>CANMDF010000014.1 GCA_947496605.1 uncultured Paracoccaceae bacterium | reverse complement strand
CTCTAATCGTACTATAGGTTCTATTTAGAAAACCCTCACTACAATCGAGATTTAAGGTCTCGTTGTTATATCTTGTCACCACCTCCCTGAGTCAGGATTGGGTAATTTACGCGCCTGCTGCCTTCCGTAGATGTAGTAGCCGTTTCTCAGGCTCCTTCTCCAGAATCGAACCCTAATTCCCTGTTACCCGTGAGAGCCATGGTAGTCCAATACACTACCAACGAAAGCATGATAGGGCAGAAACTTGGATGATTTATCTCATCAAGGATGAGATTTGCGAAGTTATTATGATTCACCTTATCGGAATATCTAATAAATACAACCTTGCGGCCTTAGCATGTATTAGCTCTAGTTTTTCTACAGTTATCCATTTAATGTATCAAATAAACAATAACTGTTGTAATGAGCCATTCGCAGTTTTACTATGTAGTTATTTATACTTAGACATGCATGGCTTAGTCTTTGAGACAAGCATATGATTACTGGCAGAA
>CANMDF010000013.1 GCA_947496605.1 uncultured Paracoccaceae bacterium | reverse complement strand
GATTCTGTTGAAAAACACCGTGTTGCGAGCGCAGAAAGTGGCGATCCAAACGGAGCGGGAGCACCTTTCTTGTCAGGCTTTGCGCGTTTGCTGCGGTGCAGGAAAGATCTTGGCTAGTTTGCGGAGGTTTTGGGCGGTGGCGGCGAGCAGGAATTCATCATTTGCACCGCATGGGCCGCGTAATCGTAGCCTTCCCAGGCCGAGAATGCGTTTGAGGTGGGCGAAGAGCATCTCCACCTTTTTGCGCAATCGCATTGAGACCGCGTACTGCTTGGTCTTGGCGATGTCCCGAGCAACCTGCCGCGCATCTTCATGTTCTTCGCGCGTGATCTTACGCGCATCTGCTTTCGGGCAGCACTTCATCTTTGATGGACAAGCCTGACAGGTGTGCTTCAGCGCCTGATATTTGGCGACGCCCTTGCCGGTTGGGCCGCGGTTCGGGTCAGAATAGTTGCGCCGGAACTGCTTGAGCGGCTCGCCTTCTGGGCAGATGTACTGATTGTTCTCAGGGTCCCATTCGAAGTCGGCTCGGGACCATGTGCCATCCGTCCGGCCTGCTTTGTCGAGCACCGGAATGTGTGGGTTGATGTCGCGATCCACGAGCCACCCCAGCATGGGACCTGATCCATAGGCGCTGTCCGCGATAAGACGTTCGGGATCAATATCATGGTGCGCCTTGATCCGATCCAGCATGGTCCTCACAGAGCCGACCTCGGCCTGTCGGATTGATCTGGTGCCTTCGACGTCAACGATGACGCTGTGGTCAGTATCGATCAGATAATTGGTGGAATAAGCAAAGAACGCTGGGCCTTTACGCGCTGCGGTCCATTGACTGCTTGGGTCTGAGTGCGACGTGAACTTGGGCTTCACCTCTGATGCGGCACCGAATGCCGCGTCGTCTAAGACGTCCAAATACTCTTTCACAGCGCGTGGCGCATCGCTTGGATCAATGGCGCTATGGTCCCAATCTTCCTTTGGAGTTGAGTTCTGCTTGTTAGCATCAGCCTCAATCAGACTGGCATCTGCGGCCAGACGTTGGCCACTCACCAAGCCATCCGAGATGCACCGTGCGACGGTCTTCTCGAACAGATGGCGCAGCAATGCGCTCTCACGGAACCGTCCGTGACGGTTCTTTGAAAACGTCGAATGGTTCGGCACTCGGTCAGACAAATCGAGGCGGCAGAACCAGCGATAGGCCAGGTTCAAATGTACCTCTTCACACAGTCGACGCTCTGAGCGGATGCCAAAGCAATACCCCACCAACAGCATGCGAATTAACAGTTCACGATCAATCGAGGGGCGCCCCGTGTGGCTGTAAAACTCAGCCAGATACTGGCGAATGTCATCCAGGTCGACGAACCGATCAATTGACCGCAGAAGGTGATCCTGTGGAACGTGGTCTTCCAGCGAGAACTCATAAAACAGCGCCGCCTGTGCTTCCTGTCTTGGTCCTAACATCGCCAATCCTCCAACTCATTGGACGAATTGAATCAGCAGTTCATGCCTCGATCA
>CANMDF010000012.1 GCA_947496605.1 uncultured Paracoccaceae bacterium | reverse complement strand
CAACCACTGCAGCAAAGTCATATGAGCCATTCTCTTCCATGACTCCACACATGCTTGCGGTGGCAACGAAGTCCAGTAATTTGTTGAAGGCGGGATAATGTAACAGAGGGCGTATTTTGTTGAAAAACTCTTGCTTGATCGAGGCATGAACTGCTGATTCAATTCGTCCAATGAGTTGGAGGATTGGCGATGTTAGGACCAAGACAGGAAGCGCAAGCGGCGCTGTTCTATGAGTTCTCGCTTGAGGATCATGTCCCGCAAAGTCACTTGCTGAGGTCGATTGATCGCTTCGTCGATCTGACCAGTATCCGCGCACATCTGTCAGATTTCTATAGCCACACTGGGCGTCCTTCGGTCGATCCTGAGTTGCTAATCCGGATGCTGCTTGTTGGCTATTGCTTTGGCATCCGGTCGGAACGGCGACTCTGCGAGGAGGTGCATTTGAACCTGGCCTACCGCTGGTTCTGTCGGCTCGATCTGAATGATCGCATTCCTGACCACTCTACCTTTTCTAAGAACCGGCATGGCCGCTTCCGTGAGAGTGAACTGCTGCGCCACTTGTTCGAGACGACCGTCGGTCGCTGTATTGAAGAGGGCTTGGTCAGCGGCCAGCGCATGGCTGTTGATGCCAGCTTGATAGAGGCAGATGCCAACCGGCAGTATTCTGCACCAAAGGAAGAATGGGACGCCAACCGCATTGATGTCGATGCCGCGCCACGCGCCGTGAAGGAGTATCTCGACACGCTGGATGAGGCCGCTTTCGGCGCGGCGAGCGAGGTGCAGCCCAAGTTCACGTCCTTCTCTGACCCGGCCAGCCAGTGGACGGCAGCGCGCAAAGGTCCTGCTTTCTTTGCCTATTCCGACAACTACCTCATCGATACGGATCACGGTGTCATCCTTGATGTCGAGGCGACACGGTCGATCCGGCAGGCCGAAGTGGGATCGACCAAGACGATGCTAGAGCGCGTGAAGGCTAGGTTCGATCTGCGTCCTGAGCGACTGATCGCAGACACTGCCTATGGTTCGGGCCCGATGCTCGGTTGGTTGGTTGACCGTAAGATCGCGCCCCATATCCCAGTCATCGACAAGGCGGGTCGCAGTGATGGCACCTGGACCCGTGCCGACTTCGAATGGGATGCTGAGAACAACCAATACATCTGCCCAGAGGGCGAAGCGCTGAAGCAGTTCCGCCGCAACTACTCAGATCCCAATCGCGGCCCCACAGGCAAAGGCGTCGCCAAGTACCGCGCGCTTAAGAATACCTGCCAAGCGTGTCCGTCCAAAACCATGTGCTGCCCGAACATGGACTTCCGTTCCATCACCCGCGAAGAGCACGAAGACGCACGTGATGTTGCTCGCGCCATCCGAAAAACCAAACAGTACAAAGTATCGGCGAAGCTCAGAAAGAAGGTTGAGATGCTCTTTGCCCACCTGAAGCGCATCCTCGGGCTAGGACGTCTGCGTTTACGCGGCCCATGCGGTGCAAACGACGAGTTCCTCCTCGCCGCCACCGCCCAGAACCTTCGGAAACTGGCCAAGATCTTTCCTGCACCGCAGCAAACGCGCAAAGCCTGATCAAAAAGGCACTCGCGCCTCGTTCAGAGCACCACTTTCTGCGCCAGCAACACGTTATTTTTCAACAGAATCGGCGTATTTTGTTGAAAAACTCTTGCTTGATCGAGGCATGAACTGCTGATTCAATTCGTCCAATGAGTTGGAGGATTG
>CANMDF010000011.1 GCA_947496605.1 uncultured Paracoccaceae bacterium | reverse complement strand
ACTGGACTTCGTTGCCACCGCAAGCATGTGTGGAGTCATGGAAGAGAATGGCTCATATGACTTTGCTGCAGTGGTTGCGCGACTAACGTGTGTGTTTGAGGATGCCGCGGGTATTGCGAGCGAAGGGCAGGCGACGGGGTTGATGACAATACAGCAAAAACAGCACGCAGCCGAACTTGGTGTCCTGCATCAAGAGACTGGCAACATTCTGGAAGAGCTGGCAGGCGTACTAAGCCGATAGAGGTGTGCCCCAATCTCCAAGGCGCCCGGTAAGCCCGGGTTTGTCTCAGTACGGGGCTGCGGATCGTCTGCAGTCTAATCTTGGAGACAATCATGACTAAACCGACAACCAAACGTGCACAGCTGGCCAAACTGATCAGCCGTAAGTCAGGCGCAACGATTGAGACGCTGCAAAAGCAACTTGCCTGGCAACCACATACCATCCGGGCAGAGATCTCACGGCTGCGCAAAGGAGGGCTGGCAATTGACTGCAGCGCATCAGCCAAAGGCTCTCTCTATCAAGCCAAACCAGTCGAGGAGGGCGCATGATGCCCAACCTTCCTCTGGAGTTTATTGACATTGCTAGGTCGGACAAGGCGCAATGCGCTGCGGAATGGCTGAAGCTGACCGGGACAGTTGCTGGTCGTCACCTGTCAGTGACATTCCTGCGCAAAGCACTGGCCTTTGAGGTTCAATGCAAGGCGCTGGGTGGCCACGGCGCTGCCGTGAAGCAGCAGCTGCGCAGTCAGGCCACCAGTAGTATCCGGAATGACGCTGCCACGACAGCCAACCCCATGTTGACGCCGGGAACCCAGCTCGTTCGTGAATGGAATGGCCGTATCTACCGCGTGCTTGTCACAGACGACGGTTTCGAGATGGACGGTTTGCCTTATCGATCCCTCAGTGCCATCGCGAAGCGGATCACAGGGGCAGGGTGGAGCGGCCCGCGCTTCTTTGGCTTGAACAAAGCCAAATGAACCGTGTCCGCTGCGCCATCTATACCCGCAAGAGCTCAGAGGATGGGCTGGAGCAGGACTTCAACTCGCTAGATGCACAACGTGAGGCCTGTGAGGCCTATGTCGCCAGCCAGCGACACGAAGGTTGGGAACTGCTGCCCGAACACTACGACGATGGCGGCATCTCCGGTGGCCATCTGGAACGCCCCGCACTTCAACGACTGATGGATCAGGTCGATGCCAAACAAATTGACCAGATCGTCGTCTATAAGATCGACCGTTTGACGAGATCGCTTGCTGACTTTGCCAAACTGGTTGATCGGTTGGATGAGGCAGGTGCGTCGTTTGTCTCAGTCACCCAGAGCTTCAATACATCGACCAGCATGGGGCGGCTTACGCTGAATGTGCTGCTGAGCTTTGCTCAGTTTGAGCGAGAGGTCACAGCGGAACGCATCCGCGATAAGATCGCAGCCTCCAAACGCAAAGGTCTCTGGATGGGAGGCAATGTGCCACTGGGGTATGATCCGCAAGGCCGAACCCTCAAGATCAACACGGCGGAAGTGCAAACAATCGAAACGATCTACGACCTGTATGAAGAGCATCGCGCGATGACCAAGGTGCGCGACAAGCCGAGCGTCTTGGTTTGCGATCTAAGCGATGCCAGCTTGCGGATGGCACGCAGCGTGGTGGGCAACTAATGTCACGAGGACAGCTGCATCATATCCTGACGAACCCGATCTATGCTGGTCGTATCCGGCACAAAAGACAGGTCTTTGATGGACAGCATCCCGCGATCATTGATCCTGAGAAATGGGATCGCGTTCAACAGCAGTTATCCTGCAAGAGTGCAAAAGAACGGAATACTAAACAGCATCGTGATCCATCCCCGCTGGCTGGTAAGATCATGGATGAGGCAGGCCAGAAGCTGACACCCAGTCATACCAAAAAAGGCGATCGACGTTACCGGTACTATATCTCGCAGAAGCTGGTGACAGGTGTGTGCCGCGGCGATGAGAAGCAGCGGACCTGGCGGATCCCGGCAGCACAATTGGAAGATCCCATTGGAGGTGCAGTGCAAAGACATATCCGTGATCTTCGTGTTCGCGGTTCAGATCAAATCATCACCAGTGGTGAAGACATGGTCATTGACCACAACAGTGCCCTCCAGACGATCGAATGCGTCGCGATCAAACCGGGCAAGCTGACGATCCAACTCGATCCGAGCCGCGTTCAAGCATGCCTAAAATACAAAACACCCGCAGCCTCAGGTGCATTGCAGTTGATCTTGCCATTTACTGAACGCCGTCGCGGTGTCGAAATGAAGCTTATCATTGAGGGCGATGCCACAATCGATGAACGGTTGTTGCGCAACATCGCCAATGCCAACCACTGGTACAAACGGATCAAACAGGGCGCGACCTTCGATCAGATATCAAATGAAACCGGCACATCAAAGCGTCGTATCCAGCAGATGATCCATCTCGCATTCCTCGCCCCGGACATTGTCCGTCAGATCACGCAAGGCAAACAGCCTATGGGACTGACGTCAGATTGGCTGCTGCTCCACAGCATGCCCGCCGACTGGGATGCGCAGCGCAAGCGCATCGCAAACCTCTAAATCCCCACCAAAGTGTATCGCGGAAAA
>CANMDF010000009.1 GCA_947496605.1 uncultured Paracoccaceae bacterium | reverse complement strand
GCATGCCCGCCGACTGGGATGCGCAGCGCAAGCGCATCGCAAACCTCTAAATCCCCACCAAAGTGTATCGCGGAAAATGCAAACGCAGACTGATGCGGTTGTGGTGCTGATAAATAACACCACAGACCGTCTGCCTCAGAAACGCTCCCTCGCAACCCGTGGAAACAACGGCACTATTTGCCGAGGCGCAATGTATCTGAGGTTTGGGAGGAAATGCTGGCTGTGGGCGCAGTTTGGAGCTAGGCGGTCTGCACTAGATTTCCCTGTTAACAGGGAAAATACAGGGAAAAATCCCAATTTTGTTGATATTCGAGTTTATCGCACGGATTGCCACCACGAAAACAGTGGCTTAGGCACAATTTCCCTAAGCGGTCTAGCAGGGAATTTTGGTATGGCATCAGCGAATTGGTCTGAACGAACAGGGAAGACATACCCGGCTTTCTCATTGCGGCATGGTGGATAAATCATCCGAAATTCGTGAAGCCGACCTTCAAACGCATTGCGGTGAATGGCCGGAAAGAGCCCATAGCGTCAATTTGAGATTCTGGCTATTGATGTGAAATGCATGACCTCTTCAATTCGAAAAACTTCCCCAAACACCTTCTAGACCGAGCCACGTTGCGCGGAAGAGAGTTTGCATGGCAACTAAATGACATCCCCAGCGTCATTGAGGCTGTAAAGGCTACTGGCTACATCAGCATTGGTGGACAATTGCAGTTTCGTCTTGAGGATGGCGGTACATACGAATGCTACGAAGTAGAGGTCAACACCTGCAAAACACTGGAAAAACTGGATCGCGCAGAGCATGTCTCAGCTAGCGCCGCCGAGGCTCTACGTCAGTTTGATAGGCTGCCAAATGAGTTTGATTTCATTGTGCAAGGCAGAGCGGGGTTCGGCAAAATTTTCGATGAACGTGGGGCAACAGAAAGCGACATAAAAGAGGCTATGTGTTTCGTCTGGTATGCTGAAAACCCCACAAAGTGACTAAGTGACAACCAATTCGTAAATGTCTGGTTTGTCCGCGCAGCTGACCTTTGTCATTGGATAGGATAATGGCGGCAACGTGGGGCTGTGGGTGCAGAGACGGAAGGACCAGGCGAATATCGGCTTTGGGGCGAATGCACCCGTTTATTGCTTTCGTATTGGCGCGCCGCCAATATAGGTTTGCTGTCCTGGATCAGGAAGGCGATGTGGTGGGGTGTTTTGCACCGCCTACAAGAGAAAATAGGCTTTTGGCTTTTGCACACCGATACGCAGGCAGTCTTTAGTTTCCGCTTTCCGTTGCCCAAATTGTGTAGTGCAACTGCCGTGCCGACCAAAAAGAGCCAGTCCCTGTTGGTACGAGTAACGGTATCGCTTTCTGCAGAACTTTTCGTGCCAGTCTCGGTGTCACTTTCCCAGGTTGCAGATTAATGGCCTTTCCAATGAAGCGCTGTACCATTCTGTCTGGTCTGTCTGGCTTGATCAGATCATCGTCACCTGCCAGCATTCGAAAGTAGTCAAGGGAAATGCGGCTCTTTTGACCTGGAATTTCCCTTATGCTGGTTTCTGCGATTTCAAGCTTGTCCTCGGTGAGGTCTACAAAGTCATTGATCCCGGTGCGATAAAGCGATGAAGCGAATTGGCGAACGGCCTCTGCTTTGAGAATTCCCGACCGGGTTGATGTGCGCTGGCGATTGCCAAACATATCTACAGCCCATTCATGCCACATTCTGAAATTCTTGAGCTTATTGTCGACGCAAACAAAACATTCATAAGACAAGGTGCCTGACACATTCTAAATGCGGCATATACTTTAGTACAAACTAGTCCGTTCTTTCACTGAACGCATTGACGTTGATCTTGCGAACACACACATCAATCCAGGCGAAAGCAGGTGCTCTGCCAAGTATCGAGTTGATCAGCGCATGTTGCGCCGATGTTAAGATATTAACGGCAAAGACCCAGCGACGCGTAACGAGAATCCGATTGCGTTTTTTGCAAGCGGGCTAGTCAGAAGAAAGGTAAATGGTTTGTTTGTTTGGAAAAGTACGTCATCAAGAAAGAAAACCAAATCGGAGGAGCTCCTGACGCCACGCCAAGTGGCCGGACTATTCGACAAAAGTTTAACGCCTGCGCGTGTTTCTCCGCCAACAGCACTCAATCAGTCTGAGACGCAAGACCATGACTTGCTTTCTTCCATGAGAGGTGCGCTTTATGATAACTTAGACGATTGTGAGCTGCCCCATACAATGTCTCTGTTCGGGTAACATTTTGAGTGGTTAGGTAGAGTGTTTATTGGTTTCGGGGAAGGTAGCATACAAGAGATTGATGGTTTGGTTCGGAATTCATTAGGTGACCATTGGGCCGGTCAAGTGGCGCTTTGCGGGGCACACAACAGAGATAGGCAAATCCAAAGTTTGCTGTGGTGGAGGACTGAGTGTGTGTCCGAGGATGTAGCTGGCATAATTTAGTAAGTTGAGAAGAGTTATGGAAAAGACACGCATCTTAGGAGAAGAGGAAACGACGATTGAGCTAAACGGTATGCTTCCTTATGGCACCATTCTAGCAAACGGCAATTACGAAATTAGAGGGTCGCTGGGACAGGGTGGATTTGGCATTACGTATCTGGCGCGCGACCTGATGCTGGAGCGAGACGTTGTCATTAAGGAATGCTAAGGTCTTCCGCATGAAACACCGAAGATTCTCTTTACCGCACGCGACTAAGCTCACTCTCGTCGCTGTGCATGAGGATGGCATAAGCGCCACTGGTGTTGCAATGTCCCCAGATCATGCACTGAGATTGGCCCGTGCCGAAATGCAGGAGCGCTGTGTCGCAGCCAGCTTTCAGTCAAACGCCAAAATAACAGGCTTTGGAACGGGACAGCGTCAAATTACTGCAGACAAGCGGGCCAAGGCCGAAGCGATTGAACGCTATGCCGTAGATTGCTGGTGGTTCCATGGCCATCGCCCGCTGCCTAGCGATCCCTTGAAGAAACACCAATTGCACCGCATCCTCCATAGCATTGGCCGGGTAAGTTCGCGAACCGTGCGAGCAGGGTCATTGGCACACATCGAAAACGCGACGGTGTTTTACGCGATGTCTTTTGACAAAGCCGGCCAGTGTCTATGCTTCGGATTTGGAACGACGCTGCGCCGATCTGTTGTTGAACTGATGCAGATGGAGTTCGCCTATGATCTGCTTACGTTTAAGGTCAGTAAGCATCTCGACCTTACTCCTGAGGAAGAAACACAGTGGGAACGCATACATGCCCTTTGCCTTGACCAAATTGAGCCGCTTTTGGAGTCTGGCCCCAGAGACGCCGATGATGTTTTGGTGCAGATTGAGCCTTTGCAAAATGAAGGTGCGACACTGAAGATAAGTTGTGCACAAATTGTGCAGAAAACACCCTATGCGATAACTGATAGCACGCCCTGGCGGTCCTGGTCTCCATTTTGAACGTTGGCGCATGAAGACTGATAAACTCAACATCACGGTCATAGGCGCTTTTCAGGCAGAACTGGGTGATCGTAAACCCGCTCTACGGCAATCAGCAGCCAAGCGGTTGCTGGTTTTGCTCGCACTTCAAGGTGACAAACCAATCCAACGAACAAAGCTCGCGGCGCTGTTTTGGGAGGATCAGCCAGAGGCCCAAGCTCGTCAAAACTTGCGGCAACTCTTGTATGAAACGCGAACTGGTCTGGTTAATTGGGACGGACTGCGCATTGATCGGGAATTTGTCAGTTTTGTGCCTGGTACCGTGAGGACCGACATCGAAGAGGTTTTCGACTGTCTGGCTGCTGGCTTAGTTCCCGATAACCTGCTCACGACGACTGCGATCATCGATCAAATTGCAAGCGGTTTTGACCGTGCCGGGGATCTTTTGTCCAGCACGGTGTCGGTAGCCCGCCGCGACATAGGCAATCAAATCCGCAGCGGATTAGAGCTAATAATGAACGGTGGCGACCTCACACAGTTTGAGCGTGCCGCGCAGGCCCTTCTCAACATTGACCCTGTCGACGAAGTCGCGGTCCGCAAACTTATGCTTCACTACGCTCAGGTGGGTAGTATTGGCCGAGCCCTCAAGGTCTATGAAACGTTGTGGCAAGTATTGGACAAAGACTATGGAATGGAGCCCTCGCAACCTACATTGGACCTGATTGCGAAAATCAAGACTGGAGCGTTTCCTTCGGCTGCGACCACAACGCGTGACACTACTTCTAAAGCGATACCGGTCGATGTTTTGCCGGTTGAAACGGCCGCAAACAGCACAGACCTTGCGTGGTTCGGCAAGGCCTTTCGGGATACTGTTCTCAATTCGCTGCTACGATTTCGTGCTTTTCAGATCAACGATTGTAGTCGCGCGCCCAGCGGCGCCGCCTATCAACTCTCAATGCGCTTCTTTCAACGGGACGGCCGCGCCGATCTGTTCGTTGCTTTGCGCCAAACGCGGACCGACACACTGGTCTGGTCCGATCACTTTTCTGACCTTCAAAAAATATGGTGGCAATCACAAGCGAACGTCGCCGGAGGGATCGCAACAGCTTGTGCGCAAACCCTCTCTCAACATCATCTTGCTGCTATCTCAGATCAAGCAGACAAAGGTGGTGCGCTGGACGAATGGCTTTTGGGTCAACAACATCTTTTTCAATTTCGCCCCGATCGGTTTCCCCGCGCAAAAGTGCATTTTCAGAATGCAATTGCCCGGGACTCTAGTTTTTCGCGTGGTTATTCAAGTCTTTCTCAGCTGCTCAACTCGCAACATATGTCCTGCCCCGGGGTGTTGCCTGACGCAGCCCAGCTTGCTCGGAGTAAGCACTATGCAAGTCAGGCCGCTGCACTTGATCCGCTAGATAGCCTTGCACAACTCTGCCGCGCTTGGGCACATTGCCTTCTTGCTGAATATGATCAGGCTTTATCCGGCTTCGATCTTGCTTTGCGTGCTAACCCCAATGACACATGGACTGAGATTTCTGCCGCAATGGGCAAAGCTTTTTGTGGTGAATTGCCAGAGGCGCGCGCTTTGTCTGTAAAATCTGAGGCCAAAATTTGGGCCCGTACTCCGGTCTATTGGACGTATCAATGCACGATCCATTACCTGCTCGGCGACTACGATGCAGCTGCCCGCGCCGCAAGTAACGCCGATGACGTCATCATCAACACCCATGGCTGGCATGCGGCCGCCCTTTGGCATATGGGCAAGCATAATGAAGCGGTAGCCGTTTGGCGCCAATTAACCAAGAGGGTAAGCGCAATCTGGACCGGGCCAACACCCGATCAGGGCGCAATTTGCCATTGGTTCACCAGCGGCTTTCCAATCCGCAATACCGATGTCCGCGCTGATCTAGTAACAACGATCAGCGCTATATCAGCGGCCTATCAGGCGCACTGAGAACAGGTATATGCCGCCATGAATGGGTCTAAGAACGCCTCATAGTTCTGCGCGTCTACCCGGTACGGATAACTGGCCTGCCCGGCATACTGTGCGCGCTGTTCAGGTGCTAATTGGCCGACTGCGTTCAAATAACAAACTGGCATATCCACAACATGCTCAGTTCCAGCATTAAACCGCCCAACCGCATCCGGCTCTGGCAACAAAAAAACCACTCGTGATTTGTCGCGGTGCTGGAACACAATTTCTGTCACATCTGCACGGATCCGGTAATGCGCGTTACGTTGCCTTTCGAAATCCTTACCCACCAGTCCCAATCGGGCGTCCATCTCTGTCACGAATGCATTGCGGTCCATGACTTGTTCAGCCACGCCAGGTTGCCAACCTAACGACAACTCTCGCAGCCATTTGCCAAAAATTTTTGCTGCGCGGGCCGATACTGGCGTGAACGGATTCTCATAGGTTTCTCCCCAAGGTGCCATTAATCCCTCCTCTTTCGATCTGTTGTACCAATGCCTCCACCATACACGGCAATTGCGCTCTGTCACAGAACGTCAGCTTTCTGCTGACGGACCGCTGACGTCTCTGCTGACGCTGTTCCCTCATGCTCATCTTACCGGCCCACAAGGTGCCGGCATTTTGAACAGAACCATTGAGAGGAAAAATGATGTCTAAAGTTACTAAAACAGAATCCGCCATCTTTGAAGAAGTCGATACAATGTTCGCAGAACTTGAACTCGACTTAGGCGACTTGGGTCTCGACGACGAAGGCGACGATCCGGCGTCGTCGGAACTGGCGGAGCTTGATGAAGCGTTAGCAGGAACCGAATTCGACGAAGGCGGTGAAGAGTTTGACGCAGGTCCCGGCATGTCGTCCATTCTGGAAATGGCAGACGCGCAAGGCGGCGATGGTGAAGAATTCATCGGCGGTCTTGTTGGCGGTGCTGTGCGGAAAATCATCCGTCGTCGTGCCAAAAAGCTCATCAAGCGAATTACCCGTCTTGTGCGCAAGTACGCCAAATATCGCAAGTGCCTGCCTGCTGTCCTGCAAGCTGTCGCAGCATTCAAAGCAGGCAAGTACGGAACTGCACTTAAGCGGGGCTACTCGGCTTACAAGTGCATCCGCCGTCACAGCTAAGCAATGATCGAAGTCGTGTGCCTTGTTCTCGCACAAGGCGTACGACGCTGTTTTAATCTATCAATTTGAAAGGAAATACCATGTCAAATGGTGATGATACACCTGTCAAAAGCTCGCAATCTGGCGACGAGTCTCAGGGTTGCAGTTCGGACCAAAGTTTTGAAACCGAGAGTGCTGCTTGGACTGAAACTGAGAGTTTCGACGATGAAACCGAAGTTGAAGAAGGTTTTGACGTGCAAACCCACAACGGAGGTGGATTGGAATCTGTCGAAGGCTTCAATGAAGTGCGTGCAATGGTCGAGGGTATTGGCTCAGCCGCTGAATGCGCTTTACCCCATGACGCCTCTTCATTGCCCACCGCAGCCGAGGTTGAATACGGTCAGGAGGCTGCCCAAGCGCTAACCGAAACGGTGCAAGGCGTTGATGACAGAAAGCAGATTACCAAGACCAGTCGCGTGCCTTGGCGCATGATCTCTCAGCTGATTATGACCTTCCCAAATGGAACACGCGCCCGCGGTACAGGTTGGTTTATTTCCCCCGGGACGGTTATGACTGCAGGTCACTGTGTCTTTTCTCAGCGCAACGGTGGATGGGCTACAAACGTCGAAGTGATCCCTGGGATGAACGGGCGTCAGCGGCCCTTCGGCAATGCCCAAAGCAGCCGTTTGCGGTCTGTCAAAGGCTGGGTCAATGATCGCAAAGCCACGCATGACTACGGCGCCATTATCTTACCGAAATCCCAACAACTGGGGTCACGCACAGGTTGGTTTGGCTTTTCACGGATGTCAGACAGTGCACTGCGGAACTTGTTGGCCAATAACTCTGGGTATCCCGGAGACAAGTCGTTTGGTACACAGTGGTACAACGCGGGAAGGATCACGCAAGTCGACAAGCGCCAATTGCACTACATGTTGGACACGGCGGGCGGCCAGTCTGGCAGCCCAACTTGGCGCTACTCTAGCAGCACTGGCAAGCGTCTGGCAATTGGCATCCATGCTTATGGTGGCACTAGCAATAAATCGACGCGCATCACCAAAAGCGTTTATGCAAACATGAAGTCCTGGAAAAAAGAGGGCAGCTAGTCTAGGGACGATAGCCGCATCCCTAAGCCCAGTCGTTCTGCGCTTAATATCAGAACCGACCTGTTCTAGGATGGGTCGGTTCTTTTCCTTTGGCTGAGTGATCGAAGCTGCAATTGTCCGTCAAACGGATTCCGTCCGTCTGAAAATGAAACTTCGGCCGATCCTGTGGAAAAAACGTGTTGCGGGCGCAAAAAGTATGGTTCTAAGCAGAACATGAGCGCCTTTCTAATCAGGCTTTGCGCGTTTGCTGCGGTGCAAGAAAGATCTTTGCCAGTTTGCGGAGGTTTTGGGTTGTTGCGGAGAATAGGGATTCGTCGTTTGCGCCGCATGGACCTCGTAATCGGAGCCGTCCGAGGCCAAGAATGCGATTGAGGTGGGCGAAGAGCATTTCCACCTTCTTCATGAGTTTCATTGAGACGGGCGAGATTGATGTCTTGCTCGCGGGGGACGAACCTGCAGAGCCTGAACAAGTTCCCGCGCCTGAAACTGACACCCCGCCGGTCAGCCGAGCCGGCGACCTATGGTATGTCGGCCCGCATCGCCTCTATTGCGGGGACGCACTCGATCCTTTGTCATGGCGCGCGCTGTTGCGGGATGACAAGGCGCAGATGGTCTTTGTTGACCCACCTTATAATGTGCCGATTGCGGGCCATGTCTCCGGGCTTGGGAAGGCAAAACACAGAGAATTTGCGATGGCGTCGGGTGAGATGACGCAGGATGGCTTTACTGATTTCCTGCACAGCGCCTTCCGGAACCTTGCCAATGTCTGTGAAGATGGCGCGATCCACTTCATCTGCATGGACTGGCGCCACATGCGCGAAGTGCTGGATGCAGCGGACGGGATTGATACAGAGCTGAAGAACTTGTGCGTCTGGGCTAAAACAAATGCTGGCATGGGCAGTTTTTATCGCTCGCAACATGAGCTTGTGTTTGCATTCAAGTCCGGCACCGCCAGCCACATCAACAATTTCAAGCTGGGCGAGGCCGGTCGACACCGGTCGAACTTATGGACCTACGCCGGTGCCAACACTTTCCGTGAAGGGCGAATGGAGGACCTTGATGCTCACCCAACCGTCAAACCAGTGCAGATGGTTGCAGATGCCATTCTGGATTGCTCAAAGCGCGGTGGGTTGATTGTTGATGCCTTTGCAGGTTCCGGCACGACGCTATTAGCGGCTGCCCAGACCGGACGCGTTGGCGCCGGTATGGAAATCGATCCCCACTACGCTGATCTGATCATCCGCCGCCTTGAGGCGGAGACAGGCGAGGCTGCGATTCATGGAGAAACACTGGACAACTTTGCAGAAACAGCGCGCCTTCGCGCGGAGGAGGGTGCCGATGCCTGATGATGACTATGAAGTTGGCTATGGTCGCCCACCAAAGCATGGGCAGTTCAAGAAAGGGCAATCGGGCAATCCCAAGGGGCGCAAGAAAGGGGCGCGTGGGCTAAAGACAGACCTGAAGGCTGAGTTGAATGAACGCATCGCGATCACGGAGAACGGCAAGACCCGCAAGTTGACCAAGCAACGGTTGTTGGTAAAACAACTGGCAGCAAAAGCGCTCACGGGCAATGTGCCTGCCATCAGCAAACTGACTGACCTCGCCTTGGCCTTGCTCGGCCCTGATGATGAACAGGTGGCAACTCGTAAATCGCTTTCGGCGGATGATGACGCCATTCTCAGAAACTTTCTAAACAGACAGCAAGGCGGTTCGGACCATGAATGATCAGCAGGCCGTCGTGGATGCAATCCTGCGAAGTGACTTTCCATCATTTGTTGCAAAGGCCTTCGCGGAGGTGTCTGGTGGCGATGTCTTCCAGCCAAACTGGCATCTTGAGGCGATAGGTTGGCAGCTTGACCGCGTCCGTCAGGGCGCAAACACACGCCTGGTTGTGACGATGCCGCCCCGGTATCTGAAATCGATCACAATCTCAGTTGCATGGGTCGCATGGATGTTGGGGCACAACCCGCAACTCAAGTTTGTTTGTGTGAGCTATTCATCGGATCTCGCGCGTAAGAACGCAAATGACTGCCGTGCCTTGATGCAGACGGGCTGGTATCGTCGTCTCTTTCCCAGGACTCTCCTTCAAAAGGGGAGGTCGGCCGAAATGGACTTCGATACGACAGCAGGTGGTGGACGTTTGTCGACCTCGGTAGGCGGAACGCTGACTGGCCGCGGCGGGGACATCATTATTATTGATGACCCGATCAAACCGGATGAGGCTGCCTCTGAAACAACCCGCAGGGCCGTTCTGTCCTGGTTCAGCAATACATTGTCATCCCGGTTGAACGACAAGAAACGGGGTGCCATCGTTTTGGTCATGCAGCGCCTGCATGAGGAAGATCTGGCTGGGCATCTGCTTAAAGCTGGTGGCTGGTATCATTTATCGCTGCCCGCCTTCGCTGAAGCCGATCTAGAAATCCCAATAGGGAAGAACCAAATTCATCGGTTAGCGGAGGGATCAGCTCTGCATCCCGAACGCGAAAGCGTTGCACAACTTGAAATCCTGCGCCGCAGCATGGGTTCAGCGAACTTCTCAGCTCAGTATCAGCAAAGTCCGGTTCCGGTCGATGGTCTGCATCTCAAACGCAAATGGTTGCGCTATTGCGAAGAACTGCCCGCTCAAGTCACGGGCGACAGAATTGTGCAGAGCTGGGACACGGCCAGCAAGGACGGTGTGTTCAGCGACTACTCCGTCTGTGTCACGGCGCTCATCCGCAAGCGCGAGATCTACGTTCTTGATGTTTACCGGGCTAAACTGCAGTTTCCGGACCTGAAGCGCAGGGTTGTTGGGCTGGCGGTTAAATGGAACGCCAGGGTATTGCTGATTGAAGATGCCGCAAGCGGCCAGCAGCTGATCCAGGTATTGCGGAGCGAAGCCCCAACATCAGTACCACGTCCCATTGCCAGAAAACCGGTTGGCGACAAGGTTACGCGGTTTGCGGCGCAGTCGCATCGGATAGAGGCGGGGGAACTCATCCTATGCAAGCCGGGTCCGTGGATAGGTGAGCTTGAACGCGAGCTGCTGGGGTTCCCAAATCGTAAGCACGATGACCAGGTCGATGCGCTGACGCAGTTGCTGGCATGGCATTCCTTCAGCCAGCAACAGACCGTTGTGCCGATTGGAGACTCACTGCTAAGGCCGCAACTGATTGAACCGTTATGGTGACGTTGTGGCCGGGGCCATGGAGCCAGCTTGTGTTACCCGTGGTCGCGTGCCCCAATCCTGGCCAGGTAAAGCACTGTGCTGTCGATCTTTGTGTGGCCAAGCAAAAGTTGCACGGCACGAAGGTTGCCTGTTTTGCGGTATATCTCGACGGCTTTGGTCCGGCGGAGCGACTGAGTGCCGTAGCCACTCGGTTTTAATCCGATCGCCGCCATACCCAAGCATCAGCACCGCCCGACGGCGAGAGCATTGCATTAAGCTGAACTGCTGTTGTGCCAAGACGCTAATATGCATGAACTCTACAAGTGCATTAGGTCGCAAGGAGCCCACGGTGTTTGATGCTGCATCTCGCACCAAAGACCCAAAATGATCGAAAGACGTCGTTTACGAGTGCCAGACAAGGTTGCTTTCTTCAGACCTTCGTCCCACTCCTACGGGATGCGGTTTACGAAGCTTCTTTTTGCGACCTTGATCCTTTGTCTTGCGACCGGGCTTTACATAGCATCATTCAGCTTCTTCAAATCGCAAGAGCTGGAAGAGGCACGGGCACGGTTGACCCTATATCGCAGCACGCTGGAAAGCGAGTTGCGCCATTTTGCGCATTTGCCGTTTTTATTGTCACTTGATCCCGTCGTGACGGCAACTTTGATGGGTGCTGAAACGGAGACATTGGATTACCGGTTGGCCCGGTTTGCGCAAAGTGCGGGCCTTGACGCGATCTATTTGATGGATGGTGAAGGCAACACGATCTCGGCTTCGAACGCGAAAAGTGGCAGTAGCTTCAAGGGGCAGAACTATGCGTTCCGCCCATATTTTCAAGCGGCGCGGAATGGAGAGTTGGGGGAGTTTTATGGGATCGGCGTGACGACGGGCATTCCGGGCTACTTCTACGCCATGCCGGTTCGACCACCCGAAACCAATCTGAACGGGGTGATCGCAATCAAGATCGACCTCTCAGGATTGCAGGAAACCTGGCAGGCATCTGGAGAGCGCATTATTTTGGCCAATCGAGATGGCGTTGTACTTTTGGCATCGGACCCTGACTGGCGCTATAAGACCATGTCGCGGCTGCCCCCCGAGCGACGATCCAGTATTCTGGAAACTCGACAATTCGGGATTGAGCAATTGGACCCATTGGATTGGTCGCTTAATGTATCTCATCAGACAGCAATTGTTGGGGAAGACCGTCTTTTGTACCTTAGCACATCTGACCTGCCCAATAGCTGGACATTGCATTTTTTCGCAACCAGCGATCAGGCGGTGGCGCGGGCCTGGTTGGTGACGGGTGGGTTTTTGACCCTGAGTTTGCTCACGTTCAGCCTGTTGCAGTTCAACCGACTGCGCCGGGTGCGTTCTGCGCTGCGCAAATCCGAAAGCGAAGAAGTGGGGCTGCGTTCTGCGAACACGCGGCTGGCCATCGAAATTGAGGAACGACGCGTGGCGGAACGCGCGCTTCAAAAAACCCAGGCAGAACTTGAACGCGCGGGACGTCTGGCTGCCCTTGGACAATTAGCTTCGTCCGTAACCCATGAGTTGGGTCAACCGATTGCTGCCATGAAGAACCAGTTGGTGGCCTCGGAAATGACAGTGGGGCCCACAAAGCTGAGCAACAAAATGCAAAGCCTGGTCGAGCGGATGGAAACGATCACGCACCAGTTGAAATTCTTCTCTCGAAAGGGACGAGACAGCTTTGAGCGGTTTGATCTGGCTGACGCAATGCGCGACGCGCTGGAACTGTTAGAACCCAATATCGCTGTGCGGTGCGCAAATGTTGAATTTCAAAGGCCGGGACACCCCATGATGCTGACTGCCAACAAGTTGCGCGTTGAACAGGTGATGACAAACATCGTGCGAAATGCTCTGGATGCGGTGGACACCACTGATACGCGCCAGATTGACATCACCATGGGCGAAAGCGAGCACAACGTGTGGTTTGCTGTTGCGGATACCGGCCACGGACTGCGTGGCAAAACACTGGATGTCCTACAGGAACCTTTCGCAACGACGCGCGAAAGCGGAGAGGGCATGGGGCTTGGCCTGACGATCACTGCCACCGTTGTCATTGATCATGGCGGCACAATCGAGGCGCATGACAGATCAGCAGGCGGCGCCGAATTCCGCGTGACTTTGCCAAATAAGGATCAAGCCGGTGACTGACAACAAGGTTTTGATCATTGATGACGACCGCCTTATGCGCAACTCGCTTGTCGACCTGACTGAGGCCGCGGGATGGAAGACCAAGGCGCTGTCACGTGCAACGGATGCGGAACGCTGGTTAGATCAGTTCCAACCGGACGTTATCTTGTCAGATGTTCGTATGCCGGAAACGTCAGGACTTGACCTGCTGCAATCACTTGTGAGCGCGCCACCGGTGGTGTTGATTTCAGCCCACGGCGATATTCCCACTGCCGTGGACGCGATGAACAATGGCGCCTACAGTTTCGTGGAAAAGCCGTTCGACCCCAAGCGTCTATTGCTGATCCTGTCACATGCGGCCCAAGCGTATCAAATGCATCAACGCAATTTGCGCCTAAAGGAAAGGGTGCGCGAGCTTTCCGGGGTAGACCGTGTATTGTCGGGACAAACGCCCGCGATGCACCGTTTGCGCGATACGATCGCGATGGTCGCGGGGACTGACAGCAATGTGTTGGTCCAAGGCGAAACTGGAACAGGCAAAGACCTCGTTGCACGTATGATCCACGATCTGTCACCCCGATGCGATGGCCCTTACATTGCGGTAAATGCGGCCCAGATCAGCACCGCACATTTACCCCACATCACCCGTGAGGCATCGGGAGGGACTTTGTTGCTGGATGAAATCGGGGCCTGCCCGCCAGAAGTGCAACCGTTATTGTTACGCATGATTGACACCGGCGAATCCCCTGCACCTGACACAGGACTGCCAGAAGCCGTTGATCTACGGATCATCGCGGCGACCAATGAAGACATGCAAACCGCCGTCAAAGCAGGCACGTTGCGGGCAGATCTGATGTTCCGACTGGATGGGTTCTCCATTGACCTTCCGCCCCTACGGGATCGGCGCGATGACATTGCATTGCTTGCCATGCGTTTCAGTCAAGAGTTTGCAACACAAAATGACTGCGCCCCGCCTGCGTTGCAGAATCATGAATTGCGCGCGCTCATGGCTTATGAGTGGCCGGGCAATGTGCGCGAGTTGCGAAATACAATTGATCGCTGGGTGATGCTGGCGCGGTACGGGAACACGTCCATCCATGACGCGTTTTCTGGCGACGAAACAAAAGTCATCCAAAAACCTGGCCTGCGCGAAGCCGTTGCTGCCTTTGAGCGACAAATGATAAGCAAAGCGATCCAATCCCATGCGGGACGCATGGATGATATCGCCGATGAACTTGGCATTGGACGGCGCACATTGAACGAGAAAATCGTGAAGCTTGGCCTCGATAAAGACGCGCTTTTGTAGCTATGCGGAAATCCGCAGGGCAGCTCCCAAAAAGCGCGCGTTTTTATTCATGAGTCTCCCCCCTTGAAATCGCGTTCACTGCGCGAACACATTTCTTGGGAGGAAATCCAGTGAAAAATATCATGACAACGGCTGCAATCGCGGCGCTGACGATTGGCGTTGCCGCTTCTGCGCAAGCCGAAGAATGGAACGTGTCCTTGTGGGGCAAGCAGCGTGCTTTTACCGAGCATGTTGAGAAGTTGGCTGAGTTAGTCTCGGCGAAGACAGGCGGCGAATTCACGCTGAACATCAGCTATGGTGGCCTGTCCAACAACCGTGAAAACCTTGACGGCATCTCTATCGGTGCTTTCGAGATGGCACAGTTCTGCGCCGGTTATCACCGCGACAAGAACCCATCCATCACTGTGCTCGAACTGCCGTTCCTTGGCGTGTCATCGCTTGAGCAGGAAATCGAACTGTCCATGGCCGTCTACCAGCATCCCGCAACGGTTGCTGATCTGGCTCGCTGGAACGCGACACTTTTGATGCCGTCTCCGTTGCCACAGTACAACATTGCCGGTGTGGGCGATGCGCCTTCGACGCTCGCTGACTTTGATGGTTTGAGCGTCCGTGCAACCGGTGGTATCGGAGCTGCGATGGAAACTGTCGGCGCTGTGCCAACGTCCATGTCTGCCTCAGAAGTACGTCAGGCGATGGATTCTGGCGTTGTGAAGGCCATCGCCTTTGCACCGCACGCACATATGTCGTTCGGCACGATTGAGAACGCCACATGGTGGACAGAAAACCTGAACCCCGGCACCGTGAACTGCCCTGTTGTTGTGAACACAGACGCGCTGAACGGCTTGTCTGATGCGCACCGCGAAGCGCTTCTGGGCTCTGTTGGTGAATCCTTGAACCACTACGTAGCCAACTACAATGGTGCGACAATGGAAGCTTGGGGCCCGGCCCTGGCCGAGCGCAACATCGAAGTTGTGTCCTTCACTGAAGATGAAATCACAGCCTTTAAAGACGCTGCTGCTGCACCTGCTGCTGCCGCATGGATCGAACAGAATACTGCCGCGGGCCTGCCTGCACAGGAACTGTATGATCTGGTCACAGGCATCATCGCCGCAGGCGGAAGCTAAGCGACCTTCGTCCCCGCATCGCCATGATGCGGGGCCTTTCTTCTTTCATTTACACTCTGCGGAGGCCGCCAGAATGGCTACAGCGTCACTTGTGCTGTCAGATGACAGCACGCTTAGCAAATGCGATCTGGCGCTTTTGCGTCTTGAACGGATGTTCGCGCTGATCAGCGGGATCAGCGTGTTTATGTTGATGGTCTTGGCCGTGGTTTCCGTGTCCGGGCGCAACCTGTTTGGCCGACCCTTGCCCGGCTATGTGGATTGGATCGAACAGGCGATGCCGCTGATTGCCTTCATGGGCGTATCATATGTGATGCGCGAAGGCGGACACATACGCATGGATATCGTCGTCGGCAAACTGCGCGGACGGCTTTTATACATTATCGAGCTGATCACCACCCTCTGCGTCCTGTTTTTGATGGTCCTTCTTGTCTGGGGCAGCTGGGAGCATTTTGATCGTAGCTTTGACTTCGCCGCCCCGATGTGGAGCCGCGATAGCTCGATGGATATCGCATTGCCGATTTGGCCTGCCAAGCTGATGGCTCCTCTGGCCTTTGGGGTCCTTTGCTTGCGCCTGTGTTTGCAGGTCTGGGCATATGGAAGCGCCATGATGACAGGCAAGGCGATTGCTGTGCCGTTGATTGCCGATGCCGCAACACAGGCCCGTATGGAAGCCGATCAATTGGAAGGGCAAGACTAATGGAACCGATTGATATTGGCTTATGGGTCACCGGCGGGATGCTGGTGCTTGTGGTCCTGGGCATGCGCGTGGCCTTTGCTGCCGCTATGGCCGGGATGATTGGCCTGATCTGGATTTTCTGGGCCAAGAAGGACTATGGCATTGATGATTTCGGTTGGGCACTGGGCGTGGCGGTCAAAACCGCCGGGCAAGTGCCTCACTCAAAGGTATCAAGCCAAGCGCTGTCCTTGATCCCGACGTTTATCCTGATTGGCTACCTGGCCTATTACGCAGGGCTGACCAAAGCCTTGTTTGAGGCCGCCAAGCGCTGGATCGCGTGGGTGCCGGGTGGTTTGGCTGTGTCCACTGTCTTTGCAACCGCCGGTTTTGCCGCCGTGTCTGGCGCATCCGTTGCGACATCAGCCGTGTTTGCCCGGATCGCCATCCCCGAGATGCTGAAGATCGGGTACAACAAACAATTTGCCGCCGGAGTCGTGGCCGCAGGCGGTACGCTTGCCTCCCTCATCCCGCCCTCTGCGATCCTCGTGATCTATGCGATTATCGTCGAACAGGACGTTGGCAAGCTGCTGCTGGCTGGCTTCATTCCCGGCGCATTCTCGGCCCTAGTCTATGCAGGCCTGATTATCGGTATGGCCGTTGTGTTCAAGAACATCGGCCCTCCGGTCAGCGGCTTCACATGGCGCGAACGCTTTGCCTCGCTCCCCCCCGCACTGCCGATTGTCTTTGTCGTCGTGACGATAATCTGCTTTGTCTACAACCCTTTCGGCGGAGACGCGTGGGGCACGCCCACCGAAGGCGGCGCAATCGGGGCTTTCGTCGTCTTCCTCATGGCGCTGTGGCAGGGCATGCGATGGCCTCAACTGCGCGATGCCTTGCTAGAAACCGCCAAGCTGAGCGTCATGATCTTCACCATCATCTGGGGCGTCTTGATCTATGTGCGCTTCCTTGGGTTCGCAAACCTGCCAAGCGCATTCTCTGATTGGATCACGTCGCTCACCATGTCGCCCATGCTGATCCTGATCTGCATCCTGCTGGCCTACGCGGTGCTGGGCATGTTCATGGATGCGATTGGCATGCTGCTGTTGACCCTGCCGGTGGTTTATCCCGCTGTCATTGCCCTGAACGGCGGCGAGGCCGTGAGTGCTATCGACAGTGCCTTTGGGATGTCGGGGCCAATGTGTGCAATCTGGTTCGGGATCTTGGTGGTGAAAATGGCAGAGTTCTGCCTGATCACACCGCCCATCGGGCTGAACTGCTTTGTGGTGGCCGGCGTGCACGATGATCTGTCGGTGCAAGACGTGTTCAAAGGGGTCACACCATTCTTTATTGCCGACGCCATCACGATCGGACTGCTCGTCGGCTTTCCCGCAATTGTTCTGTGGTTGCCTAGTTTGGCATGAACCAGGATCGCAGAAGGTTTTGAAAGGCATGTGCCAAACGCCTTGCTGCCTTTCCAATGAAATCCGGCTCCCGGGGATGGGCCGCTGTCTTGGCAGCGGACGGCCCAAACCGGACCTTCAATCACCAGTCAAGATTCTGCAGCTGCAGCCCGCTATACCGGACTTTCGCCGCTACTAAAGAACAATGGGTATGCGAGTTGCGCACCTTGGCGCAATCTCGCCTCTCGTTTCAGTTATATCAATATTGAACTCAGAGCTTTCGTCAGTCGGTAGTTTTGCAATGAAGTCGCCGAACTGCGCTGTGATCCAGGGTCAAGCCCAATACCAAGGAGATGACGGTTTCATTTCCGTCTCAAAAGGAAAGCTATGAAACTCCGAAATCAAAGACTTTTGATTTTTTTGGTGTAAACCGCCAGACTAGAGACTTTCAGAGCAGTTAAGGGCATTTCGAAGTTTCGCTTTGCGTCCCACGTCATGTGGAGCTGTTCATTGAAAATTGCCAACGGCATCATCAACAGCGCCCATAATCGTCATCATACCGCAGGATGTCATCTTCGCCAAAATACATACCCGTTTGTATTTCGATCAAACGCATCGGCACTTTGCCCGGGTTCTCAAGTCGGTGCATTTCTCCGACGGCGATGTAGATTGCCTCATTTTCAGTGAGTAGTTTGGAGCTGCTTCCTTTCGTTACGATTGCGCTTCCCTCGACAACGATCCAATGTTCCGAACGGTGAAAATGACTTTGCAGCGATAGTTTCCCACCCGGATTGACAACGATTGATTTGACCTGAAAGCGCGGTCCGATAGCAAGTTGTTCATAATGACCCCAGGGGCGGATATTCTCAGGATGATCGTCAGTTTGATTGGTCATTGTTGCGAGGACAGTTGCGGTATCACCGCGATCTGCAGGTTGAACGATGCTGTGTTTCATGAGGTTCCTTTTCTGAAGGTGTTGGAGTGAGCAGTTGTCCAAAGTTGGAAAACAAGAACTACTGCGATGCCGACCTGGCAAAAGAGTTTCGCTGAAAGCATTGCTGCCAAATCACTCGTCGATGTTGATGCTACCGCGACCATGATCCCAATTTGGAGGGCTGACCCGGCAACGACAGTTGCGACACCTATACGCCGACCTTGCGCCATCAAGAACGTCGCAATCAGGTAGTTGATCGTGAAAAATACAGCTGCGGCTGCCGCCCATACCAATAGGTTTGAAGCTGCGGCGTACTCTGGTCCGACCAGTACCGTCAGGAGGAACTCGGGGCAGAGGATGCACAAAGAGATCAACGCATAGGACACGCAAGCTAGCAACACCGCGATCATGGAGACGCTTGAACGATACGACCGCCCTTCGCGAATTGCGATCACGACCGATGGCAAAAGAACGCTCGCCAGAGCAAAGCAGGCAAAGAACTGTATGCGTTGGAAAAGCGATAGCGCGGCGACATAGCCGGTTTCCGTATCGCTCAAATAACGGGTGGCCAGAAATATATCGCCATCAAGTGCTGCCACCTGCGCGATCTGCAACAAAGCAAATGGAAGCGCCGCAAGACCCAGTTTAGCAGCGAGAGGGCGCGTTTCGACCTTTGGCGTCTGCGGGGTTGGTAAGACATCGATCAATACAGCCCAGCCGGCAATTATGGACACCCCAATGGCTGTAACCACACCTTCGATCCCAAACCCGATCTGCCAAGCCAGAATGCCAAACCCAAGGCGGACGGCCATTTCAACATTTGCAGACAACACGATCTTCGCGCTGTCCATACGACCCAGCGCGACGCCGCGAAGGATGTTTAGCGGTGCGCAGAAGGGCACTGATCCAAGCAAGATAAACAGCAAATTGGGCGATCCAAGATCAAGACGCGTACCAACCGATCCGACATAGAGCGTGACCGCGATCAACGGCAGCGTGAGCCAGAGCGCTACGAAACAGATGCAATTGATACGCGCCAAAGCCTGCTCGGATTGGTCTGCGTCCTTGGCTTCCTGCGCTGCGACCTGCTGGCTGACTGCAGAGCTGAGCGCGCCAAGAACCCCGAGCAAGGCAAGCTTGATCGTCAGCACAACTGCGAGGTCGCCGAACAATTCAGGCCCCATCCAACGGCTGAAGATCATGTTGAAAACAAGATTTCCGACGTTCACGAAGTTCGACGAGACAAAGATGACAAGGGCCGGGCTTGCACAAAGTGCGATGAGACTGGCGATTTTTGTCTCTTTGCAATCGGTAACCATGGTCATTTCATGCCACCTTCATCATCTTGCGCATGACCGGATCAGATCTTCTTGTCGCAAAACGCTGCCCAATCAGTCGCAACATCTGCAAACCGCTGCGCAGGATGGCGCGACCAGAGACCTTTGAACCTGCGACCTCGTGCCATTCGGCAAGGGGCACCTCGTAAAAGCAATACGCCGGTTGCGCCGTCTTCGAAGCGATTCGCGTGAACAATTCGACGTCGAACAACCAGCCTGCGGTGAAGGGCTTCTCAAGTGCTGCGTTCAAAGCGGGCGTGTTGCGCAATAGCTTTGCACCGCACTGGGTATCGCCAATGGGCAGCCCCGTCGCCAGTCGTGCAAGCCCTGCGCAAATGCGCGATACAGCGCGGCGCGATACAGTTCTGTTGATGCGATGTCCCAGCAATTGACGCCGGGCACCGTAGGCAACCGTCACATTGTTATAGCGGTTCAGAACCACTTCGAAATCAGCAATGGCATCCAGCGGCGTCGCCAGATCCGCATCCCAATAGCCAACCAAAGCGGCACCGATGCGACAGGCGTGCTGCAAACCCGCGCGCACTGCCTCTGCCTTGCCAGAATTCTGGCGCAGGTTCACCACGTCAATCTGGCGTGGGTTGGCCAGTTGCAGGTTCAGAAGGATGCGCAGTGTCGCATCGGTGCTGCCATCGTTGACGAAGACGAAAGACAGGTTGGGGTTGGTGCCCAATGTCTTGAGGAAAACGTCTTCGTTCAAGCGTTCCGCTTCATTGTAACAAGGGACAACAATCATCGTCTTTGGCACATCTGGCGTGACTGGATGGGCGTTGGCAAGATCGGCTTCATTCAGGTTCATCATTGTCATAGCAGCACTCATTATTTCGATGTGCTTGGTATGGCGGATGGGCTTGGGGCGCGTCTCGGCACCCAAAGAATAGGTCGTGTTTATATAAGAGTAGCGGAAAATTCGAAAGGTTACCCATGCGCTCTTTTGAGAATTCTGGTCGCGCAAATGGAAAGCGGCGCGCCTCGAATGAGACGCGCCGCTATGCCTTTGGATAGGTGCGGTACTAGGCCGCCAATTGCTCGCTTTCAGAAGACGGCGACTGCCGTGTTAGATTTGAACTTTTGGCAATCTTGTCCACATGAAAATCGACGACTTTCGCGAACGGAAAATCCATTGACGCAGTCCGATTGGAATCCGCGATGGCCTGTGATCTCGTAATATCTGCAAGAGCGTCTTGCATCTGTCGCGCCATGTCGCTTGCATCAAGTGCTGCATAGTTCACGCCACTGATGCCTTCATCTTCGCAGACATCCACAAAGTCGCCAATGCGCGGGAAAACCGGAACAGCCCCATAGCTTGCCGTTTGATGCAAAACCCCGGAACTGCCGGTTGTCGCGCTATAGTCAAAGACGCTGAGCAGCGCATCACCGAAGAATTCTGGTACTTCATGCTCTGCGATATATCCCGCAAATTCCACGCCAACATCGCTTGCCCGGTCTTGCGCAAGCGCTTCAAGATAACCGGGTGTGTTCGGATGATCAGATCCACCGATGACCAATTGTAGGTCCGCGTTTCCCGGAGTTTTTCGCAAGACATCAAACGCCGCGAGCAGCGTTTCAAGCCGTTTGTAGGTGCCGAACTTGCCCATCGTCACGATCCGGCGGGACCGGTCTGCTAAGAGCCGTACGTCGCTGACCTTGGTGTCAAATGTGCCATGTGGCACCAGATGAACCGACGCGTGGGGATGCATGGCTTGCAAGCTATCGGAGTAGCTGCGCAGCGTGACGGTCAGGTAATTGGCCGAAACCAGTGCGCGTTCAATCATCCGTCCTCCAAGCCGAACGATCCCTTGCCGTAGGCGTTGCCCCTTCAGGACCGTTTGTTCCAGATCCACGCCATTCACCATATTATGTGCAATGACACCGCTTGGCGTTCCAGCCAACCGTGCAGCAACAGGGCCTAAGAGACCAAGTGCGGCGGTGACCTCCCGGTCTCCGAATGTGGCCATTTGCAGGTTCCATACTGCACCGTCTGCTTTGGTCTGTCGCAAAGCGCGGATCAGTCTTGGCAGGGTTGATATCTTATTGAATGACCAGCAGCGCTGGACCTTGATCTTTGGGCCAAGGTCCAGCTCTGGCAGGTCGCTGGGCAATGTGTCTGCGATCACTGTCACTTCTGCGACGTCGTCGCGGGCGGCAAGACCGATTGCCAAGTGAAGTCCGTATTCATTCAGGCTTTGTTTGCCGGGCGGGAATGCCGTGACGAGGGCGATGCGAAGGGGGCGTGTCATATTCTATCCTAAAGTGTGGGGCTTTGGACGAAACTTAAGCGTTTTCGCACCTCAGAAGGGACGACACTTCGCATAGCGTGGAACTCCATTGGGCCAGCCGGATATACCAATGGATAGTGTGCGTTACTGGGCGAGAAGCCGATCAAAGGATTGACGGATCACTTGCGCCGCAGGTTTTGCCACGCCCTTTGGGGTGAACATCCCAAAGCGTTCTTGCAATTTTTGCACCCAGAGAGAGCCGCCAACAGCCGCTGCATCGACCGTTGGAAAATCATAAAGCGTCCACACAAAAACCCCGTCAGCTGCCGCAAGCGCATCCATGCGCTTGCCTAAGTCGTCGGCCTGCCCTTCAGGCGATCCGGGATATCCAAGACTGATTTCATAAGAGGACACGCCGATTTCCGTGATCATGACAGGACGGTCCGTCGCCGATTGAACCGCGGCCAAGCGCGCCGCAGCCGTACCGATCTCTCCGTAGTCATGGAATGTAACCACATCCAACATATCCTCCAGCGCGAGCGCTGCGTCAGATGAAGACCATCCAATCGTTAGCGGCAGATCAGGGGCCTCCATCCGCACAAGCGTGACCATCGTCTGAAGCCAGGCAAGTATTTCGGGGCGTCCATGCGCTGCAAAGTCCAAGTCTGGCTCATTCTTAATGTCCACCAAGACGACGGCAGGTGACGCAGCAAGAACCGGGAGAACAGCCCGAAGTGTCGCCAGGTCTTGCCCCCAGCCCGCCGGATCAAAGGTGTATTTGAGGTCAAACAGTGTTGGGACGACTTGCAAACCGGCCTCTTCGGCAAGGAACAGAAATGTTGTCAGTCGGCTCAACGCATCTTCCTGCGTGTCCGCATCTGTAAAATATTCCGTGGTTAGAAAGAACCGCACCGTCGTTGCGCCAAGCTCGCTGATCCGCACAAAGTCTTGGGCGATGATGTTTTCGTCGAAGGCCGGCCAGAACTTTTGCCAAGGGGTGGCTGCAGGGTAGTAGTTGATCCCCGCCATCGGCGCGCCATCCCATCCAATGGGCGACACGTCTATTTCCTTGGCCGCATAACGTTCGTGGGAATATATGCGCCACCCATTTGTTTCATTCATTAACGTGGACTTTGCTTGGTCCTCGACCAATTCGAAATAGGCCAAGTTATCGCCCGCAATCAAATAGCGCGCCACAAGCATCTCAACATCGGCCTGAAAGACAGACCCATCCAGATGATAAAACTGCGGCCGCGCGTTCTGCGCCAGAGCAACCATCTGCCCGCCCAAACCTGCGTCCTTCACTGAATGTTCCGCGCGGTCCTGCGCTACGCCGCTGAAACTGTCGCTCAGGATGCTTGCGTCGCCTGTGTGCTGAGCCAAAGTCAGGGCGTACCAAGCTTCCGTCATAGCCTGTCCTAACATGCCCGCATCGCCGGGGGTGAAAGGGCGCACCAACGGGGCTTCCGGATCGCGCCATATGACGTGGTTGGGCCGCTCGCTTAAAACGTCCAGCGCGTCGGCGATATATTGATGGGTCACAGTCCTTGCGCTGGCCTTCGTTAAAGCGGCAGACGCGCCCCAAAGACTGCCGCCAATGCAAACGCAAAAGAGCGCGATAAGTGCAAAAAAGCGTGTCATTCAGCCCCCCTCACCGTCAAATTTTCGGGCTGCGAAGCCACATCGACACGGCGTTCGACAGCGCTCGCACCAACTTGGAGTGCCACATCAAAAGGCGCGCTATCGGGGGCCAGTGACAGCAGGAATGACACATAGCCGTCAAGCACCCAACCTGTAACGGTTTGCCGCGTGCGATCACGCGCCACGACGTCCACTGCGACAGACGTACCGTCTGGCACAAGATAGCCCGCGTCGGTTTCCATGGGACCAATACGAAGATGGACGGCATTGATCGCTGGCTCTGCCCAGATCGCGAAGGCACCAGCATCCGTCAGCACCATATCTTGGATCGCAAAGCGCAAGCCCTCAGCACGCGTTCCGGCCAATGCGACACTTCCAGAAACATCGCGCGACAGGTCGCGGGTCAACAAGTTGCTTTGCGCGGCTCCATCGCGCACGACTGTGGGCAAAAGCGTCGTCAGCCCGTTCCCATCTTCCAGAATGGTCACAAGGCCGACGCCATCGTCGACGATATTGCCATAGCTATCAAGCAGCACATCAGTCGAGATTTGTGCAAAGGTTTCCGGCAGAACCGCGTTATTCTCCGCTGCAAACTTGGGCTGCACGGTCGCCAAATGCGCGGTCACCCGGTAATCGGCGCGGCTTGATTGTACGCCGCCCACATCCGCACCCGCGAGGAAGACACCCGAATGCGGCGGTGGCGTGAAAAGCAAGTCAGCAATGCCATCCTGCGATGTGATATTGGATTCTTCGCCTGTCCCCAGAACAAACTCGGTTGGCACGTCATCGACCATATTTCCAAAGGCATCCAAACCGATCGCGACAGCGTGGCCCGGTTCAATTCCGGCGACGATACTCTTAGGCCCAACAAAGAGGATTGCTGCATCAACCGCCTTCGGTTTTTGCGTCATCACTTCGCCGGTCGATGTGGTGCGCAGCCCGGCCCAGTTGGCGCGCTCTCCCAAATCGGCGGTCGGCACGACGCCAAAAGCATCGGTCGTGACCTCTTGAGCAGCAGCGCCACTCGCCAGCACAATCAATGTAATCACAAGCCTCATCATACCATCATTCCAACGGGTCATGGGTCATGGTTGAAACATGCAAGCGGATGGCGGTGTATCCGGCGACATGATCCAGCGGGATTGTCCCAACCCGGTGCGACGGCAGCACCGTATCAGCTTGCTGCGTACTACCGTTGACGATGATCGTGCCGGGATTGACCGCTGCCACGACCTGCAATGCGTCGCGGGACGGGAAGGTCATGCGCAACGCAGCACTTTGGCCAGGATACATGTTGGTTTCAACAAATCCGGCCTGCGACCAAATCGGCAGGCCAGCGTCATCATAGAGCACAGCAACTACCCGCACGATAGTAGCGCTTTCGACGCCGTTGTTAACGGCGGTCGCGGTCAGGACTGGCCCATCGCCCGTGTCTTCGATGCGCAGACCGTTTAGCGAAATGCCCCTGTACAGATCAGTTCCAGCGACCAAAGCGCGGCCCTCGACGAGGGCTTTGGTGGGCGCGGCATCTAGCGTTGGCGGGATCCACATGGTTGGGTCAAACTGGCCCACGGTTTCGGCATCTTGCAAAGACAACACGTCATCAAAATCAATCCGGTAGCCGCTGATCTCGGCTGGCAAAAGCCGTTGGGCATTGACGACCCCGGCGGCTTGTCTTGTGGCGTTGGCGTCCATTTCAGCAAACAGGCTGACATAAGCAGGATCATTGTCCGCATTCGTGACCTCGCCTACGATGGAATAGCGCCCACCCTGTACAATCAACCGGGAGATACCAAGCGCGATCCGGGGGCGATCAAGCCTATCGCGGTGCAAATCTGTTTCTGACCGTGGCTGGCGACGGCCAACAACATTCCACACGACCGATGTATCGCGTTGCAGGCGCGCGGGTGTCTGTGTTGCCGCAAGCGTCGTTGGAGCGATAAACCATGACCCATCGCGCGCGACGGTGCGCACCGGGACAACCTCGGTTTGGATATTAAGCGCCGTGAGCCAGTCAAGTTCGACCTCCCAGTCCAGAATAGCAGGCGTTTCATCCAGAAGCGTCAAGCGCGTATCCGTCAGCTTGCCATAGGACGCAATCAGCCCGCCGCGCCAGCGCCAGCCAAACATAACATCTTCGAAAGCTGGGCGGGTTTCGGGGTCTATCATCGCATAGGCGTCTTCAAAGCGCCGAAAATCAAGGTGGTCGAAATATGTGGCGATGACATCTTCTGGGGCGGGGGTTTTCGAAAGCTCTTTGTTCAGCGCAAACGCGAACCATGTTCCTGCAGCAATGGCGCAAACCGCAAGCCCTGTCACGACCGCCCGAACGGTGTTGGGGTTGGCGAAGGTCTTTTGGGACGCGACCAATGGGCGTGGCTCCATTCGATGCGCACCAAAACCGCGCCCCGTGGCGGAAATGAGGAAAACGACCGCTGCCAGCACCAAGGCCAAAGGCGGAACAGTTCCCCACATCAATTGCTGTCGCGCTGGCAGGCTGCGCCTAGGTTGAAGTACTGGTAGCGGAGCGACGTCTGGCCGTTCCCAAACGGTAACGCCATTCGACAGTTTGTTCAGCCGCGTCCAGCCACTGAAATGGAGGATCGGGTCATAGAAGGCGTCATTTGCGAAGACGAATTTGAGGTGATAGCGATCCGCGTTCTCGAGGAACTGCTGCAAGGATCCGAGACCCGGCACGCCCAGATACTTCGCGTTCTCCAGCCTCTCGACCGAAAAGCGAGTCATGTCAGGCAGTCTGCGCGCTGAATGGTAATTCCCGTCGACAGATTGCGCGGTGGTTTGCGCGGCCAAATAGGCGAACTGGTCGCCAAACCCCAAAGTCAGATAACGCCAGCGGTCATGTTCATCTTCACTAAGGAACTTTGCGATCGGTGCGGGATCAATGAACCGGGGTTGCGTTGGCTGGATGACCGGCAAGATCGTGATGAACACAGCCACCGCTGTCATCGAGGCGAATATGCCGCCCACGATCAACCGGTGCACGCCTTTGCCAAATGCCGCTTTGAGACTTTCGCCAGACCGGCCATGCAGCAGCCCATCAATCAAGTGCCCCACGAACGGCAGGATCAGGATCGTTGCCCAAAACGTGAACCGGTCGAGCGTCAGGATATCAAATGCTCCGCCCAAAATGGCGCGCGGGATTGGCGTGGTGCCGCCAGTGCCAAGGACAAAGCAAATCAGGACCATCGCCCCCAACGGCCAAAGCCGTGTGGTCAGCGTTTTGTATAGCACGAATGGCAAGAACAGGATCGTGACGCCCCATGGCAGAACGAAGAACGCAAAGCCCAGATCTGGACGCTCGATAAAGCTTTCGCGGCTCCCGTGGGGGATGGGGACTTGGGTAATGGGGTCGCTAATGGACCAAACCCAATGGGGGTAGACCGTGAAGACAATCGCGAGAAGCATGAAAACGGCAAGTAGAACGCCACGCGTAAATGGAAGAACATACCGAAGCGATCGCGCGAAATAGCCGGCACCAATTGGCACCACTTCGGCAACGCTGCGCAGGGCTTGCAGCGCCAGCGGAATGATGAACAAAACGCTGCCGAAGATCGTCGTGACATGGTGCGCTGCTGTTGTTGCCGCCGCGAAAATGACGGCTGCAACGAAATTCAGGAAGCGACCATAGACGATCCAGCGGTAAACAAAAGGCAGCCCATTCAGGAAAATGCCGAGCGAACAGATCGTCGGCAGCTGACCGAATAGATGGATCGTCTCAGTAATTGAAGACGCCAATGTCGCGGCAATTGCTGCATAGCCAGCAGCGCGGGGCATGACCCAAAGAAGCGAGAACCGGTAAACGCCAATTATCAGCAGGAATAACCCCACCATCTGCACCACAACGAAAGACGCCCGCAGCGGCAGAAAGTTCATCAGTGCCGCTATCGACATATGGGTGCCGGGGGGATAGCTGGTCGTCGAAAAACCAGTGTACCAACGCGGCTCCCACGTATCGAACCAACTGCGGTGGTAGCTGTCGCCAAAGAACATATGAATGTAGGCGTCGTAGGTGTTCCCGTGGGTAAAGGGTAAAAGGCCGCCGTGAAACAACAACGCCCCGGCAAGCGCGACAAGTAACAGGCGCAGACCTTCGGGCGCTTGCTGATCTTGGTCTGAGGGTGTGATCGGGCGTGTCATTTGACCAAAGCCCCGGCGTTCAGACCAGATTCCGCTCTTTGGCGATCATCGCAGCATGGGTGCGATTGCGGGCTTCAAGTTTGCGGCTGAGTGTTTTGACATGCAGTTTGATTGTGACTTCTTGCAAGTCCAGATCACGGGCGATTTCCTTATTGGACTTGCCTTCGCAAACGCCTTGCAGGACAGCTGTTTCCCGCTCGGTCAGGTTACCAACGGTCTTTTCCTGTGCTTGCTGCATAAAATCAAACGGCGCATAGACCTCGCCCATAGCCATGAATTTCACCGCACTGACCATTGATTTGGAACCCAGTGTCTTGGGCACAAAGCCCATTGCGCCTGCTTCAATTGCAGCCTGGGCGATTGAGGGGGACGCGGTGCCCGACAGAATAGCAACGGGGACAGTGCCGACCGCGTCTTTCATGCGCTTCAGGCCGGTCAAACCCTTCATGCCGGGCATATCATAGTCAAGCAGGACAAGATCGAACACGTACTCCCCCGCCACAATTTTCAACGCGTCATCCAACGTGGCGGCCGTATCAACGGCGGTAATACCGTCCGAACCAGTCAAAAACGAAGCAATCGTTTCGCGGACTAGGTCATGATCGTCGGCAACAAGTATTCGCATTCATATCTCCGGTTCCGGTTTCGGCCACCACCGCAAGGAGTATTCGCGCAAAACGGCAACTATTAGTCAAAAATGAAACCCTTTGTGTCAGGGATTCGTTAACGCTTTTTCAAACAAACCCAGCAACTGCTCAACCGCTCGGCGGAATAGTCCCTGTCGCATTCGACCATTTGGACTATCCTTTAGTATAGGGGAAATATGCGAATGCCCCAACCCTTCAAAGACAGCGCATGTTAGGACATCATTAAGAAATCGACGTACAGCTTTGAAAAAGGGCCCCTTATGATTGCGAACCCAATGCCAATCCTTACCGGATTTTTGCTCAGCTGCGGCATCAGTCTGACGGCGCAAAGCGCCATTGCCGAAATAGTGTTGACCGTTACGCACAACGAGACTGTTATCACATACGATCTTGCCGATCTTGAAGCGATGGATGCGGTGACGATCGAGACACAGACGATTTGGACCGAAGGAACGCAATCGTTCACTGGCGTCGCTTTGGCACAGCTTGTTGGTGATCTGGACCTCACTGAGGGTGTCCTGCTTGCCTCGGCCATTAATGACTACACCGTCGAAATCCCAGTGACTGACGCCGTCGAAGGCGGCCCCATCATCGCTTACCTGACCAATGGTGCGCCAATGTCAGTGCGCGATAAGGGCCCACTTTGGATCGTCTACCCTTATGACAGTGACCCAAAATATCAGGCGGAAACCATCTATTCCCGCAGTATTTGGCAACTCAATCGCATTGAAACGCGCGACTGATGCCACCTGACGGTCCTGATAAGAAAGCTATTCGCGACAAGACCGCCACTCACGGGATGCGTCGAACCAGTTGGTTCGGCGCATTTCTGGCGTTTTGTGTCTTCGCGGCATGTGCAATTGGAATTTATTATCTCAGTGCGGATGCGCGGCGGGAGATAAACACGTTAGCCACGGCAAATGCGGACAGCGCGCAATGGGCGCTGGCCCAATCCGAGGTCGAGCTTCTTGCGCTGTTAAGCGAGACACGACGGACCGACGAAACGCAGGACGAACAGGCCACGAATGTTCGCCAGCGTTTTGACGTCTTCTATTCGCGCATCAAAACGATGCGGGAAAGTTCCGTGCTTTCTGCGCTGCGGGACGATGGATCGACAGCCGCAGAACTGGCGAAAACGGGCGACGTTCTGGACAGCATGATCCCAACGATCGATGGGCCGGATGAAGCTTTGATTGCGGCTCTGCCCACCCTTGCCACACAGTTGGAAGACCTGCGGCCTTCAATTCGCGAGGTGTCACTGCGCGGCGTGACCCATTTTTCACGCATCGCTGACGAACAACGCGCGCGGGTCACCAATGCTTTGCTGCGTTTGGGGCTCCTGACTTTCCTGCTGGTCGCAGCGCTTTCAGTTGCCGTCCTTGCGTTGATCAAATCCTATCGGTCCGCAACACAAGATGGCCGAGAAAGGACCGCCGCGCAAAAGCGCTTGGCAGTGATCGTATCAACTTCCCTGGATGCAATTATCGTTGTCGATCTTGAGGGGCGGGTCATTGAATTCAATGAGGCCGCAGAGAAAATCTTTGGCTACACGCGGGCTGATATTTTGAACCAAAAAATGTCCGATAAAATTGTTCCGGACAAATACCACGCAGCACATGAAACCGGGATGAACAGATACATCGAAACGCGCGAAAAGCGGGTGGTCGGGCAAGGCCGTGTGCAACTTGAGGCGAAACATAAAACTGGGCGTGTCTTTCCGGTCGAACTGTCCATTTCGAGTGCCGAAGGTCCCGATGGCGAAATCTTCATCTCATACCTGCGCGACATTTCTGCCCGTGTTGCCAAGCAAGAAGAACTGGTCAAAGCCCGTGATGAGGCCGTCGCAGGCGAGCGGGCGAAGGCCGATCTTGTCGCGGTCATGAGCCACGAAATGCGCACCCCCCTGAACGGGATCGTTGGCGCGCTTGAGCTGTTGAAAACAACTGATTTGGATAAGACCCAATCGAACATGACCGACGTTATGGGCACCTCTGCCGATATGTTGCTGCAACATGTCAACGACGTACTTGATATGTCGCGCCTCGAAGCGGGTGCCGCCGAGACGATCAAGCGGCCTTTTGACCCAGTCGCTGTGACAAGCGAGCTGCTCGACAGCTTGAAGATGTCCGCCAAGGACCGGGGCAATGCACTTGAATTGAAAGCCCTTAGCCCAGACTTCAATCTTGTTTTGGGCGATCCGGGAAAGCTGCGCCAGATCCTGATGAACCTGATTGGCAACGCGATCAAGTTTACCAAGCATGGGACGATCACCGTCGAAATTGAGCGGCATACAGGCGAAAGCGAATGGGAACTGCGGGTCATCGATGAAGGGCTTGGCATCTCAGATGCTGATCAGGAAAAGATATTTGAAGACTTCGTCACGCTTGATCCATCCTATACCCGCGCACAGGAAGGCACTGGGCTGGGCCTTGCCATTGTCCGTCGTCTCGTTGCGCATCTAGGCGGAGAGATTGGGGTTGAAAGCGCGATAGGAGAGGGATCCGTCTTTTGGGTCAAGTTGCCGACGAATGTCATCGCAAACGCAAATATATCCGGGAAAATCGATCCAACATCTTCCAATCACTCTGACAAGGATCAGCCATCCAAGCCCCTTTCCATATTACTTGTCGAGGACAACGCCATCAACCGAGTTGTGGCAAAGGAAATGCTGGCAAGGCTCGGACACAGCTGCATCGAGGCCCACAATGGCCTAGAAGCTGTGGAGTTGGCGAAAATACGGCTATTTGATGCGATCCTGATGGATATCAGCATGCCCGACCTCGACGGGGTCGCGGCAACCAAGCAAATTAAAGCAGGGGGCGGTGCAAACGCGGAGACCCCGATTTTTGCCGTCACCGCCCATGCGATGCCCGCGGATGTCAAACGGTTTACGGCTGCGGGCATGCAAGATGTTCTCGTCAAGCCGATTGGTCTGGAGCGTCTGAAAGCGCTCTTGAACGGTCAAAATGCTATCAGTTTGGGTAACGACAATGAGATACCACTTTGGGACATCACAATCGTAAGCGAGGCTATTGACGCCGTAGGCGTTGAAGAACATGACAAATTGCTGACAGCGTTTGTTGCCGAAATGGATGAAGCATGTGAGTCGTCACTGTTTTCAAGTGAAGTAAGCGACCCACAGCAGGTAAAGGCAGGGGTGCACAAACTCGCCGGATCAGCGTCAATTCTAGGTGCTACGAAACTAAGGCATCTACTCAGTGATATTGAAATGAAAGTATCTGAAAATGATCTCGCTGCAGCGACAAGGTTGATGGCAAGTGTCGCCTCTGTTTGGGAAAAGACACTTGCTGGGATTCGTGGCATTGAGCGCTAAAGCGGTTTGTATCGGCGATCGGACAAACAACTCGTTTTGGTGCCTTTTCGCCAAGTGACTGACCACCTGCATTTGCCACTTGATAGCAAAGCAATGTCCGCTCTGCTGGCACTTGATCTGGAATTTCGCACCCGTAGCGAAAGCCCGCTTTCCGCCGATTCTGTTGAAAAACACCGTGTTGCGAGCGCAGAAAGTGGCGATCCAAACGGAGCGGGAGCACCTTTCTTGTCAGG
>CANMDF010000008.1 GCA_947496605.1 uncultured Paracoccaceae bacterium | reverse complement strand
CAATCCTCCAACTCATTGGACGAATTGAATCAGCAGTTCATGCCTCGATCAAGCAAGAGTTTTTCAACAAAATACGCTGAAACCGGTCGTAGGAGATGTGTAAGCGATGGCAGAAAAGCTCATTCTATCATCTAAGGCTTGGCCCAAAGTTACCCACTGGCAGGCAGACAGGGAATTTTGTTCCGCAAGTGACGTTCCATTAAGGTCTTGGCACGTTTTCCATCTGCAACAAAAAATGCAGGCCTCTCATTACCCCCAAAGAGATTCGGGAAAATTGCCTCTAGCTCTTCAATCGCCTCTGCACCCAGCGCTTCAATGGCATGTGGCCCCAACAGCAATGTTTCCGATGGTGCGTCTTCTGCGTAGATCACTCCATGTGTTTTGGTCTTGATGTGGTAATAGGTGACTTCATGTACATCCTCTTCCACATAAATACCGGGCAAAGCGGTTAGCTTGATCGCTGGAACAAGCACTTCCTTTGCGCCGAACATGCGTTCGCAAACTTTGGAGGAAACCAGCATTCGGTGCTGTCGCGACACCAATAAATCACGTTTGGGAATGGCTTCACCCAACGCACCAGCACAAATCCGAACTGGAGCCAGCTTGCCGGCTCCAAGGACTGTGTTTGACCCAATCCAGCGGATCACTTGTGGTTCATCGTCAAGGCACTCCACAAGATCACCTGCAACCAGAGATTCAATGGGTCTGCCTCCATTGGGTGTTTTGATCAACGTGCCGGCGACATAGCAGGGTACAGGATTGGAGTCGTAACGATCAATAACCAAGCCATCCGAATCGGCATTTGCCACGCTGTCCAGCGTCAGTGAGAGTATCTTCTGTGCTTCAATGGCCTCTTGATCTGTATTAAAACTAAGCTCCGGAACCCAATATAAGTTACCGTCCGTATCCTGCACTATGACGGCGGTAATCGTCGCAGTCGTCCCATCGGTATAGGTAATCGTCGCACTATATTCGACGGTCGCGTCGAAGGTTGCTGCGACGCCATCAATGAAGAAGGTCTCATCGGGGTCATTGTCTTGATCGTAAACACCCGTGACGCCGCTGTTGAGGTTGCTCGGTGCCGACATGGTGACCAGATTGGTGTTGAGGCCACTACCAGGTGCGCCAAATGTCGAACCGACTAGCAGCCCCGCGTCTTCGGCCAGTGTGTTCCCGTCGATTGGGTCAATGATGGGGCCGGTACCTAGACTGAACACAGTATACGTTGTTGGCACTTTTTGAATCCCTTGTCTTAGTTCAATTCAGTCTAGAATAACGCGAATGAATTGAGCATGAATGACTCAAGAGGTTCCAAACACATCTTTAGCTTGTTATAGCAATCCTTCCTCAACCTAAAGTCAATACATTCCAATGAGCAACCACCGCATAGAGCCCGGCCACAACTAAGGTGGCGGGCCAGACCCATCAGGCAAAGCAAAGGAGAAAAGGGGCTAAGAGTTTTGACAAGGCATATGTGTACTTCAATTCTTGAATGCAGCTACGAAGAGGCCTACACGCAATCTCGCGCCTGCAGCAAATGACCGCTTTTCGCCCTTGGCGTCGAAGCTCAGGCAGCCATCTTTAGATCACCCACCTCCTGCTTCATGCCCATCTTGCATTTTTCCGGAGCATTCCAGGGGAGGAATTTTCTTTAGTCGATGACTGGTGATGCCCCGCGTGCAAAGAGCTTGGTCAGTTCATTAAACAGCCACACAAGGTATTTGTACGGATCAAACTCGTTCAGCTTGCAAGTCTCGATCAGAGACGAAAATACGGCCCAAGTCTCTCCACCTTCATCGCTGCCCATGAAGTAGACATTCTTTCTCAACATTTGGACTGGCTTAAACTGCCGCTCGACCGCGTTTGTATCCAGTTCAATGCGTCCATCATCAAGAAAGAGCGTCAAGCTTTCCCGGCGTTTGAGGACATAGTTGATTGCTGTGTTTAGACGAGATCCAGTCGATATCGTTGACTGGATCGCTGCCATCCGAAGCATAAGTTTGTCCACCACTGGCTTGCAGTGTTTCTGGCGATATTGGCGGCGTTCTTTAGGACTCCATCCCCATGTTTCGCCATTATGTTTATACAGCAGGTCGATAAGCTCGATAATTTCAGCGGCAGATGCGGACCCGGCAGCGTTATTCTTTGTCGTATCGTAGTATTTGATGAAGTTGCGCCGTGCATGCGTCCAGCAACCAATGCCGACGATATTTGCAACAACGGTGCCAATGCTTCCGAACTGTCCATAGCCTCCGTATCCATCGTGATGAACTATCAGCGACCGGTCAGCGAAAAGATCATGTATGTGATACATCGCTCGCGAACTTCGCGAGACATAGATCGTTGCGGGAGGATCGTTTCCTCCAAATGGTCTATCGTCGCGATGAACCGCATACATGTATGCTGTTCCGGTTTTGCCTTTTCCAGATCTCAAAATTGGAATGGGTGTTTCGTCGACGAACACACGAATGCTCTCGCCGAGCACTGACTCCAGTAGGGCTTGATACACCCCCATGATCGCTTCTGCCGTTTTATTTGCTTGGCGCATCAGGGTTGAACGATAGACCTTCCATCCCGCATACCGCAGCATCGTTTCAATTCTGTACCAAGGCAGACCCCAAGCGAAACGTTGCGTGACGTGGTAGGCCAAGACGCTGCTGGTCATATTTGTCCCAGGCAAGAGTGTTGGGTCGAACGGCATGGTTTTCATCCGCTCTTCACCGTCGAAATCATACCGACAGCGGAATTTGGGAACATCGGTCACTTCGACCCAGTAGTACACAGGCCGGACTTTCAGTCGTTTTTGCAGATAGAAGGATCGAGGCTGTCCGCCACACCCGCACGGACATTCAAGCGGACCCTCGTATTTAGCTGGGAAATGATCAAAGCAACTCCAATCGCTTGGCCCTCGGCCGGTGCTGTCCTTCTTCGGCTTTTCAAGGGAATTCGCGGCATAATTCTTGTTGCCAGCCTTAGTGCTACCCTTCTTGCCAGACTTGCTGTCTCCGGCTGAGGCGTCACCTCGCTCTGTTTCTTCATCGTTGGGAGGATCAAAGGTATCGGCCCCCTTCGCCCAGAGTTCATGCTTGAGAACCGCGATCCGTTCGTCTCTTTCTCTTAGCTGGGCTCGGAGTTGCTTCATTGTCAGCTCGAACTGCTTGATGCGCGCAGAACTGCGGAAAGCTTCCTTCCGGTCATCTTCAACTATAGCACCAAGGACATCGCAGAGCTCTCGCGCCAAAGAATAATCTTCGACGTGAAGCGCTGTTCGCAGGTCAGCAAGTATGTCGACAGCCGTAGCCATGTAAGTGTTTCATCCTCATCTGAAGCGTGTCGAAAACACCGCTTCGCACACCGTGCCCGAAATATCGCACACGGTTGCTCTTGATTTCTTGCGCTAACGATGGGATGATAAACGAAATCGCTAGCAGTGATTTTCCGAGCCCGGCTATGGATCCTACTCCGCCGGGCTCAACCTTTTTCGGCCCATGTCATTTGTGTTTAAGCTGACATGTCGTGCCCCGCTTTCTCGGATGATGCGATCGTATTCGCGGCCACGTATTTTTCCCAAGAGCCGGCTGGTATCTTTGGGTTTCGTTTGCCTGGCGTTACGTAGATATGTTCAAGCTGCAGAGTCTTTATCAAATAACGTACACTTGCGACGGGCAAACCAACTCGTGAGGCGAGTTCAGATGGGGTTTCAAGTTGTTTTTGCTCAGATTGTTGCCGGTCGCTCATTGCCTACATCCCCAGGGGAATTTTGTGACTTTTTGTCTGCTTTTGCTTCGTTATGCTCATTGCTCACCCGATTCGCTAGCATATGATGCCATATGCGTCAATATTGGAGATTTTGATCTTGAACCAGGCGCGCTATGATCATGGACTGGGCCAACGCTTCCGTGAGGTGCGTAAGAAGCACAAGTTGTCCCAACAGGAATTTGCAATTTCTGTAGGCGTTAGTCGCAGCGCCTATCAGAGCTACGAAAGGGCTGAGAGAGAAGTTCCTTTTTTTGTCGTGCGCAACGTCGCGGATAAATACGGGCTAGATATTTCCTGGTTGGCTTTCGATGACGGTACGCAAAGAATGCTCGAAAGGAACCAGGCCATAGCGGCCAGATACGATAAGATCTTTAGGTTTATCGACGCTCAGCTGCGGAAGCTGGACCGAATAATTGATCCTGACAAGCGGTTAGCTTTGGCGATGCAGGTAGAGGCTCAACTCTACACATCTGATCGAGACGCAAGCCCCGCCAACTTGCAATTTGACCCGCTGCTCAACAGCTTAATCGTATCGATGTCAGAGGCAGCTTAGCAATGCGCAGCGCAGGAATACCGGACCTAGCCTCGGTGCGAGACAGTCGGCTGCTTGATGATGCACTAGATGAGCTCAAGACAAAAACCGAAGATTCTATTCGCACTGATTTTGTTCGGCGCGTAATCGATTTTGGCTCATGTCCTCATCGTTTCGAATGTCGGGGCTGCGGTCGGGAAGAGTATCTACATTTTGATGAGATAGACGGTCGACTGCAGCTTTCAGCCAAGTCCTGCCCCGTTTGCGATGAAAATCTCAGAGGCCAGATCGATACTATGCTTTGGAACTGGATCGCGCCGACCCAGTAAAAGATGAAGAGCCGCGCTAGCAAACTGGAGTTAGCTTCGTGGATATTCCTTGGCATTTCGGTTTTGTTTGCCAGCTTGACGCCAGTTCTACTCTATTTCGATTTGGTCAGAGCTGAACAACTCGGGAACGCGCAGCTTATCTGCCTCCCCTTGTCGACGGCCTCAGCCATTCTCGCCGCTTGGTCTACGAGAAAGGCTGCGCAAATTCGTAAGAAGCTACAAACTTTGGGTCTAAGCGACTATCTGAACAGCGAATTCCCATTCAAGGATTGAGCGGGCGGCAACCCAAAAGCTGACGTTCATCCAAGTTGCAGCGAAGGTCTCGAAGGAGCCCAACCTGTGAATTCACCTTTTTCGCTGCGTGCGCGCGCAGCACGAAAATCGCCACACGTGCACGATGCAAAGCAGTGTTTACCTGCAAATAAAGCAGTCATTCGAGGTAAGCTGTGCTTTATAGTCGGCGAAGCGCTGATGACTGGGTTTTGAGGGAGGATCGGAGGGCAAATCTTGCCAAGAGTCCAACTTTCCGCGACATTCCCGAAACCCATGGCCTAGAAAACGGGGCGTCTCCTGAGTCAAAAACGGTCTTTGCTGCCAAAACAAGTCTGGGCGATACGCGCGTGGCTCGAACTGGCGCGTTATCGAGGGGATTTGGCTTTGTCTAACGTCGCCATCGACAACTAGCTACGTGGATGCGGTCTTGTCAAATTGGCCGTGTCTGACTTGGTAAAGGTTAATTGCGGGAGAAACCGCGTGTCGCTAGTCGAGAGCAATGGCAAGCATGATCCAAGTCAGGTCCGTCTGAGATCAATCGCACCCAACTCGGTTCAGCAGCATTTGGCACTTCACCAGCGAAGTAGCCTGTTGCACTCAGGTAGGTGACAGCGCAATGGCCCGGGCCGTCGCAGGGCGTGCCACGTTACGTTCAATCCAACCCATGACGTTGCTGCAAGCAGTCAAACGATCATCTTCCATCATCGGAGCCATACCGGCCCAAGCGACGGCTGCCATGTCGGCGATGGAGTAGTCGCCTGCAATATAGTCGCGGCCGTTCAGTTGCGTCTCGAGGACATCGAAAAGGCGTGCGGTCTCGTTCTTGTAGCGGGTCTCGGCGTAGGGGACCTTTTCCGTCAGCCCACGAAAATGATTGGACTGTCCCATCATAGGACCAAGACCGCCCATCTGCCAATGCAGCCACTGTGTCACGTTCCAGCGGTCTTGCGAGGTTTCGCCTGCGAATTTACCGGTCTTTTCAGCCAGATATTGTAGGATCGCGCCGGATTCCATCAGGCTGATCCCGGTATCATGATCAACAATCGCAGGGATCTTTCCGTTGGGAGAAATTTTGAGGTAGTCAGGCTCATGCTGTTCGCCAGTGCCGATGTTGACCCAGTTGATCTCATAGTCGAGACCCATTTCCTCAAGTGCGATGGCCACTTTGTAGCCGTTGGGTGTGCCCCACAGATATGCAGTGATCATTTGGAATTCTCTTTCAGTTTGTATGTCTGGACAGCTGTGGCCGAAGCGACCAGCGCATCCTTGACCGGGATGAATTTGAAGCCGAAGGTCTTCTCGGCCTTCGCTCCAGAGACCGCGAGCGTGCGCCCGACATTTTCCAGAACCCCTTTCACGTCCTTGGAGAACAGCCCCATGATCCGCAGCAGCCAGACAGGAGCCTCTCGCCCCGGTGTTTTTAGGCTCGCATCCCAGCTTTTCAGCATCTTACCGAACTCGAGCAGAGAATAGGTTCCGCTTGCTGCGGCAAAGCGTTGGTCTTTGGCCGCCTCGAGGTCGATCGCCGCGACATGCATCCGCGCCACATCACGCACATCGACAGCAACCATGTCGACGGGAGGTGCCATCGGCACCTTGCCGGTCATCAACTGTTCAACTAGCTCAAGCGATGCCCCATAGCGAGCATCCATCGGCGGGCCGAAGACAGCGCCAGGGTTGATGGTCGTCAGCGCGATCTCGGGGTTGTCTGCGACAAAATCCCAGGCCGCTTTTTCCGCCAGCGTCTTGGAGGCTTCGTAGGACCCGACCGAGGGATCGTCAGGCGTTGTCCAGTTGGTTTCGTCCGAAGGCTGCATCTTCGGCTTGTCCGCCTGTTTGTAGATCGCGGCACAGGACGACGTCAGAATGATCCGCGTGATACCGGCCTCCTTTGCCGCGCGCATCGCCCGTAATGTGCCGTCCACAGCGGGTCTGATAAGGTCTTGCGGGTCTTTGGGTTCAGTCAGCGGAAATGGCGAGGCCGTGTGGATCAGCACATCACAGCCTTGCAAGGCATCCTGCCATCCTTCGTCCATGGTTAGATCCAATGTTGCAAATTCCAGCGTCGCTTCTGGAAACAGTTCCTGCAGCTCTGTTTGGCGTTTTTCGGACCGGACCGAAGCGCGGACGGCGTAGCCCTTATACAGCAATTCACGCAGGATGTGTTTGGCGATGAAACCGGACGCACCGGTCAAGAAGACCTTCGTCATTTGAATACTCCCTTGAATTCTTGATTATGGCGGAGCTTTGTCCGACTATTCAGCTAGCGCCTCGATCAGCAGATCAGAGAATAACCGCGTGCTGTGTTGCTGCTGACCGGTGATGATCTGCCCGTCGCGGATCGCGAAAGGGGCCAGTGGGGCGGCGGACTCAAACGTCGTGTTCGGGTTTTTCTTTGCTTCAGTCTCGATAGTGTATTCGTTCACCTTGGTGCCCAAGGCCGCATCCATCATCTGTTCTTCACTGTCGGGATAGCCCGTCCAGGTTTTGCCGTCCGCCATCAGCGTCCCGTCGCTGAGCGTCGTCCAGAGCATCAGGCAGGTGCCGTGGCAGATCAGACCGATGATCTTGCCGTTCTCATAGAAATCAGCAATCAATTTGTGCAGCGCGGTGTCATCCTTGAACGTGACCAGCGGGCCTCCGCCACCTGCGACGCAGACTGCATCATACTGGCTGATGTTCACATCTGCGATGGAGGGCGTGTTATCTAACAGTTTGCTGAAGGTCGCGTGGTGTTTGAACCCAAGCGTGATCAGGTCATTGGGATATTGCGTTGCCTCATTTTCAGGGTCCGAGAAGCCGTCAAATTCCACTTTGCCACCTTTGGGCGAAGCGATATCGACCGTGCAGCCAGCCTACATCAGGTCAAAGAACGGGCCGGTCATTTCCTCGGCGAAGAACCCAACCGGAAATCCCATCAGGGTCGCAGGGTTGGAAACAATGTAGAGTACCTTCTTACCAGCAACATTTGCACTGGCGTGGCGACGGATAGCAGTGGATATGGTCATGGTTCCTCACAAAGATCAGGTTGCGTTGATCTCAATATGGATACTCAGAGACGCTGCGTCACTCGCAGGTTGCGCCAAAAAACTTGCGCAACGCGCCACTTCACGCTTTCAGCCTCTGCGCCTCGCGCCAGGCCTCGGGTGTGCTATCTGTCCAACGCCGGAATGCCCTGAAGAAGGAGTTGGGATCCTCAAAGCCAAGCAGGAAACTCACTTCCACCGTGCCGAGGTTCGTATTTGTCAGATAATGCTTCGCCAATCGCATGCGCGCGGCGTTAAGAACATCCAGCCAGGATGTGCCTTCTTCCGATAGCCGCCTTTGCAGCGAACGGCGGCTGACGGCAAGTTCACCCGCCACGTCATCGATCTGCGTTCGTCCGCTGGGCAAGAGCTCCAGCAGGGCATTTTCAACGCGGGCGCTCATGCCGAGGTCTTCGCGCGCTGCGTCCATCCGGCGCCGCAACTCCGGCTCAAAGGATTGCCACATTTGATTGTCATGCGTCAGGAACGGTCGCATGGCGTCGATCGGGTCGAGGCTGAAAAATGCAGCTTCACCATGAGAGATCTCACATCCAAACCAGTCTTCGAACGCGGACGTCTCTTGGAGCTCAGATGGTAGGACGACAGCCTTCGGCACAACGCGCCGGCGTGTGGCGCGACGCAGCAAATTGACCAAAAAGACAATCTCAGTTGCCGCGAGCGTCTTTGGCAAATCGGGCCGGTATTTGCACCGGTAGCTAAACCGGGTCGCCGTTGGCATCACCTCCACATCAAGGCTGAAGGCCCCCACAAGGCGCTTGAATTCGCCAAGCCGTTGCCCCGCCACCGTCATGTTAGGCGCACACATGGCCGCAAAGAAGGCAGGATCGAAGAACTCGCTTGCCTCGATCTGACCAAGCTCGAGCGCCAGTGTTGGTGATTGGGCTTCTGCGTCAAAGCTTTCCCAAAGTGCATAGAATTCGTCGAGCGTGATGCGGCTACCGTCACAATCTAATAGCCCACTTGGCAGGCCGGCACGCCGCAGGACAGCCAGGTCGCTGAGGTCCAAATCGGCCAGCATGAGCCGCCAGACCTTTCCCACATGTACAGTTGGTTGCTGCGATGATCGTTGCATAGGTGCCTCCAAATTTGGAAGATAGGGGAAGGACGTTGTTCAGCCAAATGCCTAATGCGCCATTTCACTTGCGGAACGCGCCAATACATCCGTTTAATGCTAGAGCTGCATGACGGGCGGTGGCCCTAATGATCGAATGAAAGCCGGTTTCGTCCACGAGTCGATGGTCTGACCGGCTAGCAACGAAAGCGCGGTCTCGGTTCGCATGTAATCGAGGTCCACGAATGACCGGATTGGTGACTTGCGTCGCACCGCAACAATCAGCGTGCCGCATATGCAAACGGATGCTGCGTTAGCAGCATGCCCAAACACCAAGGTCGGGTTTGTCCCGCTCTGCCGTCATTAGGTTCGCGGTCATCGAACGGTCGATATGCAGCCTCCGTGCTTGGATATGAGTTCTCCCGACTGCTTGGCATATTCACACAAAATCGCCGCGTGCGATCGCCTGCAGACGTTTGAGGACGTCCGTCTTCCTTCCATCCTGCAGACACTGCCAGTGGGTGTTGTCGCGTCCATCAGGAAAAATCTCGCAAAGGATGCGGTAAGCGGTAGCACCATTGTCGCCAAGGATTGCGAGCGCTTCGTCCAAACCGTCGATGATCGTGTCATCTGAATTGACCTGCCATCGCGGGTATCTGGTCTCACCGGTTGGACCTGTGATCCCGAGGATCCTATGCGCCAGTCGTAGTTCATCGACCTGTTGCGCTGAAAGGCCGAGCAAAACCGCGATCTCTTCCGCGGTCCACATGTCTTCGCGTGACAACAATTCCGCAAATCTTTTCACACCGCGTGCGCGTGCTGCAGCGAGCGGGTCCTGGGCGCGGTCCATCTTTGCCACGTGTCTGCTGACCGTCTCCGTTATCAGGTTCTTGGCGTACTCTTCCACAGACAGCCCGGTTTCTTTGGCGTCTTGGTTTAACGCGACAATGATAGAACCGGGGATCTCCGTGATGACGACATCTGGCATGGGTCGCCTTCCAAGTTGGACGCGGTGCATCACGTTCATCTTCTGACGAAAGGCCTGCCGATCGAAGGTTTGCGGTTCTCCCGACATCTCTCCCGTAATGAACGCGTCTTCGAGCGAGCCTGCGTCCGACGCCGCAACAGCCTCGCCTATCAGTTGCTGCGCATACAGTTCGACCGACAGTGCTGCCTCGATAGCAAGCCGGTGTATCGCGGCAAGACCTGAAGCCGGAATGTCGATGATCATTGGATCTTGTATAGTGGGGACTCCAGTGTTGTCGTCTCTTTCAAGTCAGTTTTGAGCTGCCTGCCACACGTGGGGTCGGGGCGGTTGTCATTCGGTGCTTGTCCCTGTTTTCAGGTTTTGAACATGTCTGGGGTTTCGACACCGCTCACGCCAGCTGTCGCAAAGAATCCCATTCTATGATCATCTCGGAACGGTCTGGCTTTGGCAGCGCGGATCGAGACACCATCACCCCTTGCACAGAGAAGTCCTGCATGACCCGCACAGCAAGGAGTTTGCTGAAGTGTCGATCCATGCGTAGATTGACAACCTTCCAGCTCTTGAAAGGCGAGATGGTTTTGATTCCGACAAAGTCGTCACCAAGCCGTCCGTCAGAACCCTCGGCACTGAACCGATGCAACGCGATGTCGTGGACGATGGCCCCATAAAGTTCACCAATGTCGCCGTAAACCTGAAGGTGACGATTGGTCGATGCGTTAAACGACCACGCCGTGCGCAGCAGCCCTTGCAGTGCGGCGACATAGACCGGATCAGCGTTAGGAAAGTGGAAGCGGATTTGATCAGCCTGCGCAGGATCATTGATATCGCCCCAGCTAAGCCATTGGTCCCGGCTCCAGGTGAGCGTCGGGTCGGTCATTTTTGGTGACGGCATCATATCGCATGTCATGACAGATACCCTTCGGCCATCTAGACCGCCACCGGTCGGCGAGTGTGTCGCGGTACGACGCGCTGCCAGTCCAGGCCTTCAAACAGGGCCTCGAACTGCGATCGATTGATGGTGATGACTCCATCCGCCATCTGCGGCCAGACAAAGCCGGCACCCTCAATGCGCTTGTATGTCATGACGAGACCCGTACCGTCCCAAACGATCAGTTTCAGCCGATCCGCCCGTTTGGAGCGGAAAATGAAGATGGCGCCACTGAAGGGATCCAGATCAAATTCGTTCATGACAATCGCCGCTAGGCCATCCATCCCTTTGCGAAAGTCGACCGGCTTCGACGCCAGATACAGTTTGAAATTGCCGGATGGTGAGATCATTTTGATGCCTCAACAGCCAGAATAACCTTAATCAGATCATCGACTGGATAAGCGGCAGGAAGGGCAAGATCGACATCCTTGAATCGGAGGATGATTTGATCCCCGCTGGGATTAGCTGGTTTCGGACATGTATTGTCCTGGATGACGATCTCTGAGAACACCCGTTCTTCACGGCGCGATGTCTTGCGCGTGCCGGCGCGTCGGACATCTGAGCGCCATTTGTAGACGAGAGACTGCGAGACGTTGCAGGTTTGCATGACGTCGCCGACCGCCAATTCACCGCAGTCAAGCTTGTCTTTTACGAACCGCTTGAAGCTGGGTGGCCAAACACGGCGGCCGCCAGCGTGGACTTCGATAGTGAAGCCGTAGACTTCGAAGGATTGCGGGAATTTCCCCATGACTGCCGCCTCGTCTTGTTTTGCGGCAGTATGTCATGATCAGGAGGAAATTCTTGCGTCGATTTGGGCCCCAGATGCAACGCTTACGTAGGATGCATCAATATGCCAAAACCGTTTATTGTCACCGCTTTAATCTGCAGGCAAAATGTTTCAAAAGTATGCGCGCAGACTCCCGAAAATGCAGAGCACAGCACAATTGCCCGTAATGGGGATTGTACTGCCAACGCGAAAGGATCAACCGAAAGACACTCGGAAGCGCGGCGCTTGCATCACCGCCAGCACGCCGCATAATCAAACAAACAAGATGAGCCAAACTCTCTCTTAGGTTAGGCCGCCATTGGTTCCAAGAACTCTGATGACAGACATCTTGGAACACTAGATCGTGTGATGACATTTACCGGTTGGTCGCTACCAAGTCGTTCAAAACAGGTTCGATTAGGTCTATCCAACGCGCATACCCCGCACCGTTTAAATGTAAACCATCGTCTGTCAGATCCTGTCTTAGACCCTCTTCGACGGTGGCCAGCCTTTCATTGAGGTTGATGAACATTACTCCTCGCTCATCTGCATAGCGCTGAAGCTTCAGGTTTAGCGCACCTACGTCGTCATTTCTGCCGCCACACATTGCGATACTGCACGCCACCGTACTCTGAATAATTGGTGTTGTGCCGTTGGATATCAGCGTTTCCACGATCTGGGAATAATTGGAGAAAACTTGATCTACACCAACGCCATAACTTAAGTCGTTAATGCCTAACATCACAAACGCGACACGTGGGCGTACGCTCACTATCCCGTCCATTCTACCCAAAACATCTTGGGTTGTGTCGCCATCTATCCCCCTGTTTGCCAAGCTGAATTGGGGAAGAAACTCATTCCAATGACCGCGCGCCGTTATGCTATCGCCAATCATGACAAACTCTGATGTTGGAGAAAACTGCGCGAACAACTCCCTGCGGGTCTTTCTCTCCACTATGACTGAGCGTGAAAAAACGCCTCTCGCCTCACCGCTACTCGGATTACCAGAGGCCCAATGGTAAGCACCTCGAAAGTCAGCAAAACCCAAACCAAAAGCCACCGCAAAAAGGAGTGCGATGGTAGCGTATTTTTTTGACTTACTTGTCATCCGGTGACGGCCAATCTTTGAACACCTTTTTTGGAAAGACTTCATTCAACAACCAAATCATACCCGACCAATACATCGGCAATGTCGCGGCTGTTGCAACGTATTTTAGTCACGACGTTCGCTTCTTTTCCCCATCATCAACGGCAGTGGACGTTGCAACAAACCAACCCACAAAGTGTAGCCAATATGGGCGAAGGCGCCTACGAAGAGGTTTTATGGGGCGTTCAAAAACCGCAGCGAAACAGAAACATATGGCTAGCGTAAACAGCAAAAGCGCTCCGTCATAGAAAGGCATTGCCTCCGGCAAGATCGCCTTTAGAAGATGCAATGTTGGGTAGTGGACGACGTAAATGGAGAAACTCGCCCCGGCGGTCCAGCGCACAGATTTGCCGAACCACTTGGGCGCCGCAGGCGTGCTTTGCGACGTGAGTCTTCTGACACCGACCAGATGCATTGCAAGGCAAATGCCTATGACGGCGTTCCACAGGAACTCATCAGCGAACTGCAGGACGTACCGGTAATTCACGGTGCCAAAGAGTTGCTCTGTAACATCGCGGAGATCGTGATTTATCCTCAGCAAGCTGAGTAAGAACAAGATAGCAAGACCAACAATCGCGTATGTCCAGCCGACAACAGGGTCTGATACCCGTCGGGGCTTGACGTGCAAAACGAGCACCCCCAACAACCATGATGGCATAAGCAGAATGACCGGCAAGCCAACGAGGTAAACAATAACGCCTATCAAAAAGAGCCTTAGAAGGCCTTTGCAAAACAGCGCGATGGCAAATATCAAATAGAATGCCGCCTCATAGCTCAGCGACCAGAGAGGAATGTTTGATCCAAACGTCACAGAGCTTACGGTGCCGTGCCAGCCATTTGTGAGGCTGATTGTTCGCAGCAATTCGTATGCGAATGCGTGTTCGTCATTTTTATTTACAAGTTCATAGACCTCAGGTGCAAGTCTAGCCCCTATGGCGTCAAAGGCGATTGTTAGAATGATGGCGGGTAGCAAGACACTCCAAAGGCGCGTCAGCCGATGAAAGGCAAAGCGTTCGAGAGTTCCGTCTCTTTCAGCCGCCAACGCAATTACGACACCTGAAATAACGAAGAATATGATGACGGCATCACTGGCAAGGTTCAGATTGGCAAATATGAAAATATGGGTTTGAAAAAAATCACCTTCAGCCAAATGACCTAGGACTACCGTGAAGACAGCCGTCACTCTGAGAACATCCAGCCAGATCGAAAAGCGATATGGTAGATCCGATGGCTGTCTGTTGGTATCTCGCTCCCGGCTTTGGTCAAGGACCGCCGGAGCCCGGGAGTGTGGCAAAGCTCAAGAACCTTCTGAGAATAAACATAATTTGGTTTGTTTCAGGCTCCGAAAGGCTTATTTTCCGAGCTACTTACTGTAATAATTGCGAAAATGGGAGCTGCCGTCAATCTAGTTTGTTCTGATGACAGTCCAGTCGTCAGGCTAATTAAGCGTTTCAGAAGTTCTCGAATATGACCGATTCATCTGCTGACCATGACCTGCCCCCCGAAACTTCCCTCAGTCTAATGTAGAGTTTGCTCAACCTTTGAAGGAGCAAACAAATGCGACAGTGTCGTTTTACCGATGCCCAGATTATTGGGATGCGCAGCGCAAACCTCTAAAATGTCTGCTAAGTGTATCGCGGAAATGGCAAATGCAGACTGATGCGGTTGTTTGGTAGAAAAATGCGGCTGTAGAGCATCTGCTTCCGAAACGTACCCTCGCAACCTCCGGAAACAACGGCACTATTTACTGGAGCTCTGCGTATCAGCGTCTTGAGGAGAAATGCTGGCTGTGGGCGCAGTTTGGAGCTAGGCGGTCTGCGCTAGGTTTCCCTGTTAACAGGGAAAATACAGGGAAAAATCCCAATTTTGTTGATATTCGAGTTTATCGCACGGATTGCCATTACGAAAACAGTGGCTTAGGCAGGAGTTCCCTAAGTCAATTAACAGGGAATCTTGGTTTGGCATCAGCGAATTGGTCAGAGCGAACAGGGAAGACATTCTGAGCCTTCTCTTTGCGGCTTGGTGGATGAATCGTCCGAAATTCGTGAAGCCGACCTTCAAACGCATTGCAGCAAAGGTGCCAAAAGAGCCCAAATCGGCCATAGCTTTTTCTCGCTGCACGCGCAAGCAGCGCGGAAGGTGCTGCGGGGGCGAAGATTTTGATGCTGCAATAAGGCGTAATAACCAGCCATTCGTACGGCCCGCAGCATAGATGTAGCGGTCAAGGATCAAGTTGCGGACGGTGCCTACCTTAGCCGTATCAATATCAACAGCCGTCTCCACTATGCTGTGAGCGTAGTAAATTGCACTGGCGGTTAAGGGGGACGTCTCTTCAATAGATTTATGCTCACAATGCCTTACGAATTGCCTGCCTTGAATGTGTTGTGCTTGCGGTCGAGCCCATCTTAGGTGGAGCGAAATGTAGGCAGTTGACTGCGAAATGCTGCATTAATGTGCATCATTCACCCAGGACACCTTAAGATGCCTCATGATTGAGTTGACCTCTCACGATTGGCAGAGAATGACAGCGTATGAACACAGACCTTCGTATTCTTGTTGTTGAGCCAAATCCAGAACGTGTCCGAGAGATCGTTGACTCATTGAACACTGCAGGCTGGTCCGATGTAAAAGCTGTTGCACAGATTTCCGCACTCGAACGAACTGTGAGGGGTTTCGCACCCGATATCGTTCTTATTGATCTGACCAATCCGGATCGCGACATGCTAGAGCATATCTCGCACGCGACCGAGACCTCAAAGAGAGCTGTGGCGCTCTTTGTTGATCAAACGGACGAAGATCTAACGCAGGCGGCGCTTATGGCAGGGGTCAGTGCCTACGTGGTTGATGGGCTGAAAATGGACCGTATCAAACCGGTTTTGCAAACGGCTATCGCGCGTTTCAAGATGATGCGTCAGATGCAGGCAGAGCTGAACGCCGCCAAACAGGCGCTAGAAGACCGAAAAACGATTGATCGCGCCAAGGGCATTCTCATGCGTCAACGCAAACTGTCAGAAGATGAAGCATATGGTCTTTTGAGAAAAACCGCGATGGGGCAAAACCGCAAAGTCATCGATGTCGCCAGTGCCCTCGTGACTGCAGCGGATCTGCTGTCATGAGCCCGACAACTCTGAACTGTGGCTATGTTCCTCTCGTGGACTGTGCCCCTCTCGTCATTGCAAAGGAATTGGGTTTTGCATCTGAAGAAGGTCTTGCGCTCAATCTGGTGCGCCAACCGTCTTGGTCCGCACTGCGGGACATGTTAGCGCTTGGGCATTTAGATGCAGCGCAAATGCTTTCGCCAATGCCGGTTGCCATGTCGATCGGGCTTGGTGGGTTGCCGGCAAAGATCGACACGCTGATGGTGTTATCAGTCAATGGAACCGTTTTTGGCGTGTCGAATACGTTGGCAGCAGACATCGGCCACGTGCCATTTGGCGATGCGCATGCGCTGCTTCGCGCGCTTAGCCTGCGCAGGGGAGAAACCCTGCGCGTTGGAGTCCCCTTTCACCATTCTATGCATCGGCTGCTGCTATCGTATTGGACATCTTCCGTGCCCGAGCTTCAGATTGAGGAAATCACTGTGCCACCACCACGGATGGCTGATGCGATTGCTGACGGTTTTGTTGATACTTTTTGGGTAGGCGAACCTTGGGGAAGTGTCGCAGTCCAACAAAACGTCGCACAACTGATGATGAGCGGTCGTGATGTATGGCAGTTTGCACCCGAAAAGGTTCTTGCAGTCCGTCACGACTGGATCAAAGCGAATGCTGATATTGGTCGCAAATTGATGCGCGCTGTCTTTCAGGCCTGTGCGTGGCTCGACAAGGCCCAGAACACACCGCTTGCGGTGGAAATTCTGGGCCGCAGCGAACATCTAAGTATGACGCATGATCTGATAGATCCGGCGTTGACCGGCCACATCGCCCCCAAACAACATGCCACCCCGGTAGCGATTGAACGCTTCTTGCGGTTTCATAGACATGCCGCGACCTTTCCCTGGCGTAGCCAGGCCGCATGGATCGCAAGTCAGCTCGGTGCGGACAGTGTGGGGATAGACGAGGCAAAGAAATGCTTTCGATCTGACCTGTACCGCCAAAATTTGTCGGGCCTTGGGGCCGATATGCCGGGCGCCTCTGAAAAACAGGAAGGCGCGCTACAATTTGAAACGGCTGTCGCTTCGACACGCGGACATATGATTCTTGCCCCTGATGCCTTTTTTGACGGCAAAACCTTCGATTTCTCCTAGTCGCTACGCCTAAATCATAAGCACTTGCTGCATTGCGGCGTAAAATCTTGCTGCAGCGTAGAAATATCATTGCCCTCATTTGGCCAGACCGGCCAACATGGTTTCAAAGGGCAATGTTGCCCCAGTTTCGGAGCTGACAACGAAGCCAGCACCCCTCCCAAGAGCAAAGCCGCTCGTATGGAACACGGTCCTCCCCGTGATCCTGCGTGCGGCTTTTTTGTTTGCCCTTCGGGGCCTTTAAAAGGAACTCACCATGAGAAAAACGATCGCAGTCTTGATGGCCTCGTCCAGCCTATTTGCCTCGGCAGCTTCTGCCCAGATGCTAGATCTTGAAAAGGAAGACCTGACATTGGGCTTCATAAAACTGACCGATATGGCGCCACTGGCAGTGGCATATGAGCTGGGGTATTTTGAAGACGAAGGGCTTTTCGTCACACTGGAAGCGCAGGCCAATTGGAAGGTACTGCTTGATGGCGTCATCAGTGGTCAATTGGATGGCGCACATATGTTAGCGGGCCAACCGCTTGCCGCGACGATTGGCTACGGGACCGAGGCACATATCATCACCCCGTTTTCAATGGACCTGAACGGAAATGCCATTACCGTTTCCAATGAAATCTGGGATGAAATGAAGCCGAACGTCCCCTTGATGGACGACGGTCGTCCGCAACACCCCATTAGCGCCAGTGCATTGGCGCCAGTTGTCGAAGACTACAAAGACCGTGGCGAGCCGTTTAATATGGGCATGGTTTTCCCTGTCTCTACCCACAACTATGAAATCCGTTACTGGCTAGCCGCAGGGGGCCTTGAACCAGGATATTACAGCCCGCAAGATATCTCCGGGCAAATTGCAGCTGATGTTCTGTTGTCCGTGACACCGCCACCGCAGATGCCGGCCACAATGGAAGCGGGTACAATATTCGGCTATGCTGTGGGTGAGCCTTGGAACCAACAGGCTGTGTTTAAGGGCATTGGTGTGCCAGTGATCACCGACTACGACATGTGGAAGAACAACCCCGAAAAAGTCTTTGGGATCACCGCGGAATTTGCAGAAGAAAACCCCAACACCACACTGGCGTTGACCAAAGCACTGATCAGAGCTGCTATGTGGCTGGATGCCAACGACAACGAAAACCGGCCCGAAGCAGTGGCGATGTTGTCGCGTCCGGAATACGTTGGCGCGGACTATGAAGTTATTGCCAATTCAATGACCGGTTTCTTTGAGTTTGAAAAAGGCGACGTCCGCCCAGCACCTGACTTTAACGTGTTCTTCCGCTATAACGCGACCTACCCATTCTATTCAGACGCGATCTGGTATCTGACACAGATGCGTCGCTGGGGCCAAATCCCCGAGACGATGTCGGATGAGTGGTATTTTGAAACAGCCGCCGAAGTGTACCGCCCCGATCTCTATCTTGCAGCCGCCCGCTTGCTTGTGGATGAAGATCTGGCAAGTGAAGCTGACTTCCCGTGGGATAGCGATGGCTTCAAAGCAGCAACGCCCGCTGCAGATATCATTGATGCAATCCCGTACGATGGGCGCACCCCAAATGCATACATCGACAGCCTGCCGATCGGCCTAAAGTCCGGTCAGACTGTCGTTGATAACGAGATCCAGGGCTAAACAACAAAACCCCCTTTGCATCAAGGCAAAGGGGGTTTTGCCTGATCCCACCATTTTCAAAAGCAGCAGTTGGAAGCCCGATATGACCGCGATTGACCCAGACGTATTTGACAAAGAAGCCCGCCGTGCGCGTCTTTTTACCCGTATCAACAAAGCAGACGCATGGTTTAAAGTATTTGGCCTGTCATGGCTGACGCCAATTCTAAAGGCTGCTGCAGGCGACAACCCCCGCGCACAATTTGGGGAAATCTGGCGTTTGCTGGGTGTCCCACTGCTTGCGATTGCCGTGTTCTTGATGCTGTGGGCAACACTTGCTCCGCGCGTGCAGACCTCTCTGGGGGCTGTCCCCGGACCTGCGCAAGTTTGGGAACAGGTTGGCGCCCTTCAACAGGACGCCATCCGCGAAGGCGAACGCGCCGCTGCATTCTATGAACGCCAAGAAGCGCGCAACGCCGAATTGATTGCAAATGGCAATGAAGACCGCGTCCGTGATCGCGTCTACACTGGCAAACCAACGTATTACGATCAAATCTGGACGTCGATCAAAACTGTCTTTTTCGGGTTTCTGATCGCCTCTATTGTGGCCATTCCCCTTGGCATTGCGGCAGGTCTTTCGGTCACCGCCAACGCTGCACTCAACCCGCTTATCCAGATTTTCAAACCAGTTTCACCCTTGGCGTGGTTACCGATTGTCACCATGATTGTATCTGCCGTCTACACAACCAATGACGGCATGTTTTCCAAATCATTCCTGATCTCGGCCATCACGGTCACGCTTTGCTCGCTATGGCCGACCCTGATCAATACAGCCTTGGGTGTAAGCAGCATCGACAAAGATCTTGTCAGTGTCAGCCGCGTTCTAAAGATGAACACATATACGAAGATCACAAAGCTTGTTCTGCCGTCGGCGTTGCCGCTGATCTTTACCGGCTTGCGACTGTCGCTGGGTGTGGGCTGGATGGTTCTGATCGCCGCTGAGATGCTGGCCCAAAACCCCGGTCTGGGTAAGTTCGTTTGGGATGAATTCCAAAACGGATCGTCACAATCGCTGGCCCGTATCATGGTGGCTGTGTTCACCATCGGCATTATCGGGTTCTTGTTGGATCGGGTCATGTATGCCCTACAATCCATGTTCACCTTCTCGAACAACCGGTGAGCGATATGAGTATTTCATTCAAGAACGTCTCGAAGAGTTATGGCGAGGCAGCTGTTCTGAAAGACATCAACCTGGATGTCGCAGAAGGTGAGTTTGTCGTCATTCTAGGGTTCTCGGGCACCGGCAAAACGACCCTCATCAATCTGATGGCTGGGCTGGAAATGCCCACATTGGGCGAAGTGACCTACAAGGGTGTCCCTATTAAAGAACCGGGGCGCGAGCGCGGTGTGATCTTCCAAAGCTATTCACTGATGCCCTGGCTTACGGTGAACGGAAACGTGGCCTTGGCCGTTGACACAATGTTTCCCGAGCTGTCGAAAGCAGAGCGCGTTGCGAAGGTTGATCACTACGTTGGCATGGTGGGCCTCAGCCATGCCACCACGCGGCGGCCTGCCGAATTGTCGGGCGGAATGCGCCAACGTGTAAATGTGGCTCGCGCATTGGCAATGGACCCAGAGATGTTGTTGCTGGACGAACCATTGTCCGCACTTGATGCGCTGACACGCGCAAATCTGGCCGATGAGATCGAAGCGATCTGGGACAAGGACAAAAAGACATGTGTCTTAATTACAAATGATGTGGACGAGGCGATAATTCTGGCCGACCGCATCATCGCGCTAAATCCCGACGGCACATTGGGCGATGAATTCAAGGTCAGCATTCCCCGGCCCCGCGACCGGATCGCAATGAACAATGATCCCGCATTCAAAGCATTGCGCGGTCAGGTCACAAACTACCTGATGGACGTAGGCATTGCCGCAAAGGTGGACGGCACGCGGATTTTGCCAGAAGTGACACCAATTCACGGCGTGCCGGCAGCGGTCGCAAAGGCCCAAGAAAGTGGGATCGAGGAAAAATTCCTGAATTTCTCACAACTCGACAAGGTCTATCCAACGCCCAAAGGGCCTCTGACGGTGGTTGAGGATTTTGATCTCAAGATCAACAAAGGCGAGTTTATTTCGCTGATTGGTCATTCGGGGTGCGGTAAATCGACTGTCTTGACCATGGCAGCAGGGCTTAATCCGATCTCAAGAGGCGCGATCAAACTCGATGGCTGGAATGTTGAAGGTGCCGATCCGGAACGCGCCGTCGTCTTTCAATCGCCTAATCTGTTTCCTTGGCTGACGGCCAAGGAAAATGTCGCGATCGGCGTGGACAAGGTCTACCCCAAGGCGTCCCAAGCTGAGCGGCAGGATGTCGTGGAATACTATCTTGAACGGGTCGGGCTGGCCGATAGCATGGACAAAGGTGCGGCAAGCCTGTCCAACGGGATGAAGCAACGCGTTGGTATCGCGCGCGCCTTTGCGCTTTCACCCAAACTGCTTTTGCTGGATGAGCCCTTTGGCATGCTTGACAGTTTGACACGTTGGGAACTGCAAGAGGTCCTGATGGAGGTTTGGTCGCGTACCAAAGTCACCGCCATCTGCGTCACGCATGATGTGGACGAGGCGATTTTGCTGGCGGACCGCGTTGTGATGATGACGAACGGGCCACAGGCGACGATCGGCAAGATCACTGACGTTAAACTGCCACGTCCACGCACCCGAAAAGCGCTTTTGGAACATCCGGACTATTACGCCTACCGCCAAGAGGTGCTCGATTTTCTTGAGGAATATGAGCATGGCGCGAAACCCAAACCAAAAGCCATCGCAGCGGAGTAAATGACATGACACAAAAACTGGTTGTTGTTGGCGCGGGTATGGCGACAGGGCGGATGTTGGAGGCCCTGTTTGACGCCGGAGCCGGCTATGATGTGACCCTGTTCAATGCAGAGCCACGCGGAAATTATAACCGCATCATGTTGTCGCCGGTTCTATCAGGCGAAAAGACCTATGATGAAATCGTCACCCATGACGCCGATTGGTATGACGCCAACGGGGTAACGTGCCGCTTTGGGGAACGCATTGCAGCGATTGACCGAAACGCCAAGACCCTGACAGCCGAAAACGGTGATGTCATCACTTATGATAAACTGGTTTTCGGCACCGGCTCTCTTCCGTTTATGATCCCTTTGCCCGGTCACGACCAGGAGGGTGTCATTGCCTACCGGGATCTGGAAGACACCCAAAAAATGATGGACCTTGGGCCTGATAACAAATGCGTTGTGATTGGTGGCGGTCTATTGGGTCTAGAAGCTGCCGCCGGGATGGCTGCGCGCGGCGTGGATGTCACGGTTGTGCATATCATGGGCCATCTTATGGAACGGCAGTTGGATGAGGCTGCGGGATACCTGTTGCGCAAAGCGCTGGTGGATAAAGGGATCACGGTGAAGTGTTCCGCAAACTCCAAAGAAATATTGGGTGAGAATGGCCGTGTCAGGGCGCTTCTGCTGGATGATGGCACCGAATTGCCCTGCGACCTGCTCGTCATGGCGGTGGGCATTCGACCAAACGTGAAACTAGCGCAAGAGTGTGGTTTGGCCGTTGGCAAGGGTATTCATGTCGACGATCAAATGCTCACGTCTGATGCCAACGTACTGGCGGTCGGTGAATGCGTCGAACATGACGGGGCGATCTTTGGCCTTGTTGCCCCGCTATATGAGCAAGCAAAAGTGGCCGCGCAGACGCTTTTGGGCGTAGATGCACAATTTGTGCAAAAAGAACTGTCCACAAAGCTGAAGGTCACGGGGTGTGATCTCTTTAGCGCGGGTGACTTTGCCGATGGGGAAGGCCGCGAGGATATCGTATTCCGTGATCCAGCGCGCGGCGTCTATCGGCGGTTGGTCATTGAAGGCAACGTGATCAAAGGCGCTGTCATGTATGGCGATACTGCCGACAGCAACTGGTTTTTTGGCCTGATCCGCGACAAGACCGACATCAGCGAAATGCGCGACACGCTGATCTTTGGACCCGCCTATCAAGGGGGGACCCCCCTGGACCCTTTAGCAGCTGTTGCAGCCTTACCGCGTGACGCGGAGATCTGCGGCTGCAACGGAATCTGCAAAGGGCAAATCGAAGACGCTATCGCAGCGGGTGCTACTGATCTAGGCGCCGTGCGGGCAACCACCAAGGCCTCTGGGTCCTGCGGCACTTGTACAGGATTAGTCGAACAGGTGCTGGCAGTATCACTTGGCGATGAATTCGTCATGCCGGCAGCGCAGTCGGTTTGCGGCTGTACTGATATGACGCATGAAGACGTGCGGCGCATGATCAAAAGCCAAAGACTCACGTCGATGCCTGCGGTCTGGCAGGAATGCGGTTGGAAAACGTCCTGCGGCTGCCATATCTGCCGTCCAGCGCTCAACTTCTATCTGCTGGCCGATTGGCCGATGGAATACCAAGATGACCCACAAAGCCGTTTCATTAACGAACGCAAGCATGCCAACATCCAGAAAGATGGCACATTTAGTGTCGTGCCACGGATGTGGGGCGGCATCACCACGCCAAATGAATTACGCGCCATCGCAGATGCGGCTGACAAATACATGGTGCCCACCGTCAAGGTGACCGGCGGGCAGCGGATCGACCTTCTCGGCGTCAAAAGTGAGGATCTGCCTGGCATCTGGGCTGATCTGAATGCCGCCGGTATGGTATCCGGTCACGCCTATTCTAAAGGTTTGCGCACAGTTAAGACCTGCGTTGGTACCGATCATTGCCGCTTTGGCACGCAAGACAGTACAGGACTTGGTATCAAACTGGAAAAAGAGCTTTGGGGCTCATGGACGCCGCATAAACTCAAGCTCGCGGTCTCTGGTTGCCCGCGCAATTGTGCTGAAGCCACCTGTAAGGACATCGGGGTTGTCTGTGTCGACAGTGGCTATCAGGTCAGCATCGGTGGCGCAGCTGGCATGGACGTGAAAGAGACAGAATTACTGCTGCAGGTACCGACTGAAGAAGATGCGATCGATGTCATCAAAGCAGTGACGCAGTTGTATCGTGAAAACGCCAAATATCTCGACCGCATCTATAAATGGATAGGAAAGGTCGGGCTTGATTGGATCAAGGAACGGATCGTCGACGATCTCCAATCGCGCAGTGAACTGGTGGCACGTTTCGAGCTAAGCCAAACAATCTATCGCAAAGACCCATGGGCAGAACATGCCCGGACCAAAGCTGATCGTTACCAACCTTTGGCAAATCTTTCATTGGAGGCGGCAGAATGACCGATTGGATTGATATCGCCCCGCTCGACGATGTGCCCAAACGCGGGGCACGGATGGTCAAAACCGCGCTGGGATGCGTGGCAGTCTTTCGCACGGCTAACGACGAAGTCTTCGCGCTGGATAACGCATGCCCGCACAAAGCCGGGCCACTGGCCGAAGGGATCGTCCACGGGAAATCCGTAACCTGCCCACTGCACAACTGGGTGATTTCGCTCGAAACCGGGAAGGCGCAAGGCGCTGATGAAGGCCAGGTAAACACCTATCCGGCGCGCATTGAAAGCGGGCGCATCCTATTGGATCGGACATTCTTGCGTGCCCGAGCGGTCGCATGACCTTGACCCGCACCACTTGTCCCTATTGCGGGGTTGGCTGCGGTGTGTTGGCCGAGGCGGACGGGACCATCAAGGGTGATCCTGATCATCCCGCGAACCTTGGACGGCTTTGCTCAAAAGGGGCAGCGCTTGGCGAAACTATCGATCTTGCGGGTCGGCTGTTGCGACCCAAGGTTATGGGCCAAGACGCGGACTGGGAAACCGCGCTTGATCTGGTTGCGTCAAAGTTTAGCAAAGCCATTGCGGAACATGGCCCGGACAGCGTTGCCTTTTATGCATCCGGTCAGCTGCTCATCGAGGATTACTACGTCGCCAACAAGCTGATGAAGGGCTTCATCGGCGCAGCAAATATTGATACAAATTCACGGCTTTGCATGGCGTCCTCAGTTGCTGGGCACAAGCGCGCATTCGGCACAGACACCGTGCCTGGCACCTACGAGGACCTCGAACAGGCGGACCTGATTGTGCTTGTCGGCTCAAATCTTGCGTGGTGTCATCCGGTGCTTTTCCAAAGGATTGCGGCGGCGAAAGAGGCGCGGCCACACATGCGTATCGTCAATATCGACCCACGCCGCACAGCCACGACAGATCTGGCGGATGCACATTTGCAAATTTCACCCGATGGTGATGTTGCATTGTTCAACGGATTGCTGGCGCATCTGGCAGATGCGCAGAAGCTGAATGCATCGTATCTGGCAGACCATGTGAACGGCATGGATGCAGCAATTGATGTCGCACGACAAACGGACAGCGCACAAAGCGGTCTGTCAGCCCAAGAACGCAACGCATTCTTTGATCTTTGGGCCAACACCGACAAAGTCGTGACCATTTATTCGCAAGGTGTAAACCAGTCGGCGGGTGGCACTGATAAAGTCAACGCAATTCTCAATTGCCATTTGGCGACAGGTCGGATCGGCAAGCCCGGAATGGGCCCGTTTTCTGTGACTGGGCAGCCAAACGCGATGGGCGGACGCGAGGTGGGCGGACTTGCCAATATGCTTGCCAACCATCTCGAACTTGCGAACGCCGATCATCGCCAAGCTGTACAAGATTTCTGGCGCAGCCCGACGATTTGTACTGCGGAAGGTCTTAAGGCAGTCGATCTGTTTGAGGCCTGCGCCGATGGCAAGATCAAGGCCCTTTGGGTGATGTCGACCAACCCAGCCGTATCATTGCCCGATGCGGATGGGGTTGCCACTGCCATCGCCAACGTCCCTTTCGTGGTGACCTCGGACATCATGGAAAAGACCGACACCAATGACCTGGCGCATGTGCTTTTACCTGCAACGGGTTGGGGTGAAAAGGATGGCACGGTAACCAATTCTGAGCGCCGTATCTCGCGACAGAGGGCGTTTCTGCCTGCTCCAGCGCTGGCGCGTCCTGACTGGCAGATTATCAGCGATGTGGCAGGGCGTATGGGCTTTGCAAATGCGTTCTCCTATCAAACCCCCGCAGATATTTTTGCCGAGTATATCGCACTTGATGCCGCGGTCTCGCATTTCCCACGCGATCTGGATCTGAGCATCTTCGCCGATGCGGACTACGCGGCACTCATCCCAACACAGTGGCCTCGCAACGGACAGCGCTTCTTTGCAAACGGGCAGTTCTACCACCCCGACGGAAAGGCGCGGATGATCCCTGTAAAGGCACCGGCACGCGCAAAATCTCGCTTTGTACTGAACACAGGCCGGAACCGTGATCAATGGCACACAATGACACGTACCGGAAAATCTGCGCGCCTTGGGGCCCATCTTGCTGAACCATACGTCGAGGTAAATCCGGCCGATGCTGCAGCGATGGATGTCTCGCCAGGTGCCTTGGTGAAGATTGAAAGCATATATGGTCAGACGATCCTACGCGCGTTGATCACGCCGCGCATAGCGAAAGGACAGCTGTTCGCGCCAATGCATTGGACCCGTCAGCGCACCAGTAAAGGTACCATCAACAGCGTTGTGGCTCCGGCGACCGATCCTTTTTCAGGTCAACCCGCGCTTAAGTCGGGCGCCGTCAGTGCCGCAGTCTATCGGCCGAAATGGTACGGATTTCTTGCAAGCCTTTCGCAGCCCACCCCGCAAACCCCCTATGTGGCGATTGCCAAGACGCAAGCCGGTTGGCAGGCAGAACTAGCAAGCCGCAAAATACCAAGCGACTGGGAAACAGAGATGCGCACGCTGTCCGGCCTTTGGGATGGGGATTTCGCAATACAAGCCGACCCATCTGCCGGTACAGTCCGGATGGCCGTGTCGCGCGCTGGGCTGATCACAGGGCTGTTCTTTGTCTCGCCTTCCCCTGTCGTTCTGTCGCGGACGACCGTTGTCGGCCTGATCGGCACAAGCACGCCACCACTGGTGGCCCTAGCCGGACACAACGGGTCTGATCAACCGGATGCCGGCGCGACGGTCTGCGCTTGTTTCAACGTCGGACGCAATACCTTGCTGCTCGCAGCAGCGAACGGCGCACACAGTGTGGCTGCATTGGGTGAGGTAACATGCGCTGGCACAAATTGCGGGTCGTGCAAGCCCGAACTGAAAACACTCTTGGCGGAAGCCGCACTTCCGATGGCCGCTGAATGAGCCTTGCGCCCTATGTCCAAATCGTCGCCCGCGGCAAGGGGCGCGCGCGGTCCATGACGATGGCGGAAGCGCATGACGCGATGGCGTTGATCCTCACAGGTGACGTTGCTCCAGAAGCCGTCGGCGCATTGTTGATGGTCATGCGTTTACGCGGTGAAACGCCAGAGGAAATCGCGGGGTTTACATCGGCTTTGCGCAACCATGTGCGCGGCCACCTTCCCAAAGCTGACCTTGACTGGCCGTCTTATGCAGCAGGGCGCAGCAGGGGCGCGCCGCTGTTCTTGCTTGCCGCAAGGTTGGTTGGCCTGGCGGGTTTTTATGTGTCGATGCACGGATGGAACTCTCACCAAACGGCATCAGCATCCGTTCGTGAAGCGATTGATCTTGCTGGCCCGAACGTCACTTATTCTGCTCTTGAAACGCTCTGCCCTGCCGCGTTCAGACTGCTGAGCCTTAGGGATACATTTGGTTTACGTTCATGTTTCAACACCGTGCTGCGCATGTGGAACCCAGCAAATGCCGCGGCGACAGTGCAGGGTGTATTTCATCCCTCTTATCGGAGCTTGCAGGCAGAGGCCGCAGTGTTGCTCGGGCAGCAAACCCTGAGCATCATCAAGGGCGGTGGCGGCGAATTTGAACGTCATCCGTCAAAGGAAACCATCGTATTTGGCCTTCGTGATGGCATGCATATTCAACAACCAGCCTCGCCACTACTGCAAAGAACGCGCCGGCTGCATGAGCCTGGCACACATGTAAACCTGCACCGGCTTTGGCAAGGGCATGTGCAGGATGCATTCGCTACCGCGACAGTCACGGGAACCGCCGCGTTAGCGCTTTGGACGCTCAAAGCAGCGCCCACCCCAGCGGCCGCAGAAAACATGGCACGCGATTTGTGGGCCTCCCGTCACCAAACAGAAAGTCTTTCGGCATGAAAACTTTTCCGATGTTTCTTCAAATGGCGGGCCGCCGTGTGGTGATTGTTGGCGGCGGAGAGCAAGCTGCGCAAAAGGCACGGCTGATACTAAAGACCCAGGCAAAGGTCGACGTTTTGGCGCCAACACTTGAACCTGAGTTATCAGATCTGGTGAAAGCGGGTCGCATCACCCACCACACCGCGCGCATATCACCAAGCAGTTTTTCAGATACAGCGCTGGTCTTTGTTGCAACGGGATGTCCCGGTATTGATATGGCGCTGCACGCCCTGGCCAAAGAGGCTGGCGCAACGGTGAACGTGGTCGACCAGCCAGATTTATGTGACGCGATCACCCCGTCAATTGTGGATCGCGACCCTGTTATCGTTGCGATCGGTACAGAAGGGACTGCGCCGGTTCTAGCGCGTCAGATCAAGACTAAATTGGAAGAAATTCTTGAACCGCGCTTAGGCGATCTTGCGGCCCTTGCCGGGCGGTTGCGCCAGGCAGCATCGGCGCGTTTGGCGCCGCGTGCCCGACGTGATTTGTGGCGCTGGGTATTTAATGACAGTCCGCGCCAGTTATTCACTAGCGGCGCAGAGCGCGACGCCGCCAAAATGATTAAAATTGCAATTGAAACGGGTGATTTTGGCGCGGCAAGGGGCGGTAGCGTGAGCCTTGTTGGTGCAGGGCCAGGTTCAAAGGACTTGATCACGCTGCGCGGCGTTCAACGTCTGCAAGAGGCAGATGTAATCTTTTACGATCGGCTGCTTGATCCTGAAATACTTGAACTTGCGCGCCGTGATGCAGAGCGCATTTATGTTGGCAAGGCACCAGGGTGTCATAGCTGGCCACAAGAAAAGATCACACAAACGCTCGTATCGGCAGCCAAGCGCGGGCAACGTGTGGTGCGGCTCAAATGCGGTGATCCAGGTGTTTTTGGCCGCAGCACCGAGGAAATGCACGCGCTCAAAGCGGCAAACATACCATTTGAAATCGTGCCGGGCGTCACCGCTGCCTGCGCTGCGGCGGCCAGTCTTGGAGAAAGTTTAACCGACCGGGGCAATATTGACACCTTGGTCCTCACAACAGGTCACCGTGAGAAAGGCTATCGTGTACCGGATGCGATTGCGGATCTACGGCCAGGGGCGTGTGTGGCGCTTTATATGGCCGTTGGAGCAGCGCCCCAGATTATGAACCAGCTTAAAAGGGATCACCCTGATACGACACTCGAAGTCCAAGTCGTGGCGAAAGCGCAGCGCCAAGGGCAAATCACGTTGAGCTGCCAGATTTCAGAACTTGATGTGACGTTGAAGACAAATGGTATTATGGGGGAGGCAATGCTGATTGTGCGTTGGCCACGTGCAGAGCGGCAGGAAACTATTGCTCCAGCGTCATTAACAGCGACAGGGTCCTAACACCGCCTAAAGCTCAATCGCAAGTTCTAAGTCAGAACACTCAGTCCATCCCTCCAAAGAAACCCTTAGTTTTGCTTGCGCCGCACGAACGATTTTTTTCCAAGGCTGTTCGCTCAATCATGCAGGCTTTTAGAAAGTATCTTAGGATGATGAAGCGAAAATTCAGTTTGGAAGAGGTTTGAGAAACCGTGTGACAATAATCGCTTCCGCGACTTGAATCGCATTGCGAAGGGGTGATCGCAGCATTTGCGAAATAATGCAGCGTCAGGGAAGGTGCAGAATCCAAGGTAGGCTTGCCGACATTCGCCGCAAGTGCAAAATCGGATACGGGACGAACTCACACAACGCGGACAAAGCGCTAGTTCGCCACGTATGCGCCAAGGTCCGTTTTGGAGTTCGGCCGTGCCAAGAACGGTTGTTCACAGCCTTCGCAGAAAGCCCGACAGTTTGCACGATCCGACGATGCACACTAGGCCGCCCTTGCACGACAACAACCCACCGCCAAGCATTTCAGCTGAAAGGCAAACAGCATTTGCTTGCTGCCGCGAAGATACAGGTCGAATTGGCAGGCGTGTTGGTATCAGGATTGCGCGTTGACACGCTACCGCTTCGCCGCCACCGGGAAGCGCGAGACATGCGAAAAGACCCTTTTTATGAAGGCGGAGAACACCACGCGGCGGACTTGGCGCCGAATGCGCATTGCATGACGCTCATGCGTGGTTGAAGCGACTGGGGTGCTGTATTTCATGAGGTCGGTGTGAAACGGGGTCATCATGGGGTGTCTCCTTGGCTAATGACCCAAAGGTGCCCGGTCCTGCACGCCCATGCTTAAGGGAAAGGCTTGGAACCCCTTTGGATTTTCTTTGGAAACCCTGAGGGTCTTTGGATTTTGCTGGCGAGGCTCACAAAAAACGTTTTAGGTGTGGACACATGGAACACCATTTCGCCGATTGTACGCTGGACGATGCCCGCCTGACGCTCACGCGGGGCGGCAGCCCGGTCGCCGTAGAACCCAAAGTGTTCGACCTTATCCATTTATTGGTGCGCAATGCCGGGGACCTTGTGACGCGAGATCGGATGGTAGAGGAGGTCTGGGACGGTCGGGTGGTGTCGGAGTCAGCGATCTCTGCTTGCATCGCGGGGGCGCGAAAGGCGGTCGGAGACACCGGCAAGGCACAGGCGATCATCCGAACCGTTGCACGGCGGGGGCTGATGCTGGTGGCAGAGGTGGAGGGTGACGCGATCGCCCCGGCTGCGGCCCCTTCTTCGGCGACCGGCGCAGCGGCCCAGCGGATCCGCTATTGCTCAAGCGAGGATGGCAGTGCAATCGCATATGCCGTCAGCGGCGAGGGCTCGCCCGCGCTGCGGTTCGGCCCCCCGTCACTCCACGATCTGGAACTCGAATGGGCCTACGGGCTTCATCGCTCTTGGATATCGTCGATGGCGCTCCACACTCGATACCTGCGCTTTGACAACGTCGGTAGCGGCCAGTCGGAACGGGTCCTGCGCGACCTGGACTTTGAGATCGAGGCGCGCGACGCAGCGGCTGTCGTCGATGCGGCAGGCTTTGACCGCTTCGCCGCGGTATCCTATTCGGGCGGATGTATTCCTGCGCTGACCTTCGCGGCGCTCTACCCCGAGCGGCTTGAGCGGCTGGCGATCGTGGGAGGATATGTCGAGGGGCGGTCGCGGCGCAGCGCGGATGCCTCTCCAGACGCATTGAGAGCTATGATCGCCGAGGGTTGGGCGCGGCCCGAAAGCGCCTTCGCGAGTGGCTTTGCGACTGCCTACTTTCCCGAAGGTCCACTAGAGGAAAGGCGCGAAGTCCAGAACATGACGCAGGCTGCTTGCCCACCCGAGATGATGCTGCGCTCCCGCGACGCGGTCAACAATGCGACAGTCGCGCATCTGCTAGACCAAGTGCGCTGCCCGGTGTTGATACTGCATGCGCGCGACGATTCCGTGCACCCCCTGTCGCAGGCACAAAAGCTGGCGGCGGGCATTCCAGGGGCCGAACTGGTGGTTCTGGAGACGGCCAATCACGTGCCCTTGCACGGTAGCCCATGCTGGGAGAGCTACAACCGCACGCTCGCGGAGTTCCTAACCGGGTAATGTAGGCGTTGTTCTTCGAACGGAAAATCTAGCGGAGTTGATGGCCGAAAGTCCTGTACGCCTGACACAAGCGTCTTGCCAATACCTGTACGCCACAAACAGCTTTGAACCTGTCACTTTTGGGGCCGCACCTAGAAAAGCGGACGTTGGTGAGCGCCGCAGCATCGGTCTTTTTGGGCTCGGAGCCGCCATTAGCTCGATCGCAGCATGTTTACCGGACAGATTCACCGCCGCCAGCAGACACGGCCCGTAGCGGACCTTCGGCGTGGTCATTAAATGCTGCGGTTGCAGCCCGCATTGCCGTCATTCGCCGCGCAAGCTCGATCTGTACTGTAGCTGAGGTCTGTACTGCAATCGAACTTGGCTCACGGTCGTAGGATACGGCGTGCACGATCTTTTACCAGAAGCGTAGTACTAAAAGTCATCAGTTTCCGGGACGTTTCCAAGCCTGACGAGGAAACTCGGTGATCCGACTTCGCCACTGTCTGGGTCTTCACTGATCATGTAAGCATCCGCACCGGCACAATCCTCGGACTGGGCTTCCCGTTCCGCTCTATTCTGAGCTTCCGCTGCCGTTGAATATTGAAACTGTTTTCCAATCTTCAGGCTCGCTTGCCCGTCGCGGCCGGGCTTCTGTTCCACATATGTCTGACAGATATAGTGCACTTTTGTTGTACTCTCGTCTGCGTGCGTCATGCGTAATTCCTTCAATTATGTCCGATTGCTCTGCTGCAACCGCCTTGGTTGAAGCTAACCTATGCCCTAGCGCGACGGCTTTGTCGGAGTGTTGGCTTCTCGCTCAAGGCGCGCGTTCCGGAGACGGTTCATCTTGGTTTGTCGCTGCTCGGCCTCTTCTTCGACCATTTTCCGAACGACACGGGTCGTCTTGTCCAATGGTGTTTCCGCCTTGGAGCCTTGCGCTTTGAATACGCTTGTTTTTGTCAGCTTTGCCAAGTGGCATTCTCCTTCTTGATTTCATCCATGCGTGTCTGAACAGGACTGTTCAAACTAATGCCAGGTGTTTGCTTGGGCCATGGACGTTGTGTGCGTTTGTCGTGGGTCTGTCATTGCGCAGATTTATCTGAATGTCCGAGGCGGCCATGGCGCGCATCAAAGCGCCATAACGCATCTGAAACCGCATTTCCGATCCAACGCAGAGCGTTGCATCACATGTGCCAATGACAAGATGATCGCTTGTTGCGCCGATAAGTGTGGTGCCGGCAGGCATTAGAAGCCCTGCTGCGTCCGTATCCTGATGCCCGATGGCAAGAATGATCCGCGTGATTTCTGAAATGTCAGGAACAAGTCGAATTCTTGCCAAGGTGTGATCGAAGTTGCCCACAAGCGGGTCCACAGACTTGGCATCCGTCTCGATCACTTCGGCGACAAGTGTAAAGGCGTCCCGATACATGCCACCAATCTGATCCCCTGTGACTGGGTCGACACCAAGTAGTATGGCTTCACCAATGCGCAGATCGTTGACCCGGCCGGTGGCATTCCCCCCAGTCGCCCAAGGCAGGTTTGCAGAATTGCCGCCAGATACGGTCTCAACGAATGGGCCACACTGCCCTTCGACATCATTCGCAAGCGCAGACAATGCCCGCATCTTTGAAACCGTCGGGGCGATCCCGTTGAGACATGCGAAGTTGGCCCCAATGCCTTTCAGTGCCACACCGGGCATATCAACAACACCCCGTGCCACGTCGCCAAGGTCGTGTGGCATGATCCCTTCACGTTGATCACCCATTTCAGCCATCAAGATGATGCCGTGAACCTTGTTTTGCCGACGTGCAGCAGCGGCCAACGCTGCAATCACAGATAACTCTGTGTTGTAGCTTGCCTCACAGGCTTGCACGACGTCATCGACCTGACTCAGCATTGGTGTGCGGATCAACGTGATCGGACAAGTCACACCAGCCTGTCGTAACCGCTTCACATTGCTCAAACGCGCTTCAGCCAGGCCCGCAGCGCCGCCGTCGCGCATGGCGCGGGCGATGGCCGGATGCCCACACACGGCTTTGGTCACTGCCGTCACACGGATGCCACGTCTCTTCAACCGTTTAGCTATCGTCTGCGTGTTGTGGCGTATCTTGCGCAGATCAACTTCTATGCGTGGGCACCTCAAACCGCGACCTTGGGTGTTCCTTGCTGCAGGCCGGGATAGGCTGCGACAACCATCGCCAGCAAGTGGGCCGCTGGTCGACTGAGGGCGTCGGTTACAGGCAAACCGAGTTTGTCTGTTTGCACAGAGATCGCATTTGTGACCTCAGCATCGGACATGCCCTCGTGATTGAGCGTGAGGCCGATGACCTTGGTATCGGCAAAGGCCTCAATCAAAGCAACCTCGCTTGCTGGTGTGGGCATTGGCATGTTGGGAAAATCGCAGCGATGGGCGCGTTTTGGGGCGTGCTGAAGGATAACCGCGTCGGGTTGGCTGCCGCGCAGGATAAAGGCCGATGTGCAGAACGCCGGATGGCTGAGCGCACCTTGGCCCTCGATCAAAATGACATCCGGTTGCTCGGTATCTGAAACCGCAACGATTGCGCCCTCCAGTTCACCACAACAGAATTGGGGCGGTACGGCATCCATCGCGACGCCATATTTTGCCCCCTGCATCAGGCCCGTTTGGCCTGTACCCACCAGCACAGTCTTGATCCCTTTTGCATTTAATGCGCTGGCCAAGACCGTCGCAGGGGTCCGTTTACCTATGGCGCAGTCGGTCCCCAGAACGGCGATGCGCAGTGCATGAACACTTGCGACGCTGCCATCGAATAATCGCATGTCTTTGCTCAGCTTGGGTTTACGGATATCGCGGATGGTAACCTGCTGTTCCGATGCCGCTTGCGAAATTTCGGTATCATCGCTGAGGTACTCATGCAGACCACTGACGATGTTCATGCCGCGCGCGATCGCGTCCAGCACGACCCCACGATCAGTGGGCGAAAGCCGCCCCGTTGAGGGGGCCATCCCATAGATGAAGGTATCAGGCAAAGAAGTTGCATGGGCGACAACTGCATCCAGACTTTCGAGAATTGGTATGTCGTTGATCACGTCATCAAGAACCTGCCCGCTGTTCTGGCCACCGCGAGCGCTGTCGATGACCGAGATGATCCTGTAGGCCTCTGAATGACGCACGAGGCCGTTGGCCGTCTTGCCGTCAATTTTGGCAAAGTTCCCCTCGCAATAGATAACTGCTGTGGGGATTTGGGTGAGCGAAGGTGATTGTGCCTGTGTGTCACGTATCATGGGGGGCGCCTGAGCGCCCCTGACGGGGCGGCGAACGGTATCTACCGTCTGGATTTCGGTTTTCATCTTGTCTTCCTTTTGATGCTGAGACTGTCGTTCGACGCGGTGTTGAGGCGGACGTCGTGATGCGATGCACTCAATTATTGAGGACGCACAGCCCCTTGGATTTCTGGAAGTTCCGGTTGCATTCCCAACGGTTTCCCGACCGGTCGAGATGGGCGTTTGCTGGAACGTTGATTACTTCACAGCCTTCACCAGAAGCCTCATATCCCCTCTGGCATTTCCAGCCCTCGCCGTACGATGCATCGTCGAAATACGCGAATTCGGGAATTGCGACGGCCTGGCACAAATCGTCCTGTTCGAAATACCCACGTTCGCAAGACCAGGGTTGACCGTAACGAGACCCGTTCAGATATCCGTTGATCGGAACCGCGATTGCGGTGCAACTGTCGTCCGTCTTTTCAAACCCGCGTCCACATTCCCACGCGGACCTATCCGCAAGATAAGCATTTTCAGGCACGACGACCTCTTGGCAAGCATCGTCGACTTTGAGAAAGCCGCGCAGACAGCGCCAGCGTTCGCCAGAGGGGTCTAGAAACCCTCCATCGGGAATAATCACTGCAACGCAGGCCACCTCGTCGACTTTACGAAAACCGTGATGACATTCCCATCCGGAACCATAAGCGCGGTTCTTCTCATAGGCATTGTCCGGAACCACAATAGCTGCACAGGTCTCTCCCGTGAGCCGATACCCGACATTGCATTCCCAACCGTCGCCATAGCTCTTTGCGCTGGCGTTTTCTGGCATGGTTTGGGCCATGGCGGGCATTGCAAAAAATAGCAGAGAAATGATTGGGCCCATGAAAACGACCCAAAGTAGCCGAGCGTCCGCCAGCATTGATGTCCCGCAAACTATTTCTGACGATTGCGGCGTTACTTTTGAATTATGATCCATCCAACTCAAGCCCCGCGAGGCAAGCAGCCGCTAGGTCACGATCTGGCGTATTTGTACCGGGGCGCGTGGCCCAGCCCGTTTCCATCATTGCGTTGCGGCGGCCAAAACTAGAGAGACCCTGAAGAGTTGCGAGTTTCTCTGTGCGTTCCGGATCAGCCGCTGACATATTGAGGCAGACCGGCACCATCGCCAAAGTCACCTCTTCAGCAGCCAAGTCCTGTGCCATGGTTTGGGCATTGCCGCTTGTTGTCCAGCCGCCCCATGAGAAGCCTAAGATAGAAACCGCAATCGCGCCACCCAAAGCACCGTAGATGCCGGGTTTCGTCCATTCAGGAAAAGTCATTTTTGATCCTTTGACGGAGAAAGCGCCGCCACGCTGATTTTGCGCTGACAAAACATTTTGTCAGCGCCGTTTCGAGATCGTTTGATCGACAACACGCAATCTATGCCCGGTCGCAGATCGCTGGTCAGTCCGGCCGCCAAGACGGAAGAACATGACGCATGGTCGTGCACGACAATATCGGCAACTTTCCCAAGCATCAGCTTCCAGCTAAGGAACGCGACAATCGAATTTTAATGATAGATAATTGCAACTGGCTCTGGCAGGCGATGCACCTTTGCCGAAGAAGAGTACAACTTCGTATAACCTACGTAGTCGCTTAACGCCTAACTTACAATGCTAGTGAGCCTGACCATTTTTCAAACACCGTCGATGGGTCTATCGTTTTGGCCTTTTCTCGCTGCCTTCAGCGAAACGCGGGGCCGTGCGCCCAGACGGTCAGTGAACGCCGAATGCCTCGCTTCATCGGCGTTACTTGATGCAGCGCAAAGCTTGGAAACACACTTACTGATCCTTGCGCCCGATTGGCCATTTGGATGTGGGCGCTTGGCCTGATTTCCAAGTCACCCCCATCGTAGGTGTCCGGATTGCTCAATTGTAGCACAAGTGTGAGCTTTCTTTTGCCAGCGGCAGGACCATGACCAATGTCAGAATGCCAGGCAAAATAGCCACCTTTGGCCGCATCATAGCTGGATACCTGCGGGCTTTCTGCAAATTCGCGCACATCGAAATCAAACCGGTGCTTGTTGGAATGACTGACAAGCTTAATCAATCGGTTCATCACCCAGCTCAGGTCTCCGACATCGTCCATCCAGACGAGTTCCGCACGACGCAGACTATGATCCCGATTTCGGCCCACAAGCAGCGCGTCATCGGTAGGGATGTTGGCAATTGCCGCAACAATGTGGTCACATTCCCCCGTTGTAAACGCATCCGGCACTGAGTGCACAGCCATCATTCCGCCCACCATTTACAAATCGTCGAGCGCGTCTGCATCGACGCGTGAAGGGGTTGCATCAATGCGCAGCCGGTTTCTCGGACCGATCCGACAGGTCTTTGAATACTTTTATGATTTCTGTGGGCTCCGCGCGATCAAGTGCCGCGTTCGCGATTTCTTCTTCCGTCCAAATCCATGTCTTTGCAGGATCATGAAGCATCGCCCAATTTGCAAACAATCGGGTTTGTATCTTGCGATTTAGGAGTTCTTTTACCCCAGTATGACGATCATCGCGGCTAATGCGTGCATAGGCTGCGCGCACTGCATCTTCCGGTCCTTCCAGTAGTTGGAGGTGGATGTCATGCCGACAAACCAGCGCGCCGGTCACGTCATCCCGCTTATTGCAGCGTCTGGCATCGATCAAAATGCCTGCCAATGTTGGCTCATCGAACCCAAACGGCTGTGAGACGTAGACGATCTGGATAAGGTTTGTGATGGTTTGGCCCCCTGCGGGATTGAGCGATGCATGAACATGCATTGATAGACGCATGATCACATCGCTTCAGATGACGACCGTACGGCTTCGGCAACGCTGAGTCTCGGTTAAAGTGAAGAAACGGCCAGTTTGGCGAAAATTACCTTATCACTGAGATACGTGTGCCGTAACCGCGCATGTTCCCAACTTGAGCAATTACGGCGATGATAAACAATCGCCTTGGCTGGAGCGTTTGAGGTGAAAGCAAGGCTGCACCAAAGGTCAAACGCTTGCCGCATTTTATACGTTAAGGACGCAGGCCGTGAGAAACTGGAAATCGCAGGATGGGTTCAATTCGGACCTGAGGTGTTAGGCAACAAGACCGTGATACGGTGCCCTGTCAACGTCGGGTTGACGTTGTGGAGGGTGTGGCAGATTGAAGGATCAGTTATGGAAACACCAAACCTACCAGCCATTCGCGCACTTCGTCCAGCTTGGAACAAAGGTCGCATCGTTGGCCAGAAACGACCGCCAAAGCCCAAACACGTTTGGGTGATCCGAGTGTGACTGGAACTGGCCGAGAACCATCGCGACCGCGCGTTGTTCAACATGGCAATCGACAGCAAACTTTGCGAGAGTTATTTCGTGAAGATGAGGGTAGTTGACGTCATGGCATCCGGCCAAATCAAGAAACGGGCGTCGGTGCTACAGAGCAAGACACAGAAACCTGTACGGTTTGAGATATCGGAAGGGACTAGAGCGTCAGTTGAGAAATGGATGGAAGACGAATTGATGGTCGGGTCGGAATATCTTTGGCCAGGGCGTTTTCACGAACGACTGCACATTTCTACCCGTCAGTACGCGCGGATTGTGCGCGACTGGGTAACATCGATTGGCCTTGAAGCGACGGCCTATGGCACCCATTCAATGCGTCGCACCAAGGTTACGCAGATCTATAAAAAGACGGGAAATCTCCGAGCCGTGCAGCTAATGCTTGGCCACACCAAGTTGGATAGCACAATCCGATATCTCGGCGTCGAGCTTGAGGATGCATTGGCTATTTTGGAAGCAATTGAAATCTAAAACTCCAAGCCGCCCGTAAGGGCGGCCCATACCGGACTCTCACCCGGTCTATACAATTCTGCGATTGCAGCCCGCATTGCCGCCATTCGCTGCGAACGCAAAATATGGGTCAGGGAGAATTACGCGACGTGGTCCTAGCTTCATAGCTACTGAGCTATTATCGGCAAAATGACACTAGCGACCGAACCACCGAATACTTCGCCATGATCTGGGATAAGGCCGTCTAGTCGTAGCAGTTTGATCCTGCCCGCTGCGGCGGGACTGAGTGCGCCCTCAACGACGTCGTCCTGATCATCGGATACGCAATAAAAACGATAGCTCCAAAACCGAGCTTGGCGCGAGCTTATGAAACCGTCATCCTGATCCTTTCCGCATATTGCTTCCCACGAGAAGCTGCTTCCAAGGTGCCCGTTGAATTCGTTGACATAGAATGCAACCAAAACCGCCACATCGTTTCCTGAGCTCGTGGCGATCACGGATCCCGCCATTTCTTCGATATTGGGATAGTAGCGAAAGTGGCTACCACCGGTCCTTGTGGGATCGGCATAGAGACGCGCTGCGCTAAATGCAGGTTGCAACAAAACAAGGTGATCCAGAGACACTTCCATGCTCTTTCCAGGCCAAGCGGTGAATTGACCTGAGCTAGTTGCCGTTGCAAGCGCACGTGCACCGAAGCTGTGACCGATGACAACAAAAATAGGCTGATCAGCACTACCTACACCCACGTTCGTCATCGCAGCAGGGATCGTTTCATTGAGAAGGTAACCACCCCAGACTTGACCAATTTCATCAGCATCGTTGGCCTTATTCTGGTAACTTAGTACCGGCAGCCGCCAGTTCGATGGCCAAGTGATGCCGATTAGCAATGGCTTAAATTCTAGCCCCGCATCACTACTCGCAAGTTCCATCGCATCCAGCGATTGAGCATAGCGAGCAACTGACTCTTCCGGAGCAGTATTCCAACCGGTGGAGTATACAATGACATGCGTGTAGTCGACACTTCGTAGCTGCTGAGTAAGTGCTAGTTCAAGATGCTCGAAAGCAATGAGAGTGCATCTCTGGAGCGGGTTGGATTGAGTTGTTTTAGACGTCAGCGTCTCAAAACACGGCTCATTGACGATCGAAAAACTGAACTCGCTAGTATTGGTGCTGATGGAAGACACGAAGATGTTTTTAGACTGTCCAGTCAGTGTTTTGGTCAACCTGCTTCGATAGCTGTCGGAGGGATGCGAATTGGCCAGTGTGAAATCGAATGAATGATCTTCCGATAGAAAGAGGTTGCAACCTGCAAAGTCACTGTCATCCTCGTTGGGCTGGCAATCGGGCAAGACAAACCTCGCTGCTTCTGACTTGTCGAACGAAACTACGAAACTGTCATGAGAAATTTCATTTTTGAGACGGTCAATTGAAATCCCGTAGAACCTTGAGGCAAGTAGTTCTTCACACATCTGCCTGTTTGCGTTCGCTTCGCAGCCTGGCGTAATAGGGCCATCCTGTTTCTCGGTAACGGCACACCCTATCAACAATAAATACAAAAGAAGAAGAAACACTGATCTGAAATACATAGTTCCTCCAAGTTGCGGCAAAAAACACCGCCGAGAAATTGGTCCTTTGTAACTCTGCCATTGTTGCACAGATTTCAGAATCTGCGAAACATTCGCCGCTAGGGCCGGACATTCGTGCGCCGCGCGGCATTACGCAGTTTGGGCTATTCGCGGAAATCAGAGGCGATGCAGCATCTAGCTTTCCTAGGTGGATAGCCCGGGTCAGGACGGCCCAAAGCCGTCATCCATCGATTGGTTTGGTTGCTGCAGTTGCAGCCCGCTTTCCGGACATTCGCCGCGCTGCCAAAATGTTAGTCTGCTCGAACTCATAGTCTGCGGACAAAGCTGCCGCTTGGAGCGGTCGGTCAAATGACCGCATTGCCAAATCCACAGCTTCCAGAATTTGGCACGAGAACCGTCGCCTTGTTTTTGCTCAGACGCTGTGACTGTTTAGCTCGCCAGCGCGTCCTCTATGATGGGGTTTATGAGGTCAGGCTTTGTCATTGCCGCCATGTGTCCGCCGCGTTCAATCTTTTTAAACCGCCATTGAGGAACGCTGTGCTTCATCAACGAAACGATTTCATAGATTGTGCGAACCGTGTCCGCCGCAGATACGACCGTCGTCTTGTCGGGCAGGTCGGCCTGCCAAACAGACAACGGAGTCTCTTCGTTCATCACACCATCCCATTCATGGAAATTGGGCTCCAATGCAGAGGTGAATTTCATGCGTCGCTCTTCTGACATGGCGTCCCAGCTACCCGCGCCGGTCCAATAATTCGCAAATATCTCAGCGGCGATGGGCCAAGTGTCGTCGGTTCCACTTTGTTTGATTGAGTTACGCAGACTCAATGCTTCTTGAAAGGCTTCATCGCGCCCATTTTGTTGCAAGAGATAAAACGGGTTGGGTTCAATCAAAACCAGACGATCGACATGGCTTCTGAATATAGCGGCAGCCTTCATCGCGACGCTTCCGCCAAAGGAATGACCCACTATCGAAAACTTGCTTCCGTCATCTGGAACAAAGGGCGCCAGCAGTCTGGCTTGGTCTTCCAGAGTCTGCGTTTTTCGTTTTGACCACGGCTTGGTAGCGCCGTATCCAAAAAGGTTGATGGCAATGAAGTGAAACCTGTCCGTAAGAGCGTTCATGAGGCCGCCCCATTGCCGCGCACCGGCAACGCTGGAATGAATAAGGATCACCTTTGGCCCAGTGCCAGCTTCAATAAAGTCCGTTCCTCCAAGTCCAGTCACATCACCCCTCCCCAAGTTGCGTGATCAGGACACAGTTTATCGGGAGAACATCTCTGGCGCAATTGAAGCCCAAGACAGACGTTGGAGCAACGCGCAGCATCCGCAACTTTGGGCTCTTCGCGGCCATTAGATCGTTTTTAGGATGTTCACATCACGGGGGTTGCACCCCCTGCAAGGACGGCCCAAAGCAGTCATTCGAGACGTCTGCAGCAAACGTCCGCTCTGTTTCCAGCTCTCCGTTTTCAGGGCTGCAACTAGGGTCAACCCTTTGGAAAGCGATTAAGCTTCAGTGGATGCCATAGAACATGCGTACAAACACAGGTTTCATTTTCTAGGCTTCGACAACACAAAATATCAAACGCAGCTAACATATTGGCGGTGGTTGATTAACACAGCATTATGACCCCGTTCCGAGTTGGTTCATGAGATGTCTGCAAAACTTGCTTTATCGACATGTCATCACCAGGCAGTAAACAAAATGAAAAATCAGAAATCGAACGCTCTCCCGGGCCCAGTATCTGCGCGACCTGTCAGCAAAAATGGGTCTCCACTTATCGCTAGCCTTGCCTGCTCTTTTTTTTGTGGCACAGCATTGGCAGTGACAGCATTAACCCTTGATCTTGGAGTTTTCACAGCAGTGATGGCATACAGCTTGGGAGGGTCAATTGCGTTGACAGGAGCTGCAGTCTGCTTTTCGCGGCGATATGAACAAAACCTCAACTAGTAGATCTCAATCAGACCGGCGCAGTCCAACAATGATTTTCGCGCCCCCGAGCTGTTCAGAACGCCCAAGTTCGATTGTTCCTCGATAAGCGGCAATAAGATCCGATGCGATTGCCAAACCCAGGCCTGTGCCCGGCTTGGATTCGTCAAGCCGTTGCCCACTGATGAGGGCCCTGTCAGCTTGACCTTCCGCAAAGCCATCACCGTCGTCCTCAATGACCAATTGGATCCAGCCCTCAGAAGCTGTTGCGGCGAGTGTGATCGTCTTTCTCGACCACTTGAATGCATTGTCCAACAAGTTTCCGATGATTTCCTCAAAGTCGACTTGATTGATTTTTGCATGAAGGCCTGGAGGGCCACTAAAACTAATCGTTTGGCCGTTTTTCTTGGCAAGTGTTGTGAAGGCCCGCCCTAACCTGCCCAAGCTGACCTCTAGACTTGTCACTGCACCTTCGGATGCGCTGTCCTGTGACGCCTTCATCCGTGCGAACGAACGTTTCAGCTGGGCATCTAGTCGATCCAGCGCATTCATACCCCTTTGTACGTCAGCCCCTTGCATTTGTAGTTCATACAGTTCAATTCGCAGCACAGCAGAAGGCGTCTTAAGTGCATGCGCCAGATCAACCGTTTGCCGGCGAGACCGGTCAATGATGTCTCTGTTTCTTGCTAAAAGATCGTTGATATCTGCGACAAGTGGTTTCACCTCAAATGGATAATCATCTGTTGGAAGCTCACCCTCTTGTTCTCTGCGTGCAATGACGTCTTTGCGCAGTTGTGATAGGGGGCGCAAAGTAAATAGAACCAGAACGAATGCGCCGGCGGATGCGACGAAAACAACAAACGCGAATGCAACGCCTAGTCTGCGTCTTAGGCCTTGCCTGTCTTCTTCAATCGGTGCGGTCGACGAGGCAACTGTCACAGTCCATGTTGATCCATCATCAATCATCACATTTTGCGAAAGTGCCCTCAGCGATTGCTGCGCTGGCCCGACAATATACGCAATCTCAGCATCACTATCAGATGGTGACGCCACAGTTAATAGAGCGTCGGCCATCGACCGTGATACAACAATGCGGCCATCGGTGCTGATGGCTTGCCAGTAATCACCTGAAAACGGTCTTTGATATACCGGATCAAAAAGCTGGGCAGGCATTGCCTCGCTATCGCCACGCGTGTTGGCTAATGCGACAACAGCCTGCGAATGTCTGGCTGCCAGGAACGCATCGAATCTTGTGAGTGTAAGGCTTTCAAGATAGCTCCCAATAGAATTTGCACCAGCCAGAGCCACCACCGTGGCCCAAACCGCACCCCCGGCAACCGCTCGACTTTGAAGCGACTTCACTGTTCAAGCTGGATCGAATATCCTCGACCACGTTCTGTTTCGATCAAATCATTGCCCAGTTTCTTGCGCAGGCGCGTGATAAACACAGCAACAGTGTTTGAATCCCGATCATCATCGTATTCGTAAATATGTTCAGACAACTCGGTTTGACTAATTGGACGGTTTGCGTTGTGGAAAAGATATGAAAGCACGGCAGTTTCCTGAGCAGTTAGCATGACAGGAAACTGATCTTTGCTGACTTTACCGTTCCTGCTGTCAAACCTGATATCACCTTTTTCAAAGATTGGGTTCTTTTGCGTCGCATTGCGCCTGAGCAAAGCGCGGGCCCGCGCGGTCAGTTCTGGCACATGGAATGGCTTCACCAGATAATCATCCGCGCCAGCATCAAGGCCATCGACGCGATCTGTCCATCCATCACGTGCTGTCAGAATGAGTATGGGGATGTTGATTCCGGCATTGCGCCAAGACTTGAGGACCGAAATACCGTCCTGCTTGGGCAGTCCTAAATCAAGAATGATCAAATCATAGGGTTCGGTCTCACCCAGAAATTTCGCTTCTTCACCATCAGGGGCCAAATCAACGGCATGCCCTTCACGCGTAAGCGTCAATTTGACTTGGTCAGCCAGTTCAAGATCATCTTCAGCAACTAGGATACGCATCTGTAACTCACTAGAGTGTATGGGCGACCTTTTTAGGGCGAAAGAAGGGCAATCTAATTGCCGCGGCCATTGCCCCTGCCGTTGTTGCCAGAATTACCGTTGTTACCCGAGTTACCGTTGTTGCCAGAGTTACCGTTGTTGCCCGAGTTACTGTTGTTGCCCGAGTTACTGTTGTTGCTTGAGTTGCCGTTATTACCCGAGTTACCGTTGTTGCCAGAGTTACCGTTGAAACTGCGTGCAACAGTTGAAACGACCTGCCCTATTTCGCTTCTGTGCGAAATGCGTTGTCCGTCCGTACCATTGTAAAGCAACTCGATTACTGCACCATCGTTGCGTCGCATCAGCAGACGGTAAGTCATCCGTCCTTCCGACAGAAACCCCCGAATATCCATCACAACGCCGCCAAAATTCTTAGCGGCTTCCGCGACAATTGCCTCAGAGCCAAGAACTTGTTCTTGAGATACTAGCTGACGCATCTGGCTCTGAGACAACTCAAGCACGTCAGCGGCCACGTCGATTGGCGACAGAGCGATGAGTGCTGTAAACAGTAGTGGCTTTAAATTATGGCGCATTTTAATTGGGATATGCTCGATTAGGTCAACCTTCAGTCTCAGCTCGCTAAAGTAAGTTTTTCCAACTTTGCATCGATGTCGCAAAGGACACTATCGACGCTCGGGAACCGTCTCTCAATTCCTTTGGATGGTTCATCGGAGCCAATGCGAATTTTCGTCTTCTTTTGCTGCTTTGTGTTTTCCATATTGGCCTTCACAAAGCTAACGTAAGTAACTGACATATTCATACTCTCCCGGTCTTTCACAGTCCATGCGATTCGATTTGGACCGCGCGGTTGTTGAGATGGATGACACAACATCAATGAACTGCTTCAGAATGAGCTGTTAATGATTTGTTAATCTGAGGGTGAGCTGAGACCTAACATAACCAAAGAAAAATAAGATAAGAGATGGTTTGACACTGCAGACAGGAGAAGTTTGCTCAATCAATATTCCACGATTATTCACACTTGTTATCCATCCAAGAGCATAACAAAGGTGCACAGAATATCGAAAGCTGCCAATGGCGCGAGCGCAGCGAATGACCGCTTCCCGCCCGCTTTTACCAGATTTACCCTTCAACAAACGACTGGACTTCGTTGCCACCGCAAGCATGTGTGGAGTCATGGAAGAGAATGGCTCATATGACTTTGCTGCAGTGGTTG
>CANMDF010000007.1 GCA_947496605.1 uncultured Paracoccaceae bacterium | reverse complement strand
ATTTAACATAAGATTGATTATCGGTTTTCAATTTCAGCCATAAAATCTGTCATCGAAACCCCTAGTCCATCGCAAATTCTCTTAAGCGTTGCCAAACTCGGTTGATGCTTTCTACTCTCTAGCAACGACACATAGCGAATACTCTTACCTGCGCGATGAGCCAATTCCTCCTGAGACAGTCCAGCAGAGGTACGTAACCGTCGGAGTGTCTGGCTAAATGCGTCCAAGAGCTCTTCATCATCTTCGTTTTTCATGAGCCGAGTGAGCAACTAACTAGTGCTTGCCACCATGAAGTATTTTATGAATAATGAAGTATTCTGTGAATTCTGTTGGGAGCGCACCTATGCACACGATCACATTCTTCACGGCCAAGGGCGGCGCTGGCCGGACGATCTCGACGATGGCGCTCGCTTCCGGCTGTCTCGCCATGGGCAAACATGTGATGGTGATGGATTGCACTGATCAGGCTGGGACGGATCCAAAAGCTGCGTTTCCTTCGACACTACAAAAGTGGCGCAAGGCGATGTCTGCCTGCCACGTGCATAAAGACCGGTTAGAGCTGATCCAATGCTGGACCCGTGATCATGTGGAAGATGCGCTTGCATCCGCAGAGGCTCGCGGTTTTGATGTCGCCCTGATCGACACGCGTGTCCTACCACTGGAGGCCCAGCTCGAAGCTCTGGGTCGGGCAGATCTCATCCTGTCGCCTGCAATTGGCGTCTTCGAGGCAAAGCATGCCGTTGCCGGTATCGACAAATATCTTGGTGACCCTGATGACGTCACAGGATTGATACCCGGCTGCCGAAATGGCGCAGAGGAAGCAGCGGAAACGCGCAACGTGTTCGGCAGCATTCCGGTTCTGCAAACAGAACTGCCCTGGTGCGAGGCAATCAGCGATCAGATCATTCACGGTGACATCGGGCACTTTGTATCCACGTTGGCCTGCAAAAGCGATCAACCGGGTTATGGCCGGTTTCGCGAGGCGCAAGCCGCTTGGGCCGCTGTCATTGAGCTGACAGTCGAGGTGCAATGGGTCTTGCAGGGATTGCGCCTGGGAAGGGCTGATCCTGTCGCAACGTTTTCATTTCCAAAGAAGGTAACAGCGGCATGAAGCGCTCAGCGGCGAGGATGTCGAAGCATCGGACATGGATCTGTAAGAATGGATAGCCAGCTCAAACCGAACCCGCTATGACGCGCACATGATCATATCGCGCAAACATATCACCCAACACTAGCGCCCCCACCTATGGCGGGCGGCTTTGCGCTGTTCGCCGAGGATGATCACCCATCTCCGCATCCGCCATGAGCCGTCCGCACCACCAAGCGACGACGGAGAAGACCCATGACCAACTGGTACACCGCAGACACCCATTTCGGGCACGACAATGTCATCAAGTTCTGCAATCGCCCCTTCCGGTCCGCGAACCATATGGACGCGGTGCTGATGCAGAACCTGTGGGCGATGGTTGGTCCCAAGGATGCGCTTTGGATCGTCGGGGATTTTGCACATGGGCCGAAATCTAAAGACAGTGACTGGCTGACAAAGCTGTTCGCCAAACTGCCCGGCGCCGAAAAACATCTGATCGTGGGCAACCATGATCTGGAGCCGACGTTGGCCCTGCCCTGGGACAGTGTCTCGCATCTGGCAGAGGTCAGGGATGGTCCGAACAAGCAGGCACACACGTTATGCCACTATCCGATGATCACATGGAACCATGCCAGACGAAAGGCACTCCAAATGTTTGGCCACGTGCACAACAACTGGCGCGGCACCCGCAACAGCGTGAACGTCGGCGTTGACGTGTGGGACTACATGCCTGTGCGGTTCGAGGATGTCGCCCGGCGTGCCAAGTCGCTGCCACCAAATACTCATTGGAGTGACGTCGAACATGGTGCCGAGCTGACCTGACATCCATGCAAGAAATCTGGCGATGATAGCTCGCCGATGCGCACGGCTTCTAGTCGGTCATAGCACGCTGGCAGTCATCCAGCATCCGGGGCAGCAATTGCAAAACCCAACCTGACATCGCCCGCCACAAGGCAGGGGAAGGATCGGTTTTGCAGCCGCCATCAGCGGCTTGGCAAAGTAGGGAACGCAGTGCCCTGCTGCGCAGATCGACTAGATCGGAGGGGCCCTCGGCAGAGCGAAAGAAGGTGATTTTGGGTGGTGCGCAGCAGTGGGACCCAAAGTCTCCTTATGAGCAACGAGACTTTGTAGTCACCTAACCCTGTGCTATGCCTACCACATGGCACACAAACTCGTCTACAACATTCAACCTGCCTCTCCGTCCATGATCAGTGCTTTGGATCGCCATTGCTTGGCCCGCGTACCAGATGGTGCATCCAACATTGATCCGGATCGATCACACTTGAACCAAACGCTCGCGGGCGACCCGGCTGGCCTCATGCAATCGCTTCGGAATCTCTATGCCAGCGGTGTCAAAAAACCTGCTGCCCAATCAGAGTCTCCCTATCTCCGCATTGTCGTCTCTGCCTCCCCTGAATACTTCCGCCCAAATGATCCCGAGGAAGTTGGCACATGGAACGAAGCCCGTCTTACATCTTGGATCGACGCCAGCATGCAGCAGCTGCAAGAAGAGCACGGAGCCGATCTGATATTCGCGGAGCTACATCTCGACGAAGACACGCCACATATTCATGTCGTCGTAGCGCCAACCTACCTCAAGAAAGCTCGCGTGCCCGGAAAACAAAAGCGCGGCGAGACGCCAGAACAATTTGAAGAGCGCAAATCAGCAGCCCGCGCCTCAGAAGGTATCCGCACAGTCGGACGCGCCTCCCACCCTACCCTATCGAAACGAGACAGCTTTCAGCGACTACGTCAGCGCATGGCCATCGCCGTCGATCACCTTGGCATCGAATATGGTGAGGACCGGTCCATCGATGCACCTGCCGGGCAATCGACCCGCGAATGGGTCATCCAGAAAGCGGCAGAGTTGCGCAAGAAAGAAGCCGAGCTGGAACGAGAGCAACAGAAGTTGGCGCGGGAACGCAAAGCTGTCGCTCAGGAACGAGAGGATGACCTAAATACCGCGATCGAACGCAACCGGATGATTGAGCGCTCTGGAAAGCTTGCCACAGACGCCCGTAATCGCATTGCAGCGAAATCCCGTGAGCAGGAGGAGCGCAGCAAGGCACGCATTGCGGCCCTCGAAGAAAAGGCCGACAATTTGCAATGGCGAACAGAACGACTTCAGAAAGCGCTCAGCACCGCGCGAGAAGCCGAAGAGCGAATAGACGCAATGGCTGTTCATGAGAAAGCGCTGACCAATAGCATAGAGGCGTCCGAGGATCGGCTGCAAACCATTGCGGAGGATGAAGACGCCATGATGGACCGGGTCGAGGAACTCCGCGAGCTAATAGAAAGTCTGGAAGCCGATGAGGCCGGATTGCGCAATGCTGTCGCGCTTTCCAGCGATGGCGCAGAGAACTTCGACATTGCCATGAACGCAGTCGCAGAGGTCACAAGCGCTGCCGCAGAGATGACTCTGACCAATGAAAAGTTAGAGAAAGCGCAAGCACGTGCGTTCACCGATGACGACGGGCAGGCCCGCCGTTTTGCGATAGACGATGCGCAAGACAACATGGTGGTGCGGTTCATCCGATCGGGTTTCCAGAAAGCGATAAACTTGTTTGAGCGCATCAGAAGCCTGACAATGTTCAATGACGAGATCGAACGCGCCCGCACATACCCAGAACCGCTCATGCAAATGCAGAACTTTGTAAAAAGTATGCGTGAGGCAATTACAGAAACACTCACCCAAATCGGCATCGCTGATCAGCGGCCGGACGTCGGCGAGGTCGACGAAAACGGTGATCCCCCACCTATCCTAGAGCTGGTGTTCAAGCGCGCAGACCGAAAGGCCAAGAAGCTCAACAATGAACTCGCCAATCGTTTGGGTAGATCCGGGCCGGGGATGTGAGGATCTGCGTAGCTTGCCTGCTCACGCAATGCCCGCGGCCGGTCGTTGTTTTCTAGTCGCACTGTTTGGAACGGCCCATTGCGGACCTTTACCAAACTTGCCGATGCTGCGCTGCAGCTTCCGCAGAGCAGCCGTTTGTCCCTACTCGAGGCTTCGGTCGTATCAAGAAAGTCGACCACTTCGCCAATATATTGCTTCGCTGAGCGCACGCGGGTATCGTTCTGCCCATGGTGGGGTCTGTCAGCATGAACCAGCAAGAACACAGTATCATTAGCTTGCTGTTGAACGAGATGGCGTTCGAAGGGGCAATCAAGCATTTTCACGAGGCGCCGCCCGATCTTTCAATAGAATTGTTCGAACAAATAAAGGCGATTGGGATTCCCGGCCGCTACGATGGCAAGATCGAGGACTACCGCTACGTGGATATCGACTTCGACCACGAAAAATCGGTGTTCGAGAATTGCTACAGACAACTTAGAACGATCAGGAACAACATTGTCCACGCCAACAAGGCCTACCGGCCAGATCCACCTGAGCGCCTAGATGATCTGCTGAGCTGGGCTCAAGGATTCATCCACAGTGTCTATCGGTCCAACTCTCCCTTGTCGGAACGTGCTACTGCAATCAAAGCAACATTGAGGATCGAGAACTTCTGATGGCCGCAATCTTCTGCGAACGCCAGGTTTGACAGCACTTGCAGAAACAGCCGAGGTCAGCCCATAGAAGACATTCATCCCCTGCCCAACATGCTGCGGAGCGGTGCGCCATTTCGGACTGTCGCCGTAGCCACAAGCTTCAAGCATCACAGATGTAAAGATTTCAGACAAATGGGCCCTCCTTTACCCTTCCTCAAAGTCACTTTCCTAAGAAATGGCACCGACCACCTTGCGATTGCTCGATAATAACCTAAGGTTGTCTCATTGGCAGCTGTAATGAGAGTTCAGCTGCAACATTTTTAGAATATAAACCGGCAGTGCATTAGTGAAATTCGATCCAGATAGCGTGGGCATCGCCCCTCCGGCAAATGACCCCAACCTAAATAGTGCAACTGCGTTGTCGGGTAAGCTGCTCTCTCCCGATCAGCATCTATTGCTGATTACGGCAGGGGAATGGGAGGATTTCATAAAGGAATGGGCGCAGTTCCAAAAAGCCAAATATCACTTGGTAGACCGCCTTGGCGGTGCCAATGACTACGGAATTGATGTGGCCGGCTTTGTGACCGACAAAGGGTTTGACGGAGAGTGGGACAACTATCAGTGTAAGTACTACACTGGTGACCCGCTCGCTCCCAGCACCGCAATTCCTGAGATCGGAAAGCTGATTTGGCACGCATTCGATGGGAAAATTTCTCTTCCGCGAAAGTACTATTTCTTTGCACCTAAGGATTGCGGGCCCTCACTGAAGAAGCTGCTCCTAAATTCATCGGATTTGAAGAACAAGCTCATCGAAAAATGGACTGATTGGTGTGCAGCTGAGATAACATCCAAGCAGACCATAGAGTTAAACGGTGAGTTTACTAAGTTCATAGACGAAGTCGACTTTTCAATATTTCAGTATAAACCACGACACGAAGTTATCGAAGACCACCGCAAAACACCTTACTTTGTCATTCGCTTTGGCGGTGGATTACCGCCGCGCCCGATCCCTGAAAAACCATCAACGGCACCGTTAGAAAAGGAGTCGCGGTATATTTCGCAACTTTATGAAGCCTATTCTGATAAGGAGAACGCAACCGTAACGGCTGGGAACATTGCTTCATATTCAAGGCTTGAGGCTCACTTTGGTCGGCAACGAGAGGCATTCTTTCATGCTGAGTCCTTGAAGAGCTTTGCTCGTGATTCAGTTCCAAATGGAACCTTCAAATCGCTTCAGTCTGAAATTCATACTGGAGTAATCGACACATGCGATGAGGAGCACGAAAATGGCGTTGCTCGGATGAAAGCGGTGCTCGATAGAGCCAGTGACATTCAACTGACGGAAAACGGTTTGATCCAAGTCACGAAGGTACAGGATAGACATGGCATCTGCCATCAACTTGCAAACGTGAATAAGTTGACCTGGGTTCTTTCAGATGAATAAAACACTCGCCCATGAACAAGTTTTCAACAGTGCTTTCGAGACAGGTCTTCGCGCTCTTTGTACATTGTCTGCGGGTTGGCCTCATGAATTTGACGTTCAACAACTCTTAGCATTCGACCACATTATAGTGCATTCAAGCGACATGCCGGGCGGCCCAATCAGTCTTCATCCTCAAGTCCAGCAACGGAATGGAGAGCTTCTCGTCCGACGCCCTCTCATTCAAAAAGGGTTGGCGCTGATGGAGGCAAAGAGACTAGTTTCTACCAGAGTATCGAATGCCCAGATACTTTATGTTTCAACAGATTTGGCTCCTGTATTCCTTGACAGTCTTGCGAATCCGTACCTTCAAAAACTGATTGAGAGAGCAGATTGGGCGGTTTCGACTTTTGGCGAGTTGGGTCCAGATGCTTTTTTCAATGTGTTCAATGCGGCGTTTGATCGCTGGTCTACGGAGTTTCAAATCTCCGATGTCAGTTTGGGAAGAGCATAGAGATGAATAACGCCATGCATTTCACTCATCTCGTTTTTCAGGGTCCTCGCAAGGCTCAAGCGAAAATTGAATTTGGTTTGGGCCTCAACTTGATTTATGGTCCTTCGAATACCGGCAAATCATCGATCTTAGATGCAATCGACTTTATGTTCGGGCGAGATACTCCCCTTAAGGAGCTGCCTGAGCACGACGGTTACGAAGAGATTTTGCTGGGTATAGAATTTTCCGAAGACGCTGCGTACACCTTTGTGAGAAGCATAAAGGGTGGAAGTTTCACTTGCTATAAGGGAACACACTTCGACGCGCCTGGCGACCAAGAAGGTCAAGTTCTTCGGCCCAAAGAACCAACCCAAAAGATAGGGTCTATCCGAGATTTCATTTTGCAACGTCTTGATCTTTCTGGAAAAGAGCTGAAGAAAAACCAACGAAATGACAAGGTAAAGCTGACATTACGAAATCTTGCCCCTCTTTTGATGATAAGCGAAAGGGAAATTCAACGCGAAGCTTCTCCGTACATCAGTGAGCAATATACAAACGCGACTGTAGATAAATCACGTCTCCGTTTCCTACTGAGCGGAGTGGATGACCGCAAACTGATCCCTGAGGAAAGAGAGCGGGAAGTGATTTCGCGGCAAGCTCGGTTGCAGCTTTTGTCGGAATTCATCGATGAGAGTGAAGAGCAGATTTCTAGCCTTGGAGATGAGGAAAATCTCAGAGGAGAGATGCAAGATCAACTGACAAGGCTGAGTCAATCAATTGACAGCGAGCGGCATGTTTTGAGCTCAACTGAGGCTCAATATCGAGGCGTCTTGAACGAACGCAACCAGCAGCGATCAAATTTGGCTGAGGCCCAAGACCGGCTCTCCGAAATCTCGGAGATGTTGGCACGGTTTGCACTCCTTGATAAGCAGTACGCGATAGATTTGACGAGGTTGGAAAACATCAGAGAAGCGGGCACATTGTTCTATGCCTTGCCATCAGAGAATTGCCCAATGTGCGGAGCAAGGCCAGAAAACCACGACCCAACTAAAGACTGTAGTGCGAGCACCGAGGCGATTGTTTCAGCAGCAGAGGGGGAACAGGCAAAAATCCATGCTCTGCAGGGCGAGCTGAAGGATGTTGTTGAAACACTGAAGCGAGAAATGTCGGAAGTAGAGCAGCGACTTCCGGATACGGAACAGGCCCTCCAGCAAGCGAGCAACTTGCTGAGCAACATCAGTCCGCAGGTCTCTGCACAAAGAAATCGTTTTTCGGAGTTTCTCGACGAAAAGTCCGAAGTTGAGCGAAACTTGGAGTTGTTCGAGAACCTTGATCGCCTCCAGCAAAAGCAGCGGGAAATTGAACAAGAGACCCGAGTAGATGCCAGTAAGGACGATGTAAGTTCGCCATTACCAACCAAACCGCTCTTCGAGCTGTCAAAACGCGTAGCCAGCTTCTTGGATGAATGGGGTTTAGTGGAGAAGCCAACCGTTCACTTCGACAGTGATACAAGGGACTTTGTCATCAATGGCAAACACCGCTCCAGTAACGGTAAGGGCCATCGAGCAATAACGCACGCCGCAGCGACACTGGGATTGCTCAAATATACTGAAGACAAGCGCTTGCCCCACCCTGGTTTCGTGGTTCTCGATTCTCCGCTGTTGGCATACGAAAAGCCTGAGGACGATGCTGACGACCTGTCAGAGACCGATGTCAATCTTCGCTTTCTTGAATCGCTGGCAACGTGGACTTCGACCCAGACCATTGTCTTAGAAAACAGGAAATCAGTCCCGCTGGAGTTTTCCGAAGGTGAGGGAATTACGAGATTTACCAAATCAACGACGCTGGGACGCTATGGCTTTTTCCCTCTAGAGGAGCCCGAGTGAACTCCGAAGTCCGCTTACGCAAATTGTAATAACATCCTTTGCGCTCGCAGCGAATGACGGCTTTCCGCCACTTAGTGCATTTTTCTACGCCACGACGTAAAGCTACAAATTACCTCAGCAATTCCTGCACCACAGACGGCTTCTTTGCGATAATCGCGAGTAGCACCTGTGCTGGTCCCGTAGGGCTGCGGCGCCCATGCTCCCAATTCAGCAAAGTTCCCTTTGCGACACCAATGCTGCGCGCGAACGCGGCTTGTGAAAGGCCTGTTTGGGCACGGATATCGGCGACATTGATTTCAGGCACGGCGATCTCTTGCACACGGGCATCACCCCCCTGCCCCTTTGAGAACGCTTTGGCCTCTTCAAGCCCCTGTCGAATACTGTCAAAAGCACTCATTTTTTGTCACTCCACATCGCTACGATTTCTTTGCTCAGGCCAACGGCGTCAGCCTGCTCTTTTGTTGAAAGATTCGCCTTTTCATTCTTTGCGAACACGGTGATCAAAAAGATCGGCATGTGGCGCCCACCAAAGACATACATCGTACGAAACCCACCGCTTTTGCCACCATCAGCGCGCGGAATACGTACTTTGCGCAATCCACCACCAAGAGAAACCCCCGCCTCCGGGTTTTCGGCAATCCAGACGATCGCCGCCTCCCGCTCAGCATCAGACATGATCGCTTTGGCACGGCGCTGAAATTCCGGCAGCTCAACCACTGTTTGCAACTTGGTCATGAAGTATACTCGCCTGACGTATATGTCAATGGCACATAGCCATGCATCATATGCGTTAAATTCACGCAGCCGCCTCACTCAAACGGCCAAAGAAACTGCGTTCCAGATGTAGCTCCCCTGCCCCGGCTTTTTGCACCATACCGCGCAAATATCCACCGGGCGAAGCGACCTCGCCGGCGGCGTGTTTCTCAAACACAAGCACAAGGGCCGCGGTGGCCACCTGTTTGCCCATTTGTTCCTGTGCCACGTTCCACGCGTGCTCAGAAATCCCGATCATCGGCCGTAACTGCCCTGCCACACGGTGCAGATCGCCCCAATCCTTGAGGTATCCACCCATATTGCGGGCCCAGGAAGCAAATTCGGGACAGGCCTGCATGACAACAGGCAAATCAAGTGCTGCCCGTTTTTTGCGCACGTCAGCAACCCAGTTTTCAAGCTCCGTATCAACTTGGCTCCTTGGTGGCAGGTTAGGCTCCACGCTCGCCGCGTCCTCTTTTTCAGAGGAATTACAGGTTACAGGAAAGGGTTGATTTGTAATTAGTATATGGGGGTCAGAATTGACCCCGCTGGGGTTCATTTCTTTATCTTTGTGTGGATCCTGCTCAACTGTTTCACAAGTGTTTTCCACAACCTCTTCAGGCTGACATGCCTTCAGATACGCCGTTTCAACGCGGCACTGCAGCTCTTTAAACCACCCCAAGAGGCGCATTAGATGCTCAGAGGCAGTGTTCCGACGCGGCAGACGGTTCAACAGATCCTCGAACAGGCCGGACATTTGCGTCCAGGGGCCGCTGAGAGCGCCGCTCAGCGCCGCTTCGATGCGCGCACGGATCATGCGGCGCGACACGGTGATCTGACGCTTGAGGCGCTGACACAGCGCGCGCTCGGCCTGCAACAGGGCTTGTACCTGCTCAAATTCCTCGACTCGGGCCGACAATGGCGACAAATCAAAGCCATAAGCCTCTACAATGACTCCCTCAGCGTCCCTGCGGCCCCAACGCTTGCCATTGGGGCTGTCTTTAAAGGCAATGACGCCTGCTTCGGCCAAGCGGCGCGCATGCCGTTTCAGCGCAGACAGCGAAAACCCCGTCTGTTCCATCAGATAGGCGTTCGAGGCCCAGACAATGGGCCGCCGGCCCTCTTCCCAGTCTTGGGACTGCGTAAAGGCCCCCAGCGTGTCCAGGAGCATCATATCGCCCGCCTTAAGGCCGATATGGGCGCCGACGCGCTTGACGGCCACAAAGGCCCTGCCCTTTTCAACAGCACGTGCCGCACCTTTCTCGGCCAGCGCATCCGCTTGCAAAAGTGCCGGTGATACACGTCGCCATCCATTTGGCACAGCAAGATCGGTCCGGATCCTGCGAGGTCCAGTTGCCCCTTGGGGCGTTTCCATAGATTGATCCATATTTGTCAGAACGCCGCAGATACCCGTTCGCCCAAAGGCGTTTTTTGTTGTGCGGTGATTCGCGGACTGCTAAGATTGAAGTGCGAAGACAATCTGCGCCTTGGATTTTATCTGGGCGTTGCAGCCCTCGGAACTCCGGTTTCGAGGGTTTCTTTTTGCGTTATCCTCCTTGTCTGCTCATGTCCTCAATGAAGCCGTTAACAGCTGTTAACCGCCCTTACCCTCCGATCCGTTTTGGAATGATCGATAGGATTCTGTGATCAGACGGTCGATGTTTTCATCAAACCAATCTGCAAATGCTGTGGCGTCCCCTGCCCGCTTGACAGTCACTGTGACGGATGACTTTGTCGATTTCACCACCGCGCCATCCACCGGCGCGCGCTGCGCAGGCCGTGCTTCTTTCGCACCGCGTTTGCCCAAACTGGCCATCACAGCCTGTAGCCGCGCATCTGAACCCGCGTCTTTGGAAGCACCGTTTAGAACCTTCATCGCGTCCGTGTTTGTGAGCGCGCCACTTTCAAATGCCGCCGCAAGCGTCATCCATTTCGGGCGCCCTGCCCTGTGGGCCGGACCAATCGCTTCGCCCACGCGGTCCGGGATCAACCGCGCCACGCGTTCCAATTGGGACAATGTGTTCTTGCTGATCGACAAAGCCTGCTGGGCCTGTTCACGCGAATGCCCCTGATCCAGAATGGCCTGCGCAAAGCGTGCGCGCTCATAAAAACTCAGGTCCTGACGACTGGCGTTCTCAAGCCCTTTGGCAATCAAGGCTTCGCTATCGTCCAAGGTGCGGATCAGCGCTTTGACAGGCACGTCCAGCTGCTGGCACGCCAGAATGCGCCGCCGGCCATAAACAACCTCAAACTTGCCGTCGTGTTTACCTGCGGGTCGCAACAAAACTGGCACTTGTTGGCCGCTTTGCTTGATGCTTTCCACAAGATCTAGCACATCTTCTTCGGCACTGTTAACAGCTGTTAACTCCAGCCGGTCCTGTGGTCCCCAAGGCAGGATCAACGCAGTATCAATGTCTTGAATGCCACCCAATCCGGCGCGCACAGACCCCACTGTACCTTTTGGCAACGACCTGTGGGCACGGTTCTGCCCGATCGGGGCCTGTCCTTCGGTTGCGGCCGAAATTGCGGCCATGATCCCGGTCTTGTTCTTGTTCAGTGCCATCAGCTACGCCCCCATGCTTGCTGCACCAAGTTTGCAATATCAGATCCTACTGAATCCATACTGGACCGTGCGCGGTCATAAGTGCTGCGGGTCATGTCGGCGCGGGCGACTTCGTAAATCGACATTTTCAGCATGGACGCATCCGCGATGGCGGTACTGCGCAGCGCGGTCGAAGGAATAATCCGTTCCTGAAACAAGGCCCGCATCAGCGATACAATTTGCTGGCTTGGAATATCGCTCGGGTCGTCACGGGTGATCAGAAAACTGAAAAAATCGTGGTCCATGCGCACGCCAGTATCCTCAATCACACCCAGATAGGCAGACGTCATTTCAATGAACTGCTGGGTCGAGGCCAAATCAAGCATGCTGGGCGTCATTGGCACCAAAACGGACGTCGCGGCAAACAAACCCGTCAGCGTCAAAAACCCAAGGGCAGGGGGGCTGTCGATGATGACGATGTCATAGTCGTCTTCAACCGGGGCAAGCGCGTTCGACAGACGTTCGAAGAATGCAGCACCGCGCCCGGCGTTCACGGCTGTTTCCGTCTCAAACTCGCTCAGGATCAAACGGGCAGGGGCCAGATCAAGACCCGGGAAATACGTATCGACGATGATGTCTGACAAGGGCAGGGGCTCTTCGTAGCGCAACGCATCATAGATGGTCGGCCCGTCAAATTCCAATTCGGTCTGCAGCCCGCAAAACCCTGTCAGGCTACCCTGAGGGTCCAGATCAATGGCCAACACGCGGTAGCCACTCAGGGCAAGGTAGTGACACAGATGGATCGTCGCCGTGGATTTGGCCGAACCACCTTTGAAGTTCATCAACTGGATGACCTGCAGCTTGTCGCCTTCACGGCGGCCGGGCACATATTTGCCGGGGCTGCGCGATCCGGCCTCAAGCGCTTGCCGGATGGCCCAGACCTCATCGCCGGAATAGAACCTGCGCCCGCCCTTATTGACCGCAGGTTCGGGCAATGACCCATCGCTATGACACTTGCGCAGAAATTGGCCCGACACACCCAATAGTTCCGCCGTTTCCGTGGCGCTGAACAGCCGCAGAGACTTGCGTTGATCCGGCGCATAGACTTGCGCTAGATGTGTGGTCAAAGCGGTCTTTAACCGCGCCGCCATTTGTTCGGTGACTTCGGATTGAGACGCGGCCGCGATCGGTGCTGTCTGAAACATGGTTGCTCTTTTCCCGCTCAATGTTGCTTATTTGCGCAACTTGATACCAGTTAGGATGCGATTCACCATTCTAAGTCAAGAAAAATATCCACAATTGGGTTGCGTCAGCAGATGAGACCCAAGATGTGGACTGGCGCCCCCACGAGTTAACAGCTGTTAACAGCGCAATGCAAATGCAGAATTCTACGCAAAATGGGCACCAATAAAAAAAGGACCTGCCGCATAAAAGGGGGGAGATGTGGCAGGCCCTAGGCTTCTGGATTTCCCAGATTGAGACGGGGACAAGTGTCTCGATGTCAGTGAAACGCAAGCGTGACAAAAGGGTTCCCAACCTTCACATGAAAAATTTGGCGACACAGGTGACGGCGCTCGTACCGCCTGCGGCCTTGGCAATCAGAAAAGTGGGGGGAACGTTTCGCGCCAGCGCGCGTTATCATTTGCATGCTCACACCACTAGTACGTGCTTTTGGCACGCGCGTGACATGCGCTGTGATCTCTGCTGCCGCAATGAAACAAGGAATTATGAGATGACAAAGCAAGCGATCATCTTCGGGTCTATTGGCACGATCGTCGAAACATCAGACCTCCAACGCAAGGCATTCAACCGCGCATTCGAAGAGGCCGACATCGGGTGGCACTGGTCCAGCGATGATTACCGCGAGATGCTCAAAAGCCCGGGCGGGCGTCAACGGATTGCCAATTACGCTGTAAAGACGGGTATCGACGTGAACGCCTATGCGCTGCACACGCGCAAAACCGTTATTTTTAATGAAATGATGGAGGATGAATGTCTCGCGCCACGCCCAGGTGTGATGCAGCTGATCCGTTTTGCAAAAGATGAAGGCATGAAGGTCGGTTTCGCAACCACGACCTCGTGTAACAATATCGACGCGATGTTTGTTTCGCTGAACGGTGCACTGCTTCGCAGCACCTTTGATTTCGTTGGCGACAACGAGGCTGTGACCGGGACAAAGCCCGATCCGGAAATTTACTATCGCACAATGACAGCACTTGGCGTGTCAGCGGCGCAGTGTCTTGCGATCGAGGATACCACCATTTCAATGCAGGCCGCATTGGACGCCGGGATCGACTGCGTCGGTTTTCCCGGTGCTTACAGCGAAGCACACGAATTCAAAGAGGCACTGCGTGTTGTGGATAGTGTCGCACCCGCCAAGCTGCCCTTTCTGTCAAAGGCCTAGCGCACACCCAAATCAACCATCTCCTGACACCGTGATCGAGGATACAATGCTAACACGTCGCCATTTCATTCAAACGTCAGCTGCCCTGTTTGCGTCAACCGCCATTGCCAACCGCCCTGCGCATGCCGCGCGCGGACAATGGGATATGTGGGACGCAAAGGTCACGCCAGACGGCTATATTGCGGAACTCAGCAATCCGTGGGGGCTTCATCCTCGGTTTTTGCCCCAAAGGGTCGAAGTAAGTGCCGGCCTTGCCGTTGGCGACATCCATGTCGATCCGGTTGCGCGCTATCTTTATCATATCGAAGAAGGCGGCACCGCGATGCGCTATGGCGTCGCGATTGCGCGGGGCAACCTGTATGAACCCGGGGTTTACCGCATTCACCGCAAGGCGCGCTGGCCACGTTGGACACCAACCGCGGAAATGATCGCACGCGACCCGGATTTATACGCACAATTCGCGGACGGCATGCCGGGTGGTCTGGATAACCCGTTGGGATCACGGGCGCTGTATCTGTTCCAAGGCAACCGCGACACGTATCTGCGCATCCATGGCACGCCTGCGCCGCGTTCAATCGGGGGACGGGCCAGTTCGGGATGTGTGCGCATGATTATGGCGCATATCAACGATCTGTACGGAAACGTGCGCACCGGCCGGCGCGCACATTTCTACAGCACCAACGATCTGGTTTCAGCGACCAGCTGACAAGCGCGCGCAGATCGGCCGCCCCTCAACAGTGCGTAGGGGCACAAGGGTCACCTCAAGCGGATTGGCATGTAGATACCAATAACAGTTGTCTTGCTCGCGCAGCCTTGCGGTTGTCAGATCCTGTCGCGGATCTGCAATGTTTACAACAGCTTGCGGGATCGTGATGGCAGGTTCTGGCGGCGTCGTGGGTTGCACAGGCGCACACCCGGCGATCGCAAGCAAAGCTGCGGCGCACAATACACGGCCGGGCGGCATTGGTAGGTGTCTATCAATCATAGTCTGGATCTTTCTTACTGACGCTAGCTGCGCTGCGGTTCTCCGAGTTGGTCGGCCTTCGATGCGTCACGTTCCCCCATCGGAAGGTCGCGCCCGACGGTTGTATCGTAACGCGTTTGCGCCTCCATCTCGGCGTTCAGTTCTGCGCCCAGCATCACGATAAAGGCCGAAATCCACAGCCACATCAGCAGCACGACAACACCACCCAAGGCGCCAAAGCTTTCGTTGTATGACCCGAAGTTCGCAACATAAAAGGCAAAGCCAGCGGACCCGATCAGCCAGATGATACAGGCAGCAATCGCACCGGGGCTGACCCATTGGAATTCTGGCGCATCGCGCGACGGGCCATAGCGGTAAAGCACCGCCAACCCGACCAGTGATAGGGCCAGTATGATCGCCACAATGATGACAGTCGCTGCAGTTTCGGCGAATACGCCAAAATTGAGTGTGTTCAGCAAAACCGGAATACCGACCATCGCGACGACCGCGACAAGCAGTCCGAAAATCAGGAAAAGCGTCAGCCCGAGCGTTTCAAGCTTGAGGCGGATAAACCCGCGCTCTTCCTCTTCGTCATAGGCGACGTTCATGCCGTCCATCAGACTGCCCATACCCTTGGACGCCGAATAGATGGCAAGGCCGATCCCCAGCAACGCAGCCAGCCCCAGCCCGCCTTCGCGCGAGCCTGCGACTTGGGTTGCCTGTTCGGTAATGATGTTCATCGCCGCCTCTGGCACGATACCGGACAGGGCCGAAAGCTGGTCGATAATCTGGTTTGGTTCGACCAGAAGACCCCCGATCGCAAGAAGGGCGGTGATGGCCGGGAACAAAGCCAGGAGCCCGTAGAACGCAACGCCCGCCGCAATCAGCCCGACCCTGTCTTCGCTGATTTCATCCTTGAGACGAAATGCGATGTCTTTCCAGCCTTTGGCAGGAATATCGGTCGGTCTGTCGGCGTGGCGTCCGCGTGTCATGTCCGGGCTCCTGTCTGTCGTGGTTTAGGCGGCGGCTTTGTTGATGCCGCCGGTGGCAAGTGCCGTCATCGTGCGGTCACCGTCGTAGGTGTTATCCAGACATTCTTGCAGGATCGCGCCATCTTCATCCTCGTCCAGACGGTTGGCGAATGCGACAATGCAGCCATATCCGGCCAAAGCATAGTGCACCATGCGCTGATACTGGGTGATGATCATCGCATCACGCACATCTGCCGTGCTAAAATCGGCGTCAAGCACATGGGCGTGCGCCTCGGCGACCAGGCCTTCCATGCCTTTGCAGTGCTCACCGTTGGGGGCGATATCGTGGCGGTTACAAATCTCGGCGATCTTTTGCAGACCGTCGTTCATGCCGTTGACACCCGCGATCAGCGCTTGGGACAATTCCTTGTCCTGTGCTGCGCGGCCCAGCTTGGTGACTGCGTCGATGGCTTGTGTGTTCGCGCTCCACAGATCCTGCAGTTGGTCGTGATAGACGTCTTTGAGATGTGACATTGTCATATTGTTGTCTCCCTTTGGTGAGAATGGTTACGTCACCCGTCCAACGTTTGCATTCACTGATGGTTCCATGACGCGCGATGGAACTGACGCCGTACCGGTGCGTTCATTCACACACACAACAAGGAAAGGAGTAGACACATGGAAAGCGGATTTATCGTCATCATGCTTGCGCTGTTTACGCTGTTGGCCTTCATCGTGATGGCTATTATCAGCAAGCGAAAAACCGAAGCGCGCATGGATGATCCATCGGTCACAAAATCGACCCTGGCCAAGGATAAGTCATCCACCGGCAAACCAGCTGACGTCTAAAACAAAGGACATCGAATGGCTGTAAAGCTTGCCCTCGCCCGTGTTGCCCACAGTTTTGAACGCGGGTTTGAAAAAATAAGACGCGGCCCTGCGCGCGACGACCCGATCATTGACTGCTACGGCGGGCATACGACGCCTGATCGGATCGTCCTGCGGGGCCGCGTTCTTGCCAAGGCCCGCGCGATAAGTGCGGTTGGTCCACAATCAAAGTGGCGCAATTTCAAAGATTTCCTGAGCTTGTTTGCAACAGACGAACTGCGTGATCTGATGATCACCGCACCAGACTATGACCTGACAACGCAGACCGACGAAGAAGGGTTCTTTACCTTGCGCGTTCCCGTGGGCGGTGACGTGCCCGCTGTCGTGAATGTACAAGCGGCAGGCGCGGGTGAGGTTCATCCGACACCGGTTTTCAACGCCCGTACCGCCAGTTTTGGGGTGATTTCTGACATTGATGACACGCTTTTACGTACCGGTGCATATTCACTGGTGCGCAACCTGTGGACCTCTGCGACGGGCAACGTTCACGAGCGCGAGATTTTTGATGATGCAGTTGCCTTGCTGCAGGGTTTACAGGGCAGGGGGGCTGCATGTTTTTATGTCAGTTCTTCGCCGTGGAACCTTTATGATTATCTGCAGGCGGTGTTTGTCCGCGCAAAACTGCCTTTGGGTCCGTATTTCCTGCGCGATCTGGGCATATCGCAGACCCAGTTCATCACTGGCACCCATGGCGATCACAAAACCGACGCGATTGAAACGATCCTTGCCGCCAATCCGCATCTGCAATTCACGCTGATCGGCGATACCGGGCAGCATGATCCGCATATCTATGCAGATGTCGTAGCACGGCACCCCGGGCGCATTGATCAGGTGATCTTGCGCCGGCCAAGTGACGCGGCTTTGTCATCAGAGATTGAAACAGACGTCGCGCAGATCAAGGCGGCGGGCGTCAAAGTGATGCTTGATTATGACTACAGATCCCTGCTAGCCGAAATCGAAACATAAAAAAGGGGCGGCACTAAATGCCGCCCCTTTTTTCGTCTGTACGTTCTGGTTACGCGCGCAGTTCGCGCACATCAGCGCCTGTTTTACGGGCGAGTGTACTTTCGGCTTGTGCTTTGGCTTTCAGCATTTCCTCTTCCAGCGCATTGCGGGCCTCTGCCATCAACGCATCGCGGCGGCGGCCCAAAAGCGCGTCTTCGCGCCGCGTTCCCGGCAGAAGTGTCCCAGCCAGAACACCAAACCCCAAGGCAAGCGCCCCTGCAGCCAGCGGCTGCTCATAGGCGAAACTCTTCGTCTGGCGCACGGCTTTACGTGACTTACGCTCGATCGTTTCTTGGGCTGCCACGACCGCCTGGCGTGCTTTGACAACCCGCTGACGTGCCTGTGGCGTCAAATGATCCAGCCCGCTGTTCAATGCGGCTTTAAGGCGCGATGCCTCGGGGCGCTGTTCCAATTCACCGGTCATTTCGGCGCGCATTTCTGCGTCTGCCTCGGCGACCCGTGCGTCAAAACCGACCATTGCGGCTTCTGGCTCTGCTGCGACAGGCGCGGGCTGGGTTGCTGGTGCCGGACGGCGCTGTTGGCCGCTGGCCAAAAGCCCAAGTCCGATCGTGACAAGCAAGCCACCTGCAGGGTTATCGCGCAGGGTGCCCCATGCTTTTCGCGCAAGGTCCCCGCCGATGTCATTGGCGGCAGATGTTAGATCTTGCGTCAATTTCTGCGGTTGAACGGTGTTCGTCAGCGCGTCGAGCGACGATGCAAGCTGTGCGCGGTCTGCTTCGACGCGGTTGGAAATATCTTTAATGTCAGACATTGGATGCCTCCTTGATTGCTGTGATGTCGTCGCGAATGCTGTCTGCGGTCATGTCTGGCGTCAGGGCGTCAGCGCTAAGGCGCGACTTGCCTGCCAAAGCAAAACCGATGGCTGCGACAATAAGAATCCCGCCGACGATCAATGCGGCTGTGCCGACTGACAGACCGTTTGCCGCGATATAGGCGACAGCGGCGGATGCGAGGACGTTCAGGGACACGAGCGCCATCAAGAATGCGACCGCAAGAAACGCGATGCCGATGCCGGCGCGCGTCACGATGCGTGACATCTCTGCCTTGGCGAGTTTGACCTCGCCTTGGACCAGCGATGAGAACTGGCGCAATGTGTCCACCAAAAGCGATGGTGCCTCTTGAATGGTGTGTTTAGACATCGCGGCGACCCCCGTTGATGTCGGCCAGCACGGACTGGCGGCCACTTTCAACCGCTGTGTAGTTGCGTTCGGCAGGGGGTTGCGTGGTCCAAGGGTCATCGCCCGACGTCGCGACGGGCTGAGGATCGCGCGCTTTCAAAAAGCGTGCAGCGGCAAAGCCTGCAATCGCGGCACCGCCAATAAACAACATGGGGTTGCGGCGGGCCATATCTGTGGCCTGCGATGCAATCTCGCGCACGTCAGCGTGGCGCAATTGTGATGCAAACCCTTCGATATGCTCGGCCACCAAGCTCATGGCTTCTGCCTGGGGCGATGCAGGATCCAGTTGGCTGGCAGCGGCGTCTGCGGCATCCGCGGCCTGCTGGACCTTACTTGCGGTTGCATGTTTGGCCTTGTCGGCTTGGGCGACGGCCTCTTGTGTGGCTGCGGCTTTGGCCTGCGCGCCAAGATCATTTGCGTGTGCACGTGCTGTGCTGCTGAGATCGGATGTATTTGACATGTGGTGTCTCCTTTCCGTGTCTGTGTTCGTCACACCAACACGCCACCACACAAATCGTTCCCGTCAATTATATTCGCATGTCCGATGGAACCATGTGCTGGGCTGGGGGTTGGATGCACAACATGACCTTGATCAACGGAGCCATGATTATGGACCTTATCCGCATTATCTTTGCCGTTATTTTGCCGCCACTGGGCGTATTCCTTGAGGTGGGCCTGTCCAAGCAGTTTTGGCTGAACATCCTGCTGACTTTGCTGGGCTACATCCCCGGGATCGTCCATGCGGTCTACATCATCGCACGCCGTTGATATGCCGTCCGAGTTGGAAAAATTCGAAAGATGGTCGCAAGCACTGGACAGTAAGTTCAGCGTTTTTGGCTTATCCGTTGGATGGGATTCAATCCTTGGCCTGATACCGGGGGTGGGTGATGCGGTGACAGTTGTGCCTGCCGCGATGATGATCCACGCGGGCTACCGCAATGGGATCCGCAAGCGTGCACTGGGTCGTATGGCTTGGAACACAGGGCTCGACCTTACTGTCGGATCTATCCCGCTTTTCGGTGACGTGTTCGATGTCGCGTTCAAAAGCCACAAAAAGAATGCCCGCGTACTGCGCGAAGAATTCGCAAGGTTGGACATAGCCGAAGCCCGCCCGCAGGCGGCATGATTTTGTTTCAATGAGTAGGGCAGGGGTATCCGGTGTCCCCCTGCCGCCCGCGTACACCAAAGACACCGCAGTTGATGAAGGAGATTGCTATGAACTGGGAACAGATCAAAGGAAACTGGACACAGATGAAGGGTGAGTTGCGCGAGAAGTACGGCGAACTGACCGATGACGAAATTGAACAGGCTGAGGGCGAGCGTGAGCAGCTTGTCGGTTTGATCAGTGAAAAATATGGCAAGGCCAAATTCGAGGTTCAGAAAGAGCTCGATGAGTGGGTCAACAAGCGCTGATATGGCCCGCCAAACCGAAACGGCACAAGATGCGACCGGCCAGCTGTGGAAACAACTGGACCGGTCGCGTATCGTTATGCTTTGGGCGCCGGACAGTGGACAACACCCACAACCGATGACGCATTTTGCTGACAAAGACGCCAACGCCATCTGGTTTATCACATCTGCCGATACTGATCTTGCAGAGGCCGTCGGCAGTGGTGTGCAAGGCCAAATGACCCTTGCGACGACCAAGCAGGATTATCACGCCAGCATCCGCGGCCAGATGGAATTTGTGCGCGATGACGCAAAGCTAGACGCACTTTGGAGCCCGTTTGCGGCCGCCTGGTTTGAGGATGGGCGTGACGATCCCAATATTCGTTTGCTGCGCTTTACCCCGCAACAAGCAGCGGTCTGGGCGTCTGAGGCCAACGCCATTCTGGTGGGGTTGCGTCTGATGCGTGCCAACTTGATTGAGGACGCGCCACCACCCGATGTTGGTGTGCACCACATTCTCAATTTCGAAAAGACAGCATGATCTAATGGGCCTCCCTTTGCCGGTGGGCCCATTTTGATTGCGCGCAACAGGAGAAATATTAATGAAAACGACAGACCTGATCGGATTGCCCCTGCGCCACGCGACGGCAGAGGACATCACCGGAAAGATTACCGACGTACTTTTCGATATGTCGTTGCAAGAAGTCGGCTTTGTTCTGATCGACGTCACCGCGCCCAGAGGGAGAGCACCGGTGTTGTTCAGCCCGCATGTGCTTGCGTTTGATGATGGCGTTATCACCACCAGCGCCCATGCAGACGACATTCTGGCCCGTCATGATGCATCGATGAACCGAACCGACGTGCCGGTTGATCCAGCGGACCTTCCCAGCACATTTGTAGGCCCGTTCGGAAATACTTTTTCGCTCAGCATGATTGCCGCGCTATTCAACACGCGCTTTGGCACCGCAAAGCCCGCAGAGGGCGACCAGCAAGACGGGATCTGGATGAGCGCGCTTTTGGATCACCCAGTCCGTGCACATGTGGCAGACATCGGACATCTGTCCGACATACTGTTGGCTGACGGGTTTGCACGTACCCAAAACATCCTGATCAAAACCTTTGCAGGCGAGTTCGGGGAGAGCCCGCCAGAGGCACTGACCGTCACGCGTGCGTCTGACGGTCAATTGAACATCACGATCAGTCAGGATGCTGCTGCCTAAAGCAAAAAAGGCCCGCCGTATGATTATGGCGGGCCTTTTTGGACATGTCGATGCGGGTTAGTCGCGACCGCGCAGAGCCAGCCCAACAAGGATGCCAACGCCGACGGCGCCGACAATGGCCGTGCCCGGGTTTTCACGGACAAATTTTGTGCCTGTTTCGGCTACTTTGCGCAGTTCCTCGCTTGCTTGTTCAGTTGCGAGCTCTGCCTGAAATGCGACCTGCTCATAAGTGTCCTGAGCGGCTTCGACGGTTTTTTCAACTGTCTTGGCTGCGCGGTCCTTGATGGCGGCCGCTGCATTGTCTTTGCCGTTTTCCAGGCCTTTTTCAATTGCTGCACTCTGTGTCATATCAAATCTCCTTTTTTTTCATCGTCAAATCCCCCGGCGCATTGGCCGGGGGCATTGATCGGGATGTTAGCTATCGTCTTCTTCGGGGCTTTCGAAATCGATCGTAGGAACTTCCATTGTGATCGTCTCGGTGCCGGTCTCGATATCACCGACTTCGGCGCTGAATTCCGGCAGGTTGCCGCCTTCGACGCTGAGGTCGACATCGGGCAGGTTTGCCTCTTGTGTTTGATCGATGTCGACCATGTAGACGCCAAAACCGATTGCGACTGCTGCCACGACAACTGCGATAATTGATGCGATTTTCATTTGTTCTCTCCTTCATCAAGGTTACACAGAGACAACAAAAGATCGGGGTATCCGTTCCAAAGTTTCCTGAAAAACTTTGACGTTTAAAGAATGGGCCGCTTAGGAACGCTGGTATCATCTATCATGGCGACTTTGGCCAACTTATCGATATCAGAGACGCTGAGGACACCATCGGACCAATGCGCCAACTGGCGTTTGCGCAAGGTCGCAAGGGTCTTGTTGGTGTGCACAAGTGACAAGCCCAATGCATCTGCAAGATCCTGCTGGCGGAAGGGCAGGGACATCTGGCTGTTGTGCACCAGATCGAGCTCTTCGCCCCGCAAATAGACCTTTGCAAGCGCCCACGCGACGGATTCCAGCGCGGTGCGTTGGCCCACCGTGGCCAAGGCGGCCCCCAGGAAATGTTCTTCGACCGCCGCAAGCCATGTCACGGCAAAGGCCCGTTCGGGATTGTCTTTAAAGAAGCTCCAGATCGCCGAGCGGTTAAACACACACAGTGTCATCTTTGTTGTTGCCTCGACCGAATGACCCATCTCGCCCATGACCCCGGCCTGTAGGCCGATGAAGTCACCAGGCAGAATAAAGTTCACAACCTGCCGCTTTCCATTTTGAAGATACTTATAGCGCAAACCCATACCATGCAGGGCAGTGAACAGCTGTGGGCTGTTCGATCCCTGCATAAGAATGGGCGCGCCAGCGTCGACAACCAGTTCGCCAACTTTGAACCGTTGCATGACGTTCACTTCTTCCTGCGACATGGGCACGAAATGGTCACGCGCACGCAGGGGACAATGTTTACATTTGGTAGCCAATTTTTTCTTCTCTCCCTATGTCATAGATTAATGCACGTTTTTTGCGGGACATGTATTGAAATGTATCCGTGGGGGTAAACGTGACTAAAAGCTTCATCATTATCGAACCTGACCCGATCGTCGCGATGGACGTGGAGGGGTTACTGAGCAGTCAGTTTCCCCGCGCGGATATCACCACGGGTGCATCGTTAGCTGATATCGGCCCCGCTATTCATAACTGCGGCCCTGCCAGCATGCTGGTTGTGAAGGGTGCGTTGTTGGCAGATGACGGTGACCTCAGGCGTGTCGTGCAGACCGCAGCCGTTCGCAGGGCGCGTATTTTTGTGATCGGCGAGCCATCTGATTTGGACTTCCCCGTCACTTTCATTGAGCTGCCTTTCACCTCGGATACGATGCTGGCTGCAATGACGCAGGACACGCCTGACCCCGATCTTGGATCGACGCAGACCTTGTAGGGACGCCACCCCCCCGCCTTGGGGCGCGCACCGTACCAAGCAGGTCGTTGCTGGATCATCATAGCGGTATTCCCTTCGCCATCGCATCATTCATGCCAGCCCAACGCATTGGCTGGCAAATCGTTTCATCTGCAAAGATGGAACCTATTTTGAATTTGTTCGTTGGCTCCCTGAAATCAGTGCGGCATGACCCGCGCGATGCAGAAATAAAGGAGCTTAAAAATGCTATATTATGCACTCGCATTTCTATTGGTTGCCATTATCGCAGCCGTGTTCGGATTTGGCGGCATCGCCTCTGCCTCGGCAGGCATCGCCCAAATTCTGTTCTTCGTCTTCCTCGTTTTGTTCGTACTCACGCTGATTGCACGCGCCGTGCGCGGCTAACACCGAGTTGAACAAGAAAAGGAGTTTGAGATATGACACAGCCACTTAACGTAATTGCAGAACCCCGCGACATTGCATCCGGCGTACGCCAACCTGACACGGTCGCAAGCGGTCTGGCAGATGTCTTGGCTGACACTTACATGCTGACCTACAAGACCCATGCGTATCATTGGAATGTAGAAGGTCCGCTGTTCTATTCGATCCACAATCTGACCGAAGGGCAGTATGAAGACATGTTCGCGGCGGCCGATGAACTGGCCGAACGCATTCGCGCCGTGGGCCAGATGGCACCCATGTCGATGGGCGATATTCGCGACAGGTCTGTCGTAGATGACAGCCCCGAAAAAATCTCCGCCGGTGATATGTGCAAGGCATTGGCCGCCGATCACGAACGGATCGCGCATCGCTTGCATGCTTTGATCAAAATGGCGGGTGACAAGAATGATCCCGTGACCGAGGATCTTGCGACGGCGCGTTCTGCCTTTCATGAACAGGCCGCATGGATGCTGAAAGCACTTGTTGCGGAATAAAACACAAGGCCCCTGCCGGAAACGGCGGGGGCTTTTACGCGGCGGCTGTGGCGATAAGCCAGCCAACAATGGCGTAGGGGATGGTCCCGATCATTGTCAGCAGACCGTCACGCGTCAACATGCCCAGTGCAAGCATGGCGACACCAACCCCCATGATCGACGACGTAAAGGGTACAAATTCCAGTATCGGCATGATCATACCCGAAAGCAGGCACAAAATCTGCGGTATAAACACCAAAGGACGACGCGCGACCACACGCATGCGCCGTTCTGTTCGTGCGTCTATCCAGCGGGCAACAGGGTACAATTTTTTGAACCCGTCCCGCACAAGCTTGCCTCTGACCTCGCGGCGCACAATCCACCGTGGCAACCACAAATTTTCGCGGCGCAACAGCATTTGACCTGCAATCAGGAAAATCAAGATGCCCATGGTGGTTGAAAACAAAGGGATACCGCTCAGCGGTGTTGCGACCGCTAAGGCAGGCAACAAAAGGATCGGCGCGAAACTCGCGTCACCGATTGTGTGCAAGACTTCGCGCAGCGATATCTTTTCAGCCCCGGCAAGATCGATCACCTGATCAATGATGTCGGTCAAACCCCGCAGAACCGGGGCCGTATCAGGCATTTCATTTGCCTGATACGATTTCATGTCTGCCATGTCAGGATTTCAGCGTCGCCGTTGACGCAAAAAACATTGCCTGGCTGACGGCAGACTGAACCTGCGCCTCTTGGAATGGCTTTGAGATCAAGAATGCCGGTTCGGGGCGGTCGCCTGTCAAAAGACGTTCAGGGAACGCAGTGATAAAGATCACGGGCACGTCCATGGTTTTCAAGAGATCATTCACCGCATCAATGCCGGACGAATTGTCAGCAAGCTGGATGTCAGCAAGGATCAGATCGGCAGGTTCGTTTTTGCCCAACTCCACCGCTTCGGTATGGGTACGGGCGACGCCTGTCACCTCGTGACCCAAAGACGTCACAATATCGGTGATGTCGGCGGCAATGATCGGTTCGTCCTCGATGATCATGACGCGGCCCTGCACACTTGCGGAAAGCTCACTATTTGCGACGCCAATCAATCGACGCACTTCGTCTTCGTCGATATCCATGATTACTGCGATCTTGCTGATCCCGAATTCCTCAATCGTGCGGAGCAAAAGCGCCTCGCGGGAATTGGCGGTCAGTTTCGCCAACAAACCATGTGCGCGGGCGCGCGGATCATCCCCATCATCATGGAACATCTGACCGGACGTCGACCAGATCGCATGAAAACACCGGAACAAATTCACCTTCATCGTGTTTTCGTTTTCAAAGTCGCTTCTGTCTTTCAAGATGACTTCGAGCGTGGCGACAGTATATTTATCACCGCGTGACTGCGACCCTGTCAGCGCACGGGCATAGCGCCGCAAGTAAGGCAGCTCAGCCGCGATCAAATCGGAAAAACTTTGCTCCGGTGCTGTGTCGTTCATTTTTTTTGACCTTTTTTGCATTAGTTCGGGAACCAACGCAGGAGTTAGCAGTTGGTTCCGGTCAGGTTGTGATTTTTTAACATGAGGCGATAAAAAGCGATGGCAAGGAAAGAAGACCCAAAACAGGACAAGATCGACAAGTATATTGACCAAAACCTGAAAAAGGTTTTTTCGGACTTGGAAGGCGACGATATGCCAACCGAGATCATCGATTTGTTATCAGTCCTGCGCGCCCAAGACGAAGAGTTGAAGGGTAAAAAATGACTCATCCAGATCCCAAAGACGAGCTGGTAACGCATTTACCGGCCCTGCGCGCTTTTGCGCTTAGTCTGACCCGCAACCGCGCCACCGCAGATGACATGATGCAGGACGCGGTCCTGAAAGCATGGACAAATATGGATAAGTTCGAGGCCGGCACAAACATGCGTGCCTGGCTGTTCACGATCTTGCGCAACAACTATTACTCATCGCGCCGCAAACTAAACCGCGAAGTGGCCGATGTGGACAATGCCTTTTCTGATACCTTATCGGTCAAACCCGATCATGACGGCCGGTTGCAGATGATGGATTTCAAGGACGCGTTTGAACAACTGGCGGACGAACATCGCGAGGCGCTTATTCTTGTCGGTGCAAACGGCTTTTCATATGATGATGCAGCCGAAATGTGTGGCGTCGCCACTGGCACAATGAAAAGCCGTGTGAATCGTGCACGCGCTAAACTGACAGAAATATTGCAATTGAACGACGATGAGGCCCTTGAATTGACTGACAGTGCCACGATGGCAGTGGTTGGCAGCCCCAATTTGCCGTCATGATGGACGGCCAGTGGTTTCGCCGACTAAGCGTGCAACTGGTTGCATTGCTGACGATTGCCCTGTTGCCACTGGGGTTGATTGCGCTTTACCAAACCCAACGGCTCGCGGTTGAGGCGGACCGCACGGCCGCTGCGTCACTATTGGGCCTGACTGAACGGGCTGCGCGCACAGAACAACTTTTGATCGAGCGCGCAGTTGGTGCAGCAAGGTTGTTTGGCAACATTGCCCCAGAATTGCTAAGCAATCCGGGGACCTGTGCCCCCAATCTATCGCGCTTTGTTGATGCAAATCCAGACTACAGCTTTATCGGGGTTTTGCCACTTTCAGGGGTTGTGACATGCTCGTCCGTCACCCAAGAACTGGACTTCACAGACGCCCCTAATTTCGATGCGGCCATGGCCGAACAACAGGCCACCATTATCCTAAACGAAGCCGGCCGCGCCAGCGATCAGGCCGTTTTCGTCGTGTCTGAACCGTTCACGCAGGACGGCGAATTCGCGGGTTTCGTTTCCGTCTCAATTCCGCACGACAACCTACCTGATATCAGCGATAGCATGGAGGCCCTGGGGCTGGTCGACCTGATTACCTTCAACGAAAGCGGCCGTATCCTGACAAGCAGGGTATCATTCGAAAGTGCCGCGCAAGAGATCCCACGCGATATGCCATTGATTGCGCTATCAACCGCTGAACTACAGACATTTCGGTCTTTGAACATGCAAGGCGTTGAACGTCGCTACAGCATTGTCACCATTGATGGCAGCCCTGCCGCGGTAATGGCCGTTTGGGAACCCCGCACAGATACGGGTGATACGAATGTATGGCTTGCCGCGGCCTTTCCTGCCTTGATGTGGTTCGCAAGCATGGGCGTTGCTATGCTGGCGATGAACACATTGGTGATCCGGCACCTGAACCGCATCAGACGCAAAATGGATGATTTTGCCGATGACCGTGCGTCGCATCAACCTTATGAACCGAACGCATTGTTCCCGATCGAAGTCGAGAAACTGGAAGAAAATTTCGCCCGCATGAGCGAAGAAGTGATGCGCGACGAGGCCGCGATGGAAGATGCGGTGCGCGAGAAAAGCGTCTTGGTCAAAGAAATCCATCACCGTGTCAAAAACAACCTGCAACTGATCTCATCGATTATGAATATGCAAATCCGCAGTGCCAAAGCGGATGAGACCAAGGCCGTTCTGCGCCGCGTCCAAGATCGCGTCCTCAGCTTGGCGACAATCCACCGCGACCTTTACCAATCGCAGGACAACGGGCGGGTGAACGTCGGTAATCTTGTCACTGAAATTGTCGAAAAGTCTGTGGAATTGGTCACAGGAGAGGGGCGCAAGTTGGATCTGCAGATGCAAATTGATCCGATCCTGCTTTACCCCGACCAAGCGGTGCCACTGTCGCTTGTCGTGGCCGAGGCCGCGACGAATGCCATGAAGTATATTGGCGACCGGTCAGACACGACCGGTACGCTTGACGTGCGATTAAAGCAGGATGGCACCGCCTGCATAATGGTCATGACAAACTCTGTCGGCCCGATCCCCGATCACGAAAGCACCGGATTGGGCAGTAAACTGATGCATGCTTTTGCCATGCAGCTTGGAGGCAAGATTGATATTGACCAATCGCCGGATCTCTTTTCTTTGACACTTCATTTCAATGCCGCAGAATTCCAGCCGGAGGCGCGTGACTATTGACCGCAACTGACACACGCAATTTCGAAGTCCTTGTGACAGCGCAAGAGGCGTACCCAAGGCTGGAAGCTGCCTTTCTGGCGGCCAAAAGCGAAATCGTTGCTGGTTTTCGTATCTTTGATCCTTGGACCAAACTGCGTTCTGACGCGGCGCGCGCGATTGGTGACACGTGGTTTGATTTGGTCGTTCACACCCTCAATCGCGGCGTTGAGATCCGCATCATCTTGACCGACTTTGACCCTGTCGTGCGGATGCAAGAACACCGTTATGCGTGGCAATGCCTGCGTGCATTCATTGCAGCCGCTGAAGCAACAAACCATCCTGAAAGGCTGAACGCACGGGTTGCGATGCACCCTGCACGGGTCGGTCTTTTGCCGCGCACGTTATTGTGGCCGCGATCCTTCAAAGAGGTCGGCACGCAGTTGCGCAAGGTCCAAGAGGATATCGGCGCCCACCTTGATGGCACGCCCTACCTGCGCGATCTTGCGGTCAAGCGCGGTGACACCTTATCGCCCCGCAAGTTCCCCCCGCCACCTTTGGTCCCGGTCACACACCACCAGAAACTGGCGGTATTTGACGCAGAAACGCTCTATATCGGCGGTCTGGATGTGAACGACCGCCGTTATGACACGCCCCGTCATAACCGGAGGGGCGTTGATACCTGGCACGATGTGCAGGTCGTTGTCAGCGGGGAAGTGGCGACCGAGGCCCGCCAGCATTTGCTGGACATGGAAGACGTTTTTTCGGGTAAGAACGCACGTCATACCAATGCGCTTTTGCGCACCATGTCGGCGAAACGCAAATTTTCCTTGCCCTTCATGTCGCCTGTACCTGCGATCTCTGAGATTTCAGACGCACATCTGGAAGCGATCAAAAAGGCAGAACAGTTTATCTATTTTGAGACCCAATTTTTTCGCGATGAAACCATCGCGCGTGCACTTGCGCTGCGTGCAGCTCAGCAGCCTGGGCTTTCACTTGTCATGATGCTGCCCGCCGCACCGGAAGATATCGCCTTTACCGACGACTGGGGCCCTGATGCGGCGTATGGCGAACACATGCAGGTCAAATGCATCGATCTTATCACCAGCGGCTTTGGTGAAAGGGTGTTTATCGGCTCACCCGCACAGCCGCGCCCATTATCATCAAAGGGCAGGGATGCGCATTTTGGGGCGCCCTTGATCTACCTGCATGCCAAAGTCTCAATCTTTGATGACAGCCTCGGTATCGTTTCATCGGCGAACTTAAACGGACGCAGCATGAATTGGGACACTGAGGCAGGGGTCACCACACAATCAAAGGCCGAGGTTGCGCAGCTTAAGCGGCGTTGTTTTGAACACTGGCTGGGCAAGGGCGCGGATGATGCGTTTTATCAACCGCAAACCGCTTGCGATACATGGGCGGCACGTGCGGCACAAAACGCACAAGTGGAACCAGACCAACGCGAAGGCTTTGTTTTACCCTATAAGATCGGGCCAGCGCGTGCCGATGCTCAGATATTGCCGGGTGTGCCGTCTGAAATGACCTGACCGTTGAAACCCTTTACGACCGTCAAAGTCCAGATCAACAGCGGGATGGCAATGATGCCGCCGATTGGGCCCCACAGCCACAACCAGAACACCAAAGACACAAATACCAGCAGCGGGTTCACCGACAGGCTTTTGCCCACCAGCGTGGGTGTGACAAACTGTGCCTCGACGGCATTCATCGCGATATAGATTGCGGGAGGCAGAAAACTGGCCGCGCCGTCAAAAACGACAATACCGGTGACAGTCAGCATGGCGATCAAGGCCAGCGGGCCAAGGTATAGAACGAAATTTAGCAGACAGGCCAACAGCCCCCAAACAATCGGGGACGGCATACCGATCCAATACATGACCACGGCGACAATTGCGCCAAAGCTCAAGTTGATGGCTGAAATCGTCAAAACGTACCGTGACACCTGTGCCGCTGCGTGGCGAAGGTCGCGTTGTCCGATCGGCGCTGTCGTCGTGCTCAGCCAGTCATAGACAGCATTTCTGGCCAAAAGAAAGAAGTAGAGTGTCCCGGTAAAGATCAGAAATTGCGCCGCAAACTGCGGGGCATAAAATAGCGCATCTGTCAAAGATGGCAGCGTCACACCCTCGGTTGACCCTTCATTTGCTGCGCCTTCCGGTTCAATGGCGGCTGCGACATCGTCCGAGATCTTTTCAATGCCCTGCAACAGTCTTTGGGCCTCTTGCACGGTTTCGCGCAGCTCGGCCTGAATGACAGGTCCTTGGCTGATCGCCTGAGAGATGTAGGGCTCTAGCAAGAGGACAATAAAGAAGATTGAGGCAAGCGCGAGAAGCACAGACAAAAACGCAGCAATGGCATCAGGAACCCGGAGCTTTTCCCAAAGTTCCGAAAGCGGGGTCAGGACAACACCAAGCAATATCGCCGCTAACAGTGGCGCGAACAGGGCTTTGGCCTGATGCAACACGATAAAAACGGCAATAATCGTCAATATCCCGAGGCACACCGTGTTTATCGTGGATCGCATTCTTTGATCTCCTTCACGGATGAACCTCTGAAATAGCTATTGGTTCCCCGCCTATGGAACTTTTGGCCGGCTGCCGCGTTAGACCAGCAAGAAATCAAAAAAGGAGACGACCATGTCAGCTTCCAACACGAATATTGAAAAGCAAGCGAAACGCCATCGCGGGCCGCTTATTGGTATCGCATTCGCGCTTGCCTGGGCGGCAGTCCTGTTTGTCGGCTTCCTGATCTGGACCGCCTATCAGTCTGATAATCCCGCGGCACAAAGCCCGGCGGCATATGTTTCAGAATAAAAAAAGGGCGCGCTTTTCTAAGCGCGCTTTTTTTTGGCTAAAACAGCCAAAACAGAATACCGGTCGAGATTGTACCGGCAGCAAACAGCATTGAAATGATCATCATGCCCCTGAATGATGCATCAGCCACGTTGTTTTCCACAATCCACCTTTGCACCCGAAGCGCATGTACAATGGCCAGCGCGCACATTGCGATGGATGAGATAACAAAAAGCGCAGCACCCACGCTCGCGGCAAGGGACCCCTCATTAGGTCCGAACACCGCCTTTGTAACCAGTGCGATCGCCAAAAACAAAAGGCCCGCCGTGATCAAACCCGCGAACGCCCGCTCATGCGCAATCAGTCTGCGCCGGTCTACCAGTTCTGCGTTTCGTAAAGCGATTGATTTGGTAAGATCAGACATCAAAGAAAATGGCGCCCCGATGTACCGGAACGCCATTCAAAAATTTCTATACGGTGGCCGCTGCGCCGCGTGGGCCTGCGACGAGCCAGATGATAAAGCCAATCACCGGCAGCACCAGCACAAGAAGTGTCCAAAGCACTTTGCTTCCTGTTGATGCGCCCGATCCAAAGATCGAGATAATTGCCCAGATGTTGAGGGCCAGAATGATCAGACCGCCTAAACCAGCATATTCCATTTATCTTTCCTCCGATTGTTTCGGTTTCTTCACCTACACAACGGCCCGGATCCAAATTGGTTCCATTATTTTTTTTCGGGCAGCTCATGCCGGACCTGCCCGAACGACAACAAGGCAAAGATTACTGTGCCGCCAAGGATGTTTCCTGCCAGTACAGGCAAGAAAAAGTTCCACATCGCGGTGGTGAAGGGCAGGGCGCCTTGCACCATCAGAAATGCCATCTCGACGCTACCAGCCACAATATGTGTAAAATCACCGGCCGCGATCAACCAAGTAAAGATCATGATCAAAAACAGCTCAAACCCTTCTGACTTTGGCAGCATCCAGACAATTGCAGCAATGATCACCCCGGCAGGGATTGCGCGTTGAAATGCCTCGCTTGCGGTAAAGCCGGTTGCGTGTTCCGAAAGCTCCGTAATTGCCGGAAGCAGCTCGGCGGGAATGAATGATCCGTAAGCAAAGGCGGCCGCTGCGATGAAAGCACCGACCACATTTGCAAAAAGGACAATGAACCAGAGTATCCCGACTTGCTGAAACATCGAAGCAGAGGGATCGCGCATCACAGGCAACACAGTGGTAATGGTATTTTCCGTAAACAGCTGCATGCTGCCAAGGATCACGACGATGAAGCCGAGACTGTATCCAAGGTTCTCTAGCAAATAGCGCCACGGCGTATCTGGCAGGTATGTCCGAAAGATCGCTTCGCCCAACACTGATAGTGAAATCATCATCCCCGCGGCGATCCCCGACCAGAACAACGATGCTTTGGGGCGTTCCAGTTCTTCCTGCCCTTCGCGGCGAATGACCTCAAAGATATGCTTGGACGACAGGTTTTCGCTTTCTTCTACGATGGTATCATGTGCAGGGTCGTGTGGCATGGTTACGGTCCTTTTGGTTATTCAAACCACAACTATCGCGGAACGCTTTTGGTTCCATAAACGTTACATAGAGTGGACACGCATTTGTGTCGCAAGGGGGCATAAATGGGAAAGCGGGCATATCTGTTCAAACTGCTACAGGATATCCGGGCAAGCTATTGGTTTTTACCCTCTCTTTTGGTGCTCTTAGGGTTGCTGCTTGCCAGCGGCATGATCTGGGTTGACCGTAACCCTTCTGTTGTCCCGTTTGATGTGCCACGCGGGTGGTTGGACACCCAAGCCGACGGCGCAAGATCGATGCTAGCGGTCATTGCCCAATCTATTATTGGCGTCACGGGTGTGATGTTTTCGATGACGCTTGTGGCTGTGTCATTTGCATCGGGCAACTTTGGGCCGCGATTGATCGGCAACTTTATGCGCGATCGCGGCAACCAATGGAGCCTTGGTATCCTGATCGCAACCTTTGTCTATGCGTTGGTCGTTTTGCGGACCGTGCAGGATGATTTCGAAGGGGGGGCAGCGCAATTTGTGCCGCATTATTCCCTATTGCTTGCACTTGGCCTGACCTTGCTTTGCGTCTTTACGCTAATCTATTTCGTTCACCACGTGCCCGAGACAATCAATGTTTCGCAGATTTCGGCCAGCATCGGTGCCGCGTTAGAACGCCATGTCCGTGGTTTGATTGACGACCAAGATGACAAGAACCGATATGTAACCCCGCCCGACCGTGCCCCTGATATCACCCTGACGGCGGGTGCATCTGGCTACATACAAACGGTCAACTTTTCACAACTCGAAAAACTGGCCGATGATTATGATTTTCGGGTGAACCTTGCGGCATCAATTGGCGCATTTGTCACCGAACGGACCCCTGTTTTTGAGATTTGGATCGGGACGCAAGACAACGAAGCTGACGCCAGCGAGATCCTTGAATGCTATGCTATTGGCGCAGGACGGACAGAAAACCAGAATCCGACATTCCTGGCCGAACAGCTGGTTGAAATGATCGCGCGCGCTTTGTCGCCGGGTCTGAACGATCCCTATACGGCCAAGGACTGCCTGAACCGACTTGCCGCTGCATTGACGGTGGCCAGCACGTACAAGGATGGAATTAAAGACAGATCTTTGCCGCGCATCACATTTAAAGCGCTGACATTCCCTCGGCTTTTTGCCGCAAGTTTTCCATTGTGCCGCCAGTACATCAAACCAGACGCGCTGGTGCTGGAACATGCCCTGACACTGCTGCACGAGTTGGCAGATGTGGTACGCAAAGAGGATCGTCAGGTCATCAAGGACGAAATTACGATGCTGACCTCTGACACCTAAGGAACCAACCAAGGCTATTTCACGTTTATCTTTCAGTTATTGAAAAGGAGGGACAGACATGGGTTATCAGTCAGGCGACAAAGTGGAATGGGATTGGGGCAACGGCACAGCCAAGGGCAAAGTCGACAAAACGCATCAATCATCCATCACCCGCACAATCAAAGGATCCGAAGTGACCCGCAATGGATCAAGCGACGACCCGGCGCTTGAGATTAGCCAAGACGACGGCACGAAAGTTCTTAAGCTGTCGTCTGAGGTTCGCAAAGCGTGAGTGCCCACACCCTTGTCTATTATCCCGATACGCAGCCCGGCTACGGTCGCAGGCGGTGCGGTCGGGGGTTTACCTATCTTGATTTGGACGGCGCCACCTTGCGCGATGCATCGACTCGCGCGCAGCTACAGGCATTGGCGGTTCCCCCAGCGTACACGGACGTCTGGTACTGCCCCGATCCGTTTGGCCATTTGCAGGCCACCGGGCGCGACGCAAAGGGGCGCAAGCAGTATATTTACCACCCGTCATGGACCGAAGCCCAAGCAGAGGCAAAGTTTGACGGTCTTGCAGATTTTGGCGCCTGCCTGCCGCGCCTGCGCCGCCGCCTACAGCGTGATCTGGCGACCGAACCGGGCACGCGTGACTATGCACTGGCCGCAGCCGTGACATTGATTGATCGCACGGCCATGCGTCTCGGCAGTCCACAATACGCCGAAGAAAACGGCAGCTACGGTGCGCTGACCTTACGCGAAAAGCATATTGATGTCGCAGGCAGCGAAATCGAACTGCGTTATGACGCCAAGGGCGGTCAAAAGGTGCAGCAAACGATGAAAGATGCCAAATTGGCCAGCATTCTGGAAGACATGACAGACCTGCCCGGTCGCACCGTGCTGACGTGGGTGGACGATGCAGGGGCGGTGCAAACGCTGACGTCCGGCGCATTGAACACCTACATTGCAGACGCGGCGGGCATTGAGGGCGCGACAGCAAAATCCTTTCGCACTTGGATTGGTAGTTGTGCTGCGTTTGAGGTCGCGTGCGCGGGGCCGGCAACAATTACGCAAATGGCGACCGCCGCGGCAGAGGTCTTGCACAATACCCCCACAATTGCGCGCAACAGCTATATCCACCCTGCAATCATAGACTTGGCCGGCCAACCTGCACCCGATTTCACCCCAGTCACAACCGATGGACTGCGAGTCACTGAACAGCGCTTGCTGGGTTTTTTGCAAGATTGGTGAACCTTTCAGGATCAAGGGCGTTGTCGTGTGACGCTTTGAAAGGATAACCTGTGGCCGATAAACGTGACTTAACCGCCGGACCGACTTGGCAAAAGCTACTTCAACTTGCTGGGCCGATGGTTTTCGGCATCATTGCTGTCATATCGGTGTCGCTGATTGATACCTATTACGTCGGACAACTTGGCACACAGGAACTGACCGCATTGTCATTCACCTTTCCGGTGACGCTTACGGTTTCAAGCTTGGCAATCGGGCTTGGGGCAGGGGCCTCTTCTGTGGTGTCACGCGCAATCGGCGCGAGCGAGCGCGATAACGCCAAACGGCTGGCGACAGACAGTCTTGTGCTGGCGTTGATCTTGGTTATTGCTGTAGCAACAGTCGGATTCTTCATGATTGATCCGCTGTTTGCCCTTTTGGGGGCAACCGGCGAGACGCTGGATCTGATCGGCCGCTACATGCGGATCTGGTTCCTTGCGATCCCGCTGTTAGTGGTGCCCATTGTTGCAAATTCGATCGTGCGCGCAGCGGGTGATACGTTTTGGCCCAGCGTTGTGATGGTCAGTTCTGCTTTGACAAATATCGCGATTACGCCGGTGTTTATCTTCGGGCTTGGGCCCGTTCCTGCATTCGGCATCGAGGGGGCCGCGATTGGCACTTTGATCGCATGGCTTGTGACCGTTTTCGGTGCTTTCGCCCTTGTCGCATTCCGCGAAAAAATGCTGGATCTGACATGGCCCAAAGTCTCCGTTCTGGCAAAATCGTGGAAACGTGTTCTTGCCGTTGGCCTGCCTGCGTCACTTGGGAATGCCGTCAATCCCATCGGGATTGCGGTTGTCACCGCACTGATCGCGGCGTTCGGTGAAGTGGTTGTTGCAGGCTTTGGCGTGGCGACACGGATTGAATCGCTGGCCGTCATCCCGATGCTTGCCCTGTCGTCCGCCATCGGCCCCTTTGCGGGCCAGAATTGGGGCGCAGGCAAATGCGACCGCGTCGCAGAGGCCTTGCGCTTTAGCTATGCGGTTTGTGCCGCTTGGGCTGCGATCTTGGCGTTGTTTTTCTGGTTTGCCGCCGCACCCATCGTCGGCGTCTTCTCGCAGGACGACGAGGTGATCAGCGCCGCGACCACCTATCTGACCATCGTTCCGCTTAGCATCTGGGGCTATGGTGTCGTCATCATCAGCGCGGGCGCGTTCAACGCTTTGGGGCGTTCGCACTATGGGCTGGGGCTTTATCTGGTGCGCACTGCCGTCCTTTACGTGCCGCTGTCGTTTGTTGCAGCACAGTTCGCCACCTCTGACGCGGTATTCTATGCGATCGCTGCGGCCAACGCACTGGCGGGCATCGCAGTGGGCAGCTTTGCACTTTACTGGCTGTCCAACCATTCCGCACCAGAACCCGCCGCAGCCTGAACCAATGGAACCATTTGGTCAGGTGATTGTTAATCCTGCAACAATCAGGAGAAACGCAATGGCGACTGAAATCAAAAATATTTGGTACAATCCAGCAAGCAACGCTTTCGAGGGCCGCATCGACATCACGCGCAAAGGCAAATCCTTTCGGTATCCATGCGCTGTGGAAGGTCCGATGGACATGTCACCCGCCGAGGTACGCGCACGCATGGAAGCGCAAGCAAAGCGCATGTCAGACAGCAACCCGGCTGTTTTTTCCTACCTTTGATCACGACCGCGTAACGATAGGACAAGACTATGGAGACGATCATCTCTTGGGGTGAGAACCTCATGACAACCGAAATTTATGGCGGCAAGTCCTTTGCCGACTACCTGACGCTGGATGCTTTGATTGCCTTGGTTGGCAATACGTTGGCAGCGGTGTTCATCATCATCGTGGGCTTTGTCATCGCCGGTTTCGTAAGCCGGCGCATCCACGGCATTGGCGAAAACCATGTCAGCCTTGATAACACATTATTTGGGTTTCTGGGCAACATCGCCCGCTACGTTGTGCTGGCCTTTACCGGTCTGTTTGTCCTGAACACTTTCGGGGTCGAAACAACGTCTGTGATTGCTGTTATTGGTGCCGCTGGTCTGGCCGTCGGTTTGGCCTTGCAGGGGACGCTGTCGAACCTTGCCGCAGGTATCATGATCGTGCTTTTCCGCCCACTCAAGCTTGGCGATTTTGTTGAGATCAATGACACCGTCGGCACCGTCAAAGACATCACGCTGAATTATACAGAGCTTGCCAACCTGACCAACGTCAAGGTGATCGTGCCTAACTCCGAAGTGTGGGGCAATACGATCAAGAACTATTCCGAATACCCCAAACGCCGCGCCCAATGGACCTTTGGTGTGGGATACGGTGTGAACCTGAGCGACGCAGAGAACGTGATCCGTGACACCATCATGGCTGATGCACGGTCCCACAGCGACCCCGAACCCTTTGTTCAGGTCAACAATCTGAACAGCAGCAGTGTCGATTTTCTGGTGCGCGTCTGGTGCGATAGCGATGTCTATTTCCAATATCAGGCCGACATGAAGCGCAAGGTAAAAGAGGCACTGGATGCCGCTGACATCAACATCCCGTTCCCCACGCGGACCGTGGTGCATCAAAACCCGATGCTGGAAATGGTCCAGGACGACGACAACCAACGCTTTGCCGCAGAATAGCACCGCTGCCTTAACCCCAACCAGGAGGACCATCCCAATGGCCACACCAGAACGCCCGCAATACCCCGAACTTGACGGATCAGAACAGCATCACGACCTGAAAAACGATCCCGGTAAAAAAGGTGATCCTGACCACACCAAGGATGCCGATCTAAACGACGACGCGCAGAAATCCGACAACGACTAGCGCATGACACAAACAGTGTTTGACAGCATTGTCATTGGCGGCGGGTCTGCCGGCATGGCGTTTGCCACTTCGGCCGCCAAGCTTGGCGCGCGCATCCTGATGATCGAGCGCGCCGAACTTGGCGGCACCTGTGTCAACCGTGGGTGCGTGCCCAAGAAAATTCTGTGGTCTGCGGGCCAGATCGCACGTGCGGCGCAAGCCGCAGCATCGCAGGGGATCGCGACGCAGGCGACCATTGATTATCAAACACTGATTGCGAAACGTGACGCCCACATTGCAGATATTCGCGATATTTACGCGGGCAACCTGGACGACGCTGGTGTCACGCTGGTGTGCGGACAGGCCAAGCTGAACGATGCGCAATCCGTCGATGTAGACGGGAAAATCTATACGGCGGATCAGATCATTCTTGGCTGTGGCGGACGCCCCGCCAAGATGGATATCCCCGGCGCAGCATTGCTGAGCGACAGTAACGATGTGCTTGGCTGGACAACACGCCCAAACCGGATCACCATCGTTGGCGGCGGCTATATCGGCTGCGAATTCGCCGCGATTTTTCATGCTCTGGGGTCCGCTGTGACGTTGGTTCACAACGGTCCACACTTGCTGGATACCTTTCCCAAAGAACTGGCATTACACGTCCAAAACGGGCTGGCAGCGTCCGGCATCCGTATTCAAACGGATGACGGTGTGACCGCGGTACAGCAGACAGGTACATCGCTTGGATATACCTGTGCGTCGGGCCTCATCGATACGGCAGGCGCCGTTGTTGCGGCCGCAGGTCGGACGCCAAACATTGATCAGCTGGGCCCTTTTGCAAAAACGCTTGATACCGCCGACAGCGGGGCACTTGCGATCTCTGACCGGTTTGAGACCAGCCTGCCTGGCATTTACGCCATCGGCGATGTCGCCGACCGGCTGCCGCTGACACCTGTGGCGACGGCGGATGGGACGGCGCTAGCGCATATGCTGCATGGGAATGGTGCCGAAGCGGCCGACCTTGATCTGGTCGCCACAACAACCTTTGTATACCCGCCCGCCGCGTTCGTTGGTCAAACGGGTGATGAAACGTTGCGCTGTGGCAAGCTGACGCCGTTGGCACAAAATGTGCTATCGAACGCGGATCACAACGAAGCTTTCTATCAGATCAGCACCAAGAATGACGTTCTGACAGGGGCCGCTATCGCAGCCCATGGCGCCGAAGACATCATCGCAATGGCAGCGGCCTTGATTGCGGCCAAATCACCGGCCAGCGCACTGACGAAAGCGACACCTGTGCACCCGTCATTCGCAGAAGAATTTTTCAATGAACATGCAAAGTAGCGGCGGCTTGAACCTCTGGCGCGTTTCGCAGAGCCAGCGCCAGATGCCTAGTTAGATGGTTGGTAAAGCGGGATGGTGGAAATAGACATCTTTGCACTGCCGTCCTGCACTTCGCGCGCATGGGCCACATAGATCAGCGTGCGGTTGGCCTCATCAAAGATGCGTTTGACGGACAGAGACTTCCAGATGATCGAGCGCCGTTCCGAAAAGATGCTTTCACCCTCATCACTGCGATCAATATCACCGATCGTTATCGGCCCCGTCTGACGGCACGAGATCGCTGAATTCGACGGATCCTCGAACCAGTTCCCTTTTTGCAAACGGTCGATCAGTCCGCGTTCAAAATACGATACGTGACAGGTGACACCTTCGACTTCGGGGTCGGAGAATGCCTCGATCACGATATCATTGCCCAACCAGTCAACATCAACATTGCCGACCTGTTCGGCGAGCGCTGTCGTTGCGAATAAAGTGGCGCATGATGCTGCGGCCAAGCGGCGTATGAGGGTCATGATATCCGTCCTTATGAAACACGAAAATGGCCCGCAGGGGGCCATGTTGGATCGGGGCAAGGCAAACAGCCTTGCCCCAGAATGTTTAGATTAGCCTTCGTATTCTGGCAGCTGTTCCAACGCCTGTTGGGACGCATCGATGTAGACCCGTACGTCGTCACCGTCGTCCATGCGCAGGATTGTCAGCGCGTCCAAGGATACGGCGACTTCACGTTCGCCAAGGCCAAGGAACCCACCCACATCGATCACCGCACGATCAAGCGCGCCTGTGTCGGTCACCAAAAGCGCACCAATTTCGCCGACTTCCTCATTGTTTACACCAAACACCGGTGCGCCTGTCAGATTTTCGGTCGTCAGGTCTTGGGGCATCATACGGGCGAACCCGTCCATGGCGATGTCCGGGCCGGTCCAAGCGTCCATTTCTTCGCCATCGCCCATGGTGTTTGTCAGCTGGTTGTATTCATAAGCCGGGGCATCCTGCACGCCGACTGCGGTTGCTTCGATCACCAGGAAGAAGTCATTTGCCTCACCTTCCTCTTCGACAAAACGCAGTTCGGACATGTTGACGGCGACATCCTTTTCGCCGATCCCCAAGAACCCACCGACACCAACAATCACCGATTGTACTTGGCCGCCGCGGGTCAGCAAAATCTCGTTGATTTCACCGATGTCGTCCCATTCTGTTTCACCGTTCGCGGCAATCGTCATGTCGTTTGCGATGCTTGCCTCTGATGCGTAGACGCGCATGCCGACCAATTCGGTGGCGTTGACGTTCACTGCCGCGTCAAATTGCATGTCCGAAAAGATGGCAGTGTGACCGTCGGCATATGCGGCGGTTGTAAGTGCCAGTGCGGCGGCGGTTGTGCTCAGAAAATTCTTCATTGTTTTCTCCTGTTTGGGTCACGGTTGGATTTGCCAACCTTGCTGCCTGATCAACACCTACGCTTGTCGATCGTTCCGTCGGTTTTTCGTGAATGCCCCGACGGAAAGCCCAAAAGGGAACAGAACTGCCCCCGTCAGCGTTAGGGTGTCATATAGTCCAAAGCGGGGAAGAAAACGTGGATACTATTGATTTCGACAGGCCTTGGCGCAGTCAACTGCAGCCCGATCTGGTGCGGTACCTTAGCTATGCTGCGATTGCCGGATGCATCATTTTTGCGATTTCCATTCTGATTGCGGATTTCGTCGTGCCAGATCACGACTGGCTGGCCGACACGATCAGCGACCTTGGCGCAGGACGATATGAATTCATCGTCGATATCGGTATCTATGCATTTGCTGGGTCTTTATTGGCGACCGCCGTTTGTGCCGCACATGTTCATCTGGGCGATCCACGTTGGAGCATCGGCCTGATCGGCATCGGACTGATGGCGTTGATCGTGTTCCTGATCGGTGCGCGCAACGAATACGGCGACAATGACAACGAGGGGGTCGTGATACACGTCTACCTCGTCTACGCGCTGGGGATTATCATGACCCTTGCCCCTTGGTTAATGTCGGGCGGCGCATATCGAGTCGGGCGCGGATATGGACACAGTCTGGTGGCCGTGTCGATCATCTGGACCATATCGGCGCCATTCTTCTTTTTCCTGCCGACGGGGATAGACGGGATCTATGAACGCTATCTTGGTTTGATCGCATTTGCATTTCTGGGGGTGCTGGCCCGCATGTATATTTCACTGGCCCGAAGAATTGCGTGAACCAAATCGCGCGATAGGCGTTGGGCTCTATCGGGTGTCACAGAACGGAGAACGCATTTGGAGCCGGTCGGAATTCTAATAGATCAATTGCGCGAAATTGGCCGATCGGCGATTGAACTGATGCCACAGATCGTGGTGGCGCTTGTCGTGATCGCTTTGACAGCGCTTGTCGGTAAAGTCATCAAATCCGGCATTTCCAGACTGATGGCGCAGACAAAGCTGCGGCAAAGTCTGCGCGAACTGGCCACGCTTCTGGCATCGATTTTGACTTGGGTTCTGGGGCTGATGATTGCCGCCGTCATTGTCTTTCCGGGGCTGACCCCTGCAAGCATCCTTGCGGGCTTGGGTCTTGGGTCGGTTGCTATCGGATTTGCATTCAAAGATGTGTTTGAAAATTTCCTTGCGGGCATAATCATTCTGTTCCGTCGGGAAATGCGCATCGGGGATCATATCGAATGCGTCGGCATCGAAGGTGAAGTGACACAGATTGCCATTCGCGAAAGTCATATTTCGCGCACCGACGGTCAGCTGGTCATTGTTCCAAATTCAATGCTGTTCAAGAACCCGGTTGTTATCCGTACCGACAAGCCCAAACGCCGTGTCACGATTATTTGCGGCGTGGCCTATGACGTTGATGTAGATGAGGCACGCAGCGTCATCGCAGGCGCCGTCCAGAAATGCGAAACTGTTGAAAAAGACGACAAACCGATTCAGGTTTTCGCGCAGGAGTTCGCGTCTTCGTCTATCAATTTTGAAGTGACATGGTGGACCGGATCACAGCCTGTCGATGTCCGCACATCGCGTGACGAAGTCGTCGCCGGCGTAAAGCGTGCGCTTGATGATGCTGGTATAGAAATCCCGTTCCCTTACCGCACGCTGACTTTCAAGCAACCTTTGCCAATTACATCTCAAGAAGCTGGCGAGACAGATTAGATTTGCGCGCCGCATCCTGCGTGACGTGGCCGAACACGACGCGGCATGCGGTTAGGCCGCGATCGGGCGGGCGCCGACAAAGTCCCACGCAGCGTTGATTTCGTCCGTGTCAAAGGCGCGTGCATCGACGGGAATGATCTTGTCCATCAGCGCGATCATCTTGGCCGCGCGATCCGGTGCGCCCACGACAGCATAGCGTGCAACGTGTTGCAGCGATCTGAAACGGGACTTGATGACATCACCGTCCAGCATGCTATCCCAATCGCTGCCTGTGAATTTGGTCATTTCCAGCAGCATGTTCACTTTGGGGTGCTGATCAAAGACACCATTCATAAATTCGGCCAGCGCCTCTGACGCGTCGTCATCGATGTGACCGTGGATTTGAAAGGCAAAAACTGTTTCGGTGTCTGTTGGAATCTGTTGGATTGGACCGTGGGCAAAATGTGTCATCGTGACCTCACGTGTTGTGGTTGCATGAATAGTAGCAACCCACCAACGCGCCCTTGGTTCCACGCACTGTTTGACCCCAAGGCCAAGCACAGCGCAGCCTACCGCGCGGCAAGCAGATCATTTGCATCCTCTTCCAACCGATCATCCTCTGACTGTGGCGGCAGTAGATCGTTCTTCAAATCAGCCTCAGCGCTGGTTTGAGCAGGCTCTACCGGCGGTTTGTCAGACTTTGGCAATGCCGCGACCGAAGCGGCGCTGTTGTCGATATGTTCGACCTGTGTTTGCACTTGTACGCCCTCAGGGAAAATCACCTCTCGGGCTTCATCCGGCATGGATATCCCTGCTGCGGTCAAATCGGATTTCACCATGCGCAACAGCGCTGATTTCAGTTTGATTGCCGAAATCTCCAGCCCGTCAAACCAGTAATACGTTTTGATATTTATTGTGGACGCGCCCAGTTCATCGACCAGAACCATCGGCGCGGGATCAGCCAGAACAGCGCCATGTGACCGCAAGCCGTTCATAATGACCTCCTGCGCTTGGGCGACCACCGCATCGTATCCGATACCGACCACAAATTCGCCGCGGCGTTCGGGCGAAGACGTGAAATTCTCAATCACACTTTTGAAAATGATCGAATTCGGGACGTGGATCAGGTTGCCCTCGACCGACCTTATGATGGTACTGCGGGTGTTCATGCTGCGCACGGTCCCGGCGATACCCGCGACCTCAACATAATCATCACGGCGAAACGGGCGACGCACGCTTAGGATTAAGCTGGATAGAAAGTTTTCAGCGATATCGCGGAATGCAAATCCAATGACGATGCCCAGAACCCCTGCACCGCCGACAAGGGAAATCGCCAGTTGGGTCAACCCTGCTACCTGCAGAACGATATAGATCCCCAAAAGCAAGACAGGAAATGCAACCGCCCTTGCAACCACTTTGCGCAGAAATGGCGACTGGATACGGGTCGTGAGCGCTGATGCAGCAAACCGGAACACAAGCCGGGCAACAAACCACGCAACAGGCAGGACGAGAAGGGCAAGCAGGACCAGCGGCATCACAGTGACGGCCTGCCGGACCAGTCGCTGTATTTCGGAAATGGCCGGGTCAAATGACCACACGACGGTTTCGTCCACTATCATACGATTAACCACCGCGACCACGCCGTTCGTTTTGGCCGCCAGTTGACGCACCCACTCTTTGCGCGCGTCAGTGTCGGCAACCCCATCCAGAAAAACAACGCCTTCCTGCACGCGGATTGTAACGTCTTGATACCATCCAGTAGCATCGACAATGGCAGAAATCCGGTTCTGAATGTCTGTGTCGGAATTGACCGGATCAACCTCAACCGCTGCTTGCGGTGTCAGGACATCTGCTGTGTCCGCATCATCCGTGCTGGTTTGCGCCTGCGCAGGTAAAGCAAGGAAAAGTGCAAGACACACAGACAGAACGAGTAAAAACAGATTTCTAGGGGAAGTGGCCAACGCACAGTGCCTCATGATGAAATGGATTGTAAGAACATTATGGGCCGCACAAAGCGGCCCATAACGAAACAATGATGTTGAAAAACCTAGAGGTCGGACTGTACGTCGCGGCTCTCTTCACTGATCACCGCACCTGCGGCTGAAATGTCTTCGCCGGCGCCTTCAATTGTTTCACAGGCGGCAAATGTCACAACAGACACGGCGGCGAGAATAAATACTTTGATACGCATAGCTGGGTTCCTTTTTGTTTGACCAAGACGGATCACCGTCCATTAGGAAGCCAACGTACAAATGGCTGTTTGGTTCCCGCTTTCCCCAAACACCGGACAACACAACAGCGGACAGGCATCAAGGACGCATTATCGCGTGGCCAATATCGGTGGAACGAAAGCCGCTGCGATCTGTTTTGTATGTGCATCGGGGTGCCAGTTTTGACTAGCGCGCGCGAATGCCGCACAACACAGTGGCATATGACACACCACATCATCTAACCGAGAGGAGCCGCCATGACCGAGTTATTCAGCGCATTGGATATTGGTATGACCGAAGCGGACTGGTTCTTGCGGCTTATCTTTGCGCTGGTGGCGGGGGGGATTCTTGGCCTCGATCGCGAAGTCAGACACCGGCGGGTAGGCGTGCGGACCTATATGATGGTGTCGCTTGGGTCCGCTATCTTTACGGTTACCGCGATTGAAATGTCGCGCAGCATGGGAACGGCTGAACTGGCAGCCGACCCGACGCGGGTCATTCAAGGCCTGATCGGTGGACTTGGTTTCTTAGGCGCGGGCGCGATCATACAAGGCGACAAGAATGTCGGCGGGATGGCAACAGCAGCAAGCCTATGGGTTGCCGGCGCCCTTGGCCTTGCATCCGGCGTTGGATTGGGGCTGTTTGCCGTAATTTGCGCGATACTTGCAGCAAGTTTGCTGGCCGCAAGTCGGTTTATGGAACACCGCGGCGCAGATGACCGCCCGGATGCTGATTAGCCAGACAACTTCGCTGATCTCTACGCTCACGCAGCCGGAAACGGGGCAGGGCGAGCGTATAGCAACAGATCAGATTGGCTTACCCGTGAATTGCCGTTGTCTTTGCGTCGACATGCACGCGTGGGTTTTCCGTAGGGTGTAATCCCGGGCGCGACTGATGGAACCATGCGGGTCGCTACGGGTTTGCTAGACAACGTCCTATGAAAGGTGCCTCACATGACACACTTATCCACCAAAAACCCCGCCACCGAAGAGACGATCGCGACCTATGATGTGATGACGTCAGACGCCGCTTTCGACAGAATTGAAAAATGTCATGAGGCGTTTCTGAAGTGGCGCACCAAAGACCATGCAGAGCGTGCGCCATATCTACGCAAGATTGCTGCCGCCCTGCGCGATAACGCGGATGCATTCGCGACCTTGATGACCGAAGAAACCGGCAAGCTGCTGCGCGATGGCCACACAGAAATCGAACTTTGTGCTCAGATATTTGAATATACGGCAGAACATGGTCCAGACATTCTGGCCGATGAAGATCGCAAACACAGTGGTGGCGAAAAGCGTGGTATCGTCACCTATGCGCCGATTGGTGTCATTTACAGCATTCAACCGTGGAATTTTCCCGTCTACCAACCGGTGCGTGTGCTTGCTTCAAATCTGATGGCTGGCAATGGCGTGATCCTGAAACATGCCTCAATCTGTACGGGCAGTGGCCTTATGTTGCGCGACCTTTGTTTGAAAGCTGGGCTGCCGGAAGGGTTGTTCGAGGTTGTAATTGTCGATCACGACACCTCTGACGCGATGATCGAACACGACCGCGTGCGCGGTGTCACGATGACAGGCAGCGATGGCGGGGGCCGGCACATTGGTCAGGTTGCCACAAAAAACCTCAAGAAATCTGTGCTCGAGCTAGGATCGAATGATGCCTACCTCGTGCTCGAGGACGCGGACATCGAACTCGCCGTGAAAACTTGTGTTCAAGGCCGCTTGTACAACAACGGTGAAACATGCGTTTCGGCCAAGCGTTTCGTCGTCACAGAAGCTGTCTATGACGCATTCACCAGCGCCTTTGTCGCGCAGATGAAGGCTATCGAGATGGGCGACCCCAAGGATGAAAATACCCAGCTAGGACCGCTCTCTAGCGCCGAGCAGTTTGATACAGTTTCCGAGCAAGTCAGCGAAAGCGTCGCAGGTGGCGCAGAGGTGCTGTGTGGCGGGTCCGCGCCGGATCGCACCGGACATTACTATCCCGCAACCGTTCTCGCAAACTGCAAGCCAGGGACACCCGCCTATGATGATGAAATTTTCGGGCCTGTTGCGGCAATCATCAAGGCCAAGGATGACGCGGACGCAATGCGCATCGCAAATGACAGCCGCTACGGGCTGGGTGGCGGTATCTTTAGCAAGGACGAAGACAAAGCACTGCAGCTGGCCCGAGACCACTTCGACACGGGAATGGTTCGGATCAATTCGTTTGGTGCCGCTGATCCGAACATGCCGTTCGGTGGGGTAAAAGATTCCGGTTTCGGTCGCGAACACGGCGGCTTTGGCATGAAGGAATTCGTGAACACCAAGGCGATCTATTTGCCCTAGAATGTCCAACTGCGCTTCCATCCAGCGTGGTTGCTTGCCACTGTGGGGCAACATGCCGTGCTGTTCGCGTGGCCGCCTGCGCAATCAGACGGCACGATGCTGGCAAATCTCCAACAGCCGAGTCTCTGGCACGCGTACCCAAGACCCGGACCACCCATCCGGGCCGGACCAGCAATGGAGCAATCGTTAGATCTAGCAAGATGAGCCGTCACCACCGTTGTTGATCGCAAACAGATGAGTGCTTGGCACTCACGAAAGATATAGTTTCCCGCCAAGGCAAACAGTTATTTAGCTTATGCTGTCGTGGAAACATTGAATCTAACTGTGAGTATTCTTTATCATGTAATTTAACATAAGATTGATTATCGGTTTTCAATTTCAGCCATAAAATCTGTCATCGAAACCCCTAGTCCATCGCAAAT
>CANMDF010000006.1 GCA_947496605.1 uncultured Paracoccaceae bacterium | reverse complement strand
ATGCTGGCTAGAGATGGTGATTGGTGGGACACCTACTAACCTTATCAGTCAGACATATTTAACATAAGATTGATTATGCGGATTCAACCTCAGCCATGAACTCCGCTAACGTAACACCAAATTCGGTTGCCAACGCCGCAAGAACAGTCAGCGTCGGCTGACGGTTTTCTGTCTCAAGCAGCGACACATAGCTGACAGAGAGATCCATGCGGTGCGCAAACTCTTCTTGCGAGTACCCTGCGGCTTTCCGGCGCCTTTTTAGGGTTCTTGCAAACAGTTTGATCAATTCAGCATTCTTACGTTCCATCCCCAAACTTATTGAAGAACTTGAACTTCTCGTCTAATGACTATAGTCATATTTTTTACTATAGTCATTGCTGGAGCCTTCTCATGCACACGATCACATTCTTCACGACCAAGGGCGGCGCTGGCCGGACGATCTCGACGATGGCGCTCGCTTCCGGCTTTCTCGCCATGGGCAAACATGTGATGGTGATGGATTGCACCGATCAGGCTGGGACGGATCCAAAAGCTGAGATTTCTTCGACCTTGCAAAAGTGGCGCAAGGCGATGTCTGCCTGCCACGTGCATAAAGACCGGTTAGAGCTGATCCAATGCTGGACTCGTGACCATGTGGAAGATGCGCTTGCATCCGCAGAGGCTCGCGGTTTTGATATCGCCCTAATTGACACACGTGTCTTACCACGCGAACCACAGCTCGAAGCTCTGGGTCGGGCTGATCTTATCCTGTCACCTGCCATCGGCGTCTTTGAGGCTAAACATGCTGTGGCCGGCATCGACAAGTATCTTGGTGACCCCGATGATGTCACAGGAATGATAACCGGCTGCCGGAATGGTGCGGAAGATGCCGCTGAAACGCGCGACGCATTCGGCAGCATTCCGGTTCTGCAAACTGAACTGCCTTGGTGCGAGGCAATCAGCGATCAGATCATTCACGGTGATATCGGGCACTTTGTATCGACGCTGGCCTGCAAAAGCGATCAACCGGGATATGGCCGGTTTCGCGAGGCCCAAGCCGCTTGGACCGCCGTCATTGAGCTGACTGTCGAAGTGAATTGGGTCTTGCAAGGATTGCGCCTGGGAAAGGCTGATCCTGTCGCGACGTTTGCATTCCCAAAGAAGGTAACAGCGGCATGAAGCGCTTAGCGGCGAGGATGATCACCCATCTCTGCATCCGCAATAAGCCGTCCGCGCCAAAAAGCGACGACGGAGAAGACAGATGACTAACTGGTACACCGCAGACACCCACTTCGGGCATGACAACGTCATCAAGTTCTGCAATCGGCCATTCCGATCAGCGAACCATATGGACGCGGTGCTGATGCAGAACCTATGGGCGATGGTCGGGCCAAAGGATGCACTATGGATCGTCGGCGATTTTGCGCATGGACCAAAATCTAAAGACAGTAATTGGCTGACAAAGCTATTCGACAAACTGCCTGGCGCCGAGAAGCATCTGATCGTGGGCAACCATGATCTGGAGCCGACGTTGGCCCTGCCTTGGGACAGCGTCTCGCATCTGGCAGAGGTCGGGGATGGGCCGAACAAGCAGGCACACACATTATGCCACTATCCGATGATCACATGGAACCATGCCAGACGACAGGCTCTACAAATGTTTGGCCACGTGCACAACAACTGGCGCGGCACCCGCAACAGTGTGAACGTCGGCGTTGATGTGTGGGACTATGCGATGACCTCATACCAATGGATCAAGCTGCGGCGGCGCGGCCCGTGAGAGCAGCCATTCGCTGCGAGTGCAAATCACGAACGAACGGAACTCACAGTCTGCGGACAAAGCTAACTTTCGCGGCAACAGCCAATGGATGGGTTGCAGGGGTGAACGCTTGGCTAGCCAAGAGAAATGCAGACATTCGATGAATTGCCGGACCATCCGTTTCTCAAGACTAATTTGGATATTCCGGTCAGGACTGCCTACTTTGATCTTTTGGAACAGCTTGAAGACTGCTGCAAACGTGGTTTTCGTACCAGTGTACAATCAGGAATTCCTAGCTTGGTGCTTGTGCCAGAGGTTGCTGCTGCCAGCTATTGCCTTGTCAAGTTGCTATGTCGTCGTGGCCGTTGTTGATGCCCAAGGAATCATTTTTTTAAAAGTGCCACCGTTGCCGTTCTAATCAGGTTGAGCCGAAATTTTAGGTGGTCAAAGTCAACAACGCCGTATTTTGCGTTCATACTGCTGGATTGAAAGAACTCAACGACATCTTCGGCCGGAAGCGATGTGGAATTCGTGGATCTCAGCGTTTGGGTGAATAAATCTAACAGTGACTTACGCCAGCCGATATCCTGTTGTATCATTTCATTAGCGGCAGATTGGTAAAGGCCTGCGACAAGGCTCTCCCAGTCAGGTGTTGCCTGTATTGTGAGAAATAAGTTGCATATCACCAAGTCATGATACGACTCTAGTTTAGCCTCGACAGTGTCCAAACTTTCCCAAGCTGCTGTGTAGGCTGCTGTCATTTCGTCGCCCGAGCGTTGAACGACAGATCTGAGGATTTCTTCCTTGCTCTCAAACGTATTGTACAGCGTTTGACGTGCAACACCTGCTTCGGAAACGATGTCGCCTATTGTCGTCTTGGCATACCCATACCGCGCAAACATTGCGTTGGCTGCGTCGAGTATTGTTTGGGTTTTGTCCGACATAGATAAGCATTGACATACCCAGAAATTATGATCAATTAGACTAGTATAGTTCTTTGGTCTACTTTGATGTCAACAAACTCATTGGTTTGACCTTATTCGGAGAGCGACGCCATAGGGCGCTGACACTACCAGCGAGGAAATTTTCAGTGAAACACTTTGAAGATGAAATGCACGGCCTAATGCATAAATGGGCTTCGCATCTTGGTTACTACGATGGGCGGATAGACCTGAACATCACTGACCTGAGTGGTTTCACGACACCTGACTGTTCTTTGCTGGCACATGCGCCACTTTGGGGCACAAAGTTCGGGCAGGAAAAGCCGATACCAGTCGGAGAGGTACGCAAGAGCCTAGCTCGAAATCTGAGATGGGCCAAGGCGATCAGACACGACATGCATGTTGCAAGACACCCAAGTAAAAATGAGCTCGCGTTCTTTTTCGTTGTCAAAATTCGCCCAAAATTCGTTCCAATTAATATCATGACAGTGCCTCTGGCTTTTATCGTAAGGGCTGACGAAACAGAAGCCGGTCTAAGGATTGCACAGATAGATGAGTGGGCGGCAAAGACGGCGGCTGATGCGGAAACGGTTTTGGTTGAGAAATGTGGATGGCCCGAAACCACATCCTTGGAACCTAATGCATTATTTGGCGCTGTTTCGTAACCGCCGCTCAGAGAAAACACACAAATGCATGTCCGGTTTTCAATTTAGAAAGACCAAGAGTTTACTCGCTTATGAAATTGCAGAACCATAAGATTTTGAAATTGGCCCGTGATCCCTTGGGAACGCAGGAGTGGCTCGAAGCACTGAACTCCGAAACTCAAAAGACGCCGGATCATGTTCTTGGTCCCTTGCTTTGTAACTTGGTTGGTGATTTCCAAGCCGACTATTCGGCTTCAAGCCATGCGCTCTCTGTGCTGGATCATCCAAGTATCCTTCTCAACTCTCAAGGCACGATCGTTGCAGATAATAGTCACGCAGCTATTTTGATTGGCTCCGTTACAGGTGGCACATTGAAGTCGCTCAACCTTGCTGAAGACACCCTGCGTGCCATTGCCAAGGCACTCCGAGGTCTGTCGGCATATGGTTATTGACTGTGGCCCTCAGGACAGAGGTCACTTGATCTACATGGTACACTCACGCGGTTCGATATTTGGTTCACCCATGTTTGTGCGTGACGTACACCGAACGATACCGCAAATTGGAGAAAGCATAGTACTGAGCTCTGAAATATGAGCATGGAAGGCTTCCTTGTTCTTGGATGTAGGCCGACCGTTTTGACACAGTAAACCGGCAACGATGGAGAAGGATAAATCATGAACCGAATTATCGCCCTGCTCGTCTTTCTGAGCATTCCTTTTGGCAATCCGCTTTTGGCACAGGATGATCTTGTACGCCCAGCAAAGCTGATGACTGTTGGCGCTGACACTGGTGGCGTGACCCGGCAGTTCTTTGGGCAGGTAGTTGCGCGTCAGACCGTAGATCTAGCGTTCCAAGTTTCCGGACAGATCGTCGAATTTCCCGCGACTGAGGGTCAGGGTATCGCCAAAGATGCGCTGATCGCAGAATTGGACACTGAACCATTTGAACTGCAGCAGCAGCAAGCTTCCTTGCAAGTGGAGCAAGCAGAGCGGCTGGTTGCACGTCTAAATAATCTTGGTGCGTCAGCCTCTGAAGTGTCCAAGCAAGATGCGGAAACCCAGCTAGCTCTCTCGCGCGTCCAGCTACGGAATGCTGAATACTCGCTCGAAAACGCGACGCTCCGCGCACCATTTGATGCGTTAGTTGCAAGCCGAAACGTGGCGAATTTCACGACCACAAATGCGGGGGCACCTGTCGTTAGACTGCATGACATGTCAGAGCTGCGCATTGATATTGATGTGCCTGAGGTCTTGTTTCAGCGCGCTGGCCAAGATGCGGCAGTCTCTCTTTTCGCGCGCTTTCCAACCGGTGACGAAACCTACCCTCTCGTCATACGGGAATTCAATGCGGAAGCGTCTTCAATTGGGCAAACATTTCGACTGACGCTGGGGATGGAGCAACCAGAAGATGTCAGCGTTTTGCCAGGCAGTTCGGTCATTGTGCTTGCAACTTTGAATGAGGAAAGCCCACGCCTGATTGTGCCAGCAACCGCCATTCGGATCGCAAATGATGGATCAACAAGTGTTTTGCAATTCATGCCAACCGAGAACGATGACGGCACGCTTGAAGCAGTAAACGTGGAGGTGAAGGCGACACGCGATGGGCAGTTCATGGTTACTTCTGGATTGGAGGTTGGGGCAGAGATCGTCCGGATTGGTGCACAAGTGCTGGCAGACGGTCAAACCGTCCGCCGCTTTTCTGGCTACGCGAACTGAGGCTGGATCATCAAATGAGAATTGCTCGCGCCTCAATCGATCGGCCCATCTTCACCTGGATCGTTATGCTGATCTGTCTATTTGGAGGCATTTGGGGGTTCAGCGCCCTTGGCCGGCTGGAAGATCCAGCATTTACCATCAAACAGGCGGTGGTGATCACTCAATACCCGGGCGCATCTGCACAGCAGGTCGCCGAGGAAGTATCGGAACCCCTGGAGGCCGCAATACAGCGGATGGCGGAGGTCAGTGAGATCAAGTCTGTCAACCGACCCGGAGTTTCACGTATCGATGTCTTGGTTGAAGATACGATCAACGGGGATGCACTGCCTGCAATTTGGACCGAACTGCGCGAACGGCTACAAAACGTCCAGAATGAGCTACCAAACGGTGCGACCCTGCCGTTCGTCGATGATGGCTTCGGGGATGTGTACGGCATCTTTTTCGCGATAACATCCGATGGCTTCAGCGACGCAGAAAGACACCAACTGGCGACCTTTCTCAGGCGTGAAATACTGACTGTTGACGGGGTCGCAGATGTCGATATCGCAGGCCTGCCTCCCGAGGCGATCTTTGTTGAACCCAACCTTGGACTGAGCGCTCAGCTTGGCATTGATCCGCAAATCATCGGACAGGCACTAGCAACGTCAAACTCAGTCTCTCAGGCTGGGTCCGTTAACGCAGGTGAGACACGCACCCAAATCCAACCAGCGGAGGGGTTGGATTCCGTCAGCGAGATTGCAGCACTGACAGTGGGTATTGGAGGTGAGCTCTTAAATCTCATTGATATCGCAGAAGTCAGTCGCGGGCGTCAGAATAACCCACCGCAAATCATCCACTACAATGGGCAGTCAGCTTTCACGATCGGTGTATCTGGCGCTAGCAACGAAAACATCGTCGACGTCGGTAATCGTGTCGATGAACTTCTCGCCGAACTTGCATCAGAAATCCCATATGGAGTGGATCTGCATCCGATTTATCAACAGCATGTCGTTGTTGACGAGTCCTCTACCGGTTTCCTGATCAATCTCGCCATGTCGATCGGAATCGTCGTGTTAGTTCTCGCGCTGTTTATGGGCGTACGGGCGTCGCTTGTAGTCGGGATAACACTACTGCTTACCGTGGTCGGAACGCTGCTCTTTATGGCCATATTCTCGATTGAAATGGAGCGGATTTCGCTCGGCGCGTTGATTATCGCTATGGGGATGCTGGTAGACAACGCAATCGTAGTAGCCGAAGGAATGCAAATCGCGATGGGTCGCGGCAAGTCATCACGAGATGCAGCAGATGAGGCCGCTGGCAAAACCCAAATTCCTCTGCTCGGCGCAACGGTTGTTGGTATAATGGCGTTTGCAGGCATTGGACTGAGCCCGGATTCGACCGGTGAGTTCATGTTCTCATTGTTTGCTGTTATCGGCATCTCCTTACTGTTGTCTTGGGTTTTGGCCGTTTCAGTGACTCCACTACTAGGCCATTACATCTTTAAGCAGGGATTGGACGACGGGGGCGACCCATATGGGGGGCTGATTTTCAGAGGCTACGCAAGCATTCTGCGCGGTGCGCTTCGGCTGCGGTGGTTAGTGCTTGCAACCCTCATCGGGATCACGGCAGCCTGCTACATCGGCTTTGGCATGGTGAAGCAGCAGTTTTTCCCGAACTCCAACACACCACTGTTTTTTGTGCATTATACGATGCAGCAAGGGACACCAATTGCGACCACAGCTAACCAGATGGAGATCGTTGAGGCTTATCTGGCAGAACACGAAGATGTTGTCGCAGTCTCAACATTTGTCGGCCAAGGGGCAACTAGGTTCCTGTTAACCTATGGAGCCGAGCCGCCAAACCCGGCCTATGGTCATCTGATCGTCCGCGCTGAGGGCCTAGACCTCATTCCACAGCTCCAAGCTGACTTGGAAGCATTTGCAGCGCAGAACTTGCCAGAGGGAGAATTCCGAACTGAGCGGCTCGTCTTTGGGCCAGGTGGCGGTAGCCCTATCGAGGTTCGCTTTTCGGGCAGTGATCCCGAAGTACTGCGCGATCTTTCTGATCAAGCGATTGAGTTAATGACAGATGCCTCCCCGAACATTCTGGCACCGAGGATAGATTGGCGCGAACAAGAACTTATTTTGCGGCCCCGCTATGTCACAGAACGTGGCCAAGCTGCTGGGGTCACAAGAGATGATGTTGCAGACTCGATCTTGTTTGCAACAGATGGCGTGACCGTCGGAACATATCGTGAAGGCGATCGCGCCATTCCAATTGTGATCCGCGTTGCGCCTAACTCCGACGTCGGGATCATGGATCAGGTTCTTGGGACACAGGACGGATCATCACTTCTGCCAATCGAACAGATCGTCGATGGCTTTGCTTACGAACCGCAGAACACCGTCATTCGCCGTTTGGACCGCGTGCCAACTCTTACAGTTGGTGCGAGCATTCCTGCGGATATGACGGCAGCACAAGTCCACTCAGAGGTGCGCAGCACAATTGAGGCAATGTCGTTGCCTGCCGGATATGAAATGGAATGGGGTGGCGAATTTGAATCGTCGGCAAATGCGAATGCCAGCCTTGGTGCTCAATTGCCGGTCACTATATTGATCATGGTTCTTATTACCGTACTTTTGTTCAACGCCCTGCGTCAGCCATTGATTATCTGGCTGCTTGTCCCGATGTCAGTGAATGGGGCAGCCATTGGGCTTTTGGGAGCCGGCCTCCCATTCACGTTCACAGCACTTTTGGGGCTACTGAGCCTTTCGGGCATGTTGATCAAAAACGGTATCGTATTGGTCGAAGAAATTGACATCGTTCGCGGGGAGGGGACAGCATTGCGGGAAGCCATCGTGATGGCTTCGACATCACGTCTGCGACCGGTGCTACTGGCAGCAGCAACGACCATTATGGGAATGATCCCACTTCTCGGAGACGCCTTTTTTGTATCAATGGCAGTTACAATCATGGGAGGTCTCGCCTTCGCATCTATCCTGACGCTGGTCGCGGCACCCGTGCTGTACGATGTGTTCTTCAGTAGCAACAAGCAGCCTGCGCCAATCAACAGAACGGCTATCGCATCCTGACTTTGCCTTAGATCTCAATGCGCATTGCAGAAGATTCGAGTAAATGCCCAATCCAAATGCTAACGTGGAAGCCGACGAAAAAAACGAAAGTTGACAGGTATCAGCTTGAATGACGATCGTTAGCTACACATACTAAAAGACCGCTTTGAGCGATCATCACGCTTTGCATTGCTGCCGAAACGAACGACGTGGCTCCGCCCTTTGCTGACGCCTGTGAAATTTGCAGCATGTGACACTTTGGGCTCACAGCGGACCTAGCAGGCAACGCAGCATCTGGGCACAGCGGTGATCTAGACGTATCAGCATGCGGCACATGCAGCCCTCATTCTAAACATTCCCTGAGGGTGCAAAACTATCCAAGCAATGATAACTTATACCAAATCGGCAATCTTGGGTTCAAAATGCATGTTCTCACCATTCTTGATCACCCTGACCAAGCATCATTCACTTCAGCAATAGCGAAAGAGTTCTGCACCGGTGCCGAATTTGCCGGACATACGACCGAGTTGGCTGACCTGCATGCTGAGGGCTTTGATCCGCGATGGTCCATAGCTGACGTCAACGGAGACAGTTCAGGTCAAGCTCCCGAAGATGTATTAGCTGAGCAAGCGCGGATTGGCCGTGCTGACGCAATTGGTTTTGTGTTTCCTCTATTCTGGTGGGGCATGCCCGCGATGACGAAAGGGTGGATTGATCGGGTTTGGTCTTGGGGCTGGGCATACGATCAACTTGAGGATCCGGAAATCTCTCTTCAGAGGCCACGAACAGGCGTTTTGCTTGTGCCTGCAGGCGCACGTTCTGACGAAATGGACGAATTGGGTTACACTTCGGCAATCGAAACGGGCTGGATCAATGGAACCTTTGGCTATTTTGGGTTCACCAATCGAGAGCTCATCCTGCTTAACGGTTCTAAAGGGTCGAAATCGAGGCGAGAAAACCTATTGAAGCGCGCCCACGATGCGGGTGCTGGCCTAAAGTTTACACGGTGACGGCCCATAAAAGACATTCAAGACCTCCTCATGATACTGCGGCGGCAGCCGACGAGGCCGTCATTCGCGTTAACAGCCGTATCGAGGCCTGACCAAACTCACGCTGTGACGGCAAACCCGACCGTACAAATGATGAAGTCGACTTTTGATACCAGTTTTTTAAGTCAGCATTGCTCGACGAACAGTCTTGGTCAGGTCAAAAGCGGTGTTCGAAAAGCTGCATCGATGCCGGCATAATTCGGGCCAAAGATCGAAAGCCCCTTGTCCGTTAAGAATTGTTTGGGGGCCGGCAGGATGACAACAGAGATTGCTTGCGCGGCGCGGCAATCAGGGTTGGCGATGGGCGCACCACTATCGCTGTCAAACAGACATATGAGATCTGGGACAGTTGCATAGACGGCACCGTCTAACCAGCATGCCATATTCTCATTTTTTACACTGACCCGCATCGTTTCGCCGTTCGCCGCTGCAATATCGATTTGGCCGACTGTAAAGCCCTGATCGGTTTTGTAATTCACTTGTGTCACCACGCCTTCGAACACCACAGCTCCGTTTCCGGCGGCTGCGACCGCGGATGGGGCCTTCCGGTTATCTGCAACGTTATTGCGCCAGACTTCGCCCAGTTTCATGGCCTTCGAAATTGTGCCGGGAATCAGAACTTCGCGCAGGACCCGCATGGGCAATGCGTGATCAATCGCCGCGATATCGTTCCGGCTGACCTGACACAGTGCGCGCACGAGTGTTTCAGCACGCTGATCATCCTTCACTTTATCGATCAGGAAAGACTCGCCAAATTGGTTCACAGCATAGATCGGGGCTGCAGGCAGGCCCGCAAGGTAATAGGTCGAATGGGTGATTTCGGGCACGGCACGCCCTGCAGGATCTGCATCAATGATTTTATGCCCATTCATGACCGCCGGAAAGAATGCAGCAGCAGTGTTTGAGCCACCCAACTCACAAGCTGTGGTGCCGTAAAACTCCTGCTTAAGATGATCCTGAAATTCAGCGTAGGCCTGTAGCATCGGATGTTGGTTGGCGGGTGTCAGGCCTGCATAAAGCCGTTCTTCTTCGGGCGTCATCGGGGAAATTGCACCCAGTAAATAGGGTGTGCAAATTAGTGCATCATCCGGGACATCATCAACGCTGACCAGATCAAATGTCTTGCCCGCCGCCAAGCACTGGTCAATCAGCGCCATGCCTTCACTGATATCACCACCGCCACCTGCGCCCAAAATGACCGCACCCAGCAAGATATCTTCGAGGTTTTGCCGTGTGAGTTCAGTCATTTCATGCGTCCTTTTCTGTTCCGAACAGCGCCACCAGATCGGTCACACGTGACAGAACCAACAAGCCAGTTACCGTGAGCGCCACAAATAACATCGATGCCGCCGCAACCACGGGGGAGTAGCCGTAGCGCACATTGTTGAAGATTTTGATCGGGAGGGTTTCAACCACAAAACCCGAGATCATATTGGCGATAAGGTATTCATTCACACTGATGATCGCGACCAGCGTGAAGCCCGTCAGCACATAGGGTGCGATCAGCGGCAAGACGATTGTGCGGAAAACTTGGGTAGGCGTGGCACCCATGGTTTGTGCCGCCTCCACAACCTCATCGGTCAATGCAGCGAATCCGCGCGCAATGATCACCAGCGGCAACGTGACGAAGAACACGCCATGAGACACGATCGTCGCTTCCATGCGACCGTACCAGCCAACTTCGGCCCAGAACAGGCTTGCGCCCAAGGCGAGAATGATCGGCGGAAGCAAGAACGGACCAAGTCCAAGCGCAAAGGTGAGCTTTGCAAAACCTGACCCCGTGCGCCACAATACGTAGTTGATTGCCAGTGCAAGCGACGTCGAAATGATGCCCGCGCAAAGTGCTATGAACAACGATCGCCCAATGGCGAGCAGCCATTCCGGCTCAGTCAGCAGTTCAGTATACCATGCGATCGACAAAGCTTCGGGCGGGAAAGAGATGTTTTTTGACGCGCCAATGGACACACCCATGACAACAATGAACGGCGCAATCAGCAGGGCCGCGATCAGCAAAAGGTAGGTGTTGCGCAAGATGGTCATGTTTGCCGCTCCCGCGTCGCGAAAGCTGAGAGGAGTAACACAAGGACAGTCACGATTAGCATTACGACCGCCAGTGCGGCACCCAGCGGCAGGTTGGCATCGCCAAGTGCTTTGTCGCTGATGATGACGGTCATGGTCCAATCTTTGGGTCGACCCAGCATGGTTGGCATGACGAACACACCAAGCAGGTAGACAAACATCGTCAACGTGACAGAGATTAAAGAGGTTCGGAACGTTGGCAACAGGACTTTGAAAAACACCATCGCGGGCGGTGTGCCAAGCGTCACGGCGGCCTCTTCTATGCTGCGGTCACGGCGCGCGACCGAAGGATAAAGGATCAGCGAGACAATTGAAAAACCAAGATAAACGAGGCCGATCATCATGGCGCCGAAACTGGGGGAAAGCGAACGCGGATCGTTCCACAACCCGACCCATTCAAGGAACCGTGGTACGCCAGCACTCTCAGACATCAGGATCAACCACGCAAATCCGATGATGACTTCGCTGAAACACATCAATGACAGTAGCAGAACAATCCAGAACAATTGCCATTTGCGCGAAACGTCTGAAATCGCAAGCACCAGTGGAAAGGCCAATGCGACAACCAGCACTGCGCCAAGGACGGCCGAATAGAGTGAGCGCCAAGAGACCTTATAATAAAAGCTGGAAAAGAACTTGCCGTAGTTTTCCCAAACAAAATCCACCTTATAGAACCCCATCGGGTCAGGCTGATAAAAGCTGACGATGATCATAAAGATCAGTGGGATCACAAAGAAAACGGCCATAACACCGAAGGCCATGCCACCAATTAGACGGGGTCCATATGGTTGCGCGGTCCTCATTCGGGCAAACCCCAAGCTTTGTCATCAGGCCACGACAGGGCGACTTCTGCACCGTCTTCAAATTCGCTGGAGTGACCCGCAAATTCGCTTTGATACACAGTTTGCGAACCAACTAGAATTTCGCGTTCCATCAGCGCACCAAGGCGGCGTTGACGGGTGATTGTACCGCGCAGCCCATCACCTTTATTAGCAAGGGTGATCGCCTCTGGCCGTACAGCGATGGTGGGCTTGCCGGGTTCCGCAAAAATGTTGTTAGTGCCAATAAAGTCGGCGACGAACCGCGATGCAGGGCGCGCATAGAGCTCATCTGGCGGACCGGCCTGTTCGATGATCCCGCCGTTCATCACGACAATCCGGTCGGCAAGCGCCATCGCCTCGCGCTGATCATGGGTGACAAAAACGGTGGTTACGCCAAGATCGCGCTGGATGCGCTTGACCTCTTCTTGCATCTGATCGCGCAAGCCCGCATCTAGTGCTGAAAACGGTTCGTCCATCAAAAACACATCAGGTTTCAAGGCAAGTGCACGGGCAATGGCGACCCTTTGGCGTTGCCCGCCCGATAGTGCGGCAACAGACCGATTGGCAAGGCCCGACAGCCCAACCATATCCAACAATGCGTTAACACGCGGGTCCGTATCACCTTTTGGTACCCCAGCAAGGCGCATACCGTAGGCGATATTTCCCCCGACATTGAGGTGCGGGAAAAGAGCCAACGACTGGAACACCATTCCGATGTTTCGTTTATGGCTGGGGATCTGGGTCAGGTCGTTACCGCCCAGCAGAAGGGTGCCTTGGTCATGGACTTCAAGACCCGCGATCAGACGCAATAATGTGGTTTTGCCACAGCCAGACCCACCCAAGAGGCAAATGAATTCGCCAGAACTCACATCAAGCGATATGTCGCGCAGAGCGACATAGCTGCCGAAAGACTTGCTGAGGTTGGTGATCGTCAGTTCTGACATGAATCCCCCATTTCCTGGTGCGGTCGTGGTGTGGTCGTGATGTAGCGGGGCGCAGAACGCCCCGCCGGCTGGGTCGCTTATTGGGCGATCATTTCCTGATACTTGGTTTCCAACCAATCACCTTCGCGCAGGTGGATGTGCGTCTGAACGCGGATTGGCTCAATGTCGCTGCTAACGGCCGCGAAGTCTTCGTCGGACAGATCAAGTGCGTCGCGTGGTACAATCGGCGCGACACCCATCGTCAACGCCATCTGGGCCTGCACTTCTGGACGGCTCATATAGTCAAGGAACTGCTCCGCCGCGCTGATGTTTTCGGACGCGGCAGGCACGACCCAATAGGCATCGGACACAATGCCGCCTTCCGCAGGAAATGTGGACGCAACAGGCAAACCATCCCAAATCGAAAGCATGGTGACGTCGTGGTAATACAGACCCGCGTTCAACTCTCCTGATTCAAGGGATTGCTGGAATTGGCCTTCGTCACGATACCATAGGCTGACCTGCGGCTTAAGTTCGGCAATCTTAGCGATCACCTGCTCCAGACCCTCTCGGGTTTCCATAATCTCATAACCACCAAAGAACGTCTTTGCCGTGACTTCCAGCAAGCCAGAATTTGGCGTTGTCACGATGCCAAGCTTGCCGTCCCACTGCGGTTCCCACAGTTCGGCCCAGCTTGCAGGGACTTCGGAGGCATAATCTGTGTTGGTGACGAAAGTCGTGTAGAAGGCCAACGCGCCAACGGCATAGGCATTGCCTGCATCGTTCAGCTTCACATAACCGTCGATCAGCGCATCGGTGCCCGTCATATTGGCGGGGTTCAGCTCTGCCCAAAGGCCGACCTCATTGCCGCGAAACAGGACCTCATCCACGACCAGTGAAAGATCGGCGGGTGCTTGGCCAGCACGGTTGGCGGCCATTAGTTGGGTCATCCAAGTGGAATCTTCAGGCTGTGCAATAGAGCGCACTTCGATCCCTGTTTCGGCGGTAAAGCCAGGATAGATTTCTGCAGCCAGCGTTTCTTCAAAGAACCCGCCCCACGCGCTGATGGTCAGCTCTTCTGCGTGCAGCGTTGTGCTTGTGGCAATGAACACGCCAACCATGGTCGCCATTGAAGTCGTCTTTTTCATGAGTGTCTCCCTGAGGTATCGAATGGATTTTGTTATTGCCGTAAACGCTAAATTCGATCCGGGTCCTTATCCATATCGATTGTGTTATGACTGCATAAGCAAATCGACATAGGGTGGGTTTATAGATTTTGTGGGCGCTGTGATCGAGGCAAGGGCATGAAACTTTCAGACATTGACCTGCGGTTGTTACGGGTTTTTCAAGCTGTCGCAGAGGCAGGAGGATTTGCCAAAGCACAAGGCGATCTTGGGATCAGCCAACCCGCCATCAGCGCACAGATTGCAAAACTGGAGGATCGGTTAGCACTACGCCTGGCAGACCGCGGTCCACAGGGGTTTGCACTGACCCCAGAGGGTAAGTCGGTGCTGCTGGAAGCCAGCCAGATTTTGGCGCTTGTCGACAAATCCGCGCAACGTTTGCGCAACATCGGCAAAGCACCCTCCCGACGCATTCGGTTTGGGGTTGTCGATTGTATGGTGACTGATCCCAATAATCCGTTAGTCGATCACATCCGGACATTAAAACAAGCTGACGCGCGTTTGAAAATCCAGATTGGTATTTATGACTTCCTCGATTGTTTAACAGAATTGCGCGCCGAACAACTCGACATCGCTATCGTCGGTATTGCGGGGAATGAAACCATTCCATCCGATCTTGAGGCGATCCCGCTTTATCAGGAAATTAGTGGGCTTTATTGCACGCCAGACCATCCATGCGTCGGAATTGATGATCCTATTGCCCTAAAGGCGTCTTTGGCAGAGGCAGAAATTTCGGCGCATAGCTTCGTCTTTAATCCAATTGATCAGGACCTTGATCCAAAGCTATTGGATCAGAGCAAAGGGGTGGCGCAGGACACAATCGAGCTTTCAACCTATCTTGCTTTGTCGGGGACCCACGTGAGCCTTATCCCCGATCACTATGCACAACGATGGGTGGAGACAGGGCAACTTATCCGACTTGCACCAAGCGACTATGCAATCGTTTCGCAATTTCATGCATTAAGACTGCTATCTGCCGAACCAGAAGACGTGGTAGATCGCGCTTGGAACCAACTTAAAACTTACTAGCAATGCTACCACTAAGAACTGGGTTTTGAAGCTTCGCCCAAAGGTCGCAAAGGGACGTCCTCCCCAGTATCAATGTCACCTGTCTACCGATTGCTGGCCTTGTTCGCTGTTGCGACATGAAGGAAGGAGTATCGTCTTGCTTGAATGGCCGTTTTCCACCCGCCCTGTAGACTGCAATCATCGCGAAGAAAACGATTTCCTGATCGACGATGATCAACCGTAGTGGCCCAAGCTTACCCCTGCGCCGCCCCCTTCCCTGCAATCTGACCAAAGACGGCACCTGACGTAAGGCCGGATCCGCCTGGGTAGCCTTCGTAGAAGACCCCACCGACCATCTCACCAGCGGCAAATAGGCCATTTATCGCCATGCCGCTCTTGTTCAGAACCTGCCCCGTCTGTGAAATCTTCAACCCACCATATGTAAAAGTAATACCACCCGTTACCGGGAACGCTTTGAACGGTGGTTTGTCAATTTTCTGGGCCCAGTTCGACTTCGGCAATGACAGACCCGTTGTGTTCTTTCCATCAAGTGCGGTTGGGTCAAAAGACACATCTTCATTCACCGCCTTATTGTAGCTTTCCAGGGACGACTTCGCCGCCGCCGCATCAACACCTTCTAATTTCTCGCAAAGAGCGTCCAAAGTATCCGCTTCAACAAAATGCGCGTCATGGAACCGGTATTCGGCATAAAGCAGATCATCGACCTTGGCGTCAAAAATCTGCCATGCGAAATGCCCCGGTTGTTCCAGCACTGATTTGCCAAACTGGGCGTATGTATAGTTGCGGAAGTTTTCCCCCTCATCGACAAAGCGTTCCCCATTGGCATTCAGCATGACCCCTAAGAAGTAACAGATTTTGCGGTAATTCTTGCGTTCTGAGGCGGGCAGATCGAGACCACCAAAGTCTGCCATATGCAGATCCATTGGGGTGGCGTGGCAGCCATCAACCAAACCATAGCTCTGCGCGCCAATTTCGGTTGCCATTGCCAAACCGTCGCCCGTGTTCATGGGCGTGCCCCGTACCTTGGCTTTGTCCCAATGCCCGCCCATCCAAGCTTTGCGCAATTCGCTACTCGCCTCAAATCCACCGCAAGCCAAAACGACAGCATCGGCACCGATCTCTTCGTCGCTGACGCGCACGCCGCACACGCCGTCGTCGCCCATCATCAGACCGGTCACGGCGGCGTTATAGCGGATCTTACCGCCCAGCCGTTCAAATGCCGCCAGCTCCATATCAAACAGTCCAACACCTTCATTCTCTGCAGCAAGAGTGAGACCACCCCAAAACACATGACGCCCCTCTTTTTCAAAGCTCTGGCGGCTGTAAATCGGCTCAAACTTCACGCCATGCCCACCAAGCCATTGCATTGCCGATAAGGACTGTCCGATCAGGGTTTCTTGCTCTGGCGACAACGCGCGCCCGCCATTGAACATCAGCAGGTCTTCGGCAAATTTTGTCTTTGTGTAACCACCAAAATCGGTGACCGCGAGCCGTGGATCATCAAGATTCTTCAACAACGGTATCAGATCCTCGGCACCGTCATAAGCAAATCGCATCGCGCCTGCCGTGTATTTTGTGTTGCCGCCCGCGAGATCCTCACCGGCTTTTTCCAAGACCAAAACCTGCGCGCCCGCCTCAAGTGCGGCAATCCCTGCGCAAAGGGCGGCGTTTCCAGATCCAACGATAACAACTTGCTTTGACATTTACGATTCTCCTTAGTAATGCTTTATGTATCCAAGCGGATACAATTTGGAAAGAGTGTCTTGATGCCAGCTGAACCAAGTGATCTCTCGCAAGGCGGTGTCGCCTTTACCAAGCTGATGACTGCAATCGAGACTGGCATTTACCAGCCCGGTGATCGTTTAAGAGAAACAGAGATTTCTGACCGGCTTGCCCTGTCGCGCACACCGGTGCGCGAGGCGCTGCGGCGACTTGAGGCCGAAAATATCGTTGAGCACCGCCCGCGTGTGGGGGCCGTGATCCGCACACTTGGTCAAACCGAAGTGGTCGAATTATATGAAATGCGCCTTGTCCTTGAACGTACCGCCGCCGAGATGGCAGCAAAACATGCAGCAGAGGCCGAAGTTGATGCGATGGCCGCCCTCAACGATGAGATCGCGACCACAGGCCGCGATCCTTCGCGTGCCGCAGCCATCAACCAGAAATTCCATCGCGCCATCTGTCTGGCCGCACGCAATCGGTTCTTGTTAGATGCTGCGCGTGCGATGACGAATGCGCTGTTGTTGCTGGGGCCGACAACCTTGGCCGACGCAGAACGCATTGAAACAGTCGTCCGCCAACACCGCCAAATCATCGACGCCATCGGGGCAGGCGATATTGACGGCGCTGGCGTCGCCGCCGAGGCACATTTGCAAACCTCATTGCGTTACCGGCTTAAGGTGATGCGCGCATGATCCATATCTTGGTGGCGCATGGAGTTGCAGCTCTTGGCGTATTGGTCTTTCACATGCTGGCATTGCCGCTGCCATGGTTGCTGGGTCCGATTACCGCATGTTTGATTGCAGCACTTTTGGGGGTCCCGATGAAAGGGATGCCCTTTGTGAACAACGCGATGCGCTCAATACTGGGCGTCGCCGTTGGCGCGACGTTTACAGTGGCCCTTGTGATCAGCATGGCAGCAATGTGGACCACGTTGATCTTGGTGCCGCTCATGGTCTTTCTGATCGGTCTGATTGGCGTTCCCTATTTTCAGCGGCTGTGGGGCTTTGACTTTGCGACCAGCTATTACTCTGCCATGCCCGGCGGCTTGCAGGACATGCTGCTGTTTGGTGAAGAGGCAGGCGGCGATGTGCGTGCGCTTTCCTTGATCCATGCGACAAGGGTCATGGTCATTGTCGTTGCCCTGCCCTTCATTCTGAAAGGTTATTGGGGTGTCGATCTCAGCAATCCGCCCGGCGTGCCTGCAACAACGCTACCGCTGTCCCAATTGGCTTTGATGGTGTTTGCCGGTCTGGCAGGCTGGCAGATCGCCAAGGCAGTTGGCTTGTTCGGCGCTTCCATTCTCGGCCCCATGATCTTGGCAGCCATTCTTGCGCTCACGGGCATCCTGCAGCACCGCCCGCCAGCCGAAGCAATCTGGGCCGCACAGTTTTTTATTGGCATGACCGTCGGCACAAAATATGTCGGCGTCACTGGCGAAGAGGTCCGCCGCGACGTAGCCGCAGCCCTTGGGTTTTGCGTCATTCTGCTGATCCTGTCGGCGCTCTTTGTCGAATTCATTCACCTCTTCGCGCTGGCCCCCCCAATGGAGGCACTTTTGGCATTCGCACCCGGTGGACAAGCCGAGATGACGGTTCTCGCGCTAATCGCAGGTGCGGATATGGCCTTTGTGATTGCCCATCACGTGTTGCGCATCATCACGGTAATCATTGGCGCACCAATCGCCGCGCGCTTGTTCAGCCCCTGACTTCGGGATTGATGACATGGATAGGTGCGCCGGACGCATAGGCGTTGATCTGGTCAAAGATATCACTGAACTGCAGATCAAACTCATCTTCCGTCACATAGCCAATATGTGGTGTCGGTAAGACGTTCGGATGCTGCAAAAGCAGGTTTTCACGGTCCCGCAGCGGCTCAGCGTCGAACACATCGACAGCTGCATGGATGCGGCCCCTGGCAATTTCGTCTTCAAGAACACCGTTTTGAATAAGTCCTGATCGCGATGTATTCACCAACAGGCTGCGTGGCTGCATAGCCGCAAGATCAGCAGCAGTAATGATCCCGCGGGTCGCGGGCTTTAAGCGTACATGCAGGCTCACAATGTCTGAGGTCGCAAAAAACGCCTCGCGGTCCTCGGCAACGGTCCGACCATCCGCGCGCGCCCGCGCCCTACCGTCATCTGAGCCCCACCACTGGACCCGCATGCCAATGGCCTCCGCATAGCCTGCAACCGCTTGTGCAATCCGTCCATAACCGTAAAGCCCCAAGACACGTCCACGCAATGTGCGCCCTACGCCCATCTGCCAGTCCCCAGCGCGAATTGAAGCGACCTGCTGCGGTATTTGCCGGTAACTCGCGAGGATCAATGCCAACGTCATTTCAGCGGCAGCATAGGACGGCGTATCACTATGCATGTTCGAACACAGCATAACGCCATTGTCGGTACAGGCCGGAACATCGATGTGAGGGTAGACACTACGTTGACTGATCAACCTGAGGTTTGGCAGACGCGAAAGCAACGCTGCGCCAATCTTGGTACGCTCACGAAACAGAACCAGCGCTTCAGCCTCCTGCACACGGGCGGCCAGTGCTGCAGGGTCTGGTTCGTGATCCGTCCAAACGGTTACATCATGCGCAGAAAGTTTTTGATAGCACGGCAGACCGCGCAGCGTATCAAACCAATCGTCCAGAATATGAACCTTCATCCGCTTACCACACTGCTGTCGGGATCATCACATCCCCACGCGCCAGCAAGCGTGCTGTACGCACAAGGCCAGCTGACCGCAGATCAATGCCCTCAGCCGTCAATTCATAGTCCACCAAAACGTCAATCTGCCCACTGGCATGCTCAAGCGTAATGGTGGCCGGCCGGTCGTTCGAACGGGCAGCCATCCCATCAGCGACCGTCCCTGGTGTCAAAACACATGATGCCAGACACTGCGCACCTGTGACGGCCATCGTGGGATGGGTTTTCCACGGCATGAAATACCGCGTGGCTATCGTGCCGCCGTCTTTGGCTGGGGCCAGCAGACCAAATTTTGGCGTGACAGAGGTTGCAACGTTTTCGATACCCATCGCTTCGCCCGCTTGGATTCGCACAGCTTCCATTTTCGCAAAGAAGTCTTTGTTGTCGTTCAAAGCCTCAGCACTCTCATAGCCCGTCAGGCCAAAGCTCTCGGCGCGCGCAATGGCCATTGGCATTGCAACATCCATGCAAGTCACGTCAACGCCGTCGAAGGTATCGATAAGGTTCCCAGTGGGCAGAAACGCACCAGTGGCACCACCAATCGTATCCATGAATTGCAAGGAAACGGGCGCTGCCGTTCCTGGCACGCCATCAATCGCGGCGTTGCCCGCGTAGGAAACAGCCCCACCGGGTGTCTGGACCATTGCGACCACACGTGCACCGGTGTTGACCGCATGAATATTCACGGATGTCTCATCCGCGTCCGCGGCCACCAGACCCATCTCGATCGCGGCAGGCCCGACACCAGACAGGATATTCCCACAGGTCGGTTTGAAATCGACCTTCCCGTCTTCGACGCTGACTTGTGCAAAGAAGTAATCGACGTCTGCCCAGTCATCGTCTGATCGCGATAACATCGCTACTTTGGTCGTCACTGCGTTTCCACCGCCGATGCCATCAATGTTAAGCGGATGACCGGACCCCACCATCGCAACCAACACGTTCGCAAGCTCTGTAAGATCATCGGGCAGATCGCTGCGCCTCAGATAGGGGCCGCGCGAGGTGCCACCGCGCATGAAAAGAAAGGGAACGGCCGTCTGGGTCATGTCAGCGGCCAAGGCAAGTCAATGTACGACTGCAACAGACCGGGAGGGAAGTCGCGGTTCAATGTCCAAGCCATCGCACAGATAAATGCGATGCCTGCCGCAGTATAAGCGGCCGCATAGCCCCAGCTTTTGCCGGCTCGAATGCGGATAAACAGCAGCAAGAACCCGGCCAATGCAAGGATAAACCCAACGACTGCAGAGGCCAGTAGCAAGGCCGCAAACCACGCTAATGTCGCCCACAAGCCATAGATGTTGTCATCGGCCTCTTCCGCTTCACGATCTGCGAAGATCGGCGCGGTTTCATCTGAACGCATCATCTGAATGAGCAACAGGACACAGCCGACCAAAGCTACAGAAGCCACAAAAACAGGGAACACCCGGTCCATGCGTGCAAAATCTGGAATAACGGCTGAGTTCCAGTAGGCCAGCGCGATGTAGGCAGTGACACCCAACAGGAAGATCACCGGCGCACGTTTTGTTCCCGCGGCGACGCTGCCTTCGGCCTGAATATTCTTGGCCTGACGCAAACCAATCACAACAGATAGCAACGTGATGATGATCAGCACGATGACAATCGGGCTAAAGATGTAGTCGATCCCTTCGTCAAACCCCCGCCGGAACCGTGACGCAGCAATTTGGTATGCTTGGTTGGTATAGCGCTCTGCCGGTGCCGACAGAACAAAACCAATCAGAAAGGCCGGGCGCGACCAGTCAAAGCGGCGCATCAGAATGCCAAGCAATCCGATCCCGAACAGGGCCACGAGGTCCCAAATCTCTTGACGAGACTGGAAGGCAGCAAAGGCGATGATCATGAACAGAAATGGTGCCAGCAATGCAAAGCGGATTTCTGTCAGCTTCGCAATACCGCCTGAGGCCGCGATGCAGATAATGGTGCCGACGACATTCGCCAAAGCCAGCAGCCAGACGATCGCATAGGTGAAATCAAGGTTGTTTTTCAACATCGAAGGGCCGACCTCGATCGAGCCTGTTCCCAGTAGCGCCACCGCCGAGATGAAAATAGCCATCGATCCCGAACCGGGGATACCAAACAGCAACGTCGGTACGAGCCCCCCACCCTCTTTGGCATTATTCGAACTTTCCGGCCCAATCACACCCCGGACGTCACCGGACCCAAACTGTGATTTGTCCTTGGCCGTCTGAACCGTGTGACCATAGGCGATCCAGTCGACGACGGACCCACCCAGCCCGGGGATCACGCCGACCACAACTCCGATTAGGGAACAACGCACTGATAGCCATTTGTTGGCCCACCAGTCTTTGACCCCTTCCATCCAGCCGCCACCCAAAGGGGCGCGGTCCGAGATCGCTTTGTCGCGGCGCAACAAGGCAATAATTTCCGGAATGGCAAAGATGCCAAGACCGACAATCACCAATTTCAAACCATCCACCAGATAGGGCATGTCATAGCTGGACATCCGCAACGCGCCGGAACTGGCCCCCTCGCCGATGGTGCCGACAAGAATGCCAAGGCAGGCCGCGACGAGACCCTTCAGCGCCACGCGACCGGCAAGAATACCGACCATCGACAGACCGAAGATCGTGATCATCAAAAGTTCAGGCGTCTGGAAAAGCAGCACGATTGGCCGCGCCGCAAGAATAAAGACAGTCAGGAATGCCGCACCAACCAATCCACCGAAAAGAGACGACGCAAAGGCCGCAGACAATGCACGCGCCGCTAAACCCTTTTTTGCCATTGGAAAACCGTCAAGCACGGTCGCTTGTGACGCCGAAGACCCCGGTATGCCCATTAGCACCGATGCGAACGTGTCAGAGGTTGGGACGACAGCCACCATGCCAACCATCAAGGCAAGGCCTGTCACAGGCTCCATGCCGAACATAAAAGGAAGAAGAAGGGAAAGGCCGGCGATGCCGCCGAGGCCGGGAAAGACGCCGATGCAGAGCCCCATGACCACACCAAGGACCAGATATCCGATCACATGTGGTTGCAAGATCATGCTGAATGCATCGCTCAACGCTGGTAGCGCTGTTGCAAAGACCTCCATAGCCCTTCCCCCCGAAATGTCTTGATAGAACAGACCCGCCCATCTGATTGATGGACGGGTCGGGTTGCTTGCTTACTGCAGAACGACGCCGTAGCGCTCGCTCAGCCAGTTGATGACAAAGTCTTTGGCTTCTGGTGCCACGTCTGTCCCGCTGGCCAAGGCCGTCTGAGCCGCAGCACCCGTCATTTGTGGGTAGACCCCCAAACGCGCAGCTGAGATTTCAGCAAAGTCATCGCGTGCCTTCACAGCTTCAAATGCAGCGGTGTAAGTGTCGATTGCCGCCTGAGGCGCGCCAGCTGGCAAGAAGACCATTTTCTGTGCTGGGAAACCTGCGGTAAAGAAGGCTTTCCATGCGTCCCACTGCGGCCCAGATGTTTCACATGCCGGTGTTGCGTCACAGACTTCTTTGAACGAAGGCATGTCAGGGAAGGTTGGGTCGCGAACAACATTGCCTTCATCGTCCAATGCGCCGAACGCAAACCATGGTGCCGCTGTGCCTGCTTCAACCAGAGGTGTGACACCTGACAGATATGAAGACGACGTTTGATAATCGATGTTGGCTTCGCCACGCTCAAACATCAGACGGCCATCGCCGCGACCTTCGATCCCAAAGACAGGTTCAACCTGCAAACCAAGCATTTCCCAAGCGAGGAGCGGCACCAGATCAAGACGCGTCGCACCCTGACTGCCGTAGATGAAGTCTTCGCCAGCGAGCGGTGTTGCGTCTGAGCCTTCGCCCAATTGTCCGGCCAGTTCGGTCGGAAGATAAGCAACGCCGCCTGTGCCGGATGCCAGCACGACATTCCAGTCAGAATATTCGTAGCGTACCCGCGGATCGCTCAGCAGATAAGGAAACTGTGTCGAACCGGACGAACCAAAAATGGTTGTTCCATCTTCATATTCCATGGCTTGGAATGCGTTGGCACCTTTCGTGGAACCAGCACCGGGGTTGAAGGTCACGACGACTGTTGGGTTGCCGGGCAGCGCTTCTGACAACAGCGGCGCATAAAAGTTCGCCCATTTGGCGGATCCGCCTGTTTCAGAGAAAGGAATGATCCATTCAACGGTCTTGCCTGAAAGATCAATCTGGTGGCCGTCTGCTACAGATTGCGTAGCGACCAAAGCGGTAGAGAGCGCAAACGCGCCCATGATTTTGTTAAACATAATGTCCTCCCAAAGTGCAGCGCATTGTCGGCTGCGATATAGAATCAGACGACCTCCCAAGCCGTCTTGATGAAAGCAGAATGCGATGCCATCCTTGCGCGAACCTTGCATCTGCGGAAATAATCAAAGGCAGTTCTGTGCATATCATCGTCGTAGAAGACAATATCGCCGTCGCCAAAGGCATCCGCTACTACTTGCAAGATGCCGGCCATGCGGTGGACCTGATCCACGACGGGGCAGAGGCGCTCGCGTTTCTCAAAAGCGATCTTGGCGATATCGTTATCTTGGATATCAACCTGCCAGAAACGGACGGGCTGACAATCTTGCGCGATATGCGTGCCCGCGGTGACATGCGGCCCGTTCTGATGCTGACCGCGCGCACCGAGACCGATGACAAAATATCCGGGTTGGATGCTGGTGCGGACGACTACCTTGGCAAACCCTTTGAGATGGAAGAATTTGGGGCGCGCATCCGTGTCCTTTCACGGCGGGTTTCAACCACACCGCAGAAGGTTGCAGTGATCGGCGACGTCAAATTTGAAAAAGGGGCACGCACAATCGAAGGGCCCGACGGCCCCCTTGATATTCCGCGCCGAGAGGTGGCCTTGTTTGAAAGGTTGGTTTTGGCCGATGGACGCCTTGTATCAAAACAAGCATTGCTCGATAGCCTTTATGGAACGGGCAGTGACGTGGATGAACCTGTTGTCGAGGTCTATGTTTCGCGGCTACGCAAACGCCTTCTGCCCTTTGGGGTAGAGATCAAAGTGAAACGCGGTTTGGGCTATATGATGCAGACCAGGCCATGAACAACAGCATGTCACTCAGGGCGCGTTTGACCCTTGTTATTCTGGCGCCGCTGATCGTGATCGCGATACTGTTCGGTGGCTGGGCCTATTTTGACGCGCAAGACAACGCGGCAGAGCGATTTGACCGATCCCTCTTATCGACAGCACTGGCGATTTCAAGGGATACCGCAGTGAATGGCGGGGACGCGCTCAGCGAGGAAACACGCGACCTGTTGCGCGATACCTCAGGTGGCGCTGTCTTCTATCACGTCTACGCCCCAGACGGTGTTTTCGTCACCGGATATGCCACACCCCCTGTCCCACCTGAACCTGTCCTACCTGAAACAACCCAGACCTACTATGACGCCATTTATCAAGGCGCACCCGTGCGCGCGCTACGCTTTTCGCAAAGCACCACAATCGACGGTTTGACCGGGCTTTTCACGTTTTCGGTTTGGCAAGAAACGTCAGTACGCGATGGGTTTGTCAGAACCAGAACGGGGCCGGTTTTCATGATCATCACATCTATGATCGTGGCGTTGGCGTTCATTGTTTGGTTTGGCGTCGCCCGTGGTCTTGCCCCTTTGACGGACCTCGAAGACGCGATTGCCCGGCGCTCTGCGTCTGATCTTTCGCCGATCAAACGACGCATTCCTCAAGAAGTCACAGGGATTGTAGGTCGTTTCAACGCACTGCTTGGCGAGCTTTCAAAGACGCTGGACGCCAAGAACGCGTTTATCTCGGATGCGGCCCATCAATTGCGCAACCCGATCGCAGGTGTCCTCAGCCTTGCTGAATCTGTCGCGCGCGCAAAGACCATCGAAGATGTCAAAGAACGCTCAGACGACCTGCTTACTGCGGCGAAAGACACCGGACAACTTGCCAATAACTTGCTGACACTCGAGCGGGCTCAGGCAAACGTCGGACAAGAAAACAAGCACACCTTTGACCCGCGTCCCATCCTGCAGGATGTCACCCGCAAAATGTTGCCTGCAGCCCGCCAAGAAAAAGTTCACCTTCTGTCGAACATCGATGCAGGAATGGCGCAGCTGTGTGGCGACCCAGTTATGTTTGAGCAAGCCATTCTCAATCTGATACGAAACGCGCTGCTTCATGGCGGCCCAAACCTTACTGAAATCAAACTGCTGGCGGGGTCCAACGCTGGAACCTATGACATCAAGATCATCGACAACGGAAAAGGTATCCCCGAAGAGGACTTTGACCACGCTTTAGGGCGCTTTCGTCAGGTTGGTCCCAGTCCCGGCTCTGGCCTTGGTCTACCGATTGCTGCGACTGTCGCAGAAGCTATGGGTGGCAAACTCAATCTTGCGGCCAAGGGTGCCGGTTTTTCGGTCACTTTTACGGTGCCAAACCTCCAACCGGAAGAAGCGACGCTGTCTTTCACGGGCTAATTGTTCGGTTTCACGGACTAATCTGATCTGAAATTAGTAAATTATAGAATGGTAGCTTTGCGCGTAGCATTTCTTTGCGACGTGGAACCAACTCTGCATTGCTCGGTAGACCATCCACTATCTGCTGCCGCAGTCCGGTGTCGCCTTCATGAAACTCCAAGGAGGACAACAAATGCCCGACCTAAGAAAAACAATGCTCGCTTCTGCCATGTGCCTGACAGCTTTCGCTTCAGCAGCGTTCGCGCAAAGCGACGCGCTTGATCTGAAATTTGCTGGTGCGCTCGAATTCTCAGACACTGGCACATTGTTTGTTGGCGACAACTACAACGGCGCAATTTACGCATTCGACATGACCGATGGGACCGCACCTGTACAGGTTGGGCCAGTAAACATCGGCGACATTGATGTTAAGATCGCCGATACATTAGGCGTGCCAACAAGCGCGCTGGCGATCAATGACATGGCTGTTCATCCTGTCACTGCAGAGATCTTTATCTCAGTCTCAAGGATTGGTAATTTCAAATCTGCGCCAGCCATCATGAAGGTGTCGCAAGATGCCAGTATTACCATGGTTGATCTTGCGGCGCTCAGCTTTGAAAAACAGGCGTTGGATCACTATCCAGATCAAGAAACAACATTCCGGCCCCGTGGACTGGGCCAAGGCGCGCCCTTGGTCCGCGACATCGCAAAAGGCGAAATCGCGCTCAGCTCTCTGGCGATCATGGATATGGAGTACCATGAAGGCGAATTATTCGTCTCTGGCGTCGCCTTTGACAATTTCCTGTCGACCCTGCGTCGTATGTCCTACCCGTTTGACGGCGCACAAAGTGCTGCCAATGTTGAGATGTACCATATCTCTCATGACCAGTTTGAGACACGCGCCCCGATCCGCGCAATGTCGATCCAAGAAGTCGACGGCAGAACACAGCTGGTGGCCGCCTACACCTGTAGCCCTATCGTCCTGATTGATCTCGAGGAAATCGTCGACGGCGCGAAGATCTCGGCCCGCACATTGATGGACTATGGCAACGGCCAACCGTTGGATATGGTGTCCTATTCGATGCAAGGTGAAGAAATGCTGTTCCTGACTAGCAACAGTAGGTCCCCACACCTGATCCCCGTGTCCAGCCTGAACAACGCGCCGACATACACCAAAGGTGATCTGCCCGATGGGGGCAAGTCTGATACCATGCCAATCATGCCCGTTGGGGATACAGGCAAGGCCGTTATGTTTGACGGGATGTCACTTCAGATCACGAACTTGGGCGAAAACCTCTTTGTTTCGCTGACACGCGATATGTACACGGGCAGCCTGAACATGGATTCAAACTTCAACGGGTTCCCGAACAGATTGCATAACCTGATGGCCGAGTTCGACTTCCCGCAATATTGGGAAGACAAATAGAGCACATCATGGTGGACCGCATGAAACAGATACTGCTTGCTATGGCCCTCTGCTTCATCGGTCTGCCGTGGTCAGCTGCCCTCGCACAAGAGGGCAGTTTGATCCTGCCTGACAGTCCCGGCGACGCCGTAGGCTTTGTACTTAGTGATCCTGCGGCCGATCACCATGCACCGGATATCCTGCGTGTCTTTGTCGGATCGTCAGAGGCGTGCTGCGCGGATAAGACCCCGATTGCCGGCGCCTACAGCCGCGATGGCGGGGTCGTGCGCTTTGCCCCTGCATTCGACTTTATCACGGGGCAGGCTTACACGGTGGAAACCAACGGCGATGCGACAGACTTCACCAGTTTTACGTTAGCAGATGATACGGGTGCCCTACCGCCCCAAGTTGTCGCCATCTATCCCAACGGCCCCCAGATCCCGGAAAACACTCTGCGGTTCTACATCGAATTCTCTGCGCCAATGATGCCACATAGGGCCGCTGAGTTTATCACTCTAGTCGATGCAAACGGTGACGCTGACACAGCCGCATTCATGTCGTTCACCCAAGAGCTTTGGAACACAGATCGCACCCGCCTCACTTTGTTGATGGATCCTGGGCGCATCAAACGCGGCGTCGCCCAGAACGTCGCGCTTGGCCCTGCCCTGCTAGAAGGAAATTCCTATTCAATCGTCGTTCAGGACGGTTGGCCATCGGCAAAAACAGGCCAAAGCATCGCGCGCTATGAACACCCGTTTCTGGTATCACCCGCCCTGCGCACCCTGCCTGATACCGGACTATGGCGCCTTCAGGCGCCCACGATGGCCACGCGTGACCCTGTGACGATCACATTTGATCGGCTTTTTGACCAACAGCTCGCCCAAACCGCGATCAGAGTACGCGACGCGGACGGCTGGCAAGTCAATGGTATGATTTCACTTTCTGTGGAGAATGGCACACAGATCTGGCGCTTTGTGCCGGACAGCGCGTGGACGACACGACAAATCCAGATTGATGTCGATGCACATCTGGAAGATGTCGCTGGCAATAACTTTCGGGATCTGCTGGATCATTCTGTTGGAACAAACATCCAAGATGTTGAAATGCAGACCATAACGATAGAGTTACTTAATAACGACTAGTTGCCATCATCCAACGCTAACCTATACCGCGTGTGGCGCAGCTCACCAGACCGCAACAAAGCCCCCTGCTCTACCAAGTCCTGCAAATCTCTTGTCGCCGTTGCCCGAGACGTGCCTGTAATCGACAGGTAGTTCTCAGCACTCAACCCGCCTTTGAAACCTGCCGGTCCCGCTTCAAACAAGCGCGCGATGACCTTTGCCTGCCTGTCGTTTAGGTGGTCGCGATGCCGGTCGTAAAAATGCCCCTTAGCGATGAAAAAACTGACCCGGTCGAGCGTGACCTGCTGGGCGGTCAGGACCATTTGCGCAAACCAGACAAGCCACCCGGTGATGTCCTCGGCCTTTTGGTGCTGTTCAAGCTGATCATAATATGCTTTGCGGTCACGTTCGATCGTGAAGGCCAGCGCAATCAGGCTGGGTTGCCCGAGGTTCTGTGCAAGCGCCTTTTCCGCAAGCGCACGCCCGAGACGGCCGTTACCATCCTCGAACGGGTGGATGCTTTCAAAATACAAATGGCTCAGGCCAGCGCGGATCAGTGGTGGTATGGCCCCTGCCCCATTTGGCGCGGTTTCATTGAACCAAGCAATATAGCGCGCCATTTCGTTTGGCACCTGCGCAGATGGAGGCGCTTCAAAATGAACTGTCGGCCTGTCGATCCGGCCAGACACAATTTGCATCGCATCTTCATGCCGTCGGTAAGCCCCGATCGCGTCCAGACGCTGATCATGTGACAACAGCATCCCATGCCACCGAAAAAGCGTTTCATCGGCAAGAGGTGAAGCATAGGTTGAATAAACATCCACCATCATCTCGGCCACGCCCTGCTCACGGGGCTTGGCGGGATAGGTGTCCGGATCAAGCCCCATATGCCGCCGCAAAGATGATTGCACGCTCAGCCGGTCGAGCATTTCGCCTTCAATCGCACTTGTTTGCATCGCTTCATCACTGAGAAGTTCAATCCGTAATTGATCGCGGTCGGCAGCGCTCACATGATGGACAGCACCCAGAATTTCGCCCGAGGACAGCAAAAAGCGCTGTTCATATGACGCAATCGCAGCTGCATCATATCGAAAGTCCGGCCAGTGAGGCAGTTGCCAGTTCCAAGTCATGAGCGATAGAATTCCTGTCTATAACTCACTAATAGAAGCATTTTTGCGCTATAGGGGTCAATCCTATGGCTCATACCACGCTTTTGGTGGGTCAAAGACCCCTGCCCCTTGGAAAAGTTGACAGCTGTCAACTTCCCTGCCCGCCTGTATTGAGCAATGCCATCACCATCGGTCCCGGTGAAAATGCACCATCCGCCGCCTTGCGTGTCAGTGCCCTCAAATATCCACCAGGCGATTGAATTTCTGACACACGTTGCAGCATCGCAGCCAATGTGATCGCAGCAACCTCTGGACCCATCTCTTGTTGTGCTTTGATCCACGCATCGGGGCTGATCCCCATCATTCCCCGAACAAACCCCGCGACAGCGACAAGTTGATGCCAGTGTCGGATATCATCCTGGGCATACGGCAAAATATCAGGGCAAGCTTTCAATACCAGTCCAAGCGGGATTGTTGGTGTTCTTGCGACGCTATCATCCGGCACTGGTGGTTCTTGTTCAGTCTCGACTTCGCCCCCTGCTTTTTCTAAGCAAGGTTCAAATACAGAAGACTCTTCATTTGAATTCTGATGGTGACGCTCAGAATCAGCGTCTCTGCCGCTCATTTCTTTTGTTTGAAGGTATCTGTTGATCGACTTCAGCATCTGTTTGAGCGTGGCTGAAAGCGCCTCTAAGGTGTCGAGGGTCGTTTTGCGCCGTAGTTGCTTGTGAATGTCGAGGATCTGGCTCTGAGTGGCCTCCCAGGGGCCCTGTGCACCGATCTCTTGTCCGTACATGCAAAGTTTGAGCGCATCCCGTTTAAGGACCACCACTTCTTCCCGTGCGCGGCGCAGCCTGTCTGCAGCTGCTTGCGCCTCGGATGCAGCGTAGGTGATGTCTGCGGCGCGTACCAGCAGCGGACGCATATCGAAACCAAAGGCGCGAACCACGTCGCCACCCTGCCCGCGTGCCGCGTAGCGCTTGCCGTTGGGGCTGTCGTGGCGCTGAATGAGGCCTGCGTGGCTCAGGGCCGCCAAATGACGCCGCAGCGTGCTCTCAGCCATCCCATGGGCGCGCTCTGACAGTTTCCGGTTCGAGGGAAAGACAATCAGGCTGTCATTGTCGGATAGAGTGCTGCCGGGGTGAAAGGACAACAATGCGTTCAGGACGGTCAGATCGCGGTCTGTGACACCGTAGGCGTGTCGTGCAGTACAAAGATCACGAAACAGCGCCCATTTGTCGATATGTGGGACGGTTGCAACTTGCTGTGCTTCTTGTGCACGTTTCATGAGGGTAGCCGTTATCGGCCGCTGCCCAAAGGGCGTCGTTGAAATCAGTTCCATGATATATCACGAGACAAAGTTTATTTACCCGCCAGAACTGACGCCTGTTGACAGCTGTCAACTTTGACCTTTAGATTCAGAGGTGCAAAACACGAACCAAAGGCCCTTCGAGATTAGTTTCGGGGGGCTTTTTCTTTTGTTACCTTGTCCTGTCGTGCCTCCTTGTTTTTGTTTTCATGCTCGGTCTATTCGCCGTTCTGGTTTTGCCAGTTCCGGTGAATGTCGGGCAGGTTCTCGATGAGCCAGTCATCAAAGCCTGCTGATGTCTTTTGGGGGATGCTCAGCACAGTCTTGCCGCCTTTGCGCGCAACCTCGGCCATGGGTGCACCTGCTGTGGTCTTGATCTGTGTTGGCGGCGCTGTCGGACGCTTGGGCGCACGCAGTGCTGCCATGACCGCCTCAAACCGCGCGTCAGAACCGTCACCCCGTGCTTGATCCACCAGATCGCGGTCGCCCAGTTTATCCGCCAACGCCAACCAACGATCGCGCCCGATGCCGGGTGCGGCGCCGATTGCTTCTATCAAACGTACCGGTACGCGGTCCGCCACAGACAGCAAACGCGAGATCAACGTCTTATCCATCGCAAGTGCGTCGCAAATGATTTTCCGGTCATATCCCGCGTCGCGCATCTGGCGGGCAAAGTTGGCCTTTTCGATAAAGGTCAAATCCTTGCGCGCGGCGTTTTCTTGTCCCTGCGCCAGCACTAACGCCTGATCATCAAGGTCACGGATCAATGCCTTGATCGGCTGGTCCAGCGCCTTGAGCGCGGCGACACGGCGGCGGCCATAGACAATTTGATAGCGTTCAGGATCGTTCGGATTTGGACGCAACAACACAGGAACCTGCTGACCATAGTCACGGATCGACGCGATCAAGGTTGCGAGGTCGGCATCGTCGTCCAGCCGGTCCTTCAATCCACCTTCGTCAATCATCAGCGCATCGACTTCGATGATCGAACGCCGCTTAAGATCTTCGATCGACCGGCTAACAGCGCCGATTGCGCCTTTGGTGTAGCGCGGTCTGGCAGCATCGACGCGGGCAGGGGGATCAGATGGGGTGTCGTCGCCCATCAAACCTTTCATAAGGTCCTTACGTGCCATCACTGCGCCCCCATGCTGCTTGAACAAGGCCTTCGATTTCACCGTTTACGGCGTTCAGGCTTTCCATCGCGCGTTCATAGGTGGCGCGCGTGAACTGGCCCTTCTCCACCTCATAGAGTGTTTGTTTGGTAATGCCGGCATCCGAGATTGCGGTGGACTTCAGCACCGTGTGGTTCAGTACGTTGTCGCCAAACATGTTGCGCATGAACCCAACCATCTGGTTTTGCGGCCCATCGCCCGGTTCATAGCGGGTCACAACATAGCGCAGCCAGTCATAGGACATATCACCCCCCGCGTCAGCAACGACCCCCAGCAGGTTCGAAACCATCAACAGGAACTGGCACATCGACATCACGTCCAACATCTGCGGATGCACAGTGACCAACACTGCCGTCGCCGCCGACAGAGCCGACATCGTTAGATATCCCAACTGTGGTGGGCAATCGATCACAACCACATCATAGTCCTTTTCCACCTCGGCCAGCGCGTCGCCAACTCTTGTGAAGAAAAGGTTACCGTCGCGTTGCACCAACGCGCGGGGGGTGTCGTGTTCGAATTCCATCAGGTCCAGATTGCCGGGCACGATATCGAGGTTTGTGAAATAGGTTTTCTGGATCACATCGCGCAAGGGCAGGGGGTCATCATAGCGGATCGCATCATAAAGCGTGCCACCGTCGAGCAAATCAAACTCGGGCTGGAACCCATGCAAAGCCGACAGGCTGGCCTGTGGATCAAGGTCGATGGCCAGCACTTTGTAGCCGTCCAGTGCCATCTTTTGCGCCAGATGCGCTGCTGTGGTCGTCTTGCCAGAGCCACCTTTGAAGTTAATCACAGTAATCACCTGCAAATGGTCGTCGTCACGACGACCAGGCAGGTAGGTGCCGGGGGATTTTGCGCCCGCCTCCAGCATATCACGCAACGCTTGCAGGTCTTGCGGGCTATAGTAGCGCCGCCCGCCTGTCCGCACCTCGGGCGAGGGGCCACGGCCATCAAGATGTAGCTTGCGCAGATAGGCGTCTTTCACGCCTAGCAAGTCAGCCGCTTCGCCACTGGTGAACTTGCGCAGCTCACGCTTGGCGTCAGGCGGAAACAGTTGCGCCCGATGCGCCTGTAGACGCTCGGATAGTTTTTGGGCATGCTCGCCCACAAGAAAATCGATACGGTCCCGCTCGGCCGCCATGGTGATACCTCTGTCCGACACCGCTTGTTACGGTTTATGTCGTTATATATGCCTCTTAGCGTATATATGTGGCGCAGGATAGAGATTCGGGCAAGCGAAATCTCTAGATGTGGTAGGGCAGGGGGGCGGTTAGCGAAATCGAATCGCCGCGCGCATCCGAAATCATACCCAGTCCTGTAATTGTGCGGACGTCGCCGACGCGTCACAGCTTGCTTTGCCCAATGCAATCGCATCTTTCATATGGTCCACAAAAGCAGTCAGCTTTGGCCTCTCAAACGCAGAGGCGAGGTAGACGGCTTGCAAAGGGATGGGGGGTGTCGTGAATTCTTGTAAGACGCGAATAACAGCACCTTCTGCAAGCTCTTGCTGGGCAAAAAGATCGGGCAGCATTGCAAGACCGCCACCTTTGCGCGCAACACCCAAGCAAGCAGACGCGCTATTACAAACGAACTTTCCATCAACAACAGCCGCTGTAGGCGCACCATCAATCAAGAAGGGCCACCGCCGCGGTGCTTCGCTGTTGCTGTCAAGAATACAGGTGTGATTTTGCAACTGATCGGGATGGGTCGGTGTGCCCGCCTTTTCCAGATAAGCGGGTGAAGCAACGACCGCCAAATCTGCGCTACCAAGCTTTCGGGCGCGCAATGTTGAATCCCGCAAAACACCGATGCGGATCGCGACGTCAAAACCGTTCTCGACAATATCCTCAAATGTATCGGACAGGACCAAGTCAATTTCGATCTCGGGGTGCATTTCACAAAATGCCATTGCTGCATCAGCAACAAACACTTCACCAAAGGTGACGGGCGCGGACACACGTAACTTGCCCCGCAGCCCTTTTGAGGCGTTAAGCGACGCATTGAGCGCATCAAGCTCATTCAGCACCCGACGACAGCCTTCCAGGTAGACTTTCCCCTCTGGCGAAATTGACATCGCCCTAGTTGTCCGGAAAAGCAGCGTGCTCCCGACAGACTCTTCCAAGGTCGCGATATATTTACTGACAAGTTTGTTGCTGATGCCCAAGCGCCGCGCTGCTGCGGAGAAAGAGCCTGTCTCAATGACAGCGACAAAGGTTCTCATACCGTCAATGTGGTCCACTATTATCTCCAATTTGGCGAAACTTGTTCGTCTTAATCGCCCTTTTGTAGATAATTAAACATCCCTAAATGCTGTTCACAACGAAAAAAGGAGAGCAACATGACACAGATTGACTATGGATTGGACATCACAAAGGTCGTTTTGGCAGTCAACGATTTGGAACGTGTATCTGCGTTTTACAAAAGCACAGTCGGGTTGAGCGTCCTAAAGCAAGACGGCGAGCAGGTTGTGCTGGGCGCAGCCGATACCCCATTGCTTGAACTGCAACGCGATGCGCATGCCACACGGCAACCCAACGGGCCAGGTCTATACCATACAGCGTTTTTGCTGCCTAAACGCAGTGATCTGGCCGCATGGTTGGATACAGCGGCCAAGCAAAATGTCTTTGTTGATGGCGCATCGGATCATCAGGTAAGTGAAGCGATCTATCTGACCGACCCCGAAGGCAATGGCGTCGAAATCTACGCGGACAAGCCGCAAGATCAATGGGCGCGCAAGGATGGTGAGCTAAGCCTGCGCAGTCGGCAAATCGACTTTGATGACTTGCTCGGGCGGGCCACGCATTGGTCAGGCGCGCCAACCGGTACGAAGATTGGCCATGTGCACCTGCAGGTCGGTGATATCGCCGAAGCTGACGCGCTGTTCGTTGATGCCTTGGGCATTGATGTCATGAAAAAGATGCCAGGCGCGACGTTCTATTCGGCTGGTGGATACCATCACCACTTTGCGGCCAACACGTTCCGTTCGCGCGGTACGAAACGCCCAAGCGAGCCTGCAACCGGTTTGCGCCGTGTCGATCTTGAGATCGCGTCAGACGTCGTATTGCCGGAAGGTCATGAGGCAAACTGGGGCACGCGGTTTGCGATCAGCAATAGGCAAGCTCTGGCGGCCTGATGTTGAAAAACTGGAACGGCGCGTAACATGAGTCCGCGCCGTTCTGAATTCGCCGGTGGCGTCATGCATTATTCAGCGGGCGGACCGCTCGTCATATCTTCGGGCGGGCAAAGGCCTTGATCGGCCAGAAACCGGACAAACAACAGCGTCAAGCTTTCACGGCGCGACTTGTCGGCCCAAACGACATAAATGCCAAGTTTGCGAAGCTCCCAGTCAGGTAGCAAACGTACCAACTCACCAGATGCGACGCCGCGATCAGCAAGAAAGGACGGTAGAATTGTCGCACCCATGTTTTGCTTGGCAAGGTGGAATACCGCATCAATGCTATCGACCTCGATCTGCGCGTTCCCGGTGACTTTTTGCACTTTTCCCTTGGCGGAGACGAATTCGGTCGTATCAGCCCGCTGTCGGTATCGGATCCAGTCCCAATCTTCCAAATCAGCCGGACGCTTGGGCATCTCACGCTGCCGCACGTAATCGACGCCTGCAACGAGGTGGCGCTGCCCCTCAGCGAGTTTCCGCGCCATCATTGCGCTGTCTTCAAGCCAGCCAACGCGCACGGTCAGGTCGTAGCCATCTTGGACCAAATCCTTTGGGTGATCGGAGTAATCTACCGAGAACGCCACATTCGGATGGAGGCGCGCAAAGTCGGCTATTGCTGTAGAAAGCGGCCCCGATGCCAAGAATGCCGGCATCGAAATGCGCAGCGCGCCGACAGGATCCAAAGACAATGCGTTGAGTTCGTTCAGGCCAGACTCTGCGCTGCGCAGCATTTCAACTACGCGGGCGTAGAAAATGCGTCCTTCATTCGTCAGCGTGATCTTCCGCGTGGTGCGGTAGAGCAGGGTGACGCCCAGATAGGCCTCAAGCTCGGACACTGTTTCACTAATCCGCGACGGTGCAAGACCAATGTCTTTTGCCGCTGCACGAAAAGACCCTTCGTCCACAACGCGGGCAAAAATGGCCATTTGTCTGAGATGATCAATCATTGTTCCGCCCTACGGATTAATTTCTTCTGAAATCAGTCAATAGTCGAATTAATCAATCGCGACTAGATGTAATAATCATAATCCCTAGTATAACACTCAGAAATAAGTTTGGAGGCTCTCATGGGCATCACAACACAAATAAAACAGGTCATGCAGAAAGTAGCAGGTCGACCGGGTCCGCGCGTTCTCATCGTGAAAAGGGCCTGGCATCTGACGCCAAACATGATCCGCGTCACGTTTTCGGGTCCCGCGCTTGCCGGTTTTCCCGAAGGACGCGAAGGCGGGAACTGTAAGCTGATGCTGCCAGAAATGGACGAAACGCAGGAAGCCTTTACACAACGTTTGCAAAGCGGCCAACCTCCGGTACGGCGGACCTTTACCGTGCGCCACTACCGCGCGGATGTGCAAGAGTTGGACATCGACTTCGTAGACCATGGCGATAATGGCCCTGCATCACGTTGGGCCAATCATGCACAAGAGGGTGCGTTCCTTGGCTTTCAGGGCCCAAGCCCGGCCAAGGTGACGTCCTTTGATGCTGATTGGTATCTTGTTGCGGCAGATCCATCCGCAATTCCAGTCGCGGCTGCAACGTTAGAGGCGATGCCGCGCGATGCAAAAGGCATTGCGATCTTTGAGATCCCAACGCCCGAAGACGCACAAACCATTGATGCCCCAGAAGGCATCGAAATGCATTGGCTGGTGAACCCCGATCCTTCGGTTTCGTCACCTCAGCAAGAGGCGTTTATTCGCGATCTGGATTGGTCAAAAGGGCGCGTGCAAACCTGCATCGCAGGCGAGTCTGGCGTCATCAAATCACTGCGTGCGTCTTTGGCAAAAGAACAAGGCATTCCAAGAGCCGATACCTATATTTCGGGGTACTGGAAAATCGGATTGGTCGAAGACGAACACCAAAAGGTAAAACGTGCCGAAGGCTAAGGCCGGAATATATGCAGAAAAAGCCCCGTATCCATCAACGATACGGGGCTTTTTTGCGTTTATTGACGATGGTGCTCGATCTTGAAGTCGCGTTGATGCGTAGCAAACACAGGCTCGCGTAATTGCGGAATCTGAGCGGCCTCTGCCCGTGTCATCAATCGCCCCGCCAGAACCAATGACACAATGGCCACAACAACGCCGCCGGCCATTTGGCCGATCAGCACACCTTCGGCCCCAAGCGTTGCAGAGCCAATGTAGACAAAGGGGATAACACCAAGCGTGTTGCGCCCCCAATTGATCCAAGTGGAATAGAAGGGGCGGCCCAAATTATTGAACGCGGCATTGCCGATGAAAATCACACCGTTGAATATCCACAAGAGTGACAACGGCCCACAAAACAAAAAGATCAGGTCGCGCGCAACACCTTGGGCATTAAACAGGTCCGCAATTGTTGCGCGCAACAAAAACAGCACAAGCACGACTGGCACGACATAGGCGACGATCAACACCATACTGCCTTTGTAAGCCTGCCTAACCCGCGCGTGATTGCCTGCCCCAAAGTTCTGACCAATGATCGGACCAATCGCACCGGACATCGCAAAGATCATCGCAAATGCGATGGGCGTCACCCGTCCGATAATGGCCATGCCTGCCACGGCCGCCTCTCCGAACTCTGCCGCGGCACGCGTCACATAAGCGCCTCCGATGGGGGCGGCGACGTTGGCAAGGATAGCAGGGAATGCAATGGCTGCAATAGGGCGTAGATCAAGCGCCAACGCCTTGACCGACAGGCCCGCCATGCCACCAAACTGGCGCAGCAGATACCACATCCCGCTGAGCGCAATCGCAAACCGCGAAATGACCGATGCCCACGCCGCCCCGTCCAGCCCCATATCCAAGACAAAAATAAAGATCGGGTCCAGAACGGCGTTTACGACACCGCCGGTCAACGTCACGACCATGGACAGCCTCGCGGCGCCATGACTGCGCAAAGCTGCAGACACAATGATCCCGATCATGAGGACCGGCATCGAGGGCACAAGGATTTTAAGGTATGACACAGCAAGCGCTTGGGTTTCGCCTGTGGCCCCGATGAGCCCTGTCAGGAACGTCAGGTTTTGATAGATCAGTCCGGCCACACCCGCCCCAAGCACGATCCCAACCATTAGCGTATGTGTCAGCAGTTCGCGCGCGCGGTCGCCGCGATTTTCACCGAGGGCTTTGGCGACCAATGCACCACCGGCAATACCCATCCCGATCCCGACAGAGGTGGTGATAAATAAGATTGTGCCTGCAAAACCAACGGCAGCTGCAAGCTCTGCGATGCCCAGCATGGAGATAAAAATCATATCCACGAGGTCGACCACAAACAGGGCAACAAACCCGACTGCGGATGTTGCCGACATTTTGATGGTATGGGCTGTCAGGTTTCCAGTCAGGAATTTGGCTTGCGCGTTGGTATTGCTCATCAGCCGTTTCCTTACATGCGCATGGCCGAGGCTTTGCGCGAGAGCGGTCAGGCGCAGTTTGCGCGCCTGACCCTTTTGTCTTTATGCAGTTGCCGGCTTGCGCCAGACAAGCGCAATCGCAACTGCAGCAATGATGGCAAAGACGAGGCCCGCAATCGCCGCGTCCGCAGGTCCGCCCATCAGGCCCATGAAAATTGCATCATGACCATTCATGAACATCATGGCGAAACCGCCGATCATGACCAAATGACGTTCTCCGATCACGGCACCAATGAGCGCAATCAAGATCAACGTCAGTTGGCGGCCCAGAAATGCCCCAGCAGTCGACCCCAGCGAAAGAGCGTCGCCAGTCATGGAGGCCAACCCAGGGTTTGACGTTGGGTCACCATAAGCAGGCAGTGTGAACGCAGCCATGACAAGCGCAAGTGCGCCAATCAAGATGCGTGGTAGAAGGTAGGATTTATTCAGAGTCATTTTGTGTTCCAGATTCTAGGAATGAAAGTTGATCACGGTGCGCGTAGGCGACGATACCGGCCAACAAGCCAAGAACCGCTGCCGGAACCGCGGAGGGACCGATCAGCACAAGGTGTGCAAGTACCGCACCGATCATTGTGCACAGCAAAAGCCCGGCGCCATAAACGGTCCGCCGCGGGACCCACAAAAGGGCTGCACCGCCGACTTCGATGGCACCTGTCACATAGCGAAACCATTGCCCGACACCGACAGCATCGAAGGTCTGCACCATCATGCTCACGCCCGCCAGCTTTGCGATACCAGCTGCTACGAACGCAACTGTCAGTAAGATTTTGATCGCCAATAGGCCGGTCGATTGTGCTTTGGTCATGCGTCGTTACCTTTGTTATTAGGAAAAGAGTGTGCCAACCCAACACGCCATAAACGTGGGCGATGCAAGGCTCGCAATTGTTTAGAAGTTGACCGTCAGTGATCCACCGTTTTCGCTGATCTTGGTCAGGTCAGTGCCTTCGCCGATGGTGACAAGAATACCGCCTTTGTCGAAGGTGAAATCGGTCCCAAGACCATCGACAAATGCGCCCGCTGCTGTGACCTGTGTGCCGGGGCGCAGGACCTCAACAGTTGCGCTGAAGTTCGGATCGCTCATGGGTGAGATCGACGCAGAACGAACCTTGCTGTCAAAAGCAAAGTAGTAGCGATCAAAGGTTGTCGCATCATAGTTTGTGATCTGCAGATTTTCGAGCTGCGCCACCAAGGTCATTGTGATGCTGTTGGCGGTCGCATCAACGTCATATGTGCCAAATGCAAAGCCTTGCAATTCAACACCGTCGGTGATGGCTACCGGGCCTTTGGCGTCAACTGTCAGCGGCACACCACCCGTTGCTTGACCATTTTCGAACATGTTGACGGCTTGGCTTACGGTGGCCGCAGACATCATAGCCGCACAGCCAGCAGCGGTGAATGCAACGACGGCACCAGCCAAGACTGCTGGGCGTGTGATTGATTTAAGAAGTTTCATTGGAATTGTCCCTTTGTTGGTTTTTGTTGAAAAGTTGGGTCCTAGGACCGGCCGTAATAGGCTTGGCTGACGGCAAAGCTGTCTTCGAACCAGTGCCAAAGGACGATCTGGCCATCACGCACCTTGGCGCGCAGAGCAAAAGTGAACTCACCAATTTCTTGGCCGGAATGCGGTGTAATGCCGTTCATGACACCAAACACTGCGACTGTGTCGCCAGAGGCAAACGCATCGGTGTTTTCCCATTTCGTTGTTTGCAGGTTGGCACCGAAAACGCCGAGGAATTCAAAGATCGCCTCTTTGCCCTTCGTCTCGCCAATCCAAGGCAACGTGCTGTCGCCTTCGTTGTGCCAGACCATATCGTCGGCCATCAGCGGTGACATGGCATCAGGGCCTTCGCCCATCGCGCCCATAAACGCCATGACGGTGTCAAATGATGCTTGTGAAGTTTCGTCCATTTCTTGTGCTCCTACTTGGTTGGCTAGGATCAGCGCCAACGCGGCACCGATTGAGGTTTTGAGGATGGTTCTGCGGTTCATATTCAGTTCCCTTTCAATGTGCCGCGGCTCTGCCGCAGCAGTTTTACTGGTTAGAATTTGCCAGCTTGGTTGTTTGGGGCATCCGGACCCGGCATCGGTTCGATGACGTCCCAGTGCTCAACGATCAGCCCATCTTCGACGCGGAAGAGGTCGTAGAATGATTGGGGTTCGTTGCCGAAGCTTCCTTCGGACATGGTCAGGACAAAGTTGCCTTCGCCGATGACTTTGTGCAGCGTGTCGTATTCCATCGTGACACCCTGTTCGGCGATCCGCGCCATAAATGCGCCAAATCCCTCAAGCCCGTCGGCAACATCAGGATTATGCTGAATGTAGGTGGTTGGGCTGATGTAATTTGTGATGTCCACGTCTTCGTGGTTGATCATAGAACGGGTGATAAAGTCGGCGACCAACGCCTTGTTTTCGTCAGTCTTGTCCAGATCGGTGATCTCGGTCGCGCCATCGATCTGTGTGCGGCCAGACGGGTTGGGGGCTGCTTCTGGTATCAAATTGTCCCAATGCTCGACCAGTTTGCCATCAGCGACACGGAAAACGTCAAAACCGATTGTTGCTTCTGGGCCAAACCCTTCGTACCGGGCGTGGATTGCAACAATGTCATTATCTGCAATCACACGGACATATTCTGCCTTGAAATCGGGGTTGCCTGCCAAGAAGGCCACAACACCCCGCTGGCCTTCAATGCCATTGGGAAACATCGGGTTGTGCTGGATATAATCGGTCGCAAAATACTGGTCGACCGCATCAGTGTTTCCCGCCAGCAACGTCGCATTCAGTGCTTCCAGAACGAGTGCCTTACTTTCTGCGCTATCCGCACTCGCGGCAAAAGGCAGAACAGTCGTCATTGCAGCAGTTGCAAGAAATTTCTTAAAGGTCATGCTGATCTCCAGATTTGGTGGGGTGAGTGAGTGGTGGTCTTAGGCTGGGCTGGTATGCTCGGGGACGTTGGTCCAAACCAATTCGGGGTTTTCACGAAAGGCAAAGCGATCAAGATGGCTGGTCATGACCTGCACCATTGTGTCGAGTTTTTCCTGATCGTCGGCTGACACATGCAACTTGAGATGCGTTTCATTTGCTGACAGCTCACAGCGCCCAAACGAAAATTCGACCCATCCAGCTGTGGCCGTGCAATCGGCCGCAACCTTGCGGCCAAAATGGTGACAAAGTGCCGTGAGGTGCCGGCTGGCACGGTCGGTTTCAAAGAAGGCGGCGGATTTCATTAACGTGATTCCCAAGGTGATGAGGGAAACGTATTGAACCGGCATTACCTTGCATATTGACTTAATTCGGAAGTTATAGTTCTGCTCAGCAGAATAATAAGTTGGCCTTTTTCGGGGATAGCGCTCTCTTTGACATCTGCAATCAGGGCTTTGCCCGGTAAAAGGGGAGCGATCTATGACCTTCGCAATCAGTTCGGTCAACGGACAGTTGGGACGCGCCGTTGTTGCGGCCTTCACTGCAAATCAGCCAGATACCAAGCTTGTTGGGCTGGCACGTACGCCATCAAAGGCGGACGATTTGCAAATCGAGGTCCGTCCTGGCGATTATGACGACCAACTTGCGCTGACCCAGTCGCTTTTGGGTGTGGATACGGTTTTGATGATTTCCGGCAATGCGCCGCCTCAACCACGCGTCATACAGCAGCGCAACATGATTGCAGCGACCAAAGCGGCAGGCGTGCGCAAGATGCTCTTTACCAGCGTACAAGGCCGTCAGGATGGTCCCGCAGATGGTGTTACGGCCTCAATGCGCCAAACAGAATTGGATCTGCGCAACAGCGGGCTTGCTTGGGCAATCGGGCGTAATGGCGTCTATATCGAACCAGATGTTGAATACGCCGCCACATACATTGCGGACGGTGAAATCACCAATTGTGCAGGTGAAGCCAAATGTGGCTACACGACACGGCCGGAACTTGGCTATGCCTATACCCAACTGATGTTGGGCGATGCGCATGTGGGTGGGACGTTCAACTTGAATGGTACACCGATTTCGCAAGCGGAACTGGCGGCGCACATAGGCCACGCGTTCGGGGTCGATTTACCGTACCGGTCCGTATCGTATGAGGCATTTCTCGCAGATCGGGCCGCTGCTCTTGGTCCTGAGCTGGGGGCGATCATTGCGGGAATCTATCAGGGAATCAGCAGTGGCATCATGGACAACCCGAGTGATTTTGCGGCCGTGGCTGGGCGTCAACATCAGACTTGGGACGCATTTTTCGCATCAGTTGGACCCGGATTCTAGCAATTTTTGGGCTTTCCGATCATGGGCGTGAAAACCACCATTTTATCAAGCGGGGCAGGGGTTCTAAGCCAAACACTCATCTCAATTTTGCGCCCGACGGAACCCGTTCTTCGTCTAAAATGGTGACCAATCTGGACAAAGCGAAAGAATTGTCTTGCCGAAACCGGTTTCGGAAAAGAGGCTTTACGTGGGGGAGATAAAATCGTGACAACAACAACCAAGCCTTTGCTGACCGAACGCGCCACCACACGCGTAACGATCAATGACATGGCCGAAGCGCTTGGAATGACGAAATCTACCGTGTCTCGTGCTTTGAACGGATACACCGATATTTCCGAGACGACGCAACTGCGCGTGAAGCAGATGGCGGAGCGGCTTAACTACAGACCGCTTAGCCATGCACAGGCCATTAAGACCGGGCGCACCCGCTCACTTGGTTTGATTTTGCAACTCTCTGATCACGACGCGCACAGACCATTCCTGGCAGAGTTTCTGGCTGGTGTTTCGAATGGGGCAAGTGCCGAAGGGTATACGCTCACCGTCGCGTCAGCCGATGATGATGCACATATGATCGCTTCGTTTCAGTCACTCATCGCGGACAGAAAGGCAGATGGCTTTATTCTGCCGCGTGCCATGGTGCAAGATAAACGGGTTGCATTGCTGCGCGATGCAGATGTGCCGTTCATTCTGTTTGGTCGTCAGGATCATGATGAGGGATGTTGCTGGTACGATATCTGCGGCGAAAATGCGATGCGTGACGCGGTACTGCACTTGGCCAGTTTGGGGCATGAACGGATCGGATTTATCAACGGTGGTCTCATCTATCACTATGCAAGCTTGCGTCGTGTCGGGTTTGAGGCCGGTATGGCCGCTGCAAACCTCAAGATCGATCCTGCTCTGGTCATCGAAGATGTTGTCACGATGGAAAAGGGCCGCGAGGCAGGCATGCAGCTTTTGGAAGGTCCTGATCGACCAACGGCGATTGTTTGTGCTGTCGATCGGGCGGCATTGGGCGTCTATCAAGCTGCCGCTGTTTGCGATCTGGAAATTGGAAAATCGCTTTCCGTGATCGGCTATGACGGCATCCAAGAAGGCGCGCATGTTGATCCGCCGCTGAGTACTTTTTCCGTCGACGCACAAAAGGCCGGGCAACGGCTTGCCGCTCTGTTGGTGCGTCGCATTCGCGGCGAACCTGTCGAGAACCTACGCGAAACGGCCCCGGCAAATTTCCTAGACCGCGGGTCGGTCGGACCAAACAAAACAAAGTTTCACTAACCAACAAAGTCTCAATGGGAGGAAGACGATGCAAATGAAAACCAAAGCAATGATGCGAGGCGGTGCCGCCATGGCACTGATCATGACAGCGCTCTCTGCCAGTGCCGAAGATCTTCGGTTCTGGACAACAGAAGAGCAGCCAGAGCGTCTGGCGCGCCAAGAGGCGATGGCCGCGGCCTTCGCAGAGGTGTCAGGACACAACGTTGAAGTGATCCCGGTCTCTGAAAACGATCTTGGCACGCGCGCCACCGCAGCGTTTGCGGCAGGCGACCTGCCTGACGTAATCTATCACCCGCTCCAGTATGCGGCACCTTGGGCCGATGCGGGTATACTTGATACCGATGCGGCGACGGATGTTGTTGAGGCCCTCGGCGCAGGGACCTTCGCGTCCGGTGCGCTCGGAATGGCGGCGATGGACGGTGGCTATGCTTCTGTTCCTGTTGACGGCTGGACACAGATGCTTGTCTACCGTGCAGATTTGTTCGCCGATGCGGGGCTTGAGCCGCCGAACTCTTACGCCAATGTGCTGGCCGCTGTTGAGGCGTTGCACAACCCACCCAGCATGTACGGTTTTGTCGCCGCGACAAAGGTCGACGAAAACTTCATGAGCCAAGTGCTCGAGCATGTTTTCTTGGCCAATGGTGTATCACCGGTTGGGCCCGACGGCGTTCAAGCGTTGGACGAGGGTGCTACAATCGAGGTGCTTGAGTTCTATAAAGCCATCGCCGAGGCGTCGCCTCCCGGTGATCTGTACTGGGATCAGTCCCGTACACTCTACTTCAGCGGCAATGCGGCGATGATCATCTGGTCACCATTCATCTTGGACGAATTGGCTGGTCTGCGTGACAGTGCCCCGCCAACAATCAACGACGATCCAACCTCCAGCGATCTGGCTGCGGCGACGGGTGTTGTCACGACTTTCTCTGGTCCATCTAACCCTGATGGGGCCGCTTGGGGTGATGTGCGTTACTTCGGTATCACATCAGACGCCTCGACGGATGCAGCGATGGAGTTTGTCGAGTATTCGATGAGCGAAGGCTACGCATCGACACTGGCGATTGCACCTGAGGGCAAATTCCCTGTGCGCCGCGGTACAGCCGACAATCCAACAGAGTATGCCGACCTTTGGGCAACATTGGACGTAGGTGTAGATCGCAAAGCACCATTGGGTGATCTCTATGAAGCCGCGATGATTGATGAAATCGTAAGCGGTCTTGATGTGGCACAGCGCTGGGGCGTTGCCGATGGCCAACTGGCTGCGGCGTCAACCATCATCAACAGCCAGGTGATCAACCGTCTGGTGCGTGAGTACATCGATGGCGAGCGTGATGCGGCTGCAACTGTTGCTGCGTTGAACGATGCCATCGCTGCGGTTCAGTAAACCCTGAAAACGTGGGGCGCTGCCTTTGTGGCGCCCCTCATTCTCTTGTTTCAAAGGCAACCGCGCAACAATAGGGAGTAGCGGCAATGGCGGATATTACCCCACCGGTCGGAACCGGACCACTTGCAAAGCGCGAAGCGCGTTTGGCCTGGGGCCTTCTGTTTCCAACAATTACGGCGGTCGCGTTGGTTGTCGTTTTGCCATTGCTTGCGATCTTCTGGATCTCATTCAAACCGGTCGAACTGGGCGATTTACGCGCACCCGAAGTAGTCTTGCGCGAAGATTTACGCGGCGGCCCAGAAGTCGCTGGCGACGAGGCCACGATCCGCTATCGATTGCGCAATTCGTCACAAGAACAACAAATCACCGGCGTGACGTTCAACGATGTGATCCCCGAAGGACTACAAGTTGTTGAGCTCGACCCAAGATGCACGTTGGATGACCGTGCATTGTCTTGCGATCTGGGCGATTGGGAGCCGGGGTTGCGGGACACACTGACGATCCCTGTCATCGTTGGGCAAGCTTATTTCGATAACGATTTGCGGCCTCAAGACAGCGCTGCGATCACAACGGGCGCATCGTCGAACATCCTGACAAACAGCACATTCACACTCGATAACTTTAAACGCATCTTCAACAGCGACGAATTCTTCGAAGTGTTATGGGTGACCTTGTTTTATACGGTTTTTGGTACCATCGGCGCGCTACTGGTCGGTTTATTCGCAGCATTGCTACTGAACAAGTCTTTCAAGGGGCAGGGCATCCTGCGGGGGCTTTACCTGTTTCCCTATGTCGCCCCGATCATTGCGGTCGCTTTCGCATGGTTGATCCTTTTCGATCCATTCTCAGGATCGGCAAACGCCCTATTGATCCAGATGGGTGTGACAGACGAGGCGATCAACTTTTTCGGGGAACGCCCACTTGCCTTGATCATGGTCACGGTCTTTGAGATCTGGCGGTACTTTCCTCTTTCGTTCCTCTTCATTCTGGCACGGATGCAAAGCATCGACACCGATATGTACGAGGCTGCCGACATGGATGGGGCCAGCCCGTTCCAGCAGTTTTGGTATCTGAGCATGCCACAGCTTTTGGGTATTCTCAGTGTCTTGTTCTTGTTGCGCTTCATTTGGACCTTCAACAAGTTCGACGACATCTTTTTGCTGACGGGCGGCAACGCTGGCACGCGAACTTTGACTGTGAACGTGTATGAACAAGCCTTTGCGGTATCCAACATCGGGGCAGGGGCTGCTGTGGCTGTGGTCATCTTTGGCTGCTTGCTGACGTTCTCGCTGTTTTTCCTGAAATACATCAGCCGTGAGGAGGGTCTGTAAATGCGCCGTGGATTCATAACCGGGCCCGTCATTGGCGCTCTTTGGATGGTGATACTTTCGATCACTGTCGCCGTCGCGATGTCCTTTGCCACTGGGCAGGCTTTCCGGCCAAGTATTCTGCTGTCTTTGCTTTGGGGTGCCGCCGCTGGTGCCGGGGTTGTGGCCTTGGGGCGCAGCCGCATGGTGCAGCTAGGTCTTCTTGCCGCGGTGACCGTTCTGGTCATGCTAGGCATCGGTCCAATGCTGACGGGTACCGAGACCAGCCTCTTTGCGCGCATTTTTGGTGCCGCTCTACTAGGCCTCAGTTTTGCAGCTTCAATCACGCCTATCCTTGACGAGATTGAACCGGGCGAGTTGACGCGTCACGAGTTTGAAGGCTCTGTGATCAGGTTCCTGACAGGTTTTGGCTATATCTTCTTTACGGCCATTGTTCTGATCCCCTTCTACGTCATGGTGATGACCAGCCTGAAGAACCAATCAGAGCTGATCCAGAACCCGCTTGATTTCTCGATTGATTTCTCGAAGGGGGCAGAGCTGTTCCGCAGCTATGATGAACTGTTTAACCAGTTCAACTTTGGCACTTACCTGTTCAACTCGTTCTTTATCTCAGTGCTGACGGTGTTCATTACTTTGGCCTTTGCTATCCCGGGCGCTTATGCGGTGGCGCGGTTGCGCTTTAGTGGGCAGGCTGCGTTTTCGCGCTCGATTCTATTGATCTACATGGTGCCGATGATCGTGCTTGCATTGCCAATCTACATCGCCTTTTCAATGACTGGCTTGCGGAACTCATTCTGGGGGATCGTCATGATCTATCCAGTCACCACGATCCCGGTCGCACTCTATATGTTGCAAGGATACTTCCGCGGTTTGCCTGCCGAAGTCGAAGAAGCGGGGCTGATGGACGGGTTATCACGCCTGGCGGTGATCTGGAAAATTACCTTGCCGCTATCATTGCCTGCGTTGGCCTCTGTGTCGCTTTATGTCTTTATGATTGCTTGGAATGAATTCCTTTTGGCATTCATGCTGTTGGACGACCCGTCAAAGTTCACGCTGACACGCGGCATCGCATCGCTGAACTCATCTGAAATCCCAAGACAGCATCTCATGGCAGGCTCGGTCGTTGCGACCGTGCCGATCATGGCGCTCTTCTTGGGGCTTGAACGCTTTATGACGAAAGGCCTGACCGCAGGGTCAGTTAAGGGATGACCATGGACCTGAATGAACAAGCACGTAATATTCTGCGCCAGAATGACCAAGGCGGCTACACGCTGCCGACAAAAGGGCTTTATCCCTATCAGTGGAACTGGGACAGCGCCTTTGCGGCATGGGGTTTTGCGACATTCGACCTGCCACGCGCATGGGATGAATTTGACACGCTGATGGCTAGTCAGTGGGACGATGGCATGGTGCCGCACATTATTTTCCATAAACCTGATCCAAGCTATTTCCCGGGACCCGACGTCTGGTTGACAGGGCGTACCGTTGAGACATCTGGTATCTCCCAGCCGCCAGTTTCAGCGACTTTGGCACGCCATGTGTGGGAAATGGATAAGCCCGCGGGCCAAGCTAGGCTTGCGGCGCTTTACCCAAAGTTTGTCGCTTGGCATCGCTGGTGGCATGAAGTGCGGTGCACCTTCGGGCCTGCCGCGATCACCCACCCGTGGGAAAGTGGTCGCGACAATTGTCCTGATTGGGACATTGGCATGGCCGCGGTCGACGGATCAAAAGCAGGCGTTTATGAGCGCCGCGATACAAGCCATGTTGATCCGTCAATGCGCCCCAAGAAAGAAGAATATGACCGTTATATTGCGATGGTCCAATTCGGGGTGAGTGTCGGCTGGGACCAGAAACGCATTGTTGCAGAGGGGCCCTTTCTGATGGCCGATCCTGGCATTACATTTATTCTGTTGCGCGCGCATGAGGATCTGATCGTTCTTGGTCAAGCGTTGGGCGAAGACACCTCAGAGATCGAAGGCTGGGCAAGGTCATTGCGTTCATCGCTGCCGTTGATCTGGAACCCTGCGTTGCAAGCCTATGACGCCAAGAACCTTCACAATGGTGAATTTGCTAACGTCTTAGGGTCAGGTGCGTTCCTTGCTTATCTGGCTGATGCCGGAAACCCCGAGTTGGACGCACAATTGATGCGTGTTTGGGACGCTGTGCATTATGGTATCCCTTCGGCGGATCCGGAGGCCGCCGTTTTTGACCCACGTCGGTACTGGCGGGGACCAACTTGGCCTGTGTTGAATTCACTTTTGGGCCTAGGATTTCGCGACATGGGACGCCCTGATCTTGAAGACCGGCTGCGGTCTGAGACCAAGCAACTGATCCTTCAACATGGTTTCTATGAGTACTTTGATCCAATCGATGCCACCCCATGCGGTGGCGCAGACTTCACCTGGACTGCTGCGATCTGGCTGACATGGGCGGGCGATGACTATGAACAGGCAAGGGGGGCCGCATAATGTCTTCTATTAATCTTAAGGCTGTCGAAAAATGGTTTGGTGCCGTTCAGGTTATCAAAGGCGTGGACCTTTCGATCGAAGAAGGCGAGTTTGTCATCTTCGTCGGCCCATCAGGCTGCGGTAAATCCACACTCTTGCGCATGATCGCCGGGCTGGAAGAAACCTCGCGCGGCCAGATTATGATTGGCGATCGCGATGCAACGGCAGAGCCCCCAAGCAAACGCGGCCTTGCCATGGTGTTTCAATCCTACGCGCTTTATCCGCATATGTCGGTGCGCGACAATGTCGGGTTCCCGCTAAAATCGGCTGGGCTGTCAAAAGACGCCATTGCAGAAAAGGTAAACGAAGCTTCGCGCGTTCTGAAGCTGGATGATTATCTTGACCGCCGCCCTAAGGATTTGTCGGGCGGACAGCGCCAGCGCGTGGCGATTGGCCGATCCATTGTGCGGGACCCAACTGCGTTCTTGTTTGACGAACCGCTCTCTAACCTGGACGCCGCGTTGCGGGTTGAGATGCGCTATGAGATCGCCAAGCTTCACCAGACGCTGAAATCAACAATGATCTATGTGACCCATGATCAGGTCGAAGCGATGACTTTGGCGGATCGCATTGTGGTGCTAGAATTCGGCAAGATCGCACAGGTCGGATCGCCACGTGAACTTTATGAACGCCCCGCAAATCTCTTTGTTGCACAGTTTATCGGGTCACCACGTATGAACGTGATCCCGGCCTCTGCGGCGCCGAATGTTGATGTTCCGTCAAATGCTGTCTCTTTCGGCATTAGACCAGAACACATTGTGCTGTCCGATGCCGGTGTGGGGCAGATTCAGGGTACGGTCGATGTCTTGGAGTATCTGGGGGCAGATACATTTGTGATCATGTCATGCGGCGATGCTGGCCAGATCACTGTGCGTGTCAACGGAACTGCAACCTGCAAGCCCGGCGACAAAGCAGGGCTGTCATTTACAAAAGAAGACACACATGCGTTTGATGCCGATGGTCTCGCCATTCGGTAGGGTGCAAGGCAAATGAAAGCTCAGCAAACATCGCGCGCGGCTGCGGGCCCGGTAAACGCCTCGGGCTTGTGGTTGCACGACGATACCCACCGCAGCTGGCTGCGTTCCCAAAGCGAAACGCTGTTGTCTTTCTTTGATGCCAGCATGCAAGGGGCGCCGGGATTTGCGCTGCTTGATCATGATGGCACGCCATTGCAAACAGATGTGCAGGAATTGCACACAACGACACGCATGATCCATTCATATGCCTTGGGTGTTCTGCGGTGTCACGCCGGTGCGGAACAGATTGTCGATCACGGCATGGCGTATCTGACGGGGCATCACAAAGACAGGCTGCATGGCGGTTATGTTTGGTCGCTGGATGGCGACGGCATCGCTGACGGCACCAAGCTGGCCTATGGGCACGTCTTTGTTTTGCTTGCTGCCTCAAGTGCAAAGCTGGCCGGACATCCCGATGCGGATGCACTGATTGATGATATCTCTCAAGTGCTAGTGCAACACTATTGGGAAGACGACGCAGGCCTTTTTAGCGATGAATGGAACCGCGATTGGACCCCTTTTTCCAGCTACCGCGGCATGAATGCAAATATGCACGGGGTAGAGGCTTTGCTGGCTGCCTACGAGGCAACAGGCAGGGAACTTTACCTGACGCGGGCAGAGCGCATTCTTGATTTCTTTACCGGACAAATGGCGCCCCAGGCGGCATGGCGATTGCCCGAGCATTATCACCAAGACTGGTCTGTCGACCGTGGTTATGCGGGCAATCACATGTTCAGGCCAGCAGGGACAACACCGGGTCATTCCTTTGAGCTGGGTCGGCTCTTGTTGCAGCATTGGGACTTGGCAGGGCGACCCGCAACTGATGCGCCCTATCGTGGGCGCAAACTTATCGGGCAGGCGTTGGAAGATGCATGGTTGCCCGACGGGGGCTTTGCCTACACGCTGAATTTCGATGGCAGTGTTGCTGATGCATCGCGGTTCTGGTGGCCCGTGACAGAGGCGATCAACGCAGTTGCCACGCTACTCTTACTTGAAGAAAACCCAGCGGATGAAGCATGGTATCGCAAGCTTTGGGGCTTTGCGGATCAGACATTCATCGACCACGAACATGGCGGCTGGTTTCCTGCCATAGACGCAGATGGGGCACCGACAAGTTCTATCTTTGCAGGCAAGCCTGACATCTATCATGCTTTGCAAGCCTGCCTTTTCCCATTGTCCGGTCGGGTCTCAAGAATGGCGCAAGGTTGGCGCTCGCATTCTTAGAACGCGAGCGCTACTTTCAAGTCAGAATTTGCCAGAGTTACCCCACGCCTCACGTGGGCTGATTTCTTCTTCGTTCATCCAATGCTCTACGATCTTGCCATCCGCCACGCGGTAAAGGTCGAATACGGCGATGTCTTTGCCGTGTGCGTGACGCTTGCTGTAGGTCACGACAAAATCGCCTTGCCCCATGATGTTGAATAGCATCTCGTAGGCACCTGCATCATCTGATGCCAACCATGCGGCCAAACCCGCTGGCCCGGCTTTGATGGTGGCCGCGTGTTGCACAAGATCGGCGCTGACAAACTGGTCCAGCTTGCTGATATCGCCTTCTTGGCGCACCTGCTTGGTGTATTCCAATACAACGGCCTTGCTCACCTCGGTATCAGTCGAAGGATCGGGTTTGGTTGCGCCACCGACCATGTCTGTTCCTGCGGCGGTATCGGCAACATAAGCGGCAATCGTATCCCAATGCTCAAGGATCAACCCGTCTGCATCAGTATAGAACATATCCATCGTGACCCATTGCGCCGCGCCATCGTTAAGTGACTGGTAGGCACTGCAAAAGACCCAGCGACCATCCTCAAAAATGCGTTTGATCTCGATCTCTCGCTTTGGGTTGCGTTCTACAAAGGGCTCAAAGAACGCAAGGAAACCCTCGGCTCCGTCACCAACACCTGTTGAATGCTGGGTGTAGCGGTGACCAGTGTATTTCATGACTGCTTCTCGTGCGTTTCCGCCTGCAATGCCTTCAAGATAGATCCGGCGTACGTTTTCAAGGCCTTGTCCCATGAGATATCCTTTGCTTGGTGAAGAGTTAGATAAGTTCGGCGTCGGTCATGATTTCAACGAGGGCAGGGCCTTCGACAGCAAGCGCTTTTGCCAACGCGGCCTCGACCTCCATTCCTTTGGATACTTTCGCGCCGTAAGCACCGCAGATCTTCGCAAACGCCGCGAACGATGGATTGACCAGATTGGTTTCCCACACAGGCCATTCGCCAGAGCGTTGTTCCTTGGAAATCTTGCCCAGCTCGTCGTTGTGCAAAAGCACGTGGGTCAAGTCCATGCCGTATTTGACGGCTGTCGTCATCTCCATCGCGTATTGGCCGAAGCCGCCGTCGCCTGAGATTGAGATGATTTTCCGCCCGCGCAAGTGTTCAAAGTCCTGCGTTGCCGCCCATGCACCCATGCCTGCAGGAAAGCCAAATCCGATGGATCCCAGATAGCCCGACATCAATACGCGCTGCCCTTTGGTTTCGAAATAGCGCCCGAAAGAATAGGTGTTGTTCCCCACATCTACCGCGATGATCGCGTCATCAGGTGCGACGCGCGACAGTGCCGCAAACACCGCAGCAGAGTGCACGCCGTTTGTACCTTCTTCTGCAAGGCGGGACGTTTTTTCTGCACGCCACATTTTCCAGCGTTCAGCCAGTTCGCTGATTTGGTTCGCTGCCTTTGCGTTGCGCACAGCTTGCCGCCCGACCAAGTCGCAAAATGCGCCGATCTCACCCCAGACGGGCAGTGTGACGGGATGGAATTTGCCCAATTGCATCCGCTCAAAATCAACCTGGATTGTTGGCTTGCCGGGATTGATGCCAGTGTGGTTTGAAAAAGAGGCCCCCAGCACAAGCTGCAAGTCACTTTCATTCATGAACCAGCTTGCAATCGGTGTGCCAGAGCGACCCAGTACGCCGCCCGCATTTGGGTGGCTGTCTGGGATCAGCCCTTTGCCTTTGAAGGTTGTGACCACAGGTGCGCCGATTTGTTCTGCCAACGCAATGATCTGGTCGCGCGCGTCCCATGCGCCATGACCAATGATGATAAGTGGCCGCTTTGCGGCGTTGATCATCTTGAGTGCGGCACCAACGTCGTCATTATGTGGTTTCACAACCGGACCAGACACGCGGCCCTCAGGCCCCCCCGCAGGTGCGGTGCTTGGCAATGTTTGTACATCATCCGGAAAGATCAGATGTGCCACGTCACGCTCGATCAGGGCGGTTTTGCAAGCGAGTGAGGCAAGTTCCGCTGGTTTAGAGCTGGGCAAGAGCGGTTGGGAAAACCGCGAGACCGCCTGAAACGCCGATTTCAGATCAATGTCCTGAAACGCACCCGGACCCATCACTTGGGTTTGCACCTGTCCGGTCAAAGCCAGAACAGGTGAACGATCAACTTTGGCGTCCCACATACCCGTCAAGAGGTTGGTTGCACCCGGTCCTGCGATCGCAAGGCAGGCCGCGGGCTTACCCGTCAGCTTGCCATAGGCAGAGGCCGCAAAGGCAGCGGCACCTTCGTGCCGGATGCCGATATAGCGCATTTCACCATCCGCGACACGTCGTCTGATGGCATCAGCCAACCCAAGGTTCGAGTGCCCGACCATGCCAAACACATGTTTCACGCCCCAATTGACAAGTGTTTCAGCCACGACATCTGTCATGGTCCGCTCATGGGTTGGTTCCGCTTCTAGGCCGATAAACAGTTCGCCATCACGTTCTTCGATGGGGTAGATTTTTTGCCCCATATCGTCATGGCCGCCAGGGGGCTGCCCTGTGAGCGGGTCAAAGTCCCAGCCATGCCAAGGGCACCTGATCCAGCATTTTCCATCGACGCCCTTTTCAATCGCGCCTTCACCCAAAGGACCACCCTGATGTGGGCAATGGTTGTCCATTGCCGCCCATTGGCCGTCAAAGTGTGACACACAAATAAAGTGATCGCGGGCCGAAACCGTTTTGACCCGGCCTTCGGGTAAGTCGGCAGGTCCAACGTTAATCCAGTCCAGACCGCTCATCCTGCGCCCCCAAAACGCACGCCAGAAATGTCCGCCATGTCTTTTTTCCAGGTTGTCAGATCAGAATGCGCAAATTTGGACACATGATCATGACCACAGGCGCGCGCCAGCAGCTGCATCAGTTCAACCGACGCCCCAAAGTAACGGTTCAGCTTTTCAGCCCCAACCTGCACGTCCAGACGCTTGCGCAATTCAGGTTTTTGCGTGGCAACCCCAACTGGGCAGTTGTTCGAATTGCACATACGCGCCGCAATACACCCGACGGCCTGCATTGCAGAGTTCGACACTGCAACCGCATCCGCACCTAGCGCCATCGCTTTGACAAAGTCCTCGGCGACGCGCAGACCACCGGTGATCACCAGCGTGACCTCACGGCCTGTCTTGGCATCAAGGTGTTTGCGCGCACGTCCCAAGGCCGCGATGGTCGGGACCGATATGTTGTTTCGGAAGATCAAAGGCGCTGCACCAGTGCCACCGCCACGACCGTCGAGGATGATATAGTCGGCACTGGCCTCAAGCGCGAAATCAATATCTTCTTCGATGTGGTTGGCTGACAATTTAAAGCCAATCGGGATACCGCCGGAGCGTTCACGGACCTGATCAGCAAGCTTGCGAAAATCGGCGGGTGTGTGCAGGTCAGGGAATTTGGCCGGTGATATCGCGGTTTCGCCGACGTTCAAACCGCGCACTTCCGCAATCTTGGCATCCACCTTATCTCCGGGCAGATGGCCGCCCGTGCCTGTCTTGGCACCTTGCCCGCCTTTGAAGTGGAACGCCTGAACGCCCGCGACCTTTGCCAGATCCCAACCAAATTTAGCAGACGCCAGTTCATAGAAATAACGGGTGTTTTCGGCATGTTCCTCTTCCAGCATCCCGCCTTCGCCAGAACAGATACCTGTTCCAGCCATTTCTGCACCCCGCGCCAATGCGGTTTTCGCCTCAAGAGACAACGCGCCAAAGCTCATGTCTGAGACAAATAAAGGGATATCCAGTTGCAACGGCTTTTCGGCACGCGGCCCGATCACCACATCTGTGCCAACATTGGCATCATCCAGCAAAGGTTGCCGTGCCATTTGTGCGGCAAGTATCTGGATGTCATCCCAATGCGGCAAGTCCTTACGCGGCACACCCATTGCGCCCATCTCACCGTGATGACCCAGTTTACTAAGCCCGTCGCGGGCCAGGCCATGAATGTGAGCGACTGTGGGTTCTTCCGGCGTCGCCTTTGCGGTGGGCACATCGGATTGCGGCTCTGGCGCAGGATCGCCAACCGCGCTTTCGCCCAATTGGGCGTGTGTGCCATCACAAAAGGGCTGGTTGGCCGTGCCTTTACATTGACACAGGGCAGCCTTGCCAGTTTCGGATGCCGTGAACTTGACCGGAGTAAGCCCGGTGCCTGCATGTGATCCATCACAGAAGGGTTGGCTCTTTGATCGCCCGCACGCACACCAGAAATAGTCTTTTCCGGCCTCTAATTCTGCCATCGCTGGCGATTTTGCGGCAATAAGCGGTACTTCATTGGCTGACATCAGGCATCCTCTCGTTTGTCTTCGTTTCTCGTCTGCGAAACGCGCAGATTTCTCTTTTTATTAAGGACTACTCGGCATCACAAAGATAGGGCTACGCATTTATGCGCAGCCCTGATTTCTTGTTCAACGTGTCCAGTATTCGCCGATGAGGCCCAGAAGGAAGTCCCCGCCATAACCTGGGAAAGCAGCCTTGAGTTCCGCAGCAGCGGCATCAGGATCAGCAGCCGTGTTCATGACGTCATCAAGCACTTTGATGTAGGCAATGGCCGTGTCCAGATCGCCGCGCGATGTCGGCATACCGTGTCCAACCAAAAGTGTCTCGCATGCGGGATCATCGCGCAGGCCTTCGAGTGTGGCGATCCAATTCGCCCGATCAACGCCCGGCGCAAAGTAGACCCCATTATAAACCAGATCCTGCACAATCGCGACTTGCTGGTCAGGGAAGACTGTTACGAGCATGTGGGGCGCTTCGGTATCAGTGTAGTGACGGAATTCGACCGGCACACCTGACATTTCAGTCATGCCGGGAGTGACGTCATTGCCGTTCAGCACGTTCGTCGGCTCTGGCCAGTCACCACCTGTTGCTTCGGCACGCAGGCCCTCGCGGATTTCAGGCAGGGTCGAGAATGTGACGCCCTCAAAGAAGGAAGCACCGCCCCAGTGGTCAGGGTGTTCATGGCTGATGACGGCCATGCCAACTGGCTTGCCGGTCGCTGCGATCGTGCCTGCGACTTCCATGGCGGTCGGTGGCAGCATTGTCGCATCGACCAAGAGAAGCTGATCATCGAATTCCACGATATGTGACGTCACTGAAACCGCCGGGGCAGGGGAAACATAAGTATGGAAGGTGACGCCACCTTTTGCAAAGCTGTGTAGTGTGCCGGGCGGAAAATCACCGTCTTGGGCAGTCGCTTGTGTGGGGGTAAGTGCTGTGCGCAGCAACGTGGCAGCGCCGACGGTCAGGGCCGTGCCTTTCAGCAGGTTGCGCCGCGAGATAGCAAGCGTTTCGGACTTTTTGTCTGACATGATTTCATTCCCTATTCATTACTGAGTGATTGGCAAATTCGGCGATAGCGGTCTTTGACCGCGTCCACTCGGTGCACCGTAGACAACAATAACCATTTGGATTATCGACATTCCGTAGAACGCAGCTTTCGAAAAATTGAAACGATGATTCAGGACTACCGCGCCCTTGCCATCTTTGTAGCAGTCGCTGATGCAGGCAGTTTTAGCCTTGCGGGGCGACGGCTGAAGCTATCGACCTCTGTCGTCAGCCATCACATTTCTAAGCTGGAGGCAAAACTGGGCGTCTCGCTCTTGTTTCGCACGTCACGTCGCCTGTCGCTGACGTCTGAGGGACAAGCGATCCTTGATGCATCGCGGCGAATGGTTCTTGCCGGTGATGAGGCGTTGGACGCCTTAACAGAACAGACAGGGCAGCCTGCGGGTTCATTGCGCATAACGATGCCTGCTTTTGTTGACCGAACCAATCTACGACAAGCTGTCTGGACCTTTGCGAAACGCTATCCTTTGGTGTCGCTTTCCGTCAGCAACAGCGACCGTCAAGTTGATATGGTAAGAGACCGTTTTGACATCGCCATTCGCTTGGGCGAGCTGAGTGACAGCAGTCTGAAATGCCGTCGGATCGCAGATTTCGAAAGAATGCTGGTGGCATCGCCAGCATACCTTGCGACGCGCGAACCTGTGCTGACGATTGACGATCTCAAAGCCTGCGACTTTGTTGGTATCTCCATCTTGCCCGACAGCATGACTGTGCTTGGGGGTAATCAACAGGTCACCTTTGAACCGCAAAACATACGCATCGAGGTTGATACAATCTCTGCGGCAATTTCTGCAGTGGTGTCTGGACTGGGCATTCAACATCTGCCCACCAGCGAGATCGCCGAGGAGCTGGCGTCCGGGCAACTGGTACAAGTGCTGCCGGAATGGTCGCTCCCTTTAATGGGTATCTATGCCGTGTGGCCTGATACGGGCCCCCAAAAGCAACTAACCCGCCGGTTCATAGAGCACCTTTTGGCGTTGGATGAGGTCATGGATGCAGATAAAGCACTATGACCCAAGCCGGTTGATCGCATGACAGGTTTGAATTGCCGCCTGAAGACTACGCCCCGTTGCAAGCGCCATTTGTGGCAAGATCATCCACTCTAGTGCCCAGGCGGCACCTGATCCGTCTTGTTCATGGACCAATGCATGATGCATGCCGGAAACCTGTGTGGCGTCTGAATTGCGCGAACTGCAATTAACTGCGACGGAAGCGAAACCCCCGAGCGTTTAACGTAGAACATCGTCATGACAACAAGGACTTGGACAATGCTCACGATCAAGAAGATTTGGGATCACCCATATACGTTTTGGCTATTGCTGAGCATTCCTGCCATTCCGATGCTCGCCAGTCTGGCGTCCGGCGATCCCGAAGTGATCCACGGCTTGCTCCACCCGACCGGTGAATTTGCCGCGCGCTTCATGATCTTTGCGATGATGATCACACCACTGACGATGTGGCTGAAGGGGTGGCGTGGTCCGCGGTGGCTGATGAAACGGCGACGCTACCTCGGCGTTGCGGCATTCGGTTATGCGCTTTTGCACACTATTCTTTATCTGGTGGATGAGGGGGCAGTTGCCTTTACCGGTGGTGAGGTCGCAAAGCTCTATATCTGGACTGGCTGGCTTGCGTTCCTGATATTCGTTCCCCTGGCAGTTACGTCTACCGACGGTTGGGTGCGCTCAATGGGGCCGCGATGGAAAACCCTCCAACGCTTTGTCTATGCGGCTGCGGTTCTGACGCTTGTCCATTGGGCCGCGCTACACGACTGGGGTGGGATCGGTCCGGCGCTTGTTCATTTCTTGCCGCTGGGTTTGCTAGAAGCATATCGGCTTTGGTCAAACGCCACGCGCAAGCGCATCAGGCAGAAGGAATCTGCGCAGGGGGCATAGGGCAATTTGCGTTAATCAATTGAATGCTGGCTAGAGATGGTGATTGGTGGGACACCTACTAACCTTATCAGTCAGACATATTTAACATAAGATTGATTAT
>CANMDF010000005.1 GCA_947496605.1 uncultured Paracoccaceae bacterium | reverse complement strand
GAACGATGATTGCCTATGGGGCAGGGGGTGGCGAGATCGGCATGTATGCTTGCAACACGTTGCGCTCGACTTCAGGTTGAGATGCTCACTGCGTCTTTGCTCCTGACCTAGATGCCTCAGTTCACGTCAATGCCTGAAGGCGGCGGTGTCGCCCGGGGCCAAGATCGTGACCCGACTGGGCGGAGACCTTGGGCTCCGGTCGGTTTACCGACTAGAGCTGATCCCCAAGGGGAGGCCCCCATACACCTCGTCACACAGATCGTTTCAGCGGTTTCCATTGCAAAATGATCTGCGACAAATGGGTGGCACAGGCATCGATAAAGTCCAAAACCTCGCGGCTTTCTGGGAGTTCTACGACGACCGTGCGATGTGCAAGATCAGATTTTCTCTTGTCTTTTTCCTTTCCCGAAAGACGATCCCAACTCCGCAGAAATTCGCTGTCGACAACAATTGGATCAGGCTGCAAAACATCATGAAGGTCAGCAAGGCAACGATGTGCAAAAACGTAGTCCTTTGGGTGCTTGATGAAGCCTGCCCAGGCCCGAATGCTCTTGTCTGTTTCGGTCTCAATGTAGCGATCGGGCGGAGAAGCGGCGCGGATGTACTCCCGTAAGATGTCAAGCTGAACCAGGAAAATCTCCGACAGATCCTCGCAAGCAACGTTGGATCGAGGCAAAGATAGGATCCGCGCCGTTGATGTCACAAGATCGGCGATGTTGCAGGCTTCGGCAATATGGAAATCCGTTACCAGCACTTTGCCGTCAACGACCGAGATGGTTTCGGGCGCGGGGACACAATCGTACAATGCACACGACAATGGCTCACCGGTCTCCAGTTAGAGTTTTTCATCGAACGCAGCCCTAAACGCCGCGAAATCCTTTAGCGTATACGTCATCTCCCCACCTCAAAGCTACTGAGGTTCAAAAGTGTTGCACCTATGGTCGATCGCGTGACCAGCGGGGCGCGCCAATGACAGCGAACGGAACGAGAGAGAGTGCCATTCGGCTGAAAAAGATCTAAATACTCTGAAAATCCCATTATAACCCTCGCCTCCGGTGCAGGCCGATCAAGCTGCCGATGATATTGAGCTTGCCGCGATTGTGAGCCTTGATCATCCCGCGTAAAGCACCGCCAGGATTGAGGACCGGTCTGACGGCGTGATCACGATTGGCATCGAGCAGAAGAACACAAATCGCCGCTTTCGTGCGACCCATTCGATCGCAGGCCGCGGCCCAGGCTGTGAGATTGATGCCCAGATGAGGAACACGCGCCGCGGCCGCCTCAACCAAAGCGTATTCCGGTCGTTCACCGTTACGTGCTTCCATCTCCATTTGGAACTCGGCACTCGCCAAGGAAACTGCGTGGGATAGGCCATAATAACCTGAGAACAGGCCTTGAAGCGCGTCGGTTTCCGCCTGAAGCTTTTTTTCTCTGCAATCGTCGGGGCTGTTAGGCCCCGACATATTTGAATCGGCCTGCGCGGGCTTGCCCGCGCTCCGCTTATTCTCGTTTGCGTTACATTCTTCAGAATGAATCTGGTGAATGTCCTTTTGTATATAGGACCGGAAGGTTTCTTCCGGTTCACAAGAGGAATCACTATGGTTTTCTATCCAATCAACCAATCTCGTGCACAGATCTGTCGCGTCATCGAGGTGCTGAGAAAGCCGAGCTTCACCCAATGTGAGGAGCGTGTCAGTACGTGGCCAGGTCGCGCGTTCCTTGATCATCGCTTGCACATCATCTGAAAGCTGATCGGCCTCTGACAGACGAGCCAGCTCATCGCGAAACGTTGCAAGCCGCACACTGCGCATGGCCTTGAGCTGTTTTATACGTTCGAACTGAACCTTGCGGGCTTCGCGAATGTCCAGAAGCTCTGTGAACCGTTCGATGAGTGGTGTCAGGACAAGACCGAGGCCGGCACTGCCATAGCGGCTGCCGTTGGCAAGTGTTCGTCGCTCAATGAGTCCGCGCTTCTGCAACGTCTTCTCGTGTGATCGCAATTGGCGGGTCGAGATCCTCAGGCGCTGCGCAAAGGTCTCCTGGCGCCCATAGAAAATCGGTTCTTTCTCCGGATCAACCCAAGCGTCTTGATCGGTGCTGCCAACCATGCGTGTGAGAATATCGGTCAGTCGCGTGCTGAGGCCGATGTCACGGCCAACGTCAGCAACCAGCGCGATGACATCGCGCCTGGAATAGCCCTGTGGGAGGGCGGGGTGAGGTTCTGTCCTCATTGTTGTCGCTCCTTGTCTCTGCTCATTGGACAAGGCGGCGTCAGGCAAATCTTCTTTGGTCGCACAAATGCGTTTTTTCTTGCCTGCGTGATTCAGGGGATGTTATGTTCTAATCGTATTCAGCGATTTCAGAGTTGGCGCTCTGTGATCATAGCTCCCCCGGAAGGTCACCGCCTTGCGGGGTTTTGCTTATCTGGGGTTCAGTTTCTCCTTCGTTTTGTCTGGCAAATGATCTTGCCGGTGGTCTTGGGTTTACACCCAGGGCTGGTCCGTCGTCGTGATTTCCGGACCAATCCAAGATGCAACTTCCTCGTTCACACGGATGCGTTTTTTCTTGCTCGCTGAGGGAGGGAGGTGCTAAACCTGATCAACCGCAATGGTGATCGAGAAGTTGGCGCTTCTTGGTTCTTGACCCCCCCGTTTAGGCCTCCGCCTTGCGGGGGTTTTGCTTTTTTTGGCGTTTCGATCCTCCAAATCGATTCTGTTTCTACTTCAGACTTACCATACAACAGCTCGCACCCGCTGGGGGAGCTTTGTCTAGGTATTGCGTCTGGGGCTAATTCTTGTGGTTTCATCAAGTGCTAGACCGAGATGCAATGAAGCTGTTCGCACAAGTGCGTTTTTTGCTTGCTGTATCCATGTCTTGGGTGATAAAACCGAGCTTAACAGATTGGGCCGTTTCGGGATTGCCGTCCCTAGGTTTTATCAAACCCCCCGCCAGGTTGCCGCCTTGCGGGGGTTTGTTTTTTGGCTGCTCGCTTATTGCCCCCCTTTCGATTCTTATTTGTTGTACCGACCATACTACTCATAGAGGTTTGCGGTAAATGCGGTTTCGACAGCGAGCAAGATCACCACATTTAGTAGTCCACCTGCTCAAATCCGTAGTTTCCCTCATAGTCGCGCCACTCAACGAAGACGGAACGATGCCAAACGCTCGGACAATTTGATCCGAAACCTGCGAGGCCCGTGTGAGCTTCGGGCAAGGCGCTAATACCGCTGGGTGTCCAACGATAGTCTCCTTGCGTGCCATAGCTGCCGAGGCGGACGCGCGCATAGCTGTTGCAGTCATCGTCACGTCCAGATTCCCATTGGCGTGCTTGCGTTTGAAAAACACGGATGGTGCGGACAAAATTGAACTCAACGCCGCTGATGTCGATATCAGCGCGATCTTGCACGAGCTGAAGTGCAAACCCTTTCGGCAATGGGGCCGCGTCGCCTCCGGTCATGCGAACGATAGCGGGTTGCGGCTCCAAAGCCTTAGGGATTGGTGGCATCTGAAACGTCGGGGCAGGGGCGTCGGCCAATCTCCCATCAATCCCAGTGACCGGATCATTGCCATCCATTGGAAAGGACTGCAGCGGTGCGGTTTGGTCGAGCTCAAGGAGGATGTCGTAGATCCGCTCGCTGGTCAGCGTTTCGGGATCAACGGAATATGCCGCCCCCATGGGGCACCGCCAGATCTGCAATGGCGGCTCGACCGGCCAAGGTGTGATGCGACGGATGAATTCAGCCCGGGCGCGGACGCATGGCACGGAAGCTGGCCACCCACCGGATAGACAAAGTAGGATTGCACAATCGATCTGATAGGACTGGGCTTGAGCGCGTTGCGGTGCTGTCACGAGTGTTGCTGCGGTCAGCGCTGCCACGGCTAAGGCGGAGTTTCTGAGATGCTTCAGCATGAGGCCTCCTAGGTGCGCATTGGAAATGCTTCTACAATACCGTATTATTGACAAAATAATACGGTATTGGCAAACCCTTTTAGCTTGGGTCATTTGCCGGAGGAGCGAAATGACACTGTAAGCCCCGATCCGGTTAGCAGCCGTTCGTGCCCGTCGCGGCGAATGACGTGAGAGAGCCCATAGTCCCAAATGCTGCGCCTTGCATGTGCAGCTGGGAAGCGCGGTTTGCTGACATTGGCATGTTGAAGGACGACCAAGATCCGCCGTCGCCGTTTACCAATGGATACTGCAATTGCAGCGTTCAAAGCGGACCTTGACGCGGAGTTTCTATTTCTTGAATTCGACAACAAACAGAACGTGGAAGAGGCCACAGCTAGCAGCGGCTATTCAACAAAATCAAGCGTATCCCAATGCGCTTGTGCCAGTTCGATCATTTCATCAGGCCCGCGATCAAAGGCTCTTCCACCACGGCTGGCAAAAAAGACGTAGAGTTTTCCGTTGTGCAGGCGCCAGACTTCGGGATCGCCGGGGACTTCTTGCTGCAAGGACATCGCCCGAGTGCAGTATCCACCGAATTGAGGTGCATAAGCATCTGGATTGGCACGGAACGTCTCGGCGTCCTCAGCCGTAACGAACTGCCATTTTGCGCCTTTCCATTCAACGACCAGTGCTTCAGCACCTTCCACAGGCTCACCGGATGTGAAATAGGCGGTGGTGTCATAGCCTTGCAAAGCAAGCTGATCCTCGCCCTGGCTAAACCGATTTATTGTTTTAGCGAAGGCTACAGACGGGCTTATCGCAAAAAGCGTGCTTGCCAACGTAAAACTGCGACGGCTGATCATTCGAACTTCCTTGGGAACAGAAACATACCGCTCGATGTCTTGCACGCGCCTTTGCCGGAATGGAAATGAAAACCGCGTGAGCAGAGGGACTTCAAAAAAAGGGTATCGTTCAAAGCTGACAGCTACACCCACAGGGTTGCCGCTCATTTCAACGGCAATAGTTGTGGTTCGCTCAACGAAGTCAGACTGTTGACGATCTCTGAATACGCAAGGTAGTTCTCATGGTCTGATGTCATGGATAGATACCTGAAGAACTATTCATCAGCACTCTCCTCCATCTGACGATGGCATCTGAGACCAAGAAATGAAGTTGGCGCGATTGCGAATGGACAAAGACTGGACAGAAGCGTTTCAAGGAACGCGCGCTTTACCACGCAGCGTGCGCGACAGGATGCTCCGCGCCGCGAAAGTGCGGCGTTATCGAAAAGGCCATCAGGTTTTTGGTCCACACAACGTTCCCGACAGTCTGCTGTTCCTGCTCGACGGGACGATCCGGGTTTCACAGTCGTCGGACGCTGGTCGCGAAATCGTGCTTTACCGGGTTGTTGCCGGCGAAAGTTGCGTGCTGACAACCGCCTGCATGTTGTCAGAAGAGGCCTACAATGCAGAAGGTCACGCCGAGACCGATGTGACGATCATCTCTCTCCCAAAACCATCATTTGATCAGTTGGTTGCCGAGGAACCTGTTTTTCGGTCCTTTGTATTCGCAGCCTATTCCAAACGACTAATCGACCTTTTGCGTGTTGTGGATGATGTGGCCTTCGGCAGGATCGACGTGCGGTTGGCAGCGCGACTGTTGGCGTTGGCAAAAGGTCAGGATGAGATCGCTGCGACCCATCAGCAATTGGCAAGCGAACTCGGCACGGCGCGAGAGGTCGTCTCTCGCGTGGTTCACGATTTTCAAAAACGCGGGTTCGTGACGCAAACGCGCGGGCATATCAGAATCGTTGACAGGTCCGCCTTGGAAAAGTTGGCCGAGAGCATCTAATCAATCGGAACGGTGACAATATCACTGAACTGGCGTCGGCCGGTGTCTATCTGAGTGTCACGACCAGACCGCAACGGCGTTACGTCCGTCTTGCGGCTTGGTCGGCCAACCACTCACGGACACTACACCTATGGAAACCGCATTTACCCCTTTCACCTCATTTGGTGGTGGCCTTTTGATCGGGCTGGCTGCCGTTTTGCTGATGCTTGGCCTTGGCCGCATCCTTGGCGCAACCGGCATCATGTCAGGCCTCGTTTTCTCTGATGCGTCGGATGAAATGGCTTGGCGGCTTGCCATGGTCGCGGGGATGGTTCTTGCGCCCGGGGCGATCTTTGTCGCGACCGGGGCCATGCCCGCCCTGACGATCCCCGTCAGCCCCGCAATGATCGTCATCGGCGGTGTCATTGTCGGAATTGGCGCCAGCCTTGGATCAGGATGTACATCCGGCCATGGCGTCTGCGGCCTGTCGCGCCTTTCACTGCGCTCGATCGTGGCCGTTCCCACCTTCATGGCGACTGCGGCACTGACCGTTTTTGTCGCCCGCCATGTTTTCGGAGTTTGACCCGATGAAACTCATCTACGCAGCCGTAACCGGACTCGTTTTCGGGATCGGGATTGCCATCTCCGGCATGATAGACCCTGCCAAAGTGCTCAACTTCTTTGATGTGATGGGCACGTGGGATCCAAGCCTCGCATTCGTCATGGCGGGCGCTGTCAGCATCACCTTCGTCGGATATCGCCTTGTGTGGCGTCGCGCCGCTCCGCTTTTCACCTCAACGTTTCAGGTTCCGGCCTCAACGATCATCGACCGTCAACTGGTGCTTGGATCGGCCCTGTTTGGTGTTGGCTGGGGCATTGCGGGCTTCTGCCCCGGCGCGGCCATTCCCGCGCTTGGGACGGGTCGCTGGGAGGTTGCCCTCTTTCTTGTCGCGGTTTTTGGCGGGTTTGTCCTGAGACGAATTGCGACAACGCGTTTTATGGAAAAGGCGGCCTAGGCGGCCGCCAAATGGAGAATATGGCAATGTCGAACTATCCAATCGAGATGAGTATGGTTGCCGATGTCGAAGCCTTCTTTGACGCGCCAACCAACACAATCAGTTACATCGTGAAAGACCCGACCTCGAACGCGTGCGCCGTTATCGACAGCGTGATGGACCTTGACTATGCGGCAGGCCGGATCACCCACGACAGTGCCGTCAAGATCATCGCGCGCGTGCGCGAGCGTGGCCTCGATCTACAATGGATCATCGAAACCCACGTCCACGCCGATCACCTGAGCGCGGCCCCATATATCCAAGACAACTTGGGCGGCAAGATCGGCATCGGCGAGAAGATCATGATCGTGCAGGAAACCTTTGGGAAGATTTTCAACGAAGGCACCGAGTTCCAGCGCGACGGATCGCAGTTCGACGCCCTGTTCAAGGACGGTGACACTTATCAGGTCGGCAACATAACCGGTTTTGCGATGGCAACGCCCGGTCACACACCGGCCTGCATGGTTCACGTCATGGGCAACGCGGCCTTTACGGGCGACACGCTCTTCATGCCGGATGGAGGCTCAGCACGTGCCGACTTCCCCGGAGGAGACGCAGGCACACTTTACGATTCCATCATGAAGGTGCTGAGCCTCCCCGACGAAATGCGCCTGTTCATGTGTCATGACTACGGCCCCGGAGGAAGGGAGATCGCTTGGGAAACGACGGTTGCAGAGGAAAAGCGCAGCAACATTCACGTGGGCGGCGGGAAATCAAAAGAGGACTTTGTCAGGTTCCGCCAAGAACGTGACGCCCAACTTGCAGTGCCAAAGCTGATCATACCTTCGCTTCAGGTGAACATGCGGGCTGGCGAAGTGCCCACAGACAAAGACGGACATCCGGTACTGAAAGTACCGGTCAATGGGCTCTAGGCCCAAAGGACACTCAAATGGAAATCAAGACACTTTCAAACGACTTTGCCGTAACGGCGCAGATTGACGTGACCGACATCCAGGCGATCAAGAAGGCGGGATTCAAGGCCGTGATCTGCAATCGCCCCGATGATGAGGCACCCGATCAACCAGCATTTGCCGCCATCAAGGCGGCTGCCGAAGCAGCTGGGCTGCAAGCGCTCCATATCCCGGTGGTCCCGGGTGAAATGGATGAAAGCCACATTACCGCGTTCGAAGACGCCATGAACGAATTGCCCCAACCAGTTCTCGGCTATTGCCGGTCTGGCGGACGCGCAACAGCGCTTTGGACCGCAAGCGCAGTATCTCAAGCGGCGGCCTAAACCGCTCTCTTGCACATTTCTTTGGCCAGCGATGCATGCTGGCCGCTCTTCGTAGGACCAAAAAATGCGTAGCCTGCAAAGGTATGTTCCCATCCTGCAATGGGGCAAAGACTACTCGCGTTCCGCGTTTTCCAGCGATCTGCTGGCGGCACTGATCGTGACTATCATGCTGATCCCACAGTCGCTGGCCTATGCCTTGATCGCTGGGCTACCACCCGAGGCTGGGCTCTATGCCTCGATTGTGCCGATTGTCCTTTATGCTTTGCTCGGCACGAGCCGCGCGCTGGCAGTGGGCCCGGTCGCCGTGGTTTCGCTTATGACGGCGGCGGCGATTGGGAAAGTGGCGGAGCAGGGAACAGCGGATTACGCGTCTGCTGCGTTGATGCTGGCGTTTCTCTCCGGCGCAATTCTTGTCGGTCTCGGCTTGCTGCGGTTTGGGTTCATCGCGAACTTCTTGAGCCACCCGGTCATCTCCGGCTTCATTACGGCCTCCGCCTTGCTGATCGCATTGGGACAGCTGGGCCCGCTTATGGGCAGCTCGTCCAAAGGGCACGGGCTTGTCGAAATGCTGGAGGATGTCGTGATCAGCATTGCCGGCGTCCATTGGCAGACCGCAGCGCTTGGCCTGTCCACTGTTGCCTTCCTGTACTGGACGCGCTGGTCACTTGGCCCGCTTCTGACGGAGGCAGGTCTGGCCAAGCCTCTGGTCAACATCTTGGCAAAATCCGCACCGGTTGTCGCAATCGCGGCAACAACTCTTGCCGTCTGGACGTTCGATCTTGCGCCCAAGGGCGTCGCCATCGTTGGTGAGGTGCCGCAGAGCCTGCCGCCCTTCACAACCCCCATCCTTTCGCTCGATCTGGCAAAGGCGCTGATTTTGCCGGCATTGCTGATCTCGATCATTGGTTTTGTCGAGAGCATCTCGGTCGCCCAGACCCTCGCGGCAAAGAAACGCCAAAACATCGATCCCAATCAGGAATTGATTGGCCTCGGTGCCGCCAACCTCGGCGCAGCGTTTTCAGGCGGTTTTCCGGTCACAGGCGGTTTCTCTCGCTCCGTCGTCAACTTCGATGCGGGGGCCGAGACACCAGCCGCCGGGATCTACACCGCTGTCGGTCTGGCCATCGCCGCCCTGTTCCTGACGCCCCTGATCTACTTTCTGCCGAAGGCAACACTTGCGGCCACGATTATCGTGGCGGTTCTCAGTCTGGTCGACGCCTCGATACTCAAAAAGACATGGCAATACAGCCGGGCCGATTTTCTGGCGGTCGCTGCGACAATCACCGCGACGCTGTTGCTGGGGGTGGAAGTGGGTGTCGCGGTCGGCATGATCGTCTCATTATCCTTACACATCTATCACACGTCCAAACCCCATATCGCCGAGGTGGGTTGCGTGCCCGGAACCGAGCATTTTCGCAATGTCCTGCGGCATAAGGTAGAGACTTCACCGACATTGCTGACCCTGCGGATCGATCAGAGCATGTATTTTGCGAATACGAAGTTCCTGGAAGACCATTTGATGGAGCGGGTCGCGAGATCCCCCGAGATCACGGACGTTGTGCTAATGTGCTCTGCGGTCAACGAGATCGACTTTTCCGCACTCGAAAGCCTGTCAGTGATCAACAGCCGTTTGGTCGACGCCAACATCCGTTTTCATCTTTCAGAGGTGAAAGGTCCCGTCATGGACCGCTTGTCGACCACAGGTTTCCTGAGGGAGCTCTCGGGGGAGGTATTTCTATCACAACACCAAGCCTGGCGGTGGTTCCACAACTCATGAACTATGTAAACAACCGTTTTGGCTTCGAATACTGCATCTCAAAATTCTGCGAGTGTCCTATGTGGCGATTCTTTCAAATGTCAGTGTAAGAACTGCGGAACAACTTTTGGGAAGTAATGTCGCCCCCAATCTTTGTTTAGGAAAGTCCGCTTTGGCGGTGTCTGAAAGTCCTCGCTTCGACGCAGCGAATTCATATTTTTCGCCCTTGCTGTTTTTCGCTGCCGTCGCAAAGCGTGCGAAGCGGCCATTAGTTTTCGAAGGGGCAACGGCGGTTTTGTCCGCAACTTGCTTTTTCGTAGACGACGCAGCGAACGGCGGCTAAACTTCATGTTCCGCTATTGTTCTTCAAGGCGCCCGAATATGCACGTTCGATCCAGTTGGGCCCTCTACTGGAATTGACCCCTCCAAGCGACGAATAAGTGCTATTCGTTACACTCAAGTAGGCGCTGATTTTCGACCTCAAGAAGCTGCCTTCTCGTATGCATAACAAAAGTGAAAAGCCAGAAAATCCCACGTCACACGGCAGAGACGCCTCGATGGGATGTTTCGAAACTACAGAAGAAAGAAATGATTTTTCCTATGACTTTTTCACGAACTTCAGGCAATTCTAGGAAAAGCTCGTGCTTTGCATCGTGTACTTGCTCTAAGTGCCCTGTTGGCCAATTGACGAGACGTTCCCGAATTGCACTGACACCGACTGTTTGTTCCTGATCACCGCAAAACGTCAGGCAAGGGATGTCAGGGGACGGCAGTTTGGAAAGGTCGTGGCATTCCTTCAAGGCAGCGTAGAGCCAACCCATACTTGGTCCACCCGTGTGAAGCTCCGGGCACTTGGTCCCTTGCATAATCCAACGTTCATATTCTTCACGACTATTCGTGAGGTTGTTGTCTTCAAACTGGTGCTTGAACACGTAGCTGTCGTCATTAAAGCCCGGAGCATACATCTGCCCTTTGCCAATGGTGCGCAGAAACCAGGTGAGGGGCCATGCCGCTGCTCGCTCATACGATGCCATATAAATCCCAAACATCGGTGCTGAAAATGCAGCTGCTTTCACCTCCAACCCTTCAATGAGTGACCGAAGGGCGACGCAGGCCCCCATTGAATGGCCAACTACGAATAGCGGTTTTTCCAACTCCAGTTCGTCCACGCACTCAATCATCGTTTTGACGTCGTTCTGATATTCAGAAAACGATACGATATGGCCAACTTTTGGGTTGTTCGCGACTCTGCCAGATAGCCCATGTCCGCGCCAGTCTATCACCAGCGCGTTGAAGCCGGCAGCAACCAGTGCAGAAACAGGATGACCATATAGCTCGATGTAATCGCCCCTTCCGGGGAACAACAAAGCCGTGCCCCTGCAGTCCTGCTCTGTTCGCCAAAGGCCAACTCGAATGTCCACTCCATCGGACGTTGTGACCATGAAGCCTTCCGCGGACTTTGGCGCAACAGAGATATCGGTATGTATTTGCGCCGTTCTCATGGCTGATCCTTCCCCTTTGGTATTTTGCTTACTGGTTCGACTCTCCAAAGCAGACTGGACAGAGCGACCGCGATACTGAGCGCCAGAATGACCGAGAAGCCATAAAACTGGCCGATCAATAAGTACCCCGCCGAAAGTATTCCAAGCACAGTATACATGCGATACCAAGCCTGCTTCGCATAACTGGCCTCCTGATCGAACAAATTGGTCTTTTGAAAACCTGTTTTGACCTGTGCGAGGCAAGCGCCAAACACAAAACAAAGCAAGAAAAGGAGTAGAAAGCTGGTAAAAAAAGGTGATGGGCTTCCGTTGATCCAAGACCAACCATCTAAGCGATAGCCGAAGAGAAGCGACGCATCATGCCAGAGCCAGCCCGTGATGCTTTCGGCATCTGACACAAGGTAGGCTGCATTCAATTTGATCGACAGCGCGACCATGATGCCAAGGATCGTGCAACGAAACACTACCTCCATGATCTTCATCCCAAATTTGACGACTTGACCGTTGTAGTGCGGTGTGTGGCGGTCGTCTTTTGCTGAACCAATGTCGGCAAAATCACGTGAAACAATAAAAAGGAAAAGCGATCCAGTGAAGAGAAACCAATAGATGATGCCGGAATAAAAGAACCCCAAGAAGGACACAAAGATCGCTTGATCGGTTGAAAGTACCTCGGGCCTGACAAGTGCTATCAGCATCCAGTCAATCATCGGCACGTCATCGGATCCTTCCTGCAGTGGCAACAAGTAGACACCCAACCACTGGACGACGAAAATCAACACTACACAGATAAAGAGGATCGCCCAAAACGACGAAGTGAACCGCGTGATCTTTCTGTGCCACCCGTCGACGCCAGAAATGCCACCGGAGGTCAAAAGACTATGACGGTTCGTTTGTTTCCAAGTAGTAACAAGCGACGAACATAAAATCAGGTAGATCGGAAGGAAAATCGGCTCGCCAATATTCCATCCCGGCGACCATATGAACCCAACCTGCTTGTTGATTCCTTCAGATGGGCTGTACGTAACGCTGTGCACGCCGAGGCTGATTGCGAGGAACCATAGAATGCCAAGGCCACCCCAAATGACGATCGGCATAAGCAATGAATTCGGGCCGCTAAAGACGCCCTCAGAACGAAGGGCTAAACTTACGCCCCGCATAACAGGTTGATCATCCTCGTAAATGGCATCTTTCGGTTTGGGCGAACCAGACGAAAAACCCGGTTCCCCCATAGGAACGTCATACACGTTGAAAACAACAGACGGGTTTTCGATCTTCTCAACACGTTTGGATTGCCGCTTCGTACGCCTCTCACTGGCCAGCCGTTCCTTTGCGGCTTTCAGTTCTGTCTGCCATTCACTGGTTGCTTCTGGATCACCACATCCAAAAATTCGGGCAAGCCACCGAAGGTTTGTGTCGCTGATGCCGTTGTCGTTGTCCTGAAACCAGACTTGAACCGAACGCAGTTCTACCCCACCACGATTGCCATCGATGGCAGAAATCGCCTCCGCCAAAGACTCAGGTGTCCATGGCCCGTCAGCGAAGCCGTCTTTGTCGACTGGCCTCCCTGCACCTGCTGCCGCCAAACGAGCAAAAACCCGCTTAAAATTGTCCTCGCTCTTCTGCGGTGCGGCAAAAAACCTACCGTTCTTAATCAATTACTTGCGCGCCTTTTTCGCGTAGTTTTGCGCCCCTTTGCGTAGTTTATCGTGCAGTAGCATTCATTGTAAGCACAACTGAAACGCGAAGCGGTTCACTGCAGATACCCGCCGACATACTAAAGATATTCTTTTGGACAGAACCCATAATCCTGGGGGCGACACTATGGTTATAGACTTGCAAGAAACCACACGATGCGTCGGCGCGACGGTAATTCTCAGAGTTCCTAGTGGGGTACGGGAGTCTCGGCCCGTCAGTAATGAGCCCAAAAGACTTCATGCGCACGCAGTTAAGCGAATCCTCGACCGGCAATCGGGCGAGCTGGTCGGATGGCTCTATGAATGGAATACTGGAGAACTCGTTCCGCGTTGGAAAACGAAAATACAGAATGATGTCGTTTACGATTGATTTGCTATAGAATTTTGGCAATTGTAGGTCTGTATTACTGACTTATTTAACATAACAGCTATTATGCGAATATAGGTATGTAGCGGCAAAGCTAAAATGTCACCCATGAGCAATTCAGGAATGTCACTCTGCCCTCAAAAATCATTGAGGGTGAGCGGACATGGGATGGGTGGTTATGAGCGAGCGTGAGTTGAACCGCGTGGAGGTTCTGGCGCAGGTCGATGATGGACGTTTGAGCGTTGATAATGCGGCGAACATGCTGGACCTGACGCGCAGACAGATATTCCGGCTGTTGAAGCGATATCGACAAGACGGTGCCCCGGCGATCCGGCACAAAGCGCGTGGCAAACCTCCGAACAATCGCATTCATCATGCCAAGCGTGATTATGCGCTCAGCGTCATCAAGGAAAGCTATGGAGATTTCGGGCCGACATTGGCGGCGGAGATGCTGGCCGAGCATCATGGGTTCAAAGTCTCACGAGAGACGGTCCGTAAGTGGATGCAGGAAGAAGGGATTTGGCTATCACGCAAGCAGCGGCGCACGTTCCACCAGCCAAGATTACGTCGGGAATGCTATGGTGAACTGATCCAGATTGACGGCTCGGATCACCGTTGGTTTGAGGATCGGGGCGATCCCTGCACCCTGCTCGTCTTCATCGACGACGCGACCAGCACATTGATGGAACTGAGGTTCGTCACATCCGAGAGCACATTCAGCTATTTCGAAGCACTGGAAAGCTATCTGCTTAAACACGGTCGCCCGGTCGCTTTCTATAGCGACAAGCACACAGTGTTCAGGGTTCCAAAACCCAACGAGCACATGACGGGCATGACCCAATTCGGGCGTGCCTTGGCTGAGCTGAACATCGAGATCATCTGCGCCAATTCTTCCCAAGCCAAGGGCCGCGTCGAACGCGCCAACCGTACGCTGCAAGACCGGCTGGTCAAAGAGCTCCGGATCGCAGGCATTTCCAACATGGATGACGGCAACGCGTTCCTTGCGGGCTTCATTGAGCGCTATAATGCCAAGTTTGCAAAGGCTGCGGCCAAACCGGACAACCTGCACCGCACCTTGAACATCGAACCGGATCGCCTCACCGAGGTCTTCTGCCTGCGCGACAAACGCTATGTCACCAAGGATTTGACGCTGAAGTACGACCGCAAGCGCATCCGGCTTGAGGTCAACGATCTGACACGCGGCTTGGTCGGCAAGTACGTCGATGTCTATGAGATGCCGGATGGGCGTGTTCAAGTTCGTGCCAAAGGAGTTGCCCTGCCCTGCAGTATTTTCGACCCACACCAACAACGCGTTACGCATGCCGCGATCACCGAGAACAAGCACCTGAGCGCCGTCCTCGCCCATATCAAGGAAGAACAGGAGAAGGCCGCACCACCGCCAAAGGTCAAACCCGTCAGCGCAAAGAACGGCTACAAAAAGACCGGACGCCGCCCGCCAGGACGACCGTCAAAGATGGAAGCCTACTACGAGCGCAGACGCGCCGAGCGAGCAGCCGCCGAGGGATGACTTTAGAGAGCAATGCAACTATCAGGACGGCATGAGACACGCCGACCATTGGATGGATAAGCTTAAGCTCGACGAGGAATTGCCCTCGCAGTTCCGGCTGTCACGCTCAAAGATCATGTACATTGAAAGCAAGGCAGACGGGCTTGAAGGCCCTGCTGTGATTGGGCGTGTATATTTCTCGAAGTCGGGGAAGACGCTGTACTACAAGGGTCTCAAATTCCAGAGCCTGAAGGGTGCGGGTTTCAAAGCGAACTATTTCGAGACCGAGAGCGGCGATCACTACTGGATTTCTGGACCTCGGAAAGACCAGAACGATCGACTGTACGGCGGCAACAACGGCGTACAAATTGATGAAGACGTTCGCGAAGAGTACGCCAACCTGATCTTTTGACCCTACCCCCGCAAGGCTTTTCAGCCCTGCGATACTTGAGGTCTCCGGGCTGCTAAGCCTTGCTCACGTCGCGCCCTATGGTGACACTTCTGCTTTGCAAAACCAGTGACATTTCTAATTGGTTGCAACAAGGTAAGTTATTAAAATTAAATGACAAATTACACGTATCTCATATAAAATGCACCACTGACCTCTTTCGAGAGGCTTTAATGTCCTTCGCCAAGCAGCACATTACCCCTTCGTCAAAGCATGAGCACCGGCAAGAAAAGCGTTCTTCAAATAAACAGGCAGCTTCTCAGGATACCCTTCGAGATCTTTTTTAGCAAAATTAGCGAGCGCCACCGGGCTAACGAACCTCGTGTCACATCCGTCAACAAGTTGAATCAGAGTTTCGATTTTGAATGATACCGCTCCACCTGCCATACGGCCTTTTTTGGCGCGGGTTTTGATCACAAAGGTATCGATTTCATGTTCTCGGGAAAACGTCTGAAGATCTGCAAGGAACGACCGCAGGTCAGCCTCAGATGTATCATCCTCGAGTTCTATTCGCGTGGGCTTAAGGTGAAGCATCTCCACATCTCTGTCACCATTCAGGTAGACTACAGCAAGCCTAACCTCCTTTGCCGATATCTCGCATCCGCATATTCTCACGTGTAGTCCCCTCATATGACGGCTTGTCACTACAACATTGCCAGTCTGAAAACTCAATCTTTACTGTTGTGCGTTCGCCGCGCAGTGCACGAACAACTGGCCAGTGACGAGCAGACCTTCGCTGCACAGTGCATGAACTGGTAAGATGCGGGACAAAGCGCCATTTCGCTGCGTTTGCGCAGGAGTCTGCATTCGTGCGCTTTGCGGACCTTCACCTAGGAATGCATACACGTTGCACAAAGACAGTGGCTCCGACCTTGATTCGGACAGACGGTTTGACCACTCCTGCATCGGTAAGGACGCGGGTGAAGGGTTCCAACACAAAACCACGGAAAATGCTGACGTCGAGTTCATTTGATGATCCGCCATACGACGTCCAAATTACGGAGCGTCTGTCCTAAGGAGGTATTTCAATAGACCGACAGTTGTCAGGGCCGTCACAAAACAGTCATGCAAAAGGCCTAAGAGTTTCTGCTGTTTACTGCACCCTTGGAGCGATCTGTTGAAAGAAATCAATGCGCAAGATGGCTCAAAGTCGTCGACACTCTGTTTCGGATGCATGCAATTTGGCGGTACCGCCGATGCTGCGGCAAGCCAAGACATGTTCGAAGCGTGCAAAGAGGCGGGCATTAACTTCTTTGACACCGCCCATACCTACACGGGCGGCTCCTCTGAGCGGATGTTGGGCCAGTTTGCAAAACGGGATCGCGAAAAGCTGATTGTCGCAACCAAGGCTGGCTATACCGGTGGTAGCGGCCGCACGAACATTATTCGGCAATTCGATGAAAGCCGCATACGGCTTGGCATCGACACAGTCGATATCCTCTATTTGCACCGCTGGGACCCGGAAACACCCTTGCAAGAGACCTTCGAGACTTTGGGCGCTTTGCAGCGATCAGGCCAAATTCGCTATATTGGCGTGTCGAACTTTGCTGCGTGGCAGGTGATGAAAGCTCAGGCGGCGGCAAATATTGCGGGAACGCGCATCGACATAATCCAGCCAATGTATTCGTTAATCAAACGTCAGGCAGAGGTTGAACTGTTTCCAATGGCAATCTCAGAAGAGATCGCCGTCGCCCCTTATTCTCCCCTTGGTAGTGGACTGCTGACGGGCAAATATTTTTCGGGCGGGACGGGGCGTCTTTCGACGGACAAACGCTATGCCGCCCGCTATGGCCAAAAATGGATGCTTGATGCGGCACGAGCGTTGTCAGAACTGGCTGCTGAACTGGGCATCGACGCTGCCACGCTTTCCGTCGCCTGGGCCGCGCACAATGCTGCTGTAACAGCTCCGATCATCAGCGCACGCAATGTTGAGCAATTGAAGCCCTCTTTGGACGCTAAAGACCTGATGTTGAGCGCGCAAGTTTATGCGCGCATGGAAGCTTTGTCACCAAGACCTTCCCCAGCGACGGATCGGCTTGAGGAAGCCAGCAGTTAGGCTGGCCCGGGAATTTCGCCTTCCCAATGTTCGCCCATGGCGACAATGCACGATGTTCCGTTTGTGTAGTTCTGTACGATGATCCAGTCACCGTTTCTTTCGGTAACCCATATTTCAAGCAGAGTTTCAGGGTCACGCAGGCCTCTCCCCTGACGCTCTGCACCCAGAGCATTCGTCAGCATATGCGCCATGCGCGTGCTGTCATCACAACTAACATCAGTCATTTGCGCGTCCGCAAGTGCAGGAAACGAGAAGCAGATAGACAAGGTTAGTGCATAACGAAGATCCATATAAGAATCCTAATCGTCTGATTTTCAAAATGTAACAATTTTATGAAGCCTTGTGGATAACTGTGGCGCCAAGGCAATATGTGTCAATCATTGCGAAAGCTTGCGCTTTACCTCCCTTGGATCTGTCATGTTTCTTTTACTTTTATGTAAAGAAACTGACTCAAAACCGTCATCAAACCGTAGCGTCAGCCGTTTACGCCCTCATCAAACATGGGGGCCATATGCTGAAGATTGATAAGCTGACCAAGCGGTTCGGGGATAAAACAGCTGTAGATGCTGCAAACATCTTGGTGGAAAAACCGTCGATGATTGGGATCATTGGCCGTTCTGGCGCGGGTAAGTCCACGCTTTTGCGGATGCTCAATTGTCTGAGCGATGCCTCGCAGGGCACCGTTACCTTTGAGGGTGAAGAGATCACAGGGCTGCGGGGAGCTGCGCGGCGCAATTGGCAATCGCGATGCGCCATGATTTTCCAGCAGTTCAACCTCGTCCCCCGCATGGATGTCGTATCAAACGTGCTGCACGGCACCCTGAACAAGCGGTCGACCTTTGCGACAATGTTCAACCTTTACCCGCAGTCAGATATCCACCGCGCCATCGAAATCCTTGACCGGCTCGGTATTGCCGAACAGGCCCCGAAACGGGCCGAGGCCCTCTCGGGTGGGCAACAACAGCGCGTGGCGATTGCGCGCGCCTTGATGCAGGACCCGAAAATCATCCTCGCCGATGAACCTATCGCCAGCCTTGATCCGATGAATGCGCAAGTGGTCATGCAAGCCCTGCGCCGCATTCACGAAGAAGATGGGCGCATGGTCATCGCAAACCTTCACACGCTTGATACTGCGCGGCGCTATTGTGATCGCGTAATCGGGATGCGCGATGGGCGGATCGTCTTTGATGGCACGCCAGAACAGCTGACCACCGGGGTCGCACGTGACATCTACGGGGCTGGCGCGGATTTTTCCGAAGCCGCCACTTCCACCGAAATCGAAACACTGGACAGGTCAGAGGTCCGCGAAGTGAAAGCCTACGCCTGAGCCAGTTTCAGCCTGTGCATCTGCAGCAGGCCACCTTAATCAACCTGCCCTCAATCAGCCGCAAAGCGGTAGGGCAACAAACCACGGAGATAACAATGAAAAAGACCCTCGCACTGGCGCTCGCCGCCACCACAGCCCTCAGCACGGGCGCTTTTGCCCAAGAGATCACTGAATTCCGCATCGGTATCCTCGGCGGCGAAAACGCGCAGGACCGGATGAACAGCTACCAGTGTCTGGCGGATTACACGACCGAAGCGCTCGGCGTCGAAACCAAGCTTTTCGCCCCAGCCGACTATAATGGCGTCATTCAGGGCCTTCTGGGTGGCACCATCGACATGGCATGGCTGGGCGCATCTTCCTATGCCGCAACATTCCTGCAGGATCCGGACGCCGTTGAGCCTGTTTTGATCAAGGTCAACCTTGATGGCTCGGTCGGCTACCATTCTATCGGCTTTGCCCGCATCGATAGCGGCGTCACATCGCTGGATGATATGGAAGGCAAGGTGTTTGGTTTCGGTGATCCGAACTCCACATCGGGCTACCTTATCCCATCCATCGAGATCCCGCAGTACAAAGACGGCATCACCATGGAATCCGGCGAATACTTCGGTGAAGTCAAATTCACAGGCGGTCATGAGCAGACCATCGTCGCAGTAAACAACGGCGATATCGACGGCGGCGTGACGTGGGCCGATGGTCAGGGCAACTGGGAAGACGGCTACAATTCCGGCGCGCTGCGCAAAGCGGTTGATGCAGGTCTCGTCGACATGAACGACATGGTTCAGATCTGGAAATCCAACGTAATCCCTGAAGGCCCCGTCGTTCTGCGTCAAGCCTTGCCGGACGATGTGAAAGCTACAATGGTTGCACTGGTAGATGGCCTTTACGAAGCAGACCCTGAATGTGCCTACGGCGTGGCTGCGGGCGATACGCTGGGCTTCCAGCCAGTCACGCACGCGATGTACGAAAGCATCGTAGCGGCCCGTCAATCCGTAATTGGGAACTAAAACAATTTTTATGACGCATCCGGTAGCCCTTTGGGGCTGCCGGTATTTCTTTGTCCGGGGGTCAGGATGGCAGATATTTCACTGAGTGGCGCGCCACACCAAGTAGACGGCATTCAAGCCAGCTATATGGCGCAGGTACAGCGCCGCAGGCTCTATGGCGGTCTTACTCTTCTGATTTTCGTCGTTCTGATGGTTTCCGGGTTCAATGTCGCAGATGACCGCAACGCTGGAGGTTTCTGGGATGGACTGCATCAGATCGGCGATTACCCAGCAGATGTTTTGTCTGAAGCATGGGAAAAGCGCGCCGATCTGCCTGCCTTGATCGCCAAGTATTTTCCCGCCTTGGTGGAGACCATCAACATCGCCGCTGTCTCGACCCTGATCGGTGCAATTGGCGGCTTGTTTCTGTCGCTGCTCGGCACCCGCGGCTTGGCTAATTGGCCGCGTTTGATCCCCCTGTTCCGCCGCATCTCGGATATCATGCGCGCCGTGCCCGAAATCGTCATCGCACTGGTTCTGATCTTTGTACTCGGTGGTGGGCCCGTTCCCGCAATGATTGCAATTGCAATCCACACGGCCGGTGCACTGGCCAAGATGTTTTCCGAAGTTTCCGAAAACACCGACTTGAAAGCTGTAGAAGGGCTTGCCTCCACAGGTGCTACATGGTCGCAGCGGATGCTTCTGGGTGTGCTGCCGCAGGTCGCACCGAACTACGTGAGCTACACGCTGTTGCGATTTGAAATCAACATCCGTGCCTCGGCAATACTTGGATTTGTCGGCGCCGGTGGGCTTGGTTATGAGTTGCGAAACGCTATGGCCTGGGGGCCAGGACGTTTTGATGAAGCCGCCGCGATTTTCATCCTTCTGTTCGGCACGATCGTATTCTTCGATCAAGTGTCCAGCCGCTACCGCAATCGTTTGACTGAGGGACAAAGCCAATGACCACTATTGATCTGGACGCGACCAAGTTTGAGGCCGAAAAGCTCTTTCAGCGCAAGCGCTTGATCGGCTTTGGCATCCCGGCGGTCATCGCAGTTTATTTCGTCTATATCTTCTTCGCGTTTGACCTGCCTGGTCTTGCAGGACGCGCCAATATGGAAAACGCCGTGACGCTGGCTTCCGACAGCTGGTCCCACAAGGTGCATGTCACCCGGGACAACCGATCGGGAGATGTGACCTATGCCGTCGAAGGCGAACGCAAGGGTACCTACCCGGAGGGCCAGCGCCCCGATTGGGTGAGGGGGGATGAAGTCATCATCATTGATCTGGGCGGTGACATCATTGTGCGCTATTTGCCAGACAACCGGACCGAGATCGAAATTCCCGGCTTCCAACTGATCGAGGCGCAGGCCGAGGGCCGCACCGTCACGACCAACCTGCCCGATGATCTGCCCGATTGGATTTCTGCCTCGGACCGCCGCGTGGGCATCACCACGGCCGAAGGCCGCATAACCTTGACGGGCGCTCGGACCGAGGTTTTCAATTATTTCCCCGGTTGGGAGCTGTTCTGGTTCACGTTCGACAGCCCCTACTACGGACAGTCCTTGGCCAAGATACTGTTTGGCGACCAGATCGACCCTGCGCGCGGCAATATCACTGGGGCAGTGTCCGATTGGTGGAACAACGCCATGTGGCGACACAAGGATGTGGCTTGGGCGATTGGCGAGACGATCCTGATGGCCTTCCTTGGCACGATGGGGGCAGCCATCATCGCCCTGCCGTTGGGCTTTCTCGCAGCCAAACGGTTCTCGCCGTTGATGTTGGTACGCGCTGCCACCCGCCGCCTGTTCGATTTTGTGCGTGGTGTCGATGCGCTGATCTGGACGGTGGTCCTGGCCCGTGCCTTTGGCCCCGGCCCGCTTACTGGCGCATTGGCAATCCTGATCACGGATACCGGCACCTTTGGCAAAATCTTCTCGGAGGCTTTGGAAAACGTAGATCAAAAGCAAATCGAGGGCGTCGCCTCGACCGGAGCCAAGCCGCTCCAACGCTATCGCTTTGGCGTCATACCGCAGATTGTGCCGGTGCTTCTGGCCCAAATCCTTTACTTCCTTGAATCCAACACCCGCTCTGCCACCATCATCGGCGCCATCACAGGCGGTGGCATCGGCCTTATGCTGACCCAAGCAATCCAGACCCAGAAAGACTGGGAAGAAGTCGCTTATTATATCGTCCTGATCATCGCCATGGTGATGTTCATGGACTGGTTCTCGGGCTGGCTGCGCGGCAAGCTGATCGGGCGCAAGGACTAATGGCCTGCATCCTGATTACGGGAAGCAACCGGGGGATTGGCGCGGCACTGGCTGCACGTGCAGGGGATCGCGGGCATGACGTGCTGCGCGCCTCGCGTGCGGGACAGGGTGGCGATGTCATCTTTGATGTCAGCAATCCCCAGCAAGTTCGGGACGCGATATCAGCGATCAACCATCCGATTGATATTGTCATCAATAATGCAGGTATTATCGGACCGGACAGCCCTACAACCGATATGGATTGGACTGCAATGGCCTATACATTTGCGGTCAATGTCGCTGGTGCTCTGGCCGTCAGCACGGCCTGTCTGGATCATTTGCGGCGTAGCAGCAGGCCCCGTATCCTGACAGTTTCAAGTCAGATGTCATATATGGGTTATGCCAAATCGGATCGTATTGCCTACCGCGCCTCCAAGGCTGCGGTAAATAAGGTCATGCAAGGCCTGGCGACGGACTTGCACCCTGACGGCATTGCCGTCGTGCTTGTCGATCCCGGTTGGGTGCAAACCGATATGGGTGGGGCAGAGGCCGATCTTACCCCGTGTGAGGTCGCGGCAGGGATCGTCGCTTTGGCAGAAGGCATTACCCTTGAGCATACCGGCAAGTTCTTTCGGTGGAATGGCGAGGAACGAGCGTTTTGAATGCGACCAGATTAAAACCGGATGTCCCCTTTATTCATCCCGATTGCGAGATCACAGATGCAACATTCGGACAGTATGTGGAAATCGGACGCGGTAGCCGCTTGGCGCATTGCGAAATGGATGACTATTCATACTGCGACCGATTTGCCGACATTGCCAATGCCTCCGTGGGCAAGTTCTCGAACATTGCAGCCTTCGTGCGGATCGGCGCCACAGACCACCCGATGGAAAAAGCGAGCCTGCATCACTTTCACTATCGCTCGGCCGATTATTTCGAAGATGCAGATCACGATGACGCTTGGTTCGCCCACAGGCGTAGCCGTCGCACGGTGATTGGTCATGATACATGGCTTGGCCATAGCGCGCAGGTCCGGCCCGAAGTGAACATCGGCCATGGGGCAGTTATCGCAGGCGGTGCAATTGTGACAAAGGATGTGCCTCCCTACATGATCGTGGCAGGCATCCCCGCTGCCCCGCTGCGTCCTCGTTTTGAACCGCGGATTGTTGACAGGCTTTTGGAGCTTGCATGGTGGGATTGGCCGCACGCACGCCTGCGCGGCGCGCTTGATGATTTTCGCAACCTCAGCGCCGAGGAATTTCTGGAGCGCTACGAGGGCACGATCTGACACCAGACGTCACAAAGTTGTAGCGTTGCGCCGCTAGGAAATGGCAGTCTTATCATAAGGGTCAAAGCAGATGGATAGACGTGACCGTTCTCAGGTTTCCTATGCCAAGTCCGCACAATCACGCTCTGGTCGAGCAGTCATCAAGCTGATCGAGAATGCAACCGGCCGGCTTCATCTGATCCAGCGGGCGCGAGACTATGATGCCGAAATTGCGCAGGGCCGCAGTTTCTGGGAAGTCATGATCAACCGCTATGGGTTAAGCCTTGATGTGGTTTCGGGAGCTATCGCGGACATTCCTGCGGAGGGTCCATTGGTTGTCGTCGCAAATCATCCTTTTGGTATCCTTGACGGGCTCATAATGGGATACCTGCTGTCCACGCGGCGTGGTGATTTCCGCATTCTGGCAAATAGTGTGTTTCAGGACGCGCCGGATCTTAACCGGATTATTCTACCCATCAGTTTTGACAACACTAAAGACGCGGTAAAGCTGAACTTGGAGACCCGCGCGAAGGCCTTGGAATTTCTTAAGGCAGGCGGCGCGATAGGCGTCTTTCCCGGTGGGACCGTATCGACCGCAGCAAAACCGTTCCAGCGGCCATTTGATCCCGGCTGGCGTCGGTTCACGGCGCGCATGATTACCAAATCAAATGCGACCGTGGTTCCGGTTTTCTTTAACGGTCAGAACTCGCGATTGTTTCAGCTTGCCAGCCATATCCATTATAATCTGCGCGTGGCGCTCTTGCTCAAGGAATTTCGTCGCAGGGCCGACAAACCCGTAGAGATCGCAATCGGCGGGCCGATCTCGCCTGCAACGATTGCCACATTCTCCGATGATGCGCAGGGGATGATGGACTTTCTCAGAAACGAGACTTACGGGCTTTCGCCCCGAAGTATTGTCCATTCGCCCTATCGTTTCGAGTTTGAAGAGCGATACAAGGTCTGAAGGGCCGCGATCCGATCATTTCTATCCATTCTCCAGCTTCAAGAAACCCACCGTGATAGCCGACGCTGCAACCATTCCAGCCGCAGTGCCCAACATCAGCGCCAGTCCACCTGCTTGATATGTCAGCCCGGACAGCAAGGTTCCGGCCAGCCGCCCACCCGCATTGGCCATGTAGTAAAAGCCCACATCCATCGTGACCCGCTCTGCCTTTGTGAAGGACAAGATCAGGTAGGAATGGAGCGATGAGTTTACCGCGAAGACCGCCCCGAAAATCAACAGTCCGATGACAAGCGTAAGGGTGAGCCACATCTGCGGCTCCGTGGCAGTGACAGCCGCGCATGTCAGCATCACCGGAACCGCAGCAAGGCCCCAGCCCCATGTGCGGGCCGCGCCAATCAGGTCCGCCTCGGACCGCCCGCTTGCGCGCAGGATGCGGGGCGCGTTGGCCTGAACAAGGCCATAGAGGATGACCCACAGGGCCATGAACGTCCCGATCATGAAGAATGCAGCGCGGTTGCCTGCCGTAGTGCCATCCGACAGCACAGCGTAGAAATAGATCGGAATGCCGACGACAAACCAGACGTCCCGCGCCCCGAACAGGAATACCCGTGCCGCACTAAGCCAGTTAACGTTGGCCGACTTGGAAAACACCTCGGAGAATGTTGTGTCCTTGCGTCCCTTCGGCAGCCCCGGCGGCATGGCAATCAAAACGGCCAGCAGAATTGCGGCAAGGATCGCGGCCATGCCCAAGACAGCCCAGACAAATCCAAGTGTCGCCAGCAATACAGCGCCCAGCAGAAACCCCGCGCCCTTCACCATGTTCTTGGATCCTGTCAAAAGTGCCACCCAGCGAAAAAGTGCGCCGTCCTGTGACGGCGCGAGCAATTTGACGGCGGATTTGGACGACATCTTGGCAAGGTCCTTGGCCACGCCGCTTGCACCCTGCACAAGCATTACAAAGGCGACCGATGTGCCAATCGCCCAAGTAGGATCAAGCTGCGCCAAGGCCAGCAGAGCCAGCACTTGCAACCCTAGCCCTGCATACAGCGTCGACGTCAGGCCAAACCGCGCGGCAATCCAGCCTGCGCACAAATTGGTGATGACGCCCGCGATTTCATAAAGGACAAACAGATAGGCTAGCTGGACCGGAGAGAAACCCAGGGTATGAAAGTGCAGCAGCACCAGCATGCGCAATGCGCCGTCGGTCAGCATGAATGCCCAGTAGGCCGCCGTGACCGCGATATAGGCCGACAGCCCTTCGGGGCGCGCAGCGCTTTCGGTCACAGACTGTCCCCAATCAAGCAGGCCACATCCACCAGGCGGTGCGCATAACCCATCTCGTTGTCATACCACGCGTAGACCTTCACCTGCGTGCCATTGATCACCATGGTAGAAGGCGCATCGACAATGCTCGATCTTTCATCATTGGTGTAATCAGTGGAAACGAGTGGGCGTTCCTCATAGCCCAAGATACCCTTCAACGGCCCTTCCGATGCTGCCTTAAACAGTGCATTGACCTCTTCTGCAGTGGTCTCTTGTTCTACCTCGAAGACGCAATCGGTCAACGACGCGTTAAGTAGAGGCACACGAACGGCATGACCGTTCAGGCGACCCGTCAGTTCCGGATAAATAAGCGTGATGGCGGTTGCACTACCAGTGGTTGTCGGAATCAGGGAATTCAGGGCAGAGCGCGCACGGCGCAGGTCTTTCGCCGGACGGTCCACAATGGTCTGTGTATTGGTCACATTGTGGATCGTTGTGATAGAGCCGTGTTTGATCCTCAGGTTTTCGTGAATGACCTTTACAACTGGCGCAAGGCAATTGGTCGTGCAACTTGCTGCGGTCACAATGCGGTGGCGGTCCGTTTCGTAGATGTCGTGATTCACGCCGTATACGATATTGGCGGCGTCACCGTCCTTGACCGGCGCAGATATAACCACCTTCTTTACGCCTGCGTCAAAGTAGGGGGCGAGCTTTGCCTCTGTCTTGAAGACACCAGTGCAGTCGATCACCACATCAACACCCTCCAGCGGCAGCGCGGCGATGTCGCGGGTGCCAATGAACGGCAGACGCTGGCCGTCAATTGTCACGCTACCCTCATCATGGGCGAAATTGGCCTTCCAGCGGCCGTGGACCGTGTCGAACTCAAACAGATGGGCATGCATCTCGGGATCACCCACCGCGTCATTGATCCATGCAATTTTTGCCCCCCGTTCCAGCAACGGCTTCAAGGCCAGCTTGCCGATGCGGCCCAGGCCGTTGAGTGCGTAAACAGTCATATCTGTGATCCTTTGTCAGTAGATTGGCCAATCCCGTCGGCAGCTTTTTGCAACGACAACCGGTCCAGCGAAGCAAAGGGCAAAGCCGAAAACGCGATCATGCGGTTCCTTAGCGCGCCGTAGGTTTGGTGAAAGGCGAGACTCTTTTCGGCATCAGAACCATCAACCTTGACCGGATCAGGCAGGCCCCAATGCGCGTTGATGGGCTGGCCGGGCCACGAGGGGCATTCTTCATTGGCCGCCTGATTGCAGACGGTGAAGACGAAATCGAAATTTGGGGCATCCGCCCCTTGAAACTCAGAAATGTTCTTGGAACGAAGGACTGATACATCATGCCCCTTCTGTTCCAGCACCTCGAGTGCAAACGAATTCAGTTCCGAGCGCGGCTTGATGCCTGCCGAGTAGGCAATAAAAAGATCACCGGCGAGGTCGCGCAAGATGGACTCGGCAAAGATGGACCGTGCAGAGTTGCCTGTGCAAATGAACAGGACGTTGAATTTTCGGTCGGCCATTTGAATGTCTCCGTGAATCGCGGAATAGGCATTGGGGGCGCAAATTTCAGGCCTCCCCCTGCAACAGTCGTGCAGAAGGTAATCGACGGTCTCGCGGGTGGCATCCATGTCGATTGCATAGCGCAAGGACGTGCCAATACGCTCTTGGCTGATCAAACCGGCTTGCATCAGCGCGTTCACATAGGTCGACAGTGTATTCGGCTTTAGTCCGAGTGCCTGCGCCAATTCTGTCGCCGGAACGCAGTCGGGATAGCGTCGCATCAGCAGCCGGAATAGCGCCAGCCGTTGGGGATGGCCAAGTGTCGAAAGGCGGTTGGGAATCAATGTTTCCATAATTCACGAATATATGAATTATAGAGATCTAGAAAATGAAGGTTTTGTAACACGCGATACAGACGACGACAGCTTTAAGACCGATCAGACATTCCAAGACCATCGGCAAGCCAGCCCCGTTACGGGTGCTGTGCTGATGAGCAAGCCCTACGCTTCAAGCGTCAGCGTTACCCGGTCACCTGCAAACCAAGTGCGGCCGTATTCTACGGGCAGCCCACCTTGGGAATGATTTAGACTCGACGATCTCAGCAGCGGATCGCCTTCGGCAACATGCAACAGCAGCGCGTGGGTTGCCGTGGCGCGAACTGCGGTCAGGCGGGTTGAGGCACGCGTATAGTCGTCGATGCCTACAACACTTAAAGCTTGTGTGACGCTGCTTGTTTCCTTCAATGCAGCGGTAATCCCTCCAAGGCGCGCCAGTGGAAACAGGCTTTCAAATACGGCAATCGGCTGACCATCTGCCAATGAAAGCCCATGATAAGCACAGACTGGATCGCCTGCCTCGATCTGCAAGGCCTGAGCCTCGCCAATCGTCGCAGTACGCTCGTCCAACGCGAGCATGCGCTTTTCGGGTCTGCGGCCTGCGGCAATCAGATTTTCGTGGAACCGCACCCGATTGCCAATCGGATAGTCGGTCGGCGTGGCGGCGACAAAGGCCCCTGCACCGCGACGGGTGCGCACTAGCCCTTCCTCGACCAATACAGAAATCCCATGGCGCACCGTGTGGCGGTTCACGCCAAAGCGGTCTGCCAGCGCAGCCTCGGTCGGCAACTTGTCCCCCGGCGCATAACGTCCTTCGGCCAAATCGCTGCGCAATGCGTTAGCGATGGCCTTCCAGATTGGGGTTTTGTCAGAACTGTCACGCAAATTTCACAAAACTCTTCTGTCATGAGGACATCAATATGATAAGATATGTATAGTTGTATAGGAAAGAGACAAGTTGTCGAGATGAAAGACACTGTGAGCGAAAATAATCCCCGTAAGGCGTGGATGGGTCTGCTGGCTAAAGCGCCCGAAGGCCGTGTGGCCGCACTGTTGGATGCTGAAATATCGCGCCCTGCCTTTACGTGGCTGCGTGCGCCGGAAATTGGCAGCACGATGGTCCGCGCGCGCGCTGGTGCCACTGGCGCACCCTTCAATCTGGGCGAGATGACGATTACCCGCTGCGCCTTGACGTTGGAAACTGGCGAAGTCGGGCACAGCTATATTCAAGGGCGTCGCAAAGCAGATGCCGAGGTCGCCGCTCTGGTCGATGCGCTTATGCAGACCGCAATGGCAAGTAGGCTGCGCGAGGCGGTCCTTGAGCCTCTGGAGGCAGGGATGGCCACCATGAAAGCCGCCCGCGCGGCCAAGGCAGCCGCGACAAAAGTTGATTTCTTTACCATGACCCGAGGAGAAGACTGATGCAGGCAAACACCCTGTCCGGCGGCTTTGCGGATCCAGCCACCCAGTCAGCCCACGCCTTTCGTAGTGTGATGGAGGCCATGGCCCGCCCCGGCACCCTTCGGGATATCGAAGGGGCCGCACCCCCTGCCCCTGTGTCGCCCGCGATGGGCGCTGTTCTGCTGACGCTCTGCGATACGGAAACACCAATTTATCTGGCGGGCGACATGGATTGCGATGCGGTGCGGGCGTGGCTGTCCTTTCACACAGGTGCCCCGTTTGTTGGCCCGGCGCATTGCATGTTCGCGGTGGGCAAATGGGACGCGCTGGTGCCGCTTGCGGTCTATCCGATCGGCACGTCCGAGTATCCTGACCGCTCGGCTACGCTGATCGTCGAATGCGACGCGCTCGTCACCTCGGGTGCAACTCTGACCGGTCCGGGCATCAAGGATCACGCCGCGCTTTCCTTGCCGGAAGTGGAGGCGTTTCAGGCCAACCGAAGGCTGTTCCCGCTGGGGCTGGATTTCATTTTCACCTGTGGCGAACGCCTCGCGGCCTTGCCCCGCTCAACCGAAGTTTCGCGCTCAAGTGTTCCAGCGCGCGCGCACGCAGGAGCATCCTGACATGTATGTAGCAGTCAAAGGTGGAGAGCGGGCAATCGAGAATGCCCATGCCTGGCTCGCCGAAGAACGCCGCGGTGACACGGATATTGCGGAACTCAGCATCGCGCAAATCCGCGCGCAACTCAGTCTTGCCGTCAATCGTGTCATGGCCGAAGGGTCGCTTTATGATCCGGACCTTGCGGCACTCGCGATCAAACAGGCGCGCGGCGATCTGATCGAAGCGATCTTCCTCATTCGCGCCTATCGCACCACGCTGCCACGCTTTGGGGCGTCCGAGCCTGTGGATACCGGCGCTATGGCCTGTGATCGCCGCATCTCGGCCACGTTCAAGGACTTGCCGGGTGGGCAGGTCTTGGGTCCGACCTTTGATTACACGCACCGTTTGCTCGATTTCAAACTGGCCGCAGATGGTGAAGTGGCCGATGCGCCCTCCCGTGACGCCGAGACGGGCAATGTCCCGCATGTCACCGAATTCCTGAACCGCGAAGGGCTGATCGAAGAGGCCCCCCATGACGATACGCCGCCCCCAGACCTGACCCGCGAACCGCTGGAAATGCCCGCCGACCGCGCCTTGCGCCTGCAAGCGCTGACCCGCGCGGACGAAGGTTTTACCCTTGGCCTCGCCTACTCCACGCAGCGCGGCTACGGGCGCAACCATGCCTTTGTGGGCGAGTTGCGGATCGGGTCGGTGCCGGTTGAGATGGACATCCCCGAACTGGGATTTGCCGTTGAGATCGGAGAAGTGATCCTGACCGAATGCGAGACAGTCAACCAATTCACTGGCTCGAAAACCGAGCCGCCGCAGTTCACGCGCGGCTATGGGCTCGTCTTTGGCCAGACCGAGCGCAAGGCAATCTCCATGGCCTTGGTCGACCGCGCGCTACGCTGGGAAGAATTGGGCGAGGATAACGTTGGTGCACCTGCACAGGACGCAGAATTCGTTTTGTATCACGCCGACAACATTCAGGCGACGGGGTTCCTAGAACATATCAAACTGCCCCATTACGTCGATTTTCAATCTGAATTGGAACTGGTGCGCAAGCTCCGTCGCGAAGCGGGTGCGCAACAGGTGCAGGAGGCAGCGGAATGACCGAGTATAACTTCGCCTATTTGGACGAACAGACCAAGCGCATGATCCGCCGCGCGATCCTTAAGGGACTTGCTATTCCCGGCTATCAGGTCCCTTTCGCCTCTCGTGAGATGCCAATGCCCTATGGCTGGGGAACAGGCGGCGTGCAGGTGTCGGCTGCGGTGCTGACGCCCAAGGACACGTTCAAGGTGATCGACCAAGGGGCCGATGACACCACAAACGCCGTTTCAATACGGACTTTCTTTCAGCGGACAGCAGGTGTTGCGACGACCACTGCGACAAGTGATGCCACTGTGATCCAGACCCGGCACCGCATCCCCGAAGAACCGCTGCACGAGGGTCAGATCCTTGTTTATCAGGTGCCTATCCCCGAACCGCTGCGTTTTCTTGAACCCCGTGAAAGCGAGACACGTAAGATGCACAGCCTTGAAGAATATGGCCTGATGCATGTGAAACTTTACGAAGATATCAGCCGCCACGGTCATATCGCAACCTCATACGCCTATCCGGTTAAGGTCGAAGGACGCTATGTAATGGATCCCTCGCCGATCCCCAAATTCGACAACCCCAAACTGGGCGATATGGCCGCAATCCAGCTTTTTGGCGCGGGGCGCGAACAACGAATTTACGCGCTGCCCCCTTATACCCAAGTGGTCAGCCTCGACTTTGAGGATCATCCGTTTGAGGCGTCCAAGGCTGATCACCCCTGCGGGATGTGCGGTGCGACAGACAGCTATCTGGATGAGTTGATCATCGATGACTTAGGTGGGCGGATGTTTGTCTGCTCTGACACCGACTATTGCGAAGCGCGCCAGGCAGCGGGCCACAAAGGAAAGGACGCAGCATGACACCTTTGCTTTCCGTTCAAGGCATCACCAAGCGATATGGTGCGCATATCGGTTGCGCCGATGTGTCTTTTAACCTGTATCCCGGTGAGGTTATGGGGATCGTTGGCGAAAGCGGGTCAGGTAAATCCACCTTGCTTAATTGCATGGCAGGGCATCTGACCCCCGATGCGGGACAGGTGGTGTTCGACACCCGCACCGACGGCCCCCGCGACACAATTACCATGTCAGAGCCGGAGCGGCGGATGCTCGGTCGTACCGATTGGGCCTTTGTCCACCAACACGCCCGTGACGGGCTGCGCATGGGCGTCAGCGCCGGCGGCAATGTAGGCGAGCGGTTGATGGCTGTGGGAGAGCGTCACTACGGCGATATCCGCGACAAGGCCACGGACTGGCTGGGGCGGGTCGAGATTGATGCGTCCCGTGTAGATGATCGACCCACAACATTCTCGGGCGGGATGCAGCAACGCTTGCAGATCGCCCGCAACCTCGTCACGGGCCCGCGTCTCGTGTTCATGGATGAACCCACAGGCGGTCTTGATGTGTCGGTTCAAGCGCGACTGCTGGATCTGCTGCGCGGACTCGTGCGCGACATGGGGTTGTCAGCGATCATCGTCACCCATGACCTAGCTGTTGTTCGCCTGCTGGCGGACCGCCTGATGGTGATGAAATCAGGCCGCGTGATCGAGGCGGGCCTGACAGATCAGGTACTGGACGATCCGCAGCATGCCTATAGCCAGCTTCTTGTCAGTTCCGTTTTACAGGTATGAGCCATGATTGAACTCAAAGACGTCTCCAAAACCTTTACCCTGCACAATCAGGGAAGTGCCGTGATCGAGGTGATCAGCGATGTGTCCTTCGCGGTTGCCCCTGGCGAATGCGTCGCGCTCACTGGGGCCTCTGGTGCTGGTAAATCCACGCTAATGCGGATGATCTACGGCAATTACCTGACGCAGGCAGGTGAAATTCGCATTGGCGGTTTGGACATCGTGCGGTCTGAGCCGCGCGACATCATCAAATTGCGCCGTGATGTGCTAGGCTATGTTAGCCAGTTTCTGCGTGTGGTGCCGCGCGTGCCAACGCTCGATGTGGTTGCTGAGCCTCTGCGCGCTTTAGGAGTACCGGCAGACGAAGCGCAGGACCGCGCATCGGCGCTTCTGACCCAATTAAACATCCCCGAAAGGCTGTGGTCCTTGTCTCCCACGACCTTCTCAGGCGGCGAGCAACAGCGAGTCAATATTGCACGTGGTTTTGCCCACAGCTACCCTGCGATGTTACTTGATGAACCCACCGCGAGCCTAGACGCTGCGAACCGCGAGGTGGTGCTCTCCTTGATCGAGGACGCCAAAGCGCGCGGCGCGGCCATTATCGGTATTTTCCATGATGAGGCAGCCCGTACCCGCGTCTGTGATCGCGAAATTGATGTCGGCCGCTTTACCCCCGGAATTGCTGCATGACGCTTGCCTCAAAGTCCGGGGGACGCCTCATCGCGGTTGTCGGCCCATCGGGTGTTGGCAAAGACAGCGTGATGGCGGGCCTACACGACGCAATACCCGATTTGCACCTGGTGCGCCGCGTCATCACACGTGCGCCCGACTTGGGCGGCGAGGACTACGATGCGGTGTCTGTACCACGATTTGAAGCTATGGTGCAGGATGGGGCGTTTGCAGTGTATTGGGGCGCGCATGGCCTGCACTACGGCATTCCGATCACCGTCAAATACCAACTTGGCAAGGGCACCGATTGCCTTGTCAATTTCTCCCGCAAGGCTCTGGCCCAAGCGGCCGAGATTTTCCCACGCTTCGTCGTTCTCAACATCACCGCGAAACCCGAAACACTTGCGCACCGTCTGGCCGCGCGGGCCCGTGAGACGGAAAAAGAGATCAGCAAACGCCTTGCCCAGGCTGACAAGCCCTTGCCGGCTGGGCTCAAGGTGATCAACCTCGCAAACGATGGTCCGCTGTCTCAGACCATCGCCCGGGGCGCGGCGCTGCTTCAGCCGGTGAGTTTGTAGCGATGGATCACCTCGAACCGGCCATCTTCCCGCTCACCGCACAAAGCGATCTGATCCAACACAAAAAGGCTAGGCAGGTCCGGCAAATGACGCCGCACAGCAGCCGACCATACGGCGATGTCATCCTGCTGCAGCCGCGCCGTCAGGGTCATGTGGAACCGAAATTCCTCCATCACGTAAGGATAGCCCCATTGCGCCAACAGCGCCTCTTGCGGCGGGCTCAGACCGGCTTTGCGACGGCGCGCGAGTTCTGCTTGGGAAGCCGGGGCGCGAAATTGATCAAGCTCTCGCACACAGGCCCCAGCAACCCGGCGCACTGCTTGCATATCGTCTTGCGGGGTCAGCGCCAGAAAACCGCCCAAAGTCGTCAATTCCAAGCCGTCACATATGGCCGGCGCGAGGCTGACAGCAAGGTCAGATGCGGCAGCTTCCAGAGCCGGCACATTTTGCCCTTCTGCCAGACGAAATGGCGGTTTCAAAGTCGCATGAAACCCGTATTTGCGCGGTGTCATCGTGATGTCATCCAGACCCGGCATATTGGGCTGGGATGCCTCACAGCCATGCAAAACATCCCAACCGAGCCAAGATGCGCCGAAATCGGCCAAGGGCCCTACCGGCGGCACAAAGTAAATTGCAAATCGAGAGTATGACATGAATTCCCCTTTTCCCACGTCCTCTTTGACAAAGGCTTGTGACAACGATGTGTCAAGCGACCTATGTCTCGCCAATGCGCAGCTTGTGTTGGAGGATCAGATACTCACTGGTGCGGTGACAATCGAACAAGGCGTCATTTGTGACATTACTGAAGGGGATCATGTCCCAACCGGTGCCCTGGATTGTGCCGGTGATCTCGTTATTCCCGGTCTTGTCGAACTGCATACAGACAATGTCGAACGCCATATCGAACCGCGCCCAGAGGTGGACTGGCCACATTTGCCCGCCCTGATCGCGCACGATGCTGAGCTGGCGTCCACTGGCATCACGACGGTGTTTGACGCCATGCGGGTGGGGTCCATCCATAGCGGCAAAGGACGCTACATTGACTACGCCCGAAAGCTGGCGGATGAACTCTTGGCAGCGCGCGCACAAGGGTATTTCAAGATCAGTCATTTCCTCCATCTACGGGCCGAAATCTGTTCAGAGACGCTGCTTGAGGAACTGGCGGCGTTCGGATCGTCAGACAGGGTCGGCATCGTCAGCCTGATGGATCACACCCCGGGCCAGCGCCAGTTTCGCGATCTGACCGCGCTGAAAACATACGTCGCAAAGAAGCGCGGGATGAACGACGCAGAGTTTGCCGAACATGTTGAGACCCTGTTGGGTCTGCAAAAACGCCTCGGGGCAAAGCACGAGGTGGGTGCAGTGAAAGAAGCCCGCCGTCTGGGTGCAGTTCTGGCCAGCCATGATGATACCACGGCCGATCATGTTGGAACCTCAGCGGTGAACGGCGTGGGGTTTGCCGAGTTTCCCACAACGGTTGAAGCCGCAGCCGCCTGCCGCGTGCACGGAATTGCCGTGATGATGGGCGCACCCAACCTGATCCGCGGCGGATCTCACTCCGGCAATGTTGCGGCAGAGGCCCTCGCAAAAGCCGATCTTCTCGACATTGTCTCGTCAGACTACGTGCCCTCAGCGCTGCTATTGTCGGCCTTCCGCCTTGCAGATATTTGGAATGATCTTCCCCGCGCTATTGCTACCGTGACCATCAACCCTGCGAGTGCCGTGCGGTTGCATGACCGTGGTGCTTTGAAAACAGGATTGCGCGGTGATGTTCTGCGTGTGCGCCAAATCGGCGAAACACCTCTTCTCCGCGGCGTCTGGAGCCAAGGCAATAAAGTTGGCTAAGGTTTTTGGAGTCTCGACCGCATAGGACCCAAAGTTTTCATGAAACTGTCGCGTCATTGATACGCACACCCATCATTCATCCAGCTGATATCGGACAGACCATTCTTACTCGCTCAAACGAGCCGCAATGGTATCAAGTCAATAGTCCCGCCAAACACTCTTCTGGGCGCGCTAGAAGGCGATTTCAAGTTGCACATACAGTGCACACGGTATGAGTTAGATTATTGAATTTCAATTGAAATCCGCCCAATCCATCGCCGGACAGACGCACTAAACCATCCTCGAACGACCGCTCCGCACCTGTTTTCAGACCTTGGTGCGAATTGCAGCATGCTGTATTTTGGGCTCTTTTGACACCTTCGCTGCTTTGAGCGCGAGCGTCCGCTCCGCCTGCCCCCGCAAAGCCAGTTAGGGCTGCGATATGTGAGGTCCCCGCCTTGTTAAGCTTTGCTATCGTCAGCGTTCTTGGTGACACTTCTGCTTTGCTCAACCAGTGACATTTTACTTGGTTGCAACAGTTACTCACATCATTCCTCCGATATTTGAAGAAACGTCCCATACTCTTCACTAACCTCCCTCGCCTCTTCGAAGGCGCGCGCTCGTTCTACTTCAAGGCATCTAAAGTAGCTTTGGATGTCAGCGATGTATGTTTCAAAGTCGCGACCAATGAGATCCCGATACTCTTTGACATCATCTGGATCAGTAGGAACAAATGGGCGCTGTGGCGCATAGCACGTTTGAGCTGCTGCGGCTCCGGAAAGACATATCAACAAAAATACATAAATATAGAAAGCGGCTGACTTACATGCCTTCATGGCTTTGTGCCTTCAATGCTTGAGAAATTTGCGCTTGCGTGCGAATTAATGTCGTCGGGTTTGAGGGTATATGCAAGACAAAACCGTATCTTGCACACAAAACCGTATTATTGTAACTATGGCTCATCGAAGCGAATGCCTCGGTGCGCCCAACGAATGAAAGAGCGCGCTATGGCGATGGATTTAGCAAAAGAAGCGCCGAATGTGGTTACAGAAGCAGGATTCAAAGACCTTATTGAATCTGGATATCACGTCGAAGTTGTATGCAAGGTTGATGCTTACCGGAAGAATTCGGTGTGGCATGGGGTCTGGGTTCTTCGTGCTGTCAACGACGAGGGTGTCGAAAAACAACTCGTCACCGCCCGCGCCAGAAACGCCGGTGATTACATCCAGATCAGGACATTCAAAACAGTCACCGGATTGGTCTCGTTCCTTATCGACCTCGGCTTCTCCGTCATCGCATTCCCTGTCTACGAAGGTCAGCGCTGGACCTTTACACTGTCTCAGTCGGAAGACATTTCTAAGGAAGACTAGCCTCCTAGCTTTCCTTTTTGCAGCCAATGGTGCATCCGCACAAATGGTCTTCACGATGGAAAGCGATGGCTCGCTCTCAGCCTCGCAATCCCAAGAGAGATTTGCGCGAACTTACAACGACGGTATCGGCCAAGGAAATTCGGACGCCCCCCTTGCCATTTTTGGGGCCAATGCCACATCCGACACCAACGCAACTGAAGAACCAAGCGACGGGTCATTCCGTGTAGCTGCTGTTGCGCCACGCGTTGCCGTTCCCCGCCCTCACATTCTTGCCGCGATAGATGAGACCGCCTTGCGATATGCGAGCCACCAAGGTTTGCGCGCAGCCGGTCTCACGGTAACGGAATGGCGGCTGCTGTTCCGCTCCAACATTGAAGTCGAAAGCGCCTACAACCCAAATGCACGCTCGCATGTTGGCGCGATTGGCCTTGGTCAACTCATGCCGGGAACTGCCGATGACCTTGGCGTCGACCCTTATGATTGGCGGGCAAATCTTGACGGCTCCGCACGTTATCTGGCCGCCCAATTGGCGACCTTCCGTGACGCGCGGTTTGCTTTGGCTGCTTACAACGCTGGCCCCGATGCCGTCAGGCAGTACAGGGGCATCCCACCTTACCGTGAAACGCAAAACCACGTTCAGCGGGTGCTGGCCGTGTTCAACAGGCTTGAAGGAGAAAACTCATGAGGCCAATTCAACTATTACTCACCGCAATGACAGTCTTTGTCGTTATCGCCGAACCAGCCATGGCTCAGTCGGTCGACCTTTCGCCTTTTGTCAGCTTCTTTCAAGGCATCGTGGACGCGATGACTGGCCCGCTTGGAGTCGTCCTCGGAACACTCGCTTTGATGGGGGTGTTCGCAAGCTGGTGGTTCAACATCATTGATCTTCGGCAAGCTATCTGGGTGTTGGCCGGACTAATGGGCATTGCCGCAGCACCTACAATCGTTGCGACGGTTTTCGGGGCATAAGGGCGCAAACGTGGCTGAGAAATCAACTCTGTTCCAAGGTCTAGTTCGACCATCAACGCTGTTTGGGCTGCCAATCATGTACGCGGTAGTCTGGATGTTCGGCACGGCCCTATTGTTTATCTGGGTACAGAGCTTTGCGGTGCTTGGCATCGGCGCAGCTCTGTATCCGGTTCTGTGGAAAGCAGCCGATTGGGATCCCCGTTTCATAGATGTCCTCATGGCGGTCCTTCAGGAAACCCCTCGCACGAGAAATAGAAAAATCCATGGCGGAGACAGTTATGCCCCGTGATGATTTGGATGAACGGACGCTGATGCCACAGTGGTTCCAGCACGAAAGGCAACTGGCGCACATGTTGCCGTATGTCAGTCTCGTTGATGACCATACGGTGCGCACGCGCGTCAACGAGCTGTTCCAATGCATCCGCATTACCGGGGTGAACAGCTACACAACCGATGACGACTATCTCGACAACACACGTGCCCTATTCGCCCGCCTGATTGCACAGCTTGGCCAAGAGTTCAGTTACTATGTTCACAAGGTTTCCAAGTCGATCAAGGTGGACCTAGAACCCATCGAAGGACGCACTTTTGCAGCAGAGGTTGACGCCCTCTGGCGGACTAAAATGGAGAAAAGCGGATTGCGTGACAAAACGTTAACGTTGACGGTAATCCACCGCCCTCCTCCAAAGACGTTCATGCGATACATGCGCAAGCCGTCCCCTGAAACGCTGCGCGAGGAAACCGCTAAAAGGGTCAGCCGCCTTAACCAAGCCGTCGGCATCTTTATGTCCGGGCTAGCTGAACTGAAGCCAACCCTTCTTTCCGCTGAAAAGGGTGAGTTGGTCGGGTTTCTCGGCGCGTTGAACACCGGGCAAGAACTGCCACTCTACCACACGTCAAAATTCGGTTTTATGTCGTCTTCTGTTGCAAATACGCGGGCAACCTTCTTCGGCGACTACTTTGAACTTTCTGAGGGCGTTGCTGGCAAACGCTACGGCAAAAGCTACAGCGTTAAAGACTATCCACAGAACACCTCCTGCACGATGTTCGATGGCTTGAACCTGCCCGTCGATATGATTGTCACGCACTCATTCACACCAGTGAACACAAACTTGACGATTGCGAGGATCAAACGCGAGGCCAAGCGACGACAGGCCACAGATGACGCAGAAATCTCAGCGCGAGAACAACTCCCGTTTCTTGCTGACGATTTGGCCTCGAAGCGAGCAAGCATGGGTGATCACCACATGGTCGTCACCGTATTCTCCGACACCCTCGAAGGCCTCGAAGCTCTCGGCGCTGAAATCGTCAACGCTGCCGCGTCCGAGGGGGTGACAATGATCAGTGATAGCTTGGGCGCAAATACACACTACTTCAGTCAACATCCCGGCAATCAACCCAAGAGGTTGCGCGCCAGCACCGTGACGAACGTCAACTTTGCGGATTTTGCGCCGTTTCATCGGACACAGCTTGGAAAGCAAGCGCAGGAAGTCCCGTGGGGAAGCATTATCTCGATGTTCCCGACCCCTGAAAAAAGCGCTTATCGCTTCTCTTTTCATGAGGCCGGATCACCTGAAAAAGAGCCCACCAGTGGTCACACGTTGATCATGGGCCGTCCCGGCTCCGGTAAATCGGTCTTTGCAGCGTTTCTCATGACGCAGGCAGTGCGTGCTGGTGCGCGTGTCTTCGTCTTCGACTATCGACAAGGTATGGAAATGGCTGTGCGAGCCAACGGGGGCAGCTACACAACGATCCAGGGCGGGATGCCCACAGGGCTTAACCCTCTCTGGACGGAAGTGGACAAGCGCGGGATCGCATGGCTCTCCGACTGGTTCGGCTCCCTGCTCTACCGCGAGGACAAGCCGCTCACACCGGCTCAGACCAACAGGATCGTGGAATGTGTTCGCCAGAACGCGCAAGCCACTGATCCAAACCTCCGGGACTGGCAGAACTTCGCATCACTCTTCATGTCGATGGACGACGATGGCGATCTCAACCAGCGCGTTCTTGAATGGGCAGAGAAAGGCCGGTTCGGCTGGATTTTCGGCCATAGTCTTGAAGATACTTTCTCGCTGGATGGGGATTTAGTTGGCTTCGACTTGACCGGGATCCTCGACAGCGAAAGCGACAAGGAACGAATGGCTGTTCTCAGCTATTTGTTTCGCCGGATTGAGCGAAAGATCGAAGACCGCCGCCCCACAATCATCATCATTGATGAAGCATGGAAGGCGCTCGACAACGAGTATTTTGCTGAACGCTTGTCACAATGGCTGGTCACAGCTCGAAAACAGAACACCGTGGCCGTAATGATGACGCAGTATGCGAGCCAGCTCGAACGGACGCGTACAGGCAAAACCATCGTTGAGGCCGTGCCGACGCAGGTTCTTCTCCCGAACATTCGTGCCAATGCCTCGGACTATCAGATGCTCAATCTCTACGGAAAAGAGCTGGATACGCTTCTCAACACAGGCACGAACTCACGCTTGGCACTCATTCGAGATGACCAAGGCTCAGTCGTTATAGACGCAGACCTTAGCGCTCTTGGCGACAACCTGACCATCCTTGGCGGGATGGAAGCAGGTGAAAAACTCGTCGGCTCCGATTATCGGGATCGGCCTGACTTCTGGAGGCTCCAATAATGCGAAAACTACCCTGTTTCCTGCTGTTTTGCCTGATCGCGGGTTGTGCCGAATACCAAGAGCCACAAGCAAACTGCTTTAGCTTCGTGTCGCGCGGCCCTGCACTAATGGACTGCAATTTCGAAGCACTTGGCGGTGATGATCTGCTCGATTTGGAGGACATTGCCAATGAGTAAGCTCACCGTCGCAACACTGTTGATGCTCAGCGTCTCGACCAGCGCGTTTGCCCAGGGCGTGCCGGTTGTCGACTCTGGGCTGACAGCGCGCGACATCATCGAAACAGCGGATCGGGAAGCCGATCTGGCCGTCCAGGGTGACACACTCGCGGTTGAAGAGGCCATATCCGAGATTGAGCGCGAACAGCTTTCAATTCTGGACGCCATTCTGGACGCACAAACGAGTTTTGAAGCGGGCGGCGTTGCGATTTCAGGAATGGTCACTGGCCTCGAAGATGGCAGTGGAGATTCCAACAGATCAGTGGAAGCGGTCTATGGGACCGCCGATGTCGACCCTAATCCCGCTGGTGATCAGATGTTTGGCGATGCGGCGGAGAACATCGAACAGCTCATCATACGCGTGGCGCAAGAAACCCATAGTCGCCTTGGCGTCTCGGCAGCTGGTCTTTCAGTGGTCCAATGGCGAGCGTTGATCCAAGCTCTGATTTGGCAAGAAAGCCGGTTCGTGATCCGCGCAGAGAGCCCTGTCGGTGCCTATGGTCTGACACAGATCATGCCCGGAACCGCTGGGGATCTCGGCATCAATCCCGCATACCGAACCAGCCCGTATCTACAAGTAGAGGGCGGCGCACGTTATTTAGCACAACAGCTCAACCGGTTTGATGGCAACATCATCTTTGCGCTGGCTGCCTACAATGCAGGTCCGGGTCGCGTGATCGAATATAGCGGTGTGCCTCCTTTCAAAGAAACACAGCACTACGTCACCGTCATTCCGCAGAAATACAACGAGTATTTGGCGCGGATCGGCGGGATCGAAGCGCTCGGCACGATCGACCCTGCCCTACTGGCGAACTCGAACCTGTCGATGATGGGCACGGGTGCAGCCTTCTATGGCAGCAATTCCCCTACTGCGATCCGTCAAGCCGCCCTTCGCGTGCGGGATATTGTGACCCGCATTGGCTCCACCGCCGATGTGCAGGAGTCCATGGCGTTGAACACCTACGCCAGAGCCGAACTGGTCCGTCTCATAGCAGCAAGGACAAGATTGCAAGCCGCTCGGACCCAACCCTTAAGCGCTGAACAACTGCGTCTCGCGGCAGCTCGGATGCAAGAACAAGAATTCATGAACTTCACCATAGAGGACCTAGACTAATGCGCGCCTTAACGCTTCACATCACCTACGTCCGCAACACCGTTCGGACATTCGCCTTAACCGCCCTTCTATCTTTCGGCCTGGCTGCACCCACAACCATGATCACTACCCCTGCTTTTGCGCAAGGTGTGCCCGTCGTCGATACGCAGAACATTGCCCAAAATATCCAGCAACTTCGCCAGATGATCGAAGATGAACTGCTGCAAAACGAGCAGCTCGTACAGCTTCGAGAACAACTCTCCACACTCACGGATCAATTGGCCCAGCTCCAAGAAACCTATGCTGCTCTTACTCGACTGGCTGAACTCCCAGAAGTGATCGCGACCGAGATGGAAGCCGAGTTGAACGGCATTCTCGATCAAGAGTTTGGTGATATTCAAGCGACGATCCAGGCAATTCGAACTGGTGACTTTTCAGGCCTCAGCGGTTCCGGCGCAGGCCAAATCCAAACCCAGATGGGTCGCGTTCTTGCAGACCTCGGTTTTGATGAAGACACGCTCAACGAAATGGCAACGAGCGGTAACGCTGGAGCTGAACGTATCGCAACGCAAGCGACCACCGGCGCCCTCGTCTCGTCTGCAGCGCAGAACAGCTACGAGGATGCGGGCCAATCGCTTGAGCGCGTCGACCGCCTTGTTGGCCTGATTGATGACATGGACGAACTCAAAGAAAGCGTCGACCTGAATACGCGTGTAACGGCTGAACTGGCCATTGCACTCGTCGCGATGTGGCAGCTCGAAGCCGTTCAAACCGTAGGCGACGGCACCGGTGGTGTCATCGATGCAGCCACCATCGCTGAAGAGCAAAACTTCATGGAATTTACCATTCCAGACCTCGGCGATTAACATTGAGGGATTGAGATATTGGACAACGAGAAAGAGATCATTGAGGAAGAGCTGGTCTACGGTGCGCTGCGCCGTGAACGCCTCTGGCAGAAGCTCGGGCTAGCCGGACTAACCTTTGGTCTTCTCGGATGCCTGGGTGCCGTCGCTGTCGCCATTCTCGATGTGGACCCACCCCCGGTGGTCGTGCCCTACGATCCCGAAACGGGGTTTGCGTTGCCTGAAGTCTCTGTTGGCGCAAGCGCGGTCACTGGCAATCAGGCAGTGATCGAAGCTGAAATCTTCCGCTATGTAACTGATCGTGAGGTCTACAATCAGCTGGACAACGACGTCCGGATCAACAGTGTTTTGCAACGTTCAGATGGCCGCGCCGAAGCCTCTGTGCGCGCCCAATGGAACAGCGCGAACGCCCAGTATCCGCCAACCGTCTACGGCAGCAACTCTACGCTGGATGTCGAAATTCTCAGCGTAAACTTGATTGGCGAGAACCGCGCGACTGTCCGGTTGCGCAAGCGGCTCACCTCCATTCAAGGCGTCCAAGCTGGCATGTTCACTGCGACCATGCTTTTCGAGTTCCGGCCCGAAGAAGCCCGTACGATTGATCAGGTTTGGACGAACCCCTTTGGCTTCACAGTGATCGAATACTCGATCCGTTCAGACAGATTGGAGAACTGATATGCGCAGTCTCGGAATAGCCCTGCTGGCATTGATGTTCGCCGCATCGACAGCTCTTGCTGAAGCCACGCCGCGCCGCGGCCCCAACGACGCACGAGTGCGAATTGCCACCTATCAAGACGGCCAGGTTTTCCGCCTGAATGTCTCGCTCACGCATGTGACCACTGTTGAATTTGGAGACGGTGAAACTATCCGCTCGATCCTATCCGGTGACACCGAGGGATTTGAACTTGATGGCGTGCCTGGCGGGCAGGCGTTCGCGATTAAGCCGGTCGCGCGCGGCGTCCACACCAATGTGACCGTCTACACCAACCGCCGCAGTTACTATTTCAACGTGAAAGAAGTGTCCTCACCCACCTTCTATGTGGTCCAGTTCCGCTATCCTGATGAACAAAGACGACCTCAGAATGCCGTCGCTGCGCAGGCACCGAACTACAACTACGGCGCCAGCTCACGATCAGAGATAACACCAACGCGTATCTGGGATGACGGCACGTTCACATACTTCCAATTCGCTCGGAAAGCTCCTGTCCCAGCAATCTTCCGTTACTCAAACGGCCGCGAACGCACCGTCAATTCCCAACAAACAGATCCTCGCGTGATCCGCGTATCTGGCGTGAACTCTCAATGGGTGTTGCGCCTTGGCGAAACTGTGGTCTGCATTCAAGCAAATGCAACGGGGGGCACATCATGAGCGATGATCCGAACCAAGCAGAAGTAAACCAACGTCTTGCGCGTCTCGAAGCCGGTGCTGCGGGCGCGCCAATTGCATCGCAACGCCGCTCGCCTGTGATTGCTATTCTCTTTGTCGCTTTGATCGGAATGGCGGGTGCATTCTTCTACATGTTGAACCAGCCCGAGGAAGAAGTCGTGTTGCCGACCGCGACACCTGACGAATTCCAACCAGAGGGCGATGGCTTCGGAGCAATTGAGCCATTCGTGCCCCCTGCCCCACCCGAACCTGAAATCGTAGAGGTCCCAGCTACCAATCCTGAGCCCAATGCCGAACTCCTTGCTCAGATCGCAGCACTTCAAGCTCAGATTGAGGCGATACAAAATGCCTCTGAACCTGTTGTTGAAGAGGACACATCAGCTGCAGACGCAATGAATGCGCTGACCGCACAACTGGCAGAGTTGCAGGCTGCTTCGGAAGCGGCACAGGAACAGTTTGCCGCAGAAATGGCGGAGCGCGATCGTGAGCTTCAGGAGCTCCGCATGGACCTCGATCTAGCGCGATTGGAAGCAAATGCCCCCGCCCCTGCGCCTGTTGGCCCAACCGAAGACGAACTGCGTTTGCGGGAACAAGAGCGACTGCGCCGCGAAGAAGAGGCCCGGCGTTTGGCCGAATTACAGCGCCGCGCGGACGAAGAACGCGCTTTCCAGGAAGCCCGCATACAATCACCAACAATCGCCTTTGGCGGAGCAACAAATGGCGGTCCAGGGATCGAACTGGCAGAACGTACATTCGGAGATGTCACTGACTTCGTTCTCAACGGTGCCCTCCCATCTCAAGTGACCCAATCCGAAGTTATCGCAAATCCCTCAAATACGGTCATTCAGGGCACCGTCATTCAGGCAGCTTTGGAAACCGCTATTTCTAGCGAACTTGCGGGCCAAGTAAGAGCGATCACATCTGAGAACGTCTACAGCTATGACGGGTCACGCCTCCTCATCCCAGCTGGATCACGGCTCATTGGTCGTTATCGTTCTGGTGCGGAGATTGCTCAAAGCCGTGTAACCGTTGCTTGGGACCGCATCATCCTACCGACCAATCAATCCGTTCAGATCAGCTCCTTTGGAGCCGATGAACTTGGACGCTCTGGAACAACTGGTTTCGTTGACACACGCTTTACCGAGCGCTTCGGCTCCGCAGCGCTAATCTCTCTGATATCCGCCGCCCCAACCGTTGCCGCAAACCAAACCGAAGATGAACTTGCCGAAGATGTGCTGGAAGACGTTGGCGACGACCTCGCCGACGCAACAGGCAGTATCATCGGTGAATACCTTTCAATCAAACCTGTGATCTACGTCGACCAAGGAGCGCGCATCACAGTCATGGTTGATCGTGACTTGGAGATTTTCTGATCCTATGTCGCTGAGCTACCTTCAATCCTCAATTGACCGGCTAGAGGACGCCAAACGGGAAGATGTGATCGAAATCTGCATCAACCCGGATGGCTCTTGCTGGGGAGAGTTCCAAGGCGACCATTTCATGTCTCGCCTTTCACAAACTCTGACAGAGGATCAAGTCAAAGACCTCGGCAACCAGATCGCGTCTGACGCCGGAACGCCACTTTCCAAGGACAAGCCCATCGTCTCGGTCTCAATCAGCTATCGTGACCGCCCGATCCGCGCACAGGTCATCACACCTCCCGCCGTAAACCGGGGCATGTCGATCAGTTTGAGGTTCTTTTCCAGCTTGCCCCTCGATTCAATCAAATTGGGCTTCCTCTATGGAAAAGAACGTAAGCTGGAAGAGCGGCGCCAAGAAAAGAACCGACAGCTTCGCCAAGTCGTGGCTAGCGGTGACATCGACGCGGCCATCCGTCATTGCGTTGAAAACAAGCTCAACATGATCGTCTCTGGCGGAACGTCTACAGGGAAGACAGTGGCGGCACGGAAAATCCTTTCTTACGTCGATGACCTTGAAAGGATTTTGACCATTGAAGAAGCGGCAGAGCTGCTGCCAACGCAACCGAATTCGGTCACGTTGATTTCAAACCGCGACGCGCCACACCAGACGGCCGATATCTTGCTGACTTCCACCCTCCGGATGCGCCCTGACAGGATCATTCTGGGTGAGGTACGCGGTAAAGAGGCCATGACGTTCCTTGAGGCCATCAACACTGGCCACGGCGGATCGATGACCACCCTACACGCGGAAACGCCTCAACTGGCAGTCCAGCGCCTAGCAATCGCAGCGTTAAAGACAGAAGTCCCAATACCTTATAGGGATATGGTAGACTACATCGAAAGCTCAATTGACGTGATCATTCAGGCGGGCCGTGAAGACGGCAAGCGTGGGATTACCGAATTCTATTTGCCTGGCACAGAACTAGGAAAGGAGGCCCTATGATGAGCAATGGAAAAAGCTACATGCCGAAAATTCTTACATTTGTTCAGGACAAAAAATTCAAACATGAAGACATGGAACAAGCAATTGCCTCGTACACAATCAATGGTTGGAAGATCATCTCGATGACGCACATGCAAGGGATGCAGGGGCTCTACACCGTGTTGCTCCAATACGAGTTTTCGGAAGAAGAGATGCAAGGTGAAAAGGAGAAACGAGCATGAAGACATTCAGCCTACTGCTCGCGGCTGCCGTCTGCTTGTCGCCGTCGCTCACATCAGCTGAGGGATTAGTGCCAACGATGGAGCGCAATTACGAGTTTTGTCAGGAACGTCCGCCTGAACCAGAATGGATGCGAAACTTGCATGTCCGCGAAAGTAGCAAGCGACTCTTGATACAGTCGATCTACCGGTTGGAAGGATATGAGCGCGTTTCGGAAGCAGGAGATTGTGAATGCGAAACCCTGTATCCTTCGTGGGACAACGCCATTCAGCGATTCAACGACAATTATCTACACGTCGAAGAGTTTGAATTGATGCAAACCCGGCGTGAATTCCAAGACCAGGGCACTGCTGTGCGCATTTCCGTCAAAGCGCTGTGTGAAGCCGTCGGCAACTGGTAATGTAGGAGAAAAACATGAGTGTCGTTTCGTACCTTGTCGATACGTCTCAGGGCTTTCTGGACGACGCCGCAGAAACGCAATTTGGTGCAGTGGCAGCAACAGTCGGCACAATGACGACCGTCGGCGTGACCTTCGTTCTGATCCTCGTTTGCATCAATATGGTTTTCCAATACCGAGCTATGGACGGGAAATCAGCATTTTGGCTGGGTGCGAAGATCGTCTTAATAGGGATATTTGCTCAAAACTGGACACAGTTTAACTTGTTGAGCTCGGCCATCTTGAGCGGCATTGACAGTATCGCCGGATCACTGATTGCAGCCGTTGGCGGCGGCACACCAGGTCCTTCGGGCACCTACGCAGAACAATTTGACCTAATGATCGCCGATTTTGGCAACTACCTTAACGCCGCAGGAGAAGAACTGAACTGGATGGCTGGGGCCATCCTTTCCAACCTTGGTGTATTCCTGCTCTCTCTCTTGGGCGCACTCGCTGCGTTTCTTATGGTCGCGTCCCGCCTCATGATCTCCCTTCTCCTTGGCCTTGCGCCTATTATGATTTTTCTTACTCTTTTCGATGTTACAAAAGACTACTTCGCGAGATGGCTAACAGCAGCTGTGTCTTTTGCCATATACCCCATCATAATCGCAGGTGTCTTTTCAACGATCACAGGTGTCTCAACTTCTCTACTTGGCGAACTTGGTGACCCTACGGCAGCACCAAACATTGGTGCTCTTGTCCCATTTTTCATGATGGTACTCATGGCTAAGGGCTTCATCATAGCGACGCCGTTCATTGTGCGTGCTATATCAGGCAACATAATGATGCCTGCGATGACTGGCGGGCTCGGCGGCGGCTATGACTTTGGTCGCGGTTTCTTTGGTTCGCAACAAGCTCGCAACGCATATCTCATGGGCAATGCCTCAGGTGCTACAGCAGCAGGTCTTCAGACAAGAGCCATGATGGGAAGGGAACCAATGCCCACTCGACCAGGATACGGTCTTCCTTTGCAACAACAACCCGCAAACACACAGCCGTCGACCAACCCCAACGCAGGGCAAGCGCCAAACTACCAAGCGCAAATAGACCGCAACAAGCGTATTGGGCGCTAGCATTCAACATCCCCTAGACGGCTCGCATCGCGGGCCGTCTTCGCATTAACAAGTCGGATGCCCATGGAACAAATCGTTGTTGATCAAAAGCTCATCATGCTCGATGGGACACCGCTCTCTCTGATCACTTTATTAGGTATCTCGGAATGGGAGAGCGCCGGGATTACTTACACCTGTCGCTACGATGAAATTACCGACGAAGGCGATCACAAGGGTAAGTATCGCTGCCTATATGAGAAAGAGGGATCACACGAAATATTCCTGCTCGTTACACCGCCTTCCGATCCAGAAGGATTCCGCGTAATCCTATTCGATCATCCTCCGCGGACGCTGCATTGAAGCGCCCCACTGCCCTCTTAAACAGCTTTCGCAGTTAGCCCCCGCGTAACGTCCGCCTCCTCAGGCAAGCTATCTCTGAAGTCTTCCAGATCACCCATGGCCTTTTGCAGCTCGGCTACATCCGCATCAGTCGGCACTTCTAAGATCAACTCGGTTTGCATCGCTAGGTTCAATTCGATTTGACGCTGCTGATCCGCATCAACTGCCACCACACCCTTGGCCTTCTTTCTCTTAGACGTGCGCAGTGTCTCACGTTGTTTGGTAGCCATAGCCATTTGAATAGACTCGCGCGGCGGAGCTGGACGATCAACAGGTTCAATTGGCAACTTGCCTTGCGCTGGCGGTGGTGTCGGCGTCGCCGCAGGCAACTGGGCCGCCGCGTCAGTCGGTGGACTTACTGTTGGCTCTGGTGAAGGCGTTTCAACCCCGGCCTCGACTGTCAAATCCTCTTCCTCGACTTCTTCTTCGGCTGTGGCGATAGAAGTGGAAACCTCATTCTCAGGGAAAGGAAGATCCCCTTTTTGCGCAGCATGGATGCCCGTGAAGAATGGATCGTTGAAGTACTCGATACGCTTTGCTCGGATAGGCATTTGCGCGTCGATCACCATAACGATTTCATCAAGCGGCAAGCGCCTGGCTTCGTCCTCCGGAAGCAATGAGACTTCCTCCGTCCTCACCGACTGACTGCGACCCTCAAAAGGCATTTTGCCGATTGCCCGCGACTGCGTGACAACCTTTTTTGTCGTCTTTCCGACAGCCTTAGTCAGCTCTTCGACCGTCTTTTCATCCGATGGGGTAAGGTAGAGCTTTACCCCAGCGTTCCCTTGTAAAGCGCGTCGGGTGTTTTCCCCATAGATTTCATCAAGCGCCGGGATCGTTTGGGTGACGATTGCCAGATGCCCGCGATACGCTCGCAGCGTCTCGATGCTTTTCGTCACAATGGGCATTTTTCCAAGCCGGTTGAACTCATCGAGCATAATCATGACCGGCCAAGGCTCGTCCGGACCTGGTTCCTTGTCCTGCATCGACGCCAGAAGGTCAGAAAAGAACAGCCGGATCAGTGGCGCCATTGGTTCGACCATCAGAGGCTGAACAATTAGGTAGACGCTGAATGGCTCCTTTCGAATTTTCCGGAAATCGAAGTCTGACTCCTGTGTTGCAGCGTCAATCGCCGGGTTCTGCCATTGGTCCAAGCCCGAAGTCATTAACAGCGACACATAGGAAGTCAGCGTTTCGTTGTTGGTCGAGGCGAGCCGCGTGAAAATCAGCTTCGCAGCTTCGTTCTCCACCTCCACGCCGCGCGCCATATATTCCTTCTGCTTGTTCCCGCCAGATGCCGCGATGCGGTAGATTTCTCCAAGCGTGGGCTTCTTGCGCTCGAGTGCCAAGAGACCTGCGGCGACGAATAGATCGATCCCACCTTTCAAGAGACCTTGAACGCGGTCGTTCTCATTCTGCAGAAACAGTGTTGCGAGTAGTTGCAGCTCCATCTGTTGCTGCGCCGGGTCCTTCAATTCGGAAATGCGAAGCAAAGGGTTATAGCGATGCGTTCTGCGATCCTCAAAATCGGTCGGCGCAAAGCGGAAGATCTTATCTCCCTGTTTGCAACGATGTCGTGCGGTCGCCTCAAAGTTCTCCCCCTTCACATCCAGGACAACGGCAGAGCCTTCCCACGTTAGAAGATTGGGTATGACGAAACCGGTCGTCTTGCCTCGACCGGTCGGCGCAACAATGAGCGCGTGCGGGAAGGTCTTAGCAACCAGATATTTGCCTTTGCGTTTTGGCTTCGCCAGCTTACCGAGAATGAAACCTGTTCCGGGCTTTCCAAAAAACCCATTCTTCGCCAGCTCCCCGCTCTTCTGCCAATGCGTGAGGCCGAACTTGGTCAGCGCCGAACCGGACACGGCAACGCTCATCATCAAACCAGCAATGCCGATCCCAGCCATGATGAGGTTCACAAGCCGGTAGTCTTCAGGCCTGTACTGGCGAAGATATAAGTAGTTCTCCGCGAGATAGAAAAAGTCGATATCGGCCTGAAAACCTAAGTCCTTGAACGTCAAGACAGCAGAAGAAACGACATAGCCGATGGTGAGTGCCAACAGCGTAAGAATGAGGACGCCAAATGCAATGCGACCCTTACCCATGGACCGGCCCTCCTTCGCGTTCAGAGTCGACTAGCCGGTCTCGTTGCAACTCATACTGCTCTTCGGCGATCTCTTCCACGACCTCGCGATAGGCTTCAGAGTTCGCCGTTGCTGCATCCGATTGTAGATAGGCTTTCGCAGCGTAGAGACGGTCTAGCCTGTCGTCAGACATGTTCTCCAAGGCGTCGCTGTCACCTTCCCGCAACCGCTCGATCTGCTCATCGTCAAGCTCTTTCTCGACCTGCTCGCGATAGCTGAGACGCTGCTCGTCCGTTGCCAGCGACGGCGACACGTCGTCAGACCTCTCATGCTCAACCACGCGCCGGATTTCTTCGTTCTCGATGCGGGTTTCTTCATAATCACGAATAGCTTCCCTATCGCGCGCCTCACTTGCGACCTCATAAGTCCGGCCAAGGCCACGGGCCAAATGGTTCGGCATGTCTGGATAACGGGCGGGGAAATCATCGGCGACGGCTGTTGAAACCTCTCCGCGATTGTCACGATCAGCCATAACCCGGTCCACTTCGCGACTGATCTGATCGACGCGCTCGCGGTCCTCGATCTTCGCGCCAAAAGGAAGATCCGAGTATGGAAGGACCCGCTCTGCGGCAAGCTCCGGTCTTTGACTGAGGTATTCTTCACGCTCTTGCAGAATGCGGGCCCGAGCCGTATGTTCGATGGCCCCGCTCGCAGCCATGGCTTCCGCACGCTCATAGCGTTGATCGAAACTCTCGGTTTCAGCATTTTCAGCCATGATTTCATCACGCACCCGCGAACTCATACGATCAAGACTGGTTTGGTCTATCTCCATCGCGCGAATGTTGCGGCTCTCTTGAGCGGCTATGCCTTCTTGCTCGGCACGTTCAATTCCCGAATTTTGCAGCCACTCCAATTGGATGTCATCATTTCGATCATCTTCAATCGCACGCTCCATCTCCTCCAGAGTGATTGGTCTTCCCATCAACTCCCATTCTTCAGCGCGTTCCAGAATTGGCTCTCGCTTCTCCTGCCTCAGATATCCCTCTGGCCCTCGCATAATATCCGTTGCGCGATCCCATGCACTCGAAGCCATAGCTGCGTGTAGTGGCGACCTCGCCGCAAACGAGCGAAATGCATCTGACGCCCGTTGCGCTTGTTCGCGCCCTACATCACGCGCGTTCGGGTCATCCGAATAGGGATAATTGAAATCTGTGAGCGCAAACTGACGTTCGAGTTCATCGAACTCACGCCTATCAGCTGACGAGATACCATCGGCTTCAGTCTGCGCGATCCCATTGTCATTCCGGTTCGCTTCAAGCGCGGCTTCTCGTGCAGTCTCACCATCGGCGGCTTCAAGCTCTGCCTCGCGCAACTCCTGCTCATTATTCAAACGGAAGCTCGTCTCGTAGGTATCGCCCAAGCCTCGTGCAACGTGATCGGGCATGTCGGGGTAGCGATCCTTGAAATCGGATGCGACGGCCTCGGAAATGCTCTGATTGGCGGGCGAACGGTCAAGGATGACGTCTATCTCCCGATCAAGCCGATCCGCTAGCTCCCGATCTGTGATCCGCCCCCTACCCTCTTCGTCTGTGCGGTAGACAGCCCCTGGATCAGAAAGAATTTCAGGCCGCGTTGCGAGATAGTCCCGCTGCTCTGCCTTAACCCGGTCAAACGCCCGGTTTTCAATCTCAATGGCACGGGCGTCAAGCTGCGCTTCATTGACCCCCTGCCCTCTCAATTCTTGGCGCACCGCCCGAGTCGTGTCGTCCAATCGCTCTTGATCAAAGTGGAAGCGGATTTCGCGAGTTTCTTCAATCACGCCGTCATCGCGCAGCACCTCTGCCCGCTCGAGTGCGGTGCCTAACTCTACATGCACTTGGTTCAAGCGCTCACGCGCAGCCTCTAAGTCGTCCTTGCGTTCAAGGTTCAAACCCTGCGCCTCGGCAACCTTTGCAAGATCATCGGCAACCCATTGACGCTCTAGCGCCGCGTTTGGTGCGCCGGTCGCGATGCGGTTGACGACGGTATCAGCCCTGATCCCGGTCCCTCTCAAAGCGTTGTCAATCTGGGCTCGCGTGCTCCCATCCTGCAATCGCCCAACAAGCTCGCTGTTGATATTCGTCTCAGAATAAATCCCGCCCTCTGAAGGCTTTTGCTCAAGCGTCACAGATCGCAGACCAAGCGGCTGCATCCGACGGAGGCCGACTTGGATGTCGTTCAGCCTTCGTTCATTGGCCGCCCGTTCACCTTCAGGAAGCCGTGCGATGCGGGCCTGCACTTCCTCAACGGTTTCGGCATATTGCCCTCTCAGATCGTCAAAGTCCTCGGCGGCTCCCATGTAAATGTCTCCATCATGCTGAATGGTTGTTCCCTTGCCCAAAAGCTCTGCCGCTTTCAGAAGGGCCTCGGAAATTTCTTCTCGGCTGTCGGTTGAGGCCTCCGCAGCGAGCGAGTGATAGACAAGTCTCGTGCTGGCAATCTCTGCCACTGTTCGTGCCAGATCGCGCCCTACCCGCTCTCTCTGTTCGGGTTCGCGCATCGCACCGTTTTCAGCGTCTTGCTTGACCGCGTAGATTTCCCGCGTCCTGGGCGGATAATGGACAAGACCGCGATCAACCCGCCGCGTCGCTTCCAGCTTCACACTGTACTTCTCGGCCTCTTCCACCATTGCGAAGCGAAAATCGTCGTAATTGAACCGATGATCACGACCCAGATAGAAAAACTCACCCTCCTGGGACCGTCTGTTCAAGACGATGTGGGCGTGCGGATGATCCCGATCCTTGTGGACGGCAATCACATAATCGAAGTGGCCATCATAGGTTTCAAAGAACCGCTCACATACGTCAGACGCGATGTCTCTCACGTCCTCCGACTTCGTACCTTTCGGAAACGACATGAGCATGTGCGTGGTGTTGCCCATCTTCGGGCGGAAACCACTGTCCCAACGCTCGGCAAATCGATCCGTGATCTTCTTGATGACTTTGTCATCGAACTTCGTCTTGCCATCGAATGTGCCACGACTATCCACGAAATGCGCCAGCTTATGATCGCGCGTGATATAGGAAAGCTGATTGCTGAGCTGGCCCTTCGTGTGCGTCCCGCCGTTCTTGATGGCCTTGAACACCGCCGAACGATGACCGCGTGCAGCGCGATAGAGTTGTCCGTGCTTCTTACTGTTGAGACCTTGCATAGAACCGCGAACACGGTCCCATCCCTCCCGGAACACCTCACCTGTGACAGCCTCGACGGCGTTATTACGTGCCAAGAGCAAACTCCCTCAACACCTCGTTCACCGTCACCGTCATGGCATCCTTGCGCCGTTTGATGAGTAAATCAGCTTGATCCCCCATCTCCAAAATCAGACCTGCGAGCGCCCTGATTTCCTCGTACTGCCTGTCCGACCACGGCGCAGGCATACCGCGCTTTTTTGCTTCGTTCATCCGCCTCGCAATCTGGGTGATGTTGTTACCAACACGATTTAGGGCGGCACGGAACCCGGCCAGCTCGCCAGACAGGTGATCATCGGGGACGAAAATGCCATTCGTCGCCTGCATCAGCGCCCGCAATGCGTCTGCCCGACTGCCAAATCCATGTTTTGAAATCGCCAGATCAAACGCGTCCATCTCGTCTGGTGTCACCGTTACGCTTGCGGCGGCAGTTCTTATCCCAGTGTCCCGACGCCGATCTTTTTCGCGCTTGATTGTATAGTGGATCGTTCGCCGCGTGACCCCAAATCGCAGGGCAAGCCCTTTCACGTCAGCACCTTTCGACGCCTCACGCACTATCACCAGGCGCTCGTTTGGTGTTAGAATTCGTCCTTTAGGCATACGAACAAAGAACCCCTATTTCCTGCCATCCTCATACATACCGAAAGAATACAAAAATGCGGTATTGTGTCAATACTGCTGTTTTGTTTGAATTGAGGTATGTATTCCGTTTCTCGCCGAGGTTTGCAAAACCGAGGCCACAGATGTAGAAACTTGCCAGCCAGCCAAACTCGCGTGATCCTAAGCTTTGAAAATCGCTCCCTGTAGGACCGCAACAGCCTGAGGGCTACCGCTCCCCATATTTTTGCGAGATGACGCTGTAGCACCCCTCTCCGTGGCGCTACGCAGTCGTTCGAGTCCGCGCAGTTGATCCGTCCCCTCCTATCGGATGATAAATACACCTCTGAGCCCCACTCGACATTCAACACGCGACACGCGGTCTCCGTCACGCAACAAGCGAACATTGATACGCGAGAAGTAGCCCCTTCCACGCGACACGCTGTTCTGAGCACGCGTCACGCAATACGCATATTCTATCACGCGACACGCAACACGCATCATGGACAAAGGACACGCGACAGGCGGCCAGCGATAATTGACACGCGACACGCGTCATGTGACAAGCAGAACGCGAACAATAACAAAATCAAAGCGACACGCGAAAAGCGACACGCAACACACGAGAGAGCAGAAGAATGCAGAATGATGATATGAAAGTCGTCACAGTGATGACGCGAAAAGGCGGCGCAGGAAAAACAACGCTAATGCAGGCAATCACCAGCGCTGCTGTCAAAGACGGCAAACGCTGTCTCGTTCTCGATGCCGACCCACAGCAAGCATTGTATCGGTGGTTTCACCGGGTCGAGATCGATGACCCATTGGTAAGAGTACAGCAACTTGAATTTTCAAGTGACCTCGAAAAGGTGATTGAAGAAGCCTGGCAATCTGGCGAAACCGACATAGTTTTCGTCGACACACAAGGCGCAGCCGGTGCCTGGGCAGATGATCTGGCAGCAAGTAGCGATTTCCTCGTCGTGCCTATGAAGCTCTCAGAGAAAGACCTCTCGATCACGAAAGACACGTTCAATTGGTATGTTGGGCTTCGTGATCGCACTGACGATCCGACAGCACTGCCTAGCTTACGTATCATCTTCGCCGACGTGCCGAACAAACCCACTATGGCCCAAAAGAAGATAGAGGACGAAGCTCTACGTCTATTCCCCATCATGGAAAACTACTTCATGCACCGCAACCAGCACATGGATGCCGACGCAGATGGCTTCCTCCATGACATCGCCGAAAAAAGACGCACATCAAGATATGCACTTCTTCGAACACACGCCAAGCACTTTGACGAAGCCGTAGAAGAGGCCCAAGACATTCTCTCAGAAATCTTGGGGGATGAATAATGGTACGCCGCAAGAAACCGAAGATTACCGGTGCCGATCCAAACTATTCACACACATTCGAACGCTTCCGCGCGGTAGAAAGTGACATGCCGCCAGACGTCAAAATTCCCGGCGTTAACGAACAATCGACAAGTCCCAGCCAAGACGCGACAAACCCCAAAGAAGTAGCTGGCGTTGTTGAGCCAAAGGCAACTGCAGCAGAAACCAAGACTTCAGCATCGAAGCCAAAGAAACCTGTCACCAAGCCTAAAGCACCAAAAGCAAAGACGATTGCAGCAAAACCGATAGCAGCGAGACCGAAACAAGAACCGGCAGAGGAGCCAAACGCATCCAATCTGCCACGCGGTGACAGGCAAATCACTCTAGATGCCGCTGTTAAGATCGACCAAGCTCAGGCCATGCAGCCGTTGATTGAAAAGGGGCTGCAGCAGCGAGATATTGTGATGCTTGCTGGGCGACGTGCCACGGAGAAGTTCGTTCTTTCACCAACGTTTGTCCCCAAACCCGACGCAGACCGACTTCCGATGCAAGACGGATATCACACATCAAAACGCCTCGACGGCGCAATCCTAGATGCCATGCGCGATGAACATGACCCCCTACGAGTGCGCTCCGATCCCGCCATGGTACGCGGACAGTTCGAAACGCTCTTTTGGCAAATGCTGGATGACGTGATCGCTGAGCTGACTAAGAAATACACCTAGCTGAACTCCAACGCATTAAGACCAGAGAAATCCCGCAATAGGCGGGATTGATTGGAGCAGGGGACAACGCCCCCTCCGCTTCGCTCTAGGCGCGTCGGCATTGATCTGCTTTACGATCCGCCTGCCATCCGGCCCCGGCTTTCAACAGGGGTTGTGATGTCGCGCGAACGCGCCAGCCTCCACGCAGAAAATCGGCACCCCCACGCTGCGCGCGGTCCCCCCAATTTTCAGCCCTCCGGCCCCCTGTCTTCAATCCGGTTCCGGCCGCAGGACGGGCTGCGCCCTCTCTGCTTTGTCCAGCCGAATGGCATGGGCCATTCGGCTGGACAAAGCAGCGGAGACTTCGCCACTGGCGGAGTCAGGCCCCTCTGAAACGCCTCATAGAGGGACACAGGATGGCACGAAAACGAAAGAAAGAAGGGAAAGCAATTGCCCGCATCCGCGATGCCGAGACCCGCGAGATTGTTGGCTATCTTTTTGAATGGAACACCGGAGATATCGACCCAAAGTGGTACGATGATATCCCACGCGACGAAAAGGACGTGGTTTATGAATATGCCTGATCTCTACTCGATGCAGAGCGAAGACGAAGACCTTGATCTGGGTATCGTATTTGCTTCATCCGAAGACACCTTAAAACTGTTTGGATCATGTTACATGCAGGACAGTCAAACGACCGGCACTCTCAAAATCCTAAACCCCAAAGGGGCGAAGACAGCCTCATTTGATATTTGGCAGAACAAGTGGGTAGAAGCCGCCGACGAAGGGCCATGAACTTCCCATTTTGACCTGAAAATGGTAGGTTGGCACCGAAAGGATGCCAGCCAATGCAGTTCAAGAGACTTCATATATTTTTGGCGGTGGTGGCTCTCAGCCCGGCTCCTGCCTTCGCATGGGAGCATAGTTTTGCGCGCGGTCTTGATCTCTACTCAGCTACAGATGGCGGGGCCACAATCCGCCTCGTCTGTGACCCGAACCGCGTTTATGGCGGCACAGAAACCATGGTGCTGATCGTCGTGGGCGGAAACTCTGATCTGAACACAGATGCAACTCTTACCTTTCCAAGCGGCGAAACGATCACAGCGCCTCTTGTCCATGGTCGATTGTCTAATCGCGACCTTCGCGAGGCTGTTTGGCAACCGCTTCTTGACGGCTTGCGCAATGCGGCGCGTGTTGAGCTCAGTGTTGGTGCCAACACGCAAACTGTGGACCTCGGCGAGCCAGTCGCCTTTTCTTGCATCTGAATTGCAAATTGCATCCAACGACAGTAGGGCAGGGGCCTACGCGGCCTCTACAACCTCTCCTGATTTCGACATGAGATAATCGGCGGAGCGCTGTGCCGCTGCTGCCGCTTTGACAATGGCGCGCTTGTCATCCCGCAAGACCGTCAGCCATGACTGAACATAGGACGCGCTGTCTTCAATGTGAGCGGGTTGAAAGCCAAGCTGCGCCCCCATCATTGCTGCCGATATCTCAGCCACAAGCTCTTCCATCGCATAGACAGCGTTCCCAAACTTCGACCCGGCTTTTTCCTTCGTCCGGTCGCATCGGCGCTTGTGGCCAGTCGCATGGGACAACTCGTGAAACAGGGTTGAATAGAACAACTCCGCGCCCTTGAATTTCGACAACTCAGGCATGTGAACCTTGTCCAAAGACGGGACATAGCACGCGCGGTCCCCGCCTTCCGCGTAGCCCACACCCATTTTCTCGATCACGTCCGCCGCGATGTGCGAAAGCTGTTCGATAGGCCGCGTTGCCAAAGGCTTGGCCTCATCAGGCGTCGGAAACTGCTCCTCTAGCCCGTCAATTTGCTGCACGTTGAACACGCGATAGGCTTTCAGATATCCCCGCATCTTGGCGTCGGTCTCACCTTCCGGCGCTTCGTCCTTTGCTTCGAACGTGCCATACTTCACGACAAGCGATGACTTCTCGCCTTTGCGTACCATCCCGCCCAAACCCTTTGCTTGTTTGAACGTCATCCACACTGGATTCCGATACCCTTGCGCCCATGCCTTGAGGTTCAGAAGAATATGATTGATCCCCCGATAGCTTTCTCCTGTGACACGCAATGGAAGGGCTGCCGCGTTTCTCTGCCACGGGCATTCCCACGGTTTCACGCCTTGTTCTAGCGCTGCGATGATCTGATTTGTTACTTCCTCATAGACATCAAATTTTGCCATGACGGGTCTCCTTTGTGGTGTCGCTTGGGTCTGCCACCCAATGGGTCGGGGTTGAGGGACAGCGCGAATGCGCCTGATCCTGAAACCTCGAATGCGATGAAAGAAAGGATTGGGAGACGGCGAGCTAAATCGACATGACTGGCGCGGGCAGGCGGAGTAACCGCCAACACGGGAATGTCTATTTTGCTTGCTGTCGGCGGCATCCATGCCGCAAACGTCCCGTAGTGGCGTTCGGCTTGTCCGAACCCCAAGGGACCAGGAAATTCCTAATCGCAGAGGGCCTCACCCTCTGGATCAGCCTGCTATGTTCTGCTTATGTTCTTTGTCATGGGTAGTAAGTCACCACATCGTTACGATATCATGGACCGGGAATTCCCGGTTCGTATCAGTGTGCGCGCTGATCCCGCCACAAACGAGCTGACCCGACAGTGGCTGCAACGTCATGTCGGCACGGGAAACTATGCCAGCAGGCCGCATACACTTTGGTCGACGAACAAAGCACACTGCATCTACTTTCGCTCACTTCATGCAGCGACCAGTTTCGTTTTGGGATGCCCACACATCCAGCTTGTCGGTGAACCGTACCGCGGGCCGTATAGGTAGCAGGGGGCTGTCGGCCCCCACGCCCTACGGGCGTTCCCCCGAGGATATTTTTGGCAAGATGAATGAGGGATGCGATCTTGATCGTCATGAGGCGGACTCCTCGATGCGAAGGCCCAGGCAAGCTACCGTCTGGCCAAACTTCCGCGCGAACAGCGCAACGTCTGTCCTGGGTTTGGCCGAAGTGCCGGAGCCAGGACAGACTACCAAAGAGGGCAGGGGACGCAGCATAAAGCAACGCCCCCGATGTCATTTCCGCAAAGTCAGGATGACGGTGTTAATACGGGTGCCACATTCGGCGAAGCTCTCAGGTGGAAGATCAGTAAACATCCCCCAAGTGCGTCCGCCATTGACGCGCTCGGCCCATCGGCGGAAGGCCAAATGCCTGGGCGTGTCGGAGACGGATGCACTCACCGGCAAAACAGCGACCAGTTTGCCACCGTCTTTGGCGAAATCCCAAGCATGGCGGATGTGATCCATCCAATGGGTGCCATAAAATGGCGGGTTCATCACCACTGCGTCATAGACGGGGAAAGTGGGTTCATTGAGGAAATTCCGCGCGACAATCTGAACGTTGCGGCCTTCAAGCTTGCGCAATTGGTTCGCACGGTCGGGGTGAAGCTCAACGGCTGTGACCTTCACATCCGGTTTTTTGGCCAGAAGTGCGCGGACGATATGACCCGTCCCGGCACTTGGCTCCAGCACATGTGCGCCCTCCGCCAAATAGAGATCACTCAACAAGCGGTCAGTGACACCCTCGGGCGAGTGATAGAACTGCAGGTCTTTCGCGGGCAGGTTTGACCCTGACCGGAACGCCTCGCCATCCATATCAGCAGGGGCCGCGTCTGGGATGACCTCGCCGCAAAAGTCCGCCAGAACCTTGTTGGCCTTCTCGACAAGATCATCGCGGGTGAACCACAAATGCGCATTGCCGTTTTTGAAGCCACGAATGCGGAAATAGGTGCTTTCGGTGAGCGATTGCTTTGGACCGTAGCCGCCGCCGCGCCGTGAGTCTTCAATCGCCTGCATCAGCATTCCGCCATTTGCCTTCATGCCATCAAGCTTGGCGAAGACGCGCTCTATATCGATGATGGTTTCGCGTTCCCAGCCGGAATAACTGAAACTGCCCGAAAACTCGCTAAACACACGTGTCAGGATCATGCGGCTACCCAGCTTGAATGCATCATGGCTTTTGAATCGCGCGTCCAGCTTGGAAAAGGCCGTGGCAAGGCCTCGGGCAAAGATCAGATCGGCGTTGCCCATCAGATCGGCAAAGGTCGCGCGTAGCGTTTCCATGGTAACCGGCTGCACCCCGTCGCGCAGGTCTTGTTCAAAGGCGCGGGCAGCTGTCACATCCATCATTTCGGTCATGCCTGTATGTTCCAAGAGATAGGTCCAGATCGAGGCATCCACTTGTTGGCGGTAGGTCTCAACGGAGGCTTCCAGATCAAAGCCGTCGCGGAATAGAGCTTTGAAGTCGCCGCGCTCGGATCGGTCCAGCCCATAGAACTTGCGGCCCATATGGGCTTTTGCGGCCAGCCGTTCCGCCTCCTTGGATAAGGCATAGGCATTTTCCAACGTTTCGGCAGCTTCAATAATCTTGGCAATTGCGGCATCTCTGGCATCAACGATGGCGCGGATTTCGGTCTTGAGCGCGGGCAACTGCGGTACGGTCAGCTCGTCGTCGCTAAGGATTTCAGGATTCTGCACATTCATTGCACTTCCTCCCAAAAATGACAGGTGACAGGGGCCAATGGGTATGTGTCCTGCATCACGGCGATGGCCTTTTGCATCTGTGCGTGGTTCAGGTCGTCCAATTCGTGCAAGGTGTGAATCTCACCGTCTGAGGTGGGATTGGTCGTCACCATCACGTCGTAAGACGCAGGCGTTTCACCCTCTTGGGCCTGTCGCGATCCGTGTTCATCGTTGACCATAGCAAAGGCCCGAATTTCCAAGCCTGTCGCTTCGTCAACTTCGATCAGGCTGCAGCTTGAGCCGCACTTTTCGCAGGATTTCTCGTCATAGACCGAATGCATGACCCATAGACCGGCTTCGACGTCCCAAGCGGCGTAGGCATCGGCGCGAACGTCTGGCGATCCGCAGCCCGCACATAGAAAGTGGATGCGTGATGTCGGCAAGTGCTTGATTGCGTCGACCTCAAAGCCAGTGCATGCAATGCCGGTTATGCTGTCGGCGTCATAGAGCCGCCCCAGATCGTCTTCGATCCGGGCGCGTTGAACTTGGGCGTCCAATCCTTCGGGGATATCAAAGTTGAGGGTGACGGTGGCTGTGATCTGGGTATCCATCTCTTACGCCTCCGCTCTCTGAACGGTGGTGTCTGCATCGTCGATTTCAACGGGTGTGAAAGGTTCGCCGCGCAAGAGGCGTTTGAGGTTTTCAACGTCGCCGCCGTGATCAAACATGGCGTGGATTTGCTCCGCATGTTCGGTGACACGTTCATGCACAAGGCGAAGTGCCTTTTTGCTGTAGCGCTCCAAGGGCGTCACGAGGATGTACCCATCGCCCGGTTGCCCGGTTTTCCAAGATTTGATGCCAGACCCCGGCACCTGTTCGTAAAGGCCTGTGGAGAAGTAGATGCCTTTGGGTTTTTGGGAATAGTCCCAATAGTTCATTCCGCCCTTGTCATAATAGACACTGAGTTCGCGGATATTGGTTTCGGTCAGTCGTTTGGTGTGTACGAGCTTGGGTAGGGGCATCGTTCAGCCTTTCCGTTGTGGTGGGGCAGGGGACAAAGCTGTCCCTCCGCCGATGGGCTACGCCTCGGCTCTTTTTTCGTCCGAATACGTATGTATTCGGCGGAACAAGTGGTGAGGGCGAAGCCCGACCCACGGCCTGAACGGGGACTGTCACGGGGGCGCAAGCGTCTCTGGCGCGGCCCGCAGGCGTAGCCGAGGACACGGGAGACGCCAAAGCCGACGCGCTTGTCGCGGCGCTTGCCCCTTGACCGGCCACGGACGGGATGTTGGGCGGATATGGAAACTGGATAGTGCCGGGCGGGCGAGAGCAAAGCGGAAGCCGGCCCGACCTTCTCTCAATCGTGAAAGGCCCCTGAGGAGGCCTTTCTCATTGCTCTCTTGACGCAGCCATTCTTGGAACAAGAAAAAGGGGCGGCATTGCTGCCGCCCCAAGGTCTGGGGGGACCTTATTCTGTGACGTCGCCATCATCGCCATCTGCTTTTGGTGGGAAGGCGACCAGCTCAGTGACCGCTACTGGGAAGTCGAGCTTGATGGAGAGGAACGGCTCGCCGTTGTCGCGGGTGTTTTCGAAGACGGCGCCGACGCGGCGGAAGCTGGTTTGGTCTTTGCCATCTTTTTTGAACGTGACGGGAACAGTGAGGGTGAACATTTTGTTAGACATTTTCGATCTCCTTGTTTCGATGAGGGTTACTCAGCGGATCGGTTAAGGAGGATCACGCAGGCGGAAATGCGGAGGGTCCGCCCTTGGGTGGAAACCGTATTTCTGCTTGCCGAAGCGCAGCGCAGGGAACGTGATCGGCCGAGATCTGCAACCCATTCATCGACAAGAAACAAGGCGGCTCGAAACGGCGACGACCAAATCATCCACACCGGAACTTCCTGTCAGTTTTTTCAAAACGGCAAAGACATGACAGCTCGCGCGATCGGTGAAGCGATCACATCGCAACGATCCAACGGACCGCACCTCTTCACTCAACCCACTGCCGTTTGTTCACTGCATTCGATGTGCCTGGCCACAGCTGGCGCAAGTGCTGGTTGCCAGCGACATGACCCGCCCAAAAATGGCGGAAGCAGTGCTGTTCCAATCCGATGGAGAAGATGGCAACGTCTGTTCGGCCTGCTTGCAGCGGACATGCCCTAAGGATCGTGACCCGGATGGGCGAAGACAGCAAAGCTGGCTTCGGCCGCAGCCTAGAGCCTGATCAGCTTAGCTGAAGGGCCAATCACTATTTGAACAAATGTTCTTTATTGCGAATGTCGCCGAACCCTAAAATCAAAGCCTGTCCCCGTGTTTGCGACTTGCCGCAAAAGACCATCGTGTTGGTTTGCTGGGACTGTCAGCGCATCGGTGTCTACTCACACAAGCGGTATTGCGACCTCGTTGGCTGGGACAGCTACGCACCTGACGCGAAAACTGTAATTGCCAGGGAAGTGTGTCCGAAGGCAGCTGATCCCAATGCCATGCTGTTCGACATGTGCAAAATTCAGTATTATCGGCCAAATTTCCAAAGTACGCCGGATAGCGGGACTGACATCGATGTGTAACTTGTACTCAAATACAACCGCGGTCGAAGCCATGCGACAGCTGTTCAAAGTCCAGCCGTTGCAAGATCAGCTAGGAAATGCGGAACCGCTCAGCGCGATCTATCCCAAGTATAATGCTCCGGTCGTTCGCCTTGATGAAGACGGCGCGCGCAAACTGGTCAGCTTAAGCTGGGGATTCCGGAGCACCAAGAAATCAAAGAAGACGGGAAATATCATCTCACCAGGTGTCTGGAACAACGCCCGATCAGACAAGGTAGCCACGTCGGGGTTCTGGAAGTTCGCATTCAAAGACAGACGCTGCCTTGTGCCTGCCAGCTCGTATTGTGAATGGCCTCCGGGCGGCAATCCACAGGTCTTTCATTGGTTTGCGCTCCATGGCGATGAGCCGCGCCCCCCCTTTGCTTTCGCAGGCCTTTGGCAAGCATCGAAATATGAGACAAAAGATGGGCCCGAGAGCTGTGAAACGCACACGTTTCTGACAACAACGGGGAACGCTCTAACGGAAACAGTCCATCCAGAGCGGATGCCGGTCATTTTGCGGCCAGAAAACTACGATCAGTGGTTGCATGGCAGCACTGACGACGCACTCGCGTTGCTGGAGCCGTTTCCAGCTGAAGAGATGCAGATTGTAAGGAAGGGCACCGAACATGGCTCAGACCCAATTGAGACATCAGCTTGAGAGCACAGAATGTCATCGTGCTGTTTGCCCTTGTGCTGGGTGGGATCTACTGGCTGAGCGAACGACCGCAGCCCAAGATACTCTCCGCAAGCCAGATTTATGTCATCGACGGCGATACCATTGATGTAGACGGGGAACGCTACCGATTGACCGGGTTTGATACGCCGGAAACTTACCGCGCCGAATGCGAAAGCGAAAAGCTGCGCGGGGATCAGGCGACAGCACGGATGCGCGCCCTGGTGCGTGCTGCAACAGAGATCAGCTTCGCCGCACAGCCTGGCCGCGACAAATACGGGCGTGGCCTCGGCACACTTTTTGTCGATGGCCAGAATGTCGGCGATATTCTTATCCGTGAGGATCTCGCGCGACGGTATTCAGGCGGACAGCGATCCTCTTGGTGCTGAAGGGTAGGGTCCCAAAAGTGTCCATTAAAAGCAAAAGAGCGGTGCCTCGGGAGGGAGGACACCGCTCGTTTGTGAAACAGTCGCCGCGGGAGGAGGTGCAACAACCAATTCTGGACGCAATGGCCTCTCGGGAGGAGGATGAAAGTCCATTGCTGCGATGTCAGGTTCTCTGGGAGGAGAAGGAGCTGACATCAATTTCTGGTCCCAACCTACGCAAAATGCTGCGCTGCAACAAATGATAATGCTGCATTGCAGCTATGCGTGACTTGCAAGCACAAAAAACTGCCAGTCCTATTCGCTCTGCACACAACTTAGGCGTCTCATGAAGAGGCAAAACACCGCTGTTCAGACAACCGCTGCATCTTGGCAGCACGATTTGAACTGAGGGGGTGCCCTCGTCGGTGATTGAAGGCGATAATTGTCAGGATCACTTCCGGCTTGATGAACCTACCGCTTTCTGTGGGATGCGAGGGGCGACTGTCGCCGCCCCTTGCTTTGCCGTTAGCCTGCCAGCGGAACCAGGCGATATTCGCCATCTTCACTGCCTTCGCCTTGCAGGGCGTTGACGCGAACCTTGGTGCCGTTCACATCAAAGGCCAGCGAGAGGTAGTCGTTGCCCGCTTGGCTGGTCTGCTCCCAGGCCGATCCGATACGGATCAGGCGGTTGCGAGGGGTGCGCGTGGTGATCTCGAAGTCTGGGTGCGTTTCTTTTTTCTTGTGAGGGTTCTTCGTAAGAACGATGTCTACGTCGAAGGTGAGTGATGCGATCCAGCCAGTGAATGCGTCGTCGTCAGTGCGCGTGATTTTTCCATCGATTGCCATTGGTCTATCTCCTTGTTTCGATGGGGATAAGCAGGAAGGGTGCGCGGGACGTGTGCAGGCTGAAAAACGGAGGGTCCTCCGGAAACCGTTTTTCTGCTTGCTGAAGCTCCAAAGGGGTCTCTTGATCTGCGCCAGAGGCGGGGATCACGATGGACGAGCTGAAGGTACATACGTTCGGCGTTCCCTTCATCCCCATCTAAGAGAAACCAGGGGGTAGACCGGTGGTGATCTGACAAATCATGCTGACGGACTAGCGCTTTCACTGAGATCGCAGACCAGCCGCAACGTCTTTGAGATCGATCGCTCGCCCCCTCAAGAAAAAAGGGCCTTGCACGGCGCTTTGGACACCACGGCCCAAGTGACCAGCAGTCTGTGTCAGGCCAAGACCGGAGCTGACGGCCAAACTGGTGATCGGCAAGAGCATGGCTTTGATTGAACAGGTCCAGTAGCAAGTAACTGCAATGGAGCAGAAAAGACGAGGACAGCGATTTTGGACCCTTCGGCAAGGTGATATGAAGCTTGGGTCGTCACATCAGCCAATGCTGAACTGGAAGATGTGTCAGTTCCCTGTGCAGGGATGAGTGAGCAGCTAAGATGACAAAACAGCAGGTTCTATGGGAAGATGATGAGTTCGTTTACGTGCCCGAAGAGCTCTTTCAGCATTTGCCGAAAGAGTATCGGGAGGCCGCCGCGGCACGTAAGCAGCAAGGTGAAGACGTCCTGAGGATAGTGGACAAGGACATCCAAGGCCTTGTGCGCTTAATGAATGCAATCCCAACCTCATCGAGCCTAAGCTATATCTATCACCGTCTGCGCACCACGAAGTTCGAACTGACTGCCGATGCAATGATGGAGCAAGAGGTTCTCACGACAGCCTTTATCGTGACCTATGCCCGACTGTTCGCAAGTGGGAAGGGCGCTAGCAACGTCCAAAGAACAAGCATTCCGATGCATCTCAGATCTGTTCACGACGACATCATCAGTCTTCGAAACAAAAGATATGCACATAATGACGGTCATGAGACTGTCGAGAGTGGTGTTACAGTAGATTTTGACGACGGCGGGTTCCGCGTTGGCGTGCAACTGAGCATGGGGTTTTTCGTCGGTGGCCGAGACGAGTGGGAAGAGCTGATCAGGTTCATTGACGCCCATATGCATGAGCGTTTGACTAAAATTCTCGCCCGTCTAACAGAGAAGTCTGGCTATGAATGGTCATTTCCAGTCGGACCGGCACCGGATTGGGTGGGCAAATACGGCTAGACCTTCTTGAGCAGAGCCAAGGTTGTGTCAAAAGCCGTCTCCACCAGATCACGGGTCTCGTCTCTGAGCACCAGCTGAGAAATGTTGGTCGATACGAATTCCTTGGAAAGCCCTTCGATGCGCTGGATTGTGGCTGCGACATATTCAGGAACTTCTGATAGGACAGCGATGATCTCGGCTTCTTGGCCAGCTTTGACCGCAGCCGCGATATCGAAGATGTCGCGCGGCTGGATACGCGACCCGCGATAGCGGATCTTTTTGCCTATGATCTCTGGAACGGTTTCGAGGTGAACCGACCGACCCTCGATCTCATGTAGGCTCGTAGGGTGGTCCGAGACGTGACCAGTCACAATAAAATCGATTTCCCCAATCCCGTCGAAAGCGACCTTGAGATGGCCGGTCCCATCCCCGTTGTACGTGGCTTCACCAAGAGCGAATTGCATCTCTGCAACGGCGGCTTCGACATAGGGGAGGAGTTGAGGATCATCGAGAAACAGATCGACATCGTGACTTTCACGGTGGTCGATTTGGATCATCATTGCTGTTCCGCCACCAAAGGTCCATTCGGTTAGAAGGTCATGGTCCTTGTTGACGTGATCGATGATGTCGAACGCCGCCTCCAGCAGCTCCTGCCATCGCGATGCAATTTGTGGGGCGCTCACGCCGCTAGGGCAACAGACTGGCCGGACCAGTTTGAAAAGTTGGCCGCAGTTTCGACCAAGGTTGCAGTAGAAATCCCATGCGCCGCAGCAAATGCCTTCTGCGCTTCAACATCTGTCTCAGTGTAAAACGACGAGACTTGGCCAAGTGTGATCTCACCAGCGCAAATTGCACACGCGAGAGCTTCCGCATCCAGATAAGTCTGGAACGGTGCGTTCACTGTGGTCAGCATGGCTGTTTGCATCGTGTCGGTCATAGCTGGATCAATATACGGAATCGGCCGTTAATTTCAAGTTCTGCGTATCTTAGCCATCGTACTGTGGCTTAACTACAGACAATTCCAGATCTCATTCTCAGCAAAATTCAAAGCACTGCTATCTTAAGACTGCCGTCTGCCGTCATAGTGCCGAAGCAACGTGTGTTATATATGAGTTAAAATATTGGGTTACGATTCAAAAAGTTGGGATTCAGCCCACAATATCAGACCCTTACAAAACGGCCGGTGGGTGATAAGCCAGAAAGCGGTGTGCAATAAGCCACCCATTGGTGTGTCGCAAGCCAGTGTGCTGAATTTATTGAGTTTCTTGAGTCACTCATAATTCGAGTGGGTGATAAGCCAGCAAAACTTGACCAAAAGGTGGGTGATAAGCCAAAGGATTGACTTGGTGTGTGATAAGCCAGTAGTGTGTGATAAGCCAGTAAGGAAGAGAATCGGTGGGTAATAGGCCAGTAACATGACAATGGTGGGTGATAAGCCAGTGAAGCGACTAGCGAACCCGCTTCTGCCAGATCGGTTTCAACAACCGGATCTGTTTATCTGCGACATCTTTGATGCCGCTCCCAAGAGTGACATGGCCGGGATGGAGCATCCTGTTTTCTCAATCTCAAAGAAGCCAGACCATCAAACACGGCGATACGAGAACGGCGACAACTACATCGAAATCTCACCATCTGCGAAGGGCATGGCGACGGTCTTCGACCGCGACATTCTGATCTTTTGCATCTCTCAGCTGATTGCAGCCCTGAACGAGAAAAAAGACATCTCAAAGACGGTGAGCTTCAAGATCAGCGACTACATCGTTGCAACTGGTAAGCCCGCAGGCGGCAGTGCCTATAATCGTGCCGAAGATGCACTGGAACGCCTACGCGGGACATCGATCAAAACAAACATACACACAGGTGAGGAACGCCAGTGGCAGGTCTTTGGCCTTGTTGAAAGCGCCAAGACGATCCGCCGAGACAATGACGGTGTGCTTCAGGAAGTGCAGGTTACCCTGTCGGACTGGGTGTTTAACGCGATCCAAGCCAAGGAAGTCCTGACGATCAGCCGCGATTACTTCCGCTTGAAAAAGCCGCTTGAGCGACGGATGTATGAGATAGCACGCAAACATTGCGGCAAGTCTTCAGAATGGCGCATCGGGCTTGAGAAGCTGCGTTTGAAATGCGGTTCACATTCTTCGCCAAAAGAGTTCAAGCGTCTGATCGGCAACATCATCGCAGACAGTGACCAGCATGATCACTTTCCAGACTACGACCCGTCCTTGGAGGGCAACATTGTTGTCTTCCGCAGCAAAGGCACTGTGCCAATGCCAGTCGTCGAGGTCTATGAGGGCAGGCTCGATCCCGAGGCTTACCATGATGCCCGAACCGCTGCCCCCGGATGGGATGTGCGCATGATCGAGCAAGAATGGCGCGCATGGTGCGGCAAGGAAGAAATTGAACCCAAGCACCCAGAGAGGCATTTCATCAAGTTCTGCCAAAGCTGGTTTGAAAAGCGCGGCAAACCGTAAGCGGTTGGCAGATGCTCTACATGCTGGGACGTCCGCAGTTAATCGGCCCTTCGCCGTTGGCTATCCTCTGGTCTTCAGCGCAGAGTCAAACGTGTAGAATTCATGATCTGCGGATTTGAATGGCATTCTATCTTCCAAGAAGAGCAATAGTTCCGGCCGTCGGGTAAGCTTCTAGGAGCCAACATTACGCGCTTTGCGACAGCAGCGAAAAACAGAAGGGGCGGGAAGCCGACCTTCGCTGCGCGTGTGCGGGTTCAGAGCTTCGGCACAGAAAGCAGCCATCCGAGAAGCACGCTTTGTGAGTATGATCACTAGATTTGATATTTCAGACGCCGCTGTATGAAGGCTGGTTTTGACCCTTCAAGGACTTTCACCACATTAGCGTTGGTTCTAGCTTCCTCGATTGCGCCACATTCATATGAAAATTTGTAGTTTTTGTGCTTTGCGAGCTTCACATAGATGATCTGCTCTGCATCAGCCCCCACAGCCAAGTTCGGGTTGTGCGTCACTAAGATGACCTGACGGTTCTTCTTGGCGCTACGGATGCACTTTGCAAGGACAGAAAAGATGCTGTCGTTGTCCAGATTGTCTTCGGCCTGATCGATAATGAGAGGAGTGTTTTCCATGTCCAAATGGAGATAGAATACGAGAAGAAGTAGGCCCTTCTCACCCGGAGATAACTGGGAGAGGTTCTTGTTTCCGAGCCGCAATTCGTACATCGCCTCGACGAAGTCGAGTGAGAACAGGAAATCGCAGAACTCCTTTCCCGTCTTGTTCTGCTTGATTTGTTTGGCGAAGTCATGCGCTTCAATTTCTTGAAGGGCCGTCTCGCAAAAACTATAGACGGACTCGAAATCTCCCCAGTTCACTTCCGCAACAAAGTCTCGCAGTGCCTTTTCGCCATCTCCTTGGAAAGGTCCCCGAACCGACTTGCTGATAAACTCGAAAAATCGGTCGGAAAAACTGGAAGCAAGAACAAAGGACGCCTCAAGGCTTACGTGAAAATTGTCTTCCTTAAAGATGCCGAGCTTGTCTTCGACACTTTGCTTGAGCTCAGTATAGAAGGTAAGAACCAGTTCCTTGGCTTCAAAGATACTCTTAGAGATTGCCTTCCGCTCTACCTCAAGAGCGGCAATTTCAGTTTCGAGCTCCTGCTCGATATATGCGATCTGGTTCTCAGTATGACGGATCGTTTTAGTAGCGGGTTGCTCCTCATCCCCGAGAAGAGAAGCCTTTTGCTTCTCAAGCTCAGCTGTCTTGTGGAGGTAGGATTGATACCTCTTGCCCGGAGCACTTAGCTGTTCTTTCAAAGATGAATTCTTCTGGTTCAGTGCCTCTATCACCGCGTCAATATCGGGAATGCTGTTGTAGTCGCCAGCTTTCCCAAATTCTTGTTCTTCTGGGAACTGAAGCTTGCTGTCTGTTGTGAGCGCTGCAATTTCATTCTTGATCGATCCATCAAGCTCGACAAGCGACGAAGTGTCGAAGCTGAACTTTATGATTTCGTCAGCGTTGAGACCAAGATCCTTGCAGAGTACTGCTATACTCTCTTTTTCGCTTTGGACGTAGGCTCTTAGTTCCGTGAGCTTGCCGTTGAGGCGCTTTAGTTTTTCTGACCGTTCTTTCGCATTTGCAAGCTGCCCAGTCAGTTCCTTTCTTCGCAGTTCAAGATCAACCAGCAACGCGCCGAACGCTTCTATCTCTTTGCTGATAGCTTGCTGCTCAGAGCTTTCTTCTGAAGGTTTCTGGACCTTAGCCGGAGCGGAAGCTTCGAGCGCCTTGAACTCGGCCTTGAGCTTCTCAAGCTCCTTTTTGAGCGTGTCCTTGAATTCAGGCTGATTTCGGCTCTTCAAATGGTCAAGCCGGTGGTGCAACTCTCGAAGATTTTGTTTCAGGTCGCTGACCTTGTCTCGGCTTTCTTGGGTCTTGAGCCCTTCGAGTTCCTTGAAGCTGCTCTGATTCAGACGATCAGTCTCTTCAACATGCGAGAACACGACGTTTTCGATCTCGGTTTGAAACTGGCGGACTTCCTGAACTTCGTTGGTAAGGGTCTCGAAAAAGTTCTGAGGAAGGTACTTGACCTTCTCGGGTTCAGTAAACCGAACGCCTTCGCTGAGATTCTTCGAAACTGTGTTTCCATCAGCCCAAGTAAGAGTGGCTTCGAAATTCTCAGCAAACCCTCGCTGCCTAAACTTTACGTTCCCCCGAGAGTTTGCCAGGAATGAAAAGCTATCTTCTGCCCGGGAGTCCCCGAGAAGCCCGAGAATGTCAGCAAGAGCGCTTTTCCCACTCCCTTTGTTGCCGATGATCGCAGTGAGCTCAGGATTGAGTGGAACATCGACTTGTTTGAACCACAATCCATTCTCGTTTCCGTAAGCCGGAATTTTCTGAATACCCAGGTGGTCGATGAATTTGGTGGCCTCTGAACTCCTGCGCTGAAGAACAGGGGGTTCTTCTCCGATGAACACCCTTGCTTCCGGTTCAAAGAGCGTTTGCTTGAGGCCTTCAAAACTAGGATTTGCTTTGATCCAAGTTGCCTCATAACCGGTAACATCGCCACTGAGCCTTTCCAGGTCTTCAAAGCTATGAGCATCACTGGCATCAAAAACAGGTTTATTCTTTGCCTCCCCTTCCTCGTATCGCTCCTTATCGAGAAAATACTGGGTGCTATCGCGTCCCCCGAAAAAGCCATGTACAGCCTTGTCGATTTCCTCAGCAATACTGACTTTTCGCGGCGATTCCGTATCCTGCGACTTCATCCCGTCATTCTTGGCTGGGAATATCAACAGATATGGCTTTGCTTCACCAAAGGTCTTTGCCAGTGCGTCACGAATACCCTTTAGGCTCACTGTGGCCTGGTCGTAGTTTCCTTTACTGGCAAGGTCAGCACAGGAAACCTCAACATCGTTCTCATCAGTAAGATGCGTTTTTAGATTCTGGAGAAAGGTTTTGATCTTCTCTCTGGAACAAATCTCCGGTTTGTTATCAAAGACAACATGCATGTCTGGACTGTTGCCTTGCTTACCGATTGCATCAGAGAGCCGGAGCTCAATATTGGGGAAGAACACCTTCTCACCGTCGGGGAAGCGATCGCGGTATTTCTCGACCGCATGGAAGTAGTTGTCGCAGCAAAAATAGTCGGTAAGGCCAAAGACCTGAACATCCGATGCTTCGAGGGCATCTAAGTAAATATCCCAGGCATCTCCATTTCCGGATTTGTAACCGTTAGCTAATTTGGTGTCCGGCGTGTGGAGATGAAGATCCCATCGGCGCCATTGTGAGCCTGACTTGGAATTGGTTACCATGACTTAGAAACCTCAAATGAAAGATGCTCGACCAAATGGCGTCCGATGTATCCGATCAGCTGCTCAAACGAAACCCGGTTTGCGCTCATCGATTTATAAGGACATTGTGTTGAGCATTCCAGCAGTCCGCTCGCGGCAGCGCAGTAGGTTTAGCCTCCCTGATAGAAACAAAGGTCGTAGGTGGCCAACAGCGCAGCTGCCCAGTGGCTGTTAGAACGAACTACTCTAACTCCCGATCTCGTTGGCGCAGGCGTTTGACGTATTGGCTGTCGATGATTGCGTTGGGCTGCAAGTCGAGCGCACAGTTCGTCAACGACGCCAGCGCACCGTCCGTCAGCCTGAAGTCATTGGGAATTTGCCCGTAGTTCCTAGCCGAATTTTCAAAAATCGCCGCGCGCAGAGCTCGCAAAAAATCTGCAAGAGAGATGCGTCTGCTTGAGGTTGAAGCGCAGGTAATCGGGTCGTGCGAAGTGATCTCGGCCTCCGATGCATCACGAGCGATTTCTTGGACAACATCCGCCAAAGATGGCCAATACTTCAAATCAAACCGCGCACTCAAGTTTTTTAGGTCTTCCCTCACCCAAGAATTAAACAGATGGTTTTCCGTAGCCGCTTCCAAAATCACGTTGATACCGTGATAGTGAGTACCGCCGCCAAATTGGGAAGCGTTCTCAATTACTGCTCGATGTTCAAGAAGTTCGGCCAACTCGGAAGCTTTGCTTGCAATGCTGTCGTTGATCTCTTCAAGGCGTTTCCTTTGTGATCGTGCTTCTGACAGTCGTTCGGGGTTCCAGAAGGCCGCGACACTCAAAAGCAGTCCAAGGAACACTTCAAGCGCAGGAGGCCTAGAGCCAAGTTTCTCATGGAGTTCGAGGTAGGCGTCTTGAAGCTCTATTGTCCGGGCCAGCAGGTACTCAGCAACGGCTGTTTCGCTGCCCAGGACATTATGCTCCGTATTGTACTCTATCTGCTTTCGGAGAATATCCTCACAGGACTGTATCGAGTGTTTTTTCATGGACATGTCTTTGCTTTCAAAGAGGGCTAGGTCTGTGGGATACATACGCTGAGCATTGACGGAAGTCGGTACCTGAAAGCCAAAAAGTTCAGCATTGTCGAGGTACCTTGGGTGCGGCAGGGCATTAGGGCCTCGACTAAGCCTAGGGAGTACAGATGAGTTTAGATGGATTTCTCACGTTTATAGGCTTGATGATCGCAACCTACGCAATCCTGAGCCCAATCAGCCGCCTGAGACTTCGACTAAACATGTATCGGCAGTTGTTGCTTGGCACGGTTGCGGTCACTTTGGTTGGATTTTTGGAGTTCTTCTTCGAGCTAAAATCAATCGCACCTGACAGCCTTAGTTGGGTTTTCACCCAATTTGGCTTCCAAGAGAGTTCAGAGGGCTTTTCTAATCAGGAGGCGGCGTTTCTGGTTGTTGTTACTTGGCTGGTATTGGCGCTCTTGCTGCATGCAAATGCGAAACCACGCGCAATAAGCCTTTCAAACCTTAAGACACTTTCTGAACGGTTGCACGACGAGGGCCGGTATCTTGAGCTTGTTGAATTAGTAGGTCCGTATCTGGAAACGATTAGATGCGCCTCCGAGAAGAGACTGCTTGGCCAGCGTTTCCATCATTGGATACTAGACACACATCAAAAAACTACCAACCCGTTCCTTGCTGTTCTCGATGACGACAAGCCGCTGGTTCCCAAATGGGTAGCGCGAATGATCAAACCGCTGGCGTCATTGGTTCCCGAGCGACGCAAGGCGCATCATGCAGCGTTGGAAATTGAAGACCTAATCCTTCAATCCGAAGGTGTGCGGAAGCTACTGGTGCGCCTAAAGCCGGGCTTTGCGATGGAACTGATGGATCGCATGGGATGGGAGCATGATGAATTTCGAACCCGGTTCTTTAGAGATGCGGTTAACGACAAGGCCAGTCATTTCAATAAGGAACTGAAAGCGACCCAAAACTGCTCCCACCCGTTCGGATATGTAATTGAACCAAAGAGCGTCCTCCTCACAGGCTTCTTCGGTGATGCAAAGGTCGGAGCTAAGTACGGGATATGGAAGCCTGTCGGAGATGAGGCGGCGCGACTAATCCGCGCTGATCGCGATTACGCAGTACTGCTCAACGGTCCTTGCCCAGATGACGAAGAGTTATTGTCTGACCCGACTTACAACACCATCCACTTCTTTGACATCATGGTGACATCAGCGGCTCGGCAAGACGTCCCTGATCATATGTGGCTCATGTACATGTCAGTCATCGTTCGGGAGCTGGAGGCAATTCACAACGTTACGGATGACCGTGTAGAGATTGCAGCTGAGTTTCCAACCTTGGGCAACCGGCTCATCTATGAAGCAACCCGCCGCCTTCGAAAGTGGATACGCCTTGTCGGTGATTTGCCTGCCGACAGTTCGCACTTACGCACGAACAACCTACAGGGCGTCGATGGACCCAGTATCCCATATTGGGCGGTGAAAGACTGCGTGAACGCAATGCGAACGGTCGTTATGAGCAGACGGCTGACTGACGATTTCATCATCGGTCTTCTTGAAAGCTACATCCGTGATGTCGCAGCCTTGCCCAGGACTGGGCCAGTCTCCCACTTGCGCAATATGATGATCAACGAACTCGTTCACGGCGATCCACACTATGGCGGCGAAAGCCTAAGGGATGAGATCGCTGAATATATTAAGGGTGTAGATCACGTTGTACTTTATGATGCACCGGACTTCCGAGAGGCCGTCGAAACGGGAGCAGGAGAAATCAAGGCTTGAGTCAAGGGCGGTCCGTTGTCACGCGAGCCTTAATCCTTGAATTCCAAGCTGAGCTTCTGGAACTTTTGAGGCGTTCCACGAAACGATTGGCAGTTGCAAGAAACACCAGAGAAATTGCTCACCTGCAATATCCTGGTCATGGTACTTGGTACCAAGAGTTGTAGGGGCGTTGACAAGGGATGAACGAAGAACATGGCGTGAAGCATCTTGGTAGGCTTCGACTTACCTGGGAGCATGTGTTTGCTGCAATTGTGCTGTCTGGACCCTACAGAGCCGAAGCTGCAAGCAATGACCTACGGCTTGCTCCACATACACTACTCTCAGTCTTACGCTCGCAGTTGACTGCGTGGACAATTCTGGCGGAGCCTTCTGATAGGGAACAATTAGTCGACGCTGCTCACGACTGTGCGCAAGATTTGCCAGTTGCGCTTGAACACGACCACGCGTCTGCCCCAAGAAGTGCCGCACATCTCGATAAGCAGTTGAACGCGATGGAACGAGCCGAGCTTTATGCGGAAGCGAAGAACCGGCTTTTCTTCGGGATCGGTGATACCATGGCCTTCCTGTTAGCTTCTCTCGTTGGCGATAAGTTCTCTCCCGGGCTGGACAACTCCACGTTTACTGAAGTTGCATTCAATGCGAGTTTCGAAATCCTAGCTGGCCACCCTGCCAGAGAAAACTTCATCGCTTGGATAGATGCTGAAGAGGAAAGCCACCGGACTATTAGGCACTTTGCGCGAGGCCGCCAGAACGGTTTAGGCTTGTTATATTACTTTGGTACAGAAAAGCGCTGGTCGTTTTGGCGTTCTTGGTGCCAGAGCTTTCTCGATGGTGCACCACTCGATTTAAGTTTGCAGCGGCAAGTGGCTATGATCAAGAACCCGATCTGGCAGGCTGGTCCCGATGCGGTCGCTGAAGAAATCGAGAAGATTCTTGCGAAACAAAACCTAGAAGACCGGATCAAAGAGCTTGAAGCGGAATTAAAGCGAGCAACTGTCGATCGGCACGGGATAGGTGGCAATCTGCCCCCAACGCCGCTGGAAGATGCGCCTATCGCAAAAGAGTTGGTCATTATCTGGCAACCCTTGGAAGACATTAAAGGTGAAATTGCCAGAGACGATCCTGACCCAATCGTTCTGCAAAAAAGCATCGAGTTACTTGTAGCGGCCTTACAAAAGGGCTTCTCTTGGTGTTTGGCAAAGGGCGATCTAATCGTTGAAACCGCGATTAAGTGGGCGATACCGGCTGGCGGAACAGGATACTTTGCGCTCAACCCCGAAAAACTCGAGGCTGTAATCGACGCAGCCAAGAAACTGCTTGTTGTCCTTTGATGCAAAGTGCACCCAACGTCCAACCATCAGATTGCCCGAAAATTGTGAGTCCGACATCTTAGGTTTTGCATTCGCGGCGAATGACCGCAAAGCGGGCTGCACCTGCAGCATCTAAGGTTGGGTGTGAACGGCAGGAATGGGCCGTCGACAACTTTGTCAAAGTCGACTTTCTGCAAGTCTAAGCCCTTCGTGCCGACAGCAGCATTTGCAATTTAGGCCTTATTAACTCTTTCGCCGCTCCCCAGCCAAAGGGCCGCTTTGCCAAAAGGCTGAGTTCTGGAGACCGAAAAAGTCAAACTATGTAGCCTTTCACAAAAAAGGCCCCGCCGAAGCGGAGCCAAGTTGATCCTCACCACAAGGATTAGAATGTTCGTGCGCTGTGAGGCGCACGTCGTCGTCACATGAAAAGCTCCCCCTGAACGCTGGTTGCAGCTTCGAGCCGGTTTCGTTCAACGCGTCCAACTGGATCGATCATCCAACCATCGCCATTTCGTTCGATACTGGCGTCTGACCCATGGAAAGCGACAAACAAGCAGTCCGCCGCTACGCGGCGCGATTTATGAAGTCCGGCGGCCTTGTGACCGCTTGGACGCACACACCAGACGCCTGCAGTCCTCTTACAGTCCGGGCAGGCGACAGCGAGGACAGGGTGTTTGTAAGCTGTAAAGTCTGGCTGCATCGTCGATCTCCACTTCGTCCGTCAGTAGAAGGGGCAGGGCGCGAGCGCCCTGCCGAATTTTCATTTCATGCCTTCGGGAAGCCAGTTGGCGATGCGGATTGTTGCGGCATCATCCAGACCATGGGCATCGCGGGTCTCTGGATCACCAAAGAGGTCTTCCAGTTTGCCCGCCTTCTCAGCCTTTTTGAGCTTGGAAAAGGTTGTGACAGTCGGATGATCGGCTTCCAAACCAAGAAGCTCCTGCCACTGGGCCACCATGTAGGGACCACCCACGCGGCCAAAGAAGTTCTCGGCGTTCGGCGTGAAATTGTCCCGAATATTGGTCTCAACCGCCTTGTCCACCACTTCGGCCATGTCGCTATCAAGCGTCATCAGCGCGGCCAGATGCCGAATGATTTCCTCCATGATAAACTCTGTCCCTTTGGCTTTGTAGGCGCGGAACACACGAGCCATGTCACTGCCGAATTTGGCAGGTTTGGTTGGCGTCGTCAGACGGTCGTCCATGCTGTAGCCTGCAAATTCCGTAGTCGGCAGATTTGGCACTTCGTCTTGGCGCAAGCCAAAGGGGCGGGTGTAACCAGACTTGCCCGAAAGCTGGAAAGCAAAAAGCGCAAGAATGAGGTCTGGATCGCGGAGCGCGGCAGACTGACGTGCGCCCCGTGCGATCCGTTCCAAATCAGAGGCCAGCTTTTGCGAGATCGGTGACTTTGCGGCTGTGCCACCGCCATGGTTGGACTTGGCAAGAATTCCGGCTTCGATAGCCGCCTTCTTGTCTTCACCACGGATCAAGCCTTGCTCGATCTGCAACTGTCCGCTGTGATCAACGAAGACCAAAACACCCGCGTGGGCCTTTTGCTCGTCCGTAAAGTCGCCATCCAACACGCTCTGCAAGGCATCCAGCCGTGCTTGGCCTTCCTCGCTCAGGACATCTCCCTCGGCCAATTCCGCGAGGTTGTCGTATTCCTCGCTCAGATCGTCAGACAGAACGCCACCTTCTGCATAGATACGGGCCAGCTTCATCTGCTCAATCTGGTAGTAACCGACATAGCTGTCGTCGATGGTGTCAGCCCATTTCCAGCCCTCAACCACCAACGAAGCAGCAGCCGTTTCCAACTTCTTTGCAAAGAGGTCGGCAAGCAGGTCTGGGTCGTCAAAAAGGGTTTCCTCGGCAAATAGATCGCCACCAACGCGACCACCGGCTTGCTTGTAGGCGTCAAGGCCCACAAAGATCGCGCGGCGATCACTGTCTTTGACTGAATCGGGCTTGAGCATCTTCTTGATACGGTGATCACTTTCGCCTTCTCCGCGTACATGCTCCAACACTTCCAGCGTCAACTTTTCATCATCGCTGATGGTGAAGGCAGCGGCGTTGGAGAGACTGATTTCGCCATCCCGCAGGGCGCTGATGACGGGATCGGGCAGACCTGCCAGAGCAAGGCGGCGATAGACGTGGGCCTCAGTCGCGCCGTAGGCCATTGCGATATCGCCCACGCTTGCCCCGCGCTTTTCCATCGCGCGAAAGTCGCAAATTTCATCCGCTGGATGCAAGGCTTCGCGCTGCGCGTTTTCGCTTGTCGCCCAAAACTCGGCGGTTGCCTGATCGGGTGCGATCTTGACTGTTACCGTTTGGAAGCGCGGATCGTCTTGTAACAAAGCAAGGGCGCGATAGCGACGGCCACCCACCACAATACCGATGCCATCTTTTTCGGGGCAGCCCGCGATGTTCTGGATCAGACCATAGGTGCGGATGTTTTCGGCAAGCGTTGCGATACTGGCATCATTGACGACAGAACGCGGGTTCAGCTCCGAGATATGAAGATCAGCGAAAGGGATTTCTTGGATGATTGGGTTGATTTCTGTTTGGTCGTTCATTGGGGCATTCCTTGTTTCATGGTGAAAATTTTGGTATCGATGCCCCACCCCGAAAGGGGTGAGGCGAGGCCGCTTAGGCGGCATTTGTCGGTTCACTCGAACCGGTGGCGTTCACCGCCAAATTGTTTCAGAAAGGCGAGGCCGATCTTGGCGGAGAGACCTCCCTTTCTCACAAGCGCGATTGCTTCGCGTTTGCGCTGCTCGATAATTGCTCTGGTCATGTGTTCACCTCCTTTCCGACGCAGGCAGCGCCTATGGCGCACCCCGCCTGCACGGGGTGACCAATTTCAGTATTCAGAGGGCAACATGACCGTGAGAACGCGCACGGTTTGCGCGGGATCAGCGGGGTCTTCTGACCCTCCGTCCATCGTCAGATTGTAGTAGTCGAACTTGAAATAGACTTTGGTGCCTTCGACTTCGAGCGCTGCAAAGTCCCGTTCTTGATAGGGATCGTCATCAGCCTCGAATGCATCGAATGCGGCGATAGCCTTGGCCAAGTGCTTGATCTTGCCCGTCAGGAGGAACGCCTCATTGATCCCCGGTGTCCAAACCAGCTTGAATGCGATTCCTTGTTCATTGACTTGCTTAAACGCCTTGGGGTCCGCGAGTGCGGCCCGAACCAAATCGTTCTGTTCTGCAATAACCGCGTGTCGGTCGTTCACGTCCATAGCCATGTCTGGCCTCCTTGTGGTGATGCGGTCGGGTCTTTTGACCTCTTTCCGCCGATGGGATGCGCCTTGGCCAATCTGATCTGACCGGAAACGCATGTTTCCGGACGGAACAGAGTGGGAGAGGGCGTAGCCCGACCCACGGGGCTGGAATGAACTGTCAATTGGTCGTGGGGCAGGGGTGGTGCGGCCCGCAGGCGCAGCCGAGGACACGGCCCTGCCATGAGACGACCGGCTTTAGTCGGGCGCTTGCCGATTTACTGGGCAGGCCAGGTCTGTTGGGCGGACAACACCAATGGAAAAGTCGTCGTCGTGCCTAGAGCGGAGCGGAAGGCGCGACGTCCCCATCATCCTCGATCCCGCGCCACCTGCGGGATCACCGATGTCTCTTCTTGCCGATGTCGAACTTGGGCAGAGACCGGCGTGTAGGAGCCTTGGGTTTTGCTCTCCTTGTTTCTGGAAAGATGGAGGTGACGCATCGCGGGTTTGGCGTACCCGTGGTAGTGCCACGGCAAGCAGAAAAACGGTTTCCGGGGGAGCCTCCGATTTTCAGCCTGCGCCGCACCCTCGTTCGATGCGTTTGTTCACCTTCATCGAAACAAGGAGAAACCCAATGACACATTACACGCTCACCGTTCCTGTAAAGTACGAGGACAACGGCACGGAAAAGACAACTTACCGCCGGGTTGGCGCAGTGTTCGAGAACACAAAACGGGACACAGGCGAGACCTTCCTCACCCTGAAGCTCGATTTTCCCGTTGGTGTCACCGAACTGGTGGCCTTCCAGCCAAACAAGGGCGAAGTCACCGAATAGGGCAGAAGGGCCGCCAACAGGCGGCCCATTTGCAGCGCTGCCGGGGCTTTCTGCCCCCGCGCCCTTCGGGCACTCCCCCGAGGATATTTTTGGCAAGATGAATCGTAAGGCAGAATGCTTGCGCCATTTTAGCTCTGGATGGCTTGCAAGAGGAAGTTTAACCCTCCTGGCGCACACCAACCCGAAGCGCCGTTTCAAGCTCTTCACGAATATCGTAGTTGGTCTCAGCCTCCAGCTCCATAGAGATTGCCAAAGCAAAACGAATGTCATCGTCGGGACTCAACCCGCCGCCAGAGCTGTCGCGACATTGAACGCGGACAGGGAGCCGTAAGTCTGTCGCAAAGTTCGGAACAACTGGGTTGCTGTGCGTCAGCCGTCGAGACCAGACGGTTCCTCGCTTGATAAGATTGGCGTCCAACTGCCCACTCTTCATGGCGAGTGCCCATCCGTCATCCTCGGTGAACTCTCCGAAGAGATCGTAGCCATGTGGAACGGCATCTAGTGCTGCTAAACGGTAGCGTGCCCGTGTGACCCGGATGGGGGTAAACCAGGCAACGGTCACCACCATTGAGCGCCCAATTCTTTCGCCACTCAGCGACGGTGGAAGCGGAACATCGAAAATGGCAGCACGATCTTTACGCAATGTGCCAAGTCCGACAAGTGTTGCCCCTTGGGCCGGGGCCTCTCGCATGCGCTGATCGTTCAAGAGCCCGTGGCCATAGTAGCGACAGACTTCTTCTCTGGCCTGCGCGTGCCGTCTTGGGTTTGGGGCGAACTCTGCTGTGAATTTCTCAACGGCCGCAGCCGGCCATGAGGACGCATTTACACAAAGAGCCTTTGTCAGCAACGCTTTGTCACGGGGTGAGAGGGGCTGTTCGGCAAATGGTCCATCAGCATCAGTCAAGGCGGCAAGAGAAAACAGCGCCGCCCGTGAGGAAAGTGCGTTTGCGCAGCTGGTGCCGCGGGTTTTGTAGGTGTTGGCGGCACCACGCTGTACCGTCGCTACGTTTAAACCCGAGCGCTGCGTCCGGTCCACGACCCGCAGTCTTACGCCGTCGGCGGAGGATGACGCGCGCAGTTCGTGCTCACCGGCAGGAGCAATGAAGTCGGGTTTGATGGAACGAAAAGCGCCAAGACCTATCGCAGAAGAAACGGCAGGGTAGGGGTCATCGGCATCGTTGAGGATGATTGATCCCGTTGGTGGACCTATCCTCGGTGCGCTTAAGTCCTGAGAGGATGCACCAACTGTCAGGACATTCATTGCCTCGCCGGGTGCCATAAGGGTGCGAAACTGCCTGGACTCTTTTTGAGCGCTTTCAACCAGTCTTCGACGCTCAGTTTGATCAGCGTCATCAAATGCGGTGAAGGTTGTACCCGCGACGTTCAAGTCGTCGCTGACATTGCCGGCGGCAACCATGAACAGGATGCCATGGCGTTCGGACCACCAGTCCAGGAGCCGCGCGAGCGAACCGATGCGTCCAGCAAAATGGCCCTGCCGGATTCCCACTGAAAAATTCACCAAATGGGCCTCGGGTGCCAATGCGTCTTCACCCAGGAAGGCGCGGGCAAGAGCGACATGAACGAGATCAACAAAAAGCCGGTCATTGGGGGAAGATGCACCGTGGGCATCGTCGATCAGGATCGGGATAGACAACAGCCGTGCGTCTGGAACTGGGGCCCCGTCAGCTTGTAAATCTCCTCGCAAAATGAGCGAAGCCATCGCCGTGGCATGGCGTCTGTGCTCCACTTGTGACAGCCGCACAAGGTCGTGAACGTCTTCGATGACCACGCCGTTGTTGAGAGCTGGATGGCCGGCAATGGGGGTTCCGTCGAGCAAGACGGCACGTATGGGTGCGTCGCCAGAGAACGGTTCCAAAGCGTCCTCAAGCGGTTGCGCCGCATCACTGTCATCAGGCAGCGATTGGGCAACCATTTGTGGCAAAATGAACTGTAGGCCATCGAGATTGGCGACGCCTTCAGGCGCCATAGGGTTGGCAAGCATTTCCCGCACAGCGTCGGCAGGCATCTCGGCCAGAACAGCTTGATAGACGAAATCGGTTTCGTCTATCTCACTTGATGCGAGAATGCGCCCGCCTAAAGCTTCAATCTTTGCACGGCTATCCCTGAGCCATCTGCGGCGCAACGTGGCGTTGGCCGTAGGCCAAATTTCGAGTTCCAGGCGAAGAGGTTGGTCATCACCTTGGTTGAGACGGTAGGCAAGTTCGGCGCGGACTTCCGGCGTCAATCTGTCTTGCGGTCCCCAAACCCGGATGTCTGACAACATGGAAAAGAGCGTCCACCAAGGTGCCAAACCGCGTTCGGCGTCTTCTTGGGCCTGATAGGAACGCCACAGCGACAAAAGCCTCTGCAGGTCGCTTGTCGACGGCATCGTTGCATAAAGTGTAGGGGAAGCTGCGTCGACATAATCGTCGACCATTTCTTCGGGAATGTCATAATCATCGCCCAAGGGATCTTCGATTAGAAGCTCAAAACCTGCGTTTGCAGCCGCATTTTGAAAGCGCGTGATTGATACGACCGTTTCAAAAACCAGTGCGCGTTCTGGCGCGATGCCAGACGGGTCCTGCCGTAGCAAGACTTCGGCGTTTTCGCCTCTAAACGCAGCGTCCAATCGTTCAAACGCTTCGCCTAGGCGCGCGGATTGGCCTTGCCGTCCCAAGCCTTGGGGGCGCCGTCGTCTGTCGGGCGTTCCCGGCAACCTGACGTCGGGTCTTGGCTCAGGCAGCCGTAGGATCGGCCGATCTGTCATCTCCGATTATCCTTCCGTGCTGCATAGCCCATGCTTTGACGCGATCTTTGACCAGTGTACGGAAGGTGACATTGCCTTGAGCCAAGGCGAGGCGACGATGAATATCCATAAAAAAGTCTTCTGCTTCTGAATAATTGAGTGGTGCAACAGCGCTGCGCAATCGTTTTGCGGTGTAGCCGAAGTTGTCTGAAAATTCCTTCATGCGCGCGGCGAAATATTCGGTCATGACCTCATCACTGGGCCGTCCAAGCTCGAGTTTGATTTCAAACCGGCGCCAGGTTGCGCGATCAAGCAGCTCTGGATGGTTGGTGGCGCCTACCAGCACGCAATAAGTCGGTAGGTCGTCAAGCTGCATAAGAAGTGTGGTGACGACGCGTTTGATCTCACCCGTTTCGTGTGTATCACCGCGCTCCTTGCCAATCGCGTCGAATTCATCAAAAAAAAGCACACATGGCTCGGTTCGAACAAAGTCAAACATGCGCCTCAGCCGTGTTGCGGTATCACCAAGATAGCTGGTTATGATCGCATCGTAGCGCACAATGAACAGCGGCAGCGCCAGTTCGTAGGCCAATGCTTCTGCTAGGGACGTTTTGCCATTGCCGGGTGGACCCGTGAGCAGCATGCGATGCCGTGGTTCGAGACCATGGGCACGCAAGACGTCACCTCGGTGTTGCTCTTCAACTAGCTCTTGGCACGCAGTTCGGACCCCTTTGTCCAGAAACAGTTGATCCATGGAACGGTGCGGTTCGCGACGTTGGATCGAGCCACTCCCGTCGCGTAATCTTGTTCCGTTGGAGACAGGACGGTCATTTGAGGCAGATTTTGGCGTTATGGTCAGAGCACGCACAATCCTGTCCGCGACCCCAGTGTGTTTTTTGGCACGCTCATCCGCTGCGATCGCCTCTGCGGTCATGCGTACGGATGCTTGATCACCAGTTACTCCGGCCTTTACTAGATCAACGACCAGATCACTTCGCGCCACTTTCAATCACTTTCAATGCTGTTCCCTATCCTTTGAATCATAGACAGATATCGCAAAATGTCACCCGATAATTCAAATTTCGCGCTGATTTGGTCGTTTGGTCAGCCAAACAATGGTTTGAGGCGAAGTTCCGCTGTGTGTCTTGGTTTTGTACGCTTATTTTTGATCTGCGACCCAGCTGACCAACAAGGTTGATGGTTGTAAAAACTACAATAATACGGTATTGTAAAATCAGGAAACAGCCGGGGACGGCGATGATCCTGCAAGGTGAAAACGCAAGTTTCACTGGAAGCCGGGGCCGTCAGGCTCCGGTTTTCGCACAGAAGGGGTTCAATGATGAGAATTCTGCTGATCATCGTTGTGTTCAATTTCGAGACGGGATCGGAATTGGAGACGAGACAGGACTTCACGCATGAACCTGATTGCCATGCGGCAGCGCTGTCGACGTTTCAGGAACTTGATGAGGCTGTCCAAATACGCGCGATGGACATTCTGGACGGGCAGGAAATGCTCGAGGGAACGATGATTGCCTATGGGGCAGGGGGTGGCGAGATCGGCATGTATGCTTGCAACACGTTGCGCTCGACTTCAGGT
>CANMDF010000004.1 GCA_947496605.1 uncultured Paracoccaceae bacterium | reverse complement strand
GCATGCCCGCCGACTGGGATGCGCAGCGCAAGCGCATCGCAAACCTCTAAATCCCCACCAAAGTGTATCGCGGAAAACGCAAACGCAGACTGATGCGGTTGTGTCGCTGATAAATGCGGCTGCAGGCTGTCTGCTTCCGATACGTACCCTCGCAACCTCCGGAAACAACGGTACTATTTACTGGAGCTCTGCGTATCAGCGGTTTGGGGAGAAATGCTGGCTGGGGTGGTAGGATTCGAACCTACGGTACACGCTACCAAAAAGCGTTGCCTTACCGCTTGGCTACACCCCATCAGCGAGGGGGGTGATACTGCGAAGGTGGGAATGGTTCAAGCCCTGTTTTGCAAAGAATCTGCTATTCCTTCAGGCTGTCTTCCCGCAGCAGATCTTCTGACAGTTCTTCCTTACGTTCGGCGTCCACAATCTTGTCCAATGCGGCGTCTTCGCTGGCGTCGACGGTCTCAACCAAAGTAGTTTCTTCGAGATCTGCAACCACCGGTTTGACCTCGCGGGACAGGTGGATCGCCTGCGTCGCGTCTGGCATGACGATCCCTGCGGCTTGTATTGCCAATTTGACTTGCCGTAACGCTTCACCTTTGCCGCGCACGATCGACGTTTCGTTTTGGTTGGCCCATCCGGTGACCACCAATTCGACCCCAGCGGGGTGCAATGCTTCGATCCATGTTTGGGCGGCGGGTTCTTGCAAGACAAACGGAAGGTCTTGCACCGTTCTTTCGACCAACGCGCGTGTTTCATGTAAATCCGCATCACGTTCAATCATGACCGAGAACATAAACCGCCGCTCGGCGTTTTGGCTGTAGTTGATAATCCGGCTTTTGAAGACGGCAGAGTTGGGGATGCGGATATGGTTGCCGTCAAATGACAAAAGAATAGTCGCGCGGCTAGTGAGGCGGATAACCTTGCCAACATCGCCGTTGATTTCAACGGTGTCATTGGGGCGAAATGGCTGGCGGAATGAGAGCATGACTGAGGCAATGAAGTTCTCGACTGTGTCTTTAACCGCAAAACCAATCGCCAGACCGATGATGCCCGCCGCACCCAAAATCGTGCTGAGCAAGGCAGTGGCATTGAGAATATCAAGTGCGATCACAATGCCGAAAATCACAAAGGCGATACGCAATAGCTGGCGGTAAATTTCGGCAATGAAGGTGTTTGGCGCAAGCCGTTCCCACGGTTGTCGCATGCGCGCCAAAGCAAACCCGACGACAACGACCAGCGCAAATGCAGCACCTGCAATCAATGCCAGCGGCAGGAAGATGATGAACTGTTCAACACGAGACTGGAAACGTTCCAGTGCGGGGTTCAGTCGTTCTGCGATGTCAGTTGTCTCCGTGACCTGATTGCGCACTGCTACAACGCCTTCCACCCGTGCGGCGAGAGGATCGAGTTCTATGGCTTCAATCGCGGATCGCGTCGTGCCGCGCAATGTGACAACGCCTTCGCTGACAGTGACGCTGACATCCTCATAGTTACCAAGCTCGCCCAGAATTTCGCGAATGCGTATCGCAATCGCTGCATCTTGCTGGGCCGAGTTTTCTGTCGTGATTGTGCCGTTTGCCTCTTGGGCAACGGTCGGGGCGGCAAATGCAAGAAAAACCGCAAATAGGAGTAGAAAGCGCATGAAATTAGTCCGTTGGCCTAGCCATCAGCATAGCAAGGAAAATGCCGCTGTCACACCCGTAACGGATCGGCCTTGGCCATTGCATCAAATGCCATCAGGCTTTTGATCACGCTATCCATCTGGTCGAGTGGGATCATGTTCGGCCCGTCAGAGGGGGCATTATCAGGATCTTCATGTGTTTCAATAAACACCGCAGCAATCCCGAGCGACACAGCTGCGCGTGCCATCACGGGAGCGAACTCGCGTTGTCCACCCGATGAACCGCCCATACCACCGGGTTGCTGGACAGAGTGCGTGGCGTCCATGACGACCGGATAGCCAGTGCGTGCCATTGTCGGCAAAGACCGCATGTCAGCGACCAAAGTGTTGTATCCAAACGACGCACCGCGTTCCGTCAATAGAATGCGTTTGTTGCCAGTGCTTTCAACTTTGGACACGACATTGGGCATGTCCCAAGGCGCGAGGAATTGGCCTTTCTTGATGTTGATAACAGCTCCGGTTTCGCCAGCGGCCAGCAACAGGTCGGTTTGGCGACAAAGAAACGCCGGGATCTGCATGATATCACAGACTGCGGCCACCGTCGCACATTGGTCAGGCGCATGAATGTCCGTCAGAACAGGGCATCCGATGCTCTCTTTTACAGACTGCATTACCTTCAGGCCTTCATCCATGCCCAAGCCGCGTTTGCCGCCCAAAGACGTGCGGTTTGCCTTGTCGTAGGACCCTTTGAAAACAAACTGTGCCCCATGTGCGGCACAGACTTCGGCCATCTTGCCAGCGATCATCTGTGCGTGGTCAGTACCTTCAAGCTGGCACGGCCCCGCAATAACCAAAAGGGGAAGGTCATTGCTGACCATAAGTTCACCGATATCGACTGTATGCATCAAGAGCTGACCTGTTCACGAAGGATCGAGGCTGTGATTGAAATCATCAGGTAGATGCCTGAGAAAATCAAAAACGCGAGGACCGTGTTTTCAAATGCGCGTGGATAAGTTGCCTGATCTGGAATGATCGGGCGCACGCTTTGCGACAGGTAACGGACCTGACGATTGGCTTCAATCCGCGCTGTTTCCATTTGGGTTAAGGCCTGCTGGACCATCGCTGTCTGAAAGCTGTAGTTTTCTTCGGCGGTGCGCAGTTCGGTGTTACGTGCAGCAAGTGATACTTGCCCGCCAACACCCCCAACAAGCTGATCACGCAGATCAGCGATCAATGCGTCGATATTTTCGATTTGGTCACGAAGCGCCTGTACCTGTGCCTCGCTCGGTCGATCGACGTTTAGTCTTGACTGTAAGACGAGTTCGAGACGTTGTTTTTCGCTTTCCAAGTTGTTGATCTGGCCCATCCGCGCGGTGCTTTCGCTTTGCGGGTCAATCTGGCGGACGTCTTCCTGAATGGCCAACCACGTTGCGAGTGCTGTGGCTCTGCGTTCTTCCGCCTCTTCGTAACTTTGTAGAGCGCCCCGCATTTGGTCTTCGCGGAGGCGGGCGGTTAATTGGTCAACCTGTTCTTCGGCGTAGCCAATTAAGGCCTCGGAAAACGCGTAGCTTTTTTCAGGGTCGGCCGCGATCACTTCCATGCGGATCAAACCTTCGGTCGGGTCGTAGCTAATTTTGACATGGTCCGTGTATAGTCCAAAGGCTTGCTCGTTGGTCGCGTTTTCCTCAAGGCGCTGCACGGAGTCGATTTTGGGGTCGGCAAAATGGGCTTTGAAAGCGTGGTCAGCATCAAGCCGCAACATAGCTTCGCGTGACGCCAGATAAGATTGCACTGCGATGCTGTCTTGCTGGGTTGCCATAGACGTACCCTGAAACAGTGTCGCCAGTCCCTGTGGTCCGCCACCTTGAGGTTGGGCTTGCTGAATGACAATTTCAGAGTTGGTTGCGTACATCGGTGTCGCGATATTGTAAAAGTACCAACCAATCAGAAATGTAGGGAGGAAGATAAAGAATGACAGACGGGTAAAGAGCAGGGCCAGTTTGCGTTTGCGTCGCGCTGCGATATCGCGCTGAATCTGCAGGATTTCCGCAGCATTTCTGTTCAATGCCGCCTGATTGTTCGTAGAGGGCAGTGCGATGCCGCTATCTTCTGTTGTATCTGGAAGCAGGGCACCTCTGCGCCGTCCGGGGACTTTGGCGCCATCAGGTTTGACAAGTTCAAGAACCGAGTTGCGCTGAAAGGGATCAATGCCTGCGTCACGCAGCAGGCGGACCGCGTCATAGTCAGACGACGCCTCAAACCCGTTCTTTTGGGCCACGCGGCGTGCCATCCGCAGCTGACGACCGGTCAGTCCTTCTTTGCTGATGGCGGCTATCTGTTCAGCCTGCGACGGCTCTTTTGCTTCTTCCACAGCCTTAGCACCGGCCTCAGACTGGCTTTGCTCTTCTGGTGTCTTCCGTCGAATGCGGAATTTTTTAACCTTGGGTTTGGTAGTCATAGAGCACGCGCGCCTCTTCCAAGGTGTCAAACATATGCAGTTGCCCATTCTTGAGCACTGCAGCCGACTTGACAAGACGCTCAAGCACGGCGGGTTGGTGGGATACGATGATCACGGTCGCTTTTTCCAACCGTTCACGCAAGATTTCCCCGGCTTTACGGTTGAACTCTGCATCGGTGGCACCGGGCATGCCTTCGTCGATCAGATACATATCAAAATCGAGCGCCAGCAGCAGTGCAAATGAAAACCGGGCTCGCATTCCCGATGAATAGGTGCCCAATGGCATGTCGAAATATTCTTCCAAACCACACAGCCATCGGCAAAAGGCTTCCACATAGTCCGGGTCGAGGCCATAAAGCCTTGCGATAAAGCGACTATTTTCCATTGCGGATAATGTGCCGTCGGTCCCGCCCATAAAACCCAACGGAAATGAAATACGACAGCCCCTGCGGATTGTTCCTTCGTCAGGTTTCTCTAGACCCGACATCATATTGATCAACGTGGTCTTGCCGGTGCCATTGGGGGCCAAAATGCCTAGCGAATTGCCTAATTCCACGCGGAATGATGCGCGATCAAGGATAACCTTGCGCTGTGTGCCCGTCCAAAAAGATTTGCTGACTTCCGCAAACTCTAACATTTTTATTCCGCTCTTGGCCGCCCTGACTTGGGAGCCTTTGACATAGGCCGTAGGTTAACATGCCTGCCTCTGTTTCCATACTGCGACTTTGCGACATGATTATAGCGACAATTGCGTGAACTAGAGGTGAGCATTTGTTTGGATAGTGACACCCAACGGGACACATGCAATTTTCACTTATGCGTCTTCAGGATGAAATCTCTCACTGCAATATTTGCGCAGTCCGCTTTGCTGCAACGGCGTCGCGGCACAAGCCGCGCCCGGTTGTGTGGTTTGACGCGAAACCGCGGATTTTGATCGCAGGGCAAGCGCCGGGCATGCGCGTCCACAATTCCGGCAAACCATTTACCGACCGCTCGGGTGATCGCTTGCGTGAATGGTTAGGGCTTGATCCCGAAGCGTTCTACGATCGCTCACAAGTTGCCATTGTTCCTATGGCGTTTTGTTTTCCGGGCTATGATGCCAAAGGATCGGATCTGCCGCCTCCAAAGGTTTGTGGTGAAACCTGGCATACGCGTGTCATGGACATTCTTGATGATCCACCTGTGACCATTCTTGTCGGTGGTTATGCGCATCGCTGGCATATGGGCGGTCGCGCAGGCGTCACCGAGACTGTGCAAGGCTGGCGCGACCATGCACCGCGCGTCTTTCCCTTGCCTCATCCGTCCTGGCGCAATACCGGATGGCTTAAGAAAAACCCATGGTTTGAGGCTGAACTTTTGCCTGAACTGCGCGCTGCCGTGAAAGACGCTTTGATATGACCGACCTCGACCAAGCCCACGCTGCGATGGAAGCCGCCCCAGCGGATGATGCCGCAAGATTGCGATTCTACGAGCGGTTGGCGGATACCGAGCTTTTCATGTTGCTTGGCGAAGAGGCGCAGGGCGATCAGATTACACCTGAGCTTTTTGAGATTGAAGATCAGAAGTTCACGCTTGTCTTCGACCGAGAAGAGCGGCTGTCGCAATTTGTTGGCCGCGTGGCCCCTTATGCAGGCGTCCCGGGCCGCGCCTTGGCGCAAATGCTGGCGGGACAAGGCATTGGTCTTGCCCTGAACTTAGAAGTCGCGCCATCAGCGATGCTGATCCCTGCAGAAGCGGTTGATTGGCTGGTGGCCACGCTCGCCCATGGTCCAAATGAAACAGAGGCGCGTTTGTCTGAAGTATCTGCGCCCACCGGCTTACCAGAGGCGGTCATAACCGGGTTGGATCGCAAACTTGCTATCGCTGCCGGACTTGCGCGTTTTGCGTATCTTGCTGCCGCGACATATGACGATGGCGCGCGCGGGCATGTCTTGGCTTTTGTTGATGCGGTTGAAGGGGCCGAGAAAGCCTTGGCGTCGGCGGCAAGCGAGGCTTTGACATTCTCAGGGATTGAGGCAGGCGTGATGGATGTGTTGTTTGTCAGAGCCAGCGATCCATTGTCAGCACATCTGGCAAAGGTTGGATTGCGCTTTGATTTGCCAGAGCCGGAAGTGCCGCAGGTTCCAGGCGCACCAGGCATGAACCCCGAAAAGCCACCTAAGCTGCGTTAATAGCCGCGCCCACGATCTACAAGAAAGCGGAACGGTTTGCCTGCTTCACTGCATGCTATGTTTTCTGCGATGACTTCTGCCGCCGTTTCAGGCCGTGTCGTAGAGGCGATATGCGGAGTGACTGTCACGCTGGGATGACCCCAAAATGGATCTTCTTTGGGCAATGGCTCGGTCCGAAAAACATCTAATGTTGCATGGGCGATCTGGCCGCTATCAAGAGCCGCCAAGAGGGCTTTGTCGTCGATCAATGGCCCACGACCAGGATTGATCACAAAGCTGCCTTTGGCCATCAGTGCGAGGGTTTCGTCGTTCAGGATATTCACCGTCTCGGGTGTTTGCGGCAGCAATAAGATAACGATTTGGGCGTCTGTCAGCGCCTCACGCAACCCATCATTTCCGTGCAGGCAGTCTATATTGGGAATGTCCTTGGCGTTGCGGCTCCATCCTTTTACAGGAAATCCAAGCGTATGAAGTGCCTGTCCGCATGCAGCACCCAACGCACCAATCCCTAGGATTGTGACAGGGCGCTTTGCGGCCACTGGTGGAAAGCTCTCATCCCGCCAGATACCGTCTTGCCCATGGATATGCGCATCCATCCCAAGATGATGGCGCAGTGTATGGCCGGTGACCCATTCGACCATCCCGTTCGTCAGGCTGACGTCTACCAGACGACAAAGCGGCTGTGTCAGGGTTTCATTGTCGACGATTGTCTCAACCCCAGCCCAAAGGCCCATGACGGCTTTGGTCTTGGTGTATGGTCTGAAATCAGTAACGGGGCCGTTGGGGGCAAAGATAATGTAGTCCACATCTTCGGGCGCGTGATTCAACTTTAGATTTGCAGCGATCCCTGCTCGTTCAAAGGCTGCATTCAAAGGATGCTCATATTCGGCCCAAGCCGCAGGTTTAGCAGAAAAGAGAACATTTAGCATTAACGTGGCCTATGGATATGTGCGCTTTGAACAAGTCCAAATGCAACAAGCAAAACGAGCATGGCAGAGCCGCCATAGCTGACCAAGGGCAGGGGCACGCCCACAACAGGCGCAAGCCCGGTTACCATCGCCATGTTCACCGAAAAGAAGAGAAAGAACGTCATCGCAATGCCAAGTGTCAGCAGTGACGCAAACCGGTCACGATTGCCCATCGCCGAAATGATGCAGAACAGTACGATCAGCAAATAAAGCACCAAGAGAGTGAAAGCACCGACAAATCCGAACTCTTCTGCCAGTGTCGTGAAAATAAAGTCGGTGTGTTTCTCGGGCAGAAAGTTCAGGCGCGACTGGGTGCCTTGCATAAATCCACGTCCCGTCCACCCACCTGATCCCAAAGCAATCTTGGCTTGGGTGATGTGATAACCTGCGCCCAAAGGATCATTGGCAGGATCAAGGAAAGTATCAATCCGGCGGTATTGATAGTCTTTGAGCAACTGCCAAGGTGCGCCGCGGCTTTGGAAGACAGCAACAATCGCGGCAACGCCGCCACCCACAACCGTCGCAAAATAAGCCCAATGTACACCCGCCAGGAACATCACGGTGGCACCGCCAATCATCAACAGCAAAGCTGTTCCAAGGTCAGGTTGATTAAGGACCAACATCGTCGGTGCCAGGATGAAGATAACTGGTAGGATCACCCACAACGGGTGCGATGTCTTCTTATTCGGCAGCCAGTCATAGTAAGCAGCCAAAAACATTACGAGCGTGATTTTAGTCAGCTCAGACGGTTGCAGACGCATGAACCCGATGTCGATCCAGCGCTGGGCACCCATGCGGACTTCGCCAAAGAACTCGACCCCCAGCAACAGCACCATTGAACCGCCATAAGCCAGAAAGGCCATGTTCCGCCAGAACCAGATAGGTACCATGGCGACGATGATCATCAGCACCATACCCAGTGCAAAACGCTCCATCTGTGGTTCGACCCATGGCGTCATAGACCCACCGGCAACCGAATAAAGCATGAGAAACCCAGCGCTAGCGACGGCGATCAGAAGCAGGATGATCGGCCAGTTCAGATGCAGGACCTTGCGTAGGCCCGTGGGCACATACTTGGTATTGTACTCAAGATAACTCATACCCGATTGCGCCCTTTTGCACCGGGCGGGATGCGTGCCTCGATGCGGCGTTGCTGTTCAGCGATCTTGTCACGCACACCTGCGGGATAAGCCTCAAGCGGTGGTGGGCCACCATATTGGGCTTGCAAGAGTATATCGCGTGCGATGGGGGCCGCAGCCCGTGATCCGCCGCCGCCATGTTCAACGACAACGGATACCGCATAGCGCGGATTGTCATAAGGTGCATAACCCACGAAGAGCGCGTGGTCGCGGCGTTCCCAAGGCAGATCCTCATTCTTGGTCACGCCGGCGGCACGTTCTTCGGGCGTGATGCGGCGCACTTGGCTGGTCCCCGTTTTGCCGGCCATCTTGTGGGCGTCATCCGTGATCCGTGATCCGTATGCAGTACCGCGACGGTGGTTACACACGTCTTCCATCGATGCGCGAATGCGGCGCAGCATATTTTCGTTCAATCCAAGGCTATCACCCAAACCTGTAGGCTGTTCGACCCCGTCAATTAGCCTGATCAAGCGCGGTGTGACTTCACGTCCTGTGGCGATCCGCGCGGTCATGACCGCCAGTTGCAAAGGCGAAGACAAGACATATCCTTGACCGATTGACGCGTTCACAGTGTCGCCGATCCGCCATTCTTCACCACGAACCCGCGCTTTCCATTCCTTGTCGGGCGCTAGGCCTTCGGCGACAGCGGACAGTGGCAGGTCATGACGTACGCCCAAGCCCAGTTTGCGGGCCATTTCGGCCATTTTGTCGATACCGACGCGCTGAGCGATCTCATAATAGTAGCAGTCACAGCTCTGTTTCAGGCTTTCATGCAAATCTATGTTGCCATGACCCCCGCGTTTCCAACAGTGAAAGCGAATGTTGAAGACATCTGTGAAACCCGGGCAATAAACGGTCTCATCAGGGGCAACCAGACCCGCTTCCATCGCCGCCATGACCGTGACCATTTTGAACGTCGATCCGGGTGGGTAGGTGCCTTGCACCGCTTTTGCAGCAAGTGGGCGGTATTTGTCCTCATTGAGCGAGGTCCAGTCAGGAACCGAAATACCGCGCACAAAAAGGTTAGGGTCGAACGCCGGTGCAGATGCAATCGCCCGCAGATCGCCATTCTCAAGGTCAATGACAACCGCACCGGCAGATTCACCATCTAACCGCGCTTGCACATAGCTTTGCAGTCGACTGTCTAAAGTAAGCTGGATGTCTTTGCCGGGATCACCTTCTTGGCGGTCAAGCTCTCGCATAATTCGTCCGGCAGCGTTTACCTCAATCCGGCGCGTTCCGGCACTGCCGCGCAATGTGCGTTCGAGTTTGTTTTCAGCACCGGTTTTACCGATTTGGAATTTCGGAATCTGCAACAAAGGGTCAGTGTCATCAATCCGGCTAAGATCGTAGTCGCTGACCGGACCGACATACCCAACAACATGGGCCAGATCAGCGCCCCAAGGGTAAACTCTGCTAAGACCCACTTCGGCCTGAATGCCGGGCAGGGCAGGCGTGTTCAGATTGATCTGTGCAACATCTTCCCAAGACAATCGATCCGCAATCGTGACAGGCACAAAAGGGGACCGGCGCTGCATTTCTTGCATTGCACGCGACAGATCATCGGGGTCAATCTCTACGATCTCGGTCAGTTTGGCCAGAACCTCACCCACATCACCTGCATCTTCACGGACCATCACGACGCGGTAGTTCTGCTCATTTGCCGCAATAGCGATTCCATTGCGATCAAAGATCATGCCACGCGATGGGGGTAACAGACGAATATTGATCCGGTTTTCTTCGGCCAAAAGACGGAACTGATCAGCCTGTTCAACCTGCATAGATTGCAGGCGCCATCCAAGTGCACCAACGACACCCAATTGCAGCCCACCCATCACCAAGGCGCGGCGGCTGACCATGCGTGCGCTTGAGATGATATCCTTGGGTGGGCGTTTCATAGAACTTGTCCCTTTTTGCCAATCTCGCCCGGTGACGTACGCGAAACACCAAACGCAAAATGCGCAACGAGTACGACAAGAGGATAGACTAAAATGGTCGCAACCAACTCGATCAGTGTCAATGCAAGCGGGGCCTGCGGTGCCATCACAATCGCGAGTACCACACGGTTAGCAATCGTTATTGCGAGGATGCCAAATGCGATTGTCCCCCATTCGACAAGCAAGGGCATGTTGCGAAAGTCATAGTTTTGACGGCGGATAACCTCGGTAAAGACCACAACAAGTGCCGCCCATAAACCAGGGGGTCGCATGAATAGAAAGTCCGTCATAAGGAACAGCATGGCGATGACAAGGACAGGTACAAAGGTTGGCTTGCGGGCAACCCATGCCAGTGTCGCTGCAAGCAATAGATCAGGTGATGCCCAAAGCGACGGGCGCATATCGAGCGGGACCAGATCGACGACGATCAGCACAAAAGCCAACAGGACAAACACACCGCGGTTCGCCCATGTTCTGCTGTCGGCCCGCTCAGCCATCGGTAAATTCCGATGTGTTAACTGCGGCGGGATTAATCCCTGCGGGGCCAAAGAATTCAGCTTCAGGCGCCAGCAAGTTGTCTGGATCAGCGATGCTTTCATGGGGTTGAGAGCGAAGCACGCGCACGAACTCTAGTCGTTGATAATCTGCAGATAAACGCACGCGTAACCTGTCGTCAGTTCCAAGTGCAACTTGGCCTACCAGCAAATCGGCTGGAAACACGCCACCATCACCGGATGACACGACCCTGTCGCCGGGACGCACAAGTGCTGTGTCCTCAAGAAATTCAAGCGGTGGATTGAGTGAGTTGTCCCCAGCAAGAATCGCTTTTTGCCCAGACGGTTGAATTGTCACCGGGATGCGGCTGGAAGTATCGGTCAATAACATCACACGGCTGCTGTTTTGCCCGACACCGGCGATGCGTCCCACCAAACCGATCGCGTCCATCGTAGGCCAGCCGTCAATGATCCCGTCGCGTGCGCCCACGTTGACCAGCACGGATTGCCGGAATGGCGATCCACTGTCAGTCAGGACGACGCCCGTGACCACTGTCAGCTGTGGGTCGATGCTGACGTTGTTGAGATCCAGCAACTTGGCGTTCTCTTGTTCCAGTTGGAGCGCGGCTTCTTTCCAAGCTTTCATCTGCTGCAGCTCACGGCGTAAGTCTTGGTTTTGGGCGCGTAACTGCTGATAGCTTTGAAAGTCGCTGATCAGGTTTGCGGTGCCAGTGATAGGGGCCATCGCCCAATCGAATGAGGGGACAACAGCGTCGATTGCTGCGGCGCGCATCCGTTCAACACGCGGGCTGTCGATCCGCCACACCAAGAACAAGCCAAACAGCGCGAGCACCAACACCCCAACCAGCAATCTGCGGATCGGGCCGACAAAGTCTTCATTGTTCTTATCGCGTGCCAAGGGCGGCTGTTCCCTCGCGTTAGTTAGCTATCGTAGTCTATCACATGCCGCAGCTGTTTCTCATATTCCAGTGCCCGGCCTGTGCCCAATGCTACACAATTGAGTGACTCGTCGGCGACAGAAATTGCAAGGCCGGTCTGCTCGCGCAGCGCCAGGTCAAGCTGGCCCAACAACGCGCCACCACCTGTCAGCATCACGCCACGGTCTACAATGTCTGCGGCAAGGTCTGGCGGGGTCGCCTCAAGAGCGGTCATCACGGCTTCGCAGATTTGCTGGACTGGTTCGGCTAAAGCTTCGGCGACCTGGGCTTGGGTAATCTCGGTTTCCTTCGGGACGCCGTTCAACAAATCGCGCCCGCGGATATGCATCGTTTGGCCGCGTCCATCGTCGGGCATACGGGCTGTGCCGATGGAAGTCTTGATCCGCTCGGCGGTGCTCTCACCGATCAGCAGGTTATGTTGGCGGCGCAGGTAGTTGATAATCGCTTCATCCATGCGGTCGCCGCCGACGCGGACGGAACGGGCATAGACGATGTCACCCAACGACAGAACCGCCACCTCGGTCGTACCACCACCGATGTCGACAACCATGTTGCCGGTGGGGTCAGTGATCGGCATGCCTGCACCAATCGCAGCCGCGATCGGTTCGGCGATCAGGCCAGCGCGACGCGCACCAGCGGACAGAACGGACTGACGGATCGCGCGCTTTTCAACCGGTGTTGCACCATGAGGAACACACACAATGATCTTAGGTTTTGAGAAAGTTGAACGGCGGTGCACCTTGCGAATGAAGTGCTTGATCATTTCTTCAGCGGTATCAAAGTCAGCGATAACTCCATCACGCATCGGGCGGATTGCCTCGATGCTGCCAGGGGTGCGGCCTAGCATCAGCTTGGCATCTTCACCAACGGCCAGAACCTTTTTCACGCCGTCTTTGACGTGGTAGGCGACCACTGATGGTTCAGACAAAATAATGCCCTTGCCTTTGACATAGACCAGCGTATTCGCCGTGCCCAAATCAATCGCCATATCCGAAGAAAACAATCCGCCGAAGCCTGCCATGTAAGTGGCCTTCCCATACCCAGTGTGTCTTTGCCGCAGAATCCCAGTTTTGCGGTTTCATCTGGTTATAGAGGTAGTGAAGTGGGGATAGAACCCCTGCTGCAAGGAAACGCGGCGACAACCTGCCGCTTATGTATTTCTGCTTATAATTGGATCATAAGCCGGGAAATCCACGTCATAGCTTATACTTTTACAACTATCTGGATGAAGGGCGTTTACCGAACAGTTCAAGCGAGCATTCCGCAAAAGGAAGGCGGCGATCCATAGAAATAGATCGCCGCCTTAAGACTGAGTCGCGCAGGATGCCTTAAGCGTCCTTATAACTGACACCCTTCACATCATATCCCGGCTCGGATTGTTCGCGCCGCACCAGCAAACGGTTCAGGGCATTGATATAGGCCTTGGCACTGGCGACGACTGTATCAGTATCCGCAGATTGACCTGTCGCAATGCGCCCATCTTCTTCCATTCGAACCGATACAGTCGCCTGCGCATCGGTGCCTTCGGTGACGGCACTCACCTGATACAATTGCAGACGCGCGCCATGATCAAAGATCGCTTTGACTGCATTGAAAGTGGCATCCACCGGACCGTCACCCGTGGCCGATGTTTCAACATCGGTGCCGTCAACCTCCATCACCATGTCAGCCGTTTGCGGACCATCAGTGCCGCACACGACACGCAATGATTTCAGTTTCAGCCGGTCATCCTCGGTGTCGTTCTGCGTGACCAATGCCATCAGGTCGTCGTCAAAGACTTCCTTCTTGCGGTCGGCCAGATCCTTGAAGCGAACGAACACATCGTTCAACTGATTGTCGGCCAGATCAAACCCCAGCTCATTCAGCTTGGCCCGCAATGCCGCGCGGCCTGAGTGTTTGCCCAAGGGCAAGGACGTTCCCGCAAGACCCACATCTTCGGGGCGCATGACCTCAAAGGTTTCGCGGTTTTTCAGCATGCCGTCCTGGTGGATACCGCTTTCATGCGCGAAGGCGTTCTTGCCCACGATGGCTTTGTTGAACTGCACCGCAAAACCCGACACCGTCGCGACCCGGCGCGAAATGTTCATGATCTTGCGAGTATCGATTTTCGTCGTAAACGGCATGATGTCGCCACGCACTTTCAGCGCCATTACGACCTCTTCCAATGCGGTATTGCCCGCACGTTCGCCCAAACCGTTGATGGTGCATTCGATCTGACGCGCGCCCCCTTCGACAGCGGCCAAAGAGTTTGCAGTCGCCATGCCAAGATCGTTGTGACAGTGCGTGGCAAAGACCACCTCATCCGCACCCGGCACGGTCGCAATCAGGTTACGGATCAGATCGGCGCTTTCAACAGGGGCGGTGTAGCCCACGGTATCTGGAATATTAATCGTCGTGGCACCTGCCTTGATCGCGATCTCAACCACACGGCACAGGTAATCCCATTCGGTCCGTGTTGCGTCCATGGGCGACCATTGCACGTTGTCGCACAAGTTGCGGGCGTGGGTCACAGTGTCGTGGATCCGCTCGGCCATTTCATCCATATTCAGGTTCGGAATCGCCCGGTGCAGGGGAGAGGTGCCGATAAAGGTATGGATGCGCGGGGATTTGGCGTGTTTCACGGCCTCCCAACAGCGATCGATGTCTTTGTAGTTTGCGCGCGACAGGCCGCAGATGGTCGCTGACTTCGCCAGTTTTGCAATTTCGCTGACGGCTTGAAAGTCGCCCTCGGACGCGATGGGAAAGCCCGCTTCGACGATATCGACGCCCATGTCGTCCAGCATCTCGGCGATTTCCAGTTTCTCGTCGTGGGTCATTGTTGCACCCGGTGATTGCTCGCCGTCGCGCAAGGTTGTGTCGAAAATCAACACTTCGTTCGATTTAGTCATTGTGTAATTCCTTTAGTCCTTAGCTTGTCTTGGCGCGTTTCATCCTCTGAGCGGTCGCGCCGGAAGGCACGCTCAGAGGCAGCTAAGGAGTAGGATGTCGCGCAGAAGCAGCCCCTTCGAGGCTGAGCTTGTGATATGTGCGCGGTTCATCATGGCGGCGACTATATCGCGGAAACTTCGTTTGAAAAGCGCTTTGTGTACATCAGGCGCTAGTTTTTGCCCCTGCAAAGGTGATGTCACGTGACCGCAATGTTCATTGCGCTCCGCCTTGTCCGCTGTTGCACTGGCGCTAGGTCCCGTGGAACCGAAGGAGAGAGCAATGCGCGCATTAATTATAGGAGCGACCGGTGGTATAGGCTCATCCATTTTTGCACAGTTACAGGGGGATGGTTGGGACGTTACCGGGCTCTCGCGGTCAGTTGATGGGTTTGACGTGGCAAATGCCGCTTCAGTTGAGCGCGGCATGGCGATGCAAACCGGCCCGTTTGATCTGATCTTTGTGGCTGTTGGTATTCTGGCTCCGCTTTGGGGAACGCCGGAAAAATCGCTCTCTGCGATCAAACCTGAAGATATGGCACGGGTCTTTGCTGTGAATACGATTGGGCCCGCGCTGATCATGCGCCACGCAGCCCGTCTTTTGCCCAAAGACAAACGCGGCGTCTTGGCGACCCTCTCCGCGCGTGTGGGATCAATTGGTGACAACAACATTGGCGGTTGGCATTCTTATCGCGCGTCGAAGGCGGCGTTGAACCAAATTGTGCGTGGTGCTGCCATCGAATTGGGGCGCACACACAAACAGTCCGTGTGCGTCGCACTGCATCCCGGAACGGTTGAAACGTCATTCACGGAAAACTATGCGGGTCGGCATAAAACGGTTCCTGCCAATGAGGCCGCAAGCAATCTGCTCACTGTGATCAAAGGTCTGACGCCAGAGCAATCTGGTGGGTTCTATGACTACGCAGGACAGGAGATTGTCTGGTGAGGTTGGTTCTTGTTTTAGGAGATCAGCTCTCGACGGAACTGTCCGCTCTGAAAAAAACCGATAAAGCGCAAGACGTGGTGGTCATGGCAGAGGTGACAGGCGAGGCCACTTATGTGCCCCATCACCCCAAAAAGATCGCGTTCACTTTTATGGCTATGCGTAAATTTGCCGAAAAATTGCGCGGAGATGGTTGGACTGTCGCCTATACAAAGCTGGATGACCCCAACAACACAGGGTCGATCGTGGGCGAATTGATCCGCCGAGCTTCTGAATATGATGCTGCAGGGGTTGTGTATACTGAACCCGGCGAATGGCGCCTGATCGAAGCGCTGGGCGACATGCCGTTGCAGTCCCACAGTTTGCCAGACACGCGGTTTATCGCGACTCACCAAGAGTTTGAAGAATGGGCCGAAGGCCGCAAACAGCTGCGGATGGAGTATTTCTACCGTGATATACGCCGCAAAACAGGCTTGTTGATGGATGGCGACAAGCCCGAGGGTGGCAAGTGGAATTATGATCACGACAACCGCAAGCCTGCCCCGGATCAGGTCCATTTTAAGGGGCCGTTGAAGTTTGCCCCCGATAAAGACGTTCTTGATCTGGTCGATGCACGCTTTGGCGATAACTTTGGTGACCTTCGCCCATTTTGGTTCGCGACTGACACCGTGCAAGCACAAGAACAACTGACCCATTGGCTGGACGGTGGCCTGCCCAAGTTTGGCGATTTTCAGGATGCCATGCTGAATGAAAACCGCTTTCTTTATCACTCACTCATCAGTTTCTACCTCAATGCCGGCCTGCTTGATCCGCTAAAGGTCTGCCAGCAGGCCGAGGCTGCTTACCGTTCAGGTCACGCGCCTTTGAATGCGGTTGAGGGTTTCATCCGCCAGATCATCGGTTGGCGTGAGTATGTGCGCGGCATCTACTTCCTCGAGGGCCCGGATTACACGTCCCGCAACGCGCTAGGCCATGATCGCCAACTGCCAGCGGTCTATTGGGGCGGTGACACCAAAATGAACTGCATGGCCAAAGCTGTTGGGCAGACCCAGCAAGAGGCATACGCCCACCATATTCAACGCCTCATGGTGACAGGGAACTTTGCGCTGTTGTCAGGGATAGACCCTATGGAAGTCCATGAATGGTATTTGGCCGTATATGCCGACGCCTATGAATGGGTAGAGGCACCTAACGTCATAGGGATGAGCCAATTTGCCGATGATGGGATCATCGCGTCAAAGCCATACATCTCATCCGGGAACTACATTCACAAAATGTCCAATCACTGCGGGTCATGCGCATACCGTGTGCAGGATAAAACGGGTGAGAATGCGTGTCCGTTCAACTTGCTTTATTGGCATTTTCTTGACCGACACCGGGATCGGTTTTCAAACAATCCACGTATGGGCAATATGTACCGGGTTTGGGACCGCATGGATGAAGCACGTCGTGCAACGGTATTGGCTGAGGCGGACGCGTTCTTGCAAAAGATGGACGCTGGTGAGCCTGTATGACGAACGAAAAAGGACCGGTGCTGAACACCGGCCCTTTGCGTCTCGATTAGAGCATTATTATTCGCTGTCAGCCGTCTCTGACACCAGTGCACCATCAGACCAGACACCAACGCTTTCCTGGCCTGTCGCATAACGCATCGTGCCATCGCCTTCACGACGACCGCGTACAAAGTTGCCCTCGTAGACATCGCCATTGACGTAAGTCGCGAGTCCAGCACCACTGATTTCACCGTCTTGCCACTGGCCGACATAGTTAAAGCCGTCAGGCAGGGTAATTTCTCCGTCACCGTTACGCTGACCGTTCAAGAACTCGCCAACATAGACTGTGCCATCGGCATAGACTGCGCGGCCCAAACCGTTGCGCTGTCCCTCGGACCACTGACCTTCATAAACGTAGCCATCTGCATAGGTCATTTTGCCTTGGCCGTGGTTCTTGGCATTCAAGAACTCACCCTCGTAGACAAGGCCATTCATGTAAGTTGCGACGCCAACACCGCTGATCACGCCCGCTTGCCATGCGCCTTCATAGGTTGATCCATCCGGATAAGTGATCTTGCCTGTGCCATCGGCCAGATCATTCATGAAAGTACCGGCATAGACCGATCCATCAGGATAGGTCACTTCGCCCTCGCCTTCGATCTTACCCTCTACCCATGCGCCAACATAAGTGTAGCCATCTGTCCCGCGGAAAGTACCAGTGCCGTGGCGGCGATCGTTCAAGAACGACCCTTCGTAGATGTCGCCGTTTGCATAGGTTACGATACCTTCGCCCTCGCGGCGGCCATCGACCAATGCGCCTTCGTAGACATCACCGTTTGGCTGTGAAAGCGCGCCCGTACCTTGGATCTGACCGTCGACCCATTCGCCGCTGTAGACCAAACCATCGGCCATCGTCAGCGTACCAACGCCGTCGCGCTCGCCCGCTTTTAACGTACCTTCGTAGATCGCGCCATCCGGATAGGTAATCTTACCTTCGCCTTCTTTGGCGCCATTGATCCAATTGCCCGCATAAGTATAGCCACCTGGGCTTGTCATCGTGCCGGTGCCGTTGTGCATCGCGTTACGGAATTCACCTTCATAGACGACGCCATTTGCATATTGGGCAATTCCTTGCCCAGTGATGTTGCCGTCGACCCACTCACCTTCAAATGTGCCTCCATCTGCAAAAGTGATTCGGCCTTGGCCTTCTGGCTTACCGGCTACGAATTCGCCCTCGTAAACTGACCCATTCGGGAATGTCGCAATACCTTCACCGCGAATTTCGCCTGCAACCCATTGTCCGGTATACTCATACCCATTGGGGAGGCGGTAAGTGCCCGTTCCGTCCTGCTTGCCGTCAACAAAGGTTCCTTCATAGATACCTCCGTCATCGTATTGTTTTGTTTGAACCTCTTGGGCCAATGCACTGGATGCAACGCTTGCTGCTAAAATGGCGGTTGCCACGACTTTAGGTAGTTCAAACATTGTCATCAGATTCTCCGATCGCTTCTTTGTCCGCGCAGCTTAGGAGAGGAGTTGTCACCTGACAACGACTAAGAGCCGTCCGTGTCAAACCGCTTCCCCCCGCGCATCTTTCTGCTACATCAATGGCAAGGCATTGGGACAAAACTATGACAAAGCAATTTCGCCTGACAATGGCACAGTTAAACCCCACCGTAGGGGATATCGCCGGGAACGCAGAGCTGGCGCGCAACGCGTGGCTTGAGGGCAAGGCGGCGGGTGCAGATCTGGTGGCATTGCCCGAGATGTTTTTGGTCGGCTACCAAACCCAAGACTTGGTGGCAAAACCAGCGTTTGTCGCGGATGCTCAGGCGCAGTTAATGCAACTGGCGCAGGACTGCGCGGATGGGCCCGCACTGTCTATTGGCGGCCCGTTGGTCGAAGAAGAGCGGCTATATAATGCGTACTTTACCTTGCGTGGTGGCGAAATCGTTGCCCGCTCACGCAAGCATTTCTTGCCAAATTTCAACGTCTTCGACGAAGTTCGTTTGTTCAAGAGTGCTGATATCGAAGGTCCTTATGCCCACAACAACGGTGCACGTATCGGCAACCCTATCTGCGAAGACGCGTGGTATCCCGATGTTTGCGAAGCCATGGTCGAAAGCGGTGCCGAGATTTTGGTTGTACCGAATGGTTCGCCCTATTTCCGCGGCAAGTTTCCAATCCGCATGAATACAATGGTCAGTCGTGTCATCGAAAACGAAGTGCCGATGGTCTATATCAACATGGTTGGTGCACAAGACGATCAAATGTTCGACGGTGGGTCGTTTGTTCTTAATCGTGGCGGAAAGTTGGCCGTACAAATGCCAATCATGGAAAGCGCCATTGCCCATGTTGATTTTGTACTGACTGACGAGGGTTGGGTCGCCCAAGACGGTGACAAAGCGTTGTTGCCGGACATGATGGAACAAGACTATCGCGTCATGGTCGAGGCTTTACGCGACTATATGCGCAAGACAGGCTTTCAAAAGGTGCTTCTTGGTCTGTCTGGCGGGATCGATAGTGCGATTGTTGCGGCGATTGCGACAGACGCGTTGGGCGCAGAAAACGTCCGCTGCGTCATGTTGCCGTCTGAATATACGTCGCAAGCGTCCCTTGATGATGCCGCTGCAGCTGCTGATGCGCTGGGCTGTAAGTATGACACCGTCAGTATTGCAGGCCCACGCGCAGCCGTCACAGACGCGCTGGCGCCGCTTTTTGCTGGCTTTGACGCAGACCTGACCGAAGAGAACATCCAGTCCCGCATTCGCGGTCTGTTACTCATGGCGCAGTCGAATAAGTTCGGTGAAATGCTGCTGACCACGGGCAATAAATCCGAGGTCGCGGTTGGTTATGCGACAATCTACGGGGACATGGCGGGCGGTTATAACCCGATCAAAGACATGTATAAAACGCGCGTGTTTGACGTCTGTCGCTGGCGGAACGCAAACCACCGTGATTGGATGAAGGGCCCGGCTGGTGAGGTCATTCCTGTGGCGATTATCGACAAACCGCCTTCGGCTGAATTGCGGCCTGACCAAAAAGACGAAGACAGCCTGCCTCCATATGATGTGCTGGACGGTATCTTGATAATGCTGGTTGATGGTGAGGCCTCGGTCGCCGATTGCGTCGCGGCAGGGTATGACCGGGACACGGTCAAACGGGTCGAACATCTGATCTACATTAGCGAATACAAGCGTTTCCAATCAGCACCAGGCCCGCGCCTTTCGGACCGTGCGTTCTGGCTTGATCGGCGCTACCCGATTGTGAACCGTTGGCGCGATAGCAGCTAAGGTGTAGATTTCGCCTAAGCGGTTTGGCAGGGGCCCTGATGTGTGAAACGCTGATCAAAGAGGACCTTAGGTTTCGCCAACTTGGCGGTGGCTTGCTGCTGATCATTGCAGTGCCTTTGACGCTGGTTAGCATATTTTTAGGGTTCGCCGCGACGGTCAAGATAACTGATCTCGGGTTCCTGCTGCCAGGCCCAGCACTGCTCGCGGCGGCGCTCTGGGCGGTTTTCCCGCGTCGCGCACCGAGGACAAAGTTGACAATCAGTGACGCGAAAATTCACTTTTCCGCATCGGACAAGACTATTTCGCTCAATGAATTAGTGCAAATTCGTGCGTATGTTCCGCTCTTGGCCAAACACACCCGATTGGTCTTTCAAACAGATGATCAAGACACGCAATTTGATGTCGTTCACCTGACCCATCAGTCACAAGATATCATCAAACTTGTCAGTGTTCGGCTAGAGAAACAGGGCAAGTCTCTACGGGAAGGGCGAACGGAGGTCGTTGGCGCGCGCAACGGTATCTGGACGGTCGAAGAAGGCGCGCCCTTTGAGACTGAAACAAGTCCTGATAGGGTTACGTATGGCAGAGAATAAACCTCAGCAAAGCGTTGAAGATTTCCTAGCAGCGGTCGACCATCCCACGCGGGCGGCTGACGCGCGGGTGCTTGATGCGCTGTTTCGCGACATCACAGGCTGGCAACCGCGTATGTGGGGGGCGACAATTGTCGGTTATGGCGAATATCAGTACACGTATGAAAGTGGGCATAGCGGCAGTTCACTGGCGACTGGTTTCAGCCCACGCAAAGCTAGTCTCTCAATCTACATCATGCCCGGCTATGCCGATTTTCAACCGATCTTGGACCGGCTCGGAAAATACAAGATTGGCAAAGCTTGTCTTTACATCAACAAACTGGCCGATGTTGATATCGATGTCGTCGCAGAAATCATCCGCGCGGGTCTTGATGACCTTGGCAAAAGGTGGGTGATTACACCCACCTGAATTCCGCTTTCTATGTCCTTTCAAACTTCAGGGTGAGGCGAAGCCGAGGGGCAGCGCCCCTTTCAGACGGGCCGCAAACTGGACATCCCACGCGTCTCATGCTCAAAGCTGCACAACAGGAGACGCACCCATGACCACCACCAGATTCGCCCCTTCGCCAACAGGCTGGCTGCACATCGGCAACCTGCGCGCCGCACTCTTCAACTATGCAATCGCACGGCAGCAAGGTGGTACGTTCATTCTGCGGATCGATGACACAGACGCCGAACGCTCTAAGGATGAGTACATCGCTGGCGTCAAAGAGGATCTGACGTGGCTAGGCATCACATGGGACCGCGTTGAACATCAGTCTGCCCGCATGGAAAACTATCTGACAGCCAAGCAAAAGCTGATCGATATGGGACGGCTTTATGAGTGTTTTGAGACACCGGTTGAACTCGATCTCAAGCGCAAAAAGCAGCTTAATATGGGCAAGCCTCCGGTCTATGACCGCGCCGCTCTTGCATTGTCTGAAGACGAGAAAGATACGCTGCGCGCCGAGCGTGGATCGCATTGGCGTTTCAAGCTTGATCACAAGCGCATCGAATGGACAGATGGGATCATCGGCGACATCTCAATTGATGCAGCTTCCGTCAGCGACCCCGTGCTATTCAAGAATGACGGTCAAATCCTATATACTTTGGCGTCTGTCGTCGACGATACCGAAATGGCTATCACGGACGTTGTGCGCGGATCCGACCACGTGACCAACACCGCGACACAAATTCAAATGATTGAGGCATTAGACGGCGCTGTGCCGCGCTTTGCACACCACTCCTTGCTGACCGGACCGCAAGGAGAGGCGCTTTCAAAACGCCTCGGCACGCTGGCGCTGCGTGATCTGCGTAAGCAAGGAATCGCACCGCAAGCGATCCTGTCGTTGATGGCACGTCTTGGATCTTCCGATCCGGTCGAATTGCGCAGCAACATAGACGAAGTCGTTGCAGGCTTTGACATTGCCAAGTTTGGCTCTGCGCCCACGAAGTTCGATGCAGAAGACCTGATCCCTCTTACTGCGCGTCATTTGGCAACACTGAACGCCGGCGATGTGGCCGATGTTTTAACATCGGCTGGCGTGCCCGACGGGATCAAAGATCCTTTCTGGAATGTGGTGCGTGACAATATCAGCAATCTTGATGAAGTCGCTGATTGGTGGATTTTGTTCCGCGACGGCGCGACGCCACTTGTTGATGACGAAGACCGCGCTTTCGTCGCAGAGGCTTTTGCGATGTTGCCAGAACTGCCCTTTACATCAGACACTTGGGGTACGTGGACCGCAGCGGTAAAAGAGACGACGGGTCGCAAAGGCAAGGGTCTTTTCATGCCCTTGCGGAAAGCCGTGACAGGTCGTTTGCGTGGTCCCGAAATGACCGATGTGATGCCGCTCTTGCAAACGCGACCGACATTCGAAGCATAATACAGCTTGAGTTTTCGTCCGCGTCCTGCGCTCCATAGCAATATGGACACCCTATCGCAGGCGCATCTTTGACATGAACGATAGCACAACCGCCGAAGCCCAAGCCAAATTCACCAAAGGGAGCCTCTTTGGGCATATTTCGGTGATGTCGTTGACGGCATCTATTGGCTTGATGGCGGTTTTTCTCGTCGATTTCGTCGATATGATCTTCATTTCGATGCTTGGCAAAGCTGAGCTGGCAGCAGCGGTCGGCTACGCTGGGGCGATCCTCTTTTTCACAACGTCATTCGGTATCGGCATGGCGATCGCCGCAGGCGCATTGGTTGCCCGCGCTTTGGGTGCCGGTGAGGTCGAAGAGGCCAGAAGACGCGCGACCAATTCGTTGATTTACGGTGTCATCTTTGGTGCAATTTTTGCTGGCGTCGTTTGGTTCAATCTTGCATTTCTTGCATCACTTCTGGGGGCCACAGGCGATACGCTTGATCTGGCAGTTCACTATCTTCAAATCATCGTCCCTTCGCTGCCCTTCTTAATGATTGGCATGATAGGCGGAGCGATCTTGCGTGCTCATGGTGATGCGCGGCGGGCCATGATGGCGACGATCTGGGGCGGTTTGATCAATGCAGTGCTTGACCCGATATTGATCTTTGGCTTGGATCTTGAGCTGACTGGCGCTGCGCTGGCAAGTGTTTGTGCACGCATCGCCATCGCAATCACGGCGTTACTACCGCTTATCCGGCACTATGGTGGTTTCGACAAACCGACCCCCAACAGCCTGACCATCGATCTGCGTCCGATCCTAGCGATTGCGGTCCCAGCGGTCCTGACGCAACTGGCAACACCCATTGGTCAGGCCTATGTCACCCGTGCGATGGCGGAATACGGCGAAGAGGCCGTCGCAGGGATGGCTATTGTCGCGCGTATGACACCGGTTGGCTTTGGTATCATCTTTGCGCTTTCAGGGGCTATTGGGCCGATCATCGGACAAAACGCCGGTGCGGGCCTCAATGACCGTGTGCGCAACGCCTTTCGCGAAGGTCTGCTGTTTACCGGGATAGTGGTAATTGTAGTCTCAGGGCTGTTCTTTCTAGCACGTCCGGGGATTCAATGGCTGTTCCAACTTGAAGACGGAATCGCGTTGACGATTGTCTTCCTCTTTGCGGGCCCACTTTCACTGATGTTTTTCTTCAACGGGGTGATTTTCGTCGCCAACGCGGCCTTTAACAACTTGGGCCATCCGTTCTATTCGACAATCGTAAACTGGGGCCGCCACACGCTTGGCACGATCCCGTTCGTCCTTGTGGGCGCTGCATGGTTTGGCGCACCCGGTGTATTGATTGGTCAATACCTAGGTGGTGCAGTCTTCGCCTTGGTCGCATTTCTGTTGGCTCGTAGAGTTCTTGCCAATCAAGGTCGCGAAACCAAACCGGCCGAGCCTTTTGCGCGTCAAGCACGCCTATTCAGTTTGCTGCATCACCGCCGCTAGATGAGTGTCAACAATTATGCGCTCTGCGGCGCTCAATAACTGATGGCGCGGATAGACTGGCCTTTCACGATCGTCCAGCAAAGCGGACTGCCACCCATCAGTGGTTTCAAAGAAATGCGCCACGCCTTCGGGCCCGTGCATACGTAGATACCCCTGCACAACCACATCGAGATAACTCAGCAAGATAGGATGATCGCCAGCCGTTTCTTTGTGTTCGGGCATAACCTGATAGACGGCGGTTGCGCCGATTGACCCATCATGCAGAATCGCGTTCGAAACATCATGGCGTTGATAGGCTGCTTCGCGCTGATCCAAGGCCGCCCAATTTCCACCGGGTACCTGCGCAATCACCCCATGAATTGCGGTATTTGCACAGCGTTCTACCGACAGAAATGCCGCTTTGCGTAGGTTAGTGCGTCGCCACACACGCCGCCAACCTTGCAAGACCGCTGGGCGCGGATTTGCGTAGTTATGTGTCGCCAAATTGACGAGGCTGCCATAGCCGAAAAACTCAGGATCAGTCATTCGCGTGCTCTAAGCACCTGCGCCGGCTTTGCGGACAATGGACGCCATGCGAACGCAAGCCCAGCCAAGAGCGATGCCAGAACGCCGCCCCCGATGATCAGCAAGGCATTCGACCAGATAACGGTGTACTCGGTGTCCATGATGAATGTTGAAACGGCCCAACCGCCCAAGATCCCCGCGCCCAAGGCGACGATTCCCGCGGCTAAGCCAAGGATCGCGGCACGTAAGGCAAAGCTTGTGATGATCTTGCGGCGTGACGCCCCAAGTGTTTTCAAGACGGCGGCCTCAAACGTCCGGGCACGTTCACCTGCGGCCGCGGCACCTATCAGCACCAAAAACCCAGTCACGAGCGTTATCAATGCACCATAGCGCGTGGCCGCTGATATTCCGCCTACCAACTCAATCACCTGATCAATCGCATCTCGAATACGAATTGCCGTGATGTTGGGATAGGCCGTCGCCAAATCACGCAGGATCGCGGCTTCGGCCTCTTGTTCGGCATAAACGGTCGAGATCCAGCTATGCGGCGCACCGGCCAATGCCCCTTGGTTCATCGCAAGCACAAAGCCGATTCCAGCGTCTTCCCAGCTGACATCGCGAAAGCTGGTGACTTCAGCGGTAATATCACGCCCAAGCACGTTGACTGTCATCATGTCACCCAGTTGCAAACCCATCTCGGCGGCTTCTTCGGCAGAGAAACTGATCTGGGGTGGACCGTCGTATCCAGCTGGCCACCATGCACCATCTGTCACTTCTGTGCCTATAGGCTGGACGTCCGCATATGTAATGCCGCGGTCACCTTGGGTAACCCAATGACCGCCCGATGCTTCCTCGGCCGGTTGTCCATTGATCTGGGTAATAATGCCCCGCAGCATCGGTGCCGTATCAACGCGGCTGACGGCATCGTCTGTATCCAGCCTTTCGCGGAAACCATCGATCTGATCGGGTTGGATATCCACAAAGAAATAGCTGGGGGCGACCGCTGGCAGGTCGTTAGAGAACGAGCTGCGCAAGTTGCCATCGATTTGGCCAACTGCCGCCAGCACAGTCAGGCCGAGGCCGAGAGACAACACCACAGAGGTCGCTTCACCGCCACGTGCGCCGATTGAACCAAAGGCCAATCGCAGCGCAGGGCGGCCCCTTGCCGGTTTGCGGAACCGCCGTGCGACCCAACGAATGACAATGGCTGCAATCACAAGAATGCCAAGTGCCGCTGCAATACCGCCTGCTGTCCAGAGCGTTAAAAACACCGTTCCAGAGAACCAAATGGCTGCAGCGATTAATAACGCGAGAAGAGCCGCAATCGCGCTCAGATACCGGCCACTTGGCAAGACTGCGCTAGTGGTGAATGCATCCCGAAACAATGTAGCTGCGCGAATATCCTCGGTCTTGGCCAGCGGCCAGAGTGTAAAGATTAGCGCGGCCAGCAAACCATAGACCGCTGCCTCGATTAAAGGGGCCGGGTAAATCGTAAAGACAGCCGGAATTGGGAGGTTTGCTTCGATGAGGGGGGCAAAAAGGACAGGGAGCCCAGCACCCAAAAGCAATCCGATCGCAACACCGACCAAAGTCAAAACGCCGATTTGAATAAAGTAAGTCTGGAAGATGATCCGACGGGTGGCACCCACAGTTTTAAGCGTCGCAATCACACCTGTCTTGCCCGCCAGATATGCGCGTACTGCTGCTGATACACCCACACCGCCAACGGCCAGTCCTGACAAACCGACGAGGATCAGAAAAGCGCCAATTCGGTCCACGAACTGCTCAACGCCGCCCGCGCCCCTGCGACTGTCGCGCCAACGCAGGCCACTGTTGCTAAATTGTGCCTCTGCACTTGCCTCCATAGTTTGCAAATCGGCGCCGTCGGGCAGGTCCAATCTGTACTGCGTGGAAAACAAAGTGCCTTCGGAAATCAAACCGGAGTTTTCTAAATCGTCGGTCAACACGATCGTGCGCGGTCCAAGTCCAAACCCACCTGCCGCATTGTCAGGGTAACGGTCAAGGATGGCGCGTAAGGTGAATGCCTGCTCGCCCAAACGAAAGCTGTCTCCGGGAGAAAGTGCCAACCGGTCTGCCAAGACGCGTTCCATCACGCCGCCATTGTTAGCAAGGGCGTCGGGGAGGGGCATTGGAGGATCCAGCTGAACTGCCCCAATCAAAGGGTAAAGATCGTCAACCGCGCGAATTTGGGTAAGACCGCGTTCGGTGTCTCCGTCCCGATCCACAACGACCATAGACCGAAAGTCGACCGTTTCAGACACTCGGTCTGAAATGCTGAGAAGCCAATCCAGTTCAGCCTCACGCGCAAAGCGGTAGGTGAATTCGACCTCGGCATCGCCACCCAGCAGGGCCGCGCCATCGCGTTTCAGTCCTGCTTCAATGCCCGCGCGGACTGTGCCAACGGCAGCAATCGCCGCGACACCCAATGCAAGACAGGCAAGGAACACGCGAAAGCCGCGCAGACCGCCGCGCAATTCACGCACGGCAAAACGGGACGCTATCCTTAAGCTCATTCCGCAGCCTTCGCCACTGGTGCATCAATCCGACCATCACGCAGTCGCACAATGCGATCACAGCGATTGGCCAGCTCATTCGCGTGTGTGACCATAATCAGTGTCGCACCATGCCGGTCGCGCAGATCAAACAACAAATCGATGATGGCCTGCCCGTTGGTTTCATCCAAGTTGCCGGTAGGTTCATCGGCCAACAAAATGCGCGGACGCGGGGCAGAGGCGCGGGCCAAGGCCACCCGTTGCTGTTCACCGCCGGACATCTGGTTAGGGTAATGATCAATACGGTCGGCAAGACCCACAGCCTCTAATTCCGCCTCGGCGCGGGCAAAAGCATCTTTCACGCCCGCTAGTTCCAGCGGGGTGGCTACGTTTTCCAATGCGGTCATCGTCGGTATGAGGTGGAAAGATTGGAAGACGACCCCCATATTATCCCTACGAAAAAGCGCAAGCTGGTCTTCGTTCATCGCAGTCAGGTCTTGGCCCAAAGCCGTGATCTGACCAGATGTCGCCTGTTCCAGCCCGCCCATCAACATCAGGAGCGATGATTTGCCAGACCCACTCGGCCCAACAAGCCCAAGCGTTTCCCCGGCGGCCACATCAATGGAAATGTCATGCAAGATGTCCACACGGCCCGCGTTGCCGTCCAAAGACAGGTTGGTATTCGCAATAGTTAGTACGGGATCTGTCATCGGTGGGGCCTTTATGCCTGCGTCATCCTTTGCATATGGGGCCGTTTCACGCGCTGCCAAGTTGGGGGGCGCGCTTTTGCTGACCACGACACTGGCGCAAGCCGAAATGGTGACTGTTGCGGCCTTGGGCGACAGCCTGACGGCCGGGTATGGTTTGGCACAAGAAGACGGGTTTGTTCCGCAGCTACAGGCTTGGCTGCAAGACCAAGGGGCAGACGTTGCGGTTGTGAATGCAGGTGTGTCCGGAGATACGACGGCAGGCGGGCTAAGCCGCGTCGCTTGGACGCTGACACCGGACGTCGATGCGATGATCGTCACCCTTGGGGGCAACGATTTCTTGCGCGGGCTGGACCCAGCGGTGAGCCGTGCGAACCTCGATGGTATTTTGTCTGCTGGGCAGGACGCTGGGGTTGAAATGCTCTTGGTGGGTCTTTCTGTAGGCAGCAATTATGGCCTCGATTACAAGCAAGAGTTTGAAGGCATGTATGCCACGCTTGCTGCCAAATACGATGTCCCGCTTTATGCCGACTTTGCTTCTGGTTTACGTGCAGCGGCTGGGATGCAGGAAGGCATGTCCGAATTTTTGCAAGGTGATGGCATCCATCCCAATGCAGAAGGTGTTGCAGTCATCGTCGCTGCAATGGGCCCGACCGTGCTTGATCTTGTCTCGTCTGCCAAATAGCTGCCGATTGAAATTTGTATGCATGGACGATACTCTGTCTGATCGCTAAGCTCGGCTGCATTGTTTCAAAAGGGAGAACAAAATGTCAGTCGCAAAAGTCACCGAGATCATCTCATCATCGTCAAAGTCATTCGATGATGCTGTTGAGAACGGGATCAAACGGGCATCCAAAACGCTTAAGGGCATTACGGGTGCTTGGGTTGCCGACCAGAAAGTCACTGTGAATGATGGCAAGATCGAAGAATACCGTGTCGTTTTGAAGGTCACGTTTATTCTGGCCGACTAAACAAAAATGGGCGCCTGCAACAGGCGCCCATCCACAAAAAAGTATTAACAATTAGCCTTAGTCGGCGAGTGTCAGGTTAATGGCGCTTTCACGCCCATCACGCCCTGCTTCGATGTCAAAGTTGACCTTTTGGTCGTCCTTTAACCCAGTGAGCCCAGAACGCTCGACTGCAGAGATATGGACGAACACGTCCTTGCTGCCACCATCGGGTGCTATGAAACCATAGCCTTTGGTGGTGTTGAACCATTTGACAGTGCCTGAAGCCATGTCCTTGTTTCCTTATGTAATCCGCTCGCGGGAGTGCAGCGGCTCGGCTCGGTCAAACGTGATCGAAAGACTGGGCCGGTAGGGGAAACAGTGGTCGATAGATTAACGTTGCCGCGACATACTGCCACGACATTATACAAAATTCAAGATTTCAGGGATTTATTGTCCACGATACGTGAACAAAGTAGTGGCGAGCGCGCGGTTGCCCGCGCGCTACAGCCTTAGTCAAATATCGCTTATGCGAGTGCGAGGTTAACCGCAGATTCGCGACCGTCGCGGCCAGCTTCAACGTCAAAAGTTACCTTTTGGTCGTCCTGCAGGCCTGTAAGGCCGGAGCGCTCAACAGCAGAAATGTGAACGAAAACGTCCTTAGATCCGCCATCAGGTGCGATAAAGCCGAAGCCTTTTGTTGTGTTAAACCATTTCACGGTGCCAGTAGCCATCGTGTTTTTCCTTTAGTATCAATACTGTCCGCGTAATTGCGACAGCTTGGCCGAGTCAGTGTCAAGATCGAGAGACTGTAGCCGAAAGGGAAAACAGTGGTCGAGTTGTGTAACGTCTGCACCCTGCATGTGGGGCCTTAGGTCCAACAATACAAGTAAAATGTTTGTAACAACGCCCGCTGTTGCAACGATTGGTAGCAGATTAGCGACCTCTTAGAACCAACGTCCGATAGCTAACTGCCGCGATTGCAGCGACTGTAAACGCGCAGAAGGCATGCCAGCCAAAAAACCAAAGTTGACCACCGAACGTGTCCTCGGCGAACGATGCGGCAAAGCGGTTTTTGCCATAAGATGCTAGGGAAAATGACATAACTTACAGAACCGCGAAGCCAATTGCGGGGCTCCAATTACCAATTTTAGTTTTCAAACCTGCCAAGAGTGTTCCCACAAAAACCCCAGTTAGCAAGACTTGGTCTGCCCAAAACGGATGCGCACCAGCCCATTGTGTGGCGTCACCTAAATAGAGAAACGCCGCAACGACCCAAGTGATCCCTGCGGCGATCGCAAATGTCTTCATCGCACGAATTTCTTGTGCTTCATCCGCTTTGGTTCCAACGCATCTGCGCCCAGCCGTGACTTTTTGTCTTCCTCGTAGTCGGTAAAGGCACCTTGGAACCATTCAACATGGGCATCCCCCTCAAACGCGAGGATGTGCGTGCAGATACGATCAAGGAAAAAGCGGTCGTGGCTAATGACGACGGCGCACCCGGCAAAGCTGACCAATGCATCTTCAAGCGCGCGCAGCGTTTCAACGTCAAGATCGTTTGTCGGTTCATCAAGCAGCAGAACATTGCCGCCTGACTTCAACAGTTTGGCCATATGCACGCGGTTGCGCTCACCACCCGATAGCAGGCCAACCTTCTTTTGCTGATCGCCGCCCTTAAAGTTGAACGCCGAGCAATAGGCGCGGCTGTTCATTGACGCATCGCCCAATTCAATAATCTCGGCACCGCCGCTGATTTCTTCCCAGACAGTTGTGTCAGGGTTCAATGCATCGCGCGATTGGTCAACGTAGGACAGCTTGACGGTATCACCGTATTCGACGCTGCCCTCGTCAGGTTCGGCTTGGCCGGTCAGCATGGAAAACAACGTGGACTTACCCGCACCGTTGGGTCCGATGACGCCGACAATACCACCAGGCGGCAGGTCAAATGTCAGGTCTTCGATCAGAAGTTTGTCGCCCATCGCCTTTTTCAGGCTATCGACTTCGATGACCTTAGATCCAAGGCGCGGCCCATTGGGAATGATGATCTGAGCGCGGCCCATTTTTTCTTTTTCAGACTGGTTGGCCAGATCATTGTAGGCGCTGATACGTGCCTTTGATTTTGCTTGCCGTGCTTTCGCACCTTGCTGCATCCATTCGAGTTCGCGTGCCAGCGTGCGCTGCTTGGATTTGTCGTCTTTTGCTTCGCGCTCAAGCCGTTTGGCCTTTGCTTCAAGCCAGCTGGAATAGTTGCCTTCGTGCGGAATGCCGGAACCGCGATCCAACTCCAAAATCCAACCGGTGATCGCGTCAAGGAAGTAGCGATCGTGGGTAACGATCAGGATCGTCCCTTTATAGTCGATCAGGTGCTGTTGTAGCCAAGCGATGGTTTCGGCGTCCAAGTGGTTGGTTGGTTCGTCCAACAAAAGCATATCAGGCGCATCCAGCAAAAGTTGGCACAGTGCGACTCGGCGCTTTTCACCGCCTGAAAGCGTTGTCACATCCGCATCATCGGGAGGACAGCGTAGCGCCTCCATTGAAATGTCGATTTGTGCGTCGAGGTCCCACAGGTTTTGGCTGTCGATCTCGTCTTGCAACTGGGCCATCTCATCTGCGGTTTCTTCTGAATAGTTCATCGCGACTTCGTTATAGCGGTCAAGAATCGCTTTTTTGTCGGCCACGCCAAGCATTACGTTCTCACGCACAGTTAGGTTTGCATCGAGTTCGGGCTCTTGTGGCAAATAGCCGACACGCGCGCCCTCAGCCGCCCATGCTTCACCGGCAAAGTCTTTGTCTTGGCCGGCCATGATGCGCATCAGCGTGGATTTACCCGTGCCGTTCACACCAACCACGCCAATCTTTACACCGGGCAGAAAGTTCAACCGGATGTTTTCAAATACCTTTTTCCCGCCGGGATAAGTTTTGGACACGCCGTCCATGAAGTAGACGAATTGATTGGCAGCCATTGGGGGACGCTCCGTAAAGGGTTCAATTTGCCTTTAGATAGCGATGGGCGTCGCTTGGGGCAATCGCAGAAGCGGTGTAGGTGTCCAACCATGTGAAAACTTGGTCTTGGGGCATGGGTTTTGAGATCAAGAACCCTTGTATATTGGTGCAGCCCAATGCCATTAGGCGATTGACCTGTGCCTCTGTCTCAACCCCTTCTGTTACCATGCGCAAGTCTAACTCCATGCAGAGTTGCGTGAGCGTTCGATAGACAATCTCCATCGCGGGATCAGTCAGGATGCGCATGCCGAGTGACTTGTCAAATTTTACCCCTCGGATCGCAAGCCTCGCGAGTTGCGCAATCCCAGCATTTCCGCTGCCGAAATCATCAAGGACGGTAAAGATTCCAGCCGCATCTAAGTCTGAGACCTTTTGGACAAAGGGCGTTTCTGTCAGATGATCCTCGAACAATACGGTCTCAAGAACTTCAACAATGACGTCATCTACGCTGAGTTCACGAAAGGCGAGGCCGGAAAGAAGGGCCGCGCAAAAATCATCATGTGCGAGCAATTCGGAAGATGCGTTAAAGCTGACAAGGACATCGTTGTGACCGTGGCGGTTGAGGTCTGACTTCATATCTAGTGCCGCATTCATTGCCAGAAAATCTAATTCTGCCATCAATCCCAAAGACTGCGCGATGGGCAGCAGTTCATCTGGTGGGATCATGCCATCCGAGGGATGTTGCCATCGCACAAGAGTTTCGAGCCCCCTGACAACCCCAGGCTCTTTTCCGACGACGGGCTGAAAGTGAAAAGTCATCGCTTTGTCACGGATGGCTGCCTGCAAGTCTGTTTGTCGCTGCGTTACTTGCGTATGACGGCGATGTAGTTCTGCGCTGTAGGTGGCCACCCGGCCACGACCGCTGCGCTTGACGTCATACAAAGCGAAATCTGACTGCACCAACATCTCGTCGGGATCGGTGATTGCTGGATTTGAAAGGGCAGCTCCGACACTGATCTGTGACGTAAGGTTCATCTTCTGCCACGGAACTGGTTTGTTGACCGCCTGGCTTAGCGCCAGACCGATGTTTTTGAGGTCTTTGAGAGAATTCAAGTCCTTGCAGACAACGATAAATTCATCACCGCCGATACGGGCGACCAAATCGATGTCACGTACCTCTGCGGTGAGCCTTTCGACTGTTGCAACAAGAACGGCGTCGCCCGCAGAGTGTCCGTGCATGTCATTCGTCTGCTTGAATTTATCCAAATCGATGTGCAGGACACCAACCCTTGCGCCCGTTTTCTTGGCCTGTTTCAACGCATTTTTGAGGAAACGCAGTAGCTCTGCTCTGTTCGCAGCACCCGTGAGGTGATCATGCGCCGCAATGTGGGCCAGTTCCTTACTTGTGGCTTCGAGCTGTTTTTCGTTCTCGACATTTGCGGACACATCGCGACAAACAACAACTGCGTATTGCGCACCATCGGAGGTGGTATGAAACGACATACTTATTTGGTTCCAAAAGACAGAACCATCTTTACGTATGTTTTCAACAAGTTCGAGCGTCTCTGGACCTGGAGTATCAGCATCCAGCCGAAACCGAACAAGCGTTCCGGGGGGTGGTCTTTCGTGAGGTAACAAAGCAAAGCTTCGCGGGTTTTGCCCGATCATTTCGTCCGCAGCATACCCCATAATCCTGCAATAGGCCGGGTTTACCCATTGGATAATCCCGCTCATATTCATCACGACAAGGCCATCATTGGCATGCTGACACGCGATGCGCGCAAAGCCAAAATAGTCTAGAGGGTCACTGTTTTTGCGCCCATCGGATGATTGCCGTGAAAGCCGTCTGATCAATACCACAACCAGCGCGGCGAATAGGCCAAAGGCAAGCATGGTGGATAGTTGATACATCAAACGTCATGCATTCCGAACAAATCAAATCGGAACCTGCATAATCGAGATGCATTCGAGAAAAGTTAACGCGGCTAGATTTGCTAAGTGTCAGATTGGAATGACCATGCCGTCTTGGCCAAGCAAGAAGGGGCCATCCCAGTGTTTTCTGACTTCGACTTGCCAATGTTGTTCCGTGAAATCTGGATCGCCGTCAGGCACCATGTGGTTGATCGCCAGTTGCTTGACACCGGCATCTTTCGCGATGCGTCCGACGTCCGCTGCATCGGTATGACTCCGTAAAATATGAGTCCGCAACCGCGCGTCGCCATTCGTCATGCGGGCGCAGAGGGCCTCAACACCTTCACGCAGCATGGCTTCATGAATCAACAGGTCCGCACCGTGCGCAAAGGTGGCCATTTCTGGCATATAGGCAGTATCACCGGACACAACGACACCCTTTTCGCCTGTATCAAAGCGCAACGCGAATGTATCTGTGATAGGTGGATGAATGTTGCGCATGCTGCTGATCGCAATACCGCCGAATGCGGTCTCGTCTTGAATGACTTGAATATCGGCGAGGCTGCTAAAGTCGCAGCGCCCTTCGTCTCTCATCCTCAGATCGATGTCAAAGGCCATACTGGCCTGAAAGCCTGCCCAATATGCATCAAGGCCTTTTGGTCCAATCACCGGAATTGTGCGGTTAAGCCCCGCTGTCCACGCGGTATGAAAAAAGGGTCCCAGTTCAAGATAGTGGTCTGAATGCAGGTGGGTGATGACAATCAAATCGATCTCGGTCAAGGCAACGCCTTGATCACAGATGCCGCGCGTTACGCCGAGCCCGGCGTCGATCAAAATTGTCTTCCCGCCTAGCTTTAGAAGCATCGACGTGGGCATGTTGGAACCCGGCCGAATAGCCGGGCCGCCTTTGACGCCAAGTAGGGCAAGTGTGTCGGTCATCGTCGCTCTCCTCTTGGGTCACTTTGACCGAAGTTGCCAAAGCTGACCAGAAGAGTGCGGGCGAAATTTTAGTTCAGGTCCCTAGCTTGGATGCTTCGGCATATAAGCCAACAACTGAGTTCATGCCTCCGGTCAACCGATTTGAGAACCCAAACACCAATGAGAGTTCTTCATCATCCAGCTGCTCGCCTGCGAGGACACGATTGATTTTTGGCAAGATTTCTTGCCAATCTGCGATGACACTGTCCAACCCAGCTTCAATTTCCGGGGTCGGCGGCCTTTGGATGCCAGCGGCTTCCATGCCATTGCGCAGCGCCATGAGCGATGTTTCGAAAGTTGTTGTGGCTTGCTCTAGCTCAGACATAGCACTTTCAGACGCAACGCCAGCAGATATCAGACAGATATTTTTGGATACCCGTTGGGCCAGCATACGCTGGCGGCCAGCAATATCGATGACCATCGAGTCGCGCAAAAGTAGTTCACCTGGCTGGCTGTATTGTTGCGATATTTCGGTAACCATCAATATCGCCATATCAAGCAGGGGGGCAGTGTCGTCAGCAAGTTGGCGAACAACTTCATCTGTACCATTGCCGGATGCGATTTGGTCGACGCTTGCGCTGATTGGCATCCAAAGCTCGTTCAGTTTTGAAATTCCGACAAGCGTCTTGCGGCGCGTCTCTTCGCCAGAAATACCAAGATCCTCGTTGCCGAATTCCAAGGCTGCTGTAATTGTCGCAAACTCTTTCTGGGCGGAAAGCATCATCGCACGGGTATCGTCGGTGTTGATATCGGCTTGCACATAGCATGCTGAAGCGGGAACGCGTTGACTGAGCATGCGCAGTTTTCCGACAAGATTGATACGTTCGGCGCCCCCCGAATCTTCTACGAACTGCGCGTCGAGAACTACTGCATTCTGTGCAATCGCAATCGGCGCCGTACTAAATGCAAAAGTCGCTGCACATGCCATGGTTCGTATCGTCGTCGTCGCGACGCGTGTCATTTCGTTTGACCACTGAAAGCCCATTTTTACCGTCCTAACTAGTTAATAAAACTACTCTATTACTTACAGCCAGCTTAGATATGAAACCCCGTCCATTCTCTAGTTGGCGACATCACCCGAATCCGAAGGGTATCTGCAGGACCCGCCTTAGCAGTAATTTACGCGTGCGAACAATACCTCTGCGTGTGTATCTTACTTTAGTATAGGCTGTTGTCTTGCGTGCCGCATTTGGGTCAGTTTTCCACCAAAGTTCCGACAAAAAAGGCCCCGCCAAAGACGGGGCCTTTCTATGTGCTGTTTGAAGAGTTTACTGGGGAATTTCGCCAGTCACACCTTCGACATAGAAGTTCATGCCAGCCAAAGTGCCGTCATCTGCAACTTCGCCATCGGCCAACCAGACAGAGCCGTCCTGCTTGTTGATGGGGCCTGTGAACGCGTGGTACTCGCCAGTGCGCAGACGCTCGACCAATGCTTCGGCAGATGCCTTTACATCGGCAGGTACGGCGTCGGTGATTTCACCAATACCAACCATGCCTGGGCCAATGCCGTCCCATGTGTCTGTGCTTTCCCAAGTGCCATCCATAACCGCTTGTGTGCGGGCGATGTAGTAAGGCGCCCAATCGTCGATGATGGACGAGACGCGTGGGAAAGGTGCGAATTCGGACATGTCAGATGCCTGACCGAATGTCACAACGTTGCCAGCAGCCTGCGCTGCCGCCTGAGGTGCGGTTGAATCGGTATGCTGCAAGATCACGTCAGCACCTTGTTCGATCAGTACGTTTGCGGCTTCCGCTTCTTTTGCTGGGTCAAACCATGTGTAGGCCCAGATGATCTTGAACTCGACGTCAGGGTTTACTTCCTGTGCGTGCACGAATGCAGAGTTGATGCCACGGATAACTTCCGGGATCGGGAAGGATGCGATGTAGCCGATGATGTTGCTTTCGGTCATCTGGCCCGCAATGTGGCCCTGTACTGCACGGCCCTCATAGAAACGTGCAGAGTATGTAGATACGTTATCGGCACGCTTGTAGCCCGTTGCGTGCTCAAACTTCACATCGGGGAACTTCTCAGCCACCGCGATGGTCTGGTCCATGTAGCCGAATGATGTCGTAAAGATCAGGTCTGCACCTTGCAGCGCCATCTGTGTCATGACGCGTTCAGCGTCAGGGCCTTCTGGCACGCTTTCAACGAAGACTGTTTCGACTTTGTCGCCGAAAGCCTCTTCAACGGCCAAACGGCCTTTGTCGTGCTCATACGTCCAGCCGCCATCGCCAATTGGCCCGACGTAGACGAAACCAACTGTTGTTGGCTCGTGGCCGTCAGCAGCGGCCCCTGTTGCAAGGCCAAGCGCGAGTGTTGCACTGGCCAGAATTGTTTTCATTGTCATGTGTTTCCCCTTGGTGGTCTTAGTGTCGCCTCAACGTGAGGCATGGAATGATTGGCCCAATGATCCGGGCGCACGTCCGGCCCGCATAATAACCAGAACGGCGATGGTTGCCAGATAGGGAGCCATAGAAAGATACTCGACCCCAATCGCGGCCCCTGCTGCCTGCAGGTTCAACTGTAAAACGGTCACGCCGCCAAACAAATAGGCACCCAGCAAAAGGCGCCCCGGCCGCCAGCTTGCAAAGACAACGATAGCAAGGGCGATCCAGCCTGCGCCAGCAGTCATCCCTTCGGTCCATTGTGGCACGCGCACGAGGCTCAGATAGGCACCACCAAGCCCAGCGCATGCGCCGCCGAACATGATCGCGAGCATTCGCACGCGGACAACATGATAGCCCAGCGCATGCGCGGCCTCATGATTTTCACCAACGGCACGCAATACTAGGCCAGCGCGGCTGTATTTCAAAAAAGCCCAGACGCCTGCAACAATCGCAAGCCCGACATAAACCATTGGATCATGCTGAAACACGATTGGACCAATCACTGGGATGTCGCCAAGCAAAGGAATATGCCAATCGGGAAAGCTAGGCGCCTTGATCCCGATGTATCCTTGGCCCATCAACGCCGACAGCCCCAAACCAAACAGCGTAAGCGCCAGGCCAGTCGCGACTTGGTTGGATAGCAAGAATTGCGTGAGAAAGCCAAAAATTAGCGATAGAACAGCCCCGCCGACAGCCGCACCCAGAAAACCAAGCCAAGGCGAATTGGTCCCAACGGCAACGACGAACCCGCAAACGGCGCCAGTAATCATCATGCCTTCAACCCCAAGGTTCAGAACACCTGCGCGTTCGACGACCAATTCACCGATGGCTGCCAAGATGATCGGCGTCGCGGCCACCATAAGTGACGCCAGCAACAGGATGGGATTAATCGCGCTCAGATCCATCAGATCACCTTTTCATGCGGTATCAGGTCAACCATGCCAGAACCTCTTCGGGCAGCACATAAACAGCCAGCGCACCCAGCACTAAGGCTGGTATCCAGCCATAGCGTACAAACCAGTGTGGTTTTGGCTCTGGTGCGGGGTTTTTGGCTGGTTTGATCCCACCGGGATATTTGACCCCACTTGCCCAGTCCAACAAACGGCGAGAGCCCTGATCCACCGACCAGAAGAGTTTGAACATCACGAAAAAGAAGATTGCGAGCACAGCCAAGGTGCCGCCTGCGAACCACCAAGAAGTTTCTTCGCCCAGCTGTGCGGTATAGCCAAGCGCCATACCAACAAAGAAACCGATCACCAAACGGAAGACGCCATCAATCAAACTCATGACATTAAAAGAACCGCTGCTCATGCTTTCTGCCCTTTGCCGAACGTGATCCGGTAATTTGTCAGCACATCGACTGCCAACAAAAAGAACAACAACATTCCCTGCAGGATTTGGATCGCGGCGATGGGCAGACCCAAATTGGATTGCGCAATTTCACCTCCGATATAGGTCAATGCCATTAAGCCGCCTGCCAGCAGGATCCCAACAGGATGCAAACGTCCTAGGAAGGCTACAATAATCGCTGTAAAGCCGTAGCCCACGTTAAAATCGATGCTGATCTGTCCGGCGGGTCCCGCGACCTCAAACAACCCTGCCAATCCTGCCAGTGCGCCGGAAATCCCCATGCAAACGAGAATAAGCAAACCGGGGTTCACGCCCGCAAACCGTGCTGCCCGAGGACTTTGACCAGATAGGCGGACGTTAAAGCCAAAGATGTGCCGCGATAGGGCGATGTAGGCCAGGATCACGGCGATAAAGGCCGTGACAACCCCCCAATGCATGCCGCTGCCGGCTATGATCTCAAGGTTTGCGGCACTGTCATATTGCGACAGGTTCCGGCTCCCCGGAAAACCCATGCCGTCAGGGTTTCGCAAAGCTCCGAGCGCCATGGACGCCAGCAACTGTTCAGCCACATAGACCAGCATCAATGACACAAGGATTTCATTTGTGCCAAACCGCACCCGCAAAATGCCTGGGATCATGGCCCAAGCCATACCCCCCAAAGCGCCGGCAATGATCATCAACGGAAAGATGATAAAGCTCTCTATAGGATAGAAGGCCAATCCGACAGCAGCACCACAGATGGCACCGACGATATACTGGCCTTCGGCCCCGATATTCCAAATTCCAGCACGAAAGCCAAAGGAAAGACCAATGGCAATCAACACCAAAGGTGCGCCTTTGATCAGGAGTTGCGGACGGTAAAACCATGCAAATTCAGAAAACAGTGGATCAAGAAAAATGGTGCGGATCGTCACCAGCGGATCCTGCCCAAGGGCCGCAAACAACAGCCCGCCAAAGAACATCGTCAACAGAACAGCGACGACAGGGGTCGCAAAGGTCCAACCACGCGATGGCTGCGGACGCTTTTCCAGCATGATCATGCGCCGCTCCCCAACTTCATCTTGGTCCAAAAAACTCTGCCGGAGGCATCCTTACGCATCAACATGCGCCACCTCCATATCATGTGCACCACCCAGCATCAGGCCGATTTCTTCGACTGTTAGACCTTTGGCTGGGCGCGGCGCAGACAGACGCCCCTCGTTCAATGCCGCAAAGCGATCGGAAATTTCCATCAATTCATCAAGATCTTGGCTGATCACGATCACAGCGGCGCCTTTCTCAGCCAAATCCAGCAAAGCCTGCCGGATCGCGGCGGCGGCAGATGCGTCCACACCCCATGTGGGTTGGTTCACAACGAGTACCTCAGGTGCTTGCATAATCTCGCGCCCAATCACAAATTTTTGCAGGTTCCCACCTGACAATGAACGCGCGGCATTTTGCGGGCCCGGCGTGCGCACATCAAAGGTGGCGATCACACCTTCGGCAAAACTGCGTGCTTTACCCCAATGCAAGAACCCTTTGCTGGTCAAGCCTTCGCGCGTCATCGCGGTTAGGATCGCATTTTCGGTCAGGCTCATATCGGGCGCCGCAGCATGGCCCATGCGCTCTTCAGGTGCGGCGAGCAAACCAATCTTACGCCGCGCGTTCGGGGGCAGATGCCCGATGCCTTCGCCTTTGTAACCGACCATCGCTTTGGCTGTTTTCATCTCGCCCGAAAGCGCTGCAACCAATTCGTCCTGACCATTGCCAGCGACACCGCCAATGCCCAATACTTCACCCTTGCGAACCTCAACTGTGATATCGTGCAACGCTGTACCAAATTGATGCGGGGCCTTCGCACTGAGGCCTTCCAACGCAAGAACAACCTCTCCCGCAGGTTTTTCAGCTTTTTCTGGAACGTGCAGGGTCGTGCCGACCATTAACTCGGCCATATCACGGGCCGATGTCTTACGTGGATCACACTCACCGACAACTTGACCTAGTCGTAGCACTGTTGCGTTGTCACAAAGCGCGCGAATTTCCTCCAGCTTATGTGAAATATAGAGGATCGCAGTGCCTTCAGAACTGAGCTGGCGTAGCGTTTTGAACAGAATCTCGACCTCTTGTGGGGTCAGGACTGACGTCGGCTCATCCATTATCAACAGCTTAGGGTCTTGCAAAAGGCAGCGAATAATCTCGACCCGTTGACGCTCACCCGCTGACAGCTCACCGACAATTCTGTCCGGATCAAGCGGGAGACCATACTGATCAGAGACCGTACGCACCCTTGCTGCAATCTCGGCCTGTGGTGGCGGATTTTCCATACCAAGGGCGATATTCTCCGCGACATTCATCGCATCAAAAAGCGAGAAATGCTGGAAGACCATCGCAACCCCTGCAGCACGCGCTGCGCGTGGTTCTGGCGGCTGAAAAGGCTGCCCCTCAAGTGTCATCGACCCAGCGTCTGGCTTGACCAATCCATAGATCGTTTTCACCAGCGTCGATTTTCCGGCACCGTTTTCACCCAGCAGCGCATGCACTTCGCCGCGCCCTATGTTAAATGAAACGTCCTGATTAGCGACCACCCCGGGATACGCCTTGGTCAGGCCAGATAAACGCAAAAGCGGCTCGGTCATGCAGTGCGTTCCTTGTTGGCGCGTTTCCCCGCGCTGATCATCGCAGTTGCCACGCCAAGTGCAATCTCTGCAGGATGTTTTCCTAAGGAAGGATCCCCGATGGGACACGCGATGCGCGAAATTTGTGCCGGGCTGTGCCCCAATGCGGCGAGCCGGGTCTTAAAACGCGCCCATTTCGTCGCTGATCCGATCAAACCGACACTTTGAAACCGGTGTTTTAGTACAGCATGGCACAGCGTGAGGTCCATTTCGTGACTGTAGGTGAGAATCAGGTGGTCAGCGTGCAGCGGGGTATGTTTGACAACACGCGCTGGATCAGATGCGACCAAAGTCGTCACATCGGTTTGTGGAAATCGATCAGCATGCGTATCAACCCATGTGACATCATAGGCGGGTAGGGGAGCCATAACATTCACCAGCGCACGCCCGACATGACCCGCGCCATAAATCCACAACGGCTGGGCTGGACGCAACTGCAATACTTCAGTTTGCTCCCACAATAGGCTGACGGACCCGCCACAGCATTGGCCCATCGCAGGGCCCAATGGGATGCGTGCGTCGTGGCTTTGGCGTCCGTCATTTAGCATCCGACGGGCCTCAGCCATTGCTTGCCATTCAAGGGCTCCGCCACCAATGGTGCCTTCGGTACGGTCTTGCCAGACCAGCATTTGGGTACCTGCATCGCGCGGCACAGAGCCTGCGGTCTTGGTCACTGTAATTCGGATGGCTGTCATGCGCGGGTCCGTCCTATAGCGCGTAGAACTTCCTCGGCAGTCGCAGGGGCCTGTAGGTCAGGGTAGACAGGACCGCAGGCAGCCACTGCGTCCGACAAGGCCAAAAACGCTGACGTTCCCAGCATAAAGGGGGGCTCACCGACAGCCTTTGAGCGGTAAATCGTTTGGGCAGGATTAGGTTGACCCCACAAAGAGACATTGAAAATATCCGGCCGGTCCGAACAAGCAGGGATTTTGTAGGTCGCTGGTGCATGGGTCCGCAGGCGGCCTTTGTTGTCCCAAACCAGCTCTTCCGTGGTTAGCCAACCCGCGCCTTGTACAAATCCGCCTTCAATCTGGCCAATATCTAGCGACGGATTCAACGATGTGCCGGCGTCATGCAAAATATCGGTGCGCAGAATACGGTTTTCGCCGGTCAGCGTATCAATGACCATCTCTGTAACAGCTGCACCTTGGGCAAAATAAAAGAACGGGGTGCCTTCACCTTTGATGCGATCCCATGCCAGATCAGGTGTCTTGTAGAACCCCGTTGCAGACAGGCTGACGCGGTTCAAATAGGCCGTCTGTGCAGCCTCCGCAAAAGACATCTTAGCATCGCCGACAAAAACCTGATCGTTCTCAAAGCGTACATCTTCTACTTGCGCCTGATGAATTTCAGCCAAACACGCAGTAATACGATCCCGAACAATGCCGCATGCATTCGCAACCGCCATCCCGTTCAAGTCCGTCCCAGACGAGGCCGCGGTTGCGGATGTGTTGGGCACCTTACCGGTGTCCGTCGCCGTGATCTTCACATTGCCTACATCAATGCCAAACCGGTGGGCCGCAACCTGAGCGATTTTCTGAAACAACCCTTGTCCCATTTCAGTGCCGCCGTGGTTCATATGAACCGATCCGTCTTGATAAACGTGGACCAATGCACCGGCTTGATTGAGGTGGGTCAACGTAAATGAAATTCCGAATTTCACTGGGCTGAGTGCTATGCCTTTCTTCAGGATTGTCTGCTCTGCATTCCAATCAGCGATTGCCGCGCGTCGGGCATAATAGTTGGAAGTTGCTAACAGGTCCTCGGTCATTTCATGCAGAATGAAGTCCTTAACGGGCATATGATACGGTGTGGTCTGTACTTTGGGCTTTGGCGAAAATGTCCCACCAAACCGGGTACCACGCCCCATATTCTCATGTTCATCAATACCTTCGGGGGGGCGCTCTGCGCGGGGGGCAGACAGCCCCCCTGCATCCATTGCATCATAGTAATTGCGCTGGCGGACGCTCACCGGATCTAAGCCCAGTTCCGCTGCGATATGATCCATCACGCGTTCAATCCCCAAGACACCCTGCGGACCGCCAAATCCGCGAAACGCTGTTGCAGATTGGGTGTTGGTCTTGAACCGATGTGAGGTGATACGGGCTGTTGGCAAATGATACGCATTGTCTGCGTGCAGCATCGCGCGATCGGCCACTGGCAGCGACAGATCAAGGGCCCAGCCGCAGCGGGTCATCTGGTTGAAATCAACGCCTGCCACACGTCCGTCACTGTCAAAACCGACATCATAAGAAATCCGGAAATCATGGCGCTTCCCGGTAATCATCATGTCGTCGTCGCGGTCATATCGCATCTTGCAAGGGCGCCTTGTGGCACGGGCTGCAACTGCACAGCTGACCGCCAGCGCATTGCCTTGGCTCTCCTTGCCGCCAAAACCACCGCCCATGCGTCGCACTTCGCAGCGGACCGCATGCATTGGGACACCCAACGCGTCCGCGACTTTGTGCTGAATTTCGGTCGGATGCTGGGTCGAGCTATGCACCACCATGTCGCCATCTTCTTGTGGCAATGCCAAAGCCGCTTGGCCTTCAAGATAGAAATGTTCCTGCCCGCCCATTTCAATAGTGCCTTGCAAACGGTGTGGGGCGGCACTGAGCGCTTGGTCGACATCGCCTTTGGTCCAGACGCGGGGGCCGTCTTCAAAACGGCTTTGTGCCGCGATAGCCTCATCAATCGTCAGAATGGGGGAGTCTTCGACATAGTCAATCTGACCAAGGCGCGCGGCCTTGCGTGCGGCAAGATGTGTCTCGGCGACAACCAAAAACAGCGGCTGACCCAGATAGTGCACTGTGTCTGTCGCGAGCAAAGGTTCATCATGGATTGAGGGCGAGACATCATTGGCAAAAGGCAAATCCTCGGCCGTCAGGACAGCGACGATACCGGGTGCGCTGCGTACCTTGACAAGGTCCATTGCGCTGATCGCGCCACACGCGATTTCCGCCGTGCCGAATGCCAGATGCAATGTCCCTTGAGGGGTTGGAATGTCATCAATGTAACGCGCTGCCCCGGTGACATGGAGTGTGGCGGCATCGTGCGGCAGGGATTTCGCGATGCTCATAGTGTCACCTCAAGAACGGACGTGGCTTGCCCCGTCATTTCGGCAAAGTAGCGGTGCAACAGGTTTTGAGCGACCTCTAGTCGATACGCCGCACTTGCGCGCATATCCGACATAGGCGTGTAATCATCAGCAAAGTGTGAGGCCGCGGCGGTCACCGTCTCTGCCGTCCAAGCCTGCCCAATCAGTGCTGCTTCGACTTGATGGGCGCGGTGCGGCGTACCAGCCATGCCGCCGAATGCGATCTTTGCGCTGTTGATCAGACCGCTGGAAGCAGTGATATTGAAACACCCACAGATCGCCGAAATATCCTGATCAAAGCGTTTGGAAACTTTGTAACAACGAAGCGCTGGCGCGATTGTGGGCAAAGTAACGCCCGTCACCAATTCACCCGCTGCGCGGTCTTGTTTGCCGTAGGATAAAAAGAACTCTTCGAGTGGAATGTTTCGGGTCTTGCTGCCGTGGCGCAAATGGAGTGTGGCACCCATTGCAATCAATGCGGGGGGGTTGTCGCCAATTGGTGAGCCATTGGCGATGTTTCCACCGATTGTCGCGGCATTGCGCACCTGTTCTGAGCCGTACCGGCGGATCATTTCGGCGTAAGAAGGGTGATCAGCACCAATCTCTGCCAAAACTTCGGTCATCGTCACGGCAGCACCGAAATGGATTGTTTCTTCCGACCGTGTGGTTTTTCTCAGCTCAGCGCATCTGTTTAAGAACGCAACTTGGTCAAGGTCACGCAGCTGCTTTGTGACCCATAGCCCCACGTCAGTTGCACCGGCAATTAAAGTTGCGTCTGGGTTAGCTGCATACCAGTTTGCCAATTCATCAAGCGTCTCAGGCGCGTAGGCCTGGCTCTGAACCTCAGGTATCGGGTCTTGAACCCACTCAGGAACGGCAGCGCTTTCCGCAACCTGTGCTGCACGCACAATGGGTGCATAGCCTGTGCAACGGCATAGATTTCCAGCCAAAACATCATCATGGTCGGTGCGCCCGTGCAAATGTCCAACAGCCATCGATGCGATGAAACCCGGCGTACAAAACCCACATTGTGATCCGTGGTGTTCGATCATGGCTTGTTGAACCGGATGCAAGGTGCCGTCTGCGGCGCTGATCCCTTCGACAGTACGCACGGCCTTGCCGTGAAGCTGTGGCAGAAACAGAATACATGCGTTCAGCGCTTTGGCCCCGTCAGCATCGGTGACCATCACTGTGCAGGCACCGCAATCGCCTTCGTTACAGCCTTCTTTGGTGCCGCATAAGGCGCGGTCTTCGCGCAACCAATCCAGCAGGGTGCGCGTTGGATCCGCTGCCACCTGCACGGTTTCTCCGTTGAGAAGAAACGTGACGTCCATGTTATTAACCTGCCGCCTTACCAATTCTTTGCGAGGGGGCTCAGGTGTCGATGCGACGTAGACACCTGCCTCTTATGCTATCTGCTATGAAAGCGGTTGATCGCAGATTTGGCAAGTGTTTCTTGGTAAGAAGAAAAGCTGATCATGTAGGTTGCACCATACCCTGCACATATGCAGCAAGGTTTTCGACACCTCCAGCCCAGCCTTGCTGAATTTCATCCAACGCCTCGGATCCTGAAAATGATGACACCGCTACCGTAATGTTTAGCTCTGTTTTTGCGCCTATGTTTTCCAAAGCATAGGTCACAAGGCTGGTGGATACGGCTGCCCCGCCAAAGATCAGCGTTTCTGTGAAGACGGCCCGCTCGTTTTCTGTCAAATCATACCAGCGGGTTTCCACTTCAAACTCAGGTGCGTCTGCAGGCCCAAACCTATGACGGTCCACACCACCAACTGTCAGGTCTGCCACATCGGTTTCCAAGACTGTCGATGCATCAGGACCGTTCCATTTTTCTCGTTCCTTTGCATCGGTTAGAATGTGCCAGAGCTTATCCGACGAAAGTGGAAGAACACGGTGTAAGTCGAATGATTTTGTGTCGAGTGGCATGGTCAATTATCCTCATTTTCAGCAATAGAATGGGCGAGCGCATCAAGTCGGTCTAACCGGCTCTCCCAGATTTCGCGCTGCCACGCGAGCCAACCTTGCGCTTCGATCAAGGGGGCTGCTTCGATATGGCAGGTGCGCACACGCCCTTTTTTGATGGATCGCATGATCCCCGTGTCTTCCAACACCTTCAGATGTCGCATGAATGTGGGCAGAGCCATTTGATGGGGGCTATGCAATTCGCTGACGCTGGCAGGACCGGACGCCAGCCGTTCAATCACCGCGCGTCGGGTGGGATCGGCCATGGCGCCGAAGAAGCTATCTAATTGGTTAGTCATAAAGCTAAGTATTAATGCCATAGAGACCTTCCGTCAAGATACTTAGTCAAAAAGCTTACTATACCTCGCTTGCAGCCAGACCCGCTTTCGCTACCTTGCGGATATGACCAATGATCCCCGATTCATCCACTTGCGCACCCACACCGAATACTCGCTATTAGAGGGGGCTATTCCTGTCAAAAAACTGCCCGGACTGGTGGCCGGTATGGGCATGCCAGCCGTTGCGGTGACAGACACCAATAACATGTTCTGCGCGTTGGAGTTTTCAGAAGGGGCGTCGAAGGCCGGCATCCAGCCGATTGTAGGCTGTCAGGTCGACGTAACCTACGCGACGCCCGAACCCGGCAAACGGGCCGAGCCGCCCGCCCCAATCGTGCTACTGGCGCAGTCCGAGGCGGGGTATATGAACCTGATGAAACTGAATTCTTGCGCCTATTTGGACGCGAATGGGCAGTTGCCGCAGGTGAGTTTGGATGAACTAGCGCAATACCACGAAGGGCTCATTTGCTTGTCGGGCGGTCCTGATGGCCCCGTTGGTCGTTTGTTACGCCAAGGGCAACGGCCCAAGGCAGAGGCTATTGTCGATAGGTTAGCAGCCATCTATCCCGACAGGCTTTATATCGAACTACAACGCCACCCCGGCGATGGCTTGCCTGAGGCAGAGCGTTTGTCAGAGCGGGGCCATGTTGAGATGGCTTACGCCAAAGGCCTGCCGCTGGTTGCGACCAATGATGTCTATTTCCCCAAGACCGAACTCTACGAGGCGCATGACGCGTTAATCTGTATTTCCGAAGGGGCTTACGTTGATCAGCAAGAGGCGCGCCGTCGACTGACCCCGCAGCACTATATGAAGTCGCCACAGGAAATGGCGACTTTGTTCGCCGACCTCCCCGAGGCGATTGATAATACAGTTGAGATCGCCAAGCGCTGTGCGTTCAAAACGTACAAACGTGACCCGATCTTGCCCAAATTCGCCGATGATGAGGTTGCGGAGTTACGCCGTCAGGCTGAAGAAGGGCTGAAGGCGCGACTGGCTGTCATTCCGCATGCTGCTGATGTGGCAGAATACGAAAAACGCCTTGAGTTTGAGCTGGGCATTATTGAGGGCATGGGATTTCCCGGCTATTTCCTGATCGTGGCCGACTTTATCAAATGGGCCAAGGACGAGGGTATTCCGGTGGGGCCGGGCCGCGGCTCTGGTGCTGGATCGTTGGTGGCTTATGCGCTGTTGATCACAGATCTGGACCCGCTCCGCTACTCGCTACTGTTCGAGCGCTTTCTGAACCCTGAACGTGTGTCGATGCCTGACTTCGATATCGATTTTTGCATGGACCGCCGTGAAGAGGTGATCCGCTATGTGCAGGAAAAATATGGACGCGATAAGGTGGGGCAGATCATCACCTTTGGTGCGCTCTTGTCCAAAGCTGCCGTGCGCGATGTGGGCCGTGTTTTGCAAATGCCTTATGGTCAGGTGGATCGCCTGTCGAAGATGATCCCTGTCGAGGGTGTGAAGCCGGTTTCGATAGAAAAGGCCTTGGCGGATGAACCCCGCTTGCGCGAAGAGGCCAAGAATGAAGAGGTCGTTGACCGCTTGCTGACATATGCCCAACAGGTTGAAGGGCTGTTGCGCAACGCGTCAACCCACGCGGCAGGTGTGGTGATTGGGGACCGTCCACTGGACGAACTTGTCCCACTTTATCAAGACCCGCGCTCAGATATGCCTGCGACCCAGTTCAATATGAAATGGGTCGAGCAGGCCGGTTTGGTCAAGTTCGACTTTCTGGGTCTGAAAACGCTGACTGTTATTCAGAACGCCGTTGAGCTGATTAGGAAAGCAGGACGTCCGCTAAACGAGGCGGCAGATGGCACCAAGCTTTACGATGTGCTGGAAGGGTTTGAATACGACATCGGGGCGATCCCGCTGGATGACGAAAAATCCTATGCTCTTTATTCCAGCGCCAAGACAACAGCTGTGTTTCAGGTGGAATCCAGCGGTATGATGGATGCGCTTAAGCGCATGAAGCCGAACTGTATCGAAGATATTGTGGCCTTGGTGGCGCTTTACCGTCCTGGCCCGATGGAGAATATCCCGACTTATTGCGAAGTGAAAAACGGGCAGAAGGATTTGGAATCGATCCACCCGTCGATTGACCATATCCTCAAGGAAACCCAAGGCATCATCGTTTACCAAGAACAAGTGATGGAGATCGCGCAGGTTATGGCGGGTTATAGCCTTGGCGGTGCCGATCTGCTGCGCCGTGCGATGGGTAAGAAGATCGCCGAGGAAATGGCCAAGGAACGCCCGAAGTTCGAGGAAGGGGCCAAGGCCAACGGGGTTGAGCCCAAGAAAGCCCGCGAGGTTTTCGATCTTTTGGAGAAATTCGCTAACTACGGTTTTAACAAGTCCCACGCGGCGGCCTATGCCGTGGTCAGCTATCAAACAGCTTGGCTAAAGGCGAACCATCCGGTCGAGTTTATGGCCGGCGTCATGAACTGCGATATTCATCTGACCGATAAGCTGGGCGTCTATTTCCAAGAGGTGAAAAAGGGGCTTGGGATTGAATATACCCCGCCTTGCGTGAACCGTTCAATGGCGACGTTCGATGTGAAAGATCAAAAGCTGGTCTATGCGCTGGGCGCGCTGAAGAACGTGGGCGTCGAAGCGATGAAACTTATCGTCGAAGGGCGGGGCGACAAAGAGTTTGTAAACCTCTTTGATTTTGCGCGGCGCTGTGACCTCAAGCGGATCAGCAAACGGCCTTTGGAAATGCTGGCGCGGGCCGGTGCATTTGATGTGCTTGATCCGAACCGCCGCCGCGTGATGATGAGCTTGGATGCGCTGACGGCTTATTCAGCGGCCATCCATGAACAAAAATCGTCCAATCAAGTGTCGCTGTTTGGCGATGCGGGCGATGATCTACAGGAGCCGCGTTTGATGGGCGGCGAAGATTGGTTGCCTGCAGAGCGTCTAGCCGAAGAGTTCAAAGCCATCGGGTTCTATTTGTCCGGCCATCCGTTGGATGACTACATGGGTGCGCTGAAACGCAAACAGGTCCTGACACTTGATGAAGTCATCGCCAAGGCCGAGCGTGGGGCCTGCGTTGTGAAAATGGCAGGCACGGTTTCGGGCCGGCAGGAACGCAAATCTGCACGCGGCAATCGCTTTGCATTCGCACAATTGTCTGATCCGACCGGACAGTATGAGGTCACGTTGTTCTCAGACACGCTTGAGGTGGCCCGCGAGTTTTTGGAAACAGGCAGTCAGGTTGTTCTGACCTGCGAGGCCACAATGGAAGCGGACCAGTTGAAATTGCTGGGCCGCTCGGTGGGGCCAGTTGATGCTGTGGTAGCTGACGCAGGTGGGGCCGGTTTGCGAGTGTTTATTGACGGGCCGGAGGTGATTGGTTCGGTTCAAAGCGTGCTTGCGAATGCGTCAGGCGGGGCTGTCCGCGCAAGTCGTGGACCAGTATATTTCTGCCTAATGCATGATGATTTGCCGGGTGAAGTCGAGTTAGACCTAGGCGAAGAGTTTCCGGTTAATCCGCAGATCAAAGGCGCTATCCGGTCCTTGGGTGGCGTGATTGAGGTGGAAGACGCCTGATTTACCAGTGTGGAGGACGCTGATCTGCCAGCGGCACAGTGCCGCCTGCATCCATTTCGCGCCCTGCTTCGCGTTCCATCAAAATAGCTAACCTGCGCTGCGCCACTGCAAGCTCGGTCTCTTGGCGCGCGACGATATCTGACAGCTCCTCAACCGTGCGGGTAAGGTGGGCGATTTGTTCTTCAAGGTGCATCAGGTCAGCCATTCGCATGGCCTAGCGCAAATGGATCAGTCTGGGAAGTCACGACTGCATTGCTCCTGTGACATTGGCAGGGTAAACGGCGCGGGACAGCAAGTGACCAGCAGGACTAACCCAATGGCCAAGATCAAAAAGCAACCGCGCCCCAAGGCACAAACGCCGAAAGGCTTTCAGGATTATTTTGGCGCGGACGTGACTGCGCGCAATGAAATGCTGAGCACGATTGCGGGTGTTTATCATCGCTATGGTTTTGACGCGTTAGAGACCTCTGCTGTGGAAACGGTCGAAGCGCTGGGCAAGTTCTTGCCTGACGTTGACCGCCCCAATGAGGGTGTTTTTGCGTGGGAAGAAGACAACGATTGGTTGGCCCTGCGTTATGATCTGACCGCACCGCTTGCGCGGGTCGCCGCACAGTATCGCAATGACCTACCTTTCCCCTATCGTCGCTATGCGATGGGGCCCGTCTGGCGCAATGAAAAGCCCGGACCGGGACGTTTTCGTCAATTTTATCAGTGTGATGCGGATACGGTTGGGGCCAGTTCTGTGGCTGCAGATGCCGAGATTTGCGCGATGTTGTCGGACACGTTGGAGGCCGTGGGAATTGACCGTGGTGATTATGTGATCCGCGTGAACAACCGCAAAGTGCTAAATGGTGTGATGGAAGTCGCCGGGCTTGCGGGCGATGATAAAGAAGCCGAGCGTGGGATCGTGTTGCGTGCGATTGATAAGCTGGACCGTTTGGGGACAGACGGCGTGCGTGCGTTATTGGGTGAAGGCCGCAAGGATGCCAGCGGGGACTTTACCAAAGGCGCTGGGCTGAGTGAAGCGCAGGCCGATGTGGTGATGGGCTTTATGTTTGCACGCGATCGCGTTTTGGAAAAATGGAATAACGAAGGCACTGTCAAGCTGATGCCCGGCTTTTACCAATCCCGCCTGTTCGACGGAAGCAATGAGAGCTTTGAAGCGATTTCTGCCCGACTTAGTGACCTGCGGGTATCTGGAACTGAAGACGAGATTGAGCGGCTTATTAGTTTTGCTACAATTACCGAGCTTAGCGATCTGGTTAGTCATGCGGTTGTTGATCATGGGCAGCGATCTGAAATCGGTGAAGAGGGCGTTGCTGAACTGGCCGAGATTGCAGATCTGCTGGATGCTCAGGGTTATGGCCCTGACCGCATCGTCATTGACCCTTCGGTTGTCCGTGGCCTCGGTTACTACACTGGGCCGGTATACGAAGCCGAACTCACCTTCGAAATCAAAGACGACAAAGGCCGCCCTCGCAACTTTGGCTCTGTTGCCGGCGGTGGGCGCTATGATGATCTGGTCAAGCGGTTCACCGGTCAAGAGGTCCCTGCGACCGGTGTCTCCATTGGAGTGGATCGTCTACTGGCCGCTTTGCGTGCCAAAGGCCGCATGGATCAAACTGCCGTTGGTCCCGTTGTTGTCACCGTCATGGACCGTGACCGGATGGCCGATTATCAAACCATGGTTGCTGACCTGCGCAATGCGGGGATCCGGGCCGAGGTTTACCTGGGCAATCCAAAGAACTTTGGCAATCAGTTGAAGTATGCCGACAAGCGCCAGTCGCCAGTTGCCATCATCGCGGGTAGCGATGAATTCGACAAAGGCATTGTCCAGATCAAGGACCTGATCCTCGGGGCTGAAATTGCCAAGAACGCGACGCTGGAAGAGTGGAAAGACCGCCCGAGCCAATATGAGGTGCCGCGCGATCAGATGATCGCAAAGGTGCGTGAAATTTTGGATGGGCAGGACTGATGCCAACCTCAGCTGATACGTTGACCGAGGCACGTCGCTTGCGCGATCTCTTTGCCGCCAAAGGCGCCGAAGTCGTCAAGGCCGATGTGCTGCAACCTGCTGGCACTTTGCTTGATCTTTATGGCGAGGACATTCGTGCCCGCGCCTACCTGACCTCTGATCCGCTGCGAGGTGAGATGGTCTTGCGGCCTGATTTCACTGTTCCAGTCGTGCAGATGCATATGGAAACGCATGCTGACCCCGCCCGCTATACCTACGCGGGCAAAGTGTTTCGCAAGCAAGAAACCGATGAAACCCGCGCCAATGAATATGTGCAGGTGGGGTATGAGGTATTTGACGGCCAGAACCCTGCTGGTGCAGATGCTGAGGTATTTGCCGCTATTGCGGAAGGTCTGGCTGACCTGCCTGTGCGTGCGGCGACTGGCGATATTGGTGTGCTCATGGCTGCGGTGCGCGGTTTGCGCACGACAGAGGCGCGCAAAGCGGCTTTGCTGCGTCATATCTGGCGACCGGGGCGTTTCCGGGCGTTGATGAAACGCTTTGGATCGGGTCAGGTGACGCCTGCACGGGCGGCTTTGTTGGCGGCGGATGATCCGTTCACTGACGCAGGCGCGGACATCGGTTTGCGCAGCAGAGGCGAGGTTGAAGCCAGGATAGACGCGTTGCGTGCCGATGCCGCTGCGGCACCGATTGCGGCAGAGGAAATCGCGTTGATCGATGCGATTTTGGGACTGCGGGAAACGGCGCCGAATGTGTTGAGCGCGTTGCGCGACATTGCCGTTGATATGCCGGCGATTGGTGACGCCGTCTCTGGCATGGATGCGCGGCTGGATGCATTGACCGCACAGGGTGTCGATGTCAGCACGCTTGAGTTTGAAGGCAGCTATGGCCGCACGTCGTTGGAATATTACGATGGGTTCGTTTTTGGGTTCTACGCCACTGACCGCCCCGATCATCCACCTGTCGCAACTGGCGGCCGCTATGACGCGCTGACTGCGCATTTGGGACAAGGGCGTGCGGTGCCTGCAGTGGGTGGTGTCATCCGTCCTGATCTGGCTTTGGGGATACGCGCATGTTGAAACTGGGTGTGCCGTCTAAGGGCAGATTGATGGAAAAGACCTTTGACTGGTTTGGCGCGCGCGGCGTGGGCCTGCGCAAGTCGGGGTCAGACCGCGAATATGCGGGTGCTGTTGACGGGATCGACGGAGTTGAACTGGTGCTCTTGTCCGCAGGGGAAATTCCCCGCGAATTGGCCGCGGGAAATATCCATCTTGGTGTCACCGGCTCTGATCTTGTCCGCGAAAAGCTGGCCAATTGGGATGCGCAAGTGGCCGAGCTGGCCCCGATGGGCTTTGGCGGGGCTGATCTGATCATCGCTGTGCCGCAGGCTTGGGTCGATGTGTCAACGCTTGATGATCTTGATGCCGTAGCGGCTGCATTCCGGCGCAATCACGGTTTTCGGTTGCGGATTGCGACGAAATATCACCGGTTGGTACGTGAGTTTTTGCGCGAGCAAGGTGTGGCGGACTATCAACTGGTCGACAGCCAAGGCGCCACAGAAGGTACCGTCAAGAACGAAACCGCCGAGGCAATCGCTGATATCACCTCAACTGGGGAAACCTTGCGCGCGAATGGGTTGAAAATCTTGGACGATGGTTTGATTCACGCCAGTCAAGCGACCTTGTTTCGCGGTCGCCGCCGGGATTGGACAGACGAACAGCGTGCGAAGCTGAAAGCATTACAGATGGTCTTAGGGATCTAAGTATCCTCGGACTTACGCTTGACGCGATCTTCAACCTGTACGCCGTATTTGAAGGTCGTAACATCAATCGCCCTGCCCAAAGACGCCGAAACCTCTGCGTCGTTTAACTGACCCAGTGAATAGGCGATCTGGGTCTTCCATGCTTCTTGTGTACCCGCGTCAAAGCCTGTCGCGTATTCATGGGGTTTGAGAAACGCAAACGCAGCGGCGACGATGGCTGCAAGTGGCGGCAGGATATGCTGATAGTCCGAAAGTGCGCCGACGGTAATAAGGATCGGAAGGATCACGCTAAGCAACCCAAGTGTCACGTAAACGAACCCCCAAAATAGGTAACGCGTGTGCATACGCCGTGCCAAGTCATCGATAATCTGTTGGGTGGATTCTTTTTGCATGATCTGTCCTTTGGGGGTGCACCGCACCTTATCTTTTTGAAATTTCGCTACTTTATTTCGGCACTCTGGGACAGTGCATGCCGCTGCGTCAACACTGCAATGGACTAAGCTTGTGCAGCTTTCGCACCATCGCTGCAGGCCCGCTCAAGCGCTGACGGCTTGTGGCGCGTGATGCCTGCGCGTTCGGCGGGATCAACGCCGTCAATCGCGGCTGCGGCCACTACAGACATGCTGTGGGTGTGGACCTGCGTGATGCCCTTGAGCGCTTGGCGGCACAAGGCGTGTACCGTCAGGTAATCAAGGTGACTGCCCAGCAATCCGGCGCCCTGTTCTGTCGCGCCTTCAGCATTGCGCTCACAAGCCGTCGCATCCGTCGATAAGAAAGAACGGCAAATCATCGGACGGCTGTCATAGGCCCGGCAGCTGCGCGTATCAGGATCGAGGGCGGGGCAGGCCTCGGGATGCCAAACACGTCCATCGGGCTGGCCTGCAAGAGGCGCTAAGGCGGTAGAAAGGTTTTCTGCCTCAAAGCTGGTGATGACACCACCTTCGCCACCTGACAGAATGCAGCAAAACGCGCATCCTTGCGCACAGGCGGCATTGGTCACGGCCTCAGGTGGGTTCTTAAGAATTTCATCTCGTACAGCATGGCCCAGTCGCCAAGCTGCTTGTCCGCTGGCCATTTCATCCACCACTTTCTTTATGGGCATTTTGTAGGTGATGGCCGTTTCCAGATATGAGGTCAGGATACGCTTGCTGCGATCTTGCAGTGCTTTGTCGATACCTTTGATCTTCGCTTTCGCCACGCGGTTAATCAGATCAGAAACCGTCAGTCCGGCTGATTTTCCGCCCTTTTGGGCCAGCCTGCGGGCTGCGCGTGACGATGTTGGTTTCATAGGTGACTGCCCTTTGTCTCGTGCTGACTATAAAGGCGGGTCAGGGGCCGTCTAGTGGCCTTTAACGCACACCAATTGCGGCCAAGGCTTTGGATAACTCTGGCGGCAACGGGTCTTCATCTTGGCGTCCCTCTGGCAGATCACGCGGGGCATCTGCGACAGCCAGATAGCGCCAGCCTTGGAATGCCCGTTTTGGTGTGGCCTCAACCCGGATCAGCCCAGGCTTGCATGTGATAGCGCATCTGCGGATACCATCGGCGCCGATATATTCATCGAGTCGTTGGATGGGTTGGCGACACAGGATAACGCCTTTAATCACCCAAAAGATCGATCCGCCGTTCAGAATTTCTTCACCGCGTTTGGGCCACATCCGAGTAACATGGCGCGGCAATCCGTCATCGGACTGCGCGCGCCGTGTCGATTGCCATGCTTCCAGTCCGGCAACGTCTTCGGTGCCGACAGATAATTTAAGCATATGAACGGTTTTCGACATCTATCCCCCCCGGGATGAGCACTAGAGGTAAGGCGCGTCATCGAGATATCAATGATGGCAGCGAGAAAGGTTTATGTGGTGTGAACCTTGAGATCAACCACAATATATGGTAGATGATTTTATCATTCCAAAGTTTTGTCCAACCCCGTAATATGCAGGTCTTGCCTGCTGCCCTATAGGAGATTCCCCGCCATGACTGCGTTTTCTGCCCCTATTGCTGAACAGATCTGGGATATGAAGTACCGGTTCAAAGAGGCAGATGGCGCACCGATTGATGACACGGTTGAGGACACATGGCGGCGCATTGCAGGGGCCTTAGCCTCGGTTGAGGATGATCCCAAAGCATGGGAAGACAAGTTCTACGGCGCGTTGGCGGATTTTAAATATCTCCCCGCGGGTCGCATCACAGCGGGGGCAGGGACGGCCCGTTCGGTTACTCTGTTTAATTGTTTTGTTATGGGCACAGTGCCTGACAGCATGGGCGGTATATTCGACATGCTAAAGGAAGCGGCGCTGACTATGCAGCAGGGCGGCGGGATTGGTTATGATTTCTCAACCATTCGACCCAAAGGAGCTGACGTAAAGGGTGTGGCGGCGGACGCCTCGGGGCCGTTGTCGTTCATGGATGTGTGGGATGCAATGTGCCGCACAATCATGTCCGCTGGATCACGCCGAGGTGCAATGATGGCGACGATGCGCTGCGATCACCCTGATGTCGAAGATTTCATTACAGCTAAATCGGACCCTGCACGTCTGCGGATGTTCAATATGTCTGTGCTGATCACTGATCCATTTATGGAAGCGGTCAAGGCAGATGGCCCGTGGGATTTGGTCTTTGGCGAAGAAGTGTATCGTACGGTCCAAGCGCGCGCGTTGTGGGATGCGATCATGCAATCCACTTACGACTACGCAGAACCTGGTGTGATCTTTATCGACCGCATCAACCAGATGAATAACCTGAATTACTGCGAAACGATTGCCGCAACCAACCCTTGTGGTGAACAGCCATTGCCACCTTACGGGGCGTGTTTGCTGGGGTCGATCAACATGGCGCGTTTAGTAAATGATCCATTCGATGATGCCGCTGCGTTAGACGAAGTTGCTTTGACGGATTTGGTCGCAACGGCCGTGCGCATGATGGACAACGTGGTAGACGCATCGCGGTTCCCACTCGAAGCGCAACAGGCAGAAGCCAAAGCAAAGCGTCGCATTGGTTTGGGTGTGACAGGGCTTGCCGATGCTTTGCTAATGGTGGGTCTGCGTTATGGGTCAGAAGAGGCGGCCGCGCAAACAGACAAATGGATGCATCAGATCGCCCGCGCCGCTTACTTGGCGTCCGTAGACTTGGCGAAAGAGAAGGGCGCTTTCCCGCTTTTTGATGCCGAGCAGTTCTTGGCGAGTGGTGCGATGCAGGACATGGATAGCGATGTCAGGGAGGCAATACGTCAAAATGGCATACGAAATGCGCTTTTGACTTCAATTGCGCCGACAGGAACGATTAGTCTTTACGCAGGCAATGTGTCGTCCGGAATCGAACCTGTGTTTGCTTATGCTTACACCCGCAAGGTTCTACAAAAAGATGGGTCGCGCACAGAAGAAGAAGTCGTCGACTATGCGGTTCAGCTATGGCGTGACCTCAAAGGTGACGAAGCGTTACCAGACTATTTTGTGAACGCGCAGACGCTGGCCCCGCTTGATCACGTGCGCATGCAGGCTGCGGCGCAGAAATGGATCGACAGCTCGATTTCCAAAACGATCAATTGCCCCGAAGACATCAGTTTTGATGCCTTCAAAGAGGTTTATATGGCCGCTTGGGATCAGGGCTGTAAAGGCTGCACAACATACCGGCCAAACGATGTGACAGGATCGGTGCTATCTGTATCCGAAGAAGCGTCGCCATCAGAGGTGCCCGCACAAGTGCGCACTGAAGATGAAGGCGCTGAGGTTGTCTATATGTCCGAACCGCTGGATCGCCCGCAGGAATTGGACGGCGCAACTTACAAGCTAAAGTGGCCCGATAGCGAGCATGCAATCTACATCACTGTCAACGATCTGGTCATTGCAGGGCACCGGCGTCCTTTTGAGGTGTTCATCAACTCCAAGAATATGGAGCATTTTGCGTGGACCGTTGCGCTGACGCGTATGATTTCGGCGGTGTTCCGTCGGGGTGGCGATGTATCGTTCGTGGTGGAAGAATTGAAAGCGGTGTTTGACCCGCGCGGTGGTGCTTGGATGCAAGGCAAATACGTGCCCTCCATTCTCGCAGCCATCGGTGGTGTCATCGAAAAGCACATGATCTCAACCGGGTTCCTTGCCGGTGAAGGAATGGGCTTGAAAGCTGATCCGCAGGCGGACGTCGTTGCGATCAATGGTGGACCACGCGGCAAGGCCTGTTCGTCATGTGGGGCTTATGACCTCCGCATGGTCGAGGGCTGTATGACATGTGGGTCGTGTGGGTTTTCAAAATGCGGCTAAACTGCGTTACGACGCAGTAACCAAACAAAGAAAACCCCGCCGATCAGCCCGGTGACAATTCCGATTGGGATGTCATCTGGCGCCATAATGGTCCGCGCAAGGATGTCAGCCCACAGCAAAAAGATAGCGCCGCACAGGGCCGACACTGGCAGGACGCGCTTGTAGTCCCCGCCGACAATCAACCGCACGATATGCGGGATCATCAGGCCGACAAACCCAATGATACCTGAAAAGGCGACCATCACGCCTGTAATCATTGCGCCAACGACAAAAACAGTCAGGCGAAACCGTCCAACCGGAATACCAAGGGTGGCGGCCGTCTCATCCCCTATGGTCATCGCATTTAAGTTGCTGGCGTTCGCCCAAAGATATGCGCCGCACAGAACTAGGATCGCGAGCGGATAAATCAGCTGGCTCCACTGTGCGAGGCCGAGCCCGCCAAGCATCCAGAAAACGACGGTGTGCACCGCCCTCGGGTCGCCTAGAAAGATCAGAACATTCGCGCCTGACATAACAATGAAAGAGACGGCGACGCCCGCCAGCACAAGGCGGTCTGCACTGGTGGCTGCCGCGAATTGTGAAACGCCGAGCACGATCAGGGTCGCCCCCAATGCGCCGAGAAAGGCCATGAAGGGGACGGTGAGAAGACCAATGAAAAGGCCGGTATGCAGCAATGCAAGGATCGCACCAAATGCGCCACCTGCCGAGATACCCAGCAAATGCGGGTCGGCTAGCGGGTTGCGCGTGACCGCCTGCAGGCTTGCCCCAACGATTGCAAGGCCTGCACCAACGAGACAGGCAAGAATTGCGCGTGGAAAGCGAATGTCCCACACGATTGCTTCACGCCCCGTGGACCAGTCGGGGGTCACCAGGCCCGGACCTATTTTGTTGGCGAGGATGCCCCAAACAGTTGGCAGCGGTACAGATACGGCACCGACACTAACGGCGACTGACAGTGACAGGAACAGCGCCACAACCCCCAACCCAAAGGTCAGCCGCAGCCCTGCTTTGCGTGGGCTGAGCGTCGTGGTCTTTCCGTCGGCTTGATCCATAAATTACTCAGCGCGAAAGGCAGCAGCGAGAGTTTTTACAGCTTGAATGTTGCGCGGCCCCGGTGTGGCTTCAACATATTCCAGTACGACGAAACGGTCGTTCTTGACCGCGTCCAAATCCGCAAATGCTGGGTTGGACATCATGAAATCGCGCTTTTGTGCGGCGGTCACTTCGCCATAATTCACGATGATAATGATTTCAGGGTTCCGTTCCACCACGGCCTCCCAGCCAACGGTTGACCAGCTTTTCTCGAAATCGTTCATGACGTTCACGCCACCGGCCGCCTCAATCAACGCGTTTGGCATCGCGTAGCGGCCTGCGGTAAAGGGCGCGTCCTCGCCGCTGTCATAGACAAAGGCGCGGGGTGCTTGGGATAAAGCAGGCTGATCCGCAAGGAAATCAGCAAGGTCTGCTTGATAGCCTGCAATCAATGCGTCGGCCCGTTCCTGCACACCAAAGATCGCTCCTAGATTGCGCAGATCGTTGTACATATCTTCCATTGATACGGCGTCTTTTGCGCCGATGTGGATGCAGCTTTCCGTCAATTCATAGACCTCAATGCCAAATGGGGCGAGCGTCTCAGGAGTGACTTCGCCGCCGACGCGCATGCCATAGTTCCACCCAGCAAAGTAGAAATCGGCTTCAGCGCCGATCAGCACCTCTTTGGATGGATATTGTTCAGACAGTTCAGGCAATTCTTCAACACCGGCCCGCATTTCTGCGTCCAGTTTGTTCCAGCCAGAGATGCCCGTATAGCCGACCATATGGTCGGTCAGCCCAAGGACGAGCATCATCTCGGTGAGGTTCACATCGTTTGAAATTGCCGCCTGTGGTGGCGTGTCAAAGGTCACCTCGCGATCGCAGCTTTGCACGATCGTTTGGGCCACAGCGGCGGTCGCCGCGATTGTGAAGAGGGCGGTTGTCAGGGTCAGTTTCATGTGCATTTTCTTAATGAGGAAGATGGAAAGACAGGTGGTTGGTGTCGCTAGGCGCTAGCCTTTCGCGACGAGCATCGACGCGGAAGGTGTTGGACACCAGTGCTTCGGTCAGCAGGTCATCAGGCGTGCCAAAGCCGCGCGGTTTGCCATCTTCAAGAACAAGAATATCGTCGCAGATGTCAGCCGCCATATTCAGGTCGTGCAATGACACCACGATGGTCAGGTCTAGCTGGCGGATGAGGGCAAGCACCTCAAGCTGATGCCGAATATCAAGATGGTTCGTCGGCTCATCCAAGATCAGTATTTCAGGTTCCTGTGCGAGAGCGCGTGCCACCATAACCCTTTGACGCTCACCACCCGACAGCGTGCCAAAGTCGCGGTGTTCCAAACCATTCAGGTCTAGCAATGCAACCACCCGATCGATGACCGCCATATCGTTCACATCTGCACCTGCAAAGGTCCGACGATGCGGTGTGCGCCCAAGCGAGATGATTTCACGCACGCTTAGGCCAAAAGCAGCGGCCTGTTCCTGCAAAACGGCGGCAACCTGTTGGGCCACCTGCCGTGCGGGTGTTTTCCAAATGTCCGCGCCATTGATCTGGACATGGCCGGCTGTGGGCGCCTGATAGCGGTAAAGCAAACGCAATAGCGTCGACTTGCCGGCCCCGTTCGGTCCGACCACGCCAAGAACCCGGCCCTTGTGGAGGTCAAAACTGGTCGCATGCAAGACTGGCGCTGCGCGTTTGTGCGGGCGCCAACTGACATTTGACACGCTTAGATGCGAGCCGCTCATGACACCAACGCCTTTGTTTCTTCCAGTGCGATCATCGCAGCGGGGACGCGCGCTAGCGTGGACTTGCGCAATTTGCCGGGGCGATCCACTGAGGAACACCAGCCATCGTGAAGAACAGCATACTGTCTGGCGAAATCGACTAAATTATCGATGTCGTCTTCGGGGGTCATATCGCCGAACAGATATGTGGCCTTTTGGGTGCCGTGATAAGCCACCGTGCACGGCCTGTCACAGCCCGCCATGCAAGCCACGCCAGAAATGGCAAAGTCTTCGGCAATGCTATCGCCAGCTGCCGCAATGGCGCGGCGCAGTTTTTCGATCAATTCATACCCGGGACGGCAATCCGTCCCTTTATGCCTGCACGATGTGCAAACCGTTATTCGGTGTTGTGTGGTCCGGTCCATGCAGCCCTCCGCGCATAAGCGGGGTTTTGGAACGGCATGTTTGTGTGGCTAGGTCAGCCTTTTTCACCATCATGTTCTCCGCTCCGGACACCCCGCCCGGTTTGAGTTATCGATGGCGCATCTCTGCGCCCTTTGATGGCAGGTCTCCTGACTTCGCGGGTCGCTGCTTGCCCGATCCCTTCCCGAGCATTTGCTCAGTGGTAATCATCGGGTTCGCTCGCCGCTCACAGTTGCGGGGGCAGTTACGGGTTTGGCGCGCTTTGGCTCTTCCTCACCGTATTCCCTTTTCATCCCAGACGCATTTTCGGCGGCTGAGAACCATCAAGGTCAGTGTTTGCGATTCCGTTGGGTGGGTCAAGGGGGGAAGTTGACAGGTGGGGGTGTAAGTTGGCGGTGGCTTTGTTGATTGTGTCAGTAAAGTTCCGCTTTGCGGACAATGCGGATATTCGCTGAAATCGCACCAATGGCTGATTTCCCGGAATTTTGCAGAGCAAGTTCTTAGCTAGAGTCGTATACATCGCGAAATCTCAGGCGCAGATAAGCGCCTGAGATTCTTTCAGATCAACCGACCAGCGCGTTGTCCCTGCGCTTTACAGTTACAATGGCGGAACGTGGCAATGCGCCCTCCCCGTCGGGGAACGGTGCGCCGGGGTGCTGAATGCCGACAAACATTGTACGACGGTCCGCAGACCAAGTAAGCCCCGTAACTTCAGATCCGTTCGGACCCGTCAGAAAGCGCCGGATTTCGCCCGTCACAGGGTCACCAGCCAACATCTGATTGTTGCCCATGCCAAGGAAATCACCTTCGTTGTCATCGTTGCCGTCTGTCTGAATCCAGATCAGGCCGGTATTGTCGATTTGCATCCCGTCGGGCGAATTGAACAGGTTGCCCGCATTGATGTTGGCGGTGCCCGCATAAAGCCCATCGGTATAGACAGTCGGATTGCCCGCCATAACGTAAAGGTCCCACTCGAATGTAGATGCGGCATGGTCGCTGTTTGAGGGGCGCCAGCGCACGATCTGGCCATAGCGATTCATCTCCCGCGGGTTCGGGGCATTTACAACCATAGGCTCGCCCGCAGCATTCGTGCGGATTGAACCATCATCATTCAAGGCTCCGCGGCGCGAGTTGTTCGTGAGGCAGCAATAGGCCTCAATCGCTGTCGGGTTAACCGCAATCCACTCGGGCCGGTCCATAGTCGTTGCGCTGACTTGCGTGGCGGCTGTGCGCGTGAAAATTGCGATTTCCGCTTCAGTCATTCCGGTGTCTTCGGGGGTTAGTGCAATCCAGGTTCCTGTCATATCGTCGTTGAATTTTGCAACGAACAGCTGACCTTCGCTCAACAATGTGGATGTGTCACCGCCAGGTGTGTAGACGTCGCGGCTGACCCATTTGTACATGTACTCACCACGCTCATCATCGCCCATATAGACGACGACGCGCCCGTCCGGCGCAACGACTGACGCCGCATTTTCATGCTTGAAACGCCCAAGGGCTGTGCGTTTGATCGGTGTAGATGTTGGGTCGGAGGGATCAATTTCAACGATGTAGCCTGCGCGGTGCGGCTCGTTCGGGTTTTGGGAAAGATCGAAACGCGCATCAAACCCGTGGTAGTTGTAGCGGCCTGGATCAACGTCGGTATTCAGACCGTAGCGCGCAAAGCCTACGGCTGTCGTTTCATCAAGGGACAGCTCAGCCGTGGTGCCGAAATACCCATTAAAGTTCTCTTCGCAGGTCAGATATGTACCCCAAGGCGTGTGCCCGGACCCGCAATTGTTGAAAGTACCTAAGGACAAAGTCCCGGTTGGGTCTGCATTGGTTTTCAGCAAATCATGGCCAGCGGCTGGGCCATCAATCAACATTTGGCTGCGATGGTGAATACGGCGGTTGTAGGGGCTGTCAACAACCACCTCCCAGCCAGCATCGCTCTCGGTGACTTCCATCACGGTCACACCTTGGAAATTCTGAAGGCGCATCACGTCATCCGCCGAAACTGGTTTGCCGTCCTGCTCTGCTGGCAGATTGATCCCGGCGTTTACATACTCTGAGTTGACCACCAACAATTCTGTATCACCGACCAGAAACAGTTCCATCCCGTCCGTGTTTTCCCCAAAGACCCGATCCGACCCTTCGGTCGGGACACCAGTCGCAGGATCAAACGCGGGTGCGTCGGAAAAAAGCGGGTCGCCCCACCGGACAAGCACATCCCAATCGTAGCCGTCCGGGACATGCACTGTCCCATCGGTCTGCGGGGAAAGTTGCTCAAAAGCGAAACGCGATGTCTGTTGTGCTTGCGCTGATGTGCTGGACAGCAATCCTGTACCCATCACGGCAGCGCCAGACCCAAACGCCAAGGCCCCGCCAAGAAAGCCACGGCGCGACACCGCTCGCTCGACGACATCATCAAAGCCATGTTTGGCCGGGCGCGGAAACTTCAGCTCATCTTCATCATCAAAAGACAGTTCATCATAATTAATCTGGGACATATCTCACCTCTAGCTGGGACCCGAAGCGGGTCCTGACGGCTAAATGGGTAAAACGTGGATACTACAGTTCTTTAACACCTCTGTGAACTTTTGGTGACAGACACCTGGATTGCAAACCGAAGAAAGGAGAGTCTCCGAAGGTTATCAGTATCAGTCAATAACTGTTTGAAAGAGCAGCCATTCATGAGATGTGCAGCTTCAATTGCTATGGACCCAAAGCGGACCTTGACGCAATGAAGAACGCGCCAAGACTATCTGCCTTGCCGTGGATGAGCCGCGCTTTTGCGCCGCTCATCCTGCATCATTTAAGCGTCTTCCAAAATCAGATCCGACGCTTTTTCGCCGATCATGATCGCAGGCGCATTGGTATTCCCCGACACAATCTCGGGCATGATCGAACAATCGGCCACCCGTAGCCCTTCGATGCCATGCACGCGCAAACGCGCGTCGACAACGGCTCCTTCACCTTGCCCCATCTTACAGGTGCCCGTCGGGTGATAGATTGAGGCCGTGTTGTTACGTGCCCAATCAAGCGTTGCATCGTAGTCGTCTAGCGGTAGGTCTGCATGGGGGCGGAACTCTTCGCTGATCTTCGATGTCAGCGGGGCGTGTCGTGCGATGTTGCGGGCAATGTTCACACCTGCAACCACCGTCCGGCAGTCCGTTTCGGTGGACAGGTAGTTAGGAATGATCTTTGGATAGGTCTTCGGGTCTTTGCCACCAAGCCGTATTTCGCCCTTACTTTCAGGCCGCAATTGGCAAACCGACATCGTAAAGGCCGAGAATTTATCGGCCCCTTTGCCGGGGTTCTCTGCTGACAGTGGCTGGACATGGAACTGAATATCAGGCGTTTCCATGTCTTCGCGTGTCTTCAAGAAGCCAGTCGCAAGGCTTGCCGCCATCGTCATCGGGCCCGCGCGGAACATCATGTACTTCAGACCGATCTTGGCTTGGCCAAAGAGCGAGCTGACCTCATCGTTCAGGGTTGGCTCGTTACACTTATAGACCAGACGGGCTTGCAGATGGTCTTGCATGTTTTTGCCCACACCGGGCAGGTCGTTGATAACTTCGATCCCGTTCTCAGCCAATTGCGCGGCTTCACCGATGCCGGACAGCATCAAGAGTTGCGGCGAGTTAATGGCGCCGCCCGAAAGTACAATTTCCTTGCGTGCTTTGACAGTTTGCAGGTTTCCGCTGCGGTCTGTGTAAGTCACACCAGTTGCGCGTTTGCCTTCGACAATCACTTTCTCGACCTGCGCATGGGTGATGATCTGGAGGTTATCGCGCGACTTTACCGGATTAAGGAAAGCAACTGCAGAGCTGCAACGGCGGCCATTGCGTGCAGTCAGTTGGAAGAAACCAACACCCTCTTGGTCGGCGCCATTGTAATCAGGATTGAATTTGTATCCGGCAGCTTGCGCGGCTGCGACCCAAGCGTCGGTTATGGGACGTTGGATTCGCATGTTGGAAACCGAGAGCCCACCTTCGTTCCCATGGAACTCATCGGCGCCCCGTTCGTTGTTCTCTGAGCGCTTGAATAGCGGCAAAACGTCATCCCAGCCCCAACCAGTGTTGCCCATTTGACGCCAGCGGTCGTAGTCTTGTGGCTGACCACGCACGTACAGGAGGCCGTTTAACGAAGAAGATCCGCCCAAGACTTTACCGCGTGGCCATTCAATAGAGCGTCCGTTCAATCCCGGATCAGGTTCAGTCTTGTAGCACCAATCAACCTTGGGATTGTGGATCGTCTTGAAATAACCAACCGGAATGTGAATCCATGGGTTGTTGTCTTTTCCACCAGCCTCAAGCAAGATCACTTTATGAGCTGGATTTGCACTCAAACGGTTCGCAAGGACGCACCCGGCGGACCCTGCACCTACGATGATAAAATCGGCTTCCACGGCACTGTTCTCCATTTATTTGAAAAAACTCTATGCAGAACGGTCAGACTATACTAGGCTTTTTTGAAACTATTAGTCTCAATAATCGACAACATGGGAGGAAACATGATGATTGGAGATAAACTCGGCCGTATTTCGCGGCGGGATCTGTTCAAGGTAGCAGGGCAATACGGGATGAGCTCGACGCTGATGGCGGCGGGTACATTCGGTGGCGCAATGAGCCTTGCAAACTTGGCTTCAGCGGCCGAATCGACATACGAGCGTCGTTTCTCGAAGGAAGCGAAGTACACGCTGAAGTTTGGCGCAGCGGGCTTTAACGCACGCAACTTGCTGATCGAGCGCGCTGGCGCGTTGGAGTTTGCACGTGATCTGGAGGCACGTACAGACGGCGAGATTCGCATCGAATTTATCGGTGACAACCAAATCTGTGGCCAGACGTCTTGTGTTGAAAAGACACAGCAGGGTATCGTCGATATCTACGCTGCTTCCACTCAAAACTCTGCCGGTGGTGCACCTTATCTGAACGTTCTGGACTATGCGTATATGTTCCGTAACCGTGCGGACCAGTATCACTTCTTGTATTCACCAGCGTCCATGCGTCTGCTGCGTGAGCCATATGAGAAGCGTCACGGATTGAAGTTCCTGTTCAGCCACGCTGAACTTCGTGGCCTGCAGATGGGTCTGAACTTTGAAGACAAGCCAACTGTCACATCTATCGACGAACTGGCTGGCACAAAGAACCGCGTGACAGGCACACAGTTGGGTCGCATCGCGATGACAGCTTTGAACCTGAACCCAGTTCCGGTTGCATGGGAAGAAACACTTGATGGTCTGAAGCAGGGCCTGATCGATGGTGCGGAAACATGGGCGTCTGCTGTTGCATACGCGAACATGGCGCCAGTTGTGTCCCAGTCTGTTCACCTGAACTTCTTCTGCGGTACAGAGCACACAGCAATGTCTGCATCTGTATTTGATGGCCTTGAGGGTTATCTGCAGGACGCAGTGATGGAATCATCTTATTGGGCACAGACACATGTTCAGGCAGCAAACGAAGTTGCTCTGATCAACACTGTTGGCCAATCTGATCCACAGCTTCCAAACACAATCTTTGCTCAGAACAACGTGCGTAACGCATTCTTGTCCGACGCAGAGATTCGCAAAGCGGAAGAGATGTGTTCACCTGAGTTCCAGCCAGCACTCTGGGAAGAGTGGCGCGAGCGCCTTAACGGGTGGTCCGGTGGTCTGGACACATACCAGGAAATCTATGACGAAGTTCGCACAATCGATGGCAACACTCTGCCAGAGAACGTTGAGCCACGTCGTTGGTGGAAAGGCTAATATAGCCCTTCCATAGCCACGAAATTGGGCCGGCCGAATGAGTGTTCGGTCGGCCCTTTTCATACCAATAAGATCGCTCCATAGTAGCGGCATTCTGACACATTAGGGGGGAGACCTAGATGTCAATTTTGGCTGAAGCGGTGGCGGTAATACCGGCCATCTTCTCAGGCAGCACATGGGACATGCGGCAAGCATTTGACGCCGATGGCATGTGGTTGTTCTGTTTTGTATTTACTTTTTTGGGCGGGCTTCTTGCGCATGTTATGTATGCCAAAATCCCATTCCTTGAGAGACACCTGGAACGGACAACGGCCGTTGTGATGTATCTGATTATCGCGGGTATTATCTGTTGGGGCGTGATCGACCGATTTGTATTTTCAAGCCAGTGGTCTGGTTCAACAACCGTCCCGCCATTCCTGTTTATGGTGATGGCTTGGTTCGCGTGTTCATATAACGTAAAGCTGCGCACGCACCTAAGCTTCAGCGAATTTCGGTCCAAGATGGCCCCTTCGGGACAGATGGCGACGCTAACGCTTGATGCAGCGCTGTGGTTCGGGTTTTGCTGGATCGCGATTACAACTTCGCTGCGTTTTACCGCGCTCTCCGCTGATAACTTCCAACTTGTTGACGGTGTCGATGACGTAATGAAGTGGTGGTTCTATATCACTGTGCCTATCGCCTTCACCCTGATGTCCGGTCGTGTGATCGGCAATTGGCTGGAAGACTGGAAAAACTACAAATCCGGTGACCAGATCATCAAACAAGCTGTTATCGGAGGGGACGTCTAATGGCCGATAGTACATGGATTACACTTATTTCTCTGGGCGTGACGATTTTCTTCATGCTCGGAACACCGGTCCTTTTGATCATCTTCTACTGGGTCATCGGCATTAGCTTTGTGATCGACCTGCCTTTGGCGAACACAGGGAACGAGCTGATCAACGTGTTTAGTAAGGGTTTTGCCCTTCTTGCGATGCCGCTCTTTATCCTGACGGGGGACCTGATTAACCAGTCCGGTATTGCCCGACGATTATCGGATTTTGCCTATTCTTGCCTAGGTTGGCTCCGTGGCGGTTTGGCCATGGCATCTATTGCCGCTTGTGGTTTGTTTGCTGCGATCTCTGGGTCCAACTCAGCTACAACCGCGACAATCGGTTCAATGCTGCACCCTGAAATGGTCAAAGGTAATTACGATGAACGCTTCTCAGCTGCGACTGCTGCTGCTGGTGGTACGGTGGGTATCATTATCCCGCCATCAATTATTTTCATCGTTTACGGCTTCTTGATGAACTTGCCGATCTCTGACTTGTTTGTGGCGGGTATCATTCCCGGCTCATTGATGGTTCTGGGAATGATGACTGCGGCCTTTATCATCTGTACGATTAACGGCTGGGGCGTTTTGATCGGCCTGTCGATTTCGCGGATGATCAAGACCGGAATTGGCGCATGGTTGGGTTTCTTTGCCATCGGTCTGGTGCTTTGGGGCATCTACACCGGTCGTTTCTCACCAACCGAGGCTGCGGGCGTAACCGTGGGCTTCTGTGTGCTGGTGGGCCTGATCTCTTATCCTTTGAACAAGATCATGGGCAGCTCTGCTGACCTACCAGTTGAACAAAAGAGTTATGGCTCAATGTTCGTGGTTGAAGGGTTCACCGTTCCACAGATTCCATCAATCGTGTCGCGGTCTGCACAGATCTCGGGCATTCTAGTGCCTTTGATCGCTGTCTCGGTTGCAATGCAGCAGGTGATGTCATCACTGGGCGCCAAAGACTTTATCGGTGACTTTGTGACCGGTATGGGCGGCTATTATGCGGTTCTGTTCACGTCGATGGCGATTGTGTTCATCACTGGGATGATCCTTGAGTCCCTGCCGGTGACCATCATTCTTGCGCCAATCTTGGCCCCAATCGCGGCGTCGGTAGGTATTGATCCGATCCACTTTGCGGTTGTGTTCCTGGTGGGTGCATCCATCGGCTTTGTAACACCACCTTACGGGCTCAATCTCTATGTGGCCTCGGGTGTGACGGGCGTGCCGTATTTCCGGCTGCTGCGCTATATTGTGCCTTACCTGATCGCATTGATTGGTGTGTGGTTCTTTGTAGCACTTGTGCCTGAAACTGCGCTAATGATCCTTCCTGACAGATAGGGCGGATAGGGTAGCGATATGAAAGACGAGGACACCGGCCAAATTCCGACCAATCTACGGCTCTTGCTGCTGCTAGAAGAAGTCGCGAAGGTCGGTGTTCCCGTAACGCCTTCGGTGGTGAATGAAACGCTTGGCCTGCCCAAGCCCACTATTCACCGCCTCTTTGCTACGGCAGAGGCTGAGGGTTTCCTGCAGCGTGACATCGATGGCCGGTCCTATAGTCCTGGCCGTCGAATGCGCCTTTTATCAATCAACACTTTATCGTCTGAACGCGTGCGTACTGTCCGGCTCGCGGTTCTCAAGTCGCTTGCGATGAAAGTCGGCGAGACGTGTAACCTTGCGATCCCAGAGCGCGAAGGCATGTTCTATCTGGACCGGGTTGAGACCCATTGGCCATTGCGCATTCAATTGCCTGTGGGCACGCAGGTGCCATTCCACTGCACAGCCAGTGGCAAGATGTTTTTGTCTACACTCCGTCCGGATTATCTCGACCGGTTTTTGAAAAACCACGCACTTGATCCGCAGACAGAAAAGACAATAACAAACCCCAAAGAGCTGCAAGAAGAACTGATCAAGACACGTGACCGTGGTTACTCAACAGACAACGAAGAGTTCATGCCGGGCATGACGGCAATTGCTGTGCCAATTCTTGATAACATGGGGCGGCTGTTGTCGACTTTGTCGATCCATGCACCGGAACAAAGACGCCACCTACCTGATCTGGTCGAATATCTTGAACCGCTCCGTGAAGCCGCGGACGAACTGGCCGCAATCGCAGGGCGTTAGGTCAAAGTCGTATGCGACGACGTCATGATCCCAATACCTCCGACCAGGATCAGGCTTAGTGCCCACACCACATCCAAGTTGAACCAACTGCGCGTGAGAAACTTTAATCCGAGCCAAAAATACATCCCGACGGCCAACGCGCCTCCGGCCAGCGTCATTGCGAGGGTGTGAATGCCTGCCACAATGAAGGCCATACCGACATTACTGGCCATTAAGCTCTCAGCGGCTTCGTGCCCCGCATCAAGGCTGCCAGGTGCGCAAATGCCCAAGAAGATCGGTACCAGCATAAGCCCAGCACCATGCGCCATCGCAGCCAAAAAGGACCACAGCGCCAGCTTGGAAGGTGGAACACGTGCTAGAAACCTTGGGTGTTTGCGGTTGATCAAAAGGTAGATGCCGAGCCCGACCACCAATAGACCCGCACCAAGTCGAATTTGGCCTTCCCAATAGACGAGCGTGACCATCAACGAGAACGGCAGCAGGATTGCGCACATCGCTAAGAAATGCCCACCAGCCAACGCAAGCAGCGCACCTGGCAGGGCCGATGTCTTACGCTCCATTAACGCGGCTGACACCGCCAATGGCCACCCCATTCCGGGGTTGAACCCGTGATAGAGCCCAGAGACGATGACGGCCCACCAAAGGGCCGCCTGCGTTGTCATTTCAAACAAAGGTTAGACCGACGGGTAGCAGAAGCTGTCGGTCGAACAGTCCCCGCCTTCCAGTCTGATCTGATGGCTGCGATAGCCTTCGGGAAATTCGACCCAGAAGTCCTTGTTCAAGGTTAGCCCACCGTCTTTGCCAACGTCAGCGCAGACCATCGCCGCCCCCCGTTCACCCGGATAGAACTGGTCGTCCCATGTGGAATAAAGCGAGTTTGTCCAATAGACGCGCTTTCCATCGCGACTGATCTCAACCATTTGAGGGCCATATCCGAAGTCTTTGCCATTCGGGTGCTTGGTCTTCTTGACGATCCCGCCAAGATCAACCTTGCCAGCCAAGACAGGATTCATCGGGTCTGAGACATCATACTGGTGCATCTCGCCCAAGCCCCAGCAGGCCACATAGAGAAAGCGATCATCGAGGCTCAGATCGATGTCTGTCACCAATGGCGGGCAAGCACCAAAGCCTTTCAGCAGGTCTGGCAAATCATCCGCATCAGCAGGCACCGGATCAATCGTGATCGTCTTCTTTGCCTCGAATGTGCCGTCTTCCTTGCGCCACCACGTAAAGATAGCTCCCTGTAAGTTGCTTGTGTCCACGACGACACCGCAAAAGCCATATTCTTTTGCCGGATCATGTGCAGGGCGGATTTCCAAGGCCATCTGATGGTTTTCGCCCAGATCAATGCTTTGTACATTCTTGCGTGCGCGCAAGTCCCAGAAGTGGATGGTATGGCCGTATTTGTTCGACAAAAGGTCCTCAGGCACGATCCCGTTCTCAAACTGCGGCGGCAGACCCCATTCCGAGCTGACCATGTAATCGCGTGGCAGATTCCACCAGAAATCATAGTGTTTATCCTGAATGCCGCGGTCCATCTCATAGCGACCTAGGATTTCGAAGGTTTCGCAATCCATGATGAAAATACCCGGTGGGCCGTCTGTGCCATCTTCACCACCGCCACCAAGGGTCGAGACATAGATGCCTTCAGGACCGCAGTGAATCGTATGAGGGCGGGAATATCCTGTCTTTTCAAACAGCTCTTCTGGTTCAATAATCTTGTGAATCTTGGCTTTCAACGGCTCTTTCACATCAATGATGTAGATGCGGCTGGACCGGATGCCGGGAATGATCAGATACCGACGCTCAAGAAACGCGTGACCAGTCAAAGGTGACAGCGCCGACGAACAGGCGTTCCAGCCAAAGTGGTGAAATTCGTCACCAAGGTTCGGCATAAAGAGGCTATGGAGAATGTCGCCATAAGTGTCTGATGTCGGGTCCACGTCCACAACAGCCAAGCCGTCAGGTTTGCTGCCATCGGGACTTAGCATCAATGTAAAGGCCACCGTCTCAACGGGTGCGGCCATCGCCATTTTTGCCGTTGGATGGAATGTTGGATCAGGTCTTAAGTTCATAATTCGTCCTCCCAGTCTAATTGAATATGCCAATTCAGGCTTATTGGGCTTGCTAGCCGGACACCAAAAACGCGGGCGTCAAATGTCTTACAATTGAATAGAGTATGCATGCAGCGACGTGACCTGAGTCAAGAAAAAACTGTCAGTGAAGATGGACACCACCCTGCGTCAGAATTACCGGTTGGCGATAACTGGATGGTGCGGCATACTGACGGCAGCCGAAATCGACCGGGGGTTCACACCATGACGCTTGCCGTCCCAAAACTGCGTTCTTGCGCGGACTGTCCCATTCGCTACAACGCAGTTTGTTCAAAGTGTGAGCCCGAGGAATTAGATCAGCTTGAGGAAATCAAGTATTACCGGACTTACTCAGCGGGTCAGACGATTTTCTTTGGTGGGGATTCGTTAGAGTTTGTAGGATCAGTCGTATCAGGTGTTTCAAGCCTGACACGTACTTTGCCTGATGGACGTGTGCAGATGGTTGGTTTGCTATTGCCCGGTGATTTTATGGGGCGTCCGAACCGCAATACCATTGAGTGCGATGTGATCGCTGAAACGGATGTGATGCTTTGCTGTTTCCGCCGCAAGCCATTTGAAAAGATGATTGAAGAAACACCGCATGTCGGTCAGCGTTTGCTTGAAATGACACTTGATGAACTGGATGCGGCACGCGAATGGATGCTGGTGCTCGGGCGGAAAACAGCCCGCGAAAAGATCGCATCCTTGCTACATATGATTGCGACGCGGATGGCGTCGCTGAAACCGGGTGAGACAGCGATGGCTACGTTTACCTTGCCGATCACACGTGAAACGATGGCGAATTATCTTGGCCTGACAATTGAAACAGTCAGCCGCCAGATGTCGGCGCTTAAGAAAGACGGATTGATTGCATTCGATGACCGGCGAGACATTCGTGTGCCAAATCTTGAGGCGTTAAAGGCAGAGACGGGTGAGGACGGGTTTTAACTGGACTAGTCGGTTCGCAGCCATTCGACAAAGTGCAGCGAAAGACACAGACGTCAGGCAGTACTTCGCTTTCTTGAATAGACTGGGCCGGTGTTCGATAAAGAGAAGCCAGCTACTCTTTAGGAGAGGACCAATTGGACCCTAGCTGGATACCACTCAGTTGCGAAGATGTTGGCCAAAGTTGGCTGGAGCAGGTGTTGAATGATGGCTTGCCGATGCCATCGTTCCAACTGCAACCGATCGATGCGAATAATAGTAATACAGCTCGCTTGGTCTTTGACGATAGTCCACCAACAGATCGCGTACCGCGTTCATGCATCTTAAAGCTCTGCCCAGCCGGACATGCATTCTTAGGCGTGTCAGAAGTGAATTATTATCGTCGGGACTACGCCGGCCTCTCAGATGCCCCGATCCCGAAATGCTATCATGCGGTTTGCGCCAATCTCGCGACCTCGCAAAGTCTGGGGCAAGGCTATGCCTTGTTCTTGGAAGATTTGGGTTCGGACTACACGGACCATAAAATGATCGAACCTGTGGGGACCCACGCAGGCGCACTTGGTCATGCTTTAGGCCAGTTGCACGCACACCATTGGGGCGCAAATGGCGACCCTGAAAGCCCGCATGACCTTAAGTCTGATTTTGCCAGATTTCTTTCACACGTGTCCAAAGGCTTAGAGCCGATACTGGCTGAGTTAGGAGACGCGCTAGACGCTTCTTCGCGTGCGCGGCTTGTAAAGGTATTCGACTTGGACGGTAACCGGATGTTGCAACGTGCACAGACTGGCAAAGGATTAACGCTGGTCCATGGTGACCCAAACCCGACGAATGTTCTGACCAGCAATACGCCGACCCATGGTCGCCGGCCGTTGTACCTGATTGATCGACAACCCTTTGATTGGTCACTGCGACTTTGGCTAGGAGCCTCTGATCTAGTCTATGCGACCGTTCCCTTCTGGCCTGAAGGCCACCGCAAGGCGTTTCAGGAGACGTTACTCCTTAGCTATCATCAGGCGCTTCTGGATGGTGGGGTGAAGGCGTATTCGTTGACCGATTTGCAAGAGGATTGGCGGGTTTGCGCCTGTATGGCTGCATTTACTGCGGTTGAGTGGGGAAGCGACCCGCGTTCACTCAGAGATATGAGATGGTTGTGGGAAAAGCAGCTTCATAGAGCTATTCTATTCCTTGAAGACTGTGATGCAGACTGAGCGTAGTTCAACTAGATTTGTTGCGGTCTGGCAGTGGACTTTCAGGCTTAGAAAATGAATGGCCGCTTTGTTTCACATAACGGCTTTCCTTAGTTCACCGCGACATCAAAATCGGCCGATCAGCCATTTCCAACAAACTGCGCGTGGCTCCGCCAAAGACCGCTTCGCGTAGGCGTGAATGGCCATATGCGCCGCTGACAATCATTTGCGCCCCGACTTCTTTGGCCCGTCGCAGCAAAATATCACCGACATGTGGTTCAGTCTTTGCCAATACAGCCACTTCCGACTTCGTGCCGTGGCGCATCAGATATTGCGCCATCGCGCCACCTGGATCAGATCGGTCTGCAGCATGGACAGGAGGATCAATAATGCAGATATCCGCCACTTCCGCTTGTTCCAGAATTGGCAGCGCAGCGCGTGCTGCCGCAAGCGCCTCGGCGCCGTCGTTCCATCCCATCAGCACATGGCCACCTGCATCAGGTGCCTTGCAGCCTTTGGGGATCATCAAAACCGGACGCTCTGCGGTAAACAGGCAGGCTTCGACCAAGGTCGCAGCTTCCGGGTTGTCCTGATAAGGCCGAGGGAGAACGACCAGATCAGAAAAGCGTAATTTACGGGCGAGATAATCGGTAAGGGCAGGGCCCTGTACCGTCGCGGCTTGCATTGACCAACGCACCATTTCTCCGTGCATTCGGTCCTTCAACCAAATCTCTATTTTGTCGCGCTGGGCCATCGCATCGCGCGTTTGTTCGGCGATCATGACGGCCTCTGCGCCCATGTAGTATGTGTTCGTCTCAGTATGGCTGATTGTCACGACATAAATATCAAGATGCGCATCCATGCGATCTGCCATTGAAATAGCCGCATCCAGTCCTTCGGTGGACTGGTCTGTATCCGTCAAAATTGTTGCAATGATCTTGTAGGTCATTGGTTCGGCCTTCCCCTTATCGGTTCAACGTAGGGGGGCGATTGTTCGCGCAAACCGCTCCTTAGATACAGCCTGCCAAATGTTTGCAAACGGCGCCTTGATCTATGTCAATTCGCGTTTTGATCCACATCAAAGACCAAAGCGACCCGAGATCCCATAACCGAAAATACCAAGTAGCTGTCGGACCCGTTTCATGATCCGGCCAAAGAAGGGGATCTCTTATGGGGAACTATATCAAGTTGATCGTGTTAGGGGGCATCACGCTCTTTGCTGCGGTTGCTGCAAACTGGGGGCGTGACGTGTCATACATCGTCCACGCCATGATTATCATGGTCGTTGCGGCTTATATGTTTGTGCGTGTGTTGCGCAGCATGGACGCGCTGACCTACGCCACACCAGACGGTTATATGGATGATGTCGTCCGTGCAGGCGTCATCGCCACAGGGTTCTGGGGCGTTGTCGGTTTTTTGGTTGGGGTGGTTATCGCCTTCCAACTGGCGTTTCCGCAGCTGAACTTTGAGGTTCTTCAACCCTACGGCAATTTCGGACGACTACGCCCGCTGCACACGAGTGCGGTGATTTTTGCGTTTGGGGGCAATGCCCTGATTATGTCGTCATTCTATATCGTGCAACGCACCTGCGGCGCGCGGTTATGGGGAGGTAACCTAGCGTGGTTTGTTTTCTGGGGTTACAATTTGTTCATCGTATTGGCCGCCACAGGCTACCTCCTCGGTGCAACCCAATCCAAGGAATATGCCGAGCCTGAGTGGTATGTAGACATCTGGCTGACCATCGTCTGGGTGTCCTTTTTGGCAGTCTATCTTGGTACGATCTTCAAACGGACCGAAAAGCACATCTATGTGGCCAACTGGTTCTTGCTTAGCTTCATCGTGACTGTCGCGATGCTGCACCTGATCAATAACATATCGATCCCTGTTAGCATCTGGGGCAGCAAGTCTGTGCAGATCTTTAGCGGTGTGCAAGATGCGATGACACAGTGGTGGTATGGCCATAACGCCGTGGGCTTCTTCCTGACTGCGGGCTTCCTTGGCATGATGTACTACTTCGTGCCCAAGCAGGCCGGTCGCCCGGTGTTCAGCTACAAGCTGTCCATCATCCACTTTTGGGCGCTGATCTTTCTATATATCTGGGCGGGTCCACACCACTTGCACTACACAGCGCTGCCTGACTGGGCATCGACTTTGGGCATGGTCTTTTCGATCATCCTGTGGATGCCAAGCTGGGGTGGTATGATCAACGGCCTGATGACGCTGCAAGGCGCATGGGACAAGCTGCGGACCGATCCGATTATTCGGATGATGGTGATCAGCCTTGCCTTCTACGGCATGTCCACATTTGAAGGCCCAATGATGTCGATCCGTGCGGTCAACAGCCTGTCACACTATACAGACTGGACCATCGGTCACGTGCATTCTGGCGCACTTGGCTGGAACGGGATGATTACATTCTCTGCCCTTTACTTCCTCACACCGAAATTGTGGGGCCGGGCACAGATGTATTCCATGTCTGCGATCAACTGGCACTTCTGGTTGGCGACAATCGGCATCATCCTTTACGCGGCCTCCATGTGGGTCACTGGGATCATGGAAGGTCTGATGTGGCGCGAAGTCGACGCAAACGGGTTCCTTGTGAACAGCTTTGCCGACACCGTATCCGCGAAGTTTCCGATGTATGTGGTCCGTGGCCTGGGTGGGGTTCTTTACCTCAGCGGCGCACTGATCATGGCTTGGAACATGTTCATGACCATCCGGGGTGGCGCAAAAGTCACCGCTCCGGTTGGCGTGCCAGCAGAATAAGGAGGTCAGAGAAATGTCTGATACACCAAACACCACTGGCAAAGGCTTTCTTGCCAAACACGCGTTCCTAGAACGCAGCCCGACGTTGCTACTTGTTTCCTCCTTGTTGGTGGTGACGGTGGGCGGAATTGTGGAAATCGCACCTCTCTTCTACCTTGAGAACACCATCGAAGAGGTAGAAGGGGTGCGACCCTATTCCCCGCTCGAATTGGCGGGCCGCGATATCTACATCCGCGAAGGGTGCTATGTGTGCCACAGCCAGATGATCCGCCCCATGCGGGACGAGGTTGAACGCTATGGTCACTACTCACTTGCTGCGGAGTCGATGTACGATCACCCGCACCAGTGGGGATCGAAACGAACTGGGCCAGATTTGGCCCGTGTGGGTGGTAAGTATTCGGATGCGTGGCATCTTGATCATTTGATCGCACCCCGCTCGGTCGTGCCGGAATCCATCATGCCGGGTTATGCCTATCTGCTCGATACAAAAGTGAACGCAGAATATAACGCTGATCTGGTCGCAACCCATAGTTTCATCGGTGTGCCATATACCGAAGAAATGGTTGAGTTGGCGGCGTCTGATACGTTGGCACAGGCCGATCCGGACACAGACGCTTACGATGATCTGCTTGAACGGTATCCGGGCGCGCAAATCCGCAACTTCGATGATGAACCGGGTGTATCCGAAATGGATGCATTGATCGCTTACCTGCAAATGCTGGGCACGACTGTCGATTTCTCGACCTTCACCCCAGATGCAAGCCGCTAGGGAGGATTGACCATGGACACCTATTCATTCCTTCGTGAGCTGGCTGATAGCTGGGTTCTCTTGGCGATGTTCTTGTTTTTCTTGGGCGTGATTGTCTGGGCCTTCCGTCCCGGCAGCCGTGCCGTCCATGACGACACAAGCCAAATCCCCTTCCGTAACGAGGACCGCCCCGGCGTATCCAAAGACGAGGAGCTGCAATCATGAGCGGCGAAACCGAAAAAGACATTGATGAAGTCACCGGCACTGACACCACCGGCCATTCGTGGGACGGAATCAAGGAGCTGAATAACCCCTTGCCGCGCTGGTGGCTGTGGTCATTCTACCTAACAATCATCTGGGGGATCGGCTATTCGATCGCATACCCCGCTTGGCCTATGGTCAGCAGTGCGACTGCCGGTCTGCTGGGGTATTCAACACGCGGCGAAGTCGCCCAAGACATTGCCCGTTTTGAAGAAGCGAACGCCGAGATTTCAGCGCAACTGGCTTCGGCAGATCTTGATACATTGGCCGAGAACGAAGAACTGGCACGCTTTGCGACATCTGCAGGTGGTGCGGTCTTCCGCAACAACTGTTCACAGTGCCACGGATCAGGGGCTGCGGGTTTCACTGGCTATCCGAACCTTTTGGATGATGATTGGCTATGGGGCGGTGATTTTGAAAACATCGAATACACCATTCGTCACGGCATCCGGAATGAAGAAGACTGGGACGCGCGTTATTCTGAAATGACAGCCTATGATGACATCTTTAGCAATGAAGAAGTCGACCAAGTCGTTCAATACGTTCGTCTGATCTCTGGCCAGGAACACGACGCAGGTATGGCCGAGGCGGGTAACGACCTTTTCCTTGATAACTGTGCCGCCTGTCACGGCGACAACGGCATGGGCAACCGTGATCTGGGTGCGCCAAACTTAACCGACGCGATCTGGCTTTATGGTGGTGATCTGGAAGCCCTTGAAGAGACCGTGCGCTATGCCCGCTTTGGCGTGATGCCCCCATGGGGTGAACGCTTGACCGAGGCCGAGATTAAAGCCGTCACCGCCTACGTGCACCAATTGGGAGGGGGCGAGTAGGCATCACCGATCCAAAGCCATCTGTTCGCGCAACGGTTTTGGATCAATGTGAAGGGAAAGGCGTCCACATCAGTGGGCGCTTTTTTCTATAAGATCAGGGCCGATCATATCGGGTCCTATTGCCCCGAAAGATAGTCAGCAGAAACATAGCCGGTGACTTGCGGTGCATCGACAAGGGAAACTTCGCACCATCGCTGCCCAACTTCGGTAACACAATCGCGCAGGTCAAGTTCAGTGCCATCAGGCAAGCCCATAATGATGTTAAAGCCCAGTCCGGGACCTGATCTCAACTTAAGCAATTCGTCCGGTCCAGTACGCTCTACCATCGTGCGATTGCCGCAACTTGCAACAATCATGACGGCACATAAGGCGAGAATGGTTCTAAATCGCATCAGCTGACCTTTTTCCTGCGTGCAGAGATCTGGACTACGCCTCTTGTGCCAACCGGGCCTCAAGCACGTCAAACGGGACACCCGGTTCATCTTTGGCTCCGCGGATTACGAGGGACGTCTTTACAGAGGCCACATTCTCGGCGCTTGTCAGTTCTTCTGTCAGAAACCGTTGGAACGTCCGCAGATCAGGGGCCACGCATTTGAGGATGAAATCCACCTCGCCGTTCAGCATGTGACACTCACGGACCAATGGCCAGTTTTGGCACAAGCCTTCAAAAGCGCTTAAGTCCGACTCCGCCTGACTGACCAATCCAACCATGGCAAAGACCTGCACTTCAAACCCGAGCTCGCGGGAATTGACGTCAGCGTGGTAGCCTTGGATAAATCCTTGCTCTTCCAATGTACGCACCCGGCGCAAACATGGAGGGGCTGAAATACCGACCCGTTTTGCAAGTTCGACATTGGTCATGCGGCCGTCGGCTTGCAGTTCGGCCAGAATCATCCGGTCAATGTCGTCTAGTTTGGTCCCTGGCATAGGATGTTCCCTGATATTTTTGCAAATACTACGTAAATATAGTTCATCACGCAAGAATATTTCAAGAGACCGCAACAAAAGATCGCACCCACACAATGTGGAGTTGGTCTTTTATCATGCCGCCTGCACAGCTATATCGGTGATAGTAAACACATGAGGCTGCCATGACCGACACACGACACATCAAAGTTCTGATCATTGGGTCTGGCCCTGCCGGCTATACCGCTGGCGTCTATGCAGCCCGTGCAATGCTAGAGCCAGTGTTGATCCAGGGGATTGAGCCAGGTGGTCAGTTGACCACCACGACAGAGGTCGAAAACTGGCCCGGTGATACCGAGGTCCAAGGCCCTGACCTGATGGTGCGGATGGAGGCACATGCCCGCGCGATGGGTTGTGAGATCGTTGGCGACATCGTCACGACACTCGACCTGCAGAAACGCCCGTTTACCGCCACCTGTGACAGCGGCGCGGTCTATACTGCAGATGCTGTCATCCTCTGCACTGGCGCACGCGCCAAATGGCTCGGTTTGCCGTCTGAGGAAAAATTCAAGGGCTTTGGTGTGAGTGCCTGTGCGACCTGCGACGGGTTCTTTTACCGCGGACAAGAGATTGTTGTCGTTGGTGGCGGGAATACGGCCGTTGAAGAAGCGCTTTTTCTGACCAACTTTGCGTCAAAGGTCACGCTGGTCCACCGCCGCGATGAGTTGCGGGCTGAGAAGATTTTACAAAACAGATTGATGAACAACCCCAAGATCGAGACGCTTTGGTTTCACGAGATTGAAGAAGTCTATGGCGCTGACACCCCCTTGGGTGTCGAAGGCGTGCGCGTGAAACACACGAAAACTGGCGAAGTCACAGATCTGCCCGCCAAAGGCGTGTTCATCGCAATTGGTCATGCGCCAGCGACAGAGTTGGTGAAAGACCAGTTGGAAACGCACAATGGTGGCTACGTGAAAGTGGCGGCTGGGACAACAAAGACAGAAATTCCCGGTGTGTTTGCGGCAGGTGATTTGACAGACCACGTCTACCGTCAGGCAGTCACATCTGCGGGTATGGGATGTATGGCGGCCCTTGATGCTGAAAAATACATCGCCGAAACAGAGGACGCAGGGGTTGCCGCGGCTGCCGAGTAGGGTTTCCTACCAGGATAACTGTGTAGTCTGATATCACTTATTTTGGCGCTTCAGACGACACGGGTTCTGCATCATCGTTCTAAACAGAACACTGGACTTATTACCTTTGTTTGCTGGACAATCCGGGGCGCACACGTTTATGCCACGCGCAACTGATACCCGGCAAAATCGAGAAACACATGTCTCCAGACTTGGCCCCGATCCCTGAACTCTACGTATCCTACGAGAGTGCACAAAAGATGAAACTGGAAGCCGCCGAGCTGACCAGCCATGATCTGACTCCACGTCAAATCTGTGATCTCGAATTGCTGATGAATGGCGGTTTCAACCCGCTCAAAGGCTTCTTGTCACAAGCGGATTATGAAAGCGTCGTAGACAACATGCGGCTTGCAGACGGGGCGCTGTGGCCAATGCCCATCACCTTGGACGTGTCGGATCGCTTTGCCGAGACCGTCGAGTTGGGCCAAGACATCGCATTGCGCGATCAGGAAGGCGTGATCCTTGCCACAATGACGGTCACCGACAAGTGGGTGCCAAACAAAGCGCATGAAGCCGCACAGGTTTTTGGTGCCGATGACAGCGCGCATCCGGCAGTGAACTACCTTCATAATACGGCAGGCAATGTGTACTTGGGTGGTCCGATCACAGGCATCCAGCAACCTGTGCATTATGATTTCCGCGCTCGCCGCGATACACCGAATGAGTTGCGTGCGTATTTCCGCAAACTGGGGTGGCGCAAGGTCGTGGCGTTTCAAACCCGCAATCCATTGCACCGCGCCCATCAGGAGCTGACGTTCCGTGCAGCGAAAGAGGCGCAGGCGAACCTATTGATCCATCCCGTCGTTGGCATGACCAAGCCGGGTGACATCGATCACTTTACCCGCGTGCGGTGCTATGAGGCCGTGTTGGACCAATACCCAACTGCTACCACAACGATGTCTTTGTTGAACCTTGCCATGCGCATGGCGGGCCCACGTGAAGCCGTTTGGCACGGTCTTATCCGCAAGAACCATGGCTGCACGCATTTCATTGTCGGTCGCGACCATGCGGGACCGGGTCAGAACGCGGCTGGAGAAGACTTTTACGGACCCTATGATGCACAAGATTTGTTCCGAGAACATCAAGACGAAATGGGCATCGAAATGGTCGATTTTAAGCACATGGTTTATGTGCAAGATCGCGCCCAGTATGAGCCTGCGGACGAGATTTTGGACAAGGATGATGTGACCATCCTGAATATCTCGGGCACAGAATTGCGCCGCCGCCTTTCTGAAGGACTGGACATCCCCGAATGGTTCTCGTTTCCGGCAGTTGTCCAAGAGCTGCGCAAAACGCGGCCGCCACGGGCAGAGCAGGGGTTCACTGTGTTTTTCACTGGGTTCTCAGGCTCGGGCAAATCGACTGTCGCCAACGCTTTGATGGTTAAATTGATGGAAATGGGTGGCCGCCCGGTAACGCTGTTGGACGGTGACATCGTACGCAAGAACCTGTCGTCCGAGCTGGGTTTTAGCAAAGAGCATCGCGATCTGAACATTCGCCGGATCGGGTATGTCGCGTCAGAAATCACCAAGAATGGTGGTATTGCAATCTGTGCACCCATTGCGCCTTACGCCACAACACGACGCGCGGTACGCGAAGACGTGGAGAACTTTGGCGCCTTCGTCGAAGTCCATGTTGCCACCTCTATTGAGGAGTGCGAACGCCGCGATCGAAAGGGCCTTTATAAGCTGGCGCGTGCGGGCAAGATCAAAGAGTTTACGGGAATTTCAGACCCTTATGATATGCCCGAAAGCCCAGAGCTGCGTCTGGAAACCGAGAGTATTCCAGTCGACAACTGTGCGCATCAAGTGCTTTTGAAAATAGAAAGCATGGGGCTGATCAAAGCGTAAGGCGGATCTTGATCCACCTTACCCATCTCAATGAACCGTGACGGGTTCCATGTTGTTTTCACGTGCAAGGTGGAATGCCAATTTGCGGTCCGCGACAAGTGCGAGCTGTTCGCCATCGGCATTGTGGACTGCAAACAACTCTTCCAAATCACCGACTTTTGCGCGCATTTCATCAGGTAATTCAGCCGCAAGGATGGGCTTTACATAAACGATCCCCTGACCGAGCTTTGCGAGGTCAAACTTGGTTTCCATAAACTACCCTTTCTTGATGTTGATTGTTTGCACGACACGTTCCGGCACAGCGCGGGTCAGATCTACATGTAGCAATCCGTTTTCCATGACAGCCTCGCCGACATCAACACCATCGGCGAGCACAAATGAGCGTTGAAACTGACGGGCTGCGATCCCGCGGTGCAGGAAAATACGCCCGTCACTGTCGTCCGTTTGACGGCCACGAATGACCAGCGCACTATCTTCGACGGTGATCGCAAGATCATTTTCGGCAAAACCCGCCACAGCCAAGGTGATCCGGTAAGAATTCTCAGAGGTTTGTTCGATATTGTAAGGAGGGTACCCCTCATTCCCGCTTTTCGCGGTACGTTCGACCAGCCGTTCCAGCTGTTCAAACCCCAAAAGGAACGGATGCGTTCCCAAAGCCAATTTTGTCATAAGACATGTCCTTTATTGAAGCGACTGTCAGGTTTCGGCCCCACAAGCGGCGACCGTTACAAAAAATATGGGGGCGCGGGGTGCTTTGATCAAGAGGAAGTATTAGGTTCTTAAAGACTTAGCGGTGTAGATTGCCGTGACGCATACCACCCGGGACACTTTGACGATGAATACTTCTGCAAAAATGGAACAAGTCGAAGTTCTTCGGGTCAAGCTCGAGGTTTTGCGCCGCGAACATCGTGATCTGGATGAGGCGATTGATGCCCTTCATGCGCGTGGATCATCGGATATGTTGACAATCAAACGCTTCAAGAAACAGAAACTGGCTTTGAAAGATCAGATTTCCCAGCTAGAAGACCGCATTTTACCCGACATTATAGCATGATAGCATTGCTGCGCGGCCTGCCATAGCTATAGTGCTGCTTCCTTTAGACGCTAGGATCAGACCATGACCAAACCCCTTGTCGGTATCATTATGGGTAGCCAATCTGATTGGCCCACAATGCGCGAAGCGGCAGATGTACTTGATGAATTGGGTGTGGGCTATGAGTCCAAGATTGTTTCGGCCCATCGCACCCCTGACCGCTTATGGGATTATGGTAAAACCGCCGTCGATCGTGGTTTGCAGGTTATTATTGCAGGCGCAGGCGGGGCCGCACATTTGCCCGGGATGATGGCGTCGAAGACACGTGTGCCTGTAATTGGTATTCCAGTCCAAACGAATGCGCTTTCAGGGGTTGATAGCCTCTATTCAATTTTGCAAATGCCGCGGGGCTTTCCTGTGGCGACAATGGCAATCGGCGCCGCAGGTGCCAAGAATGGCGGGCTAATGGCTGCAGGTATTCTTGCTTTACAAGATCCTGTCTTAGCCGCGCGTCTTGATCAATGGCGTGCCGATCTCAGCGCCTCTATCCCGGATGAACCAAGCGATGACTAAACCACTGCCCGTAGGGGCGACGATCGGCATCTTGGGTGGCGGACAATTGGGGCGCATGTTGTCCGTGGCAGCCGCACGTCTTGGTCTGAAGGCCCATATTTTTGAGCCGGGCAAAAACGCCCCGGCGGGTGATGTTGCGCACCGTGTGACAACAGCCAGTTATGAAGACAAAGACGCATTGATCGCCTTTGGCAAATCTGTTGACGTCATCACCTATGAATTCGAAAACATACCCACCAGCGCGCTTAATCTGCTGGAAACACTTGCGCCCATCCATCCGGGCCGGCAAGCGCTTGCAACCAGTCAAGATCGGCTGACCGAAAAGGCGTTCTTGCAAGACCTCGGATTGCAAACGGCCCCCTTTGCCGATGTTGCAAATAAAGATGATCTAGACGCGGCCCTCAAAACCATAGGTGCGCCCGCGATCCTGAAAACCCGACGCTTGGGATATGACGGCAAAGGCCAGGCACGCATTATGGCGATGTCAGATGCGGAAGAAGCACTGGCTGATATGGCGGGGGCCCCTGCAATTTTAGAAGGTTTCGTGAACTTCAGCCACGAAGTATCCGTCATCGGCGCACGCACGCCCGATGGTGCAGTATCCTGTTACGACCCGGGCGAAAATGTGCATGAGGCCGGTATTTTGCGTACCACAACCGTGCCTGCGAAACTCACCGCCAGTCAACGAACCGATGCGGTTCTGATCGCTGCACGTGTCCTGAATGCGCTGGATTATGTCGGCGTTATGGGGGTTGAACTGTTTGTCACGCCGCAAGGCCTGATCGTGAACGAAATTGCACCACGCGTCCACAACTCAGGGCATTGGACGCAGAACGGCTGCACGATTTGCCAGTTCGAACAACACATCAGGGCAGTCGCAGGCTGGCCGCTGGGAGATGGGTCGCGTCATTCCGATGTTGTCATGGAAAACCTGATTGGCGACGACATGGCACGCGTGCCAGAATTGGCAAACACCGATACAGCGATCCATCTTTACGGCAAGGCAGAGGTCAAAGCAGGCCGCAAGATGGGTCACATCAACCGTGTGATAAAGCCATCTAACTAAGACAATCTGATCTTCTCATGTTCCCAAGTACCTCCGCCGGAGGCCTTCAATTCTTGTAAAGAATTGGATCAGTCTGTGCCAAAAATGATCCCGGTCAGGCTCAAACTGCGATCAAAGATACCTTCATCCAAGAACGCCAAAACTTCTTCGATGACCAGGGGGTTATTCATCATGAAGGTATGGGTTACCGGCAAAACAAGATGGTCCTGCATGCCTTCCATTCGGGTCGACGCGACCGAGACCTTGCCGTCGTCAGGCCCATCAATCAATGCGGAATAGACCGGATTGAGTGTCCGGTCGCCCGCAATAATTCCGATTTCATATGGCAAATTGTCAAGCCGATTGGGAAGACTGTCATCCTCAGTGCCCAGTTGAAGCCCTGCAGGGCCGTTGACCCATTGAAAGGGTTCGAATTCACCGAAGATATCAACCAATTCAGAGCCCCCATTGGGTGGCCCCAACATCACAACGCGGCCCATTAACTCAGGGCGGTTGTTTGTCAGCCAGGCACGCACAAGTATGCCGCCCATTGAGTGGGTCACGAAATTTACACGTCTGTCGCCACAGGCTGCGACGTCTTCGGCAAGATGCTCGTCAACCAAGGTTTGGATATTCGCGGTGGTCGAAGGGTAGCCACGGTTGATAACGTGATACCCTTCGTCTTCTAAGACCAGCTGCAATGGCGTGAATGAAATCTCAGTGCGTGCAAGGCCGTGTAGCATGACGACGCACTCTTGCGCCATCGCAGCGCCAGAGGCGAAAATGCCAAAAATGGATGCCCATAACAGTTTCATACTCCTAGATGTAGCATTGCCTGCTGTTTTCAAAACCCCTGACCCAGAAGAAACCTAACGTCGCGCGGCCAACGAAACCGCTATGCCGCCCAACACAAGGCCGCCAGCCAAAACCAGCCGCGTTGTCAAAGGCTCGTTCAGAAACAGCACGCCAGCACCGACCGCAATCACCGGCACACTTAACTGGGCGATGCCTGCAACTGTTGTTGGTAATGCAGGCAAGGCACGATACCAAAGCGCATATCCAAGTCCTGACGTAACTGCACCAGCAATGATTGCGGTGATGATCCCAGCAATTGGCATCTCTCCTATCCCCGCAGCCAGCATCGCCAAAGCGACAAGCGGCAGGCACAGTAGAAAGTTGCTCGCTGTCGCCCCAAGAGGATCGGCTTCAGCCCGACCCAAAAGCGTATAAACGGCCCATGCTGCACCGGCGATCGTCATTGCAATAGCTCCGCCGATAGGGACAGGTGTCGTGCCACTTGGCCAAAGCAAAACGCAAAGTCCTGTCAGTGCGATACCTGCTCCGATCCATCGCAAAAGTGGAATATCGCCACCTTCAAACACGGCCCACCCGAACACAACGATCTGCAAGACACCAAATAGGATCAGTGCCCCAAGCCCTGCATCAAGCGTGATATAGGCCCACGAGAAACCGATCATATAGACGGCTAATGCAATAGCCCCTGCATACCGCTTTGCAGAAAATAGCGGTGGCCTCGGTGCCTGACGTATGATCACCAAGAGCCACAGCATCGCAGCCCCCGCGCCTGTCCGTACCGTGGCAAAGTCCATCGGGTCCATGCCCTGAAGCGCTACGCCAATACGGTTCAATACCGAGTTGGCAGCGAAAGCACACATGATCAATGCAACAAGCGCGAAGAGCTTCATGCGTCGCCCAGTCCAATTGCTCCGGTATTTCTCATAGTCGCCTCACGCGTATTGTTCGGGCGATATGATACCGGATGTTGCCGAATGAAAAGAAAAAGCGCGCTCATCTTTCAAACGTGATCGCAGGTCATCTTCGGCGTGAAATTTTACTTGGGCAAATGGCTCGCAATCTACTAACGCTAAAAGCATGGCCTATGATTATGACAAACTTTATGGTGATACTCCCAACGCCTTAGGCGGCCCAGCGACGCTATTTACAACGTTTTTTGATGCATTTGATCAACAAAACGCCCGCGTCTTGGATGTCGGCTGCGGCCAAGGCAGGGATGCGTTGTTTGTCGCGCGTCGCGGACATCGCGTTGTGGGTGTTGATTTGTCCCCTAATGGTATTCGTGACATGCAGACCGTTGCGGAAAGAGAGGGACTGGCAATTGAAGGGATCGTCGCTGATCTCGTGACGTTTCACCCCGACGGGGTGTTTGATGTCGTTGTTATTGACCGCACTTTGCATATGCTTTCGCAGGCCGATCAATGCGCCGTCTTGAAGGTGCTGCTTGATCACGTGGATGTTAAAGGCTGGGTTCTGATCTCGGATGAAAAATCGAACATTTCGGGCTTTCGTGATGTGATCGCGGCGCATGAAAGCGATTGGTGCACGGAACATGCAAATGCTGGAAATCTTTTCGTTAGGCGAAGTAGCTAGAGTCTAGGCACTTTCTTTGACGCACAAAAGAGAAGGGCGGCCCCTTTCGGAACCGCCCCACTTATCCGCGATGTATGTCGTCTCTGCCCGAAGGCAGAAAGCAATTTACATCATGCCGCCCATGCCGCCCATGTCGGGCATGCCGCCGCCAGCGCCAGCGCCTTCTTTGGCAGGCTTGTCTGCAACCATGGCTTCGGTTGTGATCAAAAGACCTGCAACAGAAGCTGCGTCTTGCAGTGCTGTGCGCACAACTTTGGCTGGGTCAATGACGCCAAACTTGAACATGTCGCCATATTCCTCAGTCTGTGCGTTAAAGCCGAATGCTTTGTCGTCGCTCTCGCGGATTTTGCCCGCAACAACAGAACCGTCAACGCCGGAGTTTTCAGCGATCTGACGCAGAGGTGCTTCAAGCGCCTTGCGGATGATCGAGATACCAACGTCTTGGTCAGAGTTTGCACCGGACAAACCGTCAAGTGTCTTGCCGCCCTGAACCAAAGCAACACCACCACCAACAACGATGCCTTCTTGCACGGCTGCGCGAGTCGCGTTCAGTGCATCGTCAACGCGGTCTTTACGCTCTTTGACTTCTACTTCGGACATGCCGCCGACGCGAATGACAGCAACACCGCCAGCCAGTTTGGCCACACGCTCTTGCAGCTTTTCACGGTCGTAGTCGGATGCTGTTTCGTCGACCTGGCCACGGATCTGTGTGACACGTGCTTCGATCTCAGCTTTGTCACCGCCGCCATCAACGATTGTTGTTTCGTCTTTGGTGATGGAAACGCGCTTGGCAGTGCCCAGCATATCGATTGTGACATTCTCAAGCTTCATGCCCAGATCGTCAGAAATCACCTGACCACCTGTCAGGATAGCGATGTCCTGCAGCATTGCTTTACGACGATCGCCGAAACCTGGCGCCTTAACGGCTGCAATTTTCAGACCGCCACGCAGCTTGTTCACAACAAGTGTTGCAAGTGCTTCGCCTTCGACATCTTCAGCGATGATCAAAAGGGGCTTGCCGGACTGGATCACTGATTCAAGCAGTGGAACCATTGGCTGAAGCGATGACAGCTTCTTTTCGTGCAGCAAGATGATCGCATCTTCCAGCTCGGTTGTCATTTTGTCAGGGTTGGTGACAAAGTAAGGGGACAGGTAACCGCGGTCGAACTGCATGCCTTCAACAACATCGGTTTCTGTTTCCAGACCTTTGTTCTCTTCAACAGTGATAACGCCTTCGTTGCCGACTTTTTGCATCGCGTCCGCGATCTGACGACCGATTTCCGCTTCGCCGTTGGCAGAGATTGTACCAACCTGCGCAACTTCGTCGCTGTCGGAAACAGGACGTGCAGCGCCTTTGATGGACTCAACAACTTTTGCAGTTGCAAGGTCGATACCACGCTTGAGGTCCATTGGGTTCATGCCAGCGGCAACAGACTTCATGCCTTCGCGAACGATCGCCTGGGCCAGAACTGTGGCTGTTGTTGTACCGTCACCAGCTTCGTCGTTGGTGCGCGATGCAACTTCTTTGACCATCTGTGCGCCCATGTTCTCGAACTTGTCTTCAAGCTCGATCTCTTTGGCAACAGATACACCGTCTTTGGTGATACGTGGTGCACCGAACGCTTTGTCCAGTACTACGTTACGACCCTTTGGGCCGAGTGTGACCTTCACCGCATTGGCGAGGATGTTGACACCGGCCAGCATGCGATTGCGTGCATCGGTATCGAATTTGACTTCTTTAGCAGCCATTTTCATGTGCTCCTTGAATTAGATAATATGTGAGGGCGATAGCGTCAGCTTACAGTGTGCCGAGGATGTCGCTTTCTTTCATGATCAACAGGTCTTCACCGTCGATCTTGACCTCTGTGCCAGACCATTTGCCAAACAAGACTTTGTCGCCTGCTTTGACGGTCATCGCAATCAGCTCTCCGCTGTCTTTGCGTGCACCTTCACCAACGCTGACGATTTCGCCTTCTGCTGGCTTCTCTTTTGCGTTCTCAGGAATGATGAGACCGCCTGCTGTCTTTTCGTCGCTTTCAATGCGACGGACCAGTACACGGTCGTGAAGTGGTGTAAATGCCATTTCAGAACTTCTCCAGTTCGTGTTTCTCCCATGTTAGCACTCAACCGTGTCGAGTGATAACGCAGCGTAGGTAAGGATCACAACTGGGTGAGTCAACAGTGCTTGGTGACAAATTTCAGAGTTCTTGCAAGTAAGGTAAATTGCTGCGGTGCAGCGTTATTTGGGTGCCCGTGGCGCGTCGTCATCTTCGGACAGAATTCGCCACGCGTCTCCCTCGAGGTCATCGTATTGATCGTTGCGTAGGCTCCACAAGAATGCAGCAAGCCCGAGGCCACCCAAGACCAGTGAAACCGGAATAAGGACGACGAGGATGTTCATACTTTGCCTTTCAGCCGCAGTGCGTTCAACAACACCGTAATAGAAGACGCCGACATCGCGATGGATGCAATCAATGGCGTTGCAAACCCGGCCAAAGCCACCGGCACTGCAATCACGTTATAGACTGTCGAAATCGTAAAGTTTTCTTTGATGCGGCGCAGTGCGGCACGCGCTACCAAGGGTAATTCGATCAGTGGCTTTAAGCTGTCGTTGAGCAGTACAATGTCCGAGGCCGCCCGCGACGCATCGGCAGCCGTCGCAGGGGACACGGACGCATAAGCCGCCGCCAAAGCGCCTGTATCGTTCAAACCGTCCCCGACCATCAGCACCTTGGCGCCCCGCGCCGAAAGCTCTTCGATATACGTGATCTTATCGGCGGGTCTGGTGTCCGCCCGCCAAGATGTGACCCCAAGCATCGTTGCAATCTTTGCAGTCTCATCTGCGTCATCACCGGACACCAAATGCACATCAAGTCCAGCGGCCTGCCATCCTTGCACCAGAGCAACCGCACCGTCACGCAGTTCAGAGCGGAGCGCGATCTTTTGGGGTCGCTTGTCACCAACTTGGATATAGGTGCCATGACCTTGTCCCAGCCATGCCCCCGACCCAAGCCGGACAGTTTTGCCTTGATGCTGTGCACTCAACCCAAGACCTGCGTGTTCTTGTTGCGCAGTCAGGACAGCAGGCACAACGCCCACCAACGATGCAGTAATCGCCTGCGAGACAGGGTGGGTTGCGGCCTGCGTCATGGCCAAAGCAATGCTTTGTGTTTCAGCGTCTAACGTATCGCGGGCTGCTGCTGGCATTGTCAGCGTACCGGTCTTGTCAAAAACGACCGTATCCACTTCGGCCAACCGTTCAAGCGCGGTGCCGTCTTTCACCAACAAACCTGCACGAAACAAGCGCCCCGCCGCTGTCGTGGAAACGGCAGGAACAGCCAGTCCCATCGCACATGGGCAGGTAATGATCAAAACCGCGACAGCGATGTTCAGCGACAATCGCACATCGCCAGAATAGATCATCCAGCCTGCAAACGCCGCAACTGCCAGCAAGTGAACAACGGGTGCATAAAGTGCCGCCGCCTTGTCCGCGACCGCCGTATAACGATTTCGCGTGGCCTCGGCCTCATCCACCATTGTGACCATTTTGCGCAGAGTCGTATCAGCGCCAACGGTCGCGGCACGGATTGTCAGCGGGCCGGTCATGTTGACCTCACCTGCGGTCACGGTCGCGCCAATGCTTGCATCACACATCCGGCTTTCGCCTGTCAAAAGGGATCGGTCAATCTGGCTTGTCCCGTCAGTGATTGTACCGTCCACAGGAATACGTCCACCGGGGAGGACTTGCAGCAAATCACCGATAGCAAGCTCCGCAAAATCAACCATTTGGCGGACCCCGTCACGCACGCGCATCACACGTGGCACCTCTAGGGCTGAAAGCTGTGCCGCGGCAGAAGCAGCAGCTTTGCGGCTGCGATGATCAAGGTAGCGGCCGATGAGCAGAAAGAACGTCAGTGTAACGGCCGCATCAAAGTAAGAGTGATGCCCACCCACGAGTGTCTCATAAAGCGAGATGCCAGAGGCCAAGAGGATAGCGAGCGAGATTGGCACGTCCATGTTCAAACGGCCAACGCGTAGCGAACGCCAACCGCTGTCAAAGAAAGGTGTCGCTGCATAAAGCAAAGCGGGGATCGCGATGATGGCGGTGATCCAGTGGAACATCTGCATTGTCGCACCGATGGCACCAGACCAAACGGCGACCGACAAGAGCATAATGTTCATATTGGCAAAACCCGACACCGCCAGACGGGTCATCAGTCCACGTCCATATGTATCCGTTTCAGCACCAAGCAGGCTTGTGTCCAGAACGCGTGCTTCAAACCCTGCCAATTCAAGCGTATCGATCAATGCTTCGGGTGAAATCGGTTGATTGGTCCCAATGGTCACCCGCTTCATGCTCAGATTAACGCGCGCGTTGGCCACGCCATCCATCGCGCGCAAAGCACGCTCAACCCCGTTGATGCAGGCGACACAGTGGATTCCCGGCAAAGATAGGATGATCTGATCCGTGCCGTTTGAGGCCGCTTTTTCAAGCTGCCCTTCAGGCAGGCCTACGCAGGCCGGACAGAACGCGGCGTCGCTCATTTTGCAGTGATGGGAAAGCGACGACGGAAGTTCGTGCCATCTGGCGCGATAAGCTCAAGGCGAAGGTTCCAGTAACCGTCAAGCGCTTCGACTGGGGCAGTCAGTGCTTGGCCGTTCCAAGTCAGGGCAGGGACACTGTCTTGGCCTGTGTGGGTAGCGCGGCCCAATGTGGCGCGGACGACTTCAGTCTCAACCGGTGTGCCCTCGGCGTCCAAGATCGCAACAGTCAGAATGCCGCCTTCGATTGTGGCGCTCGCATCCCAGCGCAAGGCGTTTTGGGCAGCGCGGTCAGCTTCGAACTTTTGGCTGACGACATAGGAATTGCGCGTTTCAAGGCCAGGGAAGGTCGCAACGGCGTTCCATGCCAATGTCAGATTGACGGCGATGATAATGCCAAAACCACCGACCATTAGACCCAACATGTGCCATCCTGTGAATTCGCGTGTCATTGTGCGGCTCTCCCGTTGTAAATTGCATCTTTGTGGGCGCGTTCGCCCGAAATCAGATCTTCGACCCAGAACCGCAGATCAACACGGTCGGTGCTGGATGCAGGGTCAATGGGGCGAGCTGAGACGTAAACACGCTGCAGGAATGTTTCATTGGCTGGCACGACAATGCTGCGCTGGGCGGTGCCCTCAAGATCGATACGCAGAATTTCGTCAGAGGTTAGCGACAGGTGGAATTCGCGGTCTTCGCCATGTTTGTTCAGCAGACGAATGTCATAGATATTGCGGACTGTGCCGTCAGACAGGGTGACGAATGTCGGGTTGCGGATCGCAGCCACGGTCATCTCGATATCAGCGCGGATGAACAATGCGAACACAAGGCCAAAGCCGATGGCAGCCCATAGCACAGTGTAAAGGATCGTGCGGAAGCGGAAGACATGCTGCCAAAGCCGTTTGGCGGGCTTGCCCTGCGCCTCTTCTTCTTGGTCAGACAAAGCCAGATAGTCAATCAGGCCGCGCGGCTTGCCGATCTTGTCCATCACATCGTCGCAGGCATCAATACAAAGGGCGCAGGTGATACACTCCATCTGTTGCCCGTCACGGATGTCGATGCCGGCGGGGCAGACATTCACGCATGCCATGCAATCAATGCAGTCGCCCGCGCCCTCAATGCGTTTCTTGCCGCGCGGTTCACCGCGCCAATCGCGGTAGGCTACAGTGAGTGTTTCAGGATCCATCATTGTGGCCTGAATGCGTGGCCATGGGCACATGTAATTGCAGACCTGTTCGCGCATGAAGCCACCGAAAACGAAAGTCGTCGCGGTCAGCACAGCAATCGTCGCCCAAGCAACGGGCGGCGCCGTCAGTGTCGCAAGACTTACTGCCAGGGTTGGGGCGTCAGCAAAATAGAACACCCACGCGCCACCTGTCGCAACCGAGATCAGCAACCAAACTATCCATTTTGTCAGACGCAACCGTGTTTTGCGAAACGACCAATCCGCGTTCCACAAGCGCACGCGGGCGTTGCGGTCACCCTCAATCCAGCGCTCGACAAGGATGAACAGATCGGTCCAGACAGTCTGTGGGCAGGTATAGCCACACCACACCCGGCCAAGGGCCGACGTGAACAGAAACAGGCCGAGGCCCGCCATGATCAGCAGACCTGCGACAAAGTAGAACTCATGCGGCCAAATCTCGATCCAGAAGAAATAGAATCGGCGGTGGGCCATGTCGATCAGAACGGCTTGGTCAGGCAGGTTAGGGCCACGGTCCCAGCGGATCCACGGGGTCAGATAGTAAATGCCCAAAGTGACCGCCATCACCCACCATTTCAGGTTCCGGTAGAACCCTTTCACACGGCGCGGAAAAATAGGCTCGCGCGGTGCATAGAGCGGTTGGTTTTCGGATGAGGACATGGATGACCTGCAAGGCTAGAGTTCTGTTCGCAGGATCGGTTTTAGTTGGTTCGATAGAAATATCTTTGATGTGGATCAAGAATACTGTCGTTGCGCGTGATCGGCACCGATCATCTGCCCTCTCGCCATTACAAACAAACAGGCGTAAGCCTAACTCATGAATATCGTTCGCCTTCAAGATGCCCATACCCTGCCGCTTTGGCGCAGGCCGACGTCGTTACTGTTTGTGATGGCGATGGCGATGCCGATTGCTTTTGCGACGTGGTCGGCGCTGTTGAACAATTTTGTTATTGAGATTGCCGGTTTTGATGGGTCCGACATTGGTTGGCTGCACACCGTGCGCGAAATTCCGGGGTTCTTTGCGATTGGGGTCATTGCCCTGATTATGTTCATTCGCGAACAGGTCCTGGGGTTAGTGTCATTGATCATGTTGGGGGCTGCAACGGCCGTCACTGCGCAGTTCCCGCAAATGGGCGGCATTCTAGCGGTTACGATGCTGTCTTCGATAGGCTTTCATTACTATGAAACCGTCAATCAATCGCTTCAGTTGCAGTGGATCGACAAAAAGAAAGCGCCGCAGACATTAGGGTGGATTTTGTCGGCTGGATCGGCTGCGACCCTTGTTGTTTATCTGTTGATCGTCGCAAGTTGGGACCGTTTTGGGCTGACATACAGCATTGTTTATTGGCTTTCGGGCGGGTTTACCGCCGTTGTCGCGACGATCTGTCTGCTTGCCTATCCACAGTTCGAAGCACCTCATCCGCAGATCAAAAAGATGATCCTGCGCAAACGGTATTGGCTGTATTATGCCCTGCAATTCATGTCAGGTGCACGGCGGCAAATTTTCGTCGTGTTCGCAGGCTTTATGATGGTCGAGCAGTTTGATTTTGCAGTCGACGATATCACCAAGCTCTTCATGATTACGTTGCTAATCAATATGTTGGTTGCCCCGTTCTTGGGTAAGCTGGTCCAGGTATTTGGCGAACGCCGTGCCCTGATTTTTGAGTATGCGGGCCTATGCCTCGTCTTTTTTGCCTATGGTGGCATCTATTATTTCGGGTGGGGCGTGATTTTGGCAGTCTTCCTATATGTTGTGAACCATTTGTTCTTTAGCCTTGCGCTAGCGATCAAAACTTACTTTCAAAAGATCGCTGATCCGCAAGACATCGCACCCACGGCGGCAGTTGCTTTTACGATCAATCATATTGCTGCTGTCTTCTTGCCCGCACTTTTGGGCTATGTCTGGCTGCAATCACCCGGTCTGGTGTTTTTGATGGCGGCTGGTATGGCGATTATCTCGCTTCTGCTATCGCTCTTGATCCCGCGCCACCCCGCCCCCGGTCACGAGACCGTGTTCCAAGGGCGATTGTTGGCTGCTGCAGAGTAGTAAATCGGCTTGGCTGCGCTATATCAGGGTAGAGCTTGATAGGAGGCCAATTATGTTTTTCATGTCCCGCACAAAGTCTGAAATGGTCAGCGCTGATGCAGCTTTGCCGGGTCGCCCGACTGCGATCCCGACGGCAAGCACGCACTTTGTTTTCGACAATCCGCTGACCGGTGATGTGCCCGAGGGTATGGAGGAGGCCATGTTCGGCATGGGGTGCTTCTGGGGTGTTGAGCGGATGTTTTGGAAGCTGGATGGCGTTCAATCCACGATGGTTGGCTATGCCGGGGGCTATACGCCGAATGCGACCTATGAAGAGGTTTGCTCAGGCAAAACCGGCCATAACGAAGTGGTGCGCGTGATCTTTGATCCCTCCGTGATCTCATACGATCAGCTGTTGCAAGTGTTCTGGGAAGGGCATGATCCAACCCAAGGCATGCGGCAAGGCAATGATGCAGGCACACAGTATCGTTCGGGCATCTACACCTATTCGCCAGCGCAGCAGGCAGCGGCCGAAGCCGCAAAGGTGGCTTTCGCACCGCGTCTTTCGCAAGCGGGTTATGGTGCGATTACAACAGAGATCATTGAGGCGCCGACGTTCTATTTTGCAGAAGACTATCATCAGCAATACTTGGCCAAGAACCCCAATGGCTATTGCGGTATTGGTGGGACAGGTGTGACCTGCCCGATTGGTGTTGGGGTCTAGACCTACGCGCGACTATCTGAATATCGCTGTTCGCATCCTGTTGATGCCGGTCTTGCTAGGGCAGGGGGTTTTGGCACGGACAAGATATGTCGAGCTGCCAGAGCCGCCAGGTGCGCGAAAGGGTGTGGCCGGACACGGCCCCGCCCTGAGACTGTTGATCATCGGCGATAGTTCTGCCGCGGGTGTCGGGGTGAGAACCCAAGACGAGGCCTTATTGGGGCAGCTGATCGATCGGTTGGCGGACCAATTTACAGTCGAGTATGACCTAGTCGCTGAAACAGGCGCACGCACCGGAGATGTGCTGCGGTGGCTCGATGATCTGCCTGAAACACACTATGATGTTGCGGTAACAGCGCTTGGTGTGAATGACGTAACCAAGGGTGTTTCCCTGCGTAAGTGGTTGGGGCAGCAACGCGAGTTGTTCGATTGCTTGATGACCAAGTTTGGGGCACGGCGGGTTGTGATCTCGGGCTTGCCGCCTGTGGGTCAGTTTCCGCTGTTACCTCAGCCGTTGCGTTGGGTGCTAGGACGGCAAGCGTCGCGGTTTGATAGGTATCTTCGCCAGATGGCAGAAGCTATGCCGGGCTGTGTTGCCGTGCAGTTTAGTCTGGATTTGGACCAGTCCAATATGTCTGAAGACGGATTTCATCCGGGGCCAACCGTTTATGCGGTTTGGGCGGATGAAGTGGCTCAGATCATCCTGAATGACCCAGACCTGCTTGACGCAGCACCGACCACGCCCTAACCGAAGACCAACCAGTTAAAGGGCGCTTGAATGATTACCTACTCGGCTTTGACGACACTGATGGGCGAAGATGCCGCATATGCGCTTGCTGATGCTTTGGAAGAGATCGCACCAGAACCGACAGGGGTTGGTGTGTTTGAGATCGAAGATGGCTCGGGGCTTTGGGAAGTCGCAACCTATTTCACGGAAAAACCGGACGCCGGTGCCTTGGCTGTTTTGTCGGCTTTGCATCACGCCAAGCCGTTCAATATCTCAGAAATCCCCGAACAAGACTGGGTGTCCAAAGTACAGCGTGACTTGGCACCGGTTGTTGCGGGTCGCTTCTTTGTCTACGGCACCCATGACGCCGACAAGGTGCCTGAAGACAAAGTTGCGTTGCTGATTGATGCTGCGATGGCGTTCGGAACGGGCCATCACGGCACGACGAAAGGCTGTCTTGAAGCCTTTGATACTTTGCTGGCTGATGGCTTTGATGGATCGCGCATTCTGGATATTGGGTGTGGTACAGCAGTCTTGGCAATGGCAGCAGCCAAGGTCTTGCCGCATCAGATATTAGCCAGCGACATTGACCCTGTCGCGGTGGAAGTCGCCCAAGCCAATGTTGTCAGCAATGATCTGATAGATCGGGTGAATTGTGTAGTTGCGGCGGGTTTTGGTGCGCCTGAACTCACGAAAAACGCCCCCTATGACCTGGTCTTTGCCAATATTCTGAAAGCACCACTGATCGGACTGGCGCCAGATATGGGTGCGCATGTTGCGGAAGATGGATATGCGATTCTATCAGGGATACTGAATGAACAGGCTGATGAAGTGATTGCGGTTTATCATCAAAATGGGTTCAATCTCGTCGAAAAACGCATTATTGTTGACTGGACGACGCTAATCTTACGGAAAACTCTGTCCAAATCGGGCTAAATTGCGTATATTTGTTGAGGAAGGCGTCTTCTGACGTGTAAGAATATAGCCAGATTTATTAGTAGCGACTTATTTGGAGGATGCTCAGGTGCAAGCCAACGTCCCATTTGACAAACGATTGAAGAAAATTGTGCGCCGCCACGACAAGATGTCGAATGGTGTGGTGCGAAGCGTAAGCTCTGATGGCCTTATTGTGGCTAAGCCGCGCCTGTACCGCCCGCGCTTCCCGTTGAAGGGTTTGCTTGCGGTTCTGTTTCTTGGCTTCCTCTTCAAGGGTTTCCTTTTCGCTTACTTGGGTGAAACTGCTTATGTCGAGCGTGTTGCGACGCTTCAGAGCGGCTCTGCGCTTGAGCAGGCTGGCGCCTGGGTCATGCAGGCCGATCCTGTGACGAAATTGGCCGCAGACGGTATTGCGACAATCCTACCGCAAAACTAGATTTTCAGTTCAGACAAACGAAAAGGCCGCGTTCGATCGAACGCGGCCTTTCGCTTTTCAGGATCGTCTTGTTGCTTAGCGTACGCTGCGTGTCGCGACGCTTTCGATGTCGCCGTATGACAGGCCGATATCTTCCAACTCACGTGCTGTCAGCTTTGACAAAGAGTTGCGTGTGATGCGTGCATCGTTCCAAGCGGCAATAGTACCGAACATGTTGACGAAGAAAGATGTGATGCGACCTGCGGAGAGGCCAGCGACGGGGCGGATATTGTCAAAAGAGGCCATGGCCATATTCCTTAGTGTTGTGCTGCCATTGCAGCGTTAATCTCATGAGGGGCATCTAGGAGGGATGATGCGTATTGACTAGTGCCATTTTGGCAAAGCACATATGCGTTTTCAGCATGCCTTATTTTTGTGCGTATTTTGCCGCAAACCCTTAATTTATAAGGGGTTAACGGGGTCGTATTTTGATGTCAGAATGGCGCATTCTGACCATTCCGCGCCCAAAGTGCATAACACTTTATAAAGCAATGCTCTTGGTCTTTGTTCGCGTTTTGTGCTAACAGGATTAAGAGAAGAATAAAAAGAGGCGAGCAATGCGTGTTTTAGGCATCGACCCGGGCCTGCGGAACATGGGCTGGGGTGTGATCGAAGTGGCCGGATCGCGGATCAGTCACGTGGCCAACGGCGTTTGCAAGTCGCAAGGCGATGATCTGGCGACCAGGTTGTTGTCTTTGCATCAGCAACTCACAGACGTATTCACACAGTATCAACCGCAAGCGGCGGCCGTTGAGCAAACATTTGTGAACAAAGACGGGGCGGGCACGCTTAAGCTGGGTCAAGCGCGGGGCATAGCGATGCTAGTGCCGGCGCAGGCTGGATTGGTTGTCGGTGAATACGCCCCCAACGCGGTCAAGAAGGCTGTTGTGGGTGTGGGTCATGCGGATAAGGCCCAGATTGCCCATATGGTCAAAGTGCAATTGCCCGGTGTTCAACTTGCGGGACCAGATGCCGCAGATGCACTTGCTATCGCGATCTGTCATTCGTTCCATGTTCAATCCGCAGGTAGCCTTGCTGCCGCTCTCGCAAAGGCCACAGCATGATTGGCAAGATCGCCGGACGATTGGAATACCGCAGCACGGATCATGTGCTGATTGATGTGCGCGGTGTTGGTTACATCGTCTATGTGTCCGAGCGCGTCATGGCGGGTTTGCCCGGCAATGGTGAAGCGGTTGCACTGTTTACAGACCTGCTGGTCCGCGAAGATAATTTGCAGCTCTTCGGTTTTACGACGCTGGTAGAAAAAGAATGGCACCGCTTGCTAATGTCTGTTCAGGGCATCGGGGCGAAGGCTTCGATGGCTATTCTGGGTACACTGGGGGCCGAGGGCGTGAGCCGCGCGATTGCCTTGGGTGATTGGAATGCACTGGCAAAGGCCAAGGGCGTGGGGCCAAAGACGGCGCAGCGCGTCACGATTGAGTTGAAAGACAAAGCCCCGGGCGTTATGGCGATGGGCGGTTCGGTTGCTGAGGCGCAGGGTGACGCTGTGATTGAGACGGAAGCACCGGTGCAGCGCACCACCGTCCCAAAGGCAAACGCGACTTCCGCTGAGGCACTGTCGGCTTTGGGCAATCTTGGTTATGCCCCAGGTGAGGCCGCAAGTGCAGTGGCCGAAGCCGCAGGTGTCGCACCTGACGCGGATACGTCCGCTTTGATACGTGCCGCCTTGAAGTTGCTGGCCCCAAAGGGGTAGGCGTAGGCCATGGATCAGCCCGACCCCACATTGCGTCCCGAACCACAGCCAGAGGATGCCGACCGCGCCCTGCGCCCGCAAACGCTGGATGCGTTTATCGGACAGCAAGCGGCCCGCGCAAACCTGTCAGTCTTTATTGAAAGTGCACGTCGTCGCGGTGAAGCGATGGACCACACATTGTTTCATGGGCCTCCCGGTTTGGGTAAGACCACGCTGGCGCAGATTATGGCACGGGAATTGGGTGTTAACTTTCGGATGACATCTGGCCCGGTGCTGGCCAAAGCAGGTGATTTGGCGGCGATCCTAACGAACCTTGAAGCACGTGATGTGTTGTTTATTGATGAAATCCATCGGCTCAACCCCGCAGTAGAAGAGGTGCTCTATCCGGCGCTTGAGGATTTTGAGCTGGATTTGGTGATCGGCGAAGGTCCTGCTGCGCGGACTGTGCGGATTGAGCTTCAGCCCTTTACGCTCGTTGGCGCGACAACGCGTATGGGTTTGCTGACGACACCCTTGCGGGACCGTTTTGGTATCCCCACGCGGTTGGAGTTCTACACAGAAGACGAATTGCATGAGATTGTCACCCGTGGCGCCCGCTTGATGGGCGCACCGGCTTCTGACCAAGGCGCGCGTGAGATTGCCCGCCGTGCGCGAGGAACGCCCCGCATCGCAGGCCGCTTGCTGCGCCGTGTCGTGGATTTTGCGATTGTCGAAGGTGACGGCACCGTAACGCAGGAGATCGCGGATCGGGCGCTGACCCGTTTAGGCGTGGATCATCTGGGCCTTGATAATGCTGACCGCCGGTATCTACGATTGATCGCCGAAAGCTATGGCGGTGGGCCCGTTGGGGTTGAGACGCTTTCTGCTGCACTGTCAGAAAGCCGCGATAGTTTGGAAGATGTGATTGAACCTTATTTGCTGCAAAAGGGTTTGATCCAGCGCACGCCAAGGGGCCGCATGCTGGCGCGGGCGGCTTGGGCGCATTTGGGGCTTGATGTTCCAAAGTCGCAGACGGATTTGTTTGGATGAGGGGGCGGTTGCCTCCGGCGGAAGTTTGAATGGACATAGAAAATCACAAGGTTGAGCAGCTGTTTACCCGCGCGGACGGTGCCTATGTTTTTGCGCGGTGGGGGCGGCCGATTGTGCCTGTGGTGTTTGGTGTAGATGACGCATCACTGCGGGTGTTCAAGGGCGCGATTGAGGCTGTTGTTAGTTTGGCCTCTCATCATATGGCGGAAACGGATCCGGAATTAGGTGTGAACCTGATGATCTTTTTCTGTGAGGATTGGGATGAGTTGCCAGAGGTGCCAAATTTGGATCAACTGGTGCCGGATTTGGTGCCGTTGGTCGCCAAGCTGAAACAAGCGGATGCAAATCAGTACCGGATTTTCCGTTTCGATGATGTAGGAGCTATTCGTGCCGCTTTTGTGTTTTTGCGTATGGACGAGCATATGGCGGCGGTCTCCGCTGATACTTTGGCATTGAGCCAAGCTGTGCAAACGATTTTGCTGTGGTCGGATAAGGCGTTTGATCAGCAACCGCCGCTTGCCTTGGTTGACGGCAATGCCGTGTTGCGTCCTGAGATTGCCGATGTGATCCGTGCCGCTTACGATCCTGCGATGCCTGGTGCAGCACAAGATGCGAGCCACGCTTTGCGCTTGGCTGCACGCATTCTGCCAGCATCATGAGCCACCTATTTCCCATCCGCGTCTATTATGAAGACACTGATCTGGCAGGGATCGTCTATTATGCGAACTATCTGAAATTCATTGAACGCGCGCGGAGCGAGTGGGTGCGCGAGCTGGGTATTGATCAGGTTCAGATGAAGGCCGATGGTTTGGTGTTTGCGGTACGCCGCGTTGAGGCTGACTATCTGATGCCTGCCAAATACGATGATGACCTGGTCGTACACACTACCATGGAGCCCGGATCTGGTGCTCGTTTGGTTGTGAAGCAAGATGTGATGCGTGATGGCGCCCTGCTGTTTTCGGCGATTGTCACGATCATTTGCATGACAACCGAAGGCACTGTCGCCCGCTTACCGGCAGTGATCCGCCGTTCTGCATACTAAAAACCCGCTGTTTTCACAGATGTGATGCGGGATTGGTTGGATTTTTCCGCGCAGGTGCGTTAGCCTTGATCATAATCAGAGCCCAAAATCGGGCCTAAGGCAGAGCAGGCACATGGAAGCAGCACACGAATTCACAATGTGGGCGTTGTTCGCACGCGCGACAATTACCGTCAAAATCGTCATGATCATGCTGATTGCAGCATCCGTTTGGTGTTGGGCCGTGATCATCGACAAAACCATTCAATATCGCAAAGCACGCGCAGAGGCCGATGTCTTTGACCGTGCGTTTTGGTCTGGCGAGCCGCTCGATACGCTATTTGACCAGATTGGTGCGGACCCTGATGGGCAATCGGAAAAGATATTCGCCGCCGGGATGCTGGAATGGCGAAGGTCGCACAGACAAGATGGTGGCTTGATTGCTGGGGCAACGGCCCGGATCGACCGCTCAATGGATGTGGCAATCGCCAAGCAGGCGTCCAGCTTGCAAAAGGGATTGCCAATTTTGGCCACCGTTGGGTCAACCGCCCCATTTGTTGGCCTGTTCGGCACCGTCTGGGGGATCATGAACGCGTTTATTGAGATCGCTGAGGCGCAAACGACCAACCTTGCTGTTGTTGCCCCCGGTATCGCCGAGGCGCTTTTGGCGACCGGCCTTGGCCTATTGGCTGCTATCCCAGCCGTTATTTATTACAACAAGTTCTCGGCAGACAGCGATCAGATTGTTAGCGGCTATGAGGCCTTTGCCGATGAGTTTGCTACGATCCTCAGCCGCCAGTTGGATAGCTAAGATGAGCGCTGGAGTGATGAAATCAGGCGATGACGGGGGCAGACGCCGCCGCCGTCGTTCGCGCCGTGGGCAACCGATGTCAGAAATCAACGTGACCCCTTTTGTGGACGTCATGATGGTTTTGTTGATCATCTTTATGGTGGCCGCTCCTTTGTCGGTTGTGGGGGTTCCAGTTGAATTGCCAGAAACGACCGCGACCGCGCTGCCCGGTGACGACGAAGAACCGCTGACGGTCACGATCACCGATGATGGCCGCGTTATGATTCAGGAAACAGACACGACCGAGGCTGAGTTGGTAGCCCGATTGACCGCCATTGCGGCCGAACGCACCAGCGACAAGATCTTCTTGCGTGCTGATGGCCGCAATGATTGGAACCGTGTCGCGCAGATTATGGGCCTGCTGAACGCAGGCGGGTTTTCCGATATCGGGTTGGTGACGGATATCGCTCCACCCGCTACAGGCGGCGCTGACGGTTAAATCATGGCAAGTCCGGGCACCTTCATTTCAGGGATCGGTCATGTTGGCCTGATCGGCTGGCTGATTGTCGGCTGGGGGCTGACGTCCGAGCCATTGGATATCCAGACGATGGATGTGTCTGTTGTTTCTGGTGAAGAGTTCGAGCAGATGCGTGCGCGCACGACGCCTGATCCGGGCAGTGCAGATCCGACTGCACCTGTGCCGCCTGTCGTTGATGAAACGCCGCCGCCCCCGCCTGCAGAAGAAGAGCCGGCGGAGATAGCCCCGCCGCCTGAACCGGTCACGCCGCCAGAGGCCGAGACGCCGCCGCCACCGCCACCACCCGCACCGCCAGAGGCCGAGGTGGCTGACGCCCCACCGGTCGCGCCTGCGCCGCCCGTTGCCACACCCCCAACCCCCGATGTTGAGGTCAGCAACGAACCGACACCACCGCAAGCGCCGACCGTAGCCTCAACGATTACGGCCCCACCGCCACCAGATGCGAACGTCGATGATGTCGTGCGCGAAGAGGTGGTGCCGGACAATAGTGCTGTGGCCGAGGTAGTGGCCGATGAGCAAGAGGCGACTGCGCCCGAAGAAACGACCACCGCGATTGTAATTGAGGATTTGGCGCCTTCAACGTCGGTGCGTCCATCTGCGCGGCCCAGCCGTCCGACGCCGCCGGTTGAAACGGCGAGTGTTGAAGAAGAACCGACACAAGAAGAGACGGCCCAAGCCGAACCGGAAGCTAGCGAAGAAGACGTTGCTGCAGCATTGGAGGCCGCACTTGCTGGCACTGATGCGCCAGCCGTCGCTGCAGGACCACCAATGACTGGCGCGGAACGCGATAGTTTTCGCGTTTCTGTCAACCGCTGCTGGAATGTTGATCCGGGTTCTGTGGCCGCACGCGTGACCGTTGAAGTCGGATTTAGCCTTGATCGTGAAGGCAAGGTGCTGGGCAATGAAGTACGGTTGCTCTCCTCGGACGGCGATCAAAGTGCGACCAATACAGCGTTCGAGGCCGCGCGCCGCGCGGTCTTGCGCTGTCAGTCTGGGGGTTATCAGTTGCCTGCAGACAAATATGACCAATGGAAGGACGTTGTGATCACCTTTGATCCCAGCGGCATGCGTTTGAGATAGGCAAAGACACGCGCAGGTGAGGAGACTTCGATTTTTCCCCCTGCTATGATGAGACAAGAAAAGGCAAGGTTTGGGCGCGAACCCGGACAGGCGGAGTGAGGCAAAGATGATGAAGCGACTTTTGACACTTTTGGTGGCGTTGATGTTAGCGGGGCCAGTTTCGGCGCAGAACGGCCCGTTACGGCTAACAATCACAGACGGTGTGATCGAACCGATTACGTTTGCGGCCCCAAGTTTTGAAGCTGAAAATCCGGCTGCACAGCAAGCAGCATCAGATATTTCGCGATTGGTCGTACAAGACCTGGCGGGGACAGGTCTGTTCCGCGAAGTACCCGCTGTTGCGTTCATTTCTCAGGTCAGCTCATTCGCGCAACCGGTTGCTTTCCCCGACTGGCGGGCGATCAATGCACAAGCGCTTGTGGTTGGTGCGGTCAATGTGAACGGCAACCAACTGACCGTGAAATTCCGCCTTTATGATGTGTTCTCGGGGCAAGAGTTGGGCCAAGGCCTTCAGTTTGCAGGAACAGTCGATGGCTGGCGTCGCATGGGTCACAAGGTGGCTGACGCCGTCTATAGCCGGATCACAGGCGAGGGCGGCTATTTTGATAGCCGTGTTGTCTTTGTGTCCGAGAGTGGCCCCAAAGATAACCGCCAAAAGCGGCTTGCGATCATGGATTTTGATGGGGCAAACGTACAGTTCCTGACCGATAGCAGCAGTATTGTTTTAGCGCCGCGCTTTTCGCCAAATGGTGACCGGGTGCTGTATACCAGCTTTGAGTCAGGCTTTCCGCGCATCAATGTGTTGAACGTCGCCAACGTGGGCCGTCAACAGTTGCAGACAGCACCAGGTGAAATGGCCTTTAGTCCGCGCTTTTCGCGCGATGGGCGTCAGGTCATCTACAGCCTGTCAAATGGCGGCAATACGGATATCTACCGGACAGACCTTGCGACTGGTCAGCATGTTCGTCTGACCCAGACCCCTTCGATTGAGACAGCGCCCAGCTTGTCACCTGACGGCAGCCAGATCGTTTTTGAAAGTGACCGTTCTGGCAATCAGCAGCTCTACATCATGTCCGCCAATGGTGGCGAAGCACGTCGTATTTCATTTGGTGAAGGCCGCTACGGCACGCCCGTCTGGTCGCCGCGCGGTGACTTGGTGGCATTCACCAAGCAAAACGCAGGCCGCTTTCATATTGGTGTAATGCGCATTGATGGCTCAGAAGAACGCCTGCTGACGTCTTCATTCCTAGATGAAGGCCCAACGTGGTCACCCAATGGACGGGTCATCATGTTCAGCCGTGAAACCCAAGGGGCTGGCGGTACGTCGTCAGTCTACTCTGTCGATATTTCAGGGCGAAACCTAAAGGCCGTGCCATTGCAAGGCGGATCGTCTGACCCGTCGTGGGGGCCGTTACAGCCGTAATGATGTGTGATTCCCTAATGGCGAAAGCCGTGCTATGGTGAAAAGAAAAACAAAGCAGTCAATAATAACAGGATGAAACCCTATGACACTTTTTAAGAAAGCAGCGGTATTGCTTTTGGTGCTGGCAACGGCGGCCTGTACGAACCCAGATCGATTTGGTGGTGGCGCTGGTGGCGCAGGTGCAGGCGGTGCGGATGGCACAGGCATCGGCGCTGGTGTTGCCGGTTCGGCAAGTGACCCGACAAGCCCACTCTTCTTTAATCAAACCATTGGCGATCGCGTCCTCTTTGTGGTGGACACATCGACGATCACACCGACAGGTCAGGCGATCTTGGACGGGCAGGCGCAATGGTTGCTGACCAACGCAGACTACCGCGCCATCGTCGAAGGTCACGCGGACGAGCAGGGCACACGTGAATACAACCTTGCCCTTGGCCAACGACGTGCCAATGCGGTACGTGAATATTTAGTCTCTCGCGGTGTGCCATCAGGCCGTTTGCAAGTGACCAGCTTTGGGAAAGAGCGCCCCATCGCGGTTTGTTCTGACGAAAGCTGTTATGCGCAAAACCGCCGTGCCGTAACGGTTCTTTCATTCTCAGCGATCACAAGCTGATCAAGACCAAAAGGGACAAGCCCATGTTACACCGTATCGCTGTTGTCTGTGCACTTTTGCTTTCGCCTTTGCCTGCGGTCGCGCAGGAAGAAACCTTGGCGGATATCCGGCAACAGTTGACGGTTCTGTTTGTTGATGTGCAACGCCTGACGCGTGAATTGTCGACAACTGGTGGCTTGAATTCTGGAATTGCAGGCAGCACTCCCCTCGATCGTTTGAACGCGATTGAGGCAGAGCTGCAGCGCCTGACTTCCAATGCCGAACAGCTTGAGTTTCGTGTGAACAGCATCACCGCTGATGCCAACAACCGCATTGGCGACCTGAACTTCCGCCTTTGCGAGCTTGAGACCGATTGCGACATCGGTCTGTTGGATGACACCCCTCTGGGGGGTCTTGAGGTAACCGGTGTGCCAACGGTCCCAACCACACCTTCCACAGGTGGTCCAGCATTGGCCATTGGTGAACAAGGTGATTTTGAGCGGGCGCAGGCGGCGCTTGCTGCTGGTGACTTTCGCGGCGCCGTCGACCAGCTTACGACCTTTGGCACGTCCTACCCGGGCAGTCCGCTAATGAATGACGTCAACTACCTCCGTGGCGAGGCGTTGGAAGCATTGGGTGAAACAACTGATGCTGCGCGCGCCTATTTAGCGGCATTTTCCGGTGATCCGGCTGGCCCAAAGGCACCTGACGCTTTGTTCAAGCTGGGTGCGTCGCTGGGGCAGATTGGCCAAACGCAAGACGCTTGCCTGACTTTGGCAGAAGTTAATGTGCGGTTTCCCGGCAATCCAACCGTGCTTGACGCACAAACGGAAATGCAAGCGCTTGGATGCCAGTAGACGGCCACGCAGATAGCATTTTTCGCCATTTCGCTGCGGCGGTTGCGGCCTCTTCGACCTCACAAGATGATACTATCGGTTTGTCCGTGTCCGGCGGCGGGGATTCTATCGCGCTGATGCATCTGGCTGTGCGTTTGCATGGTGCAAAAAAGCTGCGGGTGCTGACAATTGATCATGGGCTTCGGGCTGAGGCAAAAGACGAGATCGCCTTGGTCGCTCAGCAAGCCAAAACACTTGGAATTCATCATACCGTCGTTGGCTGGTCCTGGGATGGCGTCGGCAACTTGCAAGCCAGTGCACGGGCCGGGCGCTGGGCAGCCGTGCGTCATTGGGCGGCGACTTACAACATGCGCGAAGTCTGGCTAGGCCACACCGAGGATGATCAGGTCGAGACGGTACTGATGCGCTTGGCACGTGGCTCTGGCATCGATGGCTTGTCGGCAATGTACCAAAAGACGCTACGCGATGGTGTAAGCATTGTACGCCCACTACTAGGATTATCGCGGGCCGATTTGCGTGAATGGTTGGTCGCAAATGATATTGCCTGGTGCGATGATCCGAGCAATGAGGATGCGCGTTTCGACCGCGTGCGCGCACGGCAGATGTTTGACCAGCTGGCAACTCTAGGGCTGACGCGCAAGCGGCTTTTGCAGACCGTCGATCATATGCAGGCGGCGCATCTTTCTTTGCAAAAGGCAGCGCATCAGTACGCGAATGAACATGTGCGCCAAGACGCAGGTGATTTGTTGATCGGCCCTGACGTATTAGACTTGGAAAAGGCAGATGCCCCGCGCCGTGTTATGGCGGCAGCATTCGCTTGGGTCGGCAGCCGCACCTACCGTCCGCGGTTTGAACAGCTTTGCGACATTGTAGGGCAAGCCCGCAAAGGGGCGACCGTGACTTTGGGCGGATGCATCATCACACCTGCGGACAGTGGTGCGGTGCGTTTGATGCGTGAGGCGGCTGCGACAACACCGACCGTGCGCAACAAAGATGTCCAGGACAATGCGCTAGGTGTCTTTTGGGACAAACGCTGGTTCCTAGAGGGGCCACTGATTGATGGTCTAACCTTTAAAGCGCTTGGTGAGGGGATCAAAGCCTGCCCCCATTGGCGCGACAGCGGGACACCTCGCACCTCGCTGTTGGCATCCCCTTCGGTCTGGAAAGGCGACACTTTGATTGCCGCCCCTTTGGCGGGATTGTCCAATGGCTGGTCCGCGCGGATTGTCGCAAATTTCCATTCATCTGCGTTTGCCATTGAAGATTAATCTTTCGCCTCTATTTTAGAGGAAACGCTTGTGATGCGACTCTGTCGTTCCACTTCCCCATTTCAAAGGAGTTCCCCCCTTGGGCAACGCGCGTAATATGGTCTTTTGGGTCGTCCTTTTCCTGATGGTTTTGGCGCTCTTTAATCTTTTCAGCAGCCCGGCGGGCACGACAAACAGTGAGGCGCGCAGCTACTCTGAGTTTGTCGAAGCCGTAGAAGGTGGCCGCGTCACCGATGTGGTGATTGACGGCGAAAATGTGCGCTTTGCCGAAGGTGGGCGAACATTCTCAACCATCATGCCGCAAGACGCTGAAATCACACAGCTTTTGATCGATTCTGATGTCCCCGTTGAGGCGCGTAGCCAAGAAACTTCGGCCTTCCAATCCTTCTTGCTCAGCATTCTGCCGTTCCTGCTTTTGATCGGTGTTTGGGTCTATTTTATGAACCGCATGCAAGGCGGCGGTAAGGGTGGCGCGATGGGCTTTGGCAAGTCTCGGGCCAAACTTCTGACCGAAAAGCATGGACGCGTCACATTTGATGATGTGGCCGGTATCGATGAAGCCAAAGAAGAGCTGGAAGAGATCGTTGAATTCCTGCGTAACCCGCAAAAATTCTCGCGACTCGGTGGTAAGATTCCCAAAGGTGCGCTGCTGGTGGGCCCTCCGGGTACCGGTAAAACGCTGCTTGCGCGTGCGATTGCGGGCGAAGCAGGCGTGCCGTTCTTCACAATTTCAGGTTCAGACTTTGTCGAAATGTTCGTCGGTGTGGGTGCGTCTCGCGTCCGCGATATGTTCGAGCAAGCCAAGAAGAATGCGCCTTGTATCGTGTTCATCGACGAGATCGACGCTGTCGGCCGCGCACGTGGCGTTGGCATCGGTGGCGGCAATGACGAGCGCGAACAGACATTGAACCAGTTACTGGTTGAAATGGACGGCTTTGAAGCAAATGAAGGCGTGATCATCGTCGCTGCGACCAACCGTCGTGACGTACTTGACCCTGCGCTGTTGCGTCCGGGTCGCTTTGATCGTCAGGTCACTGTGCCGAACCCAGACATTAAGGGCCGCGAAAAGATCTTGGGCGTGCATGCGCGCAAAATTCCGCTTGGCCCAGATGTTGACCTGCGGATTATCGCACGCGGTTCTCCGGGCTTCTCGGGTGCTGATTTGGCAAACCTTGTAAACGAAGCTGCATTGATGGCGGCCCGTGTTGGACGCCGCTTTGTCACCATGATCGATTTCGAATCTGCGAAAGACAAAGTGATGATGGGCGCCGAACGGCGGTCCATGGTCATGACGACAGAGCAGAAAGAAATGACGGCTTATCACGAAGCAGGTCATGCGATTGTGGGCATATCGCTGCCTAAATGTGATCCAGTCTATAAGGCGACAATTATTCCACGCGGTGGTGCCTTGGGTATGGTGATGAGCCTGCCTGAAATGGACCGTCTGAACATGTTCAAGGACGAATGCCATCAGCGTTTGGCGATGACGATGGCGGGCAAGGCGGCAGAGGTCATCAAATACGGCGAAGATCAGGTCAGTAATGGCCCTGCCGGTGATATTCAGCAAGCCAGCCAATTGGCGCGTGCGATGATCTTGCGTTGGGGCATGTCTGATAAAGTAGGTAACATCGACTATTCAGAGGCGCATGAAGGTTATTCCGGTAACACGGCTGGTCTGTCGGTTTCTGCAAGCACCAAGGAAATGATCGAGGAAGAAGTACGCGGGTTTATCCAAGCGGGATATGACCGTGCGCATCAGATCATCACAGAGAAAAACGTTGAGTTTGAGCGTTTGGCCCAAGGCTTGCTTGAATACGAAACGCTGACTGGTGATGAAATCAAACGTGTGATGGCTGGTGACCCACCCCATGCTGGCGACGATGCAGATGACACACCACCATCAGGCGGTACGCCTTCGGTGACAGCGATCCCGAAGACAAAGCCAAAGAAACCCCGCGCATCTGATGATGGTGGGATGGAACCGGAACCATCGGCCTAAAAGTCAAACGCCGCTCTGCAAAGAGCGGCGTTTTTCGTTTGAGCCCTCTATGAAAAGAAAAGGTGTTTGTTGAAGCTTTTCTACGGCTGACTTAAGCATGGGTAAGAGCCGATCAGGAGAGCCCAATGCCCGCACTAGCCCCCACAGAGATCACTGGAAAAATCGTATGGATCGGCCATGTGCCGGACCGCGATGTATCGCTGACATCAGTGCCGTGTGAGGACGCGCAGCTGACATATGCGGGCATTCCCGGCGAGGCGCACGGCGGCCTAACACGCCCTGCCTGTGTGCGGGTGCGCAGTCAGTATCCAAAGGACACCGAAATCCGAAACGTGCGTCAGTTATCGGTCATGTCCGCGGAAGAGCTGGCAGAGGTTGCTGCTGATTGCGGGTTGGATGCCTTTGACCCACGCCACATTGGTGCGTCGCTTGTCATCAGTGGAATCCCTGATTTCACTCATTTGCCGCCGTCTTCGCGCCTGCAGTTTCCTGATGGGTCAGCAATCGTTGTGGATATGGAAAATCGGCCCTGTCATCTGCCGGCCAAGCCGATCAACGCAGACCATCCGGGTGCTGGTGACAAATTCAAGGCGGCTGCCAAGGGCAAACGCGGTGTGACTGCTTGGGTCGAGCGGGAAGGGCACATTCATGTTGGCGACACAGTGCGCCTGCATATCCCTGACCAACGCGCATGGGCCCCTTAGGTTTCCCATCCGACACAAAGGGATGCCGCCCCGACGATTCCGGCGGTGAAAATGTCGCAATCACGGTGCATACGGCGGTATCCACCCGCTAGAAGCGAAGTGGAACAAGAATGGCATCTGCCAACGCTCAGGGAAGTTTTCATGGAATATAAATCTGATATCGAGATCGCACGCGCGGCACAAAAGCGTCCAATTCAGGAAATCGGTGCGAAACTGGGCATCGATAGTGATGACTTGCTGCCCTATGGCCACGACAAAGCAAAAGTCAGCCAACGGCTGATTGATAGCGTACAGGACCGCGAAGATGGCAAGCTGATCCTGGTGACTGCGATTAACCCAACGCCGGCGGGCGAAGGGAAAACGACCACGACCGTTGGTTTGGGTGATGGCCTGAATGCCATTGGTAAGAAGGCGGCGATCTGTATTCGTGAAGCGTCGCTTGGCCCTTGCTTTGGTATGAAGGGCGGTGCCGCAGGTGGTGGTTACGCCCAAGTTGTGCCGATGGAAGACATGAACCTGCACTTTACAGGTGACTTTCACGCAATCACTTCGGCGCACAACCTGCTGTCCGCGATGATCGACAACCATATTTACTGGGGCAACGCGCTCGAGATCGATATCCGCCGCGTTGCTTGGCGCCGTGTCTTGGATATGAACGACCGTGCGCTGCGCCAGATCACGGCTTCTTTGGGTGGTGTTGCGAACGGTTTCCCACGTGAAGCAGGGTTCGACATCACTGTAGCGTCCGAGGTCATGGCGATCTTGTGCTTGGCCCGTAATTTGGACGATCTGCAAACACGTCTGGGCGATATCATCGTGGCCTACCGTCGCGATCGTAGCCCAGTGTACTGCCGCGACATCAAAGCAGATGGCGCGATGACCGTGCTGCTAAAAGACGCAATGCAGCCAAACCTTGTACAGACGCTCGAGAACAACCCCGCGTTCGTCCACGGCGGTCCATTTGCGAATATTGCGCACGGGTGTAACTCGGTCACGGCAACGACAACTGCTTTGAAATTGGCGGACTATGTTGTGACAGAAGCTGGTTTCGGTGCCGATTTGGGCGCTGAGAAGTTTCTGAACATCAAATGTCGCAAGGCTGGCATTGCGCCTTCTTGTGTTGTGGTTGTTGCCACTGTGCGTGCGATGAAGATGAATGGCGGCGTCGCAAAAGCTGATTTGGGAACCGAAAATGTCGATGCGGTAAATGCGGGCTGTCCGAACCTTGGACGCCACATTGAAAACGTGAAGAGCTTTGGCGTTCCTGTGGTCGTAGCCATCAACCACTTTGTTACCGATACGGATGCCGAAGTCGCTGCCGTGCAGGCCTATGTTGAAACGCAAGGATCTGAGGCGATTTTGTGTAAGCACTGGGCGCATGGGTCAGAGGGTACCAAAGAACTGGCCACCCGTGTGGCGCAGATCGCGGACGCAGGTGAGGCCAATTTCGCCCCGATCTACCCCGATGACATGAGCTTGTTTGATAAGATTGATACCATTGCCAAGCGCATCTACCGCGCCGATGAGGTGATTGCGGATAAGAAAATCCGCGATCAGTTGAAGACATGGGAAGAACAAGGTTATGGCCATCTGCCAGTGTGTATGGCCAAAACGCAGTACAGTTTCTCAACTGATCCAGCTTTGCGTGGCGCACCGACTGGCCACTCGGTGCCCGTGCGCGAAGTGCGCTTGAGTGCCGGCGCTGGTTTTATTGTTGCGATTTGCGGTGAGATCATGACGATGCCGGGTCTGCCACGCGTGCCATCTGCTGAGCAGATCATGCTGAATGATGCAGGCGAAATCGAAGGCTTGTTCTAACTGATCCGGGCGGGGGGCTGCGCGCGGCTACGCCGACGCCCCACCCGCCCTCCCATTTGCCTCCGGCGGAGGTATTTTTGAACATGAGAAGATGACAATGACAGCGACAGTGATCGACGGAAAAGCCTTTGCGGCAAAGGTACGTGGCCAAGTGGCCCAAGGTGTGGCCAAGCTCAAGGAAGAGCAGGGAATTACGCCGGGGCTGGCAGTTGTTCTGGTTGGTGAAGATCCTGCAAGTCAGGTCTATGTCCGTTCCAAAGGTAAGATGACCGTTGAAGTTGGCATGAACTCGATCGAGCATAAATTGGATGTTGCGACATCCGAAGCTGATCTCTTGGCGCTGATTGATCAGCTGAACAATGACCCAGCGATCCATGGCATCTTGGTTCAGCTGCCTTTGCCTGATCATTTGGATAGTGACTTAGTGATCAATAGCATTGATCCAGCTAAGGACGTGGACGGGTTTCATATCTCAAATGTTGGTCTGTTGGGAACAGGCCAGAAAAGCATGGTTCCTTGCACACCCTTGGGCAGTTTGATGATGCTGCGTGATCATCATGGATCATTGTCTGGCATGAGTGCTGTTGTGATCGGGCGTTCAAATATCGTGGGTAAACCGATGGCACAGCTGCTATTGGGTGATAGCTGTACAGTGACAATCGCGCATAGTCGCACCAAAGATCTGCCGGATGTCGTACGCCAAGCGGATATCGTTGTTGCTGCTGTGGGTCGCCCCCAGATGGTGACTGGCGATTGGATCAAACCGGGTGCCACGGTCATCGATGTAGGGATCAATCGGATTGAAAAGCCGGAAGGTGGTACGCGGCTTGTCGGTGATGCGGATTATGACAGCTGTGCAGCTGTTGCAGGCGCAATCACACCTGTGCCGGGCGGCGTGGGGCCAATGACCATTGCGTGTTTGTTGGCCAATACGCTCACCGCATGTTGCCGCGCCAACGGCTTGGCTGAGCCAGAAGGGCTAACGGCCTAAGCAACCGGTGCAGCGATTGCTTTGGTCCCTGTCATGATCGCAAAGAGCGGGCTGCCAAAGAGTTTGCGCAGGTCATTTGCATGGCTGGCAAGCCCGCCCGTATATGCGCCATAGGCAGGCATGATGAGCCGCTTACCATCACATAAGAACGCGGGACGGCTACGCCCGGTCACGCGGTGTTTGGGATGGTAGTGGCCTGACACTTCGGCTGTGTCAGCGGCGGCGATGTGGCGAAAAGTCAGCGTGCCGATCTCAACTTCAGCTTTATGCGTTCCCCCCATATTGATCGGTCCAGGATCATGGTTACCTTCAACCCATATCCACGTCTTGCCGGCCTGCAGCCGGGCCAACCAAATACGCATCTCTTCGTTCAAGCTGTTTGCCGCATCAAGATCATCGAAGCTGTCTCCGAGACAGATGATCTGTTCTGGGCTGGTTATGTCGATATCTGCTTCCAATTTCTGCAGTGTTGCCTGGACCTCATAGGGGGGCAGCATCACCCCGTTACGTCGTGCAATCCGATCGGACTTGCCCAGATGCAGGTCTGACACACAAAGAACTGCATGGTCCGGCAGATAGAGCGCACCCGATGGAAGGGCGGCGCATTGTGTGTCACAGAAAAGAAAATGATAGGTGTTCATGCTCTGTTCTTGCGATAAGAAGGCTTTCATTTCAAGGCTCAAAGTGTGGTGACGCCTGCTGCCTGCATCAAACGCGCTGCTTCTTCTTCGAGCATGCGGTCTTGGCCAGCGCCAGCCACCGCGATCCGACCTTGTTCAAGAAACATCGGTAAGGACAGCGGTGTCACCCGGTCCAGACGGATATGGTCGATCTGGCCTGCTGTGCGACCAAGCATTTCCTCGATGCGACCGAAATCAACCAGGCCGCGCATTGCTTCTTCTCGGGTAATCCGCATCATCAGGTGATCAGGATCATACTTGGCAAGCGTATCGTAGAGAATATCCGAGGAAAACGTCGCCTGCCGACCGCTTTTGCGGGCTTGGGGTAGATTTCGTTCGATCAGACCTGCAATTGTCGCGGCCCCGCGAAAGGTCTTTTTCATCACTGCGTTGCCTGACAACCAAGTCTCAAAATCGGCACGGATATTATCTGGTCTAAGCAAAGGCGCGGGATCGGTGACGGGATCGAGACCCCAAACAAGTGTGGCATAGTCTGTCGCCACGAAACCCATTGGATGCAGGTTGAGGTCTTCCATGCGCTGCGTCAGCAACATCCCCAAAGTCTGCATCGCGTTGCGACCGGCAAACCCGTAGAGGCAAATGTGGTGTCGCCCGGCGTGCGGAAAGCTCTCAACAAGAATACGGTCTGCTTCCGGTAGCTTTGAGAACTTGCGTTGTAGTTCCAACCACTCAGCTGTGTGGCTGGGAAGTTCTGGCCAGTCAGGTTCATGGAACATCCGCAAAATACGCTGCGATAGCTGGGTAGAGTTAGCGAATTTGGTCCCCATAAAGGTCGCAATCTTTGGGGTCTTATCCGCCCGACGCGAGACCTGAACGGTCATTTCTTTCAGATTTTCATAGCGCACGACTTGGCCGCCAATGAGAAAAGTATCGCCCGGTGTCAATGTGGCTGCGAAGGCCTCTTCGACCTCACCCAAGGGTTTGAAGTTCCCTTTCAGGCGCACTTTGAGCGTATCCGTATCTTGAATGGTTCCAATGTTCATGCGGATGCGTTGGGCGGCACGTGGGTCGCGCAATTGCCACATGCCGTCGGCTGCTTGCAACAGACGTTTCCATTTGTCATAGGCGCGCAAGGCATAGCCACCGGTTGCACAAAAATCGAGACAGTCATCGAAAGCGGCACGTGACAGTCGGCTGTAGGCACCGACGGACTTGATCTCATGGTAGAGCACTGTTGCATCAAATGGACCCGCGCAGGCAGTGATCAGGATATGTTGGCATAGCACATCGCGTGGTCCATCCCCTTTGGGGTCACCGTCCAGATCATGATCTTTAACTGCTTCTAATGCAGCCACGCATTCAACCACTTCAAATCGGTTTGCCGGCACCAGCAGTGCCTTTGAAGGTGCATTGTAGTGGTGGTTTGCACGCCCGATCCGCTGCACAAGCCGTTTGACGTTTTTAGGTGCACCAACCTGTATGACCAGATCAACATCGCCCCAATCGATGCCAAGATCGAGCGAGCCTGTGCAAACGATGGCGCGGAGGTCACCCGCAACCATTGCAGCTTCGACCTTTTCGCGTTGTTCGCGCGCAAGGCTGCCGTGGTGGATGCCAATTGGTAGGTCGTCTGTGTTTGCCAGCCATAGGTTGTGAAAGAAAATCTCGGCCTGTGCGCGGGTGTTGTGGAAAATCAGCGTCGTCTTGTGTTTCTTGACTTCCTCCAGCACCGCGGGGATCGCATATTTTGCGCCGCCTCCTGACCAGGGGGGCTTTTCTTGAGTGATCAACATGGAGATATCCGGATCAGGGCCTGGATCAGCGTTGATGATGGTGCAAGGGTCAGGGTGGCGCGCAAGTTGCGCTGCGATGGCATCAGGGTCTTCCACAGTCGCGGACAGTCCGACCCGCCGCAGGTTAGGGGCGAGTGATTGGATACGACTGAGCGCCAGCATCAGCTGATCGCCACGTTTGCTTTCGGCCAATGCATGAATTTCGTCAACGATGATACGCTGGAGCCCTTTGAAAATCCGTGGCGCGTCTTCGTAACTGGTCAGCAGTGCAAGAGATTCGGGTGTTGTTAGCAGGATATGTGGCGGATCGGCCCGCTGTCGGCGCTTTTGGGTGTAGGACGTATCACCAGTGCGATCTTCAATGCGGATTGGCAGGTCCATCTCTTCTACAGGCGTGCGTAGATTGCGCTTGATGTCAGCCGCGAGTGCTTTGAGCGGCGAGACATAGAGGGTGTGCAAACCTTCATGCTGTCCATCCGCAAGTTCGATCAGAGAGGGTAGAAATCCGGCCAATGTCTTGCCGCCGCCAGTCGGCGCGATCAGCATCAACGCAGGCGTACCCGACTGATCCAGCATTTGCTGTTGATGCGGATGAATGGCCCAGCCGCGACTGGCAAACCAAGTTTCAAACTTTGGGGGTAGGGTAGTCATGTGGCTAAGATGACCTTTGGGTTGGATGCGTCAAGGAGCACCCTACGGTTTGCGCCGTGGCTGCAGATTGCGAATGGCGGTTTGCACAGCTGTCGGCAGCTCGATTTCCTGATCAGGGGCGATATCCAGCGCAGAGGCCACATCTTTGACCAAGATACCGATAGTGTTTTCAGGGTCATAGCCATCACGTGCGAACTCAATCTCGTCAAAACCTGACGCCAGCCAGTTTTGCCCTGATGCGGTATTCATCAACGCCAGCAGCTTGGTTTCATCTAGGCCTTCGGCATCTGCCCAGTCCAATACTAACCGGGTCATTGCCGTGTTAGAAGCCGCGAGTAGGTTGTTCAAAACCTTGGCAGTCATGCCCGCACCAAAATCGCCCATATGATGAATGGTATCACCCATCGCCTGCAGCAAAGGTTTGATTTCTTCAGCCGGACCACCCGTCATAAAGGTCAGCGTGCCTGCATCTGCTTTGATCTGCGCACCGGACATGGGCGCATCAATCAGCGCGATATGAACGGGAATGCGACTACGTAAACCTTTGACATACTTGGGAGACAGGGTTGAGCTGATGACAACCTTTTGAAGGTTCTGAGCCTTTGACACCAAGGCTTGCTCATCAAAAAGCAACGCATCTGTTTCAGCCGTATCGCGGACAACAGTGATCAACGTGGTCAGCTTGTCAGCAAAGGTGGCGACATCTGTTTCGACCCCTTGTAAGGTGCGAATGTCAAATCCATGCGCATTAAATCCGGCAGCTTGTAGGTTGCGTAACATGCCCATGCCCATCCGGCCGCATCCTGCGACACCTATGCAATCTGCCATTCAACCACTCCAACGAAAAAGGCTCCCCTCAGGGTAGAGGGAAGCCTTTCTATTGGAAACGTCGAAAAAGATCAGTGGATGATTTCTTCTTCTTTGACGAACATATTCGCCCATGCGCGATCAATGAGATCAGGGGACATCTGGTAAGGAATGCCTTCAAACTCACAGATTGAAATCATCTGATCGATTAAGAAGATCGGTTGATAGTTCGCGTAAACATTGTCGATTTCAGGGTAACGGACGTTCAGCAAGTGCACGAGCGTATCTTCATCCAGCGGCATTTTGCGCTTGCGGGCAACCATGGCAAAAATCTTGAGGTAATCCTCTTGGTCAGGGCCATCAATCTTAATCTTGTAGAAAATACGACGCAGGGCCGCTTTGTCGAAAATCGCGTTCGGGTGGAAGTTGGTTGAGAAGATGACAAGCGTGTCGAACGGCACTTCGAACTTCTCACCCGATTGCAGCGCCAAGATATCCTTGTTCTCTTCCAAAGGAACAATCCAACGGTTCACAAGGGTCTGCGGCGGTTCTTGCTGACGGCCAAGGTCGTCCACAATAAAGATGCCGCCAGTGGATTTCAGCTGCAATGGCGCCTGATAGGTCCGCGCGGTGGGATTATAAACAAGGTCCAGCATCGATAGCGACAATTCACCACCGGTGATCACGGTCGGGCGTTCACATCGCACATAACGTGTGTCAAAGCGGCCAGATGTGCGGCGCAGACTATTCGGGTCATCCACGTCGTCTTCGGCTGCACTATGCACAATCGGGTCATACACGGTGATCACCTGACCAGAATATTCAATGGCCCGAGGCACATAGATCTTATCGCCCAAAGCATCACGAATACCGTTTGAGATAGACGACTTACCGTTACCTGGCGGGCCATACATCAGGATCGAACGGCCGGCGCTGACAGCTGGGCCAAGGTTCGACAACAGATCGTCTGGCAAAATCAGGTGGCCCATCGCTGTTTGCAATTGATCGCGTGACAGTTGGATATTGCGGATCGACTGGCGTTGGATTTGCTGGCGGTAAATATCCAATGGCACTGGCATCGCGCCATAATATTCTGACTGTCCCAATGCATCGAGCGCACGGGCGCGTCCGGCGTCGGTCAATTGATAGCCCATCTCGTTGCCGCTTGTCGCACTGAGTGTACCTGTTGCTTCAAGCAACAGCTGACCACGCGCCATATCGACCAGCTCTTGTGTGACAGGCACGGGCAGGCAAATTGCCCGACTAATCGTTGAAACCAGATCGAGGTTCATACGGAACATTGTTTTGATCAAGATGTCGCGCATCATGGACAAAGGCAGCAACATGCCTTCGATGCTGCGCGGCGCGGGTGGCGCCATTACACTGCTTGTTTGCACATTCATATCTGGTTCCGTCCATCATAAAATTACGCATGGCCGCGGTATTGGCGGCGTTCATACGATTGTTAACAATAACTATGTCAAAATAGTGGATAAACACGTGCCTGTCCAAGGCATTAGCCAAGTATCAGAGGTAAACCGCCGCTGCTACTAGATATAGTAGAAGAGTCATGCTGAGTGGGAAGCCCTTTGGGAAATACCAGCCTGCATTCCAGCTTTTCCATTCTGCAACAGGGCGTTTCAGCGGTGTAAACCGAAAGATCGTGTGGGCGACCAACGCGCCAATCAGGCTGGCTGCAAAAACGCGCAGGATAAAATCGAGATCGGCCATCACAAAGAATGGCGCAATTGCCGCGATCAACTTTGCATCGCCGCCGCCCATAAGGCGCAAGGCCCAGAGCGCCATGCAGACGACCAGCGCAATTGGGAAATGCAGCCATTGCGAGAAATACATCGACCAGCCAAAGGCGAATGGGCCAAGTACCCCATAGGCGACCATAACTGCGATCACCGAGTTATTGGTGATCTTCATATCGCGCATATCATTCCAAGTAATGAACAACGCGAGTGGGGTAACGGCCGGAAGAAACCAGTAAGCCGCTTCAGCCGTTATGCCCATTTGATCTTAGTTCCCGGTATTGTTTTCGAGAGCTTCCAGCGCGCGCGTGGCCTCTTCGAAATATTGGGGGTGGGTGTTGATCGCGTCGTTCAGCAAAGACTTACCAATGGTGATGTCGTTTTGCTTGATCGCAGCCAGAGCCATTGTATGCATCAATCGTGCACGTTCAATCTGCGTCATAGGGATGACCGGAATGGCGTAATTGCGTTGTGCGCCGCGCGCCAAAACCAGATTGTTCTTTGCTGTGAACATATTGCTGTTGAAGCGAAGGGCATCAACAAACATCCGTTCTGCAGCAGGATAATCTCCGCGCGTCAGTTTTGAAAAACCCCAATTGTTATAAACGGTCGCGGGACGCGTCGTAAGGCCAACTGCGGTCTCGTAGAAGCTATCTGCTTTTTCCCATTGCTGCCGGCTATCAGCGACCATTGCTTCCAAACGGTAACGCTTGAAGGTCTCATAGGTGGGGGGCACCGTATTCAACGTGGCGGCCGCATTATCCCATTCGTTCGCGCGAATATAGGCATCAGCAAGGTCGACGCGGTCCGTGTTTGTGGCTTCATCGTTCTCAACGACGGCTTCCCATGCGCCAACAGCCTCTTCGGTACGCCGGGCACGTATCAAAGATTTGGCCAGACCACGTTCCAGATCAATCCGACCGGGGTCGTTGGTGCTTGCGTTCGCAAAGTAGCGGACGGCCTCATTGGGATCACCGACTGTTAACATGACGTCGTTTAGGTTGGTTTCATCTACGACGTTGATGTCTTGCATCGCGCGCTCGACTTCAGCTTCGCCAGATTGCTCGCACGCAGACAGGCCAATGGCCGCCGCGCAAAGCGTCAGAATAAATGGGTGGCGCATGTTTCTGCGTCCTTTTGCTGCTTTTGCCTATAGGTCCGACACCAATGCAAAATCGCCTGCACCGCGCCGGATCAGATTGAAGTTCTGATTTTCTTGATCCGCAGTATTGCCCGGATTTTCCAATTTTGCGAGCGCTAAGCGTAAATTGTCGCGAATTTCATCCGAATTTCCGCTATCTGCGGCAAATGCGCGGCGGAAAACTTCGCTGGCTTCACCGATTTCGCCTCGTTCCATCAAGATCACACCCAGATTATTCCAAGCAGGGGGAAATGTTGGGTCTTCTTCAACGGCCATCCGTAACCAGCGTTCAGCTTGCCCCAAGCGACCAAGGTTCAGGTTAGCGGACCCAATCGCCGACATCGTATCGACATTAAGGCCTTGTTGCGCTGCTGCTCTGTTGTAGGCCTTTAACGCCAGTTCATATTCTCCGGCATCCATCAAACGATGTCCAACGACGAGACCATCTGCGCTTTGTCCAGGCGCAAGACCGGGGGCAAAGACACCATCAGGTGAACGATTAAGGCCGCCTGATGTGCAGGCGGCCAAAGCAAAAATTGCAAAGCAAATGAAAGCGCGTCTGAGCATTATTAACTGAGATTAACCACAATCGCGTAGATCGACGGTCCAATCAACATGGCCATCAATGGAGGAACTGTCAGCATCATCGTTGCAAGCGTCATTTTCGTTGGTAGCTTGTTTGCTTTCTCTTCTGCACGCATGACCCGTTTGTCACGCATTTCTGACGCATAAACCCGTAGCGCATCTGCAATAGAAGTACCAAATTGCGCGGACTGGACCAGCACAGTCACAAAGCTTGAAATGTCAGCTACACCGCAGCGTTCCGACATATCCTTTAGAACTGTTGTCTTGTCTTTACCTGCCTTCGCTTCCTGGCTGACAATCTCAAACTCATCCGCCAAATCGGGGAAGCCCGACTTCAACTCACGGGCAACGCGAATGATAGATTGGTCCAATGATTGGCCGGCTTCGACACAAACGAGCATCATATCGAGACTATCTGGAAAGCCATTTGTGATCGCTTCTTGGCGCATCTGCTGGCGGCGTGTCACCCAATATTTGGGCAAAACATAGCCCGCGCCGCCTGGGATCATGATCCAAAGCACCAATTGCTGGGTGGTTGCTTCAATCCCGCTGGACATTTGCACCAGAGCATATGCGCCGCCGCACAATAGTCCAAAAATGCCTAACGCAAATTGTAGAAAGTGATAGATCCGGACTGCGTTGTTGCTTCTATAGCCAGCCTGCATGAGCTTCAGCTTCACGACCGAATACTCTTCTGCGTTCTGCGGCTCTAAGAAGCTCGAATACTTTTCAAGCTTGTCTTTACTGGTTGCAGAGCGAAGCTGTTTGCCCTTCGCTTTTCCAACGGCAGCAGTTTGGGTGCTTGCCTTGATCTTATCAAGGGGGTCAACCTCGCGTTTTAGAAGGACCGGAAGGGTGATCAAGATCAAGAACACACCAAGCAATCCGACAACCATCAAGGGCCCAAAAGGCCCAAGAACATCGATTATCATCGTTTGAATATTTTCCATTTGATCCCCCTAGACCTTAATATCGACCAATGATCGCATGACGAAGATGTTCAACACAAGAAACGCAACGACGATCAAGACAGCCGGGATGAAAAGCGGACTTTGCATCACTTCGTCGTAGTAGTCAGGCTTCACCAAGTTAATACCCATCAGAGCAACAATTGGAAAAGCTGACAAAAGGTTCCCTGACCACTTTGCTTCAGCGGTGATCGCCGCAACACGGCGGAACAGGCGAAAACGTGCGCGGATCACTTTGGCCAATCCATCAAGAATTTCTGCCAAGTTACCACCTGATGTCTGTTGAATGGTCACAGCCACGGCCAAGAACCGCATGTCCTGGTTATCCAGGCGTTCTGCCATCGACTTTAAGGTTTCACCAATATCACGGCCATAGGCGGCCTCATCCGAGATCATACCCATTTCAGTCCCAAGTGGATCAGGAACCTCACGAGCCACAATTGCCACGGAAGAGGTGAATGGGTGCCCGACGCGTAAAGAACGGACCATCAGCTCAACGGCTTCTGGCAATTGCTCAGCAAGCATGTCCATGCGTTTTTTGGCTTTGCCGTTTACCCAGACAAATACGCCGCCAACGCCCATCAGGATCGCGACAAGGATGCGAATTGGGACGCCGACAGCTGTCAGCACAGTTAGCAAACCGAATGAAACAACGCTGAGCACGCCCATCATGATAATCAGTTGCGTTGGTGTGAATGCAATGTTCGCCTTTTGCGCCCGGTCAGCCAGCAATGAATAGACCGGAATGCTCTGCGATTTCATGTGCTGCGTCATCTCCTTACGGAGTTGATCAAGCACTTGTTCGCGGTCGGCGCCCTTGTCGAGCATATCAAGACGGCGGTTCACCTTGCCGTCCATGCTGATCGACTTGCCAAAGATCACAAGATAGGCGCCCTGAACCAACGCCAGAACGGCGATGAAGATCAGAACGTAAATGAATGGTTCGACTGAAATCATGCGACTTACTCCGCGACCATCGGTTCAAAGATCGCAGGCGGCAGGTCATAGCCCCACAGCTTAAAGCGCTCAGAGAAGTGGCTCCGGACACCTGTCGCGGTAAAGTGGCCGATGATCTTATTGTCCGGGGTCAAGCCAACGCGCTGATAGCGGAAGATTTCCTGCATCGAGATCACGTCGCCTTCCATACCGGTTACCTCGGTAATCGAAACCATGCGGCGCGAACCATCCTGCAAGCGGGAAGCTTGCACGATCAAGTTAACAGCAGAAGAAATCTGGCTCCGCATCGCTTTGATTGGCATTTCAATACCGGCCATCGCAATCATGTTCTCAAGACGGGACACGCCATCACGTGCACTGTTGGCGTGGATTGTTGTCATTGACCCATCGTGGCCCGTGTTCATGGCCTGCAGCATGTCGATGACTTCCTCGCCACGCGTCTCACCCACAATAATGCGGTCTGGACGCATACGAAGGGCGTTCTTCAGACAGTCGCGCTGAGACACGCCGCCTTTGCCTTCCACGTTTGGTGGGCGGCTTTCCATCCGTCCAACATGCGTTTGTTGCAGTTGAAGTTCGGCCGTATCCTCAATCGTCAGAATACGTTCATCATCGTCGATGAAGCCTGACAGCGCGTTCAGCGTTGTGGTTTTACCAGAACCCGTACCACCAGATACAATCACATTCAGGCGGGTCGAAACCGCAGCTTGCAGATAGGCCGCCATTTCTTCGGTGAATGCACCAAAGTTCACAAGCTCTTCGATGCCAAGTTTGTCTTTCTTAAATTTACGAATGGACACCAGCGATCCATCAACCGCAATCGGCGGGACCATCGCGTTGAAACGCGAACCATCTGCCAAACGGGCGTCAACATAAGGGTTGGATTCGTCGACACGACGACCAACTGCCGAAACGATCTTGTCGATAATCCGAAGAAGGTGGCGTTCATCCTTGAAGGTCACGTCGGTCAGTTCAAGGTTACCATCGCGTTCTACGAAAATTTGCTGCGGACCATTTACGAGAATATCGTTTACGGTGTCGTCTTTCAAAAGCGTCTCAAGCGGACCAAGGCCTGTGACCTCAAAAAACAGGTCCTGGCTGAGTGTTTGACGCTCGTCACGGTTAAGGACGATCCCCATGTCTTCGAGGGTTTCGTTCGCAATCGCGTTAATCTCTGTCCGCAGCTCTTGCTCAGAAGCACTCTCAAGAGCGGCAAGGTTCAGATTGTCGAGCAATGCCTTGTGAAGCTCTAGCTTAATCTCACCCAGACGTTCCTTACGACGTTTCTCTTTGTCCATAGGGGCCGCTTCACCTGCCCGACGCGATGGGGCGGTCTTTACGAGAGGCTGACGCGTCTCGTCGGGTTTTGCCGCTGCGATCGCAGCGACATCTATTTTTGAGGACGCAGGTGCAGGTGCATTCGCATCTTTTGGAAGTGTTGGCTTTTTATACTTTGAAAACATGATAGTACCCCTTAAGCGCGCGCTTCAGCTGTATCAGCCTGGTTCACGTCATGAATGGATTTTGCGAGCTTTACGATTTCTTTGCGCAAAGCGTTCTTAGCATTTGTTTCAGAAAGTGGTGAGCCATGGTCTGCGGATTGCATCACTGGCTTGCCACCATCCGGCAGCTGTACTTCAACGGAAATACCTAGGTTGTCAGACAAGCGTTTGACGCGGCTTTTGCCGTTCATGTCTGTAAACCCGGGCGCCCGGTTTAAGATGAAGCGAATTTTCTCAAATGGCAGGTCTTCTGACTGCAGTGCACGCTTAAGGCGCAGTGTGTTCTGGGCAGAGCGCATATCCAGTTCAATCATCGCAAAATAGACATGCGCCATTTCCAACACGACCTGAGACCATTCAACCATCGTTGATGGCATATCAATGATCACGTAGTCGAAGTTGCTACTGGCAATCTCAATCACCCGCGCAATATCTTCGGGCGTGATCATATCCAGCGGGATCATATCTGTTGGCGCGGTCAAGACATGCATCTTTTCGCCAAATGCCAATGTCGCTTGCAAGAAAGATTCAGCATCCATCGACGCGGTATCTGTCAGCAACTCTAAGACGGCTTCCCTGCGTGGCAGGTCAAGATAAGTGGATGCAGACCCAAACTGGAAATCAAGATCAAGCAAACAAACCTTCGGCGGGTCGGTTTTCTCGATATTTGCGAGTTCCCAAGCCAGATTGACGGCCATCATCGTCGCACCTGTGCCACCCGCCAATCCGTGGATTGGAATGACAACGCCAGCGCGGTCACCGGTTGGCTTGAAACCCTTTTCGCCGCTCTGGGCAACAGGTACTTCTTCTTTGGTCAAAACCCGCTCAATCGCGCGGGCCAATTCGTTCTCAGGAAGAGGGTAGGGGACGAATTCATCACCGCCCTGCCGCAGCAATTGGTGTAGTGCAGTTGGGCTGACGTCTTCTGCGATCAGAATGACTTTGATGCCAGATTCTTTTGCAGCAACAATTACTTCAGAAATTGCCGAGAGGTTGTCTTCGTCTTCGGTGTCCATCGCCAATGTCACAAATTGAAGACCCTTAGACTCGGGCTGTTGAAGAAAGGCCGCCGCGTCGTCAAAGCTCAGATCGCCCCAAGCGTCGCCCAAGGCTGATTCCATGTCTTCGATCAGCAGATCGAAGTTCTGCACATCGCGGCTGATCGTGCATGCCACAATCTGTGGTGGATCGCTTTGAACGACCGGACTTGTACTCATTTCTTTGATGTCCCCATCAGTAATTCACGTTCAATATATGCCACAGGTAAACGCAAGCCTAGCACAACAATATGTATTGCCTATCGCACTGCTGCAAGGCGCTCTTCTTGACTGATTATTCGAGGGAATTTTGTCGATAATAGGACCAAAACAGAGCGACTGTGCAGAAAAATGCAACGATTTGCGAATGTTTGGTCGTAAGTTGGCGCCGGATGAAAGAATCCGGCGCCAACGAAGCAAGCGGAAAGGTGCCGCTTAGAGTTGGCCGGCAGTTGCGGTACTCTCTTGTGCAGTACTTCCGATGTAATCGCGGAAGATAATCTCTGCATATTTGCCGTTCAGAACCATCGGATCGCTTTCAACAAATCCGGTGACTTCTGTGACTGTGCGACGGTTACGACGCTCACGTCCATCTGTCACGACAACAGGTTGCGTTTCACCGAAGGAAACAACGGCCTCTAGTCGGTCACGGCTGATGCCCTGAGTGGACAAGAATGCAACAACAGCCTGGGCACGACGCAGACCAAGCGTGCGGTTAAAGCGCTGGCTGCCGACAAGGTCGGTATGGCCGTAAACTTTGAAGCGCACTTCCGGGAACTGACGAATCCAATCTGCTTGTTTCATCAATGTGCTGCGCGCATCTGCATCAAGCACCGATGAGTTGAACTCAAAGTTGATCGTTGAGTTCACGTCAGATGCAAATCGGCGTGCAAGATTGACCGTATAATCTAACTGACCGGTCTGCACGAGACGGTTGTTCATCGTCGCTTCACCAAAGTCGCCCGAATCAAGCGCTGAACCAGCTTCGGTAAAGAATGAAGCCATTCCAACCTGCCTGTCGGCGGATGAGCAAGCGCTCAGAGTTGCTGCAGCAATAGCCGCTGTGATCATATATTTCATCGACTTAGCTCCAATCATTCGTCAAGGACATAGCCATAGGACCCGCTAAAGTCCTGGCGTGCCACTTCGCCTGCACCACCGCTTGATGGCCCACCTTCGCGTGCAACTTGCCCAAAGAGGAACAAGCCTTGCTCGGTCGGTGCGCGTACGCGGTCTGTCGGCAATGCCAACGCTTCACCGCGTGTCGGAGACACAAGATGCGGTGTGACGATAATAACAAGCTCTGTTTGGCGGCGTGCATACTCAGCACTTCTGAACAATGCGCCCAAGACTGGGATGTCACCAATCCAAGGAACCTGACCATTCAAGTCGTTGAAATCATCCGACAACAAGCCTGCGATCGCGAAACTTTCGCCATCACGCATCTCGACTGTTGTCGAGGTCTCACGACGTGTAAATGCGTCAACTGAGAAACCGTTTGCTTGGAAACCACTTGATGGATCAACAGCAGATACGGCTGCATTAAGCTCAAGGTTGATGATGTCGCCATCCACAACGCGTGGGATAAAGCTCAATTCCACACCGAATGGCTTAAACTCAACGGCAATCGTGCCGCCGTCATTGGCTGTCGGTACAGGATATTCACCACCTGCAAGGAATGTTGCTTCCTGACCGCTGAGCGCTGTCAGGTTTGGCTCCGCGAGGGATCGCACAACACCCCGAGTTTCAAGCGCTTCGAGCAGAATTCCTACTTCAAGGCCACCGGCACCAAATCCAAAGAGAACTGCGCCGTTGTTCGCGTTTGCGGCGGGTAGGGCACCACCAAGTGCACCTGCTACGCCGGCTTGTCCAACGGTGCGGTTCGTGCCGCCTCGCGCGGTCAAGTCACCGTCAAAGCCAGTGCCACCAAGAGACAGCGACGTTGACAACGCTTTGCTAACGGAACGCTGCATTTCGGCGAAACGTACCTTCAACATAACCTGCTGCGTCCCGCCAACCGTCATAAGGTTGGAAACACGCTCAGGTGCATAGCGTTCTGCAAGATCCAAAGCGCGGTCAAGGCGCGCAATCGAACTCACGGTACCTGAAAGAACGATGCCGTTGTTAGCGGTGCGCACTTCAATAGGTTCACCTGGCAAAATTTGCGTCAAGCGCTCTTTGAATTCTGCCATATCTGGAGAAACGTGGATTTCGACGTTTGTAATCAAGCGCCCGTTTTCACCAAGCAAGGTCAATGTTGTGCGACCCGGCTCTTTGCCCAAAACATAGATTGTGCGGTCTGACAGCGACGAAATGTCGGCGATGCCAGGGTTCGCAATAGATAGTTCCGTGAAGGGCACATCGCTCTCCACGACAACGGCCCGACTCATCGGGACGCTTAATGCACTGGATGCCGCACCGCGCAATACGCGCAGTGTTTCGGCCGGTGCGATACTAGGTGCTGCCGCTGTTAGCGACAACGTCAAGCCAGCAATAGCTGCCTTTAAGAATCTGTCATATTTCATAAGTGACCTGCCTCTCCGATCACGCCTCGTTTTAAACGGGTCTTCCCGCCCATGATGTCGTGACCATGGGACAGTTCCAGTTTTATTGCAAGAATCAAGGCTTTGGAGGGTGGAGCGCATGTGGGTAATTCGCAACACTCGCTAATCTGAGTGTCTGTGCCCGCGCACAACACAAGATTTTGCGGGCGCAAGCAGAGTGTTGTCGACTAAACCAAGCGATGGCCTAGTTCGAGCACTCAATTTCAACTTGGATGCGCTCGGTCCCGTTGCGCTGCGTGACAAAGCAACGCTCTTCTTCGACGACCTCAGGAGCCGCTTCAACCACTTCTTCGACGATACCCAATACATCACGGATGTTGGTTTCGATTGTCAGATCGCCCAGTTCTTCGTCATTTCGCCCGACCGGGGTAAGGGACAGTGCGCCTGCTGAGCGCAATACTTGTAGATCTGCAAAGTCTGACTGGGACACTTGGAGAACGACGTTGGTACCACCGCCATTGCCGCGTGCGTCTGGTTCATCCATCGAGATGATCTCGAGTCGTGACTTTACGAGGCGAGAGATATTTTGCCCATTGCCGACACGACCGACCCAATACAAGTCGATCAAATCAGATGTGCGCAGTTCGCCCGCAAACGCCTGCACCATACCGTTTGGCAACGGAAATGCGCGCATACCGGGGTCCAACAAGGCTGTGATACCTTGCGGTGCGCCTGCTTCTGTCACCTTAGCAGTAAGAATAGGCTCATTCTCTTGCATTGGAATACGTACGACCCGCGGTACGTTTAGGCCATCTGGAAACAACTCTTCTTCGGTTGCAAAGACGCCTTCGGGCAAAAAGTCCCGGGCATATTTGATGATTTTTACATCTTCTGCTCTTAGAAGATCCCCATAGGTCAGGGTGCGCGTCGGGGCGTAGATGTCGACTGTTCGGATCGCTGTAGCGGCACGCTCTCTCTCGCGTTGTAGCTCAGATGACTGCGTATCCATATATTGGTTCACCATATAAACGGCGAAACCTGCCAGGCCCATTCCGATCAAAAGAACCAATCCAAATACTGCGCGCATCACTTAACCTCTTGCCATTCACCCGCGAAGGGGCAACGAATTTCTAACACATTAGATCTTGTTGGCTAATATCCCGCTAATAGCAAAGCAGAACGCCCCCAACATTTGTTGTGCATCATATAGCGATTTATATTGTGTCGTGGACTGACGCAATCAGTTTACAACCGCGCGCACAGCAGATGCGAGAATTGTGTCCAAAGTGAGGTTCGTTCGCGGCTTCAACCCACAGTCGTCGAAAAGGTCTGATCGAACAACATCAAAGAATGATGTCTTTCAGCAAAGTTGGCCAATACGGGCAGTCGAAGTTTAATCGCAGACGCCACCCGAGCACTGACTTTCCATGAAATTCGACATGTTATTTGCCATTCTAATTGGCTCGCCAGAGAAGGCATTGACCACAGCTGCACCAAGCAGACAGATCGCAGCAGTCAAGACAACGAAGTCAACTGTGATTGCACCATCGTCGTCAGAAAGAAATGTGATGAGAAAGGTCTTCATGGCTGTCCTAAATCCTATTCTGCAAATTCTGCATTTAAGGCACGGGCTAGATGATGTCAGATCACCAAGCGGTTCAACGATTCCACCAAAATTGGAGGGGTCGTATAGTCGTTTACAGGATACCGGTTAATAAAGTAGCGCCGCCATCTGGCGGCGCTACCAATAGTACACTACGCAATCATAGAGATGCGATTATGAGCAAGAACCGCCGGAACACTGAGCGTTCAGGTCCTGACGAATGTCGTTGGCCAGGTTAGTTGCGCCAGTGCTTACTGCGCTACCTACTGCGAGGCCCAGAACAACGATTGCAGCTGTCAGAACTACGAAGTCAACTGTTACGGCACCGTCTTCGTCGTTACGGAAGTTTTTGATAAAGTTAAGCATTAGAATTCCCTCCTCAGGGTATTAGCAGGTTTTGTTTTCGTTCCGCGTCGGCATCAGTTTACTTGTTACGCTAACGCGAACACCGTCTTGGATGCAGACATATAGCCATTTGAATGGGGCGGGAGTTTGGCATCAAATCTTTTTTTGCGCCCAAATCGCGGAATCCGGCTTACGATCAGATAAGTGTTTGTTTTTAAATGAAAGAAATATTCATCTTTCGTTCATTTTCGCAGCCATTAGTTGCTAGAATGCCGTCAATACAAGCAAAAACGGCCCCATTGTTCCTTAATTACTGGAATCTTGGCCGCTTTCTGCCATCTTTAAATTAACAAGAACCGCAGAGCAGGTCGAAAAATGAGTCGGAAATTAACGAGCGCAGCTCTTTTATGCGCGATTCTTGGATCTATGCCTGTCTTGGCGGATGATGATCGGCTTTTGCCGGACTATACGTTCAAACGCATTCCAGTCCCAAGCGGAGATTCGGGTAGTCGGATCACTGTTCAGATCGATCCAAATGCGCCGCGACTGGGGTCTGCCTTCGACAACAGGCCAGAATCAGAAGAAGAGCCCGAAGCCGCACCTGCGGCAGTTGGAAGCCCAATTGTCGTGCCGCAACCATCTGGTCTGGAGTGGTTTTGGACGACAGTCCCGACAAAACTGGATGAGCAAGGTCCGGTACGCTTCCAACTCGCGATGTCACAGCTCAACAAAGCCCCATCCGGCAAAGGCGTCCCATCACCACGATTACAGTCTTTGCAAGATATCGCATCCATACACGGGCGCAGCATCTTGCTTGAGACTGTCGGCACACCAATATCCCCTGCACTGGTTCTTGCAGTCATTTCAGTTGAAAGCGCAGGACGTGTCGATGCCGTCAGTTCTGCCGGGGCCACCGGGCTAATGCAGTTGATGCCGGCGACCGCGACACGCTTTGGTGTGACCGATAGCACGGACGGGGCACAAAACATCAAAGGTGGCGTTGCCTATCTTGAATGGCTGCTGAATCACTTTGATAACGATCCACTCTTGGCCTTGGCTGGCTACAATGCCGGCGAAGGCAACGTGCGCCGCTATGAGGGCATCCCACCATTTCCAGAAACACGGGCCTATGTGCCCAAGGTCTTAGCTGCATGGCAGGTCGCCAAAGGGCTTTGCCAAACACCTCCTGAATTGATCACGGACGCCTGTGTCTTCAACGTAAACGGAATTTAGACCGAAAACGCGTCGGCCCATTCAGGATGCTTGCGACGTTGGGCATTCACAAAGGGGCAAAGCGGCACGATCTGGCGCCCATTGCTGCGTGCATCAGCCACCATTTCGCGCAACATCATCAAACCAATGCCCTCGCCTTCGTGTCCGCTGGCAACTTGTGTATGGTCGGCAATCACCTGTTTGGGCGACATGATGGAGTAGGTCAGCTCACTCTCACCCGAAACATGCACTATATAATAGCGACCTTTTGTGCCGCTCACTTCGTGCATAACGGAAAGATCAGACAATCGCTGCTTCCGTCGCTGCGCGCAGTTCGTCTTCAGAAACACCTTCGGCGGTCTCAACGATTTTTAGACCACCCTCAACAACATCCAAAACGCCCATATTCGTAATGATGCGATCAACGACACCTTTACCAGTGAGTGGCAGGGTACACTCCTTCAGAACTTTGCTGACACCGTGTTTGTTGGTGTGATCCATCACGACCACTACGCGGCCAACACCGGCGACCAAATCCATGGCACCCCCCATGCCTTTGACCAGCTTGCCGGGAATCATCCAGTTCGCCAGATCGCCATTCTCGGCCACTTCCATGGCACCAAGGATCGCCATCGCGATCTTGCCGCCTCGGATCATGCCAAAGGATTGGGCGCTATCGAAATACGCAGTTTGGGGCAATTCAGTGATGGTCTGCTTGCCTGCATTGATCAGGTCGGCGTCTTCTTCGCCGTCAATCGGAAAAGGGCCCATGCCCAGCATGCCGTTCTCGGACTGCAAAGTGACCTCGATCCCCTCAGGGATATAGTTCGACACCAAAGTTGGAATGCCAATGCCAAGGTTCACATACCAGCCATCTTGCAGTTCTTGTGCGGCGCGTGCGGCCATTTGATTGCGATCCCACATCTTATGCGCTCCTCACTGTACGTTGCTCAATGCGCTTTTCATGATCGCCTTGGATCAAGCGGTTCACATAGATACCGGGCAGGTGAATGCTATCGGGATCAAGCGACCCCGTTGGCACGATCTCTTCGACCTCAACGACACAGGTTTTCCCGCACATCGCAGCAGGTGGATTAAAATTGCGGGCCGTCTTGCGGAAGACCAGATTGCCGGTCTCGTCCGCTTTCCAAGCCTTCACGATGGAAAGATCAGCAAAAATGCCTTCTTCCATAATGTAGGTCTGCCCATTGAAGTCTTTGTGCTCTTTGCCATCGGCAATCACAGTACCCACACCAGTCTTTGTATAAAAACCGGGGATTCCGCAGCCGCCAGCGCGCATACGTTCCGCCAGCGTACCTTGGGGGTTAAATTCTAGCTCCAACTCACCGGACAGATACTGGCGCATAAATTCGGCGTTCTCGCCGACATAAGAGCTGATCATCTTTTTGACCTGCCGGGTTTGCAACAGAATGCCAATGCCAAAATCATCAACGCCTGCGTTATTGGAGGCAAAAGTCAGATCTTTGGTGCCAGACTCTTTGATCGCATCCAGCAACAATTCAGGAATGCCGCAAAGGCCAAAACCGCCGGCGGCAATGAACATGCCGTCATGCAAAAGCCCATCAAGGGCGGCAGCCGCGTTAGGATAAATCTTCTTCATAGGGCGAACTCTCCGGCGTGGTTTGGGATGTTGTGCCGCCCAAGCCAGAGAGAGTCAATAAAATGCCGCGTTGCAGAAAGGTCTAGCTCGCCTTCTTTGCAGCAGGTTTCTTTTTCGCTGCCGTCTTCTTCTTGGCTGGCGCCTTTTTCTTCGCAGGCTTCTTCTTACCTGCCTTCTCGGCGCGTTCATCGATCAAATGCACGGCCTGCGCCATCGTCAGTTCAGATGGCTCAATCGTGTCGGGGATCGTTGCGTTGATCTTTTCCCATTTCACATAAGGGCCGTATTTGCCGTCAAAGATATTGACCGGGCCGCCCGCCTCAGGGTGTTCGCCCAGTTCACGCACAGGCAAAGCAGCCTTGCCGCGTTGGCCACGTGACGCCACCTTTTCGGCCAGCAATTGCACGGCGCGGTTCATGCCGACGGTCCATACCTCGTCGATACTCTCAAGGTTGGCGTTGGTGCCGCCACGGTGTGAGGTGCTTTCGGCATGTTTCAGGTAGGGGCCATAGCGCCCAAGGTTGGCCCAAACCATCACACCATCTTCGGGGTGGGGGCCCAATTCACGGGGCAAGGACAGTAACATCAAGGCTTGATCGAGGGTCACCTCCTCAGGCTCCCAACCCTCAGGCACACCTTGGCGCGGTGGTTTTTTGTTTTCTTCGGTCACTTCGCCGCGCTGCGCATAGGGGCCAAAGCGGCCCTTAAAGATGCGGATTTCATCGCCCTGATCCGTGCCCAGCAGTTTACCTTCTGGTGGAATAGCCGACGCTTCGGCCTCAGGATCTGGCGGCCCAAACGCGCGGGTGTAGCGGCATTCGGGATAGTTGGAACAACCAATAAAGGCACCACCCGCGCGGGCGGTACGCATCGACAACCGGCCCACACCGCAGTTCGGACAAAGACGCGGATCGCCACCATCTTCGAGCGGCGGGAACAAATGTGGTTCCAGCACATCGTTGATCTTTTCCAGCACCTCGGTGATGCGTAAATCTGCGGTTTCGGCAATCGAGGCAGAGAAATCGCGCCAGAACTGCGCGAGGACTTTCTTATAATCCGCGTCACCTGCACTGACTTCGTCCAGCTGGTTTTCAAGCTCGGCGGTAAAGTCGTACCCGATATACTTGCGGAAATAATTGGTGAGGAATGCCGTGACCAAACGGCCCTTATCTTGCGGGATCAGGCGATTCTTGTCTTTCTCAACATAGCCACGGTCCTGAATGGTGGTCACGATCGACGCATAGGTCGAGGGGCGGCCAATGCCCAATTCTTCCATACGCTTGACCAAAGTCGCTTCGGTGTAACGCGGTGGGGGCTGGGTAAAGTGCTGTTCTGGATCGACCGTTTTCTTTTCGGCCTTTTCACCTTCGGCCAATTGCGGCAAGCGCTTGTCGTCATCATCGACAACACTATCGTCCTTGCCTTCTTCATAAATCGCGATAAAGCCGTCAAACACCATGACCTGCCCATTGGCGCGCAAAATCACTTGTTCGTCGGCACTGGTGATATCAACCACCGTCCGCTCTAACCGCGCCGCAGCCATCTGGCTGGCCATCGTGCGTTTATAGATCAGATCATAAAGCTTGCGCTGATCCGCATCGACGATTTTGGCGTCCTCAGTACTGACATCCATTTCGGTCGGGCGAATACATTCGTGCGCTTCTTGGGCGTTCTTGGCTTTGTTTTTATAAATACGCGGCTGATCGGGCAGATATTCTGTGCCGAACTTGGCTTTGATCGCATCACGTGCACCGGTCACCGCCTCAGGGGCCATATCAATGCCGTCGGTCCGCATGTAGGTAATCAGGCCCGCCTCATACAAACGCTGGGCGACGCCCATTGTCTGCTTGGCGCCCATACCAAATTTGCGGCTGGCCTCTTGCTGCAAAGTAGAGGTCATAAAGGGCGGCGATGGATTGCGGGTCGCAGGCTTCGCTTCAACCGATTTGATCACCAGGTCGCGTGAATTGATCGCCTGAACAGCCAATTCTGCCTGCGTTGCATTCTCAAGATCAAACTTGTCCAGCTTTTTGCCAGCAAGTGTCGTCAAACGGGCCTCATAGGTTTGGCCGCGCGGGGACTGCATCAATGCTTTGACGGTCCAATATTCGCGGTTGCGGAACGCTTCGATTTCCATCTCACGCTCGACGATGATGCGCAGACAGACCGATTGCACACGGCCCGCTGATTTTGCACCTGGCAATTTGCGCCAAAGGACGGGCGACAGGTTAAAGCCAACCAGATAATCCAGCGCACGGCGGGCCAGATAGGCCTCGACCAATGGTTGGTCGACCTGGCGGGGGTTGGCCATCGCATCAGTCACAGCAGACTTTGTAATCGCATTAAAAACAACGCGGCTGATGGGCGTGTCTTTCTTGATCGCCTTCTTAGCCAGCAATGCCTCGGTCAGGTGCCAAGAAATGGCCTCGCCTTCGCGGTCGGGGTCGGTAGCGAGGATCAGTTCGTTGTCATTTTTTAGGGCGTCGACAATCGCTTTGATGTGTTTTTTGCTGTCTGACGCGATTTCCCATTTCATGTCGAAATCTTCGTCTGGCAGGACAGAACCGTCTTTTGGCGGCAAGTCACGGACGTGCCCGTAAGATGCAAGGACAGTATAATTACTACCCAGATATCCGTTTATTTTCTTGGCCTTCGCAGGGGATTCGACAACGACAACAGGCATGAGAATCCTTTACGAAAAATAGGGGTCCTTAGGTCGGGCAAGATGTGGCGTCTGCCTGCCGAATGTCAATGAGGGGAAATTTCTTTGTAGAACTTAGCCCGAAAATTCAGACAATGCGGGCCAATAAACCACCGGCTTGTCGTGTGATTTTGCCTTCAAGTTCAAGGTCCACCAGGACAGGGGCCACATCTATAGCAGCAGCTTTGATGTCGCGCAGTAGCTGATCTTCGGCCACAGGCGCACTGCCAAGTCGCGCTAATATTTCTGAATGAAGTGCCGCTACATCGCGCAAACTGCGCGGGTTTGGTTTGGGCCGTCCCAATTCAAGTTCAGGTGCAGGTTCCGCGACAGGCGTTACCATATCAATCACATCTTCGGCGTTGCGGACCAATGCAGCACCTTCCTTGATCAGCATGTTGCAACCCCAAGCCCGTGCATCAAATGGGTGACCGGGCACGGCCAGCACATCGCGTCCTTGATCCAGTGCATTGCGGGCCGTGATCAGGCTGCCAGATTTGGCAGCAGCTTCAACGACAACGACCGCTTGGGCCAGACCGGAAATTATTCTGTTACGCATTGGGAAATGGCGTGCCTGCGGTTGCAGGCCCATTGGCATCTCTGACAGGCGCAACCCTTTCTTGGCAATATCCTGGGCCAGTTGGGTGTTTTCTGCGGGGTATATATTGTCGACACCCCCGGCCATCACGGCGATTGTGCCACCTGCCAGCGCACCATGGTGTGCTGCGGCATCAATGCCGCGTGCCAAACCCGATACGACAACAAACCCCGCTTTGGTCAAATCTTCGGCCAATCGCTTGGCCATGCGGGTTCCCAGCGAAGACGCATTACGCGCGCCAACAAGTGCGATCATCTGGCGTTGCAGCAGCGATATGTCGCCAAGCGCCCAGAAAAGCGGTGGACTATCGGCGATATCGGCTAAGGCCTTTGGATATCTGGACGTACCTTCCGCAATCAACGCAGCGCCTGCAGCTTTGCCCGCCTTTAGTTCAGCCGCAACCACGCCCTCTGGACACACTTTGTAGTCCGAAACGCCCGCGGCGTTCGCCACTTTCGGTAATTCCCGCAACGCATCAGCCGCACTGCCGTGTTCTGCCAGCAGACGGCGATATGTTGCAACGCCAACCCGGCGTGATCGCAATAGACGGAGCCGAGATGCTAGGTCGTCTTCCATGGTGGGTAGGAGTGGGGGGTGATTGGAAGAAGTGTGTGTTCCGGTCATCCCGTCTGCTCCGTCATATTGCAGGGTCACAATAAAACGAAGGAAGTTAACGAGTTCTGAATCAAACTAAGTTAAAATTAGGCCGATCGTCAAAACAAGCATCAATGACCTACGCCGCTGCGCCACCGACCGTTAAGCCGCCGATCATGAGGCTGGGTTGCCCCACGCCAACCGGCACCCATTGCCCGGCTTTGCCGCAGTTGCCGATGCCGGGGTCAAGTGCAAGATCATTGCCGATGCCGCGAATTTGCTTCAACGCAGTTGCGCCATCGCCAATCAGCGTGGCCCCTTTGACGGGTGCACCAACAACACCATTCTTGACGCGGTAAGCTTCTGTGCAGCTAAACACGAACTTCCCATTGGTAATGTCGACCTGACCTCCACCAAACCCGACCGCATAAATGCCGTCCTTTAGGTCAGCGACCAAAGCCTCGGGGGCGGTATCACCCGCGAGCATATATGTGTTCGTCATACGCGGCATCGGCGCATGGGCATAACTTTCGCGGCGGCCATTACCTGTTGGGGCAACCCCCATCAGGCGGGCATTCTGGCGGTCTTGCATATAGCCAACCAAAACACCGTCTTCGATCAGCGTGTTCTTGGCGCTGGGCGTGCCTTCATCATCAACTGTGATTGAGCCACGACGATCAGGGATCGTGCCATCATCCAGAACCGTCACACCTTTGGCGGCGATTTGCTGGCCCATCAAACCTGCAAAAGCGCTTGAACCCTTGCGGTTAAAGTCACCTTCCAACCCGTGACCAATCGCTTCGTGCAGCAAAATGCCAGGCCAACCGGGGCCAAGGACCACGTCCATCACACCCGCAGGGGCAGGTTCGGCATCAAGGTTCACAAGCGCGATGCGCAAAGCCTCACGCGCAACAGGTTCCCAATGATCACGGCCAATCAGGCCAATCAGACCGGCACGGCCGCCACCGCCCATACCGCCACTTTCGCGCTTGCCGTTCTCTTCGACGATGACGCTAATGTTCAGGCGGGCCATTGGGCGGGTATCTGTGACCAAAGTGCCTTCGGGTCGCAGAATCAACACCTCTTGATGGGAGGCAGCAACTGTGGCGGAGACCTGTACGACGCGGGGGTCCAGCGCACGGGCGAATTCGTCAATCTCACGCAACAGATCGATTTTTGCAGGGAAAGTGGCCTGTAACATCGGATCATCATCTGAATAGAGTTTGCGATTAGTACCTGCCGGTGCAGCTGACATCGTGCCGCCACCATCACCAACAGCCAAACGGGCGGTAGATACAGCGCGTTTTAATGCATGTTCATCAATCGTGGTGGAATGGGCATAGCCTGCCGTCTCCCCGCGCACAGCACGCAGGCCAAAGCCTTCGGACGCATCAAAGCTGGCGGTCTTGATCCGGCCATCATCAAAAGAAATCACTTCTGACTTGCGGCGCTCTAGGAACAACTCTCCATCGTCGGCACCCGCTGTCGCTTCGCGCAACAGCGCAAGGGCAGTGTCCTGATCAAGATTGGTCTCAAACGGGCGAAACGGGTCTGCGGACATGCGGTTTTCCTTGGGCAAAGGTAAATTTTGTGGCGAAAGCGTCTGTTTGACGCAACAGCGGTTCTTGAGTTGTTTATCAGGATATGGGACACGGTCATTCGAATACAATGGGATTCCGTCCGAAGCCCGAACGGAAAAGCCAGGGATACGCACCAACAGGTGCATTGAAGATAGGGTATGATATGCGTTTGAACACCATCGCTGCATCAGTTTGGACCACAGCGGGTCTGATCATGGCAGGCACCGCCGCAACAGCACAGCAAATCGATCAAGAGCTTGAGATTGTTGGCCGTCCAGTTGACCGCGGCACGGGTTTTCAACCTTCCGCGACCGAGCTCGCACGGGACGTTGTGTGGCTCGACAACATGCTTTTGATTATCTGTACTGTGATCACGCTGTTCGTGACGGCACTGCTGGCGTGGGTTGTGATCCGCTACAACCATAAAAGAAACCCTGAGCCGGCGACATTTACGCATAACTCACCGCTTGAGGTGGCTTGGACAGTAATTCCTGTCGTGATCTTGGTCTTTATTGGTGCGTTCTCGCTGCCGGTGCTGTTCAAGCAACAAGAAATCCCTGAGGCTGACATCACAATCAAAGTGACGGGCTACCAGTGGTACTGGGGCTATGAATATGTCGACCACGGCGTGGAGTTCGAAAGCTACATGCTGGCGCGTGATGAACTGGAAGAGAACGGGTACAGCCAGCAGGAATACTTACTGGCGACAGACACAGCCGTGATCGTTCCTATCGGGGCGACAGTGGTTATGCAGGTCACTGCAGCAGACGTGATCCACTCTTGGACGATCCCTGCATTCGGCGTGAAGCAGGACGCGGTCCCCGGCCGCCTCGCAGAGCTGTGGTTTGCGGCTGAGCGAGAAGGCATTTATTTTGGCCAGTGTTCTGAGCTTTGCGGCAAAGACCACGCCTATATGCCCATCACAGTCAAAGTTGTGAGCCAAGAGACATATGATGCATGGCTCGCAGAAGCGACCGGCACGTCCTAAGTCGTAAGGTGGGACATTAGCCCACCTTACACCCAACATCTGTTCGATGATCTAAAGGTCCGGCATGAGCGATATAAGCGCATCTGATCAAGGCTATGAAGCAAGCATGGGCGATTATTTCGCTCTGTTGAAACCACGTGTGATGTCGCTCGTGGTCTTTACCGCGTTGGTCGGGCTTTTGGTGTCCCCAGTACCGGTCCATCCTTTCATTGGTTTTGTGGCGATCCTTTGCATCGCTGTCGGCGCTGGCGCATCCGGCGCGTTGAACATGTGGTGGGACGCTGACATCGATGCGCGCATGAAACGCACGGCAGGACGGCCCATTCCGTCAGGTCGCGTCGCACCGGGCGAAGCATTGGGTATCGGGCTTGGGCTTTCTGGGTTTGCAATTGTCCTGCTGGCGCTCGCGACAAACTTTCTCGCCGCGTTTCTTCTTGCGTTCACCATCTTTTTCTACGCTGTGGTCTATTCCATGTGGCTTAAGCGGGCGACACCGCAGAACATTGTGATCGGTGGGGCGGCCGGTGCGTTCCCTCCGATGATCGGATGGGCTGTGGCCACAGGCAGCGTCAGCATCGAAAGCGTGCTGATGTTCGCGCTGATCTTTATGTGGACACCTCCACATTTTTGGGCGCTCGCACTCTTCGTCAAATCTGACTACGGCAATGCGGGTGTGCCCATGCTGACTGAAACACATGGCCGGGACGTGACCCGCAAGCACGTGATTATCTACACACTGCTTTTGGTGCCAGTCGCGATTGGGCTTGGATTCACATCTATCGGTGGACCTTTCTATCTGGCTGTCGCTGTTGTGATGAACGCTTGGTTCCTGAAAGGTGCCATCGATATCTCGCGGCGCACAGATGCAGATTGCGAAGCAGACAAGCATCGGGTTGAAATCAAAGTCTTCAAGGTATCGCTCTACTATCTTTTTGCACATTTCGTGGCGCTGCTGGTTGAAGCTGTCCTGCGGCTATACGGGATTGGTGGCTGGTAATGGCACTGCACGTCGAACACGAAATCCACGAGCGGCGCAAAGGGCGCAACTATGGGCTTGGACTGATCCTTGCGGGTTTCATCGCGATCATTTTCGGTCTGACGGTGGTCAAGGTTTTGCAACTTGGCGAAACCGCGCAATTTGAGCGTTTTGACCACGTGGCACGTCCACAGATCATCCCAGAGGAGGGCGCAGGCGAATGACCTTGTTTCCAAATCTGAAAGGGACACAGCGCACATTGGTGCAGACGGTATCGGTTGTGGTCCTGATGGGCGGGCTGGCTTGGGCATCAGTGCCTTTCTACGATTGGTTCTGCCGGGTGACCGGCTTTGGTGGGGCCACAAACGTGGCCGAAACCGGCAGCGACGTGATCTTGGACGAAACGATCAAGGTGCGATTTGATGCATCGCTTGAGCGTGACATGCCGTGGACCTTCAAACCCGAAGTCCGCGAAATGGAGATCAGGATCGGCGAAACCGGTTTGGCCTTCTATGAGGCGCACAACCCGCTGGACGTACCTATCGCGGGTCAAGCCGCCTACAACGTGACACCTTACGAGGCAGGCGCGTTCTTTGATAAAATTGAATGCTTCTGCTTTGTTGAGCAAGTTCTTATGCCTGGCGAGACGGTGATGATGCCGGTCAGCTTTTTCGTGGACCCCGCCATCGTGGATGACCGCGAAGGGCAATATGTGCACACAATCACGCTCAGCTACACTTTCTACGAAATTGATCTGCCGGAAGAGGAAATCCAAGCCTCACTTACGCAGGAAACTTTGACACCGGCGTCGCAAGACGCCATACAAAATTAAGACGACTAGCCGATAGGGAACGCACCACATGGCGCACGCTAAGAACCACGATTTTCACATTCTTCCGCCATCAATCTGGCCGCTTATGGGCGGTTTGGGTGCTTTCATCATGCTGTTCGGCGCGGTGATTTGGATGCACGGGTCAGGGCCATATATGTTCCTGATCGGTTTTGCGGCTGTCCTTTACGTCATGTTCGCATGGTGGGCCGAGGTTGTGGCCGAAAGCAACGTCGGCGATCACACGCCCGTTGTGCGGATCGGCCTGCGCTATGGCTTCATCATGTTCATCATGTCCGAAGTTATGTTCTTTGCCGCATGGTTCTGGTCGTTCTTCAAACACACGATCTATCCGATGAGCGAATATGCGGGCACGTCTTACGTCGAGCCGTCTTTTTACCAGGTTGACGCTTTCCACCTGCCATTGATCAACACACTTGTACTGCTTTGCTCTGGTATGGCGGTCACTTGGGCGCACCACGCGCTTGTGCATGAAAACAACCGCAAAGACCTAGAGCACGGACTCCTGCTCGCAGTGATCCTAGGTATCCTGTTCACTGGTTTGCAGGCCTATGAATACTGGTATCTGCTGGTCCAGCAGGACTGGACATTTGGCGGTGACAAGTTCTTCTCGAACTTCTTTATGGCGACTGGCTTTCACGGCTTCCACGTTGTGATTGGTACCATTTTCCTCTTCGTTTGCTACATGCGGGCACGCGCCGGACACTTTACGCCCGAGCGGCACGTCGGCTTTGAAGCTGCCGCGTGGTATTGGCACTTTGTTGACGTGGTCTGGTTGTTCTTGTTCTTTGCTGTCTACATCTGGGGCATCTAAGCGTCGGACATGTAAGGTAGATCCTGATCCGCCTTACCGAGATACCAAACGCGCGAGTGCAGCTCGCGCGTTTTCACCATTAAGGGCGCAAGATGCTGCGTAGAATTTTCTTTCCTTTGATCCTTGGGCTGGCAGGCTGCGCCGTATTGATCAGCCTTGGCCTATGGCAGGTTGAGCGTCTTGCCTGGAAACAAGAGATTCTTGCAGGGATCGAGACCCGACTTGAAGCGCCGGCACGCCCTCTTTCAATGTTCGTGAATGAGACGAGCGACGAATATACCCGCGTCGTTCTGCGCGGGCGCCCCACTGGTGACGAATTGCATGTGCTTGTATCCGGCACAGAGGCGGGGACAGGCTACCGCGTGATATCCAGATTTGAGACGGTGATTGGCCCGGTCATGGTCGACCAAGGTTTGCTTGCGATTGACAACAAAGACGCCTCGGCTTTGCTGGTTCCGATGCAGATCACAGGCACGTTGATTTGGCCTGACGACCAGAACAGCAGCACACCCGAACCGGACCTTGCGGCAAATATCTGGTTTGCCCGCAACGTCGTGACCATGTCTGATGCTTTGGGCACCCTGCCTTTGATGATCGTTGCGACACAAATATCTCCGCCCGATCCCCGGATCACTCCGCTTCCCGTCAACACGGCTTCCATCAAGAACGACCATTTCGAATACGCAGTGACATGGTTCTTGCTGGCCGCAGTTTGGGCGATTATGAGCCTGTACCTGATACGCCGTACCCTGCGCCCAAAGGACGCCCAAAACTGATGCGCTACATCTCGACCCGTGGCACTGCCCCTGTGCTGAGTTTCGAAGAAGCGATGCTAACCGGGCTGGCCCGCGATGGCGGCCTTTATGTACCGCAAGACGTGCCAACGCTAACCCACGCCCAGATCGCGGCGATGGCGGGCAAATCCTACGAAGAGGTCGCCTATGACGTTATGCGCCCTTTCATCGGCGACACGTTCACCGACGCAGAATTCCGCGACCTCATAAACCAAGCCTACGCTGGCTTCGGCCACGCCGCGCGTGCACCACTGGTGCAGCTGGACAGCAACCACTACCTGCTGGAATTGTTCCACGGACCAACGCTGGCCTTCAAAGACTTTGCAATGCAATTGATCGGGCAGATGTTCCAAGCGGCCCTGACACGGTCAGGCGACCGGGTCACTATCGTTGGCGCGACCTCTGGCGACACAGGATCGGCTGCTATCGAAGCATTCCGGGGCCTCAAGGCCGTCGATGTTTTCATCATGTACCCCCATGGGCGTGTGTCCGAAGTACAGCGCCGCCAGATGACGACACCTACTGAAAGCAATGTGCACGCACTCGCGGTTGATGGTGATTTCGACGATTGCCAAGCCGCCGTCAAAGACATGTTCAACGACTTCGCCTTTCGCGAAGATGTGAAACTGGCAGGGGTCAATTCGATCAACTGGGGCCGCGTGTTGGCGCAGGTCGTCTATTACTTCACGTCGGCAGTCTCATTGGGCGCACCGCATCGCACGGTCAGCTTTACGGTGCCAACAGGCAATTTCGGCGATATTTTCGCGGGCTACATTGCCAAACAGATGGGCCTGCCCATCGCCGATCTTGTCGTTGCGACGAACCGCAACGACATCCTGCACCGCACGTTGGAAACAGGCGCTTACACCAAAGAAGGGGTTGAGCCCACAATTAGCCCATCCATGGATATCCAAGTCAGCTCTAACTTCGAACGCGCGCTTTTTGACGCTTACGGGCGTGATGGGGCAGCGGTAGCAGGGCAAATGGAAGACTTGAAAGAGGGTGGTTTCCAGATCAGTCAAGGTGCCTATCAGATGCTGAAGGACACCTTCAAATCCGGCCGTGCGTCCGAAGATGAAACCCATGCCGCGATCAAAACCTATCTGGCCAACCACGGCGAACTTTTGTGCCCGCACACCGCCGTCGGCGTCCACGTGGCTGAACCGCACCTTGGCACCACGCCGATGATCACGCTGGCCACTGCACATCCCGCAAAATTCCCTGACGCCGTGAAAGCAGCCTCAGGTGTCGCCGCACCTCTTCCCCCGCGCATGGCGGACCTCTATGATCGACCAGAGCGTGTGACACGCGTCAGCAACGACTTGGCAGCACTTCAGGCTGTTATCAAAGAACGGATTCAGAATTGACCATCCAACTGCACACGCTGTCCAACGGCTTTCGCATCGTCACCGAGGACATGCCGGGGCTAAAATCAGCATCAATCGGCATTTGGGTGCAGGCCGGCGGACGCCACGAACGGGTTGAGCAGAACGGCATCGCGCATTTCCTTGAACATATGGCGTTCAAAGGCACTAAGACGCGCAGCGCGTTGCAAATCGCCGAAAGCATCGAAGACGTGGGCGGCTATATCAACGCCTACACTAGCCGTGAAATGACGGCATACTATGCGCGTGTGTTGGAAAGTGATGTGACCCTCGGGCTTGATGTGATCTCAGACATCCTGTTGAATCCCGTTTTTGACCCTGCCGAGATTGAGGTTGAACGCGGCGTGATCCTGCAAGAGATCGGCCAAGCGCTGGATACACCTGACGATATTATCTTTGATTGGCTGCAAGAGGTGGCTTATCCCGATCAGGCCCTTGGCCGTACTATCCTTGGGCCAACGGAAAGGGTCAGCAGCTTTAGCCGCGATGACCTGCAAGGGTTTGTAGGTGAACATTACGGCCCCAACCAGATGATCCTGTCGGCGGCAGGGGCGATTGATCATGACGCCATCGTCGCCCAAGCCGAAGCACTGTTTGGGCATTTGCCTGCGGTGGCACGTGCACCAGAACTGATGCAACCAGCGACATTTGGCGGTGGTGAACGGCGCGAGAACAAGGACCTTGAACAAGTGCATTTCGCATTGGCGCTTGAAGGACCAACCTATCTCGATCCAGCGATCTACACCGCACAAATCTATGCCAACGCGATGGGCGGCGGCATGTCGTCGCGCCTGTTCCAAGAGGTGCGTGAAAAGCGCGGCCTCTGCTACACGATCTTTGCGCAAGCGGGAGCCTATGAAGACACAGGCCTGACGACGATCTACGCGGGCACCAGCGCTGAACAAATCGGCGAACTTGCAAACATCACGATGGACGAGATGAAACGCGCCGCTGATGACATGAGCGCGGCCGAAGTTGCCCGTGCGCGTGCACAGATGAAAGCGGGTCTTTTGATGGGGCTGGAAAGCCCATCAAACCGGGCTGAACGTCTTGCGCGGCTTTTGTCCATCTGGGGGCGTATCCCAAGCATTGATGAGACAATCGAACGGATTGACGATGTGACAACTGGCGATGTCCGCGACTTTGCCGGTCAAATGGCGGGGCAGGCGGGTACGGCCTTAGCACTTTATGGACCGGCTGATGCGGCACCTACGTTGGATGCTTTGAAAGCACGGTTGGCTGCGTAATGATTGGGACCAGAAAAAAGGTCCGGATTGAAACTGAACGGCTGACTTTGCGCCCGCCGGTCCACAGCGATTTTCGCGCTTGGGCTGCGTTGCGGCGCGACAGCGAAGACTTTCTCAAACCGTGGGAACCGACGTGGGCGTCTGATCACCTGTCACGCAAGGCGTTTACCAATCGGGTCTATTGGGCGCAGCGGTCCATTACGAATGGCACAGCGATGCCGCTGTTCTTGGTGCGGCGCGAAGACAATGGTCTGCTAGGTGCGATCACGCTTGACCACATCAAACGTGGCCCGTCCCAATCAGGCATCACAGGTTATTGGATCGGCGAGCCTTTCGCGCGGCAAGGCTACATGCGCGAAGCCATCCAAGCGGTCGTACATCATGCGTTCTCAGTGCTGGATCTAAGCCGCATAGAAGCAGGATGCTTGCCAGAAAACGCCGCATCCCGGTCGCTGCTTGAAAAATGTGGCTACAAATATGAAGGTGTCGCGCAAAGCTATCTGCAAATCAACGGACGCTGGCGGAACCACGTCCTCTACGCCAACTTGCGCAATGATCGACGCGGTAAGACCGACGTCGGTTGAATGGCGGCTGTGCGGACTTTGTTGCCGTTCATATTTGAGGCGCGAATGTCTGCAATCATGATTTTGCGACGCTGCCTTCGCTTCTAAGCACTGAAGGCGATTTTCCCAGAAAATCCTGCCACTGGGTCGTTTCCCAAATAGGCATTATGCTTCTTGCGTCCGGAACGTCAGTTCCCAACCGTCGCTGCCAATTTTGACAAGGTCGTCGGCGAAAGCGTCCGAAATAAAGATGTCATCAGGATCTTTCCCCGGCTCGCTGCACTCGCGCCAAATTGCACGTTCCGCAGTCAACGTTTTGTCGTGGATCAAGCCGACAGGGTCGGCCTTTCTCTCTTCATACGGACGCAATGCCTTGGTCCCACTCCGCTCTGTTAATTCCCAATGGCTAAGTGTGTTTGCGCGCGTCTGCACAACCAGAATCCACAGCTTTTCATGATAGGGGCTGCCATCTTTCCACGAGATTTCAGTTGGCCAATATTTATGAACGCCAGGTTCGTGTTTTTCGATGAGGTCAATAACTTCTTGCGAAATAAGGTAGCCAACCCGCGTTGCCGTAAAGTTGGGCAACTTGCGCTTTGCATTTGGTTTGCCTTTCAACGTGATCCTGAAGGCCCAACCCGGCAGGTCAAACACCCATCCCTTTGTCACAGGAGAACCGCGTCCTTCTCCCCACTCATAATCCTGAAACTCTTTACGTCGCGCCGATTGAAGTCCATCATAGTATGCCCAGCGACGTTTCTCGTCGTCTTTGTTCACTTCCAGCGACACACGATGCTGCGGGTAGTAGGATTCTTGCGTTAACCAAGCCATGAATACTGCTCCTTGAATGCACTCGTTTTTGGATGGCAATTCGACAGAACACCTTTAAACCCGTTGGTCCAGTCATTCATTTCGCATCTCCCTGATCCACCCTACTCGCGGCCATCTTCTCCAACGTCTTTGCATCCACCAGCCGCGTCACAATCGGGTGCAGCCGCAGATCGTGCCTTCTGCACACTTAGATTGAGGTTTTCATCATGTCGAACAAGTATCACATCGCTTCACATTTCATGATTGCGGACTTTCGCTGCACTGCCGAAAATCGGTCACAATGGGCTCAGAGCGGCTATTCACCACCCAGTGCCTTCATCCGCCCCAGAACATCCAGCCCTTGCAGATGCAGGAAATGCAGGATGTCGATGAAGATCCAGTTCTCGGCCAACTTATCGCCATCACGCCGATACATATCGACGACCCGCATCTCGGAACGGCCGCCTTTGGGCATGCCCAGATAGCCGCCACCATTCGTCACGCTCAGGTTTGCCCAGCCAAAGAAACCGCCAAAGTTGCCTTCTGCCAAGCGGCAGACATGGCCATTATAGACACGGTCTGTGATCTGGCGGCGAAACGGCTGCTGGTGTTGCGCGACATAGCGATCAATCGTGTAGGTCGCCCCGATCCCATCGGGACCCCACCACAGCATGTCGTCATGCCAACATTGGGCCAGCTCTTCTTGGGGGGAAGCGTATTTCTGATGCGCGTTGATATCGCCAATCATCGCATTGATGTTGGCGAGGGTCTTTTCGCCCTCTGCAGGATCAGCATCATCAAACAGCAAACCATCATGGGTCGCGGGGCCGGGTTGGACCAAATGCATGCCCGTTTGTGGGGGCAGGGGGTATTGGCCCGCTTGGTTCATTAGGTGAATGAGGTCGCAGAATAGCGCAGTCTCAACGATCTTGCCGTCCACCACTTTGTTAAACTCGGCATAACGCAGCATCGCAATGCGTCGATTTGGCTGAATGCCAAGGAAGGGCTGATCAAATAGCCCCATCAGATGACCCATCGAGATCACCCAAACAGATTGAAAATCATCGATTTCGTTATGGCCTGCAATGAAGATATCTTGACGACGTTGGACCTTCGTCATCGCCGTCAGAAACGGTGACCAAAAGCTCTCTGCCACCGCCGCCGCGCCATGTTGTTCATAGAAAGGATGCATGCCGCGCCAATGCCAGTCTGCGCTTGTACGTTCTGCCAAAACACCGGCCACCGTATCAGGTGTCGCTTTGGCCAAAGCATCATAATGGGCGCGCACCAGCGCTTTTTCAGATTGGAAACTCATCGTAATTTAGCCCTTCACAGCACCGGCAGTCAGACCAGATACGATCTGCTTTTGGAAGAAGATGATCATGACGAACAATGGCGCTGTAATCGATACAACGGCGGCCACCGCAAACATGACGTTACCCTTCGTTTGGGTCGTCCCAAGAAAGCTGACCAGCTTAGGCACCATCGTTTGGTTTTCCTTGCTGAGCAGCATCGTGGTGACCGCAAAGTCGTTATAGGCCAGCAAGAAACTAAACAATCCGGTGGTGATCACACCGGGCCACATGACCGGAATAATAACATGGCGGAAGGCTTGGAACCGGGTGCAACCGTCGACCATAGCACTTTCGTCCAGATCCTTGGGGATGTTCTTAAAGAACGCATGTAGCATCCAAAGCGTAAATGGCTGGTTGATCGCCACAAGCACAATGATCGTGGTGCTGAGATGCCCCCAAAGGTTCCATTCAAAGAACGGCAGCAAATAGCCTGATACAAGCGTCAAAGGCGGCATGGCGCGGAACATCAGTGCAAACAGCAAGAACCAAAACGCATAGCGATAGGTCGAACGTGACAGGGCATAGCCACCCAGCGTGCCGCAGGTCAGCGATATGGTTACGACGCAGACGCAAACGATGAGTGTGTTTAAGGCTGCACGCCAAAATTCTTCTTGAACCCACGCGCCATAGTAGCCGTCGCCAGTAAAGCTGCCGCCTGTTTCAGACATAGTGAGCGTGCCAAATAGGGAATTGGCCCAATCCGCTTTGGAAAAGAAATCGCCTTCAACTTTGAAAGATCCCCAAAGGGTCCAGACAAAGGGGAAGGCGGCCATAACAAGCCATAGGCTTAGAAATCCATATGCAACAATCTTGGTCGTAGGTGAAAGGCGGGTGGCTTTTGACATCAGACTACCTTTCTTTTCCAAAATCGCGCCACGTGCGCACAAGGACAGGCGACAACAGGATCGCAACACCAATGATGGTCAGCACCGAAGTCGCAGCAGCTGAGGACAGCAATCTTGTCTCACCGCCGAGGTCATTGAAGATTGCAAACGACAGCGACCTTGCATGGGCCTGTGCGCTGAAACTGATTATGGGCTCGAAGACGCGGAAGTTATCCATCAACTGGATTAACGCGATGAATGTGGTCAGTGGTACAAGATGCGGAATGACAACGTAGCGGATGCGCTGCCAACGGGTGGCGCCGTCGATCATCGCAGCCTCAAGCGTGTCAGTATTTACGGTTTGCAGGCCTGCATAATAGACGATGAAAGCAAATGGCGCAGACGACCACGTGCCGTAGACCATCAACATGATCCACATCAGCGGGGTCGAGGCTTTGACGGACAAGTCCGGATCGCCAGACGCCCACTGCAAAGCAGCGCCCAGAACACCGCGGGCATCCACCATCCAGAACAGAACCAGTGCGCCGACAATTGGTGTGACAATCATGGGCAGCAGAGACAAGAAAATGGTAGGTCCGCGCATCGCACGAGCGACCGCATTCACACCGATCGCAATCAAAAAACCAAATATGATCGTCAGAGGTGTAACAACAGCGGTGTAGGTCAAAGTGAATGCGATCGCGTCGTAAAACGGCAGGTTCATCAGGGACCCGGCAAAATCGCGCATGCTGACTGAGCTTGTCCAGGCTTCACCAACCTCTGCGAATGCAAGGTGGTTGCGGTCTTTGTAGATATCGAGCCCCGCAAATTGGCCCAACGGCTGGGCCTCGCGGAGTGCCGCGGTTGCTTCCTGATCCACTGATTCAGCCGTTGTACACCCGAAGGGACCGCAGTTTTCGACCTCAATGATCACCTGCTCATGCTCTTGATAAAGCGACTGGGTCACGACCGAAACGATAGGGAATGCGATGAAGGCCAGCATCAAAAGCGCTGACGGCAGGACAAACCAGAAAAAAGATGAATGCTTCATTTGCGTTGCCCCGCAAGTTGGTCAGGGAAGGCGCATAACCGCGCCTTCCCAATTGGGTTCCTTACTGAAGGAAGCCTTTTTCAGTCGCAGCAGCTGTGTAGGCCGCTTCGATGTCTGCCAATGTCTGCTCAGCGCTTTCGTTGCCTTGTAGGAAGTCGGCAATGTTGTCACCCAGCGCTGTGTGCAACAGGCCCTGGAATGGGCGCATTGGGTAGGGGCGCGAACCAGCCGCAACAGAGGCCAAAACGCCCTCGTTCACGGGGGCGGCGTCGAAGCCGTCCATCAACCAAACGGCTTGGCTCATGGTTTCGTCGTTCAAGATGTCAGAAGACACGCCGGCTGCCATTGCCTGGAATGTGGCCGCAGCATCTGCGTCGCTCACGTTCTTGGCCACGGTCCAACCGTCCCACCACAATGTCGTCGCTGGTGTGCCGCTGTCGCCAACAGTCAAAGGACCGGAAACCATTGTGTTTTCATAGACTTCAGGTGCGGAACCTTCGTCGTCCATCAAGACACCTGTGCGGCTGCCCCACATGTTCATCAGGGCGACGTTGCCAGCTTCCCACTCCGCAGATGTCGCGTTGCTGTCATGTGTCAGATAGTCGGGGTTCATATAGGCGGTCAGCGCTTTCATCATTTCCAGCGCCTCAACGCCTTGGGCGTTATTGATGCTGACTTCAGCAGTGCCGGGTGTGAAGAATTCGCCGCCTGTACCGATGTACATGTTGGTGAATTCCTGCGCGAGGTTCCAACCAGCGGCATATGCGCCACCCACGGGATTCTCCATGATGCCAGCAGCGCGGATCGCTTCGGCAGCAGCAAGCACTTCTTCGTAGGATGTCGGTACGTCAAGGCCTACTGCCTCAAGCACGTCACCGCGGTACACGAGGTGTTGGGCGTTTGCCATAAACGCAACGGCCATGATCTTACCGTCAACGGTGATCAACTGCGAAGGTGAGATGTCCTGACCATATTCAGCAACCAATGCGTCGAGCGGCTGGATCACATCTTCGTTGATCAGCGCGACGATGGAAGAGTTTGCAACAATTGCAGTTGTGTACTCTGCAGGGTTGCCTGTCATACCAGCCACGTTCAGCGTCTGGTGGTCGGCAGTCAGGTTTGAAGTGAATTCAATTCCGGCGCAGGCGCCAGCCGCGGCCGCAACCGTTTGAATCGCAGGGAATTCGTTGCCGATGATGCTGACACGTCCGTCAGCTTCACAAGCAAGAGCGCCTGTCGCGGAAAGCGCTGCGACAGCAGTGCCCAACATAGCATTTTTCCAGATTTTCATTTTGATAAGAACCTCCCAGTTGTTCTTTTTGGTCCCGGACGTTGCCGGTTGGATATTGGCCATCTGCGAATCACAGGTGACTTTGCATACGTTTGCAAGTTAACCTTCAAAGAGCACGTCCACGCAAGCATTTTGCTGTGAAAATAAAAGAATTTCACTTATTTCCGATTAGGACTTGCCAGAAATTTGGAATCGCTCCAGTCTTTTTGCAAACGTATGCAAGGGGCGCATCATGGCCGAAATTCAGCTTCGCAGTGTATCCAAAAGATGGGGGTCCTTTGTTGGCGTACAAAGTTTCGACCTGACGATTGCCGATCAGGAATTCCTGGTTTTGCTGGGGCCGTCTGGCTGCGGCAAGACAACAACGATGCGCATGATCGCAGGACTAGAGGACGCGACGGACGGTGATATCATTGTCGACGGTAAGCGGATCAATGACCTAGAGCCCAAAGACCGGGACGTCGCGATGGTGTTCCAAAGTTACGCGCTCTATCCCAACCTGAACGTCTATGAGAACATCCGCTTCCCATTAAAAGTGCGCGGTGTTCCGCAGGCCGAACATGACGAACGGGTCATGCGGGCTTCGGCGATGGTTGAGCTGGACGAATTTCTACACCGCAAACCTGCCGAACTTTCTGGTGGTCAGCGCCAGCGTGTCGCTTTGGCCCGCGCAATTGTCCGCGAACCCAATGTGTTCTTGATGGATGAGCCGCTTTCAAACCTTGACGCAAAACTGCGGGTCTCAACGCGTGCGCAGATCAAGAACCTGAGCCATGAACTGAAAGTCACCACAATCTACGTGACCCACGACCAGATCGAAGCCATGACATTGGCTGATCGTGTTGTGGTCATGAGCAAAGGTGTGGTCCAACAGGTCGGCACCCCAACCGAAATCTACGACAACCCGGCCAATACCTTTGTGGCTGGCTTTATCGGATCACCGGCCATGAACCTTGTTGATGGCGAAATCAGTGGCGGTACTTTCACGGCGAAAGATCTGTCTATCAGCGGCCTGCCTACAACGCACAACGGCCCGATCACGCTGGGCTTTCGCGCAGAAGACGCCAGCGTCGCAGATGGTCCAGCCGAGCTGAATTCAACGGTTTATTCGCTTGAACTTTTGGGCGAGGCGACAATGGTCACTATGCGTGTGGGCGGAACCGTTGTGTCGGTCAAATCGGGCAAAGAATATCGCGTCGATATCGGCGAGGCTGTCCATGCAAGCATTCCCGCCAGCATTTGCCACCTGTTTGATCAAAAAACGGGCGAGCGTCTGTAGCACGCCTGCCCATCTGACATCTTATTTCCTAGCTGCTATCAGGGCGCGCAAAAATGCACCCTTGTTGACAGCAAAATGTATCAAGGACGCCACATGACCCGCGACGCAAAATCTCAAGCTTCTCTCGACGCTGTCAAAGCGATGGAGCAGGGCCTTGCCAATAACGAAATGAACATGCTGAAGTATTTCACCGAAAGCTTCACGTGGCGCGGCAACCAAGGCTGTGGCACCAAAAACGGCGTGCATGCGTTTCAGCGGAACTGGCAATGGCCGCTGCGGGCGGCTTTCACGGATCGCGATTACAAAACCGATCAATTCCTCGCCGACGGCGAATGGGCCGCATGTTTCGGCCATATTGAAGGGACACACTCTGGCACCTTCATGGGGATTGCAGCAACAGGCAAGCGCGTCAAAATCCCTTACATGGATTTCTGGCGGATCGAGGATGGTCGCATCGCAGACAACCCCGTTTCGGTTGATTTCGCGTCCGTGATGATGCAGTTGGGCGTCGATGTATTCGGCGGCGAAGGCTGGGAAAAATACGACAACGGCGATGCAGAGCCGCCCAAACCGGACGGGTACTAATGTCCCATCTGGCCAACAAACGGATTGCGAAAACCTATCTTGATGCGCTGGCGCATCCCGGCGGGCATGACGCGGCCGTGCGTGGCTTTTTTGCACCCGATGCGGTGATCCATCACAGCCATCCGTTTAACGATCTGGCCGGACCGGACGCCTATATTGATGGCTTCCTCGCGCCACTTCAGTCCGCTCTCCAAGGGCTGTTCCGCCGCGATTACATTCTGACAGGTGGGCAGTACGAGGGCGCCGATTGGGTCACCTGCACTGGCTACTATGTCGGGCATTTCGCCCAAGATTGGCTTGGCATCAAAGCCACCGGTACCCTGTCGTATCTGCGCGTTGGTGAATTCCACCGTATGGAAAACGGCCAAGCCGTTGAAAGCTGGATTTACCTGGATATTCCCGAACTGATGATCGCCGCTGGTCAGTGGCCTATCAAAGACAGCCCGGGGCGAGATCGTGGCTACACCGGCCCGCACCGCGGCCCCGCCACACAAGACGGTTTTCAACTGCACGACAATGACCCTGCCCGCAGCGCAAGCTCGGCTGAAATGGTCACCGCAATGCTCAAAAGTCTCGCCACCGAAGATGAAGCATGGCGTCCCTACTGGCACGACAACATGGTTTGGTATGGACCCGCCGCTTTCGGCTCGTTCGTCGGGGTTGAGAATTTCGCAGGCTTCCAAGTCCCGTTTGAAAACGCCTTTTCACAATGGTCCGGCGGTGCTGCTGGCAACGGTGTGACTGCGCACCTGACCCGCGCTGCTGATGGCGACTATATCTGGAGTGCGGGTTGGCCGTCGCTCATGTGCGTGCGCAAAGGACCGTTCCTTGATCAGCCAGCAACGACCGACACACTGCTGATGCGCGTCTGCGACTGGTGGCGACGTGAAGGCGATCTATTGGTCGAGAACTGGGTCTTCGTCGATATTCCCGACGTCCTTTTGCAAATGGGCGTTGATCTATTCCCCGGGCAGCACGCTTTGGCACCCGGCCCCCGCATGACAGTTTAAGAGGTTCGCAAATGGCAATCACCTATCTCAAATCCGGTAAACCCGAAGCCGAACGCGCCGAAGATGACGCCAAAGTGCGCGGCATTGTCGAAACGACGCTTGGCGACATCGGAAAGCGCGGGGATGCGGCCGTGCGCGAATTATCCGAAAAGTTCGATAACTATTCGCCGGCTAACTTCCGCCTCAGCCAGTCTGAAATCGAGGCCGCGATGTCCAAAGTCTCAGCTCGCGACATGGAAGACATCAAATTCGCCCAAGACCAAATCCGCAGTTTCGCCCAAGCGCAACGCGTGTCGATGACAGATATCGAAGTTGAAACCATGCCTGGCGTGATCTTGGGGCACAAGAACATCCCCGTGCAATCGGTCGGTTGCTACGTGCCGGGCGGCAAGTTTCCGATGGTTGCGTCAGCACATATGTCCGTGCTCACGGCCTCGGTCGCGAAGGTCCCGCGCATCGTGGCATCCGCGCCACCCCAAAACGGTGCACCGCATCCGGCAATCGTGGCGGCGATGCATATGGGCGGCGCGCATGAGATCTATGTCCTCGGTGGCATGCAGGCGGTGGGTGCCATGGCGCTGGGCACGCAAACGGTTGACCCAGTCCATATGATCGTCGGCCCCGGCAACGCCTTTGTGGCCGAAGCCAAACGGCAGCTCTTTGGACGTGTCGGCATCGACCTGTTTGCCGGGCCAACCGAAACGATGGTGATCGCAGATGACACGGTCGACGCTGAACTTTGCGCAACAGACCTGCTGGGACAGGCCGAACACGGCTACAATTCACCTGCGGTCCTGCTGACAAATTCTGAAAAGCTCGCCAAAGAAACACTGGCCGAAATCGACCGTATTCTTGAAATCCTACCGACAGCGGAAACGGCACGCACATCATGGGAAGACTACGGCGAAGTCATCCTATGCGACACCTACGACGAAATGCTGGCCGTCGCAGACGATATCGCGTCTGAGCACGTCCAAGTCATGACTGACCGTGACGATTGGTTCTTAGAGAACATGACCTGCTACGGCGCACTCTTCCTTGGACCACGGACCAATGTCGCCAACGGTGACAAGGTCATCGGCACAAACCACACGCTGCCTACCAAAAAGGCAGGGCGCTACACTGGCGGTCTTTGGGTGGGCAAATTCCTCAAGACACACAGCTACCAAAAGGTGCTGACCGATGAAGCAGCCACCATTGTGGGTGAATATGGCTCGCGGCTTTGCATGCTCGAAGGCTTTGTCGGCCACGCTGAACAATGTAACATCCGCGTGCGCCGCTACGGCGGTAAAAACGTGGCTTACGGCGCAGCCGCAGAATGACCCAATCGCATATCATCTTGCCAAAAAAACTCCCGCCGGAGGCTCCTCAGCTTTCCGCGGGCAGGGCGCTTTGATATGGAATCCACACGCACCAACAGACGCAAACCCAAAAGTTACAGCAGTCTTGAAGACCTCGGACGGGTGCGTCTCTCAAAGCACTTTTTCATGCGGGACTTCCTCTACTCCGAGATCGGCAACTTTCACGCCATCCCCAACATTCCCAATGATCCAAACCTAGCGATCGCCGCGGGTGAAAGGCTATGCCAAGACTTGCTTGATCCGCTCACGGACACCTTCGGCCCCATCGCCGTGCGCTCCGCCTATCGCTCTCCAACGCTGAACCATTACGGCGCGACGCAGGCCAAGCCTCAACGCTGCGCACGCAACGTGGCCAATTACGCAGGCCATATTTGGGACATCCGCGATGCCAAAGGGCGCATGGGTGCTTGCGCAAGCATCGTTGTGCCGTGGTTTTCGGATCAATACGCGCATGGACGTGACTGGCGTGATCTCGCGTACTGGATCCACGACCATCTGCCTTATCACGACATGTATTTCTTCCCCAAACTGGCCGCTTTTAATCTGACATGGCGGGAAGATCCTACACGCACAATCTCCAGCTATGTGCGCCCTCTTGGTAAACTGGTGCATGCACGCACCCCACCGCCTGAAGATCATGCAGAACGCCGTGCGCGTTATGCTGACTTTCCGCCGTTTCAGGGTATTACATACCCTCCGCTGCCATCATCTTTTCTGCGTCTTGGTCCGAAAACGCCCGCCGGAGGCGCCGAAGGCCACAACCAAAGAGCCACACCATGACATTGCCCACCACCCCATCTTTCCGGCTCGACGGCAAACGCGCACTTGTGGCCGGTGGATCATCTGGCATTGGCCTTGCCTGTGCCGTTGCTTTGGCCGAAGTCGGGGCCGCTGTCACCTTGTCAGCCCGTAACGCCGCCAAATTGGACGGTGTGGTGCAAGAGATGCGCACGGCAGGACTCCAAGCCGACGCCATCACAATGGACGTGGCCGACATCGCAAGCACTGAGGCATCCGTCGCAGAGCACGGTCCTTTCGACGTCTTGGTGAACTCTGCAGGGCTCGCGATCCATTCGCCCGCGATTGAGACAGCGGAATCCGATTTCGATGCCGTTTCTGATATCAACTTTAAAGGCGCATACTTTCTGACACGCGCCGTGGCTAAGGGTCTGCTTGCTGCAGGCAAACCCGGCAGCCTGATAAACATCACCAGCCAAATGGCTCATGTCGGCGGGATAGATCGCGCGGTCTATTGCGGCACGAAATTCGCCGTCGAAGGATTTACCAAAGCCATGGCGATTGAGTGGGGCAAGCAAGGCATCCGCGTGAATACGATTTGCCCGACCTTTATTCGCACGCCGCTGACAGAACAGACTTTCAGTAACCCTGACCGGGTTGCGTGGATCATGGATAAGATCAAACTTGGGCGGGTTGGCGAAGTGACCGATATGATGGGTCCTGTGGTTTACCTTGCGTCGGACGCCTCTGCTTTGATGACTGGCACGCATTTGTTGATTGACGGAGGCTGGACGGCAGACTGATGGAAAAGATCACCTCTCTCCAAGTCGCCGAACGCGCAGGCGTCAGCCAATCGGCGGTCAGCCGGGTCTTTACGCCGGGCGCGTCAGCGAGTGCCAAGACAATCGCCAAGGTGCGCAAAGCCGCGGCCGAGCTGGGCTACCGCCCCAACATGATGGCGCGTGCGATGATCACAGGCAAAAGCCGGATCATCGGGTTGGTCGTGGCTTATCTGGACAATCAATTCTACCCGTTGGCGCTTCAACTTCTGTCGAATGCGTTGCAGGAAAAAGGTTACCATATTCTGGTCTTCAGCGCGTCCAACAGCCAGGGCGCATCAGAAGAGGTGATGCAGGAACTGCTCGATTATCAGGTCGATGGTATCATCACAGCTTCGGTTGGCATGACCAATGACCTGACGAAACGCTGTGCGGCTGCTGGCATTCCCGTGGTGATGTTCAACCGCGGTCAAGAAGGTGCCGCCATTTCCTCGGTCACCTCAGCAAACAAAGCTGGCGGACGCGCTGTTGCAGAGTTTCTTTTGTCCTGTGGTCATACGCGGTTGGGTCATATCAGCGGCTGGTCTGGGTCATCGACTGGGCGCGACAGGCAAGCAGGTTTTTTTGAGACGCTCACAGCGAAAGGTATCGAGCCATTGATCCTTGATGGCATGTTTGACCGCGAAACAGCCGCCGCAGCAGCCCAAACCATGATGGAAAGCGCCAATCCACCGCAGGCTATTTTCGTAGGCAACGACCACATGGCTTTTGCGGTCTTGGACACACTGCGACAGGAAATGGGGCTAAGCGTGCCGGATGACGTCGCAATCGTCGGCTATGACGATGTGCCTCTGGCCGCATGGCCCGCCTACAACCTAAGCACCATGCGCCAACCCTTAAACCGCATGGTCGAAGCCACCGTTGATACGCTTCTGACCCGGATCGAAGACCCATCAACACCCACACAACGCATTGAAATTCATAGCCCGCTGATCCAGCGCGGCACGACCAAAGGACCAAACATATGAAAGGTTTTTCCAACCGCTGGAAAGATTTCCCTGACTATATCATCGGGATCACCAAAGAGATTTGGGAGGACCGCGGCGTCGGTACACTGAATCACTATTATGCGCCTGATATCCCTGTGCGCTCGCCGATGGGGATCAGCATGGGCAATCAGGATGTGATCGCAGCGACAATGGCCACGATCAACGAATTCCCCGACCGCGAACTTTTGGGCGAAGACGTGATCTGGTCGGGCGATGAAAATACAGGCTATCTGTCATCGCACCGCCTGCACACAAGGGCAACGCACACCCGTGACGGGCAGTTTGGTCCTGCATCGGGTAAACAATGGCATGCCTATGTGATTGCCGATTGTGCGGCCAAAGAAGACACCATCTATGACGAATGGCTGGTGCGTGATTATGGCGGTATTGTCCGGCAGTTGGGGCTGGACCCACGCGATTATGCAGCAGAACTGATCGCACGCGAAGGCGGAGCGGCGTCGGCCAAAAAACCCTTCACGCCGGCTATAGATGTGGATGGCGGCTATCATGGCACTGGCAATGACAACCCTTGGGGTCAACGCTATGCCGACACGCTTACGCGTATCATGAACCACGATTTTACGCATATCCGCGAAAGCTATGACCGTGCCTGCATAGGTGAATATGCGGGGGCCAAACGTGCCGTCGGTTGGGAAGGCATCCTCGAATTTTGGGTTGGCTTGCGGTCATCTTTCCCGCACGCAGAGTTCAAAATTCACCACCAAATCGGCATGGACGCTGATATGCTCTCCCCCCGCGCTGCAATCCGCTGGTCGCTGGATGGCAAACACGAAGGCTGGGGCAGTTTCGGCGAGCCTACTGGCGCAAACATCCACGTTATGGGCATGTGCCATGCAGAGTTTGGACCATATGGTCCCGATGGTGTGGGCCTACGCCGTGAATTTGCACTCTACGACGAAATCGCGATCTGGAAACAAATCTTGATGCAGTCAGAATTCTAGAGTTCTGACGAACCGACCGAATTTCCAGAAATTCGGTGTCACATCGCAAGAGGAAAAGAAGACATGACACCTACTGAGATGGAATCCCGCATCGTCCGCTATGGCGATCTGCAGCCCTGCAAGACAGCTTTTATTGATGCGCACACACCGGGGTCCGACCAAAAAGAGAACTTCACCATCATCGGTGGTGGGGTCTCTGAAAGCCCAGATCAACACGTCCATATCGGCATCCCACATGGATTCAACATCGGGGCTGCAGGCCAGCCGCCGCGCGTCCGCAATTCCTTGCATGATCATCATACGGCGGAAGTCTTCTTTGTCCTTTCTGGCAAGTGGCGTTTCTTTTGGGGGCGCTGGGGTGACGCGGGCGAAGTCATCTTGGAAGAGGGTGATATCTTTAACATCCCAACGGGTATTTTTCGCGGATTTGAGAACATCGGCACCGACTACGGTATGATCATGGCCGTCTTAGGCGGTGACGATGCAGGCGGCGGTGTGATGTGGGCACCGCAAGTGATCGAAGACGCAGCAGATCACGGTTTGATCTTGGGCGATAATGGTAAGCTCTACGACACCAAGCGTCAGCAACAGCTGCCCGAAGGGGTTGCCCCGATGCCGCTGATGTCCGACGCAGAATTGGCCAAACGACCAGAACCAACCACGGCTGACGTTTTGCCCAACCATGTGGCGCGTTATTGGGATATGTACGCATTGGCCGACAAAAGCCCTGCGAAAGTCATCGGTCAAAACGGCATCCTGCGCGACAAACCGGGGTTTGAGATTGATTTCATCACGCGCGGCTCTGCGACGGATGCCAAACACACCCACCCTTATCCATCAGTTTTGATGCCAATGCGCGGGCATTGGAAAGTGACGTGGGACGGTGGGGCGGCAACGCTGGCCCCGGGTGACACGATGTCTGTGCCTGAAAACGTGGCCCACAGTGTTGTGCCGTCAATGACAGGTGAGGCTAGCCTTTACCATATTGTCGCAACAGGTGATCCTGCCGGAGCGACTTGGAAAGGTTAACAACCTGCGCGATGACAGCTGTACGTACAGCATATGTACAGGTTCTGTACGCAATACATACTTAAGAGGATGATGAAATGTCGAAAGTCTTAACAACCCACGTAGGCTCTTTGCCGCGTACCCAAGAAGTCGTGGATTTCATCTTCGCCCGTGAAAATGATGAGCCCTATGACGCGAGTGCCTTCGATGCTGCAATGACGGCGGCGGTCTCAGAAACCGTGAAGAAACAGGTGGATGCAGGCGTTGATATCGTCAGCGATGGTGAGACATCCAAGATCAGCTACGCGACCTATGTCAAAGACCGCTACACTGGCTTTGACGGCGATAGCCCGCGCAACGCACCTGCGGACCTTAAGCAATTTCCGAGCTTTCTCAAACGCTTAGCGGACGACGGCGGCACCCCGCAATACGCACGCCCAATGTGCGTCAACGAGGTAAAGTCCAAAGGGCAAGGTGAGTTAGAAAAAGACATTGCCAACCTCAAGAGTGCGATGGCCGAACATGGTGCAGAACGCGGCTTCATGAACGCTGCTTCTCCCGGTGTTATCTCTTTGTTTTTGCAAAACGATTTCTACAAAACACGTGAAGCTTATTTGGCTGCCTTGGCCGATGCGATGAAGACGGAATACGAGACAATCGTAGCCTCTGGTCTTGATCTACAGCTCGACTGTCCTGACCTCGCACTGTCGCGTCATATGTTGTTTAACGATTTGTCCGATGATGAATTTCTCAAGATCGCAGCGAGCCACGTAGAGGCTTTGAACCACGCGCTGTCAGATGTGCCCGCCGAAAAAGTCCGCGTTCACATCTGTTGGGGCAACTACGAGGGCCCACACGTCTGCGACATCCCAATGTCCAAGATGTTCGACACGCTGATGTCGACAAAATCGCAGTATGTACTGTTTGAAACGTCCAACCCACGCCATGGTCATGAATGGTCGGTCTTCCGCGATCGCGCGAAAGACATCCCTGATAACAAGGTGTTGGTGCCGGGAGTGGTAGATACGACAACGAACTTTGTCGAACATCCAGAACTGGTCGCCGAACGTGTAAGCCGTTTCGTAAATATAGTCGGCGCAGATCGGGTCATCGCCGGATCAGATTGCGGGTTTGGTACATTTGCAGGCTTTGGCGCGGTTGATCCAGAAATTGCTTATGCCAAGCTGGGCGCATTGTCCGAAGGGGCGGCATTGGCCAGCTAAACGGGTTGGACGCGCCGTGGTTTTGGACCATGTAGCGTGGTAACCTGAAGGGGACCTCACATGCTCAACCCAGCCACGCCTGCGTTCCAAGATAGCCTGCGCGCGCTTTTGTCCGCCGCTGCGTTCAAAGACGATCACGCGCCATATCTGAATGAACCGCGCGGGCGCTGGGCAGGGCAGGGGTTTGTGGTTGCGCCGGGCACGACTGAGGAAGTTGCCTTGGTAGTGCAGACTTGTGCAGATGCTGGTGTGCCTATCGTGCCTTACAGCGGTGGTACAGGGCTTGTCGGTGGGCAGCTATCTGATGAGGGGCCGACACCGGTCGTGCTGTCATTGGAACGTATGAACCGCATCCGCGACGTTTACCCGTCTGAAAATGTCCTTGTCTGCGATGCGGGCGTTATTCTTGCCGATGTCCAAAAGGCGGCCGAGGATGTGGGGCGATTGTTCCCGCTTTCATTGGCATCAGAAGGGTCGGCGCGGATTGGTGGATTGCTGTCAACCAACGCTGGCGGCGTGAATGTGCTGCGTTATGGCAATGCTCGGGCACAGTGTTTGGGGCTTGAGGTGGTGCGGCCGGACGGATCGATCTGGCACGGGCTGACCCGTTTGCGCAAAGACAATACTGGTTATGATCTGCGTAATCTGATGATCGGGGCAGAGGGTACTTTGGGGATCATCACCGGTGCTGCATTGAAGCTGGCACCGCGTCCTGTTGGTGTTGGGGCTGCGATGATGGCGGTTACCTCACCTGCTGCCGCTCTGGACCTTTTGGCGATGGCTGGTGCGCAGATTGGCGAAGGTGTTTCGGCCTTTGAAATCATGCACCGTCAAGGTTTCGACTTTCTGGACGAGGTGGGGCCAGCGTTCAAGCAACCCTTTGAGCATGTTCCAGAATGGTCGGTGCTGATCGACGTCGGTTTGCCTGCAGGTTTAAGCCCGGAAGAGGCGCTAGAGGGTCTGTTTGAGACTGCCTTTGCGGCAGGGCTGGTCACCGACGGTGCGATTGCGCAAAGCAATGCCCAACGCGCCGCCTTCTGGCATATCCGCGAAAGTATTCCAGAGGCAAACCGCAGGATAGGATCGGTCAGTTCGCACGATATCGCGATCCCCCTAAGTGCGATCCCGACGTTTATTGATCGCGGCAAGCAGGCATTGGCAGAGGTGGGCGCATTTCGGATCAATTGTTTTGGGCATTTGGGCGATGGCAACCTGCACTACAATGTTTTTCCAATGCCGGGTAAATCGCGTGCCGACTACGAAGCTGAGCGGCCCGAGGTGAAACGGGTGGTGCACGATCTGGTCCATGAGATGGACGGTTCAGTGAGTGCCGAACATGGGATCGGGCGGTTGAAAGTGAAGGACTTGGAAACCTATGGGGACCCCGCCAAGCTTGCGATGTTACGTGCGGTTAAGGACGCGTTGGACCCGCAGGGTATTATGAACCCCGGGGCAGTATTGCGCCACCGATAGCGATGGTAGCCTCCGGCGGAAGTTTGATTGGACATAGAAAATAGAGGCTTAGTCCCCTTCGAATTGACATAATGCGTGGACGTCCATGCCCATGCCTTCTAGTTTTTTGCGCCCGCCTATGTCAGGCAGATCAATGACAAAGGCACAGCCAATCACCTCGGCCCCCATCCGCTCAATCAGTTTGATCCCCGCTTCAGCTGTGCCACCAGTGGCAAGCAGGTCATCTACCAACAGGACCCTTTCGCCGGGTTGCAGTGCGTCGTCATGCACTTCCATCGTCGCGGTGCCGTATTCCAGCGTGTAGTCCTGTTCGATCGTCTTGCCGGGCAGTTTACCTTTTTTGCGGATTGGCACGAAGCCAAGTGAAAGCTGGTGCGCGATGGCCCCGCCAAGGATGAAACCCCGCGCCTCTAATCCGACGACTTTGTCGATGGGCTGCCCTGCGTAGGGGTGTAGCAATTGGTCAATCGCGATGCGGAACCCGCGGGGATCGCTGAACAGCGTTGTAACATCGCGGAACATGATCCCTTCATGTGGGAAATCGGGGATCGTGCGGATGTAGTCTTGGACGGTTTTCATGAGTGTAGGCTTTCTTAAAGGACACGGCCTGCGATGGCGTCGAGTTTTGCGACCAGCGCAGGGTCGCGTTTTTCTGGGGCTGTCATCACTGCGTATTCCAACGCGCGGTCGCAGCCATGTGGACAAGGGATACGGTCGGGGCCGAGTAGGGCGGGCAGGCGGCTGATCAGGTCTTGCGCCTTTGTCCCGTTGCCTTGCAGCGTCTTGATCACGTCGCTGACGTCTACCGCGCCGTGGTCCGGGTGCCAGCTGTCATAGTCGGTGACCATGGCGATAGAGGCGTAGCAAATCTCGGCCTCGCGGGCGAGTTTGGCTTCGGGCATGTTCGTCATCCCGATCACGTCGCAGCCCCAATCACGGTACAGTTTGCTTTCCGCTTGGGATGAAAACTGCGGGCCTTCCATGGCAAGGTAGGTGCCACCACGGTGCACGGTGATGCCAGCGTCGCGCCCAGCGGCTTCACACGCATCAGAGAGCCGTTCGCAAGTGGGGTGCGCCACACTGACATGGGCGACGCAGCCTGTGCCGAAGAAGGATTTCTCGCGTGCGAATGTGCGGTCGATGAACTGATCAACAATAACGAAATCACCGGGTGCCATTTCTTCACGGAATGACCCGCATGCGCTGACGCTGATGATATCTGTCACGCCCATCCGTTTAAGCGCGTCAATATTGGCACGGTAGGGCACGGTCGTTGGCGAATGCACATGCCCGCGTCCATGGCGCGGCAAAAAGGCCATATCGACGCCGCCCAATCGCCCCGTCAAAATATCGTCCGACGGTGCTCCCCAAGGACTAGCCGCCGATACCCAAGCTGCATTTTCCAGACCGTCCATGTTGTAGATACCAGAGCCGCCGATAATTCCGATTTTCGTTTGCATGGGCCACCTTGTCACGATCTATGGGCATATATTGAAACGGAACGGCCCCCGGATGCCAGTGCCAATGCGGCAACATCGCAGTTTCACGCAAGGTCGAGGGGTGACAAGCGCTGTTTGCTCCTTTAGTGGGCAATGAAAATCCCCTTCTGACAGGATATTCTATGGCCCGCGCCCTTTTAGCGAGTTTCGCTGACAGCCTTTCACTTCGTGATCCCGATGCCCCGCTGACGCCCGGTCAGTTTAGGGTTGAGATATTGTCGGGTCTGACCGTGGCCTTGGCCTTGGTGCCAGAAGCTGTGGCGTTTGCCTTTGTGGCAGGGGTTGAGCCTTTGGTCGGTCTTTATGCCGCCTTTATCGTGGGTTTGATCACAGCTGTCTTTGGCGGACGCCCGGGGATGATTTCTGGTGCAACCGGTGCGCTTGCAGTTGTCATGGTCAGTCTCGTGGCGATGCATGGGGTTGAGTACCTTTTCGCGACAGTTGTTTTGATGGGCTTGATCCAGATTTTCGTAGGTATCATGCGCTGGGGTAAGTTTATTCGCCTTGTGCCTCATCCGGTCATGTTGGGCTTTGTGAACGGTCTGGCGATTGTCATCTTTCTTGCGCAGCTGGGCCAGTTTCAGGTGCCCGGTTCTGCAGAAAGTGCAGGCCACGGAATGGCCAATGGTGAATGGCTGTCAGGTGCCCCGATGTATCTGATGTTGGGTCTTGTGGCGCTGACAATGGCCATCATTTGGGTCATGCCAAAGATCACCAATGCGATCCCTGCGCCTTTGGCCGGTATCGGTATTGTGGCGGCGATTGTGATTGGCTTTGGCCTTGATGTGCCATTGGTTGGTGACTTGGCCAGTATTGAAGGCGGGCTGCCGCCGTTTCATATTCCGATGGTTCCACTGACGTGGGAAACCTTTCAGATTATTTTGCCATATGCGCTGATCCTTGCCGCGATTGGTCTGATCGAGAGCTTGCTGACACTGAACCTTGTGGGTGAAATGACAGGTAAGCGCGGAGGTGCCAGCCAAGAATGTCTTGCTCAGGGTGCAGCCAACACAGTCACTGGGTTCTTTGGTGGCATGGGCGGATGCGCGATGATTGGTCAGTCGATGATCAACGTGAAATCCGGCGGACGGACGCGCATTGCTGGCATTGCTGCTGCGCTTTTTTTGCTGGCGTTTATTCTATTTGCCAGCGGTCTGATTGAACAAATTCCACTGGCTGCCTTGGTTGGCGTGATGTTCATGGTTGTGATCGGGACGTTCGCGTGGAACTCTCTGCGCATCTTGCGCAAAGTACCACGCACAGATGCCTTTGTGACGATCCTTGTGACCGTCGTGACCGTTGCGACCGATCTTGCAACAGCGGTTGTTGTCGGCGTGATCGTATCAGCACTGGCCTATGCCTGGAGCAATGCCACACGCATTCACGCGATCAAACGTGAAAGCCGCACTGAAGCAGGCGCACAGGTTTATGAAATCCAAGGGCCTTTGTTTTTTGGCTCTGCCGATGGTTTCACGGAAATCTTTGATGTGGCCTCTGATCCGGATGTTGTGATCGTCGATTTTGCAAACAGCCGGGTCGCAGATCAGTCAGCTTTGCAGGCGATCGAGGCATTAGCCCAGAAATACATCGATGCAGGCAAGCAGATACAGTTGCGCCACCTCAGCCGTGATTGCCACCAGTTGCTGTCAAAAGCGGGTCACCTGATGGTCGATAGTGACGATGATCCTGACTATGCGCTTGCAGTCGACTACAGCGTAAAGACTGGCATCATTGGCGGGCATTAATCGTCTGGGCGTTGCAGGCTAAAGACTTCGTGAACCACCGCATAGTCGCGGTATCCCAGACGGGCGAGCGGGTTGAATGTGGTGACATCAAATGCGCCATCAACGATGCAATTGTCGCGCAGATGCACTCCTGTCACTTCGCCGAACACCGCAAAGTTCGCCTCGCCAGGTAGCTGCACGACTTGCGTAAGCTTGCATTCCAAGGTGGCGGGCGCATGCGCGACGCGCGGGCAGTTGATGGTTTCGCAGTCGGCTTTTACGATGCCAGCTTGCGCAAACTCATCCGTTTCCCTGTCCCATGCGCCTGAGGTTTGGTTCATCGCATCGCGCGCGGCATATTCCACGATGTTCACCGCAAAGACGCCCGTATCGCGGATGTTCGCGACCGAGTCTTTGGTGCCATCACGATCTGCCTTGGCACTTGTTGAGGCGAACATCACTTGTGGTGGAACGTAGGCGACCGCGTTGAAGAAAGAATAGGGTGCGAGATTATCAAGACCATCGGCGCCCCGTGTCGAAATCCATCCGATTGGCCGGGGTGTCACAACCGCATTGAAGGGATTATGGGGCAGGCCGTGGCCATTTTTGGGCTCATAGAACATCGCAGCGCCTTTTCGTTTTGATATCCTAGGGGTAGCTTGCACCAATGCCCTTGGCCAGATGAAAGAGACGATGCAGCAAACGGCACTGACATTGGCCACAGAAACGCCAGATGACTGGTGGGAGGTTGAAGCGCTTTACGACCTATGCTTTGCGCCCGGTCGGTCTGCTTTGTCGTCGTATCGCCTGCGCGAAGGCGTTGATCCGATCGGTCCGCTATGCCTGACAGCCCGCGATGAGGAAGGCATATTGGCAGGTGCGGTGCGCAATTGGCCTGTGTTGATTGGGGGGCATCCATCGGTCTTGTTAGGTCCGATTGCGGTCCATCCGACACGGCAAGGCGAAGGTGCGGCTTCGCTTTTGATGCAGCGCTGCTTGACAGATGCACGCGACTTGGGGTGGGCGCGACTGATCCTTGTGGGTGATGCGCCTTACTATCAGCGCTTTGGGTTTGAGCGGCTGCCAGATGTGATCATGCCTGCGCCCACAAACCCCGAACGTGTGCTGGGCGTGGCGCTTGCAAAAGACGGATGGCACGGTGTCAGCGGCGCAGTGACCGCTGCAAACAATTGAAATTTCGGCAGTCGATGCCCATTTCATGACTATGGATGACATAAACCCGACCATGAAAGAGATTAACCCAGCCAACGCGCCCACGCCCCTGAGCGAGACTGCAAAAGCTGAAATCGCTGACCTGGCGGCACGACAGCGCAAGGCCAATGGCGTCTTGATGTCGGCAATTAATTTTGTTGGTGGGCAGGTCGAAGACGGGCTGAAGCTATTGCCTGCATCAGGGCGTGATCAAATTGATGATCTGGCACGTGCCGCATTGCGCCACAGCTTTGACGTTGCCAGCAAGTCGCGCACCGGGCGGGGTCAGTCGATCGGATCGGATCGGGTACATAAGATACTAGGCACGATTTCGGGCGCATTGGGTGGGGTTGGCGGTTTGCCGACGGCCTTGGCTGAATTGCCCGTCGCGACCACAGTGATCTTTCGCGCTGTGCATCATGTGGCCGTCGCATACGGCGAAGACCCGGATGCAGAAGAGACCAAGCTGGAATGTCTTGCCGTGTTTGGTGCAGGTGGTCCGGGCACGGCTGATGACGGCGTTGATACCGCGTTCATCGGTGCGCGGCTGAGCATTTCAGGTGCTGCCGTGAACGGGTTGATCAGCAAAGTTGCCCCGCGGTTTGCGGCCGTTCTTTCACAGAAATTGGCAACGCAAGCGGTGCCAATTTTGGGTGCTGCGGCAGGGGCAGGAACCAACTATGCTTTTGTGGATTACTACGTTTCTATGGCGCATGTGCACTTTGGTCTACGGCAGTTGGCCCGCATTTACGGCGAAGACGCCGTGACCGCGCATTTCCACAAAGTACTGGCAGCGGGCAAACTGGCTCAGACCTGATAGACCAGCCAATCAGCCACGGCCCGGCGCACCGATTGGTCGCCGTTGTTCATCGCATCGTCCATGACTTTGCGCACTTCATTCAGATCAACGCGGCGGAGCAAATGTTTGACCGGGCCGACCGATGCTGGGCGCATTGAAAGGCTGCGCAACCCAAGGGCCGCAAAACAAAGCGCCTCGACCGGACGGCCCGCATCTTCGCCACAAAAGGACAACGGTGTGCCTTTGGCTTCGCAGCGCAGAATGACGTTGCGCAGGAACGCAAGGAAGCTGCTGTCGAGTGTGTCATAGCGCTTGCGCACCCGCTCATTCTCGCGGTCAGCCGCAAAGAAAAACTGTTTTAGGTCATTGCCGCCAATTGAAATGAAATCGACCTCTTCAAAGAACGCATCGGGTGCATAAGCCAGCGATGGTGTCTCCAACATCGCACCGACTTCCAGTTTGGATGGCAACGCATGGCCCAGCTTTGTTTCACGGGCGATGGCTTTGTCCATCTCGGCACGTGCCGCGCGGAATTCGCCGATCTGGGTGATGAAAGGGAACATCACGGCCAAGGGTTGACCATTTGCGGCCCGTAGAAGCGCCTGTAACTGCATCCGTAGCACACCGGGTTTATCAAGGCCCACACGGATCGCACGCCACCCCATTGCTGGGTTCGGTTCATCATTGGGCTTCATGTAAGTCAGAACCTTGTCCGACCCGATATCAAGCGTGCGGAATGCGACGCGTTTGCCGTCGGCGGCCTTCAAAACACGCGAATAGAGCGCTGAAAGCTCGGCGCGACGGGGCATTTGATTGCGGATCAAGAACTGCAATTCGGTGCGGAACAGCCCAACGCCTTCGGCGCCGGACCCATCTAGCGATGGCAGGTCCGCAATCAGGCCCGCATTCATATGCAGTGAAATCACCTGACCGCATTTGGTCTCAGCTGGTAAATCACGGATCGAAGCATAGCGTTCCTGTGCACGCGTTTGCATTTCGATTTTATCACGGAATGCCGCATGTACGGTTTCATCCGGGCGCAGGTGCGCGATGCCTTGTTCCCCGTCAACAAGGATCGGGTCACCGTTCAACGCCTCGCGTGTGACGCCTTTGGCATTGATAATCAGTGGAATGGCCCAGGCACGTGCAACAATCGTCGCATGACTGCCGACAGAGCCTTCTTCTAGAACGATACCTTTGATGTTCTTGCCATATTCCAGCAATTCACCCGGACCGATATTGCGTGCCACAAGGATAGGATTGTCCGGCATGTCTGCGCGGGCATCGGCCCCCTGGCCGGTTAGAATGCGTAGCAGCTTGTTAGAGAGATCATCAAGATCATGCAGCCGTTCGCGCAGATAAGCATCCTTTGCTTTCGACATCCTTGCACGGGCAAGCGATTGCTCTTTTTCAACAGCGGCTTCCGCGGAAAGTCCGTTATTCACGTCCTCTTCCATGCGTTTCAGCCAGCTGCTGGAGTGGGCAAACATGCGGTAAGCTTCAAGAACCTGCGCTTGGTCCTTATCGACCGAGCTTGCAGACAGAAGCATATCATCAACACCGGAGCGCAATTCATTGATCGCATCGCGCAGTCGGGTCAGTTCCGTTTCAGGATCATCTGAGATTGGGTTCGTAACCACAACACGCGGCTCATGCAGATAGACCACGCCTTCAGTCGCACCTTCTTGGGCAATTGAACCGCGCAGCATCACAGGCTGTTGGTGCCGGGCCGACAGGGCGGCACCTTCGCCGACAAATGCGCCCAGTTCGGTCATCTCAGCGATCACCATTGCCACGATTTCGAGTGCATAGACTTCGTCGGGTGTGTATTCGCGCGCGTCTTTGGATTGGACGACCAAGACACCCAAAACATCGCCAAGGCGCTGGATAGGTACACCACAGAAGGACGAGAACCGCTCTTCGCCCGTTTCTGGCATATAGCGGAAACCTTTGGACGACGGCGCGTCTGCTGTATTTATCACATTGCGGCTTTTGGCGGTGCGGCCGACCAGACCTTCGCCCAGGCGCATCCTGGTTTGGTGAACGGCCTCTGCCTGCAATCCTTCGGTCGCACAAAGCTCTAGTGTTTCGGCATCCCGGAAAAGGTAGATCGAACACACCTCAGTGCCCATCGATGTGGCGATCAGGTTCACGACAGAATCCAACCGCGCCTGACCTTCACTGTCAGCGGCCAACGCCTCGCGGAGCCGTCCAAGCAGCTTGCGACTTTCGGTTTCTACCCGATGTGGCATGGATCCCCCGTGTTACAGGTGATCAGTGTGTTTGATCAGCCTGCTTTTTCCAACTCAAATGCATCATGCAGGGCTTGCACCGCAAGTTCCATGTATTTCCGGTCGATAAGTACGGAAATCTTGATCTCGGAGGTTGTAATGACCTTAATGTTCACACCTTCAGCAGAAAGCACACGGAACATTTTCGCCGCGACGCCCGTGTGGCTGCGCATGCCGATGCCAACAACACTCACCTTGGCGACACCTTCATCGGCGACCAAATCATGATAGTTGATGTCGCCACTATCCTTGGCGGCTTGCATGGCTTTCTCGGCCCGTTTCACCTGATCAGTCGGGCATGAAAACGTCATGTCCGTGCGCCCTTCTTCTGAGATGTTTTGCACGATCATGTCGACGTTCACGCCGGCATCCGACAACGGGCCAAAGATCGCAGCCGCGATGCCAGGCCGGTCAGCAACCGAGATGAGTGTCATTTTGGCTTCGTCGCGGGAATAGGCGACACCAGCTACAACATTGGATTCCATAATTTCCTCCTCATCGCAGACCAGCGTACCCGCGCTGTCGGATGGTTCTTCAAATGATGATAGGACGCGCAGGCGTACTTTATAGCGCATCGCCAGCTCAACCGAGCGGGTCTGCAAAACCTTGGCACCCAGTGACGCCAGTTCAAGCATTTCCTCAAAAGCGATCTTATCCAGCTTGCGGGCTTTGTTCGTGATGCGTGGGTCGGTGGTATAGACACCATCCACATCGGTATAGATATCACAGCGCTCGGCCTCAAATGCAGCAGCAAAGGCGACTGCCGTGGTATCTGATCCGCCACGGCCTAGCGTCGTGATGCGACCCTCGGGGCTGACGCCTTGGAAGCCAGCGACGACCGCGACTTTCATGCCTTCATCAAATTTTGCAACGATATTGTCTGATGGAATCTCTTCAATCCGTGCGTTGGAATGTGCTGATGTGGTTTTGACCGGTACTTGCCAGCCTTGCCAGCTGCGTGCCGGAATATCCATTTCCTGCAGACGCAATGCCATCAAGCCTGCGGTGACGTTTTCGCCGGATGATACGATCGCGTCATATTCGCGGGCATCGTAAAGCGGCGACGTTTCATCCACCCAGCCGACCAGTTCGTTGGTTTTGCCGGACATAGCAGACACAATCACGATCACATCATAGCCGTTCGCAACCTCGACGGCGACGCGCTTGGCTGCGCGTGCGATCCGGTCAAGGTTGGCCACGGAAGTGCCACCAAATTTCATCACGAGGGTTGGCATGGGTCGTCCTCAGGAAACATCTGTCAATTCAGGCGCTTCCTTAATGCCGCTTTGCCCTAAGGGCAAATGGTTAGTAAGGGTGGGGTTGCCCGTCCCATGTCTCATAGCAGCCTGTCGTCGCAACGCTCAGCGCATCAAAGCGGTCCATTAAACCGTCCGCGCTCTCTTGCATTGAGATATCGGCGTTGCTGCCACCCATATCGGTACGCACCCAGCCAGGGTGGTAGACACCGACACCAAAGCCTTCTGGTGCCAGATCAACAGCCAGATTGCGGCCCAAATTAAGAACCGCTGCCTTGCTGGCACAATAGATGTATCCGCCACCCGACGCGATGGTTTGTGACCCAAGCTGCGATCCGATGATCGCAATCTTGGGTGTTTTGCTCAGCCGCAGGTTCGATAGCATCGACTGGATCGTCATAAAGACGCCTGCCACATTTGCCGCAAATGTGGCCTCCCACATCGCCGACGGATAGCCGCTTTCCAGCTTTTGCCCTTGGTCAAGGTTCACGCCCGCGTTGCATACCAACAGATCGACCGCCGTTCCCTTCATCCGTGTCGCCAATGCACATTGCGATGCAGCATCCGTGACATCCAACTGCAACAGCGCGCCGTCTTCGGCCGAACGGTGCGTGCCAAAGGTGTCTTCGCCGCGTGCGGTGTATCCGTCAAACAGTGCTTTGCCGATACCGCGATTTGCGCCTGTGATAAGGACCGTCATATGCTTTTCCTAATTGGTTTTCTTGCGCGGCATAAACGGCAGTGGGACGACGGGGATGCCGTCATCCACCAGCTTCTTGGCCTCAGCCAAATTAGCTTCGCCATAGATGGGGCGTTCGGGGACTGTGCCGTCGTGCATATCGCGGGCTTCTTTGGCGAAGCCTTTGCCGACATAGTCTGAATTTGCTTCGACACTGTCACGCATTGCTGCGATCGCGTTTTCTGTCTGCTTTGGTGCGGTGATGTCTGATGAAGTGCTGACGGCAGGGGCCATGATTGTCTTAGAAACTTTTGTCGATCCGCAAGACGTACAGGTCACCATGCCAGCAGCGACAAGCTTGTCGAAAGCTGCATTTGACTGAAACCAGCTTTCAAACTGGTGGTCATCTTCGCATCTAAGGTGAAAACGGATCATCGCGCCCTGTTTGAATTGTTCGATAGATAGTTAGGCTTTTTGCAGCGCACTGCAAGCGCAAGCTAGCGCCCAATCTTGTGTGGTTTGAAACCAGCGATAAGGCGTTTCAACTCGGGTTCCGAGACTTTCTTGGCGGCTTTAGCTGGCGACATCCATTTGCGTCGCCTCTCTTTTTTCTCGGGCCATTTACTATGCACATGGGTGACATGGACGGGGTATACCATCGTGATGATGGGTGCGTTGTCTACTTTTCCGGGCTTGTGATAGCTATAAATGCCTAAGCAAAAATCAATCGCATCGCCGCTGACACCAGCCTCTTCGTAGGCTTCCGTCGCGGCCGCATTCGCCGGCGTTTGTTTGTGCATCGGCCAGCCCTTGGGGATGATCCAACGCTTGCGGGTGCGACTAGTGATCAGACACACTTGCACTTTGTCGTTCTTTACACGCCAACAAAGGGCGGCAAACTGTGCACGCGCATCGGTCTTGCGTCCTGTACGCAATTTCAAAGGAAGCTGTTTCGCGACTTTTTTCGCCATGTTCTCCGCCGCAAAACGCATTACATCGGTGGTTATGGCAGACGATATGCAGGCAACTAAGCCACACGCAACCCCACCGCCACGATTTATCGGGTCTGAGATTTATCGGCACTCAAGCTATGGTGCTTGGCACCCGCTACGTGTGCCCCGTGTATCCACGGTGATGGACCTTGCGCGCAGTCTGGGGTGGTTGCCAGCCGCGCAATTCATCACAAGCCCGCGGGCTAAGCCATCTGCCCTGACCAGCTTTCATACGCCAGATTATCTTGCCGCCTTGCAGGCCGCTGAAAAGGCGCAAAAGGTCAGTGACGAAACCAAACAGCGCTACAGTTTGGGCACCCCGTCCAATCCGATTTTCAAAGAAATGTACCGCCGCCCTGCGACCTCGGCAGGTGCGTCGCTTTTGGCGGGTGAGTTGCTTAAGAAAGGCGGCGTGATTTATGCGCCTGCGGGTGGCACACATCACGGAATGCCCGACCGTGCCAACGGGTTTTGTTATCTCAATGACCCGGTGCTTGCGATCCAGTCTTTGCGGCGCAACGGTGCCCAGCGCGTTGCTTATGTTGACATTGATGCCCATCATCCTGACGGGGTTGAGCATGCATTTGCTGATGATCCGGACACGCTGTTGATCTCAATCCACGAAGAAAACCGCTGGCCCCGGACCGGTCCTATTTCGGAGATGGGTGTGGGGCAGGTCTTTAACCTGCCTGTCCCTGCGGGCTTGAATGATACTGAAATGGCCCTGATCACCGATCAACTGATCCTGCCGCGTGTGTCGGATTTCAACCCTGACGCCATCGTTTTGCAATGTGGGGCGGATGCTGTGACCGAAGACCCGCAATCGCGCCTGACCCTGTCAAATAATGCGCATTGGGCCATTGTGACTGCACTCAGACCTGTCGCGCCTCGCTATTTGGTACTGGGTGGCGGAGGTTATAATCCTTGGTCTGTCGGTCGCCTTTGGACGGGTGTTTGGGCAATTTTAAATGACCAACAAATTCCCGATGTGTTGCCGACTGCGGCCCAAGATGTGTTGGGTGCATTGTCTTGGCACGGCCCGCTACGGCAGCATCATCCTGAACGACATTGGGTGACGACGTTGCGCGACACGCCGCGTGACGGGCCAGTTTCAGACGCTGTGTGGACGCGCGTGCAGCACCTTGTTGCACGCGGCAAAGTCTGACCCTTGCAAGCCTTTGAAAACGTCCCGATAGTCACGCTATGATCCTGCGCATACTCTCTTTTGGTCTCTTCATGATGCTGGCAGCCACGCCAGTGCGCGCAGAAGTTCTGATCTTTGCAGCTGCCAGCCTGAAAGGGCCTGTCGACCAAATCGCAGGGCACTTTGACAACGTGGTCGTGTCCTATGGCGGCAGCGGGACGCTGGCGCGGCAGATCAGTCTGGGGGCACCTGCCGATATTGTCTTGCTTGCAAATAACGACTGGATGGATGTGCTGTTGGATGGCGGCCAAGTTGTGCCGGAAAGTGTGACAAATTTCGCCAGCAACAGGCTTGTTTTGATCACTGGACAGAATGACACGACTGTCACGCTGGAACCTGCGCCGTTCCTGGCCGCTCTGGGTGAGGGGCGTATTGCCGTTGGTCTGACTGAAGCTGTTCCAGCAGGCATCTATGCGAAGGCGAGTTTGCAGTCTCTGGGACTTTGGGAGCTGACCAAGGACCAGCTTGCCGAAGTGGATAACGTCCGTGCCGCTTTGATGCTTGTTGCGCGCGGGCAAACGCCACTGGGTATTGTTTATCAAACGGATGTCCACGTCAGTGATGCGGTGACTGAGGCTGCCGTCTTTCCCGCTGAAAGCCACCCTCCCATTCAGTATTTGGGTGCATTGACGCATCATGCAAACGCAGAAGCAAAGACTGTTCTTGATTTCATTTCTGAGCCAGAGGGACAAACCACCTTTGCTGGGTTTGGGTTTCTGCCCCCAATTGAAGCCGCGCAATAATGGACGCGCTGGGCCCTCAGGAATGGACAGCAATATGGTTGTCTTTGCGGGTTGCTTTGGTGGCAACGCTTGCGGCACTGCCCGTGGCGATTTGGGTTGCATACGTGCTGGCCCGCAAGACTTTTCCAGGGCGTCAGCTCCTGAATGGCATCGTTCATTTGCCGCTGGTCTTGCCACCTGTCGTAACGGGATATTTGTTGTTGGTACTTTTTGGTCAGCAAGGACCGATCGGTGGCATTTTGTACCAGACATTCGGGATTAGTTTTGCGTTTCGTTGGACAGGGGCTGCGTTAGCGGCGGCCATCATGGCATTCCCTTTGATGGTGCGTGCGATCCGGCTAGGGTTTGAGGCCGTCGATCCGGGGTTAGAGGACGCGGCCGCGACTTTGGGCGCATCGCGTTGGCGGATTTGGCGGACGGTGACATTGCCATTGGTCGTGCCGGGCATTCTGGCCGGTGCGATCCTTGGTTTTGCCAAAGCGCTGGGTGAGTTCGGGGCAACGATCACCTTTGTGGCAGCGATCCCTGGGCAAACCCAAACAATCCCGACAGCTATCTACGGGTTGCTTCAGGTGCCCGGCAGCGAACCTGCGGTGCTTGGACTAGTCACCGTATCCATCATCCTCGCGATGGGGGCTTTGCTTTTGTCTGAGTGGCTGGCCCGCCGCATGGCTAAGAGGCTGGGCGGCAAATGATCAGCGTCGACATCAAAAAGCGGTTGGGTGATTTTCAGCTAGAGGCGCAGTTCGATGCACCGATGGGCGTGACTGCTATTTTTGGTCAATCTGGATCAGGCAAGACAACTGTCGTTAACGCTGTTGCCGGGTTGTTGCGGCCTGATGCGGGGCGGATCAGCGTTGCTAATAACTCGCTTTTTGACAGCTCTGCGGCAAAAGACGTTCCCGTGCAGCAGCGCCGCATCGGATATGTTTTTCAAGACGCGCGATTGTTTCCGCATGTGACTGTGATGCGGAACTTGTCCTACGGCGGCAATCACGATGCAGACCGGATCATTGAAGTGTTAGGCCTTGAAGCTTTGCTGGATCGCATGCCTGCGGCCCTGTCCGGCGGAGAGCGACAGCGGGTTGCGTTGGGTCGTGCGTTGATGTGTGATCCGCAAGTGTTGCTGATGGACGAACCACTGGCCGCCCTTGATGCGCCACGCAAGGCCGAGATTTTGCCCTATATTGAACGGCTGCGCGACGACGTGAAAATCCCGATGCTTTACGTCAGTCACGATGTGTCTGAGGTCGCGCGATTGGCGACAACATTGGTCGTGATGCAAAAGGGGAAAGTCGCGACTTTTGGACCTGTTGGTCAGGTCCTGTCCAGTCCCGAGGCTGTCCCGTTGGTGGGTGTCCGTGCAGCGGGTGCGGTGATCAGCACCAAAGTCGCGGGGCGGTTGCTGGATGATGGATTGACCGAATTGCAGTTCTCGGGGGGGCGATTGGTTTTGCCGGGTATTTTGGGTGTGCTGGGACAAACAGTGCGTCTGCGTATCCCCGCCCAAGACGTTATCCTTGCAAAGACAGCACCCCAAGGCATGAGTGCGCTGAATGTCTTGCCCGTGGCGATTACGCAGATCGAACAGGGACGGGGTCCCGGTGTTATTGTTGGCCTAAAGGCGGGGGATGATCACCTGCTTGCGCGTGTCACGCGGCGCAGTGCGTTGCGGATGGAATTGGCCGTCGGGCAGCATATCTTTGCGATTATCAAAGCGACTGCGGTCGGTCCCGAAGATATTGGCAGTTAAGACTGCAGTGCTATTGGAATGGCTGCCACCGTCCGTGCAACGCCGCCTGCGTGGGCGTCATAGAACGCGGTGATTTGTGCCGATGTCACTACTGTCGGTGATTGCACCTCGGCCAGCAACGCACCCTCGTCAGGCACCAGCTGGCAAACGCCTGCTTCAATCGCTTCTGTAGCGGGGTATTCAATCGTCCAGATATGTGGCCCGACGATCACGGGTTTTTGCAAGGCCAGCGGCTCAATGACGTTATGCGCACCTTTGGCCACAAACCCACCGCCGATGATCGCGCGATCACAGAGGCCAAGGTAGAAATACATCTCGCCCATGCTGTTGCCCAAGAGCACATCAATCTGAGGGTCGGGATCAGTCAGGTTCAGGCATTCGTCGAAAACATCTGACCTTCGGGCAAAGTTGATCCCGTTTTGCGCAAGCATTTGTGCCACCTCTTCGAACCGTTCAGGTGCGCGTGGGACATATGTGAAAAAGACATTCTGCGTTTTGCTGATCATTTTGATGTAAAGATCATCTTCGCCTTCAACGACGCTCGTCAGCGTAAAGCTGGGGCGTCCCTTAATCAGCGCTTCGTAGCAGTCTGCGGCTGCATCAAGCTGATGTTGGGGAATAGGTTGATCAAATCGCAGCTCGCCCGTGACATGTGTATTGGTCATGCCGACAGCCTCAAACCGGGCTTTTTGGCCGTCCGATTTCGCAAAGCCACCAGCAAATCCCGCGACAAGCGCCGCCCGAAATCCAAGGCCTTTGCGGTCTCTATCAAAGCTCTTCTTTGGGTACTGGGCGTTGCACATGAAAAGCGGAATGCCGTGCTTGCGACAGGCCATAATCATCCTGGGCCAAATCTCGATCTCCATGACAAGCCCGTATTTAGGGGCAAAACGTGTGAGAAAGCGGCGGTATGCAAATCCATATTCAAAAGGCACCCAAACCGTTTGTACGGTCCCTGCGGCGATTTCGGGGGCAAATTCGCGCATTGCTTCGCGTCGACCGGCAGGCGTGAAGTGCGTTGTAACAACCGTTTCGCCGGATGCGAGCAGGGCACGGATCAATGGGGTTGCAGATCGCATTTCGCCTAGCGACACGGCATGGACCCAAACAGTGTTCTTCAGCGTGGCTGAATGCTTGCCGAAGCGCTCGGACAAATGTTGCGCATAGAGCGGGTCTTTGCGGCCTCTGCGTTTGAGATAAATCAGCACGACGGGCAACAGGACCCACCACAGCAGACTGTAGAGCATCAGGCCAATGCGCAACATGGGTGAGGGGAAACTACGCGGCATTTGTATCCCCAAGTAGCTGCAACAACTGTCCGGTTAAGCCATCAGTTTGCTTGGCTGCGGCTTGGCGCGCACTGGCTGCATTGGCCGCCGACTCTGCTAGCGTAGGTGCTGAAAGTGCCGACACAAGTTCATCGGCTGACTGCACGCGCACCGCACCTTTGGCATCTGCGAGCTGCGCAAAGTCAACCGCAAAGTTTGCAGTCCGGGGGCCGTGAAAAACGGCACACCCCAAAGCCGCCGCTTCCCAAGGGTTGTGCCCTTCGATGTCTGAAAACGTACCGCCAACCAAAACCGCATCAGCCAATCGGTAAACCAACCCCAATTCGCCAAAAGTATCAAAAAGCCAGATCGGATCATCACCACCGGGTTGTTGCGCCATCGAGCGGCGCGGAGCCGTAAAGCCAAACGCTGACTTTGGGAATCGGGGCGCAATCACTAAAAGCGCAGTTGGGTCAGCCTTACGCAAAAGCGCATGGGCCGCTTGTGCCACTTCAATATCTTTCGGATGGGCGGGGGCTACGGCCCAAATGCGTCGACCAGAAAGCTGATCTTTGAATGCTGCAAGCACGCCCTCGTCGCATGTCAAAACAGGTGCCGCTGGTTTGAGCGACCCCGTAACGGTTACATCTGCCCCAAAAGACCTTAGATGCTGTGCCGTTTGATCATCCTGTGCTGTGATCATTTCCATGGCCGCGTAAAGATCACGATAAAGCCCTCCGGCTTTCTGGTGCGATTGATGGGATTTGGTATTCATACGCGCCGCCACAATGCATTGCGGGATACCGCGGGCGGAAAGATCGCTGACCATGCCGGGCCAAAGGTCCTGTTCGACCCAGTTACATAAATCCGGTTTGAAGTGATCAAGAAACCTGCGCCGATATGCTGGTGCATCCAACGGTAAGAACTGATGAATTGTACGGGGCGACGCGTTCTTTTCAAATACGCCCGCCGAGGCGACCGTGCTGGATGTCACAAGAAACGAAAGATCCGGCTGCGCCTTTGATAACCTCTCTATGACCCCGCGCACCGACAAGACTTCTCCTAGCCCGACGGCGTGAAACCAGACCAACTTGCCTTGCGGTCTTGGCGCAAGGTTACTCGCTAATTTCTCTCTCCAACGCGTTGGATGTTCTTTGTCTCGGCGCAGGCGACGTCGCAGGAAAAGGGGCGCGATAAATGGCACCGCGTAGGTCACTGCAAGATAACAGCGCAAAGCCCAGCTGCGCTGCATATCAGCCGGCGGCATCATGAAAGGTTTTTTGCAAAGAGGTTTCCCAAAAAGCAGGTCTACTTAGCACTTCGACAAATCGCTTTGCAGCGCTGCCGCCGCCAAACGCATCGTGGCGTGGATAGGCTTTGCCCCATTGGGTGCTCAGAAACGCATTGATCGCATCCTTGTCTGCTGCGGCGGCGAAAAAGACGGAAGGGGCTTTGGCACGGTTTGTTTGGCGCGTGCCCACGTCCAACGAGGGCAGGCCTAGAAAGGGCGCTTCGCGCACGCCTGCGGAAGAGTTACCGATCATCGCCTTTGCGTTCTTCATCAATTCAGAAAAGTAGGCAAAGCGCATCGAAGGTAAGACGCGAAACCTGTCTTTAGGCACCTGTGAAATGGCTTCAAATATAGCTGCCGATCCAGGGTCATTGTTGGGGGCGATGACGACAAAATTGCGGCCCGATTGATCTAGCGTATCGAATAAGGCATCGGCCTGTGCGCCCATTGTCGCGGCTTCAGATGTCACCGGATGAAAGACGCAAATACCAAAATCATCAAAAGGCACATCATAGCGGTCTTTGACCTCAGCCAGGGTCACGCCAGAGGGCCCGCCATGAAAATCCAACTCAGGTGAGCCGATGGCGTGAATATGCGCTTCTGGCTCGCCCAGAGCCATCACACGTCGTGCAGCATCTTGTGATGACACAAAGTGCTGGCTGGACAGTTTGCTGTTACAATGACGGTAGATTTCATCAATCGTGCCTGACACTTCACCACCTTCAATGTGCGCACATCTGATATAGTTTGTGGCGCAGACAAGGGCGCATGCCAAAGCCTCGACGCGGTCGCCATGGATGACCACAAGATCAGGTCTTGCCTCTTTCACGAAGTCAGAGAACCCAATGACAGTTTTTGCCAGCACCATGTCTTGTGGGTCACCGGGGCGTTGATTGAGAAACTCATGGACGCCGACGCCCGGCGTGCGGTGCACTTCAAGCTTGGTCAAACCATAGCGGTCCAACATATGCATGCCTGTCGCAAAGAACGACACATCAAAATCCGCGTCTCGCGCGGCAATGGCCAACGGCTCTAACTTGCCGAAGTCGGCCCGTGTTCCGGTGACAAATAGAACTGAACGCGACATCCTGTCATCCAAATCAAAGTGTTATCGGTCAGTCCGACGACGTTTGGTCTTAAGCTAGCGTGATGCGGCCGGAAAGGGAACGGGCAACGCGTGCTTGGATATACAGTTAATACGGAAGTGTTGTGCAGGAACTATCATAAGTGCTTGACCTTAATTGACACCATCCTTAGGTGACGTGATCACGAGGCGAGTTGGTAGAGTGGTTATGCAGCGGATTGCAAATCCGTGTACACCGGTTCGATTCCGGTACTCGCCTCCACACCTTCCTTACACGCTGCTCTCTTGTTCTTGCACGCACCCCGTGATGTCTTTTGGGCCCTGTTCTGGCAAGGCCCAAATACACATTGCAACTTATTTTTGGGCGCTTTATGAACGTGATGTTAATGATTGAGGAAGAGTAACCAATGCGTAAGATTTTATCGGCCACAGCCTTGGCGGTGATGTTGAGCGGTGCCGCAAATGCGTCAACTGTGAATTTTGATGGCCTAACCGTCGGCTCCGTGCTGACAGAGTTTGATTTTGGCGCGGGCCTCACTGGGACGGCGTCGGCCGATGGCGCAAGTGCCGGCAGTCCAGATGTGGCTGTCGTCTTCCAGACAACGGCTGCAAACACGGCAGATCCCGACCTTCAGTCGCCATTTTCCCTTGCTGGTGCGTTAGATGATGCGTTGGACCGTTCTTTTGGCAATGCGATTATTGCACAAGAGAACGCAGCCAATGGCGGCGTCTACACGCCTGACGATGACGGTACTGGCGGTTTGATCCAGTTTGCTTTTGATAGCCTGATCAACCTTGGACGTGTCTTCCTGTTGGATGCACGCGTTGGTTCTACGGTGACGCTGTATGATGGTGCGACGTCCGTCGGAGCTCTGACAACAACGATTGATGCTGATTCAAACAATAACACTGATAATAATCTCTATACTTTCCTAGACTTCGATGGTCTTGCAGGTGACCGGTTTGTTGTCGATTTCAATGGCCGGTCTGGTGCGATTGGCGAGTTTGAAGCCTCTATTGCAGCTGTACCCGTGCCAGCTTCGCTGCCTTTGCTTTTGGCGGGGTTTGCGGCCTTCGGGTTTGTTTCGCGTCGCAATAAAGCGGCATAAGCCAAAAAAGAGATTCAATGACAAGCCTGTCTTTCGGGGCAGGCTTTTTGCTTTCCAGACCCTCTTCAACGCGGCAATTGCGCAACTGATACCCCAACGAAGGGTGGATGATTGCTTACCGCAAGATTGACATCTTTTACAGGCTTCGCTAGCGCAAATTGCGTTGGGGCAGTCCATCAGATGGCCACAACATGCGTTACTTGTATCCTGCAGGTCGCATCGAAGTTATTGTCGTCGCGCCCGGTCACTGCACGACATCATAGGCAGAATTTGAGCAAAAGATGCAGAACGTCTCAATTGTCGTCCCAGTCCATAATGAAGCGGACAATGTCACAGACTTGCTTGCTGAAATCCTAGAGACGCAGTCCGCCTATCCGCTACATCAAGTGATTTTTGTGAATGATGCATCGACAGATGCCACTGCAACGGTCTTGTCAGAACTGCAAAAGACCGAAGAGCGGTTGGTTGTCGTCAGCCATGCACATGTTGGTGGCCAAAGCGCTGCCATTCACAGTGGCGTCTTGCATGCGACATCGCCGATCATCGCGATGCTTGATGGTGATGGCCAGAACCCACCTTTGGAATTGCCCAACATTATCGCGCCACTGCTTGCTGACGGTGCACATAACCTTGGGCTTGTCGCAGGGCAACGTGTGGGCCGCCAAGACACTCTGTCAAAGCGCTGGGCGTCAAAATTTGCCAACAAGCTGCGGTCGTCGCTGCTCAAAGACGGAACGCGTGATACCGGATGCGGGCTTAAGGCATTTCGCCGAGATGCCTTTCTGGCCTTGCCGGTTTTCAACCACATGCACCGGTATTTGCCAGCTTTGATGATCCGCGATGGCTGGGATATCGATCATGTCGATGTCACACATCGCGAACGCAGTGCCGGGCGATCAAAGTATAATAACCTGCAACGTGGATTTGTTGGTATATTTGACCTGATTGGCGTCAGTTGGTTGATCCGTCGTCGTAAGCGCGTGAATAAAATGTCCGAAGTCCTTCAGCAAACCCCGGGAAAACTGCCACATGTTTGAATTCTTGAACGTCGATAGTTGGGCAGAGTTCACTTGGGTCATGGTTGGCCTAGGCGGCCAGTTGGCGTTCACTGCACGGTTTCTTGTGCAGTGGATCGCGTCTGAACGTGCGGGGCGTTCGACCGTTCCGGTCGCATTTTGGTATTTCTCGATCATTGGTGGCGCGGTCTTGCTGTCCTACGCCATTTACCGGGGCGACCCGGTCTTTATCCTGGGCCAATCGATGGGCCTTGCGATTTATTCGCGGAACCTATTTTTGATCCGCCGAGAGCGCTTGCAATAAAATGCAGCGCCTTTGGGATATCGTTGTCCGCTTTCCTATTCTGGTTGGGATCGCACTGATCTTGGCTCAGACGTTGCCGGTGCTGGATAGCCGATGGCTTTGGTTCTCGGATGAGGTGCGCTATGCTGAGGTGTATTCAAACCTCGTGCGCGACGGACATTGGATTGTTCTAAACCTGAACGGTGAGGCCTATCCTGACAAGCCGCCGGTTTATTTTCTGCTTTTGGCGTTGCTTGACCTGATACCCGGTGTGGGTATGCCTGATGTGATGTGGCTGGGGTCTGCCGTTTCAGCGATTTTCCTCCTTTTTGCGATGCGCGCGTTGGCGTCTGCTGTTGGGGTGAACAAAACCGGTTTCGCGACAGGTGTGTTGGTTCAGCTTAGTCTCTTTGGGATGGTTTTCCTGTTGCACTACGTGCGTATGGATTTGCTATTCGTCGCGTTGATGATCGGCGGACAGGCTTATTTACATCGCTACTATTTCAACGGTGAGGCCGCCAAGTATGCCTATATCGGTTTTGCGCTGACCGGGCTTTCTGTGTTGGTAAAGGGGCCATTGGGGCTGCTTTTGCCATTAGTTTCTGTTTGGGCGGCGACCATTTGGGCAGGGCGCGGCAAGTCTATCTTGCGGGCCACAACTGTGCTTGGGCTTTTGTTGTCTATTGCGGTTATGGCCAGTTGGGCCGTTGGCATCATCTTGGTCGAAGGGTGGGATTTCTTTCGCGATCAGATCATTGGCCAACAGGTTGTAGCGCGGGCGACAGACACCTTTCATCATAGCGAACCTTTCGCCTACTACTTTGTCGTGCTGCCCGTACTGGCCTTGCCGTGGACGGGATTGGCGTTCGCACTGCCTTGGCGGCGGATTTTAAAGTGGCCCGCGGCGATTTGGGCGCACCGCAAGCAACTTGACGCAGTTGGCATTCTGGCGATTGGTGCGTTCGTCAATTTCATGGCGCTGTCGTCTTTGGACGGCAAAGTTGGCGTCTATGTCTTGCCCATTCTTGTGCAGTTGTCATTGCTCATTGGCGCTTTGCTTGCCACGCGCACGTTGCCTCGGGCGTGGGCAGGCGTTGCTGCCATGGTCATGTTCTTTGGGCTGCTGCTTGCAGGATATGCATTTTCCGAAGATGCGGCGGCTTTTCAGACGGGTGCTTTCATCTGCGGTGCATTCTTACTCGTGCTGGGTGGCTTTATGCTGTGGTTGCGCAAAGCAGGGCATACCGTTTTGTTGGTCCAATCGGCGGCGATGGTGGTGTGGAGCTTGCTGCTTGCGGCAGTGCTATTGCCGGGCATGAATGAAACCACCTCAACACGCATTCCCGCAGAGCATTTGGGACGTTTGGCAGAGGCAGGGCATTTGCCCGTCGCATATCGCACGTATCCGGGCATCTTTTCATATTATGCAGACCGAGATGTGGTGCAGATTGACGATGCTGATACGTTGAAAACACTCTTGGAAAAATCCGGTCCTGTTGTGATCGTCGGTCGCCAACGCCACCTAGAGCGGATCGACCTCACCGGATTTGAGTTGATTGACAGCCGCGTGATCAACGGGGCAGGTGGGCGCTATGCTGTCTTCCGGCGCAGCGAATAGGCCTAAAAACCGCCAATCACATGCGATCGGACTTACTAAAATCAGATCGATTGCCTATATGTTCAATGTTGCTGACCGCTGCCATCTATGGCATCAGGAAAACAAACATACTGAACGAAAGAGTTTAGATCGTGACTGACTATACCTCCCGCCGTACAATGATGGTCGACACGCAGGTGCGCCCATCTGATGTGACGAAGTTTCCAATCATTGATGCGATGCTTTCAGTACCGCGTGAATCCTTTGTGCCTGATGCAATGCGCGAGGCCGCATATGTAGGCGAAAACCTCGATATTGGGGGTGGTCGCGTGATGTTAGAGCCGCGGACATTAGCCAAGATGATTGATGCGCTCGATATCCAACCCGGCCATGTCGTGCTTGATGTGGCTTGTGGGCTGGGATATTCCACTGCCGTTTTGGCAAGAATGAGCGATTTTGTTGTGGCTGTCGAAGACGATGAGACGCGTGCGCAGGAAGCCCAATCACTTTTGTCAAAGCATGGCGCGGACAACGCGGCTGTGATGGAAGGTGCGTTGGCAGAAGGATCGGCCAAGTCCGGTCCTTACGACATCATCATTTTGCAAGGTGGTGTTGAGGATGTGCCATCCGCAATCATCGATCAATTGCGTGAAGGCGGCCGGATTGCGGCCGTATTTGCGGAAGGCACATTAGGTGTCGTCCGGATTGGACATAAGATTGATGGCGCAATGAATTGGCGATTTTCGTTCAATGCCAGCGCGCCTGTTTTGGCGGGTTTTGAAAAACAGACAGCTTTCGCGCTGTGAAGAGTGATCGTTTGCGCGGGGTTTCGCGTACCAAATACAAACCAAGTAAGGGTATCGCATGATCAAACGTAGAGGATTGGCCGCAGTTGCAATCGCATTGACCGTCTTGAGTGCATCTGCCTCGAAGGCAGACACTTTGGCCAACGCATTGTCCGCCGCCTACAACAATTCTGGTCTGCTGGATCAAAACCGAGCCCTTCTACGCGCCGCAGACGAAGGCGTCGCCCAATCCGTTGCAGCCACGTTGCCGGTCATCAACTGGTCGGTAAGCGCAAACAGAACTTGGGTTGAGACGCCAATTGAAACGGCGACGAATTCTGCCCTCGCCCGGATCACAGGTGATTTGGTGCTATTCGATTTTGGTGTGAACCAGCTCGGTATTGATGCCCAGAAAGAGGTGGTTCTAGGAACGCGCCAAGCCTTGCGCGGTGTTGAGCAAGATGTGCTTTTACGTGCTGTCCAAGCATACATGAACCTGCGCAGTGCGGGCGAATTTGTACAGCTCCGCCAGAATAATGTACGTCTGATCACCCAAGAATTTCGTGCTGCCCAAGATCGGTTTGAGGTTGGTGAAGTCACCCGCACTGATGTGGCCCTTGCAGAAGCACGTCTTGCCGCCGCCCGCAGCCTTTTGGCCGCCGCACAGGGCGATCAGGAGCGGTCTGTCGAGGAATACAAAGTTGCAATTGGCCGTGCGCCGTCGGGGCCACGCTCTGTCAGCCCGGCACCTGTATCGCGCAGCTTGAACGACGCCAAAGCGTTCGCGGTGCGCAACCACCCAGCCGTTCTAGAAGCCCAGCATTCTGTGACAGCGGCCGAGATCAATATCATGCGGGCAGAAGCGGCAACACGTCCTTCTGTGTCTTTGAACGGTTTCGTAAGTACTGACAAAGATTCCAACAATTCCGCCCAAATCGGTGTAAACGTCGGGGGGCCGATCTACCGAGGTGGCCTTATCCTCAGCCAGTTTCGGCAGGTACAGGCAAACCGCGATGCAGCCCGTTCCGCATTGCATCTGACGTCGTTGGGGATTGAGCAACAAGTCGGCAACGCGTTCGCGTCTTTGCAGGTTGCTCGCGCATCCCGGCAAGCCTCTGATCAGCAGATCAGTGCGGCACGAACTGCGTTTGAAGGTGTTCGCGAAGAAGCGACGCTGGGGTCACGGACCACCCTGGATGTTTTGAACGCCGAACAAGAGCTTCTGGACGCCCAAGCAAACCGTATCGCAGCGCAAGCTGACGAAGTAATCGCGTCTTATACTCTCTTGTCTGCGATGGGTCTGTTGACCGCTGATCACCTGAACCTGCCTGTCCAACAGTATGACCCATCAGCTTATTACAACCTTGTCAAAGATGCGCCTTCGATCGTGTCCGAACAAGGTGCAGCGCTTGATCGGGTTTTGCAGGCAATCGGGAAAGAATAACCCGCCGGTTGTGAGGTGCGTTTCTGTTCGCTAAAATGTCGCCAAGACGTGCAAATCTAGGATGAACAGGATGTCTAAGATGGTGCAGACCGACGACATCGACGAACTTGTCTCATCAGTAAGGGACTTTGTTTCGCACAAAGAACCAATGCGCACCCGTTCGCGCATTCTGATGGATCGTTTGATTTTGACGCCAGAACAGCGCGTGCCTGCGGATGAAATTGCGAAAACCTCAACAAACACTGGACTAAGCGATCATCGATCTGTTGCGCACCTCAGGCCGTTGCCACCGGTCCAGAGCTTTGACAAGGCTGGGCTAGAGGCAACCATTGCAGAACTAGAGGCAGCGGTCACGTCGCAGTTTGATGAATGGGAGCCGGATGAGGGTGAAAGCTTTGCCAAAGCGGCATGGGCCGCAAGCGCTTTCCAAAAGCCGCAGGTCGAATCGCAAGAAACCCCTGAAGCTTCCTCAGAAATGACAAAAGCCGCGCAATTACGTGATGTACTTCAGCCACAGTTGGAAGGTCGGCAAGATACCGCTGTTGCTGAGCCGGTGGACGACAAGAAAGCGCTGACCGCTTCGGTTATGGACGGTCTTGATGATGCAGCGCTCCGCAGTTTGGTGATCGAGATTGTTCATGACGAACTGGGCGGTGAACTTGGTGAACGTATCACGCGCAATGTACGCAAATTGGTACGTCGTGAAATCAACCGTGTTCTTACCAGCCGTGCGATGGGGCAAGACTAGCCCGCCAGCGTCAAAAGCTGATCTATATCCATGTGTGTCTCTAAATGATCCGCCAGCGCATCAAGCGTGTCTTCGACGCTTTGCGCATAGTCGTGGGCCGTCACCGGCTTGCCAAGTTTCGCAAGAAATGCTGCGCGAAACGCGTCTGCGCTAAAGAGCCCGTGCAAATAGCACCCCATGACTTTGCCATCGGCAGATGCGGCCCCTTCATCGCGGCCATTTAAGGACAACCAAGCTCGCTGGCAGTCGTGCCCCTCTGTGACCCCCAAATGGATCTCATATCCGCTCACAGCATCACCTGTCGGCATATATGTTGCCTCTGAAAGGGCCAACCGCTTGGCAGATGCCATGACAGTCTGCACATCAAGAAGCCCCAATCCTGGTACGCGGCTGGGCGGCCCTTCAATGCCGTCGTCGTCAATGATTTCAGTGCCCAGCATCTGATACCCGCCACAAATCCCCAACACATGCCCACCCCGTCGCACATGGGCTTGCAGATCAATGTCCCATCCCTGCGCCCGAAAATGCGCAAGATCAGCTATGGTCGATTTGGACCCTGGAATGATCACAAGATCAGCATCGCCGGGCAGGGGACGTCCGGCCTCAATGATTTCGACGCTCACATCAGGCGTCGCAGTGAGCGGATCAAGATCATCAAAGTTTGCAATCCTATTCAGACGGGGCACCGCGATTTTGATCGCCCCACCTTTCCGGCTTGCGATATCCATGACGTCTTCAGCAGGCAGCTTCCATGCATCAGCGAACCACGGGATGATGCCCAATGGCGCCCAAGCAGTGCGTTCTGCGATGATATCCATGCCTTCTGCAAAGAGGGTCGGATCACCGCGGAATTTGTTGATGGCAAAACCCTTGATGCGGGCTTCGTCGTCATCGGGCAAAACAGCATGTGTGCCGACCAATTGCGCAATCACACCGCCACGATCAATATCGCCTACCAGCACGACTGGAACATTTGCTGCTGCGGCAAACCCCATGTTGGCAATGTCGCCAGCGCGCAGGTTTACCTCTGCGGGGCTGCCAGCGCCTTCGACGATCACCAGATCGCGGCCTTCTCCGATCCTGCGAAAGCTCTCAAGTACCGGGGGCAAGAGCTTGGCTTTCTGCTTGCCGTAATCCCGCGCTTTCATTGTGGCAAAGCGCTTGCCTTGGACAATGACTTGCGCCCCCGTCTCAGTCTCTGGTTTCAGCAGGACGGGGTTCATATCGACAAGCGGCGCTAAGCCACAGGCCAGTGCTTGTAGGGCTTGCGCACGGCCGATTTCACCACCGTCAGCGGTAACAGCTGCATTGTTGGACATGTTCTGAGGCTTGAATGGAGCCACGGACATGCCACGTTTGACGCAAGCACGCGCGATCCCTGCCACCAGCATGGATTTGCCAACATTTGAGCCCGCACCTTGGATCATGATTGCTCTGGTCATCGCCGTCCCCTTTGCTAACTTCATAGGGGCGCAAGGGGCGCGGGGAAAGACCATGAACACGCCAGCGCATCTGATTTTTGGGCTAACAGCATTCGGCAAAGCAGGACGTCCGGCTGTAACAGCGGCGGCCTTGGCGGGGGCGTTGATCCCTGACTTGTCACTTTACTTGATGGCGGGTTGGCATTTGTTGGTGTTGGGCACATCGCCTGACGTGGTGTTTGGGCAGCTTTATTTCTCGGATACTTGGCAGAGCATTTTCAGGATCGATAACTCTATTATCCTATGGGGCATCGCGTTGGCAATTGGGGGGATGATGCGGTCGCCTGTTGTCATTGCGCTTTGTGGTGCCGCGCTATTGCATCTTGGTTTGGATTTTCTGTTCCATAATGATGACGGGCGGGCGCATTTTTGGCCTCTGAGCAATTGGATTTTCCAAAGCCCAGTCAGCTACTGGGACCCGGATCACTATGGTAACCTCGTTGGTGCGCTTGAAGTTGCCTTGTCTCTGCTGTGTTGCGGTATCCTTTGGCGACGCTTTCAAAGGCTGCTGATGAGGGGTCTGATCGTAGCGCTGGGTGCTATGGAATTTGCGCCCTTCATTCTGTTTGCGATCATGTTTGCAGGACCCTAAAGCAAAAAACGCGGCCCCCCAGGACCGCGCTTTTTAGCATCGTGCTTCAAGCTTTGCTTATGCAGCGCGTGCTTCCTGCTCAGCCGCGTTGCGGCGTTCGCTTTCTTCACGTGACAGTGCGACCGAAGTTCGGACACCCTTACCGACAAATTCCATCAAACCACCGACAACCCGCTCGTTAGGGTCGATACCGGCGCATGACAAAACTTCACGACCATCGCGCGAACGTGCCCAACGGGCGATCTGCTCTGGGCCATTGCCGTATTTCTTGTCGTCTGCAATCGCATCATCGAGTGCGGCTAATACCACAGCTGCAAAAAGCTTGCGGGCACGGTTACCTTGTTCGTTGTTGAAGGCGGTACCGTCGACGAAATCTCTCATCATGCTTCCCTTATTTTTTGCTCTTGTAGTTCTAGCGTGGGGGCCTTTATGCCTGTTCTAAACCGATTCGGGGGTTCTCTTTTGGAATGGCAGCCATGCATAAGGCGCATGGCTCGCGCTTCGAAAAAAGAGACCGATCCGTTGAACTTGCCAGCTTCCCACCACGCAGATATAGGCTGCGTCGGAAACCATTCAACCTTTGTTAACTATCTAAGGCGTCAGAACCCATGCCCAAAATCAATGGTAACGAAATTCGTCCCGGTAACACACTTGAACACGAAGGCGGCCTTTGGGCGGCTGTAAAAGTTGATCACGTCAAACCCGGCAAAGGTGGCGCGTTTGCACAAGTCGAGCTGAAGAACCTGCGCGATGGTCGCAAACTGAATGAACGCTTCCGGTCAGCGGACAAGGTTGAGCGTGTGCGATTGGACCAAAAAGACCAGCAGTTCCTGTTTGAAGACGGTGACATGCTGACATTCATGGACAGCGAAACCTATGAACAGATCGCATTGCCTGCCGATATTCTGGGCGACCGCCGCCCGTTCCTGCAAGACGGCATGACTGTGAAAATTGAATACTACGGTGAAGAGGCGCTGAACGTCAGTCTTCCACAAAAGGTTGTCTGCAAAGTTGTCGAGACTGAGCCGGTGGTCAAAGGTCAGACGGCTGCAAATAGCTTCAAGCCAGCCACGCTTGACAACGGCGTGCGCGTAATGATTCCGCCATTCGTAGGTCAAGACGAAGATATCGTGGTGAACACCGAAACATTCGAGTACGCAGAACGCGCCTAAGAGTTATTTCAGGCGTGTGAGCGTTGCTTGACCCGCCTGCATAGTGCCTTCTGCTCGGTCGAAGCGAAGGTAAGCAAGGCCTTTGTCACCTGCGACCGAATGCAGTGTGCCTGCTGGTTTGCCGTCAGCCGTAATTGCATCACCCGGCGCAGCATCGCCAAAAATAGAAACCTGCGCGATCCCTTTCTTCAGCGTCGTCTTGTGTTTCATCCGTGCGACAATCTCTTGCCCAACAAAACATCCCTTTTTGAAGTCTACGCCATTCAGCGCCTCAAAACCCGCTTCAAGCACATAGGTGTCTTCGGTCAATTCGAGACCTGTCTTTGGAATCAGGTTCGCAACCCGCAAAGCATTCCAGTCAGTGGTGTCGCTGAGGTCCTTTTCACCATAGGCACGCCAGCCCATCGCCGGATGGCGTGGATCGGCGAATGCACCGTCAGGCGGCTGCCCGGTCCCGCGAGAAACGACAAGTTCGGTCTGCTCAATAGTGACCGCAGCGCGCAACCTGTACATCATCAACCGCTGACCCAGCATTTGTGCATGAGACGCCGCAACATCGACGAGCAGGCGGTCAGGCTCTCCAATCACAAAGAAATCTGCAATAAACTTGCCCCGTGGTGTCAGCAGAGCAGTGTAAATGATATCATCATTGGCCTTGATCACATCATTTGTCACCAGTCCCTGCAAGAACTGCACTCTGTCATCGCCACTGATTGCAAGAACCGTGCGATCAGTCATTGTTTTCGCTTTCCTCTTGCGAGAATTGTAGCCTGTGGAGATCGGCATAGATGCCGCCACGCGCGATCAAGGTGTCATGGTCGCCTTGGTCCACAACCCGTCCGTGATCCATCACAACAATCGAGTCAGCGTTGCGGATCGTTGAAAGCCTGTGTGCAATAACCAAGGTCGTGCGTCCGGTCGATAGCTTCTCCAACGCTTTCTGCACAATCGCTTCTGATTTCGTATCGAGTGCGCTTGTCGCCTCATCCAGCAAGAGGATTGGCGTGTCGCGTAGTAAAGCGCGGGCAATAGCAACGCGTTGCCTTTGGCCACCAGAGAGATTTGAACCACGTGGGCCTGCCGGGCTGTCCAACCCATTTGGTAGATTTGGTAGAAAATCAGAGACATGGGCCGCGTCCAAGACGGACTGCAGATGTGCTTCATCGACGTCATCGCGACCGAGTAGAATGTTTTCACGCAAAGTTTCGTCAAACAGAGCCGCGTCTTGTGTCACCACTGAAAATAAGCCGCGAAGGTCTGTAAGGTCGTAGCTGGAGATAGCGACGTCATTGATGCAAGCGGCCCCATCATTGGGTTCTATCAAGCGGGTCAGTACATTGAAGACCGTACTCTTGCCCGCACCAGACGCGCCAACAAGAGCCGTGGTCTTACCAGCCTCTGCTACAAAACTTGCTTCGCGCAAGACTGGCAAATCGCCATAGTTCATTGATACGCCATCGAACGTCACACGGGGTGAAACTTGCGGCACTTTGTTCGGCTTTTCTGGTGAGACAATAGAAGGATGCAAGTTCAGGACATACTGCAGCCGTTCCACACTTGCCGCCGCCATTTGCCACTTACCGCTCATCAGTCCAAGGCGTCGGAGCGGGTCAAAAGCCAATGCCATTGCCGTAAAGAAGGCCATGAATTCACCATTGGTCTTTTCACCGGCGATGATCTCAGAACCGCCATAGAGCATGACGCCCAAAAAGCCGATCCCTGTCATAATGTCGATGAGCGCGGGAACGGCGGCCTGACCATAGGTGGTCCGCATTCCCGCATCGATCCCTTCCTTGATCAGCGTGTCATATCGCTTGGCTTGATATGTTTCGAGGGCATTGAGCTTGACCGGATTGATGCCGTGAAAGACCTCGTCAAGTCGTGTAGAAATACGACCAGCAATCTCACGCCCATCGCGGGCCCGCCTGCGGATGTACGCTTGGACAAGCAAAGATGGCAAAACCAGCAATGGAATGCCAATGACAGCAATCAGGGTCCATTGCCAATCAATCCAAAGAGCGACAGCGAGCAGACCTATCAATGAAAAAAGGTCGCGTGAGACAGCTGTGAGCAAACTGCTCCAAACGGTGTTTATGACGCCGACATCGCCTTGAACACGCTCAATCAGTTGACCAGGTGGGTGAACTTGGAAGAAGCCGCTGTCCAGTGACATCATGTGGCGCAAAAGGGTCTTGCGCATGGCCGCGGCGGTCATCTGCCGAATGTAGGCCATCAAAATGCGTTGCCCGGATGATGTTAGAGCCCGCAAAAAGAAAATGCCCATGATCGCAAAGCCAACATAGAAAAGCGCACCTCGATCGCCAGCGGCAAAGACATCGTCAAACATCGGCTGGATCATTCGGCTGATCAACGCGAGCATTGATCCTTCAATCATCATTAATACGACAGAAGCTGCCAATAATAATTTGTGTTTGCTGAGATAGTCGCGCCACAACCAAGCGAACAGAACAAAGACTGATTGCTGTTCTTCAGAACCCAATTTTGGAATGGGAGGGGGCATCTCGGGCCTTTTGCGATCTATGCTGTGCATCGTCTACGCGTAAATGGGGTGTCAGGGCAAGCAAGGCAAGGTTGACGCCGGGATGCCGCGCATTACTGTCCGCTTGAAGTCACACATATAAGAGCCCTTCCATGTCTTTGTCTCAAGGTCGCGCCTACCTGGCCATTCCCGGTCCATCTGTCATGCCAGATGCCGTTTTGCAGGCCATGCATCGTGCATCGCCAAATATCTACGAAGGCGAGCTGCATGACCTTACGCATAGCCTTGTCCCCGATCTAAAAGACATCGCGATGACAGATGGTAGTGTCGCGATTTATATCGGAAACGGGCATGCCGCATGGGAGGCGGCGCTGGCGAATACGATTTCTGTTGGCGATACTGTGTTGGTCTTGGCGACTGGGCGGTTTTGCATCGGTTGGGGTGAAATGGCCGCAGGTATGGGGGCAAAGGTTGAAACCTTAGACTATGGTGATGCCGCGACAATCGACTTGGCACGTGTAGAAGAGACGCTTGCTGGTGATAAAGAAGGTCGGATCAAAGCCGTATTGGCCGTTCATGTCGACACCTCGACAAGCGTCAAGAACGATATCGCCGGGTTGCGCGACGTGATGAACAAGGTGGGGCATCCTGCGTTATTGATGGCTGATTGTATCGCCTCTTTGGGCTGCGATCGGTTTGAAATGGACGCCTGGGGCGTCGACGTGATGGTGTCGGGTTGCCAAAAAGGGCTGATGACGCCTGCTGGCATCAGTTTCGTGTGGTTCAATGAGAAAGCAGATGCTGCGCGAGGTGACCGTGTCACGACATATTGGGACTGGCGCCCTCGGGTTAAGCCTGAGGTGTACTTTCAATATTTTGACGGAACCGCGCCGACACATCACCTCTATGGGCTGCGCACAGCAATTGATCTGATCAAAGCTGAGGGATTGGACAATGTGTTTGATCGTCATCAGAAGCTCGCCCAGATCGTTTGGGCGGCATTTGAAGAATGGTCGAAAGTAGGGCCAATGCAGCTGAACATAGCAGACCCTACGCATCGGTCTCATGCAGTGACCTCGGTAGGGATCGGGTCGCCCAATGGTGATGCCTTACGCAAGTGGTGCGAACATCAATGTGGTCTGACCTTGGGCATTGGTTTGGGGCGCACACCGGCGGATGCGTTTTTCCGGATTGGACATATGGGCCATGTAAACGCACATATGATCATGGGCGCGCTTGGCACGATTGATGCAGGGCTAAAGGCTTTGGACATTGCCCATGGGCCAGGTGCGCTTGTGGCGGCTTCAAATGCGCTTGCGTCAAGGGCCTAACCGTTTTTGACGCGACCGATCCACCGGAAGAAATGGTGCAGGCCATAGGCCGTCACCGCGACCCAAATGTAGCCGACCGCCGCGGCGATGACCCAAAAGCTCATGAATAGGAACACCCAAAGTGTGCCTAGGAAAGCATTTGTGTAGTCTTCGACGGCTTGGATCGGGTTGTTTTGCATCATCATTCCTTTGCTGTTTTCGCAGCTTAGCCAGACAATACTAAAAATCACCCTAATTTTTCGTACGCAACCGTGAGTGCGCGCGGGAGTGCCGCTTCGAAGGCGTCAATCTGGGCGCCAGTGCCACAGCTAACGCGAATGCATCGGTCTTGGGGGGCCACAAACGGCATCCGCACAAAGATACCATCAGCGACCATGGCGGCAAGGACGGTACGGGCAAATTCCCCGTCTCGCCCACAGTCAATCGTGACGAAATTTGTAGCAGAGGGCAGGGGTGTAAGTCCGTGACGCAACGCGATCGCGCCAATCCGTGCACGGGCGTTTTCCACTTCCTCTCGGATATGCACAAGCCAGTCTGCATCATTCAGTGCCGCAAGCGCACCTGCTTGACTGATCCTGCACATCCCAAAGTGGTTACGGACTTTGTTGAATGCGCTGATCACGTCCGTTGAACCAATCGCATAGCCGACACGCGCACCGGCCATGCCGTGCGCCTTTGAAAAGGTGCGCATCCGGATCACGTTTTCTGACGTGGTATTAAGTGGCGGTGCTGTGCCTTCGGGCGCAAGGTCGACATAGGCTTCGTCCAAGACCAACATGCAGCCGGCTGGTAAGCGGTCGATCATGGTCTCGATGACTTTGGCTATGTGCCAACTGCCCATCGGGTTGTCGGGGTTGGCGATGTAGATCAGTTTTGCGGATACTTCCGCAGCTTTAGCGATCAACGCGTCCGGGTCCTCAAAGTCACCGTTGTAGGGTACGGTGTGGAGTGCGCCGCCAAAGCCTGCGACGTGGTAGTTGAATGTGGGGTAGGCCCCTGCAGATGTGACAACAGCGTCGCCCGTGCCGACATAGAGCCGAACCAATAGACCCAAAAGTGTATCAATCCCTTCGCCAACCATGATGTTTTCTGGCGCAATGCAGTGGTGTGCTGCCAGCGCGTGTCGCAAGTCATAGCTTTCGGGGTCGCCGTACATCCATGCTTCTCCTGCAGCTTTTTGCATGGCTGCGATGGCTTTGGGGGACGGGCCGAATGCACTTTCATTGGCCCCTAAGCGGGCGGTGAAAGGGCGGCCCATTTGGCGTTCTTGCGTTTCTGGTCCGACGAATGGAACGGAAGCGGGCAGGCTTTGTGCGAGGGCGGTCAGGGTTGGTTTTGTCATGCCACCAGATAAGCGGACCCTTGAATTACGTGCAACCGTTCATATATGAGAATCGTTCGCAACAAAAGGAGCGGCCCTGATGAAGATGAGTAGACGCGGATTTTTAGTAAGTTCCGGGGCCGCCCTTGCGATACGCGGGGTGCCGCAGGTTGCTGGCAAACTTGGGGGGCGGCGGGTTTTGACGCTGGTCTATGATAAAGCGCTAGGAATGATGCGCGCGGTCGAGCGTGTGGTGCCCTAGGCGCTGCCTCCGGCGGAAGTTTGATTGGACATAGAAAGATGTGGGGGCGGTTCTGAGACCGCCCCGTTTTGTTCCTAGCCGATCTCAGCCAAACGCGCGATGGCCGCTTTCAACTGCGCCTCTTCGTTTTCGCGTAAGGCAAGGTTTGCTTTCGCCTCAGCCACAACCTCATCCGGGGCGGAGGCCACGAATTTGGGGTTGTTCAAACGGCCACGCAAGCCACCGAGTTCTTTGCTCAGTTTTTGCATTGTCTTTTCAAGACGCGCAATTTCCTCGGCCACGTCGATCAGGTCGGCTAGAGGGATCCCGAAGGTGCCGCCTGCCATCGGGATCGTGACGCAGCCTTTGGGGAAGTCATCGACATGTGACAGGCTCTCGATCCGTGCAAGCCGCTGGATCAGCACATGGTTGTTGTCCCATGCGGATTGGCCTTTGGCATCGAGCCCTGTGACCAGCAACGGCACTTTCGCGCCCGCTGGTACATGCACTTGCGCGCGGGCGGAGCGGACGTTGTCGATCAGGTCGATCACCCAGTTCATTTCACGGTCGGCGTCGGCATCCACCAGATTGGCCGCCGTATAGGTCGGCCAATCGGCGTGGACGAGCATCTTTTTGCGGCTGTCGGCCAGTTGCCACAGCTCTTCTGTGATGAACGGCATGATCGGGTGCAACAGGATCAGACATTGGTCCAGCACCCAGCGCAGGGCCTGTTCTGTCTCGGCCTTTGCGGCTGCATCATCGCCTTGCAGGATGGGTTTGGAAAATTCCAGATACCAGTCGCAGACCTTGCCCCATGTGAACGCATAAAGCGCATCGGCAGCGTCGTTGAAACGGTAGGCTTCCATCGCGGCATCCACCGTTTCGCGCACCTTGCCGGTTTCACCAATGATCCACTTGTTCAGCGTTTGGGTGGCGTCAGGTCGTACTGGATCGCCGGGATAGGCGATCTCATAATGCTGGGCAAAACTGAAGGCGTTCCACAGCTTTGTGCCGAAGTTGCGGTAGCCCTTGATCCGGTCCTCGCTGATTTTCAGGACACCGCCCAAGGCCGCCATCTGCGCGTTGGAAAAGCGCAGGGCGTCGGCGCCGTAAGCGTCGATCATATCCAGCGGGTCGATCACGTTGCCCTTGGTCTTGGACATTTTCTCGCCTTTGGCGTCGCGGACCAGTTGATGTAGGTAGACAGTGTGGAACGGGTCTTGTTCCAACACGGCTTGGGACATCATCATCATGCGGGCGACCCAGAAGAACAGGATGTCCTGGCCGGTGACGAGAACGTCGCCGGGGAAGTATTTCATCGCCTCATCTTCCGCAGGCCAGCCGAGGGTGCCGAATGGCCAGAGGCCGGAGGAGAACCATGTGTCGAGGACGTCGGGGTCGCGGTAGATTGGAATGGCATCTCGGAATTCGCCAACTTCACTTTCGCGGCGGCGCAATATGCTCGTAAGTGCGATGTTACCAAAAGCTTGATCCCAAGCTTCTCTGCTTTCTTCCGGCCCCTCGATGATGACTGTTTTAAAGCCATAATATTCTTCAAAATCATTGCGGGCTTCGACTTCAGTCGATGCGCAGATCTTTTTGAACTCAGCAAAATTGAAGGTACGACGACCTTCGTCATCAATCTCCATTTCAGGCCCATACCAAACCGGAATCTGATGCCCCCACCACAGCTGGCGCGAGATGCACCATGGCTCGATATTCTCAAGCCAGTGGTAATACACTTTCTCGCCGCTTTCCGGCATGATTTTGGTGCGGCCTTCCTTGACCGCATCCAGCGCGGGGCCGACGATCTGGGCCGTGTCGACGAACCATTGGTCGGTCAGCATCGGCTCGATCACCACTTTGGAGCGGTCGCCGAAAGGCTGCATGATCTTTTTGTCTTCGACGTAGGGTACGGTCGTTTCCACCTCTTCGCCCTCGTCGTTCTTGAGCATCTTGGTGGTCATCACTGCGTTGCCTTCCGCGGTGATATCCGCCACCACACGCTTGCGCGCCTCGAACCGGTCCAGCCCGCGGTATTCCTCGGGCACCATATTCATCGCGGCGATCATCGCCTCGTCGAACTCTTGTTCGCCGTTGGCAATCGCTTGGGCGATGGCGGCCTCTTCTGCGTAAGGCTTACCGTCAGAGCGCATCGCCCCTTTGGTGTCCATCAGGTTGTACATCGGGATGCCGCCGCGCTTAGCGACTTCGTAGTCATTGAAGTCATGCGCACCGGTGATTTTCACCGCACCAGACCCGAAGTTCATATCAGGGTAGGGGTCGGTGATGATCGGGATCAGACGGCGTTGTTCTTTCGGCCCAACCGGGATTTCGCACAGCTTGCCAACGATAGGCGCATAGCGTTCGTCGTCTTTGTGCACCGCAACGGCACCATCGCCCAGCATGGTTTCAGGGCGGGTTGTGGCGATCGAGATATAGTCCCGCGTCTCGCGCAGGGTGACGTTGCCGTCTTCATCCTTCTCGACGTATTCATAGGTGTCGCCACCGGCCAGCGGGTATTTGAAGTGCCACATGTGGCCGTCGACTTCGATATTCTCGACTTCGAGGTCCGAGATGGCGGTTTCGAAATGCGGGTCCCAGTTGACCAGACGTTTGCCGCGATAGATCAGGCCCTTGTTGTACATCTCGACAAAGACTTTCAGTACGGCATCATGGAAGTTGCCGGGCTTTTCCGTCGCCGGCGCACTTTCGGCACCGGACATGGTAAAGGCCGAACGGGACCAGTCCATGCTGTCGCCCAAGCGGCGGGCCTGTTGTTCGATGGTGCCACCTTTGGCGGCTTTCCATTCCCAGACCTTCTCAAGGAACTTCTCGCGGCCCAGTTCCGTGCGTTTGGGTTGCTGTGTCTCGGCAAGGTCCTTTTCGACCATCAACTGGGTGGCAATCCCTGCATGATCCAGCCCCGGCTGCCACAGGGTATCATAGCCCTGCATCCGCTTCCAACGGGTGAGCATGTCCATGATGGTGTGGTTAAACGCGTGGCCGACGTGCAAATGCCCCGTCACATTGGGCGGCGGCAACATGATGCAGAATGTCTCATCGCGCGATGCGTTCGCACCCGCTTTGAAGGCCCCTGCCTCTTCCCACATCTGATAGATACGAGCTTCGGCCTCGGCCGCGTTGAATGTCTTGTCCATCGCCATGTCTGCAACTCTCCTGCGCTTGAATGTGCAGATAGCTGAGGGGGTCGCAAAGGAAAAGGCCTGCCCATTAAATAGGGGGCAGGCCAGCACTGGTTAAAACACTAAATTGGTGGGTTAGGGGCGGGCGAGGTGCCAGTTGCCGCCAACGCCGTCGCCTGTGGTGTCACCGGGACGACGGTCATTGATCCAAAGGTAGAGAGGTTGGCCATCATAGGCCCATTGCTGTGTGCCATCGTTGCGGGTGATCGTCGTGAACTTGCCTGCCTCATCCGCGTCGGCAGGGGCGGCAAGGGGTGGCCAGTTGCGGGCGCAGCCGCCGTTACAGGCCGAAGAGGACGCTGTGTCAGGGTCAAATGTGTAAAGGCTCATCCCGTTGTCATCGACCAAGATGCCGTTTGATTCAGCGACTGGGGCCAAGGCATGGCCGGCTGCATATGCGTCACAAGCGGACAGGCCAACCACGAGGGAAAGTGCGATCATTGAGAATTTCATAAGGTGTCTCCAAAGCGTTTATCATCATGCTGGCGGGTTATCCGTCAGTTATGAGAACTACGCGGGGAGGCGCGGGTTTATTCTTCGCTCACTGAAATTTTCTTTGCGAAAATTCGTAACTTACTGAAAGATATACGTTTTAAATTGCGATTTAGGGCGCTGCCTTGAAAAGCGGAACCCTTATGCCCGGTTGAATGACTGTTGGATCGTAGGGCGCACGCGCGAACACTTCTTCGACACGCGACTGAAAGTGCGACAACGGCAGCGTGTCATAGTCTGGATCGAATGAGCTTTGATCCCACCGCTCACAGAAGGCAGCGCAGTCATCAAAGTAGGGGTTGCCTTGATAGGCGTCGCGTTTGTGTGGGTCCGCGCCTACGTGTTCACCGTAATAGACCAATTGGAAGTCGCCATGCTTTTCGACGACCCAGGTGACCTGTTCGCGCACAAATGGTTTCAGGATCGTCGCGGCATATTCATCGTGATTGTAGGGCGCATAGATGTCGCCAATATCGTGCAGCAAGGCCGCAACAATCCAATCAGTGTCCGCCCCATCGCGTTCAGCGCGGGTTGCAGATTGGAGCGAATGGCCAAGGCGCGTGATTTGATAGCCAGACAGGCCTTCATCAAGGCTGACCATCGCTTCTAGCAATCGCGAGGCTGTGCCTTTGGTGTAAGCAACCTCATGTTCGGTCAGAAAATCATAGTCTTCTTTATCGCCATCTTTCATGGCTGTGAATTTGACCTGATCCATTGTGATACCTCTGGTTGGCTTCGCGATGAATGCAGATTGCTTTGGACTGGCTGCGCCGTAAAGGGGGAAACACCTAAACGCATTCTTGAAAGCATTACGGTTTTCTCACAGCAAATTTGGTGGACTGTCGGGGATGCTTTGCAGATGATTGGGTTATGAAGACACCTCAGAACCGGCGCACATGTCCTAACTTCCAATTCAGAAGGCTTTTAAATGCCGCTGCGTGATTGGTTCTTTGGGCTTTTTGGTAGGCGCGCCCGCACGGAAGAGGGCGGTCTGCGCCGGCGCGGGGCTGCGACCCACATTGTCATCTTGGATGGGACAATGTCATCACTCAAACCCGGATGCGAGACGAACGCAGGACTGACGTTCAAACTGCTGAAAGAGGTCAGCAAGAGCGCCAATCTGACTGTTTATTATGAGGCGGGGATCCAATGGCGCGATTGGTCCGGGACGTGGGGTGTGATGACGGGCAAAGGGATCAATCGCCAGATCGAGCGTGCATATGGGGTGCTGGCTTCGCGGTATCGAGAGGGCGATAAGATCGTCTTGATTGGCTATTCGCGTGGTGCCTATGCCGTCCGGTCTTTGGCCGGCGTTATTGATATGGTTGGGTTGGTTAAGTCTGATTGCGCAACAGTTCGGGTCATCCGTCAGGCCTATCGGCACTACCGCAACGGCGCGCGCAGCCCTACGGCGCAAGAGTTTCGCGATCATTATTGTCTTCCGTCGGTAGAAGTCGAAGCCGTCGCAGTTTGGGATACGGTCAAGGCCTTGGGGTTGCGGCTGCCTGTCATTTGGCGATGGGCTCAGTCGCAACATGATTTTCACAACCATGCTTTGGGCAATCATATCCGCAACGGTTTTCATGCAGTCGCTTTCGATGAACGGCGCGCGGCCTATGCGCCGGTGATGTGGCAATGTCCAATCGATTGGCCGGGGCACATGGAACAGGTTTGGTTTCGCGGGAACCATGGCGATGTTGGCGGGCAAGTCTGGGAACACCCCCAAGCGCGGCCTTTGGCCAATATTCCGCTGGTCTGGATGCTAGAACGATTAGCCACCTGCGGTGTGCCATTGCCGGACGGTTGGCAGAGCCGGTTTCCACAAGACGTCAATGCGCCATCCATTGGAAATTGGCGCGGGTGGGCTAAAATTTTCCTGTCGCGGCGCAAGCGCAAATTTGGGACCTGCCGATCAGAGCGCAAACATGAAACTTTGGGTGGCGAACCAATCGAAACGTCAGTCGCCGCGCAGCTTCATAATCAGACAAGTGGCTGAACCGGTGGCATATAGCTTGTCGGTTTCGACGTCACGGATTTCACCGCGTGCAACACCTGTGGATTTCCCCGCATGTTCAATCGTACCGGTGGCGCGTATTTCGCTGCCAACAGGGATCGCGCCCACCATATTCACCTTGTATTCGAGCGTTGTGTAGACCGACCCTTTGGGTGTCACCGTCATAACAGCGCAAGACATACAAGTATCCATCAGCGTCCCGTACCACCCACCGTGAACGCCTCCAGCAGGGTTGGTATGCTGAAATTCCGGCGTGCCGCGAAAGACCGCTTTGCCCGCCTCAATATGCTCAACTGTGTAATTCATCAAAGCTGATATCGGGGGACGGGATATTTTACCATCGCGCATTGCCTGCATGAATTCTAATCCTGACATCGACAGTGTTGTCTCAAGGTCAGGCATTTCATCTGGGGAAGTCGCGGTGAACATCATGGCTCCGGGCATCTATATTTACCGCAAAGCTGGCGATTTAGGCGACGTTTTGCAACTGGACTTTTGGGGTTACTCCTAGGGCATGACAGATGTCACGGGTCAGCTCAGGCCGGTTGAGGGTGTAAAAGTGTAGATGGTCAACGCCGCCCTGCAGAAGATCATCGCATAGCTCGGAGGCAATCGCGGTCGCAAGAAGTTCGGTTGTGCCGTCGCGCGTTGCATTTTCAAAGGCGTCGTGAATGACGTTGGGAATGTGTGCACCGCACTGCTTGGCAAAGCGTTGCGTGCCGGCCCAATTCTCGATCGGCAGAATGCCTGGGATAATAGGGGCATCAATGCCGGCTTTCACGCAATCATCACGGAACCGAAAGAACGTATCAGCCTCAAAGAAAAACTGGGTGATGGCGGATGTGGCACCCGCATCAAATTTGCGCTTAAGGAATGCGATATCGGCGGCATGATCTGCAGCTTCGGGGTGTTTTTCGGGGTACGCCCCGACGCGAATGTTGAAGGTGTCTAATTCAGCTAATGCCTCAGTCAGCGAAATTGAACTATCAAACCCTTCTGGATGTTGTTTGAAATTCTGTGTGGTCTTTGGGGCATCTCCACGCAATGCCACAAGGTCGCGGACGCCCGCATCAGCGTAGCCTTTTGCGATTTCTAGCGTTTCAGCTTTGGTCGCATCGACGCAGGTCAGATGTGCAGCAACACAAAGGCCGGTGGCCTTATGAAGTGTCGTGACAGCTTCATGTGTCAGCTGCCGGGTTGTGCCTCCTGCGCCGTAGGTCACTGAGACGAAAGATGGATCAAGTGGCGCAAGCGTGTTGACGCAATCCCAGAGATGAAAAGACGCTTCAAGGGTCTTAGGTGGGAAGAATTCAAATGAAACAGATGGGATAGACATAAACGCACCTCTTGCTTGCGTTGCCTTTGTCCCACCCTTATGAAGATGAGGCAAATTCATAAACTTCACTAACGTAATGAGGGTGTCTCATATATGCATATCGAGTTTCGACACCTTCGGACGATCAAAGCCATCCATGATACGGGCGGATTGGCCCGCGCGGCGGATCAGTTGCATATTACGCAATCAGCGTTGTCGCATCAGATCAAAGGCATCGAAGATCAGGCAGGCGTTGAATTGTTCGTGCGGCGGTCAAAGCCGCTTAAACTATCTGCGGCAGGGATGAAAATGCTTGCGGCGGCCGAGCGTATTTTGCCGCAAGTTGCGGCATTAGAGGCTGAATTTTCTGGCCTTGTTGCGGGCAGTTCCGGGCGCCTTCATATCGCGATCGAATGCCATGCTTGCTTTGAGTGGCTCTTTCCGGTGCTAGAGCAATTTCGCAAAGCTTGGCCTGAGGTTGATGTCGATATCCGACCCGGGTTGGCGTTTGATGCGTTACCTGCTTTGCGCAAAGAGACGGTTGATTTGGTGATCTCGTCTGATCCAGAAGAGTTACCAGAAACAGATTTCACGCCGCTCTTTGACTATGAGCCGGTGTTTGTTGCTGCAGCGTCCCATCCGCTTGCGCAGAAAGACGTGATTGAGGCCGAAGATTTTCGAGGGGAAACATTGATCACTTATCCGGTTGATCGCGCCCGACTTGATATCTTTTCGCAACTACTTACCCCTGCCAAGGTAGAGCCCGCAGCTGTCAGACAGGTTGAGTTGACGGCTGTGATCTTGCTTTTGGTCGCGTCCAATCGCGGCGTTGCGGTCTTGCCTGACTGGGTCGTCCGTGAGGTCCGTTACAACTCGGATTATGTGACCCGCCCGCTTACAAAGGACGGGATCACACGAAGACTCTATGCCGCGACGCGGGAAGACGACACAAGTCGTCCCTTTATGGCGCACCTCATCCGCCTTGCGCGGCAAGAAGCAGTCAAACTGCAGCGATCTGGCTAGGCGACGGATTGTTTTTCCTGTCCTGTGGGCTGGCTGATATCTTCTGCTGAAAGCCGCAGGATAGTTTCGTCAATCGGTAGGGCGGCACCATAGTAATACCCTTGCACGTATTTGCAGCCCATATCGAGCAACATGTCGCGCTGTTGTTCAGTTTCGACACCCTCTGCAATCAAATCGACTTGCAAACCTCGGCTGATTGTCACCAACCCCTCGACCAGAACACTTGCTGCGGGATCAATGCCAAGGTCCCGCACAAAGCCAGTGTCGAGCTTGAGTTCATCAAATTCAAGTTCTTTGAGGTGCTGGAGAGATGCATAACCCGTGCCGAAATCATCAAGCGAAACACGTACGCCGGCCTGACGGAACATCAGAATGGACTGGCGGATAATGTCGCTGGCACGTGCAATAAAAATGTCTTCTGTGATCTCAAAAGTGAGGTGATGTCGCAACTCTGGGTAACGATCAATGATCGAAAAGAGTTCGTCGCGGCCAAGCAACGTTGCGAGTGTCACTTCAGACATATTAATCGAGACCTGCCCGGGATTAAGCCCATTCTGTACCATCCTGTTAAGGTCTTTCATGACGTGCCGTGCGGTATGCGCCATAAAGCTGCCTTGGAGTGCCAGCTCATTCATCATGGGTATGAAATGTAATGGTGACAAAAGGCCCCGCGTGGGATGTTGCCATCGCGACAACGCTTCAAAACCAATAATCTTGCCTGTTTTGATATCGACCTTTGGTTGATAGTGCGGAACGATCTGGCCAGTTTCCATCGCTTCGATCAGGATGCGCCGATCTTCGAGCGATGGTCGCACCGGAAACGCGCTCTTGTCATAGATCTTAATGTGCGTGTCGGTCTCTTGCTTAGCGAGATACATGGCTTGATCTGCACCTGAGAGCAGTTCTGGTGGTGTGCTTGCATCCGGCCCTTGTCGCGCAATCCCAACGCTGACACCCACAGCGAGCTGTTTTTGTTCAAAAGGGATTGTCGCGCTAAGGGCCTCGACGATCTGTTTAGCATGATTTCGCGCGTCTTTGATTGATGTGATGTTGGAAGATAAGATCGCAAATTCATCGCCACCTACACGCGCTACTTTATCGCCGCGGTGGGCCAGCTGTTCAAGACGTTCCGCAATTGCGCAAAGAACGGCATCCCCAGCTTCATGACCGTAGCTGTCATTGATTGGCTTAAATCCATCAAGGTCGACCAGGAATGCAGTGACACCCTGTTTGTTGGCGTGTTGGTGCATCATGCTTTGCACAACTTCGTCAAATGCCCTGCGGTTCATCAAACCAGTCAAGCTGTCACTGCGGGATAAATTTTCCAAAGCCATAAGGCGTGCATTCGCGTCCTGCCGTGCCCGGTCAAGTGCGCGATGCGTGTCTTTCTGCAAATTCATCGTGTCGAATGTGTTGAAGATGTAGATAAACGCCATCGTGACCGGGATGATCCATTCTACTGGATTGCTACCCGGTACATAGTCTTGCGAAAGGACCCAGAGCATCAAGAAAATTGCCCCAAAAGCGAGTGTCATCTGGCTCCAATTATAGAGCGGCAATAGGCCAAAAGTGTTGCTTACATGTACACTTATTCCGAATGCCAAGAAGAACCCTGCCAAGATGAACGGAAGGCTGTCGGCCTGGGCAAGAATGATCGCAAAGGTAAGAAAAGGCAGCATCGCTGTCCAATTGACCCCGAAAACGGCAATCGCGCTGGGTAGGGTCAGGTGGTTTTCAAACTGTGATGCGCGTTTGTTAAGCGGGTAGGCGATGAATTCGAGTGCGACCATGCACAAGAAGGCGACGACCCCCGTGATCGTAAAGCCCGCGAAATGGCACATGCCTGTCATCACGATTGCCGTTGCAAGACGTTTGGGAATATCGCGTCCCGATATGTGACCCGCGATTTGAGACTGATGTAGGAAATAGTCGATATACTTCTTTTGCATGATCTCTCCGCCGGCACTGCCGCAGCGGTATGCAACATGGAAGAAAACAACCGGTTAAGTTCCATGGGAATCGCGGGATTTGGTTAAGAAGTCCTTGCCCCTTGTTCCGCGCAGCGCTTGGGCCTATACGCCGCGCTTAATCCCCAACCAAGGACCAATCAAATGGCTGGCAGTGCAAACCTGAATGTGATGATGAAAACCGCCCGCAAGGCTGGGCGTGGTTTGCTGAAAGACTTTGGCGAGGTGGAAAACCTGCAGGTCAGCACAAAAGGTCCTGCGGATTTTGTGAGCCGTGCAGACAAGGCTGCTGAGGCGCTGATCAAAGAAGAGCTGATGCATGCGCGCCCAAGTTACGGCTTTTTCGGCGAAGAAGGCACTGAGATTGAAGGCGAAGATCCGACCCGTCGCTGGATCGTCGACCCGCTGGATGGCACAACAAACTTCTTGCATGGTTTGCCGCATTGGGCTGTTTCGATAGCGCTTGAACATAAGGGCCAGATTGTGGCTGGCGTGATCTATGATCCCGCCAAAGATGAAATGTTCTACGCTGAAAAAGGTGCCGGTGCTTGGATGAACGAAAGCCGGATGCGCGTGTCCGGTCGTCATCGCCTGATCGAGAGCATTTTTGCGACGGGCATGCCATTTGCTGGCCGCGCTGAATTGCCTGCATCATTGCAAGATCATGCACGGCTGTTGCCGGCTTGCGCTGGTGTGCGCCGCTTCGGGGCTGCTGCACTTGATCTGGCTTACGTTGCGGCGGGCCGCTATGACGGCTTTTGGGAACGCGGATTGCAGGCGTGGGATATCGCAGCAGGCATTGTGATCGTGCGTGAAGCAGGCGGTATTCTTGAGCCATTGCAGCCAGGTGGCGATGTGCTGGCTGACGGCGATCTTATATGCGCGAATGAGGCGATTTTTGAGACGTTCGCCAAGGTTATCCGCCAGACTTAACGCCTAACGGTTGGGATGCTACTGCGCGTATAGGTCGCCTCGGGATGTGGTGGATGCCCGTGTGTTTGACGCCAGAACAAGCCACCACCAAGTTTGAGCCAAAGCGGCAGTGTAAAGATAAGCCCAATGACAAAGCCGCCTGCGTGCGCCCAATAGGCCACACCACCGCCTGACGTATCGACGCTGATCCCGCTGAAGAGTTGTAAAGCGAACCACAGCCCCAGCATGATCCATGCGGGCACCGGGAAAATGCGGAAGAACACAATGAAAAAGATAAAGATGTCGACGCGTGCCTTGGGGTATAGCAACAGGTAGCCCCCCATGACGCCTGCGATGGCACCGGACGCCCCAACCGTGGGGATATTCGACAGTGGATCAAAGGCAAATTGTGCCAGTGACGCGCCGATGCCGCACGCAAGATAGAAGATCAGAAACGGGATATGTCCCATCTCATCTTCAAGATTATCGCCAAAAATCCATAGAAACAGCATGTTTCCTGCCAGGTGCATAAATCCGCCATGCAGGAAAATCGATGTGACCAGCGCTGGATAGTTTTCTCCTGCTGACAGCCTGACGGGCAGCAATGCGTAGTCATAATAGAGCTGTGACAAGGCACGTTGGTCTTGGAAAAGTGCCAAACCGACCAGAAAGATCACCACATTGATGGCGATCAAGCTGAGGGTTACGTAAGGTGTACGTTCAGACGGGTTGTGGTCGCGGATTGGAAACATATCGCGACCGTCCCCGAACCTTGCACGCGGGTCAAGTCAAAGCTGGACCCGCGACCTCGGCCAAGAGCGCGGCATTTCCGCCTGCAGCAGTGGTATCGATACACACATGACGCTCTAGCAATACGTGGGCCGCATCTGGAACCCCGGTAATCAAGGCAGTGATCGGACCGTCACGTTTGCTAAGTGCCGTTTCGATGACACGTCCAGTTTCTTTATCGCCCCACCATATGACAGCGCCAAAATCGGCAATCTCGTTCAGTTGTGCAGGGGAAAGATCACCTTCTGTGCTGATGGCAATCCCGCCTAATTCTTGAACCACGACCATTTGATCTTGTGCTGTTTTTGCGCCCGGACCCAAGCAAAGAACCGGCCCGCGCGGGTGGACACTATGCCGATTTGATTCTCCCGTAGGTCCGGGCAGATCAGTCGGGGTCGGGCGGTGTGGTTCTTTTGCTTCTGCGATGCGTCTTCTGAGGGCTTTCACGTCAGTGGCACCTGCCCAGAACCCGTCAGCTTGAGGGGCAGGATGAGACACAAAACGACGCAGATAATGTGGCCCGCCTGCCTTTGGTCCAGTTCCGGAAAGCCCTTCACCACCAAACGGCTGGCTGCCGACAACAGCGCCGATTTGGTCGCGGTTGACGTAAATGTTGCCCGCCTGCACAGTTTCAACAATGGTCTGTACGCGGTCATCGATACGCGTATGCAGACCAAAGGTCAGACCATAACCGGTTGCATTGATGGCCTGCACCACGTCTTCCAGTTCAGATGCCTTGAAGGTTGCCACATGCAGAACCGGGCCAAATATCTCTTTTGTCATCTCGGAAATGCTGTTTACGCAAATGGCTGTGGGGGCGATGAAGTGCCCTGTACTGGGGGCTGCGACCTGGTGGATAATACGCCCTTCGCGTTCAGCCTGCGCGATATGGTCCGCGATGCCTTTATGTGCCGCAGCATCGATCACCGGGCCCACATCCGTTGATAGATGCCAAGGGTCGCCTACGCACAATTCATCCATTGCACCTTTCAGCATGGTCAGCAGATTGTCCGCGATGTCTTCTTGAACATAAAGACAGCGCAAAGCAGAGCAGCGTTGACCTGCCGATTGGAAAGACCCGTTGATGATATCCCGCACGGCGTGTTCAGGCAGGGCGGTGCTGTCGACGATCATGGCGTTCAATCCGCCGGTTTCTGCGATCAAAGGCGTGCCGGGTACGCAATGTGCGGCCATGTTGCTGCGAATTTTCAGTGCTGTCGCTGTCGAGCCCGTAAAAGCCACACCGCTGATCCGGGGATCAGCCGTCAATGCCGCACCGATACCACCGCCACCCGGCAGCAGTTGCAAGACCTCTCTGGGCACGCCCGCATCATGCAATAAGCCAATCGCACGGGTTGCGATCAACGGTGTTTGTTCGGCTGGCTTGGCAAGAACCGCGTTACCAGTGGCAAGTGCCGCGGCGATCTGCCCTGTGAAGATTGCCAATGGAAAATTCCAAGGACTAATGCATGTCCAGACACCGCGCGCGTGATCGTCTGACTGGGCTTGGGCTGCGTAGTAGCGTAGGAAATCGACCGCTTCACGCAGTTCAGCAACAGCATCAGGCAGGGATTTACCGGCTTCCCGCGCCAGGATTGTGAAAAGCTCTCCGGCGTTGGCCTCATAGGCATCGGCGGCTGCATTCAATATGTTGGCGCGTTTTTCAACATCCACGTTCCATTTGGCAGCCGTTTCAATGGCTATGGCCACGTCTTGTTCTGTTGCGTTCTGGACCTGCCCGACGACGTCACCCGGCTTTGCGGGGTTCGTAATTGGGGCCGGGTTTTGGAGCCTCCGGCAGGAGTTTTTTGGGCAAGATGATAATACGGGGGCGGCGTCCCATTGGGTGGATTTATGCAGATCGCGCCCTTTGGTGAGCGCTGTCAGCGTTGGCGTATGTGTCAGATCCCATCCGCGTGAATTGATACGTTCAGGTAGATAGATGTTTGGGCCAGTATCTAGGTTAGGGCCTTGGCCGATGGCATCGAACGGGCAAGCGGCAACCACGTTGGGCGGGACATCCTCATCTACGATCTGGTTAACAAAACTAGAGTTCGCTCCGTTCTCCAGCAGACGACGCACGAGATAAGCAAGCAGGTCTTCGTGGGCACCAACAGGCGCGTAAATCCGGCACCGTGTGTTTTCTGACTGCAAAACAATGGTGTGCAAAGTCTCGCCCATGCCGTGCAGGCGTTGGAATTCATAGTCGCTTGCGTTGCGTCCTAGTTGCTGTGCGATATCCAAGACCGCCGCGACGGTATGTGCATTATGTGTGGCGAACTGCGGGTAAATGCGGTCGGTCATGCCCAGCAGTTTGCGTGCGTTGCTGATATAGCTGATGTCGGTGTGCTGTTTGGCTGTGAAGACCGGAAAGCCATCGATACCTTCCACTTGGGCACGCTTAATCTCAGCGTCCCAATACGCGCCTTTGACAAGGCGCACCATGATCTTGCGATCATGACGCCTCGCCATGTCATGCAAGCAATCAAGGACCAAGGGTGCACGCTGCCCGTATGCTTGGACGACGACGCCGAAGCCTTCCCAATTGGCCAAGGCAGGTTCGGCCAAGACCGCACCAATCACATCCAGCGACAACGATAGGCGATCTGCTTCTTCCGCGTCGATATTGAAACCCATGCCCGCAGATTTCGCGAGCAGCGCCAGCGCACGGACGCGTGGCACGAGTTCTTCCATCACGCGGGCGTCTTGGGCGACTTCGTAACGGGCATGCAATGCGGATAGTTTGACCGAGATACCGGGGTTTTCGGCGACGCTGTCGTGGGTGCAGTGTTCGGCAATTGCACTGATCGCGCGGGAATAGGCGAGGTGATACCCTTTAGCATCCGCATCGGTGCGGGCCGCTTCACCCAACATATCGTAGCTATAAGTGAATCCTTTGGCCTGCATACCTTCGGCACGTTTCATGGCCTTGCCAATGTCTTCGCCCAGCACGAACTGGCGCCCCATTTCGCGCATGGCACGCGCGACGGCGGTGCGAATAACGGGCTCGCCGAGGCGTTTGACAGCACTGCGCAAGTGTCGTGTGAGCCCCGGCTGTTCATCATCCAAGACACGCCCTGTCAGCATCAGTGCCCATGTCGAAGCATTCACGAGTGATGACGCAGAATGCCCCAGATGTTTGCCCCAGTCAGACGGTGCAATCTTATCCTCAATCAGCTCATCCATGGTTTCGGCATCAGGGACCCGCAGCAAAGCCTCGGCCAGACACATCAGCGCGATACCTTCATCCGTAGACAGGCCATATTCTGCAAGGAAAACCTCCATTAGGCCGGGATCAGAGCTGTTACGGATTTGCGTGACCAGATCAGCCGCACGATCAGAAATGCGTTTGCGGTCCGCTGCGGTCAGCTGGGCCGCTGTGACAAGGGCGTCAACTGTTGCGGCCTCAGCGCTATACATTGCAAGGTCAATCTGATGGCGTAAGTTGGCGCTATGATCGCGTGGCATGGGATGCTCCTAACAATAATTTCGGCTATGATACCGCAAAAATTATAGTCAATCTGACTTCATTGTGTAATTCTGACGGTCAAATCGACTATAGAATGGATGAGTAATGGCCGAAACGCACTCAGAGCTAGATGCATTTGACCGAAAGATTTTGGATATTTTGACGGTTGAAGGACGCATAAGTGTTACGGAGCTGGCCCGTCGCATCGGATTGTCTAAGTCGCCGACGCAGGCGCGGTTGAAGCGGCTGGAAGATCAAGGTGTCATTCGCGGCTACCGGGCCCTTTACGATCCAATCCGTCTGGGCCGTGATCATGTCGCCTTTGTTGAGGTGAAATTGACAGACACTCGTGAAACCGCGCTTGCGGCGTTCAATGATGCAGTGTTGCGTGTCCCTGAGATTGAACAGTGCCATTTGATTGCAGGTGCATTTGATTATCTGTTGAAAGTGCGCACTGCGGGTATGACGGGATACCGTGCTGTTTTGGCCGAGAAAATATCGACTTTGCCGCATGTGGCAAATACGTCAACTTATGTCGCGATGCAGGCTGTCAAAGAGGAAGGTCTGTCTCCGGTTTCACCAAGCACAGCGACGTGACTTGACCAAATGGCAAATCGTCTCAGATACTTCTGGTATGAGATATGTCATTCCTTTTTGCATTATTGCTGCACCCGCCTTGGCCGAAACTTGCCCACCTGTGACAGATCACAGCGTGCGCATGTCAGAAATCCATGCCGAACTTGAGGTGTCTCGCGGAGAAAGCGAAGCCCGCGTGCTGAGCAATCAACTTTGGGAACTTTGGCTGGATGCGCCTGACCCGATTGCGCAAGAAATGCTGCAAGAAGGCATGTCACGACGCGGCGTGTATGATTTTCTGGGTGCACGCGAAAGTTTCACGCGGCTCGTGGATTACTGCCCGAATTATGCCGAAGGCTATAATCAACGCGCATTCGCCAGCTTTCTTGCCCGCGATTTTGAAGCGGCACTTGTCGATCTTAATAAGGCACTCGAGATCATGCCCACCCATATCGCGGCCTTATCTGGCAAAGGGCTGACGCTGATTGGTCTTGGGCGCGATGACGAAGCCCAAAAAGCTTTGCGGTCTGCTGTTGAAATGAACCCTTGGCTGCAAGAACGGTCACTTTTGACGGAACCGTTGCCTCAGGACATCTGATCACCGCTTGCCGAGGCGGTCAGCTGTGATTAGGAAAGGGCTGTGCCCGCGTGGTGGAATGGTAGACACTGGAGACTTAAAATCTCTTGGCCGTAAGGCCGTGCCGGTTCGAGTCCGGCCGCGGGCACCAGAATAGCGAAACAGTCCGATGAACGCCGACGTCACAGGGTATATCTTCCATAGATGATTTTCGCGGCTAGTGGCGCGGCACGCGCAATACCGCTTGAACCCGGCAGGTGTTCGCGCAACGATGCCGCAAATTGGCGAAGGTTGCAGGTCCATGAAAAGGCTTATTCATCTTGAGGGAAAAGCTGGAAATTATGCAGCTGTCACTGATCAAATCAACAGCTCGATTTCCAAGCATTTACCGGTACGTGCTTGGACATCAAACCGATATTTGGGGCGTCTGCCCCGCCAGATACGGATGACCTTTGGGCTCTTTGCGCGTGGTAGGCAGCATGTCCTTATGTCTCACGGTGTTGCGGACAAAAACTACCTTACAATGGTTAATTCTGATGGGGACTTATACATAAATAGTCTTGAGCATTTGCTTGTCCCGGGGCCTTGGCAGCGTGATAAGCTTTTGGCGCATCCTCAAGTGACGCTAACAGAAGATCAGATCAGCGGCGTTGGCTGGCCAAGGCTTGATTTATTGCTTGAGTTGCAAAAGTCGCGAACATATGATCCTACTAAGCAACCCAAATTGCTTTGGGCACCGACGCATGATTGGCGCAAGAATGGGAAAGATCAGGTTTCGACTTCATCCTACCCTGAGTTTTCAGAAGATTTCGAACGCCTTGGTGCCAAATACCCAACTGACATTTCCCTGCATCCGCGAAACCGATCTTCTAAGACTCCAACTTCTATCCAACTGATTGATGCAGACATTGTTATTTCTGACTTTGGCACAATGGTTTATGAGGCTTGGGCGCTAGGTAAGCCCGTCATTTTCCCAAGTTGGTTGATCGGTGACCGAATCTGCGAATACCTGCCTGGATCAGCAGAGGCCTACATTTTTGAGAATAAGGTTGGATACCATCCGAGGTCTGCTGCCGAACTGCGCGATATCATAGATGCAGGGCCAGTCATTACGCCCGATGTTACTGCCTTTCTCGAGGCTTACTTGCCTTCCAAATTTGCGGGTGTGAGCGGGCGAGAGGTCGCGCAGAAACTGTTACGTCTAGCAGGTCATTCCTAACGTCTCTTTGCAATGTTCGCTTAGCTTTGCGCAAACGCCGCGCGGATCAAGCGCATTAATTGTTCCGAGTAGTTATGTTGAACGTACCCTTTTTCGGCGATGATGCCTACCTCACGTGCTGCCTCGGGCTCGCGGAAAGGGACCACGCGGAACCCATCAAAGTCAGACATTTCGATCGCGATAGATGGCAGTAAAGCGACCCCCAATCCTGCCGATGCAAAACTAAGCGCTGTGAATGCGTTTTGCAGTTCATAGGCCACATTCAAAGTCAGTCCTTTGCGATAGGTAATGTTGTCGATCAATGTGCGGATGGCAGTCGATTGATCCAGCATGATGATCGGAAACTCTTTGAGGTCTTCGAACCACAGACGATCACGCCCTTGATCAAACTCGGGCGGTATACATGCCAAAAGAGGTTCATTGGCCAGCTTCTCAAACGTAAAGGTCTTAAGATCCGAAACTGATGGTCCAACATAGAACTCGGCGACCTGTCGTTCTAGAATTTGTAGTGCAGCCGCAGGCGGTGCTTCAATCAACCTGACGCTGCTATCTGGAAAACGTCTACGAAAGGTAGTCAGCACGCCGCCCAATCGTTTGGGTGCCAATGTCGCTGCACATGCGATCGTAACCGTTGACTGCCGCATCGCTGCAATATCTGCCAGCGACTGAAACCCATCATCGATGTCGCGCATTGCGCGTTCGGTACGTTCAAACAGGATGCGTCCATTTGGTGTCAGCGAAACGGATTTTGCATGTCTCACAAACAGACGCATCCCGACTTGGTCTTCAAGCTCTTTGATTTGCATGCTGATGGCAGGGGTCGAGCGCCGCGCAGCATCCGCGGCGAGACGGAAGCTTCCTAATCGTGCGACTGCGAGGAAAGAGTGGAGTAATTTGAGATTGATATCTGACAATGAAAAGTCACTTTACCACTGAAGAATTACAAGTATTCACAAAATCTTAATCTTAAATAAGTTTTTCTAAACAAAAATACAACAAATCCTGCTTACAGAATGGAAAAAGTCGTCAATAGTGATGGCTCATACTGCGAGGGGGCGATGTTGCAGGTTACGGAGGGCTGAGCGTGTGGGGAGGCACATCAACACAAATTCCAGACCTTTGACACAGATCAACAAATAGCTTCGCGCTTTCGCATAGCCCTAGGTCTAAATCCCTTGGGGTGACTATTGGGCGGTTTGCTGGTCATGACCGTCTTTGTGAAACACAGGACCAACATACCCTCTAGACTTTGAGGGCTTTATTCTGGGAGGAATATTTATGAAAAAAGTAATGGCTATGGGCCTTGTCGCTGCAATGACGACAGGTGGTGCTGCACAGGCACAAGAAGTGCTTGAGATGACATCTGCGTTCTCTCGCAACCTGCCGATCCTTGGTACCGCTGGTGTAGATTTTGTTGAGAAGATCAACAGCATTTCAACTGAAGTTGAGTTTGAGCACTTCGATCCCGGAGAGTTGGTGCCAACTTTGGAAGCTTTGGATGCTGTGTCTAACGGTTCTGTTGATGCAGCTTACACAACAGCAGGTTACTGGCAGGGTAAGATCACATCTGCTTCGCTTTTCGCTGCTGTACCATTCGGCCCAGAGGCCGGTGAATTCCTCGCATGGATGCTCTATGACGACGGCGCCGAGCTGTTCCAGCGTATGTATGACGAGAATGGCTATAACGTGAAGGTTATGCCATGCGGTATTATCGCGCCAGAGACATCAGGCTGGTTCAAAGAGCCAATCAACAGTGTTGAAGACCTTGAGGGTCTGAACATGCGCTTCTTTGGTCTGGGTGCCGAAGTTATGCAGCGTTTGGGTGTATCAACATCCTTGTTGGCCGCTGGTGACATCTTCCCAGCGCTTGAGCGTGGTGCGATTGATGCGACAGAATTCTCTATGCCGCTGATCGACCAGCGTTTGGGTTTCTATAACATTGCGTCCAACAACTACTTCCCTGGTTGGCACCAGCCTGCGACAATGTTCGAGCTGCTGATCAACAAGGACCGCTGGGATGACCTAGATGAGTTCTCTCAGAACCAGATCGAAGTTGCTTGCTTGGCCAACATCACCACCAACTATGCGGAAGGTGAAGCCAAGAACTTTGCGGCGATGAACGCAAACGTCGAAGAAAACGGCGTGACCATTCGTCAGTGGCCTACTGAAATGTTGGATACATTCGAGTCCACATGGAACGAAGTGGCGGCTGAGCTGGCAGCAGAAGACGAGTACTTCGCACTTGTTTGGGCTGACCTTCAGGAATTCCGCACTGGTTACAAAACTTGGGTAAACAACATCTACCTGCCACGTCCACGGGACTAATTTCGATATGAGCTGAAAAACACAAAGGGGCGGGCAACGTGCCCGCCCCTTTGTCTGCAAATACACGCCAACGCAAAGGACCCCGTTGTCATGGAAGCACCAGAAGAGCTTGTCGCCGTTTCAGACCCCGGTGAGGTGGGCCGCGAAGAACACAACCGCGGAGACCGGTTTGTTGTTCAGATATCAAACGTCGCAGCATGGCTATTTCCGATCCTGATGTTGGCGATTACCGCACAGGTAATTTTGCGTAACTCTGGCATGAACCAAGCTTGGCTTGATGACTTGCAGTGGTGGCTTTACGGGGCCGCTGTTCTTATCGGTGTCGGCTATGCCGTGACCACAGATAGCCACGTGCGCGTTGATATCCTCTATGATGGGTTTCCGCGTGAAAAGCAGAGCCGGATCAACATTTTTGCCATTGGTTGGCTGTTCCTACCATTCATCATCCTGTCGTGGGATGTGACGTATGATTATGCCCTCAGCTCTGTGCGGGCGAATGAAGGTTCAGACAGTCCGAATGGATTGCACAATCTTTGGATTTTGAAAGTCTTCATGAATGTGGCTTTCGTCTTTATTGGCGTCGCCTGTTGGTTTGCCGTAAAGCGCTATGTCACCCGTTTTCATCCACCTAAGCTTTGGCGACTGATGTGGAACACGTTTCCCGCGACCTTCCTCTTGATCAATTTGACCATGTACTATGGTCTTTATGGTGTGATGTCTGTCTTGGCCGAAGACGGGGCGACAAGCCGCGACATCTCTCGCGGTCCGGCATTTGGCGAGCTTGAGTTCGGAAACTATGAAATCACCTACACCGTGATCGCCGCATTGATCATGACACCCGCACTTATCCTTGTCCTACGCGCCTTGGATTCCTCACGTAAGACAGAGGCGTAATTCATGCTTTCCTTTATCGGACAATTCCTGACCCTCAACGAAGTGGCGGTCATCGTCATGTTCCTCACGTTCATCTGGATGCTGTTTCGCGGCATCCCGGTGGCAATGGCTTTGGTCGGCGTAAGCCTTGTTTTTGTGGTGATCGCTGAGGTCTTTTTGGACCCGTATCGCAGCTATTTTCGCGATATCATCGAATTTGATCGCACTGGCATCGACTATCAAAAACTAGGTGCCTTATCGGGCCGTATCTTTGGTAGCACGGTCAAGAACCCTGTTCTCGTGGCCTTGCCGATGTTTATCTTTATGGGCCTCATGCTGGATCAATCCGGCGTAGCTCAACGGATGATGCAATCCATGCAAAAGCTGTTCGGCAGCCTGCGTGGTGGTTTGTCGCTGACGGTGCTGTTGATTGGTATCATTCTTGCGGCTTCTACCGGTGTGATTGGTGCCTCTGTGACGCTGTTAGGCGTAATGGCCTTGCCTGCAATGATGCAGCAGAACTATTCCAAGCCGATTGCGACAGGTACGATCGCCTCGGCTGGTACGTTGGGCATTTTGATCCCACCGTCCATTATGCTTGTCATCATGTCAGACCAGTTGGCAATCAGCCTTGGTGATTTGTTCATGGGTGCGTTGTTCCCCGGGCTGATCCTGGGTGCGCTCTACATCACGTTCATCGTCATCTATGGACTGATCAAACCTGACGCGATGCCAGTGCCTGAAAAGACGGAAGAGGTTGGTTGGCCGGTCATCAAAGAGGTCTTGCTGGCTGTTATCCCACCCATGATCCTTATCTTGCTGGTGCTGGGGTCAATCTTTGCTGGTATTGCCACGCCGACCGAAGCCTCGGGCCTTGGTGCCCTTGGTGCGACGATGCTCGCGATGTTTAACGGACGCCTGAACATGAAGGTCCTGCGCGAGGTCAGCCGCTCGACGCTGAACACCTCGGGTTATATCGTTGGCATCTTCTTGGCGGCGAATTTCTTTGCCTTCATCCTGCGCCGTTACGGTGGCGATGAGATCATTGAAGGTTTGGTACTGTCAGTCTTTGAAGACCCATATGCCATCATCCTGTTCATCCTGTTCATCGTATTCCTATTGGGCTTCCTGCTCGACTGGATCGAGATCACGATCATCATCATGCCGTTGATGTTGCCGATCATTCAGGGCTTGGGGATTGAGGCGGACATTCCCGACTATAACCAAGTGGCAGCACCTGTTGTGACATGGTTCGCTATTTTGGTGGCAGTGACATTACAAACGTCATTCTTAACCCCGCCGGTCGGCTTTGCACTGTTCTATCTCAAAGGTGTGTGCCCACCGGGTGTGACCATCGGTGATATCTACAAAGGGGTGATCCCGTTTGTGTTGCTGCAGATCTTGGGCTTGTTCATCGTGTTCGAGTTCCCGTGGCTGGTCACATGGCTACCCTCGGTCGCCTACGGTAATTGACGCCGACGATGTCAATTAGGCCGCTCAACATCGACCCAAGCAACTGCTTCATCGCGGGTGCTTGGGTCGCTCCGCTTTCGGGCGACACCCTCCCGCTGATCAACCCGTCTGATGGCAATACGTTGTGCGAGATCGCGCGCGGCCAAGCCGCGGATATCGATGCCGCCGTTGTGGCTGCAGAGGCAGCACTGTCAGGTCAATGGGGCAAGGCAACTGCCGCAGAGCGCGGGCGTATATTGGCCAAAATTGGACATGCGGTTTTGCAGCAAGTCGACGAATTGGCCAAACTTGAGGCGATGGACGTTGGCAAACCACTGAAACAAGCGCGTGCGGATGTCTTGGCGCTGGCCCGCTATCTGGAGTTTTACGGTGGTGCTGCCGACAAGGTGCACGGCGAAACCATTCCCTATCTGGACGGCTACACTGTCTACACCCTGCGCGAACCGCACGGCGTGACGGGGCATATCATCCCGTGGAACTACCCGATGCAGATCATCGGGCGATCCGTCGGGGCGGCTTTGGCGATGGGCAATGCCTGTGTGCTGAAGCCTGCGGAAGAGGCTTGTTTGACCGCGCTAGCATTCGCCGAAATTGCCCGTAAAGCAGGACTGCCAGCAGGTGTGCTAAACGTCGTTCCGGGATTGGGTGCTGAAGCGGGGGCGGCGCTGTCAGCGCATAAGGGCGTGCACCATATTTCTTTCACCGGGTCGGTCGGCGTCGGCAAGCTGATCCAGCAAACAGCGGGTGCGAATGTCGTGCCGGTGACATTGGAACTAGGGGGTAAGTCGCCTCAGGTCGTCTTTGATGACGCCAATATAGACGCAGCGCTGCCATTCTTGGTGAACGCTGGTATCCAGAACGCCGGGCAAACCTGTTCGGCATCGTCGCGAATATTAGTACAACGTGGCGTCTACGATCAGGTGGTTGCAGCGATGGCAGCGCGGTATGCGGAACTTCGTGCAGGGCCCGCCAGCGCCGACTTAGATATTGGACCATTGGTGTCAGTCCGGCAGAAAGAAATCGTTGAAGGTTTTTTAGCCAAAGGCGCCGACCTTAGGCTTGCGGCAGAAGGGCAGATCGTAAGCGATGCCCCGGCAGAAGGTGCCTACGTGGTGCCGACACTCTTTGCTGATGTACCTCCGGATCATCCGCTCGCCCAAGATGAAATCTTTGGCCCCGTTCAGGTGATCATCCCGTTTGAGGATGAAGCCGAAGCGATTGCCATCGCTAATGGTACGGACTTTGGATTGGTTGCGTCCTGTTGGTCTGAAAACGGTGCGCGGCAAATGCGCATGGCGCGGGCACTGCGGGCTGGGCAGGTGTTTATTAACAATTACGGTGCAGGTGGCGGTGTTGAACTGCCCTTTGGCGGTAGAGGCCTGTCGGGGCACGGGCGCGAAAAGGGGTTCGAGGCGCTTTACGGTTTCTCTGTTCTCAAGACCGTCGCGGCCTTGCATCACTGAGAAATGAAGTTCTCAGCATAGAACCTGTGCCAATTGCCACCCATGATCCCTGCAACCTCATCATCTGAAAAACCGGTGGCTTTCAAGCCAGCTTCGATGTTCCCAAAGTCGCGGTTATCCTGAAACCAGCTTGGCATTGGTGGAAAGCCCGGTGCAGCGGCGGACCCTTCGCCATAGTCGATTTCTTTGCTCCAGCGGCCGACGCGCATCCATTCCACGATGCTATCGGGTTGGTCTTGGCACAAGTCGGACCCAAGACCCAAATGGGCTGCTCCGAACTCTTCGGCCGTGCGCGCAATCATTTCGCAGAAACTTTCGAGCGTGCAATCGGACTTGTCTTTCAAATGGTGAGGATACATCGAAAACCCAAGCATTCCGCCATTCTGCGTCACTGCGCGGATGACATCGTCTTTCTTATTACGCAGGGCAGGAGACCACGCGTAGGGGTTGGCATGGGTGATCGCGATGGGGCGCTCGGACAAATCGGCGGCATCAATCGTCGACCGATCCGCTGAATGGCTCATATCCACAACCAAGCCCACGCGGTTCATTTCTTTGATCACCTGACGGCCCATGCGGGTGATCCCAGTGTCCTCGGCCTCATAACATCCGGTCGCCAGCAGGGACTGATTGTTGTAGGTCAGCTGCATAAAGCGTGCGCCCAAGGTGTGCACGATTTCAACCAGCCCAATGTCATCTTCAATCGGGCTGGGGTTCTGGAAGCCAAAGAAGATTGCGGTGCGCCCGGTTTCCTGTGCGCGATCCACGTCCGACGCCCATTGGCCCTTCATGATCAGGTCAGGGTATTGCTCAAACCAGCGGTTCCACTGTTCAAAGTTCAGTACAGTCTCGCGGAAATTCTCATGGTAGGCGATGGTCACATGGACCGCATCGACCCCGCCTTCGCGCATCTGGCGAAAGATTTTTTCCGACCAATTGGCATATTGCAGATTGTCGATGCGGGGCATCAGAACGGTTTCCCTGCGCTGATATAGGCGGTCTTGACGGTGGTATAGAACTCTGCAGCGGCCTTGCCTTGTTCACGTGGTCCGTAAGAGCTGTCACCACGCCCGCCAAATGGTACGTGATAGTCTGTACCTGCGGTTGGCAGGTTCACGGTTACAACACCGGTGCGGGCATTGCGGCGGAAGTGCGTGGCGCGCGCAAGGCTTTGGGTGACGACGCCAGAGGTGAGACCAAAGTTGGTGTCGTTGACAGTTGTCAACGCCTCTTCATAACTGTCCACTTTGATCACGGACGTGAGCGGCGCGAACATTTCTTCACGGTTGATGCGCATGGCGTTGTTAGAATTCACGAAGACACCTGGCGACATGTAATAGCCGTCATGTGGCATCTCGAGCCGGACGCCGCCACAGGCCAATTCAGCACCCTCAGACTTGCCCAGATCAACGTAGGCCAGATTTTCATTCAGCTGTTGTTCACTGACGACGGGGCCCATTTGGGTGCCTTCCTCTTGTCCATGTCCGACCTTCATCGCCTTTGTGCCAGCGATCAATTTTTCGACGAATGCATCGTGCACGGCGCTGTGAACGATGAGACGCGAGGATGCGGTGCATTTTTGCCCTGTTCCGCCAAATGCGCCGCCAAGCGCCAAGGTCACAGCCAGATCAATGTCGGCGTCATCCATTACGGCCAATGCGTTCTTTGAGCCCATTTCCATCTGAACTTTAGTCAGGTTCTGGATCGCGGCGGACGCGATACCTTTGCCAACAGGAACGGACCCGGTAAATGAAATCGCGTTCACCTTGGGGCTTTCGACCAAACGCTGGCCGATGTCGCGTCCAGATCCCATGACAAGGCTGAACAGTCCCTTTGGGATGTCCTGCCGCGCGATGATCTCGGTCAATGCTACAGCAGAAGCAGGTGTAATGTTTGCTGGCTTCCAGACGACCGCGTTGCCGTAACAAAGTGCTGGGGCAATTTTCCAAGACGCGGTTGCGGTGGGAAAGTTCCAGGGTGAGATGATCGCGACAACGCCAACAGCCTCGCGGCGCACGTCGATTTCGACACCGTCACGGACCGAGTCCGCATTTTCGCCCAACTGGCGCAGGCATTCGGCGGCGTAGTAAGTAAAAAACTGACCCGCGCGGTATACTTCGCCTTTGCCTTCAGCAATAGGCTTGCCCTCTTCACGGCTAAGCAATGTGCCCAACTCTTCGGCGCGGGCCATCAATTCGTTCCCGATGGCCATCAGCACGGCCTGCTTGCGTTCCATGCCATAGGCCGCCCATTCGACCTGCGCCTGACGGGCCCGATCCAATGTCGCGTCTAGCTGGTCAGCGCTTGCTTGGGCGAACAAACCCACCAGATCAGTCAAGTCAGAGGGGTTTCGGTTCTCAATCTCGGATGTCCCCGAAACCCACTCACCGGCGATGTAGTTTTGGTGCAGCTCTGACATGATCGTTTCCTTGGTGCTAAATCTATCGCGGCATGCCTATCTGATTGCAGCCTCCGAGGCACTCTTAATCTTAGCAGGCGTGTTGGCCATTCTTATAGCGACCTGATCAGGCCGTTTCGAGACCGTAGGCGTGGAAAAGGCTTGCGTTCAGGGTGACTGTACGACCATCAATCTACCCAAGAGCCACGTTCGCGTTGGGTAGCTGAAAAGGACATGTGAGATGATTGAACGGATTGAAACAGGCAAGCGGTCGTCAAAAATCGTTAAGCACAATGGGGTTGCTTATTTGACAGGGCAGGTTGCCGAAGGTGACACCATTCAGGAGCAGGTCCAGATTTGTCTCGATAAAATTGATGCTTTGCTTGAAATGGCTGGGTCATCACGGGAAAAGATGCTGCGGGTCACTATCTGGTTGGCGGATATGAGCGATTTCAAAGGCTTGAATGAAGTGTGGAATGCTTGGGTGCCCGCAGGCCATGCGCCTGCGCGTGCCTGTGGAGAGGCCAAACTGGCCCGGCCTGAGTTGAAGGTCGAGTTTATAGTGGATGCCGCATACGATTAAATCGCAGCTGGCAAGATCAAGACAGGGTCAGCTTTCCGCAATCATCCAAAGAATAAACGCCTGCCAACGCAAGCAGTGTCTCCGGCGTGGGCGGCGTTTCTTGCCAGGCCATCGCGCTGACGCCTAACATACGGGGCATTAGCATTGGCCATATCTGCGTGTCCGCCGTTGTGAATTCAGACCAAAACGCGCCTTGTACACCGATGATCCGCTCAGCCAGAGTTTCGTTAGGGACCGGATTCCAATTGATTGTATCTTCCAGATCAACAAAAGCCGCCCAGCTTGCGCCCCAATCATCAGGATCATCCGTATGCGCCATGTCGAGGTAGACGTGCTGAGCCGGCGTCATGACTACATCATAACCTGCGCGCGCCGCTTCAATGCCGGGGCCCTGGCCTGTCCAACTGAATAGTATCGCATCGTTGCCAATTCCGCCTTGGCACCCTTGGGAAGCCTCTTCCCAAGCGGCTGGTCGTAACCCACGCGCACGGGCAAAAGAAGCAAGTTTTGCGATGGTCCAGCCTTGCAGGTCATGTGTAGTTGTCAGACCGTTTTTAGCCATGAACTCACGTGCCTTAGGGCTGTTCATCCATGTATCTTTGGGCAATTCATCACAGCCTAGATGTATATGCTCAAACGGGAAAAGCTGTCCTATTTCATAGACGATCGCCTCTAAAATCTCCCACGTCTTAGGCATCGCTGGGTTCAAGGCATTGCGCGCATAACCTTGCACAGATCTTTCGGAACCGGTGTCATCTGGATCGCGTGTTTCAGGGTAAAGGGTGGTGATGGCGAGCGCATGTGCGGGCGCTTCAATTTCTGGTAAGACTTCGATGTTCAGTTGTTTGGCATGATCAACAATGTCTCGGACATCTTGCTTGGAATAGGTGCCGCCTTCCACAGGTGCGCCGTTGAACAGACCGGGAAGGGCCTGACCTTGGCCGCGCAAGGCCGTTTCTTGCCAGAGCCGAGGGATACTATCGATTTCAATGCGAAATGCCTCGTCATCTGCGAAATGCCAGTGAAAGCGGTTCAGTTTGAGCATCGCCATCAGGTCCAGCAATGCAAAGATCGTATCCGGCTGATAGAAATGCCGTGCTGTATCAAGGTGCTGACCGCGCCATCCGAACCGCGGCTTATCGCTGATCTTGCCGCAAGGAAGTGGGCCCTGTTGCAGGAGTGATAGCAAGGTGACACCGGCGTAGAACCGACCACCATATGAATTTGCGGTCAAGGTTATGCCATTTTCGGTTATTTCCAACGTGTATGCATCTTGGGGCATTTCAGCGACCTTTAGGGTCACCGGAAAAGACCCCGCAAAGATTTTGCCTTGCCTGTTGGCAAGTGCTTCTACCGCCTGCAGGGCATCGTCTTGGAAGGCAAAGCCATCAACCGTAATGACGTCAGACCTCGGATGCCAATGCGCAGGTTGCGGAACGACTGGCAGGCTGTCGATTGGACCGCGCTTTTTCTTTGGTGCTTGAACACGGCCCGATGGCGTCGGGGGCAAAGTCATGATCTCGCCGTCAACTAACAGATATGGGCCAAGTGGCATCCATGCTCTGTTGGCAGGTTTAAACCCTTCTTGATACTTGATTTGGACTTCATGCATGGTCCCCTTGGCCAAATCTGGCAAAGCGACTTCGGTGTAGCTACCGACGGAACGCTGCAATGTCCCACCGCTGACGGGGGCCAGTGGCGCCATGCCTGAGAAGCAAAAGATTGGTGCACGCAGGTCGCGATCAGCGATCAATTTGCAGATCAGCAATTCGCCATCGATGCGGCAATCATATTGCATATCAATCAAGCCTCAGTTCAGAGACGAAATCATAGATGTCAGAGCGATAAACGCCGCTCGTAAACTCAATCGGGCGACCGGATGCCAGATAGCCTGTCCGCTCAATCTGTAAGACTGCAGTGCCTTCGGCCATCTTGAGCAACTCGGCAACTGGACCTGTCGCATTAACGGCAGAGACACGCTGGATGGCGCGGGTTGGCGCGCTGTCGCGCTTGCGGAGCAAATCATAGAGCGAGACTTCGAGCTTTTCTGGCCTTGGTAGGATGTCATCAGGGAGAGAAGAGTGTTCAAGTGCCATCGGCACGCCATCGCCACTGCGTAACCGGTGAACCCGTGCGACCTGCTGCACGCGACTAAGCCCAAGCACCGTTGTTTCTGTCGGGGTTGGACGGAACAATCCTTTGAGAAGTGTTTCGCTGGATGACTTGATCCCCCGCGCTTGCAGGTTTTCAGTGAATGAAACCAAAGACGACAAAGACTGCTCAAACCGCTCACCTGGTCCACGTACAAATGAGCCGGCACCCTGTTTTTGTTCGATCAGGCCAGCCAAGGCCAATTCGCCAATCGCCTTGCGCACTGTGACCCGGCTAACCCCAGAGACATCTGCAAGTTCGCGTTCAGACGGCAACTGATCATCCGTTGTCAAATCACCACTGTTGATCAGGCCCGCGATATAACGAGACAGCTGTTGATAACGGGGTCCACGGCCATTCTTGTACCATCTGTCCGTATCAAGTTCGGTCATAAGGTCGGTCAATTGTCGACTCCGCTCTGGTACAAAAAGTAATACCAATTTTAAAAATTCATACCAGTTTACCCAGTATGTCATCAACAAATCTTTGCAAAATATAAGAAAATAGCAAGAAAAATATTTTGGTATTAAAATGGTAGCAAAAATGGGAATCTGCGGTAACCTTTGCCTAACGCGGTTGATTCGAGACCGCATTGGCGGGGAATGAAATGGTAAACGTGGTCGAAGCTGCCAGTTTCAAAACAGAAGCACCACGCAAGCGCGTTTTGTCAGAGGCCGTCTTTGGTTGGCTGCTGATAGGCCCAGCCATGCTTTTTATTGCCGTTATCGTGGCATGGCCTTTGGCAGAAACTGTCCGGCTGTCTTTCATGGAGGCGGGGTTAGGCGGGGAAGAATACGTCGGCCTTGCCAACTATGAAGACCTTCTCGAGAGCCGTAAGTTTCACGACACGATTGTGCGCACCTTCTATTGGATGTTTCTTTCGGTCGCTCTCAAACTCATTCTGGGGCTGATCGGTGCGACTTTACTCAATGCGGCCGTACCGGGTCGTGGGCTATTCCGTGTCTTGGTTATGCCACCATGGGTGATCCCGATTGCAATTGGCTGTATTGGCTGGCTTTGGCTTTACAACGGTTATTTCGGGATATTGTCTGGCACGATGATGTCGCTTGGCATTACTGATGGCCCGTTTGAATTTCTGGCCTACAAGCAATCCGCCTTCTATTCTGCTGTTGTCACTGATGTCTGGGTTGGCACGCCGATGGTGACACTGTTCTTTCTTGCAGCAATGCAGGGCGTCCCGCGGGATCTTTATGAAGCCGCTTATGTTGACGGTGCCAGTCGTTGGTACCGCTTTCGCCGGATCACGATCCCGCAGATCATGCCAGTGATCGTTTCTATGTCGCTGCTATCCGCAATTTTCACCTTTAACAGCTTTGAGATCATCTGGATCCTGACCGAAGGTGGGCCGCGCGGTGCAACGACAACCTTGATCGTCGACACGTATAAGACCGCCATCAGCAACTTTAAATTTGGCGAAGGGTCTGCCCGTGCTGTCGTCATCGTGGTGCTGCTGGGCGCATTCAGCCTGATCTATCTTTTCTTCCTCAACAAGGTGAACAAATACTACGGGAGCGGCAAGAAATGATGGATCGCTACACAAAGCTGCAAATGTTCGGCATTTATGCCGCGATCATGGTTTTCCTGATTTTCATTTTGTTGCCGTTCTTTGAAATGTTCATGGCGTCTTTGCGCCCGCTCGAACACCTCTTCCGCAGCCCGTATCAATTTTGGTCTGATGATTTCAGCTTTCAGGCCTATTCGGACATGTGGGTGACTGTGCCGCTGTTGGGCCGCTACATCATGAACTCGATCTTCATCGCGTCGATGGTTACGGGGCTGACGATGATCTTTGTTATCCCTGCAGCATATGCCTATGCGCGATTGGATTTTCCGTTCAAGAACCTCACGCTAGGTGTCTTTTTGGGCGTGAATATGTTCACCGGTGCTGTCCTCTTGATCCCGCTTTACCGTGTCCTGCGCACGATGGGCCTGCTGAACACTTACTGGGCCATGATCGTGCCCGGCGTGGCGTTCTTGATCCCAACGGGCATTTGGCTGCTGCGCTCATACCTTGAAAAGATCCCGCGCGAGTTGGAAGAAGCGGCTTACGTTGATGGCGCCAGCCGCATGTATACGCTGCGCCGCGTGGTTCTGCCGCTTGCCACACCCGGCCTGATCGTTGTGGGTGTTGCGGTCTTTATCGGTGCTTATGCCCAACAGTTTCTATTTGCGATCACGTTCAATCAGAAACGTGAGCTGCAACCCCTGCCAGCCGGATTGTTTGAATTCATCGGCTATCAGGACGTCACCTGGAACCAGATGATGGCCGCTGCTTTGGTCGGCGTGCTGCCGGTCATGGTCATCTTCTTGTTCCTGCAAAAATACCTCGTTGCGGGTCTGACCGCAGGCGCGGTGAAAGAATAATCAAACGACCAACTAAGGGAGAAACGAAATGAAGATGATGAAACTCACACTCGGGGCGGCGCTGCTGTCCACCGGGGCAGGGATGGCTGTGGCGGACGGTCACGCGCAAGAACTACATTTCATTATGTGCGGTGGCGAAGTCCGCGAAGCAGACCAAGCTGTTGTCGATCAATTTGTTGCCGACAACGATGGCGTCACTGTGAACCTTGAGGCGGTGCCTTGGGGCACGTGTCAGGACAAGTCACTGACATTGGCTGCCGCCGGTGATCCGCCATCAATCGCCTATATGGGGTCACGGACATTGCGCCAACTGGCCAATAATGACCTGATCGTTCCTGCGCAAATCTCAGGCGATGTGATGTATCAAGAAGGTGTCTTGAACACAGTTACCATCGAAGGCGCACAGTGGGGCTATCCACACGCGTTTTCCACCAAGGCGCTTTATATCAACTGCGACATCGTTGAAGCCTCTGGGCAAGAATGCGTCGCACCAAAAACATGGGATGAGATGTATGCAATGGCGCAAGGCGTGGTTGATAATACAGACAGCGCCGGTGTCGGCCTTGCCGGCAAAGACTTTGACAACACCATGCACCAGTTCCTGAACTATCTATATTCCAACGGTGGCGTGGTGATTGATCCGGCGACGGGTGAAAACATGCTTGATAGTCAGCAGACCCGCGAAACGCTGGAGTTTTATGGTAAACTGGCCAGCGTCGCCCAAGAAGGTCCAACGGCTTGGGAACGTGACCAGCTAAAAGACCTGTTCAACGACGGTCAGATCGCCATGTATGTCCAAGGCCCCTGGGGTTACGGCCAGCACAATGAAGACATCAATCAGATTGTTGCACCTGTGCCAGCAGGCCCTTCCGGTGAAAGCGGCACGATCTTGATCACAGACTCAATTGTTGTGTTCAAGGGGTCAGGCCACGAAGAGCTGGCGCATGATCTGGCACAGCGGATCACATCAGGCGACAGCCAGTATGACCTTGATAGCAGCTGGGGTCTGACACCGATCTTGGACTATGCCGCGATGGGCAAGACCGACCTGTACTACGAAAGCGGTATCTGGCCGAACTTTACAGCAACGATCTCAACAGGTGGCCCAGAGCCGCTGGTCGAAGATTTTAAGTCGCTGCAATCCGTGTTCACAAATATGGTTCAGGGCATCCTGCTTGAGGATGACACCGTTGATAACCTTGTGACAATTGCCGGTGAAGAGCTCGACGACGCGCTCTAAGACCACCACTCAGCACTGGGCGGCGGCATATGCTGTCGCCCAGTTCCTCTCCATCAGAATTTCCAACTGGATTGATCCTTATGGCAACCCTCGATCTTCATTCCATCAACAAGTCTTTTGGCACAGCGAAGGTGCTGCATGACATCAGCCTTGCGATCAACGACAAAGAATTTGTGGTGTTCGTCGGCCCATCCGGTTGCGGCAAATCTACGTTGCTGCGGATCATCGCGGGGCTTGAAGAAGCCACCTCTGGTCAGATCGTGATTGGTGGCCAAGATGTCAGCGATGCCCATCCGGTGGAACGTGGCATCTCGATGGTGTTCCAGTCTTATGCGCTTTACCCACACCTCAGCGTTTACGAAAACATTGCTTTTCCACTGCGTGTTCAAAAGCTCGAAAAAACAGATATGGACGCGCGCGTGCAACGGGCAGCCGAAATCCTGCAACTGACGGATAAATTGCAGCTGAAACCCGGGCAATTGTCTGGCGGTCAACGGCAACGCGTGGCGATTGGCCGTTCGATTGTGCGCAATCCTAAGGTCTTCCTTTTCGACGAACCGCTCTCAAACCTCGACGCGGCGTTGCGCGGGGACATGCGGGTTGAGCTTGGCCAGTTGCACCGCAGCCTTGAGGCCACGATGGTTTATGTCACCCACGACCAAGTTGAGGCCATGACAATGGCGGATCGCATCGTGGTGCTGAATGCAGGCCGCGTCGAACAGTTCGGTACCCCAATGGAGCTTTACCACCATCCGCAGACGAAATTTGTGGCGTCCTTTATCGGACAGCCGAATATGAACCTGATCCCCGCGACTGTCAGCGATGTTGATGGCACCGGCCTCAAAGTCACTTTGGATGGGGGGCATCAGATGGTTATCCCGGTTGACACCTTAGGTGTGCAAAAGGGTGATAAACTTGAGGTCGGCATTCGCCCTGAAAACGTGACACTTGGAGAGGACGGTATCAGCGTTGATATCTCTGTCCTTGAGCGATTGGGTGGTGTCTCGATCGCTTACGGCAAGCTGGCCGGACAAACCCGGTTCTGCGCTTCTTTGCCGGGTGATGTGAATGTCAAAGAGGGCGCCGCGGTCACGCTGACGATGGCGCCCGAAGATTGCCATGTGTTTGACGCATCTGGCCAAGTCCTGCGGCGCAAATCTGCACCGGCGCTGGTGGCATGAGGGTTGTCACTGCTGGAATAGGATTGCGTGCAGGGCATGTGCTGTCGATCCTCAAAGAGGCGATGCCAGAGATTGAATTTGTCGGGTACTTCGACCCGCAGCCGACCTTTCTGCATATGATCGGCGATGACGTCCCGCGGTTTGAAGATGTGCCGACAATGCTGACCGAAGCAAAGCCGGATTTGTTTTTTGTGGGCTCGCCCAATGCGTTCCATTTGGAACACATCAAGATGGGCCTTGCCGCAGGTGTACGGATCTTCACCGAAAAGCCAGTTGTGACCACGAAAGCCGACACGATGGCATTGGCGGCTTTGCTAGCCGAACACGGCACTGATCAAGTTATGGTTGGCCTCGTCTTGCGGTATTCGCAGCACATGATTGATTTGCGGTCCGTCATGTCAAAACTGGGACCTATCGTATCGCTGGAAGCGAACGAACATATTGCGCCATATCATGGGGCATTCTTTATGCGCGACTGGCGGCGGATGGTGAAATGGTCTGGCGGGTTCATGTTAGAGAAATGCTGCCACGATATTGATATCTATAACATGGTCACTGGATCGCGCCCTCTGCAGGTGGCCAGTTTCGGCGGTCGTAAATCCTTTGTGGCGCCGCATTCCCCCACATCAAATACCGAAAACGAGATTATGCACCGTAAGGCTTCGGTTTGGGAAAGCGTGGATGATCCTTTTCTGTCAGATGGCGACATCATCGACCACCAGACGGCGATTGTGCAGTATGAAAGCGGGGCCAGCCTTGCGTTTCACACCAACCTGAATGTTCCAGATGAACACCGTAGGTTCTGCGTCATGGGTGCGCTGGGCATGGCCGAGGGTGATTTCGTGCGCGGCAATCTGAAAGTCACGCTGCGTGATGGTACGTTGGCCGCTGATCACGACTATACCAAAATGGATGCGGCACGTGCGTCAGCACATTATGGCGCAGACCATATGATGGTTGCCGAGATTGCGTCGTTTTTAAAAGGCGAGACCAAGACACTGCCAGTCGGTGTCGTTGACGCGCTGGAAGCAGGGCTTGCTGCGATGGCCATGGATGAGGCGCGGATCGGAGGCACCATTGTTGATCTACGCGAAACCTGGGCAGAGTTTGATAGCTATGGATTGCGCCAATGACCGTTGAAATCGCCAAACCGGGGCGCTGGATGGCGGCAGAGGCCGCAGATGCCATCGCGGCTTTTGTCAGTGCCAGCAAACAAGACGTTCCGGTCGACGCATTGCATGCCGCGAAAGCGGTTTACACAATCGCGCGTGGGTCGTCGGATGCTGCAGCGAACATTCTGTCTTATGAATTGATGCGCACATTGGGTATGCCCTGCACGTCGTTGCCCCCATCCGTTTTCTCACTGGGTGGTCATGTTGATTTGAAAGAGGCCGCGGTCCTTGTCATCAGTCAATCAGGTGCAAGCGACGATTTGGTCTGGTCTGCGAAAGGCGCGATAGGGGCGGGTGCAACCGTCGCGGCAATTACCAATCAACCCGACAGTCCGGTTGAGGCTGCAAGCCATGTGACTATCCCGATTGGTGCCGGCCCCGAAAAAGCAGTGCCTGCGACCAAGACAGTGACCGGTGCCATCGGGGCGGGGGCGGCTCTTTTGTCAAAACTCAGTTTAGCGTACGGCAAACATGCGCAAGCAGATGCAAACGCGCTGACGTCTGTTTCGCTTGCGTTCGATGCGGCGTCAAACATCAAATCCGGTCTCCTGCGCGGACGTCACGTCTATGTGGTTGGCCGCGATACCGGCTATGGTGCCGCAATCGAAGTGGCCCTGAAGCTAAAGGAATGTTGCGCGATCCCGGCAGAAGCCTATTCCAGCTCAGAGGTGCTTCACGGCCCACTGCAATTGGCAACGAAGCCGCTGATGGTACTGATGCTGGATACGGGTGCGGACAATATTCAAGACAGCTTAGATCAAGCGCAGGCCAGATTTGACGGCGAAGGCTGTGACGTTCACCGGTTGCGCCCTGCAGATTTTGGCGTTGATCTGAAAACGGGCGCTGCGGCGGCTGCCCTTATGCTTGCCGCACTCTATCCACTTATCCTAGATACAGCCCTTGCGCTGGGCTTTGATCCCGATGCGCCGCAAACTCTGGCGAAAGTGACGAAGACGACATGACGAAAGACCTATCTCATTGGGCGACTTGGCGTGAAATTCACCGCCAGCCAGCGATTTGGCGCGATTGGAGTAAGCAGTTAGATGTTGATGGCTTGCGCGATTGGATCGCACAGCAAGATTTTGATGAGGTCTGGTTTTGCGGTGCTGGTACAAGTGCCTATATCGGCGACATCATCGCGGCTGAGGTGAAAGGGACGCGGTCTGTGCCCACAACTGATCTGGTTGCGCGCCCTACACATTATCTGAAAAATGTGCGCCCGCTCGTGGTCAGCTTTGGTCGGTCTGGCAATAGCAGTGAAACGATTGGGACGCTCGATGCCTTGGATGCATTGGCACCGTCCGCCCCTCGCTTGAATATCACATGCAACCAAGACAGCGCACTTGCGGCACGCCAGTCAATTGCACCAACCAAGATCATCGTCTTGCCAGAGGCCACCCATGACGCAGGCTTTGCCATGACCTCAAGTTTTTCGACCATGTTGCTGACGGCCTTGGCCGTCTTTGATCAGCCTTGTGATGTACCTGCACGGCTATCGCACTTGGCGGACCAGCTAGAGGTGCTTTTGCCGTTGTTTGTCGCGCAACCAAGGCCCGGGCGATCTGTTTATGTTGGCACGGGGCCCTTGGCATTTGCCGCGCGTGAGGCCGCGTTGAAAGTGACGGAATTGTCTGCAGGGAGAATTCCAGCGCTTTGGGATAGTACATTGGGCTTTCGGCATGGGCCCAAATCCTTTGTCACCGACGATACTGCGATCACATTATTTAGCAGCCCTATGTTCCCAGCAGCGCAATATGATCACGACCTAGCCGCAGAGCTGGCGATGCAGTTCCCCAAAGCATCTATTGAGACGATCGGTCCGGGCGGCGACATCGACATCACGCAGCCCTTCAATGGGGCATGGATGGCTCCGTTATGCGTTGCTGCCGCGCAATGCCGATCTGTCATTTGGTCGGATGAGCTTGGTTTGAATGTGGATGATCCTTTCGCCGGACAAGATACGCTTAGCCGGGTTGTGTCAGGCGTTACCCTTTATCCGGTGGCCACATGACGACGGCAGGGATTGATATTGGAGGCACTAAAATTGAAGTGCAGGTCTTTGATCAGAACTGGGTAGAAGTCGCCCGGCATCGTGTGGCGACGCCCAAGGACTATCCATCTATCGTTGCCGCAGTGGGTGATCAAATTGATTGGGCTGCTGGCAAAGCCGGACCGATTTCGGCCGTGGGCATTGGTGCGGCCGGTTTGGTGCATCCTGAAACGGGTCATGCCTTTACCGCCAACCTCGCCGCGTCTGGCCATCCCTTTCCAGCGGATATCGCAAAAAGGGCAGGGCGTGACGTTACCTATGTCAACGATTGTCGTGCTCTTGCGCTCTCAGAAGCGGTTTTTGGGGCCGGGAAAGACAAACGCACGGTCATGGCATTGATCATCGGCACTGGTGTCGGCGGCGGGATTGCCGTTGATCAAGCTCTGCTCCCAGGGCCGACGGCGACAGGTGGTGAATTTGGTCATTCCTCGGCACCGGCCCATATCGTTGCGGCGCATGGACTGCCGCTTTATCAATGCGGATGTGGTCGGATGGGCTGTATTGAAACGTACATTGCGGGTCCGGGGCTAGAGAGGTTGGCCAAGTTCGTGACAGGTGCAGACATCACCACCAAAGACATCGCCGCACGCCGCGACGCAGACATGGCGCAGGTCTGGTCTATTTGGTGCGCTTTCACGGCCGAGATGATCCATAGCCTGACCCTAACAGTTGATCCCGACGTCATCGTTTTGGGTGGCGGGCTGAGTGCTATTCCGGGTGTTATTGAAGACCTGACCGTGGCCGCAGGTCAGACCCAAATCGCAGGGTTCAACCCAGCGCCCATCGTACTGGCGCAAGGCGGTGATGCGAGTGGCGCAAGAGGGGCCGCCTATGCCGCTTGGCAGGACATGCAGAATGTCTGACGTCCTGCGTGATATCATTTCCCGCAACCGCGCGGGTGAGGCGGTTGCGATCCCATCCGTGTGCTCGGCGCATCCTGACGTGTTGCGTGCCTCAATGCGCATGGCGCGGCGCGTGGGGCGGCATATTGTGATTGAGGCGACGTCGAACCAAGTCAACCAAGATGGCGGCTACACCGGCATGCGGGCCGCAGATTTTGTGAAGTACGTCCATGATCTAGCGGATGAAGTGGGCACTGATCGCAGCAGTATCATCTTTGGCGGTGATCATCTTGGCACGCAGGTTTGGCGCGGAAAGTCAGCTCAAGAAGCCTTGGACAAGGCAGAAACGCTTGTGCGTGACTACGTGGCCGCCGGATTTGGCAAAATCCATCTTGATTGCTCAGAAGGGTGTCAGGGTGAGCCCGCACAGCTGAGTGATGCTCAAACGGCTGAGCGATCAGCGAGATTGGCACGTGTATGTGCTCAGGTTCATGATGATCTGTTGTTTGTCGTCGGGACCGAGGTGCCGCCACCCGGTGGTGCCCGTCCAGATGATGGTGACATACCGCCTACAGATGCGCATGATGCCCGCGCCACTTTAGATGCGCATGATGTAACTTTCGGTGATCTCGCGCCCCAAATCGGTGGGCTGGTCGTGCAGCCTGGTGTCGAATTTGGACCGTCAGATGTGCATCACCTGCCACTTGATCGCGATCCCGGTTTTCTGGCCGCACTGAAGGATCGGTCGGGTGTTTGCCTTGAAGCTCACTCGACTGATTATCAAGCATCGGCTGTCTTTCCGCGCCTTGCGGAACTTGGCTTTGCGTTTCAAAAAGTGGGACCCGCGTTGACATTCGCATACCGTGAAGCGCTTTATGCATTGGATCAGTTGCGCACTCCTGCCGGTAGCCTGCAATCTGCGATGGAGGCCGTGATGACGGACGACCCAATCCATTGGCAAAGCCACTACAAAGGCGACACTGCGAAACGCGCGCATTTGCGGCACTTTAGTCTTGCAGATCGCATCCGTTATTATTGGCCAACAACAGCTGCGCAAACCGCGGTTCAGGCACTGATCGCTGACTTTAGTGCAACAATCCCGGACACTGCTTTGCGCAATGTGTTTCCAATGTCTGTTCTTGATCGTGCAGAGGTTCTACAAGGCCCTCAGGTTGCGCGTCTTATTGATGCGCAGATAGAAGTCGCACTCGCACCGTATTTCTTTGGGGATGACCTATGAACGCGCATTGGATCAAACCTGACCTTGTCTTTGACGGCCAAGAAATCCTGACTGATCTGGCCGTCCGTGTTGAGCAAGGGCAAATTGTTGAGTTGTCCAATGCGCCGCAGAATGCGGTCCAAGTTGCCGGATGCTTGACGCCCGGGTTCATTGATCTTCAGGTCAATGGCGGGGGTGGTGTGCAGTTGAATTCATCGCCAACCGCTGAAGGAATGCTTGCGATCGCAGCAGCACATCGCCGGTTTGGGACGGTCGGTATCTTGCCTACAGTTATCACAGATCACCCAGATGTCTTGGCACGTGCCGCTGATGCAGTAGTAAAAGTAAACGATCATGACGGCATTCTTGGCTTGCATATAGAAGGGCCGCATATCGCAGTTGCCCGTCGCGGGACGCACAGTGCCACTGATGTGCGCGGCATGGATGCACAGACGATGAACATCGTCGCAAATCTGCGCGAGGCAGGGATCAGTGTCATGATTACACTGGCCCCAGAAGCAGTGACGCTTGACCAAATCGCAGCTCTTTCCCGTGCAGGTGCGGTTGTGTCGCTAGGTCATACGGATGCACCGGTGGAACAGATTGAGGCGGCAATTGCGGCAGGTGCCAGCTGCGGCACACATTTGTTCAATGCAATGTCGCCGATGACAAGCAGGGCACCCGGTGCCGTTGGCGGTATCCTTGATGCAGGCATTCCATTTGGCATCATTTGTGATGGACATCACGTTGATGACCGTATGGTGCGGCTAGCCCTGCGGGCTTGTGCGCATCGCTCGCTTCCTTTTCTTGTCTCTGATGCGATGGCGACAATCGGTGGGCCCGACCAGTTTGACCTCTACGGCAAGCCAGTGCGCTTGCAGGACGGGCGATTGATCAATTCTGAGGGCGGCCTTGCTGGCGCACATATTACCCAAGCGGCGGGTGTGAAGCGATTGGTCCATGATATCGATGTGATGCTGGTTAATGCGCTGCGTATGGCGATTACAAACCCTGCGGTGCTTTTAAACCAACCCAATCTTGCTGGAATGCTGGGCCGCTCTGCCGCCGATCTTTTGATCTTGGACGCGGAGCTTGATGTGAGCGGCACCCTTGCGGATACGCTGATCCGTCATGGCGCGATTGATGCAGCGATCTGACCACATCGCCTTAGAAGTGTGTATCGACAACGCCGCCGGCTTTGATGCATGCGCAGGACTTGTTGACCGTATTGAGCTTTGTGCAGGACTGGAATTTGGCGGTTTGACACCAAGTGCTGGATTGATGCAATTGGCCAAGGCGTGCGGGTTAGGGACACATGTCCTGATCCGACCTAGAACAGGTGATTTTGAATATGATCAAGGTGATCTGGGCACGATCCTGAACGATATCGCGGTGGTGCGATCAATCGGCCTTAAGGGCATTGTTGTGGGGGCCACAAAATCCGGCGCATTGGATCGTGATGCGTTGATAGCTATCTGTCGCGCATCGGATGGATTGGAATTGACATTGCATCGCGCGATCGATGTTGTGACCGATCCATTCGTAGCATTGGACGTGGCGATTGACCTCGGGTTTTCGCGTATCTTGACGTCAGGTGGCGCAAAGACGGCGACTGAAGGCAAAGCCGTGATAAGTGCACTTCAGGAGCGCGCCAACCGGCGCATCGATATTATGGTAGGGTCAGGCGTGAACAGCAGCAACGTCTACCAGCTTGTTAAAGACACCAGAGTGCGATCGGTTCATGCGTCGTGTACAATGAAGTCACCGGTTACGGGTGCGATTTCTGACTTGGGATTTGGACAGTCTGAACGCAGCACCGACCGGCAAGAAATTGCACAGATGCGGCACGCGCTGGACGCGATCTAAGTCTCTTCTTCGACGTTCAAAGTTGACCAAGTGTCATCGCGCGGCGGGGCAGGTGGCGTATCACAGGCACGTCTGTGAATGTTCACCTTGGCGATGAAATTTGCCGAAATAGGTGCCGTCACAAAAAGAAATGCCATGATCAGTAACTCATGTGTCGAGGGTTCACCCAGATCAAATGAATGCACAATGGATGCTATCAACAGCATGCCAATCCCGACTGTGCCCACTTTGGTTGGGGCATGTAGCCGCGTCATCGGATCATTGAACTTTAACAGGCCAATCACACCAACAAGGATAAACCCAGATCCGATCAAAAGGGTGATGCCAACAAAATATGTGCCAATAATCAACAAGGTCATTCGATGATGTCTCCCCGCAAAATAAACCGTGCCATTGCCACGGTTGAGACAAATCCAAGCATCGCAATCAGCAAGGCGACCTCAAAGTAGACTTGCACGCCTTGATAGATGCCCAGAACGATCACAAGGCCCAACGCGTTGATCACCATTGTATCCAGCGCCAAAATCCGGTCGCCAGATGTTGGCCCCAAGACCAAACGCACCATCGACATGATCTGCCCGATTGCCAGCGCCAAAAAGGTGATGATCATCGCGATATTGAGGAATTGGGTCGCAAGTATCATGTGAAGATCTCCAACAAGCGGGCCTCGTAGCGGGTTTTGATATCATCGCGCACAGCGTCAGGGTCATCGGTGTGCAGGACATGGACCAGCAGGCTGTGGCCCTTGTCGGAAAGGTCGGCAGACACTGTGCCGGGCGTCAGAGTGATCGTACCCGCCAGCATCGTGATGGCTTCAGGTTCACGCAGTTCCAAAGGCACGACGATCCAAGCGGGTTTTAGTTTTGATGATGGCACTGTCAGGACAATCCACGCCACCTCGATGTTGGCCACAATAATATCCCAGATCACAATGAAACTGTAGCGGATCATCTTGCCCAACCGGAATCCTTTGGGCGTGTCGGGCCACCAGATAGACGTGCTCCAAGGGATGATGATCCCAAGGATGAAACCAAAGACAAGCATCCCTGCGGAAAGTTCGTTTTGCAGCAACATCCAGACAATCGTCAGGATCAGCGTCAGTAACGGGTGGGGTATGAGCCATTGAAAGGCACGTGTCATGTTAGTGATCCTCCCCTGGTTCGCTCAGTTTGCCGGGTGTTTCAAGCACCGTCGAGATATAGGGCTCAGGGGCAAATAATTGCGCCGCAATGGACGTGGTGTAGCTGTGCATGTGACCTGCCAGAATGGTGTGAAGCGCGAGCAGTGCAATCAAGCCTCCAACGGCCACATAAGCCATCGTCGCGGGTGGTTCTGCCATTGGTGCATCGTCGTCGGGCGTCACGCTTCTTGCCTTCCAAAAGACCACACTGCCAGCGCGGGCAAATCCAACAACGCTGATCAGACTTGATCCAAGAACGATGACCCAGATCCAGACCATCCGCGTGGTGTCAAAGGCTGCATCCAAGACCAGAAGTTTCCCTAAGAAGCCAGACAATGGCGGCAGACCCGCCATGGCAATAGCGCCTGCAAAGAACAGGCCAGCGGTGAGTGTGGCCCCTGCGATTGGCGGTTGCGGGGTCAGTGCCAGATTAGCGCGGCCCGATCTGGCCAAGTCGGCAATAAGGAACAGCGCTGCACCAGCCAACGTCGAATGAATGATGTAGTAAAGTGCGGCCGCGATCCCTTCGGGCGTGAAGAGTGCGATGGAAACCATAACCATGCCCATTGATCCGATGATCGAAAAGGCGACAAGCCGATCCAGCTGTTTGGCCGCAAGCACACCGATCATGCCAATGGCGAGTGACAATAGCGCTGCGGGTAAGAGCCATGTGTCATGCAAGCCCGCAGTGACGTCCAGATCAGGCGGAAAGATCATCGTGTAGACCCGGATAATCGCATAGGCGCCGACCTTGGTCATGATTGCGAATAGGGCAGCGACTGGGGCAGGCGCTTCGGCGTAGCTGGACGGCAGCCAAAAGTGCAAAGGCACCAATGCGGCTTTGATTGCGAAGACCAGCAAGAGCAGGACAGCGGCCACACGAATTCCGACGGTTTCCTCTGGGCTGATCAATGCGACCCTGTTGGCCAAATCCGCCATATTCAGCGTCCCCGTTTCTGCATAGATTGATCCCAGCGCGAATAAAAACAGGGTGGAGCCGATGAGGTTGAACAACACGTATTGTACGCCCGCCCGCAGCCGCTTTGTACCGCCTGCGTGGATCATCAAACCATAGGACGCGATCAGCAGTACTTCGAAGAACACGAAAAGGTTGAAAAGGTCTCCGGTCAGGAATGCGCCTAGGATGCCCATTAATTGAAACTGGAAAAGCGCATGGAAATGCCGTCCGCGATCATCCCATCCCGAACTGATGGCATAGACCAAAACGAACAGGGCCAAGACCGAGGTCAGTAAGATCATCAAGGTCGATAGTTGATCTCCGACAAGAACGATCCCGAAAGGTGCCGCCCAATCACCCAACTGGTACAACATAATAGTGCCGTCAGAGGCCGTCCAAGCAAGACCACCTGAGATCGCGATCAGCATCAGAACGCCAACAATCGAAAAGACGCGCTGGATGCCAATGTGATAACGGGCGGCCAATACGATGAACGGTGCCAACATTGCGGGCAAAACAACGGGTGCAATCAGCCAATGGGTCATGATTGGCCCTCCGACAGATCGTCCGATGTCTCAGGTTGATCATCTACATGGTCATCGTTGGACCCAAGGAAAGCTCCGAGGCCGATCATGACCACGACGGCAGTCATACCAAATGAAATCACAATCGCGGTTAGGACCAACGCTTGTGGCAATGGATCAGTGTATGTTGTCACGTTGTCGCGCAGCACGGGCGGTGCACCAATGGCGACTCGGCCTGATGTGAACAAAAAGACATTCACGGCATAGGTCAGCAATGAGATGCCCAAGATCACCGGGAATGTCCGCAACCGCAGCACCAGATAGATGCCTGCGGCAGTCATGATGCCAATGGCAGAGGCGAGTAAAAGCTCCATGCTACGCGCCCTCCACAACAGGTTTGGGGTCATCTCGCGATGGGTCAATGTCCATGGGATGCAGGCTTTCGGGTGTTTCAGCACGTCTTGCAAGGCGCGAGAAGCTCTCAAGCGACAGCATGACCGCACCGACAACTGATAAGAAAACGCCCAGATCAAAGAGTGCGGCTGTGGCCAACTCAAATTTTTCAAAGGGCGGAATACGCACGTAGGTAAAGTCAGAGGTCAGGAACGGTTTGTCGACAAACCAAGACCCGATCCCGGTAAAGCCTGCCACAAGAACACCTGCGCCAATGACCCCATGATAAGGGTATTTCAAACGGGCCGACGTCCAAGCAAAGCCGCTGGCCATGTATTGCATCACCACACCAATTGAGACGATCAAGCCCGCAATAAAACCACCACCGGGTTCGTTGTGTCCGCTGAGGAAGATGTAGAAACCAACCATCATCACAACCGGCATGATGCCACGGGTCAGAACGACCATCATCATCGGGTGTACACCACCCGCCTGCGGTTGATCAGGCTTGCGGTTCAACAGACGTGCCCCGACAGGGCCGCGCAACAGAGTTTCGGTCAGGGCATAGATCAACAGCGCTGCAATACTCAGCACGATGATTTCGCCGAACGTGTCAAAGCCACGGAAATCGACCAGAATGACGTTCACCACATTCGTACCGCCACCGCCTTTGTACGAATTGGCGAGATGGAATTCAGAAATTGAAGCGCTGACCGGATCGCGCAGCATGTAGTGGTAGGCGATGGCGAAACTGGCCAAACCACCTGCAATCGCAACACCTGCGTCACGCATCCGGCGTAAAACTGAGCTTTCGATCGGCGTGGCGTTCGGCAGGAAATTCAGCGCTAGTAGCAGCAAGATGATCGTGACAACTTCGACGGTGAACTGTGTCATGGCAAGATCAGGTGCGCTGAGGAACACAAAGCCAATCGATACCATCAAGCCGACAATCCCCATCAGGATCAGCGATAAGAAGCGGTTGCGGTGCAAGAAGACCATGCCAATCGTCGCGGCAACCAGCATACCCCAACCCGAAATCAGAACCGGATCGGCTTTTTGTACCGTATAGGTTGGCAAACCGACCGTGCCTGTCGTCCATGCGTAGTAGCCTGCGCCAACAATCGTGATGGTCCCGATGGCGGCGTAACGTGTAAACGCGCCGTTGTGCAGCGGTAGGATCAGGACCTTTGCCAGCTTTACAGCACCTTCAACGATGGCCTCAAATATGACCTTGGCTTCTGGGCGCGGCGTGCCTTCCCACAAGCGCAGTGCTGGCTTGAAGATCGCAAGCATGACCAAGCCACCCAAGACCGCGATGATCGACATATAAAGCGCAGGCACAAGACCATGCCAGATTTTCAAATGGGCAGATGGCATCTCGGCTGCATTGCCTAGAACGGCAGAGGTCACTAGGCGCACAAAAGGCTCGGCTAAGAAAGGAGCGACACCGATGACCACGACTGGGATGATCAGCAAAGCAGGTGGCAACCAAAGCCCTGCACCCGGGTCATGGGGTTTGGCAGGATAGTCATCGCGCACAGGTCCAAAGAACACATGTCCGATCAGGCGGAAGCAATAGGCTGCAGAGAACAACGATCCAATCGTTGCCAGAACAGGCACAAACCAAGGGTTGTTGAAAAGGACGGTGTGATTTGCCTCTTCCAGCATCATCTCTTTCGACAGAAAGCCGTTCAGTAGTGGAATACCCGCCATTGAGAGGGCGGCCAATGATACGATCATGAATGTAATCGGCATCAAGGTGCGCAAACCTCCCAGGCGGCGAATATCGCGGGTATGGGCTTCGTGGTCGATGATGCCTGCGGACATGAACAAGGCGGCTTTGAATGTTGCGTGGTTGAGGATGTGAAACACCGCAGCCATTGCGCCAAAGGCCGTGCCTGTGCCCAAAAGCATGGTGATCAGGCCTAGGTGGCTGACGGTTGAGAACGCCAGCAGCGCTTTGAGGTCATGTTTGAACAGCGCAATCACAGCCCCCAAGACCATCGTCACCAAACCGGCCGTTGTTACAATCACGAACCATTCGGTCGTGCCGGACAAGACCGGCCACATCCGTGCCATCAAAAAGATACCCGCTTTCACCATCGTGGCCGAGTGCAGGTATGCCGATACTGGCGTAGGGGCCGCCATCGCGTGTGGCAGCCAGAAATGGAACGGGAACTGAGCAGACTTTGTAAAGCAGCCCAAAAGGATCAGGATCAGGGCAGGGACATAAAGTGGATCAGCTTGGATCAATTCACGGTTCTGCAAAATAACGCTTAGGTCATAGCTGCCCACAATCTGGCCCAAGATTAGCATGCCACCAATCATCGCAAGCCCGCCCATACCCGTTACGGTCAGGGCCATGCGCGCACCTTGTCGCCCTTCGGGCAGGTGTTTCCAGTAACCGATGAGTAGGAAGGATGACAGTGACGTCAGTTCCCAGAAAATAAGCAAAAGCAGAATGTTATCGCTCAGAACGATACCCACCATCGCGCCTTGGAATAGCAGCAGATACGTAAAAAACTCGCCCATATGGTCGTCGCGACTGAGGTATTGGCGGGCGTAGGCGATGATCAAAAGGCCGATACCAAGGATCAAAAGTGCAAAGAAAAAGCCCAAACCATCCAGCATCAACGTAAAGTTCAAACCAAGCGTTGGCATCCAATCGATGCGAGCCATGACGACCTCGCCCGCGAGAATGGCGGGCAGGTTCGTCAGTAACCCGATGAAGGCCGCCAAGGTCACAGTAAAGGTCACGCCCGCTGTCGCAGACCGTCCTGCAGCGTTCATTAGTCCCGGGAGTAACGCACCAAAAAAGGGCAAGGCGACGATAAAGAATAGAGACACGTGAACTCCTGACTTGGCGGGTTACCTAATTTGCGCAGAAATAGTCTCGAATTGCAAAAGGTTCGCGCGGTTTTTTTGGTGTCAATTTCCAGCGGCGGCCGTCTGTGTGGTGTTGGCACCGCTCAATTCTTCCTTGCCCACTTTGCGTGCCACGAACAGGGCTACGATCCAGCCGCTGCTGACGGCGGTCGCAATGCCGAACCAAACGCCCCAAACGTCGAATCCAAGCACCCCAACAAACAACCAAACGAACAATGCGATCCCGATGCCTTGGCGGTAGATGCTGATCCAAAGTGTCCAGATCGGGCGCTTCAGCCCTTGCAGGAAGGAATTGATCGCAAAAAGCATCATGTAGATCGGGAACAAAAAACTATCGACGCGCAAGTAACTGGCGCCAATATCGATCACGGATGGATTGTCAGTGAAGAACCCCATCGCGTAGCGGCCGCCGAACCATAAGACTGGCATGGCAACTACGGACATCGCGAAACCGATTTTCCAGCAAAGGAAAAGTGCGTCCTTAACACGGGCATGGTCCGCCGCACCAAAGTTCTGTCCGATGATTGGCAACAAGGCACCTGTCATGCCCAAGACTGGCAGCAGTAGAATCTGCTCAATCCGTAACGCCACGCCATATGCCGCAATGGCGTCTTCGCCAAAGCCCTTCAGGGCGTATTGTACCACAAAGCCCGAGATGAACATGACCATCATTGCGGTACTGGCGGGTAATAGCTGTGCGATGATCTGACGAAACTTGGGCAGATTAGGTGCGAAGGCTGCCTGTGTCACATCGCGCATGATCTCTAGCGCAAAAACACTGCGCAGAACCCACAACATGACACCGGTTTGGCTGATCACTGTGGAAAGGGCGATGCCGTCAAAGCCCATCCCGCCCCAGGCACCTGGAACGCCAAACATCAGCAAAGGGTTGAGGCCAACATTGACAAAAAACGCCGCGACCAAAGCGCGCTGCATTGTCACCGTGTCGCCGTGTGCTTGCAAGATTCCGTTGGCACCGTATGCCAGAAAGAAGCCGGGCAAGGACAACACAAGCCAGTTGAAGTATCCCGTTGCCGCATCGCGGTAACCGCCCGGTTCAGATACAATCGCAATCAGATAAGGCCCGCCGATCCAGCCAAGCACCATTAAGATCGCGGTCGCGATAATTCCGAATGTGATCCCTTGGGTGGCAAACTGTCGCGCCTGTTCGCTGTCGTGACTGCCCTTGGCATTGCTGACCAGCGCTGACATCGCTGCGCCAAGGCCAAATCCAATCGACATCATGATGAAAAAGGCCTGAAACCCGATGGCAAGGCCCGCCTGTGCCTCGGTCGATAGACGGCCGGCCCAATAGACATCGACGACATTGTAAAGTGTCGAAAACAGCATCCCAAAGGCTGCAGGTATTGCCAGAGCACGGAAGTGCCCCAAAAGGGGCCCGTGCGTCAGGTCCAGATCGCGCGGAGCCTTCACGCCTCGGCTGCCTGCATGCGGCGCTCTAGGCGGCGGACGAAGGCAGAGACGACGAGGATCAGTACCAGATATTCCAACACAAGAACCGTGTAGATCTCCAAGGGTCGATACTCTGACACGGACAATTCATTCGCCTTGCGGGTCAATTCTTGCATGCCGATGACAGACACCAAAGATGACATTTTCAGCATATAGACCAACTGGTTACCCAAAGCGGGCAAGATGCGACGGATTGCTTGCGGCAAGATCACAAAGCGCATGGTGTCGCGGTAGTTCAGCGACACTGATTGCGCTGCCTCATACTGGCCTTTGGCGATTGATTGAATACCACCGCGGAAGATCTCGGCCTGAAAAGCGCTGTCTGACAGGGCGAGCGCAAACACGCCTGCCCAGAACACGCTAAGCGTGATGCCTGACAGGGCAGGCAGCCCGTAGTAGACCCACAAGATCAGCACCAGCACGGGGACGGCACGTACGACTTCGACATAAGCACGGTTGAACCGCCGCCAGCCCACCTTTTGCGACAGGCCGGGCAGGGCGACCAGCAGTCCCACGACAACCGAGATTGAGATCGCAGTCACTGATAACAGAATTGTATAGTACATGCCCGAAAGCATGAATTTCAGGTTGATCATGCCTTTGGTCGTCGTCGGATCGACCACATACCAACCCCAGTTTCCGGAACAGCCAGACAACAGCATAAAGGCCGCCAGTATCGCGATGAATTTCATGGATAGCGCCTCAGTGGTTCAGGATTTGATTTAGGAAAGTGGCAAAGCGTTCGGATTTCGGCGCGGTAAAGACCTGCTCGGGGGGGCCGACCTCGACGATCTCGCCTTTGTCCATAAAGACCATTGTGTCAGCGACCTTGCGGGCAAAGCCCATTTCATGGGTGACGACGATCATGGTCATGCCGGACGACGCTAATTCGGTCATGACCTCTAGGACCTCAGCGATCATTTCAGGGTCTAGCGCCGATGTGGGTTCATCAAACAGTAAAATACGCGATTCCATACAGAGCGAGCGTGCGATGGCGACGCGTTGTTGTTGACCACCTGACAGCTGACGGGGAAATTTTTCGGCCTGATCAGGAATGCGGACGCGCTCAAGGTATTTCATCGCACGGGCGTTTGCCTCGGCTTCGGTCAGGCCTAGCACGCGTTTGGGGCCCAGCGTCAGGTTTTCCAGAACCGTCAAATGCGGAAACAGATTGAACTGCTGAAAGACCATACCCACGACACCGCGGATTTTATCAAGACTGGCTGGATCATCGGTAAGAACCGTGTCTTCGACAACAATTTCGCCGCTTTCATGGGCCTCAAGCCGATTGATACAACGGATCAACGTGGATTTGCCCGACCCAGACGGGCCGCACACAACAACGCGTTCGCCCAAAGCCACATCAAGGTTGACCGATTTCAGCGCCTGAAAGTCACCAAAGTATTTTGAGACATCGCGCATGGTGATGACGGGCGCGGATTGGTCGTTCATGAAGCTTCCTTTTTCGGGATCAAGTCGTTGTGACCAGATAAGACGCGAAATTCCTGATGTTCACTCTTTGCATTGCTATCAGCGACAGGCAAACTACTTCTGCACCTCTACACCAAAAGGGAAAACCGATGAAATTTTTTAAAATTGCCGCCACCACCGTCATTCTGGCGGCAAGTGCGGTCTCTGCGACGGCACAATCTGCCTTGAATGAAATCCTCAGCGAAGGCGTGTTGAAAGTTGGCACAACGGGTGACTGGAACCCGATGACCATGCGCGATGTCGCAACAAACACTTACGTGGGCTACGACATTGATGTCATGACAGCGCTTGCTACCGATCTTGGTGTCGAAGTTGAATTTGTCCCAACAGACTGGAAAACGCTGGTCAGCGGCGTGACAGCAGGACAGTACCATATCACAGGGTCAGCATCCGTCTCACCGGCACGCGCGAAAGCGGCTGGTTACTCCAACAGCTATTTCTCACTCGCAACTGTACCTTTGACACTGCGCGAAAACGAGGGTCGCTTTATGTCTTGGGACGACCTGAATGATCCTGAGGTGTCCGTAGCGGCCACATTGGGCACAACACAAGAGGCACAGGTAAAGCGGTTCTTCCCAGATGCGGTCCACCGTATTGTCGAAGCCCCTGCACGTGACTTCCAAGAGGTCCTGTCCGGTCGTGCTGATGCCAACATCACATCGAATGTCGAAGCGAACCAACTTGTTGCCCAGTACGAGCAATTGATGATTGTACCTGTGGCTGAAGCGCGCGCACCAACACCTATCGCGATGTTGTTGCCGCAGGACGATCAGGTTTGGATCAACTACGTGAATACATGGATCACGCTGAAGCAAGAGCAGGGTTTCTTTGAAGAGCTTGGTGTCAAATGGCAGCTGCTTGCTGAATAAGCCGTTGTTTTAAAACGATCGAGCCGTCCGCAGAAATGTGGTCGGCTTTTTTAATGAAAGTACCGCTGTGATGCTGACAATCTACGCTGTCCCGGTTTCTGTTTATAACGCCAAGCTACGCATTCTTTTGCGGCATAAAAACGTGCCTTTTCAAGAGCTACCGCCTCCGGGAGGATATGGGTCAACTGAATACAAAGCACTGATCCCATCGGGCAACCTGCCTGCGATGATCCACAATGATCTGACCTTGGCTGATTCAGAGGCAATTGCGGAATATATCGAAGAGGCATTTCCCGGCACGCCCATGCTGCCTGATACGGTCAAATTGCGTGCCAAGGCTCGCGAAAAAAGCCGCTTGCATGACACGCGACTAGAACCTTCGGTCCGCGCGATTTATCCGCAGGTGGCATATGATACCCGTGACCGCGCTGCCGTTGATGCAGGTGGCGCATTAATTTCCAAGCATTTGCAATCGGTTGGGTTGTTCCTGAGGTCAGATCCGCTCGACCCATCGATCTTGTGGATGTGCGATTGTGGGTTCGCAGTAACTTTCGCGTGGATAAAGGCGTTTGAAAAAGCAATCGACTTGCCGATTGACTGGCCACAAGAGGTCCGCGACTACGATGCCCGCCTGAAATCATTCCCGGAGGTCGCCGCAGAATTAGAAGATTACAGATCTGCGATGGATGCCTATTTGGAAAAGGCAAAGGCCCCGGTTGGGTAGGCTGCGTGGACTTTGAGGCCATAGAGATCATGAAGGTTAGAAATATGGCGGAGACGAAGGGATTCGAACCCTCGAGACAGTTTCCCGCCTACTCCCTTAGCAGGGGAGCGCCTTCGACCACTCGGCCACGTCTCCACTGACGCGTCTAGCAGGAACAATCTGAGGATAACAAGTGATTTTTTGCTTTAAGTGCGCATTGTTTGGTGCAGGTGCGGCGCTGGTAATTAGCCTGCGCTGTGACATTGCGAAAATGAGAAATATGGATTAGAACAAAAAGTGAACATTAAAATGGATTCGGTGTCTGGTGTATGGGTTCGCTTCGTATGCACAAAGCTTTGGTCGGGCAGGGGAAACGCCCTGCCATGGTGCCCCATACCTTGTCGGAGGCTTTCCCCAGTCATCCTACGGACGCCAGTGCCGTGGGGTTTGCCCTGTCACGCTTGCCGTGCACGAATGCCCCTATTTTATGGGTGCAGGATCGGTTGTCGCGCAAAGAAGCGGGGCGTCCGGCACTGGCGGGCATGCCTACGGACCGTCCTGTAATCATGGTCGATCTGTCCCGCGCCGCCGATGTGCTCTGGGCGATGGAGGATGGGTTGCGCTGCCGCAGCTTGGGCGCCGTGATTGGCGAGATTTGGGGCGACCCACCCAGCCTAGATTTCACTGCCACCAAGCGGTTGGCTATGCGTGCCGAGGCCGCCGATGTGCCCTGTTGGTTGATCCGCCGTGCGGCCAGTCCCGATCTAAGTGCCGCCCGCGATCGTTGGCGGATTGCCAGCCTGCCGTCTGCGCCGCATCCCCACGATGCACAGGCACCTGGTGCGCCGCGCTGGACGCTCGATCTGTTTCGGTCGCGCCGTGCCAAACCGGGTCAATGGATGGCGACCTATGACCGGGCGGCGGATCGTGTCGATCTCACTGACGCAGCTGGCGATCGAACGCTGGACCCGCGTGAGGGAGCGGCAGGGAGACGCGCCGCCGGATGATGTGCCTGTTGTGCTGGCCCGCGAAGGACAGCACGGGCCGGTTATTCATGCCGCCAATCGCACCGCCAGGATTGAGGGTATTTTGCCAGGATCGCGCGTGGTGGATATGCGTGCGATTTGTCCTGAGTTGCAGGTCGCCTATGCCGATGTCGCTGGTGATCATGCGGCCCTTGATCGGTTGGTTCTTTGGGCGCGTCGCTGGTGCCCTTGGACGGTGCGCGATGGCAATGATGGGATCATTTTGGATACGACGGGAGCAGATCATCTTTGGGGCGGTGAGGCCGCAATGTTGATTGAGATGGAAACACAGCTTTCATTACTGGGGCTGACGGCACGGTTGGCGGTAGCCCCGACTTGGGGGGCCGCTTGGGCCTTGGCCCGGTTTGGCCCAGTACGGGCAATCTGTGGTCCGGATGAGGCATATTTTAAGCTAGGTCCTTTGCCTGTCGCCGGCTTACGCTTGGATAATTCGACACTGCTTTTACTGCGTCGCTTGGGGTTAAAGACCATTGGTGCCGTCATGGATGTGCCCCGTCTGTCGTTGACCCGGCGCTTTGTGAAGGCAGGCTTGCAGGCCAATCCGCTGATGCGGTTGGATCAGGCGATGGGCAAGCAGGCGGAACCTGTGTCCAGCGTCGATGCCAAGCCGGTGATCCGCGTACAGGCGCGTCTGCCTGAGCCGATTTTTGACCCGACCCCGTATTTGCCGGACCTTTGTGAGGATTTGTGTGAGCAGTTAAAACAGGCGGGGCAGGGCTGTCGTCGTTTACATCTGACCGTTTACAAAACTGATGGTGATGTCAGCCATGTGGATGTGGCAACCGCCGCCCCGACCCGTGATCCTGCGCATTTACACAGCTTATTCCGCGATAAGGTTGAACGCATTAACCCCGGCTTTGGGTTTGATCTGATTACCCTTGCGGCTGGTGCTGTTGAGGAAATGCAGGACAAGCAGATCTGCCTCGACGGTGGATCAGATGATGACCTGCACCTGACCCGATTGATTGATCGGTTGAGTGCCAAATTCGGCCCCCATGCCGTGACCCGCCCTGTGTTACGTCAAAGCCATGTGCCCGAGCGGGCTGAAGCGCAGATCGCCGCCTTGGCAGCGCATCCTGATAAGGGGGCGGTTATGACCAAAGAGCGCCCGTTGCGCTTGCTTGACCACCCCGAAGAAGTGCGCGTGCTTTATGCGGTTCCCGAAGGCCCGCCCGCGCAGTTTATCTGGCGCAGGCAGACCCATCGGGTCGCCCGCTATGCCGGACCGGAACGCATCGCACCTGAGTGGTGGAAGGACCGCCCCGGCACGCGATTGCGGGATTACTTTAAGGTTGAGGATCAGACCGGGCAGCGGCTTTGGCTTTATCGCGAAGGCCTGCATGAGGATGGCCGCGGTGGTAATCCACGGTGGTTTGTGCATGGGCTTTTCGCATGATGGGGCGGCGTTTGTTGCGCCTTTGGGGTGCCTCCGGCGGGAGTTTTTGGGCCAAGATGAAAGGGGAGCCTTGTGCCAGAGAATGACCATCAGCATCCTCGGCGCACCTTGGCGGAAGATGATTTTACGCCCAATGCGCGTGCGCCTTTTGTAGAGCTGGGCCTGACCACCTGTTTTTCCTTTTTGCGTGGTGCGTCCGATGCGGTTGATCTGGCCGCGACCGCTTGGGCGCTGGGATATGATGCGCTGGGCTGTGCGGATCTGAATACGATGGCAGGTGTCGTGCGTCTGCATGCCGAAGCGACCAAGGCACATATGCGTCCTGTGATCGGGTGCCGGTTGCAGTTGGTGTCGGGTGAAGTCTTTCTTGCTTACCCTAAGGACCGGGCAGCCTATGGCCAGCTTTGCATGCTGCTCTCGAAGGGAAAGATGCATGATGTGGATGGCGCATGGCAGGCCAAAGGGGTTTGCGACATCACGTTGGATGATTTGGCAAAGTACAGTGCGGGTGTTCAATTGATTGCCGTACCAGATGAGAACGTGGATCATTTCAGCGCGGGCTTGCGCCGTCTTAAGCGTGCTTTGCCGACGCTAAGGCATATCGCGGCCAGCTATCTTTATCGTGGCGATGATCGGGCGCGCATTAATCAGCTTAATACCTTGGCACAGGCCAACGGTATGTCGATCCTTGCCACCAATGATGTGCATTATCACGCAGCTGAGCGGCGTCCTTTACAGGACGTGATGACCTGTATTTTGCATAAGACCACCATCCAAAAGGCGGGTTTTCTGCTGGATGCCAACGCCGAACGGCATTTGAAGTCACCTGCACAGATGGTCCGCCTTTTTGCCGAGTGGCCCCATGCAATCAAGGCCAGTCGTGCAGTTGCGGATGCATGCGAGTTCAATCTCACCGAGCTGTCTTATGAATATCCGCAAGAGACTGTACCAAAGGGCTTCACGCCGCAGAGCTATCTGGAAATGCTGACATGGAAAGGGGCGGCCAATCGCTATCCAGAAGGTGTTCCTGATGAGATCAAGATCGTCTTGGGCAAAGAACTGGCGTTGATCGAAAAACTGGATATCCCGCAGTATTTTTTGACGATCCATCAGGTTGTGAACTTTGCGCGTTATGACAGCACCCCGCCTATTTTATGCCAAGGGCGTGGGTCGGCCGCCAATTCTGCGGTCTGTTATGTGTTGGGCATTACGGCTGTTGATCCAAACAAAAATGACCTTTTGTTTGAACGTTTCATCAGCGAAGAGCGCAAAGAACCCCCCGATATTGATGTTGATTTTGAGCATGAGCGCCGCGAAGAGGTGATCCAGCACATCTATGATAAATACGGGCGCGATCGGGCCGCCCTTTGCGCCACAGTGATCCACTATCGCCCGCGCATGGCGGTGCGCGAAGTGGGCAAGGTTATGGGTCTGTCAGAGGATGTCACCAGTGCTTTGGCCAAAACGATCTGGGGGTCTTGGGGCCGCGAGGTGGGTGCACGTGAGGCGGCAGAGGCAGGGATTGATTTGCGCGATCCGTTGATGGCGCGCACGATCAAACTGGCTGATCAGATGATCGGGATGCCGCGGCATCTGGGCCAGCATGTGGGTGGATTTATCCTGACCGAAAAGCCCCTGCTGGAAACTGTGCCGATTGGGAATGGCGCAATGCCGGATCGCAGTTTCATCGAATGGGATAAGGATGACATCGATGAATTGCGTATTCTGAAAGTCGATGTACTGGCGCTGGGGATGCTGACCTGCATTCGCAAGGCGTTTGATTTGATTGATGCCCATTATGGGGAACGCTTTACGCTGGCATCGGTCCCGCAAGAGGACGCGGCCACCTATGACATGCTGTGCAAAGGCGATAGTCTGGGGGTGTTTCAGGTCGAAAGTCGTGCACAGATGAATATGCTGCCACGTCTGAAACCGCGCGAGTTCTACGATCTGGTCATTCAGGTCGCCATCGTGCGCCCCGGGCCGATCCAAGGTGATATGGTGCATCCATATCTGCGCAGGCGAAGCGGGAGAGAGCCTGAGGAGTACCCCTCTCCCGGTCCTGACTATGACCCGGATGAACTTAAGAAAGTGTTAAAGCGCACCAAAGGTGTGCCAATTTTTCAAGAACAGGCAATGAAGGTCGCGATGGTTGCGGCAGAGTTTTCGCCTGATGAGGCCAACCAGCTGCGCAAGGCCATGGCCACCTTTCGGTCGCGCGGCACGATTGGGACGTTAGAGGAAAAGATGGTCGGCCGCATGATCCGGCGCGGCTATGATCCGGAATTTGCCAGCCGTTGTTTCAACCAGATCAAGGGCTTTGGTGATTATGGCTTTCCCGAAAGCCATGCGGCGAGTTTCGCGCATCTTGTCTATGTCTCAAGTTGGATCAAGCGTCACTATCCAGATGTTTTTTGTGCCGCCTTACTGAATTCCCAACCGATGGGGTTTTATGCGCCCGCACAGATCGTGCGTGATGCCCGTGAACATGGCATTATCGTGCGTGCAGCGGATGTGAACTATTCCGATTGGGATAGCACGCTGGAACCTGTTTCGCCCGGTGTGTTTGCCGTACGTTTGGGACTGCGCCAAATTGACGGAATGCGGCAGGACATGGGGCAGCGCGTGATGGATGCGCGGGCTGCACCATTTGCCGATCTCAAGGACCTTAAGGAACGCGCAAAGCTGGATGCAGGCACGATGCGCAAACTGGCCGCTGCGGATGCGGTGCGCTCAATGACGTTGGACCGCAGACAGGCGCTTTGGGATGCACGGGCGCTAAGGGATGCACCTGATTTGCCGCTTTTTGCGCAAGAAAAGGATGAAGGCGCAGAGGTCCGTTTCGATCTGCCACAAATGCCGGTTTGCGAACATGTGGTCGCAGATTATCAGACCACGCGGTTGTCGCTCAAAGCCCACCCGATGTCATTTCTACGGCGCAGTATGGATAAGCAAGGCTACACCCCGACCCGCATGCTGGATCGTATGCGCAATGGGCAGTCCATTAAGCTGGCGGGCATTGTCTTGATCCGCCAACGTCCGGGCAGTGCAAAGGGCGTATGTTTTATCACGCTAGAGGATGAAACAGGCGTCGCCAATCTGGTCGTTTGGCCCAAAGTAATGGAGGCTTACCGCAAGGTCATCATGCGTGCCCGTGTCATTGATGTGCGCGGTGTGGTGCAGCGCAGCGAGGACGTGATCCACGTAGTCGCCAACCATCTGACCGACCGCAGTGATGCGCTTGAAAGGCTGTCACATGATCAGATGGATCCCCCTTTGGCGCACGCTGACGAAGTCAAAAAATCCATCCCCCATGACCCGCGCGGACGGCACCCGCGCGATGTGCGCGTGATTCCGAAATCGCGGGACTTTCACTAGTGCTGCAAGCAAACTACAGTTCGCCAGAACGATCCTTTTCGAAAGACCCGCATGCGGTTGAACCTGAAACAACTCGAAGCTTTTGTCTGGGTCGCAGACCTGGAAAGTTTCAGACGCGCCGCTGATCGGTTGAACACCACCCAGCCAAATATCTCTGCGCGTATCGCAGGGTTAGAGCAGGCGCTGGGCACGACTTTGATGATGCGCGATGCGGGGTCGGTGCGGTTGACCGGCAAGGGCCAAGACCTGTTGGCTCATGCGCGTCGTGTCTTGGACGCGACAGATGCCCTTATTGTGGCGGCTGATCAGAAAGCACTGATCGAAGGGACACTGCGTCTGGGTGTGACTGAGATGATCGTGCACACATGGCTGCGGGCCTATCTGCGTCAACTCAAGGACATTTACCCGCGTTTGACTGTCGAGCTCACGGTTGATTTCTCGGTCAATTTGGAAAAAGGTCTTGCTGAACGCACCCTTGATCTGGCGTTGCAGAATGAGCCTTTCACACGTCTTGCGACCGGCCAGATTGAGATTGGATCTTATGATTTGGTTTGGGTTGCGGCCCCCGGGCTTGGCTTGCCAGTCGTGCAAACAGCCAAGACGCTCGCATCTCAGCCAATCCTTACCCATGCACGCGATACCCGACTTTATGAGGAAGTGGCTGCGCATTTCGGCACACGCCGTGATCTTGCGCCGCGGTTGGTGCCTTCGACAAATCTGGCGACCTGTCAGACGATGACGATTGATGGGATGGGTATTGCGGCTCTGCCAAGCGCGATGGTTGCACAAGACCTTGCTGTAGGCACACTGACGCAACTGCACTATGACTGGGTACCCCAACCGCTGCACTTCTTCGCGCGCTTTGATGCCAAACGTGCCCCGCGTGTCGTCAGCGAAGCAGCCGCCGTCGCTGTGCAAATTGCGCAAGATCAAAAATAATGATCATTTATATCGAAGTAAATTATTGGAAGTGATTGTTTTGCTGCGCTAGCCTTTGCTTTGAAATCAGCAGGGGATGACAATGCAAAACGAGATGCGTTTGGGCGTTGATATTGGCGGCACGTTCACCGACGTGGTGCTTGAGGTTGGGTCAGACCAGTATTCGACGAAGGTTCTTACAACGTATGCAGCCCCCGAAAACGCGATCATTGACGGGATGCATCAGGTTTGTGCGAAGGCGGGGATCAACCCCTCGCAAGTTGAACAAATCATTCACGGCACGACGCTGGCGACCAATGCTTTGATTGAACGGCGGGGCGCGAAGACAGCGCTGATCACGACGATGGGCTTTCGTGATGTGATTGAGATGCGTACTGAGAGCCGGTTTGAGCAGTATGATCTAAACCTGCAATTGCCCGAACCACTTTTGCCACGCCAGCATCGTTTCACGCTCAATGAACGCATGGGCGCCCAAGGGAATGTCCTGATCGCGCTTGATCGCGCTGACATTGAGGCGTTGGCCGATGAGATGATGTCATACGGCTTTGAAAGCATCGCGATTGGTCTCATCCATGCCTATCTGAACGATAGTCATGAACAAATGATCCGTGATGTATTTGCGGAAAAACTGCCCGGTGTAATGATCTCGCTTTCGTCCGAAGTGTCACCACAGATGCGCGAGTATGAGAGGTTTAACACCACCGTTGCGAACGCCTACATCAAGCCTTTGATGAAATCCTACCTAGGACGATTGAAAGGACGACTGTCTGATGAAGGGGTGGATTGCCCTATTTTCCTCATGCACTCGGGTGGCGGCATAATCAGCCTTGAGAGCGCCGCGGATTTCCCCGTGCGTCTTGTCGAATCTGGGCCAGCAGGTGGGGCAGTTTTCGCAGCCAATATTGCCGCGCGTTACGGTCTTGATAAAGTCCTGTCCTTCGATATGGGCGGCACAACTGCCAAGATTTGCCTGATCAAGAACCAAACACCCAAGACCGCACGTGTCTTTGAGGTTGCACGCACCTACCGTTTCAAAAAGGGCTCGGGCATGCCCATTTCGATCCCGGTCATTGACATGGTCGAAATCGGTGCAGGCGGTGGCAGCCTTGCCCATGTAGATGCGATGCGCCAAATCCGGGTGGGTCCTGAAAGCGCTGGGTCAGAACCCGGGCCCGCCTGTTATGGGCGTGGTGGCGAACGTCCGGCAGTGACCGATGCCGACCTGACGCTGGGCAAGCTTGATCCCGATAACTTCGCTGGAGGATCAATCAAACTGCACAGCGATGCATCAGCTAAGGCGCTGGCGACCTTGGGGGAACCACTCGACATGGATGCGCAAACCGCCGCCTTTGGCCTTGCTGAAGTTGTCGACGAAAATATGGCAAACGCGGCCCGCGTTCATGCGGTTGAGAATGGCGAAGACCTTACCGACTACACAATGATTGCCTTTGGTGGTGCGGCCCCGCTGCATGCCGGGCGGCTTTGCGAAAAACTGGGCGTTGATCGTTTGTTGGTGCCCACAGGCGCAGGTGTTGGCTCGGCCATTGGGTTCTTGCGTGCACCGTTCAGCTTTGAAGCGACCCGTAGTGTTTACATGAAGCTGTCCGATTTTGCGCCTGACACTGTGAAAAGCCTGCTCAGCGAGATGGAAATCGAAGCCACTGGCTTTGTCCGCACATGCGATGCGACTGCGCCGATTAAGGCCGAGTATAAGGTTTATATGCGCTACACCGGACAAGGTTGGGAAATCCCCATTTCTTTGACCGCCGCACAAGCGGCCAACCCCGATGCGGCAACATTCCAGGCGCTCTTTGAGGCTGATTATACAACGCTCTTTGGTCGCACGGTCGCAGGTATGGATATCGAGATCACAGTCTGGGCCGTGAACGCAACCACAGAGGCCGCTAAGGCCGACGCTTTGGGTAAGACGCCGACAGGACACCCCGGAGCGGTTGCATCGACGCGTGCTTTATTCGATCCGGTCGCAGGATTTGCCAGCGATGCCGCTGTCGTGCTGCGTGACACACTCAAACCCGGCGACACGGTCACTGGACCGGCTTTGATCACCGAAGACGAAACCACCATCGTTGTTCCCAACAGCCGCACCGCCATCGCGCGGCCCGATGGTACCATAGACATCACGGAGAAACGGACATGAGCAACGTTGCCAATCAAGTCATGTGGAACCGGATGATCTCGGTTGTGGAAGAACAAGCACAGGCGCTGGTCCGGACTGCATTTTCGACGTCCGTTCGTGAAGCGGGTGACCTGTCTGCAGGTGTCTACAATGCCGAAGGTCTGATGCTAGCCCAAGCTGTCACCGGCACACCCGGCCACGTTAATGCGATGGCTGACGCGGTGGCCCATTTCATTCGCCGCATCGGGCGCGAAAACATCAACGAAGGTGACGTCTACATTACAAACGATCCTTGGGAAGGCACGGGGCACTTGCACGACATCACAGTCGTCAGCCCGTCATTTCACAAAGGCCATCATGTCGGCTTTTTCGCTTGCACCGCGCATGTCGTTGACATCGGTGGACGTGGGTTTGGGGCAGATGCTGCCAATGTCTACGAAGAGGGTCTCTATATACCGATCATGAAATTTGCGGATCGCGGCACCGTGGATGAAACGCTGATCCGTATCGTGCGAGGCAATGTCCGCGAGCCGGATCAACTGGTCGGCGATATGTATGCGCTCGCCACCTGTAACGAGATCGGGCACCGGCGCTTGGTTGAGATGATGGATGAGTTTAGTCTGACCGACCTTGAAGGTATCGGCGACTTCATCCTCGAAAACTCGCGCCGCGCCACGTTAGAGAGGATCGCGGCATTGCCCCGCGAAACGGCAACGGGCGAGATGCGCATTGACGGTTTTGCAACGCCGATTGACCTCAAAGTGAATCTGACGATCGAAAAAGACCGCATGCATTGCGATTTCACCGGGACATCGGGCCTTGATAAAAAAGGCATTAACGTGCCGCTGGTCTACACCAAAGCCTACGCCTGCTATGCGCTCAAATGTGCTGTTGCACCTGAAATCCCTAATAACGCCGCCTCTTTGGCTCCGTTTGAAGTCTCAGCACCGGTCAATAGCATTGTCAACGCGGTGCACCCGGCGCCGGTCGCCCTGCGCCATGTGATCGGGCATATGATCCCTGATACGGTCTATGATGCATTGGATAAAATCCTACCTGCAACCGTGCCCGCGGAAGGGGCAGGGTGCTTGTGTAACTTCCAAGTGTCGTTGCGCCCTGTTCAGGGCAAAGCGGGGCGGCGTTCCGAAGTGCTGACATTCAATTCTGGCGGTGCGGGTGCGCGGCCAACGGTTGACGGATTGAATGCGACGGCTTTCCCGTCGGGTGTAATGACCATGCCGATTGAAGCCACGGAACACACCGGCCCTGTCATCATTTGGCGCAAAGAACTGCGCCCTGACAGTGGCGGCGCAGGCGAGCATCGTGGTGGTTTAGGCCAATTCATGGAAGTTGGTGCCACCAAAGACCATGAATTTGATTTTTCAGCCATGTTTGACCGCGTTGATCATCCTGCGCGCGGTCGGCAAGGCGGCCAAGATGGCGCCCCCACGACGATCGCCCGCGATGATGGCAGTGCGATGCAGGGCAAAGGCAAACAACATGTAGCCGAAGGGCGGCGCGTCATGCTCGCCTTCCCTGGTGGGGCAGGTTACGGCGATGCGTCGCTGCGCGATCCTGAAATGGTGAAACGCGATCTTGCGCGTGGCTATATTTCGGCCGAAGCTGCGCGAGACGATTATGGGATGAGCCTGGAGGCCGTTGATGCCGTTCTAGCCGCCGTCGCAAAGGGAGAGACTGCATGACCCAAGCACCAGCCAAGACCAGCTATGATGTGGTGATTGTCGGGGGGGCAATGTTTGGTTCTTCTGTCGCTTGGTTCTTAACCGATAATCCGGGCTTTGACGGTTCTATCCTCGTGGTGGAACGCGACCCTACTTATGAGTTCACTTCTACATCGCACACCAATTCATGCATGCGTCAGCAGTTCAGTCGTGAAGTGAATGTGCGCGTATCGCAGTTTGCCGCGGATTTTGTAAAAAACTTCCGCGACTACATGGGCGGTGACGAACGTGTGCCCAATATTCCGATCCAAAGCTATGGCTATATGTATCTGGCCGATAATGCGGACTTCGCCGAGACTTTGCGCGAAAGTCAGCAATTGCAGGTCGCCTGTGGCGCCGGCACAAAACACATGTTGCCAGATCAGATTGCCCGCGATTATCCGTTCTATAATCTTGATGACATCGTCGCGGCGAACCACAATTTGGTCGATGAAGGGTATTTTGACGGCAATACGCTCTTTGATTGGTGGAAACGGTCCGCCCGCGAACGCGGGGTAGAGTACCTGACAAATGAAGTTGTCGCGATGAACCGCAATGCGGCGGGCACCAAGGTTGAAAGCGTCGTCCTGAAATCCGGTGAGGTCATCAGTTGTGGCACTGTCGTCAACGCCTCCGGCCCGCGTGCTGTTCTGACATCGCGCATGGCCGGGATCGAAATTCCAGTCGAGCCGCGCAAGCGTTATACATTTATCTTTGAGGCAGAGAAGCCGCTCGATCGTGACCTGCCGCTGACAATTGACCCATCTGGCGTGCACATGCGCACCGACGGCACATATTACCTTGCTGGCTGTCCACCTGATGAAGACCCCGCGGTGGACTATGATGACTTCGTCCAAGATCACAGTATTTGGGAAAATAAGGTCTGGCCGATCCTTGCGACGCGTGTGCCGCAGTTTGAGGCGATCAAGCTGCGCAACTCTTGGGCAGGCCACTATGCCTATAACACCTTCGATCAGAACGCGATTTTGGGGCCCCATACACAGGTTGAGAACTTCATCTTTGTGAACGGCTTCTCAGGTCATGGTTTCCAGCAGTCGCCCGCAATGGGAAGAGCGACCGCCGAGCTTATTGCTTATGGCGAATACCGCGCACTTGATCTCAGCCCGTTCAATTTCGATCGGATCGAGAAGGGTGAGAAATTTGTCGAGAAGGCCGTGATATGAAGATGCAGCCAAACGCATTCCTGACAGCAATTCGCGAGGGCCGTCAGCAAATCGGCCTTTGGGTCAGTATGTCCAACAATTACGCGGCCGAAGTGGTCGCAAGCGCCGGTTACGATTGGCTGCTGGTCGATATGGAACATGCCCCCAGCGACATGGGCACTGTGCTGGGTCAGTTGCAGGCCATCGCACCGCATGGGTCAACGGCCATCGTGCGCCCGCCGTGGAATGATACGGTGATGGTCAAACGCCTGTTGGATGTCGGTGCGCCCGGTCTGCTGTTCCCGATGGTGCAGTCGGTTCAAGAGGCCGAACAGGCTGTTGCGGCCTGCCGCTATCCTCCGAACGGAATACGGGGCGTTGCGGGCTCTATGCGGGCCAATAACTTTGGCCGAATCACCGATTATTACGCCAGGGCAGACGATCAGACAGCCGTCATCGTGCAGGTCGAAACCCGCGCGGCTGTCGCGCAAGCGCTAGAGATTGGACAGGTCGATGGTGTCGATGGGGTCTTCTTTGGGCCTGCCGATATCGCCGCCGATATGGGGCTGTTGGGCAAGCATATGTCAGATGACGTCTGGGACTTGATCCTTGGGGCGGCTCGCAAGCTGATGGATGCTGGCATCCCGGTTGGCACATTGGTGACTGACCCTGCGTTTGCCCAAAAATTGCTGGCCGAAGGTTTCACATTCGTGGCCTGTGGCACTGATACGAATTTACTGGCCAAAGGGGCGGATGCTCTGCTTGCGCAAATGCGCGCGGCCACTGGAAAGGGAAACACATGAAAAAACTTGTTCTGACAGGGGCCGCAGGCCGTCTTGGTTCTTACCTGCGCGAACCGCTGACCAAGATGTGCGATGAACTGGTCACGACCGATCTGGCTGATGACATCGGCACACTTTATCCCGGCGAAACATATGTGAAAGCAGACCTGTCTAGCCTTGATGCAATGCTTGAGGTGCTGAAAGGCGCTGATATGGTTGTTCATTTCGGTGCCATTGGCGACGAAGCCGCATGGGATGATATCCTGCAAGCAAACATTATTGGGGCCTACAATGTGTGGGAAGCGGCCTATCGCTGCGGCGTGAAACGTGTGGTCTATGCCAGCTCTGTTCATGCTGTCGGCATGCACAAAAAGACGGATACGATTGGGATAGATGCGCCACACCGCCCCGATACATATTATGGTCTGGCCAAGTGTTTTAGCGAAGATCTTGCGAGCCTTTATTGGGACAAGCGCGGGATTGAGAGCGTGTGCATGCGGATATTCTCGTGTGCGCAGGCCACCAATGCCCGCAGTATCGGCACCTGGTTGTCGTACGATGACCTGATCCATTTGGTGGAACGGTCGGTTGATAGCCCTGTTGTCGGGTTCAGCATTGTCTACGGCATTTCCAACAATGATCGGGCGGTCGTCGATAACTCTAAGGCAGGGCATTTGGGGTATCGGCCGAAAGACAACGCCGAACAGTTCGCGAAAGATGTGTTCGCCGACACACCGCCACTGGACAACAAAGACCTTGCCAATCTGTGTATCGGCGGTCCTTTCGCCACCGTGCCTTTGGGCAATTCTGGCGTGGCTGCTTTGGGCGTTGTAGATGATAGGAAAGAAACATGAGCAAACAAGTCGCACTGATCGTCGGTGGTGGCTCTGGTATCGGAGCAGACGCTGCACGTAAAATGGCCGCTGAAGGCTGGGATGTGGCAGTGATGTCATCATCTGGCAAAGGTGAAGCATTGGGTCTTGAACTGGGCGGTCTTGGCTTTACCGGATCAAACCTTGTGGTCGCAGACCTCGAGGCATTTGTGGCCGCCGCCATGGACCGCTTTGGTCGTGTCGATGCCGTGATCAACTGTACCGGTCACGGCCCGAAGGGCCCTGTAGATGAGATCAGCGATGATGAATGGCATCTGGGCATGGATTATTACATGCTGAACGTTGTGCGCATGGTGCGGTTGGTTCAGCCGATCATGATAGAGCAAGGTGCTGGTTCTATCGTTAATATCTCGACGTTTGCAGCATTTGAACCTGACCCAGATTTCCCAACCTCTGCTATTTTCCGCGCGTCATTGGCCGGCTACACCAAGCTATGGACGAACAAGTTCGCCAGTGCGGGTTTGCGGATGAATAACGTGCTGCCGGGGTTCATCGACAGTCTGCCTGAAAAGGAAGATCGCGTCGCACGCATCCCAGCGGGCCGTTATGCCAAGGTTGAGGAACTGTCGAATGTCATTGCCTTTTTGGCCTCAGACGCGTCGACTTATGTGAATGGGCAGAATCTGCGGGTTGATGGTGGATTGACCGCTTCGGTCTAACCGCGCTTGCCCCCTTGCGCGACCCACATACCCGCAAGAATTAAACCAACACCAATGGCGCGCGCCCACAACTCGCCGGGCGCGCCCATGATAATATCAAGGACCACACCCGAGATCATCTGCCCCGCGATGATCAATAGTGCGGTTTGCGCAGCCCCAATCCGTGCGATCAGCCAGCTGCCCGCTGCGATGAATATGACACCAACAGGGCCACCCAAATACGCCCACCAAGGCGCTGAGGCTGGCTCACCAGCGAACAGCCCGCCTACAAGCAGGGCAATCACGGTTATAAAAGCCAATCCCACGATATGGTTCCAGAATGAGGACTCCATCGCAGAGGTTGAAAGCGCCAACCGTCCATTGATCTGTCGGCTGAGTGAGACAAGCACACCTGCAAAAATGGCGAGGGCGGCAAACCAGATCATGACCCGCTTCCAAAAAAGATCAGGATCAGACTGCCTGCGACGATCAAACCCAAAGCGATGTAATCACGTGGAACGGGCGTACGCTGTGGTAGTCCAAAAAGACCGCGCATATCGGCGAACAAACTAAAGACCATTTGCCCGGCGAGGCCTAAGGCAATCGTGCCCGACAACGCCAAAGCGCTGTTCAAGGTTGCCGAAGTCAGCATGACTGTGATCGCCCCTGACACGCCACCCAAATAGACCCATAGTGGTGGGCGGGCGATCTGTGCACGCTTGGGTCTGAGGATGACAAGAAACAACAAGGCCGCGAATGTACCTGTCAGGTGTGGCACCCAAGATGCAAAGAAGAGCGAGCCATAGGCCGCAAGTGTGCCATTGAACAGCACCATCAGCGATAACAACCCGCCTGCGCCAAATGCGGCAGCGAAATAGCCTAGTTGAATGGTGCGGGATGATTGCGACATAGCCGCAGGTGTCTAGCTTTCGACAGGGGAACGCAATTGCTGTTGACGCTTTACGGCACCGAAATGTTGTTTGGGCCGTACGGGGCGCGATGATTTGATCTGGCGCAACTGCGAAATCAGGGTCTTGTTCGGCCGTGACAGCCAAATGGCGGCGTAGCGCGACATCCATGAAGGTGCGGCATCTATTGCATGCGCGTGCAACACCATCCTTACCTCTTGCGGGGACAGATCGTCAAAAGGAACGACGCAATGTTCTTTGCGCATCAGGTCAACACAAAGTGCCATCAGTTGGGGGGCATCACCTTCCTGTGTCGGAGCAGCAAATGCGGACCGATAAGTGTCAGACAAATTGGATCTCAAAATGGTAAAGCGGCGCTTTACGATTTGATGAACCAATAGCCACAATGCAGCCAAACTGATGAACGCGAGAACGAGACTAACAGGCAAACTTGATCCTCTCTGCTGCCCCGCGTTACTGCATATTGTATGGGTTTGTCGATATTGGGGCACAACTAGTACATGAATAAGTCGATGAACTGACCCAATAACGACGTCAATGCCTTCTGCGTTGACACCCCCAGAATCCCGTCTATAAGCCGCCTTTCATTGGTGTTGGTGGACCGCGCAAGCGGAACCCTGTCATCGCGGCAAAATCCGCGAAAAGGACAACGCCCTTCGCAATATAAAAGAAGGAGATCAGCGTATGACTAAACGTACCGCTGCCAAGTACAAAATTGACCGCCGGATGGGCGAAAACATCTGGGGTCGCCCAAAGTCCCCAGTAAACCGTCGTGAATATGGCCCCGGCCAGCACGGTCAGCGCCGTAAAGGTAAACTGTCCGATTTCGGTACGCAGCTGCGCGCAAAGCAAAAGCTAAAGGGTTACTACGGCGACCTGACCGAGAAGCAGTTCCGCCGCATCTATGGCGAAGCCGAGCGTGTAAAAGGCGATACAGGTGAAAACCTGATCGGTCTGCTTGAGCGTCGCTTGGACGCAGTTGTGTACCGCGCAAAGTTCGTTCCAACCGTTTTTGCTGCACGCCAGTTCGTAAACCACGGCCACGTCACAGTGAACGGCAAGAAGGTAAACATCCCATCTTACCGCGTGAAAGAAGGCGACGTGATCGAAGTCCGTCAGAAGTCCAAGCAGCTTGAGCTGGTCTTGGTCGCATCCCAGCTGCCAGAGCGCGATGTGCCTGACTACATGGAAGTCGACCACAATAAGATGACAGCAACGTTCACACGGACACCTGGTCTGGGTGATGTGCCTTATCCAGTAACCATGGAACCAAACCTCGTCGTGGAATTCTACGCGAAGAACTAATCTTCGCCAGTTACCGCATTAGGAAAGCCGCTCTGCAATGGGGCGGCTTTTTTCATTCTGGGTTGCGGAATGCGGTTGGGGTCTGGCCAGTGAAGTCCAGAAACGCACTGTTGAATGCACTGGACGAGCTATAGCCGACATCCATCGCTATCTGGGTGATCTGGCGCTGTGGATCGGCCAACGCCTCGACCGCGCGAATGATACGCATGCGCCGCAAACAATCGCGCCAAGGCATCCCAAGCTCGTCTTGAAATCGGCGTGCGAGGGTGCGTTCGGTCATGCCAACCTCGGCTGCAATCGCGGCGAATCCCAAGGGCTCGGCCAAGCGTCTTTCCGTAAGGTCCAGTGCGGCTGAAACCGATGCGGACTGGGCCACTGGCATCCACATGTCGTTGGGTGCGTCTGCCGCCTTTGTTGCCAGCATATAAAGCGTATCAAAAAGCTGCTTGCCCTCTGGCGGTAGCGCCTGCAGTTCTGGCGCATAGTCCCGACAGGCCAAGACCAGTTCACGGGCCAACGGCGACATATCCAAAACCCGCAACGGGGCCTTGGGCGCTGCATAGACGCTCGGAGCAAAGAGTGCAGAACAACAGGTGATGGTCGTCGCAATAGAAAGTGTAATTGGTGCGCCGGCTGCGATGAATGCGGCGCGGGCAGGCGGCACGGTCCATGACCGCCCTTCAGCTTGCAGACGCATTGTTCCTTTCGCGGCATAGAGCAAGTAGTGCCGATCAAACTGCACTGTCTTATCTTCCTCAGGCGGAAAGTCGCGATAGACGCAATATGCGGGCAGGGAAGACATGACTGCAACTTAACCGATGGTCACAGCATCATAAACCGCCGTGCTGGGTGCACCGGTCATCATCGGACGCAGGACACCGCCCACTTGTGCAAAAAGCGGACCGGACCGATAGGCATCAAAGCTGTCCATATCGTCCCATTGGTGTAGCAAAGTCACTGCGTCATCCGCCGCCGGATCAATCAATACCCTGCAGCCGCGGTTTCCCGGCAGTGCCTGCATCACGGGCACGTCTTTGGTTAGGCAATCGACAGCTGCGGTGCGGTCTTGGGGTGCGACTTTGAAGTTGACTTCGACATAGATCATTGGGGCTTCTTTCGTTGATGAGAGACAAGATAGGCGTGGCTTGATCGGCTTGGTGGCCCAGCGGGGAACGGCGCGTCCCATGCGCAGGCAAGCCCCGTTTGGATGAGCATATTATGCATGCGCGAAGGCTTGATCATCTTATGACGCCAACGTGCCCAGATGATCCAGTTGCACCAATGTGGCTTGCTGACGATCAATAGCATTTTTCCGCCGGGTGCGAGGTGGGACCGTAGCAACGCAAGCGCCTGCATCGGGTCCGCGAAATGTTCAATCACATGGGCACAAAGGACAACATCGTGTGGATGCCCAGGTTGGTCCTCCAGTCCTCCCACAATTGGTTTGAGGCCCGGTGCCACATGGATCAGGGAACGGGTCGCCGTTCGCAACATCTGCACGGCCGGATCTAGCAGCGTCAGGCGCTTGGGTGGACCTGCGACTTCGATCAATGCGCGGCTAAAGTCACCTGTGCCACAGCCAATATCGATGACATCAGCTGCCTTCGTTTGGATGCCACAAGCCTCGATCATCCAGCGATAAGCAGCGGCATAGCCAAGCCCTTCGATCTTGTTACGCCATTGGCTTGCTGCGACATCGTAAGACTGGATGAGTTGGTTTTGTGTGGTCATGACAAGACCCTAGTGAACGACGTGTTGGCAGGCTTTCGTGGGATTGCCAAAAATGCGCTGTATTCAGACAAATCGTCTCAACCCACCTTGGCACTGGTCTTGCACCAAACAGGGCGATAGAACGGGCGAAACGAAGCGGGGACGGACTTTATGGCTGACGGCATTCAACCTCAACCGGGCATTTTGGATATCGCACTCTACCAAGGTGGCGCGTCCCATTTGGACGGCGTCAGCAATGTGCTGAAACTGTCATCGAACGAAAACCCGCTTGGTCCAAGCGACGCCGCCAAAGAGGCGGTGGTGCGAGCCACGCATGATTTGCACCGTTATCCTGCAACGGATCACGCCAGCCTCCGCGCCGCGATTGCCGAGGTGTGGGATGTTGATGTCGCCCGCGTCTTCTGCGGCGTGGGTTCAGGTGACGTGCTGAAATTACTGGCAGAGGCCTACGCAGGACCCGGCGACGAAGTTGTTTTCACCGAACACGGTTTTTCGATGTATCCGATTTATGCGTACGCTTGCGGTGCGAGCCCTGTCGTGGTCCCCGAGAATGAGCGCGTGGTGGATGTCGATGCGATCCTTGCCGCGTGTACGAAAAAGACAAAACTCGTCTTCATCGCCAACCCTGCGAACCCGACAGGCACCATGATCGGTAGCGCCGAAGTGGCACGCCTTGCCGAAGGTCTGCCTGCCCAAGCGATGCTCGTGCTGGATGGCGCTTATGCCGAATTCGTTGATGGGTTTGACGCGGGCAAGTCATTGGTTGAGGCCCGCAACAACGTCTTTATGTCGCGGACATTTTCCAAGATTTATGGACTTGGTGGCATGCGCGTTGGCTGGGGCTACGGCCCGCAAGCGGTGATTGATGTGCTGAACCGGATCAGAGGGCCGTTCAACCTGTCAGCTGCCGCTTTGGCCGCGGCCGAGGCAGCGGTACGGGATACAGACCACACAGAAAAATGCCGGGTTGAGAACGCAAAATGGCGCGACTGGTTAGCCAATGCGCTGGCCGAACAGGGGGTGCCGTCGGATACCTCGACTGCCAATTTCATCCTCGCGCGTTTCACAGATGAGGCCGAAGCGAATGCCTGCGACGACCACCTGCGTGGTGAAGGCATCATCGTCCGTCGGGTCGCTGGGTACGGCTTGCCGCATTGCTTGCGGATTACCGTTGGCGACGAAAGCGCATGCCGCCGGGTGGCGCATGCAGTCGCGCAGTTTAAAGGGGCGGCATGATGGCGCAAATCTATGACCGCGTGGCCCTGATTGGACTTGGCCTGATCGCCTCATCCATGTGCCATGCGATGCGACGGGCCGGGTTGGCCGGAGAAATCGTGGGCTATGCCCGCTCGGCTGAAACCCGTGACATCGCACGCGAGATTGCGCTGTGCGATCAGGTGTATGACAGCGTCTCCGAAACTGTGAAAGATGCTGACCTCATCGTTTTATGCGTGCCAGTGGGTGCCATGGAAAGTGTAGCGCAAGAGATAAGCCCTTTTCTAAAACCCGGGGCAACTGTCAGCGACGTCGGCTCCGTCAAGCGCACGGTCATTGACGTAGTGGGCCCGCACATTCCTGACGGTGTGCATTTCATCCCCGCGCATCCATTGGCCGGGACCGAACATTCAGGGCCGAGGTCTGGCTTTGCCGAGCTTTTTGACAACCGATACACTGCCATTGTCCCGGTTGAAGGGAGCGATCCTGCTGCTGTCGCACGACTGATCGATTTGTGGGCCGGCATGGGCGCTTTGACTGAAACCATGGATGCCGACCACCACGATCTTGTGCTCGCTGTCACAAGCCACGCACCGCATTTGATTGCCTATACGATGGTGGGCGTGGCTGATGACCTGCGGCGCGTCACGGATAGCGAAGTGATCAAATACTCTGCAACTGGCTTTCGCGATTTTACCCGTATCGCGGCCTCTGATCCGGTGATGTGGCGCGATGTTTTTCTCAACAACAAAGACGCCACGCTTGAGATTCTGGGTCGTTTCACGGAAGAGCTGTTTGCGCTGCAACGGGCAATCCGCCAAGGCGACGGTGATCACTTGCATGACTATTTTACACGCACACGGTCTATCCGTCGCGGGATTATTGAAGCAGGGCAAGATACAGATGCGCCTGATTTTGGTCGCGTAAAGGCGCCAAAAGAGTGATGCGCTGGGCGGCGTGTCTTGTCGCTTGCGTTTTGGCGGGGCCGCTCTGGGCGCAAGATATGATACGACCTGTGGCACGGCCAGATGAGCCGCGCCAAATCGTGGCGCCCGTGCTTGCACCTGATGGATCGACAGTGCGACCAATCGCGCCAGGCTCAACAACCGCGGCGCTTGCAGAGACAGACGTACGGCCGATCTTGCGTCCATTCGAACGCTCTGATCTGGGCTTTGGCGCACAAACCCGCCCGCAATTGCAGACCGAGCGTAATCTCATTTCGCTTAGTCCCAGTGCTATTGCGCGTTCGCTGCGCCCCGTGCCTAGACCTGCGTCGATCGAAGTTGCCGCGGAGGCGAGACGCATCGCGCGTTTGCGCGGTCAGGTCTGCGGTGATCCATCAATTCAAGGAACGACTATTGGTCGTGTAAATGGCGCAGGGGCATGTGGTATTGAAGGCGCCGTGAAGTTGCGGTCTGTGGCCGGCGTGACGCTCAGCCCGCAAGCAACGATTGACTGCCGGACAGCGCGTGCGCTGAAGACATGGGTAGAACGTGGCGTGCAACCGGCGGTCGGCAGTGAGGGTGGTGGCGCATCATCTTTGCGCGTGGTGTCTCATTATGCCTGCCGGACCCGCAATAACCAACCCGGTGCACGTTTGTCAGAGCATTCCTTTGGGCGCGCGATCGACATCGCTGGCATCCGCTTGCGTGATGGCACTGAAATGACACTCTTGACGGATTGGAACTCGGCTGACGATGGTGCGCAATTGCGCCAGATGTGGCGGGCGGCGTGTGGGCCGTTCGGAACTGTTCTGGGACCTGAGGCAAACCGGTTTCACCGCGACCATTTTCACTTTGATACGGCACGATACCGCAGCGGATCATTCTGCCGCTAGACTTTGCCCAATCCGCGCAGTGGCGGCAGCATTGTTCCGCAGACAATGGATGTCAGTATGCTTGGTCCGGGTGGTACTTGTGACAAAGGATAGAGCATCCGGTCACGTAACACTGGCAACCACTGGCTGTCCGATTGGTATTGTGGGGTGAATGCGGCACTCATCGCTTGATAGGTCATCACATGCCAACGCCGGGCCTTGGCATAAAGCGCAAGGGCGGCGTCACCCTTTGCGACATCAAGCGCTCGGGCCAAGGCCAGTGCATCAAGCAATGCCATATTAGCGCCCTGACCCAGCTGCGGGCTGGCACGGTGAGCGGCATCGCCAATATGGACAAGTCCTGACGACCACGGCCTGCGCATCGTGCCATGCGCATAGCGCGCCATTGTCATTTGATCTGGTGTTGTCACCTGGGCTGCAAATGGCGCAAACGCCGGCCAAAGAGTGATGGCTTCGGCCTTCCAAGCCTCAAGTCCGTCTTCCCGCCATTGGGCGTGCTTTTCGCGCGGCATCGACCAGAAGATCGCAGCCTTTGGCGTCGCGTCCCCTGGCAAGGTACCGATCGGCAAGACCCCGATCATTCGGTCGGCACGGCGATAGCATTGGCTTAATTGGGACATCGGCAGATTGGTTTCCGGCCAGTCGACCGTTCCCCAGATCGCGCCGTAAGGCAGGGGGCGGTCTGTTAAGGGGGAAAGTGGCGAATGCGCACCTGCACTATCAACGATCAGATCAAAGGGTCCTTGGGTTTCGCCACTGTCCAGCGTGATTTTCCCGGACCTCGCATGTGTGACCGTGCTCTTGGTATGAAGTGCGATGTCACGTGTTTTGACTTGATCAAAAAGTGCCTGAAACAAACTGGCACGATGAATGCCGAGGCCAAAATTCCCGCCGTGCGTCTTATCATACCGTACGTTCAGGACTTTGCGGCCGTGATCAGCCTCATGTCCCAGCATCCGTTGAATTTGGTTGCCCCGGTTGCGGGCTGCATCACCTGCACCAACTGCATCAAGGACGGCCTGTCCAATAGGCTGGATAACAAGGCCGGATCCGACAGGTTGAGGCCTGTCAAACTGATCAAAGATTACGGTCTTGTGGCCGCGATCAGCGAATAGGATCGCAGCCGTCAGCCCACCAATGCCCGCGCCTACAATTGCTATTTCAAGCTGCTTTCTCATGGCCCTCTTTTGAGGCCCTGACGACAGGACTGCAATGCGCCTTTTTGCCCGTTCGAACGTGATGCCCGTGCCACAGTTGTCGGAGCCTCCGGCAGGAGTTTTTTTGGCAAGATGATGAGGCAAGAGGTGGCTTTACCCTTTGCCGGGCTACGCCTATAAGCACCGTCATGTTGCGGCAGATGATCATAAGCATTATTTGCCCGGCGGTTTGAAACATCTCAAACCTGCCGGGAAAAGGTGTCCGCGTGTGCGCACCGACCTTTCGCGAATTTCCCGATAATTGCTTAAAGGACGCCATCCATGTGCGCCGAAACAACCGACTATAAACAAACCCTGAACCTACCACGCACTGATTTCCCGATGCGTGCCGGATTGCCAAAACGCGAACCTGAATGGCTAGAGCGTTGGGCGCAGATTGGCGTCTATGACCGCCTGCGCGAAAAGGCCGAAGGGCGCAAACCGTTTACCCTGCATGACGGTCCGCCCTATGCGAACGGCCATCTGCATATCGGTCACGCGCTGAACAAGATCCTCAAGGACATGGTTGTCCGCAGCCAGCAGATGATGGGCCGCGACGCCCGTTATGTGCCCGGTTGGGATTGTCACGGTTTGCCGATCGAATGGAAAATCGAAGAAAAATATCGCGCCAAAGGCCGCGACAAGGATGATGTGAGCGTCGTTGATTTCCGTCAGGAATGCCGCAAGTTTGCCGAAGGTTGGGTTGATATCCAGCGTGAGGAATTCAAGCGTTTGGGGATCACCGGCAATTGGGCTGATCCTTACCTGACAATGAATTTCCACGCAGAGCGCGTGATTGCCGAAGAATTCCAGAAATTCTTGATGAACGGCACGCTTTATCAAGGCTCTAAACCGGTGATGTGGTCGCCTGTTGAAAAGACGGCTTTGGCTGAGGCCGAAGTTGAATATCACGACCGCCAGACCGACGCGATCTGGGTTAAGTTTCCTTGTGTGAAAGGCCCCGAAGGGTTTGAGCGCGCCAAGGTGATGATCTGGACAACAACCCCTTGGACGATCCCACAAAACCGCGCGATCTGTTTTGGACCATCTATCAGTTATGGCTTGTATGAAGTTATTGGCCGTCCTGAGGAATGCTGGGCGACGATTGGCGAACGTCTTGTGATGGCGGATAATTTGGCCGACGACACCTTTGGTGCCGCCCGTTTGGATGGCGACATGTACCGCCGCCTGCGTGATGTGACGCCTGATGAATTAGCGCAGCTCAGCTGTGCTCACCCGCTGCGTGGGGCTGAAGGGGCTGAGGCTGAATGGGATTTCGACGTACCATTGCTGCCCGGTGATCACGTGACTGATGATGCCGGTACGGGCTTCGTGCACACGGCGCCGAGCCATGGTGATGACGACTATGCCATCGGGGTCAAGCATGGCTTGCCGATGACCTATAACATTCTTGACGACAGTTCTTACCGCGCTGATCTGCCGTTTTTTGCCGGCGAAAGCATCCTGAAGCCCAACGGTAAACCCGGTGGCGCCAATAAGGTTGTGATCGAAAAGCTTGTCGAGGTTGGTGGTCTTTTGGGCCGCAAGCGGATCACGATTTCCGATGCACATAGCTGGCGGTCAAAGGCACCTGTCATCCGCCTGAACCGTCCGCAATGGTTTGCCGCTATCGACAAAGCCGTTGGCGATGGGCAAGACACTTATGGCACAACGATCCGCGAACGTGCATTGCGTTCGATTGATGAACTGGTCACTTGGACTCCACAAACGGGCCGCAACCGCCTGCATTCGATGATTGAAGCCCGCCCTGATTGGGTATTGTCGCGCCAGCGTGCCTGGGGTGTGCCGCTGACCTGTTTCGTGAAGAAGGACACGGCCTACACGGACCCTGACTACCTGCTGCGCAATGAGGCCGTGAACGCCCGTGTACTTCAAGCATTCGAGGCCGAAGGTGCTGATGCGTGGTATCAAGAGGGCGCGAAAGAGCGGTTCTTGGGCAATGACGTGAACCACGACGATTATGATCAGGTTTTCGATATTCTGGACGTCTGGTTTGACAGTGGATCGACCCATGCATTCGTACTGCGCGACCGCGAAGACGGGTCCGAGGACGGGATGGCTGATCTGTACCTGGAAGGGACCGACCAGCACCGCGGGTGGTTCCATTCGTCGATGTTGCAGGCCTGCGGCACCAAAGGGCATGCGCCTTATCGCGGAGTGCTGACACATGGGTTTACGCTGGATCAAAAGGGCATGAAGATGTCCAAATCCATCGGCAATACCATCGCGCCTGAACAGGTGGTCAAGCAGTATGGCGCAGACATTCTGCGCCTTTGGGTGGCACAGTCGGACTATACGGCTGACCTGCGCATTGGTGATGAAATCCTGAAAGGTGTCGCCGACAGCTATCGCCGTTTGCGCAATACGGTGCGGTTTATGCTGGGGTCACTGTCAGACTTTAGCGAAGCCGACCGGATTGATCCAAGCGAGATGCCCGAGCTTGAGCGTTGGGTGCTGCACCGTTTGGCCGAACTGGATGAACAGGTGCGGGCCGGCTATGCCAAATACGATTTCCAAGGTGTGTTCCAAGCGGTCTTTACCTTCGCGACTGTCGAGCTCTCGGCCTTCTACTTCGATATCCGCAAAGATGCGCTTTACTGCGATGGTGACACGACCCGCCGCCGTGCGGCACGGACTGTGCTTGATATTCTGTTCCACCGCCTGACCAAATGGCTGGCACCAATGCTGACCTTTACGATGGAAGAGGTCTGGCTGGAACGGTTCGGCGCAGATGACAGTTCCATCCACCTTGAGGACTTTGCTGAAACGCCCGGCGATTGGCGTGATGAGGCGTTGGCTGCAAAGTGGACAGAAGTCCGTAAGGTCCGGCGTGTTGTGACGGGTGCCTTGGAGGTCGAGCGGACAGCCAAGGTTATTGGTGCATCGCTAGAGGCGGCCCCGACTGTCTACGTCAGCGCGGAAACTGCGAAGCTGTTGGAAACGGTCAGCTTTGACGATCTCTGCATTACCTCTGGCATTGTTGTCTCAACTGATGCAGCCCCTGAGGGCGCGTTCTGTTTGGATGATATTTCTGATGTTGCGGTGGTCTTTGCAAAGGCCGAAGGCGAGAAGTGCCAACGCTGCTGGAAAATCTTGCCAGATGTTGGCACCCACGCCCACGCGGGTGTTTGCGGTCGTTGTAATGACGCGCTGAGCTAAGAGAATGCGGACTGGCAGGGATCATAGATGATTTGCCAGTCCTCACCTGTTGGGCCATTAAGTGTGCATGCCACCGATGAGGCTGTTACAGACCTGTTTTGGGGTGCAGGTGGCAATCTGACCGATGGGCCGTTGCATCGGCAGTTGTGCGATGAAATGGCCGCTTACTTTGTGGGCGACTTACAGCATTTTCAAACACCCGTCGCGCCGCGCGGAACCGTTTTTCAACAAAAATTCTATGCGGCCCTCTGCGCTATTCCATATGGCGAAACACGAACCTACGGCGATTTGGCAAAAGAGTTGGGTGTGTCGGCTCAAGCGATTGGGCAGGCCTGTGGTGCAAACCCAATCGCGATCCTTATTCCCTGTCACCGCGTTTTGGCAGCGGATGGATTGGGCGGTTATTCCGGCATGGGTGGGGTTGAGGCCAAAGTCACCTTGCTGCGTCTTGAAGAGGCAGCTGGGCTTTTGATCTAGGTTGCGTTTCGATCGGGGATGATCTGCTGCGCGACACCTGCAAACAGCAGATAAACAGACGTCAGGACTAAACCCCAATGCGCCCAACTGTTGGGATAAAAGTCCACCCAAGCGGCCCAGCCTGCAAAGAACACCCAACCCAGTGCCATCGGCAATGTGACCAATCGCCACCGTTCTGTGCGCACTGGATGGACGAATTTCAGCGGCACAAACATGGTGATCGCAAGACTGGCCACAAGGATCAGTGACACCCAAAAATTTGGCTGCAATGCAAAGATCACAAGCACCAACATATTCCAGCATCCTGGGAAGCCGGAAAATGAATTGTCTTTTGTTTTCATGCGTGTATCGGCGAAATACATCGCGGACGTGAAGGTGATAATGATGATCGCAAACCACCCCGTCCAACCGGGCAACAACCCTGATTTAAATAAGGCATACGCAGGTACAAAGACATAGGTCAGATAGTCGATGATCAGATCAAGCAACACGCCGTCAAACGCAGGTGCATTCGTTTTCACGTCGTATTTACGGGCCAGCGGCCCATCGATGCCATCAACAAAGAACGCCACGACAAGCCAAAGGAACATCAAGCTCCATTTCTCATCGACGGCCGCAAGCATCGCGAGCATCGCGAAAACGGCGCCTGTGGCAGTAAGCAGGTGAACAAGAAGGGCTTTGGCGCGAAGTGTCATGCCACCCTCATGCGCGAAAAACGGCCAAGGGGCAACCGATTGTCAGGCTTTGGGGTGGGCCTTTTCGTAGACCGACATCAGATGGGCAGCGTCCACAGCTGTATAGGCTTGGGTGGTGGACAGTGAGGCATGACCCAAAAGCTCTTGGATTGCGCGCAGATCACCGCCTGCGGCCAACAGGTGCGTCGCAAAGGAATGGCGCATCGCGTGGGGTGTTGCTGTCGCTGGCAGGCCCAGTTGCAAGCGGGCCTGTTCCATCACCTTCTGGATGGCACGAGGGGACAACACACCCCCTCGGATAGCACGAAAGATCGGCTGATCGGGCTCGACCGCATAAGGGCACAGGTCCAGATAGGCATCGACTGCATCAAGTGCTGCATCAATGACCGGGACGATGCGTTCCTTGCCGCCCTTACCAACGATCCGCAGAACGCTGGGCAATGGTGTATCAGCGCCCGTCAGACCCAAGGCCTCGGATATCCGCAGGCCACAGCCATAAAGCAGGGTAACGACCGCCATATCGCGGGCAGCCACCCAAGGCTCACGCGCTTGCAATTCGACCGTCTCGATCATCGCGGATGCGGCATCCACCTCAAGCGGGCGGGGCAGTTTGCGCTGGAATTTGGGTGAGCGGGTGGACAAAACGGCAGTGGGCTCAAACCCTTCGCGCTCGGATAGCCAGCGATAGAATGATTTCACGGCAGACAGCGACCGGGCCAAAGATCGCGCCCCAACACCGCGCCCACGTTCATGCGCCATCCATGCGCGCATATCGCGCACGGTCACACGGGCAATCGGGCCGAGGCCCTGACTGTCACCATTGTATTGGGTCATGAAAGCCAGAAAGCCCAACACGTCGGTCTGGTAGGCTTTCAGCGTGTTCTCAGCCGCACCAGCTAGGGCGCGTTGGCCTGCCAGCCAAGCGCCCAAAGCGTCTGACAGGGCAGGGGCAATCATTTTACGCCAACCAGCGGCGCACGACCCGCTCAAACACGCCAACAAAGAATGTGAGCAGGTCTGTGCCTTGTTGCGCAGTGAACTGATGGGGGTCTTCGCTGCCCATCACCAACATGGCAGGCAGGCGGTCTGGGCCAAGATCAACCTTCAGGCAGGCCTCGGATTTGATGTATTCGGCGCGAGCACCATAGAGACTGCCACCCACCTTTTGCATCTCGCGCAGGGTGATCTGGCGGGCAGGCATGTTGCGGCCAAGGGTGATGTAGCCCTCAACAAAGCCTTCAGGCATGATCGCCACGGCTTCGCCTGCGGCCTTGTGCGAATCTTGTAGGTTGCTTTCCAGCACCAGACGTACGGCATCGACGCGCAGGATATCGGCGACTTCGCCCGATAGATCGGTTAGAAAGCGCTCAAACGTGCTGGCATCCAGCATCCGCAGGATCGCGCGGTGAATTTGGTTGGTGCCCGCCAGATTGTCATAGGCGGCGGCGATGACATTGCGGTGGGTGTCCTCAAGGCGGTCAAAACGCGCCTCAAGACGGTCCATAGCGACGGAACGAAGATCGACGATATTGCCCGTCGTTTGATCCACATCCGCACCCACAAGGGCGCGCATGACATCTGCATCTTCCAAAAGGACATCGGGGTTCGCGATGATCTTCTCACGAAGCTCATCGGCCATAACTGTTTGGTTCATTTGCCTGCTCTGCTTTTTCGTTTTTTTGCAAGCTAGCAGAGGGTTAGGGGGCGTGTCTCATGCTTTTTTGGGAGGGGGCGTCAGGCGTGGCAGATTTGGCGCAGGGGGGTGGTAATTGGTGCGAGCACCCATCCTAAGCTTGTTGAAAAAGCTCAGTTATAAGGGCTGTGGAACATTCCGAGCCTGTTGATTTTCCCATTCTTCCGGATTCTCACGGTACCATTCAGCCGCCTCTGGGGCGTGGGTATCAAAATCCCAAACCTCATCACTCAAGGTCACCGAATAGATGTCGAGGCGCTTGATTTTTTCCTCAATCAACCGCCGACCAACGGCCTGACTGACGATCAAATGCCCTCCCGCGATAACCGATGTGATAAACACCTGCCTTTCTCCAATTGCAGGACGGCTCAAGACAAGGTGACGCTCGGAACAGGTTTGATAGGGTTGGTTACTAAAGCTTGTTCTTTTTACTTTGCTACAGGCCGACAATTGCGGCAAAATGCAAATGCAAATGCAATACTGATTGATACCGACCAGAAAATAGTCTTTTCCCAGCGGGGAACCATCTTTCTTCTTCATTTCGATTGGAAAGAAATCATGCACCCCCGGTTCGGCATCCTCGATGATTGCGCGAAAACGATCGCTTAGAACGAAGGCACCACTAACAGCCATAATGTCATTGTATGTCTTGCGTCTATCCATCTGGATCGCAGATTTAGGCGCGTATTTTGCATCCGAAAACTTTGCACTGCGGCCGAATCTATAATATGGCATACGGCCCTCATAGTTCTCAAATTCGAACTCTGGGCTGCTCAGGATGTCCATGTTCACATAATAAGCATCAGCATTTGGGTCTACAGGCATATTACTACTCCTCGTGCTCTTCAGGTGACACACGGGATGCACCCATCTTCTCCAACGTCTCCGCATCCACCAGCTTTGTCACAATCGGATGCAGCCGCAGATCGCCGTCCTTTACCACTTGTTTGAAGTGCGCGATCACGTTTTAGGATATGCCAAATAGAAAAAGGGTGCTCCGTTACAAAAAACGAAGCACCCCAAAAGCTTAAACGATCTTAATACCTGCCTTCTCAGCATCCGCCATAAACGCAGCCAAGCCCTTGTCTGTCAGCACATGGTTCGCCATCGCTTTGATTACATTCGGCGGTGCTGTGCAGACGTCTGCGCCGATCTTGGCGCAATCGCTCATGTGGTTGGCGGTGCGGATGGACGCGGCAAGGATGTTCGTGCCGAACCCGTAGTTGTCATAGATCGTGCGGATGTCTTCGATCAGCTCAAGCCCATCAAGGTTCAGATCATCCAGACGTCCGATGAAAGGGCTGATGAATGTCGCACCGGCTTTGGCGGCCAGCAGTGCTTGGTTGGCAGAGAAGCACAGTGTGACGTTCACCATGATGCCGTCGTCTGTCAGTGTCTTACAGGTCTGCAAGCCCGCCCATGTCAGCGGCACCTTAACAGCAATGTTGTCGGCGATCTTGGCCAGCTTGCGGCCTTCGGCCAGCATGGTTTCAGCGTCCAACGCCACCACCTCAGCAGAAACAGGGCCGGACACGATGGAGCATATCTCTTTCGTGACTTCCAGAATATCGCGCCCAGATTTGGCGATCAGAGAAGGGTTTGTTGTGACCCCATCGACCATCCCAAGGTCATTGAGTTCTTTGATCTGGTCGATCTCGGCTGTATCTACGAAAAACTTCATCTTTTCACTCCGGGCATGGGTTGGTGTTTGTTGTCCCAGCGTTTACCTGATTGGGGAACGGGCGGAAACCCTCAAAGGGCGGCAATGACAGACAGCTATTTCCATGAAGGTGATTTGGTGGGGGTTTTGACAACCCAACCGCTGGATCGGCTGTTGGATTACAAAGCGCCTGAGGGCGGTTGCCATCTGGGGGCCTTTGTTGAGGTGCCACTTGGCCCGCGTAAGGTGCTGGGCGTTGTTTGGGGGAAGGGTAAGGGCGACTATGATTTGGCCAAGATCCGGTCTGTCATCCGGGTGCTGGACGTCGCCCCCATGCGCGAAGAGATGCGCAGCTTTCTAATCCGTGCCGCCGAATACACCCTGACCCCGATGCCCGCGATGTTGCGCCTTGGCACCCGCGCGCCGGGGTTGGGCGATGCCCCGTCGATGCGAAAGGTCTACCGCCTTGGGGATACTGTGCCTGACCGGATGACAGGTGCGCGTGAAAAGGTGCTTGGCGTGTTGCGCGACTATGGCGGGTTGTCATTTACGTTGCGCGAATTGGCCGAGATGGCAGATGTGGGCACGTCCGTTGTGAAGGGCCTTGTAAAGTTGGGGGCGGTGTCAGAGGAAGAAGCACCCCGCGACACGCCCTATCCGCAGCTTGATCCTGACTATGGCGGTAAGGAATTGAGCGCAGATCAGGCGATTGGGGCAGAGGCGTTGCGGGCCGCGTTGCGGAGCGATGGCTATGGGACGACCCTGCTGAAGGGGGTGACAGGGTCGGGCAAGACTGAGGTTTACCTCGAAGCCGTCGCTGAGTGCTTGCGCATGGGACGGCAGGCTTTGGTGCTGTTGCCCGAGATCGCGCTGTCTGGTGAATTCATCAACCGGGTTGAGGCGCGGTTTGGCATGAAACCCGCTGAATGGCATTCAGGCGTCACCATGACCGAGCGCCGCCGGTGTTGGCGCATGGTCGGGCAGGGTGATGCACAATTGGTGGTGGGTGCGCGATCGGCGCTGTTTTTACCCTATCAGAACCTTGGCCTGATTGTTGTCGATGAAGAACATGACACGTCTTACAAGCAAGAGGACGGTGTCCTTTACAACGCCCGCGACATGGCAGTGCTGCGTGCCGCAATCAATGGGGCGCAAGTTGTCTTGGCGTCGGCCACGCCTTCGCTTGAAAGTTGGGCGAATGTTGAGGCGGGCAAGTATCAACGGCTCGAGCTGACATCGCGGTTTGGCGCTGCGGTGATGCCCAAGATGGATGCCATCGATATGCGGGTTGAGGATCTTCCCGGGGGGCAGTGGGTTTCACCCACCTTACGTGGCGCGATCCAGCAGCGGTTGGAAAAGGGTGAGCAATCGCTGATTTTCCTCAATCGCCGGGGGTATGCGCCGATCACGCTGTGCCGTGCTTGTGGGCATCAGATTGGCTGTGAACACTGCGACGCGCGGATGGTGGAACACCGTTTCCTCAAACGTCTAATGTGCCACCAATGCGGTGAAACGAAACCGATGCCGACGGTTTGCCCCAGTTGCGAGGCAGAGGACCGGTTAAGCGCTGTTGGTCCCGGTGTCGAGCGGATGGGCGAAGAGGTGGCCGAGCTGTTCCCCGACGCGCGGATCGCAGTTTTGTCGTCTGATCTTTATGGGTCTGCGCGTGCGATGAAGGCGCATATTGAAGAGATCGCGCAGGGTGGGACGGATATTATTATCGGCACACAATTGGTCGCAAAAGGGCATAACTTTCCTTTGCTGACACTGGTCGGTGTGATCGATGCCGATCTTGGTTTGCAAGGATCGGACCTGCGTGCCGCTGAGCGGACCTTTCAGCTGATGCGCCAAGTTGCCGGACGCGCGGGCCGGGCCGAAACGCCCGGTGAGGCGCTCTTGCAGACCTATCAGCCAGAACACGCGGTGATCCGTGCGATTTTGGCGGGGGATGAAGAGAGCTTTTGGAAGGCGGAAGCGGAAGAACGTAAGGCCGCAGGTGTGCCACCATATGGCCGTATGGCGGGGATCATCCTCAGCAGTCCGAATGTGCAAGAGGTGTTTGATCTTGGGTCCGAGATGGCACGCATGGATGGGCCTTTGCGTGCAATCGGGGCGCAGGTCTTTGGACCGGCACCTGCGCCTATTGCGCGGGTGCGCGGTAAGCACCGGGTACGGTTGTTGGTGAAGGCCGAAAAATCAGCGCCTTTGCAGCAGGCTTTGGCGAAGTGGGCGGGGCAGTTTCGCTTGCCCACAAATCTGCGCATGGCGATCGATATTGATCCGCAGAGCTTTTATTGACCCGCAGGAGCCTCCGGCGGGAGTTTTTAAGGCAAGATGATAAGTGTTAGTCGAGATTGGGGTCGGCGTAGGCGCCCATTTCTTCGCGCCAGTGACGGCGGCAGAGTGATACATAGCGTTCATTTCCACCGACAACGATTTGGTCGCCTGCAGCCAGCACATTCCCGGCCTCATCTTTGCGCACAACCATTGTCGCCTTTTTCCCGCAGTGACAGATCGTGCGGACTTCGCGCATTTCATCGGCGAGAGCGAGCAGTGACGCCGATGCAGGAAAGAGACGGCCCCGGAAATCGACCCGCAAGCCATATGTCATGACCGGTACGTTCAGGTCATCCACGACGCGTGCTAGTTGCCACACATGTTCAGGCGTCATGAAATGCGCTTCGTCTAAGAACACACACGCACATGGGCCATCGCTGAGGCGGGCCGAGATCATTTCAAACAAATCGTCATCCGAGCCAAATGTATCAGCATCTGCTCCAATGCCGATGCGGCTACCAATCCGTCCTACGCCCGCCCGGTCATCAAACCTGGCAATCATTAGATAGGTTTGCATGCCCCGTTCGATGTAATTGTGCGACGCCTGCAAGAGCACGGTCGATTTGCCTGCGTTCATGGTCGAGTAGTTGAAATAGAGTTTTGCCATGTCGAAATGCTTAACTTTGGCTTCACCTGAAAGGCAAGACCATGCGTCACACAATCGTGCAACTTGGCAGCTATCGGGGCTGCGTCCCATACGTGTGAGCGGATCGCGATCCTTAACTCTTCGTACCACTCAGCACGAACACTCGTTACGTCATCTCAGAAACACGAGACTAGATTATTTTTGCCATACAGTGCATTTGCATAAAATGGGAAACCTGAAGAGAATTTCCCCTGCCGTTGGGGCAGCAGCATCAGAGTGGAGCACACGTATGGCGGGACATGGAAGTTACCTGAAGAAACACACCGAAGCATTGGTTAAAGATGTTGGCATTGAAGCTGCATGTGAACTTACAGGTAAATCGAAGGCCACTCTTGGTCGCTACTATTCTGACAGCGATGAGCATACGGATCGCTTTATGCCGGTTGATGCAGTCGCGCAGCTTGAGGCGGCGGCGTCTTATCCGCATGTCACATCGGCACTTGCCGAGCTGCGGGGCGTGACAATGTCACATGATACCGAACGCGCAAACAGCGAAGGTGAGATCAACACTGATGTGATCAAGCTGAGCCAACGTTTTGCAATGCTGATGGCCGAATACAATCAATCCATTGCCGACGGCGTCATCACAATTAACGAAGCCAAGCGCTTGCTGCGCGAGACAACGTCTCTTCAGCAAGTGCTGATTGATATGAAGCTGCACCTCGAAGAATCGGCCTGATGGGCATAGATACGTCCGATATGCCAAATCTGGTGTCGGGTGCGCTTGAACCTTTGGATATTGCTGCTTTGGCGGGGCCAGCCGCGCCGCAGCATCCGCCACGTATCCTTTTGCTCTATGGTTCATTGCGCGAAACGAGTTATTCGCGCCTTTGTGCGGAAGAAGGTGCACGTGTTTTGCGGGCACTTGGATGTGAGACGAAGTTCTTTGATCCCTCCGGTTTGCCGCTGCCTGATGATGCGGATGCCGATCATCCTAAAGTCGCTGAGTTGCGCGAACTAGCGCTTTGGTCCGAAGGCATGGTCTGGTCCAGCCCTGAGCGCCACGGTGCGATGACGGGTATCATGAAGACGCAAATTGACTGGTTGCCATTGTCGCCCATTGGCGGGATGCGGCCCACACAAGGCAAGACGCTGGCGCTGATGCAGGTCAGCGGTGGATCGCAATCTTTCAATACTGTCAATCAGTTACGTATTCTTGGGCGTTGGATGCGCCTGATCACGATCCCCAACCAGTCATCAGTTCCGATGGCATGGAAAGAGTTTGAGGGCGGACGGATGAAACCGTCGTCCCTCTACAACCGGATTGTGGATGTGATGGAAGAGTTGGCGCGCTTTACGATCATGACACGGGGCCGCAGTGCAATGCTGACGAACCGCTATTCAGAACGGGTTGAGACACTTGCTGAGGTGCACAAACGCGTCAGTGACTAGACCAAGGGGACGAATGGTACGCCGCAAGCAGCGAGTGTTAGCAATAGTCCAGTGATGACGATGATTTTCATAAGTGTTCTTTCGTATTAAGCGCGTTCAACGATGACAGAACCCACGGAATAGCCTGCTCCGAATGAACAAATCAACCCTTTGTCCCCCGGTGACATGTCATTGGAATGCTTGGAAAAAGCAATGATTGAGCCAGCGGATGAAGTGTTGGCGTAGTCTTGCAAGATGTTGGGTTGTTCACCTGCTTCGGGGGTGCGGCCTAGGACTTTTTTGCCAATATAGTCGTTCATCGTTTTGTTGGCTTGGTGCAGCCAGAGGCGGCGCAAGTCAGCGGCAGCTACGTTTTCTTCGGCCATATGGTTCGCGATATGCTTGCTGACCAGCGGAAGGACCTCTTTGAAAACCTTGCGCCCGTTTTGCATGAACTGCATGTCGCGGCGGTCTTCCATGTGGTCCTGTGTACGGCGTAAGTAGCCGTTATTGTTACGGATATTATTGCTGAACTGGGTCGCGCAGCGCGTGGAAAGAACCTTAAAATATGGTTTGTCGAGGTCTTCGTCACGCTCGAGCAAGGTCGCGGTCGCGACATCGCCAAAGATAAAATGACAGTCGCGATCGCGCCATTCCAGATGGGCGGAACAAATCTCGGGGTTGATCACCAATGCGCGGCGGATTGAGCCGGAGCGGATCATGTCGGCCGCTGTCTGAATACCAAAGGTGGCGCTGGAACAGGCGACGTTCATATCAAAAGCGAAACCACCTGCGCCCAGAAGCTGTTGAATTTCCACGGCAATTGCAGGGTAGGCGCGTTCCATATTCGAGGCGGCACAAATCACCAGATCGACATCGCCCGCATCAACACCAGCAGCGGCAAGTGCTTTTTGCGCGGCATCGACGCCGATTTCAGCCATGAAACCGGGTTGGTCGTCGGCGCGCGGCGTGAACTTGGGGAACATGCGGGCGGGGTCAAGAACGCCTTCTTTATCAAGGACATAGCGGCGCTCAATCCCGGAGGCAGCAAGGATGAAATCGCTGGACGAATGGGTCTTGGCCTCGACGGTGCCTGCTTCAATCGCGGCTGCATTCTCGGCGTTCCATAGGTCAGCGTAGCTGTTGAATGCGGCGACCAATTCGTCGTTGGTGATGGTCTGAGAGGGCGTGAAAACCCCGGTTCCGGTGATCGCGACGTTGTGCATGCTGGCCCCTCAAATTGGTGCGGCTACCCTAGGGGGAAGGGGGCGGGAATGTCCACCGGAACGCGGCGTACATAACCCGTACATACAGCGTACAGAACCCGTACGTACGCTGCGTCATCACCCGCTTTACCTTTGCACGACAGGTTGGACCGCAAAAGGAGAGCCCCGATGACCGACCCCAAAAAGATGACCAAGACCCAGCGGATCAACTGGGGCTATGCCGTCGATGCGCGGCGCATGATCGAATACGACCTGCATTCCGTGGCGATGAAACTGCGCTGCCTGCCCCGCGAATGGGATGAAATCTGGCAAAACGAGGACCGGCGCGATCCCAAGCGGGTGCCAGTGACGATCCGGTTGGACGCGGATGTGGTAAAGTTTTTTAAGGCGATGGGGCCGGGGTATCAGCCGCGGATTAATCGTGTGCTGCGGGCGTTCATGCACTACCGGCTGGCAGGGATTGTCGAAGGGCCGGACACGACAGATTATGCGCTGAACCCCGAGCGGTTGGACAAAACGATGGAGGAGCGGCCCGAGTGGGGGAACATACAGCGATGGGAGGCGGACATAGAGGAACGGCTGGCGCGGTATGAGGCGGAGGAGTGAGGGGGTAGGCTACTTGAGCCAATACATTTTAATTGGATTCTGAACCAGTGATCTCTTTCCATCGGGACTCGAAATGGTGGAGCTTAGCCATGAGATTGTCGTGTTGGAATTGTGTGAAGATGCAGAGTGGGCCGTTTTGATCTGGAAACTTGCTATCAAAGTTTAGGCGAACAAAGTCGACTGCGCTTACTGCTTGTCGCAATCGCAATCCATACATTGGCTCATGATGAGCGAGTCGATTTCTTGCTCGGTAGATGATCTCTATTTGTGCTGAGACATCTGACCGTCCTAGTGTCTTGTTTGGAAATGTTCGTTTAACTGATCTATCCCAGAGAGTTGGTTCATACTCGGGCGCAAAGAAACGCTTCCAAAAAAAAAGTGTGGTATGTGCAACGACCTCACCTTCGGTAACGCTTATTTTCTCTTGCCGTTTCTTCGAAAGCCGTTTGTGAGTGATATTCGGTGGGACACCGTGAGGATAGGCCACTGCATTAAGCTTTAGTTTATCACTATTGGATAGCTTCGAATACTTGTCTTGCTGTGCTTGCCTAACGGCCTGGCTTATAGCGCTTGTTTCGCTGCTCCCCAGGGGCACGGGTGAAGGATTAATTGTAAGCCAGTCTTGGCGGCCAAAATCCTTCGCAATTTGTGTATGCACTCTGTTTCGGAGAGCAATCTCGATCATTGAAATAACAGACAAGAGTGCGGAGCCAATTAGCATACATTCATTATGTAGTTCAATGGCTTCAGCGTCGGTCTTACAGTGCTTCTTGTACGGACTTATCCTTGCGGAGGAAACATAATTCAAAGGCATTTAACTACTCAATATGTTGACAAGCTAGTGGATAACTACCATATTCATCAGCGAAACGTCGGGGTAAATGTCGGCAGCGCGCTTGCTCGTGACGGACACTCGACGGCTTAGCGAAAGGGTCCGCAGTGCGGACCCTTTTCACTTGTCACCCCTGCAACGACCTCACCCCAACATCACCTTCAACCCGCGCTTGCATTGCCAGCACCGCTGCATGTGACGCAGCTGCCGTCGTGAAGTAGGGGATTTTGTCGTAGAGGGCGACGGCGCGGATGTCGCGGCTGTCCTCAACGGCTTGGCTGCCCTCGGTGGTGTTGAAGACCAGTGCGATGTGCCCGTCTTTCAGCCTGTCGGTGATGGTCAGCCCGCCTTCGTAGACTTTGTTTACCACTTCGCAATCAATTCGGTTTTCACTCAGCCAAGCGGAGGTGCCCCTTGTCGCTGTGATAGTGAACCCCAGTTTCAGCAGCATTTGCGCGGCTTCCAGCATGGCGTCGGTTTTGTCGGCGTCTTTGATTGAGATAAAGACGGTGCCGGCCTCGGGCAGTTCGGTGCCTGCGCCCATTTGCGCCTTAAGGAACGCGCGGGGGAAGGACCGGTCCCAGCCCATGACCTCACCCGTGGACCGCATTTCGGGCCCAAGGATCGTATCGACGCCGGGGAAGCGGGCGAAGGGCAAGACGGCCTCTTTCACGCTGAACCACGGGGTGTTTGGGTCGGCCAAAGTAAAGGCATCGCCCATGGGCAGCACGTCCATCGGGTTGTCGTTGGCCGGGTATGCCTCGCGCAGGGGGAAGTTTGACAGTGGTTCGCCCGCCATCAGCCGTGCGGCGATGGATGCGATGGCTGAATCCGTGGCTTTGGCCACAAATGGCACGGTGCGCGATGCGCGGGGGTTCACTTCGATCAGGTAGACGGTTTCGTCTTTGACCGCGAACTGGATGTTCATCAGGCCCACGACGTTGAGCGCCTTGGCCAGTTTTTCTGTCTGGCTGCGGATTTCCGCGATCATCGCTTCGGACAGCGAATAGGGCGGGAGGGAACAGGCGCTGTCGCCAGAGTGCACGCCCGCCTCTTCGATATGCTGCATGATGCCTGCGACATGGGTGTTTGTGCCGTCAGAGAGGCAGTCAACATCGACTTCGACCGCACCAGACAGGTAGCTGTCGAGCAGGACGGGGCTGTCGCCCGACACGACCACCGCGTCTGAAATATAACGGCGCAACTGGTCCATATCGCGCACGATTTCCATGGCGCGGCCGCCCAGAACGAAGGAGGGACGGATCACCAGTGGGAAGCCGATCCCTTCGGCGATGTTGAGCGCTTCTTCGTCGGTGGAGGCGATGCCGTTGTGTGGCTGTTTGAGGTCCAGTTTTTGCACAAGCTGCTGGAAACGCTCGCGGTCTTCGGCGAGGTCGATGCTGTCTGGCGTGGTGCCGAGGATCGGGATGCCTGCGTCGCTCAGCGCATTGGCCAGTTTCAAAGGGGTCTGACCGCCGAATTGCACGATGACGCCGTGCAGGGTGCCGTTGTCTTGTTCGACCCGCAGGATTTCCATGACGTGTTCGAAGGTGAGCGGCTCAAAATAGAGGCGGTCGGAGGTGTCGTAATCCGTGCTGACCGTTTCGGGGTTACAGTTGATCATGATCGTCTCATACCCCTGATCGGTCAGGGCGTAGCAAGCGTGGCAGCAGCAGTAATCAAACTCGATCCCTTGCCCGATGCGGTTCGGGCCGCCGCCGAGGATGACGACCTTTTTGCGGTTGGAAGGCCGCGCTTCGCATTCTGCGTCGCCCATCACGGCCGTTTCGTATGTGGAGTACATATAGGGCGTCTGCGCCTCGAACTCGGCGCCGCAGGTGTCGATCCGTTTGAAAACAGCTGTCACGCCAAGGTTGTGGCGGGCGCGGCGCACTTGGTCTTCGTGGCGGCCGGTGAGTGTCGCCAGGCGCGCGTCGGTGAAACCGAGCATTTTGATCGCGCGTAACCCGTCTTCGGTCACGGGCAGGCCGTTTTTGATAATTTTGGCTTCTTCTTCGATGATCTCGCGGATCCGAGCGAGGAACCATGGGTCGAATTTGGTGACCGCAAAGATATCGTCGTTCGACAACCCGTGCCGCATGGCTTGGGCGATGACACGGATGCGGTCAGGTGTTTGTTTGGCGAGCGCTTTGGTGATCGCGGCGGCGTCGGGTGCGCCGGGGATGTCGATGTCGTCAAAGCCGGTCAGGCCGGTTTCCATAGACGCCAACGCTTTTTGCATGGACTCATGGAAGGTGCGCCCGATGGCCATTGCTTCACCCACGGATTTCATTGCCGTTGTCAGGTAGGGTTCAGAGCCTGCGAATTTTTCAAAGGCGAAGCGTGGAATTTTGGTAACGACGTAGTCGATTGTGGGCTCAAACGATGCAGGTGTGACGCCGGTGATGTCATTGTCCAACTCGTCCAATGTATAACCGACCGCCAATTTTGCGGCGATCTTGGCAATCGGGAAACCTGTGGCTTTCGAAGCCAGCGCAGATGATCGCGACACGCGTGGGTTCATCTCGATCACCACCATGCGCCCGTCGTCGGGGTTTACGGCCCATTGGACGTTGGACCCGCCTGTTTCCACCCCGATTTCGCGCAGCACGTTGATGCTGTGTGTGCGCATAACTTGGTATTCTTTGTCCGTCAGGGTCAGGGCCGGCGCGACAGTGATCGAGTCGCCCGTGTGCACGCCCATGGGGTCTACGTTTTCAATGGCGCAGACGATGATCGCGTTGTCGGCGCGGTCGCGCACGACCTCCATCTCGAATTCTTTCCAACCCAATAGCGACTCGTCCACAAGAATTTGCGCGACGGGTGATGCATCCATACCTGTGCGGCAAAAGTGGATGTATTCTTCGCGGTTGTAGGCGACGCCACCGCCGGTGCCGCCCATCGTAAAGGCAGGGCGGATGACAGCAGGCAGGCCGATATCTTCGAGCGCTTCGAGTGCGAGGCGTTCGCCATCGTCGAGGATTTTGGTTCGGTCAGCACCTTGGATACGCGGCCAAGGGCGCGATTGCGTGTCTTCGGTGTAGGGGGCTGTCACGATGGTCGCTTTGGGGTTTTCGATGCCAAGACGGTCCATCGCTTCGCGGAAGAGTTTGCGATCCTCCGCCATTTCAATTGCTTCGCGTTTCGCGCCGATCATCTCAACATTGAATTTTTCCAAGACACCCATATCGGCAAGCGCCAGCGAGGTGTTCAAGCCAGTCTGTCCGCCCATCGTGGGCAGCAACGCATCGGGGCGTTCTTTTTCGATGATTTTGGCGACGACTTCGGGGGTGATCGGCTCAATATAAGTCGCATCCGCCATTCCTGGATCGGTCATGATGGTGGCTGGGTTCGAGTTGACGAGGATGACCCGATAGCCTTCCTCGCGCAGCGCTTTACAGGCTTGGGCACCCGAGTAATCAAACTCGCAGGCTTGTCCAATAATAATAGGGCCCGCGCCGATGATCATGATCGACTGGATGTCGGTACGCTTTGGCATGGCAGTGCCCCCTTACTTGCAAATTGTCGTGGGTTATAGGCATGGCGTGCGCAGGTGCAATAGAGTGTAAGAGATTTTAATGCCTCTGGCAGGAGTTTTTGGGCCAAGATGAAGGGGAAGGTTGACTTCGTCGGGGCAAAGATGTGTATCGGGCCGACAATCGCCTGAAGGAATTGACCTATGCACGCCTATCGCAGCCATACCTGTGCCGATCTGACCGCCGCCAATGTGGGTGACACTGTTCGCCTGTCCGGTTGGGTGAACCGGGTACGCGATCACGGCGGTATCTTGTTTATCGATTTGCGTGACCATTACGGGATTACGCAGGTGCTTTGCGATCCGGATTCGGCTGCGTTTTCTGATGTGGAAAAGGTACGCTCTGAATGGTGCATTCGTATCGATGGTGAGGTGAAGGCGCGTGACCCTGAGCTGGTGAACGCCAAGCTCCCAACCGGTGAAGTCGAGGTTTTTGTCCGCGCGATCGAAGTGTTGGGCGCATCGAAAGAACTGCCATTGATGGTGTTCGGTGATCAGGAATACCCTGAGGAAACCCGCCTAAAGTACCGCTATCTGGACCTGCGCCGTGAGGCGATGCAGGACAACATGAAACTACGGTCTGACGTTGTGGCATCCATGCGCCGCCGCATGTGGGATAGTGGTTTTCGCGAATATCAGACGCCGATTATCACTGCGTCATCCCCTGAAGGTGCCCGCGATTTCTTGGTGCCGTCCCGTTTGCACCCCGGCAAATTTTACGCTCTGCCGCAGGCCCCCCAGCAGTTCAAGCAGCTGATCATGGTGTCGGGCTATGACAAGTATTTCCAGATTGCGCCTTGCTTCCGCGATGAAGACCCGCGTGCGGACCGCTCACCCACTGATTTCTATCAGCTGGATTTGGAGATGTCCTTTGTTGAGCAGCAGGATGTGTTTGATACCATCCAGCCGGTGATCACAGGGATTTTTGAGGAATTCGGTGGTGGCCGTAAGGTTGACCAGACGTGGGAGCAGATTTCTTATCGCGATGCCGCTCTTTGGTATGGCAGCGATAAGCCTGACCTGCGCAACCCGATCAAGATGCAGGTTGTGTCAGAACATTTCGCGGGATCAGGCTTTGCGATTTTTGCCAAGCTGTTGGAGCAAGAGGGGACCGAGGTTCGTGCCATTCCTGCACCAAAGGGTGGGTCACGTAAGTTCTGTGACCGAATGAATGTGTTTGCGCAAAAGGAAGGGTTGCCCGGCATGGGCTATATCTTCTGGCGCGAAAAGACCGCAGATGCTGTGGCGCAAGAGCTGGGTATTTCGGTGAAAGAGGCGCAAGCCAAGCTGAAATCCGGCGAAGTGGAAGGCGGCATGGAAGCGGCCGGTCCATTGGCCAAGAACATCGGTCCGGAACGTACAGAAGCGATCCGCCAGCAGTTGGGTCTTGGTCTGGGTGACGCCGCGTTTTTCCTTGGCGGAAAGCCGAAGGCGTTTGAAGGCGTGGCTGGTAAGGCCCGCAACGTCATTGGCGAAGAGCTGGGTCTCACCGACAAGAACCGCTTTGCCTTTGCTTGGATCGTGGATTTCCCGATTTATGAGCAGGATGAGGAAACCGGCAAGATTGATTTTGAGCATAACCCGTTCTCAATGCCGCAAGGTGGCATGGAGGCGTTGCAAGGTGATCCGTTGAAGGTGCTGGGTTACCAGTATGATCTGGCCTGTAACGGCTATGAATTGGTGTCTGGTGCGATCCGGAACCACCGTCCTGAGATCATGTTCAAGGCGTTTGAAATTGCAGGTTATGGCGAAGATGAAGTCAACAAGCGTTTTGGCGGTATGGTCAATGCGTTCCAATATGGCGCACCACCCCATGGTGGTTGTGCCGCTGGCATCGACCGGATTGTGATGTTGCTGGCGGATGCGTCAAACATCCGCGAAGTTATCATGTTCCCGATGAACCAGCGTGCCGAAGACTTGATGATGGACGCACCCAGCGAACCGCAGAACGAACAGATGCGTGAATTGCGCCTGCGCGTTCTGCCACCCGAAAGCTAAAGCGGCCCACCTGCAGCGATCCGCGTTTGCACAAGCTGCGAAAGGGCAACGACACCTGCGTTGGGGTTGTTGCCTGCGCGACGCAGCTTTGTCAGGTTCGTGACGGCTGCATTGAGGTCGTGATCCTGTGCGCTGCGCGCCACCCCGCTGAGAAACTGTGTCACATAGTCTAGCGCGATCTCATCATTGGTGTCGTCCAACACCTGTGCGATATGGGTCAGATCATCCCGGTACGCGATCGGGTCGGGTTTGATCACATCGTCGGCGATGGCCCGCGGCGTAGGCGGTTGTTGTTCTGCCGTCAGATGCGCGAGGATTGCGCTTTGAAAAACGGCTAAGCTTTGTACTGGCTTTTCCAAGAACCCGTCAGCACCAGCGGCTAGGACGTCATCTGCGCAGCTGTCCCCGCTCATGCCCAAGAGCACTTGGATAGGTGTTGTCGCCTCTGATGTAGAACGGATTAATGACAGCCCAGAACCATCGGGCAGGCCCACATCCACCAGCAACACGGTTGGCCGGTAAATCGCTAAATGTCGTCGTGCGTTTTCCAAACTGTCTGCCCGCCTGATCCGTGCCCCGGATCGCAAACACATCAGTCGGACCGCTTCGCTGGCAAAGCGGCTATCCTCTACCACAAGCACGGTTAGGCCCAGTAGCGGGCGGCGTGCAGTTGGTGCACGGGTGAACATCAGGTCGTCGAGCGTTTCCATCGTGATTCTTCCCTTTTTTGCAGCGAAGCCTATTGAACGCAGCACAAGGTGAAGAGGACGTTAACTGCATCGTCCGTTGCACCCGCCCCGACCAAACGGCATAAAGCGCAAAACAGGAGAAATGCTTATGATTGGTCGTCTTAATCACGTTGCAATTGCTGTCCCTGATCTGGACGCGGCCAGTGCGCAATATCGCACGATGCTTGGTGCTGATGTGGGTGCCCCGCAGGATGAACCCGATCATGGTGTGACGGTTGTGTTCATCAATCTGCCCAACACCAAGATTGAATTGCTTTATCCGCTTGGCGAGGCGTCACCGATCCAAGCGTTCTTGGACAAAAACCCATCTGGCGGCATGCACCATGTTTGCTATGAAGTGGACGATATCATTGTGGCCCGCGATCATTTGTTGGCTGAGGGCGCACGCGTCTTGGGCGGCGGAGAACCAAAGATCGGTGCGCATGGCAAGCCTGTCCTGTTCTTGCATCCCAAAGACTTCAACGGCTGTCTTGTGGAATTAGAGCAGGTCTAGCCCCTTGCCCTGACGCCTAATCGGCGTATCTGGGGGATATCGTTATTGCATAAGGAATACCGCTTTGGGTCCCGTTTCTGGTCTCGTACTGCTTGCTGTCATCTGGACGATTGTGTTCTTTGTCGTGCTGCCACTCCGCCTGGAAACGCAAGGCGAAGCCGGTGAGATCGTGCCGGGTACGCATGCGTCTTCTCCTGCCAACTTCAGCTTTAAACGCAAAGCACGGATCACGACTTATTTTGCGGTGCCAATCTGGGCTGTGATCGCCACTGTCATTCTGACCGGCGCCGTCAGTGTCCGCGACATTGACTGGTTTGACCGCATGTCGACGCCAGAGGTTAGTCGCGACTAAGCGCGTGATAAAGGTGGGTAAAGGTCGCCGCACCTAGGATCGGGATGATCAGGTTTACCAGTGGAAAGGTGAGCGGCACCGCCATCAGGCAACCTGCCAACCAAATCGTTGTGCTGTGTTTTTTGCGCAGATCCTTGGCCGCCTGCCGTCCGATCCGACGCATCGCGGCCAATTGAAAATATTCTCGCCCCAGCAAATATCCATTCAACGCATAAAAGATGAAAATCGCGGCAAAAGGGAAGATCGCGTAGAGGACAAAGGCAAAGATGTTTGCCGCGACCAAAACCCCAAGGAAATTTACCGTATCGCGCAGGCCGTCCCAGATTGAGACATGTGGCACCCCCGGCAAACTGGGGAAGTGTTTGTCTTCAACGGCTTGGGCTACTTCGTCCAAGAAAAGAGACGTGATCGCTGATGCGACAGGCACCATCAAAAAGATAGACATCACGATCACCAAACCAAGTGACCCCCATCCCAGAAGGTCCCCGATCCAGGTGACTTCACCGACGCCGGGCAAAGTGATTGGTTCTGCTGTCAGCCATTCGATCAACCAAAGCAATCCCGCATAAATCCCGACCAACAAAGCAATGGTCAGACCAATGCCCCGCCAAAGGACACTCCGAAAACGGCGATCTGGCAGCTGTGCGACTGCTTTGAGGAACGCGGCAAAAATCATGCGTCAACCCAAGTCGTGATCGCGTCAAGGTCAGGGCGAGGGCGCTCGGGTGGCGCGTTTGTCTCTGTGCCAAGATGGATGAGGCCCGCAACAGTTTCATGCGCTTCTAATCCAAGGCCCTCGGTGACAAACGTGCGGTCATGGCTGGCCCAACCCGACAGCCAATTCGCGCCCCATCCTGCAGCCAGTCCCGCGTTGACCAAAGCAAGGCATACGGCTCCGGCTGAATAAACCTGTTCGATCTGAGGAATTTTCTCGGACTGTTTGGGGCTGCTGATAACCGCAACGGCCAGATCAGCCTTGCCAAACTGATCTTGCGCTTTGCTGATCTTATCAGGGGCGATATCTAATGCGGCCCCACGTTCCGGTATCATTGCTGCCAGTCGTGTGAGGGCCGGTTTGGTCAGGACGATAAATCGCCAAGGTTCCAGCTTGCCATGATCCGGTGTGCGGGCGGCGGCAGTCAGCAGTGTCTGGACCGTCGCGCGATCAGGGACCGGCGTTGTAAGAGTTTTGGCAGGGCGCGACCGACGGTTCAGCAGAAAATCGAGCGCAGCAGGGTTTGGTGTGGGCATGGGTGGTCCTGTGGTTGTTGCTTGGCAGATATGGTTGGACAGGCGCGATGACAACCAGTGTCAGAGTGCGTCCTTCATTTCAGCCAGCCAACCATCCACAAATGCATCAAACCGTGGGTCAGGTTGGCGCAGCGGGAACACTTCGGCAAAAGGGTCAGGTGCTGTGATCGTGCTGCCGGACATTTCTTGCAGCACGTTGTGGCCACAGAAGGGCACGTAGGTTTCAGAATAACCACCTTCATGGACCATCAGCAGTTTGCCTGCGCAAACCTTATCCGCCAATGCCATCACCTGTTTCGTCATTGCCGTAAAAGTCTCGGCCGTAGCCAACATGCGCCCTAGTGGGTCATTTGCGGCCGCATCAAATCCGCAAGCGATGATCAACACATCAGGTGCAAAGTCGCGGATCGCAGGCAGTGCCAATTGCTCCATCGCTGCCAGATACCCTTTGTGGCCTGTTCCGGGGGGCAGCGGGATATTCAGGTTCAACCCAAGGCCATCACCCTGACCGCGGTCTGCAAATGCGCCGGTATCCATCGGGTAATTGCGGTCTTGGTGCAATGAGACAGTCAGCACGTCGGATCTGTCATAAAAGACGGCTTCGGTTCCGTTGCCATGATGCACGTCCCAATCAAGCACGGCAAAGCGCTGGGCAAGACCAGCTGCTTTTGCGGCCTCAATTGCAATGCCAATGTTGTTGAGCAAGCAAAACCCATTGGGATAGTCCGGCAAACAATGATGGCCGGGGGGGCGCGACAATGAATAGGCGTTATCGACCTCGCCGCGCAGCACGGCGGTGAGCGCGGCTTTTGCCAAACCTGCCGATTGTGCAGCAAGCTCATAGCCTCCGGGACCGAACGGGGTCCGCCTGCCAAGTTCGCCACCGCCAGCATCCGACAGCGCTTTAAACTCATCAAGATAGCTTGCGGGATGGACGCGCAACAGATCATCGCGGGTCGCCGGGTCGGCCCCGCGCATCGCAAGTTCGGCGGCAAGTCCTGTCACTTCGATCAGGTTCTTCAATCGCCGTTTGGTTTCCGGACTTTCAGGTAACCCACCATCAAGGGGCTGTACCAAGCCGCCGACAGGCAACATCCCCGCATAGTTCCCACCGCCATGCCAAAAACATCGCTCATCCCAGAAAAACCCGGTTGTCATCTTTTGCTGTCCTTCATCTTGCTCTGAAAACGCCCGCTGGAGGCTTCGATCCCATTAACATCTTTAGTCTTTGCGCAATTGATAGATGCCCTCTGGCAAATCCAAAGCCGCCTCGAGGTCGCGCAATTGCGCCAATGAAAGTGTCACTTGCACATCCTGATCAAGGCGCGGGTCATATTGGGTGACTGTCACGCAGTCATCAAACGCGTTGATCACCACATCTTCCTTTAGCGGCGCTTTGCCTTCATCGACCAGCGTTACAACAGTGGCATCAAATTCGTGTTCGATCGTAAACATAAAATCACTCTAGCTTGCGTTAACTTTGAGTACAATTTTCAATAGTTTGAAGGCATCAAGATCGGTAGGATTAAGACATTGATAACCAAAGCAGGGGAACGCGATGCGCGTGGCTTTTTTCTTGATGTTTTGCGCTTTGAGCGCGTGTGCTGCCACGGACACCACGGGGCAGGTGACACGGCAGCAAGCCACAGATGATTTTTCATTTGCTGTGCAGAAAATCATGCCTCTTGCGACCGAAATTTGTGGCGCCCGGCGCGCCGATAGTGCCTGTGATTTTGACATTGTCGTTGATGATCGTGAAGCGCGTGCGCCGAACGCGTTCCAATCGGTGGGGGCAGATGGACAGCCCGTTTTGACTTTCACGGCATCTTTGATTGCGCAGGCGCAAAATCCGGATGAACTTGCCCTTATCGTCGCACATGAGGCGGCCCACCATATTGACGGCCACCTTGGGCAGTTAAACCAAGATGTCGCCCGCCTTAAATCATTGAACGCGGTGACCGACATGGAAGCTATTGATCAAGGCTGGATCGCGGTGCAAACCAAATTGCGTGGGTTTGAGTTGGATGCAGATACGCTCGGTGCGGAAATTGCGTTTGCGGCTGGTTTCGATCCTGAGAAAGCCGTGCATATCCTTGCCCGTCTTCCCAGCCCGCCGGATCATGCCAGCGCATCGCATCCGGATCAAAAGGACCGTTTGTCGGCGGTTTTGGCAGCAACGCGCTAGTGCTACGTAATGTTGGGTGGCGCAATCACGGCAGCGGATGTTAAGCTGGTAGAAACGAGACTGACTTTAGGATGAACGATGCGATTGCTTCCTCTTGCGCTTTGCGTGCTGCTGGGTGCGTGTTCTGATGTGGTTGTGCAAACAAGCACGCCACGCCCCGCCGCACCACAACAGACGCCCCAGCAGGTCCCCCAAACAAACGGCCCGCAGCTGTCACAGCGGCAAGCCCTGAATAATTTCCAAACCGTAGTGCGCCGGGTTGAGCCCGTTGCTGAACAGTTTTGCCGGTCCCGCGCACCGCAATCGAACTGTGACTTTAAGATTGTGGTCGATGATCGGCCCAATCGCGGTGTGAATGCGTTTCAAACGCTTGATTCAAACGGCAGACCGATCATTGGGTTCACCGTGCCTTTGATCGCAGACGCGCGAAATCAGGATGAGCTGGCATTTGTGATGGCACATGAGGCGGCCCACCACATTCGCGGGCATATCGCCCAGACTCAGCAGAATGCGGCATTGGGCGGCCTGTTGATTGGCACGTTGGCAGGTGCATTGGGCGCATCTGACGCGAGTTCTATTGAAACAGCCCAGCGTATCGGTGCGACCGTTGGTGCGCGGACCTATTCCAAAGAGTTCGAGCTTGAGGCAGATGCCTTGGGCACAAGGATTGCTGCGGCGGCAGGCTATGACCCGCTACGCGGCGCTGCGTTCTTTTCGCGCATTCCAGATCCGGGCGATCGTTTTCTTGGAACCCACCCACCCAATGCAGATCGTGTGCGTACAGTGCAGCGGGTTGCTGCCGGCCTTTAATATTGCAGTTGTGATCGCGTCATTTGGCGTGCGCGCAATCGGATGATGATGGCCACCGTTGAGCTGCCGATGAAGAACACCTGAATAAGGGCAGCTGCCAGATTGAAGGCATTCATCAGCCCAATCAGCACCATGCTGGCGGCGGCAAGGTTGATGACAAAGTAACGGATGCTTTCCGACCGGATGCGTTGCAAGGTCAGCATCGAATAGTTGAACACATAAAGACCGAACCCGGCGACGCCAATCGCATCAAAAAGCGTCGATCCATAGAGATCAAATGGGTTGGTCATCAAATATGCCTTTGAATATAATCAATAGGTTACGCGGCATTAATTGCCGTATCGGGCAGAAAATGATGCCCTGAATGAAGCCTAGTGACCCGACGTCTAACTGTCAGGTCAGGCATTCCATACCAGATAGATCATAAGAGGCTGCAGGTTTGCTTGGGCTAGGCCAGTGCGGCCGTTGCAATGGCAATCGCGGCGAAGAAGCACGCAGAAGCTGCCACGACAAACCCATGCCAGATCGCGGTTGAGAACTTCATCGTTTCGCTGGCATAGAAAGGTACACCAGCCGTGTAGAGCAACCCACCAACCGCCATCAACACCATCGCCGAGACCGGTACAATGGGCCAAAGCGACCAGATCAGCGCAAGGCTCAGCCAGCCCATGATCAGATAGAGCGCAGGCCCAAACCGCCCCGGCGTGCGCCAGAAGAACAGTTTTAGGATAACTCCAAGGGCTGCTAGCCCCCAGACGATTGCCAGAATGGTATAGGCGAACCAACTGCCAATCATGACCACCAATGGCGTATAGGTGCCGGCGATCTTAAGATAGATCGCGGCATGATCGAACCGGCGCAGGGTCGGTCGGATGCTTTCCCATGGTGTCATATGGTAGAACGCAGAGGCCGCGAATGTCGCAATCAGCGTTGCCCCATAAACCCAAATAGCCGCGATTTGTGCAGCCGTCGCGTGGCCCGTGGACCAGACGATCAGGACCACGGCGCCCGTTACAGCGCCTGCGAAACCAATTGCATGCATTGTGCCATCGGCGATGCGTTCTGAACGGGCATAGGTCGGGTACATCGCGCTTTCCTTCGTTAACTGCTTGAACGGTAGCGGGAACACACAGTGGGTCAATTGTTTCGTCGGGTCATCCCAGACCCTTGGCAGGCTGGTCCAGATCGCCCATACCCGTTCCGAATTGCGAAAGGGTGATGAAGATGTGGCAACAAATTTTGCGTGTCCGGCAGCGGGCGATCTGGTCGTGGGATGGCTTTGCGCATGTTTACAAAACCGAAGGCTCCTTGATGCAATGGCTGGTGGCGAACGCGTTTTTTGCGATCTTGGCCTTTGCACTTCCGCTTTCGGCAGGCGAACGGGGGATGTTGTTGATGGGTGGGATTATCGTCTTGGCGGCTGAATGCATGAACACTGCGATTGAGCGGGTTGTGGATGACATTGGCACAGAAAAGCGCGATGCCGCCAAGCACGCGAAAGATTGCGGTTCAGCGGCGGTGGCTGTGACAGCCATTGGGGTTGGGGTCGCTTGGGCTTGCGTGTTGATTGGGCTGGCTTTCTAGAGGTCCGATTACTTTCCTTCGGGGTGCATCAAGCTATCTTTGCCTCAACAACCTGAGGAGACGTCCATGCGCCTGATCACTTTGACCCTTGCTTTGTTCCCCATGGCCGCGATTGCGGCCGGTGGTGGCGGTGACACAGCACCGAAACCGTCTGAGACCACCACGACCTGCGCCGAGGGTTTGGTTTGGGATTTGGCAACGGAAAGCTGCATGGACCCGGCGACAAGCACCAATGACGACACTGCGCGGCTGGATGATGTGCGTGAACTGGCCTACGATGGTCAGTATCTGGCAGCATTGAATGTGCTGGACACGTTAGAAAACCCGCAGGCGCCGTTGGCTTTGACCTACTATGGGTTCGCACATCGCAAGTCTGGCGATATTGATTTGGGCATGACGTATTACAACGCAGCCATTTCGGCTGACCCAAACAACCTGCTGGCGCGGTCCTATATGGGGCAAGGGCACGTCGCATCTGGTGATCAGGTCTTGGCGCAGGTGCAACTGACCGAAATCCGCATGCGGGGTGGGCGCGATACCTGGGCAGAGACGTCGCTGGTGAATGCGATCAACACAGGAGTGGGTGCGTCCTACTGATTTGATCCAGCGCAAAGTCCGGATTGTGTGGGGGTGTTATGACGGCATTACCACCAACCGGAGGATCAAAGATGCAAACCCTTGGCGACCCCCGTGCGCACTTTTGGCGTGTGATCAAAATGGCAAAAGCATGCGACGTCGATTTGTCGACGGCGCTGGATGAAAACAAGATCGACATCACCGCTTATGCGGACATGATCACGGGATGTCGCGGTTGCGCGCAGGTTGAAAAATGCGACCGGCTTTTGGAAAAGACAGCACAGGTTGATCATGCGCCCAGCTATTGCCGCAACAAAGAAACCTTCGCCACGCTCCGCTAGCACGGCTTGAAGGCCCGCGGCGATACCCTCAACACCTAGCTTTTGACGTGCCGTGTTTCGGGGTGCAGCGCAGTGCCAAGGATGTGGTCGGCGCGATGGATGACCTTTTTCGCACTGGCCACGATTTCCGATTGCGGTGGCTGCGCAATCGCGGGGTCTTTGCCGGGATAATCTAACGTCGATAGGAAATGACGCATACAGTTCAGACGGGCCATTTTGGGCAGGCGGGCTGATCTGGTTGGTTTGCGTGGCTGCGGTTTGACCTTTGCGCTTGCGTCTTTCAAATGCCCTCTCCCTTGGTGTCGTCCCAAGTGTAGCGAGCGGTGGTCGGCCGCACCTTGATATGCGTCAAGCGGTGCGACAGCGGGTCCGTTGAAAAATGAATGTGATCCAAGCATAGTGGTGCAAGGACGAACAGGAGGACATCATGCGTCTCACAGTACTTGCCGTGGCTTTGATGCCGATGGCCGCTTACGCCCAAGACACGACTTTACCCGCCCCGACCGAACCTTTGGCGCAATCCCAAAGCTGCCCTGTGGGGATGGTTTGGAGCGATGCCGCAGGCGCGTGCGATGTGGCCGGAGAGGGCAGCTCGCCTGTCACGGACCTTGGTATGCCTGCAGGCTGCGAACACGGGGCCGCGCGTGAGGTCATGTCCTGATCTGAGGACGGTTCGCTGAAAGTTATCGAAAATGTACTGAGCGACCGTGGGTCCAAATACGCGGTCGCAGGTGGCCCCGTGGGGTCCGCGGATGAGGCGAAGGCCTTTGTCAAAGCGCTGTGCCGCCGCAAGAAATTTGCCAAAGCCACACATAACACATGGGCGGTCCTGCTGCCTGACGGGCCGTTGAAGAACGACGACGGCGAAAGCGGTGCGGGCATGGTGATCCTGCGGATGCTGGAACGCGAAGGGCTGACGGGCCACATCATCGTGGTGACACGGTGGTTTGGAGGGACGAAGCTGGGTGGAGATCGGTTTCGGCGGGTGCAGGACGCGGTGCGGGTTTATTTGGATAGTTAGTTATTCGTTCGTTCAGGTTGTTAACCCTGCAGTCGAGCTTCCGACACAAACCGATCTTTTATCATATTTCCAATCTGACGGTTCACACGCTTGATCTGTATCCGGGATTTGATCGTGTCGAGGTCGAATTGCGGTGACAAGTCGAGTAAAGCTGAATTCACAAATGAAGAAGTCACATTTGTAACGCCAGAAAAATCCAAAAAAACAACATCTTGAGATTTAAGCGCTACCAAAATAGCATTCTTGACGCACAAGCCTTGCTGGTTTGAGTCGCAAGAAGAGACCAAAGATAAGATCTTAATTACCATTCGAAGTCCTCCTCTTCGTTATCGTCTTCATAAGGAATTTTATCTGTCTGCAACACAATATCTATTGTTGTTCCTACACAGTACCCACATTTTTCATTCTGTATAACATATATACTTCCAGACTGATTAACAAATTTTGCAAAACCAAGACCGGAGCGAATTGTGACAACGCCATCGAAGCGTTGGACAATGTTTAGCAACAAAAGGTACAGACCGGCTCCCCTGTTGGTAGGAAGGCTTTTTGAAGAAAAACCGTCTTCCGCTGCTTTAACTAAACTGTCGCTGTCGGATAAATCTGGCGACACCGTTCTGATGTTGCTCGGAATTCCAACACCAAAGTCTGCGACAGTAATCAATATTTTATTTGTCTTCGGATACCATTGACCAAAGATACAACCTTCTTCGAATTCAGTATGATCACTTATATTGTTGATCAGTTCTTGTAGGCTACTCTTTACTTCAGCGAGACTATTTTTCGTTAGACCAGACTTCTCGATTAACCAAGGTAGAAACGTGTACTCAAGCCAACCATGACTGTCACGTCGAGCAAGCTGGCGAACTGGAATGGTTGTCTGGCGGCAAGAGCTAGCAGGACTTAGCTTTTGTCCTTGGTGAAGTTCAAAAAAGAGGGAGTCATCTAAGTACTTGATAGCCTCATTGCTCAAGTCCAAGCCGAGGAAACTAACCTCGCTTCCCATGCTGCGGAACCAATGAGTCATATTGCTTAGAAACGCAACACTTGGGGGTTTGATGTGAATAATGCCCGAAAAATCGACCTCGATCTCCGTGGGTAGGTTCTGGTTTTCGTCGAGAAAATTCTGAAATGCTTGGAAAAGATGATGATCAATAAGATATGGTGGAAGTTGCAGTCGCGACGGTGTCACTTAAAGCCTCTTTCATAATTGCTTGCCCCACAAATCATACTCGCCAGCCTCTTCAACTTCAACTTGAATCAAAATCCCAACACTCAACCCATCAACCCCTTCATCAATAAACAGATTCCCGTCGATCTCTGGCGCATCCGCCCATGTCCGGCATGTCGCGATGCCGTCTTCGTCGATGTCGTCCACGATGACTTCTAGGGTGCGGCCCACCTTGGCCTCTAGCTTGGCCGCCGAGATCGCTTGTGCTTTCGCCATGAACCGGTCCCAGCGGTCTTGTTTGACCTCTGCCGCCACGTGGTCGGGCAGGGCGTTTGAGCGGGCCCCGTCGACGTTCTCATATTGAAAGCAGCCGACCCGGTCTAATTGCGCTTCATCCAGCCAATCCAGCAGGTGCTGGAACTCGGCCTCGGTTTCGCCCGGATAACCCACGATAAAGGTCGACCGCAGCGTGATATCGGGGCATTGCGCGCGCCACGCCGCGATCTCATCCAGTGTTTTCGCCCCCGCTGCAGGCCGCGCCATGCGTCGCAGCACGTCAGGGTGGCTATGCTGGAATGGGATGTCGAGGTAGGGCAGCACGCCGTTGGTCGGGTCCGCCATGATTGGGATCAGGTCGCGCACGTGGGGGTAGGGGTAGACGTAGTGCAGGCGCACCCATGCGCCAAGTTTGCCCAGCTCGCGCGTGAGATCGGTGATGTGGCTGCGCACTTCACTGTCTTTCCACGGGTTCAGATCGTATTTGCGGTCCAGCCCGTAGGCTGACGTGTCCTGACTGATGACCAGCAGTTCTTTGACCCCTGCATCCACCAGCTTTTCCGCCTCGCGCAGCACCGCATGGGCAGGCCGTGATGCAAGCCGCCCGCGCATGTCAGGGATGATGCAGAATTTACATTTGTGGTTACAGCCTTCGGATATCTTCAGATAACTGTAATGTCGTGGCGTCAGGCTGACACCTGAGGCGGGCAGCAGATCGATGAACGGATCGGGCGCAGGAGGCACGTTCGCGTGGACCGCATCGAGCACCTGTTCGTATTGGTGTGGCCCTGTGACGGCGAGGATTTGCGGGTGGTGTTCGCGGATGTAATCCGGCTCGGCCCCCAAGCAGCCCGTCACGATAACCTTGCCGTTTTCCTGCAACGCCTCGCCAATCGCATCAAGGCTTTCGGCCTTGGCGCTATCAAGGAACCCGCAGGTGTTCACGATCACCGCCTCGGCGCCCGCATAGTCAGGGCTGATGGCGTAACCTTCGGCCCGCAGTCGCGTCAGAATGCGTTCGCTATCGACCAAGGCCTTGGGGCACCCAAGGCTGACCATACCGATCGTTGGCTGGCCGTCGCGGGGGGCGTCGGTGATTTTGGCCTTGGGGGCAAGGTCAGGGCGGAGGCTGGGCGGATTTTGTGTCATGGCGTTGATGTAGCTGAAGGTCGCAGAAAGGGAAATGGGGCTTGCGCGGGCAGACGCAAGACGTAAGCTCTTTGCATGCAGCGGTTGTACACTCAGTTTTGGCAGGCTCTGCCGCATATGATCGCGGCGACGGTTGCATTAGCCTATGCATGGTTTGTGTCGCAAACAGCTTTGATCGTGACTGGGTTGCAGTTTGTCGCACCTGTGGCGATTGTGATTGGTGTGCACCTGTTGTGGTGCGCAGGCCAAGGGCGGTTGCAACCCGGGTTTGCCAACCGGCTGTACGGCAAGGCCGCGGGAACGGCCTTGTTCATGGCGATGATTTTGCTGTTTGGCGCTGTCTTTGCGCCACAACCGGCCTTTGCCAATGGCAGTGAGGCAGGTCAGTTGATTTTGATGGTGCTGTTTTGCGCAGGCGTCATCGCGGCAGTGATGTTTGCTGTAGGTGCTGCGGTATACGTGGTTTTCAAAGTGATCGGCTGGACCATCGATGGGATAAGGCTCGTTTTCTTTAAAGACCCCAACGACGGTGATGACCCGCCGCAAAGCCGCTTGTTCGACATCGGCAGCCTTTTGGTGTGCGGGACCGTGTTGTTTGTCGGCAGCTTGGAAGGCTTGCCAAAATCCTACGCCTTTGCGACCCAAGGCAGCGCCACGGCCGGACAGACTATCGACGCCAAATCCGACGCCGTCTGGCAGGCCATGCAAACCGCCACATCGCCCGACTTTACTTTGCCTGCCGCCCTTGATTTGTTCCCCCAACCTGTGGCCGTGTCAGTGGACGAAGGGGTCGCACTTGGGGCCAACCGCGTTGTCGATTTTGCGGGGCGCGAAGGGGCAGGAGCGCTACATTTGCAGGTGATGCAAGCGACGGACACTGCCGTTGTCTTCGAAGTTCTGTCGGACACCACGCCTTATGCCCAATGGATCGGATATCGAGCCCTGCGCTACCGCGTTGTGCCGCAAGGCGATGTGACCCAACTTTCGGTCAGTTTAGATTTCGAGCGAAAACTAGCCCCCGCATGGTTTTTTGATCCGTTGATGCAAAAGGCGTCCCATCTTGCAATGGATGTGCTGGCGCGTGACATCAAAACACGGTCCGAACGGCCGCTATGACCGGCTCTTTGGCTTTGGTTGCAACTGAACGTGTGATGCCCGATCAAACTACCCGTGCTCTGGACGGGCAGGTGCAGTTTCTGCCAACGAAGGCCGGATGGTTGATCGCTCATGGCGTATTGGGCGTGGGCGGGGCCATCGCTTATGCCCAATGGGACGCTGCATGCATCTTTGTGGTGCTCACGGCAGTGACGATTTGTGCGGGGCATTCGGTGGGGATGCACCGGCTACTGATTCACCGTAGTTTCAAGACCTACGCCCCTCTTGCATATTTGTTGGTTTGGCTGGGCACCCTTGTAGGGATGGCGGGCCCTTTTGGGATGATCCGCGCACATGACATGCGTGACTGGCACCAACGCCAAAGGACGTGCCCCGCCCATGCTGCCCATCAGGCCCGGTTCTGGAAAGACGCGTATTGGCAGCTCTGTTGCCAGTTCCGCCTTAATCATCCGCCGGCCCTTGTGATCGAACCAGAGGTGGCGGACAATCGTTTCTACCGTGCGGTTGAGCGGACGTGGATGCTGCAACAAATACCACTGGCCATTGTTCTGTTTGCTTTGGGGGGATGGGCCTATGTGCTGTGGGGTGTCAGTCTGCGTATATTTGTGTCGCTTGTCGGGCATTGGATGGTAGGCCATTTTGCGCATCGGACAGGTAGCCAAGGCTGGGTGATCGACGGTGTTGCGGTGCAGGGGTTTAACCTGCCGCATCTTGGTTTGGTAACATTCGGGGAAAACTGGCATGGCAATCATCACGCATTCCCCCATTCAGCCAAGCTGGGCGTCGAGGCAGGGCAGGTCGACCCCGGCTATTGGTTTATTCAGCTTTTAGCCCGGATGGGGGTAGCCTGGGACATTCAGCTGCCTGAAATGCAGCCAGAACGTGATGGTCTTCGCCGCGCAATGGCCCCGGACCCGCAAAATTAGCCGCCGATGCCTTGACTGACTAGTCACTCTAACTATGTAGGGCATATGAACGATCGGCAAAAACAGATCATCAAAGCGGCGACCACGCTCTTTCTTTCCGAAGGGGTGGGTGTCTCAACCGCGCGGATTGCAAAGGCGGCAGCTGTTTCCAATGGCACGCTGTTTAATGCCTTTTCGACCAAGCAAGACCTGATAGACGCGATCTACACACAGGCCAAGACGGGCATGTTTGGGGCATTGCAGCATTCAGGCGATGCAGCCTTTGATCGCCGTCACCTATATGAGAATTGGCAAGGCTACCTTGCTTGGGCGCGGGCAAATGCACAAGCGCGGGACGTTATGCATCTGCTCCTTGATGCGGGACTGGCCAGCCAGCAAACGCAGGCTGATATGTATGCGGTCGCGGCACCGCATAGTGCCTGGATAGAAAACGCCCTGACCAAGGGTATCATCAAAGGGCCAAGTGCTGCTTTTGTTGGACAGCTGATCTTGTTCCAAATTGACCTCGTTATCACGGAAAAACTCAATCGCACCGACGCGGATCTCGCGTTTGAAATGTTGTGCAATGCAATAGGATTAACACAATGACCAAAGTCTTCGTTACCGGTGCGTCCGGATTTATCGCCAAACACATCCTGCGAGAGCTGTTTGAAAAAGGGTATGATGTGCGTGCCTCGGTGCGGTCTGAAAAGCGAAAGACCGAGTTGGAAGAGCTGTTTCCGGAAGCCGTCATCGAGTTTGCATTTCTGGACTTGGGCAAGGACGATGGCTGGACCGAAGCAATGCAGGGCTGTGATGTGCTGATGCACACCGCGTCCCCTTTTCCGCTCAGTGAGCCAAAAGACCCCGAAGAACTGATCCGCCCCGCGGTTGATGGGACCTTGCGTGCGATGAATGCCGCGAAGGCCGCGGGGATCAAACGTGTGATCCTGACCTCATCCTGTGCGGCGATCTACAAACAGGCGGACAAGCCGCCGATGCAACCCTCGGATGAGACAAATTGGACAACGCCGGATGCGCCGTTTGTGGGCGCCTATGAGGCGTCCAAGACACTGGCAGAGAAGGCCGCATGGGATTTTGTGGCTGAAAACCCTGATATCGCGTTGACGACGATTAATCCGGGTGGGGTCTTTGGTCCGCCAATGGACGCGCGCTATGGCAGCTCGCTTGAGATTGTCGAGCAATTCATTGGTGGCAAAATCCCAATGGCCCCACCGGCGGATCTGGTCGCGGTTGATGTGCGCGATGTTGCGATGATGCATGTGGCCGCGATTGATTTGGAGGCAGCCAAGGGTGAACGCTTTGCGGCTGCCGCTGAAACGAACAGTTTTCTGGCATTTGCACAAATGCTGAAAGATTGGGATGCCAGCCTCAAAACGCCCAAGCGCGAAGCCCCCGTATGGCTGATTAAGTTTCTGGCGCTGTTCATGGCGGATATGAAAGCGATCCGTGGCAGTTTGGGCCGGACGTCGGCTGTCTCTGGCGCAAAGGCCGAGGCGACGTTTGGGTTCAAGTTTATCCCTGTGCGCGATTCTCTTGTTGCATCCGCCCAAGCCATCCAAAGCTATCAGTCCTGATCCTGCCGGATCCGGAAAATGAAAAAGGCCGCCCCGGTGGGCGGCCTTTTTCAAGTGTAAGGTGGATCATGATCCATCTTACATTTTGCACAGTCACTTACCGTCGCCGATCGCGGCGCGATGACATAGGTTGGAACGCGACGCCGACATGGGCTTCGCAATAAGGCTTGCCTTGCTGCACGGCCAAACCGCAGAACCAGAAATCATCTGTGGCAGGGTCGCCGACAGGCCATTTGCATGTCTTTTCGGTCAATTCCATCAAGGTGATACGCTTCGCCGTTTTCTCAACCTCGCTGACCTTCGCCAAGGCCTCAGGGCTGATCTCATTCGCGGACGGTTGCGGCGGCAATGGTTGACCAGCTGGAATGATCGCGCGGCGGGCTGCGGAGATCGGAATGCCGTTCTCGTCCAGCTCGGGCTCTTCCTTGGGTGGGGTCGAGGCCGGGGCCGCTTTGGTTGCGGCCTTTGGCTTGGGTGCCGGTTTTGCCGCTGCTGCTGGTTTTTCCTTTGGTGCGGCTTTGGATGCAGAGCCGCCAGAGCCTGCCCGGTTGGACAGTCCCAAACGGTGCACTTTGCCGATCACGGCATTGCGTGTGACGCCGCCAAGTTCTTTGGCGATCTGGCTTGCGGATTGGCCTTCGCCCCACATCTTTTTGAGCGTCTCAACGCGCTCGTCTGTCCAGGACATATGAATTCCTTTGGTTCTTAGGCGGGATCTTGGTCGTCCAAAGATCGGGCCATTTTGTTCAAGTCCCAATCATACTAGTCATTGCGGCCAGTGATGTGAAGGCGCAGACACCCGTTTTGCGCAACTTCTGCCGATCTGACGCAGGTCTGCATCTGTGCTGGCCATTCTGCTGCAATCGGCTATGTCCTGAGGTCCATAAAGGAATGCGGGAATGATCGAAACAGACCAAATGGGCGTGCGTCGCTTTGGACGGGTAAACTGGCTTGGCACGTGGACGCTGACGCGGCGCGAAATCAAGCGGTTCATGAATGTGTGGTCGCAGACTGTTATGGCGCCATTGATCAATGCCGCGTTATTCTTGCTGATTTTCACGATCGCGATCGGGTCGCAGCGGGGCGACGTGATGGGCGTGCCGTTTATGGTGTTTCTCGCACCGGGTATCCTGACGATGACTGTGATCCAGAACGCCTTTGCCAATACATCTTCCAGCCTTGCGTCGGCCAAAGTGCAAGGCAACATCGTTGATACGCTTATGCCGCCGTTGTCTGCCGCCGAATTGGTGACAGGCTATATCGGTGGGGCCGTGGCACGCGGTGTTTTGGTTGCCATCGTGATTGCGTTGGGTTGCCTGCTATTCCTGGGGATCGGGATGCAGGCCCCTATTTGGGTGATGGTCTTTGTGGTGCTTGGATCAATCTTGATGGGAGGATTGGGCATGATCGCTGGTATCTTTGCCAATAAGTTCGATCAGCTTTCTGCGATCTCGAACTTCCTTGTGACACCCTTGGCCTTTTTGTCCGGCACATTCTACTCAATCGAAGCCTTGCCGCCTTTCATGCAGGCGCTGAGCCATGCGAACCCGTTTTTCTACATCATCGATGGTGTCCGCTATGGGATGATCGGGGTGAGCGACAGCAGCCCTTGGGTTGGCCTGTTGGTTGTCAGTGCTGCAAGTGTCGTGGTCTTGGGAATTTGCTGGCGCTGGATGGACACCGGATACCGCCTGAAATCCTAGATCACGTCGCGTACTGGGATGCCGCGATCTGCTAGCACTGAAATCAGCGTATCAATGTCAGGTAGATCACCGGCAAAAACATCTTCTTGGTCACCATTGCGATAGACGATCGCGACCTCTGCCCCAAGCTCGGTGTCTTTTACGCGCAGATGGGCGATGTCATCCAAGGGAATCGACCGCGGTTCGCGCCAAGCTGCCAGAACAAGATGATCGGCATCGATACGAATCCCTGAGATGGGTTGCGGTAAGACCATCCAAGCAATTGTGACGGCCGCAAAAGCCCATATAAGCCACAGAAATTGCGTTGCATTAAACTGAATCACTGCAACCAGCAGCAAGACGACGCCCAACAAGGCGATTAAGATCGGTCCCTTATTGGGTGCCCGACGGTACTCGTAAACATCACTCATGCAAAACTGGCTAAATTAGAAACATGGCCGGAATGGGGCAGGTTTTCCCGCCAGAAAGCAAAATACCGCTTATGCGCGAAGTTTTCGTTCGCGCCAGGCTAACAATGATGCCCCGCTTAGGATGATTACCGCGCCAAGAATGCTGATCCAGTCTGGGAAAACGTCGAAAATAACTAAGTCATAAAGTGTCGCAAAAATTAGCGTCACATAGCTGAAAGGTGTTATGAAGCTGGCATCCGCACGCGCCATCGCGTTGACAAAGCAGGCTTGCGCCGCCGCCATAAGGCCACCCAAAGCGGCTAAAGCCATCCATTGTTCAGAGGTTGGCATCGTCCACACTGGCAAGACCGCCAGAGTTGCAATGCACAAGCCCATTGTGTTGTTGATCAGCAGAATCTGAAAGGCGGGCTCACGGTTCGCAAGTTTTTTGATGAAAATCAGTTCCATCCCCAAAATGACCGCGGCCCCCAGTGCCAGTAGCCCCGCGAGTTGGAAGCTTTCAGGCCCCGGCCGCAGCAAAATCAACGCCCCTACCAAAGCCATGAATGCCGCACACCATCGCCATTTGCCGACACGTTCCCCCAGCAAGGGAATCGCAAACAGCATTCCGAAGACGGGGTTCAGAAAGCTAATGGCTGTGGCATCTGAGAGAGGAATGAACGCGACAGCGGCAAACATCAGCGTCACACCACCCCACCCAAATAGTGTTCGCCCAATGTGTAGTCCAAAATTGAGCTTTGCGATCTTGGGCCGAAGCACCATCGCGACCGATGCAATTGCGAGAAACGCAAATAGGAAACGCCCGTGGCTGATTTGAAGTGGATGCAGGGGTGGGCCCAGTGCATCTGTGCCAAGCGACTTTGCCATCACCATTGTTCCCGCAATAAATGCGGTGGCCGTCAGCATGAACGCAATGGCAAGAGGTGGGTTGGCGGCACGAAGGGTCATGTGCCATCAGTGAACCTCTGGGTCGCAGCATTCAAGCTGAGATCGCGCTTGAAATGCTCAAATGAACACAGACACATAATTTGGAGGGTTCCATCGCCGGGCCAACTGGGCTAGCACTGCGCGCATGATGAATTGTGCCTCACAAATGAACCGACGCCGACGCTAACCCGCGCCGCCCTTTGTCACGACCATCACTAACCCCTATATTATTGACACCTCGTAATCGGTCCTGCACCAATTGCGCTTACGTTTAAGGAAGATCGCTATGATCGCATCTATTCTGCCGACCTATTCACGTGCACCCCTGACTTTCGTGTCGGGTGAAGGCTCTTGGTTGACGGAAGCTGACGGGCGACGTTTTCTTGATCTTGGCGCTGGCATTGCGGTGAATGCGCTGGGCCATGCCCACCCTGCATTGGTTGAGGCGTTGTCGGCGCAGGCGCATGCGCTTTGGCATGTGTCCAACCTTTACAACATTCCTGCACAGCAACAGCTGGCGGACGCTTTGGTTGATCAGACGTTTGCCGATACCGTGTTCTTTACCAATTCAGGCACAGAAGCCTGTGAATTGGCTGTGAAAATGGCCCGCAAATATTGGTATGATCAAGATCAGCCAGAGCGGGTTGAAATCATCACGTTTTCGGGGTCGTTCCACGGACGGTCCAGCGCAGGCATCGCGGCAGCGGGATCAGAGAAAATGACCAAAGGGTTCGGGCCATTGCTGCCCGGCTTTACGCATCTCGATTTTGCCGATCACGACGCGCTGCAAGCGGCTGTTTCGGGTAAGACGGCCGCCATCATGGTCGAACCTGTGCAGGGCGAGGGCGGCATTCGGCCGTTGCCAGATGCTTGCCTGAAGGGATTGCGGGATTTGTGCGATGCACATGGTATTCTGATGATCTTGGATGAGGTGCAATGCGGTATGGGGCGCACGGGCAAGCTCTTTGCGCATGAATGGGCGGGGATCACACCGGATATCATGATGGTTGCCAAGGGCATTGGTGGCGGTTTTCCTTTGGGGGCCGTGTTGGCGACTGAGAACGCAGCCTCGGGGATGACGGCAGGCACCCATGGATCGACCTATGGCGGCAACCCCTTGGCCTGTGCAGTTGGCGCGAAAGTCATGCAAATCGTGGGCGACGACGGCTTTTTGACCGAAGTGAACCGCAAAGCTGGGCTGATGCGCCAAAAGCTGGAAGGGCTGGTTGCGGCACACCCTGATGTCTTTGAAGCGGTGCGTGGGTCCGGCTTGATGCTGGGGCTCAAGTGCAAGGCGGCGAACACCGATGTCGTTCATGCGGGTTTCGCCCAAGGCATTTTGACAGTCCCGGCCGCTGATAACGTCATCCGGCTTCTTCCAGCGCTTAACATTTCTGATGGAGACATCGGACTTGCAGCAGAAAAACTTGATGCTGCGGCGTCCCATGTAAAGGAGGCCAATGCGTAATTACACGTTCCGTCCCCTAACAGAGGCTGACCTGCCTTTGATGCGCCGTTGGCTTGATACGGCGCATGTCAAAGTTTGGTGGCCTGACGCGGACAAGCAGATTGCGTTGATGGAAAAAACGATGAACGATCCAAAGATCAATATGCAAGTGGTCAGTCTGATTGATCACCCATTTGCCTATATCCATGATCACGACGCCCGTGCGTATGGCATGTCGCAATACGCTGACCTGCCGCATGGGTCGCGCGTGATGGCGACATTTGTGGGTGAGCATAAATTCATGGGGCAGGGCCACTCGGTCGGCTACATTGAGGCGCATACGCGTGCGCTTTGTGTCAAACACCCGATGGTCGCAGTTGGCCCGGGGACGACAGATACCCGCACGATCAGTATTTACCGACAGGCCGGTTTTACCAACCGACGATTGGCCAGCACGAACGAAGGACGCCTCGTCCAAGTGATGACCCACCTTTGATTATTTTGGCCCAGCAGCGGCCCAACAAAAGCGAAACGCATGACCCATTTCCTTGATATTCACACGACTCCAACCGATGCCTTGCGGGACATCATCGACAGTGCTCAGGCCATGAAGACGGCGCGCGCGGGAAAACCCAAAGGCACAGTGGACGATGACCAACCGCTTGCGGGCCACATGGTCGCCCTGATTTTTGAAAAACCGTCCACACGGACACGTGTTTCCTTTGATGTGGGCGTGCGCCAGATGGGCGGACAAACAATGGTGTTGTCGGGGGCCGATATGCAATTGGGGCATGGTGAAACCATTGCAGACACAGCGCGGGTATTGTCGCGCTATGTTGACCTGATCATGATCCGGACGTTTGAAGAGCAAACGCTTCTTGATATGGCCGAATACGCCACGGTGCCGGTTATCAACGGACTGACCAACCGCACACATCCGTGTCAGATCATGGCGGATATCATGACATTTGAAGAACATAACGGCCCGATCAAAGGCAAAAAGGTTGTGTGGTCGGGCGATGGTAACAACGTGTTTGCCAGCTTTGCGCATGCGGCCAAGCAGTTTGAATTCGATCTGGTGTTCACAGGGCCTCCACCGCTTGACCCGGAACCCGCACTTGATGGGCTCTACACCACCGTGCGCGACCCCAATGAGGCCGTTCAAGGCGCTGATCTTGTCGTGACTGATACATGGGTCAGCATGCATGACCCGCAGTCTGCCCGCGAACGGCGGCACAACCAGCTGCGCGGCTATCAGGTGAATGATACGCTGATGGCGAAAGCCAAGGACGATGCGCTTTTCATGCACTGCCTGCCAGCCCACCGCGATGACGAGGCTACAAGCAGCGTGATGGACGGCCCGCATTCGGTGATTTTCGATGAAGCGGAAAACCGGTTGCATGCACAAAAGGCCATCATGCGGCATTGCTTGGGGGTGTAGGGGCTGCAGGGGTGGTTGGAAAGAAAGCCGCCCCTTAAGGAGGTGGTTTTGATCGTTGAATGTTGGCTTTGAGGCCATTTTTACCGATGCTGCGAAACGTATCAAAGCCCGCTTTGGCTGCTGTTCGGCAAAGTTGTTGTTTATAGTTTTTAGCTGGTGAAAGTCTTAGTGAACGCGCGACCTGCATCGCACTACTAATCGCGCGCTTTGTTTGATCTTAAGTGATATTCAGACCGCTATGGCCGGAAGAAAAGAAAATGCTGTTGCGAAATGATCAATTCCTGAAGTCTTAGGTCGTACCGATCATCCGGTGAAATGTGAGCATCTAAGATATTGAGCTCGGCAGGCAAGCGTTTTGGCCCCCAGAACCACATGTCCTACGCGTCCTCTAGAAAAAAGCTAAGCTGCTCGATGAAGCCAAACTTGCGCATCATCGCGTCACCCTCTGGTGTGCGGCTGATCTGACGCATCTTTTCGAGGTCGTAAACTTCGCCGACAACAGCAGCCTGATTGGCATCTTGTGGGTCACGCAGAAATGTCATTTTTCCGACGGCACTGCCGAATACGTCTTGGTGTGCGGTGTGGAATTCATCGAGTTCGGTCCCGACAGGGATGTGCGAGACGCGGGTTACAGATACGAGCAGTGTCATGTTGTGCCTTTCAAAATTCAGTTTTGCCGACCTGTTGGCTGGCGTGCTGAATCTTGGCATGGCTGCGTTTATGAGGGTATACATGCATTATGCTGTTCATAGTTTCATGAGGTCGAACAATGATTGATCAACTCAGAACCATGGCGATCTTTCAGACGGTCGCCGAACTTGGATCGTTTCGAGGGGCGGCGAAACAGCTGCATCTGTCACCGTCGGTGATCAGTCACCACATCACCAAGCTTGAAGAAGACCTTGGCACACCATTGCTGTACCGTTCTACGCGCCGCATGTCGTTGACTGATGCGGGCGTGGCACTTTTGGCTGCTAGTCAGCGCATGACCTCCGCCGCCATCGATGGGCTTTCTGCGGTGCGGCGGCGTGCGTCGCACCCAACGGGAACGCTGACGATCGCAGCCTCGACGCCGTTTTCGCACAGCCCTTATGTTGAAACCTTTACGCGGTTCGCCCAATCCTACCCGGATGTGCATCTGTCAATTCAACTTGAAGACCGGTCGATCCCTCTTGAAGGGTCCAACATTGACGTCGCGATTAGGGGCCGTACCAACGACCTTGATGATAGCAGCTATAAAGCGCGCAAACTGGGTAAGGTGGATTTTTGTGTCTTTGCGGCACCGTCTTATGTGCAAGGAAGGCCCGTTCCAAAGTTGATTGACGACTTGGCCGGCTGGGACTGGATACAAAGCCGTGCGATGCCGTGGTCAGCGTTCTCAACTTTGGCAGATGGTACGGCCCCGCAACGCGCACCAAAGAAAGCTGTCACCTGCAGTAACTACACGACGGCCCGAAAGTTTGTCGACGAGGGGCTGGGTTTTATGATTGAAACATACCCCCTCGTTGCCGATGACTTTCGCGCCCGACGTCTGGTCCAGTTGGTGCCTCAGGTTCAATTGCGCCCGATCGACGTTTACGCAATCTACCCGACCAACAGCCCAAGAGATGGCCTCGCACATCTGTTTATCGACTTCATGATGGATCAGCCTTGGGCCACGGAACACGGTTTCGGGAACAGGCGATCAAGCCCGGCTGAACAATAAAAGCGGTCATTGGCTCCTCCAAGCTCGAAGGCGGAGAAGTCCGCAAACCAACCTTTCGCCGTCTATTTGACGGCCTTCAGAAACGCTCGCAGTCCCACATCATCAACCTTCTTGATGGCCTTTCCCAGTGACATCCATTTACGTTTGCGGATTGCTGCCTCTGGATAAGTCTTGGTCGTTGCTTTGACATCGATACGGTACACGCTGACATGACAAGTCGCGACGCGCCCGTCGTCAAAGCGCTTTTCAGTTACATAGCCGCCAATCGGCGCTTTGCTGACGCGGCCTTTGCGCAATCCGGCTTCTTCCCATGCTTCTATCTTCGCGGTTTCAGCGTCTGTGTGCCCATCCATGGGCCAACCTTTTGGGATAATCCAGCGCCCGCGCGACGATTTGACCAGCAGCACTTTTTGACCGGACTTACCGGGTCGCAAACACAGTGCACCCACTTGCACAATTGCGGTGGGGTCAACGGCGCGGACCTTGCGGCCCGTCCAAAACGAACGGTCGAGAGTGCTCATGTACCTGCCAATAGGCTATTTTTATTGTGTTTTAATTAACAGACACCGAATCGAAACGCAAATTCCCTTATGTACCCCGCGGTTTGGCACGCAGTGTTGGGTCTGCTTGAGTGGGGTCTTCGGGCCACGGATGGCGTGGATATCGGCCCCGCATATCGCGCCTGACATCGGCATAAGACGTAGCCCAGAAACCCACAATGTCTTGGGTCACTTGCACCGGTTTTTGCCCTGGCGACAGCAACGTGACCCGCAGTGGTTCGCGGCCCACCATTGGGTGTTTTATGACGCCAAACATCTCTTGCAGGCGCAGGGTGATGCCCGGTGCTTGGCCGTCATAGTCAATCGGAATTTTGCGGCCCAAAGGTGTGATGAAATGCGGCGGGGCGGCACGGTCCAGACGTTGCGTTTGATCCCAATCCAACATGGCCCGCAGCGCAGGCAAGATATCAAAGCGTTTCCAGTCATCCGCGCTGCGCACGCCTTGCAGGTGCGGCAAAAGCCAATCCTCGCGTGTGTCCAACAAAGTTGCATCATCCATCGCGGGCAGATCATCCACCAGACGGACACGGGCCCGAAACCTGTCTGCGGCAGGTGACGGTCGTATCCCAAGGTGCCCAACACCCTCTAACATCGCCATTGCGATGGCGTCCGCTGGCGCGTCAGACCATTGCCGGTCATCCAAGGCCAATGCGCCAAAGCGTTCTTGCTGACGGGTCAGTACCCGGCGTTCGCGTTTAGACCAGACGCAGACATCCTGCCATGCGATCTGTTCTGCAAAGACATCGCGTAGCTCCCGTTCTGATATGATCACGGCTTGTCTGATCCGTGCCTCACGCGTGTCGCCGTCTAAATCAGTGGCGACGATCAACCGTTGCCCTGCCATTGGGTCTGCGGCATCCATAATGGCCCCTTTGCCGCCCGAAAGCACATAGCGCGGGTCATCCCCTTTGCGGCGCAACCCGATGCGGTCGGGGTAGGCAAGGGCAGCCTGCTGCCCAAGCGACAGTTGGGCTGTGTTAGGCAAACCTTTGGCCAAACGTGGAATCTCGGATTTGATTTGCGCCAGTGCCGCATGGTGTTTCTCGCCCGGGCCATCATAACGCCCGGCCAGCGCTGCGATGCGCAACGACAGATCAACAGGTGCGCCACGCAGCGGATCACGTGCAGCAAGCAGGGCGGCCAAGGGGGCCGCTGCCTTGCCCGCGGTTTGCAGCATATGCGCCAAACGCGGATGCAACGGCAAAGCGGTCAATGCGCGCCCATGTGCGGTGATACGGCCCGTTCCATCCAAGGCGCCTAAGCCTGTCAGCAGGTCTCGGGCCTCGCTCAAGGCACCTTCAGGAGGGGGCGTCAGAAACGCAAGATCACTGCTGCCCCAATTGGCCAGTTCAAGCGCAAGACCTGCAAGGTCAGCGGCTTCGATTTCGGCGGGGGCAAACGCAGGCAGAGCGCCGTGTTCGCCTTTGGTCCATAGGCAATAGGCGTCACCGGGGGCAACGCGCCCTGCACGACCCGCGCGTTGGGTTGCTTCGGCTTTGCTGACCCGTTCGGTGATCAGCCGCGACATGCCTGAGCCGGGATCGAACCGTGCACGGCGTGCACGTCCGGCATCGACGACAACGCGGATATCCTCAATCGTGAGTGAGGTTTCCGCAATCGATGTGGCCAGCACGATCTTGCGGCCTTGTTGAACCGGGGCGATCGCCTTGCGCTGAGCGGCAAAGGGCAAGGCACCATAAAGCGGGCGGATGGTGCAATCAGCTGGCAGGCGTTTTTCAAGCAATGCAGCCGTGCGGCGAATTTCACCTTCGCCCGGCAGAAAGACCAGTACGCCACCTTTGGTTTGCGCGACTGCCGAAACGACCAAATCTGCGGTGGCCGCATCCAGCCGTTGTGTCTTGGGGACGGCGCTGTCAAGGAAATGGGTTGTTACGGGGTAAGAGCGGCCTTCAGATGCGATGACAGGCGCATCATCAAGCATGGCAGCCACGGGGGCTGCATCAAGTGTCGCTGACATGACCAACACAATCAGATCAGGTCGCAAGATCGTGCGACTTTCCCATGCGAGCGCGAGGCCAAGGTCGGCATTCAAGGATCGTTCGTGAAATTCATCAAAGATGATTGCCCCAATCCCTGCAAGATCAGGATCAGATTGGATCATCCGGGTCAGGATACCCTCGGTGACGACCTCAACCCGTTTGCCGGGTTTGTTGTCACCGCGCATCCGGTAGCCGATTGTCTGGCCGGGCGCTTCACCCAGACCCTCTGCCAGGCGTTCAGCTGCGGCGCGTGCGGCAAGCCTACGGGGTTCCAGCATGATGATTTTGCCCCGGGTCAAATCCGCATCCAACATTGCAAGCGGCACGCGGGTGGTCTTGCCTGCACCCGGTGGGGCCTGCAAGACGGCGCGGCCTGCTTCGGCGAGGGCCTGCATCAGTTCTGGAAGAACGGGATCAATCGGAAGCGCGGTCATAGGCAATAGCTTTGCCACATGGCGGGACAAGGTGCCAGCATCGGGTGGAGCGTTGCTTGATTATTGGTGCGCAGGTGAATAGGACTGTGCCATGTCGCCATTCGATATCCCCTTGCAAACCCTTGGCAAAGCGCAACTTTTGCAGATTAGCGAAGGTGCTGAGCGGTCAATCTATGCTTGCGACGATTATCCAGCATTGGTGTTCAAGCGGCAAAAGCCGTGGCAGGAAAGACAGTTGAAGTCATGGGATCTCAAGTCCTTTTTGCTGCGCAATCTGCCGGGCTTTCACACCTATCATGTCTCTGTCGAACATAAGACTTATCTGCGGGCTTGTCTCAACGGACCGTTGGATTTGGCCGCATTGCCGATTGCCCGTATTTTTGGATTTGTACCGTCGGAGCTGGGCCCCTTGCAAATCTGTGAGAAGATCAGCTTGGATGGCCATTCACCGGGGCCTACGTTGAACGCGTTAGGTCGCAAAGGCGTGCTTGCGGATGAAGATATCGCAGCACTTAGTCTGTTCGCCCAGCGGCTGTTGCAATCGCAAGTGCCGACCCACGATGTTAACGGGGCCAATATTGTGAAGGGTGCTGATGGCAACGGTGGGGTCCGTTTTGTCTTGGTTGACGGATTGGGTGATGTGAACCTGATCCCGGTGCGGCGGTATTCGGCAATGGTCAGAAGAACGCGGTTGGTCAAACGGTTTGACCGATTCACAAAGTTCGGTTTGGTTTTCGACCGACAGCAATTCACATTTGCACGCGCCACGTAAAAAGGCGCCGCAATGCGACGCCTTTTCAATCAATCATCAAAAGCTTGGCTTACGCCGCTGTTGCTTTTGCAATCTCTTTCTTTACCTTCAACGCGCTGTCGGACAGCTCGGCGTCTTTGGCTTTCGCCATGAACGCATCCAGACCACCGCGGTGATCAACGGTGCGCAATGCCGCGTTAGAGATTTTGAATTTGAAAGACCGGCCCAGCGTGTCGGACATCAGCGTCACATCCTGCAGGTTTGGCAAAAAGCGGCGGCGGGTACGGTTCTTGGCGTGGCTGACATTGTTGCCAGACATTGGGCCTTTTCCAGTCAGTTCGCAACGGCGCGACATGAGCGTTTTCCTTGTCCTTTGGACATCACCGCCCGGGTGGCGGGGTATCCTGTGATACGGGTTGTGGACCCCGCATCTGCAGGGTCGTGAATAAGATCAGCGCGAGATAGGCGGATTCCTTGATCCCGTCAACCCGGTTTGCCCTCGCTTCATACAGGTTTCTTGGCCTGTTGAAAGCTCCGTTGTGTGAGTTCCCTAACTTATACGGTCGCGCATAGGTCCCAAGACTGTCGCCGCTGCCGCTGTTGGGGTCTTGCGCCCGGCTTTTACGTCTGCTTGGGCTGCCGCCATGCGCCTTGCGGTCTGTGGGTCATCCAGCAGCAACGCCAATAGACCATTGCGCACGTCTTGATCCAGCCAATACCCGCCCTGTGCCTCACGTGTTGTATCCCAAATGCCATGTTCACGGCGCCAAGTGATCAGGTTTTCCATTTCATCCCAAGCCGTCTGCAAACCTTCGGCCTCTAGCGCAGAAATGGTCAATGCTTTGGGGAAATCATCGGGGTCTTGGGCGCGCTTGCGCAGCAATCGCAATGCACCAGCATAATCCGCACAGGTCCGAATAGCTTGCGGTTTCAGGTCGCCATCGGCTTTATTGACAAGGATCAGATCGGCCATCTCCATGATGCCACGTTTCACACCCTGCAATTCATCACCGCCAGCCGGCGCCAGAAGCAAAACAAAAAGGTCGGCCATTTGTGCGACAACAGTCTCAGATTGCCCGACACCAACGGTTTCGATCAGCACCACATCAAAACCAGCCGCTTCGCAGAGTGCGACAGCTTCGCGTGAACGCCGCGCAACGCCACCCAATTGCGTCTGACTGGGTGAGGGGCGAATAAAGGCGTTGGGATCACGGGCAAGGAAATCCATGCGGGTTTTGTCACCCAATATGGACCCACCCGAGCGGGCCGACGAAGGATCAACCGCCAGCACTGCCACGCGTTTGCCCATGCCTGTCAGCATCAAACCGAAGCTCTCGATAAACGTGGATTTGCCGACACCCGGCGTGCCTGACAGACCAATGCGCAAGGCTTGCTTCTCAGTTCCAAGGGCGGTCAACAGCCCAAGCGCATCTTCACGGTGATCTGCACGCCCACTTTCGACCAACGTAATTGCACGGGCAAGCGCACGGCGGTCGCCCCCCTGCACACCTTTGGCCAATGCCGCGATATCTGTTGTCTTGCTCATAACAGCTTCTTATCGGGCGAAAGACAACTCTGCCACCCATGTGGGGCCACATCATGCAAACTGATAAGCGTAGACGTAGTTGAGATATCCCTGATCCTCGATGCGGAAATGTGTCTCTCCGACATGTTTGAAACCCTGCGCCAGATAGAAAGCGATCGCTGGCGTATTCTCAGCGTTTGTCGCAAGCCAAACTGAGGGTACGTTCGTTTCATCGCAATGCTGAAACGCAGCATTCAGAAGGCGTTTGCCAATACCTTTCCCGTGGTGGCGCGGTTGCACGTAGAGCGTGGCTATTTCCATTTCTGAACATCCGGCCACAGGCGCTTTGCTTGCCGTTGATACCCGCATGAAACCATCAATCCCTTCGTCGTTCTGTGAAACGAGCATGAATTGGTTGGGGTCAGAGATCAGTTTCGCCGTCTTTGCAGGCGTGAACTCTGTCAGTGCATAATCCGCGAAGAAAGCACTCACACCACGTTTCAAATAGGTGCCGATCCATACCTCCAACGATATGGCTGCGATACTGGATGCATCTGAGACTGTTGGTTTGCGTAAAGTCATGTTGAAGAAATGCCAGCTTTCTCAAAAGGATCAACACCATTTATGCGTAAAGAACCGGGCAGGGCCAAAGCATTTGGCGTTTTGTTGGTGGATTGCGCGATGTCGGCTAGGCTGGAGCAAACAATAGAGGAGGTATGATCATGACAAAGACACCAATTCACCTTTGGATCGTAGGTATTCTATCACTTGTCTGGAACGCAGGGGGTGCAATCGACTATGTGATGACACGCACCAATGTAGCCGCTTATTTGGCAGAGCAACCACCCGAGCGGCTCGCGATGTTGCAAGACGCACCGACGTGGTTTGGGTTTACATGGGCTCTTGGGGTTTGGTTTTCGATCATTGGATCGCTGTTGCTCGTGCTGCGATCACGTTTTGCCGGATCAGCCTTTGCGCTTTCGCTGATCGGATTGATCGGATCATCCATCTACACTTATGGCATTGCCGACGGCGCTAGTATGCTTGCGGTGGCGGGCACAGCGGCGATCGTTTTCACGATCGGCATCCCCGTGATCCTTGTTCTTTTGTGGATCTATGCACGCGCCATGACCAAACGCGGCGTGTTGCGCTGATGCGGATTGTCTTTGTGTGTTTGGGCAATATTTGCCGTTCGCCCGCAGCTGAAGGGGCGATGCGGCGCATAGCGCCCGAACTGACACTTGATAGTGCTGGGACAGGGGGGTGGCATGTGGGCGATCCGCCCTATGGCCCGATGCAAGCGGCGGCGCGTGCCCATGGCATTGATCTCAGCAACCTAAGAGCACGTCAGTTCAGGGCGGATGATTTTGACGCCTTTGATCTGATCGTCGCGATGGATCGCCAGAACCAGGCTGATATCGAACAATTGCGCCCGGCAGGAAACACAACGCCGGTGAAGTTGATGGCCCAGACAGATGTGCCTGACCCCTATTACACCCGCGATTTTGACGGTGCATTAGATATGATTGAGGCGGCTGCTACGCGCCTACTGGCACACATATCTCGGACGCCAGATCGCTGAACGCGCGGTAGCGGTCCCAAAAGCGTTCATCACTGCGCCGATCAGATTGGCGGGTGTCTTGGGCCAGTTGTGGGTTTTCAAAGAAAGTCACAGCACGTGCCTGATCGCTGCCTGACAACGACTGGTTCGCTACTTGCTGCACACATGAACACAGCGCTGGCGATGCCGCCCGACGGTCTGCGTCTAAACATGCCCGCGAGATATCACCCGTTGCGCCGCGACTGCCGCCGCCGCAAGCCGCCATAGATGCTAATGCACCTGCCAATAAGAAATACCGCATTTGCCTATCCTCTGCCCGGCCCCCAGGTTTGTCCCGGATGATCCACTAAGGTTATGCCCCACTAAGTAGAGTATGACCGGAGCAGGGCAACGATGCAATTGGGGTTTTCGGGGGCAAACCCTGCGGTCAGTCGCTAAATTCTTTGACTTTGCCGCGCAAAACCCAGTTTACCTTTTGGGCGATTCACATCTAGAGCGTGAACAACAAAACCGATCCAAGGCCGGAGAGCATAAAATGCAAGAATGGTGGCGAAGCGCTGTGATCTATCAGGTCTACCCGCGCTCTTATCAAGATAGTACCGGTGACGGTGTCGGTGACCTTGCAGGTATTACTGACCGGTTGGACCACATCGCTGGGCTTGGTGTCGATTGTATCTGGCTTTCACCCATCTTTGCGTCCCCGCAAAAAGACATGGGGTACGACGTGTCAAACTATCTGGCCGTTGATCCGCTTTTTGGTGATCTGGCGGCCTTTGATGCGTTGATCGCTGGGGCCCATGCCCGTGGGTTGAAAGTGATTGTGGATCAGGTCTTGTCACATACCTCTGATCAGCATGAATGGTTCAAACAGTCCCGCGTCAGCCGCGACAATGACAAGGCCGATTGGTATGTCTGGGCAGACCCGCTGCCTGATGGATCACCGCCAACCAACTGGCACAGCCACTTTGGTGGTCCTGCCTGGGAATTCGATCCGCAGCGTGGGCAGTACTATTTGCATAACTTCCTTGCCTCGCAGCCCGATCTGAATTTCCATAACCCTGACGTGGTTGATGCCATCCTTGAGACTTGCAAGTTCTGGCTTGATCGGGGTTTGGATGGTTTCCGGCTGGATACCGTAAATTACTATTATCATGATCAAAAACTGCGCTCGAACCCGCCCGCACAGGCAAAACCACAAGTGATGGCGACCGATCTTTATGGGATGCAGAACAACATCTACAATAAGACACGGCCAGAAAACCTTGGGTTTCTGGAACGCCTGCGCAAGCTGACGGACCAATATGATGACATCATGATGGTGGGCGAAGTTGGTGAAATGGGCCGCCGCTCAATCGAGATTATGGGTGAATATACTGCCGGGACCGACCGGCTGCATATGGCCTATAGCTTTGCGATGCTTGGTCCTGATTTCAACGCTGAACATTTCCGCAATTGCATTCAAGGGTTTCAAGATGGTGCACCGGATGGGCACCCTTATTGGTCCTTCAGTAACCATGATGTGCCGCGTCAGGTCACCCGTTGGGCCGATCATGCGGTGTCCGAGGACAGCATCGCACGGCTGGCCTGTGCGATGTTGATGTCATTCGAAGGCACTATTGGCATCTATCAAGGCGAAGAGCTGGGCCAGACCGAAACAGAGCTGGTGTTTGAAGAACTGACTGATCCGCCCGCGATCCGCTATTGGCCTGCCGTAAAAGGGCGCGATGGATGCCGCACGCCGATGGTATGGGAAAAAGATGCACCAAATGCAGGCTTTTCATCAGGGACACCTTGGTTGCCGGTCAAGGCACCGCAAGCGGCAAAGTCTGTCGATCAGCAAGGCGCAGGCAGCATCATGGCATATTACAAAGATATGATTGCCTACCGAAAAGCCAGCCCCGCCTTGGCGCGTGGTCAGACGACCTTTATCGCATTGCCCGAGCCTTTGCTGGCGTTCACGCGCAAGGACGCAGAGCAAACGCTGACCTGTGTTTTCAACCTGTCTGCAGACACACACAGCGTCGCGTTGAAATCGCAAGCCCAGGTCGCTTTGGGTCAGGCGGTCACGCTAGACAACGGAACGCTGACGCTTGCAGGCAATGGGTTTGCTTATCTGTCACACGGCACGGATGCGCCACTGTAAGCGGGGCTTTAACCCATCTTACGTGATGACGTCAGGTGCCGTGCGGCCCGTGATCGCAGTCAGGTCAGACAACTCCAGGGCCGCATCGCGTACATTGCGCAGCATGTCTTCGGGTGCGTCTTGCAAACGCGCGGGATCGGTTTCCAATTGCTCGAGGTAAAGCCGAATGGTGGCACCTTGCGTGCCTGTCCCCGACAAACGGAACACAGCACGTGCGCCGCCTTCAAAGACAATGCGCAGGCCTTGCCCCATGGATTTGGACCCATCGACCGGATCAAGATATGAGAACTCATCCGCGTTCTCAACCGTCATCGCGCCAATGCGCGCGCCTGCCAGCATGGGCAGCCGTACCCGCAGTGCGTCGATCATGGAATTGGCTTTGTCGCTATCCACATCTTCGTAATCTAGCCGGGAATAGTAACACCGCCCATGCGCGGCCCACAGATCAGCCATTAGGTCTGATACTGATTTCCCGGTCTCGGCCAGAATGTTCAACCAAAGCAGAACGGCCCATAGCCCGTCCTTTTCACGCACATGATCCGAACCAGTGCCCGCACTTTCCTCGCCGCACAGGGTGACTTTGCCTGCATCCAGCAAGTTGCCAAAGAATTTCCACCCTGTCGGGGTTTCAAAACATCCGATGCCAAGGCTGGTCGCGACCCGGTCCACCGCGCGGGACGTGGGCATCGACCGCGCAACACCTGCAAGACCACCGCGATAAGCCGGTGCAAGATGGGCATGGGCCGTTAACAGCGCAAGACTGTCAGACGGCGTGACATAGGCCCCGCGACCGACAATCATATTGCGGTCGCCATCACCGTCAGACGCGGCCCCGAAATCGGGTGCATCGGCGCCATACATTTTGTCCATCAGGGTCTTGGCCCAAATCGGATTTGGATCCGGATGGCCTTTGCCAAAGTCGGGGCTAGGCTGACCATTGATCACCGTGCCTTTGGGCGCACCCAACATGTCTTCTAGAATGGTATGGGCATATGGGCCGGTAATCGCGTGCATGGCGTCAAAACACATCGTAAAACCACCCGCGAAAAGCGCTTTGATCTTTGGGAAATCAACGATCGTTTGCATCAATGCGGCATAATCGGCGACGGGATCGACGATTTCGATCGTCATACCTTCCAGCTTGTGAGTGCCCAGTTGCGCAAGGTCCACATCCTCGCCTGCCGCGATTTTGTAGAAGGTCAGTGTCTGTGTGCACGCAAAGATACGATCTGTGACGGCCTCTGTCGCAGGGCCGCCGTTTGGACCGTTAAACTTCAGGCCAAAATCGGCATCTGGCCCACCGGGGTTATGGCTGGCGGATAAAATCAAGCCACCATCCGCCTTGCGCAAGCGGATCAGATGGGACGCCGCAGGCGTTGACAACAGGCCGCCTCGTCCAACGATACATTTGGCAGCACCATTGGCACAGGCCATGCGCAGGATGATCTGCACGGCGGCATCATTAAAGAACCGTCCGTCGCCGCCGATCACAAGGGTCTTGCCCTCGACGCCGCCAATCCCGTCAAAGGTTGCCTGAACGTAGTTCTCCAGAAAATGAGGTCGCCTGAACACAGCCGTCTTTTTGCGAAGACCGCTGGTCCCCGGCTTTTGTCCCTCTATCGGAGTGGTCCGTACATTTTGCATCGGCATCTGTCTTCCTCCTTCGTTTATTCCCGGCATTCAGCCTTCCATCGTTTCTTGCGAAAACACGGCGACACAATCGGCAGCCACGGTCATGCCCGCCGTGACTGCGATTGCATCGTCCTGACTGGTATCAAAGCGGCGCACCCAAGTGTCGCCTTCGGGCAAATCTGGCGGCGCAATGTCCACCGTGCCGCCGCGATTAAGGACGACAAGCAAAGCACCTTCGCGTTTCACATATTCCGGCGATCCGGACGCCATGCGCATTTCAGCCACAAGTGTGTTCAAAGTCGCATTGTCCCAATCATCTTGTGTCATCGCATCGCCGTTTGCCTGCCGCCAGAAGAGATCGGGCTCTCCGTCGATCAATCTTTGGCGGGAATGCAAAAACCGGGTTTGCCGTAGCAAAGGGTGCATTTTGCGGAATGCGATGGCTTGCTGGCAAAAAGTGTAGAAGGGGTCGTCTTCGTCTGGCCAATTCACCCAACCAATTTCATTGTCCTGGCAATAGGCATTGTTGTTGCCGCCTTGCGAATTGCTGAGCTCGTCACCCGCGAGCATCATCGGGGTGCCTTGCGACAACATCAACGTCGCAATCATATTGCGTTTGCGTCGCACGCGGGCCGCATTGATCTTGGGATCGTCAGTCGGACCCTCCACGCCCATATTGTCGGAATGGTTGTTGGAATGGCCGTCGCGGTCATCCTCGCCGTTGGCAAGATTGTGTTTGCGGCTGTAGCTGACCGTGTCGTGCAGGGTAAAACCATCATGGGCCGTCAGGAAATTCAATGATGATGTCGCGGCGCGTCCATCATGATCAAAGTAAGGGGCTGAACCGACAAGCCGTTCCGCCAGATCCCTGACCTTACCGGCGTCACCGCGCCAAAATTCGCGGACGTTGTCGCGGTATTTGTCATTCCATTCCGCGAATGGCGACGGGTAAGCGCCCAATTGGTATCCACCCGGGCCAATGTCCCAAGGCTCTGCGATCAGTTTCACCTGATTAAGAACCGGGTCCTGTCCGATTGCCCGAAAGAACGGACCGTCGCGTTCAAATCCGCGTGCGGTGCGTCCCAAGGCCGAACACAAATCGAAACGAAATCCATCGACATGCATCACTTCGACCCAATAGCGCAGGCTGTCCATCACCAGTCGGATCACAAACGGGTTTTCAAAGTCGAGCGTGTTCCCACAACCCGCATCATCGATGTAATACCGCGGATTATCCGCGAGCCTGTAATAACTGGCGTTATCCAGCCCCCGAAACATCAGGGTTGGTCCCAGCTCAGACCCTTCAGCGGTGTGGTTATAGACCACATCCAAAATCACCTCGATCCCGGCAGAGTGAAAGCGCCGGACCATCTGTTGGAACTCTGCGATATCGCCGTCTTGCATGTAACGGGGATCGGGGGCGAAGAACCCGTAAGTCATATAGCCCCAGTAATTTGTCAGACCCCGATCCAGCAGAAACTTTTCATTCAAAAAAGCTTGTACCGGCAGCAATTCGACCGCCGTAACACCGAGATTATTGAGGTGTTCAAGGATCGGGTCAGAGGCCATCGCCAAATAGGTGCCCGGGTTCGGGATGTCGCGCCGTTCGGCCGTCAGGCCTTTGACATGGGCCTCGTAGATAATCGAACTTTCGAGCGCATGGCGCGGTTCAGCTGCATTTTCCCAATTGAAAGACGGGTCAACCACGATGCAGCGCGGCATGTAGGGCGCACTGTCGGTCTTATCAAAGCTCAAATCTTGGGTTTTGTCGGTCGTGTCATACCCAAAAAGCGCATCATTCCATTTGGGGTGCCCGGTCAGGCTTTTGGCATAAGGGTCGATCAACAATTTGTAGGGATTAAACCGATGACCTTCGAGCGGCTTGTAGGGGCCGTCCATCCGGAAACCATATTGCTGGCCTACCTTCATGCCGGGAAAATAGCCGTGCCACACATGGCCTTCGCGTTCTGGCAGCGCAATGATCTGGTTCTCGTTGCCTTCGTCATCAAAGAGGCAGAGCATGACTTTGGTCGCGTGCCGGGAAAACACGGCAAAGTTCACGCCTTCAGCGTCTACCGTGGCACCCAGTGGGGACGGGCGGCCCGGTCGTGTCTCAAAAGGACCGATGTTCAAGAGGCTACCTCGGTCAAACGTGCGTACATATCTTTGTAGGTGGCTGCTGATGTATCCCAATCGACGGGTTGTTTCATTGCGTTGCGTTGCATCGTTTTCCACGTCGCCTTGTCTTGAAACAGATCACATAGGCGCACAAAAGCATTCGCCAGCGCCTGCGCATTGATCGGGAAGAACTGCAATCCTGTCGCGACGCCGCGGGTCAACGCGGCAGGCGAGGCGTTGATCACAGTATCGGCCAAGCCACCTGTCAGGGCGACAAGTGGCAGCGTGCCATAGCGCAATCCGTAAAGTTGGGTCAGGCCGCAGGGTTCAAACCGAGAGGGAACTAAGACGGCATCTCCGCCTGCCATCATCTGGTGCGACAAAGTCTCGTCATAGCCGATCTTGACCGCAAGGTTCGCGTGGGTGTCAGCCGCCTCAAGCAAAGCAATCTCAAGCTTTGGATCACCGGACCCCAACAGGGCAATTTGACCGCCACCTTCCAGCAATGCTGGCAAAGCATCGAGCAGCAGATCAATGCCTTTCTGTTCCGTTAAGCGGGACACGAGGACACACAGAGGGCCACTTGACTGACCAAGCCCAAAGGTCTTGCGCAGCGCCTTTTTATTTGCGGCTTTGCCAGCTGCGTTTTTGTAGGGTGTGATGTTGGGGTCGGTCGCAGGGTTCCAGACATCTACATCAATGCCGTTCACAATACCGGACAGATCCGATTGCCGTGCGCGCAAAATACCATCCATTCCGATGCCGAAATCCGGCGTCAGTAACTCTTCGGCATAGGTTTGCGATACCGTATTGATTTTGGCGGCCCCAACGATCCCGGCCTTCAGCGCCGAAATCTGCCCCCAGAATTCGAAATGCTCTGACGTAAAGCGTGCCGGATCAAGCCCAAGGTCACCCAGTTTGCCTGCATCTGCATTCCCATGAAATGCAATGTTGTGGATCGTAAAGACAAAAGGGGTCGTGACCCCGAGTGCGTGCATATATTCCGGCGTCAGCCCAGCCTGCCAATCATGCCCGTGCACGACATCTGGCGTCCAGCCATCGATACCATCCGCCGCGATCAAGGCCGCCACCTTGCAAAGTGCGGCAAACCGTTCAGCATTGTCCGGCCAATCGGCACCCGTCGCATCGCCGTAAATCGCACCATCGCGATCATAAAGATGCGGCGCATCAAGGATCAGCATATCAAGACCCGCAACCGAGCAGGACAGAAGTTCGGCCGAACCACCAAAGAGGGCATCAAAGCGCGCAACAGTCTTGGTCTTGCCAAGCTGCGCCATCACGGTGCGATAGCCCGGCAACAGAACCCGGACGCCGACGCCATGTTTGGCCAGCACGATGGGCAAAGCGCCCGCCACATCGGCCAACCCACCGGTTTTCACCAGCGGGGCACATTCAGAGACGACAAAAAGCGCCTTGGTCATAAAGCAGCAGCCCTCTTGTCCAGCATGTCTTGGGTGATCAACGTGATCCCGCGATCGGTGACACGGAACCATTTGCCGTCTTCGGTCGGATCCTCACCCACAACCAGTCCTTCGGGGATGACAACACCACTATCCACCACGACTTGCCGCAGCCTTGCTGAACGCTCGACCACCACGTTTGGCAAAATGACTGCGTGATCAAGCACCGCGTAGGAATTGGTGTGCACGTTCGTGAACAAAACTGAGTTCCGCACTTCGGTGCCGGAAATGATGCAGCCCCCGGCCACCATCGACGAAATGGCCATCCCGCGCCGGTCGCGTTCATCGTGAATAAACTTGGCTGGTGGAACTGCCTCATTGTAGGTCCAGATGGGCCAGTTTTGATCCCAGAGATCTAGCTCAGGTGTAAAGTTGGTCAGGTCGATATGCGCTTCCCAAAAGGCGTCGACAGTACCGACGTCTTTCCAATAGGCAGGTGCGCCATCTGCGCGCACACAGCTTTCATCAAAACGGTGCGCCATGGCTTTACCGTTAGCCACAATGCTTGGGATCAGGTCGTTGCCAAAGTCGTTGGTGGACTCAGGGTTATCCGCGTCTTTCACCAGCAATGCGCGCAAGAAGTCCCAGTTGAAGACGTAAATCCCCATGGATGCGAGGGCTTTGTCCGGGTCCTCTGGGGTGCCGGGTGGATCGGCTGGTTTTTCAAGAAAACTGGTGATGCGTCCGGTGTCGTCGGTGTCCATGACACCAAAGGCTGTGGCCTCCATCCGTGGCACCGTCAGGCAACCGACCGTGACGTCTGCACCGGTTTCCACATGTTGGCGGAGCATAATTTCGTAGTCCATTTTGTAGATGTGATCGCCAGCGAGAATGACAACGTAGTCTACGTTATAGCTATCAACGATATCGATGTTCTGGGTGACCGCATCGGCCGTGCCTTTGTACCAACTTTCGTTGCCGCCACGCTGCGAGGCAGGTAGCACATCCAAAAACTCATTGCGTTCGGCGCGGAAAAAGTTCCAGCCGCGCTGGGTATGCCGGATCAGACTGTGGGCTTTGTATTGGGTGGCGACGGCGACCTTGCGGATGCCAGAGTTTACGGCATTTGATAGCGCGAAATCGATAATCCGGGCCTTGCCGCCGAATGGCACGGCGGGTTTGACCCGGCGGTCTGTCAGTTCTTTCAAGCGGCTACCCCGGCCGCCCGCAAGAACGAAAGCCATGGACCTTTGTGTGATACGCTTTGTTGGCATGTCGTCTCCCCCTCTTTTGTATTTCTCTCAACCTAGCTTTGCAGCACGATCACTGACAATGGTGGCAGTGTCAGCGTCACCGAATGCGCGCACCCATCTGCAGGTATATCCCGCGCGTCGCAACCGCCCAAATTGCCGCGGTTGGCACCACCATAGATCGTAGCATCAGTGTTCAGAATTTCGCGCCAATGCCCTGCATTTGGTACGCCAACGCGAAAGGCGGTGCGTTCAACCGGTGTGAAGTTGCAGACGACAAGTACGTCCTTATCCGCATCCTCACCTTTGCGCAGATACCCCATGACGGATTGCGTAGGATCATTGCATACCCACGCAAATCCGGCGTGTTCGCAATCTTTCGCGTGTAGTGCGGGCACATCGCGGTAAAGATGATTTAGGTCCTGCACCAGTCGCTGGATGCCCTTGTGGGCAGGGTGTTCGGCTGCACCCCAGTTCAGTTCGGCGTCATGGTTCCATTCCTCAGGCTGGGCAAATTCGCAGCCCATGAACAACAGCTTCTTGCCGGGCTGGGTCCACATAAAGGCATAGTAGGCACGCAGGTTGGCAAACTTCTCCCACTCCGTGCCGGGCATCTTTGTCAGCATAGATCCTTTGCCATGCACGACTTCGTCATGGCTAATCGGCAGAATGAAGTTTTCGCTGAATGCCCAGTCAATCGGAAAGGTCATCAGGTGGTGATCGTGCTGGCGGTAAATCGGGTCTTGTTCCATGTAGCGCAGGGTGTCGTTCATCCAGCCCATGTTCCACTTGTAGCCGAACCCAAGCCCACCGGTATGCGCTGGCTGTGACACGCCGGGAAAGGATGTACTTTCCTCGGCCACAGTCATGATTGAGGCATCCGCGCCGTAGGCGGCTGTGTTCATCTCTTGCAAGAACGCGATAGCCTCATAATTTTCGCGACCACCGTCTTTGTTAGGGACCCACTCGCCATCGTTGCGCGAATAATCACGGTAGAGCATCGACGCCACCGCATCGACCCGCAGGCCGTCCAGATGATATTCCTCTAACCAGTAAAGCGCATTGGCAATGAAGTAGTTTTTCACCTCCGTGCGCCCATAATTTGGGATCAGCGTGTTCCAGTCCTGATGGAACCCTTCGCGCGGGTCGGCGTGTTCATAAAGTGCGGTGCCATCAAACTGGATCAGGCCATGTGGGTCCGTTGGAAAATGACCGGGCACCCAATCGAGCAAAACACCGATACCTGCGGCATGGGCCTCGTCGACAAAATCGCGAAACTCATTTGGTGGGCCAAATCGGATCGTGGGCGCGTAAAGACCAACTGGCTGATAGCCCCAAGAACCATCAAAAGGAAACTCGGACACCGGCATCAATTCAATATGGGTAAAGCCCATATATTTGACGTAAGAGACCAGATCACGGGCCAGTTCTTGGTAGGACAGCGGCCTGCCGTTGTCATCATAGCGTCGCCGCCATGACCCTAGATGAACTTCGTAAATCGAAATCGGTTGGGCACGGTCTGCACGGGCGGCGCGGTCCTTCATCCATGCGGCATCACGCCACCCATAACCTGCGATATCGCGCACGATCGATGCCTGCTCAGGCGGATGTTGTGACCCAAAGCCAGCCGGATCAGCCTTGTCGCGCACCTGCCCATCGGCCCCCACCACCTGATACTTATAAAGCGCACCGTCCGTGACGCCGGGCAAGAATGCCTCCCAGATGCCGGTTTCTCCGGCGGGGCACATCGGGTGGCGGCAGCTGTCCCACATGTTGAAATCGCCAATGACACTGACGCGCCGGGCATTTGGTGCCCAGACGGCAAAATGAACGCCTTGGATGCCTTGATGCGTGGTGACATGCGCACCCAAGACGCGCCAAAGCTCTTTATGGGTGCCTTCGCCGAACAGGTATTTATCCATATCAGACAGGACAGGATCAAAGGAAAATGGGTCATGGCCGTTATGTTCGGTGCCGTCTTCGTAATGCACGGTCAGAGTGTAGGTCTTGCCGGGCACGCGGCCTGAAAAGACATCTCCTGATACGCGCGGCAGTTCGGTTTGTTTTCCTGAAACGGTGGCCGTGACCCGCGTGGCGCCAGGCTGATACGTGGTGATCCAACGGCGATTGCCGCTTTTGTGCGGGCCAAGGACATCATAAGTCGCGTGGTAGTGCCCTGCATTCAGGGCAGACAGAACGTCATCGGTCAGGAAATCAGGTCTATCGGGGATATCGTTTTTCGCCAATCTGGACACTCCGATGTTCAATTCGCCTCAAGTGACCGACAAGGCCTGCATGAGGTCATGGATAGAAACATGAGGGGGCAACGAAGGTCAACCAATCAGAAGGGCACCAATGACAAGGGCAGGCCGCTTGCATGGAAATTACAAGCGTTTTGAAACCATGCGCTTCGTCACCCTGAACGCCATTTCAGACCGCGACACCATCCCACTTGACCGCCCCTGCATTCCGCCTCATATCCCTGTTATGACAGACCTTTCGCATATCCGTAATTTCTCCATCGTGGCGCATATTGACCACGGTAAATCGACGCTGGCTGATCGCTTGATCCAGTCCACCAACACGGTGGCTGATCGCGATATGAAAGCGCAGCTTTTGGACAGTATGGATATCGAACGCGAGCGGGGCATCACGATCAAGGCGAACACCGTTCGCATCGATTACAAGGCGGACAATGGCAAGGATTACGTCCTCAACCTGATCGACACCCCCGGCCACGTCGATTTCGCCTATGAGGTGTCACGGTCCATGCGGGCGGTCGAAGGCTCGCTTCTGGTCGTGGATAGCACCCAAGGGGTTGAGGCGCAGACGCTGGCCAATGTCTATCAAGCCATTGATGCGGATCATGAAATCGTGCCTGTGTTGAACAAAATCGACCTGCCTGCGGCCGAATGTGACCGGGTGGCGGAACAGATCGAAGATGTGATTGGGATTGATGCATCTGGCGCGATCCAAGTATCGGCAAAGACCGGCATCGGGATCAAGGAAACGCTGGAGGCCATCGTCAATCTGCTGCCCGCGCCCAAAGGCGACCGGGACAAGCCACTGAAGGCGATGCTGGTCGACAGTTGGTACGACAGCTATCTGGGCGTGATCGTTCTGGTGCGGATCATCGATGGCACGATGAAAAAGAACGACAAAGTCAAATTCATGTCCAACGGGACGATCCACGGGATCGACAAGATCGGCGTGTTCCGGCCCCAGATGCAGGACGTTGACGAATTGGGACCGGGCGAGATTGGGTTTATCACCGCCTCCATCAAACAGGTGCGCGACACGCGGGTTGGCGACACGATCACATCGGAACGCAAAGGGACCGAGGACGCGCTGGACGGCTTTAAGCCCGCGCAGCCGGTCGTGTTCTGTGGACTATTCCCGGTGGACAGTTCTGAATTTGAGGACCTGCGCGACGCGATTGAAAAACTCGCCCTGAACGATGCGTCCTTCAGCAATGAGATGGAAACCTCAGCGGCGCTGGGCTTTGGCTTTCGGTGCGGTTTTCTTGGGTTGCTGCACCTCGAAGTCATCCGCGACCGGATTGAGCGGGAATACAATATTGAGCTGATCACAACCGCGCCTTCGGTGGTTTACCACGTCTACATGCGCGACGGCGAAATGATTGAACTGCACAACCCCGCTGACATGCCCGACCTGACGCATGTGGACCATCTTGAGGAGCCGCGGATCAAAGCGACGATCCTTGTGCCTGACGAATACTTGGGCGATGTGCTGAAACTGTGCCAGGATCGGCGCGGCGTGCAGCAAGACCTGACCTATGCGGGCAGCCGGGCGATGGTGGTGTATGACCTTCCGTTGAACGAGGTTGTTTTTGACTTCTACGACCGCCTGAAATCGGTGACCAAGGGCTATGCGTCCTTTGACTATCAGATGACCGGTTACCAAACCGATAACCTTGTCAAAATGTCGGTGCTTGTGAACGACGAACCTGTTGATGCGCTGTCGATGATGGTGCACCGCGACCGCGCGGAACTGCGTGGGCGGGCGATGGTTGAAAAGCTCAAAGACCTGATCCCGCGCCACATGTTCAAAATCCCGATCCAAGCGGCCATCGGCGGCAAAGTCATCGCCCGCGAGACGCTGTCAGCGCTGCGCAAAGACGTGACGGCCAAATGCTATGGCGGCGACGCAACGCGGAAACGCAAGCTGCTGGACAAGCAAAAGGCGGGTAAGAAAAAGATGCGGCAGTTCGGGAAAGTGGATATCCCGCAGGAAGCGTTTATTTCGGCGTTGAAGATGGATGGGTGAGGAAGGCCAAAAGAAGTCATCCGCCAAATGTTCTTATTCGTAGCCAAGCTAGCAAATTGGCAAATACGATTAACTTCTCAGTTTGAGCTAGCGTTCTGCTTAATCAGGCGGGAGAGATTTCGCAATCTATTCAGGGTTGCATTATTCTACCAATTTTCGTCTCTTAGCTGTTAGTTTCCCGGTCGATCTTGTTGAGGCAGTCTATTGTATCTGATGTATGTCGACGAAAGTGGTGATCCCGGAAACAACATTCTTCAATCCGAGTTTTTCTGTTTAAGTGGGATGGTTGTTCATGAAAGTGAGTGGCGTCAAATGATCAATGCTCACATTTCATTCCGACGGACTTTGAATACTGTTTACGGTTTGCCGTTGCGAGTGGAAATTCATTCGGCAGAACTAATTCGAAAAGACACATTTGGCATAGCTAAGCATCAGAGATTGGCTATTCTTCGCAACTATCTAGATGAACTAGCAAAGTTGAATACGATTTCTTTTACGAACATAGTTGTTGATAAGCGTGGCAAAGCGAACGATTTTGACATCTTTGGCGCCGCCTGGCGCACTCTTTTTCAACGTTTCGAAAACACGCTAGTCCATGGCAACTATCCCGGGGGTTATAGTCGTTCGTTCGGGACAGTTTTTACTGATGCTACGTCGGGCAAACGGCTGGCACAGTTGATGCGTAAGATGTCAGTTCATAATCCAATCCCCAATCGGTGGAATGGTGGATATAGGAACATCCCGATTAGCCGTATCATAGAGGACCCGTCAGAAAGGGATTCAAAGGCCTCCTTGCCAATCCAGTCATGCGACGTTGTTGCTTACTTCTTGCAGCAAAAGCTTCGTCCGAATGGCTATGTCAAGAGAAAGCATGCATCGGGATACTTTGATCGTTTGCACCCTGTGCTGAACCTGAATGCGTCTACGAACGACCCTCAAGGCATTGTCAGAATATAATAGGGCGAGCAGTGTTACCTGCTCGCCGGGATGATCCTACTACATGGTTGTGCCATGGTTCAGATCATACTGACGACATAGTGTAACTAACGTGTTTTTGCAAGAAAATAAGGTATCTTGAGTCCCAATGCGATATGCAAAATGCGTAAGGCCATCGAATTAGGCGCCTGAAGGCATTATCTCACTCCCCTCACGAAGGCTGCTGTCAACTAAAGCTTGTCTGCCTCGGAATCTAATTACAGTGCCCCCACCTTCCATCGCCCACCAAACCCGCCTACACCTCACCCTCATGACATGCCCCCTTTGCACCACGCCTGACGTCCCGCTGATCTCTCATCCTGTCTCGGGCGGGCCTGCGGATGCGGCGGTCTCGGTTTGTGCCACCTGTGCGGGTGCGCTCGACGCCCCTGCGGGCGATCATTTTCGCGTACTGGCCTCGACCATGTGGTCGGATGACAAGGCGGTGCAGGTGTTGGCCGCACGCACGCTGGCCAAGCTGGACACCCCTTGGGCGCGTGATTTGTTGGATCAGCTTTATCTGGATGACGACACGCAGGCCTGGGCCGATAATGTGGCCGCCGCCACTGCCCACAAAGACGCCCATGGCGCGCCGCTACACGCGGGCGACACGGTGGTTTTGATCAAGGATTTGCCGGTCAAAGGTGCAGGCTTTACCGCCAAGCGCGGCACGGCGGTGCGCGGCATCACATTGGTGCCGGATAACGCGGCCCATATCGAAGGCCGCGTTGAGGGTCAGCGCATTGTCATTCTGACCGCATTTGTAAAGCGTAAGTAGCGCTTAGAGTGCGCGGTCGACAGCCTGACCGGCGGCGGTGATATCACGGCCCACGCCCTGAACGGTTTCACAGGCAGCAAGCCCAAGGATAGCGATGATCAAAGCGATACGTGTCATGTGGAAGCCTCTTTGAAGGAAATCAATGTTGGGCAGAACTTATCGGGCGATCTGCGTCGGGGCAAGTCGGATGTCTGCACGGTGTATGTACGGGGTATGTACAGGTTGTGTACGCAGTGTTTACGCCAAAAATGCGCTGATTGCCGCCGTAAACTCGCGCGGCTTTTCGGCATGCAGCCAGTGGCCAGCACCGGGGATTTTGGCGAATTTGGCATTGGGAAAAAGGGATTTGATCTGGGGTCGCGCGTCACTTTGCACGTAGTCCGAGTTGGCTCCGGATAGGAACAGGGTAGGGCCGTCGAACTGCCCTTCCACTTGAGGGAAACCGATGATTTTGTCCATTTCGGCTGCCAGCACATCAAGGTTCAGCCGCCAGCGTTTCTCTTTCATATCAAGACTTTGCAGTAGGAAATCGGCGACACCGGGTTCCAATTCGCCCAGTTGCGCTTTGGCGTCGCTGCGGGTCTCAACCGTGTTCAACTCTACCCGCCGCATCGCCTCAATCGGCCCCATTTGGCTGTGCCCATATGTGACAGGTGCGATGTCCGCGACGATCAACCTGTTGACAAGTTTGGGCTTTTCCAGCGCCAGCACCATCGCAGCCTTGCCCCCCATAGAGTGCCCAAGCACATCGGTTGGTTGGCCCAAGGCTTGCCCCAGATCATTTGCCAGATCGGCGTAAGAATGGCTGTCATACCAAGGGCTTAGCCCGTGATTGCGCATATCCACCGTGATCACGGGCCGCGTTTCAGACAGGCGTTTCGCAATCACACCCCAATTGCGCGCAGACCCGAAAAGCCCGTGTGCAATCAACAGCGGCGTGCCCGCTGGTCCGTCATATGTCACCGTGTTCAACATGCATCTACTTGCTACCCTTACAGGCGGCGAGGTGCCAGAGGGGATTGAGCATATCGTCCAGACCAATTAGGCGGTCCGCCATGGCGATGGATTTGCAACAGATGGTCGACGAGGTCAGCGAAGCGCTGGCGGATAAGCTACGCGTGCGTGGCCGGTCGCTGGATGCACAAATTCATAAAGCAGGCCGTTTGTTGCCGCGCCGCATACGGCAGGATGCGACCTATCTGGCGCAGGGCGTCACTTTGGTTCAAAATCCTAAGCTAGCCAAGATGTTCGACATGGCAAAGGCCCGAAAAGCGCACCGCAATGTCCTCGCGCATATCGATACGGTTGATGTGGGTGCGCAACGCCGGGATGCCGCCCTGAATGTTGTGGCTTCAATCGCATTTGCATTGTTGGTGACGGGCTGTTTGCTGCTGTTTGTCTTATGGCAGCGGGGCTTTGTCTAAACGCAAAGTCGCGCATTGGCCCGGCGATACACCGGGCCAATCAATCTATCAAAGCGTTGGATAGATCGGGAACTGATCACATAGCGCTTCGACTTCGGCCCGTACTTTGGCCTCGACTGCGCCGTTGTTCTCTTCACCGTTGGCGGCCAGCCCTTCAGTCACTTCCACGATCCAATCAGCGATCTGGCGGAACTCAGGCTCGCCAAAGCCGCGTGTTGTACCCGCAGGTGACCCGAGGCGAATGCCAGATGTAACCATCGGCTTTTCAGGATCAAAGGGGATACCGTTTTTGTTGCAGGTGATATGCGCACGGCCCAACGCCTTTTCGGTCGCGTTGCCCTTCACGCCTTTGGGGCGCAGATCGACCAGCATTACATGGCTGTCAGTGCCGCCTGTGACGATGTCGAGGCCGCCTTTCATCAACTGATCGGCCAGCGCTTGGGCGTTTTTGACAACTTGTTCTTGGTAGGTTTTGAATTCAGGACGCAGCGCTTCGCCGAATGCCACGGCTTTACCCGCGATCACGTGCATCAACGGCCCACCTTGGATGCCGGGGAAGATGGCAGAGTTGAATTTCTTCGCCATCGCCTCGTCATTCGTGACGATCATCCCTCCACGAGGACCGCGCAGCGTTTTGTGCGTTGTCGTGGTGGCCACATGCGCGTGGGGGAAGGGAGAGGGATAAAGGCCACAAGCCACAAGACCCGCAAAGTGGGCCATGTCGACCAGCAGATATGCGCCAACGCTATCGGCAATTTCGCGCATTTTGGCGAAATCGATGATGCGCGGGATGGCGGACCCACCGGCGATGATCATCTTCGGCTGGTGTTCGGTGGCAAGGCGCTGGACCTCATCATAGTCCAGCAGGCTGTCTTCTTTGCGCACACCGTATTGCACGGCGTTGAACCACTTGCCTGATTGGTTAGGCTTGGCGCCATGGGTCAGGTGACCGCCTGCATCGAGCGACATGCCAAGGATGGTATCACCGGGCTGCAACAGCGCTTGGAACACCCCTTGGTTGGCTTGAGAACCAGAGTTGGGCTGCACATTGGCAAATTCGCAATTGAACAATTGCTTGGCGCGTTCAATGGCAAGGTTTTCGGCCACGTCCACATGCTCGCAACCACCGTAATAACGGCGACCGGGATAGCCCTCGGCATATTTGTTCGTCATCACGCCGCCTTGCGCTTCCATGACCGCAGCAGAGACGATGTTTTCAGATGCGATCAGCTCAATCTCTTTGCGCTGGCGTTTCAGTTCGGCCTGCATCGCTGCGTGGATTTCCGGGTCGCGGGTCTCCAATGTCTCAGTGAAAAAGCCGTTGTCGCGGACGGTGACGTTCATGGGTGCATCCCCCCTAAAAGGTGCCAAAGGTACGTTATGGCGCCCTCATAACGCAGGTTTGCGGAACGCTAAAGCATCAAAACGACTATGAACTTTATGAGGACGTCATATCCGTTTCCGATCTGCGTCTTGCGTTTCATAGCTGTTCACCGCACAACTTATGAGAATTGAAAGGTTTTTGCCCAATGCCGCGCCCCAAGATCGCCTTTGTCGCCAGCCCTGTGCCTATCGCGCAAACCGCATTGCGCGAGTTGTCGCAGGCGCATGGTGATGTGCCGCAGGCCGAGGCGGATGTAATCGTGGCCTTGGGCGGCGATGGTTTCATGCTGCAAACCTTGCACGCGACGCAAGAATTGGACGTGCCGGTTTACGGGATGAATCGCGGCACTGTTGGCTTTCTGATGAATGAATTCCATGAGGCTGATCTACGCACCCGACTGGATGAGGCCGAGGAAGAGGTGATCAACCCGCTGACCATGACCGCGCTGACCGTGGACGGGACGATGCACGAGGCTTTGGCGATCAACGAAGTCAGCCTTTTGCGCGCTGGTCCGCAGGCCGCAAAGCTACGGATCACAGTGGATGGGCGTTTGCGCATGAATGAACTGGTCTGCGACGGCGCCTTGGTGGCAACGCCTGCGGGGTCGACCGCCTATAACTATTCAGCGCATGGACCGATCCTGCCGATTGGGTCGGACGTTCTGGCGCTGACCGCGATGTCGGCATTCCGGCCCCGGCGCTGGCGCGGGGCCTTGCTACCCAAAAAGGCGGTCGTGCGCTTTGATGTGATTGATCCGGGCAAACGGCCTGTAATGGCGGATGCTGACGGCAAGTCGGTGCGGGATGTAGTGAGTGTTGAGATACATTCAGAACCGAAGGTCGCGCATCGGATATTGTTTGATCCAGGGCATGGGTTGGAAGAGCGGTTGATCAGAGAGCAGTTTGCCTAGTCTTGATGGGCCCCAACCCAATCCACATCCAAAACCACTTCATAATTTGCCCCATATGCGACAATCCCCAAGCTACGGATATCGCCGGGTGCGAACGCCGCCCCCAACCCGCCCTGCGGCTGGAACGCTGACCAAGGTAGGGTGATATCTTGCCACTTTGCTGACGTTTCAAACGCGGCCTGATAATATTGCCACGGGCGGCGTGACGCCTCGGGGCGCAGGTGCACATAGTACGTCGCCCCATTTCCCCGGGCACGTAGTGAGATGCCCGCGGCATCGGACGGTAGCCGTATTTGCAAGTCTTGCCGGATTTGGATGAATCCGCCGTTATTGGCCGTGCTCACCATTCCGCGCAGTTGGGCGAAAGTGGTGCCATCTTCCACACCCAGACTTGCGCCGCCCTCAGACACGCCACCCATCACACGGTCGCTGGCATAGCGCCACCGGTTTTCCGCGCCGTCTGAGAAATCATCGATGAGCATCGGGTCCGCCATGAGAGGGGCCGCGAGAAGCAGCAGGACTGGGATCAGTTTCATGTGGATGAGGTAGGGCGCAGGCGGCCGCCGTCTACCCTATCGCAATCACCTCAATGCTCGTCAACTCCGGCTCGCCTCCACGTGCGCCGCTGCCTGCGGCGATCCAGAGTTTACCGTCGTGCACGCAGCAGTTCGTGCCGTGACGTGCGCGGTTCAAGGGTGCGCCCATTGTCCATGTTCCGGCCTTGGGCTCAAAGATTTGCATCTCGGTGAACGCTTCCATCCGGCCAGCCTCGCCCCCGACATAGTGGATTTTGCCGCCCAGCACGCCAGTTCCGCCAGCTGCCGTCTCAACGGGCAGGGGTGTGTCGTGTACGGACCATTCTTGCGTGGCGAAATCAAACACATCCACGTCGCCAATCGTGGCAAAGAACAGGGCGTTATAGTCGGTGCCATTGTGCCGCCCCGTTTCGCGACCACCAAAGAAATACAGCTTATCGTCCAGAATTGCGCAGGGGGCATGGTCGCGTTTATTTGGGGCGTCGGGCAGTGACTGCCATTCACCTGTTTCCGGGTTGATCCGGTCAAACCAGCTTTGCGTGCCAGAGTGGTGACCATCGATGATCCCACCGACCACATAAATCCAACCGTCGGTATGCAGTGCGCAGCCCGATGCGCCGCGTCTGCGAGCCTCTGGGATTGTTGGCCCTTCCATCCAGCGGTCAGCCTCTGGCTCATAGATAAAGACCGTCTTAAGCGGGGTTTCGCGGGGAAAGACACCGGTCATTGTGCCGAGCAACCAGATTTGCTTACCCACGATCACAGGTTGGAAATGGTGGATTTCCATAGGTGGGGCCGCGCCATGCGTCCATGTGTTGGTGACTGGGTCGTAGATGTCGACGGGCTGAATGCGCCGCCCACCGAAAAGGTAGAACTTGCCGTTGTAGCAGGCGAACCCGTTCTCGTGCCGGCAGTGCGGCGCACCGTTGCAATCAAGTGTGACCCATTTTGACATTGTCTCAGCCTTGCGCATAACCCATTGGAATCAATGCCGCTTTGATCTCATCCAAGATCGCGGGGTCATCAATCGTGGCGGGCATTTTAAAATCTTGCCCATCCGCGATTTTCACCATTGTGCCGCGTAGGATTTTCCCTGACCGGGTCTTGGGCAAACGGTCGACAACGGTGACCAGTTTAAATGCTGCGACAGGGCCAATCGTGTCGCGCACAGACTTCACCACTTCCGCTGCAATATCTTCGTGGCTGCGTTCGCACCCTTTGTTCAGACAGATGAATCCCATAGGCAGTTGGCCTTTCAGCTCATCCGTCACCCCAATCACCGCGCATTCGCCGACGTCGGGGTGGCCTGCAAGCACTTCTTCCATCGCGCCGGTCGAAAGGCGATGTCCGGCCACGTTAATGACGTCATCAGTGCGGGCCATGATGTAGAGGTAGCCGTCTTCGTCGATCATGCCTGCATCGCCCGTCTCATAGTAGCCGGGGAAGGTGTTGAGGTAGGATTTCATGAACCGCTCTTCTGCGTGCCAAAGTGTCGGCAAGGTCCCGGGGGGCAGAGGCAGTTTGACAGCAATGGCCCCCAGCTCGCCGGGTTTCATCTCATGTCCTGCTTCGTCCAGAATTTGCACGTCATAGCCCGGCATTGCCACAGTGGGTGAGCCAATTTTGACAGGTAGTGCTTCGATCCCTGCTGGGTTGCCCGCGATGGTGTAGCCTGTTTCGGTCTGCCACCAGTGGTCATAGACGGGCACATTCATCACCCGCTGCGCCCATTCGATGGTGTCAGGGTCGGCGCGTTCGCCCGCAAGGTACAAGGCACGTAGACCGGAGATGTCGTAATCCTTGATCATCTCGCCCTTTGGGTCTTCGCGTTTGATTGCGCGAAAGGCCGTGGGGGCCGTGAAGAATGATTTCACGTCATGTTCTTCGATGACCCGCCAGAACGTGCCCGCATCTGGCGTACCGATAGGCTTGCCCTCGAATACGACCGTTGTATTGCCATGGATCAGCGGTGCGTAACAAATGTAGGAATGGCCCACGACCCAACCGACGTCAGAGGCGGCCCAGAATACATCGCCCGGATCGACGTCGTAGATCGCCTTCATGGTCCAGTTGAGGGCGACCAGATGGCCAGCCGTTGGTCGCACCACGCCTTTGGGCGCCCCCGTTGTGCCGGAGGTGTAAAGAATATAGGCGGGGTGGTCGCCTTTGACCGGGACGCATTCCGCAGGCGTGACGCCTGATTGGAAACCGTGCCAGTCAAAGTCGCGGCCTTGGATGAGGTCTGCGATTTCTTGCTCGCGTTGCAAGATCACGGTGAAGTCTGGCTTGTGTGTCGCCATCTCAATCGCGCCATCAAGTAAGGGTTTATATTTGACGATACGCCCCGGTTCGATGCCACAGGACCCGGCAATGATCGCCTTTGGGGTTGCATCATCAATACGCACCGCCAACTCATTAGCAGCAAAGCCACCGAAGACGACCGAGTGGATCGCACCCAGACGGGCACAAGCCAGCATCGCCTCTAAGGCCTCGGGGATCATCGGCATGTAGATGATGACGCGGTCGCCTTTTGCGACGCCTTTGGCACGCAGTGCTCCTGCGAGAGATGCGACACGTGTTTGCAGCTGGGCATAGGTGATAGTGCTTTTGGTATCGGTAACGGGGCTGTCGTAGATAATGGCCGCCTGATCGCCGCGCCCGTTTTCAACATGGCGATCCACGGCGTTGTAGCAGGTGTTCACCTCAGCATCAGTGAACCAGCGATAAAGCGGGGCGTTGCTGTCATCGAGCGCCTTTGTCGGTGGTGTGACCCAGTCAATTGACTTGGCCTGATCCATCCAAAACCCCTCTGGATCGTTTTTCCAAGCGCCGTAGACGTCAGCGTATCCCATGGTGTCCTCCCAAACCTGTTGGGCGGATTGTTAAGCATGGTATCGGGACAGGGCAAGCGCAGCCGCCAAAAGAACGACTGCGCGTGTCAATAAATTAACTATCCGTAGTGCGCGACTGGTGTGCCGGCCACGGCAGACATATTCAGCAGTCCACGCGCCGTGATCGATGGCGTCACGATATGACAGCGGTTCCCCATGCCCATCAGGATTGGTCCGACTTCAAGCCCGCCCCCCTTCATTTTCAGGATATTGCGCACGCCAGAGGCTGCGTCGGTATTTGCAAAGACCAAAGTATTTGCCGCACCGGGCAAGTGAGCGGCAGGAAAAACACGGTTGCGCAACTCCACATCAAGGGCGGCATCGACATGCATCTCGCCTTCATAGTCAAAGTCGCGCGGCGCGCTGTCTAGGATCTCCATCGCCGCCCGCATCCGTCGTCCGCTGTCGCTGTCGAGGTTGCCGAACTGGCTGTGTGAACATAAGGCAATCTTGGGATCAACACCGAACCGCCGCACGTGGCGGGCGGCGCTGATCACAGTTTCTGAGATTTGTAGCGGGGTCGGTTCCGGGTGCACTTGGGTGTCGGCCACAAACAGCGGGCCGTCTTCGAGGATCATCAAAGACATGCCTGCAATAGGGTGGAAATCATTCGTCCCCAGGATTTCGCACACGTATTTCAAATGCCACAGGTACTGACCAAAGGTACCACAGATCATGCTATCGGCCTCTCCGCGCTGCACCATCACGGCAGCAATGGCGGTGGTGTTCGTGCGCATGATTGCTTTGGCCAAATCTGGCGTCACGCCCTTGCGGGCCATCAGGTCATGGTAGGTCCCCCAATAGTCACGATAACGGGGGTCGTTTTCGGGGTTCACGATGCTGAAATCCACGCCGGGGCGGATTGTCAGGCCGGCACGTTCGCAGCGGCGCTCAATCACCTCGGGGCGGCCAATTAGGATCGGCGTATCGGTGGTTTCTTCCATGATCGCTTGGGACGCACGCAGCACGCGCTCATCCTCGCCTTCGGCAAAGACGATGCGGCGGGTGGCGGTGCGGGCGGCGTCAAAGACGGGGCGCATGATCATCGCGGATTTAAAGACCGAGCCATCAAGGTTGGCTTTATAGGCTTCCATATCGGCCACAGGGCGGGTCGCGACACCCGTTTCAATGGCGGCCCCGGCCACGGCGCTTGCGACCACACCCATCAGGCGTGGGTCAAAAGGTTTTGGGATCAGATAGTCGGCACCGAATGTCAGCTGTTCGCCTTTGTAGGCTGCAGCAGCCTCTGCGCTGGTCGTCGCACGGGCGAGGGCGGCGATGCCTTCGACACAAGCGATCTTCATCTCGTCGTTGATATCGGTGGCACCGACGTCGAGTGCACCGCGGAAGATGAACGGAAAACACAGGACGTTATTGACCTGATTGGGGAAATCGCTGCGACCGGTTGCAATGATTGCGTCAGGATTGGCGGCGCGGGCATCGTCAGGGCTGATTTCAGGATTGGGGTTGGCGAGGGCAAAGATTATCGGACGATCCGCCATCTTCTTGACCATGTCGGGCTTGAGGATGTTTGGACCTGAGAGGCCAAGGAACAGATCGGCGCCTGCAATGACATCATCCAGCGTGGCCGCTGTTGTTCCTTGCGCATATTCGGCCTTTTGCGGCGTCATGTCTTTTTCACGGCCATTGTAGACAAGCCCTTCGATATCGCAGAGGTAGACGTTTTCGCGTTTGACGCCCAGCTTCAGCAGCATGTTGAGGCACGCAATGCCCGCGGCCCCGCCACCAGTGCTGACGATTTTGATGTCAGAGAACTTTTTGCCCGCGATGCGCAATGCGTTGGTTGCAGCAGCACCTACAACAATCGCTGTGCCGTGTTGATCGTCATGGAAAACGGGGATGTTCATCCGCTCACGACACAGCTTTTCGACGATAAAGCAGTCAGGGGCTTTGATGTCTTCCAGGTTGATGGCGCCGAATGTGGGCTCCATCGCGCAGACGATGTCGGCCAGCTTTTCGGGGTCAGGTTCGTTCAGCTCAATATCAAAGCAATCGATGTTGGCGAATTTCTTGAACAGAACGGCCTTGCCTTCCATCACGGGCTTGGACGCAAGTGCACCAATGTTGCCAAGGCCAAGCACCGCCGTGCCATTCGTGACGACGGCCACCAAGTTACCGCGCGAGGTATAATCGCGGGCAGTGTCAGGATCTGCCTTTATCTCGGTACAGGCCTCGGCCACACCGGGGGAATAGGCCCGCGCGAGGTCGCGACCTGTCGCCAAAGGCTTTGTCGCGCGGATTTCAAGTTTTCCGGGTTTTGGATACTTATGATAGTGAAGTGCGGCCTCTCGCAGGCTGTCTTTTGCATCGTCTGTCATAGCGTCCTCCCAATATGGTTTAATATTAAACCATTTTTTCTTCCCTTACGGAAGCTGCATCGCGGGGTCAATCGCAACGCCCCCACTCTTGCAAATATTTTATCGCAAGGACAGGGTGTAAAACATGACAAAGACAGATGAAATACGCGCCGAAGTTTGCCTCAGCACAACGGACTTACGCGCGGACTTAGGCTTTTTTGGCGGCACCTTGGGGATGCGGCTTGATATGATTTATCCGGCGGATGATCCTGCGGTTGCGGTCTATTCGGGGCATGGGGTGCGGGTGCGCTTGGATCAAGGCGCCGGAACGGGCCCCGGTCTACTGCGCATTTTGACAGATAATGCGGGGTTTGCCGAAGGGCAGACCGTGATGACTGCGCCGGGGGGCACGCGGGTTGAAGTATACCCGCTGAACCCGCCGTTGGAATTGCCGCAAACGGATCATGCCTTTGTGGTCCGTCGATTGGCCGATCAAGCCCCTTGGGTGATTGGCCGTGCTGGCATGCAATACCGTGATTTGATCCCGTCCCGTTTGGGTGGGTCAATTATCGCCAGTCACATCCGGATTCCTGATGGTGGCCCTGTCCCTGATATGGTGCATTTCCACAAGGTCGGGTTTCAGCTGATCTTTTGCTATCGTGGCTGGGTCGATGTTGTGTACGAAGACCAAGGGCCACCGATACGCCTGAAAGCGGGCGATTGCTTTATCCAACCTCCTGAGATCAGACACCGGGTGCTTGAGGCCTCAGACGGGATCGAGGTGATTGAAATCGGCGTGCCTGCCGAACATGTCACCGAGATTGACCACGACATGGAATTGCCGACGCCGCATCTGCGCCCCGACCGCGAATGGCAGGGGCAGAGATTTGTCTTTAACGAAGTGGACAAAGCTGAATGGCATCCAGCACAATTGCCTGGATTTATCGCACGCGACACGACGATTGCTGCCAATACCAAGGGCGTCGCAGGCGTCAATGTGATCCGCAAAGGGCAGGGCGATCCGGTATGGGCCAGCCATGACGCGGACATACATTTTACTTTCGTGATGGAAGGCACAATGACGCTAGAGGGGGAAGGCAAAGAGCCCTATCAACTTGCCCCCGGCGATGCCTTTGTCATCCCTCCGGGGATGCAAACACGCTATGCTGATCCATCAGATGATCTGGAATTGCTGGAGGTGGCCTTGCCTGGTGTCTTCCGTAGGACCTAACCCTCTTGCATCCCGACACGTCCCGTCACACTCTGGTGTAGCTACTATTGGAGGCCTCATGTCATTGATCGACGACGCGCGGATGGTGCGGGAAAACGCCCATGCGCCTTATTCAAAGTTCAAGGTCGGGGCGGCGCTTAGATCGACGTCCGGCGATGTTCACGTGGGCTGCAATGTCGAAAACGTGGCATACCCCGAAGGCACCTGTGCCGAGGCCGGTGCCATTGCAGCGATGGTCGCAAGCGGGGATACCGCGATTGCCGAGATTGCTGTCATCGCAGATAGCCCCAAACCTGTCAGCCCGTGTGGGGGCTGCCGCCAGAAGATTGCTGAATTCGCGCAAGGTGATGTGAAAGTCACCCTCGCCACGACTGACGGTGTTGTCCATGAGACAACCGTTGCGGCCCTTTTGCCGGGCAGCTTTGATGCCGATTACATGAGCCGTGTCTGACATGGACGCGCGCGCCATCATCGCGAAAGTCAGAGACAAGGAAAACCCAAGTCGGGAAGAACTGACATGGTTCGCAAGCGGCCTTGCGTCTGGCGCTGTCAGCGATGCGCAGGCAGGTGCATTTGCAATGGCGGTGGTTGTGAATGGTCTGGGCGATGCGGGCCGTGTCGCGCTAACTCAAGGGATGCGCGACAGCGGTGATGTTATGACATGGGATCTGCCGGGGCCTGTCATTGATAAACACTCAACAGGTGGTGTGGGCGACTGCGTGTCGCTGATCTTGGCGCCAGTGTTGGCGGCTTGCGGGGCTTATGTGCCGATGATCTCTGGGCGCGGTTTGGGGCATACCGGTGGTACGCTGGATAAACTTGAGGCGATACCAGGGCTTAACATCAACGTTTCTGAGAAACAGTTGCGCTTGATGACCCGCGAAGTAGGGTGCGCGATTGTCAGTGCGACAGGCCAGATTGCCCCCGCCGATCGCCGCCTTTATGCGATCCGCGATGTGACCGCGACGGTTGAGAGCGTTGATCTGATCACCGCCTCGATCCTGTCCAAGAAGTTGGCGGCTGGTCTGGAAAGCCTGATTTTGGATGTGAAATGCGGGTCAGGCGCGTTTATGAAAACTCCCGAAACGGCCCGCGCACTTGCCCGTGGCTTGGTTGATACAGCCAATGGTGCAGGGTGTCAGACCGCTGCATTGATCACTGATATGAACCAACCGCTTTCGCCTGCACTTGGTAATGCGGTTGAGGTCGGGATTTGTATGGAGGTGCTGGCAGGCGATGCGACAGCCGCACCTCGGCTTTACGATTTGACAGTGGGGCTTTGTGCGCAGCTGTTAATGATGCAGGGCGAAGACACGGCGGCGGCGGTTTCAAAAGTAAAGTCAGCGATCAGTTCTGGCTCTGCGATGGAACGCTTTGCGCAAATGATTGCGGCCTTGGGCGGCCCGCCCGATATGGCGCATGATTGGCATACGCATTTGCCCAAAGCACCCGTAGTGGGTGAAGTGACCGCACCTGCAACAGGTCATATCGTGGCGATCGACGGCGAAGCACTGGGCCTAACGGTCGTGGGCTTGGGCGGGGGACGCAAGATTGAAACGGACCGTATCAATCCCGCCGTTGGTTTGACTGAAATGGTTTCATTAGGGACCGCTGTGACCCGTGGCGACCCGCTTTGTGTGGTGCATGCTGCAGATGAAGATACGGCGGTTGAGGCCGCGATGGCCGTGCAGGCCGCGATCACAATCGGTGATGCGGTCACATCCGGTCCATTGGTTATTGAAGGGATCACCTGATGCCACGCGCGTTCTTGATTGTGATTGATAGTGTGGGCATTGGCGGTGCGCCGGATGCCGATCAATTCTTTAACGGCGATTTGCCAGACACAGGTTCCAATACGGTTGCGCATATCGCCCGCGCGGCAGGGTTAGACGTGCCGACACTTGATGCACTGGGACTAGGGGCCGCCGTCCAGCTGGCCTCGGGTGAAGATGCGGTTGGGCTGGATGCGCAGCCAACCGGCGCTTGGGGTGCCGCCACAGAAGTATCGCGCGGCAAAGATACGCCATCTGGCCATTGGGAACTTGCCGGTGTTCCAGTGCCATGGGATTGGCATACGTTTCCCGACACAAACCCGGCGTTCCCTGCTGACCTGACTGCATTGATTTGCAAGCTGGCAGGCACTGACGGGATATTGGGGAACCGCCATTGCTCGGGTACCGTTGTTATTGAACAGGACGGTGCTGAGCATATGCGCACGGGGTGGCCGATTTGTTATACATCGGCTGACAGCGTTCTACAGATCGCAGCCCATGAAGAGGCATTTGGACTAGAGCGACTGATGAAGCTGTGCAAAGATCTCGCTCCGACGCTACATACGATGAAACTGGGGCGGGTGATTGCGCGCCCATTTCTTGGCGAGGTTGGGAACTTTTACCGCACCGAGAACCGCAAAGATTTTGCCATCGCGCCACCGTCGCCGACTATTTGTGACTATGTTCATGATGCAGGTCGCACCGTTCATGCGGTCGGCAAGATTGGCGATATCTTTTCGATGCGCGGCATTGATGATCTGCGTAAAGGGCGCGATGCCGTTTTGATGGAACACATCAATGATCTAGTTGCTGAAGCCAAGGAAGGATCGTTTGTTTTCGCAAATCTGGTCGAGTTTGACAGCGAATACGGGCATCGCCGGGACCCTGTGGGTTATGGCAAACACCTTGAATGGTTCGATGCAGAACTTGCAAAAATTCTGCCCAAAATGCGCAGTGATGACTTGTTGATCGTGACAGCCGATCATGGCAATGACCCGTCATGGGCGGGCACCGATCATACCCGCGAACGTGTGCCAGTGTTGGTGCATGGGGCCGGGACAAGGGAACTGGGTCACCTTCGTTTCGTTGATGTGGCCGCTTCAATCGCCGCCCATTTGAAAGTCCCCTATGCGGGCCAAGGAAAGAGCTTTCTATGACCTTTCAAACGATGCCGAAAGTAGAACTGCACACCCACCTAGAAGGTTGCGCACCGCCAGCGTTTATCAAACAGTTGGCGCATGAAAAGCAGATCGACATCAGCGGTATTTTTGATGCCAAAGGTGGCTATGCTTTCCGCGATTTCGATCACTTTCTGAAAATCTATGAGGCAGCATGCACAACATTGCAGACCCCTGACGATTTTCGTCGCCTCACGATGGCCGTGCTGCAAGAAACAGCCGCACATGGCGTTGTCTACATGGAAACTTTCGTGTCTCCAGACTTTTGCGGTGGCGGTGATCTGGGCGCTTGGAAAGATTATCTTGCCGCGATGGAAGATGCCGCGCGGGAAGCTGAAGAAAAACTGGGGATCACGCTCAAAGGGATCGTCACAGGTATTCGCCACTTTGGTCCCGAGGCCTGCAAACCCGCCGCTAGATGTGCTGCTGAAACCTTTGGTGATTTCATCACAGGCTACGGTATGGCGGGTGGCGAAATGGTCGGGCGGCCGGCGGACTATGCCTACAGTTTTGATTTGGCACGTGAGGCAGGCTTGCCTTTGACATGTCACGCGGGCGAATGGGGCGGCCCGTCGATGGTGTCCGAGACGATCCATGCGCTGGGCGTTGAACGTGTTGGCCACGGCATTGGGGCGATTGAAGATCCGGCGTTGGTCGATGAAATCTTGGAAAAGGATATCGTGTTAGAGGTATGTCCGGGATCGAATGTTGTCCTGAAAGCTGTTGATGATTGGTCCAGCCATCCAATCGCCAAACTGCGCGATGCTGGCGTGAAGGTCACTGTCTCAACCGATGACCCACCCTTCTTTCACACCACGATGACTGCCGAATATGACATGCTCAACCGCACTTTTGGTTGGGAAAGTGATGATTTCAAAGCGTTGAATGAAACGGCCTTAACGGCGGCCTTTTGCGACGATGACACAAAGGCCCGCGTGGCCAAACGACTGGAGCCTGCCCAATGACTGACAACGTAACCCACGTCACGCACCCGCTTGTACAACACAAACTGACGTTGATGCGGCAAACAGATACATCCACAGCCGTCTTCCGGCAGTTGCTACGCGAGATCAGTCAGCTACTGGCCTATGAGGTGACCCGCGGGCTGCCTATGACGACCAAACGCATTGATACACCACTAGAGCCGATGGACGCACCTGTGATCGACGGCAAGAAACTGGCACTGGTCTCAATCTTGCGGGCGGGCAACGGCCTGCTTGATGGTGTGCTTGAATTGATCCCGTCGGCGCGTGTTGGTTTTGTGGGGCTTTACCGTGATGAAGAAACACTCAAACCTGTTCAGTATTACTTTAAGGTGCCGACCGAACTTGAGGACCGTTTGGTCATTGCTGTTGATCCGATGCTTGCCACCGGAAACTCATCCGTTGCAGCGATTGATCTGCTAAAAGAGGCAGGGGCCAAAAACATCCGTTTCTTGTGCTTGTTGGCCGCCCCCGAAGGCATTGCACGCATGCAAGAAGCGCATCCTGATGTACCTATTGTGACGGCTGCAATTGACAGCCACCTGAATGAAAACGGCTATATCGTGCCCGGATTGGGCGATGCAGGCGACAGAATGTTTGGAACCAAATAACGTCTACTGATTGCAGACATTCTGTAAACTGACCCAGTCACTGTCATCCAGGATCAATGGTATCTCTTGATCTTCAAGTGGCTCGGGGCCCAGATCTGGCATGGTGCCCGTGCGCGCATCAACCGCCTTTAGGTAGGGCGCAAGAGGCACAGCCGCATTTGTAAATGCACCCTTTAGCGTGTCTGCATTCGGTATGGTGTGTGAGGTTTGGACGACCGTATTCGCGCTTGCTCTGAGGATAGCGCTTGGGACATCACCGGTTGTCAAAAGCCGGAAGGTGGTTGCCATTCCAGCGTCATTCAGAATGGCCTCAAGCGGATCCTTGTCGATCGCGACCGCCTGTGCAGCAAGCAAATATCCGGCAGCAACCGCAGGGTCATCCGCGGTTTGCAGCATCCCGTAGTCCAGAACAAACAATCTGCCGGGCAGGGCGACTGCACCCTGCTGCAAGTCGGAAACAATGATGATCTGCGCCGACGTGCCGGGGCCAAAAACACGCTGCGCCAATCGACTTGCTGCTACATCGGTGCGCGACGCTTGGCAGGCGGGGCCAGTTTTAGTCTGCACATAGCCCAGCATTTCCATGCCAATTTCTGCCCGCTTCTGAGGTGGCACCACAGCAAGCGTTTGCCGGGTCAGCGCACCGGGCAGCCAAAAGACAGCCAGCGCGAGCGTTGTCGCAATCAGGCCACCCGTCAGCCAATGACGCAGCTTTCCCGGATGTGGCCGTGATTTTGCGAGTGCCGCGCGTACCTCTTCGATCGCCTCAATCATTGTCGTATCTGAAATTTCAAGAATTTCGCTCGCATCCTCATCGGGTGCATAGAGGGCAGGGACTTCATCTGGGTTCTGACGGATCAGTGCGGGCAAAGACCAATGGGCCAATGGGCGGCCCGTTGCGTCCGCAATCACAAGCGTTGCATCGCCAAATGAGATGGTAACATCTCGGCGTTGTCCATCAGGTTCGGCACGCCAAAGTGCCTCACTCTCTAGCCGTACATATCGGTCGAGTGCCGTCATCTGTTCGCTGCCCTTTTTAAGTCAGAGTAGCGGCGTTGGAATAGATTGTCATGTTGGAAACCAAACCTGGACGGTCGGTACGCTTGGCGCGGCTGGGACCCTCCGGGGGAAGTTTGATTGGACATAGAAAATTGCATGATGCACGCTGGAGTGTTGCTCACTACAAGCTGACCGGTTCAGGTCCACCCCAGCGCGACTTTCCATGTCACGGTCATCAACGCTTCCGCCTGTACCGCTGATTTAGGGTACAGAGATACGGTTCACAAACCTTTGATTTTCTATGTCCAATCAAACTTCCGCCGGAGGCATCAAGAGCTAAGACGCAAACGCTTTGGCCAGCTTTCTAAGCTCAAACTTCTGAATTTTTCCCGTCGATGTCTTCGGCAACTCTTGGAACACAACCTTTTTAGGGCACTTAAACCCCGCCAAGCGTTCACGGGTGAAGGCAATGATCTCTGCTTCTGTCGCTTTGGCACCATCTTTCAATTCAACAAAAGCGCAAGGCACTTCGCCCCATTTGTCGTCAGGCTTTGCGACAACCGCGCAAAGGTTCACTGCCGCATGATGCATCAGCGCCCCTTCAACTTCGACCGAGCTGATATTCTCGCCACCCGAAATGATAATGTCTTTGGCCCGATCCGAGATTTGGATTGATCCACCCGGATGCTGGATGGCCAGATCTTCGGAGTGGAAATAACCGCCTGCAAAGGCTTTCTCGGTGGCCTCTGGGTTCTTGAGGTAGCCTTTCATCACGGCATTGCCGCGCATGACAATCTCGCCTTGGGTGCCGCCGTCGCGTGGGACTTGCCCCATGTGCTCGTCCACAACGGTGACGTCTTCCATCATGGGGAAGGCCACGCCCTGGCGTGCTTTGATCGACGCTTGGTCTTCTTCTGGCAGGGTATCCCACGCCTCATCCCAAATGCATTCGGTGACGTGCCCGTAGGTTTCTGTCAGCCCGTAGACCTGTTTGATGTTGAAGCCCAGTTTGCCAATTGCCGCAAGCGTTGCAGGCGCAGGTGGCGCACCTGCGGTAAACACTTCAACGGTGTGATCAAAGGCGCGTCTGTCCGCGTCATCAGCGTTTACGATCAGGTTCAGCACGATAGGTGCGCCACCAAAATGTGTGACCCCTTCGTCGCCAATCGCGTCATATACGGCCTTTGCCGACACGTCACGACAACACACCACGGTCCCGCCAAGTGCGGGCATCATCCATGTGTGGTTCCAGCCATTGCAGTGAAACAACGGCACGATCTGCAGGTAGCGCATGAACAGCGGCAATTCCCAACTTATTGGTGTGCCCATCGTCATCAGGTAAGCGCCACGGTGATGATATACCACGCCCTTTGGCCGCCCCGTCGTGCCGGATGTATAGTTCAGTGCAAGGCTTTCCCATTCATCTTCTGGCAGGATCCATGCGAACTCTGGGTCGCCAGCGGCGAGGAAATCCTCGTAGTTTTGCTGTTCGGCCATCGCGTGCACGCCGGCTTGGTCATCAGGGACTTCGATGATCAACGGGGCAGGGCCTTCCATCAGCTCAACAGCGGCCATGACCATCGGCAGGAATTGGCTGTCGACGAGAGCGACTTTTGCTTCACCGTGATCGAAAATATACGCGACCGTATCGACGTCTAGCCGCGTGTTGATTGTGTTGAGCACCGCGCCGCAGGCGGGCACGCCAAAGGCTGCTTCGGATTGCGCGGGGATGTTGGGAAGAATTGTCGCCACAACATCACCCGGTTTGACCCCAACTTTGGTCAGTGCCGAGGCCAATCGTGACACGCGCCGATAGTATTTTGCATAGGTCAGCCGGGTTTTGCCGTAAACCACAGCCTCGCGATCAGCAAAGATCAGGGCCGCGCGTTGCAAATGTGACAACGGTGTCAGTGGCACATAGTTCGCGGCCCGTTTGCCCAAGCCTGTTTCATCTCGCATCCAACCCATACAGCCCTCCCGCAGCTCATGTCGCTTTGAGGGTTGAGTATTGCGCCAGTTTGATAGCTTTTGGAAGCCAGAATTGCTTTCCAAGGACAAACCATGCCTCAAGTGGTCTCCCCAACCCGCGCCGCACTGTCAATTTTAGCAGGCATGGCCGCTTTGGGGCTAAGCGATAACTTTACCCTCTATATCACGGATGCGGGGTCGCTTTGGCAGTTCCACTTTCTGCGCAGCCTTTTTGCGTTGGCCATTATGTTAGTGATTGCAGGCGCCGGGGTCGGGACAATGCGCCCGCAACGATTTTGGGCTGTTGGCGCGCGCAGCGTCATTCAGGGCATGGCCATGCTGATCTATTTTGGGTGCCTTGCGATTTTGCCGATTGGTCTGGTTGTTGCCGGTTTCTTTACATCTCCGCTGTTTGTTGCGTTGATCGCTGCGGTCTTTCAGGGAAAGCGCATCACACGGTTACATGCCTTTGCGATCATTTTGGGGTTCTCAGGCGCGCTCTTGGTCATCCAGCCTGATCCGGCCAATCTGGAGTGGGTCACATTCTTGCCGATCGTGGCAGGTCTTTTCTATGCCATCGGTGCAATTGCGACCCGCACCTGGTGTGAAGGTGAGGGGACGCTCGCCCTGACCAGCGGTTTCTTTTTGGTTCTTTTGGTGATGGGCGGGATCGGCTGTTTGGTCTTTCCGGGGGTGGGCACCGGTGCGGATGGTTGGGTGAGCCGTGGTTGGATGCCGTTAAGCGGGACGATGCTGTTTTGGATTGCTTTGCAGGCCGTCGGGACCCTGATCGGGATACTTTTTATCTTCCGCGGTTACCAAATCGGAGAGGCCAGCTCTGTCGCGGTTTTTGAGTTTTCCTTACTGGTCTTCGCCAGCGGATGGGCATGGTATATTTGGGATCAAACCATCACGCCTTTGGCGTTTTTCGGGATGGCGCTGATTATTCTGTCTGGTGTCGTCATCGCCATGCGGCGTGCGCCATGATCATTTCGCATCAGCGGTCATATGTCTTTGTGCATATTCCCAAGACTGGTGGCACAAGCATGTCTTTGGCTTTGGAAGATCGCGCAACTTCCGATGATATTCTGATTGGCGATACCCCCAAGGCACAACGCCGCAGAAAACGTCAGCAAGACCTGCAAGCGCCGGGGCGGATTTGGAAACACAGTAGCTTGCGTGATGTGGACGGGCTTTATCCAGAGGATGCTTTTGTTTTCACGCTAGTGCGCAATCCGTGGGACCGCATTGTCAGCTATTATCATTGGTTACGTGCGCAGACATTTGCGCATCCCGCGGTGCAAGTGGCCAAAGCGGTTCGTTTTCCGGAGTTCTTGAAAGATCCTACCGTTCAGGCCGCGATCAGGGCAAACAGCTATGCAAGCTATGTGACCGATGCGACAGGCCAAGAACGCTGTGATCTTTTTGCGCGATTGGAACATCCCGAGGATTTGGCGCCGCTGTGGCAACACTTAGGGTTTTTACTAAGTGTTGGGCATGAGAACCTTTCAGAGCGTGGCGCAGATTGGCGCGTCTACTATGACGCGGAAGGCTTTGAAATTGTGCAAGAAATAGCAAGCGTCGATATTGAGCGATTTGGATATCAGACGACGTTTTAATGTGGCGCACCCCCTTGTTGGGGATGCGCCCGCTAGCTTAGGCCGCTTTCGCAGCAGTGCCGAAACGCTTGTAGAAATCCTGACCTTTGTCCGCCATCTCGCGCAGCAGGTCAGGTGTTTTGAACCGCTCACCAAACTCGGCAGTCAGCTGATCACAGCGTTCGGCGGCATAGGGTGCGCCGATGATATCCAGCCAGCTGAACGGACCGCCAGACCATGGCGCAAAGCCCCAACCCAAGATCGCGCCAACGTCGCCTTCGCGGATGTCTTCCAACACGCCTTCTTCCAGCGCACGGACCGCTTCCAGCGTTTGTGCGAACAGCAGGCGGTGCTGCACGGTGATTAGATCAGGCTGTTCGTCGGCCACCGGGTATTGTGCTGCAAGCCCATCCCATAGTCCGCCGCGCTTGCCCTTTTCGTCATAGCTGTAAAAGCCTGCGTTGGATTTGCGGCCTAGACGTTCTTGGTCGAACATCCAGAACAGAACCTCGTCCACTTCGCCATCGGGGTATGCATCGCCCATCGCCGCGCGCGTTGCTTTGGCGATTTTCACACCCAGATCGACGGAAGTTTCATCGACCAGTTGCAGCGGGCCCAGTGGCATGCCGACCAGTTTGGCCGCGTTCTCGATCAGGCTCGGCTCCACGCCTTCCTTTACCATCCGAATGCCTTCGTTGATGTAGGGAATGATGCAGCGGTTCGCGTAGAAGAAGCGTTCATCGTTGACGACGATTGGCGTCTTCTTGATCTGGCGGACAAAGTCGAGCGCTTTGGCGACAGCCACATCGCCGGTTTCTTTCCCTTTGATGATTTCCACCAGCAGCATCTTGTCGACCGGACTGAAGAAGTGGATGCCGATGAACTTTTCGGAATCCGCAGATGCCTTGGCCAATTCTGTAATTGGCAAGGTCGAGGTGTTGGTGGCAAAGATGCAATCAGGGCCGGTGACGGCCTGCACCTTGGCTGTGACGTCAGCTTTGACACCGACATCTTCGAACACAGCCTCAACAATCAGATCGCAACCTTTCAGCGCGTCATAATCCGTTGTCGCGTTGATCAGGCCAAGGACCGCGTCTTTCTTTTCCTGCGTGACCTTCTTGCGGGCCATGCCTTTGTCCAGATGTGCGGTGGTGTAAGATTTGCCTTTGTCGGCGGCCTCTTGCGTGCTGTCGATCAGGACAACCTCGATCCCGGCCAATGCGGAAACCAGTGAGATACCTGCGCCCATCATGCCAGCGCCGATCACGCCAACCTTTTTGACACTTTGGTCAGGGGCTTCGGGGCGGTTCGCACCTTTCTCTAAGGCTTCCTTGTTGATGAACAGGCTGCGGATCATGGCAGAGGATGAGGGGTTCATCAGGATGTTGGTAAACCAGCGGGCCTCAATCTTGATCGCGGTATCGAAAGGCACCAATGCGCCTTCGTAGACCGCAGAGAGCAACGCCTTGGCCGCTGGATAGACACCTTGGGTCTTGCCGTTGACCATCGCCGAGGCACCCACAAAAGTCATGAAACCGGCAGGGTGATATGGCGCGCCGCCAGGCATTTTGTAGCCCTTTTCATCCCATGGTTTGACGATGGACGGTTCGGACAACACCCAAGCTTTGGCCGCGGACAGCAATTCGTCTGCTGGGACAACTTCATCAACAACACCAGCCGCTTTGGCCTTTTTGGGATCGTTCAACTTGCCTTCCAGTAGCAGCGGCGATGCACCCATCGCACCCAGCTTGCGGGACAAACGCGTCGTACCGCCCGCGCCGGGAAAGATACCGACAAGGATTTCGGGCAGGCCGATCTTGGCCTTTGGATTGTCAGCAGCAAAGATGCGGTGACAGGCCAGCGGAATTTCCAGACCAATGCCAAGTGCTGTGCCGGGCAGGGCGCAAGCAATCGGCTTGCCGCCTTTGTTGGTCTTGGGGTCCATGCCTGCGCGTTCAATCTTGCGCAGCACTGCGTGCATATCCATCACGCCTTCAAACAACCCGCGGGCTGGATCGTCGCCCGCGCTTTCCTTCATCTTGGCGATAATATTCAGGTCCATGCCACCGGCAAACGTCCCTTCCTTGCCAGATGTGATGATCACGCCTTTGATTGCGTCATCGGCCAAGGCCTGATCCACCAGCGCGTCCAAATCAAGGAAACCTTGCTGGTTCATCACGTTCATGGATTTGCCAACAGTGTCCCAGACGATTGTGGCGACGCCATCGGCGTCAGTGGTCATTGTAAAGTCGGTCATTCTAGTCTCCTAAATCGGGAGGTTATTTTCCCAACCGCATACGCGGCGGCTATTGTTTCATTGCGGCGCCTTGGCGGAACGCCAAAGACTGCCATGCTGTGTCAGAGATGGCATTTTCAGATGAGGTCACCATCCAATTGCCATCAATCAATTCCAAAGTTGCCCAAACGGTGTATGGCTCACGCAAACGCGCGCCGTTACGCAACAGTTCGGTGGTATGGCCGCCAAGAATTCGGTTTGGACCCAACTCCATTGCACCTGTGCAAGTGCGAATAAAGTCGGTCACGCCAACGCCTTGCAGGTAGTCACAAAAACAATCGAAAGCTTGCTGCATTTGTTCATAGCTTTCGATGTGCTGTTCTTGGCCTTCTGTCTTGTAGACATGAGGCACCTGAATGGCGGCTTTGAATGCGGAAAAATCACCAGAAAAATAGGCGTCACAGATCCGATCCAAGAGGTCTTGGTAAATCTCTGTAGCTTCTGTTTCGGTCATCTTTTCCGGCATTGCCTACACCCGCTCGATGATTGTTGCGGCTCCCATTCCTGACGCAATACAAAGCGTCGCAAGACCGGTGCCTTTGCCTGTGCGCTCAAGCTCATCTAGCAATGTGCCAATGATGATCGCACCTGTCGCGCCAAGAGGGTGGCCCATTGCAATCGATCCGCCATTCACATTGACCTTAGAGCTATCGACGTCGAAGGCCTGCATGAAGCGCAAGACAACCGAGGCAAAAGCCTCGTTGACTTCAAACAAGTCAATATCGCTGATGCTCATGCCACTATCGGCCATGATCTTTTCGGTCACAGGCACAGGGCCGGTCAGCATAATCGTCGGGTCGGTGCCGATCTTGGCCGTTGCGCGGATGACAGCGCGGGGCTTGATGCCCATCGCTTCGCCGTATTCTTTGGAACCGATCAGAACACCGGCTGCGCCATCCACGATCCCGGATGAGTTACCCGCGTGGTGAATGTGGTTGATCTTCTCAAGATGGGGGTACTTCATCAAAGCGACCTTATCAAAGCCGGGCATGACCTCGCCCATGGCTTGAAACGCAGGGTTCAGACCACCCAATGACTGCATATCAGTGCCCGGGCGCATGTATTCGTCGTGATCGAGGATCGCCAGGCCGTTCACGTCACGCACAGGCACAATTGACTTGTCGAAACGCTTGTCATCCCAAGCGGCTTTGGCGCGTTTCTGACTTTCCATGGCAAGCTGATCTGCATCATCGCGGCTGAAACCATATTCGGTTGCGATAATGTCGGCTGAAATGCCTTGCGGGACAAAGTACGTGTCCATCGCAATAGACGGATCGACCGCGATCGCAGCGCCGTCAGAACCCATGGCCACACGGCCCATCATTTCCACACCACCCGCGATATAGGCTTGGCCTGCGCCGCCTTTGACTTGGTTGGCGGCGAGGTTCACAGCCTCCATACCTGAGGCGCAAAACCGGTTAATCGCCAGACCGGGAATAGACTGATCCAAATCAGAGGCCAGAACAGCTGTCCGCGCAAGGCAACCACCTTGTTCAGCCACTTGAGTGACGTTGCCCCAGATCACATCTTCAACAGCGTGACCTTCAAGGTTGTTCCGCTCTTTGAGGGCATTCAGAACGCCTGCGGACAGGCGGGCTGATGTCACCTCATGCAGGCTGCCGTCTTTGCGGCCTTTGCCACGCGGCGTGCGGATGGCGTCGTAGATATAGGCTTCGGTCATAGGGTCCTCCGGGTATTTAAGTCCGCGTTAGCCAAGGGCGCGCGGCATCAAGTCATAAGGGTGTTTCCAACCGGGCTGGGCCGCGATTGCGTCCAGCCAGCGATTGATATTCGGGTAATCGGCACGGTCGAAGGTGAAACCTTCGGGGTAAAACAGGTAACCAGCGCACGCGATGTCCGCGATTGTGATATCGTCACCAGCGAGCCATGCGGTAGCGGCCAATTGCGTCTCCATGATCTTCAAAGCTGAAGCGAGGCGCATGGCCATGAAATTGTTCACATCGGCGTTGCGTTTGTCCTCGGACAGGAAATTCATGTTGAACCGCAAGGGACCCGCAACGCCAGACACTTTGTGGTTATCAAAGAACATCCAGCGCAGTACTTCACGGCGCTCGGCGGCGGAACGGCCACCCAGTTTGCCGGTCTTGGAACTGATGTAGTCTTGGATAACACCTGATTGGGTCAGGACCATTTCGCCATCTTCCAGCACGGGCACTTCCCCCATGACGTTCAACGCGCGAAACTCAGGGCTTCGGCTTTCACCTTTGAAGAAGTCCACGAAAACGGGCTCCCATTCGGCGTCAGCAAGGGTGAGGGTCAGGGCGGCTTTGTAAGCGTTGCCGCTTTCACCAAAGCAATACAGTTTCATGGTCATCTTGCAGGCCTCCCAACCCAAGCGGGGGATTTCCGGAATGTGGAAATCCGATAAGGGCGCGATGACATCACCGCACCCTTACGAAGCTTAGAAGCTTGCGGCCTCTAACGCCATGATTGTATCGCCGCCGGTGTTGATGCGCGAAAGGTGCATCGCTGTGGCTGGCAATTGGCGCGCCATGTAATAGCGGCCAGTTGCGATCTTGGTTTCGTAGAATTCGGTGTCAGATGCACCTTTTTCTAAGGCTTCCATCGCAGCTTTCGCCATACGTGCCCACATCAGGCCAAGGCAGACGTGGCCCATCATGTGCATGAAATCATAAGACCCGGACAGCGCATTATTCGGCTTAGTGGCGTTCTGCATAAAGTACATGCCAGCGGCCTGCAGATCCTTGGACGCTGCTTTCAGCGGTGTCAGGAACTCTTTGTTCAGCGCCTCATTGCCTTCGTTTTCCTTGATGAAGGTTTTGACCATGTCAAAGAACGCCATCACATGTTTGCCGCCATCCTGCGCCAGCTTGCGGCCTACAAGGTCAAGCGCCTGCACGCCATTGGCACCCTCGTAGATCATTGCGATACGTGCGTCGCGGGCATATTGGGACATGCCCCATTCTTCGATGTACCCATGTCCGCCGTAAACCTGCTGAGCCGCAGTAGCGTATTCAAAGCCTTTGTCAGTCAGGAAGCCTTTGATAACGGGGGTCATCAATGAAATCAGGCCATCTGCCTCGGCGTCTTGGTTCTTGTGTGCGCGGTCGATCAGATAGGCGCCCCAGAATGTGAAGGCACGTGCGCCCTCAACAAATGATTTTTGATCCATCAGGTTACGGCGAATATCGGGGTGCACGATCAGTGGATCGGCAGGCCCGTCAGGGTTCTTTGCCCCAGTCACATCGCGCCCTTGCAGGCGGTCGTTCGCGTAAGCCACCGCATTTTGATAGGCGCTTTCGGCTTGGGCATAGCCTTGCAGGCCTACACCTAAACGGGCTTCGTTCATCATTGTGAACATCGCACGCATGCCTTTATGCTCTTCACCGATCAGATAGCCTTCGGCTTCGTCGTAGTTCATCACGCAAGTCGAGTTACCGTGGATGCCCATCTTTTCTTCGATCTTGCCGCAAGTCGCACCGTTGCGTGCACCAAGGGAACCATCGTCATTCACAAGGAACTTTGGCACAATAAAGAGGGACACACCTTTGATGCCTTCGGGACCACCTTGGATTTTCGCCAACACAAGATGGATGATGTTATCCGCCATGTCGTGCTCACCAGCAGAGATAAAGATCTTCTGGCCAGAGATTTTGTAAGACCCATTGTCCTGTGGCACAGCCTTGGTGCGCATCAAACCCAGATCAGTGCCGCAGTGTGGCTCTGTCAGGTTCATTGTGCCCGTCCATTCACAAGACACCATCTTGGGCAGGAATTTTTGTTTTTGCTCGTCCGAGCCATGCGCATAGATCGCAGAGTATGCACCGTGGGTCAGACCCTGATACATCTGGAACGCCATGTTGGAAGACACGAATGTTTCCTGAGCGGCCGTGTGCATCACGTAAGGCAGACCCTGTCCGCCATATTCAGGATCGCAATCCATCGCGGTCCAACCGCCATCTTTCATCTGTGCAAAGGCTTCTTTGAAACCCGTCGGCGTACGGACAACACCATTCTCCATGACGCAACCCTCAGTGTCACCCACGATGTTCAGCGGGTGCAGCACTTCGGTCGCTACCTTGCCTGCCTCTTCAACAACAGCATTGGTAAAGTCACGGTCAAGGTCTTCAAACCCTGGAATGTCCTGCTCTGAGACCTTCAATAGGTCGTGCAGTACAAACTGGATGTCTTTGTTTGGTGCGTTGTAGATCGGCATCGGGTGTCTCTCCGTCTTATAGTGTTGGGTGGCGGCAGCCTGATTTAGGCCGCGACCGTTTTCTCTTTGGCCAGCTTGGTCAGCTTTTCAGCGCCCCAAGCCATTTGTTCTTTCAGCTCGCCAATCGCTTCTTCCAACTCGGCCTTCTGGGCCTCCATGTCGGCAAGGTGGCGTTCGGCAAGGACATATGTTTTCGACAGCTGCACCTCTTGCTCGTCGTCCATATGGTACAGGTCGAGCAATTGGCGGATCTCCTCGAGCGAGAAACCAAAGCGCTTGCCGCGCAGGATCAGCTTGAGGCGTGCGCGGTCGCGCTTGGTGAACAGGCGCTTTTGCCCTTCACGGACAGGGAACAGCAGTTCTTTGGCTTCGTAAAAGCGAAGCGTGCGTGGCGTCACATCAAATGCGTCACACATCTGCCGAATGTTAAGTGTTTCAGTCGTCATCGTTCCATTCCTTTTATGCGTGTTTCAATGCCACGCACTTGCGAAGGATGAGACGACTATACAAGCAAAGTTGACGTTCACGTAAACGTAACGTGGCGTCACGAACAGGTTGACGAAAGGTCAGCAAAGATGACGCTGGGTCATGCGCAATAAAAAAACGGGGAAGAATTTCAATTATTCCCCCCAAAGCGCTTTTAAAAGGGGTTTGCGGGAAGAGCTGTCAATCTGACCGGCCACCATTGCGTGTGAATCAGGCTGTGATTTTCGGCAAAAACCCGTGCCCGATGACGTCAATGTGACGCCTAAGTGAGCTGGCAAAGAAGTCTAGCTCAGCGTTTTGGCTGTCGTGTCCCGGAGATTGCGTAGTTCTGAAATCGTGTCTTCCAATTGCCTTTGTTGTTCGGCGAGTTCCACTAACTGCCGATCAGCGAGGGCCACCCATTCTTGCATTTGCGCTTGGGTGCCTTCGTTTTCATAAATCATCAGCCATTGCCGGATATCTTCCAAAGAGAATCCAAACCGCCGTCCACGTAAGATCAGGGTCATACGCGCCAGTTCTTTCGCGCCATAAAAGCGCGACCGGCCTTCTTTTTCTGGGGTTAGCAGTTCAATGTATTCGTAGTAGCGCAACGTACGTGGCGTGACATCGAATTTCGCGCACATCTCTTTAAATGTTAAGCGTGTGTCCGACATGTATCTCTCCCTTAAGCCAATCGTAACGCTAAGCTTGAATTGGGGCAACAGCGTGATGCGAGTGGCAGGTGGTCAATCGGCGCAATCATATGTACCCAATAAGATGAAAGATGAGGAGTGCACATGTCAGATGCCCAAAAGACCCGACGCGATGTCTTGGCCCGACAATTCATCGAAGCGATCCCGCATGCGATTGAGTTGGGAATGCAACTGACGGAAATTGAAGACGGCAAAGCCGTGATCGGCATGGACTATGACCCGCGTTTTGTTGGTGATCCTGAAACGGGTGTCATTCATGGCGGTGCTGTTTCAGCGTTGATGGATACCTGTGCAGGGGCGGCCGTGATGGCGCACCCCGCTTCTCCGGTTGCGACAGCGACCTTGGATTTGCGGATCGACTATATGCGCTCCGCCACCCCCGGTGACCGCATAACGGCAACGGCCGAATGCTATCACGTGACCCGCTCGGTTGCTTTTGTCCGCGCTACCGCGGTTGATGCTGATCCCACGCGTCCGGTCGCAACGGCGACTGGTGCTTTTACCATTGAGAGGGCGAAATCGTGAGTAAGCGTCCAGAACCTGTTCAAGTCATCAAACAACGCCGCGATGCCACGTTGCAAAAGCTGGTATCTGGTGTGCCCTATATTCAATTTCTGGGTATTCAGATTGACAGGCGCGGCGATGAATTGACCGCGGTTCTGCCTTATGCTGACAAACTGATCGGCAATCCCATGCTGCCGGCCATCCATGGCGGTGTCACGGCGGCCTTCATGGAGGTCACGGCGATTGTTGAGTTGAGTTGGCAAATGATCTGGGAAGACATGGAAGCAGGCAAAGTCAGCGATGACGCGCCGCGCATCAAGCTGCCCAAGACGATTGACTTTACTGTTGATTATCTGCGCTCTGGCCTGCCGCGTGATGCCTACGCGCGGGCGCGGGTCAACCGCTCTGGTCGTCGATATGCGTCGGTGCATGTAGAGACATGGCAGGACAATCGCAGCCGCTTGTTTGCATCGGCCACCGGGCATTTCTTGATGCCAGAACGTGATGGCTGACCTGCTAACCCACCGCCGCGTCCTGGCGATTGCACTGCCGATCGTGTTGTCGAACGCGACGGTGCCGATCCTTGGTGTGGTTGATACCGCCGTGGTCGGACAGTTGGGTGAAGCCGCCCCGATTGGCGCGGTTGGCATCGGTGCAATCATTCTGTCGTCCGTCTATTGGATATTTGGTTTTCTGCGGATGGGTACGACGGGTCTGACCTCACAAGCGGCGGGGGCAGGGGACGCGGATGAGGTTGATGCGTTGCTATCGCGCGCGCTGCTGATCGGGGTCTCGGCGGGTCTGGTGATGATCGTGGCCCAATTTGCGATCTTCCAAGGTGCGTTTTGGGTGTCGCCCGCAAGTGCCGAGGTCGAAGCATTGGCACGTGACTATATGGTGATCCGGATTTGGTCGGCCCCGGCAACAATCGCGCTGTATGGCATAACAGGGTGGTTGATCGCGCAAGAACGCACGCGCGCCGTTCTGGTGATCCAAGTGGGTATGAACGGGGCCAATATCGCGCTGAGTTTCTTTCTGGGTTTAGAGCTGGGTTGGGGCATAGAAGGCGTCGCATGGGCTACGTTTCTGGCGGAATGGGGCGGTTTGGCTTTGGGTCTTTGGTTCTGCCGTGGTGTTTTTGGCGGTGCCGCTTGGCTGTCTGCCGCGCGTGTTTTTGATGTTGTGCGCCTGAAACACATGGCGCTGGTCAACTCGGACATCTTGATCCGGTCGGTGCTGCTGCAGGCGATCTTTGTCAGTTTTCTATTCTTCGGTGCTGATTTTGGCGATGTGCAGTTAGCGGCCAATCAAATCCTGATGCAGTTCTTGCAGGTGACGGCCTACGCATTGGACGGGTTTGCTTTTTCTGCCGAGGCATTGGTCGGCCAAGCGCTGGGCGCACGGGCGCGGGCGGCTTTGCGCAGAAGTGCGGTGTTAAGCAGTCTGTGGGGTGGCATTGTTTGTGCCGGCCTCGCGGTTTCATTTGCGCTCTTTGGCGGGGCGATCATTGACGTCATGACAACAGCGCCAGAGGTGCGCGACGTCGCCCGGACCTATCTGCCGTATATGGTGGCCGCACCCATCGTGGGCGTCGCGGCTTGGATGTTGGACGGGATATTTATTGGGGCGACCCGCACCAAAGACATGCGCAACATGATGTTGATTTCCACGTTGATTTACTTTGCTGCCGTTGTACCTTTGATGGCGGTTTTCCAGAACCACGGCCTTTGGTTGGGTCTATTGCTAAGCTTTATTGTGCGTGGTGCGACATTGGGATGGAAGTATCCTTCCCTTGAAGCCGAAGCAGATAAACCCGGCTCAAGTCCAGTTGCTTCGACCTGATCCGACGGCATCAGCCACACTGGCAAACCCGTCGCGCTTCAAAAGATCATCAAGACCTTGGGCAATGTCGCCCGCCAGTGAAATACCGCCGTAGACGAGTGCCGTGTAAAGCTGCACGGCTGAGGCTCCGGCGCGGATTTTTTGATAGGCCTGTTCCGCGTTACCAACACCGCCAACCCCGATAATCGGCAGGTCCGTCAGGCCCGATAGCTGCGCTAAGACGCGTGTCGATTTCTCAAAGAGGGGTTGGCCAGACAGCCCACCCATTTCGGCCTGATGTGGCCCGTGCAATCCGTCACGGTCCAGCGTTGTATTCGTCGCAATGATCGCATCGATTCCGGAGGCATTGGCAACGTCTGCCACTTCGGCGATCTCATCGCCGGTGAGGTCAGGGGCGATCTTCAGAAAGATAGGGATGGCCTTAGACAAACCCGCACGTGCCGCGACCACACCCGCCAGCAATGCAGCGAGTGCTGCTTTTCCTTGCAGATCGCGTAGTTTTTCAGTGTTGGGGGAAGAAACATTCACTGTCGCAAAATCAACCACCGGACCACAGCAGGTGAGAACGGTGGCAAAATCTGCTGCCTTATCTGTGCTGTCTTTGTTGGCACCTAAGTTCAGGCCAATGACGGCACCTGCTGGACGGTTGGCAAGCCTGTCCGCTATCGCGTCCATCCCGTCGTTGTTAAACCCGAAACGGTTGATCGCTGCTTGATCTTTGGTCAGGCGAAACAGGCGTGGTTTTGGGTTGCCGGGTTGCGGACGTGGTGTGGCGGCACCGACCTCTAGAAAACCAAAGCCCGTTTTGGCAAGCGCATGCAGGGCGGTCGCGTTTTTGTCAAAACCAGCAGCAAGGCCTACAGGGTTAGGTAGATCAAGACCTGCAACCGACGTCTTGAGCCGGTCTGACGTGACAGGGCCGGACCGCGGACCAAGGCCCGTGTTTAGCGCCTTTAGCGCTAAGCCATGGGCCGCTTCTGGATCAATCTGACGTAGGGCGGTAAGGCCAACTGTCTCAAGCAGCTTCATGTCAGGTCGGGGAATTGATGGACGCCGTTCACTAACGGCAAAGGCTTTGACCAAACGACATCATCCTTGCGCATCTTGCGATAAAGATGCGGGAACAACACGTCTTCGCGGGCAGGTTCCCATTTCAGTGGCGCAAGTCCCTCGGTCTCAACCGCCAAAAGGAATAGACCATCAACATCGGCGAAATACTTCGCAACAGTTTCTTGCACGGTGTCAGCCGTGGAAAAGTGGATATAGCCATCGGCCACATCTATCGGTGCTCCGACTGTTTCACCGTCGGCTTGCAAGATGGCCCATTCATCGGACCGGAAAACTTTGTAAATCAGCATGGCTGTGTCATCGCTCTTACACATGCAATGGTCAAGTATCGAGGTGCGTTCAATTGACGTAAGGGCCGGGCGATTGGTTGGTTATTCGATTTGACTCTGACAAACCGCCTCGCCAAGCTGAGCTTATTCCAACCTTGGGGGACTTGATCCAATGAAATCACGTATAATGACGACGACCTGTGCACTGGCCATGATGGCGGGGACTGCCTCTGCTGACTATACTTTGCACATCATCCACACCAACGATCTGCACAGCCGGATTGAACCGATCAACCGGTTCGATTCCACATGTGGTGCCGAAGATAACGCCGAGGGCAAATGCTTTGGCGGTATCGCTCGTGTGATCACCAAAATTAATGAATTGCGTGCTGAGCTGGCTGACGAAAACGTTGTGCTGCTGGACGCGGGTGATCAGTATCAGGGCAGCCTGATGTACACGACCTATAAAGGCGATGTTGAAGCTGAGTTTATGGAGCAGATCGGCTATGATGTCATGGCTGTCGGTAACCACGAATTTGACGACGGCGACGCAGGTCTGCGCAAGCTAACCGATGCGGTGTCGTTCCCTGTTATCTCTGGCAACATTGACGTGTCCAGTTCCAACATTCTGGCAGGTCAGGTTGAAAACCACGTTGTGCTGGAAATCGGTGGCGAGCGTATCGGCATCATTTCGGCCTTGGCTGCGGATACGGCTGAAACATCCAGCCCGTCTGACGCTGTGATCTTTACCGAAGAGCGCGAAAGCCTTGCCGCTGATGTCGCTGCATTGGAAGCAGAAGGCGTCTCCAAGATCATCGCTTTGACACACGTCGGCATGACAAAAGACATGGCGATTGCCGAAGACGTTGCTGGCGTTGACGCGGTCGTTGGCGGTCACTCGCACACGTTGTTTTCAAACACCGAAGAAGGCGCGATGGCCTATCCAACCATGGTCAACGGCGTGCCAGTGGTGCAGGCCTATGCCTATTCCAAATATGTGGGTCACCTGACACTTGTGTTTGATGATGCAGGTAACGTGACATCGGCCACTGGCGACACCATCTTGTTGGACGCAAGCGTTGCTGAAGATGAAGCTGCCGTCGCACGGGTTGCCGAATTGGCTGGTCCGATTGAGGAAATGAAAACCCGCGTCGTCGGTGAAGCGGCTGCCGCCATCGACGGTGACCGTGCTGTTTGCCGCGCGATGGAGTGTTCCATGGGTAACCTTGTTGCCGATGCGATGCTTGACCGCGTCAAAGATCAAGGCATCCAGATTGCGATCCAAAACGGTGGTGGACTGCGGTCATCTATTGACTCAGGTGAAATCACCATGGGTGAGGTGCTGACAGTGCTGCCGTTCCAGAACACGCTGTCGACATTTGAGGTGACAGGTGCGGCAATCGTTGCGGCGCTTGAAAATGGCGTCGGCCAAATCGAAGAAGGCGCAGGACGCTTCCCACAGGTTGCGGGCATGTCCTTTACGGTTGATGCCGCAGCAGAGCCGGGTTCACGGGTATCAGAGGTCATGGTTGGTGATGCCGCGATTGATCTCGCTGCCACATACGGTGTTGTGTCCAACAACTATGTGCGTAATGGCGGTGATGGGTACAGCATGTTTGAAGACGCGATGAACGCGTATGACTTTGGTCCAGACCTGGCTGATGTCACTGCAGAGTTCATTGCAGCAAACGCACCATACCAGCCTTACACGGATGGCCGTATCACAATGAAGTAAGCGCGTACGCGTTGAAATGGAAAGCGCGTCGCAGGCAACTGCGGCGCGCTTTTTTATTGCGACATGACCCATTTGCCCAGCTGGTAACGGCGTATGCCTCAGCTATATCTGGCCGCGAAACGGCGCAGGATTTCGCCTGGTACTGTCACTTGTGCCGCATGGCAGGCCGCAACCAAGCGATCAGCGTCCTCAGGTGGAAAGTAGCCATGGTTGCGGTAGACCTGAATCCGTCGTTCAAAGTCACCTGCATCTGCTTCTGGGTGAAACTGCGTTGCGTAGACGTTTTCACCGTAGCGGATCATTTGCAAAGGGCAGGGCGCTGAACTGACGAGATGCACCGCACCAGATGGCAGGCTTTGCACGGCCTCTTTGTGGCCGACGAAAGCTTGGAAATCGGGTGAAAGTCCGGCCAACAGCGGATCGGTGACCCCTTGGGCTGTCATCGTGCAATCCGACGGTCCGACCGGTTCACCATATTGTTCTTTGCTTACGTCTCCGCCCAAATGGTGAGCAAGAATGCCAAGGCCATAGCAACAGCCCATGAAAGGATGATCCAAGGCGGTGATCTGTGGCATCAGTGCCAAGATCTGACCCTCAGTCCGGGCATCTAGATCGCTCTTGGTCTCTTTTGGATCACTGACGCACCCTGGCCCGCCCCCGACGATGACGCCAGCATAGTCCCTCACATCCAGATCGATAGGGATGTCGTGTTGGTCAACGCGGATGCGGTGGGTTTCATCAGGTCGCAGCTGGCACTTGTTCAAAATCGCAGCGTATTCGTCATCGGACGCATCAGTTTCCGGGCGAAGCTGTAGGATAAGGAAAGGTTTCATGCCGAAGCGGTACTGCGAGTTGGTTCGAGATTCAAGAACAGGGGTTGAAACGTGGCCGGTGTCATCCTGCATTTCACCCAGCTTGCGTGTCATCGCTTGGCCCAATTCCAAGAGACTCGGTCTTGGCAGTTTGGACCGTTTTTACGGTCTTTGACGGTATCCAAGTCACGATACTTGATAGACTTTGTCGCAATTTGGAAATGTTCAGGCGGTCAATGCTGCCAAGCGGTAATAGCTAACACTATGGGAACGCGCATTTAAAACGGCTTTCCGTGACACAAGCAAAAGTGTCAACTAAGATTTACAGTTGCTTTTGTAAAGAACAAATGACAAGTTCAAGCTAGATGCGTCAAAACGACGCGTTTCGATGGGGCAAGAGCAAACGTGCGGCGGCGTGCGAACGGCTTGGGATCCCGAGCGACCAAGTAAGGAGGATTTCGGAAATGTCCGATGATCATGATAAGGTTTGGCCAACAGGTCTGACACTTAAAGAAGCGGAAGAAGTGCACAGCTACCTCATCGATGGTACGCGCGTGTTTGGTGCAATCGCCCTTGTGGCCCATATGCTGGTGGCGATTTCTACGCCATGGCTCGGTTAAGGAGGTAACACCATGAATAATGCAAAAATGTGGCTTGTTGTTTCGCCTTCTGTCGGCGTTCCAGTATTTCTTGGTGCGGTCGCACTCGGATCATTCGCGGTTCACGTCGCTGTTGTAAGCAACACGACCTGGGTTGCTGATTTCTTGTCCGGTCAAGAGCTTGGCGCAGGCGAGATGCAAGCATCCGCAACAATGTTGGCACCTGATCTAGAAGCCGCGCAAGCAGCCTATGTCATTGATGCCCCAGCAGGCAGTCGCGAAGTGACTGTGATCTTGGCTGACGGCACTGTCACGCAAGCGATCTTGCAGACAGAAGAAGTGCTCGCATCGGCAACGCTAGAAGCACCAACCCTGCTTCTTGATAACTAGGTAAGCGATCCTTGGGTGCCCAGCGGGCACCCAAAACGCTCTTTTAGAATTCCGGTGGTGACCCAAGAAAATTGTGCCACCCCAGAACGCGTGATCTGGGAAACCTAATGTTTGACCTTCGCAACACAGTCGTGCGCCGTTTGGCCAACATGACCCCAAAATATCTGCCCTTTGCAGATGTTGCGACCGATGATGTCCCGCTCTCACGCCTTTTGCGTCTTTCTCTCTTTCAGGTGACCGTTGGCATGGCGCTTGTGCTGCTTGTCGGCACATTGAACCGTGTGATGATTGTTGAGCTTGCAGTCCCTGCCACGCTTGTCGCTGGTATGTTGGCACTGCCGTTGCTGTTTGCGCCGTTCCGGACGTTGATTGGGTATAAATCCGATACCCACCGCTCTGCCTTGGGCTGGCGGCGTGCGCCCTATATTTGGAAAGGCACGCTATACCAGTTTGGTGGGTTTGCGATCATGCCCTTTGCTTTGCTGGTTTTGTCCGGCTACGGCGAGGCTGTGGACGCACCCCGTTGGATCGGTCTTTCTGCTGCCGCCCTTGCATTCCTTTTGGTGGGCGCTGGCGTCCATATGGTGCAGACTGTTGGTTTGGCGCTCGCGACAGATTTGGTGCCTGAAGAAGACCATCCTAAGGTTGTTGGGCTTATGTATGTCATGCTCTTGGTGGGTATGGTGCTTAGTGCGCTGATCTATGGCGCACTCTTGACCAATTATTCACCCGGGCGGCTGATCCAAGTGATCCAAGGGACGGCTGTCATCACGGTCGCGCTGAACCTAACCGCAATGTGGAAACAGGAAGCACGCGATCGCAACCGCGCCCAAGAAATGGCGACCGCAAGGCATGAGCCCTTTGGCGTTGCTTTGCGGGCGATCACAGATCGGCCCGGGGCAGTGCGGCTGCTTATTTTGATCGGTCTGGGGACTTTTGGCTTTGGCATGGCAGATGTGCTCTTGGAGCCATATGGCGGGCAAACCCTTGGGTTTTCAGTGGCTCAGACAACACTGCTGACGGCTATTTTGGCGACGGGCACATTGATCGGCTTTGGTTATGCGTCACGGGCGCTGTCATCTGGTCGCGCACCGATTGGGCTGGCATCAATAGGTGCTGCAATTGGTGTTCCGGGCTTTCTGGCAATCATCATGTCTTCGGCTGTGTTGGGCGCACCACTTTTTGTGGCAGGCACTTTGGCTTGCGGTCTTGGTGCGGGCCTATTTGGACATGCGACATTGACTGCGACCATTCAAAACGCGCCCGCAAACAGGGTTGGCTTGTCACTTGGCGCTTGGGGCGCCGTGCAGGCCACTTGCGCTGGGCTTGGCGTGTTGTTGGCGGGGATCGTCAGAGATGTTCTGGTCGGCTTTTCCGCCACAACGGGACTTCAATCTCAAATGCCCTATAATGTAGTTTTCAGTATCGAAATCGCTTTCTTGGTACTGGCCGTGTTTGTCGCACTGCCCTTGCTACGAAAGCCGCGTGTGCGTGATGCCTTTCAACGCGAACCCGCTCATCAAAAAAACCAAGTGGAGGTTTCATGACACAAATAATCACGCGATATTTTGAGAGCGCAGAGCAGGCGCGGGAAGCGCAGCATGAGCTTGTGAAAATCCACCGGCTTTCAAACCGGATCGTTGATGTTTTCGACAACGCGGATGGTCTGACCGACGCGCTGACCGCACATCATGTGTCTGAAAAGACAGCGCAGGCTTACCAAGACCGCATGGCAAATGGCGGTGCTGTGATGCTTGTACAAGCTGGGTATAAGCCTTTGGGGGTTGCCCGTATTGTGCGTGATGTCACAGCGCAGATGGGCGCCGCTGATCTTGGGTCTTTGGTGCAAGAGGTCACGATCAAGGATGCGCCTAAACTGGGTGTCAGCATTCTGGAAGGTCACCCACATATCTTGAAGGTCAACAAGGATCCGGCTTCGACCAACCATCATATGGCGGACTGGCCAATCCCATTGATTAGCCGCCGCAAACCCGGCGCCAATTCACTCACCACGCGCGGTTTCCAGTTTACCAAAGTCTTCTGGCCACTGACCGACCGACGCCAGCCATTTACAGCATCGATATTCCCACCTCATGCACGTATGGCGAATTTTCCAATACCACTCATTAGCCGACGCAAGCCGTTCACCGGGTCAATCATTCCGCGCCATGCGCGGATGGCGAATTTCCCGATCCGCCTGATCAGCCGACGCAAACCATTCACGGGTTCACTCATCCCGCGTCATGGGCGCATGGCAACGGTACCATTCCCACTATTGATCAACGGCAAGCAAGGCACGAACGCACTGATTCCGGGTGCGCCACGCATGGCGAATTTCCCTATCGGACTTCTTAGCCAGCGTAAGCCGTTTACCGGATCAATCTTCTCTCGTCATGCGCGAATGGCGAATTTCCCGATCGGTCTGATCAGCAAACGTAAACCGTTCACAGGTTCCTTGATCCCGCGCCATGGGCGCATGGCGAATTTCATTTTGCCTTTGATTATCCGCAAAGATGACCTGGTGTCACAAGACGGCAAAGACGGGTTTTCATTTTCCAAGTGGTTGGGGATGCCGACGCTGATCCGAAAATAGGGTAGTGACGGCAACACATGTCGCTTGTGATGGGGCATTGCGCTGGAATGCAGATGCGATGGCAGCGTCCTTCAAGTCATTGAACATTGTGCATATCGTCGTGCACTTGAATGCGACTGCGCGGCGCACGTCGCTGGTTAGGTCTGAAGTGGCATTCACAAGAGCCAATGGACATGCCTTTGATGCAGATGGTTTGGCTGTATGGTAGGCTGCGTTTTTGGTGCATAAGGTGACGCCTTTTCAACGCCGCCAGCGGGAGCCTGCTGCAAATGACGACCAAGCAGAATCTAGAAACAGGACCCGGTCCACAGGGCGCGCCCGGTCTTTGGCTGCAGAATACGACCCATCTGAAATGGCTTAAGAGGCAAAGCCGATCACTTTGGTCTTTCTTTGACGCAAGTTTGCAGAATGGACCCGGGTTTTCCTTGCTAGATGTTCAGGGCAACCCTTTGCCAACGCAGGTGCAGGAACTTCACACGACGGCACGCCTCGTCCATTCCTACGCATTTGGCTGTGTGCACGGGCATGTGGGCGCACAGAATATCGTTGATCATGGCATGGCCTATCTGAACCGTTGCCATAAGGACCCGATCCACGGAGGTTATGTTTGGTCATTGAAAGGCGATACGGTCGCTGATGGAACCAAGCTGGCTTATGGACATGTATTTGTGATGCTGGCCGCCGCAAGCGCCAAGCTTGCTGGACATTCTGATGCAGACGATTTGTTGGACGACATCAATGATGTATTGGACAGATATTTCTGGGAAGAGGACGTTGGTCTCTTTTGCGACGAATGGAGTCGCGATTGGGCCCCTTTTTCAAGCTACCGTGGCATGAATGCCAATATGCACGGTGTTGAGGCGTTGTTGGCCTCATATGAGGCGACTGGGCGCGAGATATATTTGACGCGGGCAGGGCGCATTCTTGATTTCTTTACCAATAAGATGGCCCCGGCCGAGAACTGGCGCTTGCCAGAGCATTACAGCAGCGATTGGACGATAGATCGCAAATATGTCGGCAACCACATGTTCAGGCCAGCAGGTACCACACCCGGCCACTCATTTGAGCTGGGACGCCTGTTGCTACAGCATTGGGACCTGAGCGGGCGACCCGCTTCGGATGCGCCGTAAAATGCGCGCCGTCTAATTGAACAAGCTTTGCATGATGCGTGGCTGCCAGATGGAGGTCTTGCCTATACGCTGAATTTTGATGGAACAGTCGCTGATCCGTCGCGGTTTTGGTGGCCTGTGGCCGAAGCAATCAATGCGATGGCTACCCTATTATTGTTGGACGGACGCACGTCGGACGAGGCATGGTACAGGACGCTTTGGACCTTTGCAGACAAAGTGTTCATCGACCACAAACATGGCGGATGGTTCCCTGCTATTGACGGGTCAGGCGCACCGACAAGTTCTATTTTCGTGGGCAAACCTGACATCTACCACTCTCTACAAGCATGTTTGTTTCCGATGTCGGGGAGGGTGTCGGAGATGATGTCAGCCTAGGCGACAAGACGACTCTATGGGCAATGCGTCATCTGAAATTGGAAGAGACCGCGAAGACAGTGTTCGCTTCATTTTCCGCGTCTCAATCTATCAACCAAGCGGAACCGGCTTTGCACCTGACGCCAACGAAGGAAAGCCTGGGCAAGTTCTTCACGTATTTGTGTGGAGGGCTTAGCCGACCGTCCAGCTGTAGTCCATTCTCAACCCTTGGTTGGCTCTTCTTCAAGCACTCTGCAGGCGACGCGGAAGCACTCCAAAGCCTGCGGTACGCCACAATAAATTCCGATCACGTGAATAATTGCGCGAATTTCGTCCTTTGTAACGCCATTGGTGAGGGCGCCACGGCAATGAATCTCCCATTCACTCATCTTGCCCAAAGCGCCCAGCATTGTGAGGTTCATCATCGACCGCGTCTTGGCGTCGATGACGTCGTCGCCCCAGCCAAAACCCCAGCACCATGCGGTCATGGCTTCTTGAAAAGGGCGCGTAAAGTCATCAGCCGCGGCAAGGTTTTTTTCAACGTAAGCCGCACCAAGAGTGGCTTTGCGCTGCTCCAAGCCCTTCAGAAATAGATCCTCGTCAAATGCACTCATAGCTTGTCCTTTCAATGTGACGGGCACAGCTTTGGCATGGACATATATCACGGCAAACGGGGTACCCTTTTGCGACTTTACCTAGATTTTTGGCAACCACCAGTGGTCGCCTCAGCAACATCGAATTCGCTCATGATCAAAAACCTTGGTCGAAGTGAGAAATGTTCGTGCCTCAATACAATCATCCGCAACTTCCTATTTTGCGCCTCAAGCAGCGCACGCATCTTGACCTTAATTCATGGGTGGCATAGATGCCCTTGGAGGTCGCGGGCGTTGTGTAATGGTAAGACCTCAGATTTCCAATCTGATGATAGGGGTTCGATTCCCCTCGCCCGCTCCACCATCCATGCAAATCAAAATACTTCTGATGCATCTGGTCGCCTTGTGAAACGCTTAGTTCAGTTTTATGTGATTGTTTGACATACGAGGGACGATGCATGGCCGACACCCAGAAAACCAAACCTGAAGACAGGCCAGTAGGCAAACGCGTCAGCGCTCTCAAGGCGCTTTGGCCGTTCATGAAGCCATACCGGTGGAATATGATCGGGGCAGGTTTTGCGTTGGTCTTTACCGCGGCAATCTCTTTGAGCTTTCCGATCGTGGCAGAACGTGTCGTGGATAGCTTTGGTTTGGCCAGTGGCGAAATCGGCAACCATTTCTTTACGATGCTTGCTGTTGCTGTGTTGCTCGCCTTTGGTACTGCTGTGCGTTACTACCTTGTGACGCGTTTGGGTGAACGTGTGGTCGCTGACATCCGCAAAGCGGTCTTCAACCGCATGATCAGCATGAGCCCCGCGTTCTATGAAAAGATCATGACAGGCGAGGTGCTGAGCCGGATTACCACTGATACCACGCTTATTTTGTCGGTCATTGGTAGCTCTGTATCGATTGCACTGCGCAACATTCTGCTCTTTGTGGGCGGCGTTGTTTTGATGCTGCTGACGTCAGTGAAAATGAGCGTGATGGTCTTGTGGCCAATCCCGGTTGTTCTGTTTCCTATCTTGTTTTTAGGACGGCGGGTTCGCAGCCTTTCTAAGGAAAATCAAGATCTTATCGCTGAATCCAGTGGTGATGCGTCTGAGCAGTTGTTGTCCGCACAAACTGTTCAGGCCTTCACACACGAAGATCTTAGCCGTGCAAAATTTGATGAAGTGACCGAGCAAAGCTATCGGTCAGCGCGGCGTCGGATCATGACACGTGCGGCATTGACGGCCATCGTGATCTTTATGGTTTTTGCAGCGATTGTCTTGTTCCTTCAAATGGGCTCGCAAGACGTTGTTGCCGGTGAAATCACCGAAGGCGGGTTGGTCCGCTTCATGATCTACACGATCATGGTTGGTGGTTCTGTTGCAGCCTTGTCTGAGGTTTGGGGCGAACTGCAACGCGCCGCTGGCGCGACCGAGCGTCTGGTCGAGCTTTTGACCGCGGAAGATACGGTGCAGGACCCTGAAATTCCGGGCGCATTGGCAAAGCCCGTGAAGGGCGCTTTGACCTTTGACAAAGTGCAGTTCAACTACCCGTCACGGCCGCTCATCTCTGCGCTTGACGGGATTGAGCTTGATATCGCACCCGGTGAAACAGTGGCGCTGGTCGGGCCCTCTGGCGCAGGCAAAAGCACCATTATCCAGATGGTTCAGCGCTTTTATGACCCGCAAGAAGGGTCAGTTCGCATTGATGGTCAGGACCTGCGCGATCTGAACCGGTCAGACTTTCGCAAACATATCGCTCTTGTGCCTCAAGACCCTGTGATCTTTGCAGATACAGCCCGCGAGAACATCCGCTTTGGCAGGCCGACCGCCAGTGATGCCGAAGTCGAAGAGGCCGCGAAAGCCGCCGCCGCTTACGATTTTCTGACAGCGCTTCCTGATGGGTTCGACAGCTACGTGGGCGAGCGTGGTGTGATGCTCTCGGGCGGTCAGAAACAGCGGATCGCAATCGCCCGTGCCATCTTGCGTGATGCCCCAATCCTTTTGCTGGATGAAGCGACCAGCGCGCTGGATGCAGAAAGCGAACATGCAGTTCAAAAAGCTGTCGAAGAACTCGCGCGGACACGAACCACTTTGATCGTTGCGCACCGTTTGGCGACTGTCAAAAAAGCGGATCGGATCATTGTTCTGGAGGACGGCAAGATCGTCGCCCAAGGCACCCATGATGCGCTTGTTGCACAAGGTGGGCTCTATGCACGGTTGGCGCGGCTTCAATTTACCGAAGGTGTGGCTGCCGAATAAGCACCTTTTTCGTAGCGTAAGACTTGTGATTATCTCTGTTTTTCCCCACGCTGCCCGCCAAGGGAGGCTGCGCAGCACGGCGCAGTAAGAAAACAGGGAGGAGACGACATGACTTTTGCAAGTGTCGCAGACCGGGATGCCATTGAAAACGAAAAGCCGTGGGAGGCACGAAATACGCCCACCACGACCTACGAATTGCTAAGCCAAACCGCCGGGAAATTCGGTGCACGAAAAGCCGTAAGTTTCAGTCTTCTGTCCGACCCTGAATCGAAATGCGAAACGCTCGATTGGAATGGCTTGCGTGACAAGACAGGGCAGGCGGCCAATATGTTCCGCAACCTTGGGGTCGGCGAAACCGATGTTGTCGCATACCTGATGCCGAATGCGACTGAGACCATCCTTACCTATTTAGGCGGGCAGGTGGCCGGGATCGTCAACCCGATTAACCCGCTGCTAGAAGCCGAACAAATCGCCGCGATCCTACGCGAAACCAATGCCAAAGTCCTTGTGACGCTCAAAGCTTTTCCTAAGACTGACGTCGCCCAGAAAGCCGCTGAAGCAGTGCGCCTTGCGCCGAACGTCACCCATGTCCTTGAGGTTGACTTGCACCGCTATCTGACAGGATTGAAACGGTTGATCGTTCCACTGATCCGCCCAAAGAACCCGGTTGCCCACAAAGCGACGGTCCTAGATTTCAATGCTGAAATGAACAAACAGCCAGTGACGCTCAGCTTTGAGGATAGCAAGGTTGATCGCGTCGCAGCTTACTTTCACACTGGCGGCACGACGGGCATGCCAAAGGTCGTGCAGCACCGTTATTCGGGGATCGTGTACAACGCGTGGTTGGGTGACAAGCTTCTCTTTACCGAAGATGACGTACAAATTTGCCCGCTGCCGTTGTTCCATGTTTTCGCAACGATTGTGTCGCTGGGGGCGTCGCTCGGATCGGGCGCACAGATCGTGTTCCCAACGCCGCAGGGTTACCGTGGTGAGGGTGTTTTCGATAATTTCTGGAAACTGATCGAAAAGCACAAAGTTACTTTCATGATCACAGTGCCCACCGCGATGTCGGCGCTGATGCAACGCAAAGTCGATGCGGATATCTCATCCTTGCGTCTGGCATTCTGTGGCTCTGCACCGCTACCACTGGAACTCTATCGTCGGTTTGAAGAAGCGGCCGGTGTCACGATTTGCGAGGGCTATGGCCTGACCGAGGCGACTTGCCTTGTGTCCATCAACCCACCGGGCGGCGAAAAGCGGGTTGGCTCCATCGGTGTGCCGTTCCCTTACACAGACGTCAAAATCGTCAACCCGGCCAATGGCGAAGTGCTCGGCACCGAAGAAATTGGCGAAATCTGTATTTCAAACCCGGGCGTCTATGATGGCAAAACCTACACAGAAGCAGATAAGAACGTGGGCCTTTTCTATCCGGGCGAACAATCCGAGGCGCAATATTTGCGCACCGGAGACCTAGGGCGCATCGACGCCGACGGATACCTATGGATTACTGGGCGTGCAAAAGACCTGATTATTCGCGGTGGTCACAACATTGATCCTGCCGAAATCGAAGAAGCCTTGGCCGGACATGACGCCATCGCATTTGCAGGGGCAATCGGACAGCCAGACGAACACGCGGGCGAGGTGCCATGCGTCTACGTTGAGTTGGTCGATGGCGCGGAGATCACGCAAGAGGCACTGATGGCCTACGCCAAAGAGCACATTCATGAACGCGCAGCACATCCTAAGCATCTGGAAATAATGGATGAACTGCCCAAGACAGCGGTTGGAAAGATATTCAAACCTGACCTGCGCAAAAGGGCGATCACCCGCATCTTTAATGCAGCTTTGGCCGATTTAGGCGCCGAAGTCAGTAGCGTGAGCGAAGATAAAAAGCGCGGCTTGGTTGCGCATATTGCGAAAACAGGTGACGTTGCCGACGAAGCAATCGGCGGCGCTTTGAACGCATACACTATCCCTTGGGAGTTAGCGGACTAAGTCATCGCCTAAGCACGTAAAAGAAGGACAGCTACGATGACAAAACTAGCATTTTTGGGCCTTGGGGTCATGGGTTACCCAATGGCAGGACACCTGCAAGCGGCAGGTCACGCCGTCACGGTTTATAACCGGACAGCGGCCAAAGCTGAAAAATGGATCGCGCAGCACGGTGGCGCAATGGGGCAAACGCCCGCAGCGGCCGCGCGTGGCGCAGACATGGTCATGGCGTGCGTGGGCAACGATGATGATCTGCGTTCTGTCTGTTTGGGTGAAGATGGTGCTTTCGCAACAATGGCTGAGGGCTCAATTTTTGTAGACCACACAACGGTTTCGGCCGCGGTAACACGGGAACTGCATGATGCTGCTGCAGCCAAAGGCATTGCATTCGTCGATGCGCCCGTGTCTGGTGGTCAGGCAGGCGCGGAAAATGGGGCGCTTTCAGTCATGTGCGGCGGCGCGCAGGTTAGCTATGATGCGGCCGAGGCAGTGATCAAATCTTATGCGAAACTGTGTCGTCGGATTGGCGATAGCGGCGCGGGACAGATGACAAAGATGTGCAACCAGATCGCGATTGCCGGTCTTGTGCAGGGCCTTTCCGAGGCACTCCATTTTGCGCAAAAAGCAGGGCTTGACGGTGAGGCCGTTGTTGAAGTGATCAGCCAAGGGGCGGCGGGCAGTTGGCAAATGTCGAACCGGTATCAGACCATGCTGTCTGACGAATGGAACCACGGTTTTGCAGTCGATTGGATGCGCAAGGATTTGGGCATTTGCTTGGACACTGCAAACGAAAATGGTGCCAGCCTGCCAGTCACAGCCATTGTGGATCAGTTTTACAAAGATGTTCAGAAATTGGGTGGCGGGCGTTGGGACACGTCATCGCTTCTAAAGCGTTTGCAGGCGATGGATTAATCACAATCAACCGATCGGGCTGAAAAGGTGAACCCTTCTGGAGTCCTACCTTTCAAAACAGGGTGATGTCCTGTCCCGGCGTCGGGGCAGCCCTTGTTGGGACAATATTTGGGTCAGCGCCGGCAATTTGCAGCTGGCGGGCAGCCCCTGTTGATGGCGTGAATTGGACCCTGCGCGCCAAGTCACCTCCGAGACTTTGCGAGATACAGGGAATGTTTTCTTGATATAAGAAATCAATGGCAAATGCTGCGTTGGCTTTGCCAATATCACCTGCATGATCGGTCATGCTGGCCCCGCCAAAGAGTTTTGCAACGATGAGATGTCGTTGGGCGCCTGCTTGCAAAAGACGATTGATCAAGAGTTCCATCGCGTTCACCCCGTACCGCATATCACCCGCGCGTGAGCTGCCCGAACCTGCCAATAGAAAATGGTTCATTCCGCCAATGCGCATGCTGGGATCGAACAAACAAGCGGCAACGCAAGAGCCTAATACGGTTGTTAGCACCACCGACTGATCTGAAGATACGGCATGGTCGCCTTGCACAACTGTGATGGTTTTTTTGGTGGTCATGTACGCGCCTTCATTTTGCAAGAACGAAGTAACGCGGGGCCAATAGCCTCTAAACGGAGTTGTTCACAAACGCCCCCCATCTCCATTGCAACGCGCGGCATTCCGTAAACTACGCTTGTTTGTTTATCTTGCCCAATTGTGTATGCACCCCTGGTTCGTAGTTTTGTCAAACCTTCCGCGCCATCTTTCCCCATGCCTGTGAGCAACGCAGCACTGACATGTGGTGCCATGGAAACGGCCGAAGAAAAGAGAGCATCTATCGAAGGACGATGGCCGGACACAGCCGAAGACCCATCAAGGCGTAAAGTTGGTTTTGGATCTGTTGACAGTACCAAGTGGGTTTGATCATCCGGGGCAAGATAAATGTTTCCCGCCGCCAAACCCAGCCCATGCGTTGCAGACTGCACGTTGGCGCGACAGGCACCGTCCAGCAGTCTGATCAAGCTCTTTGCAAATTGTCCACCGGTATGTTGCACAATTAAGATCGGAGGGCAGTGACTATCAAAAGCTTTTGTCACTGTGAGTAGCGCATCAATACCGCCAGTCGAAGCCCCTATCAGGACAATGCGTTTGGGATCAAATTGCGTGACGCCTGATTGCGATCCGGATGCCAGTTGTGATGAAACGATCTGCGATTTGATCGCGCTGCCGAGTTTGTAGATTGTATCTTCAAGGTCGAGCTCAGAAACCTGACGAAGTTGCGGAAAGACGGGGTGTTGTGACGGCGATGAAGGGGAACCTTTAAGAATGATACATTGAATCCCCAAAATCTTGAAGAGGGATGCAATCAATTCAAATTCCCGGTGATGCGTCAGCTGTTCAGCGATCAGAACACAATCAGGCTCATGGTGCTCGGCTAAATGATACGTTTCGGTTAACTCATTTGCGAACAAGAACTGTACAGCATAGTCCATTCGCGCAACCACTTGCTGAATGCGCATTTGATCCGATTTAGACTGATGGGCGATAAGGAACTTCATTCCGTTTCCAATTAATCAGGTCCTATGCAGCTTGAGGCGTTTCAAAGCGCGGCTGTTCTGAGAGTTGGTGCAATGCGAAAGTTTGAAAGGCAAAAGCGAAAGTCACCGAGGGTGTGGTATTTAGGAAAATGGCTAGATTGACGTTTCGCGAGACGTGTTTTCTTAGAAAATGGGCCCTACCTAAAAAAGCTCAACTGTCTTGCCGGTAAAGAAAGCTATGTTGCTGTTGTCGTCTGTCCCGTGAACTCCAATTACATCGCGCAGTTCCTGCAAGGACATTAGATCCAGAACGTGCGCCCGGTTCACTTCTGCGTTTTGTGATACCGTATCGGCGAGACGGTCCAGCATTGATGCGATATCTTCTGTGGCTTGCTTAATGAAGTCGAACGACTGCAGCGCAGTGGCGTTTACTGAAGAGTGATCTGTTTGATGGTTGCCCTGCATCACGTGCTGTTCTAGCGCCAGAATGCGCAAGCTGATTTGCGAAAGACAAAAACTGGTTCGCTGCAAGACGACAGGTAGGGCGACATCGGCCCTTGGCATATTCGGCGAGAGTTGGTTCATAGTTTACCAACCACGCTTTCGATGCATTGCTTCATACTTGCCGTTGTGAAGGGTTTCTTGATGATATTGTTGAGGCCAAGTGCCTTGCCCTTGCTGACTAGATCAGGCGTCGGATTGCCTGTCACAAGTATGAATCCAATACGGGCAGTCGATTTGTTTTGGCGCAGCGACTGCAGTAATTGCAGGCCATCCATGCCGGGCATGTTATAATCGGATAAGACCAGATGTACGGGATCGTTGATGAGTTTTGTGAGGGCAGCCTTGCCATCGTTCTCGGCCTGGTTTTTCCAGATCCCCATTTCTTCAATGGCTTGGACCAAGAGCCCGCGGCTGACCCCCATGTCGTCAACGATCATTACTCTTAAGGAATCTTTTAAACTCAATCTCTTGTTCCTTCGATATCAGGCGAAGTTAACTTCCCTGTCGTGTTGCTTTTTTGGTAAGTCGTGATGCCTACATTTCTTAAGACGTCCTGTGCTGATCCGCTCAGGCGTTCAGAATGTCCGATCATGAGATGACCGCCATCTACCAAGATGTCTGCAAAGCGTTGCCAAAGGCGTGCTTGGGTGCCTTTATCAAAGTAGATTGCAGCATTTCGGCAAAAGATGACGTCGAACTTGCGCTTCATTGGCCAGTCGGCAATGAGATTGAGTTCACCAAATGAAATGAGCGACTTGAGCGCAGGATCGACCTGTACCTGTTTTTCGTTCACTGGCGTTTTGGTGAGGGTTTTGCGCCAGGACTCGGGCACCGCCATAACTTGATCGATTGGGTAAACACCTTCGCGTGCTGAAGCGACAACCTGAGGGTCAATATCTGTCGCGAGAATTTTGATGTCATACTGATGAATTTTGGGGTCACCCGCGACAAGCGCTGCTGCAATGGAGTACGCCTCTTGTCCCGAAGAGCATGCAGATGACCAAAGCCTTAAAGGTTGCCCAACCTTCGCTTTGGCAACAAGCAAAGGCACAAGGCGGTCGCGAAGATCATCGAAATGGTGCACCTCTCGAAAGAAATGCGTGACGTTTGTCGTTAGCGCAGACAGTAAATGTGATCGCTCATCATCACCTTCGGGCTGATTAAGTAAGGCACAATACTCAGCAAAGCTGCCAAGACTGCGGGCCCTCAGTCGTTTTGCGAGACGCGAATGAACCAATGCCTTTTTGGATGGCTGCAGGAATAGCCCGTACCGTTCGTTTGCCAGAGCGGAAATCATTTGAAAGTCGCGATCTGAAAACTCAAATTCCTGCTTTGTGTCCGGCGGTGCTGGGATGGCGATATTCATCATGCAGCCGCAGCCAGTGTTGCTGGAATAAGTGCATCCAGACTGATGATCTTGATCATGTCATCTTTGACAGGAATGATGCCCTGGATGGCTTGCGTTGACATATCTTCGGACGCACGAGGTGTGTCACGGACCATGTCGACTCCAACGCCCAATATCTCTGAAACAGATTCAACCAACAGACCAACAATACGCTCTTCTATTGCGGCGATGATAATGACATGGCGTTCGGTGGGCTCAATGGCGTCAAATCCAAGTTTTGCTGCAAGATCCAGGATCGGAATGACAGCGCCCCGCAGATTGATCACACCCAGGACATAGTTGGGAGAATGCGGTAACAGTGTCACCGGCGACCATCTCCTGATCTCACGGATCTGTGTGATCTCGATGCAAAAGCTCTGTTTGCCCGCTACAAGCGTCACAAATTCGATCTGCTTCGCAGATTTGGGATCATCATGGGGCTGCATGAGCGACATCCTTTATTGTTTGCCGTTGGCCAATCGTTTCTGGGGGCGGGGCTGCCGTAATCGCATCAGGATCAATAATCAGAGCAATCTTGCCGTCGCCCAGAATAGTTGCACCTGAAACACCTGAAATTTCGCCGTAGCTGCCTTGCATGCTTTTGACGACGACTTGGCGTTGATCAAGAATGTCATCAACTGCCAGTGCGCATTGGGCAACAGATTCAGTTTGAATGAGCAATAAAACCCTGTCGGTCAGTTCGGTTGCGCGTGGCTCAATACCCAATCGCTGGGCCAGATCGACAATGGGAACAAACTCTCCGCGAATGCGCAACAAATGGCTATGAAGTCCAATTTGGGAAAGATCCGCCGGAACCGGCCGTATCGACTCCAAGATGCTTGAGATGGGCACGACCATCGTTTGTCCACCGATGTGGATGATCATGCCGTCCATCACCGCGAGGGTCAGGGGCAGCGTGATCGAGAACGTCGTACCCTGTCCGGCAAAACTGCTGATTGTGATGCGACCCCCTAAGGCCGTTATCGCTGTCTTAACAACATCCATACCAACACCCCGCCCAGAAAGGTTGGTGACTTCTTTGGCTGTCGAAAAACCAGGCGCAAAGAGAAGGTGATCGATCTCTTGTTCGCTGAGCTGAGCATCCGCTGGGATCAATCCCTTTGAAACTGCAATCTCGCGAATGCGGTCGCGGTTCAAGCCGGCACCGTCGTCGATAATCTCAATCACGATGCTGCCAGAACGCTGGCTTGCAGTAAGCCTAAGAGTGCCAGCTGCAGATTTGCCTGATTTAACCCGAACCTCGGGCAATTCGATCCCGTGATCAATCGCATTCCTGATCATATGGGTCAGAGGGTCGGCAAGCCGTTCCACAACGATCTTATCAACCTCAGTGGCCTCGCCCTCGGTAACCAGATTGACATCCTTACCTGTTGCATCAGCGGCTTCTCTCGCGATGCGTAACATGCGTTGAAATAGAGGTTTGACAGGCTGGGCGCGGATGGCCATGACCCCTTCCTGAATTTCTCGTGCCAAGAGTTTATAGTCATCGAGATCACCATGCAGATCGGCGCTATTGGGCAATGCGGCTTCATCAATACGCTGCGAAATCACCGATTGATTGATGATAAGCTCACCAACAGCATTGATCAGGCGGTCGACGCGCTCCGGGTCGACCCGTAACGTGCTCGCTGATTTCTTAACGGGCCTGTCTGCTTTTGCGGGTGGTGCTTCAGTCGCTAAAACATCCTGAACTGGTTCAATGACCGCTGTTGGGGGAACGACCTCTGTTTCAGAGGCAGGAATTATTTCTTCAAAAGCATCGCCTGATGAATGAACTTCTGTGATTTGCAACGCGCATAAATCATCAACGAATTGAAAAATCTCTCTGATCGGTAGATCGCTTTGCTGCCCATCGATTGAGATTTCCCATGTCAGATAGCCTTCGTCCCAATCGAAAGACGTTAATTCATCAGGGAGTGATGTCGCATCAACTGCAATTTCACACTGTCCGAGTTCTTGCAGTGCAGTGATGATGAGTGCTGGATCGTTGCCCGTCGCATAAAATTCCTTGTTGGGGCAAAAGGATACCAAATACCGCGTGGTGTCCTGTGGTGCGTCAAAATCCAAAGTCAGCGCCTCAAAGACAAACTCTTCCTCCGCAAGGTCATCTGCACTCAGGAATGACTCGAGCTCTTTGAGGACAGGGTCAACTTGGTCACGGTCAGCGGGCAGGTCATCACGGGCTGCATCGACCAAATCGGCCAAGATATCGCCTGCACGCTGCAGAACACGCAGTAACCCATCGTCGGTTGCAAGCCTGTTGGCCCGCACTTCATCAAGGACAGTTTCGAAAATATGCGCAAACCCAACGAGATCTTCGAGTGAAAATGCACCAGCTGCACCTTTGATCGAGTGTACAGAACGGAAAACGGCATTCACAGTTTCGCTGTCGGCCTTTCCGTCGCGCATGTCTTCTAGACCGTCAGACAAAGCGACCAACAAATCTTCACATTCTTCAAAGAAAGCATCGAGGATTGCACTGTCTGTCATTTTCTACGCCCCCGTCAGGCGTTTGATGACAGACACCAGCGCTTCGTCGTCAAAGGGTTTTACAATCCACCCTGTCGCGCCTGCCTTGCGTGCCCTGTCTTTGAGCGCGGTACCGCTTTCGGTCGTCAGCACCAGAACTGGAACCGCCCGGTTCACAGCGCCATTGCGAATGTCATTAATCACACCAAACCCATCTTTGTTCGGCATATTCACATCGGTGATGACAAGATCGACTTTGGCATCTTGAAATTTTGCGACACCTTCCACCCCATCTTCGGCAGTTGTCACTGCAAACCCTGCTTTTTCCAGGGCTACGGTCAGAAGCGTGCGAATTGTGCGAGAGTCATCAATCGCGAGGATATGTGCTGTCATTGTGTCACCTCAACAGCAAGCAATTCATCGGTCAGGCCAAGCATTGTGACCCCTGCGATAAATCCCGCTGAGGGATTGTTCAGTGTCACCTGCAACGCATTTTCGCGCCACGCTTTGGTCATCAACAGTGTTTGGGCCGCCAAGCCGCTTAGTCTTTCGACCAAGTGACACTCAATTCTGACCTCTTGCGTTTGGGCACCCATCAAGAAGGCATGCAGTTTTTCGCAATCCTCAATCTTCATGACGGCAGGCAGTTCAAAACATGCAGTGTCATCGGTCATATGCAGGGGTGCTCCCATTGCCAAAACAAAGGCGGTCAATCAACGCTGTGACCCGGTATGGGGCCTGCGACTTAATTTCGTGTAAATGGGCCTCAGGTTTCCCCGACGAATTGATGTAAATCAGCGATAGTAGGAAATCACAGCAATCTTCTCGACAATCGACCGACACCTTGGGTAGGTTCGTGTCAGACGTCAGGAACCAGTCGCCGATAGGGTAAAATACAGCGAATGAAAAAACTCTCCTACGGGCTTACCAGCGCAGTCATCATCTCAACTTGTCTCAGCTCAGGCGCAATGGCTGAAGGGATAGGAGGACTGTCGCAAGCAATCGACACGCCTCGCGCTTCTAGCAATTTGGCAGATAATCTGGCGATCAACTTTGACTTTCGCGAAGACTACCGCGCACTGTCCTTCGGGTTTCAAGCCAGTGACAGATTTGAAATTGGTATCAGTTTCCCGACCTATGACGAGGGCAACAGCAGTGCGAGCGGCAATGAACTGAGCTTTGGTCTGCGTTTCTTAGATGAAAGCGATTATGTCCCAAGCCTGACAGTTGGCGTGGTCGGCTTTGGCAGCGACGATCGGGGATCGGGCGAATATGTGTTGGCGAGCAAGACCATTGGACCGGTACAAGCATCAGCGGGTTTGGGCTGGGGGCGGTATGCGCAACTGAACGCGGCCAATCGCGGTGATGATGACGGCACTATTCGTACAGATCATTTGTTTGAAGGCGATAACGAAGCGTTTGCGAATATCGTTTGGGATACGGGTTTCAAAGGTGTCATTGCAGCGGCAGAGTATAGCACGATTGCAGGTCCAGAGGCCGAGGAGACCATCGCCGCCAGCCTGTCATACCAAATCATCGATGGCTTTAGCGTGGCCGGGTTCATCAACAACCAAGGCAACGCTGGTTTGAGACTGCGTTTTGATGCGAACCCTACAAAACCCTTAGTGCAGGAAAATGTCGGTCGCGGACCACACCCTTACGTCGAAAACAGGCCCGCACAGGCGTCGCAACCACAGCCAACGGCGGATCAAGTTTTTGCCTTGCTCATGGAGAGGTTGGAAAAAGAAGAGATACAGATTGATCGGTTTGCCATGCGGGGTGACACGATTGATGTGACGGCTTCGTCGCCAACTGATCCGGTCTTTGCACGGATCACTGGGCGGGTTGCGCGGGTGCTTTCTACCGTCGCACCGGCCAGCATCACGACCTTTCGGATCACGCAGAACACGGGTGCTTTTGATAGTAATGTCGTCGTGCTGGACCGTGCCGGGCTTGATGCGGCAGTAGGAAAGCCAAACGCTGCGGCGCTAACGTGGGGGGCGACATCGTTTGAGGCCAGCCCTTTGAACCGGCCCGCAGCATTGGGCGGCACAGCCTTTGAGCCGCGGTTTACATATGGCATTGCGCCGGCGTTCAAAGCCGACTTCATTACGTCAGATACCTTGGAGTTTACGGGCACGCTTAACGCCAATGCCCGTTACACGTTTTCACCGCAAACATTCGTTTCAGGGACAGTGGGCTACCGTTTCCTCAACCAATGGACGCAGCAAGACCCGCCCGCAGAGCCACAACCGCGCTCTGACTTTACCTCTTACGCACCAGATATCGCATATCTGCAGTCGCTCAGCGTGCGTCATCGGTTCCGCCTCGCACCACAGCTCTACAGCCGTGTTTCAGCAGGCTTGTTTGAACGCGCTTATGGCGGCGTAAGCGGTGAGATGATTTGGCGCGACCCAGAGCAGAACTTTGCCCTCGGGCTTGAGGCGACTTATGTGCAAAAGCGGGCCTATGAGGGATGGTTCGGATTTGAGGATGCGGATGCATCGACGTTTATCGGCAGCGTCTATGCAAACGTCGGTCAGAATGGGAACTTTGTCGTCTTTGACGCAGGCCAGCATGTGGCCGGTGATTTCGCGGTTGGGCTGACAGTTGGGCGCAATTACGCAAATGGCTGGCGGATCGCGGCGTCCACGGGGTGGAGCGAAGAAAAAGACGCACCGCTGAAATTCGGAGCCGAGATTGCAATTCCGCTGTCGTGGACATCGGCAGAGGGCGGCACGTCAACGACAGACTTGTCAGTCGGCGGACCATCGGGTGATTTTGGGTCACGCATTAGCGGCACAGGCGGGCTCTATGATGAATTGCGCGCATCGGACAAGCGGCGCATCGAGGATGGCTTTGGGGAGTTCTGGAATTGATCAAAGGTATTCTCATGGCAGGGGCGGCCCTTGCATTGTCGGGATGTCTGTCAACGCTCGGTCAAATGCGCGATGCAGTGCTGAACCCGGATCCGGACGTTGAAATGGCTGTGCCGCGGGTGAACCGTGCGGCAATTGAACAAGCCGACCTTGCTGCCGTTTTGATCCTGAGCCCCAAAATCGGACTTGGGACGGTGGGTGTGGCGATCCAAATGCGCGATGATCGCATTATCTACAGCTCAAACGAAAATCGGGGCGTCACGCTGGCGGGCGGGCTGATTTACGGCACGCTGGGGCTTGGGACGAATTTGCAGGCGGTCACGACGCGAGCGGACGATCCATTGGTCAATGATACAAAGGCGCAGGACTGGCCTTCACAGGTGACACGGACTTATCATGTGTCCGGGCGGGGAACGTCTTTTGCGCAAATCCAAGCCACATGCAGCCATCAAATTGGGCGAACACTCACAATGGAAATTGTTGAGGCCAATCGACAAGTGGTTGAGGTTGTTGAGACATGCACCACGGACGCTGGTGCGGCATTTAACAACGTGCATTACCTAGACGAAAGAACCGGCCGTGTTTGGCGGACAAGCCAGTGGACTGGACCAGACCAAGAGAACATCCAAGTCGACGTGATCGAGCAATTTGACGCTGATGCGTAATAGCCATGCGAAAGTGCGTGGAGATGCGATATCCTAAAACCTCGGACCGCGTTGCGTCAGCGACTTAAATGGTGTCCAGGGCGGGGTAGTCCAAAGAGCATCATTTGGGTGTAGATTTTCCAACTCCCACGCCACGGTTGCCTAACGTGGCTTTGACAGTCGCAAAGGCCACAGACACAGAACAAAGCCCCCAATTGCCAGCAGGGTCAGGGTGATCCATGTTATGCCAGATTGCTCCAAATAGACGACGCCAGTCTGTGGATCAAAACAACGACCCGCCTCATTGAAGCAGTCACGCCATCTAAAGTATTGGGTGCCATACATATACCCAAACAGAACGAACAGTCCGAACAGTAACGATGCCACCAGGCTGCGGATCATGTGAAGTCCTTGGACGCCCACCGTCTGGCATCGTCTCTCAACGCCTCAACGATCTGCAATTGGTTTGAATTGACCTGTGCCGCCATTTTCTCTGCACTCCCCGTGACGAAATTCCTGCACCAGCAATCAACTGCCATATTTGTTGAACCCCGCCTTATTGGCAATTCATCATCGTCGTCATCGTTGCCAATGCAATTTTGATCGTTCCCGCCATTTTGACAAGCCGCCTTGAAGCATCCTAATTGGCGGCATGTTCAAAATTGTTCTATTCGCCTTGATCTTATCTGCTGCTGTGTTGGCAGTATACGTTTGGTCAGGTCCGTCCGACATAAAGCACTACACCGCCGACGAGCTTCCGGAGTTGTCCTGTGAGGCGCTTGGCGAACGGCATAGGGAACTCATTGATGCCTATCATGACGCCGAGATTGCTCATTACAGACAAACAGGTGCGTTTCATGACGATCTTGGCATCCCGTCCGAGGACGTTGTGCCATACGCCGTTTTGATGAAGCAGTTTATGGATGATAACGATATCGGTGTGGCGGACATAGCAGACACATCGTCGTTGACGCCCAATCTGGATTCACGTTTCTACTATGAGGTGTCGGGTATATGCGCGACAAACCCGTCATGGCAGGCAACCGATGTGATGCGGCAAGCCGCCAAAAATCTGGGTTTGATTGATGGGTAGGCAATTCCTTGGCGTTATTCCATTCAGGTCGTTATCAGATGATCCTGACAAGTATTTTGATAGAGGGTTCAGGGATTTGGGTCGAAAACTAGCGATAAGTCTTGCCAGTTGCGGCGTCTTTCTCGGCACCATGGCGCAGGCAGATTGTCCTGTGGGGCAGGAACCTTTCACATCGTGTCAGATTGAAGGGCGTATTACCGAAGTTCTTGTTTGCTTTGACGATCAGGTCGTGACCTACAGCTATGGGCCGATAGATGGAGCGCCTGATCTGACCCTGTCAGACATCGTGGCACAGGTGGATTTTGAACCATGGTCGGGCTTGGGCGCGGCAATCAGCGAGGCCGTTACCTTCTATAACGGCGACTTTAGCTATGAAGTTGTTGGCGGATTCGATCGACCTTTTTCTGAAGAGGAAATGGCGCTTGGTCCGCGACGCTTTGGGTGGATCGACGTGGCTCAGAACGGTCAAAGCCTGAGCAGACTTGAATGCATTCCCGACACGGTGGGCTATGGATGGGGCGGCGGGATATATGATGCCAAAGTTGCGGCTGGTCTGGTGTGGGACGACTATTCCAAAACATGGGTGGGGGATGTTGTAACCGAGGCTCCCATTTTATTCCCCGATGAAAATGGCGGATGCTTCGTAGGACCCGAATTTGAGCTTGGCGGGGTTGCTATGGGTGACCGCGTAGCAACGCTGCATAAGCTTGGATCACCCGAACCAAGTGGTCTTATCCTGCCCGATGGCCGCGAGATTGACCGAGTAACCACAATCGGTTTGGACATTGATATTCTGGATGACCTTGTGGTTCGGATGGAGGCCGCGCACCCGATGTGGGAAATGCCTTCGGGGCTACGCGTCGGTCTCACACGGGGCGAGGTCATCGCAATCTTGGGTCGTGTGCCTAATGGTACAGCGCCAGACGCGGGTGACTTCAATGTCACCGTATGCACAGAAGCGCCGCAAGATTTCGCGAATTGGGAGGCGACTATTGCCTTTGGGCCAGACAAGCGTGTTGAAAGCATAAGCTTGGTCAGTGTTTCGCCGTAATTTTCGGCGCTTGCAACTTTGACATATAAAGTTTGAAAGCCGGACGGATCTAAGGTCGCCCTGACGCGGCTCTGCAAAATGGTTATGGCAGCAATCAGGTCGGCATTTTGGGGCAGTAAACGGGCGATAGTCATCTTTGGCCAAAGCCGCGTTTATTCCTGGCCATTGATTCAAGCACTCAGCCCAGTTTGTTCTTTCTGACGATGAAAAACGGCCATTCCAAGTTGACTTCGCCTGAAGCAAGCGGCGTTTAGCAAAACTTAGATTCTTGGAAGCCAAATGCGCATAGCGGCCTGATTGCCCCGCAGTTGACTACACTCCGAAAAGGTGAAGCTGTCACGTTCTTAGGTGACTGAATAATAAGTATGTTTTTGTAAAAATGGTGCCCAGGGGCGGAATCGAACCACCGACACGAGGATTTTCAATCCACTGCTCTACCCCTGAGCTACCCGGGCACCGGGACGTGGGCGTAAAAGCCTCCGTCGGGTAGCGGGGTTTTAGACGCGGGCGATGAGGGTGTCCAGAGGTAACTGCTTGAAAATCCGGGGCCTAGTGCGGTTTCTGCTGATCTGCCTGTCGCAACTGGCTGTCCAACTCTTGTGCATCCTCTGGATCATCGGCTGCAATGGCATATCCGCCGGTAAACCACTTGGCCAAATCAACATCAGCACACCGTTTAGAACAAAACGGACGAAAGGCAGTCTCAGTCGGTTTTTCACAGATCGGGCAGGGCATTAGATGTCCTTCAAGAGGTGCTTTGGAAAGGGCGGACGCTCGCGTTTGCGCTGCAGCTCGAACAAACCCATCGGGGTCCAGCCGACCAGCGAGGTTTCAATGGGATCAGCTTTGAATGAGGCACGCAAAGATTGTTCGACCTGCTTGCGATGTGCCTTTGACATGGACACAAAATCAACGGTGATCTGCCCTGCCAATCCACGCAGGCGCAAGGCACGCGGCAGTGCGCGGGCAGCTGCGAGATTTGCTTTCAATGCAGCCGCGGGCGAGGAATCGTTGCCAGTATTGACATCAACGGCGACCAAAGCGCGGGTCGGCTCGACGTACATCGAACCCTCGCCAAGCGTGACCTTCGCTTGTGCCAAGTCCGCGATTTGATCAAGCACGCCCATGTCGTCAAATGAACCGGGGTGTGTCACGACTTCAGCTGCGCCTGTCCACTCACGCCACGCAACCGTATGCGGGCCATCGCCTTCTGTCAGCGCTTCGGGCGTCGTGCCATCTGCATCTTCCAAAACCGCATCCGCGAGCGACAACATGGCCACGATGTCTTCGGCAATTTCTGCTTCATCTGCACCCTCACAGGATGAGCGCAGGATCAAACCATGGGGGCTGTCAAACACACTATTTGCGACCGCCAGCAAATTATCCCTGACGTCTTCATCGGTAATCTGACGCGAGATATTCAGTCCCGGCTTGCCGGGCGTTACAATCGCATACCGGCTTTTGAACAAAACGCGGTCGGTGACGGGTACGGCCTTGCCATCCTCAGAAATGCCGGTGACCTGCACCAAAAGCGGCTGACCAGGGCGCAATCCTTTGCCTTGGCGTAGAAACGCCGTTTCACCTTCGGGCAAGCGCATCATCATGCCACCTTGGCCTTTGATGGGGCGATCACAAATGGCACGGAAAATCGCGCCCGGGCGTGGGGCGTCATCATGATCAATCAGGATGTCATCCAGCTTGCCGTCGACCATATAAGCCGCGGCTTCGATCTCACCGATGTGATCCAGAACAATCATGCGGCCCTTCATGGCGCATCTCCATAAAGCGTCAGGCCCGCCGCAATAAGCAAGCCTGCTGTTTCGGTCAGGGGCAAACCCACGATCCCAGTGTAAGAGCCATTGATCCACGGAATGAACGCACCTGCGGGGCCTTGGATCGCATAACCACCCGCTTTGCCGCGCCAGTCGTCAGAGGCAAGATAGGCGTTCACTTCCGCGTCTGACAACTGTTTGAACGCGACAGTGCTTTGAACATCCTTGGTCCAGACCTGCAGGCCGCGTTTGACGGCTAAGGCCGTGATCACCTTGTGACGACGGCCGGACAGGGCAAACAAAAACTGCGCGGCCTCAGCGGCATCCGCAGGTTTGCCCATGATGCGACGTCCAAGGGCGACAGTGGTGTCAGCACATAAAACAACCTCATCCGCACCCGCATGAACAGCGGCTACTTTTTCCAAAGCAATGCGTTTCACATAATCGCGCGGTAACTCACCCTTGCGCACATCTTCATCAATGTCGGGGGGGCGCACAGCGCTTGGGGTCAGTCCAAGCTGCGCCAACAGCTCCAGCCTCCGGGGTGATCCAGAGCCTAAGATCAGTTGTAAATCAGGGTTTGGGGGCAGGGTGGTCATACCAGACCCGCGCCGCGCTTATTTGAACCGGTAATTAATCCGACCTTTGGTCAGATCATACGGTGTCATCTCAACCTGTACCTTGTCGCCTGCCAGAACACGGATGCGGTTTTTGCGCATCTTGCCCGCCGTATGCGCGATGATCTCATGGCCGTTTTCCAGCTCGACCCGAAACGTCGCGTTTGGCAGAAGTTCTTTCACGACACCTGGGAATTCGAGCAGTTCTTCCTTGGCCATGTGATCTCCTATGTTTGTCATCTACTTGGTGCAGACGGCGCTTACATGCGCCTGAATTGCTGAATTTTCAAGGGTTAATCGGTACGTAGAGATGTTTTGAAGGTGAAAGGCAGATTGCAACTGTTGTTCCGCACAGAATTTGGTGGGGAAGTGGTAAATTGGTCGTTTAGCGAATGGCGGGATTGAGCCCATTCTGTAAATTCGATTTTCCTGCTGCGTGCGCTCGCAGCGTGGAAAATGCTGCATCAGCGTAAGACTAGATGCTGCCGCGCAGCGGGAAAACCAGCCATTCGTGCAGATTGCAGCAAGGATCAAAGGTCAAATTCACAGATTGCGGACAAAACAGACCTTCGATCTTGGACCTTCGCTGACGCAGCATCCGTTCGCTCATACGGCGTCGCCTGCCGCTACGTTGCCGCGCATGTCACCAAGCCAGCCATTGAAATACCGATTGGCCCCAGATCCGAAACCGCGCTATCGCCGCAAAAAGCCTCAACACGGACGATGCGGACAAAACTGGCTTTGCCTATTCCTCTGATCGCTTCCGTTGCCTTAAAAAAAATAGGCCCAATAAGACACGAAATCGGGGTGCGCGGTTTGGTTTCTGACGTGCTCTTGTGGCCGCAGTTTAGTCCATTAAATGCCTTGGGTGTACAATCTGATTTTGAGCTTCGGTATGTCTGAACCAAGCTGACTTGACCTCGTGTAGGCAAGCGCTGCAATCAGGAAGAATACCTAGTTTCGACCCGATAGGAAGCTCGTCATATAGGTCAGCTGCGCCTTTGGAACCCAAAGCAAATAGCCGTTTTCACCTTGCGTCAAAAGCACGGATACTCCCGCGAAACGCAGCATTGCTGACTTGGAAGTGGCGTTGATGTCCGCGACCCCGCCCTGCGCCAGTGCCATCGCTGATCCGGGACCAGACAGAAGGATGGTCTCATAGGTTTCAAATGCCGCTGACACAGCAAACCCGGCAGGGTGCCAACCCGGCACAAGTTCATGCGCATCAGGGTAGATGATCAAAGCGCTGTTGCGCCCGGTTCTTATGCCAAAACTGCCTGCGTTTGGCTGGGTTTCCAGAAGGCAGATGATCCCGTTGTCGAGGCCAAACGCACCCACCACCTCGTCCATTTTCCCGCTGACCAGATAGGTTGACCCAGCTTGCGGCAGCATCGTGACTGTCAGATCGCCGAGGACGATCGGCGTTTCAGGGGCCAATGGCCGATCTGTCCAATCGCGTTCATCCATTGAGACGGCTCCAGTCAGGGTCAAATGCGCAGGCGTCCACAACTTCGACATTCCTGACCGAACCATCGTTGAAGCAGCCAACGGTCGTCCCAACAAGCGCGCGACCATTTTCCAAAAGCGCCAATGCAATGGGGCGACCCAGATTGGGACTGAAGTAGCTTGAGGTGATAAAGCCAAGCGAACGACGGGGTCCATCCGTTGGGATCAAGTGGCTTCCTGTTTCAGGCACCGCATCGCCGGTCACCCTCAAACCAACCCATTGGCGCCGCGTTTCGGACTGACCTTCGGGCGTGAACAACGCGCGTTTGCCAAGGTACTCGTCATCCCGTTTGTTCATTGGGCCAACCCAGCCTAGGTCATGAGGCATGGTATTGCCGTCTGTGTCTTTACCAATCAGGATAAACCCTTTTTCAGCACGCAGTATCATCACGGCTTCCAGACCGATCCATTTGCCACCAGCGTTTTTTAAAGATGCATCCAACCTCGCGCGTAAGCCCTCGGCGTTGCGGCCAGGTACTGTCAATTCATAGCTGCGATCACCTGTGAAACTGATACGGGCGACGCGCAAGAAATGCCCGTCCAATGGTGTTTCTACAACTCCCATATGCGGCAAGTCAGGCAAATCGATCCCTGCGCCTGCAATCACATCCAGTGTCTTTGGGCCTGTCACTGTCAAAGTGACCAAGCCTTGGGTGACATCGTGGATATAGACGTGGCGATGCCCAATGCGGTCTTGGCGCGCATCTTCCAGCCGGGCCCTCACCCCATCAACATGGCTGGATGACGCCGACACAATAAAGCGGTTCTCATCCAGTCGCAGCACGACACCATCATCATAAACAATCCCGGATTCAGCCAACATAAATCCGTAGCGCGCGCGCCCCGGTTTCAGTGTGGACATCCGCATATAGCCCGTGAAATCAAGCAGTTTCCCCGCGCCGGTACCGATCACTTCAAGTTTTCCCAAGGGCGAGGCATCAAAAATACCGGCGATATCGCGGGCTATTTTGGCTTCTTTTTGCGCAAGATCCGCTTCAGCACCTACGCCATAAACCGCAGGGCGCAACCAGCCACCATATTCACGGAACCGTGCGCCCATGTCGCAATGCGCCGCTTCGAGCGAGAGCCGTTTGAGCGGGTTGAACAAATCACCGCGCCTGCGTCCGGCGATCACCGACAGCGGCACCGGCTCAAACGGTGGACGGTACGTTGTCGTTCCAGTTTCAGGGATCGTCCGTCCGGTCACGGCGGCCATCGCCGCAAGACCTGCAAAATTCGATGTGCGCCCCTGATCGGTTGCCATGCCAAGTGTCGTGTAGCGTTTCAAATGCTCGACCGAGGTAAAGCCTTCACGTGCTGCCAAACCGACATCTTTGAGCGTGACATCATTTTGCATGTCGATCCATTGGCGCCCTGGCAAGTTTGGGTCAGGTCGAACAGGTGCCTGAGCGCGTGGTGTTACGGCATCCGTTTCTGGCCCATTGCCGTTGCCAAACAGCGCATGGCCCGTGGCAAGCGCCGCCTTCAACCCGAATTGACCAGCCGCAGCGCCGATTGGTTTCAAACTGCTTGTGCCCGGACGCGGGACAAGGGCGTCTTGATCTGCGTCCCAATCCAGCTTGCCACCCGATTGGCACCAAAGATGCACGGTCGGTGTGTATCCACCCGAACAAAAGATCGCGTCGCATGGAATGTCTTGCCCGTTCACCACCGCGCTTTGGACGTGGGTTTTGCCTTTGGCTGCGGTCAGAATACCGCTTTTGATCTGCGTGATGTCGTCAGCATCGGGGGCATCGTGGCGTTGATCTACGAGCGTGACCTCGGCCCCTGCTTTGGCGAGCGCACTTGCAACCGTGTAGCTTGCATCATTTGCCGTCGCGATCAGAATGCGCTGTCCTGGCAATGCGCCATAGCATTGCAAGAATTCCAGCGCAGCTTCGCAAGACATCACCCCTGGCAGGTCGTTATTGGCGAACCACAAAGGCCGCTCGATCGCACCGGTCGCGACGACAACCTCTGCGGCGCGTATCCGCATGTGTTGATCCGGCCCGTCTAAACGACGCACCCACGCAGAAAAGACATTGTGGTCAAACGCGCCCCAAACGGTGGTATTGCACAGGATGCGACCACCTGCGTTTAGCACGGCATACCGTGTGGCATCGGCAAAAGCCGTCCAATCCGCTCCGTCAATCTGTCCGCCACGACGGTGCAAACTCCCGCCAAGTTGGGCCGCATCATCGACCAGCCATACCGCCCGACCCGATTGTGCGGCAGCATGTGCTGCAGCCAACCCCGACGGACCCGCGCCCACGATCAGCAAGTCACAAACCGCGACGAGATGTGGTACATCAGCGGGCGGCGCATAGCCGGGATCAACACGGCCAAGCCCTGCCATCCGGCGGATCATCGGCTCATAGCGGATCCAATCCAACGCCATAAATGTCTTGTAGTAAAACCCAGCAGGCAAGAAACGGTGCAAGCGGTCCATAAGCCGAAAACGATCTTTTGCGGCATTGGGGTTAGCATTGACCGAGGTCACCACCATTGCATCTTCCAGCAGTGTCGTCGTGGCGCGTTGGTTTGGCCGATGCTCCTGCCCAAGGCGCACGTCAAATATGGCGTTCGGCTCATCCGCGCCCATCCCCCAAAGGCCACGGGGGCGGTGGTATTTGAAGCTCCGCCCAAGGATATGGACACCATTTGCCAAAAGCGCAGAGGCCAGCGTATCCCCTGCAAACCCAGCAATGCGTTGCCCGTCAAAGGTAAAGCTGCGCGGCTGGCTGCGATCAATAAAACGGCCAAGCTCTGCGTGTCGCGAACCGCTCATGCTTCTGCCCCAGGAAGAACGTCACAGCTCAAAACCTCGCGGGTGACAGTGTCACGGTGCAGGATGAAATACTCGTGGCATGTCAGATGCAGCCAGATTTCCGAGGATTTCCCCTTAGGTGCTTTGTGAAGATATAGGTATTTTGCCCATTCAGCATCACTGACATCCTTTGCAGGTTCCGGTCGTGGATGGCCTGCTTCGAACGCGAAATGAAATTCGGTCTCGTTGCGCAATCCGCAAAATGGACAGGGGAACTGTTGCATCTACCGGCCTTTCCTAATGCGCGATGCCAGAGCCCGCAGCCTCGTCGATCAGGCGGCCTTGGGCAAAGCGGTTCAGGTCAAAGGGGCGGCTGATGTCGTGATGCTCGCCCGTGGCCAGCAGATGGGCCAGCAGATAGCCGCCCGCTGGAATGGCCTTAAAGCCACCTGTGCCCCAGCCACAATTCACGAACATGCCCTCAGGGCCCACCGGACCGATCACCGGCGAGCTGTCAGGAACCACGTCCACCACCCCAGCCCATTGGCGCAGCAATTTCAGCTGCGCAAAGGCGGGAAACATCTCAAGTAGACCGGAAATGACGGTTTCTTGCGTCGGTAGGTTGCCTTTCTGACCATGGGTCGGGACGCGGTCCAAGCCACCGCCAATGACCAGTTCACCCTTGTCGGATTGGCTGACATAAGTGCCAGTGCCCAAATACAACAGAACAGTATCAAGACAGGGTTTGACGGGCTCGGACACAAAAGCCTGTAAGTCATAGTTATGAATGGGAAGATCACCACCAACCATTTGCACAAGGCCCGGGGTCGCACCTGCCGCCGCGACGCCAAGGCGTTCGGTTTGGATTTTACCGCGTGTGGTTTCAACGCCGGCGACAGCGCCACTGCTTGTGAAAACCTCTGTCACTTCGCAGTTCTCGATGATGTCGATGCCCATGGCGCTTGCTGCCCGGGCATAGCCCCAAGCCACCGCATCATGGCGCGCCGTCCCCGCGCGGTCTTGCCAGATACCGCCCATGCATTTGTAGCGCGCGCCTTTGCTTTTGTTGACCAGCGGTGCTTTCTCTTCGGCTTCGGCAGCAGTCATCAACCGACCATCAACACCGTTCAATTGCATTGCATTGGCAATACGGTTGCAGATCTCCATCTGGATCGGTGTGTGGGCGGCAATCAACATGCCGCGCTGGGACAACATGATGTTATAATTCAATTCTTTTGACAGCCCCTCATAGAGCCGGAGTGACAAATCATAAAGCGCCACACTTTCGGGATAGAAGTAGTTGGACCGTACCGCAGTGGTGTTGCGCCCGGTATTCCCGCCGCCAATCCAGCCGCGTTCCAGCACAGCCACGCGTTTCATGCCGTGGTTCTTGGCAAGGTAGTAGGCCGTGGACAAACCATGCCCACCGCCACCGATAATGACAGCATCATAGCGCGGTTTGGGGTCCGCTTTGCGCCATGCGGATTGCCAGTTTTTGTGATGGCTTAGTGCATGCCGCGCGAGTGAAAAGGCAGAATAATGCTGCACTATGCGATCCCCAGCGTTTTCAGATCCCGCAGGAAGGCGTCGACTGCAGCTTGCTCTGGTTCTTGTCCAGTGAAACCGCGGATATAGCCGTCCAGACGTGACAGGCGCGTTTCCATCGTCTCGCGGACTTCCAGTGCGTGATAGCCAAGCTGCATAAAATAAAGGATCCGCGCACGCGCATCAGCGTCTGCATCCGTGTAGTCGTGGCGCAAAAACATACGTTTGACCGCCGCGAGCCGTTCTTGATCTGCCTGATCGACAAGGTGACGGATGGCATCATCGCGACGTGACCATTCGCGGATCGCAAAATCCAAGCCTCGGTCAAATTTGATCGGGTTGATGAAGCAGCGAAAGAAATTGCAAACAGCCTCAGTCGCGGAGGTGCCGGGCATCTCGCAATGGGTAACAATTTGCGCGGTATTGCGGGCTTCCCATTCCTTCAACAGTGCCGTCAAAAGATCAGACCGGTCTTTGAAGTACCAATAAAAGCTAGAACGCGAGACCCCCATGCGGTTGGCCAGCCCGAGGATTTTCACCTCGCCCACACCTTCATTGACCAACACATCGCGCGCGACGTTCAGCCAGTCGGCACGGGTCACTTTGATATGTCCGATCAGGGGGTCTTTGTCTGGATCATCGCGGTGCAAAAGCGGGCTTGCGCGTGTGTTCATCGGTTAACTTTCTGGCGGGGCACCGCCTTCTGCGGTGCGCTTCGCGATGAACGACCTTAAGCCCTCGACACGGTCCTCATCAACAGCCGGAGGCACGAAATCCCGCAGAATGCTTTGCCACACGCCAGTGGCACGGGTGTTTGCGTCCTGCGCACCCCGTTCGGTCCAAGTGCCAAAGTTGGCATAGTCATGCACGATAGGTTCGTAGAACTCGGTGTTGTAGCGCTCCATCGTTTGCGGGCTGGCAAAGAAATGCCCGCTGGGGTCGACATGGGATAGGGCGTTGTCGAACCCGATCTCGTCCGCGCTTGCATTTGCACCGGCGCAAAGCTCTGCGATCATATTTAGGATTTCGACATCGGTGATGATCTTCTCAAAGGACACACTAAGACCGCCTTCCAGCCAGCCAGCGGAATGGATGATTACCGTCGCCCCTGCCATCACACAGCCCCAAAGACCCATTTGGTTTTCGTTAGCGGCTTGCACGTCGTTCAGGTTTGACGCGGATCCTGCGGCTGACCGCCACGGCAACCCTGTCAGCCGCGCCATCTGCCCCGCTGCGATCGAAGCCTGAAAATGCGCGGGTGTCCCAAAGGCGGGCGCACCCGACTTCATATCCACGTTGGACGTGAAGGTGCCGTAGCAGATCGGAGCCCCGGGGCGCACAAGCTGAACCAGTGTGATCGCCGCCAGCGCTTCGGCGTGGCTGAGCGTAACCGCCCCCGCGACGGTGATGGGCGCCATGGCCCCCATCAACGTGAACGGCGTCACGATTGTCATCTGACCGTGTTTGGCAAAGTCGATCAGCCCTTGTGCCATTGGGATATCCAGCGTGCGCGGGCTATTGGTGTTGATGATCGAATAACAATGCGGATTGGCGGCAAATTCTTCGTCGGACACGCCGCGGAAGTCGCGCAACATCTCGAACCCATCCATCACTTGCGGTGTGCCGCGCGAAAAGACGAATGGGAACTTGTCGCTTTGTGTCAGTTGCATTTCCATCGTGAAGTAGTGGCGCAGGTTTGTCGGCACGTCCTGCGGTTCAACCGAGGGCGACAACATCTGCAGCACGTCAAAATGCTGATTGAGTTTGGTATACTCAACATAGTCGCTTGCCGATCCCGCCCTGCGCCCGCGCACCAAATCCGTGGCATGCGGCGCGCCCGCACCGGGTTGGAATATCATCTGCCCCAACTCAAACGTAAGATCCTTGGCGCGCACGCCAGCGCGGCCATGGATGGTCTTGGGTGCAGTTGCCAAAGTGGCGGCTACGATGTCACGGCCGATATAAACCATGTCATCAACCACGCGCGCACCCGCTTGGCGGTATATTTCAATCGCTTCGGGTAGCAGGACTTTGACCCCCAGCTCTTCCAGCGTGCGCAGCGATGTTTCATGGATCGCGGCGACTTGATCAGCCGAGAACACCTCCTGCGGCGGAAACGGATTCCGCAGATTGTGGTAATCTACCGCGCGTTTGGAAGGCGCGGCCTGACCACGTGTCCGCTTGCGGCGTCCACGGGCCGGTGGTGTGTCTTCTGCCATCTCCTATGCCCTCATTGCTTTGCCGCCAGGATCGTAAGGCGATGGCGCAATCACCCGTGCCTTGCACGCGACCCCCACGATATGGACCTCCAGCTCTGTGCCTTCGGCGCATTTATCGTGGTCTATCATCGCAAGCGCCATGGATTTACCGAGGCTGTGTCCATAGCCTCCCGAAGTCACAAAACCGACAAGCGTGCCGTCCGCCCATACGGGTTCAAACCCAGCAGCGTCCGCATCCGTGGCATCAACTTCGAGCGTAGCAACCTTGCGCGCAGGACCGTTCCCGTCGCGCTCTGACATTGCCGCCTCTTTGCCGATAAAGTCTTTGGACCAGTCGATCCAACGGTCCATGCCCGTCTGCGCTGCGGTATAACCCTGGGTGAATTCGGCGGACCAAATGCCAAAACTCTTTTCCAGACGCAGGCTTAGCAAGGCATTGAATCCCACTTCTTTCATGCCAAAGGTGGCACCTGCCTCAAGCAAGGTTTTACGCAGGATGATATGTTCGGCGGCGCTGCAATGGATCTCGTATCCCAACTCGCCAGAAACAGACAGGCGACCGACCTTGGCGTGGATCATGCCGATATCAAAACCACCGCAGCCCATGAAATTCAGGTCCCCAATAGGGCCATCAGTGAGTGTCTCCAACACCTTGCGGCTATTGGGCCCAGACAGTGAGAATCCGACCGTTGCATCCGCAATATCACGCAGCATAACCCCCTCATCCATATGATCGTTGAACCAACGCATATGCCATTCGCGCAGGTAATAACTGCCCGTGATCCAATAGGTGCCATCACCCCAGTTAAAGATGGTCAGATCACCCTTCAGCTTGCCTTCTGGCGATAGCATCGGCGCCAGCTTGGCCCGGCCCGCTTTTGGCAAGGTGCTGGCCATAATGCGGTTGAGCCACGCCTCAGCCCCATCGCCAGATACCTCAAACCGCGAGAAGGCTGATATATCGAGCAGGCCGACCGTCTCGCGCACCGCCTTGCATTCGCCGGCGACAACTTCAAACGCGTTTGAGCGCTTGAGTGATGGTTTTTCTTCAAAATCATCCGAAGGTGCGAAATAGAGCGGGATTTCCAACCATGCACTTGCCCCCCACCGACAACCAGCCGCCGTCATATCCGAATACGCGGGCGATGTGCGCAAAGGACGACCCGCAGGCAATTGTTCGTTCGGGTAAGTCATCACAAAGCGGCGGGTATAAAACTGGCCGGTCGTTTCCTTGATGAACCGCTTGTTCTGCGCATAATCGCCGTAGCGGGCGACATCCATGCCATAGACGTCGGCCTCGGGTTCGCCATGGATCATCCACTCGGCCAGTGATTTGCCGACGCCACCACCTTGCAGATACCCCGCCATCACCGCGCAGGCGCACCAGTATCCCGGCTTGCCGCGCACCGGGCCGACCAATGGGTTGCCATCGGGCGAGAATGTGAACGCGCCGTTGACCCAGCTCTTGACGCCCACCTCTTGCAAGGCCGGATAGCGTTCAAAGCCAAGGGTCAATTCACGCTCAATCCGGTCAGGGTCTTCTTGCTGCAATTCGAACCCGTATTCCCACGGTGCGCCGTCCATCATCCAATGTTCGTGGTCAATTTCGTAGATGCCCAGCAGAACACCCTTTTGGTCCTGGCGCATGTAGGTGAAGCCCTCAAGATCGACGACAAGCGGGATCTCTTCGTCCAACGCTTCAAGCTCTGGGATGGTATCAGAGATCAGATAGTGGTGGTTCAGCGGACTGACCGGCAATTCAATCCCGGCCATCCGGCCCACCTGTTTGGCCCAAAGACCGGCGGCATTGACCACATGTTCGGTGTAGATCGTGCCCTTTTCGGTCACGACCTCCCAACCGTCGGCGGTTTGGTTCAATTCCAAAACGCGGTTATGTTCCACAACCTCTGCGCCGTATTTCTTGGCAGCACCTGCATAGGCATGCACGGTGCCCGTAGTGTCGACATACCCTTCGCGGTCCGCCCACATCCCTCCCAAAATATCATGCGGGGACATAATCGGGCACAGTTCTGCGGCCTCTTCGGGGGTGATCAAACGGACATCATCAATGCCAATAGATTGGAATGTGCGGTAGGCGGACTGCAACCATTCCCAGCGATCAGGGGTACCGGCCAAAGTCATGCCCCCGGTCATATGCATGCCAACCGACTGACTGGATTCCTTTTCGATCTCGCTCAGCAGGTCAATGGTATAAGACTGCAAACTGGCAATATTGGGATCCACGTTCAGCGCATGAAAGCCGCCGGCAGCGTGCCAACTTGAACCGGCGGTCAGGATGTTGCGTTCAATCAGACAAACGTCTTTCCAGCCGAACTTAGCAAGGTGATACAACACGGAAGTGCCAACAACGCCGCCCCCAATAACAACAGCCTGATAGTGCGATTTCATAGTGGACTCCCGTTTCGTTTTTCCGCCGCTCGCACGTTTTTCACGCCAAGCTTGCCAATTGTACATCTCTGTCGAATACTATCACCACTTATAGACAAGAGTGTCCAGAGAAATTGGAAAACAACACGGGAGAAGAAGAGATGAAGGATAAAAGCCAAAAATAGCACCCTATGCTGACGCAGCTTGTTAAAGACGCAAAGGCGGGCAAGATTGATCGGCGGGAGTTCATCAGCACCGCTAGTATCTTCGGCGCGACGGCTGCGTTTTCTTATGGCGTCTTGGGCCAAGCAGCCCCGGCAAAAGCTGAAGGGCACGGCAAAAAAGGGGGTATCTTGAAAATCGGGATGCGTATCCTCGATCTTAAAGACCCACGTACATTCGACTGGACCGAAGCCGGTAATATCGCGCGCCAGTTCCTTGAACCATTGGTGCGGTGGGACATGGATTTCTCGTTCACGCCCATGCTGCTGGAAAGCTGGGAAGTCTCGGACGATGCAATGACCTACACGCTAAACCTGCGCAAAGGGGTGACGTGGAACAATGGTGATACCTTCGACGCAGACGACGTTATTTTCAATCTTAACCGGTGGTGTGACAAAAGCGCAGAAGGCAACTCAATGGCGGCCAGAATGGCGGCGCTGGTTGACGACGACACAGGCACTGCGCGCGACGGTGCGATCGAACGGATTGATGATCATACAGTGCGGCTGAACCTGATGACCCCTGACGTGACAATCATTGCGGGCATGTCCGACTATCCGGCACTGATTGTCCATCGGGATTACACCCCAGAGGTTGGGCTGGTTGCAGCCCCTGTCGGGACAGGTCCTTTTGAATTGGTCAGCTCGGAAGTTGGCGTGCGCGCCGAGGTCAAACGGCGCGAAAACGGAACGTGGTGGGGTGGAGAAGCGCTACTTGATGGTGTGGAATTCATCGACTACGGCACCGACCCATCTGCAATGGTAGCCGCGTTCACATCCGAAGAAATCCACGTGAATGACGAGACCAATGCGGATTTTGTTGAGATTTTGGACGGTCTAGGCCTTGTGCGCAAAGAAAAGTCTACAGCAAACACGATTGTCGCACGCATGCGCCCAGATGAAGCGCCATTCGACAATCCAGTGGTGCGCAATGCGGTCCAGTTAGCCGTCGACAATAACATCGTTCTGGAACTCGGCATCAACGGTCTAGGACAGGTTGCAGAAAACCACCACGTTGGACCAATGCATCCGGAATACGCGGATCTGCCAAAGATTGAAGCGGACCCCGCCGCTGCGAAGGCAATGCTGGAAGAGGCCGGCTTGAGTGATGTTGAGATTGAGCTGATCTCAATTGACGGCGACTGGCGTATGGTGACGACAGACGCAATCGGCGCACAGCTGCGCGACGCCGGTTTCAACGTCAAACGCACGATTATTCCAGGTGCAACATTCTGGAACGATTGGACGAAATACCCGTTCTCTACGACGAACTGGGGCGCGCGCCCATTGGGTGTGCAGGTGTACGGCTTGGCCTATAAATCTGGCGAGGCCTGGAACGAGTCTGGCCATGCAAACCCAGAGTTTGACGCAAAATTGGCTGAGGCGGCGGGCGTCGCGGATGTCGAAAAACGTCGTGAACTGATGGGCGAGCTTCAGGCGATGTTGCAATCAAGTGGTGCCATCATTCAGCCGTTCTGGATGGGTCAATACTTGCACCACGTCGAAGCGGTGAAGAACTACGAGCGCCACCAGTTCCGCGAAATGCACCTAGAAAACGTGTGGCTCGACGCTTAGGCCTAACACAGGTACGCGCCCAGAATTTGGGCGCGTATCCTCAAGACGACATCTCGGTGCACAGGCGTGTGTGATCCTGCTTCTGCCCAAGTCTTCGATTTTCTATGTCGCACTGACTTTCCGGTATTGAAGCGCACTAAACCGCTGGCAGTGCGCCCGCACTGCCACAAGTACGCTTTGTACCCGAAGGTGATCGCTGCTAGTCCGATGAGGCGCATTCTGCGGAAATCAAGGTGTTGGTTTTCTCTTTTCCAGCTGCGCAGATTTCGGGAGAGAACGGTGCTCAAAGTTCCGCATTAATTGCGGCACCTCTCATTCCGAGACCGCAAAGAGTTCGACCTGTTCGCCGCGGATGCGTTCGATGCGGCCAAAACGCTCGGTCGGATCATCGGCAATCTGGCCCAGTAGCAAATAACCAAGGTTGCGTGTTGTGCCCTGAAGGCGCAAGCGTCGCATAGGCGAGCGGCACAAGCCGTTCGCCTTCCGTAAGCAGCCGTGCAGCAATCGTCGTCTGATGACCGCTCTGAGCCCAATTTTCTAACTTGCGGCATTGCGGCGAATGTCCGTTTCAATCAAGAAAGTTGATCCACTAAGAAATCAGGGGCGTCATCGCTCTGGTCAGGGTCTTAGCACTTCTTCCTTCTAGCCGGTCCCGACAAAAAATCCGTACTGTTCGGCAAGCACGTGTCGCGCATCTACACCTAGTTCTTTTGCTGCGTTGAAGGCCCAATGAGGATCACGCATCATTTCGCGCCCCAACAGGACAATGTCGGCACACGAGTTAGCGACAAGTGCATCGGCCTGTTTTGCATTGGTGATGCCGCCAACAGCCATCGTGGGCAACCCTGTCGCCTTGCGCAGCTCACCTGCCATTTCAGGTTGTTCCGCAGTGCGATTTCCGATTGCACCCCGCGCCTCGGGCACAGCGCCACCACCCGAGCAATCTAAAATGTCGACACCATGCTCCTTCAGCCACAATCCGACTTGCGCTGTGTCATCAAGTGTTAGGCCGCCGGCGACAAAATCGTGCACAGAAAGCCGCACAGATAAAGCCCTCTCCTGAGGCCAAACGGCGCGCACTTTTTCGACGGTTTCCAGCAGGAACCGCGCGCGAGCGCGCAGATCGCCGCCGTAGTCGTCAGTGCGGGTGTTGACCAAAGGTGTCAGGAACGAATGGAGGAGATACCCATGGGCGCAATGCACCTCTAACAGATCATACCCGACCTCAAGTGCCAGCGTGGCAGACTGGACGAACTGGTCCTGAATCTCGAGGATTTCGGGGACTGACAAAGCGCGCGGTGCTTTCCAAAGTCTCGTTCCATCGGGATCGAAGGCGTCAGCCGTAGGGCCGACAGTCTCCCACCCGTTCGGATCATCAGCATCAAGGTGGCTGCCACCTTCAAGTGCTGTGGCTGCACTGCCTTTGCGACCAGAGTGTGATATCTGGATACCCGTTACAGCACCGAATTGACGCTGCAACGCGACAATGGGCTTTAAGGCAGCGACCTGTTCTACATTCCATAACCCGGCGCAGCCTTGCGAAATGCGTCCTGTTGCCGATACGGCCGTGCATTCCGCCATGATGAAGCCGACACCGCCGACCGCGCGCGCTCCCAGATGCACCAAATGCCAATCGCTTGCGACACCATCGGTGGAGCTATACTGGCACATCGGTGACATACCGATCCGATTTTTGAACTCTACATTCTTGATTTTGAATGACGTGAAGAGGTTTGATGGCATGTCTTTTCCTTATCGGGTTTTGATAACTTTGGTCATCCAACGATCTAAGAGTGACACTCTTAGAATAAGAGGCGATATTCAAAACAAAGAAAAGTTCTTTTGACACTGGATCGTCGCTCAGGTTCCAAAATGAGCAAAGTCGACATGTCTTACAGCCGATCAAAGCGGTCATCTGCGGTGCTGGGAGCAATAACCGCTTCGTCCGGCCTCTCGTTGGTTCAAGCATCGCGCAGCGAAAGTACCGTTTGGATTTGGCCTAAAATGTCTCGATTGAACGACCGCTTTGGTGACACATGCTGCCTGGCGGCGATAAGCATGCCGCACGCGCGAAAAAATGCTGCGCCGGCGAAGTGGGAAAAACGAATGACCGGAAAGTCCCGCACTGCCGTCATTTGCACTACCCCGTCCGCTACCCAGCATCCCCTTTAACCCCGGGCCCCCACCGCGCAACCAGCCGGTCCTTAATCTGATCCCGCGCCTGCCGATAAAGCGCCAACCGTGCTTCCCGGTTATCGCCCAGTCCTGTGGGGTCAAGGATCGGCCAATATTCTACTTCAAGGTGATAGAACTGCGTCAGGTCCAGCGCGCGCCGCTGGCTGGCGGGGGATAGGGCGAGCACCAGATCAAAGGACGACAGATCATCCCCCCAATCCTCCATCTCATCGAATGACCGCGAACGGTGGCGCGACAACTCGACACCTAATTCAGCACAGACCGCAATTGAAAACCCATCGATCTCAAGGTCATTTTTGACCCCGACAGACTGAATGTAGCATTCGGTTCCATAAAGCTGTTTCATGATCCCTTCGGCCATGGGCGAGCGGACAGAGTTATGGTCGCAGCAAAAAAGCACTGACTGCGGAAGGTCTTGAAATTTGTCCCCCTCCGCCATGTTTTCAGCCCCCGAAGTGCAAGACGCAAATCAGCGTAAACAGGCGGCGGGCCGTGTCGATATCGACGTCAGCTTTGCCTTCTAGCCGCTCTTGCAGCACCCGCGCCCCTTCGTTGTGGATGCCGCGACGGGCCATATCGATTGTCTCAATCTGGCTGGGAGGCAGGGATTTCACTGCATCGAAATAGCTTTCGCAAATCTGAAAATAGTCTTTCACAACTTGCCGGAACGGACCCAGAGACAGGTGAAACTCACCTGCCGGATTGTCATCTTCCAACTTCAGATCAAACACCAAGCGACGCTCTTTTATCGACAGGTTCAGCTTATAAGGTCCCGCAGGCACTTCGCGCCCGTCACGTGCAGGCATGGCAAAGCTGTTGTTTTCCAAAAGATCGAACATCGCCACTTTGCGTTCCTGATCAATCTCAGGTGTCGGCGGTGGCAGATTGCGGTCGTCAATCTCGATATGGCTGATTTTGCTCATGGCTCACCTCGGTTCAGGCGGTCCAAACGGGCGCGGACGGACAATCCATGCGCCTCAAGGCTTTCGGATATCGCAAGGCGTTCGGCAGCCGGCCCAATAGCCGCCAACGCGTCAGGTGTCATACGTGACAGGGTAGTGCGTTTGATAAAGTCCATCACTGACAATCCGCTTGAAAACCGTGCCGACCGGGCGGTGGGCAGAACATGGTTGGGACCGCCAATGTAGTCACCAATCGCCTCAGGTGTCCAACCCCCAATAAAGATCGCACCCGCATGGGTGATCTTTTCGGACAGAGCGTCGGCATCCGCCGTACAAAGCTCTAAGTGCTCGGGCGCGATACGATCTGACAGCATCACGGCCTCGTCAAAGTCCTTCACGGTGATCACGGCCCCGAAATCACGCCAGCTGGCGCCCGCAATGGCACGGCGTTCCAGCGTTTCAAGCCGTTTGACGACAGCATCCGCGACGGCCTGACCAAAGGCGGCATCATCAGTGATCAGCAGGGACTGCGCACTTTCGTCGTGTTCTGCTTGGCTTAGCAAATCAAGCGCAATCCAATCAGGGTCATTGTCGCGATCGGCAATCACCAAAATCTCAGATGGCCCTGCGATCATATCAATACCGACCTTGCCAAAGACACGGCGCTTGGCCGCAGCGACAAAGGCGTTGCCGGGTCCTGTAATCTTATCCACTGGCGCAATCGTTTCGGTGCCATAAGCAAGGGCCGCGACGGCCTGCGCCCCACCAATGCGGTAAATTTCATCCACACCGGCAATCTTGGCGGCCATCAACACCAGTGGATTGGTCAAACCATCCGGCGTCGGCACAACAATTGCCAAACGCCCGACACCAGCCACTTTCGCAGGAATAGCATTCATCAATACAGAGGACGGATAAGACGCCAAACCACCGGGCACATAAAGGCCCGCCGCAGACACAGGCGTCCAGCGCCAGCCCAGCGTCGCACCCGTTTCATCGGTCCAAGAGGCATCATCTGGCATCTGGCGGGCGTGGTAGGCGCGGATGCGCGTCGCGGCCATCTCCAGCGCGGCGCGATCTGCATCATCGACCTTGGCACATTCGGCCTCAATTTCCGCCGCGCTAAAGCGCATGGTTTCGGGCGTCAATTCCAACCGATCAAATTTGGCCGTCAGTTCCAACACGGCCGCATCGCCACGGCGACGAACATCCGCAATGATCTCCGCCACCACATGATCCACATCCGGACTGTCCTCGCGCTTTGCGCCCAACAGGGCGGTAAAGCGGGCTTCAAAATCGGTATCAGCGGTGGATAAAAACTGTGGCATCATAGCGCTCCTTGCAGGGCCACGACATAGCGGGGCAGGCAGGGTGCTTCAATGGTGTTGGGCCGTGATTTATGTGGGATGCGATGGCACCTTGTTGGATGGGGCCACATAGGGCCGCGTCACATCCTGCAAAATCACCTCAAGCGCTTCGACATCCAGCGCGATCACACCGTCACCTGCCAGGGTCAGCTCAACCCGTCCGCCGCCATCCTCACCGGGCACAAACGCCATCGCGAGAAGGGAAAACACCATATCGGGGTCAGACTTATCGACGCCCTGACTTTGCACGCGCATGACATCCTCGACCGCCAGAACCGCTTGCACACGCTCATAGCTGCGCTTGCGGGCCTTCGCGTTGGGCGCGTCTTCCCAGCGAAAGCGGTTCAGCAAAATCGCGAAACGGCGCGTCTTACGATCCCACCGCATCTCTGCGGCTGGAAAAACAGCGTCCTGCACAAGGGCCGCCATCACCGACAAATCCTCGGCATCCAAAGCCTTCAGGCGCAACGGCGCCTCGCGCCCGTCTTCAAAGCTTGCGTCTTGGGTCATTCGGAAATCCGTTCAATCTTGGCGCCAACGCCGCTCAGCTTCTCTTCAATATGCTCGTATCCGCGATCAAGGTGGTATATGCGGCTGACCTTGGTTTCGCCTTCAGCGGCCAAACCCGCAAGGATCAAGGACACGGATGCACGCAAATCGGTTGCCATCACAGGCGCACCTTTCAGGCGCTCAACACCGCGCACAGTGGCCATGCCGCCCTGTACCTCTATATCCGCACCCATGCGGATCAGTTCCGGAGCATGCATAAAACGGTTCTCGAAAATCTTTTCCTCCAGCACTGATGTGCCATCAGCAGTACACAGCATCGCCATCATTTGCGCCTGCAAATCGGTTGGGAAACCGGGGAACACTTCGGTGGTGACATCAACGGCCTTTGCGCGGTCGGTGCGGCGTTTGACCTTCAAACCATCCTTGGTCTCGGTCACGTCCACGCCAGCGGCATCCAGCTTTTCAACAAAGGACCCCACCAGATCAAGACGACCGCCCAGACATTCAACTTCACCACCCGCAAAGACCGGGGCCAGCATATAGGTGCCAAGTTCAATACGGTCGGTCACAACCGGATGGGTGGCTGCACCCAGACGATCAACGCCTTGAATAGTGATTGTGGCGGTACCTTCTCCCTCAATTTGGGCTCCCATGCTGCGCAAACATTTGGCCAGATCAACAATCTCAGGCTCGCGCGCTGCGTTCTCGATCACGGTGGTGCCTTTGGCCAAAGTCGCGGCCATCAGCACATTCTCGGTCGCACCAACGGAGGCAAAGCGCAGCGGCACTTTCGCGCCCTTCAGGCCGCCGGGGGCTTTGGCGTGCAGGTAGCCATCTTTCAACTCAATCTCAGCTCCCATCGCCTCAAGCGCTGTGACATGAATATCCATGGGGCGGGCACCAATGGCACAACCACCGGGCAGTGACACAACCGCCTGATGATGACGGGCAAGCAGGGGGCCAAGAACAAGGTTCGAGGCACGCATCTTGCGCACAATCTCATAATCGGCGGTGGTCGATGTCATCGCATGGCTAGAGAGCACCTGCACCTTGCCATCCTGCATTGAGGTCACTTCAACACCCAGCGACTGCAACAACGCTGTCATGGTTTTGATATCCGACAGGCGTGGGGCATTGGTCAGCGTCAAAGGCTCTTCTGACAACAGCGTCGCGGGCATCAATGTCAGGGCCGCGTTCTTTGCACCCGCAATCGCGATCTGACCGTTCAGCGGGGTGCCCCCGGTGACTAATATTGAATCCATACCTGCCTACTCTTTCTCTTCTTTTTGTTGAGGAGCACTGCTGCGTGCACGCGCCTGCGCCTTGCGTTTGGCCATATTGGCCTTCAACGCCGCCTTCAACCGGTCTTCACGGGTTTCGGCGGTCTTAGCTGATTTGTTCTTGGTGTCTTTGTCGCTCATGGCTGCGGTCATATCAATAGAGGCAAAAACCGTCCAGAGAGGGCTTGCGCCAAAGGGCGATTGCGTCTAATTCCCCGCATCACCGGATGCTGTGGTAGCTCAGTGGTAGAGCACACCCTTGGTAAGGGTGAGGTCGGGAGTTCAATCCTCCCTCACAGCACCATTTTTCCTCAGGAAAACGGTTGTTCACCGGCGCTGCCGATCAGAACTGTGACGTGATCGTCAAACCCGCCGAAAGCGTCCTGCGGTCGTATCTGCTCACATTGCTATCTGTCCGAGAGGCATCAATGCGCAAACCGGGGGTAAATCCGGCATATGAGGCTTGTGGAAAGCCAATGTTCGCAAAAACTGAGATCGTCTGATCCTGTCGTCCGTCTTCGATATTCGCAAAAGCCAGCTGAAAATCGGGATAGTCGGTCCACGATAGGTTGCCACCGACCGATAGGCTAATGGGGCCAATCGGATCCGCCCAGCCATAGCCAAAGCCAATCCCGCGCTGGATCGAGTTGTAGTTCAGCGTCTCGCTATCGCTTTTGACAAAAGACAGCGTGGTGCGCAGTTGATCTCCGTTGCCGAAACGGTAACCTGCTCCGGTACTCAGAATTTTGCGGTTCACGTCACTGATCGATTCAATCGAATAATCGACCCGTTCACGGTCAAACGACAACGACAGGCTTGCTTGGTCATTCACCGGGAACTGACCGCTTAGACCTGCGCGATCGATCAGATAGGATTCGCCGACAGAGGTCTCAGTGAAAGTACTATAGTCGCGATAATCATAACTTGATCGCGATCCTCGCAACGTCAATGTTCCAATCTCAACGACGCGATCATGGCGCAAAGACAAAGTCGCGGTCGTCGTGTCAAAGCTGTCATCCGGAATTGACGTGTCGTCAGTGACCTTCGCGCGATTGGCGCTGTATTGCAGTCCGACTGAGGTCCGACTGTTTGCATTCTGATGGATGCGGTAAGTCGTCCCAAAACCCAAACTGGCCCGCCACCCGGACAAGGCTTGACTATCTTCCGAAAACCGACCACCTGTCGCGACTCCGTCGACAATCAACTCATCCGTCTCTGATCCGCCATTCAAATTGCTGGATGGCGTCAGCGAAAACGTCAGCTGCGTAGACCATGGATTACGCTGGCTGACGACGCGGGCATCGCGCAAAGTCTGTTGGCGCTGTTCCTCATTCGGCACTACGGTCAACGCGCGGCGCAGCCAAAAGGTAGACAGGGTAAACCGCTCTTCATTTGCGGCTGCCAAAGCGGTCAGGCGGGCGGCCTCATATTTCTGTGCATCGGTTTGGGACACGGCCCACGCACGGGTACCAGCAGCGCGGCCTTTGGCGGGGTCACCCACACGCGGCGCGGCGGCGGCCACAACGATCAACGCATTGCGGTCATCAGGGCGCTGGGCCAAAACCGCCTCGGCGATCTGCAAAGCAAGGGCGGTTTCACCCGCAATCAAAGCCTGCGCCGCAACACTGCCCGCGCGATCAATCGGAACATCGACGGTGTCCTGCGCCACGGCAACAGACCCGCAAAACGCCAATACCAAGGCAAGTCCGTGAAAACGCATATCTTCCCTCAACATCCCGGCGCCAAACACGCCACAAGTGGGCAAAGTCACGGCCCACCCAACCGAAGTCAACACACATCTGTTGATATAATCGTGCCCGCAACCACTATATCTTGTTTCACCATGGGCTCCCATTTTCTATAGTACCGCGACTCAACCGATAGACCCGGAGACGCCACATGCCCATCACCCCAGAGCAACAGTCCGAAATCGACGACCTGCGCAGCAACCCCAAGCCCACGCTGCGGGCGGTGGCCGAAGGGATGGAAGGGCATCTCTACAAAGCCTACGACGTGCTCGACCACGGGTTCATCCGGGTCATCGACTATATGGGCGACGACGCCGCGATCTGTCAGGCCGCACGGGTGTCCTACGGCAAAGGCACCAAGTCGGTGCAAAACGACGAAGGGCTGATCCGCTACCTGATGCGCCACTGGCACTCGACCCCGTTTGAGATGTGCGAGATCAAACTCCACGTCAAACTGCCCGTCTTTGTGGCGCGGCAATGGATCCGGCACCGGACGGCGAATGTGAACGAATACTCCGCGCGCTATTCAATCCTCGACCGCGAATTCTACATCCCCGAACCCGATAAACTCGCCGCCCAATCGGTGATCAACAATCAGGGCAGGGGCGAAGCACTGACCGGCGAAGAAGCCGCCCGCGTGCTGGAATACCTCAAAGGCGACGCCGCACGCTGCTACGACCACTACGCGGAAATGATCTCGGATGACGGGCAACAAGGCCTCGCCCGCGAACTGGCCCGCATGAACCTGCCTGCCAACATCTATACGCAATGGTACTGGAAAGTAGACCTGCACAACCTCTTCCACTTCCTGCGACTGCGGGCGGACAGCCACGCGCAATACGAAATCCGGGTCTACGCTGACGAGATCTGCAAAGTCGTCGCCGACTGGGTACCCGCCGCCTACGGCGCTTTTGAGGATTACCGCATGGGCGGTGCCACGCTCTCGTCTAAGGCGATTGACTGTGTGCGACGTATGCTTAAAGGTGAAGAGGTCACGCAAGAGACCTCTGGGATGTCCAAAGGCGAATGGCGGGAGTTTGAAGGGATTATTGGGTAGGTATGACAACTAATTCGGTTTCTTTTTTTGACCTTAGTGCGACTGAGGCCAAAGATCACATGTTGAAATCGAGTTCCTACTTTGACCTAACTCTTCCGGAGTGGTTCAACTTTGAGCCTATCCTAGGAGCAGCCTTTGAAGTTGCAGAAAAGATAGATCACTCTGCTATTCACGCGTGGAAACCGCAGAATGAATCTGGAGTGAATTACCAATTCCTCAGCAACAAAGATGGCAAGTTCGCATGGCGGCCCTTCGAATTAATCAATCCGCTCATTTATGCCAAGGCGGTCCAACTAATCACTCATGAGAGTAATTGGAGTCTGATCCAGCAAAGACTAGCGCTTTTCTCAGGTGGAGTGGTTGAGTGTTGCTCGCTCCCTGTGGTGTCAAACGGGCCGATGTCGGACGTCGCAGAGCAGATTTTGCAGTGGTGGCACAAGATCGAACAACGGTCTCTTGAACTTTCATTCGAATACTCTCACGTTGCAATCTCCGATGTGTCTAACTGCTATCCATCGATTTATACTCACGCGATTGCTTGGGCTTTCCACGACAAGGGTTTTATCAAGAACGGAAACAACCGCAATGATCCGAACTTAATAGGCAATCGTCTAGACAAACTAATCCGCTGTTCAAGAGAAGGTCAGACTAACGGATTGCCTCAGGCGTCAATTCTAAGTCATGTTTTGGCAGAGTTAATACTTGGATATTGTGATCGTGAAATTAACAAAAGACTAGCTGCATTTAAGGATGTACGCATCCTTAGATACAGAGATGACTACCGGATATTCGGTTTATCAGACTCTTCATGCAATGAAGCTCTGAAGGTTGTCTCTGAGGAATTGCATGAATTTGGTATGCGGTTGGGAGCTGCCAAAACGACTGAGTCAACTAACCTCGTTTCGTCAGCAGTAAAGTCTGAGAAGATCGTGGCTCTGGGTTTGATAACGTCTCAAACGACTCTACAAAAAGAACTCTTGATCCTACATAAGTTTGCTTTGGATCATCCTAATGCTGGATCTCTCAAAGTCCTACTGAAGAATTTCTTGAAGCAACTCAAAGCGCAAATTTTCAAAGAACGCTATAAGTTTGAGAACAAGACGGTACTCGTCGCCATTTTGATGGACATCGTTGCAATCTCCCCAAACGTAGTGCCTGCAGTGGCGAGGGCAGTAAGCCTGATACTAGAGCATTTGCCTGATGATGAGAGCAACGAATTGTTTGAACGCTTATTGGCAAAGTCCCGCCGTATTCCGAATAGTGGATATCTGGATATTTGGCTGCAACGGATGGCCCTGCCTTCCAAGATACAATTTGATACCACAGAGGCACTTTGCTTGGCCGCGACTGAACAAGCTGCGGGTGTCTGGAATTTTGACTGGATATCCGACACAGGAATAAAGGAAAAGCTCACGAATTTTTCGGTTGTCGATCATACGCTGGTCGAAGCAGCGAAGCCTGAAATTCCAGAGGCCGAAATTGATGATTTTTGGAAAGACAGTCCGAGTTTTTAAGCAACAGCAAGCCGTAGGTCGGGGCCTGCCCCGACACACCCCCCAACACCTCACATCACCCACCGGATTGGCGGGGGAGCCCCCGCCCTACGGGTTATCCCGATGCCACGACGAATACGGCCAATCGCGCACATCTGCCACCAACCCATGTTTCACCGGGTTGATCCAACAATAATTCACATGCGCCGCGTAATCGCGATCATCCCGAATGTGGTGCTCCCAAAACCGTTTCTGCCAAATCGGCGCTTCGGCACGTAGGTCGGGGCCTGCCCCGACTCTTGTCCTGCCACCCACAACACCGTGTCTGTTTTTCACGGGCGGAGTCAGGGCGGGCCCCGACCTACGGATCATGCGTGTAAATCGGCCTTTGATTTCACCCATACGGCCCGAATAATCCGCATCCCCCTCGGGCAATGTCCACACGCAATGCATATGATCCGGCAACACAACCCACGCATCGATCCGAAATGGCCGCGCGACCCGCGTCTGCCTGACCGCATCGCGCAAGATATCAATCTGCTGCACCAACACTCTCGACGACCGGTCGGCTAAATTCACCGTAAAGAACACGGACGCGCCGGGGCGCTTGGGGCGGCGGTATTTGGACATGCCCGCACCATCCACGGTGTTGGTTAACAGCGCGTCAACATTTGCACCGCACGACCCGTAAACCCCGCCATCCGCGTACATCTGTACATACGCAATCTGTACAGCATGTGTACGCAATGCATACCGTCCCAAACCCCCTGTTTGCTTGGCCCTTAACCTTGTGCGGGCAGATTTCACAACAGCCCCGCGCATCCCCCCACCGCACGTTGCGCGGACCGCCCGCCTGCACTAGGCTGCGCCGATATCAGCCCTCAAAACGGACACGCCCCCATGATCCTCTACGGCCTTCCCACCTGTTCTGACTGCAACAAAGCCCGCAAAGCACTGGCCGAAGCAGGCCAAGATGTGACCTTCCGCGATGTGCGCGCAGACCGTTTATCAGCCGAGGAATGGGCGCCGTTACTGGCAGAGTTTGGCGACAATTTGGTCGACAAAAAATCCCAAACTTACCGCAACCTCAACGCATGGATGCGCGAATCCGAGGCCGAGGACCAACTGGCCGATCAACCCGCATTGATGGCCCGTCCAGTCATCACAGACGGGACGCGCTGGACCTTGGGCTGGGACGATGACGTGCGGGCCGGCTGGACGTAGACACCTATAAATAAAGGCTATGCAGCCTTTGCGCACTGCAAACGCAGCAAAGGCCACACTTCGCGCTGCCTTGCAAACAAAACATTCCATGTTGGTTGATCTGCGTGCATAATCACGCTGAATTTACCTGTCGGAGCGAACCCCCGTGACCCTTTTGCGTGCCATCCCATTTTCGTTCAACATCCTATGGCGGATGGTGCTGGTGTTCCCGTTCATGGTCCTGACGGTCATCGTCTTTGGCATCATCGCCGCGATCTTTATCTTCATCACGTTGTTCATTTCTCCGATCGCCGCAATCGTGATGGGGGTCGCTTTCGGGATCGGGTCCAGCATTCTGCCGGTGATCGTCGGATCACGCCTCGGCCTGCAGGCCAAACACGCCAGTTTCCGCAATAGCTATTTCGGCTTGATCCTACCCGCCATCGGCTACGGCATGTTCGAGGTGTTCTGCATCTTGTTGATTCTAGCCGGCTGCGTCGGAATCTACCTCTTCGCAACACCTCTCACCGGGCAAGACCTGCTGCAGTTGACGACAATGGATGAAGCCGTCTTGCTTGAGCAACTGATGTCGGTGAACCCGGCGATCACCCTGTCTTTGTTCTGGGTCGGTGGTGTGATGATGATCGGGCTGCGGGCTGCGCTTTTAATGCCCATCGCAGGCGCTTCTATCGGAGCTGATCCGGGCGGGCGGGCCCATACACCGTTTTACGGGTTTGGCCGCGAGTTCATTTCGTTGCTTATTTTGGTTGCGATCGCCTATATCCTGTCAACATTCACGATCCCGCTGACGTTCATGATTACCTTTGCTCTCGGCTTTGGTGAAAATTTAGCGACTGCATTCGCGCAGCTTGAAACCTCGCCTGACTTTGATCTGCTTGGTGAGCTTGGGATGGAGTTCTGGATCTTCGTCGGCATCGCGTTTTTGATCTATCTGCTTGCCTTTAGCCTGCAAAGTGCGGGCGGGGTGCTCGCCTATATCAATGAAGCTGAGCTGGTGTCAGATCGCCAGAATGCGTTTGATATGTCGATGGATGCACAACTTGAGCCTAAAGCACCCTCTGCACAGCGTATTGCTGAAAGGCAGGTGCAGTCTGAAGATGTGATGGAACTTATTCGCAGCCGGATGCAACAAAACAAGCGGCAATAGCAGGCCATGACGGCCTGCTAAGGTGTTCGGTCTTAATCGGCTTTTGCAATGTTGCCAGCCATTTGCCGACCGTCGCGACCTTCAATCAGATCAAAGGTTATCTTCTGGTCATCAGCCAGCCCGGGAAGCCCGGACTGCTCAACCGCAGAGATGTGTACGAAGATATCAGCGCCGCCGTCTTCGGGGGCTATAAATCCATAACCTTTTGTCGTGTTAAACCATTTTACAGTGCCATTTGGCATAATCTGCACTCCTTTACATAATCGCACCCCTAAGGGCTGGGCAGGTCTTGGGCCCCGCGATTAGCGGACTTCCCTTAGCCTTCATGTCCCTAAGATTGTGTGTTTTATATAAAAAGCAAATGACACTTCGTCGCATTGGCGAGAACAGGACAACCACCGCTTAAAAAGGAGGCATAATGCGTTTTTTTGGTCTAAAATCGTGCGATACTTGCCGTAAAGCGCTGAAAGCACTGGCTGCTGCGGGGCATAGCCCTGTTGTGATCGATGTGCGTGCTGACGGTGTTTCTGACGCCGATCGTTCCGCTATCATCGCACAGTTTGGGGATGCCGCGTTGAACTGCGCCTCGACCACGTGGCGTGGGCTTAGCGATGCTGAGAAGACGGCAGATCCTGCTTTACTATTGGCGGCGCACCCAACCTTGATGAAGCGCCCTGTGATTGAGGCGGATGGGACGTGGACCATTGGTTGGAAAGCTGACGTGCAGGCAAAGCACCTTGGCGAATAGGCACTTACTGCTTATGTGAACTGCAGGCAGTAAGGAGAAGACGTATGCGCAACGCCGCAAGTATACTTGGCATCATCGGAGGCCTGATCGGCATTTTTGTTGGTTTGTTTGGCTATGGATATGTCGAGCTGTCGGAAAATGTATCCGAAGTGGGCGAGCTTTTTGGCGTCTTTGATAACCCTGGATTCATCCAATTCGCCAGTTTCATCGCGCCTCTTCTGGCAATTGCCGGTGGTGCGATGGCAAAGGCCCGCGCGCTTTGGGGCGGGATTTTGATGCTGCTGAGTGCGTTCTGCTTCTTTGCGGCTTTTGGGTTCAATGGTTTCACAATGTTCCCAATTGGCTTTGTGGCATTGGGCGGCATCCTAGGGATCGCCGCCGGTAAGCCAGATGAACCTAAGGCCCACTTCTGAAGAGACCGCGATCCACCGAAATTGTCCCTGCGCCTTTGAACACGAGGATCAGCAGGCACAGCACCCAAAACGCGCGTTGGTCAAGGATCAAAGCGTCTGACATGCGGTCGAACCATGCCCCAAGCGTCCCTTCGTGGGCGATGCCGCCATGGCCATAAAGGTCGGTCAGCGATTGGACGATAATGAAACCGATCATCCCCACGGCTGCAAGACGTGTGAACAGCCCGATGATGATCAGTACCGGCAAGATGAATTCAGCGATGGTGCCGCCCGTAACAACCGCCCAGTGAAAGATCGTCAACTGCGAGGTGTCATACCCAGCGGCTTCCATCGCCTTTGGGAAAATCTGGACATAAGCACCAGAGGAAGGCTGAAAGATGCCAAAGATGCCGTCGCCCAGCTTGGTCAGACCGGAGTTCCAGTAATACATCAACAAGACCCCTGCGAAAGTCAGACGTGCAAGGATGGGCAAGACTTCATCGCCTGCGCGATTGATTGGATGTGCCATATCGGCAAGCGGTGAGGTGGTCATAACAGAGGGCCTTTCAGTAAATTTCAGTCACAGCGCCTTGGGCCAACAACAGACCAAGCACCGCACCCAGATCAAGGGTGTCGTCAGCTATCGCCATGGCCTGACCAAGTGATTGCCCTTTCATCAGGGCCTCAATGCAGGTAGCGGCGGCTGCGTTTATATGGTGGATTTCAGGATCAAAGCCCGCGCGGGTGATCAAAACGGCCTCGGCCTGCATCACAGGTTTGGGTGCATCCGTTTGCGTGTTCGCACGGTAAATCGCGTGGATTGGGTAGTCAGACGTCACTGTCTGCGTGGCTGGCGCAAGGCGTAGTTTTGTGCCCATCAATGCATCTGGTGCCAATGTACCAAAGGCTTGGGCGTCGGCAGACGTTGCATCGGCGGCGTGATAAGCGTGACGAATAGCAAGTTCGACTTTTGCGATGTCAGGTAGGTATCCAAACTTCTTGGTGGGCTCAAAGCGGCCCAAGAACTGGGGCATTGCGTCGCCATAGAACATCATTAGCGGTGATTTTGGCGGGTGCTTGCGCAAGAATACCCCGGCCATTGCGCGAAAGAATTCATCACCCAGCAATTTGCGCACCACCGGAAAGGCCGCTTCAAGCGCGTCAGACAAGCTGACGGCGACATTGTTGCGGTAGACGTCAAACCGTTTGCTGGCGGCAGCGCCATCAGGATTAACGATACCCGTGGGGACGGCTGCCGCTGGATCAAGCATCGCAGCTTTGAAGGCGGTTTGCGTGACGGTCATGACATGACCAGTGACAAAGCGCGGTCAGCGCGTTCGATCTCATCGGCGAGTACGGGCCATTCCGGAACATCCGTGTCCCACTCAATCAAAAGAGGCTTGGGACCGGATTTGGCCAGCGTGTAGTCCAAGAGCGCCCAAACGGGATCAACAACGGCTTTGCCGTGGCTGTCGATCAACAAAGGTGCGCCGGTCTCATCCTCGTCTTCGTCATGGCCGCCGAGGTGGATTTCACCGACAGCGTCCAGCGGGAAGTCGTCTATATAGGCTTGGGGTGATGTCTTGAGGTTCGTGGCGCTCACAAAGACGTTGTTCACGTCCAGTAACAGGCCGCAACCGGTGCGCTGGGCCAATTCGCGCAGAAAATCTGTTTCCGACATCGTGCTTTCGGCAAAAGCCAAATAGCTGGAGGGGTTTTCCAGTAACATCTGACGGCCGATGGTTTCTTGAACTTGCTGTACATGCGTGGCGACGCGGTCAAGCGTCTTGGGGGTGTATGGCAAAGGTAGGAGGTCGTTGAAGAAGTGGCTGTCGTGCGTAGACCAGGCGAGGTGCTCGGAAAAGCTGGCAGGGTTGAGCCAGGATACGAGGTGCTTAAGACGGGCAAGGTGGTCAGCGTCTAAATCGCCCTCACCGCCGATGGACAAGCCAACACCGTGTACAGATATGGGGAAGCGTTCTGCGAGGTGGCGCAGTTGCGCAAGTGGGCGTCCGCCATCGCCCATGTAGTTCTCAGCATGGATTTCCAACCAGCCCAGTGGGCCGGGGCTTTCCATGATATCGCTGTAGTGTTGGGCTTTGTATCCAACGCCAGAACGCGCGGGCAGGGGGGGATTTTGTGTCGCGTCAAGCATGTCGGTCGCCTTTGGGTAGAGGGCGGGTAAGGTGGATTATGATCCACCTTACCACAAAATAGCTTATGCTGGCAGGTCGCGGTCAAGTGCTTCGAGCGAACCCATGCGTGCCATGCCGTCAGCAGCTGCTGGCAGTTCCATAGTTTCGCATGTACCTGCAGGTACCAGCGTCCATGCGTTGCCTTGGTAATCTACTGTAGATGTACCAGCACATGTTGTGCCTGGGCCGGCTGCACAGTCGTTTGCGCCAGCAAGTGAAACGCCGAAGCACTTTACGTCGCCTTCAGCGGCAGCAGATGTGGACAGGCCTGCAACAGCAGAAGCAACAGCAGAAGCAAGTACGATAGTTTTTGTTACGTTGGACATCGAAGTTTCCTTTGGTTTGGGTCAGGTTTGATCGTCACCGTGTTCCGGCGATGTCCAAACACTAACCGCGGCGGATGTTCATTTGCCATTCACAGGGCCGTGCATCGCAGCGGCGTGAGGTCATGTGAGCGTCACTTTGCCTGCGACGCGCTGCCGCAGGTGATATTTTCCATATAAAACAAAGAACCCGCCGATTTTGACGTCGGCGGGTTTGTTACAACTTTTGGCGCTGGAATGTTACAGAAGGTCAGGCGGGGTCGCTGCTTGACCCAGTTCTGCAACAATTTCCGCAAGAGATGTTACAGAAGTCTTGTTCTCTCCCAAACGACGGGCGGTCACTGTCTTCTCTTCGACTTCGCGTGCACCCAAAGCCAGAATCACCGGGACTTTGCCAACCGAGTGTTCGCGCACTTTGAAGTTGATCTTCTCATTGCGCAGGTCGGCCTCGGCCCGCACACCTGCCGCTTTCAGCGCGTTCACCACTTCCATCGCGTAATCATCCGCGTCGGACACAATCGTCGCCACAACCACCTGACGCGGGGCCAGCCAGAACGGCAGCTTGCCTGCGTGCTCTTCGATCAGGATACCGATGAACCGCTCGAACGATCCCAGCAATGCACGGTGCAACATGACAGGACGGTGCTTGGCACCGTCTTCGCCGATATATGTAGCGTCCAGCCGTTCCGGCAGTACAAAGTCGACTTGGTGCGTGCCACATTGCCAATCACGGCCAATCGCGTCTGTCAGAACGAATTCGAGCTTTGGTCCGTAAAACGCCCCTTCACCGGGGTTCAGCTCTGGTTCAATCCCTGCGGCGCGGGTCGCAGATAGCAACGCCTCTTCCGCACGGTCCCAAACCTCATCACTGCCTGCACGCTTTTCAGGACGATCCGAGAACTTCACTTTGAAGTTCTCAAACCCAAGGTCCTTATAGATGCGGCTAAGGAAAGCGATGAACTCGGCAGTCTCAGATTCAATCTGGTTTTCACGGCAGAAAATATGCCCATCGTCTTGGGTAAAGCCGCGTACCCGCATGATCCCATGCAACGCGCCTGATGGCTCATAACGGTTACACGATCCAAACTCGGCCATGCGCAAGGGCAGGTCGCGGTAAGATTTCAGCCCTTGGTTAAAGATCTGCACGTGGCACGGACAGTTCATCGGCTTCAGCGCGTTGACCGCCTTTTCGCGGGCATGCTCTTCGTCCACTTCGACGATAAACATATGGTCTTGGTATTTTTCCCAGTGACCAGATTCTTCCCACAGCTTGCGGTCTACGACTTGCGGAGTGTTCACCTCAACATAACCGCCTTTGCGTTGCTGGCGGCGCATGTAATCTTGCAACTCGGTGTAAACAGTCCAGCCGTTGGGGTGCCAAAACACCTGACCGGGGGCTTCTTCTTGCATATGGAAGAGGTCCATTTCGCGGCCCAGCTTGCGGTGGTCGCGTTTGGCTGCTTCTTCTAGCATATGCAGGTGGGCCTTCAGGCCTTCCTTATTGGTAAAGGCAGCTCCGTAAATCCGCTGCAACATCGCGCGGTCGCTGTCACCGCGCCAATAAGCACCGGCGATGGACATCAGTTTGAAGCCATCCGCAGGGACTTGGCCTGTATGCTGTAGGTGAGGCCCACGGCACAGGTCCTGCCACTCGCCGTGCCAATACATGCGCAGCGGCTCGTTGCCCGGAATGCTCTCGATCAGCTCGACCTTATATGGCTCGCCGCGGTCCTTATAATACTGGATCGCAACATCACGCTCCCAAATCTCAGTCCGGACTTCATCGCGTTTGTTGATGATCTCTTTCATCTTCTTTTCGATGGTAGACAGATCTTCGGGGGTGAAGGGTTCTTTGCGATCAAAGTCATAGTACCAGCCATCTTTGATGACAGGGCCAATGGTGACTTGGGTTTCTGGCCAAATCTCTTGCACCGCGCGGGCCATGATATGTGCCAGATCGTGACGGACCAGCTCAAGCGCGGGCTCTTGGTCTTTCATGGTGTTAATGGCGATGCTGCTGTCAGCCTCAATCGGCCATTGCAAATCCCAGTGCTGATCGTTGACGGTCGCGCTGATCGCCTTTTTGCGAAGACTGGATGAGATGTCAGCAGCGACATCCGCTGCGGTCACACCTGCCTCATAAGAGCGGCTGTTACCATCGGGAAATGTAAGGGAAATCTGTGCCATCTTGGGGCAAGCTCCTCGTCTGTTTGGCGCCTACAAAACGCCCGGTTGCGGGTTATGTGTGGAGGCTGAATGCCTTTACTCTTAAACAGTGTCAACATTGGTCACGCGCAGGTTATGAATAAAAGGACAGATGCTTCTTTTTCGGTTAAGTATGGCCTTGGCCGGTGGCTGCGCAATTGAGGAAAAGTAAAATGAGAACCAGCATATTTGTTTTTTGCATGAGCACCTTGGTGCTTGCAGCATGTGACGGGGCATCCAGTGATGGTGGTGGCGAGACTGAGAATGCCTACGCTTTTGATACTTACCTACAAGGTGGTGCCAACTTTGTTCAATTGACTGCAGCTGGATTGCCAGGTGGTATTGCTACCCCGGCCACCGATCGCAGTGATCTTCCGACTGGTGGTTCTGCGGTCTACGATGGGGTCATGTTTGTCGGTCTGGACGATGGCTCAGATGACGATGTCTTTGGTACCGTGCGCATGACGGCCAGCTTTTCGGGCAACAGTTTGACGGGCAGTGCCGGGTCTTTTGTCAATGATGACAATGAAGCGGTTGATGGGACATTGACCATTTCGAATGGTAGCTTCCTATCATCCATTGGACCGGCAATTGGCACTGCAGACGTGCGCGGAGCAGTAGAATTCAAGGCGGGTACGATGACTGTCGACGGAGAAGCAGCCTATGGGTTTACGGGCGATAGCGGCGAATATAATTTCGGAGCATTCGCAGATGGTGACGGTACAGCGCAGCCCTCCATTGGCAGCCCGATTGACGTTGAGCTAAGCTGGGTCGCTGAACGGCAATAGACAGTCGCCGCTTGTATACCCAGATATACGTTGACTGCGACACCTAGCCCTATAAAAGCGACATAGTTTCCAAAGGGAAACCCAGATATAGGGGATGACGCATGCCAAGCTACAACCGGACTTTTGACCTGAGCATCAACGATGTCGATATGATCGAAGAGGCGTTACGCGCCCGTGGTCGTGAACTCTCTGGGATGCGGTTGGCGTTGAAAGAAGACAACCCTGCGCATTTGGAATCGATCCGTGTTGTCGAGCAAGATCAACGGCAGAACGAAGAGCTGCTTGGCCGTTTGCATGATCAAAAGATTTTCTACCGCCCCCAAAAAACGGTTTACGTCGGCGGGTAACTCTGGCTATTTCGTACACCTGACAAAGGCGTGCAGTGGTGACCCGCTGCGCGCCTTTTTTGTTTTAGAACCGTGCTGCGAACACCGCATAGGCCATAATCAAACAGCAGACCCATCCAGCGGTAAATAAGATCGGGCGCAGGGGAAACGCGGCTTTCCCGGTGATGTAGCCCACAGCATGGGCGACGCGCAGCCAGAAAAAGGCGATGGCCGTCCAGTAGGTTAGAGTCGTGAACCCATCAACGCGATCGACCAAGAGTACCAACAAAGCAAATGGCACCAATTGTTCCAGCAAATTCAGATGCGCACGGTACGCCCGTTGCACCCATGGGCGATGCAAAGACGGGTTGGAAATGCGGGTAAACCCGTCAGGGGCATCGGCAGGCAGTGATCCCTCAGGCGCGGAATTCACACCGACAATGTATGGCACCCAAAGTGAGGCCGCGAGGATAGCAAGGCAAGTCAGGATGCCCAGTTCTGTTGGGAAACTTTCCATGATCACTCTCCTTACATCGCCGCTTTCAGGGCGGTGCCGGTTTCCAGATAGCTTTTGAGCGAGGAGGCCAGACGTGCCCAGCCCTCGGCGAACCCGTCTTGGCCGGGGGCCATATCGTAGTGTTCAATCGTCAACTTGCACTGCTCGCCTTGCGGCTCAATCAGATACACCATGTGACTGGCGGGGGCGTCAGGGCCCATGAACAGCGGCTCAAACGTCATCGCGATCCGGGACTTGGGGTCCATCGCCGTCGTAGTCTGATTCAGCATGGCACTGCCATCGGGGCGGATGAAGGCTGTGGTTTCATCGACGGCTGCGTTGCCTTCGACCACATTGCAGGCAAAGTGATAGGCGGCCATCTGGTCAGCTTCGGTCAGCGCCGCCCAGAGCGCGTCTTGGCTGCAGCGGATAAATGTTTGCATCATGAAATCAGGTTTTCCCATAGCGGTGTCTCTTTCTAGCTTGGCTTTCAGTTCCGTCACAGCACGCGCTTGGCGCTGCAAGAAAGGGGCGGCCCATCTGTCCATCACGTCCTGCAAGGGCAGGGCATTCAGGTAGTGATATTTGAACCGGCCATCCTTACGGGTGACGATCAGGTTGGCCTCTTCCAAGACCTTCAGATGCTTCATCACGCCAAAACGGGACATCTCAAGCACCTCTTCAAGGTCGCTGAGCGATTGACCATCACGCTTGCGTAAACTGTCGAGCAGGTCGCGGCGGGCGGGGTCGTTGAGGGCTTTGAAAATTGCATCCATGGAAAACCTTATAGGTTACTATATAGTCACGTGACAATAGGGTCACTTAAAAATACTTGCAGCAGATCACAGGGTGTGATGCTGTAAGTGCATGGAAAACAATAGTGAAACCCCGTCTTTTGTCACGCCGCAAGGGCGCCGTATTGCCTATCATTTAACTGATGGAACTGGCCCTGCGGTCGTATTCTTGGGTGGTTTTAAGTCCGATATGGGCGGCACGAAGGCCGTACACTTGGAACAATGGGCGCGCGATTCGGGCCGTGCGTTTCTGAGGTTCGACTATTCTGGACACGGTGAAAGCAGCGAAGCCTTCACAGACGGTGCTATAGGTGACTGGTTTGAAGATGCCTGCGCTGCACTGGGCCTCCTTGCGGGCAAGGTCATCTTGGTGGGGTCAAGCATGGGGGGATGGATATCGCTGCTAGTTGCGCGGCAGATGCCAGAGCGGGTGGCCGGACTGGTTACCATCGCCGCCGCCCCTGATTTCACAGAAGACAGCATGTGGGCAGGGTTTTCCGAGGGCCAAAAGGCCGAACTGATGGCGGGGCAAGTCGCTTTGCCGTCGGAATATGGCGAACCCTACATCATCACACGTCGATTGATTGAAGAGGGGCGCACGCGCCTTGTGCTGCGTGACCCGTTACCGTTGCCTTTCCCTGTCCGCTCACTTCAAGGCACAGCTGATGCGGATGTAGCGATGTCGGTCGCATTGCGGCTGTTAGAGCATGCACAAAGTCCAGATATGCGGCTGACTTTGGTTGACGGCGCGGATCACCGTTTTTCCGACGAAAGCTGTCTTGTCTTAATTGAAAGTGCAGTTGAGGAAGTTTTGGCGCGGGTAGGCGAAAGCTAACGCGCATTCTGACGCTACGTTTCCCTTTGGGATCGCTACGCGCCTTGCGTAGGGTGCACAAAATCCTTGGGAGGGGACAACATGGCACTATCACTGGGACAAAAGGCAGGCTGGGGTCTGGCTGACATGGGCATTGTGGTCTTTGTCATCGTCAAACAATTGCTGATTCTGACCTATCTGACGACAGTTCTGGGTGTGCCAGTCGGTATCGCTGGCTTTGTGACGACGGCCGTGTTGGTGTTCGACATGATCACAGATCCTATTATTGGCTATCTGAGTGACAAAACCCAAAGCCGGTTTGGTCGGCGTGCGCCATGGATGTTCATGGGTGTTTTGGTCATGGCTGCGGGCATGGTCGGTTTGTTCTCGACACCGTCAGGCATGGAAACCGCCGGCAACTTGACGTGGGTCGTGGGCTTTTTTGTGTTAGCAACGGTTGGCTTTACGATGGTCGCGATCCCCTATGGTGCGCAATCGGGTGAAATCACCCAAGACCCTCAGGAACGCTCGGCCATGACTGGTTTTCGCATGGCTTTTGCGAGCATCGGTATCTTGATCGGCGGTGCGTTGATTCCTGGGCTGGCGGGGTCGATGGGCTATGCCATGGCGGCGTTGGTTGTGACCCCGCTGATGGTCGGTGCCGTTTGGATCTCGCTTTGGGCGACGCGCAAAGCACCAAGGATTGAACAACCCGCGCAAGTCAGTCTTTCTGGGATGTTCGGGCTGGTCTTTTCAAACAAAGCCTTTGTTGTTTTGGTGTTGATCTATGGCGTTATGACCTTAGCGATCGCGATGATTACAGCGGGCTTGCCGTTTGCTGCCCTCTATCTGATCGTCGATAGTGGAGACACGCCACTGTCTGGTGCGGCACAAGCGTTGACGACACTGAGCCTGATGTTTGCAGCTTTCGTGGTTGGTTCTATCCTAAGCCAAGCCGTGTGGGTCTTGCTTTCAAACCGGTTGGGCAAAGTTGGGGCATTGATCTTTGGCCTCAGCCTCTATGTCGTCTTGCTTTATGCGCTTAATATGATGCTGCCTTCGGTGAACGTAACCGTCATTGCTGGGATGTTCGTGCTGGCGGGCATGACAAATGGCGCATATCAGCAGATCCCTTGGGCGATCTACCCGGACCTTATGGATGTGACGCGCCGCGAAACGGGTATCGCGATTGAAGGCGCGTTTTCGGCGATCTGGCTGTTTGGGCAAAAGCTCGCAAATGCAGTTGCGCCTGCTGTTCTGGGCCTGACCTTGTCAGCAGCAGGATGGCAGGAAACAACGGATGGCGTTGTCGCACAAACAGACGGCGCTTTGGGGGCCTTGCAGCTGTCGATTACGCTGATCCCAGCAGGTATCTTGATCGTTGCGATCTTGGGTCTAGCATTCGTTTACCGACCAATGGCGCGGCGTGCACTTGCATGATCTGGCAAACATAGACGCGGCGCTTGCCGCATCTGAGGCGCAAGTTCCGCATTTGCGAAAAGGGTGCGAAAAGCGGATCGTTTGGGCCGATGCACCAGCGACAAAGACGGCGGTCAGTCTTCTTTATCTGCATGGGTTTTCCGCAACCGGTGAAGAATTGCGCCCCTTGCCCGACTTGGTCGCAGAAGCATTCGGCGCGAACATCTTTTTCGCGCGGTTGACCGGTCATGGCCAAGATGGCGACGCGATGGGGCAGGCGACGCTGTCAGACTGGCGCCGCGACGTGGCCGAGGCCCTTTTGATCGCCGAAGCTTTGGGCCGTGAAGTGATCATTATGGGGTGCTCGACGGGATGTACTTTGGCGACTTTGTCGTTGGCCGAAGGCGCGCGTGCAAAAGCGATGCTGCATGTGTCGCCCAACTTTGGGCTGCGGCATAGGGCTGTGCAGACATTGCTGGATTTGCCAGGGTCTCGGCATTGGTCCAAATATGTCGCTGGTTCGTCCCGATCGTTTGACCCCATAAGTGAGGCCCACGCGGCCTATTGGACAGTCGCCTACCCCACAGCTGCTGTGCATGTCATGGCTGATGCCGTGCGTGCCGTGCGCGGCGCCGATTTGTCAGTGATCACGACGCCAGCGCTGTTTTGTTTCAATGAGGCTGATCAGGTTGTTCACCCTGAGGACATACGCAAAGTACATGATCGCTGGGGCGGGCAGGTCGATACCGTCGCGATTGAACAGACTGCTGCCGACGATGAAATGGGGCATGTTATGGCTGGCGACATCTTCTCACCTGGCCAAACTGCACCACTCGCGCAACAGATGATTGCCTGGCTGAAAGCCTTGCCTGTGGGTTGAACCCCTTGCGAGACCGCGTTTTCCACGTCAAAGTGTACAAAAGACCTATAAAAGGTTGAGCAGTTTGTTAGGGCTATTGCAAAATGCCGCGTGAAACGCTGGTGCTAATACCACCTATTCTTTCAGATGCGCGTGTGTTTGCGCATCAACTTCAAGTGATGTCGCAGGCACATGCCGTGATGGTCGCTCCCCCAACCTGCGGCGAGCGGATCGAAGAGATCGCCAGCCAGATCTTATCTTGGGCACCTTCAAAATTCGCACTTTGCGGAATGGGCCTTGGTGGCATGGTTGCAATGGAAATTCTGCGCCGTGCACCGGAACGTCTCACCCGGATCGCATTGGTCAGCACCAATCCACAAGCGGATACGCCCGAGGCGGCCGCTGCACGCGAGCCGCATATCATTGCAGCCCGCGCTGGGCGTTGGGATGATGTGCTGCAACATGAAATTAATTCAACATGGATGGCCCCTTCAACCGACAAGGTTGAAATGGTGCGTGCGCTGACGGACATGGGCCGGGCACTAGGTGCAGAAGTCTATGTAAAACAGGCCCGCGCCATGCAACGCCGCAAAGATCAGCAAGCGACCCTGCGCCAAGTTCAATTGCCAACTGCCGTGATTTGCGGCCGCCATGATGGACAATATCAGTTGAAACGGCATGAATTTCTGGCCGAACTCATTCCATATGCGCAGCTCGAGATTATCGAAGGTGCAGGCTATCTTCCCACTTTGGAAGCACCAGAAGCCACAACCGATGCGCTGCAACGCTGGATGAAACAGCCGATGATGCTGCGCCTATAGGCGCAGTACCGTTATTTGATCGCGACGACCTTGGCTGATTTTGCCTTAGGCGCGTCAGAGTTCGCATCAATGAAATCCAAAACGAGCGGGCGAATGTTGTTGCGCCAGCTGCGGCCTGCGAAAATGCCATAGTGTCCTGCGCCCGGCTCAAGATGGGACGCTTTTTTATCGTCTGGCAGGCCAGTCAGCAGATCAAGGGCTGCAAGGCATTGGCCGGGGGCTGAAATATCATCCTCTTCACCCTCAACGATCTTAACGGCGACTGTTGTGACTTTGCTCATGTCCACTTTGTGACCTGCGACGACGAATTCATTCTGCGCAATTTCGCGACCTTTAAAGATACGCTCCACCGTTGACAGATAAAACTCAGCCGTCATGTCCATGACAGCTAGGTATTCGTCATAGAAAGCATTGTGGCGGTCATGCTCAGATGCTTCGCCTTTGGCGACGCGGATGATTTCATCACGGAATGCGTTCGTGTGTGTTTCTGCGTTCATAGAAATGAACGAACCCAGTTGCAGCAGGCCCGGATAAACCATGCGGCCAACGCCTGAATATTTAAAGCCAACACGTTGGATCATCGTTTCTTCTAGCTGGCCCATTGTGACGGACCGACCAAAGTCGGTGACTTCGGTATGGTTCGCCTCGGGATCTACGGGTCCGCCGATCAAGGTCAGTGAACGCGGCTGCGCGTCTGGATCGAGTTCAGCAAGGTAGGCTGTCGCGGCAAGCGCCAAAGGCACGGGCTGACAAACGGCGATGACATGAATGTCTGACCCCAGCTCGCGCATAAATTCCATCAGGTAGAGCGTATAGTCTTCGATATCGAATTTGCCGGCGCTTACAGGGATGTCGCGGGCGTTGTGCCAATCGGTGATATAGACGTCTGCATCTGGTAAAAGGCTGATCACTGTCTTGCGCAGCAGTGTGGCATAGTGACCCGACATAGGGGCCACCAAAAGCACACGGCGCTTGCTGGGTTTTCGTCCTGGCATTGTGAAATGGATCAAATCGCCAAACGGCTTTTCGACCACAGTTTCTACGACAACAGGGTAATCTTTGCCTTTTTCACCAGAAACTGGAGGGATATTCCAATCTGGCTTCATCACCATACGGGCAAATGTGCGCTCGGTTACTTCACCCCATGCCTTGAGCCAATCCATGCCGGGGTTCGCGCCCCAAGACATCATTGGGTAGGATGCAAACGCGTGTGCTGTCGCCCCCAACCACTGATTAGTGTTGCGCATGCTTTCCATCAGGTCGTAGGTCATCATATACTTCATCTACTCGATCTCCGATGGTGGGTGCCGCACTATGCTGCACCTGCAGCATAGGCATAGGAACGTTAAAATGACAACCAACGATTTAGATGTGCAGGAAACAATTGGTGAAAATGTGGCGAAACTCGAAGCCAACCTTGCACGCGTTGAAGAACTGACCCAACGTTTACTCAAGGTTATGGGGCAGGGGCGTAACGTACCGCACTCATTACAAGGGCCTAGCCAAGATCTCTACGTCAAAGCGGCAAGCGCCTATATGACTGAAATGATGCACAATCCCGCCAAACTGATCGAGCATCAGCTGGAATTTTGGGGCAAATCTGTCAAACACTATGTTGAGGCACAGCATTTGCTGGCGCAAGGCAAGCTTGAACCGCCGACGGATGAAACCCCCAAAGATCGGCGCTTTTCCCATGAGATGTGGGAAACGAATCCCTACTTTAACTTTATTAAGCAGCAATACCTGATGAACGCTTCTGCAGTGCAGCAAGCAGTTGAGGACATCGACACACTCGATTCTGAAGAGAAAAAGCGTTTGCGGTATTTCAGCCAGCAGATGGTCGACATGATCAGCCCGACCAATTTTCTACCAACCAACCCCGAGGCCCTAGCTTTGGCAGCTGAGACCGACGGTGAGAGCCTTGTGGCTGGTCTTGAGAACATGATTGCCGATCTAGAAGCAAACGACGGCGATTTGGTCGTGACCTTGGCCGATAAAGACGCATTCACACTGGGCGAGAACCTTGCCACGACCCCCGGATCAGTTGTGTTCCGCAACCATATGTTTGAATTGATCCAATATGCGCCGAGCACCGAAAAGGTGCATGAGACGCCATTGATCATCTTTCCACCGTGGATCAACAAATTCTATATCCTCGACCTGAAACCGCAAAACAGCCTGATCAAGTGGGCAGTCGCGCAAGGGTATACCGTGTTTGTCGTCTCATGGGTGAACCCGGATGCAGGCTACCGCGATACTTCGATGACCGATTATGTCGAAGACGGCTATCTGACTGCAATCAAAGAAGTCAAAGACATCTGCGGCGTCAAAAAGGTGAACGCGGTGGGGTACTGCATCGCTGGGACGACGCTGTCGCTGGCCTTGGCCTTGATGAAAAAGCGCAAAGATACGTCCGTGAACAGTGCTACTTTCTTTACCACACTGACCGATTTCTCTGACCGGGGCGAGGTAGGGGTCTTTCTCGATGACGACTTTGTCGACGGGATCGAAGCAGAAGTCGAAGACAGCGGTGTGTTGGATTCGTTCTTTATGTCGCGGACCTTTTCTTATCTGCGGTCCAACGACCTGATCTACGGGCCCGCGATCAAAAGCTATATGATGGGTAAGGCGCCACCGGCGTTTGACCTGCTATACTGGAACGGGGACGGGACAAACCTGCCTGCCAAGATGTCGGTCGAATACTTACGCGGGCTTTGCCAAAATGACACCTTTGCAACAACCGGGTTCGAGATCGCAGGCGAGGTCGTGCAACTGCAAGACGTCAGCGTGCCGGTGTGCGCTATCGCCTGTGAGACGGATCATATCGCAGCTTGGAAAAGCAGCTACACGGGTATTTCCAAGATGGGATCGAAGGATAAGACATTCATCCTGTCAGAAAGCGGGCATATCGCCGGGATCATCAATCCGCCAAGCAAAAAGAAGTACGGACACTATACGAACCCTGAATTGGGACTGACAGCGGATGATTGGCTGGATGCCGCAGACAAGCATGAAGGGTCTTGGTGGCCACGGTGGGACGCTTGGTTGTCCAAAAAGTCAGGCAAAAAAGTCACAGCACGGACACCGGGAAGCAAGAAACACCCTGTTTTGGCTGATGCGCCGGGGACATATGTGATCAATAAGTAGCTGAAAAAGCTGTATATTTCGTAATTCCAGAAAAAATATGCTGCAGTGCAGAAAAAAACCTTGAAATGCTGCGGCGCAGCATGCATATTGGTGTCACGAGATAACAGCGGGTGTCCCCCGCACAGATGAACACCTGAAAGGTAGATACCATGGCTGCTAAAGCACAAGACTTCACCGCGATCTTCAAAGACATGACAGACGCGTTCCCAGTAGACACAAAAGCAATGGAAGAGCAGTTCAAGAACCAGACTGCCCTGGCCGAGAAAATGTCCGCAGTCGCAATTGACGCTGCTGGCAAATCTGCTGAGCTGTCCGCAAAGTGGACACAGGACACACTTGCTAAAGTAGAAGCAATGTCCAAAGCAAAGGCTGAGCCTGCTGACTACGCAAAAGCAATGACAGATTTCGCATCTGCATCTGCTGAAGCTGCTGCAGAGCACATGTCAGCTTTCGCTGAAATCGCGAAAAAAGTTCAAACACAGACTATGGAGCTGGTCATGGCTGCTGGCAAAGACATGTCCGAGGACATGAACGCCGCTGCTAAGAAAGCCCAGACTGAGCTGACAGCTGCTGCTAAGAAAGCAACTGCTTCTGCAAAGTAAGTTTCGTTAAATCGCCCTGACCTCCCTTAGGGTTTGATTTTGAAAGACGGTTCGCGCAAGCGGGCCGTCTTTTGTTTTGCGCATTATGCTTTCTTTTTGCGCAGTTGCGGCATAGGCTTCTCTGCACTGCAACATCTTGGGAGAGAGCGCCATGGCCGACACCAACAAACCGCTGCTAATTAAGCGCTACGCGAGCCGTCGTCTCTATAATACTGAAACCAGTGATTACGTCACACTCGAAGATATCGCTGTTTTCATTCGTGAAGGCCGTGAAGTACAGATTGTCGATCTGAAATCCGGTGACGACCTGACCCGCCAGTATCTGTTGCAAATTATCGCAGAACACGAAAGCCGCGGCGAAAGTGTGTTGCCTGTTGATGTATTAACCGATTTGGTGCGCAGCTATACATCCCAAGCCGCATCCGTTGTTCCGCAGTTTCTGCAAGCCAGTTTTGACATGCTGCGCGATGGTCAAACCAAAGCGATGGAAAACATCGGCAAAGCCAGCCCCATTTCCAACATGCCCGGCTTTGAAGCCATGCGTGCCCAGCAAGAAGCGTTCTTTAAGGCCATGACAGGTGGGATGATGCCAGGTGGTACGACCGCTTCATCCGACGAGAGCAAAGAAGATGGCGATCTTGGTGAGATTAAAGACCAGCTCGCGGCCTTGCAGGAAAAGCTGTCGAAAATGGGTAAGTAACGCAGGTCAGCTTCTTAGGAATACTTTTTGCCGTCCAACTCTTTGGAAATTGACAAATTTGGAGCGTCACCTCTAGTGGGGCATCATTGTAAGTGATGACCAAATTGGTGGTGCGACCACAACCGCAGTCAATGGCGACTTAGCTTCACAGCCCCAACCTGTCCCGAAGTGCATACCATGTCATCGCTAACCGCAAGATTGGTGCGCGGAACGCCGTGCCGCCCGGAAAACTGGGGACATTGATGTCAGCAAATGCATCAAATCGCCCCGCCTGACCCGCAACCGCCTCTGCCATGACTTTGCCCGCTAAACCCGACAGCGCCACACCGTGCCCGGAATACCCGCCAGCAGATAGAATGTTGGGCGCCACACGGATTACGGCCGGCATCCGCGGAATTGTCACCCCTAATGTGCCACCCCATGCGTATTCAATTTTGACACCCTCTAATTGTGGGAACAACAACGGGATACGTTTTTGCATCAATGCAGCAATCCCTTCGGGAAAACCCAAGGAATAACTAGGACGCCCCCCGAACAGCAGACGTTTGTCCTCGGATAGGCGAAAATAGTTCGCGACCCACTTGCTATCATGCACGGCGATGTCTTGGCCAAAGACGTTATCTGCGCGGTCGCCCAAAGGTTCAGTTGCACCCATGAAACTGTTCAGCGGCATGACACGCGCGGCCACTTTGCGCTCAAGGCTCGGCAGATAGCCGTTGCCTGCCAAAATCACATATCGGGCAGTCACCCGCCCTTTGTTTGTGGCAACGACGGTAGAGTCCCCTTTGTCGATGCGGTGCACCTCGGAGCGTTCAAAGATGCGTGCGCCCGCAGCTTCGGCCAACTTAGCAAGGCCAAGGGCATAGCGTAGCGGGTGAATATGACCGGCCCCCATATCCAGCAAACCGCCATGAAAATGGGGCGAATTCACCACGGAATGAATGTCATCGGGGCCGCATACCCGCGCTTGCCCATACCCGTATTCACGTTGCAACAGATCAACTTCGGCCTGTTCTGCCACTGTCTCTGCGGCCGTATAAGTGCTGTGCATGACGCCGGGGGTATAGCGTGCCTCAGGAATATGGTCCGCACACAAAGCGCGTAGGTCTGCCTTGGCTTCTTCGGCCAGTTCCCAAAGCACTTTTGCGTGACCTGCACCATATTTTTTGATGATCACCGATTGCGGATAGTCATATCCGCTACAAACCTGACCGCCATTGCGTCCTGACGCCCCAAAGCCTGCGCGGTGGGCATCAAGGACCACCACGTCCAACCCCTTCTGCGCCAAGTGCCGCGCTGCCGAAAGCCCTGTGTAGCCAGCGCCAATGACGCAAACATCGGCCGTCACACTGCCCTTCAGCGCAGGACGCTCTTTTGGGATGTCGGTTGATGCCACATACCAACTGTCGGGGTATTCACCGGGGCGATCGTTGCGGTAAAGCGGGTTCATGGCGGGTTTAGGCCACAACGCGTTCTTTAAAGAACCGGGCAATTTGTGCCGCTACACGCGGGTTATCGACAGGCTGATCAAGGTTCGCCTGCGCCTGCGCTAATTGGTCATCGGGCACGACACCTTTGCCGCGGTATTTCACCAGCCCACCAATAAAGCCCGCCCCATATTCGGGGTGAGGCTGCACGGTGAAAGCACGTTTGCCGTAAACCAAAGCTGCATTTTCGCAGAAATCATTGCTGGCATAGACGGTCGCATCGGCTGGGCGAGCGACAACTTGGTCTTGGTGCCACGCATTCAGCGATACCTGTTCGCCATCCCAGTCGTAGTCTGTGCGACCCACAGCCCAACCTTCGCTGAACTTCTCAACCTTGCCGCCCAAGGCCTGCGCGATGATCTGATGACCAAAGCAGATGCCGACCAGTGGAATGTCGGCGGCGTAGACGGCACGGATCAAGTCTTCGAGCGGCGCGATAAAGGGTTCATCGTCATATGCGCCAAACTTGGACCCTGTGATGATCCAGCCGTCACACTCTGTGATCGCTGTCGGAAATTCCATATCAACGACACTGTATGTTGCGAAAGTGAATCCGAAACCATCTAACATACGCGCGAAATAAGGGGCCACATCGCCACTGGTTTCAAGAAGTTCATCAGGCGCATGGCCAGTTTGCAGGATGCCGATCTTCATCGTTTTCTCGCTTTTTTGGTGGCGTGTATGCCAGAGTTACACAAGATCCAAATAATGGTCGATCTGTTCTTCAGGGGTCATTTCCGCAAAATGGGCCATTTCTTGGCGTTTGGTGCGGATCAGATTATCGACCAGTTGCGGGTCAAAGATACGCCGGGCAAGGGCGCTTTGCTCAAAGGCATTGATCGCATCATCCCATGAGCCCGGCACTTGCGGCAGCTTTTGATCATAAGCATTGCCCGTAATGGGGTCAGGAGGTGTCATGCCGTCTTCAATCCCGACAAGGGCAGACCCAAGAACCGCCGCAAGAAACAGATAAGGGTTCACGTCACCACCAGCGAGGCGGTGTTCAATCCGCCGCGCACCAAGACTGCCTCCGGGCACGCGGACCGATGCTGTGCGGTTATCATAGGCCCAGCAAATGCTGGTCGGGGCATGAGCGCCGGGCACTAGCCGTTCATAGCTGTTGCCATGCGGTGCAAAGATCAGTGCCAATTCCGGGATGCCCGCGAGACATCCCGCAATGGCATTCTGCAGCAACGGCGTGCCTTCGAACGTCTTATTGGCAAAAGCATTCTTGCCGTCACGATCCAACATCGAAAAATGGGTATGCAGACCGTTGCCTGCATAGTCCTCATAGGGTTTGGCCATGAAACTCGCAGCCATTCCATGGTTGCGTGCCAGACCGCGCACAAGCATTTTGAAAAGCCATGCATCGTCCGCAGCTTTCAATGCGTCTGGCACATGCTCAAGGTTGACTTCAAACTGGCCCTCACCGCCCTCGGAAATTGCTGCTTCAGCGGGAATATTCATCGCGTCGCAGGCGTCATAGAGCTCGTTGAAGAACGCATCGAAGGCATCCAGCGCACGCAAAGACAAAATTTCAGCCCCCGCACGGCGCTTGCCAGAACGTGGTGATTTCGGCTGGCGGAGTTCTTTGCCACTGTCATCGACCAGATAAAATTCCATTTCGGTCGCAGCAACAGGGGTCAGGCCAATCGCTTTGTAACGCTCAAGGACACGCGCCAGCGCATGACGGGGGTCGCCTGAAAAAGGGGTGCCATCATCCTGAAATGACCATAGCGGCAAAAGGGCGGTCGGTGATCCGAGCCACGGCATGGGCACATAGCCACGCTCGGTCGGCAAGAGCAAACCATCGGCATCGCCGGTTTCAAACACCAGCGGGCTGTCGTCGATGTCCTCGCCCCAAATGTCGAGGTTCAGAACAGATAAAGGAAACCGTGTGCCATCTTTCTCAAGCTTTTCCGCAAAGCGGCGCGGTACGCGTTTGCCGCGTGCCTGCCCATTCAGGTCAGCGGCACCACAACGCAGGTTGCGTATTTCGGGATGATCATCAAGCCAGCTCATCGGATAATCTGCGGCCTCACTTTGATTTTCTGACGTGCGTTTTGTGGCAAGTGGCGGTTCAAACGGTTGTTTACCAAGCCAAAAATGCTGATCACGATCAATGTCAGAATAATGAAATAACCAGCAAGGATAGGGTAGGGAATGAACGGATTGAAGGTCTTATCCGCAAAGTAATTGGCGTAATAAAGCGCATCGCCACGCTGTTGTGTCGCCGGAAAGCCGGAAAAGAACACCAGTGTCGTCGATTGGAATAGAAAGATCGCTTCATTCGTGTAAGCGGGCCAAGCCAAGCGCAGCATCGTGGGCCAAATCACCCGGCGAAAGCGTGGCCATCCAGATAGGCCATAAGCGTCTGCCGCCTCGGTGTCGCCTTTAGGGATTGATTGTAACGCGCCATAAAAGATCTCGCCGGTGTAGGCGGCTGTGTTCAGGAACAGCACGACCAATGCACCGGCCCAAGCGGATGTTAGCGGATTAAAGAAGCTGCTGACGTCTTTGAGGCTGAGGAAGACGAAATAGGCGAAAAAGAACTGAATAAAGAGCGGCGAGCCGCGAAAGATGAAAATAAACCATTCGGCAGGTTTGCGTAGCAAAGGGTTTCGGGCGGCTTTGCCCATCGCCACGGCTGTGGCTAAGAAAAAGCCAAAGCAAAGTGCCACAACACCAAAGTAGATGTTCCAGATCATGCCAGAGCCGATCAAGGTGAACTGCTGGCACAGTGTAAAATCAGTGCGCGGCAACAAACGCTCGCCAATACCTTGGCTGCGCAGCGCATAATCGGCGATGGTCTCCCAGCAACTCACGCCGCAGCCCTCCGCTGGGCTTCGCCTGCAGCTGTTGCTTGGCCGTGGGTCAGTTTGACCATGATCTTGCTAAGAACGAACTCGGACACTTTCGTAAAGCAAAGGTAAAACACCAGTAGGGCCGCAAAATACCACATCCGCCAATCGGGGTGCGGGTAATCGGTGAACTGCGGCTGTTTTGCTCCGCCCAATTCGCGGGCCCAATAAACGATGTCCTCGACGCCAAGCAGGAACAACAGCGGGGTCGCCTTGATCAACACCATCCAAAGGTTCGACAGGCCGGGCAGGGCGTAAACCCACATCTGTGGCACCATCACGCGCCAGAATGTTTGGCGACGGTTCATGCCGTATGCTTCGGCTGTTTCAAGCTGGCCTTTAGGGACAGCCCGCATCGCGCCAAACAAGACGTTCGCCGCAAAAGCACCAAAAACGATTGCAAAAGTCAGGACCGCCAGCATGAAACCATAGGTCTCATGCACCCACTGCGGGGCGTTGCCCAAGGGCAGCTTGGCGGCCGTACAGACAATGAAATCATTACCTTGGCGCACGGGTTCTTCCCAATCGGGGCATTTCACACGGTGACGGATATATTCAAAGGCTTGGTCCAGCGCGATGACGAAGAACAAAAAGAACGCGATATCAGGGATGCCCCGTACAATAGCGATATAGGTTTTTCCGATCCAGCGTAGTGGGGCCACTTGGCTGCGTGCGGCTGATGCGCCTGCAAATCCAAAGGCCAAAGCCGTTGGTGCCGTGATCGCAAGCAAGAGCAAGACCGTCCCGAAGGCCCAATACATCGACATATGCTTGCCTGTGGTTAGGTAGCAGCTAAGCCACTGAAAGCCTTCAAGCGTGGCAGGATCGGTACAGAAGCTGAACATCAGGCGCCTTGTTGCGGTCGTCTTAACATGCGTCCAACATATGTGGTTGCGTGTCAACGCGTTGTGGCGATGATCAGGTCAGGAGATGTGAAATATGGTGCAATCCATCATCATTGTGGGCGCAGGGATCGTTGGGGCCGCGACCGCATGGCAATTGGCCAAAGCAGGTCACGCGGTCACTGTCGTGCATGCCGGTGGCGTGGATGCGACCAGTGCGGCCTTTGGATGGATCAACGCGAGCTTTTTTCTTGATGATGACCATCACCAGCTGCGGGCCGAAGGGATTGCGGCATGGCACCGCGCGTTGCGGGATGTGTCCGCTCCTGTCGACTGGCAAGGGTGCTTGTGCTGGGACATGAGCGCGGATGAGATGGATGCTACATTCACCAAGTTGCAGACCTGCGATTACCCGGTTGAAATGCTGGGAAAGGCACAAGCGCAAGCTATGGAGCCTGCTCTGGCGAATGCGCCCGAACAAGCATTGTTTTTTCCGAATGAAGGGGCGGCGTCGTCCGCTGAATTAACACAGCATTTTTTGGGTGCGGCCCAAGCACATGGGGCAAAGGTAATCAGCAATATCTTTGTGTCAGGCCTTAGGACACGCAATGACAGAGTCGTTGGTGTTGAAACGACACAAGGCAGCATATACGCAGATCAAGTTGTGATCGCGGCGGGCATAGGGACTTCCGCAATTGCAGGCAGCATTGATTGCCCTATCCCCTTGGTCCCGCGTCCGGCCTATATTTTGCGCACAACGCCGCAACCCAAAATGCTTCATCACATATTGGCGACCCCAGATGGCGAAGTGCGGCAGGAACCCTCGGGACAGATTCTGTTGCCCGTGGCCATTAGCCACCAAAGCGACAGCGCCGAAGAACTAACACAAACACCCAAGGATGCAGCAGACAGCACCATTGAACGATTGCAGAATACCTTTAGCGGACTGAATGAACTGGACTGGGCCGAGGTGATACGCGCTGAGAGGCCAGTGCCCAAAGATGGGCTGCCGATTGTCGGCCCAATCGCCGAAGGGGCTTATGTGGCCGTGCTACATTCAGGCATCACACTTGGGACGATCATTGCAGAGTTGGTGGCCAAAGACATCAATGCAACCTTGGATAACAGGGGTGCAGCAATGCTTGCCCCCTACAGACCGCAACGGTTTTCCACGACATAAACAAAAAAGGGGCTGCCACATCGGACAGCCCCTTAAACTCAGGTTTGAAGGCGGCTTAGAACTGCTCGCCAACGCCCCACTTTGCGATCAGCTCGTTCAAAGAACCGTCAGCTTTCATAGACATGATCGCTGCGTTCAGTGTCTCACGCAGCTCGCCGTCGCTTTCGCGCACGCCAAGACCAACACCGCCGCCGATCAGTTCTTCTTGTGCCAGCAACATCACTTCACCGTCTGCATCCGCAATTGGCTGAAGGAAGGACTTGTCGGCCAGAACCGCGTCAGCTTCGCCAGATTTCACAGCAGCAACTGTCTCATCCGGTGTCGCGAACTCAAGCAATGTGGCACCTGTGCCAGCAATGAAAGCGGCCTGAATTGTACCTGTTTGCGCTGCAACAACGCCGCCTGCCAGATCTGCGTCTGCAGACAGTGCCAGATACGCAGATGGATCTGGCTGTGTGTAGGCTTCTGAGAAGTCGATGACTTCGTCACGCTCGTCCGTGATGGACATGCCTGCGATGATCACATCGTAGTTGCCGGATACGAGGTTGGGGATAATGCTATCCCACTCGTTTGTGACCCACTCGCATGTCAACTCAGCGCGTGCGCACAGCTCGTCACCGACTTCGCGCTCAAAACCGTCGACTTCGCCGTCGTCGTTGAGGAAGTTATATGGAGGGTAGGCGCCCTCGGTGCCCAGACGCACAACGGAGTGGCCGTCTGCGAATGTCATTGACCCTGCGACGGCGAGTGCGACCGTTGATAGGATAAGGTTTTTCATCATTATTCTCCCGATTGTGATGAGTTTAAGCGACCGTTGCAGAAAGGAACCCCTGCAAGCGTTCGGTCTTGGGGTTGCCGAAAAGTTCGGATGGTGGTCCTTGCTCTTCGATTTTGCCTTGGTGCAAAAAAACGACGTGGTCGCTGACATCAGCGGCCAGACGCATGTCATGGGTCACAATGATCATGGTGCGCCCTTCGGCGGCCAGATCTTTGATAACCTTGATGACTTCCTGCTCAAGTTCAGGGTCCAAAGCGCTGGTGGGTTCGTCAAACAGCAGTGCTTTGGGTTCCATACAGAGGGCGCGCGCAATGGCGGCCCGTTGTTGTTGTCCGCCTGACAGTTGGGCGGGGTAGACGTCACATTTGTCGCCGATGCCGACTTTGGCCAAGTATTTGCGGGCCGCGGCCTCAACCTCATCCTTGTCACGCTTTAGAACGGTGACGGGGGCCTCCATGACGTTTTGCAGAATTGTCATATGGGCCCATAGGTTAAACTGTTGAAACACCATCGACAGGTTTGTGCGGATGCGGATCATTTGGGCGTGGTCACCGGGATGTCGGTTCAGGCCCGCACCTTTCCAGCTGACAGGTTCGCCGCAAAACAAAACGTCACCTTGCTGGCTGTCTTCCAGCAGGTTCGCACAACGCAGCAATGTGGATTTGCCTGACCCTGATGACCCGATCAAAGACACGACATGGCCAGCGGGGGCGACGATATCCACGCCCTTGAGAACCTCAAGATCGCCATAAGCTTTGTGCAGATTGCGGATTTCGATAACGGGGGCGTTTGTCACGTCGGGCAGCTTTTCATAGGTTCGGCGCAAAGTAGTGCCGATTTTGTAGAGTTTTGCAACGTCTAGAACTGCATTGACCGCGCGTCAGGCATGAATTGCGGTCTGCATTTGCGGGAAAGGTAAATCATAGGCCTCTTGCGGCAATGCAATGATTCCTTTGAGGTTCAATTGTAAAGCATCTGCGACAGGAAGCGCAGTAATAGCCTCAGTGATCGCCGCAAAGTAAGGGGCGGGGTCTTCGCCTTTGCGGGTTACGAATGTCTGACCGGGTGAAACGTCAGTATATCCAATGACTTTAAGCTTTGCTGTCAACGCGTTCTCGCGCTCTTCGATCCACCATGATTGTGCATCTATGGCGGCGATGTCGGCTTTGCCGTTTGCAATAGCGGCAATGCTGGCATTGTGACCGCCAGTTTTGCCATGCAACCGAAACTGAAACCCGCATGCTTCGGCCCAAAGTTGGGGGGCCCCATATCCTGATTGGGATAATGTATCATTACAAACGAACCGGGCTTTGGCCATATCTTGTGGTGCTATCGCTTGGCTATCAGCGCGAACGACGAATGCGCTGCGGTAGTAACCGCTTGGGCAATCTGCCAAATCATAATCAGCGGCACCAATCAGCGTCACCTGATCACGAAATCTGGCACGGTATGGCAGATTGCAAATCTGGCTCAGCACCAAATCGTCGCGTTGCCATCCATCGATGTGGTCGATGTCGTGATCCAGATGATCAGGTGCCGCAACACCATGATCACGCAAACTATCCCTGATCAGCGCCCACAACGCATCATGCGCGGCCCTGTTGCTGGCACGCGCATACATCGGCAGGCTGGCAATCATCCAGCGGCGACCCTGAGCCTTGCACGGTGGCTGTCTTGATCGGTCACACCCAGCAAAGACGCAGTCAGGCGCATCATGCTGTCTTCTTCGTCATCGCGGACGCCATCCGCCAGCACGACAGACCAAAGCGCCTCAATCACACCCATCCGGTCCTCATAAGACACAGTATCTTTGATCGCGCGGGTAAAGCGGACAGTATCAGGCGCTTCGGCCTCCAGCGCTTCGCACTCGGCACGCAACGCAGCGGCCTCAGCCGCAGACATGCCGTTACGCTTCATCAACGCCTGATCAATCTGTGCGATCTCAGACGCGGCATAGTCGCCATCGGTGCGGGCGATCCGCACTAGCAAGGCACCAAGGGCCAGACGGCTGTCAACTTCGGGCAGGGTTTTGGGTTCGGGGGCGGTTAGACGCCTGAGGAGTTCACTAAACATGAAACCTACATAAGGTGGCGTAGCTTATCTTGAAAGAGGGCAGTCAGCCGCGCCCCTTCTTCGGCCATTCCATAAGGGGCGTTCACCACAAACAGACCAGACCCCACCATCCGGTGACCGGTACGGGCGGGGGGAAAGCTGACCTCATGGGTCAGCGCATCTGGCAAGGCTGCCTGTAGCGCGTTGATCATCAGTTTATGGGGGGCATCCGTTAGAATCGGATACCACAGCATAATCACGCCCACGCCCCACTTGCGGTGCAGCTTGGCGATGGTGTCGGGGATGGTCTTATAGTCGGATTTCACCTCAAAGGACGGATCAATCAGCAGCAAACCACGGCGCGGGTCTGGCGGACAAAGCGACATCGCCATCTCCCACCCGTCCTTTTGGCGGTAGATGCCGCCATAAGGGGCCATATTCTCTTTCAATGCGGCAAATTCCTGCGGGTGCAATTCGGACAGGTGGATCGTATCCAGATTGCGCAGGCTTTCGGCGGCAACCAAAGGTGATCCGGGATAGGCCTGCGGGCCGTGCTTTACCTGAATGCGCGACAAGACCTGCGCATATGGATGATCTGGCGCAAACCAATCCTGCGCCAATGCGATCCCCTTGCCGGCCTCACCTGTCTTTAACGCGGCCTCATCTTGCAAATCATACAAACCCCGCCCGGCATGGGTTTCCAGATAAGATAGCGGTTTGTCCTTGCGGGTCATATAGGCCAAGGCCCACGCCAGCATGCTGTGCTTATGCACATCCGCCAAATTGCCGGCGTGATAGATGTGTTGGTAAGATAGCATCAGTTGGTCCCTTTGCGGTCCTGGCTGGCTTAGCGCAGCGTCTCTATGCTGTCCATGTACCCTGTTGTCTCTGATCCAAGCCGGGCTACCTTAGCCATGATATGAAAGGCCAAGCCATGCTGAATCACACCCTCTTGATCACAACGCTGTTGTGCACGCCAATGGCTGCCTCGGCACAAGAAGACCATAACGGCATCACTTTCCGGATCGGCGCGGGACCGCTCTTGAAGCCCGGCTATTTTGGCGACGATAGCTATGGGCCTGCACTGCGGGGTAAGTTTCGGGTCGATCAGCTGCGCTTTGGACCTGTGGCCGCTGGCGGTGAAAGCGAATTGGGGTTTGGGTTTGGTGGCTCTGTGCGGTTCATCGGATCGCGCACGGCTGAAAAATTTGACGAATTGACAGGGTTGGAAGACATCGACGCATCTTTGGAATTTGGCGGTGGGCTTGAATATATTGCGCCCAACTATGACGTCTTTGCAAAGCTGCGCTATGGCGTCATTGGGCACGGGGCATTTGTCGCAGAGTTGGGAAGTGACGTGTTGTTTCGCCCCACGGATCAGCTGACCATCAAAGCGGGGCCGCGGCTATTGGTCGGTGATGATGACTATGCACAAACCTATTTCGGTGTTTCTGAGGGTGAGAGCGCTGCAAGCAGCTTTGACGCGTTTGACGCACAAGCCGGGTTAATGACAGCAGGGGTTGAGCTTGAAGCGACCTACGCCATCAATGACACATGGGACGTGATCGGCATCGTCGCCTATGAACAATTGCAAGGCGACGCCGCCGACAGCCCGATCACGGCATCCGACGATCAACTGAGTGCGCGACTTGTGGTGACCCGACGTGTCACGTTCGGGTTCTAGACCAAACGGGAAGTCTCCACAGCCGCGCGCACGAAATCAGCAAATAGCGGATGCGGTGCGAATGGCTTGGACTTCAGCTCTGGATGGAACTGCACACCAATAAACCAAGGATGGTCTTTCCATTCCACGATCTCAGGCAGCTTGCCATCCGGGGACATGCCCGAGAACTGCAATCCGGCCTTTTCCAGTGTCTCGCGATACTTCGTGTCCACCTCATAACGGTGACGGTGACGTTCCTCGATGGAAGTGCCGCCATAAACCTCAGCCACCTTTGACCCTTCGGTCAGTGTCGCGTTGTATGCGCCCAAACGCATTGTGCCGCCTTTGTCATCATCGGCCTTGCGGGCGACCTTGTGATTGCCCTGCACCCATTCTTTCAGGTGGTAAACCACCGGCTCAAACCGTTTCTTGCCGGCCTCATGGTCAAATTCTTCGGATCCGGCTGTTGCCATGCCAGCGACATTGCGGGCGGCCTCAATCACAGCCATCTGCATACCAAGGCAAATGCCAAGGTAGGGGATATTCTTTTCACGGGCGAATTGCGCGGCTTTGATTTTGCCTTCCGTCCCGCGTTCGCCAAAACCGCCGGGGACTAGGATTGCATGGAACCCTTCAAGGAAAGGCGTGGCATCTTCATTGTCGAAAAGCTCGGCATCGACCCATTCGATTTTCACCTTCACGCGGTTGGCCATTCCACCGTGGGTGAGCGCCTCTGCAATCGACTTATAGGCATCCTCAAGCTGGGTATATTTGCCAACGATAGCGACTTTTACCTGACCTTCGGGGTTATGAATACGGTCGTAAACATCATGCCACACATCCAGCTTTGGTTGGGGGGCAGGGGAAATGCCAAAGGCATCCAGCACCGCCTGATCAAGGCCTTGTTCATGATAGGCGAGCGGGGCCTCATAGATCGATTTCAGATCATAGGCAGCGACAACACATTGCTTGCGCACATTACAGAACAGCGCGATCTTTTCGCGTTCCTTTTCAGGGATCGGATGCTCGGAACGGCACACCAGAATATCGGGTGCGATGCCAATGGACTGTAATTCCTTGACCGAATGCTGGGTCGGCTTCGTCTTCAACTCACCAGACGCGGCCAGATAGGGCAGCAAGGTCAGGTGCATGAAAATACACTGACCGCGGGGTTTGTCATGGGCAAACTGACGGATCGCTTCAAAGAATGGCAGGCCTTCGATATCGCCCACAGTGCCGCCAATTTCGCACAGCATGAAATCAACTTCGTCTTCGCCAATGGCCAGAAAGTCTTTGATCTGGTTGGTCACATGGGGGACCACCTGAATGGTCTTGCCCAGATAATCGCCGCGACGCTCTTTTTCCAAGACGGTGGAATAAATGCGACCGGAGCTGACCGAATCCGTGTTGCGTGCGGGAACACCGGTGAAACGCTCATAGTGGCCAAGGTCGAGATCGGTTTCGGCACCATCGTCGGTGACAAACACCTCACCATGTTCAAACGGTGACATCGTGCCTGGGTCGACGTTCAGATAGGGGTCTAGCTTGCGCAAACGCACTGAATAGCCGCGGGCTTGCAGCAAGGCACCCAAAGCCGCCGAAGCGAGACCTTTCCCAAGAGAGGACACCACACCGCCGGTAATAAAAATGTAACGCGCCATCGGCAGGGGACCCCCGTGAGAAATTCCAAAAACTGTGGGAAAGCGCACCGAAAAATACGCATCATCACGGGATTTGACGTGTAGTGGATTCGGGTGCGATTGGCAACCACTGACCCAACATCATGTTGCCCTACGCAGCGGCAGGGCAACCGCTAGTGGTTATTCGCCTGCTGGCAGCAGTGGATCATCGCCGTCCAATGATGGCGGCAAAAGGCTGTCACCAAGATCAGGCAGAAGCGCGCCACCAGTTTCACCCGCATCGATGCCCAAACGGTCGGCAACCGATGATCCAGCAGAATTGCTGGCCGCGATCAATGTCAGTGTGATGGATGTGCAAATGAATGCGACAGCCAAAGCCCAGGTGAATTTGCTCATGGCTGTTGCCGCGGGGCGCGAACCTGTCGCACCGCCACCGCCGCCACCCATGCCAAGACCACCGCCCTCAGAGCGCTGCAATAGCACAGTACCAATCAAGCTAAGCGCAAGGATCAGGTGAACAATAAGGACGACGTTTTCCATTCAAGGGGCCTTTCGGGGCTTTCGCGAACAAGCGGTATCTAAAAGCTGTGACGCGTTCCCGCAACCCCTGAAACCATGCTTATTCGTCTACATCATCCATGTCTGCTTGCCCTGTCAGGCGGCGACGCACGATAGACCACGACAATCCAATCGCCAGAACCACTGATAATGCGAAGATCCCAATCCACGCATTCACCGATGGATTGTCCAAACTGATGACCCCTTGATCAAACAAGACCCACAGCAAAGTGCCGACAACGGCCAAGATTAGGATCATACCGAAAATCCCAATAGATCGCAGCGTGGCGCGGAGATAAATGATGTAACCCACAAACAAAATGAGCCCCAAAAGAACCGTCATCGACAAGTTTGTGTCCAGATTATCCGTGGCCCACCGCACGTAATTCCATTGCGTGGGGTTATATGTCGCTGCCAGCAACACAAATGCAAAGATCCAACGGATGACGAAACCCATGATATGCCTCATTACTTTTTGGTGCGCAGACAATGCGTTGTCACGGGTCTGCTGTCCAGTCGGCCATTTTGCGGTTTCCCAACACCCGGTGCGCCGATATAGGGGGCACGCAATCTTTGAAGGAAAAGAATCTTATGGCAAATGTTGTGGTCGTCGGTGCCCAATGGGGTGATGAAGGCAAAGGCAAGATCGTTGACTGGCTGTCCGAGCGGGCTGACGTCATTGCGCGCTTTCAAGGAGGGCACAACGCGGGCCACACTTTGGTCATTGATGGTGAGGTCTTTAAATTGAACGCACTGCCGTCCGGCGTTGTGCGTGGTGGCAAGCTTTCGGTCATTGGCAACGGCGTTGTTCTGGACCCGTGGCATTTGGTCAAGGAAATCGCCTCGATCCAAAAGCAAGGTGTCGCGATCAATCCTGAGACTTTGATGATTGCTGAAAACACCCCGCTGATCCTGCCGATCCACGGCGAGTTGGACCGCGCCCGCGAAGAGGCTGCCAGCAAAGGGACTAAAATCGGCACGACTGGCCGCGGCATCGGCCCAGCCTATGAGGATAAAGTGGGCCGCCGTTCGGTGCGTGTCGCTGACCTTGCAGACCAAGCCACATTGGAAGCCCGCGTTGATCGTGCATTGCAACACCACGATCCGCTACGCAAAGGTCTGGGGATTGAGCCTGTCGATCGCGATGCATTGGTCGCTCAGCTCAGCGAAATCGCCGCAGAAATCTTGCCCTATGCGGCCCCTGTGTGGAAAGTGCTGAATGAAAAGCGCAAAGCAGGAAAACGCATCTTGTTTGAGGGTGCGCAGGGCGCGTTGCTGGACATCGACTTTGGCACATACCCTTTCGTGACATCATCCAACGTGATCGCAGGCCAAGCTGCCACCGGCGTGGGCGTTGGGCCAACGGCCATTGATTACGTTTTGGGGATCGTCAAAGCCTACACAACCCGCGTCGGAGAGGGCCCATTTCCAACCGAGCTAGACGATGCAGACGGCCAGCGCCTTGGCGAACGCGGCCATGAATTTGGCACCGTCACAGGGCGCAAGCGCCGCTGCGGTTGGTTTGATGCAGCCTTGGTCCGCCAAACATGTGCGACATCAGGTGTGACAGGTATCTCTCTGACAAAGCTGGATGTTTTGGACGGTTTTGAGACGCTCAAAATCTGTGTGGGTTATGAATTGGACGGGGCCGCGCTGGATTACCTGCCAACAGCCGCCGACCAACAGGCGCGCTGCAAACCGATCTACGAAGACATCGCAGGCTGGGCTGAATCCACAGAAGGTGCACGCTCTTGGGCGGACCTGCCCGCGCAGGCGATCAAATACGTGCGCCGGATTGAAGAGTTGATCCAATGCCCCGTCGCCCTAGTTTCCACCTCACCTGAAAGAGAAGACACCATTCTGGTGACAGACCCCTTCGCGGATTGAGGATAAATGACCTATAAAGCACGCAAAAAACTAGCCCTGTTTGTGCTGGTTGTTGGACTGCCAATTTACATTATCATCGCGGCCAGTGTGATGAGCTATATGCTCAACCAAGAAGTACGGTTCCCGCTGATCGTCGAACTGGTGGTCTATATAGGTCTCGGAATTGGGTGGGCGTTTCCGCTGAAATGGGTCTTTCAGGGCATCGGACAGCCTGATCCTGATGCACCACGACAGCCATAAGAAAAAGGCGGGGCATGACCCCGCCTTTCTTTATTCCAGATGTCTTCGACAATCAGCCTTGCGCTGCTTGGGTCCCGCTTGGGCGGTACTGTGTGTTGTCCGCAACCTGAAAACGGCCATTGGCTTGCTTGATCAAGCGTGCCTGACGCAACAAACGGCCAAAGCTGCGCAAGCCATCTTCGCGCGAAATCTCTGTGCTTGATGCTGACTGGACGACCTTCATGACCTGTGGTCGTGAAAAGTCATCTTCACCTTCAACAAAGCAGATATAGGCGCCTGCAGCTTCCATCTGATCAACTAGATCTGTCGCGCCATGCGAGGCGACAAATGCGGCGAAACCACCTGCATCCTCAGTCGTATCATCCTCTTTCTTGGTTGCAATCTGGCGCAAACGCTCGGCCGCACCATCCATCGTGGGACTTGCTGGTGCTTGCTTCAGATGGGCCGATGCTGGCTTTACTTCCTGAGATTTAACCAACTTCAAAGGAGGCGTAGACTTTGGCTTTTGCTCGTCTTTGGCTTCCTCATGCGCACCAAGATCATCTTTGTAGACTGCATCCGGGTCACGCTTGTCAGCTCCGCTGTCACCTAATTGGCGCGCCGCTTCGGTCGCTGCAACAGCTGCCTTTAACTGTGCGAATGCATCGCGGTGGCGCCGGTTTTCGGGTTGGTTCAGGTGCTGATCTGTCTGCGACATGATCCGGCTCATTGCATCCTCAACATGCCGTGGCAGGCCGGGGCGGGCAAACTCATTGCCTTCACGAGCGGCGAGTTCAGCTTCAACCTTGGCGACTTCCTCCTCTAGATCGAACTCATCATCATCGTTGTAGTCGTCGGATTCCGGTTCTTCATCTCCTGCGGTTTCATTGGCAGGGGTTAATACAAGCGGCGCGGCCGCGTCTTCAGTGGCATCCTCTGACACGTCATCAACGGCGGGCTCTTCATCCACTATCACATCGTCAGGTCCCTCCGCGGTGTCGTCTGATGCCTCAATAGATTCTTCACTATCGATGGCCGCTTCATCATCAGCAGCAACGACATCCGCATCAGTTGCATCTTCACGCTCGGCCAAAACGTCTTCTTCAGCAACATCTTCAAGCTCTGCAAGGTCTTCATCGTCGGCCATTGCCTCAGCTAGCTCCTCGTCAGCTGCCATCTCAGCATCGTAAGTACCCTGATTGCCAACGTCCTGATTGCTAGTGTCTTCGGCGATAGTTTCTTCCACGGTCTCTACAGCGGCTTCAACAGTGGTCTCGTCTTCAGACAAATCGCTGAATACATTGAAAGCGTCGTCTTCATGCGCATCATCTTCGGCGCCGAAATCGTCAGACGCGGCAATTTCTGCAGCGTCTTCTTCTGCTTCGTCTGCGACATCAGCGTCAGAACTGCGATTTGCCAATTCAGAAAGCCGTTGGGAAAGCGGGTTCATCGCCGGCGCGGCCTCAGCCGCATCGTTCAGGTCCTCAGAGAAATCATCGCTGACAGCAGGGGCTGTGCGCAGTGTCACGTCACGTAGGCGCTGCAATTTGTCTGCAACGTTTGTTTGGAATTCGGCAGTGGTTTCTTCTTCTACGGCCAGATCTTCCTCTGAAAGCGCTTCAGCGGCTGTGTCCAGATCAGCATCGGCCATATCGTCAGGCGCGTCGGCAACATCTTCTTGGCGCACGCGCAAGCTGACTTGATTGCCTTCACCTTCAATGTCGACAGGTACGCCAGTTTGTTCTTCGGTCAAACGGGCCAACGTCGCCATGTCAGGGGCCTGAGGCTCCATGTCCATGAACCGATCGTGGCCAGCCAAATCATGAAAATACGCAACCACGGTTTTCATTGTTTCGACAGAATCTTCGAAGCCTTCGAGGCGGCATGCGAAGTTGCCGTAGGTCACATCAAGAATTTGGGTGTTCTCGTCCATGAATATGCGCTTTCCTTGTTAATCAGCGGAATGGACCGCTGGACAGACATTGGATCTTAATTGACAACAACAACACGTTCCATTCGGGATCATAATGTGACCCTTTTAGGGAATGTTTGTGAATAGAGGTGCAATTGTCGTCGTCCAAACCCATTGTTTCGCGTTCTACCGCAGTCTGCCTCGTTGGGGGAGCACCAATTGCAGATGATGCAATTTCGGCGGTTTTCTCCCATGTTTCGGGCTTTGTCGGGGTCGATGGTGGTGCAAATCACCTCTTAAGGGCCGGGATTGCCCCCCTGTATGTCATCGGTGATCTGGATAGTCTGTCCGATCAGGCGCGTGCCACATTTGACGATCGACTATGTCACGTGTCCGAGCAATCGACGACAGACTTTGAAAAAGCTTTGGTGCGGGTCGACGCCCCATTGTTGCTTTGTATCGGATTTACGGGCGGACGGATGGACCATATCCTTTCCGTTCTGAACGTGATGGCACAACATGCGCAGCGGGCGATTGTCTTGATCGACGACCATGATGTCAGCTTTGTTGCAAGACAGGGCCAAACGGTGTTTCAGGCCACCGAAGCCACACGTATCTCAATCATGCCGATAGCGGCCGCGACGGTGACGGCGACTGGGTTGGTGTGGAATTTCTCAGACACGTTGATGACACCAGATGGGTTTACCAGCCCGTCCAACGCGGCCGTGGGTGGCGACGTTGCCATTGAAACCGACGGCCCTGTGTTGGTCACACTGCCGCGGGCGCTTTTGCCGACTGCATTGCAAGCCGCCTCTCGCGCAGAATAATATAAAGCCCTGCTGCGACTGTAATGCAGATGCCCAATGCTGCCAGTCCGTTGGGCAAATCGGAAAACACCAGCCACCCAATTGCTGTCCCGAACGGAATCTCAAGATACTGCATCGGCGCAAGCGTGGAAGCAGGTGCAAACCGCAAGCTCCAAGTCATAAATAGATGCGCCAATGTCCCGATGATACCGAGCGCTGCAAGCAGCCAAACTGTGTTCGGATCGAACTGAAAGGACGTCTCGCCCAATGCATTTGGGAACATCGCCAACACAATCAGCAACATAATTGATGCCTGCGCACCGCTGATCGCCTGCAACTTTATCGGATCAACCGCTAGCGCAATTTTGCGTGTCACCATCATGAAGAGAGCAAAGATCAGGGCAACACCCAAAGGCAATAATGCAGGGTACCCGACTTCGGCAAAATTGGGTTGGATGACCAAAAGCGTGCCAACGAAGCCCACAGCGCAAGCTAACATACGGTGCAGGCCAACATGCTCACCCATCGCGAAATGGCCTAGCAATAGCATGATAAAGGGCATCACAAAGGCGATGGCCAATGCATCAGCCAGCGGCAAATACCGCAACGCACTAAACATAAGTCCAATGCCAACAATATGCAGCACGGTCCGTACTAAGGTCCACACCAGCATGCCCTGCGGCAGCCGCAAGTCCTTGCCAGCCATAGCCACCAATGGCAGCAGGATTGCCGCCTGCACACCAAAGCGGATCAGGATCAAAACACTCAGTGCCACAACACCACCAAGCAGTTTTGCGATGCTGTCACCCAAAGGGGCCAGCACGCAAAACGCCAGCATGAGCATCACGCCAAGAAAAGGACGGTCGGTTGTCATGCCGCTACTCTAAGCACACAAGACCGGGGCGGCAATCTGCGGGCTAGACCTTATCATCTTGCCCAAAAAACTCCCGCCGGAGGCATCAAATCTGGCACAGATTTGATCTAGCAGTTGGGCACATTCACAGCCAATCCACCCAAAGCAGTTTCTTTGTATTTCTCGCTCATATCCACACCGGTCTGGCGCATGGTTTCAATGGCTACATCCAATGAGACCAAATGCACACCGTCACCGCGCAACGCTAGCGAAGCCGCCGAAACCGCCTTAATCGCGCCCAAGCCGTTGCGCTCAATACAGGGCACTTGCACCAACCCTTTGACAGGATCACAGGTCATGCCCAAATGATGCTCCAGCGCGATTTCAGCTGCATTTTCAATCTGTTCGGGTGATCCACCCAGTACGGCAGCAAGTCCTGCGGCGGCCATTGCCGCAGCACTGCCCACTTCGGCCTGACAGCCGCATTCGGCACCGGAAATCGAGGCGTTATACTTGATCAAACCACCAATAGCGGCTGCGGTCAGCAAGAACTCAGGCATGCGCGACACGGACGCACCGGGCACATGATCCAACCAATAGCGGATGGTGGCAGGAATGACGCCAGCGGCCCCGTTTGTGGGGGCCGTCACAACCTGTCCGCCTGCCGCATTCTCCTCGTTCACGGCCATTGCATAGGTGGACATGAAATCATTGATCGTATGGGGGGCTGTCAGGTTCATGCCGCGTTCAGCCTGCAAGGCATCATAAATACCTTTGGCGCGACGGCGCACATGTAAACCACCGGGTAAGATCCCATCCGTCACAAGGCCGCGATCAATGCAGTTGTTCATCACCTCCCAAATCCGTGCCAGCCCTTTGTCCAGATCAGCGCCGGGCATGCGCGAAATCTCATTGGTGCGCTTCATCTCGGCAATGGTTTTCCCCGACATGTCGGCCATATCCAGCATTTCTTGGGCTGACTGAAATGGGAACGGCACGGGGGGGCCAGTGTCGCTGTCTTTGCCAGCCGCAAGTTCCGCCTCGGTTAAGACAAAGCCGCCGCCAATGGAATAATAGGTCACCTGCGTGATCACGTCGCCTTGGCTGTCAGTGCCACGCAAAATCATCCCGTTGGCATGGCCGGGCAGGGCGGGGCCATAGTCAAAGATTAGGTCATCTTTTGGATGGAACTTCAATGTGCCCAAACCCTGCGGGGACACCGTATGTTCATCGCTGATACGGTCCAGTTCAGCTTCGGCTTTCTGCGCATCATAGTCATCGGCCCGAAACCCCGCGAGCCCAAGGATAACCGCGCGATCTGTCGCATGGCCCACGCCGGTAAATGCCAAACTGCCATGCAATGATGCCTGCACACCCGCCACCGCGAAAGGTTGCGCACGCAGATGCTCCAGGAACAGGGCCGCCGCGACCATGGGGCCGATTGTATGCGATGAGGACGGGCCAACACCCACTTTGAACATATCGAAAACGGAAAGAAACATTCTAGAGCATCGATCCTTCTGGTGGGTTACAGGGCGCAGGGGCAGAGAACGGTGTCGGCCCCAATCCTTCTGCCAATGCTGCCTTTTTCACAGTGTCGCGCGCTTCCAAGCGTTTGGCAAATGCCTCAAGTCGCGGCCAGTCTTGCAGCTGGAACCACGCATCACCGCCACCATATAGTGCGGCCCACCGCAGCATTGGTCCCAGATAGCAGGCATGAATTGTGGGGGCGTCATCCTCAAGCCATGGGGTTGTTTGTGCGGCACTCAGCAGATCAAGGTGGCTGACAAGCCGCTCGGTGGCTTTCTTGTGCACAGGGCCAGTATCGCCATCCACGTATTGCGCCGGATAGAACAGCATCCGCAAAGTTGGATGCAGCGTGTTTGCCAGCCAAAACATCCATTGGGTCGCGTAAATCCGCTCAGGCGCGTCTACCGCTGGCATCAAGCGGGCATTCCTGTCGGCCAACCACATCAAAATAGCGCCTGTCTCAAAGATCGCGCCTTGGGGCGTTTCCAACACTGGGATCAATCCGTTTGGATTCAGCGCTAGATAGGCCGGTGATTTATGGGCCTGAATTGCGCGATCAACCAACGTGGTTTCATACGGTAGTCCCAGCTCTTCTAATGCCAACCGCACGCATAATGATGCGTTGTCGGGGGCATAATGAAGGCGCAGTGGAATGCTCATGCCAGATGGGTACTGCATCTCGGCGTTTGCCAGCTTGCCAAATACGACGTTTTGCAAGGTAAAATGCGCCCGGCGTTCGCGCGGTTGACTTATCGTCAATTGGGGCCTCGCGCCGCTGCAAATTCTTGCTTATAACCCTGCTGACCATGTTTCTTGGAGTGTATTGATGTCCAGCGAATTAACCCCCATCGACAAGGCGAAATTTGTCGCAGCCAAGCAAGCCAGTGAATACGTTTTATCTGGGATGAAAGTCGGTCTGGGCACCGGCTCGACCGCAGAGTGGCTTGTGCAATGTCTGGGTGAAATGGTGCGCGAGGAAGGTCTTAAGATCAAAGGTGTTCCAACATCAAAGCGGACAGGTCTTTTGGCGCATAAAGTTGGTATCGAGGTTATTTCACTAAGCGAGGCCAAATGGCTGGACCTGACGATCGATGGTACGGACGAATATGATAGCGATCTGACCTTGATCAAAGGTGGCGGTGGTGCGCACCTGCGCGAGAAAGTCGTCGCAACTGCGAGCGAGCGGATGATCGTGATCGCGGATGCCACAAAGAAAGTCGATACGCTGGGTGCGTTTCCTTTGCCGGTTGAGGTGGTTCCATTTGGCTTACCTGTGACGCAGGCCCTGATCGAAGAGACACTGACAGGCATTGATGTATTGGGCCGCGAAGTGACATTGCGCATGAATGGCACGGATCCGTTTGTCACCGACGAGGGGAATTTCATCCTTGATCTGCACCTCAAAAGGATCGCCAATCCGCGCCAGCTTAGCCTGGTGATTAACCAAATCCCGGGCGTCGTTGAAAACGGGCTGTTTATTGATATCTGCGACGTCGTGATCGTGGGCCACGGTGATGGCCGTGTCACAACACGCGATATTACGAACGATACGGCAAGTGTTGTGCGTTTTGATGTGCTGGATGATGATAACATCTTTGCAGAGATTGCGGACTGATCACACGGCATGGAATTCAAACGCACGCAGCGCCAGCACTTCTTTATCATCCTGACGTTCTTGATGCTGTCGTGGCTTTGGGTTGATTTCATCACCTCTGACACTTTGCTGGAAAAAGTGCTTGGGGTGATATGCGGTATCTGGTCTGCGTTCATCGCCTACAGCTATTTGCGCAGCCCCAGCCTTGGACGGCTTGATGATGATGGGCTGACCTTGCACCGGCCGTTACGGACGGTGTCTTTCAAATGGGAAGACTTGCAATGGGCAAGTCTGGGGGCGGACCGGCGGGCCTTGGTCTTTGCCTACCGCGATCAAGGTGACGTGAAAGACCGTTACATTGGTTGCAGTCGCAAGTCCCTGACCCCAGATGCCATTGACGCCATCGTCAGGGCGGTTCAAACCGCACGACCTGATCTACCAACAAGCCCACCAGAGGCAGAAACCGGAGCCACGACATGACTTTCGACTACGACCTATTCGTCATTGGAGGCGGCTCTGGTGGGGTGCGCGCAGCACGCGTGGCATCTGCGACAGGCGCCAAAGTGGCATTGGCCGAAGAATACCGCATGGGCGGTACATGCGTGATCCGCGGCTGTGTGCCCAAAAAGCTGATGGTTTTTGCGTCCGGCTATTCAGAAATGTTCGATGATGCCCGCTCTTATGGCTGGGATGTCCAAGATGGTCCGTTTGACTGGACCAAATTCAGTGGCAAAATGAATGCTGAGCTGAACCGTCTCGAAGGCATTTATCGCAAGCTGCTTGATGGCTCGGACGTTGAAATAATAGATGCCCGTGCAAAGCTTAAAGACCCGCATACGGTCACCCTATCGACGGGCCAAGACGTGACAGCCAAGCATATTCTAGTGGCAACAGGCGGCAGGCCCGTTGTGCCGGATATGCCGGGGTCCGAACTGGGGATCACCTCAAATGATATTTTCCTGCTGGAAGATATGCCAAAATCAATCCTGATTGTGGGCGGCGGTTATATCGCATCAGAATTTGCAGGTATCCTGAACGGGCTGGGTGTCGCTGTGACCCAATTCTACCGTGGCGCACAGATTTTGCGGGGCTTTGATGATGAAGCACGGGGTTTGGTGGCTGAAAGGATGCGTGAAAAGGGCGTCGACCTTCATCTGGGTACAAACATCGTAGAAATGCGGGCCGCCACGGCCGATGACTTGGCTGGTGTTCAGACGGGCGTTCCAATGGAGGGCGGCAAACCAGCAAGCCTGCGGCAGGACAGTGCGGGACATGGCATTTGGGTCAAATCCACTAATGGCACGGAAAAAGTCTATGATCAGGTGATGTTCGCCACTGGACGCGCACCAAACACCGATGACATGGGACTTCAGGCCGCGGGCGTTGAAGTCGGTCGTCGTGGTGAGATCGTGGTGGACGAATACAGCCAAACGGCAGTGCCTTCGATCTACGCCATCGGAGATGTGACCAACCGTGTGCAACTGACACCCGTGGCGATCCGTGAAGGGATGGCGTTTGTGGAAACGGTCTTTAAGGGCAATCCGACTGCCGTTGATCACGAATTGATTCCATCAGCGGTCTTTACCCAGCCCGAACTGGGCACAGTTGGCCTGACCGAAGAACAAGCCCGCGATATCGAACCGATTGAAGTGTACGCCACTTCATTTAAACCCATGAACCATGCGTTTGCAGGCCGCGATGATCGGGTTTTGATGAAACTGATTGTCAGTCAGGCAACGCGCAAGGTTCTTGGCTGTCATATCGTCGCAGATCATGCGGGCGAAATGATCCAACTGGCAGGTATCGCCGTCAAAATGGGCGCGACAAAAGAAGATTTCGACCGGACTGTTGCGGTTCACCCCACAATGGCCGAAGAACTGGTGACAATGAAGGAACCTGTCCGCACAGCTTGATTTCGACAAATCAAGCCACACATGGCATGAGGACAGCCCGCGATGGTGGGATATCGCTGAAAAGGAAGCATAGGAAACAATGGCAGGAAATAACGGTGGCCCTTGGGGCGGCGGTGGAAACAACGGTTCAGGCGGACGGAATGACGATGACCGCGACAGCGGTGGTCGGAAGCCAAACAACGACGGCCCGAACATTCCCGAGATTGATGAGCTGGTAAACAAAGGCCGCGAACAATTGCGTGTGCTGATGGGCGGCGGCGGTAACGGCGGTGGCGGGTCCACAGGCGGCGGTGCTGGTGGCCCTCAGGTCACACGCGGGACGGTCGGCTTGGGTATTTTGGCAGCCATTGCACTGTGGCTATACGCATCTTTCTATACTGTGCGCCCTGAAGAGAAATCAGTTGAGCTTTTCCTGGGTGAGTTTTTTGCTGTCGGTGAGCCCGGCCTTAACTTTGCGCCTTGGCCAGTTGTGACGCGCGAAGTCATTGCGGTGACAACCGAACGCAACATCGACATTGGCACCAGCCGCTCTGGTATGGATGCAGGTCTGATGTTGACTGGTGACGAAAACATCGTCGACATCGATTTCCAAGTTGTTTGGAACATCACTGATCCGCAGGTCTATCTTTTTAACCTTGCTGACCCGCCACAAACGATTGCAGCAACCGCCGAATCCGCGATGCGCGAGATTATCTCACAGTCCGAACTGGCACCGATCCTTAACCGTGACCGTGGTGCAATTGCTGACCGGTTGCGCGACTTGATCCAGACAACGCTTGATAGCTACGATTCCGGTGTGAACATCATCCGTGTCAACTTTGACAAGGCCGATCCACCTGAACCAGTCATTGCATCATTCCGTTCTGTTCAGGACGCTGAACAGGAACGTGACCGCGTGCAGAACGTGGCCGACGCTTACGCGAACCAAGTTGTTGCAGAAGCACGAGGTCAGGCTGCACAAATTCTAGAACAAGCCGAAGGCTACCGCGCCCGCGTCGTCAACGAGGCGACAGGTGAAGCCAGCCGGTTCTCTGCGGTCTTGGCGGAATATGAAAAGGCGCCAGAGGTCACGCGCAAGCGTCTGTATCTGGAAACAATGGAAAGCGTCCTTGGCGGCGTTGACATCATCTTGCTCGACGAAGGCGACGGCGGGGGCCAGGGTGTTGTGCCCTACCTGCCGCTTAACGAACTGCGTCGCAACACTACTGAGGGGTCAAACTAATGCGTAAGTCAGCATTCCTTCTGCCCGCAGTTGCGGTCATCGTGATCGGCGTCATGTCGTCGCTCTTCATCGTAGACGAACGCCAAAAGGCGCTTGTCCTGCAATTTGGTCAAATCGTGAAGGTTCAGGAAGAACCGGGCTTGGGTTTCAAGATCCCATTGATCCAAGAGGTCGTGCGCTATGACGACCGTATCCTCAGCCGTGATCTGGAACCACTCGAAGTCACTCCATCTGACGATCGCCGTTTGGTCGTTGACGCCTTTGCCCGCTATCGGATTGCCGATGTCGAGCAGTTCCGCCGCGCCGTTGGTGCCGGTGGCGAAGAGGCTGCGGCCCGTCGTCTGGATAGTATCCTGCGCGCGGAAACACGTGAGGTTCTGGGTTCTGTGACGTCCAACGACATTTTGTCGGTTGATCGTGCAGCCTTGATGCTGCGTATTCGTAACTCGGCGATTGCCGAAGCCCGTGCGCTGGGCCTTCAGGTGATTGACGTGCGTTTGAAGCGTACCGACTTGCCGCCAGCCAACTTGAACGCAACTTACGAGCGTATGAAGGCGGAGCGTGATCGTGAAGCAGCAGACGAACGCGCACGCGGTAACGAAGCAGCCCAGCGTATCCGTGCGGGTGCTGACCGGACTGTGATCGAACTGGTGTCTGAGGCACAGCGCGAGAGCCAGATCATTCAGGGTGAGGCCGACGCGCAGCGAAATGAAATTTTCGCCGAAGCTTTTGGCCGCGACCCAGAATTCTTTGAGTTCTACCGCTCGATGACAGCCTACCAGCGGTCGCTGCGTCCGGGGAATTCAACAATGGTGCTGTCGCCAGACAATGAATTCTTCAACTACTTGAAGTCTGACCAAGGCCGCGCTGCCGAGTAACGGCGCACTGTCTTGCGTTACACAAGGGCCAGCCTTCGGGTTGGCCCTTTTGCGTTAAGCCTCATGATGTTCGGCATCTGGTGACACGGCCAATGATACCTTCACCGCTAAATCACGCGAGATCATCGCATCAAAGGCCAACTTTAGGCGCGGCGCTGTACGTGTGCTGCGCGCCAGTGTTGCCCGTGACCAGACAACAACTTCTGTGCCTGCCGGCAATGTGGTGGTTGCAGCACTTGGGGTGCCACGTAAATACGCAACCTCGCCCACAAATGTGGGACCGGGCACATCAAAACGGGCCTTTCCCTTTTGGACAAAGAACGTACCTTTGGTGACAAAGATTAAATCCTCAGGGGATTGGCCTTCTTGGGTCACAACACGACTTTCCTTCAGTGTTTCACGGGTGCCAATGCGCATGACCTTGCGAAAGTCACCGGGGATCAATTCGTCAAACAATGGATAGATATCCTTATGTTCCTCGGGGATCGACCAACTGGCATTGCGGGCATAAAGGGCGGCAAGACCAATCAGGATCGCGACGAGTGTCATGGCGGAAATCGCGATTGCGCCCCACAAAGGCGTGTCTGCTGCGTGAAAATAATAAAGAATATACAGTGACGTACTGCAAAGCATCGTCAGTCGCAGATAGGTCTGGTTGATAAGAAGGTAGCCAAAAATTTGAACCCCTCCTGCAAGCATGACCATGACTGAGGGGGAAAGATATTGGGAAATCATAGATGTAACTCGAACTATAGGCGTAGATTTGCCGCCCACATGAAGCGCAAATGAAAAATATTGCAAGAACTACACGACAATTCACGTCCAATTGAGCACCCGGTAGCTAAGTTTGCGTTGCACTCTTTGCGCCCTACATAGAACATCAGTAATCGAAGATGCCGGCAAAATTGGCATCATGTCCAAGACAAAGGAGTTTTGCCCCGTGAAGTCCAAGGCAATTGCAATTCAACAAGACCAACAACGCGCCCGCCGTTTGTTGATCGCATTTGTGACCACGATCGGCGTCGCATTTGCATTGGTTCTGGCGCAGGTGACATTCGCCAACGCCCAAGAACGTCCCGCAACTTTTGCTGATCTGGCCGAACAGATTAGCCCTGCTGTCGTGAACATCACGACCAGCACCACAGTCGCTGGCCGGACGGGTCCGCAGGGGCTTGTCCCAGACGGGTCTCCGTTTGAAGATTTCTTTAATGATCTGGATCGCGGTCCGGGTGAGGGCACACGAAGGTCGTCAGCGCTGGGATCCGGATTTGTGATTTCAGCTGATGGTTTCATTGTTACCAATAATCACGTGATCGAAGGGGCCGATGAAATCTTGATCGAATTCTTCCCCGGTGGTGAACCCGGTGTGCCTGCCGAACTGATCGGCACAGACCCGAACACAGATATCGCGGTACTCAAAGTCGATCTTGAAAACCTACCTTTCGTGGAATTTGGCGACAGCAATGCTGTCGGCGCACGTGTCGGCGATTGGGTGATGGCTATGGGTAACCCGCTTGGCCAAGGTTTCTCGGTCTCTGCTGGTATCGTGTCTGCCCGTAACCGTGCGCTGTCAGGTACATATGATGATTACATTCAAACTGACGCTGCGATTAACCGTGGCAACTCTGGTGGTCCGCTGTTCAACATGGACGGTGAAGTCATCGGCGTGAACACAGCGATCCTGTCGCCCAACGGTGGCTCCATCGGCATCGGCTTTGCGATGTCATCTGCTGTCGTGACCAATGTGGTCGATCAATTGATCGAGTTTGGCGAAACACGCCGTGGCTGGTTGGGTGTGCGCATTCAAGACGTGACGCCTGATATGGTTGACGCAATCGAAGGCCTTGATCTGGCGCGCGGCGCTTTGGTGACTGATGTGCCTGCTGGTCCTGCCGAGAACGCAGGCATGATGGCCGGTGATGTGATCTTGAATTTCGACGGTATTGAGATTGAAGATACCCGCGAATTGGTCCGCATCGTCGGCAACTCGCCCGTTGGGAAAGAGGTCCCTGTGGCTGTGTTGCGTGATGGCGATATGGAAGACTTGATTGTCGTTCTAGGCCGCCGTGAGACATCTGAGGCTGTTGCATTCCCTGCATCATCCGAAGAAGAGGACGCGACACCACAGCAGTCGGAAATCCTTGGCCTGACATTGTCAGAGATCACACCGGAGCTGACAGATCAGTTTTCGCTGACTGTAGAGGCCGGTTTGGTGATCACAGCGATTGACCCTGAATCCGAGGCGGCATCCAAAGGCCTGCTGGAAGGTGACGTCATCACCGAAGCTGGTCAGGAAGCTGTGGCCAGCGTTGCAGACCTTGAAGGCCGGATTGAGGCCGCGACAGAGGCAGGGCGTAAGTCGCTCTTGCTACTGGTGCGCCGCGGCGGTGATCCACGCTTTGTGGCACTTGTCCTCGAAGAGTAAAGACGCTGAGAGATGAATTGAGAAAGGCGGCCTTAGCGGGCCGCCTTTTTTGTTGAAAATAGTGCGGTCTGACCTGAAGGGTCAGATGCCTCCGGCGGAAGTTTGATTGGACATAGAAAACCTGTGTCATCCGGGCCCACTTTTAAGTAGCGTTTTGCGGCAGGCCATCGGTAAGGTCGTAGTAGTCGCCTTTCTCGGACACAAAGATATGCTGCGCGATTTGTGTCTGCGTTGGCGTGTCAAAAGCGCCCATCGCGACCGCGGTCCAGTCTTGAAAGATCGGGTCCCAAAACAAAGTCGCGCCACAGGTTCCGCAAAAACCGCGCCGTACTTTTTGGGACGATTGATACCAAGTCACATGGGCTTCGCCTGTCACTGTCAGCGCTGATTGCGGGACATCCACCGATACCTCATAGTGCCCCGATTGTTTGCGGCATGTGGTGCAATGGCACGCGCTGAGAGGCGGAAGAGTGCACTCAACGGTGAAAGTTACCTTTCCACATAAGCAGCTTCCTTGGTGCATCATTACATCCTTTATGCTGACGCCGCCGGCCGAAGTTGACGTGCGTTGATGACCAAAAGAACAATAACCACGGCCGCACCTGCGATATGCACCCAAATCGGTGCGGGCCAGATACACGCAGCACCGGCCAGCCCGACAAGGATGCGCGTAGCCGGGTTCAGTGGTGCTTCCATGCAGCCTTGCAGCGCACCGGCCAACCCGTAGATGCCGACAACACCAAAGGCAAAGATGACCAGCATGATACCCCAATCCCCTGATAGGAAGGGCGTATAGGCCATCATCAGCGGCACGATATAAAGACCCTTTGCCAGCTTCCAGCTTGCAAACCCAGTGGCCATTGCCGGCGCTTTCGCAATCGCAGCGGCGGTAAAGGCGGCAAGTGCTACGGGTGGCGTGACGTTACTGTCTTGGCTGAGCCAGAAAATAATCATATGCGCCGACAAGATCGCCGCGACTGCGACCTCTTGCGGCACGACCAGATCGCGCAATGGGGCTGCGACCTCAAGCGGAAGGGCGCGGATGATCATCGTGGCATCCTCCGATGTCAGCGGGCCTGCCAAAACGGACGGGTCAGGGATGCCGAACATAAGCACCGCATTACCTGCGTCACCCAGAGTGCCATTGGCCAAGGCCTCGATCACAAAGCGGTCTTGTATCATGCCTGCAAGAGCAGGGGCCGACAGCGTAGCGAGCACGATGTAGGCCGCCGTCACTGGCAGACCCATACCCAGCACCAAACTGGCAATCGCGACCATGACGATTGCGATCAACAGATTACCACCTGCCCAATCAGCGATCATCAGGCTGAATGTGTTGCCGATGCCCGCCGTCGCAATCACGTTGACCACAAGGCCGACTGCACAGAGCAGCACAGCGGTCATAATCATGCCTTTGGTGCCCATGACCAAAGCCTCGAACACCGCGCGCGGACCCATCGGGTTTTGGGTCAGCCAGCTTGATGCGATCACCGCCAGAATGCCAAAAACCGCCGCATAGGCGGGCGTAAAGCCTGATACCAACATCGCGATCAAACCGCCGATTGGGATCACGAAACTCGCACCACCTTTCTTGAATGCAGAGCCCACAGTTTCGCCGTCACTTTTCATCGGTTTCAAACCTAAACGACGGGCCTCAATCCGGACGAAGAAGACGACAGAAAGGAAGTAGAGCAAGGCGGGCAAAGCCGCGGCCGCGACGATGGTTTCATAGGGAATCTGTGTAAAGCTCGCCATCACAAAAGCACCCGCGCCCATGATAGGCGGCATCAATTGGCCCCCGGTGGAGGACGCGGCCTCAACCCCGCCTGCGAACTTGGAGGGAAAGCCTGCTTTCTTCATCAGCGGAATCGTGATCACGCCTGTGGACGCAGTGTTCGCCACGGCTGACCCTGAAATCGTCCCCGTCAGACCCGAGGCGATGACAGCCACAATCCCCGGCCCGCCAACTAAACGCCCTGCAATCGCGCGTGCGATGTTGATGACAAAGTCACCAGCACCCGAACGTAAAAGGAATGCACCAAAGATGATGAACAGGAACACAAAGGTGGATGAAATCCGCGCAATTGTGCCAAACATCGCGTCATCGCCAAAGATCGACCGAAACGCGATGGATTCCCAGCTGAGACCGGGGAATGAAAAGACGCCGCCAATCAATTGCCCCCACCAACCAACATAGGTGATTGCGATGATGATCAGGCAAGGGATCACCCATCCAGTGAGGCGGCGGGTTAGCTCAATCGCGCCCACGATGCAGATGACCGCAGCGATCCAATCGAGGGTCGAAAATTTGACACCTCGGTCGTAAATGCCCTGTTCAGCGAATGGCATATAGATCGCTGCCGCTGCCACCAAAACACCCAAGGTCAGATCAAAGGCCAAGATGGGCTTGCTACGCGTTTGCCCTTTGATGATCGGGTTTAGAACGGCTGCCAGAAACGCAAAGCCTGCGAAGTGATAGGCGTTGCGTTGAAATTCGGAAATGATCGGGTCAAAGGCCACATAGATGTGCCCAACCGCGATCAGAAAACAAAGAATAGAAAGGGCCGTATTGATCAGGCCGGTAAAGTCGCGCTGTGCGGCGGCTTCCACAGGGGTTTCGTCGGTCATTGGGGTCCCCTTAAATGCAAACCGGCCCGCACCGATGGTGGTGCGGGCCGTTTTTGTTTAGTTGGCGATCAACCGGGCAGGGATTTCAACGCCCTGTTCCTGATAGAACCGTGCTGCACCGGGGTGCAGTGGTACTGGCAGACCTGCAATCGCAGCCTCAAGCGCCATGGCCTTTGTAGCCGGGTGGATGGCTTGCAAGAACGGCAGGTTTTCATAGATCGTCTTGGTGATCTGATAGACGTTCTCTTCTGGCAGATCGGCATGTGTCGCCAGGAAATTTGGCTGCGCAATTGTGTTGATGTCAGCTGTCTGACCCGGATAGGTGCCAGCCTCGATCACGTAACGCGTCCACAAACCACGGCCACCGTCAGCCATTTCCAACTGTTCATCGGTGAAATCGAGCATGGTCACGCCGTCACCTGCTGCTGCCATCAACTGGCTGACCGCACCTGTTGGGACACCTGCTGGTGTGCTGATACCTTTGACCTGACCGTTTTGCAGCGCCTCAGCTGAAGGACCGTAGCCTGCAAAGACCAGCTCATAGTCGGTGTTGATATCAACGCCCAAGCCGGACATCAGCGCGCCATTCGACCCGATGGTACCTGAGTTCTGACGACCCAAAGCCATGCTTTCACCCTTTAGGGCAAGCATATCCTCGATCGTGCCGGTTGTGGCCACATCAGATGCTACGACAAACTGCTCTACGTTTTGCCATAGCATCGTGACCGAACGCAGGTGATCTTGCGGCTCGTCCACTGGGCCGGTGCCTGTGGCTGCATAATAGCCGAACAGACCTTGCAGAATGCCGAACTGGGCTTCGCCTTCGCGGATCAAACGGACGTTTTCGCCGGACCCGGCGGAACTGATCGCGGACATGCCGATCTTCTGACGTGGCTCAAGCTTGACCTTGACCAATGTCGAAAGGGCCACGCCCACTGGATAATAGGTGCCGCCAGTTGATGCAGTCGCAAGGATATAGCTAGCGGGTTCGGCCTCTTGTGCCTGAGCCATCGGTGCAGTGATAGCAATCGTTGCCGCAAGAACGGCTTTGGTAAACATGTTCATAAATCTCTCCCTTTGTTGGGCCTCGCGGACCCTACGTAAAGAAAAGGTAAGGATAACGGTCCAAGAGTCCACAGTGCACAAACCTGTTAGCGTCTGACATCTCGCAATTTTGGGGTGGCGAGCACGAAAAACGTGCACTACTTAGGTCTTGAACCGATGGATTTCATAGGAAAAGACTCAGATGGCTAAAATTACGTATGTTGAGCATGGCGGCAAAGAACACATTGTTGATGTGGCCAATGGGCTGACTGTTATGGAAGGCGCACGCGACAACGGCATTCCGGGAATTGAGGCCGATTGCGGTGGTGCCTGTGCCTGTTCAACCTGTCACGTCTATGTCGATGACGCTTGGGTGGAAAAGCTGCCTGCCAAAGACGCGATGGAAGAAGACATGCTTGATTTCGCTTATGAGCCTGATCCAGCAAAGTCGCGCCTGACATGCCAGTTGAAAGTCACCGAAGATCTGGACGGCCTGCGCGTGCAGATGCCGGAAAAACAGATTTGATCCGTACCCTTGCTTTGGTGGCTGTTATCGCCACCTCTGCCTGCGCCGAAACGATTGTTTCGGCGCAATATGCAGCGCCAACAGATCGCTACGCCCATGGTATTTTGGGCGATGCGATTGAATGGGGCGCGTTGCAGATCACCACTGAAACAGGCCAGCGCAGTTTCGTGCTGCCGCAAGACCGTGTTTTTGAAGACGTCGCCCCCCGGCTTGCCGATGTTGACGGCGATGGCACACCCGAAATCGTTGTCGTGGAAACGCTTGCCAGCCAAGGTGCACAGCTTGCCATATATGATGCCACTGGCAAGATCGCGGCAACGCCCCATATTGGGCGCACGAACCGTTGGCTCGCCCCGATTGGCATCGCTGATCTTGATGGCGATGGCGCGATTGAGATCGCCTATATCGACCGCCCGCATCTGGCAAAAACCCTGCGCGTCTGGCGTTTCGTTGATGGCGCATTGGAGCCGGTTGCAGACCTGCCCGGCCTGACCAATCACCGGATCGGTGAGCGTGATATCAGCGGCGGCGTCCGCGATTGTGGGCAAGGCCCCGAGATGATCACGGCCAGTGCTGATTGGACCGAAATCATGGCGACAACCTTAGCAAACGGTAAATTAGAAACCCGCGCGATCGGGGGGCATGTGGACCGTGGGTCCTTTGCAACGGCGCTCGCCTGCCGTGTTTTGCCCTAAGTAATCATCACTACGATTGCGATAAGTGACGTGATTTCAGTGACTTGCTGGGTGGCGCCCAAAATGTCACCAGTCTGCCCACCGATTTTGGCACGCGCAATTGCCATGCAGCCAAGGGTGAAAGCTGCGGCAATCACGATGACCCATGGGTAACCACATAGCAGCGCAAATCCGACAGCAATCGCCAATGCTAACCACGCTGTCGCTTGCGCCGGACGGCCCACAGACTGGCTGAGACCGCCTGTGCGGGCATTGGGCAAAGTCGCCATCACGGCAACCATACTGGCCCGACTAACCGCACCCACCGCGATAAAGGCGACCCAATAAGCGCCCATTGAGATAATGACTACCAGCGTCAACCAGCGTAGCAAAAGCGCCAGCGCAACGGCGCAGACACCGTACACGCCGATATGGCTGTCTTTCATGATCTCTAATCGGCGCGTCTTATCCCAACCGCCCCACAAACCATCGGCGCTATCGGCCAAGCCGTCTTCATGCATGGCCCCTGTCATCACGACAGCACCTGCAAGGATCAGCCCGGCCACGATCCCAGACGGAATTCCTATGGCAAGCATTAGCGCGGTTGCGGATGCTAAAATCACACCCAAGACAACGCCAACCAACGGATAGGCCCACGCAGACGCCGCCCCGCGATCCATCGCGCGGGTGCCGTCCACCGTAATCGGCAGACGCGTCAGCAAACCCAGTGCTGCAGGCAGATCGACCCGGTCAATCAAAGCATTGTCGTGTTTGTACAAAATGCGTCCTTTCGGGGTCTTTCCATCGCCGCCGCGTGCGTTAAACAAGATGCAGAATTGACTGTAGCGAGGACGCGATGCAAGCGCCATTTTCCACGATCCAAACCTTCCGCGATACATTGGCCGCAGCACCCGGCGCTGACCGCGATGCCGTGAGCGGCGCACAAGACAGAAATGGACAGCTGACCAAACCCCCCGGCGCTTTGGGCCGTTTGGAAGATTTGGCCATCTGGTATGCAGGCTGGCGCGGTGATGCGCAGCCGCAAATCAATGCCCCTCAGGTGATCATCTTCGCAGGTAATCACGGCGTTTGTGCGCAGGGGGTCTCGGCCTTCCCGCCAGAAGTAACCGTGCAGATGGTTGCGAATTTCGAACATGGTGGTGCCGCGATTAACCAGTTGTCCAAGGCCTTTGGGGCAAAACTGGATGTTTATCCCCTAGACCTCGACGCGCCGACCACAGATTTTACAACGGCGCCAGCGATGACTGAAGAAGAATTTGTCACCGCGCTAAAAACGGGCTGGAATGCGGTTGACCCTGATGCCGACCTTTTGGTCACAGGCGAAATGGGTATTGGCAACACCACCTCAGCCGCAGCTGTTGCTGCTGCCGTTCTGGGTGGGGATGCGGCTGATTGGACTGGGCGCGGGACTGGCGTTGATGATGCAGGACTAGCGCGCAAAACTGACGTGGTGGAACGCGGGCTTGCGCTGCACGCACCGACCGATCCGCTTGAGGCACTGCGCTGTTTGGGCGGGCGCGAATTGGCGGCGATGGCAGGGGCGATTGCGGCAGCACGTCATCACCGCATTCCGGTAATTCTTGATGGGTTCATTTGTTGCGCTGCCGCCGCCGCCTTGCATAAGGCGGTAGATGGTGCACTTGATCATACGGTTGCAGGACACCTGAGCGCCGAAGGGGCACACCAGCGTTTGCTAGACGGTTTGGGCAAAGAGCCGCTTTTGCAATTGGGCTTGCGTCTTGGCGAAGGCTCTGGCGGGGCATTGGCGATTGGTATCTTAAAAGGGGCAATCGCCTGTCATTCAGGAATGGCCACCTTTGCAGAGGCAGGTGTCAGCGACAGCTAGGGCAATTTTTCCTTACTCTCGGCAGCTTGCTGTCGTGCGGTCAGCGCAAATTCCAATTCGGTGTTCAGCGCACGCGCACGCGCAACATATTCAGGCACTTCACTCACCGGCACACCCGGTCGCCAAAGCTCGGCCAATTCGCGCAATGCGGTACGGTCGTGCTGGTAGAATGCAGTTTCCAGTTCTGACGCTTCAAAATCCGATAGACCAAGGTTTTCCAATGCATAACGGCCTGCCCGCAATGAGCTATCAAACATTTCGCGCACGATATCATCAGCACCTGCATCATAAAGCTCATGCACATGAACGCGGTCACGGGCCCGCGCGATGATATGCAAATCAGGGCGGGCCTTGCGGGCATAGCGCACTAATTTATTGGCCGCATCGCGCCCGTCGATCGCGACCACAAGGACTTTGGCGTCTTCTAACCCTGCAGCATTCAACAGATCAGGGCGGGTCGGATCACCAAAGAAGCCACGAAAGCCAAATTTGCGCATCATTTGCACCGCACTGAGATCGCTATCAACGACGACCGTTTCAAAGCCCGCACTTTGCACCAACCGGTTTACGATTTGCCCAAAGCGCCCGATACCTGCGATGATCACTGTGCCTTGCTCGTCGACTTCATCATGTACGGTTTCTTCGATGTCACCCATCTGGCGGATGATCACTTCATAGATGATGAACAACAGTGGCGTGATCAGCATCGATAGCGCTGTGATCAACAAAAGTTGCCCTGCCAGCCCTTGGGTCAACACCCCCTGTTGTAGTGAGAACGAGATCAGCACGAAGCCAAATTCACCTGCTTGGGCCAAACCTAAGGTAAATAGCCAACGGTCTTTCTTGTGCAGTTTGAACACCACGGCGAGGCCGAAAAGAACGATGCCTTTGATCACCATGACGGTCAAAGCAAGGGAGATGATGCGTGCGGGGTCACCAAAGAGCAGGGTGAAATCAATCCCTGCGCCGACTGTGATAAAGAACAGCCCTAAGAGCAGCCCTTTGAAAGGGGCAAGGTCGCTTTCCAACTCGTGTCGGAATTCGGAATTGGCCAGCACGACACCGGCCAAGAACGTCCCCAATGCGGGGGACAAGCCGACCAAAGTCATCAAAACGGCCGTCGCCACCACCATGAGAAGGGCCAAGGCTGTGTACATTTCACGCAGCCGTGCATGATGGATGTAGCGAAAAACAGGGCGGGTTAGAAAAACCCCGACGAGAACCACAACCGCAACTGCACCAACTGTGACAAGCGTGACGCCCCATCCGGGAAGCCCTTCGACAAGGCTGAGCGTGGCATGGTGATCGTCGCCATGATCGGCGACAGTGCGCAACATTGACCCGTCAGGTGCAAGGGTCATCAAAGCGGGCACGGCAAGCAACGGCAGCAAGGCTAGCATCGGAATGACGGCAATATCCTGTGCCAGAAGAACGGTAAAAATCGACCGGCCGCCGCTGGTTTGCATCAGCCCTTTTTCGGTTAGGGTTTGCAGTACAATAGCGGTGGACGACAGTGCGAAGATCATTCCAATCGCAATCGCGGTGCTTGGATCATATCCCATCGCAAGGCTACCTGCACTGATCGCCAACATGGTTAATCCAACCTGTAAACCACCCAAGCCCAGTAACCGTTGTCGCATATTCCAAAGGGCACGCGGCTCAAGCTCGAGCCCGATGAGAAACAGCATCATCACGACGCCGAATTCTGCGAAATGTTGTAAATCCTGTGTTTCGCTGCCGACCAAACCGGTCACAGGTCCGATCACAATGCCTGCCAGCAAATACCCAAGAACTGACCCAAGCCCCAAACGTGCGGCAAGCGGCACCGCGATAACTGCAGCCCCAAGATAGATCGTCGCCTGAAAGAGGAAAGTTTCCATATTTATCCGTATGCCGAGACCTGTGGGTGTACAGGCATATTAGCGTGCATTTCCTACCATCAGTCTAACGACTGTCGAGATGTTGGAAAGAGCGAATGGTCTGCCAAAGGCAATGCCGTTACCCAGATGGCAGCTCTAACGCGTAAGTCCGGCCGCGCTTGACGTAGTTCAGTGCGTCTTCGCCAATCGCGGTGACTTGGCCACCGTCCAGCGCACTTCCGACCTCGACACGAACAAAACGGCCATTGCTGAGGCGGACGAGTGCACGGCGAGCATTAGCGCGGCCATAGACGCCGATGAGATTAATCTGACGCAAGCTGATTGCATCTTCTTGGGTTGCTGCGCGGGCCACGCCACCTGGCACGGGCCCTGTGTTTTGTGGTGGCACAGGTGCTGCGGCCACGACAGGTGCTGTGGGGGCGGCAGCGGCGGGCCGCGTCGCACGTTGCGCGGCAGCTGCGACGACATTGTCAAAGTTGCCGGGGCGTGCGTCGGGTCGTGGTGACAAGACAACAGCCAGTGCGGTGCTGTTGTCGAACCGCAAAGTGGCATCGTCGGTTTCAATGCTGGCAAGGATATCAGTGATATCAGGCGTGCCAGGGTCAACGGCAGGAGCCAGTCCTTGTGGGCGAAGTTGCGGGCGCAAATCTAGCAAGGCGCGATCTTCAACAACCGTGGAATCAAGTGTGATCGTTCCTGATTCTTGTAGCTCTAAACTGGCCAGCCCAACGCCCCCCGGTGAGACTGTTTCAGTTTCGGATGGTGCGTCGACAATGGGGTCGACTGCATCATTTGCTTCAGCAATGACAGGAAGCGCCGCATCTGCAGGCCGCAAAGGTGTTGCGAATTCGGGGCGCCCCGCAATCAACACAACACCCTCTGGCGCAGGTGCAAACAGTGCCATGCGGTCGAGATCGCTTTGGTCTAAGTCTGGGCGCGGCGTAATCGCCAAATCAGGTAGCCCTGCAAACACCAAAGCGCCCTCAGGTGTGAGCGTGCCGTTTTCTGTGGCCAGGATAAATCCGTTTGCATCACGCGGAAAATTCACCTCTGGCGCGGGGGGATTAGCGGGAGCAATAAAGCTGAGGTCGGTTTCAAGACCGGTCAGTGGTGGCACTTCCGGTTGTGCAATCCGGTCTGGCGCGGGGACAGTATCTGGTTGGCGGAAATCAAAGACCACCGCACGCGATGGCATGTCGAGGAAACGCGGCGCGCGTTGCCAAACGCCTGTTGCTGCGTAAATGTCGGCTGCTTCATCAGGGCTGAGGACCTGACCGCGCAAGACGGGTGCGCCAACACTTGCGAGTGCCGTTTCTTGCAGGGGTGGTTCTGGTGGGGCTTGGACTTCGGACAAACCTGCATCTGCGATTGGTTCAGAGATCGCAATGGGTGACGTTGTTAACAGTGCCGGATCTTGGGTACGCAAAGTGGGTGCATAGGCCAACGTCGTTTCAGGCGCATCAAGGCTGTCGATAGTGTCCTGCGGCACGATCGGGGCGGCCTCCAAGATCGGCGTTGGTGTCGGCTCAATGACAGCGGTTGCCGGGGTCTCAGGTTCCGCGACTGCGACTTCAACAGGCTCTGTCACCGGAACCACGGCAAGGTCTGACGTCTCTTGTTGCGACCAGAACCAAGTGCCAAAGACGACGGCAGCCGCCACTAGGCTGGCTGCGATCAAAGCTGGTTTGTAGGTCGTTCCAGCAGCCTCATCAGGACGGGTGCGGGCGCCTGCGGGTTCAGCTGCAAGTTTCGGTGCATTCGCGGACCCTGCACCCGACAAGGCAACCAAAGGCGCTTTGGCCTTTTTGATGGCACCGGGGTGATGCTCGCCGACAATCGGGTCCACGATCGCCGGTTCAAAAAAGACCGGATTGGCCGGGATCAGGGGCTCTTGCGCGATGTCCGGGACAACTGGCTTTGGTGCGTAGTATTCTGCCGGAATGCCATCAATCCAGATCGCTTGTGGTGCCGTTTCGACTTGAACGACATCATCACCGACCGTATTTTCCTCAGCCTCAGCCTCAGCCTCAGCCTCAGCCTCAGCCTCAGCCTCAGCCTCAGCCTCAGCCTCAGCCTCAGCCTCA
>CANMDF010000003.1 GCA_947496605.1 uncultured Paracoccaceae bacterium | reverse complement strand
GTATACGTCACAACATCGCCCGCATCAGCCGTCAGCGGCGTCACCGTCTTATCAATATCCAATACAGGCTCAACAACGGTCACTTCCGCCGTGTCATTCACAGACACACGGTCAGTCTCAAATGTTGCTGTATTCACCAGCGTCTCGCCAGACTGATTGTCTGCCAAGTCTGTAAGCTGTGCCGTCACCCTTACAACAATCTGATCGCCCGCGTTGAGTGTCAGATTGTTGTCATTCACCAAGTCCCCGAATGTGAAGGTCGTCGTAGCACCCGAATTGACGCCCAAATCGCCCGCGGACAAAGCAGAGCCAGCAATATCACCCGAACCGTCAGCAAAACCGACACGGACAACTTCGCTGCTTACATATGTAAGCGTCCCCGGCACCGTTGGTAGAACGTCAACGAGTGAGGCACCATTCACCTCGCCCTCCGGGACATCGATGACGATTTCGTAGGTTACAAATTCACCAATAGCGAGGTTGCTACCTTCTGTATCATCATTGCTTGTCGAGATGACTTCCTTGCTGATCCCAGGTGCTGCTGTTGTGACAATGGCCTCGGCGTCGACATCATAGTCACGTTCGTCGTCGGCATCGTCAGTCGGCAAGCTATCAAAAGTCAGGTCTGCCGTGTTGTCGATCTCGATCCCTGCTTCGACATCAGGCAAAACTGTCGCGGTGTAAGTAATTGCCAGCGAAGCACCTTCAGGCAACGCGTCAAGGTTGATTTCAATCGTCGTATCGCCAGCCGTGTTGCCTGTGACAACCGCCGTCGCGGATACATCAACGGCAGGGTCCATCGGATCTGCGGGCACGACCAAGACTTGCACGGTCCCCACATCAAGCGTCACATTCGGATCAAGAACGTCCGTCAGCACGAGGTCGTAGGCCGGCGCATCAAAAGCACCGTCAACATTTTCAACATCAATGCTGTAGTTGACCGTTTCACCTGCACGTACGATAGATGGCGAAGCTTCTTTGCCAATCGTCAGTTCGGGTTCGGTCAGATTGACCCCATTGTTCGTCGCAACATTCACGCCATCAGCCGTAAAGCGCGCTTGGTTCGCAAGGCGATCGCCACTACCGACATCCGTATCGCTCGCGACGGAACGGGCGGTGACTTCAAACTCGAAGAAATCGTTCGTGAGGTTGTTGTCACCTGCAACGACCAGATCGCCGAGATTAAAGGACACTGAGTCTCCGTCACCTGCAACAACACCGGCAGTATTCATCATCACGCCATTGCTTGAAGTGAGAGATCCATTCCAGTTTGAAATTTCAGCGGAAAGCATTTCGAAATCACCGAAAGCGCCACCTGAACGCACCGTGTCTGTGATGATGGCGTTTTCATAGGTGCCCTCTGGGAGATCGACGCGGACGGTAAAGACGAATTCTTCACCGACCAAGACTTGGTTTGCAGCGCCTTCGCCAAATTCGCGCGACTCAAGCGTTTTTGATATCTCGACATTTGGCACACTTGCGGTCGCTGTGTCTGTCAGGTCAACAGGTGTGCGATCAAGTGCAGGGTCATCAACAGTGCCTTCAAACGCTGTGAAATTCGTCAACGTGGCAACATTTTCGATCACGTCATTCGCAGTCACATCGGCAGAAGCGACAAGATCATAAGTGATGATCAGGATGTTATCACCGGCCGTAGGATCATAAGAAGACAAAGCCCCTTCGATGCCACGGTCGGTCAACTCGATACCTTCAGTTCCGAACAAAGTGCCGGTAAAGCCAATCGGTACCCCGGTTCCATCGGTGACCGATAGGTTCAGGCCCGCACCACTAGCTGGAATCTCAAATCCGTCTGGCAGTGTATCTTCAATCATGATGTTGAAGGCACCGTTAGGCGCTCGCCCGGTGTTTTCGACGACAATCGCGAATGTCACGAGGTCACCCGCGTCTATATTTTCAAGGTTTGAGTCAACGGGGGCACCTAGCAAATCGCCTGTTGAACCATCAATACCGTCGTCAGAGATAATCGGGTTATCGAACCGGAAACCACCGCTACCCGGTGCCGTTGCTGTGGATGGCCCGATAAGATCGGAGAACGCAGCGGCAGGATCGGTCGAGTCGGTCGCAATCACGCCCTTTGTGATACTCAAAACGGGCTCGGCATAGTTAAACTGTGCAATAGCCGTTGTTTCGACTTCGCCGCCAAATGTGTTCGACTCAAATGCTGTGGCTTGGTTCGTCAGCTGCAAACCATCGGCGAAGATCGCGTCTTCGACACGCACCGTAAACAATATCTCAATTGTCACGGAAGTGCGTGGATCAACGGACAGGTTGTTGAATACGAAGTTGACGCCATTGTTGCCTGCATCGGTCGTGATCGTTGGGTCACTCATGCTCAGGTCGCCAAATTGATCATCCGGACCATATTGCGCGGACCCAACCGGCGGCGGCACACCTTCGTCACCAGGAGCAGGTGTAATGAATGTCGTCACTTCTGTCGCATCAAAGACATTCTGAGGCAGGTTATCTGCGATCCGCAGGTTCTCGAATGAGCCCAATGGGGCATCATAGACGATTCGCCACGTAATTTCGTCACCGGCCGCAATCACAACATCTGCAGATGGAGGGGATCCATTGATCGCAAAAACAGTCTTTTCTCGGATGGCGCCAAACGGCAACTGCACTTCGGTAAAGCTGCTATTGCTTTCTTCGCCAACCACTTCCGTAAAGTCGTTATTGTTCAGTACGTTCGCGTCAATGCGGCTGTCATTGCGCAACAAGTCACCTTGCGAAAGCTCGACATCTGAAACCACACCATCGTCGGCATACTGGTCAAGAACCGTTGCCTGATATCTGATCTGAACCGTTGTGTTGGTGCCTGACATGACACCATCAACCAGATCACCACTTAGGATACCCGAGCCAGCAAGATTGTCGTTCAATGCATCGGAAATACGCCAAACGTTTGTTGTCTGGCCTGCTTCTGCGCCGGAACCAGACGTCGTCGTCTCAAATGCCGTCAGGCTGATCGGGGTCGTAACGCTTTCGCCATTGTCTTCGGTCGTTGAAACCAACACTGCAGAACCCGGCACAAAGCCAAATCCGTTGCCAAGCGTATCAGTGACGACAAGGTCGCCGTATGTAAAATAATCGGAAATCTGGATATCGAGGGTAAACTCATAGACGTCGTTAGGCGTGACACCTGCAATGCCTTCATCGGTAATGATTACCCCCGACTTTTGAATGGCCAGTGAGGTTGCCTGGAATTCATCTATTGCGGTCTGTGTTAGGTCAGTGACAGGACCATCATCGCTATCAAGCGGGGTCCAATCACCCGTCCCCGTAACTGTGTTCACAATCGTTGCTGGATCACCGTTATTGGGGTCGATAATAGGATCCGTCGATTCTGCTGGTACATCGGCGATGTAATAGTCGAACGTTACAGTCGTCACTCCGGTGATCGACGTATAGGGAATGAACAGTGTATTGTCTGTGGATGAAGCCTGAACACCAATCGTAGGTTCAATAATATCACCCGTTGTGGCACCCGGTGCCGACAGGTTGCCCAAATACACCATTTGCGGCGGCAACGTGTCCGTCAGGTCAAAATCAGTGAGCGTTTGCCCGTCTGCAACTTCAACTTGGATTGTATGCGTGTAAACATAACTTGGGCCTGTTGATGCCTCTTCTTCGGGTGCATCATTCGTCTTGGTAATCTCGAACAATTTGGGCGTCAGAACATAGTTACCAGCATCACCTGGTGCGCCAAAGTCGCCGAATGTACTTGGGTCTACATCAGGATTATCCAGTTCGTCGTTACCCAGTGCGAAACCGCCGCGTGCAACGAGGTTCAGCGGCGCGCCTAAGTCTTCTTGGTCTGACAGATCAAGGACAATATCGACATCGACAGCAGGGTTGCCTGCAGAGAACGAACCGTAGGGCAATGCGAACACAACGAGCGTGTCACCGGGCGTACCTGTGACAATGATTGGATCACCTGACGCATCGACGGCAAGCGGGTGAATTGCCTGACCTGACGCATCAAAAACAATCTCTTCAGGAACAAGTGTTGTGCCCAAAAACTCGGAACTGACAAGTGAAACACCGTCGTCTCCATCTGTACCATTTGTTGGTAAGATCAGGTCAATGAATGGAACATAGCCCGTATCTGTTGGGTCGATATTATCAAAAGTCAGCGTGAACTCTAACCCAGAGTCGCCAAGGAACGCGTCTTCTGGGCCCGCAATTGTGACATCGGCAACACCATCTAAGACGATGCGATCTTCAAGCGGTTCAAACTTTGGAATGGCGTTCATTCAATTGATCCTAGGTACGGTCATATGGTGGTAATAAGCCGTCCCCGGCGGGGACGGCTGAAGCGATCTTATTGACCGCGAACAAGCTTGTAGGTGGCTTCGCCGCGCACATCTTCGGTTAGGTCGAGGCGCAAGCCCCACCGCTCCAAAGTCAGGCCACGGGCACGCGCCAAGTTGGCGGCAGCCACTTCGCGAGTTGCACGGGCTTGAGCCACGGATTGCTCAATCGATTGCAAGTTCTGATAGCTGGACAGCAATGCTGACAGCAGATCAATGCCTGCGCCTGATCCGACACCATCGTTCCAACGCGCTTGGATTGCGCGGTTGTCACGTTGCGCAGCCATCAACGCACGGCGTTGGGCGACCAGATCATTACATGCGACGATGTATTCGTTCGCAGCAACATCAACCTCAAGCAGGACTGTCGCAATTGCGGACATCACCTGACGCTCTTGCTGGACACGCTCTAGCTTGCGGCGGTGATAGCGTGCATCACGCTCATCAAAGCCAAGCGGGACAGAGAATTTCAAACCGATGAGTGAGCCAAGACCACCGTTTTCGTTGTCGAAGGCCTCACCAAGATCAGTCCCATCAGCGCCACCAGCAGCACGCGCCTCCAGCACAAGGTCCAGTTCTGGCAGACTTTCGTTTGCGGCCATGCCTTCACGGATCAACGCCGCTTGATACTGCAAAATGGATTGCTGCAGCTCAGGACGGTTTGAGAAAATCCAAGCAATCGTGTCTTGCGTGCTGAGCAACTGCAATGCGCCATTTGGTGCAGACGATGGCAGCAGTTCAACATTTGCAGGACCAAAGCGCTGGTCGTTAACAAGCGCCGCGAGACGGAACTCTGCATTGTCCACAGCCGCTTCTGCGCGGACCATGTCAGCGCGCCACTGCGACGCCAACGACTGTGACCGGCTTACAAGGATTGGATCGGCATCAATTTCTGCACGGCTAGAGATCTGATTAGAGATCTGAGCACCGTGACCGGCCAAGTGACGCTTTTGAATGTACACAGCGCGGGCCACGTACAAGTTCCAGTAGGCGCGTTCGACTTCGAGCAGATGCGCTTCGGATTGACGGCGGAATTCCTCAATCGAAATCTGCGTGTCCATGTTCGCGATGCGACGTGGGCTGTCGTTATACCGGAAACCGCCACCACGCATTAAAGGCTGGACATACGTGATGTTTGTCTCTGCACCCGTTTGCTCGCCGGGGATAAAGGATGTGCGATTGCTGTCTGTCGTTGTGAAACGCTGCGACAAGGACACCTCGCCACCTGTATCAAGGCGGGACCGAATACCAAATTCGGCATCGACTTCCCGCGTGATCGCACGCTCGGCACCGGCCGCAATAGCTGGGCTTGTTGCCCAGTCCTGGCGGTACTCACGGCTGATGTCGGCAAAGAACTCAGGCACAAAACGACCGCGCGCTTCTTGAATGGCAGTGCCACGGATCGCGGGCAGATCGCCAAAAGCTGCAATCTGGAAGGAAGAATTTACGGTTGAGGAAATCGTGTCAGGCAACGAGAAACTGCGCCCGGATTGACCCGGCAAGAGGTTGGCACGGTGAATGCCCGGCACCCACCATTCGCCAGCGGTGCTGGGCGAAGTAATACGGGCCACGCGGCGCACATCTTCGAGGCGTGTGCCCAAGCCGCGTTCACGTGCCTGGATCAAACCATAACGGCCCAAGGCGCGGCGGATGTAATTGATCCGATCATCGCTTTCTAGCAGAACGCCAAACGCGATACGGTCAACGGGCCATTCCCCATTGCTATCGCGGCTTGTCACGCTGAATGCATCGACACGTTCGCGCGCTTCTGCCGAAGTCAGGAACTCGCCGTCTTTGCGGGCTTCCTGTTCATCATACAAGGATGGGTTCATCGCACGCTCGCCCGGCACATCGCGATCGGTGGGTGCAATTGATGGCTCCCCTGTACAAGCAACCAAGAAGGTTCCTGTCAAAAGAGCTGCTATTGTTTTGTTACGCATTTTTTCTGCCCTCAAATGCCGCTTCTTATTGCCGCAACTTTTCGCATATCGTTCTTCGATATTGAAAGTTTATGGCATTTTTTTCGTTCTTTTACACCGATTGTGTCATTTTTGAGACCCCCCCTGCACATCTATGTATGCGCGGCACCCTCATCGATGTTGGTGGGACCATAGCCATAGAATGCAAACAATGGGAAAATTTAGGCGTGACTTAACCTTGACAAATGAACGCAGGCAGAGTCCCTGTTGGAGCCATCACGCGGTCGGGAGGGCACAAAATGCGGATCATAACAGGGATGTTGTTTACGCTTAGCTATGCATTTGCGACCACGGCTATCGCCCAATCCAGCGACGACATACGCGTGTTTGATACTATCTCGGTTGAGGGGAATAGTAGGTTTTCAGACCAGGACGTATTAGCAACTGCAGGCATTTCACCTTTACAGCCTTTAACAAGGGATGATCTGGTTCGCGCTGTTGAAGCTCTTGATTTTACTGGCGAATTCAAAGATATCGCGATCCGTCCCGAGGGCGAAACTCTTGTCATCTCTGTATCAGAGCAACCTCAATATTCTGGCGATCTGACCGTTGGCCTTGGGTTTGACAGCGACAATGGTGTGATCGGTTTCGCCGGGCTGTCTTTGTCTGACATCTTCAGCGAAGGCACCGATCTTGAGGCGCAATTGAGTATTGCCGAAGACGTCCAAACCGGCAGCTTAGAGTTGACAAACGATCGGCTGATTGGTGCCGATGCCGTCGTCGGTTTGCGCCTCGCATACCAAAAATATGAATTTGACGAAGACCTCTTTGCATATGAACGCCTGTCGTTCGGTCCCTTCGTGCGTATTCCCTATGGTGAGAACACCGAGTTCGAAGTCCGCTACGCCGTTGTCCGTGACGACATGCGTGACGTTGATCCGGCGGCCTCTGGCATTTTACAGGCTGAAGTGGGGGAACGTGATAGCAGCTTGGTCGGCGTCAACTGGCGAAGCTCTGGAACGGATACATCAAGTCGCTTTGAATGGTCCGCCGAACTTGATGTTGCGGCGGCTGGGTTGGGCACCGATGACCGCTTTAACCGGGCAATCGGTCAAGTGTCGGCAAGTCTGCCAATTGCGCAAACTGGTTTTGGTTTACGCACCACTGTTGAATTCGGTGCTGTGAGCAATGGCGAGGGCGCACGCGCCACTGACCGTTTTGCGCTTGGCGGATCAGTGATGCGTGGTTTTGAACGCGGCGGTATTTCGGTCCGAGATGAAACAGGCACGACCTTTACGAACCTCGGCGGCGAATCCTTTGCTGCCGCGCGGACCGATTTGGTGTTACCCTTGTTTCAAGACCGCTCAAACATTGACACATTCGTCTTTACCGATGTTGGCAACGTGTGGGGGCTCAGCGATACAAGCGCGGCAGACGGCACAGTGGACGTCGATGGCACTTGGCGCCAATCCAGCGGCATTGGCGCATCAATCCTGACACAGGTGGGTCGCTTTGAGGCCTATTACGCGGTCGATGTCCAAGCCGAAGATAACGACGCAGAGCGGGCACTGGGCCTGACATTCCGTTTGGACTTCTAGTTGCTAGTTGAAAGCAGGCGCCGGCAATATCACAGGCACCCGCAGTGCTTTGATCTAAGCTTTGTCGCCGCTCAACTTACGCGCCATTGGCGTTAGGTTATTCAGCGAATGTAAATGTAGATAGCACAGCTCAAGCTCATCGGTCGTCGCAAGATCCTTTAGCTTCTTGGCTGAAAGACCTTTGAGTTTTTCGCGGTTGATCGTTTTGAAGCCACCAAGGGACGATTGCTTGCCATCCTTTTGAAATTGCGCCTGGGCAGGTTCTAACAGGTCAAGCTTGGCCAAGTTCTTGGCAAAGGTCTGCGTTCGCTGAAATTGGTTTTGGTATTCCTGAATGAATTGCAACATCGTCTCAAGGTATTGGGTGCGCTCACCCTCGCTATCAAACAGACGTTCGCCTTTGCCTTTGTCATTGAAGCCTTCGAATTCTTCATCGATGCACAAAGTAAATGTTTTTTCATCCTCGGACTTTGAGAAAACAAATGGATACCGGCGTAGAAAGGCGGGGACATAGCTACCGCGCCAAGTGCCATCTTCGTTCACATGATCATTCTTGTCGGCTTCGATCCCCAAAATGACAGACGGAAAAATCGCGTCATCATCACCCGCGAAAACGATCGTATTTTCAATGGCTGCAGTCGCGAATTCGGCCGCCAAAAGTGGAACTGAGTTGATCGATTTCGCGAACGAAAAGTCATTTCCAGATTTGACCGACCATGCGCGGTGCGTTTCCGCAGAAATTGGAACAGCGCGTTCGTAGATCATCAATTGCTTTGCCATGTAAAACGATATCCTTTGCTAAATTTAGCGCAGGCTATTGCAGGCAGATGCGTTTGGAAATGCTTAACGATCAGTAAAATGGAACAACAGTGCGCATCTGGCAATGTTGTTCCAAAGCTTTGTTCACTTAACCAATCATCGCATTCAGCGTCGCAGACGGACGCATTGCTGCATTGGCACGTTCTTCTGAAGGGTTGTAGTAGCCCTCCAGGTCAACGGCATTGCCATTCCCGGCAGACAGTTCCGCCAGAATTGCAGTTTCATGCGTGGCCATTCCTTCTGCAAGCGGGAGAAACTTTGCCGCTAAGCCTGCATCATCCGATTGGGCTGCCAATGCTTCTGCCCAGAAACGCGCGAACCAATAGTGGCTGTGGCGGTTGTCGGGTTGGCCAACCTTGCGCTGTGGTGAGCGCCCTTCAGCCAACAGTTTCTCGGTCGCCACATCAACAGCATCGCCCATGATATTGGCGGCAGCTTTGCTTTGTGACGCGCCAAGGAAACGCAGGCTTTCGCCCAAAGCACAGAACTCGCCCAGTGAATCCCAGCGCAGGTGGTTTTCGCCGACCAACTGTTCCACGTGCTTTGGTGCAGAACCGCCAGCGCCTGTTTCAAACAGACCGCCACCGTTCATCAGGCCAACGACCGACAGCATCTTGGCGGATGTGCCGACTTCTAGGATCGGGAACAGATCAGTCAGATAGTCGCGCAGCACGTTACCGGTCACGGCGATCGTGTTGTCTCCCTCGTAGATCACCTCAAACGACCGCGTTGTCGCTTCACGTGGGGCCATGATCCTGACCTTGTCCGCGACACCCGCCTTGGCCAGCGCAGGTTCGACGTATTTCAGCAGTTCCGCGTCATGTGCGCGGTTGCGATCGAGCCAAAAGATCGTCTCGTAGCCAGTGGTCGCCATCCGGTCGAGCGCCAGTTGGATCCAGTTTTCAATCGGTGCGCGACGGGCAGAGGCCATGCGCCAGATGTCACCAGCCTCAACCGCATGTGTGTGCAACACATCACCGTTGTCTGCGATCACACGCACGGTGCCAGCAGTCGCGATCTCGAAAGTCGTCGGATGCGATCCGTATTCTTCGGCCTTTTGCGCCATCAGCCCGACGTTTTGCACAGTACCGGAAGTCACCGGATCAAGTGCGCCGTTGGCTTTGCAGAATTCCACGGACGCATCATAAACGGGCGCATAAGAGCTATCGGGGATCACACAATTGGTATCGCCTTCGGCACCATCAGGCCCCCAGCCTTTGCCGCCCGCACGGATCACGGCAGGCATCGACGCGTCGATGATGACGTCAGACGGCACATGCAGGTTGGTGATGCCACGGTCGGAATTCACCATGTAAAGCGGCGGACGCTCAGAGAGTAAAGCATCAATTTCGGCCCGGATCGCGGCGCCATTTGGCATCGCGTCGATTGCATCAAACAGCGTGCCAAAGCCTGCGTTCGGGCTGATGCCAGCGGCAGCGAAATCATCGGCGTATGTGTCAAAGACTGGCTGCAGGAAGGCGACAACTGCGTGGCCAAAGATGATCGGGTCGGACACCTTCATCATCGTCGCTTTCATGTGCAGTGAAAACAACGTGCCGTCTTCCAACGTGCGGGCAATCTGCGCGTGAAAGAACTCTTTCAACGCTTTGGCAGACATGAATGTCGCGTCGACAATGGTGCCTGCAGGCATCGCGATGCCGTCTTTCAATGTCGTCACAGAGCCGTCAGCGCCTGTCAATTCGATCTTCAGCGTTTGTGCGTCTGACAAGGTGACCGACGTTTCATTCGAGAAAAAGTCATTCGCGCCCATGGTGGACACGCGGGTTTTGCTATCCGCAGACCATTTGCCCATCCGGTGCGGGTTCGCGCGGGCATATGCTTTGACCGAAGATGGCGCGCGGCGGTCAGAATTGCCTTCGCGCAAAACCGGGTTCACGGCAGAGCCTTTGACCGCGTCGTAACGCTTGCGCGCTTCGACTTCATCCCCGCTTTCGGGCGCTTCTGGATAGTCAGGAATATCGTAGCCTTGGCCTTGCAGTTCTTTCACCGCTGCCACCAACTGCGGCACAGACGCCGACACGTTTGGCAGTTTGATGACATTCGCGCTGGCCTCTTTCACGACTGTGCCGAGGAGCGCCAGATCATCGGACACTTTCTGTGCATCCGTAAGCTTTTCAGGAAACGCCGCAAGGATACGACCCGCCAGCGAGATGTCCTTGGTGCCAATTGAAATGTCAGCCTCGGACAGGAACTTGCGCAAGATCGGCAACAAAGACGCGGACGCCAGCTGCGGGGCCTCATCAGTTTTTGTATAGATGATATCGGGAAGGGTCTGATCTGACATGCGCGTATCCTTGTGTCTAAGGCGGGTTTATTCGTTGTGGGGCATCCCTAGAGGAACGACCACAAAAAGGGAATGCGTCATGGTGTACAATTGTACACAAAGTTGCAAATCCTTTGAAATAAGGGGTGTTTAGTCCGCGCGGTAGCTGGGCAATTGCATCAGGGCATTGCGCAGCGCCTCGCCCCAGCCACTTGAGATAGCCTGATAGTATTCATCATCAGCCTCAATGCGCGGTTTGTCTGTGACTTCAAAACTATCAGAGACATAGACTTGCAGATCAAGCGGCAGGCCCACCGACAGGTTCGCTTTGATCGTTGAATCAAAGGACACCAACAACAGCTTTATGGTGTCTTCAAAGCTCATGTCAGGGTCATAGGCGCGCACCAAAATCGGCTTGCCGTATTTGGCCTCGCCGATCTGGAAAAACGGACTGTCTTCTGTGATCTCAATGAAATTTCCCTCAGGGTAGATCAAGAACAGCGTTGGCTGTCCGCCTTTGATCTGACCACCCAAAATGACCGAGGCGCGGAATTTGGATGATGCTTCTTGGCCATCCGACGCGCTTTGCTCAATCACTTCTTTCAGGGTCGCGCCAACAATGCGGGCGATCTGGAACATCGTGGGTTGTTCAAGGATAGTTGGATTGCGCTCGGACACGATCTTGGATCGTTCATCCAGCAAGCTGATCAGGGCCTGTGTCGTGGCCAAATTTCCTGCGGTCATCAGCGTGATCACCCGTTCGCCCGGCACGTCCCATGTGAACATCTTGCGCGTGACAGAAAAGTTGTCGACACCCGCGTTTGTGCGCGTGTCGGACATAAAGACCAGTCCCTTGTTCAGACGCAGGCCAACGCAATAAGTCATTTTAATAGTCCAGTTTCGACGATGTTCGTCTCAGCACTTACTGCTGAATTTGCAGCGATACAATCATGGACTCGGATGCCGCACCCATTCTGACGCCAGTAATCGGCGATGCATCACGTGAATCGCGGCCTGTTGCAATCCTGACGTACCGTTCATCGGGGCAAATGCCGTTGGACACATCAAAGCCGACCCAGCCTAAGCCATCGATATGCGCTTCCGCCCAGGCATGGCTGGCATCTTGGTCAATCCGGTCGTTCATCATCAGATAACCGCTAACATAACGCGCGGGTATGCCTGCAAGACGGGCTGCTGATACGAAAATTTGCGCATGATCCTGACAGACGCCACCACCAGCGGTCAGTGATTCTTCCGCCGTTGTGCCCGCAAATGTATCGGCTTGGCCGTAAGGCACGGCATCAATGATCGCCTTTGACAGCGCATGCAGGCCATCCAACGGGTTCGCAGCTTTCGAAACAGTTTTTGCCAGTTTGCGAATACCTTTGCCCGGCTGCGTGCGCGGCGTGCTTTGTAGGAAATGCCAAAGCGGGGCGGTGCCATAGGTTTTGCCAAAGACCCCGTCCGCGCAGTGGGTATCAACCTCGCCCGACACCTCAACCGTGACCTCGGTCGCGCCCTGATCGGCCTTCACCAGCAGAGTTTGATTTTGATATTGATCTGGGAACAAAAGCTCTTTGGTGCCGCCGGTCACCTTGACCTGCCAATCATTGACCGTTTGATGCTTGCCACTGACAGGCGTCAGCCGTACCTGTTGCAAACCGTAGGAAACAGGTGCGTCATAAGTGTATTGTGTGGTGTGTTTGATGCTAAGTTTCATGATCCCTAACCCACAAACCGATAGTCTTTTTCGATCTGCTGACCGATGGCGTTGTTCTCGCTGATGAAAGACGTAATAAACTGGTGCAGCCCGTCGTCAAAGACCGATGCAATCGTTTGTTCACGCAGTCTTTCACGTTGCGCATCGATCATGTCATGACACGGCAACCGGTTATCATAGTCCTTGGCCAAATACCCGAGATTGTCTTCCAAAATACGGCTGCAAAACGATAAAGACCTTGGAAAACGGCTGTCGAAAATCAAAAAATCAGCGATGCTCATAGGGGAAATATCGTGATTGTTCAGCCAGCGAAACGACCGGTGGGCCGAAACCGACCGCAGGATCGTTTCCCACTGTACGTTATCAAGGGTCGATCCCACAAAACTGGCCGATGGCAGCAGTGTGTAATACTTCACATCAATGATACGGGCCGTGTTGTCGGCCCGTTCAAGCGCAATACCGATCTGTGTGAAATCAAAGATGTCATTGCGTAGCATCGTGCCATGAACAGCACCGCGCACCAGTGCCGTGTGTCGCCGAATTTCACCCAGCAAGGCGGGCAATTTTGTTTCTGTGATCGGCGATTTCAGCGCTGTCTTCAGGGCCATCCAGCTTTCATTGACGGCCTCCCAGACTTCAGTCGTTAACGCGGTGCGCACCATGCGGGCGTTTGTGCGCGCGTTATCGATGCATGAGATTACACTTGATGGATTGCTCGCATCGCGCAGCAGGAAATCCAGCGCACTTGATGCCGCGTAATCATCGTACTTTTGGTCATACAAAGACCGCGCACCAGCGGTCGTCAAAACAGATTTCCACTCGGCTTCGGGGTCTTTTGACCGGGTCAATGCAATCCGAAATCCGGCTTCAACCAAACGCGCGGTGTTCTCGCTGCGTTCAAGAAAACGGAACATCCAATACAGGCCACCTGCGGTTTTTCCTAACATCGCGCTAGTCCTCCAAAACCCAAGTATCTTTGGTGCCGCCACCTTGGCTTGAATTCACGACAAGTGATCCTGCCTTCAACGCTACCCGTGTCAGACCGCCAGGCGTGATGTTCATGCCATCGGGCGAAAACAGGGCAAAGGGACGCAAGTCAACGTGGCGAGGCGCCAGTCCTTTTTTGGTAAAGATTGGCACGGTCGACAATGATAGCGTCGGTTGGGCAATGTAGTTCGAAGGTGACTTGCGCAGCTTGGCCGCGAACGACGCTAGTTCCTTCTTTGAAGCAGCGGGCCCCACCAACATACCATAACCGCCAGAGCCATGAACCTCTTTGACGACTAAATCAGCAAGGTTATCAAGCACGTATTTCAGCGAATCTGGTTCAGAACAGCGGAATGTCTGCACGTTCTTTAGGATTGCTTTTTCACCGGTATAGAATTCGATGATGTCAGGCATGTAGGAATAGATCGCCTTGTCATCGGCAATGCCGGTGCCAGGCGCATTGGCAATCGTGATGTTACCCGCGCGGTAGACATCCATGATACCCGGCACACCCAGCATGGATTCCGGCTTAAAGTTCAGCGGATCGAGATAATCATCATCAACACGTCGATAGAGGACGTCGATGACCTGATAACCTTCGGTCGTGCGCATGGCGATCTTACCGTCAACGACACGCAGATCATGGCCTTCGACCAGTTCAACGCCCATCTGATCGGCAAGGAAGGAATGTTCAAAATAAGCCGAGTTATGGATACCCGGCGTCAGCACAGCTACGGTTGGCTTGCCGTCGCAGTTTTCGGGCGCACAAGCGGCCAATGACCGGCGCAAGTTTTTAGGGTAATCGCTAACAGGCTGCACTTTGATCTGGCTAAACAGCTCAGGGAACATCTGCAGCATCGTTTCGCGATTTTCGAGCATGTAAGACACGCCCGACGGAGTGCGCGCATTGTCTTCCAGTACAAAGAAATCATCTTCGCCTGTGCGCACAATGTCGGTGCCAACGATATGGGTGTAAACATTACCGGGTGGCGTGACGCCAATCATCTGTGGAAGAAACGCTTCGTTCTGGGCGATCAACTCAACAGGGACGACACCTGCACGCAGGATTTCCTGACGGTGATAAATATCGTGCAAGAACGCGTTGATGCCGCGCACCCGTTGTTCAATCCCTTTCGACAGTTTGGTCCATTCACGGTTCGCGATGACCCGTGGGATCAAATCAAATGGGATCAACCGCTCTTGCGCGGCAGACTGGCCATAGACGTTAAAGGTAATCCCTGTGCGTCTGAAAAACGCTTCTGCCTCTTTTGACTTTTTGGACAGGCGGGTCGGATCTTCTTGCGAGAACCACTTTTGATATTCAGCATAGGGTGCACGCACACCATCCTGACCCAAAAGCATCTCGTCAAAGTGTTGTCGGTCTGAATTCATTCGGCCAGCGTAACAAGACCAGTCAGAGTTGCAAGGCGACTGTCCGACACATCAAGTTTAAGAAAGACGTGTGACATCAACTGATTGTTCTATCAGCTCCATCCAGCCGTAAGAGGTCATAAATGAGACATCTGCAGCATCACGGCCCACACCGATCCGCACCATCTGGGCTGGGTCAGCCATTTCGGTTGGATCGATCAGATGCCACGCATCTTCCAGATAAACCTCTGCAACCGCGTGAAAATCTTGCGGAACCACGTTGGGCGCATAAACGCTGGCCATTCTTGCCGGGATACCGACCGACCGCGCCATTGCAATCAAGACATGCGCATAGTCCCGGCACACGCCACGCCGCGCTTTAAAACTATCCGTGGCCGTCGTCAGACCATTGCTGGCCCCGTTGTCATAGGTGAATTGGCCGGCAATCCAATGCGCCATGTCCGCAATCAGCCTGCCGCCAGACGTTGATCCGAACTGGTCAGGCACAAAAGCCAGGAACGCTTCTGGGTGACAATAACGCGATGGCATCAGGAACTTGGTGACGTCGGACGGCAAGCTATGCAAAGGGCCGCTGTGGAGTTTTGCCAGATCGCTGACTGAGCGGTCGACACGGACATCTGCAGTATAGCTACAGTCAAAAAGCCCTTCAACCTGACCCCACCTGCGGTGCCCAATGTTCTCTTCCCCTTTGATCAAATGCCATGCCACGTCGGTCTTAAACGTCAGATCGCCCATTTCGCAGACCTGCGTTTGATCCTCTGCCGCTTCAATCTGCAACAACAGGCTGCAACGGGCCGTCGCCGCATATTTCAGTCTTGAACGGATGGATATCAGCAAGTTTAGCTTTCCTTTGCCCTTAGGAGGGAATCGTGCAGTTAATGCACCTTGGCAAAAGCTGATGTTTCACACTAGTGGACTGCTTTTCGAATTGCCACCTAGCGCCTTGGCTTTGTGATGGTAGTTTTGTATCTACAAGCTCAGCAAATTCAGGCCGCCTAACCTATTTGGATATAATGCTATTGCCACTGGCGCTTGCAAGAAATGGACCGTTTTATGATTACACCTGTTATTTTATGCGGCGGATCGGGGACCCGGCTATGGCCAGCGTCGCGCAAGGCCTACCCAAAACAGTTTGTTAACCTTCTGGGGTCCGATAGTCTCTATCAAATGACGCTCAAGCGGTTCATGGGCCCAGACTTTGGTGCGCCTTTGATTATGACAGGTGATGAGTTCCGTTTTATGGCAACTGACCAAGCCGCCGCATTAGGGCTATCAGATGCCCGCGTCGTGGTTGAACCGGCTGCCCGCGATACCGCACCGGCCATTTTGACCGCGGCTTTGTTATTGGCGGATGATCCTGATGCGATGATGCTGGTGTTGCCATCTGATCATGTGATCGGTGACGTCCCGAGCTTTCTGGATGCCGTAAAGGTCGGTGCCAAGGCAGCCAAATCACACCAAGCGCTTGTGACATTCGGTATCCAACCAGACCGCCCCGAAACGGGGTACGGATATCTGGAAGTGACAGAAGCACCCGTCGTGGGCACTGCGACAAAGCTAAAGAACTTTCGGGAAAAGCCTGATCTGGCGACGGCTGAGGCAATGATCGCGGACGGGCGTCACCTTTGGAACGGTGGTATCTTTCTATTCCGCGTCGCCGATGTGATTGCAGCCTTCAGGGCGCATGCCCCCGATCTGCTAGACCCGTGCCAAGCTGCGATTGATGCGGGCGGACAAGACTTGGGCTTCTTCCGTCTTGGTGTTGAAGAATGGGGAAATGCACGCGCAATTTCTTTTGACTATGCAGTGATGGAACATGCAAAGACCGTCATGGCCGTTCCCATGGAAAGCAATTGGTCTGATTTGGGCGCTTGGGATGCAATCTGGCAGCTGTCCAATCCGGACGATGCTGGTGTAGCCACGACTGGCAGTGCGGTGGCCGTGGATTGCCGTGATACCTATCTGCGCTCTGAAGATGAAACGATGCAGGTCGTGGGTCTTGGTCTTGATGGTGTTGTGGCCGTCGCAATGCGCGATGCAGTTCTGGTCGCAGACAAATCGCGCACCCAAGACGTCAAACGCGTGGTCGAGATTTTACGCGCCAACCAAGTATCACAGGCCGACCACTATCCGCGCTTTCACCGCCCTTGGGGATGGTATGAGACGCTTTGCCTCGATGCACGCTTTCAGGTGAAACGGATCATGGTCAAACCCGGCGGTGTCCTCAGCCTGCAAAGCCATCATCACCGTTCCGAGCATTGGATTGTTGTCGCCGGCACCGCTGAAGTGACGATCGGCGATGAAGTCAAACTGGTGACCGAAAACGAAGGGGTCTATATTCCATTGGGCACAGTGCACCGCATGGCAAACCCCGGCAAAATGCCGATGTATTTGGTCGAAGTGCAGACGGGCAGCTATTTTGGCGAAGACGACATTGTCCGTTATGAGGACGTCTATAACCGCACCGATATGCCCACGGGTTAGTCAGTCAGACGCGTTGGCGCGGCGAGCCTTCATGGCTGACCGGAACAGCCGGGGCAGAACGGCAAAGCACGCCATATAGCGAGCAGCCAATCTTTTGGGGTTGGTCATCATGCGCCACAACCATTCTGCAGCAATCATGCGCATAAAGGCTGGTGCACGCGTTTGCTTGGCCGCGATAAAATCCAGCCCAGCGCCAATCGATACAAAGCCCGTTTTCGGCGCTTTTGTAGATGCGTAAGCGGCCAACAATTCTTGCTTTGGTGCGCCAAGGGCAAGGAAGCAAAGACCGACCCCTGCATCGTTCAGCTGTGTAATATAGCTATCGGCCAACGCGCCCTCTGGATCAAATCCCATGGGTGGGGCGATGCATAACACAACGCGCAATCCGGGATGGCGGTCTTGCAGCGCACTCGCTGCTGCATCCAGCGTGTCTTGTGTACTACCAAGTAACGCGACCGGCACATCCATTTTCCCCGCCAACTGCGCCAAAGGCGCAATCAGGTCCGCCCCTGCCAAAAGCGAAACAGGGCGACGCGCCAGTTTTGAAAGCCAGACGATTGGATTGCCATCCGCCGTAACATGACTGTGCTTGCGGTAGGCATCCAAGAATGCCGCATCATCAGCAAGCTTGACCACATGGTCGAGGTTAAGAGTGGCCAGACTGAACCCGCGTCCCTGCTCAAAATGCGCGGCGATGTCGGTCATCAGACTGTCCATCGTCGGCACCGTCACGACCACATTTTCCGGGGCATCCGGTGCTGGACCCTGCGATCCTGCGACCCATTCAATTTGCATTTTGACCACTTACTATCGTTATCATTGATGTCACCACTTACGCTGCTGCGCGTATATGGAGAATTGGCGACGAACAACAGACATTAAGCCCGAACGGTCAATGCCTGTGGATGGACAAGAGGCTATTTAGCCGCGTCACCTTCGACGACTTCCGCCTCTTGCACGATCTCGACCGGGGGCAATGCCACTTCTGCGGCCTGGCCAACAATCAACGGAAGCATCTCTGTGCCGGCTGGCATCGCTACCTCGCTTGCAGGCGGTGTTTTCCACGCGAGCGTGTCAAACGACCCACAATTCTCACAAGTGGCGGCCCACGTCGCATGAATGTGCTGACAGCTGTCACAAATCCATTGCGGACCGCGCGGCGCCGTCAGCGCTTTGGTCAACCAACCGCGCACCACGGAATCGTCGGCACCTTCACCGCGTTCAATTGCAGCCATCAAAGTCAGACTGCGGGCGGTTGGGCTGGATTCAATCAAATCGCCCAGCGCACGTTTAGCAGCAGGAAAATCCTCGGCTGTGATGTGAAGTTCTGCCATCAGCATTTTGGTTTCAGGATGATCAGCTGTGGTCTTTGTCAGCGTCCTGAACCGTTTCAACCGCGCATCAGAGCTTTCCTCTGGTGCAATCTCCGCAAAAGCTGCCGCGATGTCGGGATGCGGCTGGGCGTTCCACGCTTTGGTCAAAACCCTTGCCGCATAGCGACCATTTCCTTCACCGATATAACCGCGTGCTGCCATAATGGCCGCTGGGATCAAATCGGGCGACAGACGGTTCGCTTCAATTGCCGCCTCACGGGCTTCAATCGTTTTGCCGTCGCCCAGAATATCGCGGGCCTGTGACAGGGCCAACACCGCATCACGGCGCTTGTGCACATCACGGGGCAAGCTGCCTGATTTCAACTTGGCACCAAGGGTCTTGCGCGCACCTTCCCAATCCGATTTCTCGGCCTGCAGGCGCAATAGCACATCTTGGGTTTCTTCGTGCTTTGGTTTGAGGGCAAACGCCTTTTGCGCCAACGTCATGGCCATATCAGTGTCACCATCCGCCAACTTTTGCTTCATGATCCCACGGACACCGACAAAGCGGGTTTTGTCGTCAGCCAAAAGTTTTTTATATGTCTCTTCCGCCATTTTGCGGTCGCCAGTCATCTCTGCGGCTTGTGCTGTTAGAAGGTTCGTCAACTGGGGCTGTTGCAAATATTTATCGGCACGGGCCGCCTTGGTCATCGCAAGATGGCCTTCACCCGAAGCCAGTGCCATCATGCCTTCGCTGAGCGCTTCATAGCCTTTGCGTTCACGGTTGCGGTCGAAATAGCGCGAAATAGCGGTCTCGTCTCCGTTAAGGAATTTGAACGTCGCCACGCAGAGCGTGAGCAACTTCAAACCCAGCCACACTGCGACGATCAATGCGACAAAGGCAAAGACCATTTCCAATGGGCTTAGTGTGATTTCCTGACCAGCGACATCAATCGTCGCACCGCCATCCACTTCCATCAGCTGTGTGCCACCGTAAGTCAGCGCCGTTACGGCCAAGACAAACGCCAGTATTTTAATGAGGGACCAAAGCATAAGGTTCGCCTTTAGTTATCTGAAAGGGATGTGGAAAGAATATCGACAGCAGCCAATGCAGCAGCCCTGCTTTCCGCCAAGGCCAGCCAATCTGACATCTCGGCGCGGGCAACCTCTGGAAGCGCACTCACTTCAGCCAATGCATCTGCCAAGCGACCAGTGCGTACCGCTGCCTCAGCTCGGGACAGGACAGCATCAGCACTGTCACCTTCCTGTGGCGTGGTTGAGCGGACATCAAGTTGGGTGCGCAAAAATGCCCCGAAACCAGTCGTCTCTTCGCCTGAGACACCTTCGCTGCGTGCAGTCGCCAATGCAGAACGGGCCATGTCAGGGAATGTGTCCTGCAGGCTTGCCAGCGTTGGGACCCCATCTTGCACCGCAATCAACGCTTCAGGCGCGCTTGATCCGATAGCGTCCTCAAGATCGCCCAAGGCCGCCCCGATTGGTGCGCCACTTTCAAGTGCTGTCTGGACACGCGCCAACGCTGCGCGCGCCGCTGCATTACGCGCTGCTGCTGCTGCGTTTTCTTCGATTGACGCCGCTTGCGCACGCGCCTCGGCCAATTCGGTTTGCGCTGCATTCGTCATTTCAGCGATTTGGGCACGCAAAGAATCCATCTCGTCGGAAACATCATCACCAATCACGATTGGTCCAGCACTGCCAACCGGCCGTTCTTCCAGCGCCACGATCCGCGACGTTACATCAGATAATTGTGCTCTCAGATCGGCCTGCGCAGTCTCTATCCCGCTAAGATCGATCTCTGGAATGGCCGCGATGCGCTGCTCTAATGCATCTATCTGAGTGGATTGAATAGCAAGCTGATCAGCAAGTGTGGTATCCGGTGCAGGTGCGGTGAACGTGGCAATGGCAAATCCGATGACCCCCGCCAGCAGACCACCAAGCGCGAGTGGGAAAAACCCCATTCCTTGCGTCGCAGGTGCCGGTGTTAGTGTCGGTTCGGGTGCAGGCTTTGGCTTTTCAACGGGTGGCACAGTCGCTTTAGGTGGTGTTTCTACCTTCTTGGGTGCTGCTTTTGTGTGCACCTCGGCTGGAATCGCATCAACGACTGGCTTTGCAGCCTTGGCCGATTCGGTCTTCGCGGCAGCAGTTTGTGCCGCTTTTCTTGGTTTTGCTGGCGTCTTACGACCCTTGGCTGGCTGTTTTGCCACGTTTTCACCCTTTCAGCGCACCCACCGGCCAAATTGGCTGGTGAGCGCATACACTATCGTGCATCCACACGACCCTCAAGCAACGCCCGGCAACCTAACTGCGACCAATTCGCTGATGCAGCAACGCGAGAGTCGCCTCTAGCATCGCCGCTTGGTCAGGTTTTTCCGCCGTAATGACCTGCCGTGCAAAACCAACCGGAAGTGCGTCTCTCACAGCCTCGCTTAGCGCAATGATCACGACATCTGACGAAATCGGCTCTTGTTTAGCCAATATGGTGGCTGTCCGCGGTGAAAACAGGGGGAAAATAACAAAGTTTGCGGCAGAGATCGTTTCATGGGCCTGCACCGACAAAGGCCGTTCCCTCTGGTCGTAGGTTACCAGGTCCATGCATGCGATCCCCGCTGCATTCAGACGCTTGGACACATCGCCCCGGGCATGTTTGCCGCGAATATGCACGATGCGACCACTTGGATGGGATGCAATAATCGTTGCGATCAATCCATTTGCATCACCCGGCCCCTCGATCGGTGCAAATCCTGCTGCTTTCGCCAATGCGGCTGTCTTTGATCCCACGCACCAAGCCGTCAGGCCGACTGTCAGGTTCAGTCTTGCTGCAGAGGCAACACCGTTAGCAGAGGTGAAGATCACGGCATCTGTCGGTGTCGGTTGTACCTCAAGGGGAACAATCTCAATCAAAGGAGACTGAATAATCTGCAACGGCCCGTCCCAAGACGCCATTACTTCAGCGGCAAAGCCTTCGCTTTGCGCTTTCGGTCGGGTCAAGATCAGGGTGGGCAGCATTCAGGCACCATTGTTTGCGTGGATGCGCGATGTTACCTCGCATTGAGCAACACGCAACCGGAAGCGCCATGACACGCCCTTTAACCATCCTTGGCATCGAAAGCAGCTGCGATGATACAGCCGCCGCCGTTGTGCGCGATACTGAGGTGTTGTCATCAGTGGTTTACGGGCAAACGTCGCTGCATGCTGACTTTGGTGGTGTCGTGCCAGAGATCGCGGCGCGGGCGCATGCCGAAAAGCTGGATCACTGCGTTGAAGAGGCTTTGGTCGAGGCAGGTCTTACGCTCGCTGCCATTGACGGCATTGCGGTGACCGCGGGCCCCGGCTTGATTGGTGGCGTCCTATCCGGTGTGATGTGCGCCAAAGGACTATCGGCTGCGACAGGCTTGCCCTTAATTGGTGTGAACCATCTGGCGGGTCATGCATTGACGCCACGGCTAACGGATCAACTAACCTATCCGTACCTGATGCTGCTTGTTTCGGGCGGCCACTGTCAGTTTCTGATCGTCGAAAGCCACGACACGTTCCAGCGGATCGGTGGCACAATCGATGACGCACCCGGTGAGGCCTTTGACAAAACAGCGCGTTTGCTTGGTCTGCCCCAACCCGGTGGTCCGTCGGTTGAGAAGGCCGCGAAAACAGGTGATCCCAAACAGTTCACCCTACCGCGACCGCTGCTAAACCAACCCGGATGCGATATGTCTTTTTCTGGGTTGAAGACTGCGATCCTGCGGGCCCGTGATAGTGTCGTTGCAGAAAAAGGTGGCCTGATGGTGCAAGATCAGGCCGATCTGAGTGCAAGTTTTCAAGCTGCCATCACCGATGTTCTGATTGAAAAGACACGGCGGGCATTGGGCGAGTACTTTAAGCTGAACCCCGCCAAGCCTGCTTTTGCGATTGCAGGTGGTGTGGCTGCGAACGGTGCTGTGCGGGACGGTTTGATGGCGCTTTGTGCTGAATTAGACACCGACTTCGTAGCGCCTCCTCTGCGCCTGTGCACTGATAACGCCGCGATGATCGCCTATGTCGGAGTTGAGCGTATGGCAGCGGGTGAGCTGGATGATCTGACCTTATCCGCCCGCCCCCGCTGGCCCTTGGACCAACGCGCGGCCCCTATGCTAGGGTCTGGTAAGAAGGGGGCAAAAGCATGAAAATCGGGATCGCAGGCGGCGGCGCATTTGGCACGGCACTTGGGGTTGCACTGGCGCTGGATGGCAATGACATCCAGCTTTGGGCGCGTAGCGCGGATGCGATCAAAGTGATGCAGGACAAGCGCAGCAATCCGAAATTGCCGGGCGTTGAACTACCTGAAAACATAGCATTTTCTGCCGCGTTAGAGCCGCTTTTTGCCTGTGACACGATCCTTTTGGCAATCCCAGCACAGACCTTGCCAGATTTCCTTAAGGCCAACGAAGGCGCACTGGATGGCAAGAATCTTGTCGCCTGCTGCAAGGGTATCGACCTGACGCGCATGACGGGTCCAGCCAGCACGATCCGCGATCTGGTGCCCAATGCGATCCCGGCAATGCTGACAGGCCCCAGCTTTGCAGCAGACATTGCACGCGGCCTGCCTACGGCGCTGACTTTGGCCTGTGCCGATGATGATATGGGCGCGATCTTGCAAACCGCGCTGTCGACAACCAGCCTGCGGGTTTACCGCACGACAGACACTGTTGGGGCCGAGCTAGGTGGTGCGCTCAAGAACGTGATGGCCATCGCATCAGGGATCGCAATTGGCGCAAAACTGGGCGAAAGTGCACGCGCTGCATTGATCACGCGGGGGTTCCCTGAAATGCAGCGATTGGCGTTGGCGTTGGGTGCGCAGCCCGACACGCTGGCCGGGCTTTCGGGCTTTGGCGATTTGGTGCTGACCTGCACTTCCGATCAGTCGCGCAACTATCGCTATGGGCTCGCCTTAGGCACGGGATCAGACTTTGATCAGAACACCACCGTTGAAGGGGCAGCCACAGCCCGCGCTGTGCGCAAGCTGGCACAAGAATTGAACCTAGATATGCCCATCTGCACGGTCGTCGCAGACCTGACGGAAGGCAAAACAGATGTACTCACCGCGTTGAACACGTTGCTGTCACGCCCACTTAAGGAAGAATAAATGCGCTTTGCCCTCATGACCAAAGATAATTCCGGCGCCTTGCAAACCCGTATGGATAATCGGGACGCGCATCTGGCGTACATCGCAGAGACAGGTGTCGTCGAGATGGCGGGGCCCGTTCTGGATGACGATGGGCAAATGTGTGGCTCGTTGATTGTTCTTGAGGTCGCGGATCTGGCCGCAGCGCAGGCTTGGGCAGACAATGACCCCTATGCAAAGGCAGGCCTGTTCAGTGACGTGACCCTGCGTGCTTGGAAAAAGGTTATCGGCTAATGGCCTATTGGTTGTTCAAATCAGAGCCTGACGTTTGGGGCTGGGACGCACAAGTCGCCAAAGGCGATGCGGGCGAACAATGGGACGGCGTCCGCAACTATCAGGCCCGCAATAACATGCGGGCCATGAAATTGGGCGAAAAGGGCTTCTTTTATCATTCGCGCAGCGGGCTTGAAATTGTGGGGATCGTTGAGGTCTGCGCCGAAGCACACCCAGACAGCACAACAGACGACGACCGTTGGGAATGTGTTGACGTCAAAGCAGTGCGACCATTTGCAAAACCGGTGACACTTGAAGCAATCAAGGCCGATCCGCGCCTAAAAGGCATGGTTCTTGTGAACAATTCACGCCTGTCCGTGCAGCCTGTCAGCGACACGGAATGGCAGATCATCTGCGATCTGGGTGAAACTAAACCCTAGCCTGCGACATTTTGTCGGCTAAACTCGCCCTAGAAGAGCCAATTCTTGAGGGAGGGTATTATGGGTCTCATTTCAGTTATCGTCGCAGCGGTGGCCGCATTTGCATTCGGTGCAGCATACTACATGATCTTGTCAAAACCGTGGATGGCCGCAGCAGGGATCAAAGTTGGGGCAGACGGCAAACCGATCGATGCCGAAAGCCCAGTACCTTACATAGTCTCATTTATCTGCATTCTTCTGGTCGCTGGAATGATGCGACATACCTTTGCCTTGTCTGGCATTGATACGGTCGGAAAGGGTTTGCAGTCAGGATTGGGTGTTGGTCTTTTCTTCATCACGCCATGGATCTTCATCAACACCGGCTATTCAAACCGACCTTGGAAACTGGCCGTCATTGATGGCGGCTATGCGACAGCTGCCGCAGCGATCATCGGTATCGTACTGACATTGCTATAATTAAAAGAGGGTCCGGACCTGCACCGAACCCTCTCTCACCCCGCGTGCTCCACATCCACCACACGCAACTGTAAATTCTGGTTCGGACCGTTCTGGCCCGTATCTTTGCTTAACGGATTATGGCTGCGTCACGCAAACATTAAGCGCTTCGAAAGTAACTCAAATCAGCGCTTTGTGCGTCAATTCAACGCAAAACGCCCACCAATTTGGCGGGCGTTCCGTTTGAAATCTTGTGCGGCTTTAGCCGTATACGGACTCTTTGCCGAAGTGCTTTGTCAGCATGTAATAGACAACAGCGCGGTACTTGTTGCGCTCGGACTGGCCGTATGTGTCAAGGACCGAAGCAATTGCTGAATCCAGATCAGCACTGTCTTTCAGGCCAAGTTTCTTCATCAGGAAGTTGTTCTTTACGGTCTCAAGCTCTGCTGGTTGGCTGCCTGCCACGGTAGAGGCGTCTGCATTGTAGATTGCTGGGCCGCACCCGATGGTTACCTTTGTCAAAAGGTCCATGTCCGGCGTCATGCCACATTTGTTCTTCAGGTCGTCCGCGTACTTTGCAATCAAATCGTCTCTTTTACCCATGAGAATGTCCCCGATGTTTGTGTTTTTGTTTCATATACAGCGCTAGACGCCGCAGTAGGGCGAACATTAATGGGACAGGATGTGATTGGTAAAGGAAAAAGCCGGATGCGTGGCAATGTTTCGCTTTACGTTAAGTCAGCATTTGGCGCGCCATGATCACGGATAGCTCACAAAAACGTGCCCGTACCATGCACATCCGATCCAATTAAGACTGCGTAAACCTTTGTATCTAATCAACAGAGGAACACAGACATGAAACTCAATACACTGATCATTGCGGCAGCATTCGCCGCGGCACCTGCCGTAACTTTTGCCCAAGACTGGACCGGCCCTTATGCCGGTTTTCAAATTGGTACAGCCGAAATTGACGTAGATGGCGCGGCAGAGCTGTCAGGCGACGGTGAATCCTATGGCCTCTTTGCGGGCTACAACATTCAAAACGGCGCAGTCGTTTATGGTGGTGAGTTCGACTACGATACAACCGAATATGACGTCGCCGATGGCACAGCCGAGGTTGATTCAACTACACGTCTGAAAGGTCGCGTTGGTACGGAACTGGGCGGCGGTCTGGCTTACGGTACAGCCGGTATGGTCTGGGCCACATCACCAGAACTGGGCGACGACAGCGGCTATTTGTTCGGCGTAGGTTATGACTTCCCAGTGTCAGCGAACATGACCGTTGGTGCAGAAGTGCTGAACCACCAGTTTGATGACTACAACGATACTGATCTTGATGTTGACGTGACAACAATCAAAGCGCGTGTGTCATTCAGCTTCTAATGAAACGGATTGCGGTGCGGGCTGACAGTCCGCACTGCAACTCTAACGGCACAAACCCCAACCAGTAGATTGCAGGTGAAAGTGATCAGCATGTAGTCTGTTGTAGTCGGGCGAAAGCGTCAGACTGAACCAATTGCAGGCTCCATCCCTGACCGATCGCAAGAATTCAGCCTGTGGTCCAGCTGATTCCCAATCATCTAGTAGTCTGATCCGCGATCCATCCGCCAATTCAAATCCTGCGATATCGATTGCGTCCGCCGTGGCATGTGTGCTCATCCTGGTTGAGGGTCCACTGGCTGTGCGCATCACCCTGCAATTGTAGCTGCCAATATGATTGATCCTGCTGATCGACTGACCCAAAATTTCCGCAGCGGCGGGTTGCACACTATGCTGTTCCCACATCGCCATACGCAACGCGATTGCACAGCGTGTCTCTATCGGTGAAAGACCCGCTTGCCCGACACCGCGCAGTTCCACACGGTCACGAATAAAACACTGTTCAGTTTCTTCTAGCGGAGCCAGAGGCCGCAACGCCGCAAAACCATCTAGGACCGCGAGGCATTGGTCCTGCGACGCAACAGCCCTGTTCAACTTCCAACCCGTTAGCGCCGTGACCGGGTCGCTAATCCGCAAAGGCGCAGTCGGGTTCCATTCATCTGGCAATGGCGTGTCGGGGTGAACCATCGCCTGATACACAGCAAAGGCAATGACACCCGCAAAGAAAAACGCAGCGACGCCGTTCGTTACGGCCCCACTGCGCTCGTTCGTCTTACGCTCTTTGTCTGCGGCTAACCGCGCCAGTTGATGACGTCGCCCGTGCCGCATGTCGCGTTAGTACCGGTAGTGCTCTGGCTTGAACGGGCCTTCGACGGTGACGCCGATATAGTCTGCCTGTTCTTTCTTCAGCTCAGTCAGTTTCACGCCGATCCGTGCAAGGTGCAAGCGCGCTACCTTTTCATCAAGATGCTTGGGCAGGATATGAACGCCAACTTCGTAGGCGTCGCCGTTGTTCCATAGTTCCATCTGCGCCAATACTTGGTTGGTAAAAGATGCAGACATCACGAATGAAGGGTGGCCAGTGGCATTCCCAAGATTCAGCAAACGACCCTCGGACAGCAGGATCAAACGGCTGCCAGAAGGCATCTCGATCATGTCGACCTGTTCTTTGATGTTTGTCCACTTGTGATTTTTCAGTGCAGCAACCTGAATTTCATTGTCGAAATGGCCGATGTTGCCAACAATCGCCATGTCCTTCATCTCGCGCATATGCTCGATCCGGATGACGTCTCTGTTGCCAGTAGTAGTGATGAAGACATCAGCTGAATCCAGCACATCCTCAAGCACGACAACTTCGAAACCGTCCATGGCGGCCTGCAAAGCGCAGATCGGATCCACTTCGGTGACTTTCACACGTGCACCGGCACCAGCCAATGACGCAGCCGATCCTTTGCCCACATCGCCGTAACCACATACAACAGCAACTTTACCAGCCATCATCGTGTCAGTCGCGCGGCGGATGCCATCGACGAGCGATTCTTTACAGCCATATTTGTTGTCGAACTTCGACTTGGTCACACTGTCGTTCACGTTAATCGCAGGGAAGGGCAGTTGGCCTTTCTTGTGCAGATCGTAAAGACGGTGAACGCCTGTTGTTGTTTCCTCAGATACGCCTTTGATCGCGTCGCGTGTCTTCGTGAACCAACCGGGGCTAGCTGCCATACGCTTTTTGATCTGCGCTTTAATCGCGACTTCTTCTTCGGATTCGGGCACGGGAATGATTTCTTCACCAGCTTCAGCGCGTGCGCCCAGCAGAATGTACAGGGTCGCATCACCGCCATCGTCCAAAATCATGTTCGCGCCTTCCGGGAACATGAAGGATTTATCCAGGTAATCCCAATGCTCTTCCAAGGACTGGCCCTTGATCGCGAAAACGGGTGTGCCGCCTTCAGCAATCGCCGCCGCTGCGTGATCTTGGGTAGAAAAGATATTGCAAGACGCCCAGCGCACATCTGCGCCCAGCTCAACCAGCGTTTCAATCAGAACTGCCGTTTGAATAGTCATGTGAAGCGAGCCCACAATGCGCGCGCCTTTCAGCGGCTTCTTGTCGGCGTATTCTTCACGCAAGGACATCAGTCCAGGCATTTCAGTTTCAGCGATATCCAGCTCTTTACGGCCGAATTCTGCAAGGGCGATATCCTTGACGACGTAATCTTTCATTGCTGCCTCCTGGCGCAGGGTTAGTCTATTTGAGGGGGCTGATAGCAGGGCTTCAGCGTTGCGACAATGGCAGCAGTGTCGCGCCTGCTTACATCCTTACACAGGGCATCGGCACTGTTTACGATTTGTCACAGTCATTCTATGTCTCAGGGGTTAATCAACCATGAGGTCGACATGCCCAAAGCCCAACCTCGCGCATGGCAGCGCATGCTTTCGGGACGTCGTTTGGACCTGCTTGATCCAACGCCCGTCGACATCGAAATCGAAGATATCGCACATGGATTGGCATTTGTTGCGCGTTGGAATGGGCAAACCAAAGGAGACTTTGCGTATTCAGTTGCGGAACACTCGCTCTTGGTCACAGAAATTTTCATGCGACAGCAACCAAACGCGGCAGCCAAATGGCAATTGGCCGCCCTTTTGCATGATGCCCCGGAATATGTGATCGGCGACATGATCAGCCCGGTAAAGGCGGCTGTTGGACCCGGTTATGGGGAATTGGACGACCGCCTAACAGCGGCGATCCATCTGCGATTTGGATTGCCCGCGCAAATACCCGTCGCCGTAAAGAAACAAATCAAGAAAGCCGACAAACTGTCAGCATGGTTAGAGGCTATCCAGATTGCAGGATTCTCACAGGCTGAAGCCGACAAGTACTTTGGCAAGCAAGATCCTGACTTGGCAAGAAGCCTGACCATCAGGCTAAGATCGCCGGTCATGGTGCGCGATGAATATACGGCGCTGTACCGGAAATTGGCGACCGCAGTTTAGAGATCAAGCCGGCCAACATTGACAATTTATTGCATACACTCAACGGTCCCTTAATCAATTTAGGGCGATATTCTTGCATCTTATGTGCAGGAATCATTGATGCGTACGACCCTAAGACAGGCCAAATACGCTAAGGATCGCTTTTTTCTGCGTAAGCCTGAGCGGCTGTGGGTGCACTACTGTTTTGCGTTGCTCGTTGTTCTTTGTTTGATGCTGGCAACCTATGTGCTGAACCGCGCCGCGGTTGATCGCGGGCTGATTGCCGCCAATGGTTTGATGAAAAGCAATGAGCAAGTCTTGCTTGTGCAGAAAATTATGATGCTGTCTCGCGATCAGGTAAATGCGAATGATGCGGATCTTGAGCAGGCGATCACGCAATTTGAAATGACCTACCAATATGTCATCGAAACCCAAGTTCGCTCAGAACCACTGTTTGAACATTTTTTCGGCGATCCCGCGCCACTACACCTTCGGGTGACCGAGTTTCTTTATCTTGCCAAACGGCAACTGACGGCTGCTCCTGACCAACGACCAAGTTTCGTTCAAAGTATTGACAGGTTGAATGCGACCGGTGACTTAGAAAGCGATCTGTTAATGGCAGCGATGCTGGTTTCTGCACAGATCGAAGCCGAAGCTGCCTATTTCACAGTGATACAACGTGCGATGCTTGTTGCGTCTGGTTTGGTTCTGGTCGCAGAAGCGCTCTTAATCTTTTTGCCCGCGCAGAAATCTGTTCAGTCCAGCCTACAGAAAATGCGAACAACAACGCGCGACTTGCGCGCGTCGCAATCGCGGCTGAAGGAAATGAACGGCCAGCTTGAGCATATGGTCACGCATGATCAGCTGACAGGCTTGCCCAATCGCAGGTCGCTGACCAACTATCTTCAAAACATCATCAGCGCGAAAGATTCCGCTGATTGGAACATCATTCTGGTTGGCCTTGATGGATTCAAAACCATCAACGACACGATGGGGCACGACTATGGAGATGGGTTGTTAATTGCAGTCAGTCACGCGCTCAGGTGCTGCGTCGATCATGAAAATTTGGTGGCACATGTTGGTGGTGACGAATTTGCGCTGATCTCGGACGAACCCCAAGACGCCTTAATTGCGCGTATTTCGCATGCATTGCAGGACCCGTTCGTCATAAAAGGCAGGCTTATCCCGATCAACGCCAGTATCGGATACCATGAAATTGGTGACGCGATAAAAAAGCCTTTGGATATTCTTGCCGACGCAGAAATCGCGCTGCATGCAGCCAAGACCGCCGGCGGAAACCGTGCGGTCGGCTTTACACAACATCTGCGCGATGATCGGAGCACAAAACAGCAGCTTCAAATTGAGCTATCCAACGCAATTAAGAATGGCGAGATTGAACCTTGGTTTCAGCCACAGGTTCGCATGTCAGACGGAAGCCTGCATGGTGCCGAAGTTCTTGCGCGCTGGCGTCATCCAACCCGGGGCTTGCTGACCCCAGACGTCTTTCTTCCTGTGGCAGAGCGTGCAGGTCTGATGATCGAACTTGATCATGCAATCTGGAAATCTGCGATGGAGCAGGCAACAGTTTGGGAACATTCAAAGGTGTGGAAACCGTGCATTTCCTTGAATGCAGCGCCAGACACCATTTCGGATCCGTTACTGGTAGAACGCTTTCTGGTGTCGCTTCACAGGACAGGACTAACCGCTGATCAGGTCATTATCGAGGTGCTAGAAACCACACTTATCAATGGAAAAGATGACATTGCAGCGATCAATATCGACAGTCTTGCGGATTGTGGCATCGCACTAGAGTTGGACGATTTCGGCACCGGCTATGCTTCACTTTCGAAACTTACCCAACTGCCGTTATCCGGCATCAAACTGGACAGATCACTTATTGCGCCCCTTCCTGATCAGGCTGCCGATAGCATCGTGCGGGCGATCCTTGCATTGGCTGCAGAACTGGATCTTCATGTTGTTGCAGAAGGTGTCGAAGAAGATGCACAAGCAATACACTTGAACGATCGCGGTTGCCAAATTGGGCAAGGGTATGGTTTTGGCAAACCAATGCCAGCGACAGAATTCACCAACTGGCTGGAAATCAATGCGAAATTGACGCTAAGTGTCAGCCCGGACAAAGCGCATCTTGCTTGAACCACTTGAGGATTGGCCCGACAAACCGTATCTGGACAGGTGAGGCAGACTAGAAAAGGGCGACACATGGCCAATCATCTCTACCAGAACGACCTGCCTGATGGACTGGATCTTGGTCCAATCGTCGCGATTGATTGCGAAACGATGGGGCTGAACCCGCACCGTGACAGGTTGTGCCTGATCCAGATGTCTGGCGGTGATGGCAATTGTCACCTTGTTCAGGTCGCCCAAGGGCAAACCGAAGCACCCAACCTTTGTGCGATGCTGGAAAACCCTAATGTATTGAAGCTCTTTCACTTTGGTCGTTTTGACATTGCCGCGCTTTTGAACGCGTTCGGTACGCTGACTGCCCCAGTCTATTGCACCAAAATCGCGTCTAAACTGGTCCGTACTTACACTGACCGCCATGGCCTGAAGACGTTGCTACAAGACATGGTTGGGATTGATATTTCCAAACATCAGCAACAAAGCGATTGGGGCGCACCCAACCTTACGGATGCCCAGCTTGATTATGCTGCATCTGATGTTTTGCATCTTCATCAACTCAAAGAAAAGTTCGACGTCCTGCTCGCCCGCGAGAACCGGACAGAGACCGCTCAGTCCTGTTTTGACTTCTTGCCGACCCGGGCAAAGCTTGATTTGGCCGGCTGGCCTGACACAGACATCTTTTCCCACTAATGACTGATCCGGCAAAATTCCTCGCCGCAGGCCGGCGCGTTATCTCGCAAGAGGCAAATGCGCTGTCCATGTTGTCAGATCAACTTGGGGAAAGCTTTAGCGACGCAGTGGCGCTGTTGTTGAATGCAAAAGGCCGGATCATCGTGTCGGGCATGGGTAAATCAGGCCATATCGCACGCAAAATCGCCGCAACATTCGCCAGCACTGGGGCGCCCGCGCATTTTGTACACCCCGCCGAGGCAAGCCATGGCGATTTAGGCATGATGACACGCGGTGACGTGGTATTGGTGCTGTCTAATTCAGGCGAAACTCCAGAACTGGCCGATCTTGTCGCATACACCAGGCGCTTTGGCATCTCGATGATCGGCGTGGCAAGCAAACCACAAAGCACATTGCTACAGCGTGCAGACGTAGCAATCGTTCTCCCAAATCTTGGCGAGGCCTGCGGCACAGGCGTTGTGCCAACAACATCAACCACGATGACACTGGCTTTGGGCGACGCACTTGCGGTCGCGCTTATGGAACATCGCGATTTTACTCCAGAAAACTTCCGCGACTTTCACCCCGGCGGCAAACTTGGCGCACAATTGTCCAAGGTCGCGGACCTCATGCATGTAAACCAAGCTGTCCCTTTGGTCGCCGCGGATACACCGATGAGCGAAACACTTTTGGTCATCAGTAACAAAGGGTTCGGCGTTGCCGGGGTCACGGATGCAGAGGACCGCCTGATCGGGATCGTGACAGATGGCGATTTGCGCCGTCATATGACCGGTTTACTAGACCGCACGGCGCAGGAAGTCATGAACGCGCAGCCAACGACTTGTGCGCCAGATGCATTAGCGCAGGAAGCCGTGGCTATTATGAATAACAAGAAGATTACCTGCCTTTTCGCAGTCGATCCCGCGGGCAATGGCCGGATCGCGGGTTTTCTACATATTCACGACTGCCTGCGTGCCGGGGTCGCCTAGCCTTGGCCGTCGCGGACAATCTTTATTCTCAGATTATTGGATGGGCCAAGATCATCCTGCCACTTTGTGCGTTGGCACTGCTGTCAACACTGTTCCTGTTCGCCCGATCTACCACCGAACCAACCGATATTGCCTTGGCCGAAGTAGAAGCAATTGCACGTGAACAGCGCATATCTGCACCAGAGTTTTCAGGAGTAACCGACGCTGGTGCGATCATTAACATTTCTGCCGATTCAGCCCGGCCAGATAGCTTGCGCCCTGACACCGTAAACATAGACGACATGCTGATGCGGATGGACAATACGGATGGTAGCCATATCGAAGTCACTGCGACGCTAGGTGAAATTGACGGACGCGCCCAAATCGCAAGCTTTCTGGGGTTGGCGCGTCTTGTTACGTCGCAAGGCTATCAAATGGAAACCAATGGATTGGTGGCCGAACTGCGGACAGGTCTGATCACATCTGAAGGTCTACTCGAGGCGCGTGCGCCATTCGGCCAGCTAACCGCTGGAAAGATGACCATTCAAATGGCTTCCAAAGGTTTCACGCAGCACATGCTGTTCACCGAGGGCGTGCACCTGCTATACATGCCGCAGACCCCATGAATCAGGACAGGGCCACAATGCTAAGACCGATCATTGTTTGTTTGTCACTTATGTTCGCATTGTCTGCGCCTGCTTGGGCTCAAACAAATGTAAACTTGGGTGGCATCGCTGTTGATACAACTGCTGCGCTGGAAGCGACCGCAGACAGTCTTTCTGTAGATCAAGACACTGGCCAAGCGATCTTTATCGGCAACGTCGTCATCGTTCAGGGCGATCTTAGGCTGACAGCGGACCAAGTCGAAGTTGTCTATGGCACAGATACGTCCCAAATTGACCGCCTTATTGCGACCGGTAATGTTACTTTTGTAACGGCAGAAGAAGCAGCCGAAGCGCAAAACGCCGACTACGATATCACCACTGGCCTGTTGGTGCTGACAGGGGATGTTTTGCTAACGCAGGGCCCAAGTGCAATTTCCGCAGCCAAGATGACGATCAATGTCAGCGATGGCACAGCAACAATGGACGGCCGCGTCCGGACGATCTTGCAGCAAGGCAATAACTAATGGCAGTTGCCCCAAAACTTTCGGTTCAAGATGGCGACGTTGGGCTTCATATCTCGAACTTGCGCAAAAGCTATCGCAAGCGACCCGTAATTCGTGACGTTAGCATGGATCTGGGGCGGGGTGAGGTCGTAGCTTTGCTGGGGCCAAATGGTTCCGGTAAGACGACTTGCTTTTATTCCATCGCCGGATTGGTGACACCCGAAGGTGGGCGCGTTGTGATCGACGGGCGCGAAGTGACGACCTTACCAATGTATCGGCGCGCCCAGTTGGGCATTGGGTATCTGCCGCAGGAAATGTCGATCTTCCGGGGCATGTCTGTTGAAGATAACATCATGTCGATCCTTGAGATCGCCGAGAAAAACACGCACCGTCGTCGCGAACGATTAGAAGAGCTGCTTTCAGAGTTTTCGATCGAACACTTGCGACGTGCATCTGCAATGGCGCTTTCTGGCGGTGAACGTCGCCGCGTCGAAATAGCACGCTGTCTTGCCGCAGGGCCAAAATATGTGCTGCTGGACGAACCTTTTGCAGGCGTTGATCCGATTGCTGTTGGTGAAATTCGCCATCTTGTGGCGGACCTAAAGAACCGGGGCATTGGTGTGTTGATCACTGATCACAATGTGCAAGAAACACTGCAGATCGTCGATCGCGCGTACATCTTGCATGATGGCAAAGTCCTCATGAGCGGGACCACCCAAGAGGTTATTCAAGACGAAAACGTCCGCCGCGTTTATCTTGGAAACAACTTCCGTGTGAACTGATTCTTTTGGATCGTGAACGACTGCATCATTGACAAGAGACCCCGTTTCATCGCCAACTGTATGCGATGACAAGCCCGTTCTCTTTTCCTGCATCTTTGCTGGCCAACCGCCGGACGATGTGGATAAGCGCAACGATTACGGGAGGTTATCGTGAACCACTCAAATGACAGACATGCGATTTCCCTACATCTTAGGGGCAATGATGCTTCTGTTGTGACCCAATAAAGGAGAAACGATGCGTTACCAGATCAGCGGAAAGCAAATCGACATTGGTGCAGCCCTGCAAACTCATGTGAAAACAGAATTAGACGAAATTCTGAGCAAATATGCTGGACGGCCGACTGAGGCCTACGTCGTTTTTTCCAAGTCCGGCCATGAGTATGTTTGTGAATCTGTTGTGCACCTATCAACCGGTCTGAACGCCCAAGCCACTGGTAAGGCAACCGAAATTTATGCCGCTTTCGATGCCAGTTCTGAAAAGATGGATAAGCAGCTGCGCCGCTACAAACGCCGCTTAAAGGACCACCACAAGGAGCGTTCACAGCCAGTTGAACTTTCAGACGCTGGGTCATATATCCTCGAATCAAAGGACGAGTCTGAAGAAGCTGAACAGGACTCGGTGAACGCGATGATCGTCGCAGAGATGGAAACAAAGATCCCATCACTTTCGGTCGGTGAAGCGGTCATGCAAATGGAAATTGCGAGTTCTCCGGTATTGGTTTTCCGGAACGAGAAACATAATGGCGTGAACGTCGTGTATCGGCGGGACGACGGAAATATTGGTTGGATCGACCCACGGACGTCGGGCTAACCCTACTTCGAGATGAGAGACGCGACCAATGCAACTTGGCACCATTCTGAAAGCCGATGCGGTAAAGTCTATTTCTTCTTGCACCAGCAAGAAGCGGCTTTTCCATGATCTCGGTGAATTGGCCGAAACCAGCTATGGTTTGGACGCAGGCAGCGTCATCGAAGCTTTGATGGATCGCGAAGATCTTGGCCCAACAGGTGTGGGCCAAGGTATTGCACTGCCGCACGCGCGGATGGCTGGGGCAGATGACGTCCATGGCCTGTTCCTGCGTCTTGAAAAGCCGTTGAACTTTGATGCGGTTGATCGCCAGCCTGTCGATCTTGTGTTTGCTTTGATCGCACCGGAAAATGCTGGCGTTGACCACCTAAAGGCGCTCGCCCTTGTTTCCCGCACACTGCGCAACACGACGTTCTGCGCAAAACTGCGGGCAAATAGTGATGCAGCGACGCTACATACGATCTTGACTGAAGTCGAAGCCTCGCAGGCCGCCTAAGCTAAATTTCTAAAACTAAAGGCTGCGTAGTCACGCCCGTAGACATCTCGGGCCGCGGATTCGAGTTGTGTGTCATAGATCGAGAGCAACCGTTCGTGCCAGCGGTGATCTGTTTTGCCAATCGTGGGCGGGTTCGCGATATCAATCTGACTTGCCAGATCTGCCAATGCCTTTGCCAAAGCGTCTTCACGGAGAACACAATCAGGCACAGCGAATCCGGACATTCCTTGCAATAGCGTAAGTTGACTGGCCCAGGATGGGTCGACGCGAATGCTGGTCTGTCCTGCAAGGTTGGTCTTTAGAAACTTTAGAAACCCAAAGAAGGCACGGTGATGATCCTCTTTCGCAAAATTTTCCAGATCATCGTACTCTGGCAATCTTAGTTTGTGGACACGGATCAAGTTTGCCCGAATTTCCGGCAAACAGCGCGGACCGTCCAGCAAGATACGATCACAAAAAGCGGCATGGGCACGCGACAAAGGATGGCGCAATACGGCAAAGCTGCGATGAATTTTGTGGGCTTCCTGCCATTGGCGCAGCGACTTTTGCGTGAACTTGGTGATCAAAGCATCCGGCGCGGCATCATCAAGAGCGGCGAGCCATTGGCGCACCGCCCGATCAGGGCCAGACCGCAAAGGCATGTAGAGCAGCCCCGAAGCAGGGGCTGCGATATATGTCGGGATTGCCGGTCCGCGCTTGGGTTCAAAATGCGGCGTCCGCGACAAGCTGAAATAGTCTATTCTTGAAAGGGCATCTTGCATTTCAGCATAGTTGTTGACCCTTTCATCCAACGGTTCAGGGTTCTGTTTTTTCAGCTTTTTGTTCACATTCGATAGCCGGTCATCGACACCCAAAAATTCAGCCAGCCCGTTCAAAACATCAACATCGCGCAGATCATCATAATTAATGTGAAACGCTGTTTGACCACTAAGCTGCAGGCTGCGCTGAACCTGAGCATGGAAGTCTTGTGTCGCTCGCAAATGTGCATCAAATTCCGCCGGATCAAAGTTGATGGTCTTGGACTTTGAATGCGTTGCATTTGTCAGCTTCCACTGTCCTGTCGCCTGCGCAATTTTCCAGCTTATAAAACTATCCAAGGGGTTCCGGGTCAGAATGACTTTCGCACAGCGCGGATCATCAATACAGGTCTTGAGCACCCGTGGATCATGGTCATGAAAAAAGCGGAAGCCACCGATCTTATCGCTCTTTTTGATTTTCTCGAGCAGCGCATGAGGATCTGTTTCTCGCGCCTCATAGTCAATCTCAAGCAACGCCTCGGTCTTTGGATGGCCCACAAAAGACGGGTTAAATGCCTCTCCGTGGCAGCTGACACCATCCAACATGTTGATATTTGCTTCTAGCAGATTGGACCCTGTGCGCATTTCGGCCAGCAGGATGAAGTAGTCAAACGTCTTCATTTTCCGCTAATCACGTATGGCTTGCGTCGTTGGACAGGTTTGGTCTGTTGGGTGTTTCCATCGGTGATGTGGCCGGTCAAAAACGGGTGCATTCCTTGGTTCTTTAGGTCCTGTAAGAAATCGGGCAGACCTGTCAGATCAGGCATGCGCGGCACTTCTTTCAGCGCATTGCCTCTGTGTCCTGCCATCTCATCAATAATGGTTTGCAACACATCCATTGGTGACTCAATAAACTGCGCCAAAGTCATGATTTTGATGCGCGCACGGGCATCGGGCGACCGCAGTATTTTCAGAAACTTATCCTCAATCCTCTGCAGGCGTGCGGCTTCTGCACGAACTTCACTGGCCGACCGACCAGATGCAAACAATGGTACGGACCACGCCCCTGAAATCACCCAGATGCTCGCGTTTGTATCTTTGGCCAAGGTCCAGCAAACGTCTTGGGTATCGCTTGGACCGAACTGAAAACAGTGGTGCTGATCCCGACCATTCCAGATCAGGTTCGACAGGAACATTTTGCCGTTATAGTCGCGCAGCCGAGCATTGTCTGACAATCCACCACGATAGACCTCAGACTCATCTGCAAAATGCACGCGGTCTTTTGCAAACAAATGCCCGTGCACTTCGGCCCCGGTTTGTTTGGTCAGCCACGCCTGAAACGCAGGGATCACGTCACCCAGACCTTGCAAGACAACGTAAGGGGCCGCTGCAATGCTGACCTGGCGATCAATGCTTGGAAAACGGCTGTGCATATAAAGACCTTGCCGACCACGCGTGCGGCGATCAACTGCCTGAAAAAAGACGCGGTCCACGGCACCCAAATGCGGCTCTTCGGCATTGGGTTGCACCTGATCCGACACAGGAAAATTCCGATAGAGCAAATGCGCATCGCGCCAAATCTTGCGTGCGACAAATGCCTTTGAGCGCTGCAACAGTTCGGCATGGTCATCAAAAAAGATATGCGGCTTTCCTTGATAGTCGAACTTGGCCAACGTCAACGATCTGCTTTCAACTTTGCGGGCATGTAGGCGCGCCAATGTCTGATAATAGCTTTCATCCGGAATCCAGACACGCCGGAAATAATTGTCATAGGTGGCGCGGTTTGGATCACGCAAAATCGCGTCGAGCGTTTGGCGGGTCAAACACCACCACTGCGACCCCATATGCGGCACGATTCCTTCGGGGATGTTCCGTTTGAAACCAACCAGCTGTTGCAGTTTCACAAAGGCATCAAACAACCGGCGCTGTTTTTTCCATGCGAAGGGGAACCGCAACGTGAACCGTTCGCGGTCTAACCCACCGACCGTCCAAGGCACATCTGCTGTTGTCGCGCTTTCAATAAAGTCAGTGTCAGGATGGGCATCAAGATAATGTTGCAAGTCCGAAATAGGCCGTAGTGGCAAACATGCCCCGGACGCCAAGAACGCATGCTGCACGTCAGGGAAGTCTTCCAACAAAAGTGTGGCAGCCTCTTGTGATGCGGCGACCAATCCAAAGGTGCCCCATTCGCAACGATGGCGGGCGCAGAGCCGCACGTTAGGTAAATCACGAAGCGCTTGCTCAAATGGATCATAGGCTGCGGCTGGCACATTACTATCGACATGCACCACCACAGGACAGCCTGCATCGGCCCAATGGCGCACCATTTGTTCCGCCCGGTCGAAACCTGTGTGGACAAGCATGATAACACCCAAACTCATGCCCAGTTTCCCTTAGACATGAGGCCTAGCACCTCAAGTTGGCGCCAATTGATGTATTGCTCGCTCCATTGGCACCACAAATCCGGGTCCGCCCCATGGCGTTCAGCATAGGTTTTATATTCACGCCCAAACGCATAATGCTCAGCGCGTTCCGCCTCTTCTGCAGCGCGATCACCGAAGGTGTTCAAGAACTTTGCATGGAGCAAAATACCCGAAGTTTTCTCGCCTCCTTGTTGATCGTACACAAGGTTCAATCCACGCGGCAGCATCATATGGGTCGAGCTGACGTAGGCATAAGGTTTGCGCCATTTCACAAAAGGAATTTTGTTCAGTGCAGGCGCCTGTTTCGGCTTGGTTGCAAAGAAACTACGCGCCCTTGGACCACCTTGAATCCAAAGGTTCTTCAGCAATTTATTTTGCGACATAAAATAGTTGCCGGGGTCGAACCAATTCGCAGTTTCGAACGGATCGTCCCCCCGCGCATAGGATGTCTGACCAACCGGACCCTTGGGGTACATGTCCAGCAACATCGCCCCGAATGATCGCACTTCGGATGCATCCAACCAATCGGCCAAGGCGCGGATGGGCCGTGTGTCGCAGAACGGGTAAACAAAAAACTCATCGACATCGACGGTCAGGGTCCAATGTCCGTCAGCGTATTTTCCCTGCAGATAGGTCAGCCAATCAACACCATAACGGGCGTCGCCATAAGGGGCGTCCGTGCGCCACAGTGATACATCAGGTTGCGCTAATGCGTAGGCTGGCCCCGTGTCTTCACTGCCGTTGTCTATCATTATGAAGTGGTTGATGCCCAGTTTTCGGTAGTAGTCAAAGAAAAACGGAAGCCGCACATCCTCATTTCGGAATGTGCAAAATAGCAGGATATCATCCGGTCCAATCTGCGCTGTACGATCAGTAACAGACGCCAGTTCACGTCCCTTGCGCAAAGCGCGCGCCCGCCAGCGTTTTCGCTGCCATCGCAGCCGATATGATGTCCAAACACCCACGCGTGCTTCTACCTTTTCGCCCCGTTGTTCAACTTCATATCAGATCCAACGCCCCTTTGACATTAACCCCAGTTCAACCAATTGCGCAGGGCCCTGGTATCGACAAGAGTTTGGACACCATAGATCAGGGCTTTGCGTCAATCTTTGATGATAATCAGCATAAAGGGCGGAATTTTGAAAGTGTTGTGCGCGTACCAGTTCCTCGGCGGATTTTTCGCCGACAATTGGTAGGAACTTTGTGTGAAGCAATGCACCGGACGTTTTGCTGCTTTCTTCAAAATCAAAGACATCATGCAAGCGTGTCGGCAATATTTGATGGGTAGAACTGACATAGGCATACCGCCAAGACCAACGCACCAATGGTGTCTTGTTCAGCGTAGGCGCACGTGCGGGTTCATCCGCAAAGAACACACGTTCTCGCACCCCACCTTGGATCCAGAGGTTGCCGTAATATCGATGTACTTGGTCGCGATAGTTCCCGGCATCGAACCAGTCTAAGGTTTTTGTCGGATCATCCCCAGGCAAATATGACGCATCTTGCAATGGACCCTTTGGGTAAAGATCCACCAATACTGCACCAAAAGAGTCGTGTCCCTGATCGTCCAACCACTGCGTCAACTGATGCAAATTACGGGTTTCGCAGTAGGGATAAACCAGCAACTCATCCGCATCGACCGTCAGACACCAATGCCCACCGCCGAACTGCCATTGCAACCAGCCTAACCAATCGACGCCAAACCGGGATAGGCGATAGCTGTGGTTCGTGGTCCAAACGGACACATCAGGCTGGTCTGCAAGGTAAGCTGACGTGCCATCATCACTGCCATTATCGACGATCAAGAAATGGGCTACGCCAAGATCGCGGTAGTGCTTTAGGAAATATGGAAGCCGGACGATTTCATTCCGGACCGTCGCAAAGACCAATATTGCGTCTGGCGAAATCTGTGCAGTGCGGTCGCTGGAAACGGCGATCTGTCTTCGTTTACGCCATACGCGAAACAAAAACCGCCGCCGTTTCCAGCGCAATCGATATGCCCGCCAAAGACTTTTTAGTCGTGCGGACATTCAGTGCCTTACTGTGCTGCCTGTTTGGTCGCGTGCATCTCATTCAGGAATGCTGCGAATTCGTCACGCAGTTCATCACGCGCTAATGCAAATGCGACTGTCGCTTGCAGGAACCCTGCTTTGGACCCGCAATCATATCGCTGACCGTCAAAGCGATACCCAAAGACATCGCGACCTGCATCGATTTCCGCAGCAATTGCATCCGTCAATTGAATCTCTCCACCAGCGCCACGGCCAATGGTATCAAAGTTGCTAAGGACCTGCGGCGTCAGGATATAGCGTCCGATGACTGCCAAATTGGATGGCGCAGTGCCTTGCGCAGGTTTCTCAACCATTCCTTTGGCCGATACGATTCGACCGTTTTCGGTCGCGACATCCAGAACGCCATATGACGACGTTTGCGCCGAAGACACTTCCATCGTTGCAACCATTGCGCCGCCGGTTTCCTGATAGGCTTCGACCATCTGCTGCAAGCAAGATTTCTCTGCTGCGATAACATCGTCTGGCAAAATGACGGCAAAGGGTTCGTCGCCGATCAGTTTGCGTGCACAAGACACAGCATGACCAAGGCCCAGCGCCTTATGCTGGCGCAGATAGGCAATCGTCCCACTATCCATGTTGGTATTGCGTAGAATTTCGAGCAATTCGGTCTTGCCAGATCGTTCAAGAGCAGCTTCCAGATCAGGCGCGAGGTCAAAGTAATCCTCAAGCGCGGACTTGCCCCGCGAGGTGACAAAGATGAAATCCTCGATACCGGCGGCACGTGCTTCATCAATGGCATATTGAATAAGGGGACGGTCCACCAAGGTCATGATTTCCTTGGGCACCGATTTTGTCGCTGGCAGGAAACGCGTTCCGAGGCCAGCAACCGGGAAGATCGCTTTTGAGACTTTTCTATTCATAACTATTAACCTGATACATTCTACTGACCCTCCAGTAGCCATTTATCTTGGCTAGATTAAGACAAAAAGAACACGAATACGCCTATGTTATTCCAGACTTGCAAAGAGGCCGTTAATCAAAGCCCATTTCACATAACATAGATTCGATGCGCGGCACATCTTCGGGATTATTCAGTTCCCAGAACTGGCGACCTTTCGCTGCGACTTCCACGCAGAGCATTGGAACTCCACGCTCTAAGAAACGCAGTTGTTCCAAACCTTCCAGCTGTTCCAGCGGGCCAGATTGCCACTGCGGATAGGCAGAAAGAGCCGAAGGGCGATAAGCATAGACACCTACATGGTGAAACACTGGGGTTTCATCTGTATCGCCATAGGTTTTGCCGGTGAATGGAATCACTTCTTTCGAAAAATAAAGCGCATTGTGATCGGCCCCGAAGACAGCCGTCGTGCCACCAACGCGCCCTTCGCGGCGGTCATTCAGCAGATCATTCAGAACGCGTCCTTCAGTTCGCAAAACCGGCGTAGCGACATCTGCCTGTGGGTTGTCGCGCAAACCTTTGACCAGATCCTCAATGAACCACGCCGGCGTCAAAGGTGCATCACCTTGTAGATTCACGACAATATCATACTCACCGCTCATCTTTGTCAGGGTTTCGGCGCAACGCTCTGTTCCGTTCTGGCATTCAGTTGATGTCATCACGACCTCAGCGCCAAACGCCTCAGATGCATCGGCGATACGCGCGTCATCGGTTGCGACAACAACCTTATCAACACCAGAAACATTGCACGCGGCGTCCCATGACCGGCGGATCAGGCTTTTGGCTTCTCTGCTGCTGCCCCGCAATTCCACAAGCGGTTTTCCAGGATAGCGAGTCGAGGCATAGCGCGCTGGAATGACAATAAGGACGGACATTATGGTTTCTCCAACGCGACACCGGGGGTATAGGCGATGAAGAATGGGTTTTCAAAACCGGGCTTGCCATAAGTCAGAGGCGTGTGTTCATCGAACCGCACCACATCACCACCCGCACCTTTCAGCACAGCATGACCGGCCGCGGTATCCCATTCCATTGTGCGTCCTAGACGGGGGTAGATGTCGGCCTCGCCTGTTGCAACCAAACAGAATTTGAGGGACGACCCCGCGCTTTTCATATCAGCAGCAGCGTATTTGCCAATGTAATCGTCCGTCGCCTGATCCCGGTGGGACTTAGACGCGACCACAAGAAGGGCTGTGTTATCGGGAGTCGACACTTTGATCGGACGCGTTTGACCGGGTGCACCTTTTGTAAAGGGACCTTGCTCTTCCAAGGCGCTACCCGATGGGTCGGTATAGAAGAGTCGGTCTTTCGCAGGTGCATAGACAACGCCACGCACGGGCTCGCCATCCTGTACAAAGGCAATATTGACGGTGAAATCCCCACGGCGTTTGATAAATTCCTTGGTTCCATCCAGCGGATCAACGATCAGGAACGTTCTGACCGACTGCGCATGAGACGCAGATTGTTCTTCCGTTACCAGCGGCGTGTCAGGAAAAGCGGCCCGCAAGCCTGCACTGATGATCACATCGGCGGCTTCATCGGCGACAGTCACAGGGCTTTCATCGCTCTTAGAACGAACCCCGAAATCATCCATGCCATAGATTTCCATGATCTTGTCACCAGCCTCGAGTGCCAGTTCCCGCATCACGGCCGTTAGTTCTTCAAAATCCATGCTAGACTGCCCGTCATCAAATTGCCCTGATCAGCATGTTTATGGTGTTTCGCCAAGCGATCAGCAAGGCTATCGTCCACCACAAGTCACGTACAAAAGCAAAGCAAGAGACTGATGTTCAAGACACCCGTCTATAGATCAAAGTCCAGAGGTTTTCTGAACCTACTGGAAGTGACCTATCATACCATCGTGAAAAGTGCGCGTAGCGGTCACCGCAATGCAGTTGTCGCGATGGTACTGAACATGGTGCAGGGCATGATCATGATCTTTGCCTTTGTTCTATTCTTTCAGGTGCTAGGGCTGCGAAGTTCACCGATCAGGGGTGACATGCTGCTTTACATTATGACCGGTATCTTCGTTTATCTGGTTCACATCCGCACGGTATCGTCCGTCATGGGTGCCGCAGGCCCAACATCATCAATGATGCTGCACAGACCTATGAATACAATTGTCGCTATTCTTGCGGCGGCTGTATCCACGTTGTACCTGCAAGTCGTAACGCTTGTAGTGATCCTGTCAGTCTACCACATCGCGGTCACACCTGTTTCAATTCACGATCCAATTGCAGCTTTTGGCTTTCTCTTGTCTGCTTGGTTTACAGGCGTCGCTGTTGGCATGATCTTTCTGGCGCTCAAGCCATGGTTTCCGCGCTTCGTCGCTGCGGTAAAGCCGCTCTATATCCGCATTAATATGATCGCCTCGGGCAAGTTATTTGTGGTCAACACCTTGCCTGCGACAATGATCGCGATGTTCGATTGGAACCCGCTGTTCCACATCATCGACCAAATGCGCGGCGCTGTGTTCCTGCATTATAACCCGCAGTTCACCAATCCAGACTATCCGATCTATGTGGCACTGACGCTGATCATGATCGGCTTGATGGGCGAATTTTTCGGTCGCCAACACGTTTCTCTTAGCTGGTTTGCCGGGCGATAATCCAACTGAGCCGCAAAAACCGTTATTTTGCGTGCCTTGACCCCATTCAAACGCTTGCAGCCCCAATATCGCATCCCTATATACGCCAAGATCAAAGTTTTAGGGTGCTTGCCCGAAACTTCAGACATGTAACTGGCGCGGGTGCCGAAAGCGGGTTCGCGCTGCTCAAACCGCCTAGAATAAAGGGATTTGAAAAATGGCCAAAGTTATTGGTATCGACCTGGGAACCACGAACTCCTGTATCGCCATCATGGACGGTGCAAAGCCGCGTGTTGTAGAAAACGCAGAAGGTGCGCGCACGACGCCATCTATCGTCGCGTTCACAGATGATGAACGCCTTGTTGGTCAGCCGGCGAAACGCCAAGCTGTCACCAACCCTGAGAATACAATCTTCGCGGTCAAGCGTCTGATCGGTCGTCGGTTTGACGACAAGGACCTTGCCAAAGAGAAAAAGAATATGCCGTTCGAAATCGTCAACGGCGGCAACGGCGACGCATGGGTCGAGGCCAAGGGTGAGAAATACTCTCCTAGCCAAATCTCTGCCTTCATTCTTGGCAAGATGAAAGAAACCGCCGAGAGCTATCTTGGCGAGGACGTCACACAGGCCGTGATTACGGTTCCTGCGTACTTTAACGATGCACAGCGTCAGGCAACGAAAGACGCCGGTAAGATTGCTGGCCTTGAAGTGCTGCGGATCATCAACGAGCCGACAGCGGCTGCGCTGGCCTATGGCCTCGACAAGAAAGACAGCAAAACCATCGCGGTTTATGACCTTGGTGGCGGTACATTTGACGTCACGATCCTTGAGATCGACGACGGCCTGTTCGAAGTGAAATCCACCAACGGTGACACGTTCCTTGGTGGTGAAGACTTTGACATGCGCATCGTCAACTATCTTGCGGATGAGTTCAAAAAAGAGAACTCGGTCGATCTGACCAAGGACAAGATGGCATTGCAGCGTCTGAAAGAGGCTGCAGAAAAAGCGAAGATCGAATTGTCTTCCTCTTCAAGCACCGAAATCAACCAGCCGTTTATTTCTATGGGTTCCGACGGTCAGCCGTTGCACATGGTGATGAAACTGACACGTGCAAAGCTGGAAAGCCTTGTGGGTGATCTGATCAAAGCATCTTTGAAGCCTTGCAAAGAAGCGATCAAGGACGCGGGTCTGTCCACATCTGACATCGACGAAGTCGTGTTGGTTGGCGGCATGACACGTATGCCAAAGGTCAAAGAAGAGGTCGCTAAGTTCTTCGGGAAAGAAGCACACCAAGGTGTGAACCCTGACGAAGTGGTTGCCATGGGCGCCGCCATTCAGGCCGGTGTTCTGCAAGGCGACGTCAAAGACGTGGTTCTGCTGGATGTGACGCCATTGTCGCTGGGTATTGAAACCCTTGGCGGTGTCTTCACACGCTTGATTGATCGCAACACAACGATCCCAACCAAGAAGTCTCAGGTCTTTTCAACAGCCGAAGACAACCAGAATGCTGTGACGTTGCGTGTGTTCCAAGGTGAGCGTGAAATGGCGGCTGACAACAAGATGTTGGGCCAGTTCAACCTTGAGGACATCCCGCCAGCGCCACGCGGCCTGCCACAAATCGAAGTGACCTTTGACATCGATGCCAACGGCATCGTTGAAGTTGGCGCCAAAGACAAAGGCACCAACAAAGAGCAGAAGATTACGATCCAAGCCTCTGGTGGTCTGTCCGATGATGACATCGACGCAATGGTCAAAGACGCTGAAGCGAACGCTGAGGCCGATAAGGAACGCCGTGAGCTGGTTGACGCGACAAACCAAGCCGAAAGCCTGATCCACTCGACCGAAAAGTCGATGGAAGAGCATGCCGACAAGGTTGACCCAACCACAATCGAAGCGATTGAGTTGGCGATTGCCGCGCTTAAGGATGACCTTGAAACTGAAAACGCAGACAAGATTAAATCAGGCGTTCAGAACGTGACCGAAGCGGCCATGAAGTTGGGCGAAGCAATCTATAAGTCGCAGCAAGAAGCTGAAGGCGAAGTAGAGCCTGATGCGCCGGGTGCAGACGAAGAAATCCTTGATGCGGATTTCGAAGATCTGGATGATGAGAAGCGTGACAACTAAGCCCACGGGCCAATGAGATTTGACCGGCCCCTAATCCGGGCCGGTCTTTTCTCTTTCCCAAGGGGGAAAACACTATGGCAAAACGCGATTACTACGAAGTGCTTGGCGTCGCCAAAGGGGCTGACGCCGCAACGATCAAGAAAGGCTACCGCCAAAAGGCGAAAGAGCTGCACCCTGATCGTAATTCCGACAATCCAAACGCCGAAGCACAGTTCAAAGAAGCCAATGAGGCTTACGAAGTTCTGAAAGACGAGAACAAGAAAGCTGCCTATGATCGCTATGGTCATGCTGCTTTTGAAAACGGTATGGGTGGCGGTGGCCGACCCGGTGGCGGCCAAGGTGACTTTGGTAGCGCATTCTCTGACGTATTCGACGATCTGTTTGGCGATTTCATGGGTGGCCGTGGTGGCGGTGGCCGTCGCAGTGCGGCCCAACGCGGGAACGACCTGCGGTATAACCTGCGCATCAACCTTGAGGATGCATTTGCGGGGATGCAGAAAACCGTCAACGTGCCGACGGCTGTTGGCTGTGGATCGTGCAACGGCACAGGCGCCGAAGGCGGGTCTGAGCCACAAACCTGCCCCACATGTTCCGGCATGGGCAAAGTACGCGCGCAGCAAGGTTTCTTTACCGTTGAACGGACCTGCCCGACATGTTCCGGCATGGGTCAAACAATCAAAGACCCTTGCAATACCTGCGACGGCCAAGGCCGGGTCGAGAAAGAAAAGTCGCTATCGGTCAACATCCCCGCGGGTGTCGAAACTGGCACACGCATTCGTCTTGCTGGCGAAGGTGAGGCCGGGATGCGTGGGGGCCCAACCGGCGATCTGTACATCTTTATCGAAGTGCAGGATCACGCGCTGTTTGAACGCGAAAGCACGAACCTTTATTGCCGTGTGCCTGTGTCCATCGCGACAGCAGCACTGGGTGGTGAAATCGAAGTGCCAACTATCGATGGTGGCCGTAGCCGCGTAAAAGTGCCTGAAGGGTCGCAATCCGGTCGCCAGATGCGCCTGCGCGGCAAAGGTATGCCCGCGTTGCGTGGTGCAGGGACAGGCGACATGTTTATTGAGTTGGCGGTGGAAACGCCCGTCAAATTGACAGCGCGGCAGCGCGAGATTCTTAAGGAATTTGACCAGTTGAGCGAAGAAAACAACCCGCAAGGGTCCAGCTTTTTCGACAGCGTCAAAAGCTTTTGGGACTCGATGAAGAGCTAACTCAAGCGCATTAACCGCGCAGTAACCATCGCTTTGGCAAAGTAGGGCATGACCCATTTTGCCGAAGCGCCCTCTCTCTTTTCTGATCACGACGATGTCGTCGAAGTCTTGCCTGTACCCAAAGGCACACTGCCGTCCTATATGCGCGATCATCGCAAACGGTTGCGGGAACGGTTCTTGTCAGGTGGCGCTAACGCTATGCCGGACTATGAATTGCTGGAACTCGTCCTTTTTCGGGCCATTCCCCGCCAAGATGTAAAGCCGTTGGCACGCACTCTGATCGACACCTTTGGCGACTTTAACCGGGTACTTTCCGCACCTTTGGCGCAACTTACCGCTGTAAAGGGCGTCGGTGACGCGGTTTTGCTGGAACTGAAGCTTGTTGAAGCCGCGGCACATCGATTGTCGCGTTCCAAGGTGATGCAGCGACATGTGTTGTCCAGCTGGGATGCATTACTAGATTATTGTCACACCACGATGGCGCACCGGGCGACGGAACAATTTCGCATCCTTTTTCTGGACACCAAGAACACGGTCATCGCAGACGAAGAACAGGCGAAAGGCACGGTTGATCATGTCCCTGTATATCCGCGCGAAGTCGTCAAACGCGCTCTCGAATTGAATGCAAGTGCGTTGATACTCGTGCACAATCACCCCTCAGGTGATCCGACACCGTCTGAGGCTGACATCCAAATGACCAAGCAAATCACATCAGCGGCCTATGCACTGTCGATTACTGTGCATGATCACCTGATTATCGGAAAGGAAAGCGAAACGAGCTTTCGTGCGCTTGGGCTATTTGAATAGGCGGTCTTAGTTTGAAACAAGCGTCAGGTCGGTGAACTTGTCTTGCAGCATTGCAACTTGGCCAACCTGATCGCAAGACGGCATCTTAACGGAAATGTCAGTCTTGATCAGCGTTTGCCCTGCATTGGTTTGAATTGTCATCGCGTCTACTTCGCGGCTGCAATTATCTTCTGTGACGGTCACACCGACAAGCAAATCAACCCCACCATCGCGGTTCATCTGTCCTTCAGGGAAAGTATAGACCTCGGCCTGAAAGGGGATCTCGGCCTCTGCATCACCAAGGTAAACAACGAAGCCATTCTTGCCTTGTTGGGTGTCCGTTGCCGAGTGCAAAGAGGCCGACCAAACATGACCAGGATCACCAATCTGTGCGCCATTTTCCAACGCGTGCAAGCGCATGTTGTCTCTTGTCATCCACTGCAATACCGCGCGGTCAAAATTGCGCAGCTCTGGAACAAAAATCTCTGTCGTAGCTTTCAGGACATTATCAAAAGTCACATTGAATTCCGCATTCGTCATCAATGCCGGAACGCGCACCAAGGCCACACCATCACTGTCCGTATTTCCAGCAACCTGAATGCCGCTATGCGACACAGTAAACGCCTGCCCTTCTGAGCACGGTGCGGTCACGGTCAAAGCCACCATTGCCGCAGGTTCGCGAACCGCCGATAGCGTCGTGTCGCAGCCGGGGATTGGCATTGCCATGATTGCACCCATTTCTGGGACATTCATTTCGGTGTAGACCACGTCAACAGAAACGACTTGCTGCAAGTTTGCAGCGTGATCAACGGGGACCATCACTTTATTGGGTACGCCGAACACGGCTTGGCCTTGCGCATTTGTCGACAGCATCAAAGACCGCGGAACTTTGTTGTAGGTTTCGCCATCTTCGCCAACACCAACTGCGGGAGTCGTCTCACCGTACTGGACCAAAAAACCTAAGGTCACAGCAATCATCAACGTCGACGTAACAGTCTTAACTGTCTTTAGGCGAGACATCCCCATACCCCATAATGGCACAATCCTCCGGTATAGGTGAACCATTAACGTGACGTGAACGGGACTGGCGAAAGGTCTTAGCGTGACCCAATTATGTCAGCAATTAGGCTATGCGGCCGTGGCAATGCTTGAATTTCTTACCTGATCCACATGGGCAAAGGTCATTTCGACCCGGATTTCCCCAAGTCTTTGGATCGTTTTCATCAAAGCCCTCGCGTGCGGCCCCGCCTGCAACAGCTGCCGTCGCTGGTGCCGCCGCTGCCGCGGCTGCAGCTGCCGCTACTTGCTGTTGCTCACGGATCTGCGCGACCATTTTTTCTTGCTCTTCTTTCGTCATGGGACGAATTTTCGACAGCTTCTTGGTCACATCTGTACGAAGCCCGTCAAGCATGCTCTCAAACAATTGGAAGCCTTCAGTCTTGTATTCGTTCAGCGGATCGCGTTGCGCATAACCGCGGAATCCAACGACGGATCGCAGATGCTCTAGTGTCAACAAATGCTCACGCCACTTTGCATCAATCGTCTGCAGCAAAAGCTGCTTTTCAACATTGCGCATCGTGTCATCGCCAAAGGCTTCTGCCTTTTCGATCATATATTTGTCAGCCGCTTCTTCAAGCCGCTCGCGCACGTCGTCATCATCAACGCCCTCTTCAGCGGCCCAGTCAGCGACAGGGACTTCAAGCCCCAGATCTTCGACCACGGCATCCTGCAAACCTTTGGTATCCCATTGATCTGCATAGCTTTTAGGCGGCATGAATTCGTCAACCAAGTCATCAATGACCTGATCACGCATATCTTTCGTGACCTCAGAAAGATCTTTGGCTTCCATGATGTCGCGGCGCTGGGTGAAGATCACTTTGCGCTGTTCGTTCATGACGTCGTCAAACTTCAACAGCTGCTTGCGGATGTCAAAGTTGCGGCCTTCAACTTTCGCCTGCGCACGTTCAAGCGACTTATTCACCCATGGGTGCACAATCGCTTCACCCTCTTTCATACCTAAACCAGACAACACTTTGTCCAATCGGTCAGAGCCGAAAATGCGCATCAGATCGTCTTCCAGGGATAGGAAGAAGGCGGAGCGACCTGGGTCACCCTGACGGCCCGAACGACCGCGCAGCTGGTTGTCGATCCGGCGGCTTTCGTGGCGTTCCGTGGCAAGCACGAACAGACCGCCAGCAGCCTTTACCTTTTCCTTTTCATCCGCAACTTCGCTCTCAATACGCGCGCGCTCGGCCTCAATGTCGGCGTCAGGGTTTTCGGCCATCGCCTGCAAGACGCGCATTTCAACATTACCGCCCAACTGAATGTCGGTACCACGGCCAGCCATGTTGGTCGCAATCGTGACAGCGTTCAGCTTACCAGCGTCTGCAACAATCTGCGCTTCTTGCTCATGCTGTCGCGCGTTCAAGACGTTGAAGGTGATTCCCTCAGCCGTCAGCATTTCTGCCAAGGCTTCGGATTTCTCAATCGATGTTGTGCCGACAAGAATCGGTTGACCCTTTGCGTGCGCTTCTTTGATCTCTTCAACGACACCTGCGAACTTTTCGCGGGCCGTGCGGTAAACCTGATCATCCTCGTCAATACGGGCGATTGGGCGGTTTGTCGGCACTTCGACAACGCCAAGGCGGTAGATTTCCTCAAACTCTTCGGCCTCGGTTGCAGCCGTACCGGTCATACCACCCAGCTTTTCATAGAGACGGAAGTAATTTTGGAATGTCACAGACGCCAAAGTCACGTTCTCTGGCTGAATCCGGCAGCCTTCTTTGGCTTCAATGGCTTGGTGCAGACCATCACCCAAACGACGACCTGACATCATGCGGCCTGTGAATTCGTCGATCAAAACAACTTCGCCATCACGGACGATATAGTCTTTGTCTTTGGTAAACAGTTTGTGGGCACGCAGCGCTTGGTTCACGTGGTGCACAAGCGTCGCGCTTTCAGGATCATAGAGCTTCTGTCCTTCTGGCAACATGCCCGTGGAAGACAGCTTTTCCTCAAGAAAGTCGTTACCTTCGTCGTTGAACGTCACCTGACGGGTCTTTTCATCCAACGTATAAAGGTCATCCGTCACGTCCGGTATCACCTTATCGATGGTCGCGTACATTTCAGAGCGATCCTGTGCAGGGCCCGAGATAATCAACGGCGTCCGCGCTTCGTCGATCAAGATACTGTCAACTTCGTCGACAATTGCAAAGTTATGGTCGCGCTGGCTCATCTGGCTCAGCTCGGACTTCATGTTATCGCGCAGGTAATCAAAACCCAGCTCATTGTTTGTGGCGTAGGTCACATCGCTGGCATAGGCAGTTCGTTTTTCGTCCTCTGGCTGCTGAGGGTAAACAACACCTGTGGTCAGGCCCAAAGCGCCGTAAACCTTGCTCATCCACTCCGCGTCGCGGCGGGCCAGATAGTCGTTCACAGTGACGATATGTACGCCCTTGCCAGTCAGCGCGTTAAGGTAGGCCGGGAATGTCGCCACAAGGGTTTTCCCCTCGCCGGTCTTCATCTCGGAAATATTGCCCTGATGCAGAAAGATGCCACCTTTCAGCTGGGTATCAAAGGCACGCAAGCCCAGCGCACGCTTGGCAGCCTCACGGCAGTTGGCAAATGCTTCTGGCAAAAGATCGTCCAAGCTTTCACCGCCCATGGCGCGTTTCGCCAAACTTTCGGTCTTTTCTTTAATGCCCTCGTCAGACAAGGCCTCGAACTCAGGCTCAAGCGCATTGATCTTATCGACCAACGGGCCGACAGCTTTGACTTTGCGGTCGTTTGCGGTGCCAAACACCTTTTTGGCAATCGTTCCGAAACCCAGCATATTCTCTCCGGCGGTGCACGCAGCACCTGTCTGACATCTATTTGAGAGGAGGTCGCTTGTAGGCCCGCTAAAGGCCACATAGAAAGGGCCAAAGTGATGGAACTATAAGGCCTCCTCGAGGCATCTTTCGGATGTAAGGGGCCACCAGTACAGTGTCAACGCCGCGGGCGAACGCGGCCTATCAAGGGATCGTTTAATGCTGAAACATGTTACATTTTTGGGTGCAACTGCCGTGGCTACTGTTTTGTCCACCGGGGCCTTTGCCCAAGACGTGACTGCCGACACAGTTGTTGCCACCGTCGGTGATACAGAAATCACGTTGGGCGAGGTGATCATTGCCCGCACGCAACTGCCGCAACAGTATGCACAGTTTCCTGTGGACGTGCTGTTTGATGGTCTGATTGACCAGCTGGTGCAGCAACAATTGTTGGCCGACGAAGTTGCCGAGGCATCTGCACGTACGACATATTCGCTCAACAATGAGCGCCGTGCTTTACTGGCTGCCGAAACCATCACTGATATCGCCAATAACTCGGTGACGGCCGATGACGTCAGAAACGCATACGAAGCCCGTTTTGAGAATGCCGTGGATATCCCGGAATTCAACGCATCTCACTTGCTGGTCGAAACCGAAGAAGATGCGATTGCCGCAAAGGCTCGTCTTGATGAAGGCGCTGCATTTGCAGATGTCGCGCGTGATGTGTCTGTCGGCCCAACTGCGCCAAACGGTGGCAATTTGGGTTGGTTCGGCGAAGGTGCGATGGTGCCTGCGTTCGAAGACGCGATTGTCGCATTGGACATCGGTGGTGTAACCGAGCCATTTGAAACGCAGTTTGGCTGGCATATCGCAACATTGAATGAAAAACGGGTTCAGCCGCGTCCAACGATTGATGATCTGCGTCCACAGCTTGCACAAGAACTGCAAGAGGCCGCGATCACTGCACGGATAGAAGAACTTGCTGCAGCAACAACTGTGACAAAGCCCGAAGAAGGCCAGTTTGATCCTGCGCTGATCGATGCGACTGAACTTCTGGACTAATCCACATGACCATTTCACCGCTTGCCCCCGCCAGATTTCCTGACCTACCAGTCATTGGCGGGGTCACGTTTGCGACGGCAGCTGCCGGAGTGAAATACGAGGGACGCACGGATGTGATGCTGGCACTGCTTGATGCTGGCACATCGATTGCGGGCGTATTCACAAAGTCCGCAACTCGCGCGGCACCAGTGCTGGACTGCCAGAGAAAGCTCGGTGGCGATCCGACGGGCAAAGCGGCGATCCTTGTGAACTCGGGCAACGCCAACGCATTTACTGGCAAGAACGGTGCAGAATCCGTCAACGCGCTTTGTGATGCGGTTGCCAAGGAAACAAGTGTTCCGATAACGCGGGTCTTTACTTCATCCACCGGCGTCATCGGTGAACCGCTGGCCCATGATCGCATGATCGCGAAACTGGGTGAACTGCACGCAGAACAATCGCCAGCGGCAATTGAGCCTGCAGCGAACGCGATCATGACCACAGACACCTTTCCCAAAGGTGCGACAAGAACCGTGACCATAGATGGAACGCCGGTACAGATCGCAGGCATAGCCAAAGGCTCCGGCATGATTGCGCCTGATATGGCTACGATGCTGGTTTATATCTTTACCGATGGGCAAATTGAGCAAAGTGAATTGCAGGCTTTGGTGTCGGGTATGAATGCCAAGACCTTCAACTGCATCACGGTCGACAGTGATACGTCGACGTCGGATACGCTGATCATGGCGGCAACCGGTGCAACCGGTGTGGATGTCACAGGAAATGCAGACTTCGCAGATGCACTGCATGATCTAATGCGCGATTTGGCGCATCAGGTTGTGCGCGACGGCGAAGGCGCGACCAAGTTCGTCGAAGTGCAGGTGACCGGGGCAGCAAGCGACGCCGACGCACATAAAGTTGCTTTGGCCATCGCAAATTCACCTTTGGTCAAGACCGCGATCGCTGGTGAAGATGCCAATTGGGGGCGGGTCGTGATGGCCGTTGGTAAATCAGGGGCGGCCGCCGACCGTGATACGCTCAGCATCCGGTTTGGCGATATAATCGTGGCCCAGAACGGCTGGAGGGCCCCTGATTATTCAGAAGAGGCGGCCAGTGCCTATATGAAAAACGCAGAGCTTGAACTGGGTGTCGATATGGGTATCGGGGCTGGGCAAAGCACCGTTTGGACCTGCGATCTGACCCACGGCTACATTACAATTAATGCGGACTATCGGTCGTGAAAGTTGTCCTAGTCTCAGCTGTTGCACTGATCGACCCTGATGGACGCATCCTGCTGGCGCAACGGCCTGAGGGAAAATCCATGGCAGGCCTTTGGGAATTCCCAGGCGGCAAAGTCGAAGCGGGCGAAACACCCGAGGCCGCGCTGATCCGGGAACTGGAAGAGGAACTAGGGATCGACACTTGGGCGTCCTGCCTCGCACCTTTGACCTTTGCCAGCCATTCCTACGATGACTTTCACCTGTTGATGCCGCTATTTGCCTGTCGAAAATGGGACGGCACACCGCAGTCACGTGAAGGCCAAGCGCTGAAATGGGTGCGCGCGAATGAGCTGCGGGATTATCCAATGCCAGCAGCTGATGTGCCGTTGATTCCGATCTTGAGGGATTGGTTATAACCAAAGAAGGATAACCCAGAATGACAAAGCACGGTTACGACTCTGGACGGCTTAACCTGCCATTTGTGGGTATCTGCACTTTTGGAAAGTATCCCTACGTTGAAGACTGGGACACGATCAACGCTGATGTCGCAGTCATGGGTGCGCCATATGACTTTGGTTGCCAATGGCGATCCGGTGCCCGCATGGGACCGCGGGCCATTCGCGAAGCTTCGACACTTTTCTCATTCGGACACGCTGGGGCCTATGACCATGAAGATGATGTGACCTATCTTGACCCGGCTGAGGTCACGATAGTCGATATTGGCGATGCTGACATCATTCATACAGATACCACGCAAAGCCATGCCAACATCGAATTTGGTGTGCGCAAGATCTTAGCCGCGGGTGCGATTCCCGTTGTTATGGGCGGCGATCATTCGGTGAATATCCCATGCATCAACGCCTTTGATGACCAAGACCCAATACACGTCGTACAGATAGACGCCCATCTGGATTTCGTGGATGAACGCCACGGTGTTCAGTTTGGGCATGGCAATCCAATGCGGCGTGCAGCTGAGAAGTCTTACGTGACAGGACTAAGCCAGATTGGTATTCGCAACGTGTCTTCAACCGCGAAAGACGGCTATGAGGACGCCCGCGCCATGGGGTCGGACATTCAATCGGTCCGACAATTCCGCAAACTTGGTGTTGAGGGCATGCTCGCGCGGATCCCAAAGGGCGTTCGCTATTACCTGACCATCGATATTGACGCATTTGACCCGTCCATTGCACCCGGCACTGGGACGCCTAGCCATGGCGGGTTTATGTATTATGAAGTGCTGGAATTGTTGGCAGGGCTAGCAAAGCGCGGTGATATTGTTGGGATCGATTTGGTTGAGGTCGCCCCAGACTACGATCAATCAGGATCGACTTCGACGCTTGCTGCACAAGTTCTGATGAACTTAATTGGTCGGGTCCTGCACGAAAAGAATACCAAGTAACGCAAAAGGGCGGCCCGCTTGGACCGCCCTCCTTTATTCGACAAGCAACCTTTACAGGTTCCGTTCGACCTCTTCGCGCTCGAAAATCTCGATCACGTCGTCTGGGCGAATATCTTCGTAGTTTTCAAACGCCATGCCACATTCTTGGCCGGACTGTACCTCCGGCACCTCGTCCTTAAAGCGCTTCAGCGTTTTCAGCGTGCCTTCGTGGATCACGACATTGTCGCGCAGCAAGCGCACACCAGCGGAACGACGCGCCACACCTTCGGTGACCAAGCAACCAGCAACCTTACCCACGTTAGAGACCTTAAAGACCTCTTGGATTTTCGCGTAGCCGATGAACTTTTCACGAATTTCAGCAGAGAGCAGACCAGAGGCCGCCGCTTTCACGTCATCCACAAGGTCGTAGATGACGGAATAATAGCGGATCTCGACGCCCTTTTGGTTGGCTGTGTTCCGCGCGGATGTATTCGCACGGACATTAAAGCCAAACACAGGCGCACCAGATGCTTCGGCCAAACCGATATCGGTTTCCGTGATCGCACCCACACCAGAGTGTAGAACGCGCACGCGGACCTCATCGTTACCGATTTTCTCCATCGCTTGCACGATCGCTTCAGCGGAACCTTGCACGTCAGCTTTGACCAAGATTGGCAATTCGCTGACGTTCTCGTCTGCTTTTGCGTTTGCCATCAGTTGTTCCAGCGTCGTCGCCGCACCTGCCGCCGCGCGTTTCTCTTTCGCGGCTTTTTCACGGTATTCTGCGATTTCACGGGCCTGCGCATCGGTTTCAACCACGTTCAAGACATCGCCTGCTTCGGGTGTGCCGTTCAGACCAAGCACCTCAACAGGAACAGCAGGACCAGCTTCTTGTACGCGTTCGCCCTTATCGTTGATCAGCGCACGGACTTTGCCGTACTGCTCACCCACAACAAAGATATCGCCTTGGCGCAGCGTACCGGTCTGGATCAGAACAGTCGCAACGGGACCACGGCCCACATCAAGTTGGGCTTCAATCACCGCACCTTCTGCAGCGCGGTCTGGGTTGGCTTTCAGTTCAAGTATTTCAGCCTGCAGCGCGATAGCTTCCAGCAGTTCATCCAGGCCCTGACCAGAGATGGCTGAAACCTCAACGTCCTGCACGTCACCAGACATCTTTTCGACGATGACTTCGTGCTGGAGCAGGTCGGTACGGACCTTATCAGGATTTGCTTCTGGCTTATCGATCTTGTTAATCGCCACGATCATCGGCACTTGCGCCGCTTTCGCGTGGTTAATTGCTTCGATCGTCTGCGGCATGACCGCATCATCAGCAGCAACCACAAGGACAACAATATCGGTCACTTGCGCACCACGGGAACGCATTGACGTAAACGCCGCGTGACCCGGTGTATCAAGGAATGACAGAACAGCGCCGCTGTCGGTTGTCACCTGATAGGCACCAATGTGCTGTGTAATCCCGCCTGCTTCGCCAGCCACAACTTTCGCGTTGCGGATTGCATCCAGGAGCGATGTTTTGCCGTGGTCAACGTGGCCCATGATCGTGATGATCGGTGGACGACCAGACAGGTCTTCTGGCTTATCTTCAATAGCGGTCAGCACGTCTTCGACATCCGCGTCAGAAACGCGGGTCACGGTGTGACCGAATTCTTCGATGATCAATTCGGCGGTATCCGCATCAATCGTCTGGTTCTGTGTCGCCATGATGCCGTTGGTCATCAACGCCTTCACAACGTCAGCCACACGTTCAGTCATGCGGTTGGCCAATTCAGAAACGGTGATTGCCTCTGGCAAAGCCACCTCGCGGAAGACCTTTTCACGCTCGGCTGATACACCCATTGCTTTCGCACGGGCGCGATCCTGCTTGCGCTTCATCGCAGCCATAGACCGCTGGCGGCCACCATGACGGCCAGCCATCGCATCGTTGACCGTCAGCTTGCCTGAACGGCGACCGTCATCATTGCGACCCGGCTTTGCCTTGGTTTTAGCATCACGGTTTTCCGCAGGACGATCCGTCTTGCGGGGTGCTGCAGTTGGGCGTGAAATCTCGGTCTCGCCGGGAACTGCAGCAGCCGCAGGTGGGGCGGCGGCGGCGGCTTTCGCGCGTTCAGCTTCTGCCTTTTTGCGCTCTTCCTCATCGGCCTTTGCTTTGGCGCGCTCTTCGCGAGCTTTGTCTTCGGCTTCTTTGGCTTCTATCTCAGCGCGGCGTGCGTCGCGTTCAGCTGCACGTGTCTTTTCTTCGGCTGCACGCTTTTCGGCTTCTTCAGCTTCGCGGGCTTTCGCCATCTTAAGCGCCTTCATACGGCGCTCAAGTTCCACATCCGAAATACCGGCAGGACGTTTTGAAGGATCACCACCTACAGGGCCACCTGATGTCGTTGGCTTTGCCGCACCGGGCTTTGGCACCACAACGCGCTTGCGTTTGGTTTCCACCACGACGTTTTTGGTCCGCCCGTGGCTAAAGCTTTGCTTCACGTTTGAAGGACGTGAACCACCAAGGCCGAGTGTCTTTTTACCGTCGTTATCGCTCATTTAGCTTCTATATCCTTCCCGATGGCCATATCGCCATCGTTCCCTTCGCGTAGTCCGCGTAGCTTTGTGGCTTCCTCTACAACACGATTGCTGAGTCTTCCAGTGGCTAGCGCGCCATGTATCACAGTTTGCCGCCCAAATGCCAAACCCAATTCGGCTGCGGTCAAACAGCCAAAATATCGGGCACCTTCGGGCGTCCATAGTTTCGTTTTGCCCCGTTCCGACCCATCAGAGGCCTGAACCAGAACACGGACACGTTCGCCACCAGCGAGCCATCCTTTGACTTTCTCAAATCCACAGACCGCGCGGCCTGCTTTGCGTGTCAGCGCGATCAGGTCAATCGTGTGCCGGGCCAGCTGGCGTTCGACCTCATCGACCAATCCATCTGGCACTTTGACCGCCTGCTTGGCAGAGCGGGAAAACTGACCTTTACGGGCTTCTTCAAGCACCGCACGATCAGCCGTCACATACATGCCTCGCCCCGGTAGTTTGCCCAGAACATCTGGATAAACCAGATCCTCTGGCCCCACAACAAAGCGGATCAAGCCAGCCTTTGGCTGCACTTCACCCGTGACGATGCACTTACGTTCTACATCGCCGCGTTCTTTGTTATGGCCACCACGCGCCATCAGCGAACCCCGAAGGCCTACGATCAGGCCTCCGCTTCCTCGCTGAGGTCTTCTTCGTCTTCGGCTTCAACCTCAAGATCAGCCGGATCAACCCAGCCCAACATAACCCGTGCGGTCATGACCATATCTTGCGCTTCTTCCAGCGAAATCTCAAACGGTTCAAGCACACCGTCATCTTTCACACGTTCGCCATCAACTGATGTCCAGCCACCGGCCAATTCCCAGTCAGCACAGGTCGCAAAGTCTTCCAGTGTTTTCACACCATCTTTGCCCAGCGCTTCAAGCATGGCAGGTGTCAGACCTTCAAAGTTCACAAGGCTGTCTTCGACACCCAATGCGCGGGCTGCTTCCATGGCTTCTTTGGCTTTCGCCTCAAGGTAATCACGGGCGCGGGCCTGCAATTCGCTGGCTGTATCTTCGTCAACACCTTCGATAACCAGCAGTTCTTCGGCTTCAACGTAGGCGACTTCTTCCAGGTTCGTGAACCCTTCTGATACCAATAGTTGGGCAAAGAACTCGTCCAGATCAAGGGTATCCATAAACAATTTCGTGCGCAGTTCGAACTCGGCCTGACGACGCTTGCTCTCTTCTTCCTCGGTCATGATGTCGATGTCGAGGCCGGTTAGTTGCGACGCAAGACGCACGTTTTGGCCGCGGCGACCAATGGCCAGTGACAACTGTTCCTCTGGAACAACGACTTCGATTTTGCCGGCTTCTTCGTCCAGAACAACCTTGGACACCTCCGCAGGCTGCAACGCGTTCACAAGGAACGTTGGCATATCTTCATTCCAAGGAATGATGTCGATCTTTTCGCCCTGCAATTCGTTCACAACAGCCTGAACGCGCGAACCACGCATACCGACACAAGCACCGACAGGGTCGATAGAACCGTCGTATGAGATGACAGCAATCTTTGCGCGCGAACCGGGATCACGGGCAACGGCCTTGATCTCGATAATACCCTCATAGATTTCAGGCACTTCCATCTTGAACAGTTCCGCCATGAACTCAGGCGCTGTACGGCTCAGGAAAATCTGTGGGCCACGCTGTTCGCGGCGCACTTCCTTGATGAAGCAACGGATGCGGTCGTTGGGGCGATAGGCTTCGCGACCGATTTTTTCGTTGCGGCGCAAGACAGCCTCGCCAGCGCCGACATCGACGATGACATTGCCGTACTCTTCGCGCTTGACCAGTGCGTTGATGATTGTACCAGCGCGATCTTTGAATTCTTCGTACTGCTTGTCACGCTCAGCTTCGCGGACCTTTTGCAAGATCACTTGCTTGGCAGACTGCGCAGCAATCCGACCCAATTCAACGGGTGGCACTTCTTCAATGAACTGCTGACCGACTTCTGGGTCTTCCATGTATTCTTTGGCTTGGGCGACAGTGAACTCAGCCTGATAATTCTCAAGCTCTTCATCCTCGACCACAATGCGGACACGGGTAAAGGTCGCTTTACCAGTCTTGCGATCAATCGCGACGCGGATGTCCATCTCGGCGCCGTAACGCGACTTAGCCGCACGCGCGAGCGATTCTTCCATCGCTTCCACAACGAGCCCGGGCTCGATGTTCTTTTCGCGGGCCACGGCCTCTGCTGTTTGCAAAAGCTCCAACTGGTTGGCGGATGTATATGCCATTTTAAGTGTTCTCCTCAGCGTCGCCCCGTAGGGGCGCATCATCACCGTCTATGATGGTTTCGATTTCATCAAATTGGGTCTCGTCGATCTGACCCGCATCTTTACGTCCGCGCAACACGTCGCGGATCAACTCATCTGTCAGAACCAGTTTGGCGTCTGACAGCCATTCAAATTTCAAACCGATGGTGCCTTCGGTGATGGTGATCAACACCTCGTCACCTTCTGTACCGGCCAACGGGCCCTTAAAGCGGCGGCGGCCGTCGATCAGCTCATCCGTTTCGATCTTAGCTTCAAAGCCTTCCCACTGATCAAAATCCTTCATCCGTGTCAGCGGACGGTCAATACCAGGGCTTGAGACTTCAAGATTATAAACATCAAGAATCGGGTCTTCGACATCCAAAATAGCGCTAAGAGCAGTGGAAACCTGCCCGCATTCATCAACCTCAATCTGTCCATCAGGGCGCTGGACCATCACCTGCAGAATGCTCTCCTTGCCGGTCATCAGGCGAACGCGCACCACTTCGAACCCCATGTCTTCCACGACAGGGGTGATGATTTCAGCGATACGGCGGTCAATGGCCGCTTTGGCGATCAGATCGTTCATCATAGTTTCCGACTTATCATTCGGCACAAAAAAACGGGCGCGCGGCCCGTTGTGAATTTCGGTGGGGTCGGGGGTGGAAGCCAACGCCGCTGTTAAAAAAGATATACGCTGGCTTTTCGGGTTCTGCAAGGGGCAAGGCAGCTTTAGCAACCTGCCCCTCACTTGGCCGGGATCAGAGTCCGAGGAGTCGGTTCAGTTCTGCCAATGCATCAATGGATAGTTCACGCCCTTCAGTGAGGATCGCAAGGCTTTCGTCGTTAGCGGCCTGCGAGGCCAATGCAGCATTGCGCAGTTCTTCATATTTGGTCGCGGCATCCATAACGGCGTCTTCGTAGCCTCCATCAGGGAAATTCGCTGCAACTTCATCTTCGGTAAGACCTATCAGGCGTCCATATTCGTCGTAAGCTGCATTTTGGTCATTAACTGCTTGTGCAAATTCCGTCCGAGCCTGCTGATACACATAAAGTTTGCCCGGCATGCTGTTTGGCGATGCGTTCTCCAATGCGCGCTGATTTGCATTGGCTGCGTTGAGGCCACGCAATTCGCTTGCAATGGCGCCACGCCCATTACCGTTGCGATCGCTGTTGTTAGAGCGGTCATTGCGGTTTGCGTTGCCACGACCATTTCCGTTCCCATTCCCTCCCTTTTCAGCAAAGGCGGCGTCAGCAGACATCACCACAGCTGCGCAAGAGAGAGAGGTGAGGCCAAGTGCGATGACACCTATCTTGAGTGCACGTTTTCCAAATGAATAAGACATGAGCATTCCTTCCGATTGCGGTGACGACGATTTTGGGTCACCCAATTACTATTGTCGGAAGATATGAATGTGCGGGTGTGAACGAACTCAGAATATGCTATTCATTTTCTGTTCATTTGACGAGAAACTCCGCCAAATCGGCGGAGTTTCGCTAGTTCTATGTGGTTAACTTACGCTGCTGACCAGCGTTCAGCCATACGAGCGTTGTCCATCTGCCAGAGGTTACCCACTGTGTCAGGTGACACGATCCGGTTGTTCACGGCCTGTACGTAGTTCGCAAACATTGGCACCAGAACACCACCATCGTCACGCAGGATTTCCTGCATCTCGAAGTACTGCTCTTTGCGTTTGGCGCTGTCCAACTCGGCACGGGCCGTCAACAGCAGCTCTTGGAAGCGGGCGCTATCATTACTGTCCCACTGGCTGTCGTTCCATGGCACACCGGCTTCATATGCGGTTGAGAACATCCAGTCCTCGGTCGCGCGACCGGACCAATACACAGCTGAAAAGTTCTTTTTCAGCCAGACATTGGACCAGTAACCGTCAGCGGGCTCTTGCACCACGTTCAGGTTGATACCACCCGCCGCAGCGGACGCTTGGAACAATTGAGCCGCATCAACAGCACCCTCAAACGCAGCGTTTGACGCGCTGATGTCGATATCAAGGCTATCGAGGCCAGCTTGCTGCAAATAGAACTTGGACTTGTCCGGGTCGTAAGCCAGCTGCTCCATTTCGGCATGGTAGAACTGGTTTGCAGGGCCGATCGGGGTATCGTTACCGGCTTTACCGTGACCTAGCAGAATCTTGTCGACCATCTCCTGACGGTTGATACCGTACTTCAGGGCACGACGGACATTCACGTCACCAAACGGCGCGTTGTCTGTCAACATGGCGAATGTGTAGTGCTGGTTACCCGTCACTTCTTGAATGCGCAACGCAGGGTTGGCCTTCAACAGTGCTTCTGTCTTAAAGTCGATCCGGTTAATCGCATCAACCTGACCCGTCATCAGCGCGTTCATGCGGGCTGTGTTGTCGTTGATCGCGATGTATTCGATTTCGTCAAAGAAGCCAGCGCTGTCGCCCTTGTAGTGATCTGGATAGCGTGTCGCGACCATGCGCACACCCGGATCGAAAGACTGAACTTGATAGAGACCTGTACCGATACCTTGCGCGATACCTTCTTCGATCTGACCTGCAGGGAACATCAGCAGGTGATAGTCCGACATCAGATAAGGGAAGTCAGCGTTACCAGAGGCCAGCGTGAACTGAACCTGGCTGTCGGACATCTTTTTCATTTCGGTGATGGCAGCAACGATCGGCTGAGCCGCAGATTTAGCGCCCTCGGCCACGTGCATTTGTAGCGATTCGATCACGTCGTCCGCACCGAATGATTTGCCGTTGTGGAACGTCACGCCCTGACGCAGGTTGAATGTCCAGGTTTTCGCATCGGCAGATGCTTCCCAGCTTTCAGCCAATTCGCCAACAAGAGATCCGTCTGCAGCAACTTCAGTCAAGCAATCAAAAACTGTGCCGTGCGCTGAAGCGATCATGAAGATGTCGGAGTGCGTCCGGCCATCCCAACTGTCCGATGTGTTGGCGCCTGACAGACCTGCTGTCAGCTTACCGCCACGTGATTGCGCGCGCAGTGGCATACCTGAAAGGCCCAGTACACCGGCAGCAACACCTGTTTTCAATAGACCGCGTCTACTAATTCCGTGCATATTTTCGTTCTCCCTAGTTATTCATTCAGGCGTGAGCCGCCCGATTTTGTCACCACTTACGTGGATGATTCGTGTTACATCTTATCAACAGCTGCATCGCCGATGTTATCAACTCCGCGTTCCGTCAGCAGATTTGTCAGCCAATCCGGGTCCATTTCAGGAACCGAAGACAGCAGTAGATCCGTGTAGGCGTGATGCGGCGGGGTAAACATTTCAACTTTTGGTCCCTGTTCAACCACGCGCCCGTCTTTCATCACCACAACCTCATCTGCGATGGCACGTACCGTCGCAAGATCATGCGTGATAAACATATAAGTAAGCGACAGCTCATCCTGCAACCGCGCCAATAGTCGCAGAATACCTTCCGCGACCAGTTGATCGAGCGCAGAAGTCACCTCATCACAAATGATAAACTTTGGTTCCGCCGCTAAAGCGCGCGCAATACCAATGCGTTGCTTTTGCCCGCCTGACAGCTCGGATGGCAGGCGATGATAATACTGTGAAGGCTCAAGTTCGATCTGTTCAAGCAGCGCATCAACCTTCTTGCGTTTCTCGGCACCCTTAAGCCCAAGATAAAACTCAACAGGCCGCGCGATGATCTGGCCAATCGACATACGCGGATTCAGCGCTGTGTCGGCCATTTGATAAATCATCTGCACTTGGCGCAGCTGATCCTTGCTGCGCTTGCGATAATCGGGTGGCATCACTTCACCATCGACCATGATTTGTCCCGCAGTCGGTGGCAAAAGACCCGTAATACAACGTGCGGTTGTCGATTTACCCGACCCGCTTTCACCCACAACGGCAACGGTGCGGCCTTCATGCAAATCAAAACTGACGTCATGCAGCACAGGAACAGTGCCATATGCGGCATCGACATTTTGAACGCTGACAACAGGGACAGAACCTGCGTTTACGGCAGGCTTCAACGGGCGCTCAAAGCTGCGCACGGCCCACAAAGATTTTGTATATTCCTGCGTCGGCGCGGATAGCATCGTGCGGGTATCGGCCGTTTCAACTTCATCGCCCTTTAGTAGCACTTTGATGGTGTCGGCCATTTGGGCAACGACAGCCAAGTCATGCGTGATGTAGATCGCAGCCGTGTTGAACTGTTCCACAATATCACGAATTGAGGCCAGCACCTCAATCTGGGTGGTCACATCAAGCGCGGTTGTGGGTTCATCAAAGATAATCAAATCAGGACGACACGACATCGCCATTGCGGTCATACAGCGCTGCAGCTGACCACCGGACACTTGGTGCGGATAGCGAAAACCAATCTGGTCAGGGTTAGGCAGACGCAGCTTGCGATAAAGCTCCATCCCGTCTTCTTCGCTTTCGCCTTTGCCCATCACACCGTGCTGCACAGGACCTTCAACATGCTGGTCCATCAATTTATGCGCAGGGTTAAAACTGGCAGCAGCAGATTGGGCAACATAAGCAATGCGTTTGCCCAAAAGTTCGCGCTTCACCGCAGCAGATGCTGTCAGCAAATCAATCCCGTCAAATTCCACAGTGCCTTTGCTGATCTTCACACCGTCACGGGTGTATCCCATCGCGGCCAAACCAAGGGTAGATTTGCCAGCACCGGATTCACCGATCAGCCCCAGCACTTCGCCCTTCTTGAGCGTCAGATCGACACCGTTGATAATCGGGTTCCACGTCTCATCGCTCCGGCCTTCCAGCCAGACATCGCGCATTTTGACAAGAATATCGTCGCTCATTCTTTCAGCCCCGATGATTTCTGCAGCATCCAGTCGACCACAAAGTTGACAGCGACCGTCAGCAGCGCAATGGCACCTGCGGCCAAGAGGGGAGCAGTCGCAGCCATTGGCGCAAATTGCGCAAAGTTCACAAAGCCGCCCAAGTCACGCACCATCGTACCCCAATCAGCCAAAGGTGGCTGGATGCCGACACCCAAGAACGACAGCGCAGCGATTGTCAGGAACACGAAACAGAAGCGCAGACCGAATTCAGCCAGCAAAGGGGCTGTCGCATTTGGCAGGATTTCTTTGAAGACCAAATATCCAAGGCCTTCGCCGCGCAGTTTTGCCGCCTCGATATAATCCATCACTACGATGTTTTGGCCAACGGCACGGGCCAAACGGTAAACGCGGGTGCTATCGATCACGGCGATGATCACGACCATAAAGAAGGTCAGCGGAATACCCAATTGCGGCGCCCATACACTGGCGATTGTCATTAGTAGCAGCGCAAAGATCAGCGACGGAATCGCCATTAAGACATCGACTGCACGTGACAGCAATTGATCAAGCCAACCGCCCAAGGTCGCCGCCAAGAAACCCAGAGTGCCGCCCAAAAGGAAAGCCAGAACGGTCGTGGCAAAAGCAATGCCAACAGTGTTCTGTGCGCCATAGATCAGACGGCTGAGAATATCGCGGCCGATCTGGTCAGTACCCAACGGAAAATCAGGATTGCCGCCCAGTGTCGGATCACCACCCGGAATGACATTCGCAGCCACACCCGGAATAATCTGTTCTTGCCCATAAGGGGCGATTGCCCCCGCAAAGATTGCGAATATTGCGTAAATCAAAATGGTCAGAATGCCAAAAGACGCCGTCAACGGCATAGAGCGGAACAGCTTTTTCGTCCCTGCAGTGCCCACCGAACGTCCAAACAAACGAAACACCCACGCGGCAATTGCAAAGATAATAAAGCCCTCAATCGCAATGCGCAGGAAGAAGAATTTATTGGCAATCGCCGTGTCTTCGCTGCGGCCTTGCATATACGCCCATGCAAGCCATGCCAGAACCACAACACCAAGCACATAACCGTATGCTACGCCGTAAGGCATATCGCGGAACTTGGGCGCATTACCCGTCGCGGCCTGCCCAGCGAACCGGAAAACCCAAGCGACAGCGCCCATCCCTATCAGTGCGGCGACAAACCAGATCATTTCGGATGCCTCAGACGTGGGTTGGACAGAATCGACATGATGTCCGCTGTCAGGTTCAATAAGATAAACGCTGTCGCAAAAATCAGGCAGCATGCCTGCACAACAGGGATATCGCGAATTTTCACACTATCCACGAACAGCTGACCAATGCCGGGATAGACGAACACCACCTCGACAACGACCACACCGGTGATCAGATAAGCAAGGTTCAGCGCAATCACATTGATGATCGGGGCCAGCGCGTTTGGCAGCGCGTGCTTGACGATAACGCGCATAGGCGACAGGCCTTTCAGGCGCGCCATCTCAATATAAGGTGAGGCCAAAAGGTTGATAATCGCAGCGCGTGTCATCCGCATCATATGTGCTGTCACCACAAGCGTCAGCGTCAGCGCAGGGAGCATCGATTTCTCTAAACGCTCGCTAAACGGCATACCTTCGAAGATGTTTGAGAGTGACGGGAAGATCGGGTTGAGCACCGCAAGGAACAGGATCAGGATGTAGGCCAGAAAGAATTCGGGGCTGGAAATCGACGACAGCGTAAAGATGTTAGTCGCGCGGTCAAAGACTGTGTTGCGATAGAGCGCCGCCAGAATACCAAGGATGATCGAAAACGGCACAGCAATCGCTGCGGTGATCATTGCAAGAAACATCGTGTTGCCAAAACGTGGCGCGATTTGTTCAGCGATCGTGGTCGCCCCTGATGTTGTACCGCTAAAGCTGGCAAAGTTGGCCTGCGCAAAACTGGTGCCAAGATCGCCCTGCAAAACGCCACCCAACCATTGGAAATATCGGGTGACCATCGGCTGATCCAGCCCAAGGTCTTCGCGGATGGATGCGACCGCCTCTGGTGTGGCGCCTTGGCCTAGGATGGATTGTGCAAAATCGCCCGGCAAAAGGTTGACTGCGATGAAAATCACAATCGACACGATCAACAATGTCAGAAGGCCAAGCGCGAGCCGTTGTAGAATAATCGTAAGGACGTTGCCCAAAACTTGTGATTTCCCCGATAGCTAGCCTTGAAGCTTAACGGCAAAATTTCAGCTGTAAACCCTAAAGCCCAAGTGAATGGCGCTGGGCGCCCATCATATCCATCGTGCGCACAAGTTCTGTGCTAATGCCCGGTTCTGACAACGCGTGGCCAGCGCGGCCAATAAACGTCAGCCGCGATTTAGGCCACATCTGCGAGAGCTTATGCGCAGAAACAGGCGGGCAGATCATATCGTACCGTCCCTGAACGATCACACCGGGGATGTCGTCAATCTTAGCCATCTGGGTCGGGTGCAGGATCTGCTGGTCTTCGCTCAGGAATCCTGCGTTGTAGAAGTAGTGGTTTTCTAACCGCGCAAACGCACGGGCATAATCCGCAGGGCTTTCACCTGTCAGGCCATCGCTATCAATCGATGCAAGTGCATTTTCCCATGATGCCCAAGCACGCGCATAACGCACCTCTTGTGCACGATCACCTGAAAACAGGCGTCGGTGATAGGCCGCAATATAGTCATCCTGCTCATCCTCTGGGATAAGGGATGCAAACTGCTCCCACAGGTCAGGCCAAAATTTCCCAGCACCACCACCATAGAACCAATCCAGCTCGGGTTGGGTCATCAGGAACACACCGCGCAAAGTCAACGCCGCCGCACGGTCAGGATGGGCTTGGGCATAGATCAACGCCAACGTCGCACCCCATGACCCGCCAAACACAATCCATCGGTCAATGCCCAGTGCTTCGCGGATCAACTCGATATCAGCAACCAGATGCCATGTTGTGTTGTCATCGACGCTCGCATGGGGACGCGACCGACCACAGCCGCGCTGATCAAACAGAACGATGCGGTACAGATTGGGATCAAAATACCGACGCATCGCAGGGCTGCACCCACCACCGGGACCACCATGCAGGACCACAACAGGAATCCCGTCAGGGTTGCCACATTGCTCCATATAGATGCGGTGACCATCGCCGACCTCCAGCATACGTTGATCAAAGGGATCAATCGGCTGGTAAAGATGTGCACCTGGGCGCTTTTGTCCTACGACTTTGTCCATAACCACCCTATATCGCGTGTTGAACCCACTGACCATGATGCGGAGCGATGAAAATGTCGGCAACAAACACAGTAGACCCCGGTGAAATTGCTAAGTTTGAGGCAATGGCAGCCGAATGGTGGGACCTGAAAGGCAAGTTCAAGCCATTGCACATGATGAACCCTGTGCGATTGGACTATATTACCAGTCAGATCTCGGCAGAGTTCGGGCGCGACCTCAGCCAGCCTGAACCCTTTAAAGGGCTGCGTATATTGGACATTGGGTGCGGTGGCGGGTTGCTGTGCGAGCCAATGGCGCGGCTGGGGGCCACGATTGTGGGCGCGGATGCAGCTGAGCGGAATATTCCGGTGGCCAAAATCCACGCGGAACAATCGGGGCTAGATATCGACTATCGTCACACAACTGCCGAAGCGATGGCCGCAGCGGGGGAACAATTTGACGCAGTGCTAAACATGGAAGTGGTCGAACATGTGGCCGATCCACAGGGCTATCTGGACGCATGTCAGCAGTTGATGAAACCGGGTGGCATCCACATCTGTTCAACCATTAACCGCAATCCTAAAAGTTTTGCGATGGCGATTGTTGGTGCGGAATACGTGATGCGCTGGTTGCCCAAAGGCACGCATGAATGGAACAAGTTCATTACACCGGATGAATTGTTCAAGTTGATTGAAACGTCAGGAATGATACCGGTGGATCGCAAGGGCTTCGTCTTCAACTTTGCCAAGTTCACCTGGTCAATTTCGGATCGTGACCTCTCGGTAAACTACGTGACAGCGGCCACGAAGCCAGCCTAAAGCGAAACTATTCTATCTTGCTGAGCTTCAGTCGCATTTCGCGCAAGACGGGTAAGACAGCTTTTGCTTTGTCTTCACCCACTTTATTCACAACATCCGCGATCACCGGCGCGATCGCCGCCAACGCAGCATTACGCGCGGAAAGGCCAGACGGGCTGATCGCGACCATTTTGCGCCGCGCATCATCCCAATCGGGGCGCACGTGGACCCAGCCCGCCCATTCCAGTTTGTGCAATGTGTTCGTCATCGCGCCACGGGTCAGGTGAAATGTCTTTGCCAATTGGGCAGGTGACCGTTCGACACCGGAATGTGCCAAATGGTTCAGCACTGAAAAATGCGACAGCTCCATTCCCTTAGGCAATACACGTGCGACGCTGGCCTTTGCCAATTGATCAACGGCAAGGATTTCACTGAACAGTGAAACAGCAAGGTTGTTGGCGGCATCTGACATCAAGGACCTTCAAAGGGGCGGTCGTGGCTTAACGCCGCGATACGTTTGCGGCTTTGTGCCACTGACGTGGGGTCAAGATCAACCAAAGCGATGCCCGGATCAGGGCCTAAATCCGCCAGGACCTCGCCCCAAGGGGAAATCGCCATGCTGTGCCCGTATGTTTGGCGTGGTTTGCCTGCTTGTGCTGCATGGGTGCCTGTTTGGGCGGCAGCCAGAACATACGACCCTGTTTCAATAGCGCGGGCACGTAAAAGTGATTCCCAATGGGCAGCACCTGTCACAGGAGAAAAAGCGGATGGCACCAGCAAGACCTCTGCTCCGGCCTGCGCCAAAGCACGGAAAAGATAAGCAAAACGGACGTCATAACAAATGCTCAGCCCGATCTTTGCGAAAGGCGTATCGGCAACGACAGCATGTTCGCCCGGACGGTAGCCCGCAGATTCGCAGTAGGTTTCGGTTTCGGACACCGCCACGTCAAACATGTGGATTTTATCATATTGCGCAACGATCTGCCCGGCAGGATCAATCAGGAACGACCGATTGGCAAAACGCCCATTCGGGTCGTCCGTTTTCAACGCCAAAGATCCGATGGAAAGCCAAATACCATGGCGGATCGCAGCCTTTTGCAGGCCTGCTAACGTCATGTCATCGGCCTGATGTTGCAAAACACGCGCTTGATGCTTGCGGTCTTGCGACACACAATTCGTCACCTCAGGCGTCAGCACAAAGCCCGCACCTTGCCCAGCCGCATCAGCGATCATGCCCGTCGTCTGCGTGAGATTCGCAACCGGATCATCGCTGGCGTTTAACTGAAGCAGTGCCGCTTTCATGCAGCAAGCAGGGCATCCAATTTGCCGCCGCGCTCGAGTGCCATCAAATCGTCACAGCCACCAATATGGGTACCATCGACAAAAATCTGGGGAACAGTACTGCCACCATTCGCACGTTGGATCATCTCACCGCGCCGTTCAGGCTGGGCAGAAATATTGACCTCGGCAAAGCTGATGCCTTTGGCATTCAGCAGACGTTTGGCCATGTGGCAAAAACCGCAAGTCGGTTTGGTGTAAATCTCAACAGTAGCCATTTTTGTGGTCCTTAGATCGGTTTCGCCCCTGATCTAGGCATCTTTGACCACTCTTGCCAGTGTAACAATCGACACGTTTGTGGCACCAGCACCCTTTGCGGCTTCCGTACTGGCCGCAAGCGTCGCGCCCGATGTCATTACGTCATCGACCAAAATGACTGTCTTTCCAGCAATTTGATCCACCCTTTTGGGATTAGCCATGATCGCGCCTGTCAGCTCGGCAAACCGCGCTTCGCGACTATGACCCTCTAGTGGATTTGTCTTCTTGGGGCGCAACAACGCATCGGTACAAACGGCAATGTTCATCACCTTCCCCAGCTCTTGCGCCAATAGCGCGGATTGGTTGTAACGCCGCCGGACCAAACGGACCCAATGTAGTGGAACAGGGATGATAATAGGATCTAACAATGGGATATTTACGAATTTATGCGCCATCCAACGCGCGGCTGTCGGTGCAAGATCGGTACGATCCCCGTGTTTTAGGCCCAACACTAGTCGTCGACCGACACCAGAATAAACAAGAACAGATCGTCCCTTGTCCCACGGCCGGGCGATAGTCATGCAATCATCACACTGGACGATTTCACCACTGTCCTCACCCGGTAAAGGGGTCCCGCACTTATCGCAAACCAGCCCCCCAATGAACTGGGTTTCGGTCCAGCACGCGGCACATAAACCAAAGTCATCTTCTGTTTGTGCATCACACGCGACACACTGCGGTGGATAAATTGCCCGAATGACGCTTTGCAACCGCATGAATGCACCCTAAATGACCCAGCATGGATATGCCCCAGCTAACAGACCGCGCCGCTTTGATGCGCAACCGCGCCCGCGCCGAGCCCAGCGCCTTGTTTTTGCACGAACACGCCGCCGATGAACTGCATGAGAGACTGATTGAGGTTAATAGAACCTTTACGTCGATCGCGATTGTCACGGGTTTTCCCGATTTTTGGCGCGCGCGTTATCCAGAAGCCACGATTGTCAGCGATGAAGACGCGCTGGCCCTGACCCCTCATGCCCACGATCTGATTTTGCATGTCATGTGCTTGCATTGGGCGAATGATCCAGTCGGGCAGCTTGTGCAGACACGCCACGCGCTAAAACCAGATGGGCTGTTGCTTTGCACCTTTCTTGGCGGTCAGACCCTGCACGAGCTGCGTGCATCTTTGGCCGAGGCCGAGGCGGTGGTCGCGGGCGGTCTATCGCCACGGATCGCACCAATGGGCGAAATCCGTGACCTTGGCGCGTTATTGCAACGCGCTGGTTTCGCGTTGCCGGTTGCCGACAGCACACTGCTGACCGTCAGCTACGCAAACGCGTTCCACCTGATGCATGATCTGCGCAAAATGGGTGAGAACAACGCCCTGCATCAGCGCATCAAACACGCGACCCGCCGCAACGTGTTAACCGAAGCGGCCTGCATTTACGCTGACAATTTCCGCAACGACGAGAATCGCGTCGATGCCACTTTTGAGGTCATCACGCTGACAGGATGGGCACCCGCCGACAGCCAACCGCAACCTTTGCGGCCCGGCAGTGCGAAAACACGGCTGGCAGATGCACTAAATACGAGTGAAACACCAATAAAGCGGTCCAATGACTAAACCCATGCGTATTCCATTTTACTACCAGACAAATGACGCTACCTAAGAGGCGATGAAAATGTTCGATGCACAAGCCACGGCCGAAGAGCGCCCCGCCACATGCCCCATGCATGCGCAGCCTGATCACCCAGCGGTGAAACCCGCGCGAGTGGGTATCTTGGTGGCCAACCTTGGCACGCCTGATGCAACGGATTATTGGTCAATGCGCCGATACTTAAACGAGTTCCTGTCTGACAAACGTGTCGTCGATTACTCCGCTTGGATTTGGCAGCCACTTTTGCAGTTGGTCATCCTAACCAAGCGCCCGTTTTCATCCGGTGCGGCTTACAAATCGATCTGGAATGAAGAAGACGATGAGAGCCCGCTGCTGACGATCACGAAAAAGCAAACCGCAGCGATCAAAGCGCAGATGGTTGAGCGTTACGGTGATGATGTACGCGTCGATTTCTGCATGCGCTATGGCAACCCGTCGACGCAATCCAAAGTGCGGGAAATGATCGAAGACGGTTGCACCAAGATCCTGTTTTTCCCGCTTTACCCGCATTATGCGGGCGCAACCTCGGCCACCGCAAACGATCAATTTTTCCGCGCTTTGATGAAGGAAAAGTGGCAACCAACGGCCCGGATCGTTGACCCTTACTTCGAAGAGCCTGCCTATATCGAGGCGTTGGCGCAATCGATCGAACGTGCCTATGCAGAAGCAGACGAAAAGCCAGAAAAGCTGATTTGTTCTTACCACGGTGTGCCAGAACGCTACTTGCGCGAAGGCGATCCGTATCATTGCCAATGCCAGAAAACGACACGGCTTTTGAAGGAACGTCTTGGCTGGGACGACACACAGATCGTGACGACCTTTCAATCATTGTTCGGGCCAGAAGAGTGGCTAAAACCCTACACCGTCGACGAAGTGGCGCGTTTAGCCGAAGAAGAAGGTATCAAGAACATCGCGATCTGCGCACCTGCGTTCTCCGCCGATTGCATCGAGACGCTCGAAGAGATCAACGAAGAGATCAAGGAAAGCTTTGAAGAGGCGGGCGGAGAGCACTTTACATATATCCCCTGCCTCAACGACGATCCTGCACATATCGACGCGCTATCAGGCGTGATTGAGAAGAACCTCAAAGGCTGGCTTGGCTAGAAATATGAAGGTTGCGCTGACTGCAGATGGTGCAACGGTTGATGCACATGATCTGGGGCCACTTCTGGGGTTAGAACCCTCTCAGGTGCCCGAAAAAATGCGCAGCGGCGAGATCACGAGCCAGTCTGAAAATGGGGTCGGTGAAGACGATGGACGGGTGCGCCTAACCTTTTGGTATCAAGACCACCGCATCCGTATGATTTGCGACCAAGATGGCAATGTCTTGAAGACAACGAGAATCAGATCACCCCGATAGGTTGCAGTTACATTCAGGGCTGCCTAAATAATGCCCGAGTCCGTTCATTTTGGTGCAAGAAATGAAACAAAATACCTGTTAACTATAGAATATGGCGGGATTTTTGGCAGATCGGCCATTACTTTGGTTCAAGCTTGCCCTAAAGGTAACATAATTTCGTAAGATAACGTGAACCGTAAAAGTAAATGTTTGGGTCGTCCCGTGTGTCTGGGGCGATGAGTGAGAAAATGACGGCAGCAACCCAACCTCTCGAAGAGGACATTCAGGAAGGACGCAGTGAGGCGCTCCCGGATGGTACGACTCTGCTAGGTGACCAATTCACAATTGATCGCGCGCTCAGCAATGGTGGTTTTGGCATCACCTATCTTGCAAAAGACAACTACCTTGATCGGGACGTTGTTATCAAAGAATGCTACCCAGAAGTGTTCTGTATGCGCGTTGGCAAGGATGTACTTGTTCGTTCAGAGCAGCACACCGAAAAATACCGTACAATCGTTGACATGTTTATGCGCGAAGCGCGTAGTATCGCGAAAATGCGTCACCCGAATGTCGTCGGCGTTCACCGGATTTTTGAGGACAATGAAACCGCCTATATGGTTCTTGACCTCATCCAAGGTCGTGACCTGCTAAGCATCATCAACGATGAAAACAATCCTGTTCCGCCTGACCAGATCAAGGAAATCCTGATTAAGGTTCTGGATGCCGTTGATTTGGTTCACCAGAGTGATCTATTGCACCGCGACATTTCACCCGACAACATCCTGCTTGATAAATGGGGCAGCCCATTCCTAATCGACTTTGGCGCAGCCCGAGAAGAAGCAAGCCGCGAGACACGCGCGATTTCTTCTGTGCTGATTGTCAAAGATGGGTATTCACCGCAGGAATTCTATTTTGCTGGCGGCAAGCAAGGCCCAAGCAGTGACCTCTATGCGCTTGGCGCGACATTCTATCACCTGATCAGCGGCGTGGCCCCACCAAATAGTCAAACGCGGATGGCTGAATTTGCGGGCAACAACCCTGATCCGTGCGAACCATTGACCGGTCGTTTCCCAGAATATGACGCTGCCTTCCTTGGCGCGATCGATAAGGCGATGCAGATCCTGCCAAAGGCACGTCTTCAGTCCGCGACCGAGTGGCTGAACATCATCAACAAAGAAGGTAAGCGGGTTAAGCCGCTAAACGTGTCTTCGCGGTTCAACCTTGAAAAAACGCTGACCCGTCTTGTGTCTGAAACAAACGAATACGTTCTGAACTCAGAACCACGTGACGCAAAGAAAGCGCCGCCGCCGCCGAAACTCTCTGATCCAAAGCCAGCAAAAGCATTGGGCTGGGTCGATGAGTTCAATCAAGAAACCACTGAAACTCTTGAAGAGCAGCGGGCGATCCAAAAGACAGTGGCTGAACTTGAAGAACGTAAGGCCCAGCGTCAAGCAGAGCTGGAAATGGCCGCGTGGAAGAAAAAGAACTGGTGGCGATTTGGCTTCTTGAAGACGCCGCCACCGACCAAGCCATCCACTTGATCAATGAAACAAAAAAGGGCGCATCGCATGATACGCCCTTTTTTGGTGCTTTCTGGTAATTCTCAAATCAACAAGACCTGCGTGCCAACCTGTGTCAGGTTATAGAGCTCGGCAATCTGTTCGTTATAAAGACCAATACAGCCGTTCGATGAACGACGGCCGATTTTGCGTGTGTCGTGGGTGCCGTGAATACGGTAGTACTGCCACGTCAGGTGCAATGCGTGTGTGCCCAACGGATTATCAGGACCAGGGCCGATGAAATCCGGCCATTCAGGATTGCGAATTTTCATTGAAGGCGTTGGTGCCCAGCTGGGACCTTCGACTTTGCGTGTGATAGAAGTACGCCCTGTTCGCGTTAGCTCTGCAGATAGCGGAACGCTTGTCGGGAACAGTTTGTAAATCGCTTCATCTTCTGACCAGTAGTGCAAAGCGCGTGATTGAATATCAACCAACACAGCACCTTTGTTCAGGTTGCTAAAGTAGGGTTGCCAATCCAACGACCGGAAACTCGCTACGTTACGCTGAACGCCACTGGAAATATCAGCTTCTATCTCGGTGCTATTTGCAGTTTGTGCAATTGCACCGGTGCCCACCATTGCTGCGGATGCGGCCAAGAAACCCCGGCGCGATAATTTCGTCGTCATGTTGGTCCTCCTTAAAGGATCAGTCATCTTTCAAGAGTGACAGATAATGTGTCTGGCAATGCGCCGCAATTCAAACAAATGTCATCCCTATAGTTCTATGGACTTGTGGGTTTGAAGTGTCACCTAATTCCCGTTAAAGAATATCGACTAATGCAAAGGCGAGTAGTGAAATGTTGCGACGCGAAGTATTCTTGGGGATGGCGGCTCTTGGCCTCTCAGCATGTGGCGCAGCCTCAACACGGCCCCTTGGTTCAGACGGTCTGCCTTTGCCCTCGGCCTTTGTGATCAGCCCCGGCGACGAAGCTGCAATTCAGTTTCGTATGCTGGATAGCGTCAATGCGTTGCGACAGAACGCGGGCGTTCAAGCGGTTGAGCTTGATGCACGTTTGAATGCAGCCGCGGCAACCCATTCACGCGATATGGCGGTTCAAAACCGTCCGTGGCTCTTTGGCTCAGATGGGTCCAGCCCGGTAGAACGCGCACGCCGCGTCGGTTTCCCTGGCAGGCTTTTGGGTGAAAACATCTCAGAATCATTTGAATCAGAACTGCAAACACTTGCGGCATGGATGGCCCAAGAAGACACGCGTGCAGTTATCTTAGATGCAAACGCCCGCTTCATGGGCTTTGCGTGGTTCCAAGAAGAATCAACCAAGCTGTGGTGGACAATGAACATGGGTAGCGATCCCACGATTAGCCAACCGATATCCGGATTTAGTTTCTAAGCGTAGATATAGATCAGCGTTCCGGTGTTAATCATCGGAAAGATTTCATCCATCTCGTCGTTTGTGACGGCAATACAGCCCCACGTCCAATCCGGCGTGCCAATCCATTTGGGTGGCGTGCCATGGATGAAAATATCACCACCCGGATCGATACCTTTGGAACGGGCATAAGCGACATCATTTGCATCAGGGTAAGAAATGCCCAAAGACAAATGGAACCGACTGTTGGGATTGCGTCGATTGATACGGTACCCACCCTCGGGCGTGCGACCGTCACCTTCTTGGGTCTTATGGCCAATAGGGGCAAAGCCCAGATCGATCTTGTAATTCTTCAAAAGAGTTCTGTTATGAAAAAACTGCATTTCACGGCGGTCTTTCAACACCTGAATACGGGTCACTTCCGGACCGCGATAAACCGGCAATTGACCTGTACAGCCCGCAATACCAAATGCTGCTGTCCCTGCCATCATTGAACGTCGTGAAATCATGTCTCTGCCCATCGCTACGGTCTGCGCCGTTTTCTGATTGAATACATGAATTGGCACTTTCACCAAAGAGAACTTAAGCCGTCCACCATCATTTCCGCGTGAATGATGCAACAACCTCAACATGGGGCGACCAACGGAACTGATCAACGACCTGTATCCATGGCATGGCAAAACCCGCATCCACCAAAGTCCGTGCATCACGCGCGAATGTCACAGGGTTGCAGGATACCATTGCGATTATCTTAACTTCAGACGCGGCCAGCGTTTCGATCTGCGCCTCGGCACCCGCACGCGGCGGGTCGATCACGGCCGCATCAAAGTGACGCAATTCATCTGCTTCCAGCGGTCGCCGGAACAAATCGCGGGTTTCGGTTGTGACCCGGCGCAGTTGGTGGCCTTCGCGCCAACCACGATCCAGCGCACCCAGCATCGCGGCTTCACCTTCAACCGCATGCACTTCTGCCCGCTTTGCCAATGGCAAGGCGAACGTCCCACTACCAGAAAACAGATCAATCACACGACTGGCGTTTGAGGTGATCTCTTCCACCGCCGCCAATAACGTCGCTTCGCCATGTTTCGTCGCCTGCAAAAACGCACCCGGCGGGGGTACAACGCCCGTGCCGCCAAAATCCTGCACCGGCGGATTAATCATCACGACAGGTTCGTCATTCCAAACCAACCGCGACAACCCGAACTGATTGGCCAGACCCGCAAGCTCGACACGCAACTGCGGGGTCAGTTCTTTGTCGGTCGCGACCAGTACATCCGGACCTAACTTGGCCTCGGTCACCGTCAAATCAATCTCGCCTTTGCGCGAACAGGCCAGAACGGTCAACGCCTCAAGCGCTGGAAAGCTAGCGATCAAGGCAGGTGTCAGCAATTGGCAATCGGGAACCTGAACCAAGGTGTCGGATGCACGGGTATGAAACCCGACCATCGCGCCTTTCTTGGTGCGCCGACCCGACAATTTCGCACGCCTGCGCGATTGCGCCGGTGACGTCGCGATTTCGCGGAAAACAGTGTCTAGTCCACGCGCTTGGACGGCTTTCACCACAATATCCTGCTTCCAATCGGCCACAAAAACATCGGTGGCATGTTGCATGGCACAACCACCACAGGATTTGAAATGCCGGCACGGGGCAGCGATCCGGTCGACCGAAGGCGTCACAATCCGCACGGTGCCATCTTGGGCGACATCCACCTCTTCACCTGGCAATACGCGGGGCAACAGAGAACGCCCATCAGAGGCACGCCCCAATCCAAGGTGGGTCAAACTTTCAATCGTCAGCATCTATTCCGCCGCATCTTTCACATTGATGAAGCCACCGGATTGGCGGTTCCAATAACGCGCATAAAGCCCATCTTGGGCCAGCAGCGCATCATGGGTTCCTTCTTCGACAATGCGCCCCGCGTCAAGCACGACGATCCGATCCATCCGCGCCAAAGTCGACAAGCGGTGGGCGATGGCGATAACCGTCTTGCCCTCCATAATAGACTCTAACGCACCTTGAATGGCGGCCTCGACCTCGGAATCCAGAGCGCTCGTCGCCTCATCCAACACAAGGATCGGCGCGTCCTTTAGAATGGCGCGGGCAATCGCGATACGCTGGCGTTGGCCACCAGACAACTTGACACCGCGCTCGCCCAAATGCGCCTCATATCCGACGCGATCTTTGTGATCTTTCAACGTCTCGATAAACTCATGCGCCTCGGCCTGCCGTGCGGCTGCTTCAATCTCGGCCAAAGTGGCGTCAGGTTTGCCGTATTTGATGTTGTCATGGGCTGAGCGGTTAAACATCGCGGTTTCCTGCGTGACCATCGCGATTTGGCGGCGCAGGCTTTCTTGGGTCACCTCGCGCACATCCGTGCCATCGATCGCGATCTTGCCGGCTTCTGTATCGTAAAGCCGCAACAACAATGCGACGAGCGTCGACTTGCCCGCACCAGATGCACCAACCAGACCCAATTTTTCGCCAGTCCGCACATCAAGCGTCACATCATCCAAGCCACCGGGACCACCGCCATAGCTGAAAGACACATTCTTGAGTGAAATCGCGCCATCTTTCGCAACAAGCTCAGAAGCATTTGGTGCGTCAGTCAATGTATGTTCAGGGCTAAGCGTGTTCATCGCATCCTCAACTTCGCCAACATTGGCGTACATGCCCATGAGCGTGAAACTGACCCAACCTGTCATTTGGCTGAGACGCAGTGAAATCGCACCAGCGGCGGCAATATCACCTGCAGTCGCGGACCCTGTCGTCCAGAAGTAAAGGGTCACGCCAACCAAGATAATCGGTAGCATTCCACCCAGCGTCATTAACCAAAACCGGAATGATGCCGACAACCATCCGAAACTGACTGCCGTGCCCCAATACGTCGCCATTGCGTCGGTTGCCGCGCGGTCTTCATGTGCGTCATGGGCAAAGAGTTTCACCGTCTTGATATTCGTGATCGTGTCGACAACTTGGCCAGTGACCATCGCCCGGCTTGCCGCCCTTGCCTTTGAGCGGGCACGGATCCGCGGCATGAAAAACCGGATGAGCAAAATGTAGGCCATTGCCCATGCCGCCAGCAGCAATGCCGAACGCGCATCAATTGTGAACAGCAGGATCACAGAGGCGGCAAGAGATGCCAACGCAAATGCCACTGTGTGGATCATATCAACCACCAGATCGCTGGCAGCGCGTGCAGCTTGCATCTGTTTTTGTGCAATCCGGCCTGCAAAGTCGTCGTCGAAGAACGTCACCGACTGCCCAAGCGAATGGCGATGCAATCGCGATAAGATCAGATTGCCGAGCGCGGGGCCAACAACGACGGCTTGCATGACACCGGACAATCCTAAGATGATAGGACGCAATATCACAAAGAAAGCTGTCACACCCAGCAACAATAGCACATTCTCGGTAAAGTACCCTTCGCCCGAAGATGCGAGAGCAGCATCAATCACCCAGCCCAGCATAAGGGCGGTTGCCACCTCAAGCGTGCCCGCCAAAGCAGACACTATCCCGGCCCAAACCGTCACTTTTGTGCTACCCTTCAGGCACCAACCCATAAACGCCATCAACGTCCGTGGTGGCGCTCCTTCGGCAGGTTCAAAAGGGTCAATCCAGCGCTCTGGTGTCATTCAACTTCCTGTTTGTTCTGCCCCAGAAAGCCCCCTGATTGGCGCGCCCAGAACCGTGCGTATTGGCCATTCTCAGCCAGCAATTCGTCATGCGTCCCGTTCTCGATGATGCGCCCCTGATCCATGACGATGATCCGGTCCATTTGGGCAATCGTCGACAAGCGGTGTGCGATTGCGATGACCGTTTTGCCTTCCATCATCCCATAAAGCGTCTGAAGAATTGCAGCTTCGACTTCACTATCTAGGGCGCTGGTCGCTTCGTCCAATAACAAGATTGGCGCGTCCTTCAAAATGACGCGCGCCAGCGCGATCCGTTGCCGCTGGCCACCCGATAGTTTAACACCACGTTCGCCTACACGCGCATCATAACCATCATTTCCTTCGTTGTCTTCGAGCCCAAGAATAAAGTCATGCGCCTCGGCCTTTTTGGCTGCAGCGATCATTTCGTCCTCAGTCGCGGTCGGACACCCGTAAAGGATATTTTCACGGACAGACCGATGCAAAAGCGCACTATCCTGTTGGACCATACCTACGGCACTCCGCAGGCTGTCTTGGGTAGCAGTCTTGATGTCCTGCCCATCAATCAGAATCTCGCCGTGTTCAACGTCATAGAAGCGAAGTAGCAACTTAACGAGCGTTGATTTACCTGCACCGGATTGACCGACAAGGCCGACCTTTTCACCGGGCGCGATCAATAGGTTTACATGATCTAAACCGCCAGACTGCTTGCCATAATGGTGTGAAAGATCGCGCACCTCGACGCCACCGGCTGTCAGTTCCAGTGGTTTCGCCGTCTTGCCATCCACCAAAGTCACCGGCTGCGCGATTGTTTGCATGCCTTCCGACACCACGCCCAATTCACGGAAAAAATTGGTCACAGCCCACATGATCCACCCGGACATCGCGTTCAAACGCAGTGCAAGCGACGTCGCAACCGCGACAACACCAACACTGGCCGCACCCTGCATCCAAAGCCAGATCGCCCAGCCAACGACGCCAACGACCAGCAAACCGTTCAACAGCATCAGGCCCGCATCCATGATCGTATAAAGACGCATCTCGATCTGAAACGTGCGCCGTGCCTCTTCAATGGCTTCCTTTGCATAGTCGATTTCCCGGTCGTGATGGGCGAACATCTTAACTGAGTGGATATTGGTGTAGCTATCAACGACACGCCCGGTCACCGCACTTCGGGCATTTGAAGCAGCTTCAGACGCAGGTCCAATACGGCGCACGACCCATCGCAGCAGGAAAATATAAGGCACAATCCACAGCAATAGCGGAACCAGAAGCCGTACATCCGCCTGCCCCATGAGAACAGCCGCTGCGATGACGTAGGCCAAAGCGAACGTGATCGCATCAAAGAGCTGGAACACCACTTCACCCGCTGCGGGCGGTGTTTGCATGATCCGGTTCGCAATGCGCCCGGCAAAATCATCTTCAAACCAACCAACCGATTGGCGCAATACATGGCGATGCGCACGCCAACGGACCAACGTGCCAAAATTTGGCAGGATCGTATTGTTCAGCAACAGAATCTGAAACATGTGGAACGCAGGGCGCATGGTCAGGATCAGAATGGCAACGATAATGAACTCTTTGCCACTTTCCGCCCAAACCTGTGTTGGCGTACCACCAGACAGGATATCGACCAACCGGCCCAAATACCCAAGCAACCAAATCTCAACGATCGCAATAACGATCGAGGTTAGGCCCGTAATCCAGAACACGCGTTTAAACGGCTCTGCGTATTCACGCAGAAACGGATAGAGCCGCTGGGGCGGCGTGTCGCTCTCTTTGTAGGGCACATAGGGATCGACAAGATTTTCGAACCAACGAAACATCAGCTTGCCTTTCGGGGTAATGCGCCAGCTATAGCAAAGGATCAGTCAGAGAAAAAGGAGGACCGAAAAACCCACCAAAGCGAGCGCCATAATACGCATGAAAATGCGCCATGCAGCAGCGTTGGTCAGCAGGTAAGACAGCAGGCTGCCTGCGATGGCCCAAAAGGTGCACACACCAAGGTTGATGGTGGAAAAAGTCGCTGCCAATGACATCGCTTGCTGGATTGGCGCAAGGGTTGCGACATAGGCCGTGGCGCTCAGGGCGACGGCCCAGACCTTGGGGTTTACCCATTGGAAAAGAACGGCTTCGAGGAATGTGAACGGCTTATCCGTTTCTGTTGTCTTCGTTGGATCAGCCCGCCATAGATTGTACGCCATCCATAGAATCCAAAGACTTGCGATAATCTTAAGCACAAGGCCCAGCGCAGGCTGCGCCGTGATCAAAGTACCAATACCGATGCCTGTCACCGCCGCAATCACCCCAACGCCCAAAGCCACCCCGATGATATGCGGGATGGTCCGTTGAAACCCGAACCGCGCACCAGATGCGGTGATCAGGATCACGTTTGGGCCAGGCGAAAAGAGCCCGAAGAACACGAAACCAATCAGGGGCAGGAACTCAGTCAAGCAATTGCGCTTTCGTCAAAGTGAAGCCTGAGCTTATCCATCGCGCTTCTGCCTCTTTCAAGGCTTTGCCAAGCGCAGGACCGCTGAGAGTTGGCATAAGGTCCGCAGCTTTGAGAGGGAATGTTTGCTGCGATGCGTTTTTGACAGTGTCCAGCGCGGATTGATCGACGGGTTGTCCGAGCGATGCAGATTGAATCAACAGAACATCGCGCCCGATGTCAGCGCCATATCGGTAACTTGTCTCAACCGAGGACATCCCAGAAATCATCTGCGTAAGATCACGCGCTTGGGCGTTTGAAAGACGTAGTGCCTCGGTTGGCATGCCGCCGATCACAGCAAGTCTGCGCAGTGGATCTGGTTGAATCGCGAGCGATTGTTCCAAGTGGACAAGAACCGCAAGACTGCCCGATTCCGCACCCGGCAAGATTTGCGCCAAAGCGCCTGTTGATGCCATCGACGCCAAAGCGGGGGCTGGATCGGGGGCGGCAAGCAGTTTGAGCATCTCCGCCGTAACCCGTTCGAGCGAGAGCGATTGCAGCCCTTCGATGTTATTCGCGCATGCAGCCAATCCGTCAGCATCTGGACCTTCCTCAGGATCGCCATACCAAGCATAGAACCGAAAGAACCGCAGGATGCGCAGGTAGTCTTCTTTGATCCGCTGATCCGCGTCTTCGATGAACCGAATGTGCCGCGCATGCAGGTCGGGCAAGCCGCCCAATGGGTCGGCGATCTGGCCATCCGCATCGGCAAAAAGCGCGTTCATCGTGAAATCGCGGCGGCGTGCGTCGTCTGTCATGTTATCCGAAAATGCGACGGTCGCGCGTCTGCCGTCGGTTGCAACATCACGCCTGAATGTTGTGATCTCAAAAGGGATGTCGTTGACGACCAGCGTGACGGTGCCGTGGTCGATGCCCGTTGGGATTGCTTTGATCTTTGCGGCTTTCGCCAACTGCATCACTACCTTGGGCAACGCATCGGTCGACAAATCAAGATCAGCAACAGGTTCACCCAACAATGTGTTGCGCACACAGCCGCCGACGAACCATGCTTGATAGCCTGCGTCAGTGAACAATTTACAGATTTTTTGCGAAGCGTCGTCATCCAACCAAGATGCAGAAATCTGGGTCATGACGCACGCTCGGCCAAGGCGCGCAGGATGCGGGCGGTGGCGCCCCAAATGTAGTAAGGACCGAAAGGTACGGTGTAATAGAGTCTTTTTCGGCCCTGCCAGCGACGCCCTTCGATCAGAAAATTCGCTGGCTTCAGCAGATGCGCCAACGGCACTTCGAACACTTCGCTGACCTCACCGGCTTCTGGCACAGGATCGTAGTGACCATTGATCAGCGCCAAGACGGGCGTGACTTGATAACCAGTGACTGTTTGATGAGGCGGAAGCGTTCCGAGCACATCAACGATATCAGATGGCAGGCCAATCTCTTCACGCGCTTCGCGCAAAGCAGCATCGACAAGAGTGGGATCAGTTGGATCCTGCTTGCCACCGGGAAAGGCAATCTGACCCGGATGATGTTTCAGCCGCGCAGAGCGTTTTGTCAAAATAACAGTCTCTGACTCGGCCCGAATGCCGATTAATACGGCCGCCGGGGTTAGATCACGCACTGGCACCTTTACGTCAGCGTTCAGGTCAAAATCAGAAGACGCGCCGCCCGTTTGGATCAGCGCGTCTTGCAGTTTTTGGCGTAGGTCAGGCACTGGCATCCTTGGCCTCAAACCCCAGTGTTGCGGGGTCAAAGGTATAATGCGAACCGCAGAATTGGCAGTCGGCGGTCACGGTGCCTTCTTCGGTCGTCATCGTAGCGATATCCTTGGCCGAATAGATCGACAGGCTTTGCCGGACTTTGGCGTCCGAACAGCTGCAGCCAAACTTGATCGGCTGGGCATCATACACGCGCGGCTGCTCTTCGTGGAACAAACGCACCAACAATTCCGTCGGCGACACGGTTGGGCCGATCAGCTCAATCTCATCGACCGTGTCCAACAGCGCATTGGCGCGGTTCCAGTTTTCACTTTCATCAGCATCCAAGATGTCTGTCGCATCCAGCAACCCGTCTTCGCCCGATCCACCCTCACCAGTCACATGCGGCGATGCTTTGGGCATATGCTGCAAGATCACGCCACCGGCCCGCCAATGCGTGGCCTCACCGGGCAACTGCGACTGGCCATAGGTCAATTGGAACCGGGTTGGGATTTGCTCGGATTGCGCAAAATAAGTCTCGGCACAGGCAGAAAGCGACCCGCCAGCGATGGGGGTAATACCCTGATAAGGGGTCATATCCTCGCCTTGGTCGATCAGAATGGCGAAATACCCGTTGCCGATTTGACTAAACGGATCAGCGGTTTGATCCAAAGTCTCGGCATCATAAGACGCATAGGCGCGGATACGCGCAGGCTGCCCATCATCTGTGGGGCCATAGTAATCTGTCGCAATCAAACGGGCGGGGCCGGAACCACGGACCTGCAAAGACAGTTTCCAGCGCAGTTTCATGGTTTGACCAATCAATGCGGTCAGCAATGCCATCTCGGCCACCAGACCTTCGATCATGGGAGGATAGTTGTGCTGTTTGAGAACCTGTTCCAACACGCCATCCAGACGCGCCACCCGGCCACGGATGTCGGATGCGTCAAGTTGAAACGGCAGGACGGTATCGTCCCAGGCGATTTGGGTGCCTGTGGTCATAGTCTTTCCTAACAAGTTTAGGGATGGCATACCGCGCCTATATAGGTGGAGCAAGGCAGCGTCCAAGGGGTAAAGCTATGATCAGACGGTATGGCGAGGTGCCAGTAAGCGGGCAGCGGTACAAACACCGAGCTGGCGTTTATGCGATTTTGCCGTTGGATGGGAAGCTGCTGCTGACTTATCAGGGCGATCCACACTTTGAGATTCAACTACCCGGTGGCGGGATTGATCCGGGCGAGCATCCGTTGAACGCACTGCACCGCGAGGTGTTTGAGGAAACAGGCTGGCGGATTGCGGCACCCCGCAAACTAGGTGTATTCCGGCGTTTCACCTTCATGCCAGAGTACGACATGTGGGCCGAAAAGCTGTGCCATATCTATCTGGCACGGCCCGTCCGGCCGCATGGGCCCCCGACAGAGGCTGGGCATATTGCGCTTTGGCTAGCGCCAGAAGACGCGATTGCGGAATTGTACAACGAAGGTGACGCAGATTTCGTGGCTAATTTAATGCGATAGGGGGCTTTACCTTCGTCGCTACGCGCCTTCTCTAGGATATTTATGGGGCAATAATAACGGAAGGGTAGCAGTTCTTGCTCCTGTTGGGAAAAACCGTTATCGCGCGGGAAAGCTTATATTGATGTAAAGGCGCATTCCTATGACCGCTCCGAAAAAAGTTGTTCTGGCCTATTCAGGTGGCCTTGATACCTCGATCATTCTGAAATGGTTGCAGACTGAATATGGCTGCGAGGTTGTGACCTTCACGGCTGACCTGGGTCAGGGTGAAGAGCTGGAACCAGCACGCAAGAAGGCCGAGATGATGGGTGCGTCAAGCATCTATATCGAAGACCTGCGCGAAGAGTTCGTGCGCGATTTTGTGTTCCCAATGTTTCGCGCAAATGCGCTGTATGAGGGCCTCTATTTGTTGGGCACCTCGATTGCCCGCCCTTTGATTTCCAAGCGTCTGGTCGAGATTGCAGAGGCTGAAGGTGCTGATGCGATTTCCCATGGTGCAACAGGCAAGGGTAATGACCAAATCCGCTTTGAATTGGCCGCTTATGCGCTGAACCCCGAAATCGCTGTGGTTGCCCCTTGGCGTGAATGGGATTTGGGCAGCCGGACCAAACTGATTGAATTTGCGGAAAAGCATCAGATTCCGATCGCGAAAGACAAGCGTGGCGAAGCACCGTTTAGTGTGGATGCCAACCTGCTGCACACGTCATCCGAGGGTAAGGTTCTGGAAGATCCGGCCGAGGAAGCACCAGAGTACGTGTACCAGCGGTCCGTCGCGCCAGAGGATGCGCCAGATACACCCGAAATGGTTGAGATCACGTTTGAACGTGGTGACGCAGTCGCGATCAACGGTGAAACAATGTCGCCCGCGACCATCCTGACCAAGTTGAATGAACTTGGTGGCAAACATGGCGTTGGCCGTCTCGATCTGGTGGAAAACCGGTTCATCGGGATGAAGTCACGCGGCATCTATGAAACACCCGGCGGGACCGTCCTGCTTGAGGCGCACCGTGGCATTGAGCAGATCACGTTGGACAGCGGTGCTGGCCACCTAAAAGACAGTATCATGCCGAAGTACGCTGAGCTGATCTACAACGGTTTCTGGTTCTCGCCCGAGCGTGAAATGCTGCAAGCCCTGATCGACAAAAGCCAAGAACACGTATCGGGTACTGTGCGCGTGAAGCTGTACAAAGGGTCCGCGACGACTGTGGCCCGCTGGTCGGATCAGACGCTGTATTCCGAAGAACATGTGACATTTGAGGATGACATGGGCGCTTATGATCAGACCGACGCGCAGGGGTTCATTCAGCTGAACGCATTGCGGTTGAAGCTGTTGGCAGCGCGTAACCGGAAAGGTTAAAGTTTTCGGTCGGCAAGTTTTTCATAATGCGGCATCGCGAGGTGCCGCATTTTTTCTTGGGTTCTATCCAGTTCAGGCAGCGGTCCCTCTGCCCCGGCAAACCCTGTGCTTTGATGCACGGCGTTGTACCAATGCTTGGCCCATATTCCGTCAGCTTTGCGTGGGCCCGCTTGCCAATGCAGCATCGCGGGGTCGAAGGGCAGATCGATTGCGGCACAAAGTTTCTGAAGCATCCCTTCCGGATCAGCGCGAATATCTGAACTGTCGATTACCAGCCCGCCGATTTCATCGTAAAGTGCGGCTTGCTGCATGAACCCGATGTCTTCCAACGTCATCTCATCCCGCTTTGCCCCATAGCTGGCGATCACGCGGGCCGGATGCCGGATCAGGTGGATGTTGATGCAGTCCTTTGCCCATTCCAGCGGGAAGCCGCAGGTCATATGATGCGGCATGTGTTTCATGTAAAAATGCGGCTTTTGGGCTGGAATAGAGTCTAAACAGCGCTGAGCGACGATCGCGGGGTCGCTTTCATGCGCCGCAATAATCTCGTCCTTCATTGGATGATCGGCACCGGTCGTTTTCAGGTAAGGCGCATAGAATGGTTCATCCCAAACAGCGAAATCCGCGCGGTTGCCAAAGGCGTACATCATCGCGGTCGACAAGTTCCGCGGGCCAGACCACATGGCGATCCTCATGTGTTATCGACCAGATCTTTGTAGAGACCGCGCAATCGCAAGGTCATCGGGCCAAGTTCACCTGCACCAATCATACGTCCATCAACACTGCTGACAGGTGTTTGCGCGCCGAACGTTCCCGTCAAGAAGGCCTCGTCAGCGGAATAGGTGTCGACCAAGCTGAAATTCCGTTCAAAAATTGGGATGTCATTGGCGCGGCAGAGATCGATTACCTTTTGCCGGGTGATTCCATTCATGCAGTAATCGCCGGTACTGGTCCAAACCGCACCATTTTTAACGATAAAGAAGTTACAGGCATTCGTCGTGTTCACAAAGCCATGTACATCCAGCATCAGCGCCTCATCCGCACCTGCCTTTTGCGCGGCAATACAAGCAAGGATGCAATTCAGTTTAGAATGGCTGTTCAGTTTGGGGTCTTGCGTCATCGGCAAGCCGCGCTGGTGTGGCACAGTTGCGAGGGTAATAGGGCGCGGGATCTTGGGTTGGGAATGCTCAACTATAATCACAAACGTAGGTCCGGATTGCGACAGACTGGGGTGCTGGAATGGCCGAACCTTGATGCCACGCGTGACCATCAAACGTGCATGGGCATTTGTGGTCATCTGATTTGCTTTTTGTGTCTCTAACAAGGCGGAAATCACACCTTCTCGGTCCATACCGATATCAAGATCGATCGCTTTTGCTGCCTCAAAGAGCCGATCAATGTGTTCATCCATGAAGGCCCACTTGCCATCATAAAGACGCAGCCCCTCCCATACACCATCACCCAACATAAAGCCGCTATCGTAGACGCTCACTGTGGCTTGTGCCTTTGGCACGATTTTTCCGTCAACATAGATCAGGATATTTTCGTTACGGGCGTCATCTTCAGCCTGATGGGTCGTCACTTTGGTCATTCTTGTTCTCCCTTAATCGTGACGCTAGGCCAGCTCACAAACTGTTCCAAGAGGTAAAGAGCGCGTGAGAATTGGCTACAGCCATAGATTTTGGCGTCGGACAGCTGCACATCTAATGCAAAGGAGACCTCCACATGCTAAAACCACTTGCCCTTACAATTGCACTCTTGCCTTTCGCCCAGACGGCGGCGGCAGATGACATTCAAACCACAGTTCTCGCTGGAGGATGCTTTTGGTGCATCGAAAGTGACTTTGAAAAAGTCGAGGGCGTGAGTGAGGTCGTGTCCGGGTATACGGGCGGGACAACTGTGAACCCAGTCTACGATACGCTTAAGGGCTCGGGCCACTATGAGGCTGTGGAAATCACCTATGATGCTGACACTGTATCTTATGACCAGCTTTTGTATGCTTTCTTTCGGTCAGTTGACCCAACCGACGCAGGTGGCCAGTTTTGTGACCGTGGCGATGCCTATCGTACCGCTATTTTCGTGTCTAACCCAGCGGAACGCGCAGCTGCAGAGGCTGCCAAAGCCGCAGCTCAGCGCGATCTGGGGCAGCGGATTGTCACACCAATCCTAGATACTGCGACGTTTTATGAGGCCGAAGCCTATCATCAGGATTACTACAAAGGCGAAAGTCGCATCGTGACGCGCCGTGGGATCAAAATTCAATCAGAGGCCTATGCATTTTACCGCAATGCATGTGGCCGTGATCAGCGCGTGACCGAACTTTGGGGCGATGCCGCACCATTTGCCAGCGGTCACTGAAACGCCTGAACCTCGGATAAATCAGGGATAACATCCGCCGTACCGTGACGGGTGACCATCAATGCGCCTGCTTTGGTGGCTTGACTGATCGCTTGGGCCATTGGCATGCCTCGGTCGAGGCCCGCCAAGACATAACCGGTAAAGGTATCGCCGGCGCCTGTTGTATCGACAGGGTCCACTTTGATTGCGGGAAAATGTTCTTTTCCTGCGTCGCCGTACCAATCAGCACCCTCAGACCCAAGTGTAACGATCACATCGCGTACCGGCAAATCACCAGGGCCTTGGCCTATTGCAGATTGTAGCTGTTCTGCTTCAACCGCATTCAGAATTAGAAAATCGAGATGAGGTAACACCGCCTGTACCCGCTCTGCATCAAAAGGCGCTGCCGCATAGGCGACCTGCAATCCCAACTTTTTGCCCATTTCGGCAGCAGTGCGCTGAAGGTTGGTTTCGTTTTGAATGATCAACCAATCACCTGTTTCTGCCTCAGCCATTGCGGCTTGCAAAGTAACCTGCGGTATCTCTGCGTTCGCGCCCGGATGTAGGACTATTGCGTTTTCGCCGGCGCGGTCGACCATAATGATCGCTTGGGCGGTTTCAGTGTCTAACACAGCGATATTGCGTGTATCGACACCGTATTCGAGCAGCCTTTCAACTGCCCAGCGCCCATCTTCGCCAACGGCACCAATGTGGTGCACTCGTGCAGCAGCACGGGCGGCCGCAACAGACATATTGGTACCCTTCCCACCAAGGAAGACCTGACGCTTTGTTGATGACAGCGTTTCGCCCGGCGCGGGGATATGCGGCACGCTATAAACGAAATCCGCGTTAATCGAACCAAGGTTCCAGATTGCCATCAGTCAACCTTGCAAGCTGCAATGACGGCCATGTTCATGATATCGTTCACCGTCGATCCGGTTGAGCAAATCTGGATTGGTTTACCGATACCGGACAGAATAGGACCGATCACTGTCGCTCCCGCCATTTCCTGCATCAGCTTGACCGAAATTGAGGCCGAGTGCCGTGCAGGGACAACCAAGACATTCGCGGGACCTGTCAAACGCTGGAATGGGTAATTTTCCTGCGCATTCACGTTCAACGCCACATCAACCGTCATTTCACCCTCATACTCAAAGTCTGCGTTCCGCGCATCCAGCACCTTTGGCGCATGATGCATCTTTTCGGCGCGTTCAGACACGGGATATCCAAAGGTTGAAAAAGACAGAAACGCGACCCGAGGCTCAAGCCCAAGTTCCCGCGCAACAGCAGCACCGCGTTCAGCAATGTCAGCGAGATCGTTTTCATCGGGCCATTCATGGACCAAAGTATCAGAAATCAGGACAATACGACCGTTATGCAAGACAGCAGTGACACCGACTGCGCCGTGATGTGGTTCGGCGTCAAAGACATGGTTAATCAACTCAAGAATATGCGCTGACTTGCGGGTTGCACCTGTGATCATGCCATCAGCATGGCCATGCGCAAGGATCAGTGCTGCAAAAACATGCCGATCGCGTGCGGCAAGGCGATGAACATCTTGGGCATCGAAGCCTTTGCGCTGCAGGCGTTCATAGAGAAAGTTCTTGTATGTTTCCAAATGCGCTGTCGTCCCGGCATTGACGATTTCAAGCTCGTCATAGGCATCGGCCAAACCTTCTGCCGTCAGTTTTTCCCTCACATCATCATCACGGCCAACAACCAATGCTTTGCCCATGCCAGATCGCTGATACATGACCGCCGCACGCAAGACGCGTGGGTCATCCCCTTCCGCAAAAACAACAGTAGATTGGTTAGAACGCGCCCGAGCGTTTAGACTGCGCAAGATTGACTGCGTTGGGTCCATCCGCGATTTCAAAGACAGCTCATACGCATCCATATCCACGATTGGGCGGCGAGCAACACCGGTTTTCATACCTGCTTGGGCTACGGCAGTTGGGATGCGGTGAATCAGACGGGGGTCGAAAGGCGTGGGGATGATATAGTCGCGCCCGAAAGTCAGCTTTTTACCGTATGCCATGGCAACTTCGTCAGGCACATCTTCCCGGGCTAACGCAGCAAGCGCCTCGGCACAGGCGATTTTCATTTCATCATTGATCGCACGTGCATGGATATCCAGTGCGCCACGGAAAAGGTACGGAAAACCAAGTACATTGTTCACTTGGTTCGGATAATCGCTGCGCCCCGTGGCAACGATCGCATCTTCACGAACAGCATGGGCATCTTCTGGCGTGATTTCTGGATCAGGGTTAGCCATCGCGAAGATAACCGGGTTTTCTGCCATGTTAGACACCATTTCTTGGGTTACAGCGCCTTTTGCACTGACCCCAAGAAACACATCACACCCCTTCATCGCATCATCCAGAGAACGGGCCTTGGTATTGGCGGCATGGGCTGATTTCCATTGGTTCATACCCTCGGTTCGGCCTTGATAGATAACACCTTTGGTGTCGCACATGATGCAGTTGTCATGCTTCGCGCCCATCGATTTAAGAAGCTCTAGACAAGCAATGCCAGCGGCACCTGCACCATTCAGAACGATTTTTACGTCCTCAATCTTTTTGCCCGAAAGATGAAGGGCGTTCAGCAGACCTGCGGCGCAAATCACCGCCGTGCCATGCTGGTCATCGTGGAAAACAGGAATATCCATCTGCTCTTTGAGCATCTGTTCGATGATAAAGCACTCCGGTGCTTTGATATCTTCCAAATTGATGCCGCCAAACGTGGGGCCCATCAGTTTGACGGCTTTGATGAATTCATCGGGGTCTTCAGTATCAAGTTCGATGTCGATCGAATTCACATCGGCAAAGCGTTTGAACAGAACTGACTTGCCTTCCATCACTGGCTTACTGCCAAGCGCACCAAGGTTTCCAAGCCCCAAGACAGCCGTACCGTTAGAAATAACAGCAACCAAATTGCCTTTGTTTGTATAATCATAGGCAAGCGCTGGGTCGGCTGCGATTTCTTCACAGGGAATCGCGACACCTGGTGAATACGCAAGCGATAGATCCCGCTGCGTTGTCATCGGCACGGTGGCCTGAATTTCCCACTTACCGGGACTTGGCTGCATGTGGAACTGCAACGCATCTTCGCGTGTGAGTTTATTCTTGGTCATTATTTCCCCCTGATAAGCCCACAAGACATAGCGGGTTCAGGCACAAGGCCGCAACGGGTTCATTTCGGGGTTTCGTCGCTAACATGGGCTGTTAATGTGCGTGGGATGATCCGGGGGGATGCATGACCAGCACCAAAGCCACCACAACGCCTATGATGGCGCAATATCTAGAAATCAAAGCAGATCATCCGGATGCGATCCTGTTTTACCGTATGGGTGATTTCTATGAGATGTTCTTTGACGATGCTGTGGCTGCGGCTGAAGCGTTGGATATCGCGCTCACAAAACGCGGCAAGCACGATGATCAGGACATTCCCATGTGTGGTGTTCCGCATCATGCCGCCGAAGGGTATTTTCTAACATTGATCCGCAAAGGGTTCCGTGTCGCGGTGTGCGAGCAAATGGAAAGCCCGGCAGAGGCCAAAAAACGCGGCTACAAGGCCGTGGTGAAGCGCGAAGTCGTGAGATTGGTCACGCCGGGCACTTTGACAGAAGATTCGCTGTTGGATGCGCGGCGACACAACTTTTTGGCTGCGTTCCATCAGGTACGCAATGACGGCGCATTGGCTTGGGTAGATATATCTACAGGAGCATTCCATGTGATGCCATGTGCTGGGGCCCGGCTTGGGCCGGAACTGGCCCGGCTTACACCGCGTGAGGTGATAGTCGCAGATGGAAATGAGGCAAATTGGGCTGAAACAGTGTCTGATTCTGGTGCGACCCTTACAACTTTGGGGGCGGCGGCATTTGACAGCACTGCGGGTGAGAAACGCCTTTGCAAACTGTATAAGGTTGGGTCACTCGATGCCTTCGGTGGTTTTAGTCGCGCAGAAATCGGTGCCATGTCAGCGGTTGCTGAATACCTCGAGATCACACAACGCGGAAACCTACCTTTGCTGCGCCCGCCTGTCCAAGAAGGTCAGTCAGCGGCGATGCAAATCGATGCGGCAACGCGGAAATCGCTTGAGCTGACACATACGATAAATGGCGCAAAACAAGGGTCACTTTTGCATTGCATCGATCGCACTGCAACGGCTGGTGGTGCTCGTTTGTTAGAGCGGCGCTTGGCTTCGCCTTCTTGCAGTGTCGATGTCATCGCGTCGCGCCTGGATTCAGTGTCTTTCTTAGCAGAAAATGCCCGATTAGCTGGTGACATGCGTGACGCGCTTCGGGGTGTGCATGACCTTGACCGCGCGTTGTCGCGGCTGGCGCTTGATCGTGGCGGACCACGCGATATGGCCGCCATTCGCAACACGATTGGGCAGGCAGCGCTGCTTTCAGAAACACTGCCGGAGGGGATGCCTCAAATTTTGGCAGACGCCGCCAAGAATTTGATTGGTCATGATGGGTTGTTGGACCTGCTGGATGAAGCATTGATTGCCGAACCGCCCCTTTTGGCGCGGGATGGTGGATTTATCGCGCCAAATTATGATGCTGAACTGGACGAGGCACGCACACTGCGCGACGAAGGCCGATCAGTCATCGCATCAATGCAAGCTGAGTTTATCGAAGCCTCCGGTGTGGCTTCGTTGAAGATCAAACACAACAATGTGCTTGGCTATTTTATTGAAACAACAGCCACACACGCTGACAAGATGATGGCCCCCCCATTGAATGAAACCTTCATTCACCGCCAAACAACCGCCAATCAGGTACGGTTTACGACTGTTGAATTGTCCGAGATAGAAACGCGCATTCTCAATGCCGGTGGCCGCGCATTGGAAATTGAAAAGCGGCTCTATTCCGCCCTAACTGATGCAATTATTGCACAAGCCGGGCCCTTGGGTGCGCTCGCGCGCGCGCTGTCTGAGATTGATCTGATGGCCGCACTTTCCCATCTTGCCACAACTGAAAACTGGGTCCGGCCCAAAGTTGATGATAGTCGCGCATTTGACATTTCGGGTGGCCGTCATCCGGTTGTTGAAGCTGCCCTGCAAAAGGATGGCGCGCCCTTCATTGCCAACGATTGCGGGCTAACTGATGCGCCAATTTGGCTACTGACCGGCCCAAACATGGCGGGTAAATCGACATTTCTTAGGCAGAACGCATTACTTGCGATACTGGCTCAAATGGGAAGCTTTGTGCCTGCACATAATGCCCACATTGGAATTGTCAGCCAGATCTTTAGTCGCGTTGGCGCTTCAGACGACCTCGCACGGGGGCGGTCCACATTTATGGTCGAAATGGTCGAAACGGCGGCAATCTTGAACCAAGCCGATGATCGGGCGCTGGTGATACTGGATGAGATTGGGCGGGGGACGGCGACCTATGACGGTCTATCTATTGCTTGGGCGACATTAGAACATCTGCATGATGTGAACAGATGCCGCGCACTCTTTGCGACGCATTATCACGAAATGTCAGCGCTATCCGCAAAATTAGACGGCGTCGACAACGCGACTGTCACCGTCAAGGAGTGGGAAGGCGATGTCATCTTCCTGCATGAAGTCAAACGCGGCACGGCTGATCGTAGCTATGGGGTCCAAGTGGCCCGTTTGGCGGGGTTACCGCCCGTTGTTGTTGAGCGGGCGAAAGTGGTTTTGGACGCGCTTGAAAGAGGTGAGCGTGAGGGCGGCAGTTCGCGCAAGGCGATTATTGATGATCTGCCGTTGTTTGCAGCGACCCCTGCGCCAAAACCCACGCCAGTGAAATCATCCAAAGTCGAGGACGCTTTGAAGGGTGTGTTCCCTGACGACCTGACGCCGAAAGACGCTTTGGCGTTAATTTATGAACTGCGGAGCATGGTGGAAGATGGGTGAAGTCACCATCCTAATCCAGCGCTCGGGACGCGCTTGAATTGATTTATAAACTGCGATCTAAGTCGTAACCGAGGCAGAGAGGTAAGCTCTGTCGGGTTTTTTGCTCGTGTCATAACTAGAAATGCTATTTTTAGGTGATCTATGTCTTCTGTTCCACGCATCCTTGTTCTTGCTGACGACTGTAACCCTGAATGGCCTTCCCTGCCGGTTGTTGGATATAAATACGCGCGCGCACTGTCCAAGGTCGCTGATGTGACGCTGGTCACGCATATCCGAAACAAGGAAAATATCGAAAAAGAAGGCGAACTTACAGGCATCACCCGTTACGTCGACAACGAGTGGATTGCTGCACCTATGCATCGGTTTTCAAAGTTTTTGCGCGGCGGGAATGAGGTGGCCTGGTCAACAAATCAGATGATGGCTTACCTGCCATATGTTGCCTTTGAACGGCAGGCGCTGGCGATGTTTCGCAAGCAGCTGAATGCAAACTCTTTCGACTTGATACACCGCATCACGCCAATGTCGCCGACTTTACCCAGCTTCGTCGCCGGCCGCACACGTCAGCCCTTTGTAATTGGCCCCCTCAACGGAAACCTGGACTGGCCAGCCGCCTTTTCCAATGAACAAAAACGCGAGCGTGAAGGGTTGAGAAAGCTGCGTGGGCTGTATCGATATCTTCCTTTCGCGCGATCAACTTACCGAAATGCATCCTGTGTTTTGGCAGCTTTTCAACATACAATTGATGATCTTTCGGCGGCCAAAGCTGACACTATCGTGCCATTCCCGGAAATCGGGTTTGATCCCGATGTCTTTCACAGCAAAGGCCGAAGTAAACCTTTTGATGGCGATGGACAGAAGCGTTTTCTGTTTGCCGGTCGGCTGGTGCCCTACAAAGTTCCAGAAGCCGTAGTGAAGGCTTTTTGCGACAGCCCCGCGCTGGAAGGGCACATTTTACATATTGTCGGCAGCGGACCAGAGCAGGAACGGCTTGAACGTATGGTCGCTGATGCGGGGGCGGAAAAGCGTGTCATTTTCGAAGGGCTAAAGACACAAGCCGAAGTCGCCGAATTCATGCGGACGTGTGACGCTTTTGTCTTTCCTTCGATCCGCGAACTTGGCGCCGGCGTTGTGATCGAAGCAATGGCCTCTGGCATGGTTTGTATTGTCACCGACTACGGCGCGCCCGGAGACCTGGTCGCAAGTGACCGCGGTGTAAGGGTGCCGTTGCAATCAATGGAAGGTTTGGTTCAGGATTACCGTGCCGCAATGGAAGGGTGCCTGTCAGAACCTGATCGCCATGTGGAAATGGCCGAGAAGGCGGAAGCCTATGCGACAAATTACTACGACTGGGACGAAAAAGCGAAGTACACGTTACGCATCTATGACGCAGTCATTGAGAACAAACCTCTGTCGGATTTCACAGAGTACCGCTGAACACGGCTCAAGCAGCCCGATGGCACCGCATGTCAGCAAGCGGTAACACCGGGGTACACGTATCAAAACGAAAAGCGACCTACTTTGCGGGTGTTGACGAAACCCCGACCTGCGCGGGGCGCAGCAGACGATCATGCAGCATGAAACCTTCTGCGGCGACCTGAATGATGTCACCTGCTTTGGTATCAGGAAGCGGCGCTTCGAACATGGCCTGATGCATCTTGGGATCGAATTTTTCGCCGACTTCTGGTGTAATAGGGTCGATTCCATGCTTCTTGAAGACACTGATCAACTCGCGCATGGTTAGCTCTACACCTTCAAGCAAGGCTTTGTTTACGTCCTGCTCTGCTTCGGCAGCAGATTGTAACGCGCGGCGCATGTTGTCGTATACGGGCAGCATATCACGGGCGAGTTTTGAACCGCCATAATCCTCAGCTTCACGCCGGTCACGATCGGCACGTTTGCGTAGGTTTTCCATATCAGCCAAGCCGCGCATGAATTTGTCGCGATACTCATCACGCTCGACGCGCAGCGCCTCAATCTCATCAAAGCTGGCTTCGGCCGCATCAAAATCAACCTCATCGCCTTCTGCAGCAAGTTCATCAAGGCTTTGAAGCTCTTCTTCTTTCTCAGACATCTGTCTTCCCTTTAAGAGCGGTCAGCGATCATTTTGCCAACCAGCTTTGCAGTATAATTCACAATTGGCACGATGCGCCCGTAATTGAGCCGTGTTGGCCCGATCACACCGACCGCGCCAATAATCTTTCGGTCGGCGTTCATATAAGGGGAAACGACGAGAGATGAACCCGATAAAGAGAACAATTTGTTCTCAGAGCCAATAAAAATGCGCACGCCGTCGCCTTCTTCGGCCAGATCAAGGAATTGGGCGATGTCGCGCTTGCGTTCTAGGTCATCGAAGAGGGTTCTGATCCGTTCCAGATCTGCTTCATTTTCGCCCTCGCCCAACAGATTCCCGCGCCCACGCACGATCAGCCGTTCGGTGGCTTCGCCTTCGTTTTCCCAAAGGGCAAAACCGTCAGCGATCAGCTCTGCCGCAAGCGTATCTATTTCCCGCCGTCGTGCAGTAATTTCGCGGGCAATGACGGCGCCGAGTTCGGACAACGTATGCCCCGCCGCGATCGCGTTCAGAAAATTGGCCGCTTCACGCATGGATGACGGTGTTTGCCCAAGAGGTGGTGTGAAGACGCGGTTTTCCACGTGGCCATCACCAAAGACCAACACGACAAGGGCGCGATCTTGCGAGAGTGACACGAATTCGATGTGCTTGATGGGTGCTTCATGTTTGGGCGTCAGCACGAGGCTGGCGCCATGAGTTACCCCAGACAAAGCTGTGCCTACCTGATCAAGCACAGATGTGACGTCTTGGTCATTGGTCGTCAGCGTGCGGTCAATCTTTTGGCGGTCTTCGCCGTCTAAGTCGCCAACCTCTAGCAAACCATCAACGAACATGCGCAGGCCCAATTGGGTAGGAATGCGTCCTGCACTGACATGGGGGCTACCGACCAGCCCCAGAAATTCTAGGTCTTGCATGACATTGCGGATTGTCGCTGCGCTGATCTTTTCCGAAAAATCACGCGTCAGGGTCCGTGACCCGACAGGTGTACCGCTTTCCAGGTATCCTTCCACCACGCGCCGAAACACCTCGCGTGAGCGATCGTTCATTTCGTCGATATTTGGCGGTTGTTCGGTCATCAGGTCCTCGGTTGAAGGCTGGGCAATTAAAACGAAGTTTGCGGGGGCGTCAATCGGGGTTGGATTTCATATGTGGGCAGCGTATCCCCCCAGTGCAACCGATAGGAGAGACCCCATGCGTCCATCAGGCCGTCAGACGAACGAAATGCGCGAAGTTTCCATAGAGACAGGCGTGACGATGCATGCCGAGGGCTCTTGCCTGATTAAATGCGGGAACACGCATGTTTTGTGCACCGCGACGATTGATGAACGCGTACCGCCGTTTTTGAAGAATTCTGGCCTTGGTTGGGTGACGGCGGAATACGGTATGCTGCCACGTGCGACGAACACACGCATGCGCCGTGAAGCCAAGAATGGGCAATCAGGGCGCACACAAGAAATTCAGCGGCTGATTGGCCGGTCATTGCGGGCTGGTGTTGACCGGGTTGCCTTGGGTGAGCGTCAAATTGTTGTGGATTGCGATGTTATTCAGGCCGATGGCGGGACGCGTTGTGCGTCGATTACCGGCGGTTGGGTTGCTTTGAAGCTGGCCGTGCAGAAGTTGATGAAAGCGGGTGATGTGATCAGCGATCCGTTGATTGATCCGGTTGCTGCGATTTCATGCGGGATTTATGCAGGGCAAGAGGTGCTTGATCTGGATTATCCTGAGGACAGTGAGGCGGGTGTAGACGGGAACTTTGTCATGACCGGTGGGAAATTGATTGAAATTCAGATGTCTGCTGAAGGATCGACCTTTACGCGTGCGCAGATGGATGGATTGGTTGACTTGGCCGAAAAAGGTGTGGGTGAATTGACTGCGATTCAACTGGCGGCTGTTAGCTGATGCGGCGGTTTGACGGGAAAGAGCTGGTCATTGCGACCCATAACCAAGGCAAAATGGAAGAGATCGCTGATCTTCTGAAGCCCTATGGTGTGTCTTTGACGTCAAATGCGGATCATGGACTTCCTGAACCAGAAGAAACTGAGACGACCTTTGTTGGGAATGCACGGATAAAAGCACATGCAGCTGCCAAGGCCACCGGACTGCCTGCGCTTTCTGACGACAGCGGTATTGAGATTGATGGGCTTGATGGTGCTCCCGGAGTTTATACAGCTGACTGGGCCGAAACGCCGAACGGTCGTGACTTCAAAATGGCAATGGAGCGGAGTTGGGCCGCGTTAGAGACTGTTTCGGCCTCGTATCCGCGGACAGCCCGGTTTTGTTGTACGCTGGTTTTGGCATGGCCAGATGGGCATGACGAGGTGTTCCCTGGTGTCATGGCCGGCCAGATTGTTTGGCCTATGCGCGGTGAGCAAGGGCATGGGTATGATCCGATTTTCCAACCTAATGGTTATGACATCACCTTTGGTGAAATGGACCGTTGGGAAAAGAACAAGATCAGCCACAGGGCAGATGCCTTTGCCAAGCTGATTGCAGGTTGCTTTGCCTGAAGACTGGGAACACGGAGGCTTTGGCCTTTATATTCACTGGCCGTTTTGTCAGGCGAAATGCCCTTATTGCGATTTCAATAGTCATGTTGTGGCGCAAATTGATCAAAAAGCATGGGCGACTGCCTATCTGAGTGAGATTGAACGGATCGGTGCAGAAACCGAAGGTCGGGTGCTGCGGTCCGTGTTCTTTGGTGGTGGCACACCGAGCTTGATGGATCCTGCAGTTGTTGACGTGATTCTGTCAAAGATACGTGCAACATGGCCTATCGCGAATGATATTGAAGTGACGTTGGAAGCAAACCCAACATCTGTAGAGGCAGGACGGTTTGCAGGCTATCGTGATGCGGGTGTGAACCGTGTGTCGATGGGTGTTCAGGCGTTAAATGACCGTGACTTGAAAGCACTGGGTCGGTTGCACACAGCACATGAAGCGATGCAAGCCTTTGATATCGCGCGGAATGTTTTTGATCGTGTGAGCTTTGATCTGATCTATGCGCGCCAAGGACAATCCGTCGCGGACTGGACATCAGAGCTATCGCACGCATTGGGCATGGCAGTTGATCATTTGTCGCTTTATCAGCTGACGATTGAAGACGGGACCGCATTTGGTGACCGGTATGCTGCTGGAAAGCTGCGCGGACTTCCCGATGATGATGTGGCTGCTGACATGTATCTGGCGACGCAAGACATATGTGGCGAAGCTGGGCTTCCAGCTTATGAGGTGTCCAATCATGCTGCTGAAGGTGCTGAGAGTATTCACAACAAGACCTATTGGAAATACGGGGATTATGCAGGCATTGGGCCCGGTGCACATGGTCGTCTGACATTAGGTGGCGCCCGATATGCGACTGAAGCGCCAGCAGGGCCTGCAGTGTGGCTTTCTCAGGTGCGCAAATCCGGAAATGGTGATCTGCGGCGGGAATTGCTGAGTGCTGAAGACCAAATGGTCGAATTCTTACTGATGGGAATGCGGTTACGAGAGGGTGTGTCGATTGACAGATTCCCCAATCTTAAAAATCCATTTTTTATTAAAAAAATCAATATGTTAATGAGCAATGGCCTGATTGATTTTATTGGAGACAAAATCAAAGTCACTGATCGTGGAATGCCAATACTGAATGCGGTCTTACGGGAACTATTAGACGATTAATTTCCTGAAAGCGCACGCAATAAGTCATCAAGCTGATCAAGCGATTTATAGCCAATCACCATCTTTCCACCATCCGATCCGGCAGGATGATCAATCGTTACCTTCATACCAAGCGTCGCGGAAAGCTCATTCTCTATCTGCACTGTATCCGCGTCTTTGGGAACTGGCGCGCCTGGCACAGAACGCCGCTTGATGGAGGGGCCCTTTTTGGCCAGTTGCTCGGTCTCACGTACAGAGAGCTTTCGCTGAATGACCTCACGTGCCAGCGCGACTGCCTGGTCATGACCGACCAAGGCACGCGCATGCCCAGCCGAGATCTGACCATTGATCAAATATGTTTGCACTTCGCTCGGTAAATTGAGCAGACGTAACAAGTTCGCGATATGGCTTCGGCTTTTGCCCAATGCCGACGCGAGCTTATCTTGTGTATGTCCAAAGCGGTCCATCAACTGCTTGTAGCCGTTAGCCTCATCCACCGGATTAAGATCCGCCCGTTGAATATTCTCAATGATTGCGATTTCGAGAACTTCTGTATCATCGTACGACCGCACCAACACAGGAATCTCATGCAGCTTCGCCATTTGCGCCGCACGCCAACGCCGCTCACCCGCGACGATCTCATAGATATTTTCATCTGAGGGTGAGTTCCGAACAATGAGGGGCTGAATTATGCCCTTCTCAGCGATCGAATTGGACAATTCCCTAAGCGCGTCTTCTGCAAAAGTTCTCCGAGGTTGATCAGGGTTTGGCTGAACACTCTCAATTGGCACGACAAGGTCCGGTCGTTTTGGCAATGCACTGACAGTATCGTCAGTCGCCACATCCGACATCAAAGCCGATAGGCCCCGGCCCAACCCACGTGCCTTTTTGGGTGTACGTGTCATCTATGCAGCCCTCTTTTTCTTTGTTCTTTCAATAAGTTCGTCCGCCAGGGCACGATAAGCCATGCTGCCCTTTGATGCGCTGTCATAGGTCAGAACAGGGATAGAGAATGAGGGTGCTTCACTGAGACGCACATTACGCGGGATAACAGTCTTGAACACCATGTCACCCATATTTTCGCGCGCATCGTCCTCAACCTGAAGAGAAAGATTGTTCCGACTATCATACATTGTCAGTGCGATCCCCTCGATGCGTAGGTCTGGGTTCGCCGTTTGACGCACATCGCGGATTGTCAGGATCAGCTGAGATAAACCTTCGAGAGCGAAGAATTCACTTTGTAGCGGAACTATAATGGAGTGAGCCGCGATCATGGCATTAACTGTCAAGATATTGAGAGACGGCGGACAGTCTATCAATATGTAGTCATATCCCGCTGCGCTGGCTTCATGACTGCGGAGGACATCGCGAAGTAGAAAGCTGCGCTTGGCATTATCGATGAGCTCGAGATCTGCGGAACTAAGATCAGTGGTGGCGGGAATAATCGTCAGCCTTTCGACTGACGTCTGCTGAATGGCCTCTGAGAAAGGTACATCGCCAGAAAGTAGGTCATATGTTGTGGCGTCACGCTTGTCATGATCAACACCTAGCCCGGTTGACGCATTTCCCTGGGGGTCAAGATCGATCAACAACACCTTTTTGTTTTTCTCAGCAAGCGCCGCACCCAGATTGATCGTCGTGGTTGTCTTGCCAACACCACCTTTCTGGTTCGCTATCGCAATGATCTTTGGCTCATGAGGCAAGGGCGTTTATCCTTTGGATACGAAGTATTCGGGCGTCAGGATCAGTGATACTGGGGTAATCTTCAAGGTCAAACGACCAGTTCTTTTCTGCTTCGGCGACTTCTTGTTGAGACTGGCGGCCCTTGTGAAAAAGGGCGACAGCTTCGCCCCCTAGATGCCTTAGCGTTAGTGGCAAAAGACCAGATAGAGCAGTTAATGCCCGTGCTGATACTACATCTGCGCCTAGAGGAGGTACAGATTCAATTCTCTGAGCGATAACCTCTACGGGAAGCTTAAGCTCTCGGGCAGCCGTTCTTAGAAAAGTGGCCTTTCTCTGGTCGCTTTCGATGAGGGTGAAGCTTGCCAGTGGTTGCTCTGACTTTGCGATTATCGCCATAACAATCCCCGGGAACCCTCCACCGCTGCCTAGATCAACCCATTTCGTGAACTTTGCGGGCGCAAACTTGTAGAGTTGCACCGAGTCGACAACATGCCGCTCCCAAATGTCGTCAATTGTGCCGCGGGCAATCAAATTAATCTTAGACGTCCACTTCTTGATAAGCTCAGCGAAGGCCTCAAGCTCAGCAATTGTTTCACGTGAAACATTTACCCCACCAATCTCGGTCTTCATGTACCCGTCGCCTGCTGCTGTTTCTTGGTCGCCCCAATGATCAACATAAGCGCCGCAGGCGTCATACCTTCAATTCGGCTGGCATGTGCAATGGTTGATGGGGATACTTTTGCTAACTTCGCTACTATTTCGTTCGATAGTCCGCTGATCTGTGAAAAGTCCAAGTCATCGGGGATAAGATGCTTTTCATCCCGCTCCATCGCTGCAATATCGCGTTCTTGCCTTGCAATGTAGTGCGCATAGAGAGCGTCTTTCTTTACCTGATCTTGTATATCAGATGGAATATCATCTATATCTTGAGCTAATCGGCCAAGATGTTCAAAATTGAAGTCCGCTAAGGCAAGCGCCTCTAATGCGGTCCGGCGCGGGCCATCTGCGTTCAACTTTACGCCGACACTGGCAATTTCCCGTGACGACAGGCTTGTTTCCGACAGCTTGACTTTAGCCGCTACGATCTGGTCCATCTTGTGACTAAAGTGGATCCATCTTTCCTCACCTACACACCCAATATCATAGCCTCGCTCGGTAAGCCGCTGATCTGCGTTGTCTGCACGCAAAGAAAGCCGAAACTCGGCGCGGGACGTAAACATCCTATAGGGCTCCGACACACCTCGTGTGATTAGGTCATCAACCATTACGCCAATGTAAGACTCGCGCCGGCTAAAGACGACCGGTTCTTGATGATGCACCTGCGCTGCGGCGTTCAGTCCGGCAACCAAGCCCTGCGCCGCCGCCTCTTCGTAACCTGTTGTTCCATTGATCTGGCCCGCCAAAAACAGGCCCGGGACATCCCGCAATTCCAAAGTAGCACGTAAAGCTCGCGGATCGACGTAGTCATACTCAATCGCATATCCAGGCTGGATTATATCTGCGTTTTCAAGACCATAAATGGAATGCACGTAAGCTTCTTGAACATCCACTGGTAGTGATGTTGAGATCCCGTTGGGATAAACCGTGTGGTCATTGACCCCTTCGGGTTCCAAAAAGATTTGGTGAGACGTCTTTTCTGCAAAGCGCACAACCTTGTCTTCAATGGACGGACAATACCGCGGACCAACACCATCAATCTGACCACCATACATGGCGGAACGACCTAAGTTCTCTCGAATGATAGCGTGCGTATGTTCGTTTGTGTGGGTGATGCCGCAATCAATCTGGGGCGCATAAACGCCTGTGGACATGAATGAAAATAGCGTTGGGTCTGCGTCACTTGGCTGAGCCTCAAGTTTATCCCAAGCAATTGTACGTCCATCCAACCGCGGTGGGGTCCCTGTCTTCAGACGCCCTAACGGTAACCCAAAGCTATCAAGCCGTTCTGCCATTTTGACAGATGGATCGTCGCCCATACGGCCGCCGGGCCGCGAGACATCACCAATATGAATAATGCCCCTTAGAAATGTACCAGTCGTTAAGATTACGCTATTTGCATTTATTTCACTACCATCGCGCATCTTAATCCCAGTGACGCGTCGATCAGCCATTTGCAAATCAACGGCCTCACCTTCAATGATCGTAAGGTTTTCTAGCATCGACAACTCTGCCTGCATTTCCTTACGATAGATTTGCCGATCCGACTGAGCGCGTGGCCCTTGTACGGCTGGGCCTTTCTTGCGGTTTAGCAACCGAAACTGAATGCCGGCCTTATCGGCAACCCGTCCCATCACACCGTCAAGCGCATCAATCTCTCGAACAAGATGGCCCTTGCCCAATCCACCGATAGCTGGATTGCATGACATCACGCCGATTGATGCCTTCGTAAGCGTAACCAACGCTGTCCGTACACCCATACGCGCGGCAGCATGCGCAGCCTCTGCACCCGCATGACCGCCTCCGATGACAATTACGTCGTAGTCGTGATGTTTCACGTGAAACACTCCCTACTTACCGATGCAGAAACTACTGAAAATTTCGTCCAGAACATGTTCTACATTAACCCGGCCAACGATGCTATCCACAGCACGAAGAGCGGATCGCAAATCTTCGGCCACCAAATCCGCCATCGCATCAGCGTCTTCAAGCGCTAACATAGCGTCATCCAGATAGCCCATTGCACGAACCAAAGCGACACGATGCCTTTCCCGCATCGCAATGCCAATCTGACCAACTTTAGATACAAGCCGCCCGCTTACATGCGCAATGAGCCTATCTATACCTTCACCGGTCGTACCAGAAACTGCGATTCCATCTGCACCGTAGAGATCAGCCTTAGCTTGAACGACCAGATCATCTGGACCCAGTTCATCGATCATCGCACTTGGATCTAACAGCAAATGAACTCTGAAATCAGCTCTTTCAGCGCGTTCCTTGGCCCTCGCTACACCGAGCCCCTCTACAACATCGTCCGTGTCCCTCACGCCCGCGGTATCAAGCAAGGTCACAGGCAATCCATCAAGATCCATCTGTACTTCAATAACATCACGGGTTGTTCCGGCCACTTCTGATGTAATCGCAACATCCCGACCTGCAAGCATGTTCAAAAGCGTGGATTTTCCAACATTTGGCGCACCAATAATGGCCACCTCAAAACCATTCCGAACCCGTTCCGCAACACGGACGCCCTCCGCTTCAACCTGCATCTGCGAAACCACATCCGACAATAGCGCCTTCACTTCTGGGCTGACATCAACGGGAACCTCTTCATCTGCAAAGTCAATCGTAGCTTCCAGCAGTGCCGCCGCCCGAATAAGCTTGGTCCGCCATGCATCGGCAAGCGCACCCAGCGCGCCAGAGAAAACCCTAATCGCTTGCTTGCGCTGACTCTCAGTTTCAGCATCAATTAAATCGGCTAAGCCTTCTACCTCGGCCAGGTTCAGCCGCCCATTCTCCAAGGCTCTTCTGGTAAACTCACCAGCCTCAGCATGTCTCAATACGGGCATATCCCCTAGGCGACGCAAGACCGCGTTCACAACCGCTGGACTACCATGAAGTTGAAGCTCAACAACTTCCTCACCGGTAAAACTCCGACCTGCGATAAATCGCAAAATCAAAGCTTCATCTAGCAAGGTACCATCATCATCCCGCAATGCCCGCACACCGCGTTGGTCAGGCACATTACCACACAGCTTTGATACCGCTGTCACGGCTTGCGGGCCCGAAATACGAATAACGGCAACGCCGGCGCGACCCTGCGCAGTTGCTAAGGCAAAAATCGTGTCCATATCTTAACCCATTGTTTTCAAACAATAAGTTACGTATTCATTGAATCGAAGAAGTCAGAGTTCGTCTTTGTCTGCTTCAGCTTTCCGATCAAGAACTCAATCGCATCTGTGGTCCCCATTGGGTTCAGGATTCGGCGCAACACATAGGTTTTTGCCAGATCGCCCTTATCCACCAACAGCTCTTCTTTCCGGGTCCCGGATTTCAGAATATCCATCGCAGGGAAGACGCGCTTGTCTGCAACCTTCCGGTCCAAAACAATCTCGCTGTTACCCGTACCTTTGAATTCCTCAAAGATGACTTCGTCCATACGTGAACCAGTATCGATCAGAGCCGTCGCAATAATCGTCAGCGACCCACCTTCTTCGATATTCCGTGCCGCACCAAAGAACCGCTTTGGACGCTGCAATGCGTTGGCATCTACACCACCCGTCAGAACCTTACCGGACGATGGCACAGTCGTGTTAAACGCACGGCCCAAACGTGTAATCGAGTCGAGCAAGATGACGACATCCCGCTTATGCTCAACCAATCGCTTGGCTTTTTCAATCACCATCTCAGACACAGCTACGTGACGCGTTGCCGGTTCATCAAAGGTTGACGACACAACCTCACCTTTCACAGACCGCTGCATGTCTGTCACTTCTTCCGGCCGCTCATCGATGAGCAAAACAATCAGATAACACTCAGGGTGGTTCTTCTCGATTGAATTAGCGATGTTTTGCAACAGAACCGTCTTACCCGTCCGCGGTGGTGCCACAATCAAAGATCGCTGACCTTTCCCGATTGGCGCCACCAGATCAATAATCCGTGCAGATTTATCTTTGATGGTCGGGTCCTCAACTTCCAGATTAAACCGCTCTTCTGGATAAAGTGGCGTCAGGTTATCAAAGGCCACCTTGTGCTTTGCGCGCTCAGGCTCTTCAAAGTTAATCTTCTCGACCGACATCAAAGCAAAGTAGCGCTCTGTGTCGTTCGGTTCCTTCATGACACCTTCAACTGTATCACCCGTCCGCAACGAATGCTTACGGATCATATCTGGTGACACATAAATATCATCTGGACCCGGCAAATAGTTTGCTTCCGGCGAACGCAGGAACCCAAACCCATCTTGCAGAACCTCCAATACGCCATCGCCACCTATGACCCATTCTTCATCTGCCCGCTCTTTGAGGATAGCGAACATCATATCGCCCTTCCGCATGGTCGAGGCATTCTCGATCTCCAGCTCTTCAGCCAAGGACAACAAATCCTTCGGGCTTTGCGCTTTAAGATCGGCGAGGTTCAGACGGTACTGTGACATGAATAATTCCTGATGCCCGCATCAATCAGGGGCATTCTTTCGATAAGCAATGGAAATTCGCTTTCCCGGCCGGGAAGCGCCGCTACACATAGGCAAGCATCGCGACAGAGTCAATTCTGCTTAGAACGGTCTTACAATCACAGCCACGACGATAAACACCATCAGTACCGTCGGCACCTCATTGAACAAACGATAGCTCCGGCCAGTTCGCGTATTTGTACCAGCTGCAAATTCCTTACGACGCGCGCTCATCCAACCATGCGCACCAGTCATCAAAATCACTGACACAATCTTTACCCAAGACCAAGCAGCACCCCAGTCAAAAGCTCCTAGACCAATCATGATCAAACCCGCGATCCAGGCGACTATCATTGCTGGGTTCATAATGACCCTTAACAACTTCTCTTCCATAATCTGAAAGGTGTGATCCAACTCAGATCCAACACTTGCGCGTTCTGCATGATACACAAACAATCTTGGCAAATAGAATAATCCTGCCATCCATGCGATTACTGCCATAATGTGCAACGCTTTTATCCATGGATAAATGCTGTCCAGCAATTCGATCATTTGTTTTTACTCTCTTAGTTCTGCTCTTCCTTAATAAATATATAAGGAAAGAAAAGATGATGATGTTGTTTGTCAGATGATTTTCTGTGGGTTCTTTTTTGATCCTCAGAGTTATCCAAATAGTGGAAAACGAAAAGCCAGAATGAAAAATAGCGCAAACCATAAAATTAATAAATAATAACAAAGCTTTATAGTTCTTAATAACGCTCTATTTGTCGCAGCACACCTGGTTGACAGTCTGATATCAACGATTCTTCCACAGTCACAAATTATCCATACCCACCGTGGAAACTATTACCTAAAAAACTGTGGCGCGGACGTTTTCTACCCAAAACCTGATCCCAGACTAGATATGCCCAAAATCACCCGCCATAAGACACATGCTTTGTCCCAAAGGTTATCCACATGAGCGATCTTATCATCCTTGCTTCAGGTTCGAAAATTCGCGCCCAACTCCTAGAAAATGCTCGCGTTGGTTTTGAAACCTCTGTCGCGCGGGTCGACGAAGAGGCGATCCGCGCGTCGCTGCAAGCAGAACAAGCCTCACCGCGTGATATTGCCGATACGTTGGCTGAAATGAAAGCCCAACGTGTGGCTGCCCGCAACCCAGATGCGTTAGTCATCGGTTGTGACCAAATCCTCGCTTTGGGTCAGGACATCTACAGTAAACCACAAAACCCAGATGAAGCCCTGGCCCAGCTAAAATCACTGCGCGGTCAAAAACACCAACTTCTGTCTGCGGCTGTCATCTACGGCGAAGGCAAACCGCTTTGGCGGCACGTTGGTGTCGTGCGTCTTTTCATGCGTGATGCTTCTAATGCGTATCTGGCAGACTATGTCGACCGCAATTGGGACAGCATCCAACATTCGGTCGGCGCCTATAAGCTCGAGGAAGAAGGAGTGCGACTTTTTGCACGCATTGAAGGAGATTATTTCAATGTCCTCGGTCTGCCGCTTCTTGAACTCTTGTCATATCTCACACTTCGCGGAACATTGCCTTCATGACGAATATGCCCCGCGCCGCTGTCCTTGGTAATCCAATCAGCCATTCCCTTTCGCCCAAATTGCACAGCTATTGGCTGAACCGGTATGAGATCGCAGGAGAGTATACTGCGATCAAAGTGACAGAAGACGCGCTTGAGACAACCTTGCGTGATCTGCCAGCTCAGGGTTTCATCGGCGCGAACGTCACACTTCCCTACAAAGTAAGCGTTATGCAGTTTGCAGATCAGATCACGGACCGCGCAACGCTGATAGGGGCTGCAAACACGCTAACCTTTAAGGAAGACGGCCGTATTTTTGCGGATAATACCGATGGCTATGGTTTCATGGCGAACCTTCAACAAGGGGCGCCAGATTGGGATCCAAAAGCAGGACCTGCCGCGATTTTTGGTGCTGGCGGTGCATCGCGCGCGATTATCGTCGCGCTGGCCGATGCGGGTGTTCCAGAGATTATTATAGCAAATCGTACCCGCGCCAAAGCAGAGGCTTTGCGGGCCGACTTCGGCGCACGTGTCAGTGTTGTCGATTGGGTACAAGCTGACAAGATGCTTGATGGTGCGAATACAGTGGTAAACACGACATCCCTCGGAATGGCAGGTGCACATGATTTCAAAGTGTCTTTAGATGCCATGTCTACCAAAGCTGTTGTCACCGACATTGTCTATAATCCCCTGCGTACACCGTTCCTGAAAGCTGCATCGGACAAAGGCTGCATCACAGTCGACGGTCTAGGAATGCTGCTGCACCAAGGTGTTCCCGGTTTTGAGCGCTGGTTTGGTCGGCGTCCAGAGGTCGATGATGCAACACGCGCGGCGGTACTTTCATGACGCATCTGTTGGGATTGACCGGATCAATTGGGATGGGAAAATCTACAACAGCAGATATGTTTCGCGATGAAGGTGTCCCAGTTTGGGATGCAGATGCCGCTGTTCATGAGCTCTACGCAAAAGGTGGCGCAGCAGTTGCGCCAATCCAGGGTGCTTTGCCCGACGCCGTTATCGACGGGGCCGTCAGCAGAAATGTCCTGAAAGATTTAATCGCAGAAGACCTGAACGTCATGGGTATTCTTGAAGAGATCGTTCATCCGCTTGTGGCCCAGCATCGTGGTGCTTTTCTAGCGAATACGACTGCCCCACTTTTAGTTTTCGACATTCCGCTGTTGTTTGAAACCAGTGCGCAAGATTGGTTGTCATCAGTTTTGGTTGTTTCTGCCCCTGCCGAGGTTCAAAAAGCCCGCGTGATGGCCCGCCCGGGCATGACCCTTGCTCAGTTCGAAGATATCTATGCTCGTCAGTTGCCTGATTCAGAAAAACGGGAACGCGCCGATCATATTATTGAAACTGTGTCGCTGGACCAAACCCGAAAAGCCGTGCAAAAACTGATTGCGGAACTGACAGGGCAATCAAATGCGTGAAATCGTACTCGACACCGAAACAACCGGCTTTGAACCCGGTGAAGGTGACCGGATCGTCGAAATTGGCGCGGTTGAGCTGATGGGGCATGTCCCGACTGGCCGCACCTATCACCAATACATCAACCCCCAGCGTGCCATGCCCGCTGAAGCGTTTGGTGTTCACGGCATCGGACCGGATCTGTTGCAACCACCACAAGAGCCGAAGCCGGGCCAGGAAACCTTACGCGACAAGCCGCTTTTCAAAGATATCGCGCAAGACTTTGTCGATTTCATCGGCGACGCAAAGCTGGTGATCCATAACGCAGCGTTTGATATGAAATTTCTTAATGCTGAGCTGGGTTGGGTCAATCGCCCTCTTTTACCGATGGATCAGGCTTTGGACACACTTGCGATCGCGCGTCGCAAATTTCCGGGTTCGCCTGCATCACTCGACGCGCTTTGCCGCCGCTTTGCGATTGATAACAGTTCGCGCACGCTACACGGCGCATTGCTGGATAGTGAAATTCTGGCTGAAGTTTATCTGGAATTGATCGGTGGCCGTCAGCCGGATTTCGCTCTCGCAGCCGATCCGCGCGGCCAGTCAGGTGGAAATCAATCCGATGAATGGCGGCCAGTACCGCGACCGCACCCGCTTGCACCTAAACTTACAAAAGAAGAAGCCGCCGCCCATGCTGCTTTTGTGGAACAGTTGGGCGACGGCGCTGTTTGGAAAAACTAGGCGCTTCGCTTAGTTCACTGTCGCTTTCTCAGTCTCAGCACGGCGTGCCAGCTCTGAGCGGTAAAGTGCCAAGAAATCGATTGTCTCAAGGTTCAATGGCGGAAAACCACCGTCGCGTGTCACATCACTGACGATCCGGCGTAAAAACGGGAATGTGATCCGGGGGCATTCGATCAACAAATAAGGATGCATCTGGTCCTCAGGCACACCTTCTACGTGGAAGACACCAGCGTATTCGATCTCAAGAACGAACAGTGGTTCTTCTTTTTCCTTTGTTTTGCTGGTGATGTTCAGCTTTGTGATCACTTCAAACTGGTTTTCAGCTTTGCGCTTGCGTGCATCAAGGTTCACCTGCACCTGAATTTCCGGCTGCGCGTCGCCTGTCACGCCCTTTTGCGCAAGGATATTCTCAAACGACATATCACGGATGTATTGCGCCAAAACGCGGCTGGTAATTTGTGGCGCTGCGGGTGCTTCAGCGGCACCATTCTCAGGTGTATCGGTCATTGGAAACTGCTCCAGTTAAATAAGGTTCGCGCGTTCCTATCAGCCAAGAACACAAGGCTCAATCCCGCGTCCATTCGGATGGCCCTTGTGGGCGATTTTTCTGAGGCGTCACGTCTTCAAAATCACCATCAATGACGCGATCACCGGTTGGCTGAGGGCGCTGGGCCGGGTTTTCCCCCATTTCAAAGCGCTGCACTTTCACTCTGGATTTTGCCCAAATGAACGCGTGTTTTCGGACAGCTGGTACCAAGAGAGAAAGACCAACGACATCGGTGAAAAAGCCTGGTGTCAAAAGTAGCGCACCTGCAAATAGGATCATTGCGCCATGGGCCAAAGGCTCTGTCGGGTCCTTCAGTTCTGAAAATGACCTTTGCAGGTTGCCGATTTCACGCAAACCTTGATTGCGGACCAAGTATGATCCTGTGATCGCGGTCAGCAAAACAATGAGTAGCGTCCACCAAATGCCGATAAACCCGCCAACCTGAATAAAAAGGGCGATTTCGATCATGGGGACCGCAATAAACGCAATTAACAGCCACATTAGCTTAGGCCTTTCATAACATGTTTGGGGGTAAGGTGGACTCAGCCCCCCCTGCGACCTACATAAGGGGCGAAAGGGCGTGTTTCCATGCCTTCCCCTGAACGAGGTCAAAATGAATTCTCCGCTTATTCAGCTTTTGGTGCTTGCTGGCATCGCTGTTTTCTTGATTTTGCGTCTGCGCGGTGTGCTTGGCACACGCGAAGGATTTGAGAAGCCTGCCGTCACGCGGCCAGAGCCATCGTCCCGTATGGGCAAACCGGATTTCGACGTGATCGAAGGTGGTCCTGATCTGGATATCACTGACCATGCCGAAGAAGGATCAGATTCGGCCAAGGCGCTTGCCAGCATGAAGCGTGCTGACCCGTCGTTCAACGTCAGTGAATTTTTGGGCGGTGCACGTGGCGCCTATGAAATGATCCTGATGGCCTTTGAAAATGGTGATCTGGACGACATCATGCCGTTTATTTCCGAAGATGTGTACGAAGCGTTCGCATCTGTTGTTGATGAACGTCAGCGTCAAGGTTTGACTGTTGATGCAAAGTTCATCGGCATCAGTGATATGTCCCTAACTGAGGCTGTCTTTGACGATTTCTCAAAAGAGGGCGAAGTGTCTGTGCGATTCAAGTCTGAGATGACTTCTGTGGTCCGCGACAACGCTGGCGATATCATCGAAGGCAGTGAAAAAGAGATTAAGCGCCAGCAAGACACCTGGACGTTTGCCCGCAAAATGGATGCAGACGATCCGAACTGGCGGCTTGTTGCAACGGGCGAATGATCTTTGGCTGGGTCTGGCGGCTTAGCGTTCTTTTGACACTTGCGAGCAACGCGATGGCCAGTCCGACACATACCCAGCTGACGTTTGACGATTTACAAGGGTGGCGTGATGATGATCATCAGGCCGCCTTTGATGTTTTTACGAACACCTGTCGCGATCTTGATGATCCGCAGTGGAAGGTTCTTTGCGATTTCGCCAAAACTGGTCCCGAACCACGCGGCTTCTTTGAAAAGTTCTTTCACCCCGTCTTGATTGAAGACGGCGAACCGATGCTCTTCACCGGATACTTTGAGCCGCAACTTCCCGGCGCCCGCGAAAAGCATGCATCTTACCGCTATCCCATATACGCGATGCCTGATGATGTTGTGCCGGGCGAGCCATATTTCACCCGTCGCGAAATCGAAGAAGATCAACCCCTGGCTGGCCGTGGACTTGAATTGGCTTGGCTAACCGACCCGGTTGATCTGTTCTTCTTGCAGGTCCAAGGATCAGGCCGGATCAGTTTACCTGATGGCACAATGATGCGGGTTGGCTATGGCGGAAAGAACGGACATGGGTATTCGTCGATTGGGCGTGTCTTGGTCGACCGTGGGATTTTTGAGCCCCATCAAGTGTCAGCCGCAGTCATACGCAATTGGGTGCATCAAAACCGCGAAGAAGGTCGCGCCCTTTTGTGGGAAAACGAAAGCTATGTGTTCTTTCGCGAAGTCAGCGAAGTTCCCGCTGACCAAGGGCCGTTGGGTGCTATGAACCGCTCAATCACCCATGGTCGCTCAATCGCGGTTGATCCCGCGTTTGTCACGCTCGGGGCGCCAGTTTGGATCGAAAAGCAAGGCGCTGAACCCATGAACCGTTTGATGGTCGCGCAAGATACTGGATCTGCAATCAAGGGTGCGCAGCGTGCTGATATCTTCTTTGGTACCGGCGATGAGGCGGGACGCGCTGCGGGGCAGATTAAAGATGGCGGTCGGATAGTTGTCTTGATGCCAAAAACGATGGCCCATCGACTGGTTATGGCAAACCGCTGATGCGCAAACCACGTCATCTATCTTCAGAAGAGCGGGCACTTTGGGATCGCGTAGCAGAGCGTACAACGCCGATGCATCCCGACCGTGAAGACAATGCGCCTGATATTGCCCCCACGGTCAAACCAAAGAAGCAGATTGATGTGCGTTCGCCTGTTCCAGACTTCCGCGTGGGACAAAAGGCCAATGCAGCCAGAACCCATGATGTGATGCGCCCATTGGTCGACCGTTTGGCTGCTGCACCCGTAAACATGGACAATAAGTCTTTCGGCAAAATGAAGCGCGGTAAATTAAAACCTGAAGCGCGGATTGACCTGCACGGTATGACAATGGCCGAAGCGCATCCTGAACTGGTCGCATTTATCCTCGGATCGCAATCAATGGGTCGTCGTTTGGTTTTGGTGATTACCGGCAAGGGCAAAGATCGCGATGATGGTGGACCGATCCCAACACGCCACGGTATCTTACGGCATCAAGTGCCCCAATGGTTGGCGCTGCCGCCGATGTCGCAGGCAATTTTGCAAGTGACGCCGGCCCACCTTAAACACGGCGGGCATGGTGCATATTATGTTTATCTAAGACGAAGCCGCTAAGGCCAAACGTGCCGTGCGTGTCGGTATGATCAAGATAACGGCCGCAAAAGCAAACACCGCGGCATAGCCCAGCATTTGCACCTCAAATCCAACACCATTGTCGATCAACCAACCGCTTAGTCCGGGTCCAATGGCCGAACCAAGCACCATCAATGCAGCTGCCGCAGATTTAATCGACCCAATGTGTTTGGTGCCATAAAACTCTGCCCAACATGCGTTCAGCAATGTGGCCTGTCCGCCCCCTGCCGTGCCCATCAGAATAACGGCTAGCGCGGTCCATCCCAAAGTTGGTGCGTACCAATGCAGGATAAACGCCAGTACATATGGGATTAGATAGAACGGCAAAAGGCGCGTCGCCCCGAACCTGTCAATCGCCCAGCCATAGGCCACCGTAGACGTGGCCAACATGATTGTTCCCAACGGAAAGACAGACACCAGTGCCAAATGCGACCAGCCTTTGATTTCCGCAAAATGTGCCTGATGGAACCAAAAGGCTGTTCCGAAACCAGAGAACGACATGACCGCTGGGATCATCGACCAAAACAATGGATGTCGCAGAGCATCGGCGCGCGTCCAGTGTTTACCGTCCATTCCTGTTGCTTGGGTCGTGTCCGCCATAGATTGGGGTGTGCGTTCTAACCTGAGCAATCGAAAAAGGATGAAACATGCCAGAACGCAAAACACCGCAAAGGCGACCCATAAAGTGCGCCAGTCAATGTACGATTTTAGCCAAACCATCGTAAGCGGAAGGGTCGCTTCACCTAACATGAAACCGAAAGCAGCCACTGCAAGTGCGCGACCTCGTGTTGCAATGAACCAACGAGACATCGCGACGGTGGCAACATGGCTCATCATGCCTTGGCCGGTGAAACGTAACGCGAAGATCACAAAGGGTAGCAAAGCGACCACCGCGTTAAACGCCATGAAAAGACAAGCAGATGCGAGCATGAGGATTACGATGATCCCAAGTGTTCGCACCCGAAAACGGTCTGCCAAACCACCAGCGAAGACCATCAATAGCGCCGACGCCCCGGTGCCGACCATGTAGATCAGACCCCAATCACCATTGGACAACCCATACTCAGCACGGATCTCGCCGCCAAAGATGGAAATAAAAAAGGTTTGCCCGAAGCTCGATAGGAACGACAGAAGCGCACCTGTCGCCAAGAAGGGCACATTTTCGCGAATAAACGCCAGATATCCGGTGGGTTGGCTCATCCCGCTTTGATGATCTTTGCGCGGGATAGGTGAAAGCCCTAAATCATTTGTTCTGCCAATTGTGATATCGGTGAACCAGCTCGCTTTCACATATCTTAAAGCCAATATAGCTTGTCATGGCGACAGCGGCTGAAAGGGTGATCTGCAGCAGTTGAAAAAGCGCACCTTCCATCACGGCGGTCCAACCGAATTCACGGATGAACCTGATGTTGGCCATCGACATTTGGAAAAGGTTCAGCGTTGCGTAGGCGAAGATCACGGTAAACACGCCCGCGATAAGCAAGACGATTAATGCGTGGTATCTGTTAAGTCGAAACACCGATCAAAGCACGTAGCGGCTGACATCCGTCGACCGTGACAATTCGCCCAGATGCTCTTCGACAAAAGCTGCATCGATGGCAATGTCATCACCAGCGCGATCTGGGGCATTGAATGACAGGTCTTCGAAGACACGTTCAATCACGGTGTAAAGGCGGCGTGCACCGATGTTTTCAACGCTTTCGTTCACCTCAGCCGCTATTTTGGCAAGCGCTTTGATCCCGTCTTCGGTGAAGGTCACTGTGACCTCTTCGGTTTTCATCAGGGCCGAATATTGCAAGGTCAGTGCGTTATCTGTTTCGGTCAGAATACGCACAAAGTCGTCTTCTGTCAGAGCACGTAGTTCAACGCGGATCGGTAGACGGCCCTGTAGTTCTGGCAGAAGGTCTGACGGTTTCGCGACATGGAACGCGCCAGATGCAATAAACAGGATATGGTCGGTTTTAATCGGCCCGTGTTTTGTGGACACGGTTGTGCCTTCAATTAATGGTAGCAAATCGCGTTGCACACCTTCGCGGGATACATCTGCACCACGCGCATCGGCGCGGGCGCAGACCTTGTCGATTTCATCAAGAAACACGATTCCATTCTGCTCAACCGCTTCAAGCGCTGCTTTGGTGACGGTTTCATCGTCCAACAGTTTATCGGCCTCATCCGCGATCAGCGCATCATAACTGTCAGCCACCGTCATTTGCTTTTTGATCGTCCGCCCGCCCATGGCTTTACCGAACAGGTCGCCAAGGTTCATCATGCCGCCCATGCCACCAGCAGGCTGACCTGGTATTTCAAAACCACCCATTGGGTTGGAATTGTCAGTTAACTCAAGCTCAATGATTGTATCGTCCAGTTCGCCTGATTTTAGCTTTTTGCGGAACATATTGCGTGTGGCGTCACGGGCATCGGTGCCAGCCACGGCGGTTATCACCCGTTCTTCTGCGGCTTCGCGTGCCTTTGCCTTGACGTCTTCGCGCATATGTTCGCGTGTGTCCAAGATAGCAGTATCAACCAGATCGCGGATGATTTGCTCAACATCACGGCCGACATAGCCCACTTCAGTGAATTTGGTCGCTTCGACCTTGAGGAACGGCGCACGCGCCAGTTTCGCCAAACGACGCGAGATTTCGGTTTTACCCACACCGGTGGGCCCAATCATTAGGATGTTCTTTGGATACACCTCATCGCGCAGATCATCGCCCAATTGTTTGCGCCGCCAACGATTGCGCAGCGCGACAGCAACAGCGCGTTTGGCATCCTTTTGGCCAATGATGAAACGGTCAAGTTCCGAGACGATTTCGCGGGGGGTCAGGTCAGTCATATTAGGCCTTAAACTTGTGAAGGGGGAAGGCGGTGTAATGGGATAAATCCGGGCATCAGGCGTAGAACAAGTGCCCTGATCCGTTCCCAAAACGCACCAAGAAGAAGAAGGACGATGCCAAGAACCAGCACGGTGAGTGCCGCCCCGTCACCATCAAAAACAGCTATTGCGAGCGCGACGATGTAACCAATGGCGGCAATCAAGAATGACCGGCGGTCAATGACGATCGCAACAATCGCAAACATCAAAAGAACTGCCAGCAGGACAAGGTTTGCCGCACCGCCATTTTGATCCAGCAAGGACAGCGCAATCGTATTCACCAAGGCAGGTGCCGCAACGACATGCAGCCAGAACCCGTTCATTGCGCGTCGGGTCACACGGTGAGGATCGCTCATATCGAATACCATTGCGACCGCAAAAACCAACAGGCCCAGCGCAAGTGTTATCAACGCAAACGGCCCATCTGCGGATAGCAGGAACAATTCTGACATACTCTCAACGCGGCCGCTGCGGCTGGCTGCGAAAATGATTGCGACAACAAACAGACCAATGGCAATGATCGCCATCGCGAAAGGCACGCGAAAGCGCCACCAAAATGCAAAGATTGCAAGGGTCGCCAGAAACAAGGGTGCCGGAATACTGCTAAAGTCGTTCTGGGCGATCATGAAAGGTTCAGACATCGCCGTCACAAACCCGAAACCCGCATTTGCCGCGAACATCACACAAAGCGTGCTGGCAGGCCCAATCATATGCCGCCGCCTGATAAAATACTCTGACAGCAGCCAAAGTATGCCAGCACCCGTCAGCGCAACCACGGCGATGTAGTTCTGTAGGTTTGCAGGATTATTGCCAAAATACACGAAAACGGCGGACCACCATCCAACGGCAGCGATCACCAGCCCAATGATGATGAAGATTTCATTGAAACCCCTGAACAGCTCAAACGGTTCGTCACCTGGGGCGAGGTTCTGTTTCGCGTCTTTCCGGCTGTTGGACAGGGTAATCAGCCCCGCCGCCTGCCGTTCATCGATCAAGCCACTGCCAACGGCAGCCTTAAGATCATCGCGTTCGATCATGCTTTGATGGCCTCAACCGTCAATTTACCGTTCGTGTAGACGCAGATATCAGCCGCAATTGCCATCGCTTCGCGTGCAATCGTTTCGGCGTCTTTCTTGGTATCCATCAATGCGCGACCCGCGGCGAGGGCAAAGTTACCGCCCGATCCGATGGCCGCAATATCATGCTCTGGTTCCAGTACATCGCCTGCACCGGTGATCACGAACAACTCGGATCCGTCGCTGACGATCAACATCGCTTCCAGCTTTTGCAGGTATTTGTCGGTGCGCCAGTCCTTGGCCAACTCGACCGAGGCGCGGGCCAATTGACCAGGTGTCGCTTCTAGCTTTTTCTCTAACCGTTCAAGCAGCGTAAAAGCATCTGCCGTTGATCCGGCGAAACCGCAGATCACGTCTTGTCCACCCGGGGACAAGCGCCGCACCTTACGCGCTGTCCCTTTGATCACAGTCTGCCCGAGGCTGACTTGTCCGTCACCTGCAATCACAACTTGGCCGCCTTTGCGGACCCCGATGATTGTTGTGCCGTGCCAGCCGGGAAATTCTTCACTTGCCATGATCTGCTCCTTGTCGCTTTTGCATATATGGCGGGGCGATGGTGGGCAAACAACCCCGGACGGGTTGTTCATGGTGTGGCGCACCGCTAGCGTTTGGCACATGAGCGCCAACGACACTGTTACTTTTTACCTCCCACCCCAGCTGCGCAAACAGGCGGAGCGCGGCAATCATAATTTCATTCGCAAAGTGAGTGATGTGTTAGCCGGAGCTGGGCTCACTGTCGCATTTGACAATGACGATGATCTTGCAAGGTTGCAGGCCATGGCTCGGCCGGGTCGTGGGCTCTTTCTGATGGATCCACCCGTGAATGCACGCGGTTTGACCTTTCGAAAGACCTATATTTTTCCGTTTTGGCATATCGAAAAAGAAGCGGAACGGTGGAACTGGCCGGTCGCGCGTGAAAGCTTTGATCCGACACGCATTGATCCACGCAAAGCCAAGAATTTCTACCGGCTATGGCGGAAACGCTTATTTGATGATGCATCTGACTATGCGCGTCAGGACGGGTTTGTTTATGTTCCCTTGCAAGGCCAACTTTTGCGTCAAAGATCATTTCAGTCTTGCAGCCCAATTGAGATGATCGAAACGCTGCTGTCACATGAAACTAAGCGGCAGATTGTTGTCACTTTGCATCCGTCCGAGACGTATTCGACAGAAGAAGAAAAGGTGCTGGAAAGGCTGGCTGGCTGCCAAGACAGGCTGATCCTAGATCGCGCTGGATCGCCCCGCTATCTGCAAAATTGCGACTATATCGTGACCCAGAATTCCGCAGTTGGGTTTGAAGGCTATTTCTTTGGTAAGCCTGTGATCCTGTTTGCGAAATCAGACTTTCACCATATCGCTTTGAGTGTGGCTGACTTAGGCGCAGACCAAGCATTTGCTGCCGTTGAATCTCATGCCCCTGATTACGCAGCTTACCTTTATTGGTTTCTGCAACTGCGGGCGATCAACGCCGGGCGACCCGAGGCGAAGACACAAATCGCAGCAGTCCTGCGCAATCATGGCTGGCCTGTTTGAATGCAAAAAGGGCGCCATGAAAGGCGCCCTTCTCAAAAATCTATCTTATCGCTTAGATGGATTCTTCGATCCAGCCTTGCAATGCTGCCTTTGGTGCAGCGCCGGCTTTGTTCGATACAACTTCACCGTTTTTGAAAACGAAAAGCGCAGGAATACCGCGGACGCCCATCTGCGCAGGTGAATTCGGGTTTTCGTCGACGTTCACTTTGACGATTTTGACTTTGCCTTCCATTTCGGCTGACAGCTCTTCAAGTGCTGGTCCGATCTGTTTGCATGGTCCACACCATTCTGCCCAAAAATCCACGACGACAGGAATGTCGGAATTGCGGACTTCGGCGTCAAATGTTGCGTCGGTTACTGCTACGGTTGCCATTGGTATGCTCCTTGGCGAAAATTCGTTAGAGGCCGAAACTAAGAAGCCCCGCCCGGATGGTCAAGATGTTGTAATGCTGTTCAGTGCTTCGTGAAGATGTTGTTGGGACAATACAGTCAAAGTGCCGGTATGAGTCCACAATATTGCGTTTGTAATCTGATGATCCGGATAAATCGCGCGCAAGGCATGATCATAAGCGGCCAGTTGGCGTTGAAGGCCAATGGGTGTTTCTTCCGGCGTGCTAGGGACAAGTCGGTTGGACTTATAATCAATGGCAGTGATCGAATCTACCCCAACGATCAAACGGTCAATCGCGCCGTGAATGCGGCCCAGGTTCGGGATGTCTGCAGTGATCACCACCTCGGTTAGCGCGTCGCTGCCCCACAACCATGCAAGCTCTGGCTTCTCGATCAAGGTCATGACCTGATCGACTAATGCGGTATTGTCAGTGCCAACCAACTTTAACCCAAGTTGATGACGATCTGCGACAGCGGCCATCGGCAAATGTTCAAGCAGCAAGTGTATTTGTGTGCCTCGTTCCAAAGCGTCGTCTAGGTCGTCGCCCGCTGGATCACCGGACAGGATCTTTGCCCCCGGCAACTCTGATGGCGCGATGGTTTTCACCGGTTCGGGGACAGGCAGATTACCGAATTTAGGGGGCGCTATTGGCGTTTTCGATTCTATTGCTGTCGTCGTCAATTCGGGGGCGTCCCACTCCAGCTCTGACACCCGCCGCAAAGGCATATCACCCAGCGTTGCGTCATAAGCCCCGCGCCGATCCATGCCTTCGGCGACAATATTGTACCAACTGGCATCGCCTTCACCCACATCGCCAGCCGCCCCAACGATCAGCCATTTTTCGGCACGGGTCATGGCAACATACAGCAAACGCATCCGTTCACGTGCCTGTTTTTCAACCACTGCATCACGCAGCGCTGTCACTGCAGGGGCTGATGACTTTGCAGGTGTTTTCCAGATCAGAGCATCACCTGCCGGTAGCAGCTCTTGGTTCACTTTGACATCACGCTTGGCAGTATCAGGCAGGATGACAATCGGCGCTTCCAGGCCCTTTGCGCCATGAACGGTCATGACCCGTATCCGGTCGCCTTGGCTTTCCATTTGGCGTTTCACTTCTAGATCGTCGGTTTCCATCCATGTCAGGAAACCTGTCAGACTTGGCACGCCAGTGCTTTCATAAGCCAATGCTTGGGACAAAAGAGCATCTATGCCATCCTCGGCCTCTGGACCCAGTCGGGCAAGCAGATTGCGCCGTCCATCGTGTCTGGTCAGAATGCGTTCGATCAGATCATAGGGACGCAAAAAGTCGGACTTACTGCGCAGGTCATTCAGGATCGTGAGCGTTTTTATGTGATCAGAGCCGCGCAATGCCTCCCAAAGAAAGCTCTTTTCAGGGCGATGATGCGCCAACGTAAAGAGGTCTTGCTCCGTCCACCCGAACAAAGGGGATCGTAAGGCAGACGCCAACGATAGATCATCTTCGGGCAGGGCCAAGAAGCGAAGAACAGCAGCAAGATCTTTGACCGCCAGTTCGGCCCCAACACGCAGGCGGTCAGCGCCCGCGATTTTCAGATCAGCTGCCTTACAGGCACGGATGATCTCAGCAAAGAGATCAGAACGCCGCTGGACAAGGATTAGAACATCACCTTCTGTGATGGCACGGCGGTTAAATTTGCCAGTATTCCCGATTTCTTCCGGGATAGTTTCATGCATGATCATATGTTTGATCTGTGACGCAACACGCTGGGCCATCATAACTGAGTGATCGGTGGCGCTGGGCGCGTCGACTGGTTTGAACCATTCGCGGTCATCCACGGCCTTTGATTTTTCAATGACAGGCCAAAGGTCGACACGCCCGGGCATGTCTTCTTTGAACGCAATGTGGGTCAGGCTGTCGTCCATACCTTGTGCGCGATCACCGATGAACGTCTGATCAACGACAGATAAAATGGCTTGTGATGACCGAAAGGAATGGTCAAGTGATGTCACTTCAAAGGGCTTATTAATCGCTTCATGCGCGTCTTTGAAATGCGCCTTCATCTGATCAAAGGCCGCTGGATCAGCGCCTTGGAACGAATAGATCGACTGCTTTTTGTCGCCCACCACGAACACAGTCCGCTCGCGGTCCATTCGCGCGCCTTCGCCCGTTGCAAATTCTTGGGTCAGCTGTTCGATCACAGACCATTGGGTTGGGCTGGTGTCTTGGGCTTCATCCACCAGAATGTGATCAATGCCACCATCTAAGCGAAACAAAACCCATTGCGCGACATCGCGGTCTGTCAGCAATGACTTGGCTTTGCGGATCAGATCATCAAAGTCGAGCGCACCCATTGCCAGTTTGCGGTCCTCGTATGCGGGGACAAAAATAGCCGCGAATGCATGGACAGCCATTGTGCGGTCCGCCGCGTCCATAGCCCAAAGATGGGCCCGTGCCGATGCGACCCTATCCATCCAATCATGCACCGCATCCGCAATTGGTGCCATCGCTTCGACAGCTTTTGAGTGATTGCTCTGGGGGTAATTCACCGACTTTGAATTGCAGGTACCTGCATAAAGGAAGAGCGAAAAAAGAGTGTCCAACACGGCCCAATCCGGGTTGTTCAAATCCAATGCGGCCAAAGTTGCTGCGAACTTTTTGTAAGTTGCGGACTGATCTTGAAACACTTCCTTCAGGTCCGAGACAATCGTGGCCTCATCGCCATGAAACGCCATCGCAAGTGCATCTTCACGCGTAGCGTTTTCATGAAGGCCAAGCGCCTGCTTTATTTTTGCAAGCGTTGCAGGTTGCGCAAATGCATCGCGTTTGTTGGCGACCTCGGCGGTAAATCGCGACAGATCATCGCCGGTGAAATGGATCAGCAAGTTTTGTACAACATGCGCATTTGGACCCAAGACCATCTGATCAACGACCTCGGCACGCAACAATTCGGCAGCGCGATCTTCCATTTCGCGAAATTGCGGGCTGACTTTGGCCTCCAAGGGAAAGCGCCGCAACACCCCTGCGCAAAATGAGTGGATCGTTTGAATTTTCAGACCACCGGGCGTTTCAATTGCGCGGGCAAAGAGAGTGCGGGCCTGCGATAACTGTGCGCTTTCGATTTGACGATCGACGCCCAACGCTTGCAATTCTTTGCGTAGATCGGTGTCCGACATCATCGCCCAAGCGCCAAGACGCTGGAACAGGCGGTTCTGCATTTCTGCAGCCGCGGCTTTGGTATAGGTCAAGCAAAGGATGTTCTGCGGCGACACTTCCTCTAGCAGCAATCGCGCAACCCGGTCCGTCAAAACGCGCGTTTTGCCTGAACCTGCGTTGGCAGAAAGCCAAGTCGACGTGCGCGGGTTAGCGGCATCGACCTGCCGTTGGGTGGCGGCGTCGCGGATCATGTCAGCACCTGCGGTTCTGGGTCGTCGCTGGTATCCCATTCACCGTAGCGAGAGAGATGATCATAGGCGCTTTGGTCAGTTTTCAAGAACAGTGCAAGACGGGCGGTGTAGCCCCGACTGGGGTCATGCCAATGAGAAAAAAGCGTCTCTAAATCTGCCCAAACTTGATCTGGTGGTTGTTCATTCAACGGCGCGGGCACGTTTTTCATGGCAGCATTGACACCGATGAATGTGGCGCCACCAACCGACATGCGACCAAGGTCTTGAAAGGCACCCAATTCAACCATGGCCGCCTCAAGCAACAGTTGCTTGTCAAAGGTAAGTTGCTGGTTCTTTGTAGGAACAGCGCCGGTTTTATAGTCATAGATCAGGGCGGACCCGGTCTCGGTCAGATCGATGCGGTCCGCCTTGCAGGTCAACAAGACACCTGACGGAGCGACAAGGATTTCCCCGAATGCTTCGATTTTGTGGTCAGACGCAAGGGCCTGGCGTTCCGCCTCATCGGCAAGAAACTGATCCGCGCTACGTTCCATCCGGGCCATCCATTGCGCCCGGACGGTTGGCCAAGGACACTGCGCTGCGAATTCCGCTGCTGCGATTTGCATCAACGCATCCCGGTCTTCAGGCCCGTGCCCCCCCCGAATGAACTTTTCTAGAACGCTATGCATGATGATCCCCCGCAAAGGGGCATCCGCAGTCGGCGATAATGGATCAAGCGGGTTCAGCTGCAATGTTTTGCGGGCGTAGATTGCAAAAGGATCGCGGATCAGCGTTTTGATCTGTGTGACAGACAGTTTTTTGGGCCGTGCTGCGATTGGTGGGCAGGGCGACGGGCGCGGTTGGGCCGCGATACGTGCATCAGGGGTCGCCAGTGTAGCGGCCATCGTGCACCAGTCGTCGCCGGTTTTCTTCATCGCGGCTAAAGCCGCAGGCCCGTTTTGGTTTGGCAAACCGGAAAGCAGATTGGTCAATCTGTTGACCCAACGCGAAGGCACTGTTTCAGCATCAGCTGACCGTTTCGCCCGCGTGATCCAAACTTCGCGCCCTGCGACGGCCTGTTGATAGTCATGCGCGGAAAGACCGATACGCCGTTCCGGCAGCAACAGCCCTGCCTTTGCCCGCATCACACGGTTCAGCCAAGGATCGGGTGGCGGGGCTTCTGGCCAAACGCCATCGTTCATTCCACCGAGAATGGTTAGATCAACGCCTTGGACCCGCGCCTCGAGTGTGCCCCAGATTAGAATGCCGGGATGACCCGCATCGCGATCACGTACCGTGCCTTCGGAAATGATGGCCCCGAAAAGAGCAGCATAATCGCGCGGTGTCATTGTGCCGCCAGCATTGGCAGCTTGGGTGAGGTTATCACAGGTCTTGCGTGCTTCGCGTCCTGCGGCCTCATCCCATAGACCGCCTGCGCCCGTGTCACCGGGCCCTGCACAAAGTTGTTCAGACAGTTTGATGTGACGTTCAAGATGGGCGGCAAGCGGATGATCCCCCGTTTCCTCAAGCCCCATGATTAAATCGGCAAGCCAAGCAGCCCAACCGTCGCGGTCATTGCCTTTCTTGGCAAAGGTCGGCAAATCATCCGCTTTGGGAAACGGAGGGCCGTTGCGACGTAGATGCAATTCAAGATCGCGGGTGTGGCGCAGATGATCGCCGCGGTCGCCGCGTTCGGAATGACACAGCGGATGCTTCAGCAAAGTCAAAAGCGCTTCACCCGTCAGGGATTTGCCAAATATATCCGCTACATGGCGCAAAAACCGTCCGGGAGGCGAAAGGGCCAGTGGCGTTCCTGCGCTGTCATCCGGTTTGATATTCCACCGATCCAAGGCGGCGGTCACCTGTCGGGTCAGCATCCGGTCTGGCGAAATAAGCGCGGCTGTGATCCCGTCTTGGGCCGCTTGGCGCAGGCGCAATGCGATCGTTTCAGCCTCTGCACGGGGGGACGCGGCCTCAACCAAGGTCAGGCCGGATGTGGCTGTGTGCAAATCGCCCAGTTTAGGCCCATCAGACAACCACTGATCTGTAACTGGCGCTGGGCGCAGTGATAGCGAAATCAAGGCGTTTCGTTCTGAATGGAGGGGCGATTGCATTGACCATGCATGCACATCGTCGCGTTGAAACCCGATCTGATCCATCAGGTGTCGGAACCTGAACTGCGGGTGATCTTGGGTTGTCAGGTCATCATCCATCGCGTCCCAAACCTGCTGCGGCAGATCAAAGTCAAAGCCGGGCAGAATGATCGCCCCTTGCGGAAGCTTTGCGACGGCTTTCATAAACAGGGCCGTTGCGCCACGTGATCCTGTCGAACCCGCAATCAAAATCGGGTGTGTCGGCGGTGCCGTTTCCCATAGCTTCGCCAGTGTTTCGATGACTAAGCGCTGGCGTGCTTCTTTGTCGGGCGGCTCGTTTTGTTGATCAAAGAACGGGGTGATGATCCGGAGGAACGCAAGCGCACGTTCCCAATGTCCAGACTGATCGGTGACATCAAGTGCCGCAATTGTATCGGGGCTTACACCTTCGCCCTGCATTTCGTCCATCAGTTTTGCAAGACTATCGGACAAATCATAAAGGGCGGCACGGGGCGCCAGATCGGGTTCTTTTTCCAGGAGTTTCGCGACGAACCGCAACAATTCCAGCCGTCTGCGCAAAGGGGAGATAGCGGGGGGCAAATCTAACGACACAGGATCATTCGCAAGATCAGTAATCAGCCTGACTTGAGGCAACAGCCGCGCTGGGCCTGCGTCAAACACGGCCCTGATCCGGCGCTGCATGCGGGTGGTGTTCACATAAATTTCTACCCGCGCCAGATCGGTTGGTGTCATATGTGCCGTGCGCGCGATCAGCCCGTCAACCAACCCTTGGGCAAAATCAACGCCCGGTGGGCTGGCAAAAATACGCGGGTGTCCGTCAGCTTCAAACATCCAGCATTCCTTCGGCTGCAGGAATGCTGGATGGCTGACCAACGTCGCACCATTGCCCTCGGTAGGTCGTGCCAAACAGTCCGCCACGCTTGGCGATAAGATCCCAAGCCACATTCATTGAAAATGCTGCCTCATTAATCTCAGACAGTACATCAGCGCGGATGATTTGAAGGCCGGTGTAGATTGCTTGGGGTGCACGGTGCAGCCGACCGTTGGTGTCGATGCGAAAATCACCTTTGCCAAGATGCCCAAAAACGTGGCTTTTCTCAACAATCAAAAGGAGCGCCTCCATATCCGAACGCCAGGCGTCAAGGATATGTCGCACAGGGTTCGGACCCTTCCAAACCGCATCTGTATTCATGGTTAGGACAGGGCTTTCGTCTAACAAAGGCAGCGCTTTGCGCAGCCCTCCACCAGTTTCCAAAAGCGCATCACTTTCGTCGGAAAAGGCAACTTCCCAACCGGAAAGGTGGTCTTTTATCATGTCACCGCGGTAATGCAGATTAACAACTTTTGTGCCCGTGCCCGCTTGATTAGCAAGGTCCAACGCATGATCAATCAATGGCTTTCCCGCCACTTCAATCAGCGGTTTTGGCCGGTCCGCTGTCATAGGGCCCATCCGTGTGCCAAGCCCCGCTGCGAAGAACAAGATCGGCATGGTCATGCGGCTAACCCTGCGAGTATTGCGGGTGTTGGTTCTGGTACGGTGTCCATCACGGCTTGTCTTAGGTCAACCAAAGCTGGGTCTTGCAAGTCTTGTACGATGTGACCCCAAACACGTGGCATGAATGCAAGGTATCGTGGCTTTGCAAGATCGGTCACTAATCGTGCAAAGACACCGAGAATACGTAAGTTGCGTTGCACTCCCAGACAGGCCAGCGATGTACGGAATGGCCCCTTTGCCTTTGTGCGTTCTGCGAAATAGTCAATTGCGGCATCGGCCACTTGGGGTGATACGTCACGGCGCGCATCACGCAAGAGCGACGCAAGGTCGTAACCGGGTGGCGCAAGGAAGGCGTCTTGGAAATCAAGTAATCCAACCCGGTCATCACCAATCTTCTCTGACCTCCAAATCAAGTTCTCAGCATGAAAATCGCGCAAGGCCAACGTGTTCGGATCAGGCGCAAAGGTTTCCAGAGCAAGCCGCACTTGCGCGCATAAATCATTGGTCCCCTTATGGCTGTAATGTGTGCCAATGATCGCAACCATTTCAGCGCCAACAGTGGGGGTCATTTGTTTCAGATGCTGTGGTGCATCAATGTTTTCGAGCCCTAGCAAGATGTCAGTTGCCGATTGATAGAGCATTTGTTCATCGGCTGGCTTTGCCAGCAGCCATTGGGCAAAATCAATTTTGCCAAGGTCGCTGAGTATGATGATCCCTTGTTCTGGATTGTGGGCTAAGACCTCCGGCGCCGCATACCCGCGCGCGTTCAGAAAATTTGCGAGCTCAACAAAAGGCTGCGTCTCTTCGTCGTTTTCTAGCGGGGCATCCATAAGAATGACGGTGTCTGATCCTGACGTAAGCCGCAGATAGCGACGGGCTGATGCATCACCCGCAATCGGGGCGCAGACCCAGTTGTGCCAAGGACTATTGGCAACGAAATTTTCGACGATTGCGTTTCGATCAAGCATCAAGGCCTCGCAATCTGTCAGCCCATGGGTCTCGTCCTGCAAATGTCACATGATGTTGGGTATGCTGTGCCTCGAAACTCAATTGTAGGGCTGATTTTGGTGCAACGTTCGCCAGTCGATCAGGCCATTCGATGAGACAGATCGCAGTTTCAAACGCTTCCTCTAACCCAAGCTCTAGCGCTTCATCGGGATGGGTCAGCCGATAAAGATCACAGTGCCAAATATCGCCGCTTTCGTCTTCATAGGTCTGCACCAAAGTGAAGGTAGGCGAAGGTACGTCTTCCATGCGACCCAGTCGGGCGCGGATGAGTGCACGGGCGAAGGCCGATTTTCCCGCCCCGATGTCACCCTCAAGCAAGAGTGTATCACCACGCTGGAGGATATCAGCGATCCGTTCGGCCAACGCGCGGGTGGCGTCTTCATCAATAAGTGAGAATGCGAATAAGGTATCGGACATGCAGCGACACTATGAGGTTGCGTCGCCCCTGCAAGTGGAAATCAACGTTTTCCGACGAAGTGCACGTGATCTGTCTGCACGATCTTTGTCATTTGCGGACGTTTAGGTTGGGCGATGACAAAGCGTACCATCATCATACCGCCAGCAATTGGAATGGCGTTACATTGCAGGTGCCGCCCATCATCAAGCAGCGCTTGGTCCATCCATGGTTTTCGCCCCCCAAGCTGTTGGATGAAATCACGCATTTCGGCCCACATTGGCGAAGGAATGCAATGGTCCTGCCAAATCTTCATTTCGGATTGTAGGACACGATGCTCCAAGACCTTCTCAGGATCGTTTGACCAAAGGGCTGCATAAGCCTGATTGGACATCACCAGCGTGCCCGTCGGTGAAAAGACGGCAATCGCATCAGGCAATGTGTCAAGAACAGCCTGCCCAGTTTCAATATCCAGTCTGAAACGACGGGTTAGCGATACCTCTGCGCTGATATCCTCAAACAAGAGCGCAAAGGCACCATCGGGGTACGGCCGTCCGGTCACACGAAACGTTTGCCCATCGGCCAATGACCAGTTTTTGCTGTAAGTGCCGTCTTTTGCTTCGGTTTCAACCGCCGTGAATTGTTCACGCCAAGAGCTATAGTTTTTCGGTTCGGGCATCATGCGCAGTTCGCGAAGCCGGTCCAGCAGGTTATCAATTGCCGGACTTGCGCTCAGAAAATCCACTGGCAACTTTGTCATATCCAAAAGTGCTGGATTAAACATCGTAAGTGCGCGGTTCTTGTCGAAAATCGCAATGCCGATGGAAAGTTCAGCAAAGGTTTTGCCCAGCGTTTTGACAAACTCAGTTCTGGCGGTGTCAGCCTTGACGATGTCAGTAGCGTCATTTGCAAAATTCAGGAAGCCGTCACCGTGGGGCACTGTCAAAACGTCGAACCAACGCTCTTTGTTCTCTTTTTCCAACCTGACCGCTATGCGGCGGTTCTCTGAAGGGACAGACCCGGGTTCAGTCTTACCCAAGGTATCAAGATCATGTTCAGAAAGCGTGGCAAAGTAAGCATCATTGGCCCAAGCCGTGCTGCCACTTGAATCAGTCTGCCAAACCAGCTGCGGAGAGCTTGTTGTAATTTGCTGCATGAGCGCTGCTTGCGTGTCGCGAGCTGTGTTAGAAAGGCGCGATGTTGCCGTTTCATAAGCCCCGCTTTCGTCGCCGTTGAGCGAAATGCGCAGCCGGCCACCTTGACGACTGATGTCGACGTAGATCGTCGGGTCGTTCATCCCACGAATGCGCACTTCGGTGATGGAATTGTCGTACAAAGCCTCTTCGAGATTTGGGAATTCGGTCCCGATGGCCGCAATCATGGTAGAAAAATCCGATTGGCCAGTATTGCTATTGCTGATCAGTGCCCAAGCATCTGTTGTCGCATCAACTAATTGGTCATTTTGGAATAGGAATACTGTACCAGTTCCTGGTGTTGATCTGCCTATTTGGCGAAAGACCGCAACGGGCTCTTTGCGCGGGCGCAACACTGATAGAATGATGATAGCGCCAAGAATAGCCGCACCTGAGATTGCGGCAAACTCGACCAATAAGACAAACATGTCCATTCCTGACCCGACTCTGTTTGATTAAAACATCGGTTAGGAAAGTTAACGCGCCATTAATCCGTCAAACGAAATTACGGCCAAATCTGATTTGGTTGGTTCTGTCCGAGTGGTGCACCGTCTGCCGGCACATCCTTTTGCAAGAATTCACGACGCCAACTGACATTAATTACCGCCCCGCCAGTAGGGTGTCCTGTCCAGCTTGCATGGCCATGTCTTCGGCTGTTTGAAAAGGACAACTTTGCGCCAGACCGCTCCAGCAACGTCTTTGCAATGAACAGCCCTAGCCCCATACCCTGATAACCTGGACGGCTTGCGCCATCTTCGGCAAAGCGCCTGCGCCTGACATAGGGATCGCCAATGCGTCCGATCACCGATTGCGGAAAACCTGGGCCGTCGTCCGAAATCTGAACGTCGATCGTGGTGTCGGTCCAGGTCATTTTCACTGTGACCAAGGATTGTGAAAAGTCGACAGCGTTCTGCACAAGATTTCGAAGCCCGTGAATAATTTCGGGACGCCGGTGAATGTTAGGTTGGGTCAGGCTGGCCCCTTCAGCAGGAACAACCTCAAAATGCACTTGTTTGCCACGGTTCAGATGCGGTTCGGCCGCTTCGTGGATGACCGTTTCAAGCGGCGCCATACGCAAATGTAAGTCGTCTTTTCCAGCACGCCCCATTGATTGCAAAATATCGCGACACCGGTCGGCTTGTGATCGAATTAATTCAGCGTCTTCAAGAAGTTCGGGTTGATCGCTTAGCTCTTCTTTCAGCTCGCTACTCACAAGCTTAATTGTTGCGAGTGGTGTTCCCAACTCATGTGCAGCCGCTGCCACCACGCCACCAAGATCGGTAAGCTTTTGTTCACGGGCTAAAGCCAACTGCGTCGCAAGCAAAGCCTCATTCATGGCGTTCATTTCTGATGTGACCTGTCGCGCATAGAGGGCCAAGAAAACCAAACTGATCAGCAACGCCACCCAAAAGCCGAATTGAAAGATCAAAGGCAAGGTCAGAATGACCCCATCAGAGCTGACCAAAGGCAGATTATAGCGACTAACAAGTGTGATCAGCGAAATCGCCGTCACCCCTAGAAATACGGTGCTTCTGAGATGCAGCACCGTTGCAGAAATCGTGACGGGTGCAAGGACGAGCATCGCGAACGGGTTGTTCAAACCACCTGTAAGATACAAGAGCGCACTAAGCTGAAGGATATCAAATACCAACCAAAACGTAGCTTCTAGTTCGGACAGGCGTTTGTTTGTTGGATAGGCGTAGTAGGAAATCAGATTTGCGACAACAGCAATGGTGATAAAGAATGTCGCAGCACCAACAGGGACATCAACATCATAGAACCGAACCGCCGCAAAAATGGCGGCAGATTGACCGCCAATTGCAAACCAGCGCAGCGTAACCAATGTGCGTAGTCGCACCCAATTGCTGTGCTCTTGCTGGTTAGACAGCTGAAAGTCTGTGGGCGGCATTGTCGGTAATCCGATGCATTGGGTAGGCTGAGGATAAACCGAATATGCAAAGGATCAATGCCGCTAAAACGCACATCATGAAACGCGGCTATTGTACGTTCCGCAGTCGGTGTCTTGCTAACCTGTAAGGCGAGTTGACGAAGCTATTAGGAATCCTACCTTAAGTGGGAAATATTGATTGGGCAGGACATGAATACCGGCGCACTAGATTTGGGCGAAGACAAAAGCCTTTTGCTTGTTGACGATGATGAAGCGTTTTTGCGGCGTTTGGCGAAAGCGATGGAAAAACGTGGATTTGAGGTCGAGATGGCAGGCTCAGTGGCTGCTGGTAAAGCGATTTCAACGGCCCGTCCGCCTGCTTACGCTGTCGTAGATCTACGGCTAGAAGATGGGAATGGTCTCGACGTTGTTGAGGTTTTGCGCGAACGCCGCCCAGAGGCCCGCATTGTCGTTTTGACAGGTTATGGCGCGATTGCGACTGCTGTTGCTGCCGTTAAAATTGGCGCAACAGATTACTTGTCAAAGCCTGCGGATGCGACCGACGTGACCAATGCACTGCTTGCCCTGACGGATGAGCTGCCACCGCCACCAGAAAACCCGATGAGCGCGGATCGCGTGCGTTGGGAACATATTCAGCGCGTATACGAGCTTTGCGACCGCAACGTATCTGAAACGGCGCGACGGCTGTCCATGCACCGTCGGACGTTGCAGCGGATTCTAGCGAAAAGAAGCCCGCGGTAGGCTAAATTTCAGCGAATTAGCGGTATTATTTGTCGGTTTCGCCATCACGGCTCAGCAGATCAAACTTGCGCAATTTTACGTATAGCGACTGGCGTGAAAGCCCGAGCATCTCTGCAGCTGCGACCCGGTTATTCATGGTTAATTCGACCGCGGTCTCAATACACATTTTCTCAACCACATTGGTTGTTTCTGCGACAATGTCTTTCAATGTGGCGCTTCCAACCAGTTCTGCAACAGATCGCATGTTTTCATCACTGCTTGGATGTGGACGGGCCTGCGCCATTTCTGCGCGGTTCGTATCCCGCAGAACAAATGCAAACACCGTGCGTTGACCCGCCATCACTTTGGTCACAGAAACTTCGACAGCACGTGGGCTTCCGTATTCACCAGCGAGCTTGGTCGCGTAGTTACGCATCCGCCCAGCGCGACTGGCATTTTCGGTCAGCACTTTGAAATCAACACTGCCACGCTGAAGGTAGTCCGCAAAACTACGGCCACGGACGTTGATGTCATGGGCGACATCGATCAAATCAAGAAACGCGTCATTGGCAGACAGCACATCGCCATCATCAGATGTAAAGACGATTGCTTCGGGTCCATCTGCGTAAAGGGATTGCAGGTTCTGATTGATATCGTCAGGGCGCATCCCTTTCCCGTTTTCCGGTACGAGGCGGCAAAGCAAAATACGCTCGCCTGCAGCACGAAAGACCGTTGGGAAGACCTCTACTGTTTGGCCGTTACCGCGCAATTCCACTGTCATCTTTTTGTTGATGTCAGAAATAGCTTGCGATGCGAGCACATCGACCATGTCGCCACGTTTGCGACCTTCAAAACAGCCGGACAGCTGATTGTTGATCAAATTCTCGATCGGCCTGTCGATCAGCGCAACCGCGGCAGAGTTTGCTTCGGTAATTTCACCCGTCGCAACGGATACAAACAGCATTGCCTCAGATGAGCTTTCCATGAGCACACGAAAGCGGGTGTCGTATTCACGTTGCGTTTCATAATCGCGTTCTAACGCAAGCTGCGCCTCAACAAGCTGTTGCTGCATTTCGGCAATAGGCCGGAGATCGCGACCCAAGAGCAAGATTGCACCGTCGGGGCCAATGCGATGGAAGCTGTAGCGCACTGGCGCTTCCCAGCGGTCGCTACCGTCAGTGTGGTTTAACTCAACCGGACGCACCAATGGATTCTCACCAAGAAACTCAGCCAGCCGGTTCTCAAACTTTGACACGCTTTCAATTGTCAGCGTTGTGCGCAGGTCTTTTTTTTCCCAGTGTTCCAGACGACGAAATGCATCATTGTTTGGATTTACGATGATGGAAAGGATCGTCCCGGTTTCCGAAATAACGACACCAACGTCGGCCACTTCGGCAATAATATCACCAAGTATCTCTGGTGCGATCAACGGGATAGCACCGCTATTCCAGTATTTGGTTCCACGCGACGTCATGGAAGACGCCTGTTGGGATAGACCGTTTTCATGGTTCAGGTCCCACCCTTGGCGTTCATTTGGTGATGTGTTTTTACTTGTAGCCCGCAAAGTCTTAGGGCCTCGTCTGGTATTTTTGTGGCATAGTCCGCCCCTGTGAGCGCCGTTACATTCTCTCTTGTCTCGACATCCAGAATGGAACCACCAATCACAACGGGTAACGGTGTTTTCGCCGAGGTCTTTATTGAATGAACAATCCGGCGCAGCGATTCAAGCGTTTCGCCACAGGAAGCCGATATAAAGACGGCTTGATAGTTAGTACGATTTAATCGCTGGGCAATATCTTCTGGTTTACCACCTAAGATAAGTTTCACTGAAACGCCCATCCGGCGCAGTTGGCTGCTGAGAACAATGGCACCGAGGGTGTGATAAACCTCTCGCGGGACAAGCAATAAGACCGTGTTTGATGTGGGGTTCATGGCATTGTCGCTGGTCCAGCTTGGACCCAGCTCGCGCATCATCGCCTGCAGACGGGAAACACCAATTGTAACGCCGGCAAAGCTAAGTTGATCAACGCACCATTGATCGCCCATGTCCCTTGCGAGCGCAGGGACATAAAAATCGGCAAGATCTTCTGGTCGCGTTCCAGCTTGTAACGCCTTGCTAACTTCTCGCTTACAAGCATCAGGATCTTTGCTGAGCGCCGAGTCGCGCAGCAATTCATAGAGTTTAGGATCGATTTTTTCGCAAATCTCATCTGACTTGGCGTCGTTTATTGGCCGCACTTTGGATGCCAGTTGAGTCACAGCCCCAACAGGTTCGTTCTTGGCGTCAGAGCTACGACTATCGGCCATTCGTTTGTCCTTTGGCTGAATTCAACGCGCAAACGCGCACGACACAGCTATTCTGGCATTGTCAGGTGCCAACCCATGAATGTCAAAGAAAATTGACATAGATCAAATTGCGCAAGATCGCAATTATCAGTTTCCTGATATTTATCCTTTAAAAATTGGTATTTAGACGTGTCATGCGCAATGTATAGATCATGACAATGACATCTAACCTTAGTGTAACTTAAAGTTGACACATGGCCCATTTGACACCTATTCTTGACATAAGAAACTGTCAGGGACCCTTTACATGGCAATCGCCAGTACCAACACGAACAGCGTGCAAACGCTTGGTCGCCGTCTGTATTCAGACGATGAAAGGGCGCGCCGTGATGCTACGAAATGGACCCTCGTTCAGGGTCTTTTGGCCCCCTTTCAGTTCGTCGTTTTCCTGATCTCTCTGGTCCTTGTTATCCGGTACCTGACAACCGGCGCCGGCTATGAGGTAGCGACCCTTTCTATCATCATCAAAACTGGCGTTTTGTTCCTGATCATGGTGACCGGTGCGATCTGGGAAAAAGTGGTCTTTGGCCAGTACCTTTTCGCCCCCGCATTCTTCTGGGAAGACGTGTTCAGCTTTGCCGTTATCGCATTGCATTTGTTATATGTTTTCGCCCTTTTGACAGAAGCAATGTCACCCACGGGCCTGATGTATGTGGCGCTGGCTGCCTATGCTGCCTACGTCATTAACGCCGCCCAATTCGTCTGGAAATTACGCCTTGCCAGACTAGACGCAGAGGCACGCGCATGAATGTTCCGCTCCCCCCTACAAATGGTGGTTGCCGCACCGCCCCCGTCCTCAAAGAACGGGGCCAGCGCGAGGTATTTTGCGGCCTGACTGGAATCATCTGGTTGCACCGCAAAATGCAGGACGCATTCTTCCTCGTTGTGGGGTCCCGCACCTGTGCCCATCTGCTGCAATCTGCGGCTGGTGTGATGATCTTTGCTGAACCACGATTCGGTACAGCGATTCTGGAAGAACAGGATTTAGCGGGCATGGCCGATGCCCATGTTGAGCTGGATCGCGAAGTTGAGAAGCTACTTTCGCGTCGTCCGGACATCCGACAGCTGTTTTTGGTGGGGTCTTGCCCGTCCGAGGTGATCAAAATCGATCTGGCCCGCGCCGCCGAACGTCTCAGCCAAGTCCACGCACCACATGTGCGCGTTCTGAATTATTCCGGTTCCGGGATTGAGACGACATTCACCGAAGGCGAAGATGCTTGCCTTGCTTCCATGGTCCCTGTCCTGAAAGACACCAAAGAGCGTGAGTTGTTGGTCGTGGGCGCATTGCCCGATGTCGTCGAAGATCAGATGGTGTCGCTGCTGACCGATATGGGCATCGGCCCCATTCGCCTGCTGCCCGCACGCCGGATTGATGACACGACTGCCGTTGGCGAAAATACCGTCTTTGCCCTGACCCAACCGTTCCTTGGCGATACACATGCCGCCCTTGAACGCCGCGGTGCCCGCCATTTGGCGGCCCCTTTCCCGTTTGGCGATGAAGGCACGACCGCTTGGTTGCGTGCGATTGCCGTTGAATTCGGTGTTAGCGAAGAAACATTTGAGGCAGTTACTGCCGCCCCCCGCGCCCGTGCGCGCAAAGCAATTGCCCAAGCGGCAGAGGCGTTGCGCGGCAAGTCCGTGTTCTTCTTCCCAGATAGCCAGCTTGAAATTCCGCTCGCCCGCTTCCTGACCCGCGAATGCGGGATGACAGCGGTTGAGGTGGGCAGCCCCTATATCCACGATGCCTTGCATGGCCCTGACCTCGATCTGCTACCTGCTGGGCCACAGATTTCCGAAGGCCAAGACGTGGACAAGCAATTGGAACGTGCGCGTGCCGCCCGGCCTGATCTCACAGTTTGCGGTCTTGGTCTTGCGAACCCGCTTGAGGCTGAAGGGCTGTCGACTAAATGGGCCATCGAATTGGTCTTCACCCCTGTGCATTTCTACGAACAAGCAGGCGATCTTGCCGGTCTCTTCTCGCGGCCACTGCGCCGTAAGGCCGTTCTCCAGATGGAGGCTGCCGAATGAAGCTAACCGTCTGGACATATGAAGGCCCGCCGCACGTTGGCGCGATGCGTGTTGCCACCGCGATGAAGGGTTTGCATTACGTTTTGCATGCGCCGCAGGGTGATACTTACGCGGACCTGTTGTTCACGATGATCGAGCGCCGCAATCACCGTCCGCCCGTCAGCTACACAACCTTCCAAGCCCGTGATTTGGGCGCAGATACGGCGACTTTGTTTAAGGCGTCCTGTCAGGATGCAGTGGACCGGTTTGATCCGGAAGCGATCATCGTTGGCGCATCCTGTACTGCCGAGCTGATCCAAGATGACCCGGCAGGTCTGGCCGAAACCATGGGTCTGTCGATCCCGGTCATTCCGTTGGAATTGCCCAGCTACAGCCGCAAAGAAAACTTCGGCGCGGACGAGACATTCTATCAGATCGTCAAAAGCCTCAGCAAACCGCAAGAGCGCACCAAACGTGTGACTTGCAACATCCTTGGGCCCACTGCGTTGGGCTTTCGCGCCCGCGACGATGTTGAAGAACTGACCGGGCTTTTGTCCGATATGGGCATCGACATAAATGTCGTCGCCCCGCTAAACGCAACACCGTCTGATATTGCACGCCTCCCAGCGGCGCATTTCAACGTGTTGCTCAGCCCCGAAACGGGTGAGGCTGCGGCGCGGTTCCTCGAAAAGAACCATGACCAGCCGTTTACGAAGGTTGTGCCAATTGGCGTTGGTGCAACGCGTGACTTTATCAATGAGGTCGTTGCCATCACAGGCAAGTCCGCCGCTATCGATGAAAGCCGCCTGCGCATGCCGTGGTGGTCGCGGTCAGTGGACAGCACCTATCTGACCGGCAAGCGCGTCTTTATCTTTGGTGACGGCACCCATGTTGCGGCGCATGCCCGCATCGCGCGTGACGAGATGGGTTTCGAGGTTGTCGGCATCGGTTGCTATAACCGCGAAATGGCACGGCCTATTCGGGCGTTGGCCAAAGAATACGGCGTCGAGGCATTGATCACGGATGATTATCTAGAAGTCGAAGCGACGATCGAAAAACTCATTCCAGAGATGATCCTTGGCACTCAGATGGAACGCCATATCGGTAAGCGTTTGGGTATTCCTTGTGCCGTAATCTCGGCACCAGTGCATGTGCAGGATTTCCCCGCACGCTACTCCCCACAAGTCGGGTTTGAAGGAGCGAATGTCATCTTCGATACGCTGATCCATCCGCTTGTGATGGGTCTGGAAGAGCATTTGCTGACGATGTTCCGCGATGATTTTGAATTCCATGATGCAGCTGGTCCGAGCCACCACGGTGGTCATAGCCCGTTGCCGAGCGAAGAAGCCTCCGGCGGGAGTTTACCGGGCAAGATGATTGAGGATGTTGTGCCAGATAACGTGATCTGGCTGTCCGATGCTGAACGTGAATTGAAGAAGATCCCATTCTTTGTACGCGGTAAGGCCCGCCGCAATACCGAGGCTTTTGCGACCGAAAAAGGCCTGCATGAGATCAGCCTAGATACCCTTTATGAGGCAAAGGCCCATTATGCGCGATGAGGTGATCCATAAACCTTACCGCGTGGTGATTGTCACGCTGGATGCCCATGCTGCAGGTCCTGCTGCGCGTGTGTCAGAGCGTTTGGCGCCTGATTTTCCGGGTTTGGACGTGCAGGTTTTGGCGGCCGCCGAATGGGGTGAGTGCCCTAAGGCGTTGGATGAAGCGAAAGCGGCCATTGCCGATGGCGATATCATCATCGCCAATTTGCTGTTCCTTGAAGAACATATCAACGCGATCATGCCCGCCTTGTTTGCGCGCCGTGACGCCTGTGATGCAATGCTTGGCATGATTGCCGATGCCCAGGTCGTCAAGCTGACACGCATGGGTGATCTGGATATGGCGAAGCCTGCCAGCGGCGCGATGGCCTTGCTGAAAAAGCTGCGTGGCTCTGGCAAGCCATCAACTGAATCTGGTGCCAAGAAGATGCGCATGCTGCGCCGTCTGCCTAAGATTTTGCGCATGATCCCCGGCAAAGCGCAGGACCTGCGGGCTTGGTTTTTGTCGATGCAATACTGGCTGGGTGGTTCTGACGATAATGTTGAACACCTGATCCGTTTCTTGATTGGCCGTTATGCGACCCGCGCTGATTGGCAGGGTGCTGCGGCGAATGCCCCGATCGAATACCCCGATGTGGGTCTTTATCACCCTGATTTGCCTGATCATCACATCACAACTGATCTTGCCGAACTGCCAGCGCCAGCTGCCCCTGTTGCGACGATTGGTGTGCTGATGCTGCGTTCTTATGTGCTTGCCTCTGATTGTGCCCATTATGATGCGGTCATCCGGTCGTTTGAGGCGCAAGGCTTGCGCGTGATCCCTGCCTTCGCGGGTGGTCTTGATGGTAAGCCTGCGGTTGATGCCTATTTCATGGGACGCGTTGATGCGCTTGTGTCTCTGACGGGTTTTTCTCTAATTGGCGGCCCAGCATACAATGACAGCGACAAAGCGATTGCTCTGCTGTCTCAGTTGGACGTGCCTTATATTGCCGCCCAACCGCTTGAGTTTCAGACTATTGAACAATGGGAGGCCAGCGCCCAAGGTCTTGGCCCGATTGAAACAACGATGTTGATTGCGCTGCCTGAATTGGATGGTGCGACGAACCCGACAGTCTTTGCGGGACGTCATGGTTTGGACAGCCCTAATGCATCTGATTGCAAAGCAATGGCTCCTTGTGTTGAGCGGATTGCCGTTCTGACCGAAAAGACCAAGCGTCTGGCCTTGCTGCGCCGCAAGCAGAATGCGGATAAGAAAGTGGGCGTTGTTCTGTTTGGTTTCCCGCCCAATGCGGGCGCTGTTGGAACCGCTGCGTACCTAAGCGTGTTTGAAAGCCTCTTCAATACGCTGACGCGGATGAAGGCCGACGGCTATACGTTGGATGTCCCTGAAACTGTTGATGATCTGCGTGCCCTCATCCTGCAAGGTAACGCTGCGCAATACGGGCAACAGGCCAATGTAGCCGCCCATGTTGATGCTGATACCATTGTGCGTACGTCGCCCCATCTGGCCGAGATTGAAGCCGCTTGGGGCCCTGCACCTGGTAAGGTTCAATCGGACGGTCGCGGTGTGTTTGTGCTGGGTCATCACTTTGGCAATGTCTTTGTCGGTGTGCAGCCTGCCTTTGGGTATGAGGGCGACCCGATGCGGTTGCTGTTTGAAAAGGGCTTTGCCCCGACCCATGCCTTTGCCGCGTTCTACCAGTGGATGCGCGACACGTTCGCCGCTGATGTCGTGTTGCATTTCGGTATGCATGGTGCTCTGGAATTCATGCCGGGCAAACAGGCCGGTTTGGGTGCGCAGGATTGGCCTGATCGCCTGATCGGTGAGATGCCAAATGTGTATCTGTACGCCGCCAACAACCCGTCCGAGGCGACGCTGGCTAAGCGCCGGTCCAATGCGGTGACGATCACGCATTTGACGCCGCCATTGACGACCGCTGGTCTGTATAAAGGTCTGGCTGAGTTGAAAGACAGCCTGACCCGTTGGCGCGAAATGCCTGCCGTTGATGATCAGCGGGCTGATCTGGAACAGCTGATCCGCGATCAGGCGAACGCCGTTGATATGAACGCCCGCGATATTGATAAGCTGTGGCTAAAGTTGCTGGAAACCGAAGGGTCGCTGATTACTGAAGGTTTGCACATCGTTGGCAAGCCCCTGTCAGATGCGGCCCGTGCCGATATGATCCGTCTGATGCCTGAGGGTGAAGCGGCTGATGCTGCGGCAGAACTGCTGAAAGAAGATCACGAATTGCCCGCGCTGATGCGTGCATTGTCTGGTCACTTTATCGCGCCTGTTCCGGGTGGTGATTTGATACGGTCGCCGGAAATTGTACCGACGGGCCGTAATATTCACGCCTTTGATCCGTTCCGCATGCCAACGGCGTTTGCGATGTCGGAAGGTAAAAAACAATCTGATCTACTGATAGAAACTCATGCCAGCCTGCCGCGTACTGTGGCGTTGGTGTTGTGGGGGTCGGATAATATTAAGTCTGATGGCGGTCCAATCGGGCAAGCGCTGTCTTTGATGGGTGCGATCCCGCGCTTTGACGCTTTTGGGCGCTTGAGTGGTGCGGATTTGATCCCGTTGGAACAATTGGGTCGCCCGCGCATTGATGTGGTGATGACCCTGTCGGGCATTTTCCGCGATTTGCTGCCGTTGCAGACCCGCATGTTGGCTGAGGCCGCGCTGAAATGTGCGATGGCGGATGAACCGTTGGCCCAGAATTTTGTCCGCGCCCACGCGCTGGCCTATGCCGAAGAGATGGATTGCGATCTTGAGACGGCTGCGTTGCGGGTCTTCTCAAATGCTGAGGGCGCGTATGGGTCTAACGTGAACCAATTGGTCGACAGTTCGGCCTTTGGGGATGAGGACGAACTGGCAGATGCCTATGAGGCCCGTAAGTCCTTTGCTTATGGTGTGGATGGTAAGGCCGCACAGAACCCAGCGTTGCTGCAAAAGGCGCTAAAAGATGTTGATCTGGCCTATCAAAACTTGGAATCGGTCGAACTGGGTGTCACAACTGTTGACCACTACTTTGATACGCTGGGTGGAATTTCGCGTGCTGTGAAACGCGCCAAAGGTGGTGTGAGCGCCCCGGTTTACATTGGTGATCAGACGCGCGGTGCCGCAAAGGTCCGCACCCTGCAAGATCAGGTCGCGCTAGAGACCCGCAGCCGCAGCCTGAACCCGAAATTCTATGAAGCCTTATTGAATCACGGCCATGAAGGTGTGCGCCAGATTGAGGCGCATGTGACCAACACAATGGGGTGGTCTGCGACGACTGGCGAAGTCGAACCTTGGGTCTACCAGCGCCTGTCCGAGACATTCGTTTTGGACGAAGAGATGCGCAACCGCCTGGCCGATCTGAACCCACAAGCCTCAATGCGGATGGCGAACCGACTGCTTGAAGCGTCGGATCGCGAATACTGGGCACCAGACGAAGAGACACTGGCCGCGCTGCAAGATGCAGCGGATGCGCTGGAAGACAAAATGGAAGGGGTCGCAGCAGAATGACCCGTTTTACAATGAATAACATGGAAAGGACTCTGACATGAGCCCGAGAGATGACGTACCAAACCTACGCGGCCAAGACGGTGAAGGGTCTGTTCAGGTACACCAACCTGAAGATGCCAAGATCGAAGGCGCAAAGGTCTTTGCGGTTTATGGCAAGGGCGGGATTGGTAAATCGACGACGTCTTCCAACCTGTCCGCTGCCTTTTCCATGCATGGCAAGCGGGTGTTGCAGATTGGCTGTGATCCCAAACATGACAGCACGTTTACCCTGACGGGTAGCCTTGTGCCGACCGTGATTGACATCCTCAAGGACGTTGATTTCCACTCCGAGGAACTGCGTCCCGAGGATTTCATCTTTGAAGGCTTCAATGGCGTAAAATGCGTTGAGGCTGGCGGTCCCCCTGCCGGTACCGGTTGTGGTGGTTATGTTGTCGGCCAAACGGTCAAACTGCTTAAGCAGCACCACCTGTTGGAAGACACCGATGTGGTGATTTTTGATGTGTTGGGTGACGTTGTGTGCGGTGGCTTTGCGGCCCCCCTGCAGCATGCTGATCGTGCGCTGATCGTGACAGCAAACGACTTTGACAGCATCTATGCGATGAACCGGATTATCGCCGCTGTGCAGGCGAAATCATCTAACTACAAAGTTCGCCTGGCTGGCTGCGTCGCAAACCGCAGCAAGGACACGGATGAGGTCGATCGCTATTGCGACACGGTTGGTTTTAATCGCATCGCCCATATGCCTGATTTGGATGCGATCCGTCGCAGCCGTTTGAAGAAGAAGACCCTGTTCGAGATGCCCGATGATGAGGACACCGTGCAGGTTCGCAAAGAATACATGCGTCTGGCCGAAACACTTTGGAACGGGACCGAGCCTTTGGCCCCTGCATCCCTGCCTGACCGTGAAATCTTTGAATTGCTTGGGTTTGATTGATGCCTGACTACGCCGCCACACGCGACAGGGTCGAAGACTATTTCGACCGCTCTGCGACCAAAACATGGGAGCGTCTGACATCAGACGCGCCCGTTTCTGGTGTGCGGGCAACGGTGCGTGCGGGGCGTGATAAGATGCGTGCGTTGATGTTGGCGCAACTGCCCGAGGACCTACGCGGCGCGCGGATTTTGGATGCAGGTTGCGGCACAGGTGCGATGGCCGTGGAACTGGCCCAGCGCGGCGCTGATGTCGTGGCCGTTGATATCTCGCCTGCATTGGTGGGGATCGCGGAAAAGCGGATGCCTGCGAATTTGGCGGGTCACATTACTTGGGTTGCCGGCGATATGCTGGATGCGACCAGCGGCGGTTTTGACCACGCGTTGGCGATGGATTCGATGATATATTACAGTGCCCCTGATATCGCGGCCCTGCTTGGCAAAGCCAGTCCGCGTATCAATGGCAAGTTCGTCTTTACCCTGCCACCTCGCACACCTGCCTTGATGGCGATGTGGCGTGTGGGCAAACTGTTCCCGCGTGCGGATCGCAGCCCAACGATGATCCCGCAAACGACTGCTGGTGTGGCCAATGAACTCCGCAACGCAGGCGTGAAGGGCCGTTTGATCGAGGTTGATCGGATCAAGTCCGGTTTCTACATTTCCAACGCTTTGGTGTTTGAGGGGAAGACAGCATGATCTTCAAGGCCTCAGCCCTGAAACGCGTTTCAGCAAATTTCCTGCCGTTCAGCGATGCGGTCAGTGAAGACTTGCCGCTGAGCCAGCTGCTCCGCTTGTCGCTTTTCCAGGTATCTGTCGGCATGGCGGCTGTGATGCTGTTGGGTACGCTGAATCGCGTGATGATTGTTGAGCTGGATATCGGCGCGATGCTGGTCGCTACGATGATTGCGTTGCCAGTGTTGGTCGCGCCTTTGCGCGCTTTGGTCGGGTATAAATCCGACAACTACAAATCGGCGATTGGTTGGAAACGTATTCCTTACCTTTGGCTGGGTACGATGTGGCAGTTCGGTGGTCTGGCCATCATGCCGATGGCCCTTTTGGTCCTGTCCGGTGATCGTACGCTGGATTGGCCCATCGCGGGTTATGTTGGTGCTGCACTTGCGTTCCTGATGACAGGTTTCGGGATGCACATGACGCAGACAGCAGGTCTGGCGCTTGCGGCGGACCGCGCGACTGAAGAAACGCGGCCAAAGGTCGTGGCCTTGCTTTATGTGATGAACCTTGTCGGTATGGCGGTTGCTGCCATTCTGATTGGCGCTTTGCTGCGTGATTACTCTGCGCTGCGTTTGGTGCAGGTTGTCCAAGGCACGGCTGTTGTCACGCTTCTGCTGAACCTGATTGCCCTGTGGAAACAGGAAAAGGTCAAACCGATGACCAAGGCCCAGCGTGCTGAGGCCAGCCCTACTTTCCGCGATGCCTGGAACGATCTGGCGGCCGGTGGTGACGCGGGCCGTCTGCTTGCAGTTGTCTTTATCGGAACGATGGCCTTCAACATGCAGGACGTTTTGTTAGAGCCTTATGGCGGTGAAATTCTGGGACTGTCCGTGTCAGCCACAACATTGCTAACGGCGATGTGGGCAGGCGGGGCTCTCATTGCATTTGGCTTTGCCGCGCGTTGGTTGGCGAATGGTGTTGACCCTTACCGCATGTGCGCACGCGGTATTCTGGCGGGTATCCTCGCCTTCTGCGCCGTTATCTTTTCGGCCCCTATGGGGTCACCCGCGCTCTTCTATCTTGGTGCAGCTTTGATCGGTTTCGGAGGCGGCCTTTTTGGTGTCTCAACCCTGACTGCCGCCATGACAATGCCCACGCTCGGCCGCGCCGGACGTGGTTTGGCTCTTGGTGCTTGGGGGGCTGCACAAGCCACCGGCGCTGGGCTGTCTATCTTTATCGGGGGCACCGTGCGTGACCTTGTGAACCATGCCGCTGGGAACGGCACCTTGGGAGAGGCGCTCGCCACGCCTGCCACCGGCTATTCGGTCGTTTATCACACCGAAATTGGCCTTTTATTCCTAACCCTCATTGTGCTGGGGCCGCTTGTGCGGTTGCGGCCAATCAATACGCGGGGGTCTGCCAAGCTGGGATTGGCAGATTTCCCGACCTAACGACCGAAAGGATACCACGATGGTTGGTGTAGAATTTTTTGGAGACTTCGATCTGGCGAGCGCAGCAATCTGGCTTTTCTGGATCTTCTTTGCGGGGCTTGTTTATTACCTGCAGACCGAGAACATGCGCGAAGGGTACCCTTTGCGCGATGACGACGATGGCGTGCCTGCCAACGAGAGCCTGTTTCCTTTGCCAAAGGAAAAGACGTTTAAACTACGCGATGGCCGCGGTGAGCTGACAGTGCCTTCGCGCGCATTTGAAGACAGCAAGATGCGCACAGATTTGGCGCTGGCGCAGTCTTCGCCTTCTACAGGTTCACCTTGGATTCCAACCGGTGATCCGATGGCTGACGGTGTTGGTCCTGCTGCTTGGGCGCCACGCCGTGATGAGCCTGAGCTGGATGCGCATGGTCACGTCAAGATCAAACCAATGGCTGGTCTGGAAGACTTTAAAGTCTCAGCCGGTCGTGATCCACGCGGATTGCCTGTTGTGGGTCGTGACGGCGAAGTCGTTGGCCGTGTCACAGACATGTGGGTCGACATCCCTGAACAAATGGTACGCTTTTTGACCGTTGATCTGAACCCAGAAGGCTCCGGTAAGACGCGCCTGATCCCCATGAACATGGCTAAGATCGCGTCAAACCGTGTGGTTGTGCGGTCTTTGATGGCCAGCAACTGGGACGGTGTACCAACCACCAAAAGCATGGAGCAGGTCACCCTGCTCGAGGAAGACAAGATCATGGCGTATTACGCCGGCGGCACGATGTACGCCTCTTGATCCAAAGATGAACGAACAGGTGATCCCGGTCAGCCACCGGGGCCACCACGATTGATGCGAGGGAACGCGCTATGAGCCATGACGACTTTAACTTTGAACCCATCAGGGGTTTGCCAGAACAGTTGCCCGAAGGGGAACATATCTTGTGGCAGGGTGCCCCTGATCCACGTCGTCTTGCCCGCGAAGCCTTGGGCGTGCGTTGGGTCATGGCGTATTTCGCGTTGCTTGCGTTCTGGCGCATTGGTGTATCTTCGGCAGAGGCACCTTTTGGGATCGCGTTGATGCATGGCTTGCCATTCATCGTGTCTGGCATTGTCGCTTGTGCGATCCTCTACGGTATCGCTTACGTTCAAGCCCGCTCAACCGTCTATACGCTGACGAACAAGCGCGTGGCGATGCGTATTGGGGCAGCACTGACGATGACGCTGAACCTGCCTTATACATGGATCGGGACCGCGAAATTGGACCTGAAACCATCCGGGCACGGCACATTGGCGTTTGAACTGATCGGCGAAACCCGGATTTCTTATCTGATGTCATGGCCACATGTAAGGCCTTGGCGCATTGCGCGGACCCAGCCCGCGCTGCGCTGCATCCCGGATGCCGAAAGTGTCGCCCGCATCTTTGCAGATGCTGCTGAAACACGCATTTCCGAGCCGCGCATTGAACGCATCAGCCAAACAGACGGCAATGCCGTCGCAGCGGAGTAGGCATTATGTCACAACTTGAACAGCAAATGCGCCACCGCGACCGTGAAATGGTACCACGGCTGTTGGTACAAGGCATGTTTGCCTTGATGGCCGTTACCCTTGCTATTGTGGCTTATGCCCAATGGTTTGATGTCCCCAACCGGGGCGTGTTGGTCGAGGCGCCTGTCGTGCAATCACTAGAGATCGTCATGACCGGTGATCGCAACGGCATCTATGAGGTGACGACACCAGACGGCACGTTGATCGCCGCATCCACAGATGAGAAGGCGGGCTTTATAGGGGTTATTGGCCGGGTCGTTGATCGTGAGCGTTTTAAGAATAACGCTGTCAGCACCGTTCCGGTGACCGTCGTGCGCCGCGAGAACGGCAATATCGCAATCATTGATGACACCACCAATTTGCGGGTGGAGCTGATCGGATACGGCAAAGATAACGTGGCAGCTTTTGCCAAGCTGCTGGACTGAAACTGTGCACGGGTTAGCCCCCCGGCACCATTTGTGAAAGGGAACTCACATGGGACTATTTTTGAGAGAGAAAGAAACCGCGCCATGCACGGTCACGATCTCGCATCGGTTTGAAGAACTGTCGGCGCATGTGCGTCTAGATAATGGCGCTGTGATCTATCCGGGCGACACTGTGCAAGTGCAAGGGCCAGAAATCATGGCCGCCTTTGGCGAGATGATCGAAGAACAGCGCACAGCGGTTATCACCCGCGCGTCCAAGATCGAACAACTTTGGACCCGCGCGACCGGAGATTTTGAATTCATGGAACTTTGCGAGTTTTCATTTAGCGAAGAGGTGATGTCATGAACATGCACTCATCCACAGCTGCGACAGCAGAAGAAGCCATTGCTGCGCAAGAGGCTTTGCCGCCGCTGACGAACGAAGAAGCAACTCAAGTTGCGATGTCGAACACGCTGCTGACGCCGCGCTTTTACACCACTGATTTTGATGAGATGGACGCGATTGATGTGTCCTCGGTCCGTGAAGAATGGGACGTGTTAATCGGCCAGATGAAGGCAGATCCTAACAAGGGCCACTTCAAAAAGAACGAAGATTGGGATGATGTCGATTGGGACGGGATGGAGCCTGCGTTGAAGGCAGAGTTCATCGATTTCTTGATTTCGAGCTGTACCGCCGAATTTTCTGGCTGTGTGCTGTATAAAGAAATGAAGCGTCGTGGATCCAACAAAGATATCACCGAGCTATTCCAACTTATGGCCCGTGATGAGGCCCGCCATGCGGGCTTTATCAATGATGCGCTGCGCGAAGCGGGCATTGCGGTGAACCTTGGGTTCCTGACCCAAGCCAAGAAGTACACGTATTTCCGTCCAAAGTTCATCTACTACGCGACATATCTGTCCGAAAAGATCGGTTATGCGCGCTACATCACGATCTTCCGTCATCTGGAAGAGAACCCAGAAATGCGGTTCCACCCGATTTTCAAATGGTTCCGCGAATGGTGCAATGATGAGTTTTCACATGGTGAGGCCTTTGCCCTGTTGTTGAAAACTGACCCAAAGTTGACCGAAAGCCGCATGAACAAGATGTGGATCAAGTTCTTCCTGACAGCGGTCTTTTCCACCATGTGGGTTCGCGATCACCAGCGCCCCGAATTCCACAAAGCGCTGGGCGTTGATCCTAAATGGTACGGCCAAGAAGTATTCCGCAAGACATCAGAGATCACCAAACAGGTGTTCCCGATGACGCTGGACATCGACCACCCACGCTGGGTGCCGACATTGAATCGCATGGAAGCGGCCAATGTGCAGATTGCTGCTGGCCGCAAGCAAGGCGGTGTGAGCGGTTGGGTCAAGCGGATGGCAGGATCAGCCAAGGCGGGTTTCGCCTTTGTATCCTTGCTGACAATCCCGGTTGAGAAAAATGCTGTTCCCGCCAGCCCACGGTTGGAGCCTGCTTACTGATGACGTCGCCCTGGATCGCATCGCTGATCGCTATTTTCGTCTGGTGGTTTTCCACCGGGGCGATTTTGGTGGCGGTGCGCCGGGCCGATCGTTTGGGCACGCATAAGATGACAACGTTTGCGGCGCTACCTTTGCTGGCGCTGGGCATTTTGGCTGTTGCAACATCATTGAATGACGCGACGGTTTCTGGCGCTTACCTTGGGTTTGCGGGCGCTTTGGCCATCTGGGGCTGGATTGAGCTCGCCTTTTTGGCCGGTGTGATCACTGGCCCAATGCGGGACGAATGCCCGCCGGGCTTATCTGGGCGCGACCGGTTCTTTCGCGCGTTTCAGGCTGTGGCATATCATGAACTGGCCCTTGTTTTGGGGCTTTGGGGATTGGTGATTGCCTCGGACGGGGCGCCGAACCGGATCGCGATGGCCACGTATCTGGTGCTGTTCCTTGCCCGTATCTCAGCCAAGTTGAACCTGTTTTACGGTGTGCCGCGGATCAATACGGAATTTGTGCCAGATCAGTTGGCCCATTTGAAATCATACTTCCGACGCGGTCCGGTGACCCTCGCTTTTCCTATTGCGATCACCATTTTGACGGCACTTTTGGCCGTTTGTGCCGAAAGATTATGGACCGCGGGTTCCGACGTAACGGTCGTGGGCTTTGCTTTACTGACTTCGATGGCGGGCCTTGCCCTGCTTGAACACTGGCTGATGGTAGTGCCGCTGCCTGACGCGAAACTCTGGCGTTGGATGTTACCTGCGCCCAAAACGATGACAAAAGAAGAAAGATAAGATCAATGGATTTTGACGCCCTATTCAATGCCCAGTTGACCCAGTTGAAAGACGACGGAAACTATCGCTATTTTGCCGAGCTTGAGCGTAAATGCGGCAAGTTCCCACGAGCGGCCAATCACGCCGAAGAAGGCGTGCGGGATGTCACAGTTTGGTGTTCCAACGACTATCTTGGCATGGGCCAGCATCCAAAGGTGATTGAAGCGATGTGTGAGGCGGTTGAACGCACCGGCACAGGTGCTGGTGGCACGCGCAATATCTCGGGCACGAACCATGACCACCTTTTGTTAGAGCGCGAGTTGGCAGACCTGCATGGAAAAGAAGCGGCACTTCTTTTTACCTCTGGTTATGTTTCGAACTGGGCAGCGCTTTCGACCTTGGGCAGTCGTTTGGAAAACTGTGTGATCTTGTCTGATGCGGGCAACCACGCATCGATGATTGAAGGTATCCGGCATAGCCGTGCGACCAAGGTGATCTGGAAGCACAACGATGTGCATGATTTGGAAATGAAGCTGCGCACCTTGCCAGCCGATGTGCCCAAGATTGTCGCATTTGAGAGCGTCTATTCAATGGACGGGGACATTGCACCGATCAAAGAGATTGTTGAAGTCGCTGAAAAATACGGCGCCATGACCTATCTGGACGAAGTGCATGCTGTAGGGATGTATGGACCGCGCGGTGGTGGTGTCAGTGAACGCGAAGGTTTGGCGGATCGGATCACGCTGATCGAAGGTACATTAGGCAAAGCATACGGCGTTGTAGGTGGATACATCACAGGATCTGTGGCGCTGTGCGACTTTATCCGCAGCTTCGCATCCGGGTTTATCTTTACCACAGCTTTGCCGCCAGCAGTAGCAGCAGCAGCCCGAACGTCTATCGCCTATCTTAAGGAATCTGAGTTCGAACGCGCCCAACAAAAGCGCCAGGTCGCGCGGATGCGTGCGGCCCTCGATCGCGAGGGCATTCCGCATATGCTGAACGACAGCCACATCATTCCGGTGATGATTGGTGACCCTATTAAGACTCGCATGTTGGCCGATTATTTGATGCGCGAATGGGACATTTATGTGCAGCCGATCAACTATCCGACCGTTCCCAAAGGAACCGAGCGGTTGCGGTTCACACCTTCGCCATTGCATACAGATGCTGATATTGATCATCTTATCAATGCGTTACGTGTTTTATGGAAACAATGTGCGCTTGCGCACGCGGTGGCGTAACGCCCATCACGCAATCTTTTGCATACAGGGGTGGACCGTCCGGTTTCTTGCATTACATTGCACACCGACTGGGGCAAACGGTCACAGAACTAGATCGAAGAGGAATACGATCATGAAAAAGTTTACAATCGCAGCTGCTTTTGCAGTTCTCTCTGCTCCTGCATTCGCAGACGGTCATGCAGCCACCGTTGGTGACGCAGCCGCTGGTGAAGAGCAATTTAACCGCCAATGCGTGGCATGCCACGTTATTGCTGACGCATCCGGTGATGTCCTTGCTGGTCGCAACGCACGCACAGGTCCAAACCTTTACGGTCTTGCTGGCCGCACAATGGGATCTGTCGAAGGCTTTCGTTACAGCGATGCTTTGATCGAACTTGGCGAAGCTGGCACACCTTGGACCGAAGAATCCTTCGTTGGCTACGTTCAGGACCCGACAGGTTGGTTGCGTGAAACGCTCGAGAACCGTCGCGCACGCGGCAAGATGGCCTATCAGGTCCGTCAAGAAGAGCAGGCGTTTGACCTATATGCCTACCTTGCGACATTCGAAGCACCGGCCGAGTAAGCTGCCGCTTCTTAAACAAACATTGGCCGTCAAAGGGAACTCTGGCGGCCTTTTACATTTGCAGGACTAGTTCGGCGATGCATTGTGGGTCCTCTTCATGTGCGAGATGCCCCAAATTGGGAAGTTCAGTTAGCTTTGCATGAGGGATCTTTTGCGCAGCATCACGGCTGACCTGTGGCGGCACCGCCTTATCCGCCAGTCCAACGATCAGATGTACTGGCACATCAACCTTTCCAAGACGTGCCAGTAGGCTGTCTAATGACCACTGCGCCATCATCGATAGTGTTGCGTCGACATGCGCCTTGTCGGTCGCAAGCCGATAATAAAGCTCTAACCCTTCCTGATCGAGTTGAGAGCCCGTCCCTTGCACGAGGTTCCTGACGCTGCTGCGCGTCGTCGTATTTGCAAAAATGCCAGCGCTAAAGGGCGTTGCCGCCAGCGCCTTGGCCATCATTGGAAATAGCCAACCAGCGACGCCTTTAAAGTTCCCGAGGGCTGCATTGATACCAACAATGCCGCGGGTCGGCTGCATCCCCAGTTCCCACATGCGCAATGCAATTGCCGCGCCCGCCGAGTGCCCAACAACCAAGTCAGGCACCCATCCTTGGTTGCGGCAAAGCGCCAAGAGGTCCTCGGACATATGATCCAAACCGCAGCGCTGTTGCGCACCAAGTTGCGTAAAACCCTGACCGGGAAGGTCGACTGTGATCACCCGATGGGTCTTTGCAAGAATAGGGAACAGACCACGAAAGCTTTGCGTTGCGCCACCTGCACCATGGATCAGCAAGATCAGTGGCCCTTGTCCATGTTCCTGAATATGCCAGCGATGCGGACGATGAAGCAGTTGTCGAGAATAGGCGGCGAGAGGCCAATCTTTGGCGTCATCTGGCCAACGCATCAATCGCCCAACGCAGTTGCAACGGATTTCGATAGCCGTTCAGCGTCGGCACGAGGGAGCGGCAAATATGCGGCATCCAGCGTCTGGGCCAGATGACGCAAGGCTGGCTCTGGACGGTTGCCAGTGTCGATGACGATCGTGTCTGTGCCATGTGCACGCAAAACGCGTGCAATTTGCTGTGCATCAGTCGCAGCCTGCTTGCGATCTGCCCGGCCATCCAGCGCGATATTTGCCCGTCCATCCGTGAGGATCGCAATCGTAGGCGTCAGGCCCCGTCGCGTGGCTTGGGTCGCTTGCGCGAAGGCTTCCATCATGCCGGCCGCCAAAGGTGTGCCGCCACCGCCGGGCAGTTCTGCAAGGCGGCGTTTTGTTTGCACAAGTGAGCGTGTGGGCGGTAGCAACAGTTCGGCTTCGGTCCCGCGAAACGCCACCAAGGCGACGTGATCGCGCCGTGCATAGGCTTGGGCCAGCAGCAGTTCAACTGCCCCTTTCGCCTCGGCCAACCGTGTCAGCGCAGAAGACCCCGATGCATCGACGGTAAAGATCAGCAGCCTATCAGATTTTTCCTCAAACCGTTTGATCCGAATGTCCGCAGGCCTGATTTGCAAACCATCGCGCCCGGACGCATTGCGCCGGATCGTTTGCCAAGGGGCGGCTGCCCGCAAGGTCCCGATAATGTCAATTCGCGCTCCATCGCTGATGCGTCCGGCACGTGACGGCAGCGGACGACCACGCCGATTGCCTTTGCGTGCCGCACCTGTGCCATTGCCGCGTCCAGCGCGGGCCTTCTGCGCGGTCAGTTTATCCAGCAAATTGTCGGGCAACAGGGCGCGGACAGCATCCAAAAGCAATTCATCGGGCAGATCGAAGTTGTCTTCGGTGTTGTTCTGGCTCTCTTGATCAGGTGGAGGCGCGGGTGGTTCTTCTTGCGTTTCCGGTTCGGGAATACGCGTGGCGCGATGCGCGAGGGTTAGTGCGCAGGCGATCTCAAGATCCTCAGAGGTGACCTGACCACGCCCATGCAGTGCCGCATGGGCCCGCGCGGCACGAATTGCAAACAAAGGCGCACGCATGCTGTCGATGCCAAGATCATTTGCAATCCGTATGATCTGAGTGGTCACGTCGTGTGGTATCGTGACCGATTGAAGTACGCTTGCTTTGCCGCCAGCCTTATCCGCCAGATCAGCCAAACGGCAATCTGACAGATCAACGTGGAACGCCAACCGTTCAGCTAGCTTTGGGTTCAAGCATTCATCGGGCTCGGCCCCTTCGTCTAAGGCGATCAATGTGTGGTCGTTGTTCTTATCCAATGCAACGGCCAATCGGGCAGCCAGCCCTGTTGTCGCGCGTTCGGCCATCGCCAGAACCAACGGACCCGGCACCGCCAACAGACCCTTTTCCTGCACCAATTGACCTGTGGCCAATGTCGCAGACAGGTCTAAACCGCCAAATAGGGCTTCATCAGAAATCGCAGGATGTAACCGCCGCGCTGTCGCATCGACCATTGTCATCAACCGGTCACGCACCGGACCAGACCGCGCACGGATGCAAACGCCCCCTAGTCCCGGATCTATCCGTAGCAATTGCAACGCCAGCGTTGCATGTGTCCAGCATTGATTAGCCAAGGACTTCTTCCACGGTGCGGGCGACGCGTGTGCCGCTGCCGGCCTCATCCAACGGATCGCGGCGTAGGCGGTGGCGTAGCGCCATTGGTGCAACTTCGCGGACATGCGCACGGGTCAGTGCGGTGTCGTCACGCCAAGCAGCATAGGCGCGGGCGGCTTTCAGCAAAGTCAGTTCGCCACGCAAGCCATCAGAGCCAAGCGCGAGGCAAAGCTCAGCCACATCAATCAGCGTCTTCTCAGACGTTTTCAGCTTTGTCAGAGCCTTTCGCGCCTTCAAAATTCGGTCACGAATAGCGGCATCTTCCGCCTGCCAGCGCAGCATGAAGGCTGCGTTGTCATTCTCAAACGCATCGCGGCGTTTGATGACTTCGACACGGGTTTCCACCTCTTTGGGCGAGGCCACTTCTACGGACAAACCGAAACGGTCCAGCAGTTGCGGGCGCAATTCGCCCTCTTCGGGGTTTCCTGATCCGACTAATACAAACCGTGCGGGGTGACGAATAGACAGGCCTTCGCGCTCGACCACGTTTTCTCCGGATTGGGCGACGTCCAGCAGCAGATCGACGATATGATCTTCCAACAGGTTCACTTCGTCGATGTAAAGGTAGCCACGGTTCGCACGCGCCAGCAAACCGGGCTGAAACGCCTTCTCGCCCTTTGTCAGCGCTTTTTCGATATCCAAAGCGCCGGTCACCCGATCCTCGGTTGCGCCCAATGGCAGATCGACAACCGGTGTCGGCATGTCCTGAGCGCGTTTGGCCGAAACCTGAGCCCAATCAGGCACGTTTTTTGCCTTTGCGCTGTTGATCGGGCAGCCTTTGACGGCTTTGATCGGTGGCAACAATGCGGCCAAGGCGCGAACTGCGGTCGATTTACCAGTGCCTCGATCCCCGAACACCAGAACGCCGCCGATGCTGGCGTCAATGGCTGTCAGGATCATCGCTTGTTTCATCTCGTCCTGGCCGACGATGGCGGAGAAGGGGAAAGGTTGCATCTTATGTGACCTCAAGTTTGGCTAAGGGTGAGGTGCCGTTCCATGTGCCGCGGTCTGAATGGACGGCGAAACGGGCGTAAAGTTCTTCGCGAAACCAGCCTTCGTCGCGCACAGCGCGGATGGCTTCGGCATGTGGCCCGGTGCGGGCAAACCCGGCCATCGCTTTTTCTGACGGCCAGATGGAAAAAGTGACTTGGTGCAGCATAGGCACTTCGCCGATACCGATTTTGAAGGCGACATTGGGGTCTTTACCGATCATCGCCGAGATATTTGGCACACGCCCCCAGAACCGCGTCAGAATGCTGGGTTTGATCGTGGCGCGGGTGAGAGCGGCTAAAGGGCCTGAGGTTTCGGCTGTTGTCGGCTCAAAAGGCGTCTGTCCCGACCATTCCCCACGTGCTGTCTGGGTCTGCAGAAACACGGTCCAACTCTCAGCTGCGCGTTTCTGATAAGTCGCAAAGATGCCCGACTGTGTCCGTGAGCGGGCTGTCTCGGCGTCGGGCCAAGTGGCAAGGATGGCATAGACAGCGGTATTTGGTACAGGGGTGAACCCTTCGCCCGTGCCAGACCCACATAACTTCCAAAATCCAATGTTGGGGGTGCGTGCCAGTGGCAACCGTGCCCCGCCCATCATCGTCAACGCCCACGCGCGGGCAAGCGGCCCGGCGAAGCGGAAAAAAGATAGGCTGACGGTCTGAGTCACAACTGGCCCCATTATAGTGTCAACTTATCCTGACATAATGCACCTGACTTGGGAAGATGTTGACATAATAATTGTCAACTTAACCTTACACTACTACTGTGAGGCCATGAAAAATGATTCAAACGCCGCAATCGTCATAGGCGCAGGGCTAGGTGGCCTTGCTGCAGCTATGCGTTTAGGGGCCAAGGGCTATGCCGTAACCGTCTTGGACCGGCTGGATAAACCTGGTGGTCGTGGGTCGTCTGTCACGCAAGATGGACACCGATTCGACCTTGGGCCGACGATTATTACGGTCCCGCAAGTGTACGAAGAATTATGGGCCGCTTGCGGGCGTGATTTTCACAAAGATATCGATCTGCGCCCGATGGACCCGTTCTACGAGGTCCGTTGGCAGGACGGATCAACCTTCACGGCCCGCCAAGACACCGATGCGATGTTGGCAGAGGTCGCAAGGCTCAGTCCCGGCGATGTCAAAGGATACAAGCGGTTCCTGAAAGACAGCGAGAAACGCTATGTTGTGGGCTTTGAAGGTATGGTTGCCAAGCCGATGCACCGCGCATGGGAAACCATCAAAGTGTTGCCGCTATTTGCGATGTTGCGTGCCGACCGTTCTATCCTTGGGCTGGCCAAAGCACGCGTGAAAGATCCGCGTTTGCAGATGGCTTTGTCCTTTCATCCGCTCTTTATCGGCGGTGACCCGCGTCATGTCACATCGATGTACGCGCTGGTGGCCTATCTGGAAAAGGAATTCGGTGTGCACTATGCGATGGGCGGTGTGCAGGCGATTGCGCAGGCGATGACATCTGTGATCCGGTCGCAAGGTGGGCAGGTTCGGCAAGGTGTCGAGGTCGATGAGATCCTGATTGAAGATGGCGCTGCCAAGGGTGTGAAATTGACCAATTCAGAGTCTATTCATGCGGATTTGGTCGTCAGTAATGCTGATGCGGGCCATACCTATCAGCGCCTCTTGCGCAAGCAGCCTAAGAAACGCTGGACGGATAAAAAGCTCAAATCGCGCCGTTGGTCGATGGGCTTGTTCGTCTGGTATTTCGGGACGAAAGGCACCGCGCAGATGTGGCCGGATGTGGGTCACCACACCATTACAAACGCGCCTCGTTATGAGGGTCTGCTGAAAGATATCTTCATCAAAGGCAAGTTGTCTGACGACATGAGCCTTTATATCCACCGCCCCGCCAAGACTGACCCAAGCGTTGCCCCGGCGGGTGATGACACGTTCTATATCCTGTCCCCTGTCCCGCATTTGGGTTTTGACGATCCGGTTGATTGGCAAAAAGAGGCCGAGATTTACAAGGCCAAGGTACAAGCCGAAGTTGACAAGACCTTGCCAGGTTTTGCAGACCATATCAGCACCGAAATGGTGCTGACACCTGAGGACTTCCGCGACCGCTATCTGTCGCCTAATGGCTCTGGTTTCTCAATCGAACCACGCATCCTGCAATCTGCGTGGTTCCGGCCACATAACGTCAGTGAAGAGGTCAAAGGCCTGTTTCTGGCGGGTGCTGGCACACACCCCGGCGCAGGCGTGCCCGGTGTGATTTCCAGTGCAGAAGTGTTGGCCAAGATGGTGCCTGATGCGCCTGTGGTGCCTGAAATGAAAGTAGCTGCTGAATGATCCGCCCTGATGACCTTGAACACTGCCGCGAGGCGATCCGTCATGGTTCGTTGTCGTTTCATGCAGCGTCTAAATTACTGCCCGCCAAGGTCCGCGATCCCGCGCTCGCGCTTTATGCATTCTGCCGCTTGGCAGATGATGAAGTGGATGAAGGCGACCATCAAGCAAGCGCTGTGTTGCGTTTGCAAGAAAGGTTGGATGCAGCCTATGCGGGTACGCCCAAGAACGCACCCGAAGACCGGGCCTTTGCGGCAATCGTCGAAGACTTTGAGATGCCGCGCGCTTTGCCCGAAGCTTTGTTAGAAGGCCTTGCTTGGGACGCGGCAGAGCATCGTTATGATACGTTAAGCGGTGTGAGAGACTATTCTGCCCGTGTCGCCAGTGCCGTGGGTGCGATGATGTGTGTGCTCATGCGCGTGCGCGACCCCGATGCGTTGGCCCGTGCCTGCGACCTTGGCGTGGCGATGCAGCTGACCAATATTGCCCGCGATGTGGGCGAAGATGCCCGTATGGGGCGGATTTACCTACCGTTGGATTGGCTGGCCGAGGCAGGAATTGATCCGATCAATTTCGTACGCGAGCCGCTACCAACAGATGACGTCCGACGCATGGTGAAACGGCTGTTGGCCGAGGCGAACCGGCTTTATCTGCGGTCCGAGGCCGGGATTGATGTGCTGCCGCTGCAAGCACGTACCGGCATTTGGGCGGCCCGTTTGATTTACGCAGGTATCGGCAAACAATTGCGTCGCCAAGGGTACGACAGCATCTCAATGCGTGCGCGCACATCGGGCCGTCAGAAATTGGGTTGGGTGGCACAGGCCAGCATGCGGACGGCAACATCATTGGTGATGCCAAAATCAGCCGTGATTTATGCCAAACCGCTAACAGAGGTCGCATTCTTAGTGGATGCAGCAAGCCGCACGAAACCAGAGCAAGGGCGTTCAACGTCAGTTTTGGAAATTCTGGCTGAACTGAAAGCCCGCGACGCAGGCATTGGAACTGACCGGCCGCTGGCCTAAGGTGCATTGATACCTTGAAAGGGCCCGCCCATGGATTTCCTGCTTTTCTGTCTTTTCCTTGCCGCCACTTGCGCTACGGGCGCCACCGGTGGCCTGTTCCCGACGGGTGAGTGGTACAAATCCCTGAACAAACCAACTTGGACACCGCCAGATTGGGTGTTTCCTGTCGCGTGGACCTCGATCTATCTGCTCAGCGCATTTGCAGGCGCGCGCGTCGGCATGATGGAAGGCAGCGGATATGCGATGGCGTTCTGGGCGATGCAGATTGCGTTTAACGCCCTTTGGACGCCGGTGTTCTTTGGGCTGCGAAACCTGCGGGGGTCCGTGCCAATCATGGTCGCCCTTTGGATCTCGGTTGCTGGTGCCACCTTTACACATTTCCAATTGGATTTCTGGGCAGGCATGGCCTTTGTGCCGTATCTGGCGTGGGTCAGTGTTGCCGCAGTTCTGAACGTGACGATGGTCCGTCTGAACCCGGACCAGAAACCGTTACAATTGCAGAACCTCTGACACCCCCTTGAACGTCCTCTAAATCGGTGAAACCATTGGGGATGGAAACGCATTTCAAATCATGGGCCGCCGTCGCCCCCCGATTAGTGGCCGTTGCTGCCGGGCGTGAGACCGCCGATTTGGTCATTCGCGGTGGCAAGTTGGTCAACGTGCAAACGCGCGAAATTCTGGATGGGTGGCAGGTGGCCGTGGCCGAAGGGCGCTTTGCTTATGTTGGCCCTGATGCGTCGCATTGCATTGGTGAAAACACGCGGGTGATTGAGGCCAATGGCCGTTATCTGATCCCCGGTTTGTGCGATGGTCATATGCATATCGAAAGCGGCATGCTGACACCCGCCGAATTCGCCGCCGCTGTTATCCCACATGGCACAACGACCATGTTCACCGATCCGCATGAGATTGCGAATGTGCTGGGCCTGCCCGGCGTGCGCATGATGCATGACGAAGCACTGATGCAGCCTGTCAATATATACACCCAAATGCCATCCTGCGCCCCTTCTGCGCCGGGGCTGGAGACCACTGGGTTTGAGATTTCAGCAGAAGATGTGGCTGAGGCGATGGCTTGGCCGGGTATCATCGGACTGGGCGAGATGATGAATTTCCCCGGCGTCATCAACGGCGATCCGCAAATGCTGGCTGAAATGGCGGCGACCATGAATGCAGGTAAGACCGTGGGTGGTCACTACGCATCACCCGACAAGGGTATTGCGTTTTCCGCCTATGTTGCGGGCGGTGCAGCTGACGATCACGAAGGCACGGCCGAGGCCGATGCGATTGCCCGCGTACGCAACGGGATGCGGTCGATGATGCGTCTTGGGTCGGCCTGGTATGATGTGGAAAGCCAGATTACGGCCGTCACCGAAAAGGGGCTCGACCCGCGTAACTTTATCCTGTGCACTGACGATTGCATGGCAGGAACGCTGGTGAACGACGGGCATATGAATCGCGTGGTCCGTCATGCGATTGCGTGTGGGTGTGATCCGCTGATCGCCTTGCAAATGGCGACGATCAATACGGCCACACATTTCGGGTTGGAACGCGAGATTGGGTCGATAGCACCGGGTCGCCGTGCCGATGTCATCCTGACCTCTGATTTGACAACGCTGCCGATTGAAGAAGTCATCGCGCGTGGTCAGACCGTGGCGCTTGATAGCAAGATCACCGTAGATTGCCCACATTACGATTGGCCCACCGATGCACGTAAGACAGTGCATATGGGTAAGGTGCTGGGTGATGCAGATTTTGCGATCCATGCGCCTGAGGGCAAGAATAAGGTCAAAGCCAAAGTCATTGGCGTCGTCGAAAACCAAGCCCCGACTGAGGCGCTGACTGCAGAGCTGCCCGTGGTTGATGGGTTGGTCGAAGGCGATGGTGACACTTATCAGATCGCTTTGGTCGAACGGCACCAAGGGACAGGTAAGGTCGTGAACGGCTTTGTGTCTGGGTTTGGATACACCGGCAAAATGGCGATGGCATCGACCGTCGCACACGATAGTCATCATATGATTGTCGTGGGCACCGACCGTACGATGATGGCCGCTGCTGCGAACCGATTGGGCGAAGTTGGCGGAGGTGTTACAGTTTGGAAAGACGGCAAAGAACTGTCGCTGGTCGAACTGCCCATTGCTGGCCTGATGTCAGATAGCCCCGCGGCCGAAGTTGCCGCCAAGGCCGACCAGATGGTCGCTGCAATGGCCGAATGTGGCTGCACATTGAACAATGCTTACATGCAGCATTCGCTGCTGGCACTTGTTGTCATCCCATCGTTACGGATCTCTGATCTGGGCTTGGTCGATGTCGATAAGTTTGAAATTACCGATATATTTGAGGAAAACGCATGAATATGGCCCAAGAGGTGTCAATCCGGACACCTGATATCCCTGAACCCGAAAGCTTTACTGACGCCAAAAAGGCGGTCGCGCGGTTGCAAGAACTCTACGATGCTGCGGTGAAATTCCTATCTGAGAATTTTTCACAAGCGCTGATGAACGGACAACCCGAAACGCGGGTCCGTGCGTTTTATCCCGAAATTCGCCTGACAACGACGACATACGCTAAGACCGACACACGTTTGTCCTTCGGTCATGTCGCCGAACCGGGTGTCTATGCGACAACGGTCACGCGGCCTGATCTGTTTGCGTCCTATCTGGAACAGCAGATAGGTTTGCTGATCAAAAGCCACGGTGTGCCTGTGGTGATCGGAGCGTCTTGCACGGAGATGCCTGTGCATTTCGCGGCGGCCAATGATCCGGGGCTGACGGTGCCTCAGGATGGGTCGATGGAATTTAACCTGCGCGATAACTTTGACGTGCCCGACCTCAGCACGACCCACGATAACATCGTGAATGGCGAAGCGTTCACTTATCCTGATGGTGCACGCCCTTTGGCACCGTTTACCGCACAACGTGTCGATTACTCGCTTGCGCGTCTGGCGCATTATACTGCGACGGCGGCTGAGCATTTCCAGAACCATGTTCTGTTCACCAACTACCAGTTCTATGTCGAAGAATTTGAAGCCTATGCCCGTCATATGCTGGCCGATCCTGACAGTGGCTACACCAGCTTTGTCAGTACCGGAAATGTTGAAATTACCCAAGCCGACGCGCCGATTCCGGTCCCCGGTAAACTGCCGCAAATGCCGACTTATCACCTGAAACGACCGAACGGCGGTGGGATTACCTTGGTCAATATTGGTGTCGGCCCGTCGAACGCGAAAACGGCGACTGACCATATTGCGGTCCTGCGTCCCCATGCTTGGTTAATGGTCGGGCACTGCGCTGGGCTGCGCAATTCGCAACGCTTGGGTGATTTTGTTCTGGCGCACGCGTACCTGCGCGAAGATCACGTGCTGGATGATGACCTGCCCGTCTGGGTGCCGATCCCGGCCTTGGCCGAAATTCAGATCGCGTTGGAAACGGCTGTCGCCGACGTGACCGAGCTATCGGGTTATGAACTGAAACGCATCATGCGAACCGGGACGGTTGCAACCATCGACAACCGCAACTGGGAATTGCGCGAACAGGCGGGGCCTGTGCAGCGGCTGTCACAGTCACGTGCGATTGCGTTGGATATGGAAAGTGCCACGATCGCCGCCAACGGTTTCCGGTTCCGTGTACCCTACGGGACTTTGCTTTGTGTTAGCGATAAACCCTTGCACGGAGAGCTGAAATTGCCCGGGATGGCGTCAGAATTCTACAAAACGCAGGTTGCCGCGCATTTGATGATCGGAATTCGCGCGATGGAACGCTTGCGTGAAATGCCGCTTGAACGCATTCACAGCCGGAAATTACGCAGTTTTGAGGAGACAGCCTTCCTCTGATCGGCCAAAAAGTGCAAAAATCTGCTCTTTTTCCCTTATAAACCTACACTAATCATTGTGGTTTCACACAACATACCGTTAGATGTGCGGGTAACAGGCCCTACTGCTGGGGCAAATGAGGGAGACCAGAAAAATGGCTACAAAACCACTAACAAAAGCGCAGCTTGTAACTGCACTGGCCGATGAAACAGGCATGGATAAGAAAGCAGCAGGCGCTGCACTCGACGCCGTAACTGGCATCATCACCAAAGAAGTATCCGGCGGCGGCGCCGTGACACTTCCTGGCGTTGGCAAAATCTATTGCCGTGAGCGCCCAGAGCGTATGGTTCGCAACCCAGCCACGGGTGAGCAGATCAAGAAAGACGCTGACAAGGTTGTCAAAATGACAATCGCAAAAGCGCTGAAAGACAGCGTGAACGGCTAAATTTTCCAACCTGCGGGTTTGAAAACGAATAGGGTCGCCTGAAAGGGCGGCCTTTTTTGTTTCCGACCAAAGCACCGCCGCACAACAGGATCAGACATGGACATCAAAGCAATCTTCATGGGCCTTGCATTTGCTCTGATGTGGTCATCCGCCTTCACCTCTGCCCGCGTCATCGTGGAATATGCCCCGCCGTTGACCGCGCTGGCGCTACGGTTCCTAATCTCTGGCGTGATCGGTGTGGCAATCGCATGGTTTCTTGGTCAATCGGCACGTTTGAGCCGCAAGCAATGGCTTGGCGTGGTCATCTTTGGGGTCTGTCAGAACGCGCTTTATCTGGGTCTGAATTTTGTGGCTATGCAGACAATCCCTGCGTCGCTGGCAGCGATCATTGCATCGACCATGCCCTTGTTGGTGGCGCTGGCGGGTTGGATGATCTTTGGCCACAAAGTGCGCCCCTTGGGGATCATTGGCCTGATCGCAGGTGTCATCGGCGTCGTTTTGATCATGGGTGCGCGTTTGCAAGGTGGCGTGGATGTGTTTGGTCTTGTATTGTGCGTGATTGGTGTTGTCTCACTCACTATCGCGACCCTAGCCGTCTTGGGCGCGTCGTCTGGGGGCAATGTTCTAATGATCGTTGGTCTGCAAATGCTTGTGGGCAGCGCATTGCTTTGGATTCCTGCATTAACCATAGAGGTGTGGGAGATCACATGGAATTGGCAGCTAGTCGTTGCGTTTGTCTACACAACATTGGTGCCGGGTTTGATGGCCACTTGGGTGTGGTTCGTGCTGGTTGGCAGGATCGGTGCGGTCAAGGCCTCGACCTTTCACTTTCTGAACCCGTTCTTAGGCGTTGCGATCGCCGCCGCATTATTGGGCGAGGCGATTGGCGCATTGGATGTGATCGGCGTTGTCATCATTGCAGGCGGCATTTTGGCGGTGCAGTTATCAAAACAACCCACGCCAAAGTGACCGTTTGACACCTTTTTCAGGGCTGACAGACCAGCTGTTCTTGTCGCACAAAGCTGCATGGATTTGGTTTTCGGATACCTCGCGGGCCTTTTGACCCTGATTAACCCCTGCGTTTTGCCGGTTTTGCCGATTATTCTGGCGACTGCTTTGCAGGCTGGTCGCGCGGGGCCATTGGCGCTGGCTGCAGGGATGAGCGTGTCTTTCGTCATCGTGGGCATGACGGTCGCGGTCTTTGGCCGAGCACTGGGCATTGACGAAGTGATGATCGCGCAGGCCGGTGCCGTGATGATGGTGCTGTTTGGGGTTGTCTTGGTCGTCCCGCAGTTTTCCGCTGGGTTTGCAACGGCGACCGCTGGCCTTTCTGCGCGGGCAGATGCCGGGATGGATGGGATCAAACGTGATGGTCTGGGTGGTCAGTTCATCGGCGGCGCATTGCTGGGTGCCGTTTGGGTGCCCTGTGTTGGGCCCACGCTGGGTGGTGCCATTGCACTGGCGTCTGCGGGCGAAAACCTGTGGTGGGCCGCCGCTACGATGTTCAGCTTTGCGCTGGGCATCTCCACAATCATCATCGTGCTAGCTTATGGCGCACAAAATGCCCTGCGCAACAGACGTGACATGCTGCGCAAGATTTCAGGCAAGGCACGGTTGATCATGGGATTGATATTCATCGCTGTTGGCCTGGCCCTGTTGTTCAACCTGCATAAATACGCAGAAATTTGGCTCTTGGATAATTTGCCATTCTGGCTCCAAGACCTCTCTGTTCGGTTCTGATGAAGGAGAAGATTATGAAACGTCGTGAATTCTTGATACTCGGTGCGGCTGCATCATTGGCCCCAATGGCTTTGCATGCTGGCCAAACGCTCGACTACACACCCGGTTTGGTCAAAGAGCGCTTGGCCGCAGGCGATACCGTCTTTTTGGATTTCAAAGCTGACTGGTGCACAACATGTCGGGCGCAGGAGCGCGTGATTGGCGCGTTGCGGGCTGAAAATGGGGCTTATGATGAAGCCATAACATTCATCAACGTAGACTGGGATCGTCATGGCCGCAGTCAATTAGCCCGCGAATTGAACATCCCGCGCCGGTCAACTTTGGTTGTGATGAAAGGCGAAGCCGAATTGGGCCGTTTGGTTGCACGCACATCGCGTCGCGACATTCAGGGATTGATGGACACAGCTTTGGCGGCCAGCGCTTAACCGATCTGACCGCGGACACCACCCGTTTGACCGCGATCCAGCAGCAGATGATCGAGGATCACGCAAGCCATCATCGCCTCGCCGACAGGTACGGCACGGATGCCGACGCATGGATCGTGACGTCCTTTTGTGACCACTTCGGTTGGGGTGCCATCCATGCGGATCGACTTGCGCGGCGATAGAATTGACGACGTTGGTTTAACCGCGAAGCGTACGACAATGTCCTGCCCTGTGCTGATACCACCGAGGATACCACCGGCATGGTTGGAGGAATATTCCGGCCCGTTTGGCCCCATGAAAATCTCATCCGCGTTGTCGCGTCCGGTCAGGGCTGCTGCCGCCATGCCTTTGCCGATTTCTACACCTTTGACAGCATTGATCGACATCATCGCAGCGGATAAATCAGTGTCTAGCTTGGCATAAACCGGTGCGCCGATGCCTGCTGGTACGCCACGCGCCACCACTTCGATGATCGCACCGACCGAGTTGTGATCATCCTTGCGCAGCCAAGCAAGATAGTCGTTCCATTCGGCGGCGGCCTCTGCATCGGGGCAGAAGAAATCGTTTTGATCAATCTCGTCCCAATCCACCTTAGCGCGGTCGATCTGCTTTGTTCCCATTTGGGTCATGTACCCCTTAATCTGCACACCGGGTGCAATCGCTTGGATCGCTTCGCGCGCCACACCACCAGCCGCAACGCGCGACGCGGTTTCGCGCGCCGAAGACCGTCCGCCACCGCGCGGATCGCGCAGGCCGTATTTTTGGTGGTACGTGATGTCCGCATGACCGGGACGGAAGGTGTTCAGGATGTCACCGTAGTCCTTTGACCGTTGATCGGTATTTTCGATCATCAACTGGATTGGTGTACCTGTCGTCTTGCCCTCGTAGACACCTGACAAGATCCTAACGGCATCGGGTTCATTTCGTTGGGTCGTATTTTTATTCAGTCCCGGACGGCGCTTGTCCATCCACTGCTGGATCATCGACGCCTCAAGCGGCACACCGGGGGGGCAGCCATCCACAGTCGCCCCCAATGCGATGCCGTGGCTTTCACCCCAAGTTGTGAACCGAAACAGATGACCGAAGCTGTTGATCGACATGAAACGTACCCCTTTGCCGCTTGGGTCTAGCGGGCGCGACAATCAGGCTCAAGAGGTTTCCCTTGTCACCCCTGCTATTCCGCAATACCTAGGGCGTACCTCGGGGGGCCAATCACTGGCTGAGATGCAATTTTGCGGACCCGTAGAACCTGAACCGGTTAAGACCGGCGGAGGGAAGGTTTAGCAATCCCGCTATCCCCCAATCCGCCCGTCGCATTTGGAGGATACGATGAGAAACACCACCTATCTGCCAGCTGTTGCGGGACTTGCCCTTTGTGCCACCGGCGCAATGGCCGAGACCCCAGTGCTGCAAGTTATGACTTACGACAGCTTTGTCACCGAATGGGGCCCCGGCCCTGCGGTCGAGGCGGCCTTTGAGGCGGAATGTGCCTGTGATCTACAATTCGTAGGCACTGGCGATGGTGCCGCACTTTTGGCGCGCCTGCAGCTGGAAGGACCACGGACCGATGCGGATGTTGTGTTGGGTTTGGATACCAACCTGACGGCAGCGGCCCGTGAAACTGGGCTGTTTGCACCACACGGCGTTGACGCCGATCTGGACTTGCCGATTGCTTGGACCGATGCTGAGTTCCTGCCATTTGACTGGGGCTATTTCGCCTTTGTTGCCAATGCAGACGCGACGCCTGTGACTTCTTTGCAGGCTTTGGCTGATAGCGATGTCAAAATCGTCATTCAGGATCCGCGTTCTTCCACGCCGGGCCTTGGCCTGTTGATGTGGGTTCAAGCCGCTTATGGCGACGAAGCACCAGCGCTATGGGCGGAACTTGCCGACAATATCATCACGGTTACACCGGGTTGGTCCGAAGCTTACGGGATGTTCCTGGAAGGCGAAGCAGATGCTGTGCTGTCCTACACCACGTCGCCCGCCTATCACCTGATCGCTGAAGAAGACGACAGCAAGGTCGCGTGGGGCTTTGACGAAGGCCACTATATGCAGGTCGAAGTTGCTGGCAAAGTTGCTGGCACAGATCAGCCAGAGCTGGCCGATCAATTCATGGCCTTCATGGTGTCTGATGCGTTCCAAAGCGTCATCCCAACCACAAACTGGATGTACCCTGCAGTGACACCTGCAGGCGGATTACCAGACGGCTTTGAGACGCTGCTGACGCCTGAAACATCGCTGTTACTGTCCCCAGAAGACGCTGCAGCAAAACGCGATGCGGCGCTGGATGCATGGCGCACAGCGCTGTCCCAGTAACATCACGCTGGCCCGGCGTCGCTGCTGCGGCGCTGGTGCTTGTGTTGACCCTTGGCACGCTGGGCGCGGTTGCCTGGCGTGCTGAATGGGGCGGTGGATTGGCGGCAGCTGATTGGGCCGCGATCCGTTTCACCGTTCTGCAGGCGCTTTTGTCTGCGTTTTTTAGTGTTGTTTTAGCAATCCCAGTCGCGCGTGCATTGGCGCGGCGCAGGTTTCGTGGGCGATCCTTGTTGATCACCCTTTTAGGTGCGCCATTCCTTTTGCCCGTCATTGTAGCTGTCCTTGGCCTGCTAGCCATTTTTGGCCGTGGTGGGATCGTGAACGAAGGTTTGGAATGGCTAGGTTTGGAACCTATTTCGATTTTTGGACTGCACGGCGTTGTTCTGGCCCATGTGTTCTTTAACATGCCGTTGGCGGTCCGGTTCATCTTGCAAGGATGGCTGTCTATCCCGGCCGAGCGGTTTCGACTGGCGGCGTCGTTGAATGCGCCCGTTGGACGCTTGCTCGAATGGCCAATGTTGCGTGCTGTTGTGCCTAGTACGTTTCTTGTGATCTTTTTGATTTGCCTGACCAGTTTTGCAGTCGCGTTGACGATGGGAGGCGGACCGCGTGCGACAACGATTGAGTTGGCGATCTATCAGGCGGTGCGCTTTGACTTTGATCTGGGACGAGCGGCGTTACTGGCATGTATCCAGTTCGGACTGTGCGTCGTCGCTGCGGTCTTGGCATGGCGTGTGACGGGTAACGATCCTATGGGTTCGGGCATGGACCGTGTCGTGCAACGCTGGGATGTGGCACGGTGGGGGGCCGACTATGCGATCATCATATGCGCTGCTTTGTTCCTTCTGTTGCCGCTTGCGATGATCATCTTGCGCGGCTTACCCGGGATTTTTGATATGCCCGGTACGATCTGGGTGGCGGCGCTGCGTTCGGTGTTTGTGGCGCTTGGATCCTCAGCCCTTTGTGTGGTGATGTGTCTTGCACTTGCGCTGCGCGGGGGCGCAATGGTGTCTGTGATTGGTGTTATGCCATTGGCGGCCTCGGGCTTGGTCGTTGGAACAGGCGCTTTCTTGTTAGTCTTTCCGTTTACGCGCCCATCTGATGTGGCCCTCTTCGTAACGATGTTGGTGAACGCGACATTAGCCCTACCATTTGCCTTGCGGTCAGTGGCGCCAGCCGTGGGACAGGTTCAGGCAGACTATGGCAGGCTGGCGATGTCTTTGAATTTGAGCGGGTGGTCTTGGATGCGATTGGTGGTACTGCCGCGGGTACGCAGGCCTTTGGGGTTCGCCGCAGGACTGGCAGCCGCTTTATCGATGGGTGATCTTGGGGTGATTGCGTTGTTTGCAGGGCAATCCGAAGAGACACTCCCTTTGGCAATGTACCGGTTGATGGGGGCATACCGCATGGATGCTGCGGCCAGCGCGGCCTTGCTGCTTGTGGCGCTTAGTTTAGCATTATTCTGGATATGTGATCGTGGGGGGCGTGCAGATGCTGACATGTGAGAGCTTGATGCTGCAGCAAGGGTCGTTTTCTTTGCAGGCTGATATCGCATTTGCAAAGGGCAAGGCGACTGCCCTTATCGGTCCTTCGGGCGCTGGAAAGTCGACTCTGCTTGCGGCCATAGCAGGGTTCTTGGCCCCCGTGTCTGGCAGGTTGCTTTGGGACCAAGGTGACCTGAGCAATTTGCCTCCGGGGAAACGCCCGGTAAGTATGCTGTTTCAGGACAACAATCTATTTCCGCATTTGAGTGCCGCGCAGAACGTTGGTTTGGGTTTAAGGCCTGACCTGCGATTGTCTGAGCAGCAAAAGAGCAAGGTTGCGGCTGCGTTGACAGACGTTGGTCTTGATGGATTTTCTGAGCGTAAGCCAAGTGCCCTATCTGGTGGTCAGCAAAGCCGGGTGGCATTGGCACGTGTTTTGGTGGCTGACCGCGCAATTGTTTTGCTCGATGAGCCATTCGCAGCACTTGGTCCTGCACTAAAGGATGAGATGCTTGACTTGGTACGGTCCAAACTGATTGCAGCAAGCAAGACGGTGATCATGGTCACCCATGATCCGGCTGATGCGCGCCGCATTGCGGAAATGTCAGCATTAGTTGCTGAAGGTGCAGTGCAGCCACCGGTGGCGACAAATGTTTTGTTGGATAACCCACCACAGGAGCTCGCAGATTATTTGGGTTAGAGTGGATGAAGATCTACCTTACACAATGCAAAAGGCCCGCCAAATCGGCGGGCCTTTGTGTGTGTAGGTGTGAGATGTCAGTTTGACTTAGTCTTTGTGCTTATGTGGTGCCCACAGACGCTTGTTTGTCAGGTACAACAGCACAGACAGAACCGTCAGGAACAGCACGCCAGTCAGGCCCGCTTCCTTGCGTGCGACCATTTTTGGCTCAGCAGTCCACATCAGGAATGCAGATACATCTTTTGCCACTTCTTCAAGCTCAGTCGAGTGCCCATCCGCATAGTCAACATCATCGCCCCAAAGTGGCTGAGACATTGCGATCCATGAACCGGGCACCATGTGCTTGCCTTTGTCATCGATACAGCTTGCCGGGAAACCACCTGCTGCGAATGCGACGTTATAGAACCCGTCCATTGGCTCGCCTTCCAGCGCGCACTCAGGCTCTTCGTGATAGCCTGTCATCAAAGATGCAATGTACTCTGGCCCGCCAATACCGTTGACGAACTGGCTGATGCCCGTGCCATAAGGTCCACTGAAGCCAGCGCGGGCTTTCGCCATCAGGCTAAGGTCAGGTGCGTTTGACAAGCTGGATGATGGGAACTTGTCAGCAGGTGTTGCTGCACGAAAATCGCCTTCGCCATCGAACAAGGCTTGGTCAAAGATTTCATAGAACTCTGCATAAGCCCGCATCTGATCTTCGGGCAGGCCTGGGCCGCCCTCATCAGACAGGTTGCGGAATGCGACCAGTTCTAGGCCGTGACAGGCTGCACAGATTTCTGTGTAGACCTGAAGACCACGCTGAAGCTGCATTTGATCATAGCTGCCGAATGCGCCTTCAAACGAGAAATCGTAGTCGGTGACTTCAATTTCAGCACCAGCGGCCGAAACCTGCCCTGTAGTTAGGGCAAGTGCGGCTGCAGCTGAGAGAGTTAAGTTACGGAACATAAGTCTTGGTCCTTTCTCACTCGGCCGGGCTGGCGACAGGCTTAGCGCCGTCACCTTTCGGCGCGTAGTGCGCGTTGAAGTCGTCTTCGATGGTTGCTGGTGGTGTGTTTGGTTTCTCAATCACGCCAAGCAGCGGCAAGATGACCAAGAAGTAAGCAAACCAGTAAGTCGAACCAATCAGGGCGATGTAAGGGTAAATCCCCTCAGCCGGACGGGCACCAACCCACATCAGCAACATAAAGTTCACAGCGAACAACCAGAACCACCACTTGAACATTGGACGGTACCGACCCGAACGGACCGATGATGTATCCAGCCATGGCGCCAGTGCCATCACAACGATCGCTCCGAACATCGCGATAACACCAAAGAACTTGGCGTCAATGATGCCGAATGTGATCCAGTTCACTGCAATAACTAACCACACCTCCTGGTCGAACGCACGCAGTACGGCGTAGAATGGCAAGAAGTACCATTCAGGCACGATGTGCGATGGTGTCGCCAGCGGGTTCGCCGGGATGTAGTTGTCTGGGTGGCCCAGATAGTTTGGCATAAAGCCAACAACTGCGACAAACACGGCCAAGATCACAGCTAGTGCGAACAGGTCCTTGATCACGAAGTATGGCCAGAATGGCAGCGTATCTTTGGCTGCATCTTCTTTTGACGTGCGACGCACCTCAACACCCGTTGGGTTGTTGTTGCCTGTCGTGTGGAACGCCCAAACATGCACGATTGTTAGACCCAACAGGATGAAGGGCAACAGATAGTGCAGCGAGAAGAAGCGGTTCAAAGCAGGCTGGGCGATCGCACCGTTGGGCGTACCCAACAGCCAAATCTGTACGCTTTCACCAATGAATGGGATCGCACCAAACAGGCCGGTGATAACAGCCGTACCGTGGAACGACATTTGGCCCCATGGCAGCACATAACCCATAAAGGCTGTGCCCATCATCAGGACGTACATCAGCATGCCGACGATCCATGTCACCTCACGTGGTGATTTGTATGAACCATAGTAAAGCGAACGGAAGATGTGCGCATAAACAGCCACAAAGAACAGCGATGCGCCGTTCTGGTGGAAATAGCGGATCATATGGCCGCCGTTCACGTCGCGCATGATATGCTCGACCGAGGCAAATGCCATATCAACATGCGGCACATAGTGCATCACCAGAACAACGCCGGTGATGATTTGCAGCACGAGTGTAAATACAAGAACGATACCCCAGATCCACATCCAGTTCAGGTTCTTGGGTGTGGGCAACATCAGAGTGTCGTAGATCAAACCAACGATGGGCAAGCGCGAGTGCAGCCACTTTTCGCCTTTTGAATTTGGTTCGTAATGGTCGTGGGGGATACCAGCCATAGCGTTCTCTCCTTAACCGAGTTGAATTGTTGTTTCGTCCACGAAGGACGCGACAGGAACGGGCAGGTTGCGCGGCGCTGGGCCTTTCCGAATCCGGCCGGATGTATCGTAGTGCGAACCGTGGCATGGGCAGAACCAACCGTGGAAATCACCTGAATCGCCCAATGGCACACAGCCGAGGTGCGTACAGACGCCCATTTGGACCAACCAAACACCGTCTTCTGTCAAAGCACGGTTTTCGTCGGTCGCAGGTGCCTCGCCAGTGTTGGCATTGTTCGCATCTGCGTCTGGAAGGGTGCTGACGTCAACAGCACGCGCTTCTTCGATTTCTTTTTCAGTACGGGCCCGAATAAAGACGGGTTTACCCTGCCATAGCACAGTAATCTGTGTGCCGGGATCAACCGCGCTTACATCAACGCGGATCGAGGCCAGCGCCAGAACGTCGGCGGAAGGGTTCATCTGGTTTACCAGTGGCCAGACCGCGGCGCCCGTTACAACAACACCCGCACCAGCGGTTGCATAGTAAAGAAAGTCGCGGCGTGTGCCCTGTTGGTCATCTGCATGTGACACGGGATGCATCTCCGATTCTTTTGAAGGGCTTAGTTGCCCGCACGAGAAAATAGACCGAAGTTTCCACCGGTCAATTTTGGCGTTGTTTAACTATCATTCTGTGCGAGGTCCAGCAGACAATCGCGCGTAGGCCGACATGCCGCATCTGTTATGCGCTAACATAAAACACTTCGTTAATTGGCATGACAGAATCGGCGAAGATCAAGCCCCACTCTTTGGCTATCGATTTTTGCTAATCGCACAAGTCTTGGCCACTTTCAGCCCAAAACAGGCGGATTTTCTCTTTGTTTCAATGGTTTTGTGACAGCTGCGCCACAACGCGCAGGACTTTGGTAAGATAGGCTTAGTGTTTTGTTGTCAGTGTTTGGACACCGCTCTACCTCAAATTTAACCACTCATTTCGGACGAGCCCTTTGATGAAACGCCTTTTGGCCACATGCATGATCGCTTTGGTTGCACCGGCATTCGTTGCTGCGGATGTCCAGCTAAGCTTTTATGGCGGCGCGCAATCGGCCCCTGCATCTGATGTTTCGATTCGTGATCCACAGATTGGATCTGCTGATTTTGAACAAGACTGGGATGGCCGTTCATTCGAAGCCCCACTTTATTACGGGCTGCGTGCCACTAACTGGCAAACGCCCACATTTGGCTTTGGTTTGGATTTTGCCCGAAACAAGGCGTATCCACCGAGCGGATCTTTACCAGCGGGCTTTAGCACGCTGGAATTCTCTGATGGATTGAACACACTAACCGTAAATGCCTATCGCCGCTGGAACGATGCAATAGGCGAAGTGACGCCTTACGTTGGCGGCGGCCTTGGCGTGGCTGTTCCGCGGGTCGAAGTGTCGAATGGCACGTCCGAGACCATTGGCTATCAGCTGACCGGTCCAGCTGCGACTGTTGTTGCGGGTGCCTCTATGCCGATCAACGATCAGTGGTCTGTGTTTGGTGAATATAAAGGTACCTATTCTTCCAATACCGCAGATCTTGATAGCGGCGGCACGCTTGAGACAGATGTCATCACAAACGCCGTCAATTTTGGCGTCAGCTTTAACTTCTAGGACCTCTTATTGTGGCTGCGTTGCGATCATGCTGTCACGCAGAACGAAATCAGCGTGCCAGTTTGCAAGCGCCTCATTCCCGTTCCGCCACCCGCGCGCATCATGCCGCAGGTCTATGTAGGACAGCGCACAGGCCATGCCGATTTGTCCGATATTGATTGGCCCTGACAGGTGGCTTGTCCAGCGGCTGTTTACAGCGGCAATTCCACGCGCTGCTTTTTCCCACTGTATCTCGATCCAGTTGGCCGATTGCTCTTCTGCGGGGCGCAATTTTACCTCATACGACATTGCCACTGTTGCATCCATAATTGCATCTGCTGTCGCCTCAAGCGTCAAGATTTCCCAGATCCGGCTTTGTGGGTACAGGTTCGCGTTCGCAAAATCGTCCAGGAACCGGGTGATGACCCGGCTGTCATAAATACCGGGACCATCAGCGCGGATCAGCGCGGGGATTTTACCCATCGGATTGGCCGCGACCACTTCGGGTGCAGAATTGAGTGGCGAGGTTGATACGTTCACCTCTTCGACCGTATCCATTAGGTCTGCTTCGCGGATCATCACGCGCGCTTTGCGCACATAAGGGGATGTCGGTGAGATCAGCAATTGCATAGCATGCGGTCCTTATCTGGGTTTACGGAAACAAAACCTGATCTTGCCCGTCTTGCCAAGGCGGATATTTCACCATGATCCCGCGAAAGCGGTCGGACGCAAGAAAGTCATCCAGCCATACTGACAAAGGCCCAAGGTTTTGCAAAGCAAACCAAGCCCGATCGGTGTTCACGAATTGACGTACGAACGGCAAGATCGCCACATCGGCAAGCGTACGGCTTGGACCCATCAAGAAAGTGCTTTGCGCCAGCCGATCATTTAGAGCGATCAGAAACACCATCGCCTTGGCGCGCTCCTCGGCTTCATTCCGGTCAGGATGGCGCACGGCATACTTGGTATGGTCTAGCGCTGCTTTAAAAGGGCCATCGCAAGTATCGATCAAAGAGTGCCCCTCTGCCGGCATATCCAGCCAGCCTTCCGGGTCATTGCGCTCAAGTGCCCAAAGCATCACATCGCGGCTTTCCTCAATCACGGTATCGCCGTCTTGCAGCACAGGTACTGTGCCTTTGGGTGAAGCCGCTAGGAATGGCAGTGGTTTGTCCTTGAGTAGTATTTCTTGTAGCTGCACCTGCTGCCCACTGGACTGGATTGCCAGCCGGGCACGCATGGCATAAGGGCAGCGACGAAACGTCCAAAGGATAGGAAGCGCAGTCATGCGGTCAACTGTTGGCCTGCGACCCCAGTGATCTGTGCGCGTACAATCTGGCTTTCGGGTTGGTCGGTGTTGAACAAGACTTCGGTGAACTGTTCGGTCCGACCCATCCGCGTGTTTTCCATCAAAATGTGATGTGTCTTGCCTGCCTGTGCTTGCAGATGCTGATCGACTTGCGCGGTTCCAGCGGCGCGCAGTTCAGCGGCCCGTTGTTTAATCAGTTTGCCGTTCACCGCTGGCATCTTAGCCGCGGGCGTGCCGGGGCGGGGCGAGTAAGGAAAGACATGTAGCCACGTCAGATCGCATTCTTCGACAAGAGCGAGGGAGTTGGCAAACATCGCCTCAGTCTCAGTGGGGAAGCCTGCAATAATGTCGGCGCCATAGGTCATGTCAGGGCGCAGTTTACGCGCCTCTTGGCAGAACGCGATGGCATCATCGCGCAGGTGGCGGCGCTTCATCCGTTTCAGGATCATGTCGTCGCCGTGTTGCAAGGACAGATGTAGGTGCGGCATCAAGCGCGGTTCAGTCGCAATGGCGCACAGCAAGTTGTCATCCACCTCGATGCTGTCAATGGAACTGATCCGCAGACGCGGCAAGTCAGGCACCAATTTCAAGATCCGCATGACTAGATCGCCCAACTTTGGGGTAGCGGGTAGGTCAGCCCCCCAACTGGTCAGATCAACACCTGTCAGAACGACTTCGTTATAGCCTGAGTCCACCAGACGCTTAATCTGATCCACGACAACACCTGCGGGGACCGAGCGTGAATTGCCGCGACCATAAGGAATAATGCAAAAGGTGCAGCGATGATCGCAGCCATTTTGAACCTGAACATAGGCGCGGCTGCGTGTGCCAAACCCGTCAATCAGATGGCCTGCTGTTTCAGTCACAGACATGATGTCATCGACCTGCACAGGTTCGGTCTGACCGATCAGGTCAGGCGCCAGATCAGCCCAAGTTGCAGGATTCATTTTTTCAGTATTGCCAAGGACGATATCGACCTCGTTCATCTTGGCAAAGGTATCTGGTTCGGTCTGGGCGGCACAACCAGTGACGATCAGCTTGGCCTCAGGATGGTCACGACGCAGTCTTCGGATGTCTTGGCGGGCCTTGCGCACTGCCTCAGATGTAACCGCGCAAGTGTTCACGACAATCGCATTGTCCACACCAGCCGAGGCGGCAAGCTCTTTCATCGCCTCGGTCTCATAGGCGTTCAAACGACAGCCATGGTTTGAAAAGATCGGGGCAACCTTGGTCATGACAAGCGCCACTGGCCATCAAAGACATGGGCGGTCGGGCCGGTCATCCAAACGCCATCATCGCGCCAGCTGATCTGCAACGTGCCGCCATCAAGGTCGATGGTGACATCGCGAGCAGTTAAACCACGACGCGCCGCAGCAACCGCTGTTGCGCAAGACGAAGACCCAGAGGCAAGCGTAATACCAACGCCACGTTCCCAAACACGCATGCGCAAGTGATCGGGTCCGATGAGACTGGCAAATTGGACGTTGGTGCGTTCTGGATAAAGCGAATGATGTTCAAGTGCTGCGCCTTTGGTGGCCAGATCAACCGCCTCGGCATCATCAACAAAGAACGTACAATGCGGATTGCCCATACCCGTCGCTGTGGGTGTGCCCTCAATCGGCAGTTCAAGCGTATCCATGGCGCGGGCCAGTGGAACTTCATGCCAGTCAAGCTGGGGCTGCCCCATGTTCACGGATGTCAGACCGTTTCCGGCATCCTGCGCCTGCAGTAAACCCCGTTCGGTCTGCAGTGTCAGCGACTTGACCCCTGTCTGGTCCATGACATGCCTTGCGATACAACGGGTGGCGTTCCCGCAAGCGCCGGCTTGCGATCCATCACTGTTCCAAAACACCAACCGCACATCAGCATCTGGCGTTTCTGACAACACAGCCAGCTGATCAAATCCAACACCACGATGACGATCAGCGATCGCCACTGCCACGGCCTCATCTACACGCGGGGTGATTCCCCGCTCGTCGACGACGACAAAGTCGTTTCCCAGCCCGTGCATCTTCATAAAGGGCAAAAATGATGAGTCGTTGATGGTCATGGCGGCGATATAGGCCAAGGCAGACAAGTTATCCAGCAGTGAGAGGTATTTGGGGCTTGACCAAGGCGGCGCGCCTTTCTAAGTACCGCGCTTAGTGGGCCGTTAGCTCAGTTGGTAGAGCAACTGACTTTTAATCAGTAGGTCGATGGTTCGAACCCATCACGGCTCACCATTTTCACTTTTTACATCAATGAATTACGTCAAGTGGCGCGTGCGATTTTTCGTGCGACCTGATATCCGGAAGCAATACGGAAGCAACTGGATAGCAATTTCCGCGTGGCTTTGGGGCAACACCAGTCGAGTCGCCCGAATCGTCAAAACACCCCCCAGAACTGCTTGCACGTTTTGCGTGCAGACGGCATCTTCGTGTCACTGCGTGGGGTAACGGCTATGATCCTTTATAAGACAATCGCCCTAAGGTTCGGACGCTATCTCGACAACGAGCAGCCGGGGAACATGCCCGGCCCTGATGGGCAGTTGGTCTCGTCTGAGGACATCCGCCAGCACTGGCAAAGCGTTCTCAGCGATCTCGCCTCGGCGAGGATCTATTTGCTTGACCATCATGCCGCGAATTACCTCGATTCTTTGCGAATGGATGTTCAAGGAATGCCATGGGAACAACGGGCGGAATCCGACATTCAAAGCTATGTGAAAGAAGTCGACTTTCCGCGTGACCTCATTTGGATTGAATATGATGATCGGAAATTGTGGGAACATCGCGCAACGCGAGGAATAACAGCCCTTAGCGAGGAAGAATTGAACAACCGGCATCAGCGAGGGTTCCTCTTTGACAATCGGTTACCTGAAAAGTTGACCGTGCGTCTTTTCTCTGCCGTGACTGGCACCATGTTTGCTGATGCACCCTTCGTTTTTGAGATATCGAAAGCACAAGATGGTCGCCCCAACTTTGATAACACCAGTTGGCAACTCCAAAGGACCGTAATTGCGGGACTTATGCGGCTCGGACTGTTGGACAGTAAAGAAGCTGTGAGGAACTATTTCGAGGAGCATAAAGGTCATCTCACATACGAGATGGTAATAGGCTTTATGCTTTTTGCAGCTCTTGCTGCGCGGGAAGACGACCTGCTGTCCCAAGAGATACCAAGCCTCTCAACCGCTCAGCTCAAGACAGCACGAAAATTCGGCAAATCTTGGATGACCGATACGCTTAAGTCTCACGTCACTATTCGAATTGGACCTGCCGCCGAGCGGCATATGACCGAACAAAAAGCGAGGCTTCGTTTTGAGGAGGCACAAGCTGAAAGCCGAGCCACCCCGATAGAGCATTGGGTGGCCGAATATGAAAGACGATATTCCAATGGGAAAGTGGTGCGGGTTCGGGCGCATAAGCGCGGGCAAACCGCAGATAGGGGTTTGCCAACGCGCGTAGTGGGGCCGCGAATGAACAATTGAGTTTTTTTGAGGGTCTTGTTGAAGGAGCGCAGTTGATTTGTCCCAAGTCGGCTGACCGCCTAGAGCGGAAGCTTGCTTTCAGATAAAACGCTGCTGTGCGGCATGCTTGTTTCAAGCGCTCCGACTAGGTGTATCCTACTACCTCTTGCAGCTATTGTGCCGAATACCTCCATAGGGCTAGCGTACCATCGCAGAGCATGGTTGATTTTTATTTCTTTATGAAGAATTTCTCGATTTTGGCGAATAGTGCATCGAGGCTAACCTTGGATGCCTCATCTTCAACAATGTGACTTTCTGTCAGGCTTGAGCAAACATCTAATTTGACCTGATGAACCGTCGTTCTGGCGCATGCTTTTCCGCGTCGCTTCGCGAGAGCCTTGAGGCGGCTCGAAAAATTTCCCTTTCCCGTCTCAAATTCCTCATCGATTGCAAACCCAAACTTTTGGAGAGCCAGTTGCTGCTGCTCAATGCTCGCCAAATCCTCCAAATCCACAGACACACGAATAGAATGCGTATAGAAAGCTGCGTTCGAATGGCTAAGGAACCCTTTTTCTATGGCATTCTCAACCGATTGTCGCCCGCTAGCGTCATTGTCCAGCATTGCAAAAACCTCGCAAGACAACCCAGCGTAATGGCGGCAATAAAACTCGGTATTCCCTGCGCCGTCGATATCGATCAAAAGTAACTCACCAGATTCAATCTTTTGCGCTAGCGCACCATCTAAGTTGCAAATGTACCTTCTGAAAAAATCGCAATCCGTCTGGCCTTCCAAGAGAAGGACTGCTGCCGCTGAATGCAAGTTATCAGGTGCACGAACGCCCAAAACGTTCCGTATCTCATTCAGTGATTTAGCGGGCTGCGCTGAAGAACTACGAACGATTATGTTCGATTCAAGCTTCCGTCTTTGAACAAAAATTGGAGAGTGTGTTGCAACAAAAACCTGTGTGTTGGGAAGTTGCTCCGAAATGACCGTCCTAACTTGATGAATCGCATCTGAATGTAGATGCGCTTCCGGCTCCTCAATGGCGACAATTGATGATGTCTCCACAGAGCCATCCCCTGCTTGGGAACGCATTAACGCGAGTGTGGCTAGGCTTTGAATCCCGTCACCCTTTTGGAAAATCGGCGTCGCAATCCCATCGTCAACTTCAATTAGGTACTCGCTACGACTTGGATACCTACGATTAGGCGACATATCCCGAACGGAGATCGTCTGAACTGCTGGGACAAACATCTTAAGCGTATCCGCAAGTTGATCCTCAGCATTCGAAATCGCTTTGCTCCTAGCGGCAATAAGATCATCCTGTACCTTCTCCAATATCGGTTGTTCGGCTTGCCTAATGGCCTTTTCAATCAGACCCGCAATAATTTGCTGAGCATTCTCGGCTGTTCTGATTGCCGGTACGTAGGTGAAGTTCACCCTCTCACTTACCCATTCGGCAATTTCGGTCAACTTTTTTTGTATGCCTGGCTTACCCTTGCCCTGCTTTGGAATATCAAGCGTAAGTCCCCTTTGGGAAAACTTTAAAACTACTGGTATTTTTCCATTTATCTTAATTTCAAATGCAGAATAAAAGCTCTCGATCTCCGCACTGTCTAAATCGAACTCCAAGCGAATGACCGTTGATTGGTCCTTCTTTGGAGCTTGCTTTGCTACTGGGAAGTCATACAGCCAATTGTAAGATTCGTCATCTGCTCTGCGCCGGATACGCAAGGTGCCAGATTGCCGGAAAACCTGATTGTATTGAACATTTTCAAGAGAACTCAAGCCTAGTCGGATCGCCTTTAATACGTTTGTCTTCCCTTCATTATTCGCACCAATCAATGTGACTGAGCGATCAATTTTCTCGATCACTGCGAAGTCGATGCTCCGATAGTCCCTAATCTCGATTTTGGTAAGATGCATTTTGCTTCGTCTTCCAACATGTCGCCAATGAGTTTCAAACATATCGCAGCAATTTTAGGTTGTCTTGTCGATAATTTTCTCCCTCCAGTGATCAAGATCTTGCCCAGAGAAACTGCAAGAACTCTCAACCATAGTTTGCATCCCTCTTTGCACTCTCGGCAAGAGTTGGTTTCCCTCCCACTCTGACACACCAAAGAGCCCTACATAATGTAAGGCGCTTTGAGCTGTTTGATGCGGGCCTATGTTACATTACATAGACGGCTTTCGCTTTTTGATGAACACGTACCTATCCTTTGCGTCCTGCAATTGCTTGGCCGCGCGTTCGGGATCGGCCTTGACCTCTGCGTTCATGTTGGCCGCAAGATCATCGAAGACCTCAACCAACCCGTCCGTGTCTGACCCATGCAACGCCCCAAGCGTAATGCTCGACCCCAGAAGGTTCCGGAACAACATCGCTATGTGTTCTTCACGGTGGACTTCCTTCATCGGATTAGGATCGGCACCGCTGCGCATTTCGACCAGGTCATCATTCATTTCAGCGCAAACAATGTCCCACATCGCATGGTTCGGCCAGCGCGCACGGTTCGGGTCGCTCATGTCAGGTACTACGTAACGTACGACTTCGCCCGCCTCGCGGCAAAGATCGCCAAAGCGGTCAAAGAACTGTTCCCACGTACGTATGCCCCAACGATCTTTCAGCAGGTCTTTGCCTGCCCGGAACTCCACTCGCCAGACACGGTTTGCACGTACGTGCGCAGGGTCTGGTGAGAGCGTTACGTTACATAGGGCGACTGGACCGTTTCCGCGCTCTACGTACGTACGTAACGTATGGTTCCAGATCAGCCACCAATAAGACTTGTTGTGCGCGATCACCTCCGCCCGTTTATCGTAAACGATAACCTGCCGATTGCGCGGTCTTCCGATGGTCACGGACGTGACCCGCCCCGACTTGCCGTGCACCGCCATGTCGTCAGTGGTGATATGATCGCGACGGCCTGTCTTGCTATGCATCACAAACCGATCTGGGTTTAAGACAAAGTCAGGGGCCAAGACATCGACGCAGAAATCGGCGCGCGATATGCTGACATCATCCAGCCCAAACCTGATACCGAGCTTCGCGGTGACGTGATCTACATGCGCCTTGGCTGCGCCTAGTCCGTGCATCGCCATAAAAAACGATCCGAATGACAGGCGGATGCCCCACTTATCCTTGGCATTCGGTTTCTTGAAAAACCATGTCGCACCATCCTGCCCACCTTTCAGGATGAACCGATAGCCAGCGCCACCATGCGGCGACAAAAGGAAGGTGATGCCTTCCAAGACCACAACAACTTCGCGTCGTTCATCGGATGCGGTTTTCTGCTCTGCATCCAGTTGTTCAAACAGGTCATCGGGAATGTTGGCCTTAATCGCCAAGGCCAGCGTGTCGAAACCCACATGCAGCACGATGGGCAGATCAGGGTTATCTGTATTTCCAGAGGGGGGTGCTACAATCACCCCCCTTTTGCCACTGCCACTTGCTGGTGAATGGTTGTCATTAGCTGCACTTGCGCCTCCGGCGGGGCGGCTAGGGTTTTGGGGCCGAATGGGTTGGCTATTTTCTATATTCATTTCATGCTCCTTTCGATTGCTGGTCATTTGTCTGGCGTCCAATCCAGATTTCCGCGCGCTCTGCGCATTTAGCGACGTTCAAGAGATCGCCATGTGCAAAGCTGGTAGTGCTTTGCCAGTCCCCGTTCTTGTCCTTGTAGGACCGCGACACATCGACGGAGTAGAACCCGTCATTGTCCCAGATCGCGACTGTGATCAGGCCAAGCCTGAATTTTTTGATAGGTGAGTTACTCATCTTGATCTCCTTCCAGTTTATGAAGACGGCACAAGAAAGGGCGCGCGCTCGCGTTTGGAACGCGCGCCCTGTTTGAAGACCGATCCGGCCCCAAAATCCTCAGAGGTGCCGCCAAGCTCTCTGAGGCAAAACTGATTGTTAGGTGGTTTGTGAGGTGCTGGACACGGTGCGGTCTGCGACCCATTTGTCCAGATCGGTGCGGCGATAGCGGACAGACCGGGCGGATACCTTTACAAAGTCAGGACCGCCGCCGCGATGTCGCCAGTTCTGCAAGGCGCGGACGGAGTAGCAAAGGATGCTTGCTGCTTCGCGTTCGTCAACAAGTCGCATGTCGATGGTGTCAGTTGAGTTAAGATGTTTCATGGCAATTCCCTCTTTGCGTATGATGGCAAAATGAGGCGTAATCCCAACTTTCTCAAAGGACAGTTGATTGAGATAAAAGGATTCAGGTGTCCTTTTGCACTACTAAGTCCTTTCCGAAAGCAACCGAACGATCCTCTTTCCCAGAGCGGCCTCGCTATGAAAACTATTTGGAGCGAAAATCTGAAGAGTACAGACAACTACGTCGAAGAACTCGCCTGAATAGTTCTCTCTTGCTGCACTATAATAGCATTTGGATTTTGCCTTGGCACCGGTCCATTCTTCGAAGTGCCCTGACATATCGAATATGAAATAGTTTAGATCTTTGCTCTTCGAGCCACGTCGCAAAGCCAATGTGTCCTGATTTTCTGCTGAGAGGCGTTGGGCAGCCCACGACAGCATCTTGAGTAGATCTTCCGTTCTCTTGACCGAGTCCTCATTCGCGGCCCAGTATTCCAACTGTTCGGCAAAGTAAAAACGACCGTTGAAAGGCGGTCGGTATAGGACCTCTTGATCCAAACCTATGCGGTTTCCAGCACTGATTTTTTCCAATGATGATAGCGTTCGACTGATCGACTTCTGTAGACTATCAAACTCTCTTTGTTGTGCGACAAATCCGATTTCGGGGGCCGCAAGTGTGCTCCCAACAAATCTAAAAATGTCCTTTGCAAGCTGATGAAGCCGATGTTCTTGCAACTCAGGTATTGTGATGATTTGTTCCAAGCGCGGGAACAAATCGCTTTCAATCACTCCTCTTACTTCATCTATGCTTAAATTATCATAATTCTGTAATGACATCGCCCTACAGTCTCCGGTTCAATCCTAAATTCTCAGAGACTTGTTGGAGGGCCTCCTGCCTTCTTAAATTCTACGATGATGGTGCGATTGCAACTACCGAACAGCTCGAAGAGCCCCAATACTTGGTTTGGATCTTAACGCCCGCGCCAATCGCGCCGCAACCGACCCCGCCGCCCTTTGCACTGCATCATCTGCCAAGTGTGCGTACCGCAAAGTCGTGGTCAGGTTCTTGTGCCCCAAAATCTCTTTCAGCGTAAACGGGTCGATCCCGTCCTTCATCGCGACTGACGCATAGGTGTGGCGCAGGTCATGCATCCGCACATCGGAGATACCAGCGCGTCTTCGGATGCGGTTCCAAGGCTTTTGCAGATTGATCAGCCGTTCACCTGGCACTTCACCCACAATCACAAAAGGGTTGGCTTCCTCGCGGGGTAACTCGGACAGAATGTCATAGGCCTCGCGCGGGAGGGGAATGCGACGTCGTCCGGTTTTGCTGTCTGGCAATTCAAGATGGTGGGCGGTCACGTAGTCCCAGCGTAACGTCAGAATCTCTCTGAGACGGCATCCGGTATAGATCAGCAACAGGATCGCTGAAACGGCATAGATGGACTCTGATCCCTCTTCCAGCGCCTCGACAAGCGTTTCGCCTAGCCGCATCTGCTCTACGTCAGACAGATACCGCTTCTTTTCTTCTTCGCGGAACTTCTTAATCCTGCGGGCAGGGTTAGATCCGGCAGGGCGCAATCCCCAATCCTCTGCAAGATTGAACAACTTGGATAACATGCTGGCTGCACGGTTGGCCTGATATGGAGTTTCCCGCAAGCCATGATGGAAAGTCACTACGTCAGCGCGGTTCACCTCGGCAATGGCAATGGGTCCTAGCTGAGGGCGAATGAACCGCCGGATGATGCTGCGGTAGTCGCGTGCAGTGGTCGGTTTGCAGTGCTGGTCAACGTATTCTTCTAGAAAGCGGTCACACAATCCCGCGATAGTTGGCGCGTGGCGTTTCGCATGACGGATAGCGGATGGATCTTGCCCACGCGCGACCGCTGCTAAGAGCTGCTTTGCTTCTGTTCGGGCCTGATCAGCGGTGAGAATACCGTGTTGTCCGATGGTGACGCGCCGTGTGCGTCGGCCCGCGCGGTATTGTACCAGATAGGTCTTCTTGCCGGACGGATACGTGCGCAGGCCAAACCCGCGAACGTCGCGATCCCAGATAAAGTAGTCCTCAGCCTCGACTGTAAGCCCTTCGACAGATCGCTTTGTAAGCCTGAACATAACTAGAACACCCCTTGCTACCGTTTTCGCCGCCGGAAGCTATACGGAAGCAACTGACGGCGAATTTTAGAGTCAGTCATGTGTGAACAGCGCAAGCGAAGTCAACATAAACGCATGTTTTCAAATGCTTCTTGTCGTTTTAGCGAAAATCAGAGAAATGCGGCGAAACGCTACCGTGCGGGCTTTTAATCAGTAGGTCGATGGTTCGAACCCATCACGGCTCACCATTTTCTTTCCTACAGAACGCAGGGTCACAACACTTGCCAGCATGTTCAGGCTTCACAAAGCCTGCAAACAAGCTACGCTGGCCTGAACGCTTTTGGGAGGAAGTAAGTGACAGATCAAACACGTCCATGGACGGCCTTTTACGGCGCGTCTGTTCGCAAGACGATTGATGCCCCTGAATTTCGGACAATTGGTGATTTTGTCAGCGCGACTGCGGCGCTTTATGCTGACAAACCTGCTTTTACGACATGTCTGCCCAATGGGATGAATGGCACGCTTAGCTATCGCCAAGCGGACGAAATGTCGGATGCTTTGGCGGTGTATTTGCGTGAAGTAGCTGGCTTGAACACAGGTGATCGTGTTGCCATTCAGGTGCCGAACTGTCTGGCCTATCCAATTGCTGCGATGGCGATCTTCAAGGCGGGCTGTGTGCTGGTCAACGTGAACCCGCTTTATACACCTGAGGAAATGGTCAAACAGTTTGTTGATGCGGAACCTGCCGCCATCGTTGTCGTCGACATGTTCGCCGATAAATTGGCCGAGGCGGTCAAAGACTATCCGATCCCTAATGTCATCGTCACACGTGTAGCTGAATACTTACCTGCTATGCCAAGGGGTATTGTGGGTCTTGTCCAGAAATACTGGGATAAGACCATCACGCCCATAACCATCCCACACATGCGTCTGCCCGAGGCTGTCAAAGCCGGTCGTGCCAAGCAGGCTGAGATGCAAGGCGCACTTGACGGTTATCGCAACACGATTGAACCCGATGATGTGGCTTGTTTGCAGTACACCGGCGGCACCACAGGGGTATCGAAGGGTGCGATGCTGACCCACGCCAACATCCTGGTGAACATGGAACAGACGATGGAGCTGATCGAGCAGTTCGAGAAGGGCAAAGAAGTCGCCCTGACCGCATTGCCGCTTTATCACGTGTTTGCGTTTACCGTGAATTTCCTGGGCATGTTTTCTCAAGGTGCACATAACATCCTGATCCCGAACCCCCGCCCGCTGAGCAATCTCAAGCGCGCTTTCGAGAACTACAAGATCACGTGGCTCAGCGGTGTAAACACCCTGTTCAATGGTCTGAATGGCGAAATCTGGTTTCAAGACACGCCGCCAAAGCATCTGAAATTCGCGTCTTCTGGCGGTATGGCCACCCAAGGTGTTGTGGCCGAGCGTTGGGAAGAGCTGACAGGCAAACCATTGCTGGAAGGCTATGGTTTGACGGAGTCTTCGCCTATTTTGACGTTTAACCCGTATGGTAAAAGCCGCCTAAATTCGATCGGCGTCCCCCTGCCTTCCACGGTCGTGAAATGCGTAGATGAAGACGGCAAAGATGTCCCGCTTGGTGACGCAGGTGAGTTGATCGCCAAAGGCCCGCAGGTCATGAAAGGCTATTGGCGCAAACCCGAAGAGACCGCCAAGACGTTGCAAAACGGCTGGCTGCTTACTGGTGATATTGGGGTCATGGACGAAGACGGCTATTTCCGCGTTGTGGACCGTAAGAAGGACATGATCCTTGTGTCCGGATTCAACGTCTATCCAAATGAAATCGAAGATACGCTCGCTGCCCATCCCGATGTCGAAGAGGTCGCCGTGGTCGGGGTTCCAGACGGCGCTTCGGGAGAGGCAGTGAAGGCGTTTGTCGTCAAGCGGAATGAAGCCGTCAATAAGGATGCTATCCGTGCCTACTGCAAGGAACATCTGACCGCTTATAAGGTACCCAAGGCGGTCGAATTCCGCGAAGAACTACCAAAATCGAATGTCGGAAAAATCCTGCGCAAGGACCTGCGCGCCGAAGAATTAGCGAAAGTGGAGAACGCATAATGGTTGGACCACTAGAGCAAGCCATTCTGGCGCTGATGATTTTCGTGATCATGTTGGGCATGGGCGCATCACTGACACCGCGTGATTTTACACTTGCGCTTAAGCGCCCTTACGGTCTGATGATTGGCGTTGTGTCGCAATATGGATTTATGCCGCTGATCGGCTTTATCTTGGCGACGACGCTGCCTGTATCGGACCCAATCAAAATCGGTATCCTGATCATGGCGTGCATGCCGGGTGGCACGACGTCGAATATTTTCACCTATTTCTCAAAGGGTAATCTGGCGCTGTCAGTGCTGATGACGGTCACATCCACGGTCTTTGGTGTCATCCTGATCCCGGTCGTGTTGGTCCTTTATGCCGGCGCACTTGATCTGGATATCCCCCGTGAAAACATCATCGCGACGCTTGTGCTGCTGCTGGTGCCTGTCGCTATCGGGATGGTGCTGCGTAAATTGAATGCCAACGTGGGTGCCGTCACAGAGTTCATGGGATCGATGTTGGCGATTTTCTTTATTCTGTTCCTGATCGTGTCATGGATTCCACGCAACTGGGAATTTCTGCTGACGACAACTTGGGCCACCTATTTCGGTTCAATTGTGCTGGGGTTATTTGGCTTTGCGCTGGGCTATGGGTTCTCGATCCTGCTTAAGCTGCACCCGCGTAATGCAAGGACTGTGGCGCTTGAAACAGGTATTCAGAATGGTCCATTGGCTATTGCGATCATCGCTTTCACCTTTGCCGGGACTGAAGCACAGTCGATCATGGCTGTGCCTGTTCTGTATTCACTGTTCATCGTGATCACTTCGACCATGGTGACGCTGTGGTTCCGCCGCGTGAACACCGCGAATGAGCAACCCTTGCCCAACGGGTTGCTTTAAGGCCAGACATCGCTGAGAACGGCAGGCACTGTCGTTCTCGCCAAGGGTCTTACATGCGCACTGTCTTTATCACCGGAACCGCTGGGTTTATTGGCTTCCATCTTGCGCAGTTACTGCTGGACGAAGGCTTTCGCGTCGTCGGCTATGACGCGATGACCGATTATTACGACGTGCAGCTAAAACGCCGGCGTCACCAGGTTTTGCTGCAAAATCCGCATTTCAGTTGCGTTGAGGGTTATCTGGAAGATTACGATTTGCTCTCCAAAACCTGCGATGATGCCAAGCCCGACGTTATCGTCCATCTGGCCGGGCAGGCCGGTGTGCGGTACTCGCTGGAAAACCCGCGATCTTATATGAAAGCGAACGTGATGGGCACGTTCAACGTGACAGAATGCGCGCGCATCCATCAGGTCGATCATCTGCTGATGGCATCTACATCGTCGGTCTACGGTGCAAACACGGACATGCCGTTTGAGGAAACACAGCGCACAGATATGCCGCTGACCCTCTATGCGGCGACCAAACGGGCGAATGAGCATATGGGTCACGCCTATGCCCACCTGTGGAAAATTCCGACAACAATGTTTCGGTTTTTCACCGTATACGGGCCTTGGGGTCGCCCTGATTTGGCGTTGTTCAAATTCGTAAGAGCCGGGTTGGATGGTGACAGCATCGATGTCTACAACAACGGCGAAATGGCGCGGGATTTCACCTATGTGACCGATCTGGTGCGTGGTATCCGCTTGCTGATTGACGCTGCTCCTATTGAGCCCGAAAGCCCAGATGATGTGCCAGAAGGTGACAGCCTCAGCGCGGCCGCCCCGTTTCGTGTCGTCAACATTGGCAACGGAACCAAGGTACCCTTGATGGACTTCATCGCCGCCATTGAGAACGCGCTGGGCGTGCCGCTAAAGAAAAATTTCATGGAGATGCAAAAGGGCGATGTGCATGAAACATGGGCTGATAACAGCCTTCTGACACAACTTACCGGATACACACCGCAAACCGATGTTGCTGAGGGCGTAGCGCAATTTGTTGCTTGGTACCGTGAATATTACGATAAGTAGGAATGCCAACCTTCCGTTAACCAAGTTTTGTTAGGCGGGTCGTCGTGCTAGGAAAAGTGAGACACAGATGAAGATTGCAATGATTGGGACGGGATATGTCGGTCTGGTCTCGGGTGTGTGTTTCTCGGACTTTGGGCATGAGGTCGTTTGTGTCGACAAGAATCAAGACAAACTGACACTGTTGCGTGCAGGTCAGACGCCCATTTTTGAACCGGGCCTTGATACGCTGATGGACCGCAACATGAAGGCAGGCCGCCTTTCGTTTACGGATAACCTCAAGGAAGCTACCCAAGGCGCCGATGCCGTGTTTATCGCCGTCGGTACACCCAGCCGTCGCGGTGACGGCCATGCCGACCTCAGCTTTGTATTTGGGGCGGTGAAAGAAGTGGCTGCTGTCTTAACGAAACCCACAGTGATCGTGATCAAATCCACAGTGCCTGTAGGCACCAACCAGCAGGTTGCGGATATTCTGAAAGAAGTGCGCCCTGATCTGAATTGTGATGTTGTCTCAAACCCAGAATTCCTGCGCGAAGGCGCTGCGATTGATGATTTCATGCACCCCGACCGTGTCGTCGTTGGCGTGCAATCGGATCGCGGGAATGAGGCGATGCAAGAGGTTTATCGCCCTTTGTCATTGCGCGACTACCCCGTCCTGACGACTGATCTTGAGACCGCCGAGATGATCAAATATGCGGCCAACGCATTTCTGGCTACCAAAGTTACCTTTATCAATGAGATCGCGATGCTGTGTGAACGCACGGGCGCTGATGTGAAAGATGTAGCGAATGGCATGGGTTTTGACAGCCGCATTGGCCCCAAGTTTTTGCAAGCTGGCCCCGGCTATGGTGGCTCTTGTTTCCCTAAAGATACCAAGGCGTTGGCGCGGATTGGCCAAGATCATTCGGTTCCGCTACAGATCGTGGAAACGGTGATCAAAGTGAACGAAGAGGTAAAGCGCCTGATGATCGATAAGATCGTCGATCTATGTGACGAAAAGCTGCGCAATAAGACCATCGCAGTGCTGGGTCTGACATTTAAGCCTGACACTGACGATATGCGTGACGCCCCTGCGCTGACGATTGTGCCCACTCTTGTTGGCCTTGGCGCTAATGTTCGCGTTGTTGATCCACAAGCGTTTCGCGAAGCGGAGGAGTTGTTGCCGAACGTGACATGGTTTGAAGATGCTTATGCGGCGGTTGATGGTGCGGAAGCAGTGGTGCTTTTGACTGAATGGAATGAGTTTCGCGCCCTTGATTTGCGGGCAATGGCAGGGCGCATGGCGACCCCTCGCATGGCGGATCTGCGCAATATGTATTCATGTGACTATGCGCTGGACGCCGGATTTGAGGCCTATGCAAGCATGGGCCGCAAATCTTGCATGCCGTATGATAGCTAGACGCCCGACCGACTTAGGCTGGTGTCAGTCCGCGAAGACGTTCAGACCGGCGGCGTAACAATTCGACTGTTGTCAGCAGCAGGATTGAGAACACCACAAGCACTGTCGCTGCAGCAAGGATCGTTGGTGAAATCTGTTCGCGCAGTCCGGTGAACATTTGCCACGGCAGCGTTTGCTGTTGGGCAGAGCCGACAAACAGCACCACGACCACTTCGTCAAATGACGTGATAAAGGCGAACAGGCCGCCAGAAATCACACCAGGCAGGATCAACGGCATTTGCACTTTAAAGAATGTGCGCACTGGATCAGATCCCATGGATGCTGCAGCCCGTGTTAGCGACCGATCAAAGCCAACAAGCGTGGCGGTGACCGTGATGATCACAAATGGGATGCCCAAGACAGCATGTGCCAAGATTACTTTCACAAAGCCTACGAACGACTGTGACAGACCCAAACTTGCCTCCAGCCAGTTGCCCAGAGGGGCGTAGAAAAAGAACATGCCTGTGGCTGAAATAATCAGCGGGACAATCATCGGCGAGATCAGAATGGCCATGATCGCTTGCCGCCCCGGTACGTGGCTTTGCGACAGTCCAATAGCCGCCAAGGTACCCAGCGTGACCGAGATGATCGTCGCAATCGGCGCGATGATCAGCGAATTCTTAAGCGGCACCATCCATTCATCAGTTCCAAGGAAGTCGCGGTAATGCTTCAGGCTATAGCCGGCCGCCTCAAAGTTCAGCATTTCGGGGGTGAAGGTAAAGAAATCTTGGGCGTTAAAGCTGAGCCACATGACGGGAACAAGCGGTGCAATCAGGAAGAAGAAGATCAAACCACAGATGAATTTGAATGTGTTGTGCCACAGCGTTTGTTTGGCAGTGTAATAGATTGGCACGCTTGTTCCGTACTGCCCAGTCGCTAGCCAATAGGCCCCCCAGCTGAGGATTGCGCCGATGATCACACCGGATATCGCGGTGCCAACGTTCCCGAAAACAAGCCCGGCCAAACCCAAGACGCCAATAATTGCCCAGCGCACTGTTGTCCGGCGGCTTAGGTTTGTCTCGGCAACCCAAGCAATAACGCAGCCAATGATCGCACCCACCAAGGCACCCAGCCAAGGTTGGGCCACCATATTGCCCCCCACAAAGCCGAACATCGCGGCGAAGGCAGCCATCAATGGCATGGTGAACCGGAAAAGGTCGGGGCGGGATGTGGTTGATATCGTTGCAGTCATGATCTTATCCCAACTTCACGTTATCAATGCCGACGATCCGGTCATAAAGCCAATAAAGCGCCATCACCAAAACCAGAAGGATCGTACCCAAGGCCGCAGCAAGGCCCCAGTTCAGCGACCGCGAAATGTGATAGGCAATCCGGTTTGAGATGAAGACACCGTCCGTACCACCCACGATTTCCGGCGTGATGTAGTAGCCAATCGCAAGGATGAACACGAGGATGGACCCCGCGCCAATGCCCGGCACAGACTGCGGAAAGTAGACCCGCCAGAAAGCTGTCCAATTGGTGGCCCCCAGCGATTTCGCTGCACGCAGATAAGTCGGCGGGATTGTTTTCATCACTGAATAAAGCGGCAAGATCATGAACGGCAGCAGGATATGCGTCATCGCAATGATCGTGCCCGTTGAGTTGTTCATCAAGATCAGGCGGTTTGCGTCATCTACAAAGCCAAGCCAGACGAGTAGTTCGTTGATGACGCCCTGTTGTTGCAAAAGCACTTTCCAAGCCGAGGTACGCACCAAAAGTGAGGTCCAGAATGGCAGCAAAACAAGGATCATCAGCACGTTTGCCGTGCGCACTGGCAGGTTTGCCAGCAGCCACGCAATCGGATAACCCAAGATGATGCAACTTGTGGTGATAATTAGCGACATCCACAGCGTTCTGCCAAACAGTTTAACATAAAGCTGTTCGTTCTCTGGCCGCGCTTGCACACCGTCAATGGTCAGTTCGCGGTCCACAGAGTTCAGAAAATAGCCAGGCGTATAGGTGGGGCTATAGACTTCAATGGTTTGCCAGACATCAACTTTGCCCCAGTCTTCGTCCAGTTCGGCGAAAGCTTCGGTGAATGTCAGGCCCGGTAGTTCTGCGGCAGACAACGCCTGTAGCGCATCTGCGCCCGCCCCTTGATAACCTGCAATTGCAGCAGTGCGCGATGGGTCGCGCAGATCAACGGCGAGGGCGGCATAGACCGCTTCCCATGGGTCTTCTTCTGCGACGACATCTTCGTCGTCGATAACGGTCCAGATTGCGAAATCTGTATAGGCGGCGGCTGTGTTTGGCAGCAGGTCGATGATGGCCTGTGACGGCGTAAACCCAAGGTCGCCTGCCATGCTGTCGTCAGTCAGATCTTCCCAACGTGCACGGCGTTCGGCGACCAGGGCGTCTCCCCCCGCGCCGTTCATCACCTCAAACCAGAACGCTCCTTCTTCCCAGCGCTCATCGATGTCTTCAATGGCGTCCTGAAAGACCTCACCAATATCATCGATCGAACGGCCCGATGTCCGGAACATCGATGCAAGGCCCGTGTTTTCATAGTTAAGGCGAGTGCCAAGTTTCGTATGTTCTTTGGCCTCGGAAGCGTTGAACATATCAAAAAACAGGTTTTGAAAGACGTCCTCTGGTGGGATTTCGCCTGTGCTGCTGTCCCATGCGGCCATTGCCGGTACGGTCCCAGGAAGTGTCGTTTCGACGATTTCGTTCTCAACCGACCGGATCAGCATGGATACGATCGGGATAACGAAGGTCAGCAGGACAAAGAGTAGAAGTGGGGCGATCAGCGCAAGTGCGCGAAGTTTCTGGCGGCGCAATGCGCGTCCGAGGCTTTCCTTGAGCGGTCTGCCATCGGCGGCAAGCATTGGTCCCGAACCGGTCGTGTCACTCATGTCGTCCCCAATCGTGCATCGTCGTCGTAGAATTCATTGGTGTGGAAAGGGGCGTTTCCGCCCCTTTCCGAAGGTATTTACTGTGCAAGCCAAGCTTGGAACTTACCGTCGATGTCATCGCGGTAGTCTGCCCAGAACTCGTAGTTATAAAGGAACGTGTTCGCGGCGTTGTTTGGGTCTGTTGGCATGTGCTGCGCCATGTCGATGCCCAAAGTGGCGTGGTTGCCAACAAGTGGAGCAGAGGACAAACGTGCAGGACCGTACGAGATGTACTTGGCCTGATCCGCCAGACGCTGTGTGTCTGTCGCGAAGCGAACAAAGTCCAACGCGCGTGCAAGACGCTCATCAGACAGACCCTCTGGGATGATCCAGCCGTCAAGGTCAAAGACCTGCGCGTCCCACATCATGCCGATTGGCTGGCCCTGCTCTTCGATCGCTGCAAACAGACGACCGTTGTAAGTAGAGCCCATGAAGATTTCGCCGTCAGCCAACAGCTGCGGTGTATCTGCACCAGCGGACCACCAGATCACGCTGTCTTTGATGGTGTCGAGCTTGGCAAGTGCCTGCTCTTGGCCTTCTTCGGTTGCCAGAACGTCATAGACGTCGTCTTTTGCAACGCCGTCACACAGCAGTGCCCACTCGACGTTGTTGATAGGACGCTTTTCCAGCGCGCGCATGCCAGGATACGTGGCAAGGTCAAAGACATCACAGATGTCGTTTGGTGCGTCTACACCGGCAGGCACCATGTCTGTGCGATAACCGAATGTTGTTGAATAAACGATCTGCGGAATAAAGCAGTCGCCAACCAAAAGATCACCAAAGTCGTCAGATGCAGATGTGCCGTCTGGTGCTGGTGCCAGCACTTCGTCAGCGTCGATTTCCAGCGCTAGGCCTTCGTCGCACAGGCGCAGCGCGTCAGCTGCCACAACATCAACCACGTCCCATGTGATTGATCCTGCTTCGTTCATGGCGCGCAGTTTGGCCACAGCTTCGGCAGAGCTTTCGTCCCAAGTCACTGTCACACCAGGGTTCATCGCCACATAGGGGTCAGAATAGGCGTTGATCTGAGACTGCTGGTAAGCACCGCCCCAGCTGACAAGTGTCATGTCGGATGCCATGTGGCCGTCAGCCGCAAGCGATCCAGCGGACAGGCCCAGTGCCATCGTCGCTAGAATTGGTTTTTTAAAGTTCATTTCATTTCTCCCATTGTCACCTGGTTTTTGGCAGTGAGTAGCGGCGCGTACCAGGCTTGGCGCCGCCAATTTGACAAGGCTTTGGTCGCGCTAGGCGTCCAAAGCTCGGCAATCTTCAGGTAACCAACCAATCTCGATCATTTCGCCGGGGCGAAGCCGTGGCTGGTCAGGTGCGTTGCGGGTTTTGACGATGAATTCGTCAGAGTCCCCAACACGCAGCCGGGTCCGAAAAATATCACCCATGTAGATGAATTCGAGCACTTCGGCCTTCAGCGTATGTGCATCTTTGGACAAACGCTCTTTGTTAGTTTCGACGCGTTCGGGGCGGATAGACACCGTGGTGCGGTCGCCTACATTTGAGACGTTCACTGGCTTGGCATCAATCTCTTCGCCACTGTCCAGTTTCACGACGCATTTGTCGCCTTCCATCTTGGTCACAACACCGCTGAGCGTGTTATTTTCGCCGATGAATTGCGCCACAAAACTGTTTTGTGGTTCTTCATAGAGCTCATCTGGCGGGGCAAGCTGCTGAATGCGCCCATCATCGAACACGGCAACGCGGTCTGACATTGTCAGCGCTTCGGTTTGGTCGTGGGTCACATACACAGTCGTAATGCCAAGATTGTGCGCCAAATGCGTGATCTCAAACTGCATCTTTTCGCGCAGCTGTTTGTCCAGCGCGCCCAAAGGTTCGTCCATTAAGACCAGTTCGGGTTCAAACACCAACGCACGGGCCAAAGCGACACGCTGTTGCTGACCACCTGACAATTGCGCCGGGCGTCGATTGCCGAACGCACCCATCTCAACCATGTCGAGGGCGCGTTTCACTTTCTCTTCACGCTCGGACTTGCCCATTTTGCGGACTTCCAGCGGGAAGGACAGGTTTTCACCAATCGTCATATGCGGGAACAGCGCATAGTTTTGGAACACCATTCCGATGCCGCGTTTATGCGGCGGGATATCGTTGATGGATTTCCCATCCAGTCGGATATCACCATGCGTCGCAGTCTCAAAACCGGCGAGCATCATCAGGCAAGTCGTCTTGCCTGACCCTGATGGCCCCAGCATTGTCAGAAACTCGCCTTTTGGCATTTGCAGGTTGAGGTCTTTAACGACGAGGACTTCGCCATCATAGCTTTTCTGCACTCTTTCGAATTCAACGAAAGAGTTGTCGTTCTGTGTGTCAGCCAAAGATTGGCTCCCTATTGTCTCATACCGGTGGGTTTCCCACTCGTTGTCGGCACAGTAACGGCGATGGTTCCTTGTAATGCAAGCAGATTTCCCGGTTTAGCGTTAACCAAGCGTCCAGAGGCCGTTTTTGTGCGGTACCTCGTCGCAGTTAAGGCCTATTCTTACGCATAGTGCGAAGAATCGATTCGAAGATCATCGCCCATGGCTTTGATCGTAAGCATTGGGTTCGGCTCGTGCAAAGGACATGTCATTCTCAAACACATCGATAACCAGCGGGTGGCAAGTCGCTTTGTCCGATGTGTGTTCATCCCCGCAGTCCCCGCCAGGGCATGCAGACAAACCAACGATCAAATCAATTTCCGCCATGAACTCGATATAATCGCCCGCACGCACCGGGCTGGCTTTCATAAAGTACTGATGGGTGTCGGCGGTGAAGCCTGTACACATAAAGACGTTCAATACGTCATGCACAAACGGTTCCGCCTCGGTTAACGACATTTGCATGTGGTCTGCCAAGGCACGGGTAAGGTTCGAATGGCAGCAATAGTGATAGTCCGTACCGGACAGCAGTCGCCCCGTATAGGGATCACACCGTGTGCCGATTACATCGTGAACTGATCCGCCGTCCGCATCCCAGCCATACCAATCTAACGTGTCTTCGGTAATCGTCGCCATCGGCCGCATTTTCGGGAACCGCGACCAAAGTCTGTCGCCGGTCGAGAGGTGCGTGCCGTGCAAGGCGCGGGTCTTACCGGAATAGAAATGCTCGTTCAGATCATCCGCGGCCCAGAGGTTCAGGTCACCTACTTGCGATCCATCCGGGCAGGTAATACGGAAAAAACTGCCCGCAGGCACGGTCGTGCACCGCGCGTCACGCGCAGGGACAATGCAGGTATCGCGGTGAGTGGCGGCATCGCGTCTGGCTTGCATTACGTCCAAGTTAGGGTGGGCCAGCGAAGTCGTTGGATAACAGATCACAGCAGGCTTGCGGCGGCGGGCATCGGCGTCGGCTGGTGGTGCAAAGGCTGGCTGATCTGGTTTCATTGATTATGACCTGAATAGAGTTTACCGAAACTTAGCGCTGTCTGAATGCGAATGACCATAGGTTGAGGATCAAGAGATTTCTTAGAGACATGTCGACTATCCAAAGTTAGCGTCGTATCGAAACGGCAAAAGTAAGATAGGCGACCTTATGGCAGAAATCATCAATAACACGGTACGGGGCATTGGTTTAGCTGACCCAAAACCCGGCGATGCCTTTGATACCGACGCGGTCAGCCTTTTGTTAGACCAGTGCCCTGTCCATGCAGCAACACCACTGACCGAATGCGCAGGGATCGCGCAAGAGATGGGCGCTGGGCGGGTTTTTCTTAAAGATGAACGCAGCCGGATGGGATTAGGCAGCTTCAAGGCACTGGGTGCGGCCCATGTGATTGCCCGCGATGCTGCTGATGTTGTGCGCGAAACGGATGTGGAATGGTCGCAGGCTTTGACCGGCAAAAGCTATGTGGCCGCAAGTGCCGGAAATCATGGATTGTCACTTGCTGCCGGGGCAGCAGTGTTTGGCGCCCGTGCTGTGATCTATCTTGCCGAAACTGTACCCGAAGGGTTTGCAGACCGTTTGCGTGCGAAAGGTGCTGAGGTCGTGCGTGCTGGTGCAAATTATGAAGCAAGTATGGCCGCTGCATCGGTTGCGGCAGAGAACAGCGACTTGCAGCTTTTGTCAGATGGATCATGGCCGGGTTATACCAAACTGCCCTTCCATGTGATGGAGGGTTACACCCAGATGGGCCGCGAGATTGCAGAACAGTATGATGGCGTCCCGACGCATGTGTTTTTGCAGGCAGGTGTGGGTGGATTGGCCGCAGCCTTGGCAGAGAGCCTGCGCAACTACTGGGGCGATGCACCGCGTATGATTGTGGTAGAACCAGAAGCCGCACCAGCGCTGATTGAAAGCATGAAGGCAGGTGCATTGGTGACAACGCAAGGGCCGGTTTCCAGCATGGGGCGTTTGGACTGTAAGACACCTTCGATGTTGGCGCTTGCAACCTTGGCGCGGGATGCCGATGATTTTGCGACTGTCAATGAAGATGAAGCGGCACATGCCGCATCCGTTCTGGCCACATATGACATTGCAACAACGCCTTCAGGCGCCGCAGGTGTCGCAGCGGCCCTAGCGGGCGTGGGTGATATTGATGCGACATCGTCAGTCATGTGCATCGTTAGTGAAGGCCCAGAAGAGGGCTAGGCGCACTGACCACAAAGACATTTGTTCGGCGATGGGAAAATCTGCTTTACCCAGGATTTCGCGGCCTTGATCGCGGGATCATTCTTGCGCGTTTCATAGAACAGAAACCAAAGCTCTCGGGATATTTGCACAGCGTTGCCGTCCGACATGACAGGCTGCAAGCTTGGAAAACTGCGTGCCATGCATGTTGGCAGAATGCATGAAAGGCCAGTAGCGGTTGAGGCGTGGGCGATTGCACGAAAAGAATCCATGCGCATGACCGGCCCTGCATCAAAATGGTCTTCTGCCAAGCGCATTTCCTGTAGATCGCAAAGGTCTTGTGGCAGCCCTACCCACGCATCTGGATCGCCGTCTTCCGGGGTGTAGAGGCCGACATTGCAGTTTCCTAATTTGAAACGTGCAACACCAGGCGTATCGGGACGGCTGAGACGCATTGCGACATCTGCCTCTCCCCGCTCAATGGCAGTCGTTTGATCGCTTGCATCGATTATGACTTCTGTTTGAGGAAACTGCGCACGCCACATGCCCAACGCCGGCGCTAGGAAATCACTATTGATAAAAGACAAAGTGTTGATCTGGACGGATTCAAAAAAGTCGGCGCTATTTTCGATATCTTTCAGCATGAACGCCAGGTTTGCTTGCGTTGCTTCCGTAATCGCGACCAGTTCTTTGCCGATATCGGTTAGCTCCCACCTATTCCCAGCGGGTAGAAATATCGGCTGCCCGATTTCTTTTGAAATCGCATCAATATGCCGAGACACTGTGCTGCTGGTGATACCAAGCGCGGCGGCTGCTGCGCGATACGAGCCGACCTCTGCCACAGTTAAAACGGTTTGTAGCTGTCCCCAGGCTTTGAACTTTTTCATTGTCGGATGACCACGACGTATTGTCTGGCTTCGGAAAAGCGGTGGGAACCAAGGATCATAATCTTATCTTGAATTTGGTGATTTACAGGTTTTGTCGCAACGGGAGATCGCGCCGGTATCATTTGCCTTCTCTCTCTTTGTGTCAATCGCGCTGCCTGATCAAAAAAACTATTGAGAACATAAGGGTTGCTATTTCTGTGAGGGGGGTAGGGAAAATTTGATATATTGGTCGTCATTTCCTTTGTGTAAGGAAAAATTGGCCACTCACGCCACGATAGTCGGCAGAGCACTGACCGCTGGGTATCCAGTAAGTACCCAATTGCCGGAAGTGCTCTGCCGACATCGAAACCTTCATGATACAAGACGACCTGTTGCCACTTTTCTTGCAACACACCGCGCAAGGCTGCATATGCGGTGTTAGTTCGTCTTACAGGTTTCGCAGTGCTATCCGTCATCATCCCAAGCCATAACGAAGAAAACTATATCGAGGCCTGCCTCGATGCGATCGTTGCCCAACGCGGACTTCCAATTGACCATCGCGTCCAAATCATTGTTGCTGCGAATGGCTGTCAGGACCGCACAGTTGCCAAAGCGCAAGCAAAGTTGAAAGCACTATCGGCACGGGGTTTCCAGCTGTCTGTGATGAACATCACGCGTGGCAACAAGATAAATGCACTGAACGAGGCTGATGAAATCGCTACGTTTGGAACGCGGGTGTACCTTGATGCTGATGTTGTTATTGGACCTGACATGCTGCGAGAGCTGGCTGAGATACTGTCCGACGACGCGCCGTTGTACGCCAGTGGCTTAATCTGCATTCCCCAGCCTAGAAGCTTGGTTAGCCGCGCCTATGCAAAGGTCTGGACGCAGCTACCATTTATTCGCGAGGGTGTTCCCGGCATCGGGCTTTATGCGATGAATGCCAAAGGTCGTGCGCGCTGGGATGCCTTTCCGGACATTTGTGCCGATGATCGTTTCGTCCGGCTGCAATTTGATCCAAGCGAAAGACGTCACACTAAGGCCACCTATGATTGGCCGTTGCCGGAAGGATTCAGCAATCTTGTCCATGTTCGCCATCGATGGCGTGAAGGCAATCTGGAATTCGCCGAGAAGTTTCCTGCGCTGTTGGCAAATGACAGCGAGATCAATACCTCAGGGCGCAGTGTGTGGCGTCTATTTCGGACGCCCTTTTCATCGGTTGTGTTTGTTTTGGTCTATGTTGTCAGCAATCTGCGTGCGCGGCGTACAGTGAAAGCTGAAAACTCAACATGGCGACGCGGGCGCGATTAGTCCCTACTTGTATTCTATCAGCTTCGCCTGACGTCCACACCATCGTTGCCAAAAGTAGGTCAATACACCCTGTGTTTCCGCAAATTTGCCGATAGTCAGCAAGGCTGCACGTTCCCAAGCGAACCTATCTGCTCCGTCTCTGACTGCGAGCCGAATGATTTGTAGCGGATAGATCATCAAGATCCCCAGCGCTTTGCCGCCAAAAACCAGTATGCCCAAGATGGTCAGTATTGGTAAGAAAGCCCCCCAGATCAGCGCACGTCTGGTTTCTGAAACACGGAACTTTTCAGGACCGCCGCCATACATGGCCGCGCCTTCAGCGAATGCAAAACCACTTCGCTTGGCGCGTTTCCAGAACTGGCTGAATTTTGTGATAGCCGCATCATGCCGGGCCATTTCGGCATCTAACCGCCAGATTTTCCAACCCAACCTGCACATGCGCAAACACATCTCGGGTTCTTCCCCAGCGATAAGTGCAGGGTTGAACCCGCCAACTGCATCCAGGGCATCCCACCGGATTAAAGCGATGCCACCGCATGCCATCGTTTGCCCGATTGGTGTATCCCATTCTGCGTCGCACATACGATTGTAGACAGATTTTTCCGGATATCTTTCGCGTAACCTTCCACAAATGGCTGCAATGTCAGGCTTGTTTTGCAGGAAAGAAATGGCTTGGTCGTGCCAATTTTCATCCAATACGCAATCACCGTCCAGGAACTGGACCAGGTCAGGTGCAGAACCTTCCTTTAGAGCTTCGATTCCAGCGTTGCGAGCACGCGCGGCGGTGAAGGGTTGTGTCGTATCAAGGTCGATCACATCGGCGCCAGCCTGTTGTGCTGCTGCAACAGACCCATCTGTCGAGCCACTGTCTACATAGATGATACGCTCAAAATGCTGCCCGAGCGAAGCGAGACAAGCAACCAGCCGTTGTCCTTCGTTGCGTCCAATGATGACAACAGCAGCACTCATCACGGTATTGCCTTCAATACCTTCGCAGTGATGCCACCCACTGATGAACGAAAGGGGATATTCTTGATCACAACACCATTGGCCCTGTCGCATGTGGTATTCTGACAGATAATCACATTGATGCCGATTTCTTCAGCAACGAGAAAAATTGCACCAAACGGCTTAAGCCTGATCCTCTGACCCACCGATGTTGTGTATGGGAGCTGAACACCGCCAGTCCAATGGCTCCATTTCGACATGAGTTTAGATCGTAGACGGTCCGGTGCGCATGACAGCTTTGATCGAACGCCCATTGGGCAGTTTTCAAGGCGGGGCCAAAACATAGCCCAGACCCGATGCGAGGGAAAATCGCCTTCATGGGTTCGCATTGGTCAGGCCAGCGTTGTCGGAACTGCTTCGTTGCTTATTTTCGCCTTTCATAATGGGCCACATTGCGCGATGCCAGAAATCGCTCATGCCATTCAAAGGTGATTGGGACTTTCGCCCGCGCAAGCGCACAATTATGCGTTCACCAAACATGCCCGTCAGATACCCCATTCCTGCAACGAGTGCGCCCAAGGTGCCTAGATTCTTCCAATGGTAATATTGCCACGAATGATACCAATAACCTGGTTTGCGTTTTCGTTCGGCTACGCCGCTTTTTACACCCGTTGCAGCGCCTTCTGCGTGAATGACCTTCGCTTTGGGAACATACCATGTATCCCACCCTCGTAGTGATGCCTGCCGCATGAGATCAACTTCTTCAAAATACAAAAAGTAGTTGGTGTCAAAGAAACCGACCTCTTCCAAGGCCTGCTTGCGTACCATCACTGACGCTCCTGAAACCCAATCAACTTTACCAGCGGGGTATGACGGTGAAAGCGGCACATGCCACCGCTGAAACAGCGATGTTATAGGTCCGAAATTGAGGTTCTGTGCAAAAGCGGCGACGGCATTTGGAAATCGAAATGCAGCAGTTACCTTTATGCCATCTGGTTTTGAAATCGCAGCACCTGCAAAACCTGCAGTTGGTGTGACTTCTAGAAACCTTGCAAGGATATCGACCGCATTGTTTTCCAACGCTGCATCTGGATTGAGAAGCATGACTTTTTCTGGCAGGCCGCCACTGTTTTTGTAGCCCTGCAGTACGATATTGTTGCCGCCACCAAAGCCGTGGTTTTCTTGCTGCAGATGAAGGGTCACCTTGTCTGCCCATCGATGCTTTGCATAGGCCTCTTCAAGCATCTGCGCATCGTTCCCGGGAGATGCGTTATCGACGACATCAACATGAACTATTCGTCCGTCCTCTGCACGGTTCAGCACACTTTGAACGGCAGTGATCGTTAGGTCAGCCGTACCATAGTTCACAATGATGACGCAGATTTCAGGAGTACTCATAGGATACCAATAAAACAGTTACATGTATTGGCAAAGGCTATGGTTGATGTTGCCAAGCCGTTCAACTCTTTTGCGATAACCACACTGGATCGGATTGGCCTAGACCTACTCGTGATTTGACCACAGAGCACAAGTCAGCCAAACAGGATTTGTTATGCCCAACCTTTTTGCCCACCTTGTTCTTTATAGTTTCCCGCTGGTTGTCTTAGTTCTGTTTAAGCGGCTTCCGCGACATGAAGCGATCATTTGGAGCATTCTTGGTGGTTATCTGTTCTTGCCGGAGCAAACAGGCATAGACCTGCCTTTGCTGCCAGAGCTCAATAAGACACTGATTCCGAGCTTCACGGCAGCATTGATGTGCATATGCCTGCCTGACGCTGGCGCAACGCCAATGCGTCGAGGGCATGCCTCCGTTTCGAACGAAGCTGTCGACCCTAGTCGACGCCGAAGTCTTGTCGCGACGCTTTGTTTGGTTGTTCTCGTCGCTCTCCCAATCGCTGTCTTTGTGACCAACCGTGATGCTGTTATTGCAGGCCCGCGATTTATTCCTGGGATAAGAGAATACGATATCTTTTCGATGGTGTTGAATACTGTGGTTATGCTTTTGCCATTCTTTTTGGCGCGTCGATATCTTTGTAGCGAAGCTGCCCAATTGGCCCTTTTGCGTGCATTAGTGGTTTTCGGCATTGTTTATTCGATTCTCATGTTGATCGAGATACGCATGAGTCCTCAGTTAAATCGCTGGATATATGGTTTTCATGCGCATTCATTTGCGCAGCACATACGAGGCGGTGGGTTTCGACCTATGGTCTTTATCGAGCATGGATTACGTGTTGGTGTCTTTATGTTTATGGCGGTCTTTGCCGCAGCAATCCTATGGAGGCACAGCAAAGACAAAAGCGGCACTCTCCAAGCAACAGAGAGGCGAGCGCACAGGCAGACGGGTAAGAGCAGAGCATCCTATTTGTTTTGGTGTGGTTGGCTTTTTGTTGTGCTGTTCTTTTCCAAGAATTTGGGTGCGCTCTTAATCACACTTGTTCTTTTGCCAGTGCTGTTGGTCTTACGGGCCAAGACCCAGCTTTGGGTTGCAGTTGTTTTAGCGGGTGTGGTTTTACTATACCCATCTTTGCGCCAAACCAATCTGCTCCCTGTTGGGGCTGTGCAAAACTTGGCTGCAACCATCAATGCTGATCGGGCAAGTTCATTTAATTTCCGCTTAGATAATGAAGAAATCCTTCTTGAGCGCGCAAGCCTTAAGCCGTTTTTCGGTTGGGGAGGATGGGGTCGTTCGCGCATCTATGATGAATTCTCCGGTCGCGATCTAAGCGTTACGGACGGTACTTGGGTGATCGCCTTTGGTGAATCAGGGTGGGTCGGCTATCTGGCGATGTTTGGTCTTTTGACGTGGCCAATAATAGCGCTGCTAAAGCGCCGTCATTCAGTCAGCTTAGTGACAAGTGGTCTTGCGGTTATTCTCGCAGCCAATCTTTTTGACTTGATTCCAAATTCCAGTTTGACCCCTTTAACGTGGTTGTTTGCAGGTACCGTTCTAGGCGCTGTTGAGTTGCGCCGGCAACAAACAACGGAACAAAAGATCCAGCCGAAAGCCTCTCGCCAGCCACGCCAGTCAACGATCACCCAACGCGAAGCGTTTGTGACTGGCAGATTGCCCTCAGCACATCGGCCTCGTTAAGCGCTACGCACATGCCAAAGGGATGGAATTTCACAAGCAGGTGATCTAAGAGGCCCCTGTGATTGATGAGTGTTGATAGAGATTGAAATGATTGAAGAAACAGGACTGCACGGTGTTATCCAAATAACACCTCGCCGTTTCTCGGATGGTCGCGGCCATTTTAGCGAGACCTACAATGCAGACTATTTGGCGGCGGAGGGAATCACGACAGCATTTGTGCAGGACAATCAATCTTATAGTCGCGATATCGGCACTATACGCGGACTTCATTTTCAGGCGCCACCTGCCGCACAGGCAAAACTGGTGCGCGTTCTACAAGGCGAAATCTTGGATGTTGCCGTAGATATTCGTCAGGGCTCACCCACTTTTGGCAAGTGGATAGGCGTCACGCTTTCGGCAGAGCTGGGCAATCAATTGTTGATCCCGGCGGGTTTTCTGCATGGTTTCGTGACCCGGACACCAGACTGTATGGTCGCATATAAGTGTTCGGCGACCTATGCACCGGCTACCGAAGGGGCTGTGCGGTTTGATGATCCGAACTTGGCCATTGATTGGGGAGTTCCCGCCGAAAAGGCGGTACTGTCCGATAAAGACGCCGCCGCTGGCAGCTTTGCTGACCTCAAGTCCCCATTCACTCTTGAGGCAACAGCATGAAAATTCTTGTTACAGGAGGGGCGGGTTTTATTGGGTCCGCTGTCGTGCGTCAGGCGATTACTGATGGACATCACGTCGTGAATTTAGACGCCCTTACCTATGCGGCTTGCCTCACGAACGTGGCTTCGGTTGCAGAACATCCAAATTATGCGTTTGAGCATGCGGATATCTGTGATGCGGTCGCTTTGGACCGTATATTGGCGGAACATGCCCCTGATGCCGTTATGCACTTGGCCGCAGAATCGCATGTGGATCGTTCGATTGATGGTCCCGGCGCCTTTATCCAGACCAATGTCACTGGCACATATACATTGCTTGAGGCATGCCGCCGATATTGGGACGCAGCTGGCAAACCCGATACTTTCAAATTTCATCACGTATCCACTGACGAAGTTTATGGTTCCTTGGGTGCAGATGGTATGTTCACTGAAACGACACCTTATGACCCACGCAGTCCCTATTCCGCATCAAAAGCGGCCAGCGATCATTTAGTGCGGGCTTGGTCTGAGACTTACGGGCTGCCGATTGTTCTCACGAATTGTTCGAACAACTATGGGCCCTTCCATTTTCCCGAAAAGCTGATCCCGGTTGTCATTCTGAATGCGCTGCACGGCAAAGCAATCCCGGTCTACGGCGCTGGTGAGAACGTGCGCGATTGGCTGTACGTAGAAGATCACGCAGACGCATTGCTGACTGTCCTAAAAAAAGGTGCGTTAGGTCGTAGCTATAATATCGGTGGAGAGAATGAGGCCCGCAACATCGACATTGTGACCACGATTTGCAGTCTGCTAGATCAACGTCGCCCCGCGTCTAAGCCGTACGCTGAACAAATCACTTACGTCACCGATCGACCGGGCCATGACCTGCGTTATGCGATTGATCCAACAAGGATCAGGACAGAACTGGGCTGGCGTCCATCTGTGACGCTCGAGGAAGGGCTGGCCAAGACGGTTGATTGGTATTTAGACAATGCTGATTGGTGGAAGCCATTGTTGGCTCGTGACGGTGTTGGAAACCGATTAGGCACACGATGAAAGCGCTCGTCTTTGGAAAAACTGGTCAAGTTGCACGTGCGCTTTTGGCCGCTGGGCCAGCGCATTGTGCATTCGTTATGGCGCTGGATCGCGATGAAGCAGACCTAAGCGACCCGCAGGCCTGCGCTGCTGTTATTGCAGCGAGCGATGCTGACGTCGTCGTCAATGCCGCCGCTTGGACAGCGGTGGATGCGGCCGAAGCGCAGGAAGATGCAGCACGTGTTATCAATGCCGCGGCACCAACCGCGATGGCACAGGCCTGTGCCGTAAAGGGCCTGCCGTTTGTGCATTTGTCGACAGATTATGTTTTTGATGGGTCCGACGGTGCGCCTTGGGCACCTGATGCACCGACCGACCCGCTTAGCGCATATGGCCGAACAAAGCGCGAAGGTGAACAAGGCGTGATGGCTGCAGGTGGAACATTCGCAATTTTGCGCACCGCCTGGGTGTTTGACGAAAGTGGGAAGAACTTTGTGACAACGATGCTGCGCCTGTCTGAAACGCGTGATGCACTTTCGGTTGTTGGCGATCAGCATGGCGGACCAACGCCGGCCGCAGCAATTGCCGATGCTTGTTTGGTCGTCGCAAAGGCATTGTTGGCAGATCAAAGTAAGTCGGGCGTTTATCATTTTAGCGGTGCGCCAGATGTTACATGGGCAGGTTTTGCGCGTGCGATCTTTGTCACGGCAAAGCGCGAGGTGGAGGTGACTGACATCACAACCGCAGACTATCCAACGCCAGCCATGCGCCCCGCCAACAGCCGGTTGGACTGCACATCGCTATTAAGTACATTTGGTATCAACCGTCCTGATTGGCAGGAGCATTTGACAGAAATGCTGCGCGATCCATCCGAGGGGAAAACGTCATGAGCACGCGGAAAGGCCTGATTTTGGCTGGTGGTACTGGGTCACGACTTTGGCCCATTACCCAAGGTTTGTCCAAGCAGCTAATGCCGATCTACGACAAACCCATGATCTACTATCCGCTATCCGTCTTGATGTTGAGCGGCATCCGCGAGATCGCAATCATTACAACGCCACAAGATCAGGCGCAGTTTCAGAACTTGCTTGGGGATGGGACCCAGTGGGGTGTGCAGATCACTTGGCTGGTGCAACCTAGCCCCGATGGATTGGCGCAGGCATATCTGATTGCAGAGGATTTTCTTGCCGGTGATCCATCTGCATTGATCTTGGGTGACAATATCTTTTTTGGCCACGGATTGCCTGAATTGCTGGCCAGTGCAGACCGTCTGTCTGAAGGTGGAACAGTCTTTGGATATCAGGTCGCTGATCCGGAACGCTATGGTGTTGTCGGGATGAATGCGGATGGACAGGTTACGCAGATTGTTGAAAAGCCTGAAGTGCCGCCGTCACAGTTGGCGATCACGGGGTTGTACTTTCTTGATGGCACGGCACCTGAGCGGGCGCGACAGGTTAAGCCAAGTCCGCGCGGAGAGCTTGAGATTGCGGACCTTCTGCAAAGCTATTTAGCAGAGGGTAACCTATCGGTTGAGCGGATGGGCAGGGGTTATGCTTGGCTGGATACAGGCACCCATGCAAGCCTCCTTGATGCGGCCAATTTTGTGCGGACCCTACAAAGCAGGCAAGGGATGCAAACCGGCTGTCCTGAGGAAATCGCGTTTGCTGCGGGTTGGATTAATGCGGGTCAGTTGAAAGTACAGGCAGCGCGGTACGCGAAAACTGAATACGGTACCTATCTGTTAGGGCTTTTGTAAAATGGGCCTCGCCTATTTGATGAATACCTACCCGATTACCTCGACCACCTTTGTGCGCAGGGAAATCCATGCGCATGAAGCGGCAGGTGAATCAATTGCTCGTTTTGCGATCCGCGATTGGAATGAACAGCTTGTAGATCCACGAGACCGTGATGAAATTAGCAAGACGACCTATATCTTGCAGCAAGGTATTGGTGCTTTGTTAGGTCGTGCACTGCGCGAAGGACTGACGAACCCAATAGGGTTGGCGAGAGCCATAAAGACCACCGTTCACCTTGCTTCCCGCCCGGGCAGCACAGGTTTGCGCAATTTTGCGTATCTTCTGGAAGCCGTCTTTTTTAAACAGGCTGCTCTGGCCCGCGATGTGCATCATGTCCACGCACATTTTTCGACCAATTCGGCCGCTGTCGCGCTATTGGCAAACCGGATGGGTGGTCCGAGTTATAGTTTTACGGCCCATGGTCCAGATGAATTTGATGATACTGCGGGCAATGGGTTAGGCGTGAAGGTCAAGCACGCCGCGTTTGTGGCGGCTATTACAAACTATGCATCCAACATCATCGTGACCGCATCAGACCCCGCAGACGCTGATAAAGTGCATGTTGTGCGCTGTGGTATCGATCTTGCAGAATTTGAGCCCACCCCGCCGCCCGAAAATGCCCGCATTGTTTGTGTCGGGCGCCTATGCGCAGCCAAAGCGCAAAGGTTGTTGATAGACGCGGTGGCCCCTTTGGTTGCTGATCATCCAAACCTTGAACTGGTGTTGATCGGCGATGGCGATGATCGGCCTGAGTTAGAGGCGCAAGTCGCTTCTCTGGGTTTGAAAAATCACATTTCCATACCAGGCTGGGGCACGGGGCAAGAGGTTCGCGAGGCTATTCAAGGTGCGCGAGTTTTTGCATTACCCAGCTTTGCAGAAGGCCTGCCGATTGTATTGATGGAAAGCCTTGCAATGGGCCGTGCGGTCGTCACAACGCAGATCACAGGTATTCCTGAGCTGGTCGACCGTGACTGTGGTTGGATTGTCCCACCGGGGGATGTGCCGGCTTTGCGCGAGGCGATTGCAGCGGCTTTGGCCGCCGAGACGGCAGAATTGGTGGTTCTGGGGGAAACCGGACGCCAACGGGTCGCAACGGCGCACAATCAAAGCCAGAATGCAGCACGGCTGCGGGCCCTATTTCCAAAAGTGTGAACTGCGGGACCTATGACAAGTTCGCTAGCACAAATGCGCTGATGTCTTCCCACCAAAGATAGAGAGCAAGGATCGCGCCGGCCCATGCGATGCTCAAAGCGGCAAGGTCGGTTTTCGGATCCCAAGCATTATACTTCCAAGCGATATGCGCTCTGAAAGGGTAGGCGACCAGCATCGTTGTCCCGAAAGAAAAAACGGCACCAAGTGTGCCGAATCGTGAGATGAGCAGGAGAGCAATAGAGACCTGCAGGACAGCTTCAATGCTTGTCAGTCGGAATTGCTGCCAAGAGTCGCCCGCCGCAAGAAAAGCTCCTTCGTAGTTTGATTGTGCAAAGAATGCGCCTCCGGTGAAGCCCATCAAAGCTAGAATTGCCCCCGCATCATGATAGCGAACGTCGTATAGCATATGGATCATAGGAACAGATATGAGTGATAGAAGAGCGCTAAGTCCCGCAAATGCAAACAAAGTGAGGCGGCGCGCCTTTAGTACTTTTTTCCTGTTTTCTGCATTCTCTTTCGTCGGAAATTTACTGAACAAAGGAAAAATGACTTTGCCCCCTATTGTACGGGCTAGTTCCATAGGCAAGCCGGCAAAAATAATGCCAACAGCAAAAATACCTAGTTCTGAGAAGGACACATAGGCGCCAAGGATTGCACGATCGCTTTGTACAACAAGAAAGCCAGCGATCGAACTTAGGAAAATGAATTTACCAAAATGCAATACATCCCAAACGGCCGCGCGTTCGATAAGCCAACGGTTTGATGGACCTTTCAACAAGAGGTGTTGCGCAATCATCTTGAGTAATGCGCCCAAAACAGTTCCAATGACCAGTGACCAGACGCTTTGAGTGATCCAAGCAAGCACAACCGTTATGATTAGAGCTGTGACCTGGGTGGCAATATCAATAGCTGTAACCATCCCGAGCTGAAGATACCTGTCTGCAAGCGCGACTTTGGTCGTTGCAAATCCGCTTATGATGACCGCCAATCCCGCTGCTGGCAAAAGCTGTATCAAAAGTGGTTCTTCATAAATAAGGGCTGCCGGGTAGGCGAGCGCACAGCTTCCGAGGAACAAAATGAACCCACGAATGATTTGCAATGACCAGATCGTGTTGAGGAACGCAGGGTCTTCACCCCGCTTGTTCTGAACGATTGAGACATTAAGGCCTACATCTGAAAAAAGGTTCAGTGCTGTCAGGAAAACAAAGACGAGAGCCATCAACCCGAAAGCTTCGGGGAATAAGAGGCGCGTCAAGATGAGGTTTGAGGTCAATCTAAGAATGCTTTTTGTGCCGAAGCCAATAACAACGAGAGCCGAGCTCCGCTGCGCACGTGCGCGGTTACCCTGTCCGTTTAGGATTTCCTTGAATTGGTCTAGCACCTTACCTTCTTTTCCTTTTTCTGATCATGAACTTAACGAAAGACATCAATCGAAAAGAAGTGACGCATGTATCTGCCTTATGAAATGAGTGCTAGCCCCACACTCACGGAAGGTAGGTGAATTATCCTCAGGGCGGCGTTGTTATTGGTAGCTCTCAATTTTCCGTGGGCCGCCTATTGATTGCCATACTTTTAGTGTAGTCCAGAATCACATACAGTCTGGCACTGAATTCTAACAGACATTCTATTTGCAGTTTCTTACGAGTATCCAAATGACAGTTAGCCGTCTTCAAAGCCCTGAAAATGCTATTTCCGCATATCTCAATGCTGGCGTTTTTTGGCTTATTCTCGCAACTCTTGCCGCACTTCTCTATTTCCAAGAGGGCACAAACGCACTTTTGGTGGCATGGCAATTACCTGAATATAGCCATGGGCCGCTGATTCCGGTGCTGTCGCTTTTGCTGTTCTTACGGCAGCTCAAAGAAGTGCCAATAGATCTTGCACCGGTGAAAGACCGAGGTGCGGGCATCATATTGATGGTTTTTGCTATCATCTTCGGTGCATTGGGAAAGCTGAGCCAGATTGACGACATCGTTGCTTATGCATTGATCCTGTGGGTTGGCGCACTGCTTTTGATTTCTTGGGGCTGGCAACAAGGTAAGCAGTTTTGGCCGCCTGTGGTTCATCTGGTTTATATGCTGCCGTTGCCTGGTATCATCTACTACAAGGTGTCCGCCTATTTGCAGATGGTGTCCTCTGAGCTGGGTGTTTGGTTGCTGCAAGTGATGAGCATTCCAGTGTTCCTTGAAGGCAACATCATCGATCTGGGGGTCTACAAACTGCACGTCGCAGAGGCATGTTCGGGCTTGCGCTATTTGTTCCCGATCATGTCATTTTCTTATATTTTCGCTGTGCTCTTTAAAGGCACGGTTTGGCACAAAGCTATCTTATTGCTAGCGGCTGTTCCGATCACGATTGTGATGAATTCAGTGCGGATCGCATTTGCAGGCTGGCTCGTGAACTATGCTGGATTGGAGTACCTAGAAGGTTTCACCCACTTCTTTGAGGGTTGGGTGATCTTCATGATTTGCGTTGTGCTCTTGTTTATCCTCGCTTGGGCCATGCTGCGGTTTTCGGGGTCAAAGTCCACCTTGGCAAACGCGTTGGATTTGGACACCAGTGGATGGGGCAAGCAGGCGGCCCGCGTGCGCTTGATTGATCCGTCGCGCGCCTTGATCCTGTCTGCGGTTATATTGGGTACGTTTGCGGCTGCATGGGAGTTGCGCCCACAAGCGGAAATCGGACGTGTGGACCGCGAGCCATTTGCGGTGTTTCCATCACGACTTGCTGAATGGCAGGGAGGTATTCCCGAGGTTCTTGATACAGCGGTAGAGGTTTCGCTTGGTGCTGACGACTATTTTTCCTCGCAGTTCACACACCCTGAAGAGACTGGCCCTGTAGGTTTGTTTGTCGCCTGGTATTATGATCAGACCAAAGGCGGTATCCATTCTCCTGAAATTTGCCTACCCGGTGCCGGCTGGGAAATTGCGCGACTTGAACGCGTCGACATCGCTCCAGAATTGGACTTGGACGCACCATTCAATCTTAATCGCGCGGTGATTCAAAAAGGTGAAACCAGAATGATGGTTTACTATTGGTTTGATCAACACGGGCGGCGTACCGCATGGGATTTTGCCGCAAAGATGTATCTGCTTTGGGATGGTCTGACACTTGGGCGGACGGATGGTGCGCTTGTACGCCTGACAACGCCGATAATGCGGGATGAAACCGAAGCTGAAGCTGAGGCGCGTTTGCAAGAGTTGTTCTTGGAAGCGACCAATGTGATGCCACGTTTTGTACCGGGTTTATGATTCGGTTGCCGACCATCAATCTTATCTGATTGTTTCCCATTGAGCGTTAAAGCACTCTAATTCAGCAAATTGGTACAAATTAGATTATATGAATAGCTCAATTTCGACTTAAGTGTCCTTAATCCTAACAAACTTTGCAGAAGCGAGTTGTGTTGGCCATCTAGGACGCGATAATAGAATTAACAAATGGTTCATGTCGTCATGCGGCGGTAAAAAGTAGAAGGTTATGAAATGATCAAATCATACATTATTGGTGCCACTTTGGCTTTGGCTGTTACCGCAACAGCCGCGAGTGCTGCGACACTGCGCTTTGTACCTGCTGATCCTGCGCAAACTGCAGTGATCAAGAACAACGATGTCCTAGATAGCAACAACCTTAGCTTCAATGGCCAGACGATCGGTATCATCACGGGTGATCAGAAATCCACAAGCAACGGCTTGTTCTTAGACGCAGTTGGCGGTGCACGGGTCACGTATACTTACCTTGGGTTTGAGGCTGGTAACACAAACTTCTCTGCAAGCATGGGTTCAGACCTGTTTTTCAACAAAGGCGCTGGCGTTTCTACCCGCAACCAAACTGTAGAAGTCATTCAAGCTAACGCGGGTTTGTTGGACTTTGCCTTCGGCACGACCGTTCCGTCAGCAGCCTTGTTTGACAATGGTGGTGTAGCGAACCCGAATACTTCAAGCTATGCAGTTGGTTACTCTGAGATTGACGATAACTCATTCTACGTCTTGTTTGATGACATCGCTGCTGGCGACCGAGACTTTGACGACTTGGTCATGCGCATCGATGTTGCGGCAGTTCCACTGCCTGCAGGTGTCATATTGCTCTTGTCCGCATTGTTCGGTGCCGGTGCTTTGCGCCGTCGTCAAACTGCTGCATAACGCGAGATACGCTCTAAAAATTAAAAAAGGGTCGGCATGGTGCCGGCCCTTTTTTGTTGTTTGATGTGTAAGGACAAAACAACCTTAGTTGTAGTCATCATCCACGTAGCGGCACTTGTTTAGTACAACGCCGAGAACATTAGTTTGGGCTGATAGTTCTTGTTCGCAAACATCTATTTCGCGTAGCGATGTTTTGCCCGCTGCAGCAACCAAAAGCACACAATCAACCTGATCAATGAAACTCATGGCATCATCGCTATCTAGCAATGGTGGCAAGTCAAAGATCATCAGATCTGGGTCATATCTGCTCTCGATCTGGCTCAGAACCGGAACGATAGAGGAGCTTTGCAAGAGTTCGGCAGGGTTTTCAGTGCGGGAATAGTTGAGACCGAAAGCCAAGTTTTGGCGTGGGCACATTGCGATGTCGCCAAAATCTGCGTCCCCATTCATGACATCAGAAAAGCCGGCGCCGCCGTGCAGTCCTAGCGTCTTAGCGAGTGAGGGTTGACGCATATCAATTTCGGCAACGACAGAATGAAGCTCTGGTTGTCGTGCTATTGCGAATGCGAGGTTTAGAACGACCGTGCTTTTGCCACAACCATCACCGGGTGACGTGATAGCCAAACGGCGCCAACCATTTGTACGCATTTGATGCAGGATTTTGGTACGCAACTTGCCAAACGCAACAGCCTCAGGTTTGGATTGGTTCTGATTGCCAAAGGTGACAATCCGCTGCCGTGCCAATTGCTTGGGGACTGGCTTAAAACTGCTCAGCGAATTCCAGACAGTTTCGCGGTCAACTTTGACTAGCTGACTGGGGCTTGTGTGTTCGCCCTTTTCCAGCACGCGTGACACGATCCGTTGTGCTTTTGCGCGTCCCCCGGCCTGTTCCCGGTCGGCACGTGCCTTGGCGATTGCTGCTTGAATCTTATCCATATCAATCGCCCTTCTATGTAATGCCAACGCGCGCAAGCACGGATTCGATGATGGGTTGCAATGGCCGGATATTTGTATCGATGTACCATAGTGCCGCAGGCAGCCCGGCTGACACAGCAAGAATGCCGAATATGATCACAAGACGTCTGCGCCAGATCTGCCCAGAGGTCCGCATATAAGGGATCGTCATCAGCGGTGTAATTTGTAGCCCATTCACAATATCTGCCGGGCGACGCACGGCTGTATTCAAGAGCTCGAGCAACAAGACAAGCCCACCACCCATTGCCAGCCCCGCCGCAATGCCCATTGCCGCGATGCGTGTCCGGTTTGGTTTTATTGGTCTTGATGGCGCAATAGCTTGTTCGATGACCGAAATGCGCTGGCCCTTGGACAAGGCCTCAATCGTGTCGCCCACTTCTGCGGTTGCCTGATTAGAGATTGCTTGATCGTATTGTGCACGCAAGTTCGCAAAGTTGCGCTCTAGACGACCCAAGTTAAGCGCGTTTGCCGGTGTTGCAGCAATCGACTCTGCAAGTTCTTCAAGGTTCCCTTGGATCAACAGCTTTGCTTGGTCAATGAATTCAAGCTGCCCATCAAGGTCTGCCATTTGCAGTTCAAACGGGGTCAACGTTGTGCCATCTGGGTTCAAACTACCAGCGCTACCCGCCGCCCTTTGTGTCGCAACGGTAGCCTCAAGTGCTTCGATCTGAGCCTGAAGGACAGTCACCCTTGGATTATCGATTGAGAGAACGGCCGTTGCCGTAGAAAGCTGGTTCTTCAATTCTTGTAGCTGGGCTTCTTCGATGGTCCGTGCGTTACTTTCGATCAAGTCAACTTCGCCTGTTTGCTCAAACAAAGCGACCAATCGGTCCCGTCTGTCGCGCAACTGGTTTTCTGCTCTTTCCAGCTCCAACAGCCGTTCCTGCTCAGCCGCTTGCTGCGAACGTCTGAAATCAAGACTATCAGGCAGGGCCTCTAGATTAGCTTCTTGGAACTGCTGAATCTCTGAACTTGCCTGGGCGAGCTCTAGGCCAAGTTGCTCGACCTTTTGGTTGAAGAACTCAAGGGTTTGACCTGACACCGTGGTCCGCATCTGGACGTTTTCCTGCAGGATCAAAGTCACAAGTTCATTGGCTACCTGAGCGGCCATCTGTGCTGTCGGCGCATCAAAGCTGACACTGACGACTGTGGCGGTTGACTGGCCTCTTGAGCTAGATCCACCCGTCGTTGTGATGCTTGCGCGTTCACGCAAATCTTGCAGCCGCTCATCGGGGGTCATAGGCCTGTCTGGGGCACCAGCGCCGCGATAGATATCAAGACGGTTTGCCATCTCTAGCAATTGGTTCCGTGCAAAAATGCGTTGCCGGATGATCTGCAACTGTTCTGACGCATCTGTCCGAACGGTCGATGCTGCGAGTTCATCTGGAATTTGTTCTGATTCAACGATCAGCAGCGCTTTGGCCACGTAAACAGGGGGCAAAGACAATGCGATGAACAATCCAACCGCAGTACCGAACGCCACCAATATCGTGAAGTACGGCAGCCGTCGGAGAAAGATTGAGAGATAGAACTTAATATCCATGGAACACCATTTACTTTATAACACTGCTGGACCGAAACACGTCCTCTTCAAGCGCGTCTTTGTCTGCGCCCCCAGCAAAAAACACACCATCTTTTAGTACTTGATCTACGATCGCTTCGCTCACGGTCAACTGGTCATCTGTATAGGCATACAGCAATGACAAATCGCAAAGTTGATTGATCAATCGTGGGACACCTTTGGTCACGGTACAAATGATATTGCAAGCACCAGCAGTGAAAATCGCCTCTGTTGCACCAGCAATAGCCAACCGATGCTCAACGTAATCTAACACCATTTCGGCATCCAGTGCGGGAAGATGAAAGTTGGATGCAACGCGTTGCGCAAACTGGGTAAGCTCTGGCTTGCGCACGATGTCGCGCAACTCAGGCTGCCCAACCAATACCAATTGCAACAACTCGTCCTTGTTTGCGTTGATGTTCGTAAGCATCCGGAGTTCTTCAAGCGAGGCGGGGCTGAGGTTCTGGGCTTCGTCAAAGATCAAGCAAACTCGTTTACCAGCCGCATAACAAGCAATCAGATACTGTTCGAACTGGCCGAAGAGAGCGACATAGTCAGCGTCTTGCGCAAAGGGCTGATCCAAAGCCTGCAACACCCAGCGCAGCATTTCATCCCGCGTTCCATGTGCATTGGTGACAAGCCCAACTTGTACGTCGTCATCGAGTGACTTGAGGAGGTGGTGGAGCAATGTTGTCTTGCCAGCCCCGACGTCACCTGTGATCAATGTGATAGGTGCATGCGTGACAATGCCGTATTCAAGCATCGCATAAGCCCGCTTGTGAACCGGAGACCAGAACAGAAAATCAGGATCGGGCACCAAACTAAATGGGCGCTCGTGCAGACCAAAGTGGTCGAGGTAGATGTTCATCGCCTGCTTCATCGTTACTCTGGTTTAGTGTCTCTGATTTGACGTGCCGATTCGTCGAAAGCGTGGAATTCCTTGGGTCTTATCGTGTCGATAGTGGATTTCGAGGGGTAGCGCTAGTTTGCGGGCATCCGCCACGAATCACCCTGATTTACGTGAAGTATCGACCAACCCTTTCTCACGAAATGAAATTCACTAAGCGCTTAAATTTAAAGCAAAGTTAGTTACATATTTCAGGACAATACGCCATTCCTATATAAATTGTTCATCGAATAATTGATTCCCGATTTATACATCACTTTTTGGCAACTTCTGTTGTGATCCGACCTCAATTATGAAATAAGGCTTAAAGAAGGCGTTATGTTTACGCCGGATGTTTAGGGTGTGACTAAAATTTTAGTCGTTAACCCGTTAGTTAGTGAGTGGTTATTTTAGATGACAATGAATTGTCCCGATCTATCCCAATCCCCAGATGTGAAATTGCTGAACAACGGGCTATATGGTGCGTTCGGTAAGCGTGTACTCGATGTTTGTTTGATCGTGCTTGCAGCGCCAATTGTTCTGCCTTTGATTGCAGTTCTTGCGCTGTTGGTAATGCGCGACGGTAAGTCCGCGTTCTACACCCAAAACCGCATCGGTCGCGACGGATCATATTACAAGATCTGGAAACTACGCACGATGGTTGCCAATGCAGACGAGCTGCTTGCCAGCTATTTGGCAGGCAACCCCGAAGCAGCCGCTGAGTGGGAAGCAACACAGAAGCTAAAAAACGATCCGCGCGTGACGTCTATTGGCCGCATTCTGCGCAAGACTTCGATGGACGAGTTGCCGCAACTGCTGAATGTTTTCGTTGGCGATATGAGCCTTGTTGGTCCGCGCCCGATGTTGCCAGAGCAGCAAGCAATGTATCCTGGTCGCGCTTATTATACGCAGCGCCCGGGTATTACTGGTACTTGGCAAATCTCAGATCGCAACGCCTGTTCGTTCTCAGATCGCGCACGTTTTGACAGCGACTATATTTCTAACATCTCATTTGTCAGAGATTTGGGTGTCCTTATTGCGACTGTGCGTGTTGTCGTCAAAGGAACAGGGTACTAATCCACACTGTGGGCCTAGATTTGCAGTCATAACATCTTCATTTTAGAGTGGAGTGGCGCGTAAGGCGTTCATTTTTATTTCAAGAATAGGTAGCGCTATGCTCGGTTCACTACGGATTTGTCTTATTTGCGTGGTCATCACCACATTGGCTGCTTGCAAGACCTCTGAAGAACGTGCGGAAGAGTTCTATCAATCCGGACTTTCCTTGATTGAAAGCGGCGATTTTGACCGTGCGGTAATCGAATTCCTGAATGTCTTTCAGCACAATGGACAGCATAAAGAAGCCCGGCAAGCGCTTGCTGATTTGCAATTGCAACAAGGCGACGTTCAATCGGCTTATAGTCAATACCTACGCCTCATCGAACAATACCCTGACACCCCAGAGGTTCGGTTGACGCTTGCAGAACTCGCGTTGGACAACACGAACTGGGACGAGGCGCTCCGGCACGGAAACGCGGCTATTCGGTTGGTTCCGGAAAATCCGCGCGCGAAAGCGTTGTCCATCGCATTTGATTACCGCGAGGGCGCCCAAGACAACGATACTGAGGCGCTTGATGTTGCCGCACTACAGGCACGCCTTCTACTGGAAACAAACGCGGATGACGATGTCTCGCGCCGTGTCGTCATCGACAATTTGCTCCGAGGTGAAAACCCCATGGACGCGTTGCCAGAAATTGACATCGCGTTGCAGCGCGAGCCTGAACACTACATTTACAACCGCCTAAAACTGCGGTTGCTGGAGCGCGATCAAGATATCGAAGGTGTCGGTGCACAGCTCAAGCGGATGGTAACACTGTTCCCAGAAGACGAAGAACTGGGGCAATCTCTGATCCGTTGGTATCTGTTTCAGGACGATGTGGAAGGCGCCGAAAACTTCTTGCGCAGCTTGGCGGGTGACGAAACTGGGCCAACCGAAGGTCATGTTATTGTCGTTCAGATGATCCAAGCGACACAGGGTGATGTCGCAGCAAAAGCAGAGCTTGATCGCCTTGCATCTGTGAATGCAGGCAATCCGAACGCAGATATTTACGCGGCACTATCCGCGGTCTTTACATTTCAGAACGGCGACACCGATGGTGCTATTTCAACGGTACAAGATATCGTTGCAGCGGCGGAACCGACAGAGCAAACATGGCGCATTCGCAACATTCTAGCGCGCTTCCTAATTGCGACTGATAATCTGGTGGGTGCGCGGGCCGAAGTTGAAACCATATTAGCCGAAGACGCGTCGAATGTAGACGCGCTTAAACTGCGTGCCGGTTGGGCGATTGAGGATGATCGTGGCAGCGATGCGATTATCGATTTGCGCCGCGCCCTTGGCCAAGAACCCCGTGACCCCGAAATTCTGACGCTCATGGCAGAAGCGCATGACCGCGAAGGCAGTATGGCACTCGCGGGTGAGCGTCTGGCTTTGGCGGTCGATATCACAGGCAGTGCCCCGGAAGAATCGCTGCGCTATGCTGGCTTTTTGCAGCGGCAAGGTCGTGATGTTGCTGCGCGTAGCGTGCTTTCGGATGCACGCGCCGCGAACCCCGCAAATGTGCCTGTCTTGATTGCTTTTGCCCGCACATTGCTCACGGCACAGGCTTGGGTTGAAGCCCAAGAGGTGACGAATACCCTCCGCGCCATTGACGATCCTGATGCACAAGAGGCAGCCACCTCTTTGCAGGCGGCGTTGTTATTGGGGCAGAACCGGACCGAAGACAGCCTGTCGTTTCTTAAGCAACAAATCGAAGATGGTAGCGCCGATATTACGGCAATTTCGCAAGCTATCTTGATCAACTTGCAGTCAGGCGATGTTGAGGCGGCCCGTGCCTTTCTTGATGAAGCGCTGGCGAACGCGCCTGATGACAGCAATCTGCAGATGATGGATGCCAGCTTGCTTGCAGTCACCGGTGATTTTGAAGAAGCCGAAGCGATTTTCCGTGACTTGATCGCGGAATTTCCGCAATCAGAAAACGTCGTGCTGCGCTTATACAATATGCTATTGGCAACTGGTCAGCCTGAAGCCGCAGGCGATGTGCTTGCCGACGCATTGGTGGAGCAGCCCGCATCAACAACTTTACGCTGGATGCGTGCGGGTGAACTGGAAGGACAAGGTGACTTTGAAGGTGCGATTGCCGTCTATGAGGAAATGTATGCTGAAAATTCATCAGCAACAGCAATTGCCAACAACCTAGCCTCATTGATCTCGACGCATCGCGATGATGCCGAAAGCCTTGAACGTGCGGCCACAATCGCGAAACGCCTGCGCGAATTGGATGTCCCGCCCTTCCAAGACACATATGGTTGGATCGCTTACCGCCAGGGTAATTTCGAGGAAGCGCGTCGTTTCCTGGAGCCTGCATCGACTGGCTTGCCAAATGATCCGCTTGTTCAATATCACCTTGGCATGACCTATGCAGCCCTCGGAGATGCAGAAAAGGCACGTACGCAGTTGAACCGCGCATTGACCTTGGCGGGGGACAGTCCCTTACCGCAGTTCGACGTGGCACGCCAAAAGCTACAAGAATTGGGTGATTAGCGCACCATTCGCATGAGAAACGCGCTGTAGGGGCTTGTTTTTCTTTCCGATCCCAATGCGTCGCGATTAGATTACCGACAAAACTGATGGACGTCCGCGTTCGATAAAACAGAGACAAGAGGCCACGCTATGAAAAGTTTTGCCACATATGTAAGATCATTCTTCATCCTTCTTGCGGCATTTGCTGCGACAACTGCCGCTGCACAGGAATACCGCGTTCAGCCGGGTGACACGCTGCGGATTGAAGTCATCGAAGACACAAGCCTGAATCGCCTTGCCCTCGTTTCACCCGACGGGCGGATCTCATTGCCCGGCGCAGGTGCAGTCCGTGTGAGCGGCCGCACAATTGAGCAAATCCAATCTGGTCTAACCACGCAACTTGCGCCAAGTTTTGTAAATACGCCGACAGTGTTCGTCGCGATTGAGCAGCTGGCAGCGCGTACGCCAGCAACGCCGCGCGTCACATCCATCTTTGTTGTTGGCGAAGCAAACTCGGTTGGACGGATTGAGCTTGAGCCCGATACGACACTTTTGCAGGCCTTTGCGCAATTTGGCGGCTTCACAAACTTTGCCGCGACAACCCGCATCCAATTGCACCGTGGTTCTGAAATCTACAACATCAACTATGATGCGATCATTTCGGGTCAAAGCACCAATGGCGCGGTTGCTTTGCGTGAAGGTGACGTCATCATTATCCCACAGCGCCGCTTGTTTGAGTGAACCCATAACAGCATAGGTTAGTCACCAATGTCTCACATGTTGAAGTATGCGACCTTTGCTTGTCTGATCCCCTTCGCGGTTTCGGCACAAGAGGGCGGCGTGTCGGTCAATTTTGGTGTTGATCAACGGTTTGAAGCCAATTCGGATGTTGATTTAACAACAGAAGATGCTGATCCGGGCTTCACAGGTATTACGTCTCTTAGTTTTGGAGCCGTGACAGAGACCCGCACACAAAGATTGTCGGCTGATCTGTTTACGGATTTGCGGCTATCCGAAGTTGACTTTGAAAGAGGTGAAACCGGCGTAAGTCTTGCGTATACCCGTCAAGGCGTGGACTCGGCACTATCTCTTTCTGCGACGACGACATTTTCCGAGATTGCCTTTCTAAGAACAGCCACTGACTTCGTGAATTCCGAAGGTGTGCTGGTCTTGCCTGAAGATTTTGACGATCTCATCGGCACAGGTACCCGGATTACAACACGGTTGGGTGCTTCCCTAAGCTGGGGTGAGAATGATCCAATCGGTTATTCCGTCGGACTGAACCAGTCTCTCTTGCGATATGAAAACGCAAACGACTCTTTATTGAACAGTACGGCAACAAGTGCGAGTACAGGGGTGCGCCTAAATCTCAACCCGGTTACGACCGCACGCTTTGACCTGAATTATTCACAGACGGATGAAGATGAAAGCGCACGCGAAGACCGGCTGTCATTTAATGGTGCCGTGACATTTGACAGACCACTTGGTGATTTGACTGGTCGTGCTAGCGCGACACGCACAAACGATGATGATGTCTTCTGGTCTATGTCTGTTGCACGGTCGCTTACGGTCGCCGATCAAAGTGTGAATGGATCATTTGGACTTGTCGAAGCTGATGATGGGGATTTCTATCCAACAGCTACGGTCGGATATACATATGCATTGCCTGACGGTCAGATCGGTTTGTCCGCGCGCAGCAACGTCAATAGCGGTGGTTCTCAGCGTCAATCGACAGTTCAGGCAAACTATTCCCACACTGTGAACGAATTGCAGAACCTACAGTTCTCGTTTGAGTTCGGCAGGGCGGATGATTTTGACGATGATACAAGCATTGCGACTGGAACGCTAACAGCGGCTTATGGCATTCGTTTGACGCAAGACGTTCAAATTAACCTTGGTGCAACTGCCAGCGTGCGTGACGATGACGGCACCACAAGCGACAACCAAAGTCTCTTTGTTACTTTTGGCCGTAGCCTGACATCGCGTCCTTAGGTAAAATGCAGGGTGCTCATTTCGGGCGTTACGCTATCCTAGTCTTTCTGGTGGCTGCAATCGTCTTGGTTGAAGTGGTGTTGAGCCTAGCAGATTACGGTTGGATTGGATCCACCCGTTGGCGGACACTATCCTATCAATTTGCTGCATTCTGGCCGGGATTGCTGGGCACTTGGCAGCCTAATTTTTCGGGCCAACCCACAACGATGTTCTTAAGCTATATTCTTGTGCACGCTGGGCCCGATCACGCGTTTGGAAATATGATCGTGATGTGGATACTTGGACGACAAGTTACGGATCGTATTGGCCAGCTCGGTACGACAATTGCAGTTCTTGTGACTTCGTTTGGCGCAGCACTCGTGTTTTTTGCGATGTCGACTGGGCCGACGCCGATGATTGGAGCATCGGGTGTCGTTTTCGGGCTGGCGGGCATTCTGATTGGCTGGGCATGGCAAGAGCGCGAGGAGGGGGTTTTACCAGCATCAAAGATTCTTGGATTGATCGCATTCTTGGTTCTACTCAACGTCCTTCTTTATGTTTGGTATGAAGGCGGGTTGGCTTGGCAATCGCATCTGGGCGGTTTCGTCGTCGGATTTGGCCTGTCGCGGGTCTTCTTAAGATTTACCTCTTCTTAACAATCTCCCCCTAAAACTGCGGCAGTCTTATGTTGAACAGATTGTTCTCCGGCGATCGCATGCGCCGAAAGAAATGTTTAGGAGGTGTGGCGGCAGATGCTGATTGGATCGGTAGCGATAGGTATTCTAACCGGATTGATTTCTGCGGTTTGTGCAGTTGTCACAGGGTTTGGATTTTTGGCGATCCTCAGTGCTTACAGCATCGGCGGATTGATTGGCACGTTGATTGCCGTCTTTTGGTCACTTGCCCCGATTGACGGTGCTCATATCGCGGCATCACAGAAACAGCGATCATCCAATGTGCGAGTTGCGGGTCAAAACGTCCCCACCCCGGATTGGCCAGCGTGCAACAAAAAAGGGGCGGCAAAGCCACCCCTTTTTCAATTCTTTAGGTCGTCCGCCGAATTAGGCTTGTGTACGACGATGTGCAAACCCGAAGGCACCAAGCGCGCTGAGCATCAACAGAACACCAGCAGGCAGTGGAACTGCTGCGAGTGAGATATCGTCAATCAAAGCGCCACAGCTACCGCAATTGTCGCCACTTTCTGCGCCCAAGGCTTCAAATGACAGCTCAACAGTTTCGCTTCTCTCGAGAGTGAAGTAAGCCTTAACTTCAGTCCAAATACCATGTGGATAGTCATCGTTCGGAGCACCAGCGATGATTTCGCTGACCAGGTCGTCACCAGTTGAGACTGAGTAGCCCAGATCATTTGTATCCGTTGGCGTTTGGTTCACGCGTGGGCTGTAGAAGAAGCTCAACACATAGGTGCCAGCGTCGAGCACAACATTCTGGAAAATCCGCGAGTTGCGGTTTGTGTCCAATTCGGCGTAGTAATCACCCTCTTGAGCCTTAAAACCAAGTGTTGGCTCTGACTGAATTTCGATTGTTGGCGCACCATTCCAGCCGGGTACGTCAGGGAAAATTTGCCATCCACTTCCGTTAAGAACACCATCTCCGATGTCTTCAAAACTGCCGTTGATCACAGTAGATGCGCTCGCTACCGAGCCGATGATTGCGACGGTAGATGCCGCTGCAATAGTCTTTAACCAATTCATTTTTAAAATCTCCTAGACTGGTTACGTTTCTAATCACTTACCCAATCACCATACCAAAATGCCGTCCGCCAGCACAACACGTAAACGGCGAAATAAAGGCATTAATCCTTCGTTAACGAAATTTGTGCGGGCAAATGCTGGGCGGTGCCTTGTTATTGCGCAGCGATAGAAATTATCCCTGTTTTTATTGGGTATTGTCCCTGAATTGGGAACACTCAGCGAATCACCAGTTCTAACCGTTGCGGCCCAATTTCAGCTTTTGAGAGGTCGTTCAGCCTGCGTTGCCATAACCAATTTTGCGGTGCCGACACAGGCCTCCTGAATGGTCGTTTCCTGTGGGTGGATGCCGATTACCCGTGCGCGGATAGCTGTCCATACGGGATTGTTTGCGCCGCCCCCTGCAGTGAACAATTGTTTGGGCTGTGGACCACCTTGCCGTTCGATAGCTTGATAACCGTCACGTTCGATACGGGCGATGCTTTCTAGTATCCCGTGCAGGAAATCGACATCATTTGCCGGACGCGGGGTCAAACGGGGCATTAATTCCGGATCGTTAATTGGGAACCGTTCACCCGGCTTGTTCAATGGATAATAGTCCAGATTGCTTTCGATTGCCGGATCAATCTGTGCTGAGAGATCAATCAGGGTTTGCCCGTCAAAGTGCTTGGCAAGCACGCCACCACCTGTGTTCGATGCCCCGCCAACCAGCCAAGCGTCGCCTACTTTATGTGAATAAAGCCCCATTTCGGGCAAGTCGATCCGCTGCTGCGACAGGATCTTGATCGCGAGCGTCGTTCCGAGTGAGGTCACCGCATTCCCGACTTCAAGCGGCGCGGCGGCCAAAAATGCTGCGATGCTGTCGGTCGTGCCAGCGTGAATTTCCGTTTCGTGATGCAGTCCCAATTCGGTCGCAGTCTTTGCTGAAATCTGGTCTAAGCGTGCGCCGGCTGGAACGACTTTAGGCAAAAGTATGGCAGGTACTCCCGCTCTTTCAAACCAATCAGGCCAGTCCCCAGTATCGGGATCATAACCAAGCTTGAGCGTGTTGTTTTCGTCGCTGACGCCGCCATATCCCAACAAATGAGCCGTAATGAGGTCCGCCTGATGCAGTAGGTGAACGGCTTTAGATTGCGCATCCAGCGATAGCAATCGTAACGCCCGTGCCAATGCGGAATTGGACCCTTTGGTAATATGGACCTTTGGGGCGTGTTTTGCGATCTGAGCTGCTTCTGCCGCAAACCCGCTTGAATCGTACATCAGTGCCGGGGTCACAGGCCGCAAAGCTGCGTCTGTCAGGACCATCGTGCCAGATGTGCCGTCAACACCAATGCGCCGTACGTCCATAAGGTCACGGCCTATTGTGTTCAGCGCTTCGCTTTGCAAGACGATGCAGTTCTTGACGGCAATCCACCACTTTGTGGCGTCTATCTCATTGGTTTCTTGTGGTAAATGACTGGTCTTAACAGAGGACAGAACGGTGCCGTTTTGGTCAAGCACCGCCGTCCGGACGCCCGATGTGCCAAGATCAATGCCCAGTGTCAGGCTCGTCATGATCGCGCAGCCAAAGCTTGCCGATACTTCTCAGCATCCCAATTGAGCAGTTCGGCTTCGGCCTCGGGGCCGATTGCCTCGGGTGTCCAATCGGCAGGCAGACGGGCCAGACAATCGGACAAGCAGCGGATCATTGCACGTTGTGAGGCCGTCGCGCCGTGCCGCAGGTAGACCCCTTCGTTGGGAACAAGGACGACGGGTGGATTACCGTCGTGGTCACCCTGAGGAAGCGCTGGCCCCAAAAATACAACATGATCTGGATAGTATGACCCACCTAGTGCCAAGGCACAGGCGCGAGTGTTATGCGCAATCCAACTTTCGGTAAGTGTTTCAAACCCTTCGCGGTCTGGTGCCGAAGTGTTCGCGGGCTCTGACTGCAAAGGCATTTCTAACCGTTTCTCAACATCATCCATGATTTGCGTCACCTCATCCACGGTGTCTCCGCAGCAAATCAGGCCATGATTTTGTAAGATAACAATCTGTGTTTCGGCAGTCGCGCGTGACAGGATCTCACGCGTCAGCGGCAAGCCAGGCTTGGCGTAAGGGACAAAAATCACCGGAAGTCCGGCTAGTTTCTCGGCAGCAATCTTGCGCCCTTCGGGACTGATTGCATGCACTAAAGTGGCAATCGAATGGGTATGGGCCACGACCTTCCAATCGAGGGCCGCGTGAAAGGTTGTCTCAATGGAAGGGCGGAGCGTGTTGGATGGGTCCAATACTGTTGCTTTGCAGCTGCCATCACCTGCACCATTTGCCTCGGCCTTGGCAGCATTGCGGTCCACGGCCACAAAGATCAGGTCTGTTTCAGCATCGGCCAATTCTGTGCCAGACGCTTTGATCCACATGACTCCATCTGATTTGATCGACGTATTCCCGCCGGGGCCCTGCACCCGAAGCGGGTCTTGGCCCAGTCTGGCGGAAAGGGCGCGGAATGCGGGTGTTAAGAGGTCGTTCATTGGGTCACCTTAAGTCGGCAAGAGAAAAATCAGGGGGTGGCATTGTGTTCGCCTTTGCAAGCGCCGCAATGTCGTTGGAGATGGCATTTGAGTGGATATCTGGCGCATGAATGCCGATGCGGATCAGCAGGTTTGCCCAGCCAGCGATCTGTGCGCCCAAGATGTCATGATGCAGGCTATCGCCAACCATCAGAATGCGTTCGGGGACGCAACCAAGCGCGGTTTCCATTGCCGCAAAGATGGGGTGATGCGGCTTGCCAAACAGATGCACCGTGCCGCCCATGTCACTATACCGCTTCGCCAATGCGCCCGGCGAGATCACATACTGTCCGCCACCGCGTGGCGACGTGAAGTCAGGGTTTGAACAATAAAGTGGCAGGCCCTTGGCCTGCGCCGCGTGGAACTGTGTGTCATACGCGTCGAGCGCCGTGCCGTCAGGCATACCCATCAACAATATCGCATCGGCGTTGCTGACCACATGTGTCATGCTGAGGTTAAGACCATCAGCCCACGTTTCGGCATCGCCCGGTTTGCCAACAATCGGAAAAAAGGTGCGGGCCTTCGCTTGACCGGATGCAAAGCTTTGCCACAAAGCCTCGCCTGATGTCATGACGCAGTCAAAGGACGTGCGGTCAAACCCCATGCTGGCAATACGGTTGAGATTGGGTGCGGCGCGTTTGCCTGAATTGGAGAGAACACCAATCTTGGCCGGACAATTCCGTAGGATTTCAAGCGCATCCAAAGCCGCAGGATAAGGCGCGCTGCCATCGTGCAGCACGCCCCATTGGTCCAAAACAATCGCGTCGAACTGATCAGCGATCTGGCCGATACTGTCGAGCAGTTGTGTCACGGGTCGGGTGTTGGCGGGACAAGGGCCGCGATGTAGGCGTCGGCCTCTTCTTTGGTCAGCGCGGGGGCGGCCTTGTCGACGGCGCCTGCAGGCATGTCGCCAAAGTAGAATTGATAGCCGGGGATCACCTGACGGCGTTTGCGCAAAGGCATGCCTTCGTATGGGAACACGTCCGAGCGGCCGTTGGCGACCTTGTCGTGGCACGCCAGGATATAGTCTGCGCGTTTGTCCAACTCTTCGACTGATTTCCAGCCTTCGAAAGAATTAACAAAACGGGCTGGTACCCAATAGCGCCATTTTTCTTCTGGGTTGGGTTCCATGTTGCGTTCTTGGAAAATCGCGTCGCCTGCAACCACGATATCACCTGCGGCGGTCGCAACTGTCACTGCCATGTGCCCGACTGAATGGCCGGGTGTGTGGAACATTGTTATGCCCGGCAGAATTTCGCATTCGTCTTCCACTGCTTCAAACACACAACCTGCATAGGCAGGCTCAATATCGAGGATGCCGCATTCGTATGTGCGATAGTAAAGGGGCAATGGGTTATAGGCCATTTCGATTTCGGCCTTGGGTGCGATGTAGCGTGCGTTCTTGAACTGTTTCATGTTCTGCACGTGGTCCCAGTGCAGGTGCGTGAACACGATGGCGTCAATTTCATCTGGGTGAACACCAAGTTTTTGCTCAAGGTGTTCGTGGACCTGTAAGCAGCCCCGCTTGTCGCATTTATGGTGGTACAATGTGGCGCGTTCTTCGTCACACAGGCCCGTGTCGATCAGGATCTTATGAGTGCCGGTATCGACGTAGTGGCAATAAACCGGGTTCCAGATCTTTTTGCCCGCCGGCCCTTTCCAGAAAATGTAAGTGCCTAGGTCGGCTTCCAGCCAGCCAGTGTTGATCGGATAAATCTTGGTCTCAGCAACGCCCATGGGGTCCTCCAAATACGAGTCCTCATGTTTGTATACAAAAATTTACGAGTGTCTACACTTCAGAGTGAATTTTCCGCAATCAGCACCCAAAGCTTAGCTATTTACGGCGAGAACACGCATAAAGCTTTCGGTCATGTGTTCACGCATACCGTCGACGGCGACCTGACTATCACCGGAAAATATCTTATCCAGCAGCACCTCGTGATTCTGAACAGACGCGAGAAGATCCGCCTGAGTCTCAAGCTTCTTTGCCCGAAACGGACCCGTCTTGCGCCGAAACCCAGATGCGAGATCGAAAATGTATTGATTGTCGGTTGCACGATAGATGGACAGGTGCAGCGCTTCGTTTGCGCGGATGTATGCAATGCGATCATTGGCTTTTGCTGCAGCTTTGCATTGGGCCTGTGCCATTTCAATTTCGGACCGTGCCAAAAGCGTAAGCCGTTGATTTGCAAGGCGGGCACAGATACTTTCGATCTCCTGCATTGCCTCGAACATTTGCGCCAATTCTTCGCGGGAATATTGCGCCACTCTCACCCCACGTTTTTCGCCGGTGACCAAAACGCCTTGCGCGGTTAGCCTGCTTAACGCTTCCCGAACAGGCGTTCTTGAGACGCCAAAACGCTCAGCCAGCTTTGTCTCGTCAAGTCGTTCACCCGGTTGGAGCGAGCCGGCAGCGATATCGTCAAGCAAGTCACTTTCGATTCTTTGCCAGGTTGATTCACGGCCTAGAGGGTTCTGACGATCCATTTCGCACTCCTGTTCTTAGCGTGTGCCTTGCTTGGCTAGCATGTTTTTCACCTTCAAGCCACTAAAAGTGACAAGTTTGGATATTTTTGGTTGCTTTTGTATACAAAGTGATATTCTTTCAACCGAGACGAGGGGGAGATTCCGGCGCATGCCTGAAATACGACTACAGAATTTACGCAAAGATTATGGTGCGGTGAACGTCATCGAGAATCTCAACCTTGAGATGGCAGATGGCGAGTTCACTGTGTTGGTCGGGCCTTCGGGTTGCGGTAAGTCAACAACTCTGCGGATGATTGCCGGACTTGAAAGCGTGACTGGTGGCGAGATCATGATCGGTGATCGTGATGTGTCTAAGTTGGAACCCAAAGAACGCGACCTTGCGATGGTGTTTCAGGATTACGCGCTCTACCCCCACATGAACGTCGCCAAGAACATGTCGTTTGCCCTGCGCCTAGCGCGGATGAACAAGTCTGACATTGAAACACGCGTGAAAGAGGTCGCGGCGACGCTGGACCTGACGGCCTACCTTGATCGCAAGCCTGCGGAATTGTCGGGCGGTCAACGTCAACGTGTTGCGATGGGTCGCGCTTTGGTGCGTGACGCCGGCACATTCCTGTTTGATGAACCGCTATCAAACCTTGATGCCAAGCTGCGTGGCCAAATGCGTGCAGAACTTGCTTTGATGTCGCAGCGTATCAAAAAGAACATGATCTACGTGACCCATGATCAGGTCGAGGCCATGACCTTAGGCGACAAGATCGTCGTGATGAAGTTCGGCGAGATCATGCAGGCGGGCACGCCAGAGGAGTTGTACCGCAGCCCAGCGAACAAATTCGTGGCGGGTTTTATCGGTTCACCGACGATGAATTTCCTGAACGCAGAACTGTCTGACGAAGGCGGCGTGATTATTGCCCGTGGTGATGGTTTTGCCATTCCATTGCCTGACAGCCGCAAAGGTGCACTGCAAGCCCACAAGGGCCGCAGCATTCATTTGGGCATTCGTCCTTCTGGTTTTGTCGAAGGCGGTGGCGGTTTGAAAATGCCGGTTATTCTGTCCGAGTACATTGGCGCCCAATCCGTATTGATTTCCAAACTAGGCGATCAGCAAGTCGCGATTGAGGTCAACAGCGTCGCCCCCATTCGGGTCGGCGAGGAACGTGAATTCACGGTGCAAGGAGATGAGGTTCATCTCTTTGATCCAAAAACAGAGGTGGCCCTTTAAGGCCGCCTGACAAATGGGTCGCCTTAGCGATCCACAACCATCTGGGAGGATGACATGAAGGTAACGACAAACAAAGTTTGGTCTGCTGCGGTTGCAGTGACCATGACTTACACAGGGGCCGCCTATGCAGACGGCCATACGGCTGATGTCTATGCGCCATATGAGGGCACGACATTGGTTGTGAACTTTCCAGCGCATCCGCACTATAACGCGGTGTTGGAAGTGCTGCCCGAGTTTACAGAGCAGACAGGCATTGAAGTTGAAGTTGATCAACTTCAGTACCTGAAAATGCGCGAGCGTCAGACGCTTGAGCTTACAAAAGACGAAGGTGACTATGACCTGATCGCTTACGTTGTGTTCTCAAAGGCTGATTATGTCTACGCAGATCAGTTGGAAAACCTCGCCAAGTATTTCATGAACCCACGTCTTGCTGATCCTAACTATGACGCGAGTGACTTGATCGACGGTTATGTGGCCAACATCGGCGTTGCTGGTGGCGAAAAGGGTTACCTGCCTGGTCAGACAGGTTCGCTTTTTGGTATCCCGTTTGGTGCTGAAACATCTGTTCTGGCCTACCGCAAAGACATTTTTGAAAAGCACGGCATCGACGTGCCAACCAACTATGATCAGTTGCTAGAAGTGGCTTGCCAGATTCCCGAACTTGAAGAAGGTATGGGCGGCATGGCATCCCGTGCGGCATCCGGCCACCAAGCCAGCCACGCGTTCTTGCTGCACCTCGCCCCATTAGGCGGTCGCGTCTTTGACGCAGAGTGGAACCCGATCATTAACAGCCCCGAAGGTGTCGCCGCTGCAAACGCGCTGAAAACCATCGTGGATTGTGGCCCTGAAGGCGGCACAACATTTGGCCCAGCCGAAGCCGCCGCAGCATTCCAGCAAGGTAATGCTGCGATGTTTATGGACTCGATCGCCTTTGCAGCCGGTTTTGAGGACCCAAGCCGTTCCACAGTTGTGGGTAACGTAGGCTACGCGATGCACCCCGAAGGTGTCCGCCGCGGTTCGCAAACAGGTGGTTTCGGTATCGGCATCCCATCGAACGCACAAAACAAAGAAGCAGCGTTCCTGCTGATGCAGTGGCTGACCAGCAAAGAGCAGGACCTTGCCATCGCAATGGAAGGCGGCAACCCGTCACGCTTCTCAACCTACCAAGATGCGGGCCTGAACGAAAAGTTCCCATACTCGGCCACATTCGGTGAAGCGCTGCAGTTTGCTGACCCAGACTGGCGTCCGATTATCCCAACATGGGGTACGATCAACGCAGACATCGGCACAACCATGAGCCAGGTTTTGACCGAAGGTCTGGACCCACAAGAAGCGCTTGATGGTGTGGCAGAGCGTGCACGCGCCACAATGGAAGAAGCCGGCTACTATACTTGGCAGTAACCTCCCTGGTTGGGCCAGTGCATTGACTTATGCTGGCCCGATCACCCTTTCAAAACGTCCATAAGAGGCCCGCTTTCATGAGCATCGCCAGCACGAACCGCATGACCCCATACCTGTTTCTGGCACCCGCTGGATTGGTTCTGGCCTTCGCGCTGTTCTATCCGATTTGCTACATGATTTACGCCAGCTTTCTAGACTGGAACCCCAGTCAACGGATTGGCGAGGCAGACCTTGTCGGTCTGCGAAACTACTTCAAATTATTCGGTGATCCGGCTTTCCGTGAAAGCCTAGGTGTCACCCTGAAATTCGCCGCCGTTGTTGTGACGGTCGAGATGTTTCTAGGTGTTGGCCTAGCGTTGCTGCTTGACCGCAATATTCGTGGCATGTCTGTTCTGCGGACCCTGTTCATCCTGCCTATGATGATCGCCCCTATCGTGGTTGGTCTGATGTGGCGCTATATGTACCATCCGACCGTTGGCATCTTTAACAAGACGCTCAAATCGTGGGGCTTTGACGGCGTGCCGTGGCTGTCCAACGGCGATTGGGCCTTTGCATCTGTGGTCATCGCAGATGTCTGGCAGTGGACGCCCTTTATTTTCATTCTGTCATTGGCGGCCCTGCAATCCCTGCCTGCGTCTGCGATTGAGGCCAGCAAGATTGATGGTGCCACAGGATGGCAGCAGATCATCTATATCAAGCTGCCGCTCATGCTGCCTGTTTTGATCGTTACGCTGCTTTTGCGACTGATCGACAGTTTTAAGGTGCTTGAGGTGATTTTGGTCATGACCAACGGTGGTCCGGGCCTATCGACTGAAATCCTGTCACTGCGGATCAACCGCACCGCCTCGGAATTCCGCGAATTGGGCGAAGCGGCGGCCATGTCGAACCTGCTGTTGATCGTCTTGCTGATCCTGACCTTCACCATGTTCATTTACAATAAAGCGCAAGACGCCCGTGCAGCCAGACTGCGCCGGGTGGAGGAAGAGGCATGAGCACGCAGACATACGACCGCCAAAACCCGGCCTTTTACGTTCTGCTGATCTGCCTTGTCGTGATGGCAATCGGCCCGATCTATCTGATGCTGGTCACGTCGTTGAAGCTAAACGTCGATATCATGTCGGACAGTTCCAGCCTGCTGTTCATGCCGACCTTGCGGAACTATGAAACCGCGCTGTGCGATTTCCTATGGTATGAGCCTGAACACCTGCGCCGCTGCGACCCAACCTTTGGGCGTGCGCTGACAAACTCGCTGATCATCGGGTTGGTCTCGACTGCGATTACTTTGGTGATTGGCACGATGGCCGCTTATGCACTGGTCCGGTTCCGGTTCATGGGCCGCGATGTAGTGTCAATGTGGACATTGATGATGCGTATGGTCCCACCAGCGGTTTTGCTGGTGCCTGTCTTTGGTATCTGGACCTTTCAATTTGGGATCGATGGATCGCGGGGCGGGATCATTCTGGTCTATGTGGCCCTGAACCTGCCGTTCGTGATCTGGATTTTGCAGAGCTTTATCGTCCAAGTGCCAATCCAACTGGAGGAGGCAGCCCGCATGGATGGCGCGGGGCCATTCCAAGTATTTTTCCTTGTGGTCTTGCCACTGATCAAACCGGGCATTGCTGCGGCGTCTATCTTTACTTTCCGGGTGGCATGGAATGAATTCCTGCTGGCCAATGCTTTGTCAGACCGCAATAGTCGGACCGTGCCGGTAACAATCGTGAACAGCTTGACCGAATTTGACATCGACTGGGGCGTGATCATGGCCACCGGTATGTTGTTGGCGGTTCCGCCGATTATCTTTACCTTCGTCGCCAGCCGCCAGATCATCACAGGCATGACAGCAGGGGCCGTGAAAGGGTAATGAGCGTCCTACTGCTGGCCACCTACGATACTAAGCAGCAAGAGGCCGACTATCTGATTACTGCCCTCACAGCGCTGGGTGTGCCGGTTGAGACGTGTGATATCTCACTGCATGCAGGTGGTGCGCAATGGGGCCCAGAGGCCAAGATCGCTGGAATGGCGAAAGCCACAGAGCGGGCCATCAAAGAGATTTCCGAGAAACCTCAGATGGGCCGCCGGATGGTAGTTGCCATTGGTGGCGGGACAGGCGGGCAGATCGCGTTGCGCGTCTTGAAATCCCTGCCTTTGGCCATGCCAAAAGTCTTGGTTACCACGCTGCCATTTGATCCACGTTATATCATGGCCGACAGCGCGATTGTCTTGGTTCCAACTGTTGCAGACTTATGCGGTTTGAACGCCACGACACGGGCAGCCTTGGATCAGGCAGCGGCGATCACTGGCGGGCTTTATCACGCGACCTTGCCAACGGGTCCGGTCTCATTGTCCCCGTCCATTGGCGTGACGTCATTGGGTGTGACAGGTCCGGGTACAGATGCGCTTTGCGCGCGTTTGCGGCAAACTGGCAATGAAGTCACCGTTTTCCACGCTAACGGGTTTGGTGGTGCCGCTTTCGCCCGCTGGGCCACAAACGGGGCGTTCAAATCGGTTATTGACTATACCCCACATGAACTGACGCGCTGTTACATTGCGGGCGTAAACGCAGACATGCCGGGGCGGTTTACCAGCATGGGGCATTTGCCGCGTGTGGTCTTGCCGGGTGGTGTGAATTTCATCGGGATGGGCGAACCTGCGTTGATGCCTGAAACCTATCTCGCCCGCCCGCATTATTCCCATTCGCCCTTGTTCACCCATGTGCAATGCACTGAAGATGAAATGGTGAAATGCGCCAACATTCTGGGTGAGGCCTTAAAGCAAGCGACCGCCCCCGTGCGCGTCCTGATCCCGATGGCCGGCTTTTCATCCGAAGACCGCCCCGGTGGCGCGATTGAAAGCAAGGCTTTGCGCAACGCCTTTGCCGACACTTTAGAAACCCACGTGCCCCTGACCCGTCTCAGCGGCCACATCAATGATAGCGCCACGGCAGATGCCGCCGTTGACGCATTGGACGCCATATCAAAGGAAACTTCCCATGCTTGATCCATCCGACATCGAAGCCAAAAAAGATGCACTGATCTGGTCGGCACGGCGTTGCTTTGACCTTGGGTTGCAAACGAACGCGGGGGGCAACTTGTCGGTCCGGTTGTCCAGCGCAGATGCCATTGTGATCAAGCCATCCGGCGTAGGTTTCGCGGAATGTACACGAGATAATTTGCAAGTGGTGCATCTGGACGGGACGATTGAACAGACGCAGTTCAAACCGTCCAAAGACATGGATTTCCACCTTGATCTGTATCGCATTCGTCCAGACATCAACGCGATTGTGCATTGTCACAGCCCTTGGGCGACCGGCTTTGCCAGTGCCGGGATCGAGATCCCTTGCCTGACCGTGCAGACGATTGAAAAGATCGGACGCATGCCGTTGATTCCCCTGTCTGAGAACGGCGGTCCTCAGACCGAGGTTGAGATCAGCCCGGTGTTCAAAGACCCGTCCGTTCGTGCGGCTGTGCTGGCCAACCACGGCACAATTGGTGTTGGCAAGACGCTGACAGCGGCCCAGTATTTGGCCGAAATCATCGAAGAAACCGCTCACATCGCCTTTGTCCGCGATACATTGATGGCGGCACATGGCAAGACAGCTGCCGATCTTCCGGTTTATGGCACAGCGAAAGAGGCGCGTGGCGGTTAAACATGTCCGTCTCTTGGCATGTCTTCGGCCTGAACTGTGCGACGCTTTATGGTCGGGGCGGTCGATTTATATTTATTGATCTCTAGGACCATCAAAACTAACGTGACGTAAAGCAATTGTGTTTTTACGTTTATTTTAGTGATGCGTGCCGTGATCTTGTTCCGACACGCAGTGAGGTACTACTTTGGATGCGCCCGCAACAAAGCCGCTCTTTTATGAGACCGTCGTCCCGATCAATACGAAAGTGCATGGAAAGCTAAGGCTTAATCGGCCAGATCAGCCGCTTTCGTATGCGCGTGAAGCAAACATTATTCCAGCTTTGGTTGATGAATTTGAGTCCGCGATGGGCGAGCTGCCAATCGTTTTTGTGCCCGGCACGGCGCAGCCGTCAGCCGTCTTTGTGACTTCGGCGCAGCCCGGCACGAACATGTTCATTTCTGAAGAGGGGCTTTGGAGTGGGGCCTATGTGCCAGCCTATCTTCGGCGCTATCCTTTCATCATTGGTGATGTGCAAGATGGCGAATCTGTGTTGTGTGTCGATGAAACCTATGCGGGTCTGAATGAGAAAGAAGGCGCACCTCTTTTTGACAAAAAGGGCAAAGCCGAGACTGCACTGAACGAAGCGCTCGCCATTTCGCAAAGCTACCGTGACGCAGGTGCGCGGACAGAGGCGTTCAGTGCAAAGCTGCTGGAACTCAATCTTCTGCATTCCGCGACCCTCGATACAACCAATGCTGGGGGCGACAAGTCCACAATGCATGGCATTTTGGTTGTGAATGAAGCTGCCCTTGCCGACCTTAACGCAGAGCAGGTGTTCGAGCTTCACCAGGCTGGCTACCTCAAAGCGATCTATCACCATATCGCTAGTTTGCGGTCGGTTTCGAACCTTCAGCCGTCTGTGCCAGCCGACACAGACAAGGTTAACACCTAGACTTACGATTTTCGCGCAGCGTCCCAATTTCTGCCGCTGTGTCCCTTAACCCGTATGACTTACTTGGAGTCACAGATGTTTTTGATAGCAAGTCTCCCCGCCATCCTACGGCAGTGCGCAATAGGGATGGTTAGTCTTGCGATCATGGCCCCCATTGCGTTTGTTGGACTTGCGCAAGCGCAGACTTCGAGCAGTCAGATCGCACCAGTTCCTGATGAAGCGCAAATGATTGCGCTCGAAGGGTTCCGGTCTGCGAAATTCGGGATGGACGAAGATGCCGTACTTGCGGCGATCACTGCTGATTTTGGCGTTGCTGCTGATGCGGTGCAGGTGGGCATGAACACTGTTGAGCGGACACGTGTGATGACAGTCGTTGGTCCCGAGGTGCTACGCGACGGCGGTGCTGCGCAGGTGTCATACATCTTTGGCTACGAAAGCAAGACGCTGATCCAAGTGGGTGTGCTGTGGTCAGCAGACACCGACGCTGCGATCACCGAAGAAACGCTTTATTCCAACGGGGAAATTCTGAACGCATTCTTTGCATCGGCGGGCTACTTGCCAGACACGATCACGCAGAATGTCGTTTTGGACAACGGCATCCTGTTGTTCCGGGGCAGTGACCCATCTGGGCATACCGCCATCCTCTTGCTGCAAGGCGTCTTTGAAGAGGTTGAGGATACGAACGTCCTGTTCCCCCAAAGCCTAACGTTGCTTTACGCCGTAGATCCGGACAATCCGGATATTTTAGTTATTGAAAGTGGAGATTTCTGATGGGCAAACATGTCAGGCTACTTCACCTCGAACAATCCAATCGCAATGCAAAACTGTTACGCCGTGCGCGTTTCAATGACTTTCTAAAAGGCGCCGGACCAGTGGTCATCGGCGCCTTAATGGGTGCAGGGATCGCACAGCCAGCGCAAGCGCAAGCCGTGAATCTCGATATCCAATCGAACAACATCATCGCCGATGGCCGCACCCGCACAAACATCGACACCCAAGGCACGCATACCAAGATCACTACCGAAACCATATCGGGTGATACCGGCTTTAACTCGTTCACTGATTTTGAGCAGGCCGCTGGTACCCGTGTCGATCTTTATGTCCCTGACGGTGCTGACAACCTGTTGAACATTGTCACTGACGGGACTGTGCTGATCAATGGCGAGCTGAACGGCTTCAAGAATGGTGAAATAGGCGGCAACATCTTCTTCTCAAGCTCGAACGGTTTCATCGTCGGTCAGAACGGTACGGTGAACGTTGGATCGCTTAGCGTGAACACACCAACAGGCGAGTTTCTTGAGCGGGTCATTCGCGCTGATGGCACGATTGACAATGGCGTCGCTCATCAGTTGATGACTGGTGAAGTGCCGATGTCCGCCAATGGCCATATCGCCATCATGGGTGAAGTGAACGCCCAAGGCGGAATCACCCTGCAAGGCCGTAATGTGTCGATCAACAGCAGCACAGGTGCGCTAGTTGGTGACGACCTAAGCCAACGGATGAAATTCGATTCCACTGTGAACGCGGATGAAGTCGTTGAGGGCGGCGCACTTTTGTCTTACGGCGGCAAAATTGAAATTGTTGCCACGGGTGAGACACGCATTGGTGGGCGGATCGATGCTAGTGCCGCTGAATCTGCGGGCACGGCTGGCGAAATCTCGGTCACAGGTGGTGACATCACGGTCGAAAGCACTGCTGAGTTTGCCGCCGATGGCAATGCGGGCGGCGATATTATAGTGTTTGCCGGAGGCACATTGGTGGTCGAGGATGACGCGTCCTTTACTGCGGCAGCGTTGGCGCTTGGTGATGGCGGTTTCGTTGAACTGAGTGGTCAGAATGTCCACATCGGGTCTATCGATCTGGACCTTTCGTCGCAATTCGGTTCAGCGGGTAATCTTCTGGTTGATCCGTTTGATTTGTTTATTGGCGGCGTGTCCACCAATTCTGGTGCGTCTGATGATTTCAGTGTCACGACGAATATCCTCAGCTTTGGCGCAAATATCCTCTTGCAGGCTGATAACTCGATCACTGTCGTGTCGGGCGGGGTCATCGACTCGCGTGATAGTTCCGCAGGTGTTTCGACCGGGAACTCCGGTAGCATCACGCTTGAAGCGCCGATGATCACGCTTGAAGACGGATCTCAAATTCTCGCAGGCGTATCGACCGGATCAGCCTTTACGGGCGGTGATGTGACCTTCACAGCGACACAAAATAATGGCGGAACAGCGCTGATTTCTGTTGGTCAAGGTGGTGTAGTTGGTCCGGAGATTACGGGCCGCAATATCACCTTCAATGCCTCATCCACGGTTGATCAAAGCAGTGTGCTTTTGGCTATACCAACCGCAAATGCGGGAGTCCTGACACAAGGCGGCACAATCACTGCAACTGGTACTTTTGCATCAACTGCGACCGCCAATGCCGCAGGTGGTTTGACGCTGCTTCCGCTTGGTGTTGTTGTCACTAATGTTGACGCGACTGTTGATGTCAGCGGCGATACTGTCGTCAATGCGGGTGCCGTCGATCTGACCGCCAGTGCGACTGTTGTATCCTCGATTTTGACCCAATCGCTGGCCCCTGCGAATTCATCGGCAGATGGCGCTGTTGCCGTTTCGACCATCAACAGCACTGCGATCGCACGTATAGGTGGATCGGCAGAATTGGACGTTGCAGGTGCCACAACACTTGATGCCAGCAACACGATCACAAGCAAATCTGATGCCACCCCGCAGCAAGCCGCATTTGGTGCAAGCGTTGCCGTCAGCGTTGTTGACGCAGTGACCACCGCCGAAGTAGCAGACGATGCGACCCTGTCGACAGCCGGCCTGACCCTTGATGCAGCGACCCAAACCGACGTGACCGTGAATGCGGTCGCGGGCGAAGGCGGTGCGACCGAACCATCACCGGGCAGCCAGGCGACAACCTATTTGTCAGATGCAAAATACGGCGGCCAGGCTGAGACCAGCGAAGGCGGTGTTTCGGTGGCTGGCGCGCTTGGCATTTCTGATTTGTCGTCTGTCACGAACGCGCGGATCAACGCGACAGGTGTGACGACAGTAACAGGCGATCTGAACATCACCTCTTCGTCTGATAACGCAGCTGATGTGACGGCTGATGGCACGGCTGTTGAATCAGATACAGGTGTCGGTATCGCCGTTGGCATCAACATTGCCAAAGTGGTCAATGATGCGACGATCAATAGCGCCGTATCCGCCGGGTCTGTGTCACAGACTGCGGGTCACGCGGCAGAGGGCAACAAATTCTCGACCTCGGCTACCTCGGGCGCTGGTGCTGCTGATGTCGGTATTGCGGGGTCCTTTGCGCTGAACCTGATCGATACGGGCAGTGTCGCCCGGATATCTGGCCCTGCGGTGGTGACGGTGTCTGGCGATGGTGCTGTGTCTTTGGCATCGAACAACGAAACCGACATCACTGCAAATGCACTGCCCAGCGATGGCGGTGCGACCGGTGATAATGTAGGTGTTGGCGCCTCTGTCGCTATGAACATTCTGGCCAATCGTTCCATCGCAGAAGTTGCGGATGGTGGCACTTTGACAGGCGTCGGTGATCTGACCTTGTCTGCCAAGGCTGTGCATTCGGCTGAAACCAAGGCCGAGGCTGGTTCTTCGGGGGGCATTTCATTGACGCCCGCGCTTGGCCTGTCGATGATCAACAACACGACGATGGCACGCTTGGGAACCGGCGGTACGCAGGTCGCCAGTGGCGCAATTGTCGTCAGTGCAGCCCAGCGGTCAACAATCACAACTGACGCTTCTGGCGAAGCGGCCGGATCAAAGGCAGCGGTTGGTGCGGCTTTGGCACTGGCACTTGTAGATGACCGGGTCATGGCGACTTCGGATAGAAACATCGACGCTGATGGGGCCGTGACGTTTACTGCCGCCGGTGCATCGCTTTCGACCCTGACAGCAACGGCAAGTGCGGTCGGTGCGGCGTCAGAGGAAGACGGCGGCAGTGGCGGTGGCGATGTTGATACTACGGCCACTTCTGAGCTGACTGGTGCATCCGACAAACAGAAATCGGCTGGTGTTGGCGATGCCGATCAGCAGGCCGCGACTGAAACGGCTGCGAATGATGAAGAAGGCCGCTCGGCCTCAACCTCGGAAGGCAAAGTGTCAGTTGCTGCGGCGGTCGGCATTAATGTGCAGACATCATCGGTGACGGCGTCCATTCCGGATGGGATTGAAGTTTCGGCAGGTGGAATTCTCAAACTGGGTGCTGTTAACAATACTGACGGCCAGATCACTGCGACAGGTGACGCTGTTGGCGAAGCGGATGATGACGGCGAAACCCCACCGCCTTCAAAGGTAGGGATTGGCGCAGCTGTTGCGGTCAATGTTGTTAAGACACGCAATGATGCGATCCTTGGCGATGCGACGCATAATGTTGGTGGTCTGGATATTTCGGCGACAAAACTGGATGTCGCCGCTTTGATTGCTGATCCAAACAGCACAGCGACACGCAGCGATGTCTATCTGACCCGCGCGTCTTCCGGCGCTGGCGGCGAAAAGGTTGGCGTTGCGGGATCGCTGGCGTTGAACCTGATTGATACGCAAAGTGTTGCACAGATTTCCGGCGCGTCCCTTGTCACTGTAACAGGCGATGGTGCCGTCACGCTTACGACAGACAACCAAACTGAAACCACAGCTGAAGCTTTGCCAGTTGGCGGTGGTGCAACAGGCGGCAGTGTCGGCGTTGGCGCGTCTGTGGCGATCAACATTCTTGCGAACCGGTCTGACGCTGAAATCGCAGATGGCGGCGTTCTGAATGGTGCGGGCGATCTGACGCTTTCTGCGGAAGCGACCCACAAAGCAGTAACAAAGGCAGAGGCCGGGTCCGCCGGTGATGTCTCGGTTACGCCTGCTCTTGGCTTGTCCATGATCAGCAACGCAACCACGGCCCGTTTGGGTACTGGTGCGACGCAAACGGTCAGCGGCGCTATTTCGGTCAGCGCGACGCAATCATCGACCGTCACAACCGAGGCTTCTGGTGAAGCTGCGGGTGCAAAGGCTGCCATTGGCGCGGCATTGGCACTGGCTTTGATTGATGACCAGACATTGGCCACAACAAATCGCGATATCGACGCGGATGGCGCCGTCAGCTTTAACGCTGAGGGCCAGTCCACATCGACCTTGAATGCAGTTGCAAGTGCAGCGGGTGCAAGTGAAGCCGAAGATGAAGATGCGGCACCTGACAGCGATGGCGAAAGCGTCGACAAGCAAGCAACAACCGAATTCAACACCGGGTCCTCACGTCAGAAAAAGGCCGGGGTTGGCGATAGCGATCAACAAGATGCCACAACGGCCACTGCGGCTGACGAGGATGGGCGTTCAGCCGAAACATCCGAAGGCAAGGTTGCCGTTGGTGCCGCTGTTGCGATCAACGTGCAAAGCGCTGATGTGCAAGCGATGATCCCTGATGCGGTGTCCGTGTCTGCTGGCGGCGCGCTGACCATTCAATCGGGTGCGACAACCAGCGGTTCTGCCACATCCGACGGTCAGGCCGTTGCTGGCGAAGACGGCGGCACATCGCAAGTGGGCATCGGCGTGGCCGTGTCGGTCAACGTGGTGAATGAAACGAATACCGCACGGCTGGGTGCTGCCGGACATAGTGCCGAAGGTGTGATCGTCGGCGCGACGCAAGCCACCGGTGCTGATACTGATACATTTGAAGTTAGCGCCACCTCTGGTGCAGGCGGATCAAAGGTCGGGATCGCGGGTTCGGTCGCGCTGAATATCGTCACACTTGATACGACTGCACGGATTGCGGGTGGCGCAAATGTCGATGCGGGTGCTGGTGCGTCCAGTATAACTGCGGCCAATGATGTTGATGCGACGGCCACTGCAGCACCTTCTGATGAAGGTGTGACAGGCGGCAAAGTGGGCGTTGGTGCATCATTTGCGATGAACCTCTTGACCACAACCACCACCGCCGAACTGCAGGATGGTGCCACCATGACGGCGGGTAGTGGCCTGAATGTTGAAGCGACCTCTGGTTTGGATACGACGACCGAAGCCTCGGCTGGTGCCGCAGGTGGTATTGCGGTTGATGCGTCGGTTGCACTTGCCTTGCTGAACCAGACGACGACAGCGCGGATTGGCACAGGCAACACACTTAATATGGGCGCAGGTGCGGTCCGTGTTGCCGCCACAAACACAGGTGCGAACACCGCCACGTCTACGGGTGAGAACAAATCTGGCAAAGTGGGTGTTGGTGCGTCGGCTTCTGTAATCCTTGGCAATGGTGCGTCCGGTGGTGCTTTGCTGAATACATCCGTGACGACTGCAACGCTGGCCCGGTCAGTGAACGCAGGATCCCTGACGATCAATGCAAGTGCCAATCGGACCTACGATGCCAATGCGACGGCAACGGCGGGCGGTGGCGACTTTAGCGAAAACGACGAAAAGAAGAACGACACCACAGGTGGCACATCCACCACGGCTGACTCGCTTGATAAGACCAAAGACAGCCAGCGTGATCAGGACGGCAACAAAAACGGCGCCAAGGTCACGATTGCGGCGGCAGCCGGTATTGCAGCGGCGCAAGATGTTGTCAGTGCGACCCTTGAAGGTGTGACAGTGAATGTTGCGGGTTCAATCGATATTGATGCCAGCAACACCGTCGGCATGACGGCCTCTGGAATTGGTGCCGCCACCAACCCGCAAAGTAAAGTGGGCATCGGTGTGGGTGTCGGCCTTGCTATCCTGAACAACACGACCTCGGCCACGGTGGCAGACGGTGCGACAGTGACGAACGCGTCCAGTATCAACGTCGCCGCCACCTCGCGTGAGAACGCAGATGGTCCGTATCTGTCCCAACTCAGCGCGCTGGGCATTGCGGGTGCGTCGGGCAAGCAGGTTTCCGTTGCAGGCGCATTAGCTGTTGCCATTTCTACTGGGCAAACGAATGCTTCGATTGGCGATAATGTTGTCGTGTCGCAGGGCGGGGCAATGTCGGTCGCCAGTGACAATACAAGCCATCTGTCTGCAAAGGCATTGGCAGGTTCAGTTTCGACGAATGGCATCGCGGTTGGCGGATCAATCGCCGTTGTCGTTGCTGACAAAGATTATGGCGCCAGCATTGGCACAGGCGCAGACCTGACCGGATCGTCATTGGCGGTTTCAGCAATCAACCGTCGAATTGATGCGGGTCCCGATTTTGATTTCTCAAACCTTGATGATCTTGATGCGTTCTCTGATTTGCTAGAGGACCTTGCGACTCAAAAACTGCTTGGAAATTCAAACTATTATGTCGAAGCCATCGGTGGCGCTGGCGGCTCTGGTGTTGCGGTACAGGGCTCATTCGGGGTCATGGTCTTTTCTGACACGCTTAAGTCGACCGTCGGTGACGGTACCCAGATTAATGTCGGTACAGGCGCTGTCGTTCTTTCAACGGATGGTGACTATGTCGCCAAGGCCCTGTCGGGTTCATTGTCGGCCAGCAGCTCAAGTGCTGCGGTGGGTGTCTCGGCCAGTGTAATCGTCAGCGACGGCGAAACGCTCAGCGACTTGGGTGACAACGTTCAGATCACTTCTGCCGGGTCTTTTGTAAACACCGCGCGCGCGGCGCAAGATATCCGCGTCTATGCAGCCTCAGCGTCGGCTGCGTCTTCGGCCGGTGTTGCAGGTGTGGCCACGGTTATTACGTCTGAAAACGAAGTTGAGGCCCTAATGGGGTCAGGTGCACAGGTCTCGATTTCGGGTGCTGGTGCGGTGTCATTGGGTGCGACCAATGACTTTACGACCTTTGGATTGGCTGCAGGCATTGGTGCGGGCAGTACTGCCGGTGTAGGTGCTGCGGCGACAGTTGTTGTGGTCGATAACGTCACCCGTGCGGCAATAGCAGATAGTACGGCGGGCGACCGCTCTGAGATTAACGCCGACGGTCCGATTTCGGTCACTGCAACTGCGACTGAAACCGGTAAGCTGTTTGGAATGGCCGGTGCCGCAGGCGGTACAGCAGGCGTTGGTGCTGGTGCAGGGGTTTATGTTCTTGGAACCACCACAGAGGCGCTGATTGGTGATTTCGCCAAAGTCGGAAACGGCTTTGATGCTGATTCGCTAGTCGTTTCAGCAAGTGATGTCAGTGATCTCTTTTCAGTCGCGGGCGCGGCTGGCGTTGGGGGTACGGCGGGTGCCGGTGCGGGTATCTCTGTCGGTGATCTAGGTAAGACAACCACAGCCGAAATTGGTGCATCAACTATTGTTGAAACTGGCAATGTGATCGTGAATGCAAACAGCGCCGAAGAGATTTTAGCCATTACCGCCGGTATTGGTGTCGGTGGCAAAGCGGGTCTGGCCGGCGCTGTCACTGTGTTGTCTGCCACACCTGTGACGACCGCGCGGATCGGTCAGAATGCACGGGTCTATGCGGATGGCAACGTGGCCGTTTTGGCGGCAGGCGAAACCAAACTTGATATGATTGACGGTGCATTTGCTGCGGGTACGGCGGGGATCGGCGCGTCGGTTGGTGTGACCGTTATCTCAGCCACGACGCTGGCAACGATTGATGATAATGCGCAGGTCACTGCGTTGGGCAACGGTACAGCGCAGAGCTTTGTCACAGGATACACGCCCGGGTTTGCGGCCTACGGAGACGATGACAACGGGCTTGCTGCGGCAAACTTTGATCCCGCTGCAACGGATGAGCTAACAGATGCAGATGCGGCCGCGGCGCGTAATGCTGGACTACAGCTATTGTCGCAAAGCCGTGACGCGGTGGCGAACCTGGCTACTGCCAGCGGTGTGATTGTGAATGCAACTGACAATACGGCTGTAAGGGCATTGTCAGTTGCGGGGTCTGTTGGGGCCGTCGGTATTTCAGTGTCGGCAAGCGTGCCTGTGATCACGACCAACACGACCGCCAACATCAGTACCGGTGCACAGATTAACCAAATTGCAGGTACTGCTGCAGTTACACAGAATGTCTCAGTTGCCGCAGCCAGTGACCTTTACTCGATCGGTTTCTCTGGGGCTGTCGCAGCTGGCGGTGTTGCTGGTGGTGCGGGTGTGAGTGTTATGGTTCTTGATGCCACAACTGCTGCAACCGTCGATGCGCAATCAGTGAACGCATCTGGTGATGTTTTGGTATCTGCTGATGCATCCCAAGATATCGTAGGTATTGGTGCCGCGGGTGCCGCTGGTGGATCAGCGGCTCTTGCGGGTGGTGTGTCTGTCATTGACGTGACCACTGTCACAACGGCACGTTTGGGTGGCACGGTTGTGGCCCAAGGCAATGTTGATGTGCTGGCCGATGACACAACCCGGACCGCTGTTGTTGCTGGGGCCTTGGCTATTGGTTCAACGGGTATTGGTGCCGCCGTAAGCGTTGTGAACCTCGACAAAGAAATCGCGGCTTCGATTGCTGCCGGTGCAAGCGTCACCGCTTTGGGTCGTCGCGAAGATCACACTGTCTTTACCGGTGATGATTTCTCGGATGTTGAGGTCGCATCGCGCGGTGTCAACGTACAGACGAATTCGGCCCAATCCGGCTTTACGCTGGGGGTTGCAGGTGCCGCCGGTGGCGTAGGAGTTGCGGGTGTTGTCGCCGTCTATCTGATGGACGTGGATAACCAAGCCACCATTGGCAACAACGCCATGATCAATACGGCTGGTGGAAATGCGACAGCAAACGCTGCGCAAGATGTTGTCGTTACTGCACGCGATGAGACAGTGACATCAGTCGCGGCTGGTGGCGTCGCGGTTGGCTTGACTGCAGGTCTTGCCGGTGTGGTCGACGTGGGCGTGTTCAAGAACACAGCCGCCGCAACAATCGGCAACAACGTCACCTTGAACGCGAGAAATGATGTTCTGGTTAACGGTTTGTCGAACAAAGCTGGCGAAGCTTATGTCATCGGTGCGGGTGGTGGTATCGTCGGCCTTGCGGCTGGTATTGCGATCTACAACTACGGTGATGGTATCACGCCAAGCGACGGTGCCGACGATGAGATTAGCGGCGCAAGTTCTGATGGTTCGCTGTCGTTCGCAAGCATAACCGATGATGCACAGGCGCAAGCGCAGAACGGCGAAGTCAACGATCTGTTGGCGGAATCTGATGATGAGCGTGTGCGCAATATCAGCGCCGCTGCGCAAAGCCGCCGCGAAAGCGTTGACATTGCTTCGGCTGCCACATCGACTTTGGCTGTGCCTGCGGGCACATCTGCCAATATTGGTAGTGGTACGATCACCGCGGGCGGAGATGTGAACGTCAACAGCTCTGATAAGTTGAAAGTGAACATTGTCACCGGTGCTGTCGCAGCTGGTGGACTGGCAGGTGGTGCTGGTATCGGTGTCGTCACGGTTGATACAGGAAGCACGGCCCAGATTGACGGAAGTGGTGTGCTGACTGCGGCAAATGTCCGGGTGAATGCGATCACGAACCATGATTTGGATGGTTTGCACTTTGCGGGCGCGGCTGGATTGTTGGCAGCGCTCAGCGCTGATGTCGGTGTCTTTACGGATAATTCGCGCACGACGGCTGCGATCCGTGGCAAGACTGTCACCACATCGGGCGGAGTCGCAGTCAACGCTGACGCTACACGTGCGATTAAGGTTGATGGGGTTGGGGTCTCGGTTGCCGGTACCCTTGCTGTTGGTGCCTCAATCGCGACCGTGAAAATTGGCGGGGCGGTCACAGCAGAAGTGACCGAGAATGCGCAGATCGGGACATCAGGTGACCGTGCGGGGTCCTTGACGGTCAGTGCGATATCCAATGACACGGCAGAAGCTGATACTGTCGCTGTTGGCGGTGGTCTTGGGGCCGCGGTGCAAGGTGCCGGATCGATTGTTGATGTAAAACCAGTTGTCACAGCGTCGCTGAGCTCAGCTCGCGTCTTTACAAGCGGTCTGACATCAGTGAACGCATCTGCGACAGGTTCCGCCGATACATCTGCCATTGGTGTGGCAGTGGCCGGTGGTTTGGCCGCAGGTGCATCTGATGCAGAGTCCGAGTTTTCGGCATCAGTTAAGACGAATGTCGATGGCGACACATTGGTCAATGCCGGTGAAATCGCGTTTGGTACGAATGTATCCACGACATTGAATACAGCGTTCTCATCCGGCTCGGCAGGCGCACTTGTTGGTTTGAATGCAACGGTGGCTACCGCTGAGAACAATAGCAAGGCCGAGACGCTGGTTGCGAATTCTGCCTTGATTTCAACAGGTGAAGTGTCTGTTTCAGCAACCAACACCACTGACCAGACAGCAGAAAGCTCTGGGTTGGCCGTGGGCCTTATTGCTGCGGGCTTTAACCTTTCAACAGCGAAATCCGACACGGTCACAACGGCAACACTGACGGATATGACCGCGGTTGCCGCCGGCACGCTCAATGTCACGGCCAATGGTGACGATAGCAATGATGCGGTCACCGTAGCAGGCAGTGGTGGTTTGGTCGCGGGTGCGGCTGCCAGCGGTACCACGCGGACCGATAGCCGTACGCAAGCCGGGCTTTTGACAACAGGTAGCGCCGCATTTGGCGCGAATGTCGCTGGTGCTGCAAATATTACGGCTGAACATACATCCAACTTTGGTGGCTCTGTCGATAGCACTCAAGCATCGCTTGTAGGTGCCAGTGGTGCCAATATTGATCACCGCGTCGAGAGCGAGGTTCTGGCCAATATCGGCGACCGCGTGCAGCTAACAGCACAGGATTTGACGCTTGCGGCGCGTAACATCACTGACAACCAGTTGTTGGCAGGTGGCAAGCAGAACGTGAACTCCATCTCAGGTGGTTTGGCGAATATTCCGGCGGGTGGTGCTGATCTTGTGATCATCCACAATACGTCGGCGCTGATCGGTGCAAATGCGGCGGTTCGGCTGACGCCGCCAACGCTTGGGCCATCACTGTTTAAGCAAGAAGCTTACAATAACGTCGGCGCCAATCAGCGGGTAAAGCTCGATTCCGGCGGTGCGATTGCCACTGCAAACGCCGAGATTGATACGGCTATCACAGCAAATGCAACGACCACTGTCGGTGCTGACAGTGATATTGTGGTCGACTATGGCGATATCCAGATTGCGGCATGGGGCGAAGCTGACGTCGATGTGCGGTCGTCTGCCACCACATATGGTTTGGCCGGTGCACCATCGGGCGACGCAAACATCACGTATGCCGGCCTTAATCAGGTCAATGTCGGAAACAACGCGCTGGTTCAGGCGACCGATGGTGACACGCCAACAAATGGCGATATCCCGCGCTATGCAACCGTGCGTTTAGGCGCGGGTGTTGGCCCAGATGGCGGTGCTGCAGATTTGGATTTCAACGCAGTTGTTGATATTTTCAATAAGACAGCAATTCCAATCCCCGCATCCCCAGATCCGACTGTGACTGTCGCAAACTCTGGCCTTGTGTCCGTTGGGACGACTGCATCAACAAACATGGAAACCGACCCGCAAGGTGTTCGTGCGGCAGGCGACATTTACGTCTATGTCAGCCGCGGCGAGATTGACGCCAGCGCTGTCGGCACAGGAAAAGACATCTACCGCGAAGCCTTGGCTGCAGCAGCCTCTGCTATTTCAAATGCCTTTGGCGGTGGTGATGTCACCTTTGACTACCATGGAGGTTCAACATCTGTTGATGGTGGTCTTTCACGGGTTGATATCAATGGCCGGGTTGAGACAAGCATTCAAAGCCAAAAGCGTCTGACAATCGATCTGGACCCTTCATGTCAGCCCACTGTGATTTCGTGCATCGCTGATGGGATCTCGGGCAATATCGATTATGAAATCACCGGACCATTCCCTGTTGGCAATAACATCATGGAACGTGTGAACGAGTTGCGCGATCTAATTGAAGAATACAAAGACGATCCAATAGCCCTCGCTGCCTATCAAAACGAAATCAACTTCCTTCAAAACAAACTTGTCGGGCTTGGCTTGGCGTCCTTTGATGCTGCGGGCAACTTCGTGGATTCGCCTTTTACGGGTCCATCCCCGCGTGGTGCACTTGAGGCGGAAGCGGCAGCCAACGCAAATGACATCTCAACGGTTAAAATCCAGCTGAATGTTGCGGCGTCGACCAACATTGTTGATGGCCTGACAGAACTGACGGATGGCGTGCAAAGCTTCTACACTAATGGCACCTATGGTTTGACCGTTTCGGTCAATAGTGCCATCACGCAAATTCAATCGATCAGCACATATAGCGCATCAAACGATGCAGCCGTCGCGGCGATCCGCACCCTGCGTGACCAGGGTGTTGCTGCAGCCAATGCGGTGACCGTGGCAGAAGCGAGCACAATTTCTTTGCGCAATGACAATGTGGCACAGGCAGCTGTGATCGCTAATGCGCAAACTGCGCTTGAAGCTGCGCTTTTGACCAACAACGTCTCGGAAGCCACGACGCAGCAGAACCGTATCCTTGCGGCACAGACGCAGATCGATACCAACCTTGCCACTATTGCTGGCAACACCAGCACAATCACGACCCAATCCGGCATTGCCCGCGACCGTGCGGCTAGCTTGGACACTGATCTGAATGCGCTTTTGAACAGCCTGCCGACCGTACCAGTGACGGGCGATGAAGATGCGCAAGCAGCGGCCAATGCCCAGAACGCACTCGATAACAACATTCGCAATGCGTTGCGTGCGCCAGGAACCGATGCACTGAGGACGGATGCTGGTGCCCTGATCCGTGTCGGACTGAGCAGAACAGCACTTGCGACAACCGTCACTGATCTTGGTGAGGTTGTGACCGCGATTAACACAGCAGTGGGCACATTGGATGCCAATACCGGTACAACGGCTGGTACCGTTGCAGGTACAAAATCACTGACCCAGTTTGTTGGGCTATTAGGTTCGTTGACGGCTAACTTTGCGACAAACACACTGAACGCAGCAGGAGCAGCGACATCTTCTGAGTCTCCAACTGCGAATGCGATTGAAATCGCCGACACAGCAGCGCGACTAGGCAACATCTTTGTGTCTGCCGATGAACTCCGGACTGCCGGATCAGGCAAATTGCTGGCACCGGGCGATGCGGTGATTGAAATCACCAACAATACGGCCAACACGCTGAAATTGGGCAATCTGATCGTGCCGACTTACGATGCGGGTAATCTGCGTTTCAATGGTGTGTTGGTGCATAGCCCAGCTGATATCGCTAACCTAAACACAAACGGCCTGTCGTCTGGTTTCATCGACAACAATGTTGTCACATCGCGTACTTCCAGCCGTGGTTTGATCGATATTCGGTCAACTTACACCCCCGAAGCCGTTGACGCAGCTGACCGTCAGGTTGCCCCTGATATCATCCTTGATCGTGGCAAGGTGATCGAGAACACGAACGGTGCCGTGCGTATCACGTCTGAAGCAGGCAACATTTATGTGCGTGGTTCAATCAACGCCGGATCGGTTGAGATTTTGGCGAAAGACGGTGATTTTGTCGCCAGCTTTGTGAACGGCTTCAACCACATCGGTGGTGATCCCGCGAGCTTTGCATCGCACACTTCTATCACAGAACCTGGCCCGGGTATTACAGCCAATGGTGCGATTTCAATTTCGGCCCGCTTCCTGAACATCAACTCGACAATCCAGTCGGGTATTGCGGAATGGAACCTGACGCTGGGTGCAGATCCAACGCTAACGGCAAGCGCCTTGGCCGTCGGCTTGACAGATAGCCAGGTGCAGTTGGCAATTGGACGCGGTGATACGACAATTACCAATGCTCAGGGTCAGACATTCCAAATAAATACCGCGGCGCAAGGCATCGATGCGGATGAGCTTTCAGCGGTGGTTGAGCAATACAAGGCCGAGGTCAGAGAAGACGCAAATGCCGATCCGACCCGGACCATTTCCATTTTCGGTGTCGCGACACAGGTCAACATCAAAGATTATCTGTCAGAGACGACTGGATATAGGCTCGAATTTAGCCGTGCAGTCGCCGAAGCATATAAGTCCGCTGTCCCATCCAGCGACGGTTTGTTCTCGGTTGTGCCGACCTCTGCTACCGACAATATTGGTGCGGTTTATGACGCAGGCACCCAACAGTATGTCGTCAATGGCGCGACGGTAAAGGGCGGGTATATCCAGCTCTTTGGTCAGATTATGAACACGACCGATTCAACCGAAGTGGCCCGTTTGAACGTGCTTGATGGCTTTGGCACGATCAATATCACCAACAACTCCACGATCCCTGTTGTCTTGCGCAACCTCAGCACAGGTGACGATAAGACAGGCGAATTGCGCGGGATCGAAGGCAAGATTGAGATTACTGACATTGTTGGGGTGAACGCTACTGGCGTGAATGCCGATAGCCCGATCGTCGATGTGCGTAAGACGATCTATACGCGCGACTATGTGCCGGGCGATCCAACAGGCAATATACGGATTGAGACACAGGTTGGCCGCATTGACAACGACACGGGCGACCTCAGGTTGGGTGATCCGGTTGTCACTAGCGGAGGAGATGCAAACGCAACCTACCAACCTCGGGCGAACCAGCGCTATGTCTGGACCACAGCGGAGGAGTACTCACGCACCTCGACCTATTCCCAGGTCTCGACTGAACTGTTTGGCTCTTCGGCTTTGACAGTTGCCAACATCACAAGCCTGACCCAAAGTGGCGAACCGCAATTGGGCGCAACTGTGCGGTTGAAAGATGGCACCTATGTCACAACAGACACCACCATCACTGATGGCGGTCTGCAGATCGTAAACGGTGCTGCGTTCCAATCGCCGCCTGCTTCAAACACAAGCAACACGACCCTTTCGGGCACGCCGCTCACCGAGGCCAATCAAAGCTATTTCACCAAGAACGAATTCTCCAGTACGGGGTCCAGTTCGCGTCGGTGTAACTGGTGGACCCTGTGTATCGCGTCGGAAAAGACTTATTATTATAAGCTTGAGCAGGAATATACGACGATCGTCACTGAATCGCTGAAGGCCGATAACCCCATTGGGATTAACTTCATTGGCTCAAATACAGGCGCGATCAATGTAACTTCAGGTGCCAACGTCGTTCTGACAAGCAATTTGGTTGCGGCCGCTGGTACGGTCACGATCAACGCTGGCAATGGTGTGGGCAACAGCGCGTCGATTATTCAGGGTGACTTGGCGGCGGAAATCCGTGCGCAGAACGTGGACCTGACGGCAACTGCATCAGTTGGCGGTGTCTCGGATCCAAACAACGCAGCCGCCCCGAGAAACGCTGCATTGACCGTTAACTTGACGGGGCCACTTGGTGGTGGGTCAATCTTTGAAGGCGACATCATCGCGGACCGCACTTCTGGTCTGACAGAACCACGTGCCGGTGGCGGTGCGTTTTCTGCAAGTGCAGGTAATGGCAATGTTGAGATTATTTCGCGAGCTGATTTGACCGTTGATCAGGTCACGGCCTTGGGTGACGTTACCAATGGCCAAGGCGAAGTGAACCTGTTCTCATTTGCGTCTATCGACGGCGTTAACCAAGACGCCCGTATCCAAGCGGCCCGTGTCAACCTGACCTCGCTGAGCGGGTCAATCGGTGGCACTGCTGACAATGCGCAGCTGCGCGTGAATACGGCTTATGATGCGACTTCGAATGATCGTGAGTTCGGTGATCCAGCTCTGGATGGCGATCTACGGACCAATCCTTACAACGGTGTATCTGTCACAGCAGCTGGCGATATTGGTATCCGGAGCGATACCTGGGCTGAAAACGCTGACGGCACCATGCTTGTCGTTAAGGTCCAAAGCACCGGTGGCGATGTCCGCTTGGGAGCCACCGGTCAGATCCTTGATAACAACCCCGTCGAATCCATTGATCAGCGCACCTATGATGAGCTGCTTGGTTTCTGGGAAGGTCTGGGCCTACTAGCGGATGATCCGTCGCGCGGTGTCGATGGCAGCGTGAATGAAGAAAAGCAGGCGAATGCGATCTTTGCTTTCGAATCTGCCACAACGCAAAGCTATAACCAGTATTGGATGGTGCGCAGTCAGCAGGCCGATGGTGGTGCCAGCTATGACCCGACATTTACCTACTCGCTGACAGTTACCCCTGCACAAGTGGCAGCTGTGACTGAACGCTACCGTGCCGAAGCGATTGCCGCCCAGCAGTTTGACCCGACGATCGATGTGGATGCGACAGTTTCTGCTCGGGTTGATCTGTTTGAGCGCCAGCAAGAGAACCGTCGTGTCACGCTGACTGCGTCACTTGAACAGCAAGCGATTGCCGAAGGTATCACGCTGGCGGAGAAGATTACCCAATATGAAGAGACGCAGACGACAGAGTATCATCGCCTGAACGGTGTTGTTGGTGATCTGACGACGCGCTTTGATGATACATACCGTTACGTGGCGAGCGACACCGAAAAGACCGACCTGACAGATGGTGCGGTTTGGACGGAACGCGAGCTTGCGTTCTCATTGGCGCCGGGTGCATTGAAGACAGTCACGGGTACGAACCCTGTGATCAAAGACCCGAACGTGTCGGGCCGCTCGGTCACGATTGAGGCAGATCGTGGTATTGGCGAAACTGTCGGGTCTGGCACTGCATCCCGCGGTGTTTCTATCCGGTCCAGCATCGATCCACGCAACTTGAGCATTGAGCAAAAGGTTGCACTGGCTGCGGCGGAACGGACTGATCTTGAATTGACTGTTGGTCCGGTGAACCTGCCAGCAGATGCAACGCAAGAACAGATCGACGCTTACAATGCGGCAGTCGCAATTGGGTTGGGCGCAAGCGGCGTTGAGACAACGCTGTTGTTGGGTGCTGAGTTCGACACGCTGACCAACCGCCAGCAGATTGCGTTGAACGCAGCGGCCCTTGGCCTTGTTTCAGCCGAAAACACGCTGCTGACAGTGCTCAGCAAACGGCCACTGAACTTTGATGCCAAGACTGATTTGACCGTGACGGTCGCTGACGTTGCCGATGCTGGAAACAGCGATATTGGTTCGGTTTACCTGGCATCACGTGGTGGCGTCACCTTGGGGGACATTAGCACCTTTGGTGAAACCCGGATCAAAGTCTTTGGTGACATCACCAATGCTGTTACCAGCAGTGTCACGACCGGCAATCTAATCCTTGAGGCTGCACAGGGTGGCATCGGGACGTTGACGACGCCACTGATCCTTGCCCCCAGAGATGGGGCGACAACGACCGCGCGCGCTCAGAACGACATCAACATCGCGTTCACTGAAACAGGTGTGATTGATACTGTTTACTCACCCAAGACTGTGCAATTGACTGCGCAGGACTCGCTGTTGAATGCCCAAAACGATGATCTTATCAACGTACTTGGCAAGATGGTCGATCTTCAGGCTGTGACCGGTTCCATCGGGTCTGAGGCCAGATCGCTGAATGTGGGTGTTGGGCTGGAAGGCAAGATCAATGCCACTGCCGCGCAAGAGATTAATCTGTTTGGCCCAGAGGCATCACGCTTTGTAATTGGCTCTGCGACAGCGGGTAGCACGGTCCGTTTGGGCGCCTTTGGAGAAAGCATAATTGACGGCGTGGTCCAGACACCCGGAGACATTCTTTTGTCTACAGGTGGACGGCAGGTTCTGACGTCGATCAGCGCATTGCAAACATCCGGTGGCCTTGTTGATATCAATGCAGGTTCTCTGAAAATGCTGACAGATGCTGTTGTGCAGGCAGATGTAGGTCGTGTGGTGATTGCAACGACAGGTGATGCGCAGATCACTGGTATCACGTCGGGCAGCACCGACGCTGCGGCTGTGTCGGTTGTGTCCATGGAGGGTGCGATCATTGCAGGCAATGCTGATCCACGCACAGACATCGAAGCGATGGCGACTGGAGCAGGTGTATTCTTGCAAGCGGGTCTTGGGATTGGTCAAGTGACACAGACCAATGCGAGCGCAGAAGAAAATGTCGTCACCGATGTGATCAACCCGCTGCGTATCCGTACCAACATATTGGCCGCGGAGGCCGAGGCTGGTGATATCGAATTGGCAATCGAAACAGATGTCATTCTTACTGACCTGACGGCGCTGAATGGTGCAATCACTGTGATTGGTGACGGCAGCGTTGAGATTGCCCAAACGGAAAGCGGTGGTACACAGACCTTCACAGCGCAAGATGCGCTGAGCTTTGACAATCTGTTGACCAATAGTTTGCCTGACGATGATGGCGACATCATCCTGACGTCTGTGAACAGCACGGTCACAGGTGGTAGCCTGAACGCTGCAGGCGATTCCAACATCACCGGCAATGGAGTGATCTTTGACACGATCATCGCGGGCAATGACAGCATCATCATCTCGACAGGTGACATCATCGGTGTGCTGGAAGAAGCAGGCGATACCATCCGGAACATCGCGGGCTTTGGTGATGGGAACACTGGCATCCTTGACGTGCAGACCATGCGCGCCCGCAATATTGAACTGCAGGCGACTGATACGCTTGATGTGGGTGTGCTGGAAGTTGGCGAAAACCTGATCTTGCGGGCTGATATCATCAACGCGCCATCGGTAACGCAGGTACCGTCAGGGCCACTGCCGTTGAATATCACGCTGACCGGGCCAAACGGTGTCGTGGCGACAAAAGCGACAATCAATGTCGATGCCCCAGCCGGTATTGTCATGCCTGATCTGCAAGTGTCTGAGAGCTTGATCACGACGACGGCAGATTACGTTGAAATTCAGAATGCTTATACGCCGCTTCAAGGCACATCTGATCGGGCCGGTACGATGTTGTTGACCACGCCGTCTCAGGTCCTCTTCTCGGATAGTCGATCGGTCACGCCAAAGGCTGAACCAGCCAGCAATGTGCAGCTGTTCCAAGAAGACGTGCCATTCCAGCTGACAGTTGATGGCAATGTCATCTCGACCAACTCATTCGTTGTGACCTTTGACGTCACTAATGAAGTGACAGATGTTCTTGGCGTTCCATTTGAAGGTATCAGCCTTGAGCGGGATTCACTGCGCAGGTTGCGTCAATCCTGGTGGCCGATCATTGATCCGCTGTCGTTCTCGGATTTCTTGGACGAGGACGTCGCAGTCGATGGCGGGCTGGACATCTCTGAACTGGATGATGCACTCGTCGTGATTGACGGGATTGAATATAGCGTTCTCGTGCGTGGGGACGGGCCAGCCGTCTTGCTGAGACAATGAGCCAGACTAAGCAACAAAATGCCTTGGGGAACCGAATGACCAAAGCAAGAATTGAAGGATGTCAGATGCAGCGGTCAGTAGAATTAAGGTGGGCCAAACTGCCATCCCTGAGTGTTCTTGCTTTGGCGGTTGCAGCGGCAGGACCGGCGGTGGCTCAGGTCAATATTGGCAGCCAGCTTGACCAAGAAACTGCACGCGAAATTGACGTTCTCGATGCCGAGGCCAATGTCCGGCAAGAAGGACCGGGCGTTGTCACTGACCCACTGAACCGTCGCCCGCTTCCACCGGCAGGTGGTGCGACTGTATTGCTGCGCTCAGTGAATTTTGAACCGGCCTCTGCCTTTTTGTCTGATGCAGAACTAGATGCGATCAAGGCAAACTATTTGAACCGCCGCGTCGATTTCGCAGCGCTCTCGACGCTCGTGCGGGATGTGAACGATCTTTATGCCGAGAAAGGCGTTGTGACTGCGGCCGCTATCCTAAGCCCACAAGACCTAAGCACCGGCAATTTGACCGTACGTCTGATTGAAGGACAGCTTGGTGTTGTCGCGGTTGTTGGCGAGCGTCTCACGAAGACTGAGTTTATCACTGACCGTATTCGGTTGACCCAAGGATCGACGGTCGACATTCCAATGGCTTCCCAAGATATCAGTTACTTTAACCAGACCAACCGCGCGCAGTTGCGTTTGTTACTACAGCCGGGCGCATCGCTTGGTCTGACGGACCTGGTGTTTGGTGTGACCGAACCCAAGCCACGGACCTTTCAGTTTGATATCGACAACAACGGGCCGGAGTCGACTGGTGTCATCGGCGCATCTTTGAGTTTTCGCAGCTACGGCAACCTCGGGATGGATGATACGTTGTTGGTCTATCTGACCGGGTCCGAAGCAAGCAGATCGGGCACGATCCGTTTTGATCTGCCAGTAACGACATCTGGCACGCGCCTCGCATTTAGCGGCACATTGTCCTCTTATGATGTCGTTGGTGGACCGACCGTTGAACTGGATGTGGCTGGTGCGTCTAAGTCTTTCACCGGCAGCCTGACCCAGCCTGTCTATGCTGACGAACGCTGGTTGCTTGAGGCGACGGCAAGTGCATCTCGCAGCCAGTCTGAGACGTCCGCTGCAGACGTCCCTGTTGTTGAGAGTGAAACAACACGACTGTCGACGGGTTTCAGGCTTTCTGCTTCGCGTGACAACTGGCGTGCGAACATGCGAACGCAGGCCATTCTTGCAACCTTTGATGATCAAATAGCCGATACGTCAGAGGATTACACGATTATCGCGGGGTCATTTGACGGCGCATATCGTTTTGAAAATGGTATGAGCCTGATTGGACGCGGTGCATGGCAAAGTGCACAAGATGATTTGCTGCCGGGTGACTTGCTGTTCTCAATTGGTGGTGCCAACACGGTGCGCGGCTATCCAGCCGATGGCGTCGCAGGCGATAGCGGTATCTACGCTAACTTTGAACTGCACAAATCCTTTGAGATCGCTGATCAGGCCTTTAGCGGTTATGCATTGTTCGATTGGGGAAAAGTGTTCTCAACCTTCCCTTCAGTGACGACATTGGCGTCCATCGGGGTTGGGGCGTCTTATAGCTTTGAGGAATATGGCCGGCTTGATCTGTCAGTCGCGTTCCCTGTCGAAGATGCGGTGTCTGATCAGTCTGAAGCGACACTTTCAGCGACATATTCAATCATCAGACACTAGAGCTGACTTTTGCGGTCTGCGTCCTTAGGGCGCGTCGCGCGCCAAACGAAAGCCGATATTGGTTTGACGACGTTTAACCGGAACCGGTTGGCGAACGGTGCGGTGTAGGTTGTCGACAGGATCATCGAATGAGGCACCCCTGACGGTCCCAGCGTCGCATACGCCCGTCGGTTGGCTGGCGTCATGTGTCGGGGTCCAGCAATCGGAAACCCATTCCCACAAGTTGCCCCGGAGATCGTAAAGCCCGAAAGCGTCTGCTTCGAACTGTGCGACAGCTGAGACACCTGCGGCGCCATCTTCGCATTTGGTGTTACGCCAATCGAAACTTGTGGATGCATCTGCGATGTTCATCAAATTGCACAAGCGCTGATCTTTATCCATGAATGCATTTGCCGCTGGCTCGCCTTGTTGGAACAACAAGAACTCGAATTCTGCTTCCGTGGGTAGACGGAACGGTGGCCCAACAAGATCGGCGTTGAGCCAGCTCAAAAAGCCGTCGATATCTTCAAGGTTAACGCATGACACCGGGAAATCATCCGCTGTATTGCGCAATTGATTGTAGGCGAACGCGGTACGGCGAAGCCTGTTATCTTCGCTCCAAGCATAGCAGCTGGCCTCGGGCTCAACCTTGCGGCTGACGAAATCTAAACCCTCGGCTTCGATGTATTGCCCAAACAGTGCCTTGGTCGTTTCAGTTGTTGCGACTTGGAACGCCGCGACTTCCACAGAAAGGGTTGGACCTTGCTCTGGTCGTCCCTCATTGCGCCCCATCATAAAGATGCCAGGCGGAATCATTGCCATATCTACGCCTTTGACCGTTTCCAAAGAAGAGCTATCGCCCACATCAGGGTCGTCTTGCGCAATTGGCGTATCTTCCTCTTGCTCTGGGACAAGCGCCATAATGATGGATAGAACGGTTGCATCATCTGCCTCGCCCGTGAGCGCCAATCCCTTGTCCGACTGAAAGGCGATCAACGCGCGCCTTGTCCGAAACCCCAAAATGCCGTCTGTTGCTTCAAGGTCATATCCCAACGCGATCAAACCGCGCTGTACTTCCAGCAGGTCACTGTCTACTCCGCTTTGCGGCGTGACCTCGCCACCTTGTGACGTGACCTCGCTATCACTTTCTTCCAAATCGACTGGCGCTGGAAAACTGGCCTGTAAGGGAAAGAAGAAAGCCCCATCACTGCCTTGCAGGTCGCGGATCTGAGGTGTGATTGTTTTCTGCCAATCGTATACCTGACGCAAGCGGCCGATTTCCTGCCCGAGATAGTTCTTCAATTCGCCCACTGCGACCAAGCCGTCAGCACCCAACGCGTTGCTAGAATCCGCGGCGCCGCGCAGCCCTTTCAACAATGCATGGGTAAAGATTGATCCACCAAGATCATCCACCGCAATAGTTTGTTCGTTCATGCGCCCTGCCGTAATCAAGTGACGACCGGGACCTGATAGCTGTTCGCGGGTGATATCAGACAAGTCAGATTGGGGGGCCGCCCCGGCAAGGCCGGAAAAACAGCTATCAAGAAGGTAGAGCACCTGATGGGCGTCGATAAATCTGTTCCAGCGTGACAGGTCGGTCATTGCCACCATACTGGACAGGGTGGTTTGCTGACTGCTGGCCAGCGGTAGGAATCCCATATCAGTCCCACCAACATTCTGGGTGTCGCCATGCCCCGACCAATACAACAAAAACCGATCAGATGGCCCAACTAACGGGCGGAATTCATCGATCATCAACTCTTCTAGGCGGGCTTTCGTAACTTTTTCTTCGGTCAGGATGTGGACGTAGTCAAACCCGGCCTCGTTCATCAGATAGTCATGCATACGCATCGGATCATTGCTGGTTGGCAGATCGGCGTAGTGATCAAAATCGCTGACACCTACAATCAAGGCATAGCTTTTTTGGATCTCGCCAAACCCGGCACGTTGCATGAGGCGTTCGATCCCTGTCCGTGTGTCAGGTCGGATTGTCGCTTCGTCCAGCCCTTGCCCCGTGCTGGATGTTGCCCAAAGGCAAAGCAACAATATTCCGAATGCACGCCGCATCACTGTTCCTGAAGTTTCTTCTTTTTCTCATCAAGCGCCATTTGCTTTTCGGCAATCTCAAGCTTGGCTTTTTTATATTCGTTCAGCTTGCCCAAAACGCCAAAGACCGATGCACCCATTGTCGTGACAGCGCCTGCAAGTGCAGCGATCGCCGTGACGGCATCATCGACCTCGCCTTGGGGTGTCACGCCGTCGGGCACGGTTGGTATGGAAAACCAATACCAGCCTAATCCAATGCCGATTGCGGCCAAGACGATGATGACAATCCAGTTTCTCAAGAACATGGTCGCTCTCCTGAATAGGGATCGCAAATCTGTGTGCGAATCTTCAATTGCTCGAATGCTATCGCAGAACCGCGCATTTCACTAATGACGTGCAAGAGTGGTCTCCTTACCAATTCGCATTGGTTCCGCGTACATCGACGTGAACAAAGGTCTTGTATTTTCCAAGACCGCCGACGAAGACCCCGGCATTCTGCATTGCAAGAATGCGCTTATGCCAGCTAAGTGCGGTGTTACCGTCAGCAATCGTAATGTCAGCTGCTGTGAACTGCTTGTGCTGGCTACCGGTCGCGCCGCCAATGCAGGTATTGTAGGCAGGCGAGCGATAGCAACTGCTGATACGAACCGGCGCCCCAAATTCCTGTCTGATCGCCTGCAGGAGTTTTGTCAGCGCAATCGCGTTTTGCCAAAGCTCTTCGGGCGGATCGGTATTCAGGCCTGCACAATCACCCGCGCCGTTGCTGCCACCACGGTATAGTAGTTCCGCAGCCGAGAAATTGGGTGCATGCGGCGCAATCTCTGCGGCGAAGAAATCGACGAATGATTGCTGGTCGGGCGTCGCCGCTGGCATATTGGTGATGGTTGGAATACGCGGCGTGATGATGCGCCCTTCGTTTTCGTCATGGGATGCGAAAAAGCCCCAATACCCCAAATCATAGTTCGCACCGTGCACTTTGCCGCGGCCAGAAATGAACGTCTTGCGCCGCGCAAAGACATCGTCAGCCCAGTCAGTGTTGCTTAGCTGATCGCGCAATGCTTGTGCCAGCACAGCACGCAGGCTCATTTCTGTTATTGCAGGGTCTGCGGCGCGGGCGTCTTGCACTGTCTTCACAGTCACCTTCGACGCACCGCCTTGCTGGATTGCAGCATCGAACAACATGCCGAGGCTCAGGGGTTCTTTCAGCCCCATCGCTGCGGCCTGAGGAACCGCCATACCTTCCCAGAATGTTTTACGGCTGTGGGCCAGCTGGGCCGTCCGCGTTACAGCTTGCTCGCCCAAATCAGCAAATTGGCCATGCCAGTCGTCTTTGATCGCATTGTTGGCATCAAGAACAGTGGTGCGGGCCCAATCGATTTGATCACTGATTGATCCCATCGCAAGCATATCGCGCAACTTGCTGGCCCGGTCATCTCCAAAGACGGCGTTCAGCGTATCAGGCCCCTCGCCTTCAATTAGGTTGAGCACCGCTTGCAGATGGCCAAATTTCAACGTGTAGCCATGATAGCCCCATGTCATTACAGCACCGTCAAAATCACCGACAATCTTACCAAACCCATGCCCTTCAAACGCCGCAGTTGCTTGCGCTGAGATGTCAAAAAGATCAGGCTCCTTTCCGTTTGTCAGTTCTGCCCAGTCAGCACGGGTAAGAATTGCCTCTAATGCGCTTTTTCCCGTGCTTGCCCGCCATGCGAGCAAGGCATCCGCGGTATCATCCCCAAAGATCATGTCGATCCCTTGGGTCTCAAAACCACCATTGCGCAAAGCCAATTGGACCTGTCTTACCAAATGCCCATAGATCGCGCGTGTGCCGTCGGTGCGGCGCAAAAGCACGGGGTCATCCGCAACGGGATTGATGAGTGCCGGTGTTGGGTTCGCGTTTGGGGCCAGATCGACAGGATCAGGTGTGATGTCGCGAATGATCTTTTGAACATCATCACGGATTGCTGTGACTTCAGCCTGCAGCCCCTTCAGGATCTTACTTAGAACGTCCTGACTGGCTTTGATTTTGGCCGCAACGACTGCTCTTGCAGCATTGTTGATTTCGGTCGCTGCCAGATCCATCTGCAAGATCTCAATCTTATCAATCTCAAGATTTGCGATTTCGATTTGCTTGGCTTTCTCGGCAGCGCCGAGATCGGACGCACCAATTTGCGCCATGGCGTTGATCAGATCGGTGCGCAACGCTTCTAGTTTTGCAAATTCCTGTTCCATGGGTAACTTCCTTTGATCAATTCTGTGCCGCCAACCGCTTGATGCGATCTGCCCGAGCCCGCAGGTCGCCTGTGAGAACGGCGGCCTCAACCAACCGCGTGTTCTGATCAGGTTTGCTTGATGCAGCTGCGACGGCTTGATTAAGCGCGTCTTGCGATAGCTCGATCAGATACAGCCACTCAGAAAGCATTTCGCGTTCGGTGGCGATATCTTGGCGGATTTGGTCGGCTTGGGCAGCGGTGCTTCCACGTAATGCGCGGAATTCGCTTGAGGTGAGAGTACGGTAGGCTGTGGTCGATTGGCCAAGGACAACATCCAAGACCGTGTTGATCTGATCTGCGGCTTTAATCAGTTCTGTCCGAAAAGCTTCTCGTGATCCAATACCGCTGGCAAAGCCCAGAACCTCACCTAGGATTTCAAGCTCAGCATTGATCGCTTTCGCTGCGGGGTCAGCGACATCTGTCACGCGAAAACCTAACCCGGCCTCTTGCAAACCAGCGGCATCCGCCTTGAGCCCGTCCAACGCGCGGCCTTCAGCATAGGCCAAGAGAATGTCATTCAAATCGGCGACTGAATGAACCGCGAACCGCATTGAAGCCACGAATGGAGGATCGGCGGAAGGTGCGAAAATTGGAATATCTTTGCGTTCCAGCGTATCTGAAATACCGCCCGCGGCCCCCGCATCGATGACGCGGATACGTTTGACACGCTCTTCGGCAGCCATTTCATTTAGAACGCTGTCCGAGGCTTCGACCACGCTTGAAAAAGCAGTCGCATAGGTCTGGAATTCCTGTACTCCCGCAGTCGTTCCGCATCCGGCCAAGGCAAAAACAGCGGCACCAATTGATCGTTTGACCATGACAAATTCCTTCTCAAAATAGCACTGCAGCACAACGTAAAACCGCTGAGGCAATGTCGGGACCGCAAAATGCTAACGTCTTAAAACAGGTCGAAATATGTATTTTCGCTGAAATTAGAGGTCGCAAAGACCCTTTTGGCAAGGCATTTCTTTGCGCAATGCAGGCGAGGTCCGGTTTTCCATACCGCTAAACGCAATCCATCCAGTATTAGGTCATGCGCCGCTCATACGGGTTTGCAGCGATGCCTAAGTTGCGAGCGAGCACACATCTCCAACGCCTCATAGATTAAGGTAGATTTTCAAAGAATGGCGTAACTGAACCATCGTCACTTGCCATGTCGGTCGGACACATGATGACATGCTTGCGCGTTGCGCAGCCGAACTTCCGCTTCACGCATGTGTTTGCAACCCGCCGGTTCATGAGAAGGTCCCGTATTGGGCAAAGACGCGCGAATTTTGTAAAGAATTTCCGCCGCTTCAGCAGCATTCGGCACGAAAGCACAAGGGAGTTTCTGCAAAGTCAGACGCAAAGCCCTGTAAATAATTCATATTTTTAGTGTTTTTGGTGACCCCGGCAGGATTCGAACCTGCAACCTGCCCCTTAGGAGGGGGCTGCTCTATCCAGTTGAGCCACGGGGCCGTCCTGGCAACTGAATGCCTGCCTTTGTCGCAGTGGTCAACGCCATGCAATTCTGGCTTTTGCTGGAAAGCCCCGCTAACAATAAGAAAATGACTGCAGGATCACGCCTTTGAATAATACGTTAAAACGCCCGCTTACCCTTCGTGATGTCTCGGAAGCCTCGGGTGTCAGCGAAATGACCGTCAGCCGCGTGCTGCGCAACAAAGGCGATGTGAGCGCCGCGACCCGTCAGAAAGTGCAGGATGCAGCCAAGCAGTTGGGGTATGTCCCTAACAAGATCGCCGGTGCACTAGCTTCTCAACGTGTGAACCTTGTGGCCGTCATTATCCCGTCGCTCGGGAATATGGTTTTTCCTGAAGTGCTGTCCGGTATTTCGGAAATTTTGGAAGATACCGAGCTGCAGCCGGTTGTCGGTGTCACGGATTACTTGCCTGAAAAAGAAGAGAAGGTTCTCTTTGAGATGCTGTCTTGGCGTCCGTCTGGTATCATTATTGCCGGGTTAGAGCATTCAGAGGCCTCGCAGGCGATGCTGCGTCAGGCCGGAATTCCAGTGGTCGAGATCATGGATACCGACGGCGAGGCGATTGATCATTGCGTTGGTATTTCGCATCGGCGTGCTGGGCGCAAAATGGCGGAAGAGATTATTGCCGCTGGATACAAGCGTATTGGTTTTATGGGGACAAAGATGCCTTTGGACCACCGCGCCCGCAAACGATTTGAAGGCTTTACACGGACCCTTGCCAAAGCGGGCATCGAGATTGCGGATCAGGAATTTTATTCGGGTGGGTCTGCCCTCGCAAAGGGTCGCGAGATGACTGGCAAGATGCTTGAACGCACCCCTGATCTGGATTTTCTATATTACTCTAATGACATGATTGGCGCCGGTGGCCTGCTTTACTTGCTTGAGCAGGGGATTGATGTGCCGGGTAAGGTCGGTTTGGCGGGCTTTAACGGGGTTGAGTTGCTTGAAGGCCTGCCGCGCCAACTTGCGACGATGGATGCTTGCCGTCGCGAGATTGGTCGCAAAGCAGCCCAGATCATTGCGTCGCTGAACGCCGGCAATGAAGTGCCCGAAGGCCCGATTGTAGCACTTGAACCAATCCTTGCAGTCGGTGATACGCTGCGCCGGTAATTGTTAAGAACGAAGATATCGGCGGCAAACAAAGCGGACACCGGACGGAAAATCCCGGATGTCCGCTTTATTTTGGTTGTTAGCTTGCTGCTGTCGCCTCAATTTCGAACAATAGGCTTGGGATGGCCAAGCGCGTGACACCAAGCAATGTCATCGGCGGGGCGTTTTGAACGGCTCCAAATCGCATACCCATCAGATCAAAGTTCTTCAGCGCTTCGTCGACATTTGTTGCGTAGACGCCCAATTTGATGATGTTGCTCAGGTCCATGTTTGCGCCAGCCAACACGGCTTCAAGGTTATCCAGCGCAAGAACAATCTGACTGCGCATGTCACCCTCATGCTGTGGTGCGCCATGTGCATCAACGGCGGTTTGTCCAGCAACGATCAACTGGCGAGAAGGATTTTCGATGATCTCGGCTTGATTGTAGCCCAGTTTCAATGACCAATCCCAAGGGTTCACAGGCATACGTTCCATCTTTCAGTTCTCCTATCTGATGTGTCCTGCAAACCTTCTAGATTTTATTAGTGCCAAAAATTGTCACCAATTATGCTAGACTGAAAAAATGAACGTTCGACAACGACATGATACCATCGTGCGCACGCTGCGGCGCAATGGAACCGCCACCGTTGATCAGCTCGCGGGCGAAGTCGGGGCATCGCGGCGCACGATCTTACGCGACATCTGTGCGCTGCGCGATGATGGGTTCGTCATCTATTCAGAAAGCGGGCCAGGTGGCGGGCTTCAGCTTGATCCCCAGTCCATGCAGACATCTGCCCGTCTATCGGTGGCAGAGGTTTTTGCCCTGTTGATCAGTGTTGCCGCAATGCGTGCTGCCCAAAACCTTCCGTTCTCGGACCTTGCGGACACTGGCCTTGCCAAAATCGAACGAGCCTTGCCTTCCGACAAATTACGGGACTTGCGCCGGTTTCTTGATTGTTTGCACATTGGCCAATTGTCACCGCAGCAAGATTTGTCAGATATGCGGCCGATTGATCCTGCACTTCTTCCGGCTTTTGAGACAGCTTTTTTGGAACAGATTTGCTTGGAATTTTCTTATCGCGACGCAAAAGGGGCCAAGACAAAGCGCAATGTAGAGCCGCAGGCGATGCTTATCTTGCAACCCTTGTGGTACCTGGTGGCTTGGGACCCGATGCGAGATGGTTTTCGTCATTTCCGCATGGACCGGATCAGCGATCCTGTTTGCATCCATGACACATCGTTCCGACGCAGACATGTGCCCTTTGAAAAGGATGTCAGCCCGTATCGTGATGTGGTGAGGTGAAAACCTGAGTAGTCTAGATCATCCGAATGACATCTTTATCGATCGCCAGCACATAGCCTTTGCGGGCGATGTTTTTGACCAATAGTTCGCTCATCATTTGATTGCCCAGCGTATCACGCAAACGCTTGATCCGGGTCGCACCTGCGGCCTCATCACAATCGGCGGATGCACGACCTGAAATGACGCCTTCGATTTCAGCTCCTGTCAGGACTTCATCGTCCATCCGGGCCTCGGCCAAGACTGACAGCGTCTCAATGGCGGCATCCGTCAGTTTGAATTCAAAGTCGTTGAGGTAAACCGCCTTTTCGTCACGGCTGATGGTCAGCGAATTCACTTCGATGCCCTGCCGTTCAATTCGACCCATGCGGCGGTTTAGCGCGATCAGCATGACAAGGAAGGCAACAGCGGCCACAAGCAACGCAGTCGCAAAGATCAGCAGCACAAAGATGACAAAGCGATAAGATGCCAACGTATCTGAGAAAGCAGTTCCAGAGCCTGCCAAGATTTCAAGCAGTTTGATCTCGGCGTTGCTGGTCAGATTGTCATTCTCAACAAACAACCGTTCCACCCGCATGTTGAATGCGTTCGCGTCAGGTAGGTTAATGAACAAGAGCACCGCTGCAATCGCCAAGATCAAAACAATCGCCGCAATCCCTGCGACGACGATCTTGTTGCCAATTTCGCGTGCTTCAGTAGCGGAGGAAGAACTCACCTGCGCTGTCCTTTCTTTCATCAAGGCCGGAGTCTTCAAAGACACCCAGCACATTCAAAAGCTGCCAATTGTCGCCGGCCAACCGGTCACGCAGTTGGCTTTCGGCAGATCCGACTGAGCAATCGCCGCGTACCTCGGCCACGCCGTAGTGCAACCGCAATGGATTGTCCTGCTTGGCCTTATAGTCCGCATAGCAAGCGGCCTGCGCGATTGTTGTGCTCAGCATCAGAGCCATGAATGAGAGAGAAAGATGTTTCATGGCTTCACCTGATCCAAAGCGGTCCTGATATTCAATAACGCCCAATGTTATCGCGATGGCAATCGTATAACTATCCCCCGATATTGTTTGGCAAGCATCATCCGCCCCAATTTCAGTTCATCGCCGCTCTGACGGCACCCGAACTGAAAAGGACGCAGATATGTTTAAGCCATTGATCGCAGGGATAACCGCTATTTCCCTCACATTTGCCAGTGCCGCACCCGCCCAAGCCCAAGGCGTCAGCCGTGATGATGTGGGTAAGTTGTTGTTTGGTCTGGCCGCGATTGCCGTGATCGGCACTGCCATTGATCAAAACCGCAGCCGTGAACGCAGCGCGACCCGCAGCACGCCGGTCCATGACACACCGCAATGGCGTGACATTAACCGCAACAACAGCTGGTCTGATCTTAACCGCCGTCATCAGAATACCCAGAACAACCGTCGGACCTTGCCGCACGCATGTTTGCGCACGGTGCAAACGCGATTTGGCGATCAACGCATGTTCGGCAAGCAATGCCTTGAGAACAATTATCGCCATGCCAGCCGCTTGCCCACACGTTGCGCTGTCCGCGTTTATACCAATGACGGCCCGCGCCGTGGCTTTGATCCCCTTTGCCTGCGCGAACAGGGCTTCCGTTCAGATCGGCGCCGCTAAGGCGCTGTAACGTAGCGCGGCTGCTTGCCCCAGTTGTCGCGCCACCTTGGGTGTTTGGTTCTAACGAGTACGCAGAGTAGTGCGTAATAAATCAAATACCCTGCACGGGGCAGAGAGGTTGGACATGGCTCTCTGCCCCTTTTTCCTTGAAGTGACCGCTTGGTTCTGGTCACTGACCGCATGACAAAACCTGACTTTAGTTTCGAGATTGCTGCACACGCACGTGGTTTTCACCGGATCGCTGGCGTGGATGAAGTAGGGCGTGGTCCGCTGGCTGGTCCAGTTGTGGCCGCCGCCGTCATTCTAGACCCCGCGAATATCCCTGACGGATTGAATGACAGTAAGAAGCTGACCGCCAAGCGGCGTGATGCACTTTATGATGAACTGCTGGCGGTTGCCGATGTTTGCATCGCTGAAGCAACCGTTGCCGAGATCGACGAACACAACATCCTTCGCGCGTCTCACATCGCGATGGTCCGTGCGATTGCTGGATTGTCCGCCAAGTCCGATCACGCGCTGATCGACGGCAACATGATCCCGCGTGATTTGGCCACTTCAGCTGAGACAATTATCAAGGGTGATGCGCGTAGTCTCAGCATCGCTGCGGCCTCTATCATGGCCAAGGTGTGGCGTGACAGACACATGGTGGCATTGGCGCAACAGCATCCCCACTACGGCTGGGAGAAGAACGCAGGATACCCCACAGCCCAACATAAACTGGGTCTTCAGCAGTTTGGCGTGACTGAACACCATAGGCGTTCGTTCAAACCGATACACAACATCTTGTATCAAGATAAAAACATAACCCCCTGAATCAATAAAGATTTTGACTTGGAATCACCCCTGACTCACATTGGGCTCAACCAAAGAGCGGGACACCCGCCGGGGCTATGAGGCAAGTGATGACGACTAAGACAAAAGCAAAAGGGGCTTCCCAGCTCCCTCTCAATACGATTGTCGATGGTGATTGCATTGAGGTGATGAACAGCCTGCCTGCGGGTTCTGTTGACCTGATCTTCGCTGATCCACCCTATAACCTGCAATTGAAGGGTGATTTGCATCGCCCCGACAATTCTAAGGTCGATGCCGTCGATGACGCATGGGACCAATTTGACAGCTTTAAGGTCTATGACAAATTCACCAAAGAATGGTTGGCCGCTGCCCGCCGACTGCTGAAACCAAATGGTGCGATCTGGGTTATTGGCAGCTATCACAACGTATTCCGCATGGGCGCCGAGTTGCAGAACCAAGGGTTCTGGATCCTCAATGATGTCGTGTGGCGCAAATCGAACCCGATGCCAAACTTTCGGGGCAAGCGCCTGACCAACGCCCATGAAACACTGATTTGGGCTTCTAAAGAGGAAGCCAGCAAGTACACCTTTAACTACGAAGCGCTCAAAGCCCTGAACGAGGGCGTTCAGATGCGGTCTGACTGGGTTTTGCCCATCTGCACCGGACATGAGCGGCTGAAGAATGAACAAGGTGAAAAAGCGCATCCCACGCAGAAACCGCAGTCCCTTTTGCACCGCGTTTTGGTTGCCACCACGAACCCCGGCGATGTGGTCCTTGACCCCTTCTTCGGGACTGGCACCACCGGCGCAGTGGCTAAGATGTTAGGCCGCGATTTCATCGGGATCGAGCGTGAAGAGGCGTACCGCAAGGTGGCCGTGAAGCGCATCAAGAATACCCGCAAATTCGATAACGAGGCTTTGCAGGTGTCCACATCCAAACGCGCCGAACCACGGGTTGCGTTTGGTGTCTTGGTCGAGCGCGGCATGCTGCGCCCAGGCGAAGAGCTGTGGAGCATGAATGGTCGTCACAAAGCAAAGGTCCGTGCAGATGGCACGTTGATCGGTGACGATATCAAAGGATCAATCCATCAGGTCGGGGCCCACCTTGAGGGTGCGCCAAGCTGTAACGGCTGGACCTATTGGCAATTTAAACGCGACGGGCAAAAGGTGCCCATTGATCTGCTGCGCCAGCAGATCCGCTCCGAGATGGCGAAGCACTAAGTTTCACCAAAGTTGATACCGCCGGTGCCTGCGGCAAGCTTGTCCAATACTGGATAGGCACGCGAGCACTAACTTTTCCCCCGCCATCCTATGTGATGGCGGGGTTTTTTCTGTTGTGTCGAAATTCAGCACGATCATCCCTAAAATCGTCATATTGTTCCAACAAAACCGAGTGGAAGAGTCGGGCGATGGCCCCGGTAGTGTGATGTGAGGCCCTGCACGAAATGGCAGCCAAGATTTATTATGACGGCGAATGCCCGTTCTGTACCAGCTACGTGGGCTTGGTCCATTTGCGAGAGGTGGTCGGGCAGGTTGACCTGATCAACCTGCGTGAACACCCTGAATTGCGCGATGAACTGACACAAGAAGGTTACGACCTTGATCAGGGTATGGTCGTCGATGTGGACGGAAAACGTGTTGGCGGTGCGGAGGCGACGCATCTGTTAGCAACACTTTCGAAGTCATCAGGCTGGTTCAATCGTCTCAACAGAGCGGTCTTCAGTATCCGTTGGCTGTCTGCGTTCATCTATCCGGTTTTACGCAGCGGTCGCTGGTTTACATTGTTTCTGATGGGCCGGCGCACAATTAACGATGCCGATGGCAAAGCCGAAGAACGCCAACGGATATTTGGTTTGTTTTTTGCGTTGTTCTCGGTCTTTCACGCGCTTGGCCATATCTTCGAATATAGTCGCGCACTAAACAGTCTGGACTTTGTGGTCATTCTGTTTGCTGCTTTGATGTTGCTGTCGCGGCCTAGTTCTGCACGGCTTCTATTCATTCTGGTGCTCGTCAGTACTATCAGCACAATCATTCAAGCACCTTCGCAATCGAACCACATCATGCTTCGGTCAATGTTCCTCACTGGGTATTGGCTGTCGTTTCTTTATGCGATGATCAGAAGTCTACCCATCAGCGATATCTTCTCGAACTTCACCTTGGCAGGGCGCGGCGCCCTCTTGGTCATGTATTTCTTTGGCATCTTCCATAAACTCAACACTGGCTTTCTCGACCCCGAGTACAGCTGTGCCGCAGCGCTTTGGGATCAAATGCTTCCGCCCATTAATTTGGTGCAATCGGTCTATGTCGATTATGCCGCAATCTATGGAACTTTCATCATCGAAGGCTTGCTCGTTTTGGCGCTATTGAGCCCCAAGACAAGGCATATTGGTATGATTGGTGGGATCTTATTCCACTCTTTCCTCGCACTAAGTAACTATGCGGCGTATTTGTCATTTACGACGCTATCAATATCGATGCATGTGCTCTTCCTCAGTCGTCAGCAGATTGACCATATCAACATGACCAAAGATATGGCTTGGTTGCAGGAACGTGCCGAGAAATGGACAAACAAGCTTGCGTTCTTTGTTCTATTGCTGGTCGGTGCTTTTTGTATCCTGATCAAGCGCTTCGATTTGGCTAGCCTTTGTTTATTGCCAATTGTCTTTGTGGTTTGCGCCCTGATCTTCCGGCATGGCCGCGCGATTGAAGATGACAAGACGCGATCGCATAGCACTGCTGCATACGTGATCGGTGTGTGCGTTACCGCCCTCTACTTTGCAAATGGGGCCATGCCTTATGCTGGGTTGAAATCTGCACAGGCGATCAACATGTTCTCAAATCTCAGGCTGGAAGGCGGCGTCAGCAATCATATCGTTTTCTCTAAGCCGCCCCGTGTTTTTGGATACCTGGATGATGTTGCCTTCATTACGGCTCAGGGAACGGCCGACGAGGTTCAGCAAATTGATAATCCAGAAATAGGGTACGTTTATTACGACCTATTGGCCGAGCTTGCAGACAATCCCGAAATGCGCGTGAGCTTCACGATGAATGGCCAGTCATATGAGAATGTTGGCAGTGCGGACTTGCAAGAAGACATTGATGCGCGCCTCCATCATCCGATCATTCGAAAGTTCTTCCATTTTCAAGTGGTCCTCTTGAGCGAACCAACCGGTTGTTTATGACCCAAGATGGAGACAGCGGATGTTGTTACTCAGCGACGTTTGGCGTAGGATATTCCTATGAAACATGTCCCTAAAGAAAACACCGATGATGCGCTTATTCAGGAGTTCCTGAACAAAGGCGGCAAGGTCAGTGTTGGAAAAACCAAACCTTTGGCAGCCGAGCTTGGCCTTTCCAATAACCAATGGAACAATAAGCTGACCAAAGAAGAGAAAGCCGCACGCGACAAAAAGTAATGTCGCGGGTGTGCTAAGCTTGATTGGTGTAGTTTGCGCCAGATCAAGGCTGCCTTTGTGCTGATCCGTCATGGTGAAAACAATGGAGGGTACTCTCATGTTACCAATCACAGCCGACAAGATTGCAGAAGTGATCATTCTTGCACGCGAATTAGACCGTGCCGAGAACGAGTTTGATGGGTTTGTTGGCCAATTGAATGATGATGAAAAGGTCGGTCTTGTGGCCGTATTCTGGGTCGGGCGCGGCAGCTTTGAACCTGAAGATATCGCCGAAGCTTTGGCAACCGCCACAGCAGAGGCCACGACCCCGACGACAGATTACCTAAAGGGATCGCCACATTTGGCTGACCATCTTGAGGCCGGCATGGCTGCATTGGGCGTTGATCCGTCGGCCGCCGAGGATGATCTTTACTGAGTGATCTTACGTCCAATCAACAATGGGACCTATGGGTATGATACCCAGTGGGTTGCGCTTCTCGCTGGCGCTGAAGTACCCACGCTTATAGATGTCAAAACGGACGGTATCGGCCACACCCGGCATCGCGTAGATCCGTTTGGCATAAGGCCAAAGGTGCGCATAGTCAGATAGTTTGCGCAGATTGCATCGAAACGCATAGTGATAAGCTACGTCAAACCGGGCAAGCGTTGGGAAGAGCCTGACATCAGCTTCGGTCAACGTATCACCGCAAAGAAAAGCGTTCTTCCCGAGATGTGCGTCGATCTTATCCAGCGTATCAAAGACCTGATGCGCCGCTCTTTCATAAGGCTCTTGCGCCGATGCAAAGCCCGCCCGATACACACCATTATTCACGGTGTCATAGATAAGTGTGTTCCAATCATCGATCTCAGTTTGTGCCGCGGCGGGGTATAGCTCGGGGCCTGCAAACGCACCGTTTAGCATCCGCACGATATCAGCGGATTCGTTGCTGACCATCCGCCCTTGCACTTTGTCCCACATCACAGGCACCGTCAGACGCCCGGTATATTGCATCGGATCAGCGCTATAGACTTCGTGTACGGCATGCGCGCCCAGCAGTTTATCGGAGAATTCACCGGAGGCGTCAAAGACCCAACCCTGATCGGTTCGGTTGGGTTTGGCATAAGAGACTGTAATGTCATCCAGCCCTTTGATCGCGCGTGTCAGTAACGCCCGATGCGCCCAAGGGCAGTTCCACGCAACAAACAGATGATAGCGCTCCGCCTCGGCAGGAAAGTCATCTTTGCCGATCCAGTGACGCACCGTACTGCGGCTTCGTTCCCAGTCGCCATTAGGCAGTGTTTTAGTTACGTCTTCCCCGACGTGATACGTGCCGTCGACCATATACCCCATTATGCTGTCGCCTGATCAAACCAACCTTGCGCGCGGCCCCAGACGCCTTGGTCAATTGTAGTTAAGGTCATCAGATGCGGCAAAAGCTGCTCGGCAAAATCTTCGCTGCTTTCCGCAGGCAGCATCGACGGCAGGTTGTCGATTGCAGTTACATCCAAAACTGGTTCGTCATGGACCCGCAATGCAGGTGTATCCCAAGTGGTTGTCCGGTCGTAAACCTTAATGGGTGAAAAATCACTATCAGGATCACAGGCGATATCTCCGATGACAGACAGTTTGCGCGAGGCCACTTTCGCGCTGGCAGGTACAAAGACCGGCGTGCCCGGCCGCGCGAGAATGCAATTGAGAAAGATGTCATGCGCCAGCACTTCGGGGAACGGTCCGCCCGATGCGGTCTCATCCATATCCCACTTTGTTGTTGCCACGCCCATCGCTTGGCAAAGGTCAGCCGCCCCTGTGCCTACCCGCCCCAAAGCGCCGATGATCAGCGCGGTGGGCCGGTTGGTGCCCAAGGCCATCAGCTCTTGTTGTAGCTCCATCAGCATATGGTTCGCGCTGGGATAGGCTTTCACTGCACCTGCGGTTTTGCCGTTTTGCTGCGCCAGCCAGCACATCAACGACACAGCTGCCCCCGCATATCCCGCCCAATAGCCAAATGCCGCAACTCGGCGTCCATCTTCTTGCGTCAGGTATTCAAGATCATAGAGCGTGCCGCCGCCTACCTTGAACCGGTCCAACAGGATTTTGCCTGATGGCTGTCCCTTATATGCATGTCCGAACATGATGTGGCGGTGGCGCAGGGGGGTGCCATCCTCGGGTAGTTCTTTCAGCCCAAAGATGATGGCGTCGTCGGGCGCATCGACCCATGAAAACTCTGGCGCGATTGTGCAGCCCGCGTCTGCGTAGTCCGCAATCGGTAAAATGCGTTGGCTGCTTTCCTCGACCGTGACCTGATATCCAGCCGTCCGCAGCTTGGCCGCACCTTGCGGTGTGAGCCCGACACGTTCTTCATGCGCGCGGGCCTCGGACCGTACCCAGATGTGGGTCATCACAGCATTCCTTTTTCAAAGACCGCTTGGACTGAGGCGCGTGTGTTCATTTCATGCTGGAACGCGGCGAGACGCGGGTAGTGTGTGATGTCGACGCCATCGCCGGGCAGCCATGTCAGGACCACATAAAGGTAAGCGTCCGACAAAACCGCCAGCTTGCCTGCTTCAAATGGCAGGCTGGGCAGGTACTCTTCGAGATGGGCGGAACAGTCATTCATCCGCTCTGGCACCTTGCGTTTCATGTCCGCAAGCGACGCATCTTCGTCTGCCCAACGTTCCCCGCGCAACCCGTGGGCGTGGTGCGGATGCATCGTCGCGTTCAGGTATGAGATCAGTTCGCGCATCTTTGCCGCAGCATAGGGATCATCGGGCACAAGCTGAGGGGCCACATATTCAATGATCGCGGGCGTTTCGGTTAGAATGCCATCGGGCGTTTCCAAAGCAGGCACCCGGCCTTTGGGATTGATCTGGCGATAATCTTCTTTGGTTTGCTCGGCTGTCGCGAAATCGACGCGGACGCCTTCATAGGGGATGTTCAACTCTTCCAGAACAATGGCGATGGCGATGGAAATGGTGCGGGGTGCATAGTGTAGCTTCAGCATGGGCGGCTTCCTTTAATAATGTGTCTGGGCGTACAGGCGATCATCGCGGTCCAAATGTGGGATCGCGTTAAAGCCCGCAAGGATCGGACCCTGCGGGATGACGCGGACCCGGTGCATAGAACTGTTCATGATCGGCAGGAGAACGTGGGCCATCCGGGTGGGATCAAGGTTCAGCAAATGACGTATGATCATCCCGATCACCCCGCCTGAGGTCACGCACAGCACGCGCACATCGGGTTTGGCGGCTTCTTGCAGGACAGATGTGACACGTTCCTCGAATGAGGCGAAGGTTTCGACGCCCATAATCTCGGCTTTGTGCCAGGCTTCCATCACTTGGGGGACGTGGCTGGCGAATTCATCGGGGCCGGGGAAGGGGACACCGTGCACGTCTTCCAGCGCTTGACCCAGATTAAAGTAATCCATCTCGTTCAGGCGGGGGTCAATCTGCGGATCGGTATATCCGATGCCTGCTGCGGTCTCTTTATGGCGTCGCAGGCTGCCGGAAATCACCTTGTCAAAGGGTCCGACCCGTTCTGAGAGGTAGTCACCCAGCCATTTTGCCTGTTGGTGACCCAGATCTGACAGCTTGTCATAGCTTTCTTCGTCAGTGGCGCCGGAATTGGCCTGTCCGTGCCGGACTAAAATGATCTCGCCCATCAAATTCCTCCTGAACCAACAGGGTTACGGGGTGTGAATCAGGTTGGCAACGACTCAAATTCAAAGATTCGCAGGTCCGTCAGGTGGTTTTGAGGCCCGCTAACCCCCCGAATTCATGTCACATCAGTCACGCCGCCGCGAGATGAAAGAAATAATCGCTACTCACAGAAATGCGCCAAACTGAAATCTGTGAACGCGTGAAAAAATATTGATTCAATTTGGACGGCCCTAGGGGCTGTTAGCGCACAGAGAGAGATTCATTTCTGTGCATAAATGCGCAGAAGTCACGTATTAGCGCAAAAAACCGCCTGTCAAGCACCAAACTTGATCACATTGATCACCATTTTCGTGATCGGTGTGAGCCTTTCCGAACGGCCTCGGATGACCAATCTTCATCTCATCGAAACGCGGCAGACAACGACGCCGCACAAACAAACCAAGCGGTTCTCCCGCCGCACCAAACAAACTTAAAAGGAACTAAACCATGTCTATTAAATCAATCGCACTGATCGCCGCCACAATCGCAGCAACTGCAACTGGCGCTTCCGCATCTAACTACTTTGAAAATGGTCGCACACTCGACTCAAGCGACATTCTTCAGTTGGGTACAGTTCGTGCCGACGCTGGCGGTATCGTAGAGATCTACGACTTCCACCGCGGCGAAGCCGGTAAACTGCTTGGTACTGAGCAGCTGAACGCCGGTGTGAACACAAACGTTCGCGTCAAGACAGGCCTGCCAGCAACAAGCGACGTGATCGCAGTGCTGAAAGTCGACGGCGAAGTAGCTGTCTCCAAGGTCTACGACATCGACAACTAATCCCCTCTCTGGTGCCTCCAATGACGGAGGCACCACCCCAATCTCGGCGGCAAATGTCGCCGCATACACAAACCTAAAGGAACAAAACCATGTCTATCAAATCATTCGCTCTGATCGCTGCCACAATCGCTGTAACCGCAACTGGCGCATCTGCTTCTAACTACTTTGAGAACGGCCGCACATTGGATGCAGGCGACACAATCGAACTGGGCACAGTCCGTGCTGATGCTGGCGGCGTTGTCGAGATCTATGACTACCACACAGGCCAAGCTGGTGCGTTGTTGGGTTCTGAACAACTGAACGCTGGTGTGAACACAAACGTCCGCATCGACACAGGTCTTCCAACAAACCGCGACGTGATCGCAGTGCTGAAAGTCGACGGCGAAACCGTTGTTTCCAAAGTCTACGACATCGACAGCTAATATTCCCTCTGGTGCCTCCAATGATGGAGGCACCTCCCTCCCTCCTCAGCGGCAATACCGCCGCATATTCAAATCTCGCAGTTCTCCCGCTGCAACACACAAATCTAAAGGAACAAAACCATGTCTATCAAAAAAATCGCTCTGATCGCTGCAACCATCGCTGCAACTGCAACTGGCGCATCCGCTTCTAACTACTTTGAGAACGGCCGCACACTTGACGCAGGCGACACACTGCAGCTGGGCACAGTTCGCGCCGATGCTGGCGGCGTTGTTGAAATCTATGACTACCACACAGGCCAAGCTGGCGCGTTGCTCGGCTCTGAAGAATTGAATGCTGGTGTGAACACAAACGTTCGCATCGACACAGGCCTCCCAGCAAACCGCGACGTGATCGCAGTGCTGAAAGTGGATGGCGAAGTCGTTGTCTCAAAAGTTTACGACATCGACAGCTAAAAACAGGGAGGTTCATCCTTCCTGTTCCTGGGGCCGGCACCTTTAAGTAGGTGTCGGCCTTTCGGCTTTTGTGGCCACCTGACCTCTTGTTAACCGATTCTTAGCGTGGGATTGTGACGGTTAAGAGCAGCAAGAATTGCAATACAGGGTATCCGCGTGTCCACCACAACGCTTCTGAGTGACGTTTTCGGCTTTGATGCCTATCGACCCGGTCAGGAAGAGATCGTGGATGCCGTTATTGCGGGTGAAAACACCCTTGCGATTATGCCGACTGGTGGCGGTAAATCCCTTTGTTTTCAATTGCCTGCCCTAGCCCGTAACGGTGTGACTGTTGTTATTTCCCCTCTTATCGCCTTGATGCGCGATCAGGTGCGCGGGCTGCGCGAAGCGGGGGTTGAAGCGGGTGCGCTAACATCTGGCAATACCCCCGAAGAAACCGACGCGGTGTGGGAAGCGCTGGAGGCGGGCACGCTGAAGCTTTTGTATATGGCGCCCGAACGCCTCGCCTCTGGCGGTACCATGAATATGTTGCGCCGTGCGGGTGTCAGCATGATCGCGGTGGATGAGGCGCATTGCGTCAGCCAATGGGGCCATGATTTCCGCCCTGATTATCTGCGTATTGGCGAATTGAAGCGCACATTGGACGTGCCTTTGGCCGCTTTCACGGCGACAGCCGATGCTGAGACGCGTGAAGAAATTGTCGAAAAACTGTTTGGCGGTCAGCAGCCTGCTACGTTCTTGCGTGGCTTTGACCGCCCCAACATTCATCTGGCTTTCGCAGTCAAAGACGGACCGCGCAATCAGATCCTGAACTTCGCCGCCGCCCGCAAAGGCCAGTCTGGGATTGTTTACTGTGGCACCCGAGCGAAGACTGAAACGCTGGCTAAGGCGCTGGGCGAAACGGGGCACCGTGCCTGCCATTATCATGGCGGGATGGAAGCCGAGGATCGCCGCATTGTGGAACGTCGTTTCCAGCAAGAAGACGGTTTGATCGTTTGTGCCACCGTCGCCTTTGGTATGGGGATTGATAAGCCGGACATCCGGTGGGTTGCTCATGCGGATTTGCCCAAATCGATTGAGGCGTATTATCAGGAAATCGGTCGCGCAGGCCGTGATGGTGCACCGGCTGAGACGCTGACGCTGTTTGGGCCTGATGACATCCGCTATCGCCGTCAGCAGATCGACGAAGGGTTGGCGCCCCCGGAACGCCGCGCGGCGGATCATGGGCGGTTGAATGCATTGCTGGGTCTGGCAGAGGCGTTGCGGTGTAGGCGTCAGAACTTGCTAGAGTATTTCGGCGAAAACCCCGGCCCGTGTGGGCATTGCGATCTGTGCGACAAACCCGCTGAGGTGTTTGATGGGACGACCGCTGTGCGCATGGCGTTGTCGGCTGCACTGCGGACTGAGGAATGGTTCGGTGCAGGCCATTTGATTGACATTCTGTTGGGCAATCAGACTGACAGAATCCAACAACGCGGCCATGACAGCCTGCCCACTTATGGCGTGGGCAAGGATTATGACAAACGCCAATGGCAGGCGATTTTCCGGCAGATGATGGGCCATGACCTGCTGCGTCCTGACCGCGAACGGCATGGTGCGTTGCGGATGACCGAACACGCGCGGCCCATTCTGCGGGGCGAAGCGACGATTGAGTTGCGCCGCGACACGATTAAGGCGGCGCGTGGCTCTGGCCCGAAGGTGCGGATGCTGGTGAGTGAAGAAGACGCGCCGTTGCTGTCTGCGCTGAAGGCTAAGCGCCGCTATTTGGCCGAACAGGCAAACGCGCCCGCCTATATTATTTTTAACGACCGCACGCTGATTGAGATGGCCGAAAAGCGACCCATGACGCTGGATGAGATGGCCCATATCGGCGGTGTCGGTGCAAAGAAACTTGAAAACTATGGCCGCGACTTTCTTGAGGTGATCGCAGGTGCCGTCGAAGAAGTGCACCCAATGCGGCGCAAGCTGGCCGGACGTGACGAAGGTGCTGTCTATGATCGGCTGATGCAGGTGCAAGCCTCGCTCAACCGCGGACCGCACGGGGCGGACAAACCCATGAGCTGCTCTGCCTCAATGCTTGCCAAAGTTGCGCAATTGCGCAGCACAGATATGGATAACCTGACCCGTGTGATTGGCGATAAATACGCCGAACGGTTTGGTGAGGCCTTCTTGGAGGTGTTGGAGGGCTGTTGACCCTTTATGACGTTCCCACTAGCTAGCCTTCAATTCGAAGAAGGGCAAAGACATGGGACGCAGACGCAAGGGGCGTGATATTTCGGGCTGGTTGGTGGTGGATAAACCTGCTGGCATCACCTCGACCGCTGTTGTGAACAAGGTGCGTTGGGCGATGGATGCCAAAAAAGCTGGGCATGCGGGTACACTTGATCCCGAAGCAACAGGCGTGTTGGCTGTGGCATTGGGTGAGGCGACAAAGACCGTGCCTTACATCACAGATGCATTGAAAGCCTACACTTTTACGATTCGTCTGGGGCAAGCCACCAATACCGACGACGCCGAAGGTGAGGTTATCGCGACCTCAGACACCCGCCCTGAAGACGAAGAAATCAAGACTGCGCTGTTGGCCTTTGTGGGCGATATCATGCAAGTGCCACCGCAGTTTTCTGCGGTGAAAGTCGATGGCGAACGTGCTTATAAAAAGGCGCGTGATGGCGAGGAAATGGCGCTGGCCGCCCGTCCTTTGTGGGTAGAAGAATTGGTGCTGGTTGATCGACTGGATGCTGATCATGTTGTTCTGGAGATGACCTGCGGCAAGGGCGGTTATGTGCGGTCTATCGCCCGCGATTTGGGCGATGCATTGGGATGTAAGGCGCATGTCAGATCACTGCGCCGCATTTGGTCGGGGCCGTTTCAGGCCACCGATGGCGTCACTTTGGATCAGGTCGATGCAATGGCAAAGACCCTTGAACTGGATGCGTTCCTGCAACCACTTGAGGTGGGTTTGGATGACTTGCCAGAGGTCCGTTGCCTTGCAGAAAGCGTGGCTAAGCTGCGCAACGGCAATCCTGCTTCGGTCATTGCGACAAATGTGGAATTTGGCGACGAAGTCTGGGCCTCGTATGAGGGTAAGGCAATTGCGGTTGGGACATATCGCGGTGGCGAAATACAGCCGTCACGCGTTTTCGTGGTTTAGGTGATCACGCGGACGCATATCAAGGATGATGCACCCTCGACGGCGACATATTCTGACTGCGAACGCTACCGTTATGCGCTGACCCGGACTTGGGATGCGGCGGGCAAGCGGGTGCTCTTTGTTATGTTGAACCCTTCCAAAGCAACCGAAGTGCAAAACGATCCAACGGTCGAGCGTTGCGAACGACGTGCACGTGCATTGGGCTTTGGTGCATTTCAAGTGGCGAATATCTTTGCATGGCGTGACACCGATCCGTTCCAAATGCGCAAAGCAAAGGATCCTGTAGGGCCGGAAAATGATGCTACGCTTCTGAATGGGGCCGCATGGGCAGATCAGGTGATTGCCGCTTGGGGCACCCATGGTGTGCACCGTCATCGGGGGCCCGCAGTAGAGGCGCTTTTGCGCGAAACGGGCATGCCGCTTTATTCGCTGGGGCTTAGCAAGCACGGTCACCCCAAACACCCGTTATATATCAGCTACACGCAACAACCGATCCTTTGGGATGCGTTTTAGACGTTAACCATTTGTTTCGTTTTTGGGTCATTTGAGGTGTGCCTCATGCTATCCACAGTCCCGGGTCGGGGGCGGCTCGGTTTTTGTACAGGTAGATGAAATGCTCGCTCTTTTTGGATTATGTGGGGTCGCGATGACGGCCCTTGTGATGATGGATAATGAAGATGAGGTCGAGGTTGTCCCGGCTGAAGATGTGGATGATGATCCAAGCGTTGATATCAAACCAATCGATGATCTGATCGACCCAAGTGACGAGGATGCGGTGATCTTTTCGGGTGATCTGGATGATGTGGTCGTGACGGGCGCGGGTGATGATTATGTGCATGGCGAAGACGGCGACGACCATTTGGTCAGCGGCGGCGGTGATGACATTCTGCAAGGCGGTCGCGGTGATGATGTGCTGGTTGCAGGTGCCGGCGATGACGCGCTGAACGGGCACGTTGGGGACGACATTCTTGCTGGTGGTGCGGGCGACGACGCCTTGAATGGCGGCGGCGGTGATGACGTTTTGATGGGCGGCGTGGGCGATGATGCGCTGTTGGGATCGCTGGGAGACGATGCGCTGGTGGGTGGCAATGGCGCAGACACGCTGCATGGCGGGTCAGGCGACGATATTCTTTATGACCGTGGCGATACCGATGTTGATTTCCTCAATGGCGGTGCTGGTGATGATACGTTGATGGGCGGCGCGGACGATAACCTGCATGGGGGCACCGGCGCAGATACCTTTGCGCTAACGCTTGGCAATGATCTGGTGGTCGAGGATTTTGACGACGCCAGCGACGTGATCGAGATTGGCTATGAAGGGGCGCCACCCGTTTTGGCGACGATTGAAACAGACGATGGGCTTGTCTTGATTGCTGATGATACGACCGTCGCCACGTTTGTTGGGCTGACAGATCTGGATTTAACGCAGATCACCTTGGTTGCCGTCTAACAAAACACTTTCCTTTTATACAGAATCCTCCTATTGCGACGCATCTGCGCAGGGTTAGACCTGCACGGACCCTCCACGGGCCTTTCTGGACGACATCCCGGATCGCGCCATCAACCCTTAAATATAAGGAGACCCCGATGTCGATTACTGCTGAAGACAAAGCACGGATCATGAAGGAATTTGCGACCAAAGAAGGCGACACAGGTTCGCCCGAAGTTCAGGTTGCAATCTTGTCCAGCCGCATCGCGACGCTGACAGAGCACTTCAAGACCCACAAAAAAGATAACCACGGTCGCCGTGGTCTGCTGAAAATGGTCGCACTGCGTCGCAAGCTTTTGGATTATACCAAAGGAAAAGACGAAGCACGCTACCAAGACCTGATCAAGCGTTTGGGCCTGCGTCGCTAAGACCGCTCAACGTGAACAGAATTTGGAACGCCCGCCTTTTGGTGGGCGTTTTGCTTTTGAGGGTTGCCGCGCCTGCGCTTGTATCGACGGCGATATGGGCAAGATTCGGCTTGTCTTGACCCCTCAAAGCCAAAGTTCCTTTTCGTTTTTCCAAAGAACGTACATATCTCGACAAATCAGGGACATATTTTGCTGATCAGTAGGTTTTGTTGATCAACGCTAGTTAGGTAACCAGTATGAACAAGTTTTCTTTTGCGTCCGTTTTGGCGTGCACATTCCTCGCTGCGTGTGGTGGAGGTTCGGCTTCGGGTGATCGTCAGGACGAAACGCAAGTTCCACCGCAGCCCCAAACTGGGTTCTCGACACCCGGCACTGAGCCATTTGTAGGTGAGACCTTTACAGTGTCTCAAGCGGCTGCATTTTCGTTCGATAGCGCTGACGGATTCAACCCCGCAACAATCCCAGTGGAAATCGAAGTCGCAGCGGATGGTCAGTCGATCACCTTAACAATGAACGGGCAAACTAAGTCGTTTATGATTGAGGAGGATGGCGACTTTACTTCCGCAAATGAAGGGATCGAAATTCTTGATCAGAGTGAGAACTTCCCGCTTGCTGTCGTCATTGCAGGTTTGCTTGACGGCGATGACGGGTTTGGCGCCATTCTTCCAATTGGGTTTGACACTGATCCTGCCAAAATTGCCACGACACAAGGCGTCGTCACTTACTCAGGAGCATCGATCATTGAGATTGCTCTGATTGGACCGACAATCAACCGTACAGGCAGCATTATAGAAGGCGTGTTTGAACTAACAGCAAACTTTGACACCGACAAAGTCACGGGCTCATTCAACATGGTCGATGGAGGCGGCGAGGGCGACCCAGAGGTGCTTGTGGCTTTTGAACTTGCAGAGACTTCGATCGTGCAGAATGGTTTCTCAGACAGCTTTAGCGCAACCCAAAGCAACGAGATTTTTGTGAACCCCGTTGTAGAGGATGCGAATTATACCGGGCGTTTCTTTGGCGTAGATGGTGGTGCAGTTGGCGTGACCGTTAGCGGCGTCCTGACGTCTGATGACGAGCCAGACTATCTGATCCAAGGTGCGCTGGTCGGGGAACGTCCCTAATTTTACCGACGAAAGACAGTCGGCTGGTATTGAATGCGAATGAACGCCCACCAATCGGTGGGCGTTTTTTCATGCGGTATTTGCGTCAGTTCAAACTTGGAAAATAATCTTCGCATTTGCCTTCGCGGTACACGTCAGCGGTACAGCAATGCAGGCCACCACCAAAGGCATAGGCATCGCGCAGTTCAACCTCGACGACTTCCATACCCAGTTTGTCCATTTGTTCAGCCTGATAAACCTCGGATTTCTCAACGCACACGGTCTTGGGGTCCAAGACAAGTACATTCATTGAAAGCCAAGTTGATGAATAGCAAAGTGCTGGTGGCGCGTTGTGCGCTGGCTGTGCGGCGTCGACGATTTCCCAATCATTATCTTGGAACATCTTGCGCTGGTCTTCGGGCAGGCGGCGCTGCGGGTTGTTCAGGATCAAGCCGGGGCGCAGTGGCGTAAACGTCGCATCGATGTGGATTGGATAGGGGTCGCCTGGGAAATTCACCGTGTGGACGCGGTGATCAGGGAAGTGGCGGCGTAGCCATTCGATCCCTTTTAGGTTTGTTGTGAACCCATGTTGCACAACAAGGTCACGCCCAAACCGCAGCACATCGGCGGCGTCGAACAAAGGTTCTTCTTCAGTTGTGACAAAGAATTTCTCCTCGGCCCACTTGAGACGTTGTTCGACCCCAATTTTATCGCTCAGATAATCGGGATGATAATCCTCATTCGTCAAACGCGGCTTAGGGGCGCTTTCGTGGCGGAAATTTGGGTCTTCGTTGAAGTATTGCTGCATCAAAGGGCGATAGTTCAGATATTCAAACCAACGGCAGCGATAGGACATCGTGGCTTCCAGCATCTCTGATCCGACGGTCAGCAGGACATCGCGTGGTGGCATACAGCCGAACTGACTATCCGTGTGAAAATCAGGCGTCGTTGCAGGCTGAGAGTGATCAATCGATGTTGGCCGATCAACACGCACACCGCGTTTCTGCAGCATAGCTGCGAAGTTGTCTAACAGTTCGTTGGCGCGGTCTATCGTTTCTTGTGGCCTGCGTCCCCACTGACCACGCATATCGCTGTCTTCGGGCACTTTGGCATCAAGTGCAGGTTCTTCCGGGGGAATGTGACAATCATCGGCACGACCAACGATCACATGCTTCAGGGGGTCCCATTCGTTCCAGCTATTTACCACGGTTTTTTGCATAACGCGTCTCCCAATGTTAGGAAAATTCGTAGTGAGTAACCTTAGGCTTCACAAGCAGGATTACCTCTGGTCTGCTGCCGAAAAAGAACACAACTGAAAAAAGGTAGACTTTGAGTGAGCGGCCACTGGCACCAGAACGCGACGATCGTCCCACCCTTTCAGGCACGTGTCGTAGACAAAAGACTTGCACTTGCGATTAAGGACCAGTCTGACACTGTCTTGCCGGGATCGCGCTGTTCGCTCAACCGGTACGACAACCAAGGGTATGATCCTTCGCTGTCCGACTTAGCCGACGAAATAAGCGAGCTCGAAGGAAAGTGGTTGTTTGGCGGGTTCTTTCAGCCGCATTTTGGTCATCAGATCACACAATGCTTAGGCAGGCTGCCTTGGCTTGAAAAAGCAGGTGCGGTGGATGGTATTTTGCTTGCAGGTTTCCCGCGCGCGCTTCGTCGTAGAGGCAAACAAGCAATGCTTCGCAGGACATATGCTGCATTCGGGGTCACTTTGCCGGTTCAGCTTATTGTTGCGCCTACCCGTGTGAGCAATCTGTTTTTGGGAGAGAGTCTTTTTGGGGAAACGACACACTGCATTCCGGACCCCGCGTTCGTCGCATGGTGTCGCGACAGCATTGTATCAAAGGATGTTGCGCCTAAGCCCGGATCAAAGCTTTATGTCACAAGAACACAGCTTGAACCTGCCTTAGGTCATGTCCTTTGCGAAGACGTGCTAGAAGACAATTTGCGCCAATCGGGTTTCGAAATCTTTGCCCCCGAACAGCACGATCTTGAAACGCAACTGAGAACATATGCAGCGTCTGAGACGATTGTCATGACGGATGGGTCCGCCGCCCATTTAGCGGCATTTCCTTTGCATCCAGACCAGCAGTTGATTGTTCTTGCACGACGCGAAAAGCCACCCACTTTGATCCATAATCACCTGCAAGGCTTTTCGAGTGAAGCAGCGGGTGCCAGCAACCTTTGCTTGGCAGATACAGTGGTTCAAGAATGGCCGGGACCACCGCAAAGCAATATCCGCGAGCGTGGCGAATTGGATTTTCATCAGATACGCGATCTACTTTTTGCAAGGAACGCGATTGACCGCCAGCACGTGGCGGAATGGGTGATCCCAACGACAGAACAAATCGAAGTCGCCAAGCAACGGGGCTTACCTGTGCCAATGCGCTGAACCGCCCCCCTTCCCAAACACAAAAAAACCCGCTAAGCCCCGCAAATCTTGAAGAAGCAGGCGCCCGCATCCCAGCGCCATAGCAAGATACCGGGATGAGGGGGAATACGCCCCCTACGCAAAAAAGGCCAAACAGGCCAACTAGGAAAACATCATGTTTAATGAAGTGAAGAAATCAATTCAGTGGGGCGAAGAAACGCTGACACTGGAAACGGGTAAAGTTGCCCGCCAGGCAGACGGTTCTGTCATTGCAACACTGGGTGAAACCAGCGTTATGGCGAACGTGACATTTGCACGTAAGCAAAAGCCGGGTCAGGACTTTTTCCCGCTGACCGTCCACTACCAAGAGAAATACTATGCCGCCGGTAAAGTGCCAGGTGGCTTTTTTAAGCGCGAAGCGCGTCCGACTGAAAAAGAGACGCTGACATCCCGCTTGATCGACCGTCCAATTCGCCCATTGTTCGTCCCCGGCTTCAAAAACGAAGTTCTGGTGATGTGTACTGTGCTGTCCCACGACATGGTGAATGACCCTGACATGGTTGCGATGATCGCGGCCTCTGCTGCGTTGACCATTTCTGGTGCGCCGTTCCGTGGTCCGATTGCTGCCTGCCGCGTTGGATTTGAGGATGGCGAATACATCCTGAACCCAGAAATTGACGACATGCATAACCTGCGTATGAACCCTGAGCAGCGTTTGGACCTTGTTGTTGCCGGCACCAAAGACGCCGTGATGATGGTTGAATCCGAAGCATACGAGCTGACAGAAGAAGAAATGCTCGGTGCGGTGACATTCGCACACGAAAGCATTCAGCCAGTTATCGACCTGATCATTGATCTGGCCGAGGATTGCGCGAAAGAGCCGTTTGATTTCCAGCCGGTTGATTACTCTGACCTGTCCGCTGCCGTGAAGGCCGCTGGCGAAGACCAGATGCGTGCCGCTTATGCGATCACCGATAAGCAGGAACGCACTGCAGCGGTCACAGCTGCCAAAGCTGCGATTGTTGAGGCTTTGACTGAAGAGCAGCAAGAAGACGCGAACCTTGGTTCTGCCCTAAAGGGTCTGGAATCAGCCGTTCTGCGCGGTGATGTCGTTAAGAACGGCAAGCGTATCGATGGCCGTGCCCTCGACACCATCCGTCCGATCGTATCCGAGACTGGCATCCTGCCACGGACACACGGGTCTGCCTTGTTCACACGTGGTGAGACCCAAGGTCTTGTCGTGACAACACTGGGTACCGGTGACGACGAGCAGATGATCGACGCGCTGACCGGCATGTATAAGTCAAACTTCATGCTGCACTATAACTTCCCACCATACTCTGTTGGTGAAGTAGGTCGTGTGGGTGGCCCGGGCCGCCGCGAGATTGGTCATGGTAAGCTGGCATGGCGTGCGTTGCAGGCGGTTCTGCCTGCGGCAACCGATTTCCCATACACGATCCGTCTGGTGTCAGAGATCACTGAATCAAATGGCTCGTCCTCGATGGCGTCTGTTTGTGGTGGTTCCTTGTCCATGATGGACGCGGGTGTACCTTTGAAAGCACCAGTTGCTGGTGTGGCCATGGGTCTGGTTATGGAAGACGATGGCGACTATGCCATTCTGTCCGACATCCTTGGTGACGAAGATCACCTTGGCGACATGGACTTTAAGGTTGCGGGTACCGAGAACGGCATCACGTCTTTGCAGATGGACATCAAGATCGCGGGCATCACGCCAGAGATCATGTCCAAAGCCTTGGCCCAAGCCAAAGCTGGTCGTTTGCATATCCTTGGCGAAATGGGCAAAGCCCTGACCGGTGCGCAAGAATTCAGCGTGCACGCGCCAAAGATCGAAACCATGCAGATCCCAACTGATAAGATCCGTGAAGTCATCGGGTCAGGTGGTAAGGTCATCCGTGAGATCGTGGAAACATCTGGCGCTAAGGTTGATATCAACGACGAAGGTATCATCAAGCTAGCGTCCAACGATGCCGAAGCGATCAAGAAAGCCTACGACATGATCCATTCCATCGTGGCTGAGCCAGAAGAGGGTGTGATTTACAAAGGTAAAGTTGTGAAGCTTGTCGATTTCGGCGCCTTCGTGAACTTCTTTGGCAAGCGCGACGGTCTGGTTCATGTGTCCCAGATCGAAAACAAGCGCCTGAATCATCCTTCTGATGTTCTGAAAGAAGGTCAGGAAGTTTGGGTCAAGCTGCTTGGATTTGATGATCGCGGCAAAGTCCGTTTGGCTATGAAGATGGTTGATCAGGCGACTGGCGAAGAAATCACAAAAGAAGATGCGTCAGAGTAACCCACTTGCGTTGACTGCAATCTAAAGCTTAGTTGATAGCACCCGGCCAATTGGTCGGGTGTTGTTCGTTAACGATCTAAAATTGTTCAAAAAATGCCATATTTTTGCGCGATTGCTTTGCCAATTCGCACAACTGTAAGCAGCTCTTGTGTCAAAAGCTGCAGTACACCGAAAAATAGAAATTTATGAGGGACCTCACATGAAATTTAAGACACTTTTCGCCGCGACAGCTTTGACGGCGCTTAGCACAATGGCTTCAGCCGAAACTGGTGACGTCACCGTAGGCGCAGGCCTTTCTACATTTGGCCTGAACCTAGAGGGTGCTTATCAGATTGATCCGCAATGGCGTGCACGTGGTGCGTTGATGGGTGGTTTCAGCGCGAACTATGAAGAAACAAGTGATGGAGACACCGCCGAAGGTGACTTCAACCTTGGTGGTCTAGCCGTTCTGGCCGACTATTACCCAATGCAAAATGGCTGGCGTTTGTCAGGCGGCCTGTTCATCTCAAACACTGAGTTGAGCGCTGAGGGCACGTCGGCTGGCGAAGAAGCTGAAGTGACAGCCGAGTTTTCTAACGCGCTCGCCCCGATGATCACGACTGGTTATGACTGGAACTTTGCAGAAGGTTGGGCTTTGACAGCTGAACTGGGTGCGATCTTTACAGGCGGTATCGACCTGGAAGTGACTGCAACAGGCGCTGGCAACCAAGACACAATTGACGCTGACCAAGACGTTCAGGATTCGATCGATGACGCAAAAGATGTTGTGGCACTGCCATACATCGCCTTTGGCGTGTCCTATACATACTAAGGCACAAACTGCCTGAGATACGAAAAGCCGCCTGATTGCTCAGGCGGCTTTTTTGTGACGTGATTGCAGTATCAGTCTTTCAGTTTTGTTGTCCGCAAGTACGGCAGAACTTTGGTGAAATCACCAAACTTGGCCTTCGCGTCTTCGTCGCTGACGGTCGCCGGGATAATCACATCATCGCCGACATTCCAGTTCGCAGGTGTTGCAACACCACGACCCGTGGATGTTTGCAGCCCGTCAAGCGCGCGCAGCACTTCGGCAAAGTTGCGGCCAACCGTCATTGGATAGGTCATCGACAGTTTCAGTTGCTTGTCAGGTCCGATGATAAAGACAGATCGGACTGTCGCGCTATCTGCCGGTGTGCGGCCATCAGGCAAGTAGGCCTCGGCTGGCAACATGTCGAAGGCTTTGGAGACCTCTAGCCCGGAATCAGCAATGATCGGGAAACCGGCAGGCGCACCGCCTACGGTCTCAATGTCACCTTTCCATTTCTTATGGTCCTCGACGCCGTCAACGCTGACGCCGATCACCTTTGTGCCACGCTTGGACCATTCGTCGGCCAGTTGAGCCACGGCGCCGAATTCAGTGGTGCAAACCGGTGTGAAATCCTTGGGGTGTGAAAACAGGATCGCCCAGCTATCGCCGATCCAGTCATGAAGTGAAAAACTGCCCTGATCAGTTTCGACCGTTAAATTTGGGATTGTATCGTTGATGCGCAGACCCATTGTCTTACTTCCTTTTCTGAAATGCATTGGCGTCAATATAGGCGGGCAACAGTGTAAGTACCACTATCGCTTGCGCAGTCCTGATTGCGATGCCACAAGTTTCGCCGACAACCTGCTGGAGTGATACCATGATTGAGAGCCGCAACTTCTATATCAATGGTGCTTGGGTGCCGCCCGTGGAAGCGAATGATTACCACGTGATCGACCCTTCAACCGAAGACGCATGTGCTGTGATTTCACTTGGTGATCAGGCTGATACGGATGCGGCGGTTGCGGCGGCGTCTGCTGCCTTCCCCGCATGGGCAGCGACTGATCCGGCGACACGCGCGGGTTATGTCAAAGCGATCCTTGATCAATATGAAGCGCGGGTTGAGGAAATGGCCGAAGCGATCAGTTTAGAGATGGGCGCACCGATCGATATGGCCCGCAGCAGTCAGGCCCCGTGTTTGCCTTGGCACTTGAAGAATTCACTGCGGGCTATGGATGACATCGAATGGATCAAGCCGCTTGGTCCCCACGCGCCAGAAGATCGTATCGCGCTAGAACCGATTGGCGTTGTCGGTCTGATTACCCCGTGGAACTGGCCGATGAACCAAGTGACGCTGAAGGTGATCCCGGCCCTGCTTGCAGGCTGCACGATGGTGTTGAAGCCATCCGAGGAATCGCCGCTTTCGTCACTGCTGTTTGCCGAATTTGTACATGATGCAGGTGTGCCTGCTGGTGTCTTCAATCTTGTGAACGGTGACGGCGCCGGTGTTGGCAGCCAACTGACCCGTCACGAAGATGTGGCGATGATCAGCTTCACTGGATCCACACGTGCGGGCAAAGCCATTTCGGTTGCCGCCGCCGAGACGCTAAAACGTGTCACGCTGGAATTGGGCGGTAAGGGTGCCAATGTCATCTTTGCGGATGCCGACGAGAAAGCGGTCAAGCGCGGTGTCATCCATTGTATGGCAAACTCTGGCCAGTCCTGTAACGCACCGACCCGCATGCTGGTGGAACGGTCGATTTATGACCAAACGGTCGAGGCTGCGGCTGAGATTGCCACCAAGATGACAGTGGGTCCCGCGTCTGAACCGGGTCGTCACATTGGCCCTGTTGTGAACAAGACCCAGTGGGCCAAAATTCAAGACATGATTGAGGTCGGCATCAACGAAGGCGCACGTTTGGTTGCAGGTGGCCCCGGTTTGCCAGAGGGGATGAACCGTGGGTTCTTTGTCCGTCCAACCGTTTTTGCCGATGTGACCAACGATATGCGTATCGCACAGGAAGAGATTTTTGGTCCGGTCCTGTCGATCATCCCGTTTGATGATGAAGCGGACGCCGTGAAGATCGCCAATGATACGCCTTACGGCCTGACCAATTATGTCCAGACCCAAGACGGGGACAAGCGTAACCGCATGGCGTTGGCTCTGCGTTCGGGCATGGTTGAGATGAATGGCAAAGGTCGTGCTGCGGGATCACCCTTTGGCGGCATGAAGATGTCAGGTCGCGCCCGCGAAGGCGGCGTTTGGGGGATTGAGGAATTCCTAGAGGTAAAGGCTATTTCCGGCTGGGCCGCTGAATAAGGGCCTTAGAAAGGGCACTTTGCCGTAATCCGAGTGCCTTGCCCGCCATCGGGATGGCGGAACTGCAATGTCTCGGAATGCAGCATGAGGCGCGGGTGATCCCGCGCTTCACCTTGTGCATAAAACGGATCACCCAAAATCGGATGGCCAAGTGCGAGCATATGCACACGCAACTGATGTGACCGACCTGTCCGCGGCATCAGGCGGACCCGGCTTTCGCCATTCTTGGCACGGATCACGCGCCAATCGGTTTGTGCTTGCCTGCCGTTTTCATGATCCACCATTTGAAGCGGTCGATTTTCCCAGTCAACGATTAAGGGCAGATCAACGGTTCCTGTCTTTTCAGTCATCTCGCCCCAAACACGGGCGACGTAGGTTTTCTTGGTCTGGCGTTTCTCAAACTGCAGACCAAGATGGCGTTGGGCGTGTGGTGTCAGTGCAAAGACCATGACGCCTGATGTGTCGCGATCAAGGCGGTGCACCAGCAGGGCCATCGGAAAGGCGGCTTGGACACGGGCCAAAAGACAATCGGCCAAGTGTTCACCTTTGCCTGGCACCGACAAAAGGCCGCTTGGTTTATCGACCAGCAAAACCTGGTGATCGTCATGCAGAATGACCAACGGGTCTTGGGGTGGATTATAGTCGCCGCTCACCCGTAAACACGCTCGCCAAAAATGGCAGAGCCGACGCGGATGTGCGTGGCACCCAAAGCAATGGCGCTTTCAAAGTCGCTGCTCATGCCCATGGACAGACCTGACAGGTCATTGCGTGCGGCGATTTTGCCTAGCAGGGCGAAATGCAAAGACGGTTCTTCATCGACCGGGGGAATGCACATCAGTCCTTTCAACGGTAGATCTAGTGCGCGGACCTCTGCGATGAATGCATCGGCATCGGCAGGCAGAACGCCAGCCTTCTGCGGCTCTTCTCCGGTGTTCACTTGTATATAGAGATCCGGACATCGCCCTAAATCTTGTGCGTGCCGTGCGATTGTTGTGGCAAGTTTAGAACGATCGACCGTGTGGATCGCATCTGCCAGCTGCATGGCTTGTTTCACTTTGTTCGATTGTAGCGGACCGATCAGGTGCAACTGGATACCGTCAAACTGTGTGCGAAAGTCTGGCCACTTGCTTGCGGCCTCTTGCACTTTGTTTTCGCCAAACACGCGGTGACCCTCTTTCAGGACATCAGCAACGCGTGCGTTGGGTTGGACCTTGGAAACGGCAATTAAATTGACATCTGCAATATTTCGGCCCGCAGCATCACATGCGGCCACAATACGGCCCTGAATTTCGGCTAAAGGCATGACAGACTCCGACAAATAAGGATCACGGTAAGTTTCGGCCTGAAATAGTGCGAATTTCACCCAATGTCATGATTGAAAAATTTGTGTGTCATTGATGCATCATTTTGGCCAAAGACCGGATTCGCCGCCTTATTTTGCTTGAGTGTTCGTGCGGAAGAGAGCAGGTAAGCGCCAATGCTAGGACAACTGGCATTCTTGGGAATGCATAACACGAGGGAAAATATCCATGAAAAGCATCCTTCTTACAACAACAGCTATCGTCGCATTTGCGGGCGCTGCTGCTGCTGGCGGACACACATCCATCTCAAACTCCATGTCGGCCACTCTTGGTTATAACGACGGTGGCGATCCTGCGACTGTCACTAACGATGACGAGAACGGCTTCTACTGGGAAGGCAACCTGAAAACGACTGCTACTGCAGCGTTGGACAACGGCGTTGAAGCCGGTGCCTACTTTGAAATCACAGTTGCTGGTGATGACGCAACACAGAGCAACGACGGCGGCCAGGACCTGGCTTCTTCCGATTTCGTTCTGTCTTTGACATCTGAATCAGCTGGCCTGTTCTACGGCGATACATCCCGCGCTGCTGAAAAGCACTGGGTATCTGCTGGCGACATGGAAGCTGACGGCGTATCCACAGGCAGCAACTCTGCTGTTCTTCGTGGCGACGTAATGTTCGGCGGCGTTGACGCTTCTGTATCTTACTTGGTTGACGACTCAGCTTCTGCTGGTTCCGACGATCTGCAGCAGCTCTCAATCGGTGCTGGCGCTGACTTCGGCATGTTCTCTGCTTCTTTGGCCTACCAGGAAGAGACAGACTACGTTGACGGCAACGGCGACTTCACACAGCAGGGCGTTCTCGGTGTATCCGGTACAGCTGCTGTAGCTGGCGCGACTATCACGCTTGCTTATGTTGACTGGGAACTTGACGGTGCAGAGCACAACTCTACAGGTATCAAAGTTGCATACCCATTCGGCCCAGTAACAGCGACAGCTTACTACGTTGCTGAAGACGGCGCTGCTGGCGACGATGACAACCTCGGTCTGAACATTGCTTATGCTGACGGCCCGATTGCTGCGTCTCTTGACCTGCAAGACGACCAAGGCGTGTCCAAGTGGGCAGTTGAAGGTTCTTACGATGTTGGTAACGGCCTGTCCGTATTCGGCGGTGCTGAGAACAACAACGAAGAAGACACTGACTACCACGTTGGCGGTACATACGACCTCGGCGGTGGCGCATCTGTTCTCGTAACATACGCAATGGACGACGATGGCGACCAGGGCGACGAGATCGGTGGCGGCGACTACCAGAACGGTACAACTGTTGAGCTGTCCTTCGCATTCTAAGCGAAACAGCACGATCCTATAGTCAGAGCGGTCCTTCGGGGCCGCTCTTTCTTTTTGTCGGCACAGGTTCTCTGATTGCGGGCGGTGCCCTATAGCCATTGGTCCAAAGCCCCATTATGAATACCGCCGGGCCCATAGCCCGGCGTTTCGCATTTTTGAAAGACCCGACAGATGACAACTTACTCTCCCGCCGAGATCGAGGCGAAATGGCAGGATACATGGGCCAGCGCACAGACCTTTCAGGCTGAACGCAGTGCCGATAAGCCCAAGTATTATGTGCTTGAGATGTTCCCTTATCCGTCTGGCCGGATCCACATGGGTCACGTGCGCAACTACACTATGGGCGATGTGATCGCGCGTTATAAGTTGGCTACTGGGCACAACATTCTGCATCCGATGGGGTGGGATGCTTTCGGTATGCCTGCTGAAAATGCAGCGATGGCATCGGGTGGCCACCCCAAAGATTGGACCTACAACAACATCGCCGACATGAAGGCGCAGATGAAACCACTCGGCTTGTCGATTGATTGGTCGCGTGAATTTGCGACCTGTGATCCTGAATACTATGGTCAGCAACAGGCCCTGTTCATCGATTTCCTGTCTAAGGGGTTGATTTACCGCAAGAAAGCTGTGGTCAATTGGGACCCGGTCGATATGACCGTACTGGCCAATGAGCAGGTGATCGATGGCAAAGGCTGGCGTTCGGGTGCCGAGGTTGAGCGGCGCGAACTGGTGCAGTGGTTCTTTAAGATCAGCGACTATTCCGAAGAATTGCTGACTGCCATTGACGGTCTGGATGACTGGCCCGCCAAGGTAAAGCTGATGCAGGCGAACTGGATCGGCAAGTCGCGTGGTTTGCAATTTGCCTTTGAGCGCACCGATGGCGGCGAGATTGAGGTCTATACGACCCGTCCTGATACCTTGCTAGGCGCGTCCTTTGTGGGCATTTCCCCCGATCATCCGCTGGCGAAAGAGCTGGAGGCGAAGGACGAAACCGTTGCCGCTTTTTGCGCTGAATGCCGCAAGGGTGGCACGACAGCAGAGGCGATTGAGAAGGCTGATAAGCTGGGTCACGATACCGGTCTGCGCGTCAAGCACCCCTTGGAAGGGCATCCCGATCTGCCTGTCTATATCGCGAACTTCATTTTGATGGACTACGGCACCGGTGCGATCTTTGGGTGTCCTGCTCATGACCAACGCGATCTGGATTTCGCACGGAAATATGACCTGCCTGTCATTAGCACCTATACCCCCGTCAAAGACGAAGACATCACCATGCCTGAGGATGGTGGCGACGCTTATGTGCCACCCAAATCCGAACCTGTGATCTACGTGCGCGGCTTTGCGGGCGAGACGGAACAGACCGGGGACGATGGTATTGCGACCGCAATTGCGTTTTGCGAAGCCAATGGCATCGGCGCAGGCGTTACTAAATTTCGTTTGCGTGACTGGGGCCTGAGCCGCCAGCGTTATTGGGGTTGTCCGATCCCGGTTGTGCATTGTGAAGACTGTGGCGTGGTGCCTGAGAAGACCGAAAACCTGCCTATTGAGCTGCCCTATGACGTCAGTTTCGACGTGCCCGGCAACCCGCTGGACCGCCACCCGACATGGCGTGATTGTGCTTGCCCATCCTGTGGAAAGTCTGCGCAACGCGAGACCGATACGATGGATACTTTTGTGGATTCCTCATGGTATTTTGCACGCTTCACGGCACCCCATGCCGATAAACCGACGAATATGGAAGACGCCGCCTATTGGATGAACGTCGACCAGTATATCGGCGGGATTGAACATGCGATTTTGCACCTGCTCTACAGCCGTTTTTTTGCACGCGCGATGAACATGACTGGGCACCTGCCGGAAAGTGCCGCGGAGCCTTTCAACGCGCTGTTCACGCAAGGCATGGTGACGCATGAGATTTATCAGACGATGGATGACAAGGGTCGTCCGGTTTATCACCTGCCAGAAGACGTGACCGACGGAAAATTGGCAGATGGGACCGAGGTCGACATCGTGCCCTCTGCCAAGATGTCCAAATCCAAAAAGAACGTCGTCGACCCTGATGATATTCTGGCCAAATACGGCGCTGACACAGCACGCTGGTTCGTACTGTCCGATAGCCCGCCCGAGCGCGATGTTGAATGGACGGCATCAGGTGCAGAAGCCACGTATAAACACCTGAACCGCGTGCACCGCGTGGCGACAGATATTGCTGCGATGGATGGTTCTGCCGGCACAGGCGATGATGATTTGCTGCGTGCCATGCATAAGGCGATCCATGACATCACGATGGGCGTTGAATCCTTCGGATTTAACGCCGCGATTGCGAAGCTTTATGCGTTTACCAATGTACTAGCGAAATCCAAAGCTGGTGGTACGGCCAAACGCGAAGCGGCCAAGGTATTGGCCCAGCTGATGTCCCCCATGACCCCGCATTTGTCTGAGGAAATCTGGTCGATGCTGTGCGGTGAGGGCCTAATCGCCAACGCTGCATGGCCGATTGCGGATGAGGCGATGCTGGTTGAAGACACGGTGACAATGCCGATCCAGATCAACGGCAAGCGCCGTGCAGAAATTCAGGTGGCTGCGGACGCATCCAAAGAGTCCGTTGAAGAAATTGCTTTGGCGCTTGAGGTCGTACAGACTGCCCTTAATGGCGGCGCACCGAAGAAACTGATCGTTGTCCCAGGCAGGATCGTGAACATTGTCATCTAACCCAATTCTTCGCCGGACCGTGCTTGTTAGCCTCTTGGGGCTCGCAGGCTGCGGCTTTGCACCGATCTATGGCGGAGACAACGGGTTGCGCGATCAGGTGTCCTTTCAAACAAGCGAGACCGTTGCAGGGTTTCGTTTGCGTGAGCGGCTTGAGGACCGGTTGGGTCGCAGTACAGCACCGCAATACGTTCTGAAGACGACATTGCGGTCCAGTGAAAGGGCCGCGGCTGTCGCACAGGATGGCGATACCTCTCGCTTTAACATTGTGGGGTCGGCCACATGGTCTTTGGTGGCTTTGGCAGATGGCGCCCAGATCGATGCCGGAAGGGTCGAAGCCTTTACCAGTTATTCCGCAACAGCGTCGACAGTAGCGACACAAGCAACCCAAGATGATGCAGAAGCACGTCTTTCGATCATCCTTGCAGATATGATTGTCAGCCGGGTGCTGGTTCTGACGTCCGAGCAGGTCCAATGAAACTAACGGGTGCGGCGGCGAATAGCTACTTTCAAAAGCCTGATCCGACCCACACTGCGTTGTTGATTTTCGGGGCTGATCCGATGCGCGTTGCTGACAAGAGGCAACAGGCGATTGCTGCGCTCGTTGGACCGCAAGGCGAAGAAGAGATGCGACTGACCCGGATCAACGCTGCTGATCTACGCAAAGATCCTGCATTGTTGGACGACGCTATCAAGGCGCAAGGCTTCTTCCCCGGACACCGCGTCGCATTTGTCGAAGATGCAACCGACGGGCTCTCCAAAGTCATCGCAGCGGCACTTGGTGATTGGCAAGAAGGTGATGCGCAAGTCTTGATTACAGCCGGGCAACTGACGGCAAAGTCGGCTTTGCGCAAGGTCGTTGAAGGACACCGAAATGCAGTCGCCATTGGGCTCTATGATGATCCGCTGAGCATCGCGGATGTCGAGCAGGCGTTGCGAGATGCCGATATCCCACAACCCGAGCGGGATGTAATGGACAGTTTGATGTCGCTTGCTGCAAGCCTTGAGCCGGGCGATTTTCGCCAAACGATTGAGAAAGTCAGCCTCTACAAACGTGGTGATGATGCGCCCCTCAGCATTGAAGACATCACAGCGAATGCGCCGCAATCAGCCGAAGTCGATGTAGATGATGTGCTTGAAGTGGTTGCAACAGGTCAAGCAGATCGGCTTGGACCCTTGCTGCGAAATCTATACGCGCAAGGGGTGGCTCCTGTGACATTATGCATTGGTGCGATGCGCCATTTCCGCAGGTTGCATGTCGTGGCCTCTGATCCGGGTGGGCCGTCGGCGGGTGCCGGCCGGCTGAGACCGCCAGTCTTTGGTCCACGTCGCGACAAGGTCGTGCGTCAAGCCAGCCATTGGGGGCGCGACCGTTTGGAAAAGGCGCTGACGGCTTTGACTGATGTGGATCTACAGCTGCGGTCGGCGAATACGGCGCCACAAAACGCGCTGATGGAACGCACATTGATACGCCTTGCAATGATGGCGCGGCGCTAGAAACGAAAAAAGGCAGGCCAAAGGCCTGCCTTTCAAACTAAGATCAAAAGATCCTAATTCTTAGTCTTCAGCAACAGCTGCTGCGATCAAAAGTGCCGCAAGAACACCAACTACGATGTATGTTGGGCTTACAGAAGATGCTGCAGGTGCTGGAACTGGGTCAGCCATGACGACTGGCTTGTCCATTACTGGCTCGGCCATGCCGCCAGCTGTGGCGGCAACGCCGGAAACTGCGAGTGCTGCTGCAGCGGCGAGTGTTGTTGTAAGGCGCATATTGATACTCCATTCATGCACGGGGTGGGACGGCCAAAGCGTGACCTATCCACATAGTTGCATTGAATCAGGGTTTTGCAGGGAATCCTAGGTGAAATTTCCGTCGAAAATCACCCTTGCAGTCCAAAAAAGGCAAAGTCGCCCATTAAAACCCTATTCTCAAAGGCATCGAACTGATTTTAATGCAATAGTATTAATAGCTTAGCGTAAGCGATTGTCAGTAATATTCGACTCTTACGATATGGTAACACAATTTGATTGCTGCCTGTTTCTCATCCATAGATGCAATCATGCAACAGTGCTGTTCATTTCGCGTTGAGGCAAGGGTTACGCGTCGCCCAAATATGCGGCAGCTGATTTGCCAGCCAACCGACCCGTTGCCAAACATCCGGTGATTAAATACCCGCCTGTTGGCGCTTCCCAATCTAGCATCTCGCCCGCACAAAAGACACCTTCATGGCTTTGCAGCATTAACGTGTCCGTCAACGCATCAAACCGCACGCCGCCTGCTGTGGAAATTGCCTCGTCGATCGGAAGTGGCCCTGTGTGTTTGATCGGCAGCGCCTTGACCGACTTGGCTAAGTCGTCTGGAAATGGACGCCCGAATTCGGACAAAAGAGCGATCTGCGCCGGAGAGAGCTTTAGGGTTTTCCGCAAGTGATTTGAAAGGCTCGTCTTTCCACGGGGCCGGGCCAATGCCGTCCGAATTTTTGCGATTGGCCAATCAGGTAACAAATCCACAAAGAGCGGTGCTCCGTCGCGCATCGCTTGTGAGACCATATAGACACCACCGCCCTCAATGCCTTTTCGCGTGATGATGAATTCCCCGCGCGATGTTTGATCTCCCGCCATCAACCCGACTGCTTTCATCGGAGTGCCCAGATGGGGGGTCATGAAGTCCGTCCATGCCACAGCGAAACCCATGTTGGCGGGCAGGAAAGGCACAACGTCCTTATCTAAATGTTCCACCCATTTGCCGTTAGCGCCAAGCCGTGCCCAACTTGCACCGCCCATGGCCAATATTGTGGCTTTGGGCGACAGGGTTTCGACACCATCTGGCGTTTCAAAAATCAAGCCATCGTTTTGCCATCCATTCCAGCGCCATCGCGTTGCGATTTTGACGCCGAGTTTCTCTAGTCGGATCAACCATGCGCGCAACAAAGGAGAGGCCTTCATCACCGTTGGGAAAACACGCCCGGTCGATCCGGTAAAGAGTGTTTGTCCCAATCCTTCTGCCCATGTGACGACTTCAGCTGGCCCAAACTCTGCGAGTGCTGAGGAAAGAGCCGTTGGTATATGGTCGCCATAGGACGCACGAAAGGCGGCACTCGGTTCCGCTTTTGTGATGTTCAGCCCTGACTTTCCAGCCATCAAGAACTTGCGCCCGACAGATGGCATCGCCTCTGCCACCGTGACCGACGCACCAGCTTTGGCCAGCTCTTCTGCGGCCATCAAGCCTGCTGGACCTGCCCCAATGACAACGGCATCTGTCACGTGGGCATTGGGCCTTTGAATTCGACAACACGGTGCGGATAGGGGATTTCGATGTCGTTCTCTTTCAGCGCGTTCCAGATCAAGAACAACACATCAGATGCATATCTGTTCTTGCCGTCATCAATACCCTCGACCCAAAATTCGATACAAAAATCAACACCGCTGTCACCAAAGCCGCGCAATTCACAGTCAGGCTTTTCGGGCTCTTGCAGTACGCAGGGGTGCTTTGAAACCGCAGCTTCGATGATCGCGGGAATCTTGTTGATGTCCGTGTCATAGCTGACCGAGAAGTTGACTTCTAACCGGTTGGCAGACCCAGAGTCAGAGTAGTTGACGACCCTTGTCGTAATGAAGTCTTCGTTAGGGACAACAATCCAGCGGCCGTCGTATGTTTCAAGGATCGTGGCGCGGGCCGTCATCTTGATGATCGTGCCAGCTTCACCCCCATCCAGTTCGACATAGTCACCGACTGTCGCTTGACCCTCTAACATAAGGATCACGCCTGAAATAAAGTTCGAGGCGATTTTTTGCAGGCCAAAACCAAGACCAACACCAACTGCACCACCGATAATCGCAAGTGAACTGAGGCTAATGCCCATGATGTTCATCAGCATCAGGAAGGCGACGCCAAAGATTGCGAACTCGGACGCCTTGATCGCGAGTTGCCTGATGGCAGGGCGCAAAGGCTGTTGTTCGATATAGGTGGACGACTGCGAATTGGACCACTGCCCCAACCAGAACAGCAAACTACCCGCAACCACGCCGCGCACGATCGCGAGGGCGGAAAAGCTGATGTTGCCTAAATTGACCTGGGCGGCATCAAGGGCAGCAATGACCTGATCGAGGAAACCAACCGCATACAGTGCTGCGACTGGTACCAGCACATATTTGGCAAGCATCCGCAGGAATGGGTCTGTGATGATGTGTTTTGCCAGCGCCCGTGCTGCCAGGAATAGAAAGACGCGTTTGCCAAAGGCAATAACCGCACCCGATCCAAAAAGAGACCGCGTGACTTGTTCGCCAATAGCGGTAAATCCATAGGCCAATAGCGGCAACAGCAGCGGGAGGAAGATCAGAACGAAACGTCGCGCTTTTGCCAAGACGGATTGATTGGCTGTATCCGGCGTCAGCAACTTGGCGATACGTGGTTCCAAAAGCCGATTGGTCAGACGTGCCAATAGATACGCGCCGATCAACAATCCGAATTGGGACCAAGCCGCAGGTGAAAGCAGCCACCCCTGAGCCAGCTGAATAGCCTGATCAAAAGCGTCGCGCGCCTGATCCATCAATGTTGTTGGTTCCATCGTGGCGTCCCCTGTGCCGATGTATTGCTTCTGCCGTGGACGAGCGAAAGACTCAAGTCTATGTAGTTAATCGCTTGATCCCGTTGATGTGCGCGGGTGTTGCCGAAAGCACATCAGCGCCAAGAGCATGTGCCGTCTCAAGAAGGTCATCAGGATCAACAATCTGATCAAGTAAGCCCCAATTCATGGCCTGTTCGGAGTGTATTTTTTGACCGGCCATCAAGATTAACTTTGCTCTAGCAGGTCCTACCAAAGCCACTAAACGCCCCGGGTCTGATGGTTGCGGCAAGAACCCCAGCTTCATCACAGGATAGAAAAATTTGGCTTTGGCCACTGCAATCCGCAAATCACAGGCCAACACCATACCGAATGCACCGCCTGCGACGGTTCCATTTAGCGCTGCAATGCTTAGGCCGGGCAAAGCTGCAATCGCTTGCGACAACCGTTCCCAGACGGGGTCCGTGGCTAGTCCGGCGCGGGCCGCATCAAGATCGGCACCTGCACTAAAAACACCACCGGTTCCCGTTAGGATAAAGAGCTTGGCTGCCTGCGCGGTTTCGGCAATATCGGCCAATTCGGTCAGCATTTCACGGGTAAGCGCACCTGCCTTTTCCGGACGGTCTATTGTGACGATCCAAACATCGCCATCCTTATTACAGCGGATCATATAAGGCCGACCTGTCTGCGGATATCGTCTTCGCGTAGGCTGACGTCATCGCCCAGATAGGCATCTGCCTGAGGTGTGCACATCCAAACAAGTGTCTGGGCCGGCCACTCTGGTGGAATATGAACTGACCAATCCAGTTGGCTGACCGGGTTGATCCCAGACGCTTTGATTTCACGCTGCATCTGTGTGGCGACCGTACCGGGGGACAGCCCCATGATACGCAGTCCCTTATCCCGAGACTCCTGATCCGCGGCCCGCGTCAGCATATAGACCGCCGCCTTTGAGCTGCAATATGCCGTCCAACCCTCAACAGGGCCATGGGCGGCGCCCGACGAAATGTTGATGATCGTTCCATGACCCTGGGCAATCATCCCCGGCATGGTGGCGTGCAGTCCGTGCATCACCCCTTTGACATTGATGTCGATTGTACGCGACCACGCCTCTGGATCGGTATCTTGCAGGTGACCGATGGGATCAACGACACCCGCGTTGTTGATCAAGATATCTAATCCACCAAAAGTTTTTGCCGTCGCTTCGACCGCCGAGGCCACTTCGGAATAGCGGGACACGTCGCAAGGTATCGCCAACGCCTTGCCGCCAATTTTTCCTGCAATTTCAGCGATTTCATCAGTGCTGCGGGCGATCAATGCTACATTCGCACCTGCTTCGGCAAACGCATAGGCGGCGGCCTCTCCGATCCCGCGGCTGGCCCCGGTAATAAGTACGGTTTTCCCGACTAAATTGATGTTTTTCACGGCAGTCCCTTTCAGATCATGCTTGGGATAGCTACTTATTGAATCAATAGTAACGCCCTTTGTGCCCATATTAGGAAGCCAAGGCGCGATCTGAAAGAGACATATCGAAAGGACCTCTTATGACCTATTCAACTAGAATGCGCAGCGCAGTTTGCCTCGCCGCGTTGATCGCGGGCAGTGCCGCAAACGCAGATGTCACTGCCGCGCAAGTCTGGGAGGACTGGAAAGCGCAGTTGGCACTTTATGGTGAAGAGAATGTTACGATTGGCGCAGAAGAAAGTTCGAGCGGCGTTTTGACAGTGCGTGACCTCAGTGTGCGTGCCGCTGACGACGAAGTCACAGCCGAAGTATCGATTGCGGCCATTACATTCAACGAACAGTCCGATGGTTCTGTGCGTGTGACCATGGACGATAGCTATCCTGTCGTGATCACAGGCAATGATGGTGTCGTCATTACCGTCAATGTAAGCCAGCAGAACATGGAAATGGTCGTGAGTGGCGATGCAGATGCGCTGGATTATGACATTACTGCGGACGTCTATAAGATTGCGTTCCAAGATGTCGTTGATGGCGATGTGACTTATACAGGCGATGCCGAAATTGCGATGAACGACGTTGATCTGACGTACCAAACGGTTGTCGCTGATATGCGTGATATTTCATACGGAGGTTCGATTGCCTCTGTTGATGTCCTCGTCGACTTCCAAATCCCCGGCGGAAACGGCGAGTACGTTACAGGCGGTGGCAAGATGGTTGGCCTATCGACCCAAGCTGCAATGTCCGTGCCACTGGACGCAAATTTCGAAGACCCCGATACGTTGATCAATGATGGCTTTGCCGTCGCTGGTGGGTACACCATCGATAGCGCGGACTATGTCTTTGACGTTAACGCTGACGGTGACCAGGCTTCAGGGTCGATCAGCATGGGTGCCTCCAACTTAACTGGTGAGATGAACAGCAGCAGAGTTGGTTACGCGTCAAAAACCAACGATATCGCCATGAACTTTCTCTCGGGCGACTTCCCTCTGCCGATTGAGCTGAGCCTCGCGCAATATGGGATCAACTTCCAGATGCCGACTGGTGCTGTCGGTGAGTCCTCTGACTTCGCGTTGGGTTTTGATCTTATTGATCTCAACATAAGCGATACAATCTGGAACCTTTTCGATGCTGGCAATGTTCTGCCACGTGACCCGGCGACAATCCAATTGGCACTCAGCGGCAAGGCTAAAGCTCTCTTTGATGTGTTTGATCCGGCCCAGCAGGACGCGATGAACAGTGCGGAAATGCCGTTTGAGCTTGAATCAGTGACGCTTGATACGCTGAATGTAGATGCAGCCGGTGCAAAGCTGACAGGCGATGGCGCTTTTACTTTCGACAACAGTGATATGCAAAGCTTTGCGCCAATGCCGCGCCCAGAAGGCGCCGCGTCGATTGAGATCACCGGTTTCAACCGCTTGCTGGATAATCTGGTTGCCATGGGTCTTGTGCCAGAGCAAGACGTCATGGGTGCACGCATGATGGTTGGCATGTTTGCCCGTTCAACCGGAGATGATCAGATGGAAACCTCAGTCGAAATTCTTCCAAATGGTCAGGTAAACGTGAACGGCAATCGCATTCGCTAAGCCAAACAGCTGAATATTTGGGGCGCGGGTGGAACTCACCTGCGCCCTTTTCTTTTGTCCACGGCCTTGGCCTTGCGGGTTTGACCCCAGCGCACTAGGTCTTTGGATAAGCAAAGGATACCTGATGACCCAATCTCTTTCCGACCTGTCTGATCAAATTTTGCAAGCCGCCAGACGCGCCGGCGCAGATGCTGCGGATGCAATTGCCGTCGATGGCACCTCGGTGTCGATTACCGTGCGTGAAGGGGCATTAGAGCAGGCGGAACGGTCTGAGGGTGTAGACATCGGGCTGCGGGTTTTCGTGGGCCAGCGTCAGGCCTGCGTGTCGTCATCCGATACCAAGCCGGGTACGCTGATAACAATGGCTGAACGCGCCGTCGCGATGGCCAAAGAAGCACCAGAAGACCCGCATGCAGGTTTGGCTGACCCCGCGCAGCTGACGACGAATACTGCGACAGAAACGCTAGAATTGTTTGACCCAAGCGAAGAGCCAGATCCCGCGACACTACAAGATGATGCCACCCGTGCAGAAGCTGCGGCATTGCGAAACAAAGGGATCAGTCAGGTTCAATCTGCGTCCGCTGGATATGGCCGACGTCGCATTCATCTGGCGGCATCCAATGGGTTTTCCGCAGGATACGCCCGCAGTGATCGGGGTTTGTCGTGTGTTGCCATCAGTGGTTCTGGGACAGGGATGGAGCGTGACTATGACTATGATAGCCGCGTGTTTCAGGCCGATCTGCGGGACGCCGAAGAGATTGGACGGATCGCGGCGGAACGGGCTGTTGAACGGATCGGTGCAAAGAAACCCAAGACGGGCGCCTATCCAGTACTTTTTGATGAGCGCGTCGCAAGTGCGCTGATCGGCAGCCTATTGCAGGCCACCAACGGCATGATGATCGCACGCGGTTCTAGTTGGTTACGCGATGCGGTGGGCGAACAGGTACTGCCAAAGGGCCTGTCTGTGATCGAAGACCCACACCGCGCCCGTGTGACCGGATCGCGGTTGTTTGACGCCGAAGGGTTGGCCACATCGCGACGCGCAATTGTTGATGATGGCATTTTGACTGGCTGGACACTCGACCTAGCGACAGGCCGCAAACTGGGCATGGAAAGCACAGCGAACGCCGCACGTGGGACCAGTTCACCCCCATCCCCCAGCCTGACAAACGTGGCTTTGACCCAAGGCGAAAAGTCGCGTGAAGACTTGGTCAAAGATATGGGAACGGGGCTGCTTGTGACCTCAATGATTGGTTCAACCATCAATCCCAATACGGGTGATTATTCACGCGGCGCCGCAGGATTTTGGGTTGAGAACGGTGAAATCACCTATCCGGTCAACGAATGCACAGTCGCGGGTAATCTACGTGATATGCTTATGACGCTTGTTCCTGCAAATGATGGACGCAGCCATCTGTCGCGGGTTGTCCCATCGTTGTTGGTCGAAGGGTTAACCCTTGCTGGCGAATGATCTTGCACTGTTAGTAGATGCCGCACGCCGGTCAGGCGACATTGCCAAACAGTACTTTCAGCAAAACCCTGATGTGACGGACAAGCCGGATGGCGCTGGGCCGGTCACGGCTGCGGATTTAGCTGTGAATACGATGCTTGAAGGTTTCTTGCAGGCGGCAAGGCCTGACTATGGTTGGCTATCTGAGGAAACCGAAGACAACGGCAAACGCACAGATACCAAGCGTCAATTCATCATCGATCCGATTGATGGTACACGCGCCTTTATCGAAGGTAGCAAAGATTGGGCGCATTCGCTTGCGATTACCCAAGACAGCGTGCCGGTCGCGGCGGCGGTGTATTTACCAATGCATGACATGATGTTCGCGGCTCGTCTTGAGGGTGGTGCAACCATGAATGGCGACAGCATCCATGTGTCTGATTGTGAAATAGACGGCGCTACAGTGCTGGGAGCGAAACCAAATTTTGATGGCCGGTTCTGGAAAGAAGGAACACTGCCCCCAATAAAAAGAGCGTTTCGATCGTCGCTGGCATATCGGCTTTGTTTGGTGGCTGAAGGGCGATTTGATGGCATGATCACGCTGCGCCCGAGTTGGGAATGGGATATTGCCGCGGGTGCTTTGATCGTCTCTGAGGCAGGTGGTACTGTCACTGACCAGAATGGCGCAGCTTTACGGTTCAATAACGTACATCCGCAAGTGCCGGGTGTCCTCGCTGCGGGTTCGCAATTGCACGCAGACCTTGCCGCGTGCCTTGAGCCAAAGCACCCAAGCGCCTAGACTGCGCGCAACAACTAATTTCATAAAGGTAAACCCATGACACAACGTCTGCATCTCGTCTTCGGCGGAGAGCTTATCGACCCAAGCAAGAACGCGTTCAAAGATATCGACGCGATTGATATCGTTGGAATGTATCCGGACTATGATACTGCTTATAATGCATGGAAAGGGGCCGCGCAGCGGACTGTCGATAATGCACATATGCGCTATTTCATTGCGCATATTCACCGGCTGCGGGATGAAGAAACCGAAGCTTCGCCAACTGAAGAGCTTGATAACTAAGCGCGGGCAATAGGGTCGTCATATGACACGATCACTTGCAATTGCGGCCTATTTGGCTGGGCTTGGGTCGCCAGAGCGCCCCCGGGATCCAACCGAGCAACCGCCACGGCCACCTGGCACGATCATTTGGGCGCGTTGCAGTCACCCTGATCAGCTGACAGCGATTGAGACGCTTGACCGGAAATTATCTGAAGACGGTGATCCTGTACGAGTGATCGCGACTTTGTCCGATTGGAACCCCGTCTATGCGGACCGGTCATTACCGGAACCACGTGGCCGCCCAGATATTCGTAGATTCATAGATCACTGGCAGCCCGTGATGGGTATTTGGGTGCGCGGTGATCTCGACCCAATTTTATTGGCAGAGATGGCAAATGCAAAGATCGCCACTTTGTTTGTCGATGCAACTGCTGCCGGACTTGATGATGTCGCTGGCAAATGGGTACCGGGTGCGATGCGCTCAATGTTGTCACAGTTCGAAGCGGTGTTGGCATTAGACCAAAACGCAGCGGATCGGTTGATTCAGGCAGGAACTCCTGCCGAAACGGTCTTGATCACAGGTGCGATGGAAGATTGCGCACCGACATTGCCGTGCAATGAGGCCGAACGGAACGAGCTCGCGACTGCGATCGGTACGCGCCCGGTTTGGTTGGCTGCAGCGGCATCGCTGGATGAATGTAAAGACATCGCGCGCGCCCACGCAGTAGCCAGCAGACGTGCGCATCGGCTCTTACTTATTTTTGTCCCAAAGAATAAGGTCATGGCTGGCCATATTACGGGTGAGTTTCGCAAGTATGGGTTCAATGTCGCCTTGCGATCATCGCAACCCGAACCAACTGAGATCACCCAGGTCTATGTTGTAAATACCGAAGAAGAGCTGGGTCTGTGGTACAGGGTTGCGCCGATTACCTATTTGGGCGGTACTTTGGATGGTGGCGGATGTCGTGACCCGTTTGAGGCGGCTGCTTTGGGGTCAGCCGTCCTTTATGGGCCGCAAGTCTCTCCCTATCAGCGTCATGCTACCCGATTGAATGCCGCCGGGGCCTCACGGTTGATCCGTTCTGCGTCCGATCTGGGCCCAACGGTTGAAAGCCTGCTTGCTGCGGATCAAACAGCGCAGCTGGCCCACGCGGCATGGGATGTCACATCACGCGGGGCCAGTGTAACCAACCGGATTGCCGCATTTATCCAGCTGCGGTTGGAAGAGTTGGTGCAATAGATGCGCGCGCCCTCGTTTTGGTTTACACCGCCTGATCAACCCACATTAACCGCCCGAATGCTTGCGCCACTTGCGGCTCTGTATGGCGCTGCAACTGCGCGGCGGGTGCGACAGGCGGCCAAGGTAGATGCGGATGTCCCAGTCATCTGTATTGGGAACATCAACGCTGGTGGGACCGGCAAGACACCTACAACAATTGCGTTGATTGAACGGGTGATTGCACGTGGGCGTTCGCCGCATGTGGTGTCACGTGGTTATGGTGGCAGTCTGGAAGGCCCTGTCCGCGTCGATGAACGTGTGCATAAGGCTGACCAAACGGGTGATGAGCCGCTCTTGCTAGCTGCTTTTGCACCAACATGGGTGGCCAAAGACCGCGCCGCTGGTGTGAAGGCCGCGCAAGAGGCCGGCGCAGATGTCATCTTGCTTGATGATGGTTTGCAGAATCCGGATGTCGCGAAGGACCTGTCCATCGTTGTCGTCGATGCCATGCGTGGTTTTGGCAATGGTCGGGTCATTCCGGCTGGTCCACTGCGCGAAACGGTGGACGCTGGCATGAAACGCGCGGACTTGGTTCTGTCAATTGGGCCGCCGGAGGCGCAGGATCGGTTCAGCACCCAGTGGCAATTTGATGTGCCGCATCTGGTTGGGCATCTGGCCCCATTGCCCACAGGTATGCCTTGGCGTGATCTTAAACTTTTGGCCTTTGCGGGTATTGGTCACCCTGAAAAATTTTTTGTCACGCTACGCGATATGGGTGCGACCTTGGTCCGTGCCGAGGCCTTGGGTGATCATCAGCCGCTGACAGATGGGTTGATGAAACGGCTTGAGATTGAGGCAGAAGCCCGCAAAGCACAGCTGGTAACGACAGAAAAAGACGCCGTGCGTTTGCCTGAGAGTTTTCGGATGAAAGTGCTGACTTTGCCGGTGCGCCTGCAGCTCGTAGATTGGGCTCCGATAGATGCCGGTCTTGATCGGTTGGGCCTCTAATCCAGCAGGTCCTGATCACCACCAAGCTTGGGCGAGGCTGTTTTTGCTGTCGTCTCAGCGTCCGAAAATGTGATCGGTAAGCGGACAGACGGGACGCCATCAAGATCGACCTGCAAACCACGGTGGATTACCTGAGGATCGGCGAATGTCTCTTCGAGATTGTTGATAGGGCCTGCGGGTACACCATGCGCTTCACACGCAGCAAGCAGGTCAATCTTGGTCCAGATCTTGGTCTTTGCAGTCAACGCCGCAGTCAGCGCATCACGATTCTGTAGCCGCGCAGCATTCGTTGCGAAATCCGGATGCGTGGCAAGATCATTTAGATCCAACAGAGCGCAAAACTGGCGGTACTGCCCATCATTACCACTGGCCACGATAATATGCCCATCGGAGCAGTCAAAGACCTGATAGGGCACGATATTTGGATGCGCATTGCCCAATCTTTTTGGCGCATTGCCAGTCGCAAGATAATTCATCGCTTGGTTCGTCATGACGGCAGTTGCCACATCCATCAATGCCATATCGATATGTTGACCTTTGCCAGTCGTATGGCGCTGGTTCAATGCCGCCAGAATGCCAGTGCTGGCGTAGATGCCCGTGAAAATATCCGTGACAGCGACGCCGACCTTTTGCGGCTGGCCATCTGGCGGGCCTGTCACGGACATCAGCCCAGACATACCTTGGATGATATAGTCATACCCCGCGCGTTGGGCATAAGGCCCGTCTTGGCCAAAACCGGTGATAGAGCAGTAAATCAAGCGTGGGTTCAGCGCAGATAGGCTGGCATAGTCCAACCCGTATTTCGCCAAGCCACCGACTTTGAAATTCTCAATCAGGATATCGGCATCAGCGACAAGCCTTTTGACCTGCGCTTGGCCTTCCGGCGTGCGAAAATCAATGACGACTGACTTTTTGCCACGATTGCAGCTGTGAAAGTAGGCAGCGGTCTTTTCACCATCGTGATCGACAAAGGGGGGACCCCATTGCCGTGTATCATCACCTTGTGGGCTCTCGACCTTGATGACGTCTGCCCCAAGATCAGCAAGCGTTTGACCGGCAAGCGGGCCCGCAAGGACCCGCGCCAGTTCAATTACTTTCAGACCTGCAAGAGGCTGCATTCACTTTTCTTTCTGTACTAGCGTGGGCCGCGTCAGCCCAGCTTTCCGTCAAGAACATCAGCAAACTCATCATAGGCCATGTTAGAGTATTTTTGGCCATCGATCAGGAATGTCGGAGTGGAATTCACGCCGTCACGTTCTGCGTTCTCTTGATACCATGTGAACAATGCTTCGGCTTTTGGGCCGTCGCTGAGGCATGTATCAAGGGTTGCGTCATCCAAACCAGCGGTCTTTGCCAGCGTGCGCAGGTCTTCGATAATGCCTGCCGGATCACCAGAGGCGAGCCAGTTACGCTGTTCTGCATATAGCAAATCAGAGAACGCAAAGAAGAAGTCAGCATCGTTGCTGCAACGCGCGATCATGGATGCCCACAGGCCCGGGCGGTCAAAATATACTTCGCGGTAGACGAATTTCACCTGACCAGTGTCAACGTAGTTTTCCTTGATCGCTTTGAACTGGTCAGCGTGGAAAGACGCGCAATGTGGGCAAGTGAAAGACGCGTATTCGACGATCTCAACCGGTGCATCTGGGTTCCCCAGCACCATGTCGACCACTTCGGGCAACGGGCCGTCCGTTGTTTGCGCCATTGCAGCACCGGGCAAAAGCCCTGTTTGCGGATCAGGCCGTGTCAGTGTCCAACCGGCACCAAGTGCTACCAAAGCGCCGCCGCCTGCGGCCAAAAGAGTTCTGCGTTTCATATCTACCTCTGATTAGAGTTCTGTTTTGTTATGACATTCGTGCCCAACGCGGTCAGCGCTGCACGGAGTTTTTCGTTTTCCACGGCTTTAGATAGGTCCTTTGCCATAGATTGCACGGCAGGGTCTGGGGTTTTCTTGATCTTGGGTGCGGGGGCAAATGCCACCCGTCCGTCGGCAAAGCCTGTGGGGGCCGTTTGTGTGACCCTGACCCGCGATATGGCACGATACCCATAACAGGCATTCACCTTTTCGCGGATTTGTTCCTTTTGCATTTCCAACATTGGCGCTTGTGCGCCCGTTGTCAGCAAAGTCAGTGTCGCCCCCATCCCGCCTTTGCCGTAGCTGACGTTCACAGGCGTTGCGATCTTGGCGGTCGCGTCGCCCACAACCTCGGCCCAATGCGTCAGCAAACGCGTCACCGCAAACCCGCGATCTTCGCTGGCTTTGCGGATGTTGCCTTGCATCAACGTCGCCGCGCGGGAAAATCCGCGCGTGGTGCTGGTGTGGTGTGGCCGTTTCATATCTAAGCCCTACTCTAAGATGAACATTGCGCCAAGTCTGTGGCGCAGATCGACATGGATAATAAAGATTGCGTGACCTCAGTTCAGAGCTTTTGGCATGGTATGACGTACATGCGCGTGAAATGCCGTGGCGGGTAGGGCCTTCTGACCGTAAATCAGGGGTTTTGCCTGATCCATATGCAGTTTGGATGTCAGAGATCATGTTGCAACAAACAACTGTGGCAGCCGTGCGCAACTATCACCGCAAGTTTTTGGCAATTTGGCCAACGGTGCATGATTTAGCGGCGGCTGAAGATGCCGATATCATGGCGGCTTGGGCAGGGCTGGGATATTATGCACGTGCCCGCAACTTGCTGAAATGCGCCCGCGCTGTTGTGGCTGATTATGACGGACAGTTTCCGGATACGCATGCGGAGTTGTTGAAATTGCCGGGAATTGGACCTTACACAGCGGCTGCTGTCGCCTCTATCGCCTTTGATCGCCCCGAGACTGTTGTTGATGGGAATGTCGAGCGCGTTATGGCGCGGCTGTATGATATCCATGCGCCTTTGCCGGGGTCTAAGCCCGAGCTGACTGCAAAGGCAGACGCCCTGACCCCGCAGAGACGACCTGGTGATTATGCGCAGGCTGTGATGGACTTGGGGGCCACGATTTGTACGCCGCGCAGTCCGGCATGCGGGATATGCCCTTGGCGCGATGCCTGTGCGGCGCGTTTGGCTGGGACGGCGGGTGAACTGCCAAAAAAGGTGCCAAAGAAAAAGACGCCAACACGCTTTGGGATCGTTTATGTTGCGCGCCGCACAGACGGAGCATGGTTGTTAGAAACGCGTCCTGAAAAGGGATTGCTAGGTGGAATGCTGGGCTGGCCGGGGTCTGATTGGTGCGATGCACCAGAAGAGAACGCACCTTTTGAGGCAGACTGGCAGCCATTGGATGCCGAAGCGCGGCACACGTTCACTCATTTTCATTTGCGGTTGAAGATCATGATTGCACAAGCTGAGATGGACACGGCCCCTGCGTCCGGTCAGTTTTTGACGTCAGATCGCTTTAGCCCTTCGGCCTTGCCTACGGCGATGCGCAAGGTGTTTGATTTGGCCTATGTGACGTTACGCCATGATTGAGAAAAACGCCCCCAGAACTTAGGCTAACCGAAGCCACCGTTGGATAAGGCACGACATGACAGCAATTCCCGGAACGCCCAAGATTGCCAAGTTTACATCGGCACTGCCATTTTGGTTGTCGTTGGGTCTGGTTCCACTTGCGATCTTTGTCGCTATGCAAGGTGGGTGGGCCATTGCGCTGCTGCCGCTTTCGACGTGGTTCTTATTTACGGGTCTCGACTTTGTTGTCGGCCAAAATGGCGAAAACCCTGATCTTGATACACCTGAGGATCAGTTGAACTGGTATCGCATGATCACATTGCTTTGGACGCCGGTGCAGCTGATGACGATTTTTGGAATCATGGTTTACGTGGTGCAAACTGATCATCTGAGCCGCATCGAAGAATGGGCGTTATTTGCGGCGCTGGGTATCTTGTCTGGCACAATCGGCATCGTTTATGCGCATGAGCTGATGCACCAAAAGCCCAGGACTGAGCGTTGGATGGCGGATATTCTACTGGCGTCGGTGCTCTATTCGCACTTCCGCTCTGAGCATCTGTTGGTCCATCACCGCTATATTGGGACACCTCGTGATCCTGTCACAGCGCGTTATGGTGAAAGCTTTTACCGCTTCTTCCCGCGCGTCTTGTATCAGTCTCTTGTCTCATCTTTCAAAGCCGAGAAAGGAATGTTGGCGCGTAAGTCACTGCCTTGGTTCCATCGGTCGAACCCGTTTTGGTCCTACCTTTGTTTGCAGGCGAGTTTCGTTGTTCTTGCAGGATTGATCGGTGGCTGGTGGGGCGTATTTTTGTTTTCCGTTCAGGCATTCTGGGCGATTTTCCAGCTCGAACTGGTGGACTACGTTGAACATTATGGGCTGACCCGCAAGCACCTCGGAGATGGTAAATACGAGCATGTCCTGCCGCGGCATTCGTGGAACGCCACCCAGCAGGCGTCGAATTGGCTACTGATCAATCTGCAACGGCATTCGGACCACCACTACAAACCCAATCGCCGCTTTCCACTGCTGCAAACCTATAGTGACAATGAAGCGCCACAACTGCCATTTGGCTATCCTCTGATGACGATGATTGCGTTAGTGCCATTGGCATGGCGCAAGATCATGAACCCGCGCGTGCGGGACTGGCGGCAGCGTTATTATCCAGAGATCAAGGATTGGACGCCCTACAAGCGTGCTACAAATCCAATGCCGCGTTAGGTGGCGCGGGCAGGAGCCTCCGGCGGGAGTTTTTTGGCCAAGATGAAGAGGGCTATTTCGCCCCAAACAGGCGGTAGTACATCCAGTCGGGCATGAACTGTGATAGCCGGAAGATCCATGAGAAAAAAATCGGGAAGCTTTTCTTGAAATTGTCGGTGTTCATATGCTCAAACACTTCTTTCGCCGCATCCTCGGGGGACATAATGAACGGCATGTTGAAGTCGTTCTTTTCGGTCAGCCGGGTCTTGATAAAACCGGGATTGATCAGCTGCACCTCGATTGGTGATGTGCGTAGATCGGCCTGCATGGATTCGGCTAGTGACATCATGCCTGCCTTGGACGAACAGTAACCTATCGCACCTGGCAAACCACGGAAACCCGACAGCGAGCCGACAAGCACGATGTGACCCGCGTTCTTGGCAACCATGTCTTTGATCACTGACCCCACGACGCGAGATGCGCCGAGGAAGTTCACCTCGCCCATCATGTCCGCTTTTTCATTGTCCCATTCTTGCGCTTTCATGGGCCAATAGACGCCTGCAAGGTAGACAACGCCGTCAATATCGCCCGCTTCTTTTGCGGCGGCCTCGACGGCTGTGCGGTCAGCCACATCGACAGCAATGTAGGATGCTTTTCCGGGCAGTTCTGCGACAAGGTCCTTAAGCCGGTCTTCTGATCTGGCAGAGACGACCACTTCGGCCCCCGCACGGGATAGACTAAAGGCGACTTCGCGTCCCAATCCTTCGCTCGCGCCAACAAGCCAATACCGTTTTCCTTGCCAATCTTTCACGCGTTATTCTCCTGCGTAGGCTTTGTCTTTGGGGCGCATCGTTGCAACCAATTCAGCCACCTTAATGCCAAACTTGCGGAACTGGCTGCGGTTCATGATGTTACCGTTGGACATCAGATACATCCAATCGGTCACATCCAAGGCATGGCCGCCTGCTTCCTCGGTCAGTTTGATGCGATAGTTCAGCAGGACGGCAGAGCCTTTTTGTTCGCCCGTCCCAGCACCCACAACATCAGGCGCCTCGGCTTTGATCCTGCCGTCATTGCCCAGAGTTAGCGTCCATTCACGGTGCTGTACCTGACCGCTATCATAGTGGAAGACTTCTTTCATCGTGCCGACATTGCCGTTCCATGACGCTTCAAAATCAGCCACGAAGCGCGATGATACTTTGCCTGTTGGGCCGTAAATCACACCCTCGCATTCGATGGGTCCGTTAAACCGCTCGCGGATGTCGAAAATCGGACCGTCCGCGTAGTCGTCCGACTTTTGCGCCCAGAAGGACACGTAGCGTTCTTTCAAGAACACTGCCACGGCCATCAAAACCGCGCCGATCAGAATGTAGGTCACAAACGACATCGTTTAGTCCTCAAGTTTCGTGGCGATCAGCAAGCCGATGGCCAAAAGTTTCAAAAGCGACGGCACAAGTGCGTAAAGCACCGTCAGCATGGTGATGGCCTCGGCAGGCAAATCGGTTGCCCCCGCCTGAAAGCCAGATCGTTCAAGTAACGGCAGCAAAACCACCGCGGCGAAAGCAAGCGTGAACTTGTTCACCAAATTCCAAAGTCCAAATCCCTGTCCGCCATTGGGCGAGATGGCAGCCATACGTTTCGCAAACATCGCAGGCAGCAAAGTAAGGTCTGCCCCGATGGTCGCTCCACTTAATACGCATATGATCGCAAAAGGGATCACATCGCCGGGTGATAAAGTCAGCGTATAGCCAAATGAGGCGACAGCGAGGATCATCGCGCAAAGCAAAACAGGCTTGGGTCCAAAGCGCCGCGCGAATGCTGACCAAATCGGCGAAGATATCGCTGCGGCCAAGAAAAACAGGACTAAGAGCGCACCTTCCCAGCCGACCGCCCCCAATTTGCTTTCCACGTAGAACAGGAAAAGCGTGGAAGAGACCGCCAATGGCGTGGCGTTGACCAGTGCCAAGATGAGTAGCTTCCGCGCTGTATTGTCGCGGATGATTTCACTGATCTGCGAAGGCTCGGCGTTCACACGGCCTTTCCATTCGGGCCACATGAAGTACGCGGCGATCAATGTGAGTGCTGCAAATCCATAGGCGAAGGCCGCAAAGGGACTGGCAACGACCCCGATTAAGACGGTCGGAATCACAGCAGCGATGCAAACCCCCAGCAATGCCCCGCTTTCGCGCCATGCGGCCAGCCGCACATGCCCTTGGGGGTCTTTGCCAGCTTTGCTAACGCCTTGGGCGTAGAAGTTGATGGATAGAAAGCTGAACGCGGTGAACAGGCCTGTCACTGTGATCCCGAACCACCAGAGCGGATCGATAGGTGGGGCGACGGCGAAAAGCCCGATCATGGAAAGGGCCATGACGACTGCTGTGAGCGTGATCACCAGTTTCTTGGATGTTGTCAGCCGTTCACTGATCCACCCCAAAACAGGGTCTTGGATCATATCGAACAAGCGCATGGCGAACAGAAGCGCACCTAGAGCACCTAGGCTGACGCCGAAGGTGTCGGCGTAGTACTTGGGTGCGTAGATATAGATGGGCAGGCCAGCACCGGCCAACACGGCCGCAAAGACCGAGTATGCGGGTAGCCGATCGGACAGGGCTTTCATCAGCTGACCTCTTCGCTCGGTGGTTCCGGTTGCGACCGAAATGTCGCGCCTTTCCACCACAGCTTGATTGCCTGCCAATGGATCAACGTAAGCACGCGCCGCGACCCAAAGGGACGCCGCAGCGCCGCCTTGAGAATGGATGCGTTGGTGATGGGTTTGCGTAGGCCCGTCAGCGTGGCGATCAGCCCGCCGTTGCCGCGGGAATAGTCGATCCAAATGCCGATGCGGTCAGGCTGAATATCAAAGCGAAAGGTGTAGCCACCCTCGATAGGTTGGAATGGCGAGACATGCATCAGCTTTTGTGCCGACAGTGTTTCATCTTTGGTGATGACGCGGCCATCTTCGTGGCGACACAGATATGAGTGGCGATCACCGAATGTGTTGGTGACCTCTGCTATCACAGTCGTCAGCGCATCATCGGCACTGTAGCATAGCCAGAAGGACACCGGGTTAAACACATGGCCTAACACCCGCGGTTGGGCGAGCAGTTCAATCCGTTTGGCATCGGTCACATCATATACGGCCAAGACGTCGCGCACCCATGCGGCCCCTTTGCCTTGCTTGGGCGCACCGCCATGATCGCTGTCTTGCAACGACATGAGATTCCCCGCATTGCGCGAGAAGAGCGATGGGGTCGCAACGTCGGCATCAGCATCCGTCAGCACATAGTCGATTGAATAGCGAAAGGCGTTTTTCGTTGCCCCCCGCCGCCCATGATAAGTCTCGGCGGCTATATGATGTACGGTGGAGGTCACTCGGCCGCGACAGGAACGCGATCACGGGCATTCAGCGCATGAACAACGTCGAGCGCGCTGGACAGACCATCTTCGTGGAAACCGTTCTTCATCCAAGCACCACAGAACCAAGTGCGGTTTGATCCGTTCATCGCAGCAGCGGCTTCTTGGGCTGCTATTGCTTTCAAATCGTAGACTGGGTGGCGCAGGTTGACCTCATCCCAGATCAACTCTTCTTTGATCGGGCGGTTGCTGTTCAGCGTGACCATCATGTCGTCACCCTTCAGCCATGGCTGAAGCGAATTCATCCAGTAGGTCAGGTTGATCTCTGTATCTGTACGCTGGGCATCCTCGGAATAAACCCAAGACGACCAGACCTGACGGCGTTTGGGCATGATGGATGTGTCAGAATGCAGAACCACCTTGTTCGGCTGATAGCGCACTGCCCCAAGCACCGATTTCTCAACTGCCGTGGCATCGGATAGCAGCCGCAATGTGTCGTCCGAGTGGGTGGCAAAGATCACTTCGTCAAAAGATTCCCACTCAGCACCATGCGACTTCACCTCTGCACCAGTTAGCGTGCGGCGCACAGCATCAATGGGTGCACCAAGGCGAATATCGATGCCACGTTGCATCATGTCTGCCCCAAGGCGACTGACGTATTCTTGTGAACCGCCGTCTACCGTGTACCACTGGTGCTGACCGGTAGCGCCTAGCAACGCATGATTGTCGAAAAAGCGCATCATCGCATAGGCGGGGAAATCAAGGATTTTTTCCTTTGGGGTCGACCAAATCGCACCTGAGAAGGGCAGCAGATAGTGATCACGGAAATAGTCGCTGAGGTTCAGCTTCTTCAACAGCTCACCAATCGTCATTGTTTCGTCTTGGCTGGCTTCAAGCCCTTTGGCGTTGAATTTCAGAATATCGCGGACCATGCGCAGAAACTTGGGGCTGGCGATATTGCTACGTTGGGCAAACAATGCGTCCAAACTGGCAAGTCCGTATTCCAGCCGACCACCACTGAACGAGGCGCCAAAGCTCATGTTGCTTTTGGTGACTGGCACATCAAGGTGATCAAATAGTTTCGTCAGGTTAGGGTAGTTGGCGTAGTTGAAGACAATAAAGCCAGTATCAACAGCCTGATCACGGTTTGGGCCGGCCATGCGCGTGCGTGCGTGACCGCCTAAACGATCTTCGGATTCAAATAAGACAACCCGGTGGTCTTTGGCCAACGCATGCGCGGCGCCCATTCCTGAAATCCCTGCTCCAATTACCGCAATTTTTCTGGGCACGGCAGTCCCGGTCTCGAATGGCATGTCAGGGGGGCTCCAGTCTCTCTTGATCGTTTCTTATTATTGTTACGCATCCAATAGTTACATGGATCACAAGAAAAAGCACAGGCGAAGTGATCCAAATGCGAAACAGCATCGTAACACTTATATGTTGACGGAACCTAACGCCCTCACGAAAGCGGATGTGCCGCATGTCATAGCTGGCTATGATGACGGACATACAAAACGCGTGCGCGGAACGGGAATAAAACAGTTGAATACGGAAGCAACGGCAAAACGCATGGCCTGGGTCGTTCAGGTTAATGCGGTGCGCGATGACAAGGACCGCAAGGCGTTTGCGGAACTTTTTGGCTATTTTGCACCGCGTGTGAAGTCGTTTTTGATGAAATCGGGGGCCAGCCCGGATCTGGCAGAAGAATGCACACAGGAGGTCATGGCGACCCTTTGGAATAAGGCCCATATGTTCGACCCTGCGAAGGCAAGTGTATCCACCTGGATTTTCACAATCGCCCGAAACCGCAAGATCGACATTCTGCGCAAACAGCGCCGGCCTGAACCAGAAGACCTCACTTGGGGACCAGAAGCAGAGCCTGATCAGGCCGATGCTATTGGTCTTCAGCAAGAAACAGCACAACTCGGGCAGGCCTTGGCCACATTACCCGCAGAACAAAGACAACTGATCGAGCGCGCCTACTTTGGCGAGCTGAGCCACAGTCAAATTGCCGCAGAGACGGGATTGCCGCTGGGTACGATCAAATCGCGGATTAGGTTGGCGTTAGATAGACTACGCCACGCAATGAAATGATGAACGATATGAAACAGATTAAACACCACCTGACCGAGCCACTATTGATGGGTTATGCAGCAGGCACTTTGCCGGAAGCATTTAACCTCGTGGTTGCGACGCATATTTCGATGTGTGACGATTGTCGCGCCGCACTCGTTGAGTATGAGGCTGTGGGCGGCGAAGTGATGCTGGATGCGGAACCTGTCGACATTGCCGAAGATGCGTTGGCTGCGACACTGGCGATGATTGAAGCGGGGACGGGTGCGCCGACGACGGGACCGGTTCGCACAAAGAACAGTGTTTTTCCGGGCCCTTTGCAGGACTACGTGAATGGCGACATAGATAGTCTTAAGTGGCGCAAGGTCGGCGGGGGCGTAAGCCAGCTGGTTTTGAACACGTCAAAGGACGCGAGTGTCCGTTTGTTGCGAATCCCTGCTGGCACTGCTGTACCTGACCACGGGCACCGTGGAACAGAGCTAACACTTGTGTTGCAGGGCGCGTTCACAGACGAAGAAGATCGCTTTGGCGCCGGTGACGTCGAAGTTGCTAACGAAGATTTGCACCACACACCGGTTGCAGAAGACGGCATGGACTGCATTTGCCTTGCCGCTACCGATGCGCCGTTGCGTTTTAATGGTCTTGTCCCACGGATCGCGCAGCGCTTTATCGGTATCTAAAGAAAACCACTCACACGAAACGCAGAAGGCCCCGACGAAAATCGGGGCCTTTTGTTTTTAGCGGCTTCATTTTAGCTGAATGTCACGCTCATCGCGAAAAAGAAGCATGCCGAAAGGATTGCGGCTGCCGGCACCGTGATCACCCATGCTGCAATGATCGTCATAAAGTGCGACCTGCGGACTAATTTGCGGCGCCGACGTTCTTCTGGTGCGTAGATCGTGCGGTTTGGCATTTCCAAGCGGGCTTTCTTGATGCGCCGTTCAGCGTCCCATTCGCGGAAGAAGCCCACGCCAAACACACCACCAACGGCGATGTGAGTAGAGCTCACTGGCAGGCCTAGCCAGCTTGCGACAATCACAGTGATCGCAGCGGACAGAGCGACGCAATAGGCCCGCATTGGGTTTAGTTTGGTGATTTGGCTGCCAACCATGCGGATCAGTTTGGGCCCAAACAGGAACAGCCCGAATGAAATTCCCAAAGCGCCGATCACCATCACCCAGAAGGGGATGCTGAATGCCGAAAGGAAGTCGCCGGATTGTGCCGCTTGCACAATAGCGGCCAGCGGGCCGACGGCATTGGCCACGTCGTTCGCGCCATGCGCAAAACTAAGCAAAGCCGCAGATACCACCAGCGGAATACCAAACAGAACCTTTAGCGATTTGTTCCGGTTCTCCAGCCCCTCGGACTGTTTTTTGATAACAGGGATCATCATAACCCAAATTACAGCGCCAATCATGGCGCCAATCAGCAAGGCTGTTGGCAGGTCGATCTTGATGATTTTCTTAAGGCCTTTCAGCGCCAAATAGGCAGCGAAAGTGCCGCCCATGATGCCAACCAAGATTGGCACCCACTTGCGGGCAGCCGCGATCTTGTCGTCCTGATAGATGATCCGCGATTTGATCAGCCAAAGGAAGCCTGCGGCAATCAAACCACCCAAGAAAGGCGAGATTACCCAACTCGCGGCAATCGCACCCATCGTGGGCCAGTTCACAGCCGCAAATCCGGCGGCCGCAATGCCAGCCCCCATCACACCACCCACGACCGAATGGGTCGTGGATACGGGCGCGCCCACCCAAGTGGCAAGGTTCACCCAGAACGCAGCAGCCAACAGGGCCGACATCATCGCCCAGATAAAGGTCGTCGCGTTGCCCATGCTTTCAGGGGCGATAATGCCTTTGGCGATGGTTGAAACAACATCACCACCAGCAATCAGTGCACCCGCGCTTTCAAAAACGACAGCAATCGCAATCGCACCACCCATGGTTAGCGCATTCGCACCCACCGCAGGGCCCATGTTATTGGCCACGTCATTGGCGCCGATGTTCAGCGCCATATAGGCACCCAAACAGGCGGCCATGATCACGATGAAAGAATTGTTCGCCTGTCCAAAGAACAAGGCAGCAGCGAGCCCTGCAACAATGACGAACAAGAGCGATATGCCCAGGCCGATCAGCGGACGGGACACATAGTTCGTGGCTAATTCAAGGTTGGAATAACGCGCGAGATCGCGGTCCAAAGTGTCGAGGTGGCGCGGGTCACCCTCGTTCATATTCGTCATTATTGCCCCTCCCCGGAGTATTCCTCACAGGACTAGCGGCGAAATGACGCAGAAATCAACTGTGTTGCACGTTTTTCGGAAAAAGATTGGTCATCCGGCGCAGAATTTCCTTCAACTCTCCCTCTTTCACAAGGTCAGCTGCTGCTTCGGGGGACATCCATTTACGCTCACGCTCGCTTGCTTCGGGGAATTCAGTAGATAAGTCTTGGACATCGACAGGGAACACCAACGTCTCAACCGGAACCGGCAGTCCAGCGCGCATCACCTTGTCGTAGGTATACGTCCCGATAGGGTCCTGCGGCGCTTTGCTATTGCGCACGCCTGCTTCTTCCCAAGCTTCTTGAAGGGCGGCTTCTGATGTTTTCAGGCCAGAAATGGGCCAGCCCTTTGGGATGATCCAACGGCCTGTGTCGCGGCTTGTGACCAACAGCACTTCCATGTCGCGGCCTTTGCCGCGATAGCACAGCGCCGCGACCTGCAGCCGCTTGGGCCGCTGGAAGAATAGACGGATAAAATCCCGCCAAAGCGAGGTGATTGCGTTAGTCATGTGAAACCGCTCAAGTGTTTGTTTATATTTTTCAAAAGCTTATAGGGCGTACAGCCGCAAGATGCAAATCGTAGTATCGTGAGGGGCTTCAGATTGAGTGATATGTCTCAGTATTGCCATCCACCGCAATCGCCTGACCGGATACGAATTTCGCTGCATCGGATGAAAGATACAAGCAAAGCTGGGCAATTTCCTCAGGCTCTGCAAAGCGACGCAGGGAACTGCCGGACGCATAGTCCATGTAGACTTCGTCAGGTGAAACGCCCCGCGCATGGGCCTCGGCGGCAAGGACGCGGTCCATGCGATCACCGCTGACCGCACCAGGGCAAATCGCGTTGCACCGGATGCCGTAGGGCCCAAGTTCAGTTGCGATAGTCTTGGTAAAGCCTATCACGGCCCACTTCGCAGCAGCATAAGGTGCGCGAAATGGTGCGCCAAAGAGGCCAGATGTTGATGAAAGATTGATGATCACACCCGCTTTCTGCTGTTTCATCACAGGCGCGATGGCACGGCAAGTGATCATCTGTGCATCCAGATTCACGGCCAAACATTGTTTCCACCGGGCAAGGTCAAGCGCCTCAATCGGGTCAGCTTGGCCAGCGATGCCTGCGTTATTGATCAACACGTCGCAGCCACCCAATTGCGCAAGGCCCGCTTGCAGCCAAGCGTCTAAAGCGGCCTCATCCGTCACATCGACACAGGCCCCGGCGATCTTATTGGGCAGTGCATCGACAGCGCCGCTATCTTGATCGCAAACGTAAACCTGCGCGCCCTGCGCGGCATAGGTTCCGGCGATGACTTTGCCAATTCCGCCCGCACCAGCGGTTATGAAAACACGTTGTGACATGGGTTTAACTTTTGGCTGGAAGGATGGGGACAACTTTGGGATCGGCCTCTTGGTCCAGTTCCTCAAAGTCAAACTGATCCAAGCGATGTGCTCGTTTGCCTGCTTTTTCAGCGGATATCTTGATGTCCTCGATATCTTTCGCTGCCTGCCCAAAGTGACGGTCCAGATTGCCGACGCGGGTCACCAGCCGCTCAACATCGCCACCCAACATCGCCAGTTCTTTGCGAATAGCACCGGTTTGTTCCCGCATCCGCGCATCTTTCAGGATCGCGCGCATGGTGTTCAAGGTCGCCATGCAGGTCGTGGGCGACACAATCCAAACGCGTGCGTTAAATCCCTCGCGGACAATATGCGGCAGGCGGCTATGCAATTCGGCGTAAACGGCCTCAGATGGCAGAAACATCAACGCGCCGTCGGCAGTTTCGCCCTCAATCAGATAGCTTTCTGAGATCTTTTTGATATGGACTTTGACCGCTTGGCCAAAGACCGTCTCGGCGCGTTCGCGATCTGCTTTGGTCTCAGCCGCAACTAATTGTTCGTAGGCCTCTAACGGGAACTTTGCGTCGATGACAATAGGTCCGGGCGGATTTGGCAGGTGGATCAGACAGTCGGGACGCTTGCCGTTGGAAAGGGTCGCTTGCCATGTGTAGCTGTCCGAGGGCAGCGCTTTGGACACGATGTCTTGCAACTGGATTTCGCCAAATGCACCACGGGTTTGTTTGTTGGACAGAATGTCCTGTAGCGACAGCACATCACCGGACAGTTTTTCGATATTCGTCTGTGCCTTGTCGATGGTTGCCAGTCGTTCCTGTAATTCGGTCAGGCTCTTAGTGGTTTTCTCAGATGATCCAGACAAAGTGTCCTTCATCCGTTCCTGCATCTCGGCCATAGACCGCGCGGATTTGATCGCGTTGTCTGCCAGCCGCTCCGCCATTTGTGCCTGCACTTCGGCCAAACGAGCCTCCATCGTTTGGACGACATGCACTTGGGCGTTCGCTTGCGCATCACTGACGGTGCGGATGTTGCCCGCCAGTTGCTGTTGGCCTTGCCCCAATGCGTTCATGTCCTGCGAAAGGCGACCGACTTGGGACGCCACAAGCTGCACAGCTTCGGTTGATTTGCCCGCCCGGCGCACCGACGTGATGAGCAGGATCAAGACGATCAGCGTGACCACCGCACCAATCAAGACCCCCAAAACAAAAGGGTCGCTTAGGTCGTAAATCGTGTCACCAATCTGGATCATGTACGTCCGAACAGCCGTTCAATATCGGCGAGTTTGAGTTCAACATAGGTAGGGCGCCCGTGGTTGCATTGGCCCGAAAGCGGTGTCGCCTCCATCTCGCGCAAGAGCGCGTTCATCTCGGCCGCTTGCATGCGGCGACCGGACCGGATGGACCCGTGACAGGCCACACGGCTCAGGATGGCTTCGATACGGGCCTGCACAGACGCGCTGTCGCCTTGGTCGGCCAATTCATCAAGGATGTCTTTGATCATCGCCGTAGCGTTGACTTCGCCCAAGATCGCAGGCGTTTCGCGTACCGCAATAGCACCGCCGCCGAAGGGTTCGATGGTCAGGCCGAATTTTGCAAGGTCGTCTGCAATTTCGAGCAGTTGTGCCGCGTCATTGTCTGATAGCTCGATAATCTCAGGGATCAGCAAGGCCTGCGCAGGAACACCGTTTTCAGCCATCTGCGTTTTCAGCTTTTCATAAACCAACCGTTCATGCGCTGCATGTTGGTCGACAATCACAATCCCTTTTTCGGTTTGGGCGATGATGTAATTCTCGTGCACCTGTGCACGTGCGGCACCCAATGGCAGCGCGTCTGTTTCATCCTCAAGAACAGGCTCTATGCGTGCTGAGGGCGCTTCGCTAAAGCCGGGCGCTTGCGCTTGGAACGTCATCGATCGTGCGCTGAAACTGGGCCTGTCCATTTGGTAAACGCGAGGCGTGGTTTGTTCTGGCATGATCGCGCCCAAGGTCGCGTTGGCAACCGTGGTCGAGGCGCGGTGCCCTGCATCGGCCAAGGCATGGCGCAGGCCTGATACGATCAATCCGCGCACAGTGCCGGGATCGCGAAAGCGAACCTCGGATTTGGCGGGGTGTACGTTAACATCGACAAGCGTCGGATCACAATCCACGAACAGCGCCGCAACCGGATGTCTGTCGCGCGATAACACATCCATATAAGCGGCGCGTAATGCGCCCAGCAGCATCTTGTCCCGCACAGGGCGTCCGTTCACGAACAGGAATTGTGCCACTGCGGCGCCACGCGAATAGGTGGGCAGGGCGGCGTATCCTGTCAGGTGAAACCCTTCACGCTGCGTATCAATCCGTAGGGCATTCTCGGCGAAATCTTTACCCAAGACGCTGCGCAAACGCCCATGTAATGCATCAAACAGATCGCCTGTTTCAGCATCAGCGCGAAACACGGTCCGGTTTTCACCCTTGGATGCATCGCGCAGAATGAAAGTCACGAAAGGCTCTGCCATCGCGAGCCGTTTCACGACGTCGGTCACGGCTTGCGCTTCGGCTCGGTCGGTGCGCAGGAATTTCAGGCGCGCAGGCGTGGCATAGAACATGTCGCGCAATTCGATCACGGTTCCGGCAGACAGGGCAGCAGGTTTCACCCCGTCGACCTGACCACCTGCTACTGCGATCATCGCCGCCTCAGCGCCTTTGGCGCGGGATGTGATCGTCAAACGGCCTGTGGCGCCCAATGATGGCAACGCTTCGCCCCGAAATCCGAATGATCGGATGTTGAGCAGGTCCGAGCCGTCGATCTTGGACGTCGCATGGCGAGACAAAGCCAATGGCAGATCTGTTGGCGTCATCCCGCACCCATCATCGGTCACACGGATCAGGGTCTTGCCGCCATCGGCGATGACTACCTCAATCCGGGTCGCACCCGCGTCGATACTGTTCTCAACCAGTTCTTTGACGGCAGAGGCAGGCCGTTCCAGCACCTCACCCGCCGCAATCCTGTTGATTGCGGCGTCATCCAGCTGCCGGATCACCGGGTGAGGCTGTATCTGGGGGTCTGCAATAGCCATGCCACAAGTTGTAGCATGGCTCGTCGCGATTCTACGAGCAGAAATAGCTTACTTTTATGGGGTGCTTTCGAGGCCCACGGGCTTGCCCACCACCACAAAATGCAGGTTCTCGGGTTGCAATAATTCAGCGGCGACGCGGTTGACATCTTCCAGCGTGACTGCCTCCACGAAATCATTGCGGTTGGTCACATAGTCAGGTGTCAGCCCGACCATCTGCATCCCCACCATGATCTTGGCGATCTCCGCATTGCCATCAAAGCGCAGGGGATATTCACCAGTCATATATGTTTTGGCGACGGCCAGTTCTTCGGCGCTCATCCCTTCTTCTGCCATCAGCGCCCATTCGTTGCGGGTTACTTCAATCGCTTCAGCGATTGTTTCGTTTGAGGATGCAACAGAGCCTAACATCACCTCGGCGTGGTCCCGTGGGATCAAGAACGACCGGATGCCATAGGTCAGACCGCGCTTTTCGCGCACTTCGGTCATCAGGCGCGATTCAAATCCGCCAGCACCCAGCACACGGTTCACGATGACAGCTGCAAAAAAGTCGTCGTCGTCCCGTTTCATGCCGCGATGCCCGAACAAGGCCACGGATTGGGGATTGTCAAAATCAACAACGGTGATCCCGGGTTCAAGATCATAGGCCACATAGTCAGGCAGCGGTGGTCCGTCTTGTGGTAGGTCGCCCAACAAATCATCAAGCAATGCACCGACGGTTTCTGCAGTCGTATCGCCAACGACAGAGACATAAATTCTGTCCCGCACCAGCGCATTGCGATGCGCGTCGATCATATCTTGTTGTGTGAGCGCCTCGACGCTTTCAACCGTGCCGTCGCTGGACGAACCGTAAGGGTGATCGCCATAGGCAGCTGCATTGAACACTGCGCTGGAAATCGCATTGGGGTTTTTTGCGTCGCTGGCGATACCGGACAGAACTTGGGCGCGGACGCGGTCAAGTGCCTCTTGGTCGAAACGTGGCTCTAACAGCGCTTGGCGCAAAAGGGCTATGACCTCTTCTTTGTTTTCGGTCAGGAACCGTGCCGAGATTGAGACCACATCGTCAGACGCCTGAAAGCTGATACTTGCGGCTAGGTCTTCTAGCGTGGATTGGAATTCCTGCGCGGACATATCGCCCGATCCTTCCTCAAGCAGCGCGGTCATCAGGTTTGTCGCACCGCGTTTGCCGGGCAGATCAAGTGACGCACCGCCTCGGAAACGCAATTCCAACGCCACGAATGGTATCGACGGTTCCTCGACCACCCATGCGTTGATCCCGCCGGGGGATGTGACCTCTTGGATGTCAATTTCAGCGCGTGCCGTGGTGGCACCAATCGTCAGGCACAGGGCAATTATGAAACGTAGCATCAGCGCGCCTCCTCTTGGTTGGCGACGACCCAGCCGGTCACAGACTGATCACGGTTAAAGACTTTGGCAGCCACAGCCATGATGTCTTCTGGCGTCACGGCTTGCAGAACCTCAGGCCATGCTTGCACGTCTTCGACCGTCAAACTCTGGGTTAAGGCGGCACCATACCGTTGTGCCAGCCCTTGCACGTTATCCAACGCGTAAATCTCAGACGCACGCAGCTGGGTGCGGATGCTTTCCATGCGTGCTGGGTCAATGTCACTTTCCATAAAGGCGGTAATCACATCGTCCATTGCAGTCTCTGCCTCGGACAACGTCACACCTTCGGCAGGCACGATTGCGACCGAGAAAGTTGCGTCATCCAGCCATGACCCGCTGTAGGACGCATTGGTGTAGATCGCGGTTTGCGTATCGAATTGCAGGGCCTGGCCCATGGCCGAGGTAAACGGTGATCCGCCCAACAATTCGGCCAGATATACCAAAGCCGCCGCTTCAGTTTGCGCACCGGGGTCACGTTCAGGAGCGAGGTAGGTACGGGTCACATAGGGTTGGCTGACGCGGGCATCGACATAGGTGATGCGGCGTTCGGCGCGTTGCGGTGGTTCTTGGGGACGTTCACGCACGGGCAGCTGATCTTCGGGTGGGATCACACCGTAGTATTGTTCAGCCAAGGCCAGAACCTCATCTGGCTTTACATCGCCTGCCACGACCAAGATCGCGTTGTTGGGCGCATAATAGAGGTCGTAGAAATCAAGCGCGTCTTGCAGGTCCAACTGCTCCATCTCGTGCTTCCAACCGATGATGGGCACACCATAACGATGGTTTTGGAACAGGGCTGCGCGGAACTGTTCGCGGGCCAGCGCATTAGGGTTGTTCTCGGTCCGCTGATTGCGTTCCTCAAGAACCACTTGGCGTTCAGTTTCGACATCATCTGCGGTGATCCGCAGATTGTTCATCCGGTTGCTTTCCATCTGCATCATTAGCTCAAGCCTGTCTGATGCGACGCGCTGGAAATATGCGGTGTAGTCATAGCTGGTGAATGCGTTGTCGCTGCCGCCATTGGCTGCGACGATTGAAGAAAATTCACCTGATTCCAACACATCAGTTGCTTTGAAAAGCAGATGCTCAAGGAAGTGCGCGACGCCAGATGCCCCCACCGGTTCGTCGGCGGACCCCACTTTGTACCAGAGCATGTGCACGACCACGGGGGCGCGGTTGTCTTCGATAACGACAACCTCCATCCCGTTTTCGAGCGTGTAGGTTGTGACTTCTTCGGCCTGAGCGGCAATTGCCGACATCATGATTGCCAGCGCGGCGAACAAACGTGTCATGGGCACCCTTTTTGAAATGACTGACACGTTACCTACGCCGCTTTGCGAAGGGTTCAAGTCACCATACGCGGATGTGAGGTCAGGTTATTGATGACGATCCTAAGGATCAGCGCGGTTGACGCCACCGGGGGTTGGTGTGGGCAGGGTGCGCGTTGGCGGAATTTGCAGTTCATCCGCGGGCGTCACAGTAAAGTCACCCTGCGCAGTGCTGATGGCGCGGAACTGAAGCTGTGGGCCGTTCGTATTACCACAAGCCGCCACTAAGATCAGGGCCAGAACTGAAAAAGAAAGCGCACGCATCAAAGATCCCTCACGGTGTATTCAGGCTGTTTAGCTTAAGCGATGCCAGAGGTCACGCCGATTTCTTTTTGTCGTCGGCAAGGATGGCAAGCCCGATAGCCCCCATGAAAATACAGATATCTGCGACATTAAACGCGTAAGGGTTCGTAAATCCGCAGCATGACATATTCAGGAAATCCGCGACCGCCCCGTAAAAGAACCGGTCGATGACGTTGCCCATGGCCCCGCCGATCAGCAAGCCGCCGCAGATGTAGACCCACTTGGTGCCGCCTGTTTTGTTCAGCCACCAGATGACACCTGCCGTGATAGTGAAGGCCACGGCAATCAGTGCCCAGCGCATGTCATAGTCGGCAAATAGTCCAAAATTCACACCGCGGTTCCATGCCATGCGCAGGACAAGGAATGGCGGAAACACTTCGACGGATTGCGGATAGGGCAGTTGGTCTGATGGCACGGTCACCTGCGCCCATTTCAACCCGAAGACGTTGAACAGCACATGAAATTTGATCACCTGATCAAGCAGGAAAATCCAAAAGGCCGTTAGGAACATCAACCGCATCGCCGTTCTCCTAGTGCCGGAAGTGGCGCATGCCGGTAAAGACCATCGCGATTCCCGCCTCGTCTGCAGCAGCAATCACTTCGTCGTCGCGCATGGACCCACCGGGTTGAATGACGCAAGTTGCACCCGCAGCGGCGGCTTCCATCAATCCGTCAGCGAAAGGAAAGAACGCGTCGGATGCGACGGCTGATCCTTTGGTGAGCGGCTCGGGCAAGCCCATGGCGTCCGCCATACGCTCGGCCTTCTTCGCCGCGATCAGCGCGCTGTCGAGCCGCGACATCTGCCCGGCGCCGACGCCAACAGTCGCCTTGTCTTTCACATAGACAATGGCGTTTGATTTAACGTGCTTGGCGACTTTCCAGGCAAACAGCAGGTCAGCCATCTGTTCCTCAGTCGGTGCAACCTTCGTCACAACCTTCAGATCGTCCATGCCAACGAAACCGGTGTCTTTGTCCTGCACCAACATGCCGCCCGCAACTTGGCGGTAGGTTGTGATCGGCGCTTTCACATCTGGCAGGCCGTCTGTGGTCAGCAAGCGCAGGTTCTTTTTGGCTGCGAACACGGCCTTTGCCGCCTCTGACGCGCCGGGTGCGATGACAACTTCGGTGAAAATCTCAACAATTGCTTTCGCGGTGGCCTCGTCCAGCGGTTGGTTCAGGGCCACAATGCCGCCAAACGCGCTGGTGCGGTCGCAGTTGAATGCGTTCTGATAGGCCTCAAGCAAAGTGGCACCGCGTGCCACACCACAAGGGTTGGCGTGTTTGATGATCGCGACGGCAGGGCTGTCGGCAGGATCAAACTCGGCCACCAATTCAAACGCCGCATCTGTGTCGTTGATGTTGTTGTAAGACAGTTCTTTGCCTTGATGCACGACAGCTGTTGCAACGCCGGGACGGTCGGTGCCGTCTGTGTAGAACGCCGCAGATTGGTGGCTGTTTTCACCGTACCGCATGGTCTGTTTATAGCTGCCTGTGAACGACCGACGACGCGGTGTTTCTGCCCCAATCGCACCCGCCATCCAAGTGCTGACGGCGGTGTCATAGGCGGCGGTACGCGCATATGCAGTTTGGGCAAGGCGCTGGCGCAGCGCAAGCGTTGTTTGACCGTCGTTGGCATCCAACTCGGCCAGCAGTGCATCATAATCTTCGACGTCGGTGACAACGTTCACAAAAGCATGGTTTTTTGCCGCAGAGCGGATCATTGCAGGGCCGCCGATGTCGATGTTTTCAATGCAGGTATCGAAATCCGCACCTTTTGCGACGGTTTCTTCAAACGGATACAGGTTCACGACCAGCAGATCGATGGGTCCGATGTTATGCTCAACCATAGCATCGCGATGGCCTTCCAAATCGCGTCGGGCCAGCAGGCCACCGTGCACGACCGGGTGAAGCGTCTTGACCCGGCCATCCATCATTTCAGGGAAACCAGTCACATCCGCCACATCGCGTACCTCAAGGCCTTCATCGCGCAGTGCTTTTGCAGAACCGCCGGTGGACAGCAATTCTACCCCTCGCGCAGCAAGGGCGCGGCCAAGGTCAATCAACCCGGTTTTGTCAGAAACAGAAAGCAGGGCGCGGCGTAGGGGGGCAAGATCGGTCATGGTGGTCCTTTGATCGGCTAATCTATCGCGTCCAATGGATCGGCCTTTACAAAGTCACGCACTGCCACGGGCGTGTCTTGCGTTTTGGCCAAGGACCAACGGACACGCGTCGCATAGGCCATTGTGCGCCCGGATAAAACCACCTGTTGGGTGGGAATGGGCTTTAATTGCCGGTTTTGCAGATAAACCGAGGTCGCAAGGCTGAGTTTTGCCGTTCCATCATGGCGGAGCACCCAAACCTCTCCGGATTTCAGGGTAAGTGAAACAGCCGTTGCTGCGGTATCAATGGCAGGCACAACATCAGGATGAAGGTGAAACCGCAGCAGCACAGGCAAGCCATCGCGCGGCATCGCGCGGGTAAACGCCGCTTCGTCTTCGGGGCCAAGCGTCGTCAATAGGTCCTCGCCCTCGAGCGTGCGTCCATCGATGGAAAGCTTGAGGATACGTGCATGCGTCAAACCGTGCGATGGCTGATAGCCGTTGTGCGCAAGTTCCAATTTATGACCACCATCGGTCATTGGCATGTCTGCCTGCACGCGAGTTGGCAACTCAGTCAGCAACTCGTCCCCGTTTGTCATCCGACCCTTAGGCCCCAGGTGCGACGAAGACACTGCTTCAATCATCATGGTTGAATGGCTTGGGGTTGCGCGACTGGCCCGCCGCCACTCATCGCCAAACCGCGCACCTGAACCGCAATTGACAATGATCGGCCTCCGACCTGAGGTCAGTTCAAATCCTAAAGTGCTGGCATGTGCGTCAGGTGAAATTTTCCCATCTGGTGGGGCCGCAGCGTCAGCGATCAACGTCGTTCGCCCTGCAGCAAGCCTCGCAAATCCCATATGGGTTCGATGTCCTGGGAGTGTCTTTACGGACGATGCAAAAAGAGCCTCATCCAAGCGCCCTTCGACACCTTCCCCACCGCCGTGGAAACGCGCTAACGCCCCGTCTGCATGACGTAACGCCCGCAAAGTTGGTACAATTCTCGCAATAGCTGCGGAAAGTTCGGGCGGGATGTCTTTTTTGGCTTGGGCAAGTGTTTTGGAAGTCCAGTTTAGCAAGCTCAGGACTTCCAGCAAATCTTGTGGTTTGCGCGTTGAAACCGCGCCATTTGCATCGATCTGTGCGACACACTCATTGGCAATCGCGGCAACTGCAGGTGCTGCATGTTTTTCCATGCTCATAAGGGAAAGGCTTGCATGGATCGTGCCCGCAAGGGCTTCAAACCTGCGCAATCCGGGCGAGGTGGCTTTCCAGCGCCGCGAGACGAATAATGTCTGACGCGCAAGGCTTTGGAAGAATTTGCTGCTGGTTGCTTTGTCGCAACCGCGCAGCACAAACGGGCCGTGGTTGATCCATCGGATAATGCGCCGTCCGGCAATGCCTGGTGTCCAGCCGTCTAAGCGGCCATGGCCATACCTGTCGATCCACGCAAACACCCATTCCTGCGCGAGTGCTCGGGCTGAGTCATCCCCTACGGCGGCAAGGTCGTCCAACCATTCACAGCCTTGGATTTCATCTGCGACATTTGGATAAGCGTCGGCGATATCCCAAATGGCATAGTCTTTGCCTTCGACGAACAAGCCGGAAAACAGGAACTGACCTGTAATAAGCTGTTGTCCGCGCTCAAAAATACCGATTGAGAGTGGGTCCGGTTGCGATATAAAAGCTGTCGCCAAAGCGGCCCGCGCGGCGCGGCGGGCTTGCAGGCGATGCATCATGCTTTGTTGCCATGAGGTCGATTTGGCCAATTCTTGCAGCCTCGGTTTGCACGCGTCAGGGATCGTATTTTGCAAACCTTAGGAAATGACTGATCCTAAGTCACGCAGGCTTTCGCAGTACGGCCATATAGAACCCGTCCAACCCACCGATATCGGCCCAATAGTCGGGACGCAGGCGTAATCCACCTTCTGGGGTAATCCAGTCGGCATCGATTCCGTCGATTTTCAGCGCGTCGGTGTCGATTGTAAGGCCAGTGTGGCGGGTAAGCGCCTCTTCTGCCTGAACTTCGCCTTCGTCCGGTAACAGTGAACACGTACAGAACACCAAACGTCCACCCGGTTTCAACAGGCTCAATGCATGATCAATCATCGCTTCTTGCTGGTCGATAAGTACGCCGAACTCTGACCCATCCTTGGCATAGGGCAGGTCGGGGTGACGCCTGATGGTGCCTGTGGCTGAACATGGCGCGTCAAGCAAAACGGCATCAAATCCGGTTTCTTCATAAGCAAATGCATCGCTGACGACGCAATTTGCCTTCAATCCAACACGCGACAGGTTTTCGCCGATCCGTTCCATACGCTTTTCAGAGATATCCAGCGCGGTGACATCTGCGCCCAAAGCAGCCAACTGCATCGCCTTGCCGCCCGGTGCAGCGCACAGATCGAGGACCTGCAGGCCTTTGACATCGCCCAGCAGTTTGACAGGGATAGCGGCGGCGGCGTCTTGGACCCACCAATCGCCCTCAACATAGCCTTTCAAGTTCGAGACTTGTCCGGCGTTTTGCAAACGCACGGATCCCGTTGGCGTGACAGTCCCGCCCAACGTGTCTGCAATCACGGCTGCGTCGCCTTTCACGGACAAATCCAAAGGCGCACCTGCAAAATGTGCGGCTTCCATGCCAGTCACGGCCTCGCGCCCCCACGCAGCAACCAAGGGCTGGCGCAACCAACCCGGGGTCAGCGGTATTGCACGTTTCGCCCAACCCTCTGGTCCCTCAGCGGCGATCTTGCGCAGGACGGCATTGGTTAACCCTTTCATCGATTGGGTGCGTTTGTTTCTGGCGACAATTTCAACATAAGCGTTCACAACACCATGTGCAGCTTCGCCGCTGCACAGCTCAATGACCCCCAAGCGCAGCGCGTTCATTACATGGGCAGGCGGTGCTTTTTTCAGATAAGGTTTCAGCATCCGGTCAGCGCGATCTAGGCCCCGCAATGCCTCGGTCGCGAGGCGCTGGGCACGTGCACGGTCGTCGTTTTCCAGCCGGGCCAATGCGCCTCCACCGATCAACTCAGCCATCAATCGGCCTTCTTCTGTGATTTGCATCAACATATGATGTGCAGAGCGGCGGGCGGGCAAACCTGTTTGGTTCATGGATGTCTCACTTGAAGCTGGGTCCGCGGGGCGTATATCAAAGATAGCACATCGACAAGGAGGGCCGCGCCCGTGACTGATCAGCCCAAAGACCTGCCACCTGCCGCCCAACGCGCTTTGGCCGAGGCCGAAGAGCGCCGCAAGAATGCCGCGGGGCAAGAGTTACCGCCAGAATTAGGCGGGCGCGATGGACCAGAGCCTGTGCGCTATGGCGACTGGGAGAAAAAGGGCCTCGCTGTCGATTTTTGAACGCCACAGCTGATCAAAAGTTATCCACTGATTTTGTGCGTCCAGCGCTGTCGCAGACCTGTTTTGCGGTGTAAGTTATACCGGCTGCTATAAAGGAATCAGGTGTGCTCGCCCAAAGATTTGCTGCCATCATCGCATGTTTCGCTCTCGCCAGCTGCGGTCTGCCCCGCGGTGCTGGTTTCCAGTCAGAGGTGCTTGCTGCGTCCAACGCCAATACCGCTGTTGAGGGCGAGGAACCGGTTTATGACTTCTCGGTTTATGAAGTGAACCGCGAAACCTTACCCATCCTGCAAGGTTGGCCTGCCACAGGTGATGCCACGTTGCCGTGGATCGTGGCGCAAGAACAGCCGGCGTCATTGATGATTGCCGCTGGGGATATGGTGCAAATCACAATCTGGGATGCCGAGGAAAACTCGATTTTCGGTGCAACAGGTGTCACCCCATTGCAGCCCGAAACCGTAAGTTCAGATGGGCGCATTTTTGTCCCCTATATTGGTAGTCTGCGTGTGTCAGGCATGGCGTCCAGCACCGCGCGGCAGCGTATCGAAGAAGAATTGATCCGCACTGTTCCGTCAGCACAAGTGCAGCTGACTGTCGAACCGGGCCCATCAAATACAGCAAACTTGGCATCAGGATTTGGGTTGTCGGGTCTTTATCCTTTGGCTGACCGCAACGTCAAAATTCTTGATCTCATTTCACAAGCGGGTGGCCCAAACCCGGAGCTTAATTCACCTCAGGTCCGCCTTGTGCGTGGATCAAAGACATTCGGCATCCCGTTTGAGCGGCTGCTGAGAGATCCGCGTGCCAACATCGCAATGCGCGGGGGCGACCGTGTCTATGTGGAAGATGATAGTCGGAAATTTATCGCACTTGGTGCGACGGGCACGCAGTCAATCGTGGACTTCCCAGAGGTCGAGTTTTCGGCGCTTGAAGCGCTTGCGCTTATTGGTGGCGTCAACGCTGGCTCTGCGAACCCTGAGGGTATTTTGATTATGCGTGAATACGCGCCTTCAGCTGTTGCCGATGGCATTGCCGGTCCCCCGAAAGAACGGGTCGTGTTCACGATCGATTTGACCTCGGCTGACGGTTTGTTTTCTGCGGGTAACTTTATGCTGGAAGGCGATGACCTGATCTATGGTACCGAAAGCGCGCTTGGACCGGCGTTAACCTTGTTTGGCCTGACCAATCAGCTTGTTTCGACTGTGCGTGCGAATTGAGCCTAAAAAAGGCTGATATCGTCAGCGAAGGTGGAGGGGTCGGTGACCCCTTCAATGATCAGGGAATTGCCGTCTTCAAGATTGATCGTGGCGCGGCCGTCTGAGAATTCACCGTAGACAAACAGAACATCTTCGGCAGATGTCAGACCAGTCCAGAGAGATTGGTCCAAAACGATCTGATCGATCCCTTGTTCAAAGTCGGCGATGGCATCTGCGCCGCCATTAAAGACAAAAGTATCGGCGCCACCCCGCCCAACCATAATGTCATTGCCATAGCCCCCTTCTAGTCGGTCCGCGCCGTTGCCTCCGTCCAGCATGTCGTGCCCGTTTCCGCCCAAAAGCGTATCGTCACCGCGTCCCCCTAAAAGGGTATCGGCACCATTGCCGCCTTCTAGCCGGTCATCGCCATCGCGGCCCAACAAAGTGTCGTTCCCATCTGCGCCATAGACCGTGTCATTGCCGTCGCCTGCAAAAATCAAGTCGGATTGGTTGCTGCCAAACAGCGTGTCACCTGTGTTCCGACCGTTGATGACGACACCATCTGACGGCCCCGTACCAGACCCATTCACGGCATCGCGCACCAGATCAAAACTATCCGCTTTGATCTTTTGCAGCGGGTTTAGCACGCTATTGTCACCGCCCTGATCCGCCGCTGGGGCTTCGGGTTGTGGACCCAAAGGAGGTGTCGGCGTTGCCGGTCCAGGATAGCCGGGGGTCAGATCGATGGGTATGCGGGACGCTCCGATCAAATCTGTCGTGCCAAGTGTGCGATAATCAATCGGTAGGCCATTTGCGCTTTGCACATTCAGGACTTCGTCTCCGTAGATAATCTGCATGCCGTCATCACGCAGCCTGATAAAAAGTTGGCTGATGTCGCGCAGCATCGGCCAAAGCGACAGATCGATCTTGTCCTCGCCAACCGTGAAATCAGTAATTGTGTCGACCTCGCCATCAGCCGTCATCAAGAACACATCGGCCCCGGCACCTCCCGACATCACGTCATTGCCTGCGCCATCACGTAAGATATCGTCGCCATTTCCAGCGACAATGATGTCGTCGCCGTCATGCCCCTGCAAGACATCAAGTCCGGCAGTTCCATCCAATCGACCACCAGCCTGCATGGCAGTCTGCGTGATACCTGCAAGCCCCGTATCTAGCCGCAGTTGCGTGACACCCGTTTCGCTGCCGCTGGATGCAAATATATCAAGACCCGCCCCGCGCACCACGGCCGCAATATCACTGATGTTGTCAAGGCCAAGTTGATCGGTGTCTTCGATCGTGCTCCGATGCACCAGGACCCCGCCTTCAAGCAACATAAAGACTGATAAGCCGTCATCATCACCGCCAGCAATCACATAGGTTTTCCCGTCTACTTCTGCGAGAGAGAGGGAAGATGCCCCGCCAAAGCGTATTTCCCGGGCGTCTAACATGTGGTCGCGGACAATCATGCCGCCGTCTGGCGCGATCTCAATCACACTCAGACTGTCGGACCCGGCAGATGCAAGGATGGCATAGGTCGCATTCCCGACTTGTGCGACCTCAAGCGCAGAAGGTGCGCTGATCCAAAGTCCGTCGTCTGCCCCAATCGTTGTTGTATTGATTACTGCACCCGTGTCATCGACCTCGCGCGCGGTGATCCCGTTTTGGACACTGCTGGCGGATAGCACGAAATCCTGAGTTCCGAAACTGGCGGTGGCGAGCGCAGAGATACCCGCCGAGGTCGCATCATGCCAAACCGTTGACCCCAAAAGCGAACCGTTGGCATCAAAGGTCAGCTGGGCAAGACCCGTTTGGCCCGCGTTGACCCCAAAAACAGTTTGCGTCCCATTCTGCTGGACCAGATTGATACCTTGTTGGAACCCATTAAATGCGTCGGGCAATGTGGCCAATGTCGTTGTCGCCCCGAAACCACCGTCCGTGTCCAACCGCGCGGTTTGCAATGCGCCATTGGCGCCACCGCCAGTCAATAGACCCTGCGATGATCCAAACGATAGCTCTACCAGCCCGCCTGATCCCCCAAGCACCACATCACCGCTATAGTCCTGGCTTTCTGCAATCGACAGCACCCCGCCGTCGATGTCCCATTGCCGCAAAACACCATCATAACGCGTGCTGCTGTAAAGATGCGCCGCGCCGTCAACGTCCACGATCATCAGGTCAGTGATGTGCGAATGTAAGACGTCACCCGGATCGGTGACGTAGTAAGAAAATGTAAGTGATGACATGAATGGTCCCCCCCGGAACCGTGTGTCTTCAGAATGTGAGACTTGTTTGATTGACACAGGGGAAAGCAGCAGGGCCAGAATAAGGCAACGGCATGAAGCTTGCCGAGAAGTTCACTTAATATCGCTTCAGATTTGACGCGAATGTCACTAGGTTCTTAACGAACTGAAGCATCCTGAATTGGGCTGCGACGTCTGACCATAGGATAACAAAATGGCTCCTAAATTTGGTACAAGCGGCCTACGCGGTCTCGTCACAGAGCTGACAGTTGCTTGCGTCACCGATCATGTGCATGCCTTTCTGGCAAGCTGTTCTGTCGGGACCGGTCTGTACGTTGGCTATGACTTGCGCCAATCCTCGCAAGGACTAGCAGACGCTATCGCACATGCCGCGCAAGATTTTGGTGTGACGGTCACGATGTGCGGTGCTGTGCCGACCCCTGCCTTGGCCCAAACTGCGATGGCAGAGGGTGCAGGTGCGATAATGGTGACTGGCAGCCATATTCCAGCTGACCGTAACGGGCTGAAATTCTATACACCGCAGGGCGAGATCACAAAAGCTGAAGAGGCCCTGATACTGGCCGCACTTGGGTCACCGATCACTTCTGAGGTGCAAGGAGCGCTACGGCAAGACGATATGGTGAACACGCGATATGCCGCCCGTTATCAGAGTGCTTACCAAGATGTCCTGCAAGGTAAACACATTGGTCTTTATCAACACAGTGCTGTGGGGCGTGATGCCTTGGCTGATCTGCTGGAAAGCCTTGGGGCGCAAGTGACAGTCCTTGGTCGTTCTGAGGTCTTTGTGCCCGTCGATACTGAGGCGATTTCGGATGACCTTCGGCGCCAACTGCGGGTATGGGCACAGGACATCAAATGCGATGCGATTGTCTCAACCGATGCTGATGGTGATCGCCCGTTGCTTGCCGATCAGAATGGCGAGGTCGTGCCGGGTGATATTTTGGGGCAGATCACCGCCGCAGCGATTGGTGCTGCGCGTGTAGTAACGCCGGTTTCATCGAACACAGGCGTGGATGTTCTGGGACAGTTTGAGAAGGTGACGCGCACAGCTATTGGATCGCCCTATGTGATCGCTGGCATGGAGAGATCGGGCGGGCGTGTAGTTGGGTATGAAGCCAATGGCGGCTTCATCTTAGGATTTGATGCGCAAGGACTGCATGACCCATTGCCCAAACTCATGACACGCGATGCCGTTCTGCCGATTTTGGCAACTTTGGCGGCTAGCAGTAGGGATGGCATTGCCGCGTGTGTTGCCGCGCAACCCGCGCGTTTTACAGTTGCTGGACGCCTACAAGAAATCGATCTTCGGGCAGTTGCTGCATTGCTTGATCGTTTGCGTGAAAGCCAGACTAAGCGAGATGCTTTCCTCGCTGATTTGGCGAGTGAATGTGAGCATGTTGACGAAACGGATGGGCTGCGGATGACATTGGCGGATGCACGCATCGTTCATATGCGCCCTTCGGGCAATGCCCCAGAGATGCGCATGTATGTTGAAGCACATTCCAAAGAGATCGCTGATCAAACACTCAATGCTCTGATGCCTCTTTTGGCGGCGGAACTTAGCTAAAATACGAAATTTGAAAATTTGTGACAAAGCGCACAGAAACGACTTGGGCACTGAGCTAGCGTTTCTTCAGGGGAATTTTTAGTGGTGAGAGTTTAGCGGTATCTCTTCTCAATGCCTTGCACCTGGAGGTGCAAGGCATTTCTAGTTTCTAACCTTCATATCCATTGGGATTCTTTGATTGCCACGCCCATGTACTGGCTGTCATAGCATCCAGATCATGCGTCGCCGTCCAACCCAGTTCGGTATTCGCCCGACCAGAATCAGCCTGCATCGCCGCAATATCCCCTGCTCGCCGTGCCGCCATTTTGGTCGCAATCGGTTTGCCACATGCCCGTTCAAAGGCAGCAACCATATCGCGTACGCTGTAGGGCTGCCCGGTGCCAATGTTGAAAGGCCGCGCACCTGTGGCGGTCTCGGCGTAATCGATAGCCGCAACATGAGCGCGCGCAAGATCAACGACATGGATATAGTCGCGCTGCCCGGTCCCATCGGGCGTATCATAATCACCGCCAAAGATTTGCAGGGCGTCGCGCTTGCCAACAGCGACTTGGGCGATGAACGGCATAAGGTTGTTGGGAATGTCCTTGGGGTCTTCACCAAGCTGCGCCGACGCATGTGCGCCGACAGGGTTAAAGTACCGCAAAAGAACGGCCGTGGCGTCCGGTGTCGCTGCGGTCCAGTCCGTCAGTATCTGCTCGGCAATCAGTTTTGAGCGGCCGTAGACCGATGTGGGGTTGGTTGGGTGTGCTTCGTCGTAGGGCAGGTAAACGGGTTCGCCGTAAACCGTGGCGGAAGATGAAAAAATGATGCGCTTGCAGCCCGCTTTGGTCATGGCGTGCAACAGTGTCAGCGTGCCGCGGACGTTCACATCGTAATAATACAATGGCTTCTCGGTGCTCTCGCCGACGGCTTTGAGCCCTGCAAAATGTATCACAGCCTCGGGCTGGAAATCTTGCATGACTTCGTCAAGTTTATCTGCATCACGCACGTCGCCGACGTAGTCATGGATGACCCCGTTAGACAGGCTGCGCACCCGTGACAGGACCTCGGGCGTGGCGTTGCTATAGTTGTCGAGCACGCAGACCTCATGGCCTTGGGCCATCAGTTCTAACAAAGTGTGGCTGCCGATGTATCCTGCGCCGCCCGTGACCAAAACACGCATGTCTGTCTCCAATTAATGTCGGACAGTTCTAGGCAGTCGGGCAGTTGGGTTCAACCTAGGCTTAGGCGCGGGCATAGATGTCTTCGTGACGGATGATATCGTCTTCGTCCAAATAGGCGCCTGTTTGCACCTCGATCAGGATCATGGGCAGCTTGCCGGGGTTTTCCAACCGGTGCCGTGTTCCGAGGGGGATGTAGATCGACTGGTTTTCCGTAATCAGGTCAACCTTGTTGCCGACTGTCACGCTGGCGGTACCTTGCACAACGATCCAATGCTCTGAGCGGTGGTGATGGGATTGCAAAGACAGTGCCGCACCGGGGTTTACGACGATGCGTTTGACTTGAAACCTGTCGCCCGTGGCAAGACTTTCAAACCACCCCCAGGGTCGGTGATCCTTGGGAAACACCTCGGCCTGTTTGCTGCCTCTGTCCTTCAGCGTCTTGACCGCAAGTTTCACGTCTTGGGCGCGATCTTTGTGGCTGATCAGAACGGCGTCTGGCATCGCGACCGCCACAATATCCTCTAACCCAATCCCGATCAGGCTTTGACCTTCGACTTCGGACCGTAGCAATACATCATGACAATCAATTGCAGTCGCATCGCCTGCCACCGCCACACTGTCGGCCTGTGTTTCGCGCCAAACGGCGGCCCAATCGCCCAGATCAGACCACCTGCCGTGATAGGGCACGACACAAAGGTTCGCCGCCTTTTCCATGATCGCATAATCAACTGAAATCGCGTCTGTGTCGCCCCAAGGACCCGACGCAAGCCGTAGGAATGACAGGTCCGTCAAGCCGTCATCAAGTGCGGCTTTCACGTTTTCATAGATCTTTTTCGCATGGGTACGGTAGGCCGCGATGATCGCTTTGGCTGTGAACAGGAATATCCCTGCGTTCCAAAGGAAATTTCCGGCCAAAATCATCTCGGCTGCCTCGGCCGGGGCGGGCTTTTCGATGAAACGGCGCAGGGGCACCGGGGTGGTGCTGTCTTGCGTTTCAGGTTCAAGCTCAAGATAGCCGTACCCCGTTTCAGCATGATTGGGTTTGATCCCAAAGGTGACCAACTGACCTGCCAGCGCCGCCGGGATCGCCGCATCAATGCTGGCGCGAAAGGCGGCCTCATCTGGGATCAGGTGATCCGAGGGTGCGATGAGCAGCATCGCATCAGGATCACTTTCGGCCACCTGCAAGGCGGCTGCGATGATTGCGGGGGCTGTATCACGGCCAACCGGTTCAATCAGCACGGTGTCAGGTTCGATCCCGGCATCACGCAGCTGTTGCAGCACGACAAAACGGAACGGGTCACCTGTGACAATCACCGGGGCTGTAAAGTTGTCATTGTTCAGCCGTTTAGCGCAGGTTTGGAAAAGGCTGTCCTGCCCGACAAGTGGTGAAAACTGCTTGGGATAGCTTTTGCGTGACAAGGGCCAAAGCCGGGTGCCTGATCCGCCACAAAGGATAACGGGCGTAATCGTCATGATGCGCGCATTTCTTGGCCTGTGTCCTGCATCGCGCAGTACCAGTCATAGGTTTGCGCAAGGCCCTCACGCAGTGAGATCTTTGGCGCCCATCCCAAACCCTGCATCACTGAGGTATCCAACAACTTGCGCGGCGTCCCGTCAGGTTTGCTGGGGTCGGTGTTTGTCTTTTGGCGAAACCCGGTCAGATCAGCGACCATATGGGCCAATGCCAGTATGCTGATGTCTTTGCCTGTTCCGATGTTCAGGTGGCTTTGCATTGGCTTGGTTGCGGCCTCATAGCGTTCCTTGCTGAGGCCCATCGTGAACAGAACCGCATCCGCCAGATCATCGACATGCAAGAATTCACGTCGTGGCGCACCTGTGCCCCAAATCGTGACAGAACGCTGCGCACTCCGCGCTGCATCATCATAACGGCGCAGCAAGCTGGGCAGTACATGGGCGTGGTTTTCGTGGAAATTATCACCGGGGCCATAAAGGTTTGTGGGCATTAACGACCGGTAGTCGCGTCCATATTGGCGGTTATAGCTTTCACACAGCTTGATCGCGGCGATCTTGGCCAGTGCATAGGGTTCGTTCGTCGGCTCTAACGGCCCTGTCATTAGCGCACTTTCGGGGATCGGTTGGGGTGTATCGCGCGGATAGATGCAGGATGACCCCAGTTGGATCAGGCGCTGTACGCCCGCGGCATGGGCTTCGTGAATCAGATTGCTGGCGATCATTAGGTTGTCTTGGATAAAGTCAGCCGGTCGCGTGTCGTTCGCTAAGATGCCACCCACCTTCGCAGCTGCGATGATCACAAGATCAGGCCGCTTTGCCCAAACAAATGACCGCACCGACGCTTGATCGGTCAAATCGAGGGACGCATGGGTCGCCGTGATCACATCATGTTCGCCTGTCGCGACCAGTTTGCGCAAAATAGCGCTGCCAACCATGCCGTTATGGCCTGCCAGAAAAATCCGCATAGTCTATGCCTCCATCGCCATAGGCATGTCGTCCATGCCGTGTTCCTTAAGGATGGCGTGGCGCTGGGCGCCTCTCAGGTCTTCTGCGACCATCTCGGCGCAAAGCTCTTGTGGTGTGTAGGTGGGGGTCCAGCCAAGTTGCTTCTTTGCCTTCGTCGGGTCGCCCAAAAGTGTCTCAACCTCAGCGGGCCGAAAGTAGCGTGGGTCGACGCGCATCACCACATCACCGCAACGCACGTGGGGCGCGCGGTTCGAATTCACAGCCGCCACCGTCGCAATCTCATTTACGCCTTTGCCGCTGAACGCCAGTTGAATGCCCAGTTCTGCGGCAGTCCATGTGACGAAATCGCGGACAGAATGCTGAACGCCGGTCGCGATGACGTAGTCTTCGGGGCTGTCCTGCTGCAGCATGCGCCATTGCATTTCGACAAAGTCCTTGGCGTGCCCCCAATCGCGCTTGGCGTCGAGGTTTCCCAAATACAAACAATCTTGCAGCCCCATCGCAATGTGGGATAGGCCGCGCGTGATTTTGCGGGTCACAAAGGTTTCGCCGCGACGCGGGCTTTCGTGATTAAACAGGATGCCATTGCAGGCATACATGCCATACGCTTCGCGGTAATTGACGCAGGCCCAAAAGGCATAAAGCTTGGCCACCGCATAAGGGCTGCGTGGATGGAAAGGCGTCAGCTCGGTTTGCGGGGTCTGCTGAACCTCTCCGTAGAGTTCAGATGTCGAGGCCTGATAGAACCGTGTTTTCTTTTCCAGCTTCAGAAAGCGGATCGCCTCAAGCAGTCGCAGGGTGCCAAGTGCGTCGACGTCGGCCGTATATTCGGGGGTGTCAAAGCTGACGGCGACATGGCTTTGCGCGCCGAGGTTATAAACTTCGTCCGGCTGCACCTCAGACAGAATACGCGTCAGGTTAGAGCTGTCGGTCAGATCACCATAGTGCAGGGTCAACTGCGCATCGTCGGTTTGTCGATCTTGATAGATGTGATCGACCCGTTCGGTGTTCAGCGAAGATGAGCGGCGTTTGATGCCGTGGACTTCGTATCCTTTGTTTAACAAAAGTTCGGCAAGGTAAGAGCCATCCTGACCTGTAATTCCAGTAATTAGCGCAGTTTTCGACATTGGCCCTCACATGCAACGTAAAGTTGTTATTAACTATTCCTGCGCTGAGAGGTCTTAAGGTTCCGTTAATTGACGTACGGTGGTGTAAGAAAATTCTGACAGTTTGGGAAAAATACTGCGCACGAACCCATTTCCTGCGGAAGGCGCACCGAACATGTCAGACCAAACCCCCAACCTTGCATTGCCATTCATCATGCCAGCACAGGCACAAAAGCACGTGACCCATAATGAGGCCATTGAACTGCTGGATATGATTGTGCAGCTCACACTGGAAGGCAGTGATGCCTCCACGCCGCTACCGGCGCCCAGTGAAGGGCAGGCATGGGCGCTTTCTGCCGCACCAACGGGTGATTGGGCAGGGCAGGCTGGCAAAATCGCGACATGGCGCGGGGGTGGTTGGCTTTTCGTGACGCCGAAAGAAGGTTGGATGGCTTGGGTCAAGGACGATTCCGAATTGCAGGTCTATACAGGCAGTTCTTGGGCGATGTTGGCCGGGATTTCTTAACAACCCTGATGAAACGATTCCCTTGAGCCATGCGGTTCATGCCAAAATTCAAGAAACGCGGCACCTTGGGGTGTCGCGTTTTTTCTATGGCGGCAGGGAAATGTGGAAAATCGCAAGTTATTTGGGCCAAATCCCTGTTCATCTGCAATGAACGCACCATATGCGGGTGCACGCGGTGGAATCTTGTCGCAGGGTGCTTGCGGCACCAACAGGGCTCTGCTACATCGCGCAAGATTTTGCCGCTCTCGCGTTTTTGTGAGGGCCAAGGAAGTTGCCCATTCGCTGCCCATCACTCTGGGTTATGCGGGTCCGGGCCCAAGATATCGGAAGGCTCCACGTGTCCGAAACTGCTGGTATTTCGACAGGCATCGCCGCGCGCTATGCAACCGCTGTGTTCGACCTCGCCAAAGAAGGCAAGGCGATCAAAGCACTCGAATCAGATGTTGCTGCCCTTGAGGCCGCAATGGGCGAAAGCGCCGATCTGCGTACATTGCTGTCGTCCCCGCTTTACAGCCGGGAAGAACAGTCAACCGCAATCGCCGCCGTTGCGAAGAAAATGAAACTCTCTGCCACCACAAGCAATGTATTGGCGCTGCTCGCAAGCAAGCGCCGTTTGTTTGTGTTGCCACAGCTGATCGCCGTTCTGCAGGACATGCTGTCCGAAGAGCGCGGTGAAGTGACTGCAGAAGTCACATCAGCGAAAAAACTGACAAAGGCGCAGGCTGACAAGCTTGCCGCGACGCTGAAGTCCCAAGTGGGCAAATCAGTAACCATCAAAGAAACCGTCGATGAAAGCATCATCGGCGGTCTTATTGTAAAAGTGGGCTCAAAGATGATTGATACGTCAATCGCCTCCAAGCTCAACGCACTCCAGAACACAATGAAAGAGGTCGGATAAATGGCGATCCAAGCGTCTGAAATTTCTGCGATCCTAAAGGACCAGATTAAAAACTTCGGTCAAGAAGCCGAAGTGGCCGAAGTTGGCCGCGTCTTGAGCGTAGGTGACGGTATTGCCCGTGTTTACGGTCTTGATAACGTACAAGCCGGTGAGATGGTTGAATTCCCCGGTGGTATCCGCGGAATGGCTTTGAACCTTGAAGCTGACAACGTCGGTGTTGTTATCTTCGGTTCCGACCGTGACATCAAAGAAGGCGACACTGTTAAGCGCACCAACTCAATCGTTGACGTGCCTGTTGGTGACGAACTGCTGGGTCGTGTTGTTGACGGTCTGGGTAACCCGCTGGACGGCAAAGGCCCGATCAAAACAAAGAACCGCGCGATTGCAGATTCCAAAGCGCCGGGCATTATTCCACGTAAATCGGTCCACGAGCCGATGGCGACTGGTCTGAAGTCTGTTGATGCGATGATCCCAATTGGCCGTGGCCAGCGCGAGCTGATCATTGGTGACCGTCAGACAGGTAAGACTGCTGTGGCGTTGGATTCGATCCTGAACCAGAAATCTTACAACGACAAAGCTGAAACAGAGTACGACAAGCTGTACTGTGTTTACGTGGCAATCGGTCAAAAGCGTTCAACTGTTGCACAGTTGGTGAAGAAGCTCGAAGAGAGCGGCGCGATTGAATATTCCATCGTTGTGGCAGCTACTGCCTCTGACCCAGCACCGATGCAGTTCCTTGCACCATATGCTGCGACAACAATGGCCGAGCACTTCCGCGACAATGGCCGCCACGCGCTGATCATCTATGATGATTTGTCCAAGCAGGCTGTGTCTTATCGCCAGATGTCCTTGCTTCTGCGTCGCCCACCAGGGCGTGAAGCGTATCCTGGTGACGTTTTCTATCTTCACTCCCGCCTGCTCGAGCGTTCATCAAAGCTGAACGAAGACAACGGGTCCGGGTCGTTGACGGCGCTGCCGATCATCGAAACCCAGGGTGGTGACGTGTCTGCGTTTATTCCGACAAACGTGATTTCGATCACGGATGGTCAGATCTTCTTGGAAACAGAATTGTTCTACCAAGGTATCCGCCCTGCGGTGAACACTGGTTTGTCCGTTTCGCGTGTTGGTTCATCTGCCCAGACGAACTCAATGAAGTCAGTTGCTGGTCCTGTTAAGCTTGAGCTTGCGCAGTACCGCGAAATGGCTGCCTTTGCGCAGTTCGGTTCCGATCTGGATGCCGCCACACAGCAGTTGCTGAACCGTGGTGCCCGTCTGACAGAGCTGATGAAGCAGGCGCAGTATTCGCCACTGACCAACGCCGAGATCGTTTGCGTGATTTACGCAGGTACAAAAGGCTATCTTGATAAGCTGGACGTCACCGACGTGGGCCGCTTTGAGGCTGGTTTGTTGAAGCACCTGCGCACAAACGCGTCTGACGTGTTGGACATGATCACCAAAGAAGATCCAAAGATCAAAGGTGATGCAGAGGCCAAGATCAAAGCCGCTTTGGACGCATTCGCAGCCGATTTCGCTTAATTCTTAAGGTAAGGAGACGAACACGTGCCTAATCTTAAGGACCTGAAAAATCGGATCGCGTCGGTCAAATCGACCCGCAAGATCACGAAGGCCATGCAGATGGTCGCGGCCGCAAAATTGCGCCGCGCCCAAGACGCAGCTGAATCGTCGCGCCCCTACACAGAGCGTTTCAACGCTGTGATGGCGGGCCTCGCGGCGGGGTCAGCAGGCTCAGAAGCGGCACCAAAGTTGCTGTCTGGTACGGGCAGCGATCAGGTGCAACTGCTGATCGTTATGACGGCAGAGCGCGGGCTGTGTGGTGGCTTTAACGGCAACATCGCCAAGCTTGCCAAAGCGCATGCGGCGAAGCTGTTGGCTGAAGGCAAGACTGTTAAGGTTTTGACCGTTGGTAAAAAAGGCCGCGATGCGATCAAACGCGATCTGGGTGACCACTTTGTCGGCCACGTTGATCTGTCCGCTGTAAAGCGTCTGGGTTATGCGGATGCGCAAGGGATCGCCAAGGATGTGCTTGCACGCTTTGACGGTGAAGAATTTGACGTCGCGACGATCTTCTTTGCGCGGTTTGAGAATGTTGTAACCCAACACCCAACCGCTCAGCAGATCATCCCGGCCAAATTTGAAACCACTGAGGATGCAGAAGCAACTTTGTACGATTACGAGCCAAGCGAAGAAGAAATCCTTGCAGATCTTCTGCCACGTGGTGTGGCTACTGCGATCTTCTCAGCTCTGCTTGAAAACGCAGCGTCCGAGCAAGGCGCGCGGATGTCCGCAATGGACAACGCGACACGCAACGCTGGCGAAATGATCGACAAGCTGACCATCCAATACAACCGCTCGCGACAGGCCGTCATTACCAACGAGCTGATTGAAATTATTTCGGGCGCGGAAGCGCTCTAGAACTGACAGAACCGGAGACGAAACATGGCTAATGCAAAAGGCAAAATCACGCAGGTGATTGGCGCCGTTGTAGACGTTCAGTTTGGTGATGATCTTCCAGAGATCCTGAACGCGCTGACAACGGATAACGGTGGCAAGACGCTGACACTTGAAGTGGCACAGCACCTTGGCGAAAACACAGTCCGCGCGATTGCGATGGACGCGACCGAAGGTCTGGTCCGTGGTCAGGAAGTGACCAACACAAACGCACCAATCTCGGTGCCTGTGGGTTCCGGCACATTGGGCCGCATCATGAACGTGACTGGTGACCCAGTTGACGAACAGGGCCCGGTAAAAGCGACCGAGCGTCGTTCGATCCACGGTGACGCGCCTGAGTTCTCAGAGCAGTCAACCGAAACAGAGATCCTTGTGACAGGCATCAAGGTCATCGACCTTCTGGCGCCTTACACAAAGGGTGGTAAGATTGGCCTCTTCGGCGGTGCTGGTGTTGGTAAAACAGTTCTGATCATGGAACTGATCAACAACATCGCGAAAGTGCACTCTGGTGTGTCCGTGTTTGCGGGCGTGGGCGAGCGTACGCGCGAAGGTAACGACCTTTACCACGAGATGATCGAATCCGGTGTTATCGTTCCTGATAACCTTGAGGAATCAAAGATTGCACTGGTCTACGGCCAGATGAACGAGCCTCCAGGTGCGCGTATGCGTATTGCTTTGACAGGTCTGTCACTAGCCGAGCAGTTCCGCGACGACACAGGGTCTGACGTTCTGTTCTTCGTCGACAACATCTTCCGCTTTACTCAGGCGGGTTCCGAGGTGTCAGCGCTTTTGGGTCGCATTCCTTCTGCGGTGGGCTACCAGCCAACACTGGCGACAGACATGGGTGCGATGCAGGAACGTATTGCGTCAACGAAATCTGGTTCGATCACATCCGTTCAGGCCGTTTACGTACCTGCCGATGACTTGACCGACCCAGCACCAGCGACATCGTTTGCGCACCTTGATGCGACAACCGTTCTGGACCGTGCGATTTCTGAAAAAGGCATCTACCCTGCTGTGGACCCACTTGGTTCCACATCGCGTTTGCTTGACCCACAGATCATCGGTGAAGAGCACTACAAAGTTGCGACAGACGTTCAGCAGGTTCTGCAGCGTTACAAATCCTTGCAGGACATCATCGCGATTTTGGGTATGGACGAATTGTCAGAAGACGACAAACTGGCCGTGACACGCGCGCGCAAGCTTGAGCGTTTCTTGTCCCAGCCATTTGACGTTGCCAAAGTCTTTACAGGCTCTGACGGTGTTCAGGTGCCTTTGGAAGAGACAATCGAGAGCTTTAAAGCGGTTGTTGCTGGTGAATACGATCACCTGCCAGAGGGCGCTTTCTACATGGTTGGCGGCATCGCAGACGTGAAAGCCAAAGCCGAGAAAATGGCTGCAGACGCAGCTTAATAGAACCGTAAGGAGCCTTTCATGGCAAACCTACAATTCGATCTGGTCTCGCCCGAACGCCGCTTGGCGTCGGTCGAGGCGACCGAGGTGCAAATCCCTGGCGCAGACGGTGACATGACAGCGATGGCTGATCACGCCCCGACGATCACGACATTGCGCCCCGGCGTTTTGACTGTGATCCACAGCGGCGGGTCAGATGCCTATGTCGTATCCGGCGGTTTCGCCGAGATCACAGCGACAGGCGTGTCGGTTCTGGCCGAACAAGCCTTGCCGCAGGCAGAAGTGACCCAAGACATCTACGATCAGATGGTCGAAGATGCCAAGTCCGCTTATGGCCGCGCGCAAGAGACGTTCAAGAATGAACCGGGTCCGGTGGATGACGCAGCTAAGCTGTTGTCAGACATGGTCGCGATCGGCGGACACATCGGTCTGACCGCCAAGAACTAAGTCTTTTGAGATTACGAACAAAGGCCCTGCATTTGCGGGGCCTTTTGTTTTGGCTGCGGCTAATCTTTTAGCGCCCATAGCCCCGCAGTACCATTAACCACGACGTTGTTTGCCGTCAGAGCGATATCGCTTCTTTGCGGAGAGCTGGTTCCATACGCAAAAATACCATCCGCGTTGGCACCGTAGATAGCGCCTTTGATCTGCCCTGATACTGTGAATTCCTGCAGGCCATTGTTCAGTTCTGATGCTGTATCAATCTGCATGGCGAAACTGTTTCCGGTGCCATCGGTAGAAGTCTCCAAGCTGCCGCCAGAAAACAATACATCGCCTTCATAAAGCGCAACTTCATCTCTTTGAGTATTTGGGTTGAAGGCCCATCCGATGAAATCCGAGGCACTCCCCATCGTCTCACCTGTCTCCATGTTCACGTCTAAGAACGCTTCACTATGGATGCTGGCATTTGGTGTTGTTTCAAATGCAAGCTCCATCCACCCGCTAAAGGTCACAATGGTGGGGCGCGGTAGATTCGCATAAGGCGTTACCCCCCCGAACTCAGAATTATCACGGACAGCATTGAATTCGGGTCGGAAATCTAATGCATAGAATAGCGCTTGGTCTTCTGAGGGTTGATTGAAAGGACTTTCAGGTAGGGGCTCAATCGGACCACCACCGCCACCGTCATCATCATCTCCGTTGTTTCCACCCGTTCCACCATTGGTCCCGCTTGAAGGCCCAGTGCCGCCCCCTCCTCCGCAAGCAGCCAGTGCCAGCATAACGACCAGCGTTCCTAGCCAATGCAACCAATGTTTCTTCACAACAACTCACCTAACATTTCAAAATCGTTAAGGTTGAGTTATCAGTGATTCATTAACCAAATGTTATTATCGGTTAAGGAAGCGCAGGGCAGGTTATGCGTCGGTTTGAGAGCGGCACGGTTGGCATCGACCATGGTGAAGTGGTTCTATTCTCGGATTTTGAGGATGATGGACAGATGTGGAGTGGTGAAGGCCCGCGCCAGGCGCGCGCCGAGGTAGTCTTTTCGCAAGCCTATGCCACACCACCACATGTGCAGGTATCTATCGCCATGTGGGACATTTCCAATAACACAAACATCCGCGCCGATGTGCAGGCAGAAGATATTACCGAGGCTGGTTTCACGATTGTCTTCCGCACGTGGTCAGACACACAAGTTGCCCGCATTCGTGTTGGTTGGACATCGTTTGGTGAGCTCCCACATGATGATGGGTGGGAGCTCTACTAACCTTTACTCAGCCGCATACAGCCCTTCGTAGATCGGCCCCAGTGTCTTATGATCAAACAAGGACGACACAGATGTGCCGTTCCAAGTGTTCAGGATCGCTTGGGCGAACATTGGTGCTGTCGGGACAATGCGGATGTTCCTGCAGGCCTTCACTGCGTCCGTCGCCGCAATCGTGTCGGTGATCACAAGGCTTTTCATCACAGACTTGGACACGCGTTCAACGGCAGGGCCGGATAGCACGCCGTGGGTGATGTAGGAATGGACCTCTTTCGCGCCGTTTTCCATCAAAACCTCAGCCGCTTTACACAGCGTACCAGCGGTATCCACAATGTCGTCAACGATCACGCAAACCTTGTCTTTGACATCACCAATCACTGTCATCTCGGCGACCTCACCGGGCTTGCCGCGGCGTTTGTCAACGATCGACAAAGGTGCGCCAATGCGTTGCGCTAGATCACGGGCACGTGCCACGCCGCCCACGTCAGGGGATACGACCATGACGTCGTCCATCTTGCCTTTGAAATTATGCATCGCATCCAGCGCATAGATCGGGGACGCATAAAGGTTATCGACGGGAATATCGAAAAAACCCTGAATTTGCGTGGCATGCAAATCCAGGGTCAAGACGCGTTCAATACCGGCTTCGACAATCATATTCGACACCAGCTTTGCCGTGATCGGCGTGCGAGCCTTAGAGCGGCGATCTTGGCGGGCATAGCCGAAATAGGGGATGACCGCCGTAATGCGTGCCGCAGAGGACCGACGCAGGGCATCTGCGATAATCAACAGTTCCATGAGGTTGTCGTTGGCCGGGTTCGATGTCGGCTGGACGATAAACATATCCTCGCCGCGCACGTTTTCATAAACCTCGACGAAAATCTCGCCATCGTTGAACCGTTCCACGCGGGTATCGCATAGACCCACTTCCATACCGCGATGCATCGACATGCGACGTGCGATAGATTTTGCGAGGGGCGGATTGGCGTTACCTGCAATCAGCTTTGGCTCGATCATTGTGGGCATGGAATGGGTCCTTTGGCAGAAGGGTGCTGTCACGCAAATGTAACAGATTCGTGGCGTTGACACCGCGTAGCACAAGCTTAACGTCTCGCAAAGAATTCAGCAGCCCAAGGATGCGCAAAATGCCTCATATCGACTATTACTTCGCAACATTGTCCCCATTCACGTACCTCAGCGGGACACGCCCAGGCGAGATCGCGAAAAAACATGGGGCTACGATTACATATAAGCCGCTCGATATCATGGCCCTGTTCGGTCGGACTGGTGGTACGCCACCCAAAGACCGTCACCCCAACCGCCAGGAATACCGCCTGCAAGACATGGCACGCCGGTCCAAGGGCCTGGGAATGCCGTTGAATCTAAAACCGATGTTCTGGCCGACGAATGGCGCTCCGTCAGCCTATGCGATCATCGCTGCGCAAAATACGGGCGCTGATGTGGCTGAACTGGTCAAAGCCTTTGGCGCGGCCTGCTGGGCCGAAGAACGTGATATCAGCCAAGATGATGTTGTGCGTGATTGCTTGGAAAAATGCAGTTTCGATCCTGCTTTGGCCGACAAGGACATGCTGACGGCTGCTGATACATTCGCCAAGAACCTCGAAGATGCGGTGAACGCAGGCGCCTTTGGTGCCCCGTTCTTCATCACAGATACGAATGAGCGTTTCTGGGGCGAAGACCGCATTGATGATCTGGACGCGTATCTGTCCGGCAAGCTCTAGTGCCCAACATCTCTGGGCATCATGTCCATGCTGTCACGGTGGGTGCAGGTGCGCCCGCCGTGATGATCCATTGCGCCTTATCGCGCCATGAAACGCTGTTGCCTTTGGCCGAGGCCGTTGGCGGGCAAACCACATTGCTGGACATGCCGGGGCATGGGCGTAGTGATGATTGGGATGGCAAGCACGACTATCAAACGCTTGTTGTCGATGCCGCGACCGCCTGCTGTGATGGTCCGTCCCACCTCATCGGGCATTCCTTTGGTGGCACGGCGGCCTTGCGGCTGGCTGTTGAACGCCCTGATCTGGTGAACCGGCTCACCCTGATCGAACCCGTCTACTTTGCCGCCGCCAAAGGCACCCCCGAACATGGTCGGCATGCAAAGGACTTTCGTCCTTTCGTGGGCGCGATGTTGATGGGCGAAGAAGACCGTGCAGCTGAAATATTCAACGACCTTTGGGGGCAGACGCCGTGGGCTGATATCCCCGCCCGTATGCAAGCCCAGCTGACCAAGCGTATTCACCTGATCGTCGCGAGCGGAGCTGCTATCGAAGTAGACATCGCCGGGATCACATCAGCAGAGCGGTTGGGCGGTTTGAATATTCCAGTGACATTGATCCGAGGCGCGGACACGCAGCCGGTGATTAAGGCGATCCATAATGCGCTGTCAGAGCGCATCCCCGATGCGACAGATCATGTGCTTGCAGGTGCAGCCCATATGGTCGCGATGACGCATGCAGCTGAGGTTGCGGCAATTATCCGTGCAGCAGATCAATAAACTGACTGACGCCGCCTTCGGTCATTGACCAATCGCAGACCAATCGCCCGATCAGAGGCGCGTCTGGGTCGCCGAGCTCATGGTCGCCATTCATCACATAATAGACCGCACCTGCATCCAGCATGCGCTTGTGTTCGCCGCGTGGCATTTCGAAAAAGATCATATTGGCTTGCGGTTCAAACAGCATTTTGGCGGAACTGTGCCCATGCAGCCCATCGGCCAATTGAACGCAACGCGCATTGGCGGCGCGGGCCATATCAAGCCAAAGATCATCCTTCAGATAGGCCTGCATCTGCGCAGATAGATAGCGGTGCTTGGACAACAAATGCCCGCCGCGTTTGCGCCGCAACTCGAATTCCCATGCGATTTCGGGGTTGAAGATCACACATGCCTCAACGCCAAGTAGGCCGTTCTTGGTGCCACCAAAACTGACAGTATCAACGCCTGCTTTCCACGTCATGTCAGCAGGCGAACAGTCCATCGCCACCAATGCATTCGCAAAGCGTGCGCCATCAAGGTGGGTTTGCATCCCAAATTCTTGAGCCGTCGCAGTTAAGGCGCGGATGTCATCAAGAGAATAGTTCGTACCTTTTTCGGTCACCTGTGTGATTGAAAGCGGGCCGCGCTGGGGCCCATGCACACCGCGGTTTTGCTCAGCCAGAATGCTCTGGCGTAGATCATCCGCTGACATCCTGCCATCTGTCGTTGGAACAAGCGTTAATTTGGCCCCGGTATAAAACTCTGGCGCATTGCATTCGTCTTCGTGGATATGTGCGCAATCAGCGCAAAAGACTGTTTCCCAAGGTTTGGTCATCGCTGCCAGCAACAAAGCATTCGCGGTCGTGCCGTTCACAACCAGAAAGACAGCGGCGTCCGGCGCTTCGAATGTTTCGCGCACTTGTGCACGCACAGTGTCCATGATCGGGTCCGCGCCATAACCCATAGCGTAGCCTTCATTGGCGGCGATCATCGCCTCCATGACGCGCGGATGTGTCGGGCCTGCGTTGTCTGAGGCGAAATACATTTAGAGCGGCTCCTCGATGATGTGGTCTTCCCAATCGTCTTCATCGACTTCGAACTCAGGAATTGTCATGCCCTTGACGGATACACCCGCCCGATGCACCGACGCAGGATCGCCCGATATCAGTGGGTGCCAATCATAAAGGGGACGCCCTTCGTGGATCAGGCGATAGCCACAGGTCTGCGGCAACCAATACAGGTTCTCAACAATGGTCTTTGGGTTAAGGACGATACATTCCGGCACGAATTGGTGACGGTTGGTGTAGTTGCTGCACAGGCAGCTTTCATTGTCTAGCAAGCGACAGGCGACCCGGGTCATGGCCACGGTGCCTTCATCATCTTCTAACTTATTAAGGCAGCATTTCCCGCAACCATCGCACAGTGCCTCCCATTCCTGCTGGTTCAGATCCGCCATCTTTTTGGTTTCCCAAAAACGCGGGCTTAGACCGTCGCGGGGGATATCAGCGGACATCGGCAAGAATTTCGCGGGCAGTGGCGCAATCCGCGTCCATCTGGGTAATCAGCGCGTCAAGGCCATCGAATTTCAATTCGGGCCGCAGGAAATCAACAAGGGCGACGGACAGGGTAGAGCCGTAAAGATCGCCCTTGAAGTCGAAAATGAAGGTTTCGCAATTAGGGACGTTTTCACCAAACATCGGACGCACCCCGACAGAGGCCGCGCCATCGTAGGTGCCCTTATGGGCCCCATCCAAAACATCGACCTTCACAGCATAGACGCCGAATTTTGGCTGATGCAGGCCGGTGATCGACATATTCGCTGTCGGATACCCCAGATCGCGCCCACGCTGGTCGCCGCGGATCACCTCACCTTCAATACGGTGCCAATGCCCCAACATCGCGGCGGCATCACGCGGTTGTCCGTCGGTCAGCGCTTGGCGGATCGCAGTGGAGGAGACGTTGGCGGTGTCGATGGCCACGATAGGGGCGATGGTGACGCCAAAGCCCATTTCATCGCCAAAGGTTTGCAAGTCCCCAACCGTGCCAGCACGGCCTTTGCCAAAGCAGAAATCAGCGCCAACAACGATGTGTTTCAGGCCCAACTGATCAGCAATGATCGTTTGTGCAAAATCACGCGGAGACAGGCTGGCGAGGGTATCGTTGAACGGCACCTCATAGAGCTTTTCAACACCCAGCTTTGCCAAACGGTTCGCCCGCGCTTCGGCATTCATCAGGCGGAACGGCTTTTGATCACGTGAGAAATAGCTGCGGGGATGCGGTTCAAACGTCATGATGCCCAAAGGCGCGTCAGCGGCTTTCGCGGCCGTGCGTGTCAGGTCAATAACGGCTTGATGCCCGATATGGACACCATCGAAATTGCCAATCGCCGCAGCGGCGCCACGGTCAGTTGGATCAATAAAAACGGTGTCTCGGATGATGCGCATAGCACTGCGTAACGCGGGCTGTGCAATGGTGCAAGATCAGTCGAATTTCCGCGACGGCGCAAGAACAGTGGCATCGCCCACCAGCACCTTTTTGTCATTCACCAGACAGCGTGTGTTCATTGTCACACGGCGCTTGGAATGATCAATGTCGGTCACTTCAACCTCGGCCAGAACCATGTCGCCGGGGCGGACAGGGGCCAGGAACTTCAGATTTTGACCTAGATAAACCGTGCCATGCCCGGGCAGCTGTTCACCAATGACAGCGCTGACCAAACCAGCAGTCAGCATGCCGTGGGCGATGCGACCTGCAAAGATCGTCTCTTGGGCGTAATCCTCATCAAGGTGGACAGGGTTCCTGTCCGTCGACACCTCAGCAAACATTTCTATATCACGGTCCGTGATCACCTTACGAAGCGACCGGGTCATGCCGATTTCGATATCTTCGATGCAGATCGTGCCGCGGGGTGCGTTATCTAACATTTCAGGCTCCATAAAGTAACAAAAATTCCAGTATCACGTCGATATTGAAATTTTATTACGTCGCGGATGTAGAAAGATCAAGTGATTCCTCTACCGCAGATGCCCAATTGTGTAGGTCGCACTCATCTGTTCGCCCTGCAGGTACGCGTTCAGGGCATCAGGATCGGGTTGGTGCACCGTTTTGGTCTCAGCTGCTGCTAAACCGCCCGAGATGAACAGCGCATCAATGTCTTCTTGCAGAGCGCCCAGAACATCGGTGCCAATGCCGTCACCAATCCCAATGATACGCGGATCAGATGGGGCATTGGTTAATGCTGCGAGCCGTCGGCGTGCAAGATCATAGATGGGCGGATGTGGTTTGCCGAAATACAGGCTCTCACCACCCATTTCGGTATAAAGTGCGGCCAATGCCCCCGCACACCATTCGCGCACGTCGCCCCTGTCCACGATAATATCGGGGTTGGCGCATAGCAGTTTGAGGCCCTTTTGTTTGGCATAAAGGAATTCAGGGCGGTTCACGTCGACATCGGCCATGGGATCAAGAGGGCCGCAGCATACGATGCCTTCGGCCTCTTCCAGTGGAACCTTTTGAATATTCACCGGATCATCAATGATTTTCAGCGGTTGAAAGAAATCATCATCACGGGGGCTTTCGCCCATGAACCAAACCTTTTCGCCTACCATCCCACGAAACATTGCGGCACGTGCGCTGTCACCTGAGGTGGCAATCGCGTCCCACGCATCATCGGGCACCCCCATGCCGCTGATCTGGCGCGCGACGCTGTCCCACGGGCGGGGTGAGTTGGTCACGAGCACAACGATTCCGCCAGATGCGCGGTAGTTCTGCATCGCAGCGACGGCTGCAGGCATCGCCGCAATCCCGTTGTGCATGCAGCCCCACAGGTCCACAAAAGCCGCGTCATACTGACCCGAGATGTCAGCGAATTTTTCGATAATCTGGGTCATGATGCGGCCTTTTGGGGGATGTATGTATTGCGTACACAACCTGTACACAGGCTGTGCAGACGTATGTCAGACCTTGAGCGCTGGAATGATCTGTTTCTTCCGGCTCATCACGCCGGGCAGAACCACGCTATCGCCTTCAACAGTCGCGTCGAAAGACTTTTCAGCTACCGTTTTGACCATGTCATTTTGGATCAGCAGAGTTGCTTCTTCTTTGATGATATCGACCACGAACAAAAGGACCTCGTCCACCTTGTCGGCCTTCGCGACCTTTGGCATTTCCTTCAGCAACGATGCTTTGCGATCCAGCACGATCTGGGGTGCGGTGGTTTCCAACACGGACACGCGGAACTTTTTGCCGTCGATCTCAAATTCTTTGCTGTCCATGCGGAGTAATTCAGCATCTGAGAACGCGGACACATCGGATTTTGCTGCGAACATTTCGCCTGCGTAGGCTTCGATATCAACGCCAAGGTCTTTGGCCAAGGTTTCGGCCACATCTTTATCTATCTCGGTCGTTGTGGGTGACCGAAAAGCAAGCGTATCGGATAGGATGCAAGACAGCATCAGACCTTTCACGCCTTCAGGCATGTGACCTGCGTGATCGCCCATCATCTGGTGCATGATGGTGGCGGTGCAGGCCAATGGGCGGATCGTGATGTTGATTGGGTTCTTTGTCTCCAGCCCGCCAACCAGCTTGTGGTGGTCGATGATGGCGAGGATATCGGCGTTGTTGATGTTTGCAGGCAGTTCAGCCGGGTTGTTGGTATCGACGATGACGCAAGACTGGTCGTCCTCTACGTCTGCAATAACTTCGGGTAGTTCAAAACCCCAACGCTTGGCAACAAATGTGGCCTCTGTGTTGGGTTCACCCAACAGGGCCGCTTTCGCTTCAATGCCGGTGTGGTTCAGAAACCATTCCCAGATCAAAGGCGACCCCGTGCTGTCGGTGTCAGGGGATTTGTGGCCAAATACGAGCGTTGTCATGTGAGTCACTTTCAATCGGATCAAAGGTTGGCCCGTATATAGGAGCGCAGGTTAGGGCTGTCACCCCATCGTGTGGGTTTGACGGCTGCGGTGGCGGGCGTTATCCTAAGCCCACTGAACAGGAGGACGCTGACAATGGACAAGCAAGTATAAACAGCTCGCATTGACCCTGTGGCCTGCAAAGGCCAGCCCGTATTTCTGTTAGAGGAGCACCCTGACAATGGACATGACGCAGTAACGCCTTTTGGCGCACCGTTTGGCCGTTCGGCCGCATGATTATTTTCAGATGAGAGGTGCATATTATGCCCCGTAAAACACCAAAACCCCGCAAGCCGGGTCTGAACCCCGTGCCTACAGCAAAGAACCGTCGTGCCGCGCGACCTGATCCCAAAGATACGCCACCGCGCGTGGCCGATGGCCCGACCCGCGACAAACGGTTTGATCGCAGACCACCGAAGTTTCCCGGACGCTTAGGCGGGAGATAGTGAACAGCCCCGCTGTGATTTGCAGCGGGGCTTGTCATCGCCTGCAATTTCCAATTGGCTGCGCGACAAAGGAGACCTGATGCCGCGCGAAGCTGACCTATATCCCCCGATCAAAGCCTATCTGCAAAGACAGGGCTATGAGGTGAAGGGTGAAGTGGGTGCGGCCGATGTTGTGGGGCGTCGTGGCGATGACCTGGTTGTGGTTGAGCTGAAGCTAGGCTTTTCGCTGGCGCTATTTCACCAAGGCGTGGAGCGATTGTTGACCACAGATCACGTCTATCTGGCAGTTCCTTCTGGCGGGAAGGCAAAGGCGCTGAAAGCAAATGTAAAGCTCGCCCGCCGTGCAGGCCTCGGTGTGATGACTGTCCGTTTGCGTGACGGGCTCGTGGAAGTACTTGCTGACCCCGGTCCCTATGCAGCGCGTCAGTCTAAGAAGAAAAAGACCCGATTGTTGCGCGCCTTTGATCGGCTGCAAGGTGATCCAAATGAAGGAGGAGCCACACGGCACGGCATTGTTACGGGATACAGGCAAGATGCGTTGCGTTGTGCACGCTTCTTGGCGGTGCATGGGCCGTCCAAAGGATCGCAGGTTAAAGAGTGGGCTGAGGTGCCGCAGGCCACTTCAATTATGGCGGCGGATCACTACGGATGGTTCAGCCGCGTGTCGCGCGGGGTCTATGAATTGACTGATCTAGGGCGCAAAGGGTTGGCGGATTACGGGGACGTTTGAGGCTGGTTATTCGACCCGTGCGATCGACCAACCTTCGTTTTCCAACAGTTGCAGGACACCGCTCTCTCCGATCAAGTGGCCTGCGCCGACAGCAACGACGATATCGTCATGTGTTGATGTGGCCTCAGTGATCACCGGAATCCAGTTTCTATTGCGGGTGTTGAGTAAGGACTCTTCCATCTCATCAAACATCCCGTTGGCCTCGATCGGATCAAGGTCTGGTACATCTGACATCGCGATACGCGACATTTCCCAAAGGCGCCCGACGTCTTCTGCGAAATAGCGATCCAACATGGCGACAAACATTTGTTCTTGGAGTTCAGGCACCAGCATACTAACCCGCAACATATCGACCTGCTCATCAAAACTGTCATCTTTGAACAGGTCAAAAAGGGTCGTGTAGGGCTCGACCGCTTGCATGGGTACGCCTGCGGCTTCGGCATCTTGGATGATCATCTGATCTAGACCGCGGATCCCAGCGATCATGTCCGTCATCGCACAGGATGGCACCGCCAGCGTCAAGGACAAGTACCAGGGCTGCATTTTCGCCGCCATGAAACCGGGGATGCCCCGTTCGGTTGCGGCGGTCGAAATCATCTGCCACGTGTCTTCATCCAGCAGATCAGGCAATGTTGGGCCGTCCATGATGAACAGGCGGTCCGGTTCTGATGTAATCAGTTGCTGAAGCTTTGCTTCTTCTTCTGGTGTCGCCTCCAGCATGACCAAATCAGCAGTTGCGACGGTTTCGGATAACGCGGCACGCAAATCGTCAAGACGGGGGTCGTAAATATGCATTGTCCCGATGACCGTGATTGCCGCGTCTTCCTTGGTCGCACGCCAAATCAGCCCTTCTGCATAGGGCATGTCGGCCACGGCTGCGGAAAGCTGCGCTTCTTGCTGGGGCGTCATCCTGTCAAGATAGCTTTCTCCGACGCAGGCGGCTGCAGCGGGAAGGGCTGCGAGCGAGGACAAGAGCAGGGCTGCTGTACGAACGAACATGGGTCATCCTTTGAAAGACAGGTTGGCTATACAGGTAAGGGTTCCGCGCTGAGGGTCAATTCCCTCAGACGCGGTTTTCTATGATCATGCGCCGGCCAGTCCGTATCAGAAGCCGACCAATGAAGTCACGTAAGCTCCACTGCGGCGGCGGCGTGATCCGCAAAATAGCCTGCGGTGGCAACGTAGCACCACTGGGCAAGAGCAGCGCACCATTGTCGCAGAATGTACTGGCAGAAAGCGGCATAGGCGGCCAGCCCATCGCGCTGGGTTGCAGTGTGAACCGTTCGGGCAAGCTGTGTTTGACGACAGGTTTGCTGTCGTAACAGTCAAGTATATCGGGGCCGATCTTATGATCGACCGTGTAAAACGGGGGATGCATGGACGTATCCGATCTGTAATCTTCTGGAGAGGTTTGTGTCGCGCAGAGGGCGCAACAGCACTGCAATGCGGATGGCTAGCACCAGCGGAGGTATAGGGCCTTTCTTGTCATTGCAGTCTCCATTGATTCGGGATCGAACCGGCGTGGTCTAACCCAAGGGTTGCATTTGACCCAAGGGAAATTTCACGAAAGTTGGTTTTGGGCGGTATCGTGACGTCTGCGATACCTCATCCAATGAGCAGCCATCGCTGCGCTGGTTTATGATCTTAGCTGACTAACAGATAAACCAAACCGGCCAAGCCGCCAGCCAGCATCATGGTGACTTCACCACCAAGAACACCAAAAATACGCACCATTTGCTCACCTCAAAATTATTATTAACTTAGCATTAATCGCAGATCATGGCCGAGTTTTGACGAAACAAATTAAAATGAGATTAAATTTAGGCGATGCCATCAGAAAGTGCTTCTGGATCAAGGATTTCTATCTTTTGGCGAGCCGACTTGATGACGCCCTGTTTAGTCAGCTTACTGATCGTCCGACTGACCATTTCGCGGTTCGCCCCAATCGAATTTGCGATTTCGGCATGCGTCGGCGCGTTCTCAATGATCGTCCCTCGCGCCATATTGCCGTGCTCAGCTGCAAGCCTGAGTAAATACTTTTCGACACGTTGTTCGACCGTCAAGGTCGTCATTTCCATGTTGCGCCTTGTCAGGGTACGGATGCGCGCAACCAGATTATTGGTGATCCGTTCGCGGATAATCGGGACTTCGTGAAATAATTGCAGGAATGTTTGGCGCTTGACTGACAGCACAGTTGCGTTTGTTTTTGCGACAACTGCGAGTGATCTGGGCGTGCTGTCAAAGGCAGCCAGTTCGCCGAAATATTCGCCCACCGGGAACCGCGAAAATACAATCTCACGCCCCTGCGTTGTCCAAAACACCGCAAGCAAAGACCCTGATAGCAGAAAGTACAAATCATAAGAATGATCTTCCTGATCGAAAATAGTCTCCCATGGAACCAACGATTGTTCGCTGAATGCAAGTGGGATGCCAGCTAGATCGGTCGCCTGCACGCCATCAAAGAGCGGGAGGTCATAACTGAGGAGTTTTTCCGGTGTCATCAGCTTGCAAATGCCCCGGTTGGGTCGCATCCGATGTCAGATGAGTGAGCTCTGTCGTGCAAAAATAAGGGCGTGTCTCGCGCTGATGCGCAAGCTAAATCAAACGGATCGCCAGAAATCATAACGCGCATAAAAGTTACCTGTACCCCTCAAGAGCACACTATATGCGTGTTCGCGCTGTATCCAAGCCCGGAATGCGCGTTTGTCTAAGTGATGAAATTAGAGATGAATCCCTTATCAGGCAGACTCAAAAGGACAAATCCAGGGCGCTGCAACACCGATCGAAAGCAGCGGCCAATTGTCACCTCGGGCCTCAAGACCGATTTTGCCGTGATGTGTTAGACCGTTTGGTGCAGGCAAAAGCTGTTCTGCGAGGGCAGTGTAACTGGCCACATGTTCGCCGGGAAATGCGCGGACACGGTTTGCGATCACATCATCGGTTTCGAAGAATGACTTTGCGTCAACATAGAGTGTGAGCGTGGGTATCGAAGCATTGGGGGTGAAACGAAAACTAAAGCCAAAAGTCTTGGGCAATTGGGCGTTCAGGGAACCCGTATCCAACATATCAATAATGTCACGCAACAATGGTTCTGGCGAAGTTTTGGCGACATCACAAAGCTGTAAGACAACTTCATCGGGTGTGCGCTGTGTTTCAAAGTACAAGGTGGTTTCGTCGGTATCCGTGCGATAGCCAATCTTGTTCAACCAAACGGTATCCCCGAGTGCAGACAGCAAAGATGAAAGCTGTGTTGGAATCAGCAATCCTGCGAGATCTGACGCATCCGTTGGGATTTCAGCCAGCATCGTCAGACCCAAAGAATGTTGTGTCTGATGAAGTCCCAGCCACGCACCATAACGCAATTCTGCGCCAGATTGTGCGGCGCTAATCACATCACGCAGAGCAGAAGGTGGAAGCGCACCGCCCAGCTGAACGATCTTTTCGCATACAGTCGCCATGCGTGTGCTGGGGTCTTTGGCAGGATCATCAACCTCAGTGCAGAGTGACATGGTCGTTTGATCAGCTGAAAAGAAAACCTCGGTCGGTGCGCCTGTATCGGTCATCACGCTGTCTTGCCAAGGGGCCCATCCGCCGGGTTGCAGGACGCCAATGTCATGCAGGGCCCGTTCCAGTTTTTCACCTTGTGGACCATGATTGCGCAAATACCAGCACCAATCGACGTCGCTACGGGAGGATATAATAGGGGCGCGATCGGACATGGGAGATCCTTTGAGGTCTTGCTGGTGATGACGACTTCGAAATCTAATCCTGCAAGAACTCGCGCACTGTGCGTATCAGCACAGACCAGAAAAATACTCTAGAATTGGGCAAATAGCCTTGCAGCCTACCGGTCGCTTCGCGCTATCCTGCGGCGCGTCCAGCCCGCCGACCTGAGTGTATACATCCCCCCAGGAACGTACCTTCCAGTGCGTTGTTTCCGTGGTAGCCTCCGCCCCCAAACCCAGCAGCTTCGCCTGCCGCATAGAGCCCATCTAAGGTTTGCCCATTTGGCGCAAAGACCTTGCCATCCAGATCGGTGTGAATTCCACCCAGTGTCTTGCGCGTGACCACATGCAACTTCACTGCAATCAATGGCCCGTTACTCTGATCCAGAATCTTGTGCGGTTTGGCTGTCCGGATCAGTTTGTCGCCCAGGTAATTGCGAGCGGTATGAATAGCCGAAACCTGTGCGTCTTTGGTGAAAGGGTTGTCGATCTGAGCATCGCGGGCTTCGATCTGTGCGCGTAATTTTGTGCCATCAATCATATTGCCGCCCAGCCTGTTCATTCCGGCGACCAAAGTGTCAAAATCATTCGCGACGACGAAATCCGCGCCCTTCTCTTTGAACGCCTCAACTGCAGGGGTTGCCCCTTTGCCAAGCCGCGCTTTTAGGACGTCTTTCCAACCACCCTCGGTCAGATCGAAATTTTGCTCTGATCCTGACAGCGCGAATTCTTTCTCGATGATCTTTTGGGTCAGCACAAACCACGTATGATCATGCCCGCGACGGCAGATTTCATGCAATGTCGACATCGTGTCAAAGCCGGGCATGCAGGGTGCAGGCAGTCTGTCACCAGTGGCATCGAACCACATCGAAGACGGTCCCGGCAAAATACGGATGCCGTGATGCGGCCAGATCGGATCCCAGTTTTGCACGCCTTCTGTGTAGTGCCACATGCGGTCGGTGTTGATCAGCTCAGCACCTGCATCTTTCACAATATCCAGCAAGAGACCGTCGACATGTTCGGGGACGCCCGACACCAATTTGGCAGGCAATGGACCCGATTTGGAAGCATCCCAGTTGCGCCGAACAAGATCAAAATTGCCGCCAATGCCGCCTGAGGTGACAATCACTTGATCGGCACGGATATCGAAAGTGTCTATCACATCGCGATTGGTCGCTGCACCGCGTACCGCGTCATCAGGTGCAAGGATGTCGCCAGTGATCCCAGCAACTTTTCCGTTTGTGATGTCAAACCCGGTGACCCGGTGACGGAAACCAAAAGTGACTTTGCCTTGCTTTTCAGCGTCGAGAACCCTTTGCTCAAAGGGGCGCAAAACGCCGGGTCCGGTGCCCCATGTGATATGGAACCGTGGTAAAGAATTCCCGTGACCATTGGCAAAGCTGCCGCCGCGTTCGGCCCAGCCCACAACGGGAAACCAGCGCATGCCCAATTCATATAGCCAAGGCCGCATTTCACCAGCCGCAAAATCCAGATAGGCATGCGCCCATTCACGTGGCCAATGATCTTCGGTGCGGTCGAACTGGGCTGAGCCCATCCAGTCATTTGTTGCCAATGCCAGATTGTCTTTGACCTTCAGCCGCCGTTGTTCGGGTGTGTCGATCATCAACAGGCCACCCAGCGACCAAAACGCCTGACCGCCCAGGTTCTGGCGGCCTTCTTGATCAAGAATCGTCACGGTTTTGCCGCACGAGACCAGCTCGTTTGCGGCAACGAGACCGGCCAAACCTGCACCGATGATAACGACATCACTTTGCATTTTGATACTCCCCCTCTCGGCATCTTTGCAGCCTGAGAGTGTATGTCAATCGGGGCCTCGTTTTACTTGCCTTGCCAGACCGGTTTGCGCTTTTCAATGAAGGCGCGTGCGCCCTCGGCGGCATCCGCAGTTTGTCCGATTTCCATAATGATTTTGTTATTCTGGGGCCAATGCGCTGCGTCATTTTCCGCATGTGCTTGGTTTGCAATCGCAAGCGTGTGCCGCACGGCAAGTGGTGCATTTGACGCGATGTCACTGGCGATTGTCTGCGCTGTGCTTAATGCATCTCCATCGGCAGTCACCTGATTGATGACACCCCAATCTGCGGCGTCTTTCGCGCCAAAGGGTTTGCCTGTCAGCAGGATTTCATTGGCGCGCACACGCGGAATAGAGACAGGCAACCGCACAGCGCCACCTGCGCCGGGGATCAGGCCGATGCGGACCTCTGGCAAAGCAAACTGGGCAGACGTTCCAGCGACAACCATGTCGCAGGCCAGCATCATCTCAAAACCACCTGCAAGGGCTGCACCCTCAACAGCGGCAATCACGGGTTTTGTACGTGGGCGTTTGACGAAACCACCAAAGCCATATTTGCCAAATAGGATTGTATCACCGGCGCCGCCTGCGAATGCCTTAAGGTCCATCCCGGCACAAAACAGGGTTCCTGCCCCGGTTAGAATGGCGATGTGCACATCTGGGTCTTCTTCCACCCTATCAAAAGCGCTGCGGATCGCGTCACAGGCCTTTGGGTTGATCGCGTTGCGCTGATCAGGGCGGTTCAGCGTGACTGTCGCGACACCGTTTTCGGCATGGTAAAGGACGACTTCATTGCTCATCTTCGGCTTCCTTTTCAGCACGCGCACGTAAATCGGCGCGGATAATCTTACCTGTTGTGGTCATTGGCATATCGTCAATGAAACGCACAACGCGCGGGAATTCATAGGCGGCCAGCCTCGACTTTACGTGCTCGGCGATCTCATTAGCGAGATTGTCAGAGCCGTCAAAGCCAGATGCCAGCTGAATATAAGCCGCCACAATCGAGCCCCGAATTGCGTCAGGTTTGCCAACAACACCAGCCAATTGCACCGCCGGATGTGTCAGTAAGCAATCCTCAATCTCGGCAGGTCCAATGCGGTAACCACCCGAGCTGATAATATCATCATCGCGTCCGATGAATTGGATGCGGCCAGTGGGTGTCTTGCAGCCTTTGTCACCCGTCAGCAGCCAGTCTTGTCCGTCTACCTTGATGAATTTTTGCGCCGTGGCATCGGGGTTGTTCCAGTATCGCAGAAACATGACAGGATCGGGTGCGCGTACGGCAATGCTACCTTCTTGGTCGATGCCGCAGAACGTACCATTTTCATCGTCGATAACATCGATACGGTGGCCCGGCACTGCGAAACCCATGACCCCCGGCTCAGCTGGCTCCAATGCGGCACAGGACGACACGATCATGTTGCATTCCGTCTGGCCGTAGAATTCATTGATCGTCGTGCCAAACACCTGTTGGCCCCACGCGATCAGCTCTTTTCCCAAAGTTTCACCACCGCTTGCGACCGAGCGCATAGGAACGAGTGTGTCGGGCGTGTCCAATCGCATTAGTTTAAGTGCAGTTGGTGGGAGAAACGCGTTCTGGATGCCATGATTGCGGATCAGATCAAAGGCGGCTTTAGCTGTGAATTTTCGGAACCGACAAGCGACAACAGGAACGCCGTGATGCAGTGCGGGCAGTAGCACATCCAGCAATCCGCCGATCCAAGCCCAATCTGCGGGCGTCCAAATTTTATCACCGGGTTGTGGAAAGAAATCATGGCTCATCTCAACGCCGGGCAAGTGCCCCAACAGAACGCGATGTGCGTGCAGCGCACCCTTGGGCGCGCCTGTTGTGCCTGATGTGTAGATCAAGATCGCCGGGTCATCTGCTTTGGTTGGATGTGGGGTGAAATCTGACGCCTGTTCAGCGCAAACGGCGTGATAGTCTTGTGCTTCATCAATCGCGCCATCCACACAGAGCACGCGGACAAGGCCGGGGAGTTGGGTCCGCAGATCGGCAATCACGCTGGCACCATGAGCATTTGTGATCACCGTGCTTGCCCCGGAATCGCGCAGCCTGTGAAGCAAAGCCTCTGGGCCGAAGAGCGTGAAGAGCGGCAAGGAAATGCATCCCATCTTTGTGATGGCCACATGCGCGACAGCGGTTTCAAAGCTTTGGGGCAATAGAACCGCAACACGGTCGCCGGTAGTTGTGGTGTCCGACAGTGCATTCGCCAACCTGTTTGACGCATCTTTGAGGGCTTGGAAGCTGTATTCTGACGCGTGGCCATCCGCATCAATATCGATGATCGCGCAGTTTGTCGGTGTGGTTTCTGCATGTTTATCGCAAACGTCGACGCCAACATTGTAGTCATCGGGGATGACCCAATGAAACCTGTCGCGTGTCTGCGATATGGTCGCTTCTCTTTCTAGCATAACACCCAATAAATGAACGGCTGTTCAATTCATGTCAATTGGTTCAGAATTGACGGCACCGTGTGGCCATGAACAAATTCGTCTGTGACCCAGAATTGCCCAATTTTTGACATCTAGCCAAAGTAGCCAAGAAAAATGCGTATTTTGATTGCCGAAGACGAGCCTGTTCTCGCGGGCCAACTGAAAAAAACACTGTCGTCCGAAGGGCTTACGGTTGATGTCGCAGTCGACGGTGCTGAGGCGCAGTATTTGGGTGAAACGGAACCATACGATGTGATCGTACTAGACCTAGGTCTGCCGATCCGCGACGGATTGACGGTTCTGAAAAATTTACGCAGCGGTGGCAATGATACTGCGATCCTTATTTTGACGGCGCGCAATGATTGGACGGACCGTGTTGACGGGCTTGATGCAGGTGCCGACGACTATCTGACGAAACCTTTTCACATGGCTGAACTCTCAGCGCGGGTCAGGGCGATGATCCGGCGCAAGGCGGGCAAATCTACTCCGGTCTTCACGAAAGACGCCGTGACGTTTGATACGCGCACAAATCAGGTTATGGTCGACGGCATACCTATGAACCTGACCTCTCAGGAAATTGCTGTGCTATCTTATCTGTTCCATAACTCTGGCCGTTTGGTGTCACGCGCTGAATTGTCCGAGCATATCTACGAACATGATGGTGACCGCGATTCCAATACGATTGCCGTGTTCGTAAACCGCCTGCGTAAGAAGCTGGGTAGTGATCTGATCGAGACCGTGCGCGGCAGAGGTTATGTGATCAAAGCCGCCACATGACATCGCTACGGGCCCGCGCGGTCACCGGCGGTATCTTATGGGCCGTTGCGATTATTGTCTTGGGTTTGGCTGGACTGTCATCCTATCTGACCTCGCAAACTCAAGCCCGCTTTGTCGAAGTTCTTGAAACACGCCATGCGCAAGCTGTCGTGGCTGTATCGAACAATAGTTCGTCCACCCAAGATTTGGTCCGTGCTATCGGCGATCTGGCATATCAGGTGCCAAACTCTGGTCAGTACTGGCAGGTCGAAAGCGATGAAGGTGCTATTTTTGCATCGCCATCTCTCGTTGAAGCGCGTTTGCCACGGCCCCGTTCCCAGAACCAAGGTTTCATAAGGCGTGAAATTGCGGGTCCGGGTGAACAAGGTCTTTTGGCGATCAGTCAGTGGGTGACCGTCAAAGATGGATCAATGTGGCATGTCCAAGTCGCATCTTCTTTGGAAAGCTTTGAAGAAGAGCAGGTCATTTTGCGCAACACGCTTTTGACGGCGTTCGCTTTTGTTTCTTTCGTGGGCGTTCTGGGTGCGTTGACACAAGTCGCCGTGGTTCTGCAGCCGTTGAACAAGCTGCGGCAGGATGTTTCGGGTCGCTGGGAACAAGAAGACGGCTTGGAGGTAGAGAGTTACCCAATTGAGGTGGCTCCTCTTGTCAATGACATCAATACATTGATGGAACGTAACCGCGATATTATGCGCCGGTCACGTCGTCAGGCTGCAGACCTTGCGCATGCAATTAAGACGCCCTCGGCGATCATGCGAAATGAACTGGAAAATCTTGATTTGGGCGGAGCCGAAGTTCAGGAAGCCATTGACGCGCTTGACCGGTTGGATGCCCAATTGAAGCGATCTTTTGCGCGTATGCGGGCCGATGGCACTGACGCGACTGTCGGTGTCGCGACGGACGTTGATACCTCTTTGGGCCGCATGCAACGCGCCTTTACGGCCCTTGCGCGCAACGAAGGTAAGTCCTTTAGCGCAGCTTATGAGCAAAACCTGCGTGTCCGTATGGATCAGAGCGATTTTGAAGAAGTCATGGGTAACCTGCTGGATAATGCGATGAAATGGTCCGCGTCTGAAGTCCGGTTAGAGGCATCAGAAGCAGCTGACGGCAAGATCAAGATTACGATTGCTGATGATGGTCCGGGCATCCCTAAAGAAGAAATCACGAAAGCGACCCAGAGCGGACAACGGCTTGATACGTCGATGCCAGGGACCGGGCTTGGGCTCGCAATTGCACATGACCTCGTTCACGCTTACGGCGGTAAAATACTGTTGTCCAAGGACGAAAAGCTAGGCGGTTTAGCCATTCATATGCGGCTACCATTTGCCTCTGCAAAACGCGCTGACTAACCACGGTTGAAAAGCCCGCTCATGGCGCGTCCGACAAGACCGCTGACAGAAGGTTTCTTGGACGTATGGAAAGGCAGTGGCCGGCAGACTTCTATCGCGGCCACACCGACCCGTGCCGTGAGGGCGCCGTTAATTACGCCTTCGCCAAAGCGGCGCGACACTTTCGATAAAACGCCACCGCCCGCCACCGACCCGATCAAATCATCACCAACCGCAACAGCGCCTGTCGCAACCAGATGCGTCAGCACGGTGCGCGTCAGGCGCCAACTCCCCAGAGTGCCCGCACGCCCGCCATAAATCTCGGCAATGCGGCGGATCATACGCAGGTTCGCGGTGAGCGCGGTAAAGAGATCTGCGAGAGCGAGAGGAACAATTGCAGTCACGGTCGCAACTTGACGCGCCGCAGCCTCAACCTCGCGCTGGGCACGGGCATCAAGGGATGTCAGGAGCGACGTTTCGGCCAAACCAAGCAGGCCGTCTGCATCGAGAACTTCGCTTTGGCGGGACTGAAGTTCGGCACGTCCCCACGCAGTGTCATCACGGTTACTGTAGAGCGCCGCCATGCTCCCGACGACAATGTGTGCCTTCTTAAGGTCGTGGTTGTCCAGTGCCTCTTTTGCCAGCTGCTGGATGGCATCAAGCTTGCGTAGGCGGCCAAATGCGGCCAGTTCGCGCACCAAGATTATGAGCAAGACAAGCAAGAGCAGCCCCACCAGCGCAGAGGCAATTCCCCCCAAAATCGGTGAACGGGCCAAAAGTCCGGTGACATAATCCCAAGCCGCGAGCGATACGACAAAACCAGCGAGCATGACTGAGATAGACCAGAACCATCGCGCCAGACGGGAAGGGCGTTTCGCCACGATCGCTGCGACCTGTTGCATCGCCGCTCCTTGTGGCGCATCGATGATATCCTGCACCGGAGGTGCGGTGTCGGGCTGTGCGGCTTCTGTGCCCTCAAGGTCGATCAATACCGGGCCACGGGTCATAGTTTGTCTCCGAATAAGAACTGTGCCGCTTTGTCTAACCGGATATGTGGCGGCCCATCACCGGGCCGTCTATTGAGTGGCGCGGGCGCGAAATTCATGATGCTATAGTCAGCGTCCAGCCACGTCTCTGAACCTTCGCGTGCAGGGGCCAGAAGATGCATCGGATCGGCGGGCAGTTTCCCGGGATAAAACGCTGCTTGTTTCCCTGTTTCCAGCAATCGGCCACGCACGACATCTAAAGGGCCATCTGAATGTTCGACGGTTTTTTCAACTGTCGTGCGCAAAGCGGCGACTGACATTGCAGCTGTTTGCGCCCCTGCAAAGTCTGCGTGGTCCTTGGCTTCGCGCAGCAGCGCTTTTGTGATGGCGGTAAGTTGCGGATGTTGGCTGTGGTGCAGGTGGTCGGCTTTGGTGGCTGCAAACAGAATTTTCTCGACCCGCCGGCCTTGGAAAATGCGCGATAGGAACGCGTTGCGACCCGGGCGGAATGCGCCAAGGATACGTGCCATGGCGCTACGCAGATCGTCCAATGCTGATGGCCCTGCGTGAATAGCACCCAAGACATCGACCAAGACAATCTGGCGATCAATCTTTGCAAAGTGATCTTGGAAGAACGGTTTTACGATCTTGCGTTTGTAGCTTTCAAATCGACGCTCAAATTCGCGCCCTAGTGATCCGCGCGGATAGTGGGCTTCGGGAAGCGGGGCAAAGGTCAGAACAGGCGATCCGGCAAGATCACCGGGCAAAAGGAACCTGCCGGGTGAACAGTCGGAAAACCCAGCTTCGCGGGCTTCTTGCAGATGTGTTGTGAACTGTTCTGCCAACTTTAACGCACGGGGTTCATTAAGTGGGACGGTAGGGTCAATGTCTGCGGCCAACGCCGCATATTCATCGCCACCGGGTCGTCCTTTGGCGCGATTGAGTGCTGCCTCTGACCATTCCGCAAAGGTCTGATCAAGGAGGCCAAGATCCAGCAGCCATTCGCCGGGGTAGTCGACGATATCAATATGCACAGTGCGTGGTCCTGACAGGCCCGAAAGCAACCCGCTCGGCTGAACCCGTAAAGACAGACGCAACTCACTGATCTGGCGCGTGCCATCGGGCCAACTGGGGTCAGGCGAAGTCAACTGTGACAGGTAGGCTTCATAATGGAAACGCGGCACCGTGTCGTCTGGCTGGGGTTGCAGGTAGGCGGTTTGGATGGCTCCGGTTGTGGCAGCTTCCAGCTGGGGCATCCGCCCGCGGTCCATCAGGTTGGCCACCAAGGATGTGATGAACACAGTCTTGCCTGCCCGCGAAAGCCCCGTCACGCCCAAACGGATCACAGGATCGCTGAATGGTGCGGTCAACGTGTCGCTGACGCCTTCGACGGTGCGGGCGATTTGATCTGCGATAGTAGAGATGACCAAAACGGGCCCTTTCAATGCTTCCACAGCAAGATAGGTGCGCGTGGGCGTGATGTGTAGGGATTGATTTTGTACGATGCTCCCCCTAATCGGGGCGGATGCCACGTTATGCCCTTCTTGTTGAATATCACGGTGCACCCTTTGCCGGGTGGCAGCGGCAGAATGATCAGCCATCTGTCCAAGGCGCGATTGAGGCCGCTTTGGCCAAGCTGGAACCGCGCGACCATAACATTGCCGCTGCAGGGCGTACTGATGCGGGCGTGCACGCGACAGGTCAGGTGGCGCATTGCGATATGGAGCGAGACTGGGAACCGTTTCGGTTGTCCGAGGCGCTCAATTTCCACCTCAAGCCCGCGCCTGTTGCGATTGTGAACTGCGCTTTGGTCGCTGACGATTGGCATGCAAGGTTTGATGCGGTTGAACGGCAGTATCTGTTTCGTCTGATGTCCCGCCGTCCACCGCTGACGTTTGAGGCTGGGCAGATGTGGCGGGTGAACCACACACTGGATGCGGGCGCGATGCAGGCAGGTGCAGATCAACTGCTAGGCCAGCACGATTTTACGACTTTTCGGTCTTCGATCTGTCAGGCCAAAAGCCCAGTGAAGACGCTGGACGCGCTGCGGGTTGAGACCGTGCCGCATGCCAATGGCACCGAGTACCGTTTTCACGTGCGTGCACGGTCGTTCTTGCACAATCAGGTGCGCAGCTTTGTCGGGACATTAGAGCGTGTTGGAGCAGGGGCTTGGACGCCTGATGACGTTGGCGCCGCTTTGGCCGCGAAGGATCGCAGTGCCTGTGGGCCGGTTTGCCCGCCACAGGGGCTTTATCTGGCTGGCGTCAAGTATCCGAACGATCCATTTGAGGTTTCAGGAATTTCTAGAAGTTCCTGAGGTAATCAATTTTCTGGAAAATCGATTGGCACACACCTTAATCATTGTCCGTCAAACCTGCCCCGGCACCACCAAGGCGAGAGGCTTCTGTTTCGGGGACATAGGTTCTTGCAGCAAAACCGGCCCAAACCTGCCAATCAGCCTCTGGTATCGTGACCGCCTTGCAAACCGGTTTCAGCACAGTTGTGTCGCTCGGGGTTACAGTCGTTCCGTCCCATTTCTGGGCAACCCCAGCATGTGCCAGAAATGCGCTAATCAACGGTGCATGCGCTACGTCAGACAAAACTGCCGTGGTGCAGCCCATTGCAAAAGCGTCGCGGATAATCGGGCCGATGAGGGCAGCAGGGCCTTGGATGACTGCGATCTGGCCGTCCTCCCATCTTACATTGACTGCGCTGATTGGTTCTTGAAGTGCCATCGTGATAGGCGCAACGCTGGCCCCTGTACCTGCAAGAAAACCCGCAACGCGCCCCAGATCTTCTGCTTGGCCTGCAGGAAGCCCCGCACCGCGCGCGGCTTTCTGGACCATGTTTTCGACTTCATTCAGCGCCCGCATTAGACCGAGGCCACCGGCAGCCACCAATCGTCTGCGTTGGCCAATTCATCGAACAGCGGTGCCCCTTGGGCAAGGGTGATGCGGGTCCAACGGTCTGACTTGGGGTCGAATTTCCCAGCGCCAAAAAACGCCAACTTGCAGCGTAAGATATCGATTGGCAGACATTTTTCGCTGATCAAGTTGTCCCGGATCTCTGCATATGGATGACGCGCCAATGATTGCACGCGGCGTGCTGCTGCACGGTGGTGAGGATGCTGCGCAAGAAACTGACCGATTGGCATATCACCCCCCGTCAGATCGCTGGAAAGCGCTTTCACTTGCCGCCCAATATCAAGCGGAGACTCAAGCTCGGCCCCTGGCTCTTCGTGGCGGTTACCTAGGCGCGGTTCCAGTTTTTCTTCCGAGACATACCAAAATTGCGCGCATTCTGCCGGGTCATTGTAGTCGACATCGCACGCCCAGTCCCAGTCGGTCTCGACCAAAGCTTTGAGGTCGCTGCAGGACATGTTCGGATCAAGTTCCGGCACAAAGGGCGTTGCCATGCAGTCCGTCAGGCCGTCGATCAGTGCACCGAAGGGTTCTAGCATCAATGCTGCAATCAATTCCTGAGTGTCGATCGACCATTGGGCACTTTGGGTGATGATACGGTCAATAGGGTGCTGAGCTGTCAGCGCCTCTGGCGTCAATGTTGCCGCAAACTCGGGCCATTCCTGCCGCATCGTATCAATGCGATCGGATGCTATGTCATCGGGCACGTTCCATTCCGACAGATACTGTGCCGCGCGGATGACCAAATCGTAAATGCGCGCGATCTGGTCTTCATCAAGCGTTGGTATGGCCCGCACGCGTGCGATCGCTGTTTCCCTTACGGACATCCATGCATCCAGCAGGAGCGGGTGGTTCACAAGGAACGGTGCCATGCCCAACCCGGTCGAATTTCCAATGCCAAGATGGCGTTTGGTCTCACGTGACAAGGACGCGCCGCCTACATGTTCAGCAAGATCATGTGTGAACCCACGGATCAGCCAAACCGTCAGCATCTCGGCCATAAAGGGGCCACCTAGTCCGGGTCGATCGGCGATGTGCCCGCGGTCAGCGATACCAAACTTACCGTTGCCATAAACGGCTGTGGTCCGCATCAAATAGCCTGTGTCACGAATTTTCTGAGGGTCGGGTTGCCCGCCCGCTTTGAGCGCATCAGTGACGTGATCAAAAAGCCGGACAGATTTATTTGCGCGGCTAAGGACAAGATCACGGGCCGTATATCGTGCGGCTTCTTGTTTGGGCGCACTAGCAACAATGCGGTCAATCTCGGTCTGATCGGGAATGCCGTCGTAGAGCACATAGGCCGTATCCCAAGCCGTCGCGATCACCCGGTCGGTGCGCATGTCCGGCGGCAGATCGGTTGAGACCGCGACAAGAGAATAGTTATACCCGCCAAATTTCAGCGCATAAACGGCGTGCCCAAAACCGGCGACGTCCATTTCCCAAACCGGGCGGGTTACCTTTACATCATCTGCAGCAAGAGCCCGCATTAAGGTGCGCATGAAGGACAAACGCGTCGGAAACGCAGCCCCCATACGACGCAAGCGCATCACGCTGGATGGCGGGCGCATTGGTTTCTGAGGGGGCAGGGCTATGTCTTTCATAGTCCCAATATATCTGCTGGCACTGGCATGACATAGTACAAAAACGACGCATCTTGGCGAAGTGATTGGTAAATCTGAATCGGGCCAGATAAATGTCTGGGACGCAGACTTGGTTGATTGCGTTGTAAGCCGTAGGAGGCGCAGTTCTAGATGTTAAAGCGTTTGTGCACGGTGATGATTTTTTGCGCGACCCAAGGTGCGGCGCAAGACGTGCGTTTGGTTTCAGGTTCAGCGCGCGGTGCTTTGAATGAGGCATCATTGTTGCGATCGCTTGAAGACGACGCGGTCCCGCAGGACTACATCGCAGCCGCGCGGGCAGACTATCTGCGCCTGCTCACAGCGCTTTATTCAGCGGGTTTTTATGGTGGAACTGTTTCGATCACCGTTGATGGGGTCGAGGCATCCAATATTGCGCCTTTGGCAGCCCCTCAGAGCATCGATGAGGTTGTCATCCGTGTCGACCCGGGGCGTCGGTTTACCTTTGGCAACATTGATATTGCGCCGCTTCCGCCGGAATTCGTGCCATCTGAAGACCTTGAATCACGCCGCACAGCAAGGACCGACCGTATTCAGGCGGGTGTAGCCTCTGGGATCAGCAGTTGGCGTGACCTCGGATATGCCAAAGTGCGTGTCGCTAATCAGTCAATTGTCGCCCGCCATGCAGATGCGAAGCTGGATGTATCCGTTGCATTGGATACAGGGCCCCGCTTGCGGTTTGGTCCGCTGGGGGTCTCCGGAAGCGAAAACGTCGATGATAGCCGCGTGCGCCAAATTGCAGGGCTGCCTGTCGGTGAAGTCTTTTCACCGCAAGCCGTTGAGGCTGCAGAACGTCGTCTGCGTAGGACTGGAACTTTTTCAAGTGTCGCATTGACTGAAGGCGATGAAATTGGTCCGAATGATACGTTGCCTATCAATGCTCAGTTATCCGAGGCCAAACCGCGCCGCATTGGTTTTGGTATTGAGTTGTCGACGATTGAAGGGTTAACGCTGTCGACGTTCTGGCTCCACCGTAACTTTCTTGGTGGCGCGGAACGGTTCCGCGCTGATGCCGAGATATCGGGCATTTCAGGTGAGACCGGCGGTATCGACTACAGATTGGGTGCCACATTCACGCGCCCCGCAACCTTTGGGCCGGACACTGATTACTATTTGTCCGGTGAGATTTCGCGCGAAGATGAACCGGAATTCTTGCTAGACAAGATATCGTTTGAGACGGGTTTTTCGCGTATTCTAACCGAAGACCTTACTGTGCGGGCTGGTGTTGGCGTTTTGCGTGCACGCGAAGAAACAGAGCTGGAAACGCGCGAATATACGCTTTTTACCCTGCCGCTGGATGCGACATTGGATCGGCGTGATGTCCCCTCTGATGCCAAGTCTGGTTACTTTATCGATCTGACCGGAACACCTTTTGTTAGCACCGATGGCGATATCAGCGGCGCACGGTTCTATAGTGATTTGCGCGGATATTTGACTGTCGGTGAAAGCGAAAAGTTGACGCTGGCGGGTCGCACATTGGTAGGAAGCGTCGTGGGTGCAAGTTTGACCGAAGCGCCTGCGGATTTTCTGTTCTTCTCAGGCGGCGGCGGATCGGTGCGGGGACAGCCTTACCAATCGTTAGGCATCGATACAGTTGAAGGGTCTGAGACCGTGACGACGGGTGGTACATCCTTTGTCGGTGCGCAATTGGAAGCGCGTTATGCTGTCCGCGACGAAATCTCGCTTGTGGGCTTTTACGATTTTGGCCAAGTCGGGGCGACGGCGACGCCCGGCGAAGACGCGGAATGGCATGCAGGGGCAGGGATCGGATTGCGCTACAATACTGGCATTGGCCCTATTCGTCTTGATCTTGGCACGCCTGCAAGCGGTGATGATGCAGGCGGTAGTCTGCAGGTCTACATCGGAATTGGACAAGCGTTTTGATGCGGTTCCTGATCATAAGTGCGCTGTGCATGATACCGTTTTCAGCGGTCGCGCAAACGCAGGAAGACGAAGACAAAGGCTATCTGACAGAACTGATCGAAGATAACCTTTCCGGCGCTGGGCGTGAGGTCAATGTGCTGGGCTTTCAAGGTGCGCTTAGCTCTGAGGCCACAATTGACGTACTGACGATTGCAGATGCTGAAGGTATCTGGCTCACACTTGAGGACATTGTCCTCAGTTGGAACCGCAGCGCGTTATTGCGTGGCGCGATCGATGTGCAAGAACTCAGTGCAGCACGCATTATCGTGACCCGTCCACCGCTGTCAGAGGACACGGCGCCATCACCTGAGGCCACTCCCTTTGCACTGCCCGAACTGCCTGTCAGCGTCGCCCTTGATCAGCTTCGTATTGATCGGGTCGAGTTGGGAGAGGTGTTCTTGGGCGAAGAGATCGCTGTGTCGCTTACAGGGTCTGCTCAACTGGGTGACGGCGAGGGCAGCGCCAATGTGATTGCTGAACGCTTGGGCGATAAGGCTGGCATCTTTGAGATCAATGGCAGTTTTGTGAATGAGACGCGCCTGCTTGATCTGTTGTTGAACCTTGAAGAAGGGCCAGACGGCATCGCTGCACGCCTGATCGATTTGCCGGGGCGACCATCTCTCAGACTGAGTGTTGAGGGCAGCGCGCCGCTGGACGATTTCGAGGCCACAATCGCCATCGCGACAGCAGGGGAAGACCGGCTAAACGGTACGTTTGGGTTAAAGGACGCAGAGGGTGATCAGCAAATCAGCCTTGATATAGGCGGGGATATTTCCCCGCTGTTCGCGCCAGAATACCAAGGCTTTTTTGGCAATGATGCAACGCTTGTCGCGGATATTGTGCAGGCAGCAGATGGTCGTGTTGATGTGTCACGGCTGACCTTGGACGCGGGCCGTGTTTCGTTGAACGGGTCGGTAAAGTTTGGCTCTGCCGGCTGGCCGGACCTGATTGATCTGACTGGTGGTATCACGCCGTTAGGGAATGAACCTGTATTGCTGCCGCTGACGGGCCCACGGACCTTTGTTGATGGGATGGACCTGACTATCTTTTTCGATGCGTCTCTCTCGGACACATGGCGTGCTGATGTTGCGATTGATGGGTTTGATCGTCCGGGTCTTGGTATTGCTCAACTCAGCCTTGAAGGTGGTGGTGTCCTGCGCAACGGAGATGGCGCGCAAGAGGGGCTGATTACCGCCGAATTAGAGTATGGTGCAACAGGACTGCAACTGAATGATGCAGGCGCGACCGAAGCATTCGGCAATGAAATCGTTGGCGTTTTGGTCGTCTCTCGAGCTGAAGATAAACCGACGGAGATTTCAAGACTGACGCTGAGCGGCGCTGGATTGGAAGCGCAGGCGCAAGCGACGATCGCTGGACCTGACAATGGGTTCCAGACCAAGGTCAATCTGACTGCTGAAATTGCAGGGTTGTCCCGTTTTGCGACTTTGATTGGTCAAGACCTTGGGGGTGGTGCCGAGATTGCTGTTTTGGCAAATGCGACCCCCTTGAACGGGTTGTTTGATGTCGTTCTCACGGGTGAAACCAGTGATCTGTCGATCGGTATCCCAGAGGCTGACCGTATTCTGGTGGGGACCGGAACAATCGCCGCGAACGCAGTGCGTGACGGTGATGGCACCCGTCTTGAAAACCTGCGCGTTCAGACTGATGCCGCAAGTGTGCGGGCGAATGCCGATCTGACAAGTGACGGGGCTGCCGCGCGATTGAATGCAAGCCTGCGCGATATTGCATTGGTGCTGCCAGAACTGTCAGGGCCTGCTGCTGTGTCGGGCGATGTTGTGCAGGATAGCGACGGCACGATCGCATTCACGTTGAATGGCACGGCACCTGCTGCGACATTCGCGACGAATGGGACGGTCAGCCCCGCCGAAGAAGGGCAGACGATCAACGCGGAAATCTCGACCGAAATTCGGGATCTGACGCGTTATGCCGATCTCGCCGGGCAACCTTTGTCAGGTGCCATTGCACTGACGGCAAACGGTGTCCTGCTGGGTGATGGGCAGCGTTTTGACGTGAACCTCATCGGTGAGACACAGGACCTTGTGACTGGTATTGATCGCGTCGATCCGTTTCTTGCAGGGGATGGCGCTTTCACGGCCGAGGTCAGCAGACTGAGCGTCGCAGATTTCGGCCTGAGTGGGTTGAATCTTGTCACGCCTGCGATGTCTTTGCGCGGTGATGCGAGGCTTTCACTGGACGGATCAAACACCGCTGATTTGGTGTTCCGTATCAATGATGCAGCACTGTTGGACCCAAGCTTGAATGGACCGATCACGGTTGATCTTGACGCCGTACCCGCACCGGATGATGCAACCGATGTCGACCTGCGTGTGCGTGGTCCCGGCACAGACGTTGGCTTGATAGCGCGTGTCGCCTCGCCGGTGAATGACCGCGAGCTCACAGGTGAGCTAACTGCAGAAATTGCCAGCCTTGCGACTTATGCCACATTGATCGGGCAGCCAGTGGCGGGCAGCATTGATCTCAGTGCGGCTGGCAGCGTTCTGCCCGACCTGAGCCGTTTTGATAGCCAGATCAGCTTGCGCAGTGAGGATTTATCCATCGGGAACCCGACCCTTGACCCGTTGCTTGCCGGAACGGGGCGGATCAACGCAACTATTGGCTTAGAGGATGCTGTCTTGCAGCTGCGCACGCTTGAGGTTTCCACGCGCGAAGTTTCTATCGTTGGCGCATTGAATGGTGCCGCTGGATTTGGCCAAGGCCGCTTTAACGCCAGTTTGCGCGATGTGGGTGTACTGACTGATCAAATCAGTGGACCTGTCCGCGCCAGAGGTGCGGCGTCGCTGGATGAGGATGGGAACTGGGGGATTGATGCGACCGGGACAGGACCGGGTGGATTGGCCGCCAATATTGTGGGCGAAATTGGGCAAGACGGGAACCTTGCCATAGATGTAGATGGCAGCGCACCTTTGGCCTTGGCGAACGCAGCACTTGATCCGCGCCGCTTGAGCGGCTTGGCGAACTTTGATTTGAACCTGAACGGGCCTGCCGCAGTGACATCTCTTAGTGGCAATGTGACGTTTTCAAACGGACGTTTGGCCGCGCCTAATCTGGGCGAGGCGCTGACGGATATCGGTGGTGAAGTCCGTCTGACAAACGGCAATGCGCAGATCAATTTGAACACCCGTGTCGAAAGTGGCGGCAGCATCAGCATCAACGGTCCTGTGGCCCTAAGTGGCAGCAATCAAGCGGATATTACGGTCGCTTTGAATGATGTGGTTTTGCAAGACCCAGAGCTTTATTCTTCGCGGATCGGGGGCGCCATCAATTTGAACGGCCCGTTGCAAGGCGGTGCGCGGATTTCAGGCAGACTGGAACTCGGACAGACTGATGTGCAGGTGCCATCGTCATCGATAAGTTCACTCGGCGCCTTGCCGGATGTCACCCATATCGGTCCATCCGCTGCAGTCCGACAAACCTTGGCGCGTGCCGGACTATTGGGCAGTAACGAAGATCAGGAAAGCGGCGGCGGCGGACGCGCGTTTCCTTTGGATATTGTGATTAATGCGCCTTCACGGATATTCATTCGCGGCAGGGGTCTTGATGCTGAACTGGGCGGGCGGCTCACGATCGGTGGAACAACGGCGAATGTCATTCCAGTTGGGCGTTTCGCTTTGGTCCGTGGCCGGATTGATATCCTGCAACAGCGCTTTGAGCTGGATGAGGGAACTGCCACGCTTCAAGGCGAATTCGATCCCTTTATCCGACTGGTCGCTACCACAGAAACGGACACAGGCACGGTGATCAGCATCGTCGTCGAGGGACCTGCTGGTGCCCCTGAGGTCAGTTTCCTGTCTATTCCCGAATTGCCACAAGATGAGGTGCTGTCGCAGCTGATCTTTGGTCGTGACCTTGAAAGCATCAGCCCTTTGCAAGCCGTGCAACTCGCATCCGCGATCAGCACACTTGCGGGCCGTGGTGGCGGTGCTTTGAATAGCTTGCGGGAAAACATCGGTCTAGATGATTTTGATGTCACCACTGACGATGAGGGCAATGCGGCGGTCCGCGCAGGCGCCTATCTGTCTGAAAACGTCTATACCGATGTCACAGTGACAAGCACGGGCGAGACTGAGATCAACCTAAACCTCGACATCACCAACGAAGTCACGGCTAAAGGCAGCGTCGATCAGGATGGTGAGACGAGTGTGGGTGTGTTCTTTGAACGCGATTATTGATCTGGCGGTGCCATCCGCCGCACTTAAAGCTGGCCAAAAGCGCGGGCCGATCGAAAAAAGCTCCCTTTGAATGGCCGCTCAAACCGGGCGACCTTGCATCTTGGCCAGGCAGAGACCTTCAAACAGGTCGTGCTGAATATCGCGAGAGGTTTGCCCAAAAAGAACCGTCTATTGCAGCCGGAAAGACGCTGAGTCGCCTGCACCCTGATCAACCGTAAACCGCACCCGACTATCACCACGCGCTTCCACCAGTTGACAGTTGTAAGGGATCGGGTCGCCACCCCAGCTCATTTCGCGACAGAAATAGCCGTCTTCCCATGTCCAGTTACCGGCGATGTCCCACCCGATTGCAGAGCCATCAATCTGGCCATTTGCAAAGACATTCAGGCGGACCCCGTAAAGGAAGTTACGCAGCTCTTTGCCTTCGATTAGAGACAAGAACGTCGCCTTGTCCTTAACAGGAACATAGCTATCGGCCACGGCAGGTGCTGCGGCAGTGGCAAAGATCAAAGAGAGGATCGCGTATTTCATCGGGCTCACCGTCGCTGACAAGATAATCGTTTATACGCAGCAAATGGCCGGTTGGTTCACTTGTATGATCTTGCCTTCAGTGCGTCAGCGGTTTTTGACTGATAGGACCTTAAGCCTCGATTGCTTTGATCATATCGACCCGCGTTCCATGGCGGCCGCCTTCGAATGTCGCATCAACAAAAGCATCGACGATTTGCAGTGCCGCGGCGTCATCGATCACCCGCGCACCCATCGACAGCATGTTTGCATCGTTGTGCTCGCGGATCATTTGGGCTGAAAACACATCCGAGCACACTCCGCAGCGTATACCCTTGACCTTATTGGCTGCCATCATGATGCCTTGGCCAGTGCCACACAGGATAATCCCCAGCGCGCAATCCCCATCAGCAACGCGTCGCGCGGCGGCTTCGCCATGTGCCGGATAATGTGTGCTTTCCGGCGTCTTGGGGCCGATGTCGACTGGTTCCCAGCCCTTTGTCTTGATGTGATCGGCAATCTTTTGGCGCAGTTCAATTGCGGCATGATCGCTGGAAAGCACGATGCGTTTGTTGGTCATTGTCTGGGTCCTGTCTCTATGTCGTTGGCTTAAATGCCAAGCACATCCATCATGTCGTATTCACCGGGTTTCTTGTCTTGCCCCCAAAGCGCGGCTTTCAGTGCACCCCGCACAAAGACAGCACGGTCTGTTGCAATATGGCGCAAGACAATCCGTTCACCGGCAGCAGCAAAAAGCACATCATGTTCCCCCACAATGTCCCCGCCACGAATAGCGCTAAACCCGATATCACCCTTTTTGCGGGCACCGGTGATCCCGTCGCGACCACTGTCGCTGACGTCTGTCAGGACAACACCGCGCCCTTCGGCGGCGGCTTCACCCAGCATCAGTGCAGTGCCAGATGGCGCGTCGACCTTTTGATTGTGATGCGCCTCGATCACTTCAATGTCGAAATCTTCATCCAAGGCGGCGGCGACTTTCTTGGTCAGCTGCACCAGCAGGTTCACACCCAAAGACATGTTACCCGCCCGGACGATCACGGCATGTCGTGCGGCGGCGTTGATCGCTTTCAGGTCGTCGTCTGATAGCCCCGTTGTACCAATCACATGCACGGCACGCGCTTGCGCCGCGAGGCCGGCGAACCCAACCGTCGCAGCGGGTGCCGTAAAGTCGATCACGGCCTGCGCTTTTGCAAAAACCTCAACAGCGTCATCAGTCACAAGAACGCCAGCAGGCTGCCCGCCCATCATCGTGCCAATGTCTTGGCCAATCCAGTCATGGCCGGACCGTTCTAACACACCGACCAGACGGCATTTATTGGAGGCCAGCATTGATTTGATCAGCATTTGCCCCATGCGGCCTGATCCGCCAGTGATCACGATGCCCGGTGTGTCTGTCATGTGTTTGTTCCTTTGTCTGGTCCTCATGTAGCGCCAGTTTGCCGCTGACGCAAAGGCTTGCTTGGCATCGGGCGTCGCAACGACTAAATGAGCAGTATGGCAAAGAATTCGAACCGAGACGGCAAGGCCCCATCACAGCGCATGTTGCGCGTGGGCGAGGTGATACGCCGCACACTTTCCGAAGTCCTGCAACGTGGTGACGTGCATGATGATGAATTGGCACGTATGTCCATTACGGTGGGTGAAGTGCGCATGACGTCTGATTTGCGGATCGCAACGGCATTTGTGTTGCCACTTGGCGGACAAGGCAAGCAAGAGGCGCTCGAGGCACTGCGGCGTAACCGCCATGAAATCCGACATTTGGTTGTAAAAGGCGGATCAATGAAATTCGCCCCTGAACTGCGATTTGAGATTGACGGCACGTTCGATCAGATTGACGCCACCCGTGCGTTGCTGGCGGAAAAACACGTGCGTCAGGATCTGGAAGAGTAATGCGCTGGCTTGCGGGCTTGCTGCTGTTTTGGGCTGTGCCTGCGGCGGCGGTGATCTGCGAAGACGTGGATTATCAGGGCGACAGTTACACGGCTTGTACGGTTGATGTCGCCTCTGAAAACCTCAGCTTGTTTCACAAAGACGCAGATGGCGCGGTCATAGGCGGTTTTGGTGCGATCGAGGATTTGCCCGATGTGAACCGCCTTGCATTTGCGATGAACGCGGGCATGTACCACGATGATCGGTCGCCCGTCGGACATTATGTCGAAGATGGTGTTGAGACGATGCGGGTGATCACCAATGCGGGACCCGGCAATTTTGGCCTGCTGCCCAATGGTGTGTTTTGCGTCAACGATGATAGCGCCCAAGTGTATGAGACACTAGACTTTGTAGCGCGCGCCGCCGTTTGCCGTGATGCCACGCAGTCTGGTCCAATGCTTGTGATCGACGGTGCACTGCATCCGCGGTTTTTGGTCGACAGCACGTCGCGCTTTATTCGTAACGGGGTTGGAACCAGTGCCGACGGCAAGACGGCGATCTTTGTGATCTCGAATGATAGTGTGACGTTCCACGCTTTCGGCAGCTTCTTTCGGGACTATCTGCAATTGCCGAATGCGCTCTATTTCGACGGTAAGGTGTCACGGCTTTATGCGCGTGCGCAGGGACGCAGCGATTTCGGTTTTCAGTCGCTGGGACCGATCGTGGCTGTGACTGAGTAAGGGCTGCTTTTTATCGACTGGGAAAAGAAGAAACGGTGCTTCCGGACCAGAAGTTAACAGTACAGCTGTCACTCGCCTAAGTTTGGCAAAAGTCTTCTGTAGGTTGCATTGTAAACCGATTGAAAGATGATCTTATGTATCAAGACGACCCAACCGCCCAAAGGCCGCGATCCTCGTTATTACCGAAACTCGTGTTTGTGCTTGGCCTCATTTTGGTCGTGAGATCTGGGTTGATGTTGGTTGCAACGATGTCCAGTCAACAGAGCCCTCAGGCCTTGGCAACATCTGAACCAATTAATGTGGGTGCAGAGACGGGCGCGCCAGCAATCGATCCAAAGGGAGTTGGTTGCAGTTCACATCTCCCGGTGTCGCTGTTCCTGTGACGCTTGGCGAACGCACGTTTATGGAAAGTGCACGCACCGCCAGTAGCGATGAAATTCATGCGATGCGGTTGGACATAACAGGCCATCTTTTCATTGAAATTGGTGGTCGGGTCGATCGCAACGTCCTGGAGGATTTTGTTAATAACATCGACTTTGCATCGCTGTAGTTAATTTGGGTTGGCCGCAGCGATTGAGGCTGCTTTGGACCCTCCTTACCCGATGACTTGTTCAATGATCGTTTGAAGATTTGGGCTTTGATCCAGCTCTGCGGCCTCGTTGGCCGTAAACCATCCGGCGTCACTGACGTCATCTGCCGCCAACGGCGTGCCGCTTTGATAGGTGCAAATCACGACGGCCAGTAAATAGTGAAACCGCACAGAGCCATCATCCCCATAGGTGATCGCATCGACATTCGTCAGATAGCGTTCCGCCTTGCCAATCACGCCGGTCTCTTCGGCTAACTCACGCACGGCGGCCTCAAGCCCGGTTTCACCCAGTTCCACATGCCCGCCGGGAAACCCCCATGTATTCGCATTCGGTTCTTTCTTGCGTTTCACCAACAAGAACTGTCCTTCGTGATGCACCACAGCGATAGCGCCAAGTTTGGGTTGCATCACATCGCCCCGATCTTGGCGGCCATGGCGTGTCCAAGTTTCACATGCTCTTCTGCCGCGAAATGCACCCCGTCGATGGGGCTGGATTGGATCACGACGCTGGCGTCAAAGAACCCGACGCCCCAATGTGCGGCGAGTTTTGCAATCGCATCCGGTAACGCTTCGGACTTTGCTCGCGCACCCATCTGGGTGTCTTTATAAGTGCCCATCTCTAACATGACGGGTGGTGCAATCAGTAGAATATCAAACCCGCCATGCTGTGTCTGGTAAGGCTCGCTTTTTGCGATCAACAAAAGCGCCGCAAGCCCTGCCACGACCTCATCAACCGAAGCGCAATGATGCGTCTGCATGTCATTACTGCCCAACATGATCGTCAGCAGATCAATCGGTCCATTGCTTTCCAGCGCAATCCGCAACCCCAATTGCCCGTCCATATGCGCACCCATTACTGGGTCGGCACGGTTCGTCGTACGGCCCGGTAGCCCCTCTTCGATCACCGCCCAATCCCGCCCAAGGGCTGATTGCATCACTGTGGGCCAGCGCGTTTCCACCCCGAACCTGCGGTTTTCGCCACGTGCATGCGCGGGTGGTGTGCCATAGGTGTTGCTGTCGCCGAATGTCAGTACTGTTTTTGTCATATCGCCACGCTATGTGGCGCACTTGGAATGGTAAAGTAGCTTTGCCCCTTGGCCTTGCCGCTTGAAGCGCACATATAAGGCGCAACGCAGAATTGAAGGAGACAGACATGCTGGAACTGAATGCGAATGCAGACGCCCCCGCTGATCTGATCAAAGACGGCACAGATGCAAGTTTCGTGGCGGATGTAATAGAAGCCTCAAAAGACGTGCCCGTGATCGTTGATTTCTGGGCGCCTTGGTGTGGGCCTTGCAAAACACTTGGCCCCGCGATTGAGGCTGCGGTCACAAATGCCAAAGGTCGGGTCAAGCTGGTCAAGGTCGACGTGGACGCCAACCAAGCCTACGCAGGCCAGTTGCAGGTGCAATCGATTCCGACAGTTTATGCCTTTTTCAACGGCCAGCCGGTTGATGGGTTCCAAGGTGCTTTGCCACCGTCCGAGATTGACGCCTTCGTGGAAAAGATCGCGGCTCTTGGCGGTGATCCCGAAGCCGAAGGTCTAAGCGCCGCGATTGAGGCCGCTGAGCAGATGTTGGAAGAAGGTGCCGCGGCAGATGCCGCTGAAACCTTTGGAGCGATCTTGCAAGAAGAGCCGAACAATGCGCCGGCCTATGCAGGTTTGGTGCGGTCCTATCTGGCGCTCGACGATGTGGATCAGGCCGAGGCGGTGTTGAACAGTGCCCCCGTTGAGATTTCAACTGATCCTTTGCTGGAAGCCGTCCATGCCCAAATCAGCCTTGCCCGTGAAGCGGCCAATGCAGGTCCAGTCGCCGAATTGCAGGCGACGGTTGATTCCGAGCCTGACAACCATCAGGCCCGTTTTGACCTTGCCGTGGCCTTACACGCCAATGGCCAGGTTGAGGACGCGGTGAATACTTTGCTTGAGCTTTTCCGCCGCGATCGTGACTGGAATGATGGGGCTGCCAAGTCGCAACTGTTCACCATTTTTGATGCCCATGAAGCGAAAGACCCGATTGTCTTGAATGGTCGCCGCAAACTGTCGTCAATGATATTTGCCTGATCACGGGTTCGGTCTACTTGGTATGTTATGATATCAAAGACCGACCTGCCAGACACCATCCCGGTGTTCCCCTTGCCCGGTGCGCTGCTTTTGCCGCGCGCCCGCCTGCCACTGCATCTTTTTGAACCGCGCTATCTGGCGATGATGGATGACGTCTTGAAAACATCGTCGCGGCTGATCGGGATGGTCCAGCCTTACGATGCGCCCGGTGGCGGCAATAAGCTGCATAGCATTGGCTGTGCAGGCAAGATCACGGCGTTTTCAGAAACAGAAGATGGCCGCTATATGATCACCTTGTCCGGCGCTTCGCGTTTCCGCATCACCCAAGAAGTAGAGGGTTTCACCCCGTACCGGCGCTGCAATGTGAACTGGCAGGGGTTTGACCGCGATCTTGGTCCCGTTGAAAAAGATGCAAGTTTTGACCGCGAAAAGTTCATGGACGCGTTAGGCCGTTATTTGGTGGATCAAGGCCTTTCGACCGATTGGGAAAGTTTGGGCGAAGCCGAGGATGAGTTGTTGATCAACTCGCTCTCGATGCTCTGCCCGTTTGAGCCGGAAGACAAGCAGGCATTGCTTGAAGCCCCCTCCTTGACCACCCGCCGTGAAACGCTCATGACTTTGATCGAATTTGCCCTGCGCGGCGGATCGGGAGAAGAGGTAATGCAATGAGCGAGACAGCGTTTGACCCCAAAATGCTTGAGGCGCTGGTTTGTCCAGTGACCCAAGACACGCTGACCTATAATGCGGACAACCAAGAATTGGTCAGCAAAGCAGGTAAGATGGCGTTTCCCATTCGCAATGGCATCCCTGTGATGCTGGTTGACGAAGCACGGGCGCTCGACTAGCGACATTGCCTGTCTGTAGCCAAGCGGTTACCTTTGGTGACATGCATTTGAACCGTCGTTCTTTCATCGTCTCAGTTGGCAGCATAGGATTGGTTGGCTGTGGTGCGACCGCGCAAACGGCCCAAACGCATGCTGTTTTGGCGCCTGATTTAAGGCCTGTACCGAACGCAGGATTTGCACGTTGGGTCACTGATTTTCGCGCGCGGGCAGCGGGGCAGGGCATCTCGACCCGAACAATTGATGCCGCTTTTGCTCAGACTGGATACCTGCCCGGTGTCATCACCCGCGACCGCACCCAAATTCAAACCCGCCGCACATTAGAAGAATATCTTTCAATCGCGACGTCTGATGAGCGGCTGTCTAAAGGTCGGCAGGCCATTGCAACCCATCGTGCAACGCTGGCCGCCATTGAGGCGCGCTATGGCGTTGACGCAAACATCATCGCGGCGATCTGGGGTTTGGAAAGCCAGTTTGGTGAAAAGCGCGGTGAATTTCCTGTCATCTCGGCAATGGCGACTTTGGCCTATGATGGGCGGCGCGGCGCATTTTATGAAAGCCAGCTGCGTGCGACCCTGCGTATTTTAGAGCGCGGCGATACAACAGTGGAAAACCTGCGTGGCGGCTGGGCTGGTGCGATGGGCCACACCCAGTTCATTCCAACATCTTATCTATCGGCGGCCGTTGATTTTAACGGCGATGGACGCCGCGATATCTGGAGCGACGATCCTACGGATGCCTTGGCGTCGACTGCCAACTACCTGGCACGGAACGGCTGGCGTACGGGTCTGCGCTGGGGGTCCGAGGCGGGGACTGGTGGCCCGCAAGGGCGCTTGCTTCAGCCTCAGGCGGGTGGTGTGCAGTTCTTGGTCACGCGTAATTTTGACGTGCTGAAGACTTACAATAACTCTGACTTTTACGCGATCGGTATAGGTCATCTTGCGGATCGTCTTGGCGGGGCAGGCCCGTTGCAAGGCAGTTTTCCACCCGATGCGAATGGCCTGACCAAGCAAGACCGTTTGGCGATCCAGCGCGGGCTGGTGTCGCGTGGCTATGACGTCGGGACGATTGACGGTGTTTTCGGGGCAAAAACAGAGGCTGCGATTAAGGGATTTGAGGCGTCGCAGGATTTGCCGATAACAGGTGCTGCCACACGCGATTTACTGACGCGTCTGCGCTAGCTGCGCATTAACCGTGGCAAATCACCCGTCAGCCCTGCAGCTTCGCGGATGAACGTCCGCCGCAGTCCGGGGGCGGCATTCACCAACCCCATTCCAATATCTCGTGCGGTCCGCAGCAGTGGGTTATCGTTGGAAAACAGCCTGTTAAACGTGTCCGTCGCCAGCGCCAGCGTCGCCGTGTCGAACCGCCGCCATTGTTGATACCGCACCAGCGTTTGCGCACCGCCGATGTCTTCGCCCCGTGCACGGGCGCTTTCGAGCACCTCAGCCAAAGCCGCCACATCGCGCAGGCCCGCGTTCAGCCCTTGCCCCGCAATCGGGTGCACACCGTGTGCTGCATCGCCGATCAAAGCGACTTTGTCGGCAATGAAACTATTCGCCAGCGTCAGCCCCAAAGGATAGCTGAACCTTGCGCCCGTCAGGCTGATTTGCCCAAGGAAACTACCAAAGGCAGGGCGCAAAGCGTCGAGGAAATCAGCGTCATTCATCGCGATCAGCGCTTTGGCATTCGCATCCGTCTCGCTCCAAACAATCGAACTGCGATCTTTGGTCAATGGCAGGATCGCCAGCGGCCCACCCGGCATAAAGAATTGATGCGCGATGCCGCCATGTGGTTTTTCATGCTTCACAGCACAGACCACAGCGGTTTGCCCGTAGCCCCAGCCGGTCCGCTTGATCCCCGCACGTTCCGCAGTGCCACTTTTGCGCCCGTCTGATCCGATCAACAGCTTGCCCGTGATCTGCGTGTCAGAGGCGAGTGTAACTGTCGCACCAGCCGCATCGACCGATTGTGCAACGACGGTTTCGCCTGAGAGCTGCGTGATCCGGTCGTCTTGTGCCAGCGCATCAAGAAAGGCGCGTCGCAGATGCCGGTCTTCGACCATGAACCCCATGGGCCCTTCTTCGATCTCGGCATGATCAAAATGCATCATCCACGGCGAAGGCCCTTCGCCAGCACGTCCATCGGTGACCTTGATCTCCAACATCGGCTGGGCCTTGTCGCTGATCACCGGCCACACCCCGATCCCGCGTAATAGCCGCATAGACGCATGGGCGAGCGCGTAACTCCGCCCGTCGAAATTCACCCGTTTGCGGGTGTCCAGCGGCAGGCTGTCGATGATCGTCACCGTAAATCCAGCTTGCGCTGCGGCCAGTGCCAAGGCAGGTCCGTTTAACCCGCCGCCTACGATGATCAGATCTGTATTCATGCCTCGCAATATGCGCGTCCAATCGGGATTGTCCATGCGCCTGATGGCCGCTACCGTCGCATTGAGACAGGAGAATGACATGCAAGACTGGCGATGGATGACAGCGGCGGATTTGGGGCGCGGCATTGGGGCGGGCGAGATTGATCCGGTCGCGCTGGCGCAGGTCTATCTGGACGCCATCGACGCCCATGAATTCCGCGATCGTATCTATGCGCGGGTCACACATGACCGTGCGCAGGCCGAGGCGCAGGCGGCGTCTGATAGGGCGAAGGCGGGCATGCGCCGCAGTGCATTGGACGGCGTGCCTGTGTCGTGGAAAGATCTGTTCGATACTGCCGGTGTCGGCACCGAAGCAGGGACCGCCCTAATGGAAGGCCGCGTGCCAGATGAGGATGCAGAGGTTTTGAAGGCGGCAACTGCAGCGGGTCTTGTCTGCCTTGGCAAAACCCACATGTCCGAGATCGCGTTTTCCGGACTGGGCCTGAACCCCATCACCGCGACGCCGCCTTGCGTGAATGATCACGATGCGGTGCCGGGGGGGTCATCATCCGGGGCAGGGGCCTCGGTTGCCTTTGGATTGGCGGCGGCGGGCATCGGGTCTGATACAGGCGGGTCCGTGCGCATTCCGTCCGCTTGGAATGATCTGGTGGGGTTGAAGACCACGCATGGGCGGTTGTCGCTCGAAGGCGTTGTGCCACTGTGCCTGACCTTCGATACGGTCGGGCCGTTGTGCCGTTCTGTAGAGGACGCGAACCTGTTGCTCGCGGCATTAGAAGGCAATAAACCTGCCGATCTCACTGGCAATTCGCTCGAAGGCGTGCGGCTCATGGTCCTCGACACCATCGCCCCCGACGATGTGCGCGACGCCCCGCGCACGGCTTTTGAAGGGGCGGTTGCACGTCTGAAAGCCGCAGGTGCCCAAATCGAACACCGCTATTTTGCGCAGCTTTTTGATGCATTCAACGTGGCGGGCAATCTTTACGCCGCCGACAGCTATGGCTGGTGGCGTGATCTGGTGGAAGCCAACCCCGAAAAAATGTTCCCGCAGATTTTAGAACGCGTGCGCGGCGGCAAAACGGTGGGCGGGGCCGACTATTGCGCAGGCTGGAACATGCTGCGCGATATCCGCAAGCAGTACCACGTCGAGACAGCGCAGTTCGATGCGGTGATTATGCCCACGGCCCCGATCCTGCCGCCCAACGCCGATCGGTTGTTGAACGATGACGACTACTACAAATCCGAAAACCTGCTGGCGTTGCGCAACACGCGGGTCGCGAACCTGATGGATGTGTGCTCAGTGACACTGCCGACAGGGGTGCCGTCGTGTGGGATTATGTTCAACGGACAACGCGGTACGGAAGAGGCGTTGTTACGGCTGACAGCTGCGGCGGAACGGGCGCTACGCTAAGCGCTATTCGTCATTTGGTTTTGCAATGCACGCAAAACCTCAACCGCGCGATCGCATTTTTCAGCAGGCACAAAGACGTGGTCGTGGTGGCAGGCGGCGATCATGTTGCAAGGGATATCATTTGCCCCAAGTGCTGTGGCGACCGCCGCGGTCAAGCCGGCACCTTCCAGTGATGAATAGACGTTGAGCGTGATGCACCGCATGGGCAATTCGACGGCCAATCCTGCGCGTTCAGCGGCTTGCGTTGGCACGAGCAACGACAACCCCTCCTTTTCGCGAAAGGTTGAGATGGCATCGACACTGAGTTGGGCAATCAGAGATTGATCTTGAGTTGAAATGTACACGAATTCGCCCGGTTTCAGGACAGGTGTCATATTCGAAATCATATCGTGGGCAGAGTGCGCTATCTCAGACATATCAAATTCCATTGTTTTGCCGTGATGATTGCAGGTTCAAAAGCGGCCCGCAACGACGTGCCGCAAAATCCCTAACTGACCAAAAAGCCACAAAAACCCGCTGACTCACCCCTTGTTCTGGACAGACGCACCACTGACAGGCTAGTTTGGGAAAAAGTCGGGCGAAAATGATCCGGCGTATTGAGGCAGTTATGGTATTTCCTGAGCGGTTTTCGGACCTCCCGGCGGCGACTTGGCCACGCTTGCGTGCACTTCTAGATGTGCCGTCAAAAGCGTCTGAGACAATCGACATGACGATTGGCGAACCACGCCATGCGTTTCCTGCGTTTGTGGGTGACATCCTTGCGGACAATCTAGCCGGGTTTGCCAAGTATCCTGAGAATTATGGGACGCCTGCTTTGCTGGATGCCATCGGTGGTTTCCTGAAGCGTCGCTATGGTATTGACGTACCGAACGACCAAATTCTGGCACTCAATGGCACCCGTGAGGGTTTGTATAACGCAGCAATGGCGTTGTGCCGTGAACAAAAGAATGGCCAGCCCGTTATCCTGACGCCCAATCCGTTTTATCAGGTTTATGCGGTTGCTGCTTTATCCGTCGGGGCTGAGGCGATCTATGTACCTGCAACCGTTGAAAGCGGCCATTTGCCCGATTTCCATGCGCTGCCTGCCGATGTGCTCGATCGCACTGCCATTGCTTATGCGTGCTCACCCGCCAACCCGCAGGGCGCCGTTGCCGATGCTGACTATTGGCGCAACCTGATTGCGCTGGCTGAAAAGCATGATTTCATCATATTCGCGGATGAATGCTATTCCGAGATTTATCGCGAAGTGCCCCCACCCGGTGCCTTGCAGATCGCCAAAGAGATGGGTGCGGATCCCGAGCGGGTCTTGATTTTTCATTCCCTGTCGAAGCGGTCAAACCTGCCCGGTTTGCGGTCTGGCTTTTGTGCCGGTGGTCCACAGTCTATCGCGCGGTTGCGTAGCTTGCGTGCATTCGCAGGTGCCCCGCTGCCCGAACCTTTGCAGGCCGTTGCGACGGCTGTGTGGAATGATGAGGCGCATGTGGTTGAGAACCGTGCCCTTTATCATCGCAAATACGAGATTGCGGATGACATTTTGGGCCACATCGATGGCTACCAATCCCCCCAAGCGGGGTTCTTTTTGTGGCTGCCGACCGGTGATGGCGAAACATCAGCCGTCAGGCTTTGGCAGGAAACAGGCGTGCGGGTTCTTCCCGGTGCGTATCTGTCCCAAGACGCAAACGGGGAAAACCCCGGCAAGAATTATATTCGGGTCGCCTTGGTGGCCCCAACACAAGAAATGCAGCGCGGTCTGACCCTGATCCGTGACTGTTTGTATGGTTGAGGAATAACAGTATGGCATCTTACCAATCCCGGCGGCGCGACCCACTTTTGGACAGCACAACGCAGGCAGCGATTGAAAAACGCACCAAAGAGCTGTTGGGCCTTGGCCTGATCTTTGTGGGTCTGCTGATTGCCGCGATGGTGGGCAGTTATTCCCCGAACGATCCTAGCTGGATTTCCGCCACCGATGCCCCTGTGCAGAATTGGTTGGGACATTTTGGCGCCTCGACAGCCGCCCCTTTGATGATGGTGATTGGCCTTGGCATTTGGGTTGTGCCGCTGGTCTTGTTGACGTGGGGTGTCCGTTTTGTGATGCACCACGGCCAAGAACGCGCAGTAGGCCGTCTGATCTTTGCCCCAGTCGCGATTATTCTGGCCTCTGTCCATGCCGCGACCCTGACGCCCGGTGTTGAGTGGCCTGCCAACTTTGGCCTTGGTGGCCTGTTTGGCGATACTGTGCTGGGTGTGATCCTGACGATTGTGCCTGTGGGTGCGATCTTTGGTGTGAAACTGCTGTCATTTCTAACAGGCGTGGCTTTGCTGGCTTTGCTGGCATTTGTTCTGGGCTTCACAAGACCTGAGATGAAAGTCGCCGGTCGGTTTGTTCTGCTGGGCACTGTTATGCTCTACGCCACCCTTTTGCGCGTGCTTGGCAAAGGGGCAGAGATGTCCGCACAGGCCGCTCAAGGTATGAATGCCACCGTCCAAGCCCGTCGCGAGCAGTTTGCTGAAACTCGCAGTGCCCGCACTCAAGAGCCTGCTTTGGAAGACCCGTTTTCGGTCCAGCCATTGCAGGAAGACCCGAGGGTGCGTGCCGCTGCAGTTGTACGCTCTAACCCTGTTGTGCCGACAAGCGAGCCACCCCTGACCGCGCCAACAATGCCACCCGCGCCGCCATTGGCGGCACCCGCCCGCACACCTGCGCCAGAACCGCAGGGCGGATTTTTGTCGGGCCTGTTGAAGCGTAGTGAAACAATGCCTGAACCTGAATTGGTCACGCCAGAACCCGTCGCTGATGCTATCCCCGGTGACAGCGACCGCGTCAGTGCGCGTATCGCAGACGCCATCAAGAGCCGATCAGTGCCGCCATCCCCAACGGTTGTCCGGATTGAACCGTCTTTGACCGCTGGTCGTGGTCCTGCTCCACTGGTTTTTGAACCGATGGATGAAGAGGCGTTGATCGAAGAGCCTTTGGTGGACGATATCGAAGAAGCGCCGCGCATGGCTGCACCGCATATGCCAATCCCAGAGGCGCATGTGCCAACCCCACGCGTCATGACCCCGGCGCTGGAACCGCGCAGCGTGGTCCAGCATCCACCCAAGCGCGCGCCTGCACCATCGCGTCAGGCCAAAGCCGAAGCGCAGCCTGCCCTTAAGTTTGATGATAAATATGCGTCTTACGAGCATCCGCCGCTTGGCCTGCTGACCAGCCCCGTTGAAATCCAGCGCCATCACCTGAGTGATGATGCTTTGGCCGAAAACGCACGGATGCTGGAAAGCGTTCTGGATGACTATGGCGTGAAAGGTGAGATCCTCGCCGTGCGCCCGGGTCCTGTTGTGACGATGTACGAACTGGAACCAGCACCCGGTTTGAAAGCCAGCCGCGTCATAGGTCTGTCCGACGATATCGCGCGTTCTATGTCCGCGCTGTCTGCGCGTGTGTCCACAGTGCCAGGCCGTTCCGTCATCGGTATCGAATTGCCCAATGAGAACCGTGAAAAGGTCGTCTTGCGCGAAATCCTATCTCACCGCGATTTCGGTGATGGCAACCAAAAGTTACCGCTCGCGTTGGGCAAGGATATCGGTGGTGATCCGATTGTTGCGAACCTTGCAAAGATGCCTCACCTGTTGATCGCGGGTACGACCGGTTCGGGCAAATCCGTGGCGATCAACACGATGATCTTGTCATTGCTTTATAAGCTGACACCCGAAGAATGCCGGATGATCATGATTGACCCCAAAATGCTTGAACTGAGCGTCTATGACGGCATCCCGCATTTGCTATCGCCTGTCGTGACTGACCCCAAAAAGGCGGTTGTCGCGCTGAAATGGACCGTCGGCGAGATGGAAGAGCGTTACCGCAAGATGTCGAAAATGGGCGTGCGTAACATCGATGGCTACAACGGGCGCGTCAAAGATGCGCTGGCAAAGAATGAAATGTTCAGCCGGACTGTTCAAACGGGTTTTGATGATGAGACCGGCGATCCGATCTTTGAAACTGAGGAATTCCAGCCTGAGATATTGCCCTATATTGTTGTGATCGTCGATGAGATGGCCGACCTGATGATGGTCGCCGGGAAAGAGATCGAAGCTTGCATTCAACGGCTGGCGCAGATGGCGCGTGCTTCGGGTATTCATTTGATCATGGCGACGCAGCGTCCGTCTGTGGATGTCATCACTGGTACCATCAAGGCGAACTTCCCGACGCGGATCTCTTTCCAGGTGACGTCGAAAATCGACAGCCGTACCATCCTTGGTGAAATGGGCGCAGAGCAGCTCTTGGGCATGGGTGACATGCTTTACATGGCGGGCGGGTCCAAGATCACCCGCGTGCATGGGCCGTTTGTGAGCGACGAAGAGGTTGAGGAAATCGTCAACCACCTCAAGGGCTTTGGTCCACCTGAATATATGTCTGGCGTGGTCGAAGGGCCGTCTGATGACGCAGAAAGCAGCATTGATTTGGTGCTGGGTCTGGGCGATGGGTCTGACAGCGAAAACGCGCTTTATGACACGGCTGTGGCGATTGTGATCAAGGATCGCAAATGCTCGACCTCGTATATCCAGCGCAAACTGGCGATTGGGTATAATAAGGCCGCTAGACTGGTTGAGCAGATGGAAGATGAGGGTGTGGTCAGTTCTGCAAATCACGTCGGCAAGCGCGAGATTTTGGTGCCCGAGCAACACTAGATCGGGCATTCAATAAGTCTTAGGGATTTGCCGCTAGCCTGACCTGAACTTGATCAGGATGGCTTGTCTATGAAACTACGCTACATGATGTTTGCAATCATTTTTCCGTTGATTGCACTGGCGGGGTATTTTGCTTGGAACACCATCCAAGGTGAACAACGCAAATTGAATGTGGCCGCCATAACGACAGAGCGGTCCGCTCAGCAAGCGCCGGTAAAGACGCTCATCCATGAACTTCAAAAAGAACGCGGTTTTTCAGCGGGGTTCGTGGCATCTGCGGGGGCAAATTTTGAAAATGATCTCACGGTACAAAGGGGTGTCTTAGATCAGGTTCTTGATCGGGCGCTGAATAATACGGCCTTGCTGCGTCAAGAAAGGCCGGCCGCTTATGCCGCTGCTGCGACAGCACTTGGTAACTTATCTGCGTTTCGCCAGAACGTCTCAAGCCAAGGCGTGACGGTGCCAGAGATTGCCCAGTACTACACCGGCATAATCGACAATTTACTGCTTTTATCTTATCCGACTGTGGAACAAAACGGCGCAGCTAGTATCAGTTCAGTACAAAGCGCGCGTGCGATTTTGAGTGCTGCCAAGGAACGCGCTGGACTAGAGCGCGCGATGGGGTCGACCGGACTGGCCGGTGGGTTCTCAGCGACCGTTTACCAAGCTTTCCAATATCACGGCGGGGCACAAGAGGCGCTGCTGAATAAGATGGCATACGACGCTGGCGGCACAGATGTGCTGGATTCGCTCTTTGGATCACCTGAGTTTGCGGCACTTTCCGCAGCAAGAAGCAAAATTTTGGCTGGTATCGATTCGGGAGAGTTTGGCGACTTAAATGCGGGACGGTGGTTTCAGACCTCTACGAACTGGATTGATTTGCTCAATAAAGAAGAGCGGGAAAAAACCACTGAGATTGCTGCTCTGGCAGAAACGCTTCAGCGCGAAAGTACACGGACCTTGCGAAACACGATTCTTTTTGGTGCAATCTCGATTCTGCTGATTGGTATATTTGCCATTGCGAGCTTTGAGTTGGTGATCAAACGCGTAAAATCACTCACCGACGTTGTTCATGGTTTTGCTGAAGGTGACTTTAGTAAATGGGTGCCAAGCATTGGGCGCAAAGATGAAATCAGCCAAATGGCGACGGCTATCTATAAATTCAAGCAGGAAACGCTGGCTTTGCGGCGGGAAGCCGAAGAAATGAAGGCATCTGATGAGGCTGAATTGAATGCCAAACACGGTGAAGTTGTTGCTCTTGTGACAGAGGGTTTGGCCGCTTTGGCGCGGGCTGATTTGACTTGTCACTTTGATAAACCTGTCGATCGTGAGTACGATTCAATTCGCACCGATTTTAACTCTGCATCTGACCGACTGCGCGGTGTGCTCCATTCCATTGCGAGTACGGTTGCAGAGCTTGATCAAGCTGCGTCGGGGATGAACGCGTCTGCCTTTGATTTGGCATCACGAACGACCGGACAAGTAGATACGATCAAAGAGACGTCAGAAAAGGTAAATAGGCTCACCTCAGAGGTGGAGGTGTTTGGGCAAGAGATTCTGCAAGCCTCTTCACTTGCAGGAAACGCACGGGACCAAGCCAACGATTCAGCGCGGCTTATGCGCGATGCTGTTGCGGCAATGGATCGCATTCGTACATCATCGGAACAAATTGGGGCAATCATCTCAATGATTGAAGATATCTCATTCCAGACGAACCTGTTGGCTCTAAATGCAGGTGTCGAAGCGGCGCGTGCCGGATCTGCAGGACTTGGGTTTGCTGTGGTAGCTTCCGAAGTGCGTGCGCTTGCGCAGCGTGCTAGCCAGGCAACGATGGATATCAAAGCGCTTGTGGACGAAAGCGGCACGCATGTTCGTGAAGGTGGCGACCTTGTTGATCAAACAGGTGCGGCACTGGATGAGATTGCGCAAGGGATCATGGAAGTTGATGATGTGTTGGCGCGAATTGCGTCAGGCTCGCAAGACCAGGTTTCTGGATTGCGCAGCCTGTCATCGTCGATGACGCTTATAAACGATTTGGCAGGGCAGAATATGTCAATGGTTGATGATTCAAAATCGTCCTCAGACGATATTGCCAAACGATCGCAACAATTGGCAGCATTGATCAGTGATTTCAAACTACAGCCCGTTGAAGAAAGGTTCGCGCAAGAGAATGCTGCTTAGTTTCGACACAACGCTCACTTTTGTTGGCTTGTCGATCTGTCAGAACCTACAATGGCAGGCCGAACTGGAAAAAGACATGGTGGACAGTAAGCGAAGAACTGCAAGGGTTCATTCGGCTACGCATAGCTGACCTGCCCTTACGTAAATGAAGGTTCTAAAAGGAAGAAAAGAAGAACCTGCGTTGTTGTTGAAATCGTCGTATTCCAATTGAGCCTGGTCAGCGTTTATCGACCGATATATTTTGTGTTGATCTAACTCGGCAAGCGCGCGTCCATCAGATCACAGATCACAGATCACAGATCACAGATCACAGATCACAGATCACAGATCACAGATCACAGATCACAGATCACAGAAGCGAAATTACCGCGTTTTTCTCATTAAGCCTGACACAGATCAAAGCCGACTGTGCTTAGAAATAGTAGGGTGAGGTCATCAGTTGAAGGAAGCCTCACATGTATAAGAATATTCTCGTCCCCGTATCGTTTGAAGCAGACCGCAACGCGCGAGGTGCGATGGCGATTGCACAGGCGCTTCTTGCGGAAGGCGGCAAAATCACCTGTTTGCATGTGCTTGAACAGCTACCAAAGTATGCAACCGAGTATTTGCCTGATGGCCACTTGGAAGCGGCCAAAGCGGATGTTGTCGAAGGTTTGAAATCTCTTGTTGAAGGTGTCGAGAATGCCTCAACCACAGTGGTTGATGGTCATTCATCGCGTACCATTTTGGCGCATGCTGAAAACAACAGCGTTGATTTGATCATTGTAGCAAGCCACCAACCGGGCATGCAGGACTACTTGTTAGGGTCAACAGCTGCAAAAGTTGTGCGCCACGCTAAATGTGCGGTGCACGTATTGCGCTAGGACTTCAGGCTGGCCCAACATCATTCGCCCTGCTAGGTCGGGGTCATGCTGGGCCTTTCTGACAACATTCGCGGTGCGCTTTTGATGATGGGAGCGATGTGCGCATACACATTCAACGACGCATTCATGAAGGCGTTGGCAGATGAAATCCCCTTGTTCCAAGCGATTTTTGTGCGCGGTGTCGGCGCTGTCGTCTTTCTGGCGTTCATGTGTAAGCTCTTGGGCCAGTTACAATTCCACTTTCCGCAGCGCGAGTGGGGTTATGTGCTGTTGCGCACAACCGGAGAAGTGGGCGGTACGTTCTTTTTCCTGACAGCGCTGTTCAACATGCCGATCGCAAACGTGGCTGCGATTTTGCAGGTGCTACCGCTGAGCGTCAGCCTGGTGGCGGCGCTGGTTCTGGGTGAGGCTTTGGGTTGGCGCAGGCTGACGGCCATTTTTGTAGGCTTTGTGGGTGTCCTTTTGATCATCCAACCCGGCGGCGCAGATTTCAGCATCTTTAGTTTGTACGCGCTCGGAGCAGTGGCATGCGTGACCCTGCGCGATATTGCGGTGCGCCGTATGTCGCGTGATGTGCCTTCAGTTTTTGTTGCTTTGGTCGCCGCGATTGCGGTGACCGGGTTAGGTGCTGTTGGGTCCCTCTTTGTCCAGTGGCAGCCAATGTCTTTGACGGCAGGGTTTCAGTTGGCAGGCGCGATGGCATTTTTGATTTTTGGCTACATTGCCTCTGTCAGCGCGATGCGCTTCGGAGAAATCGGGTTTGTTGCCCCATTTCGCTATACCAGTTTGCTGGTGGCCTTAGTTTTGGGGGTGGTGTTCTTTGATGAATGGCCAAATATGCTTGCGCTGATTGGCGGCGTCATTGTCGTTGCAACCGGGCTTTTTACGCTTTACCGCGAAACGCAGTTGCGCAAATCACCCGGTCAAAACGCTTAGCTTTATTCGGCAACACCAAAGAAAACGCCGTCCACATCTAGATTCAGGTCACCCTCGGCCGCACCTTCTGCCGATCCAAAGATGGCGTCACCTTTTGCAAAGTCATCATAGACGTCACCATCGAGCGTGAGCCGCATTTCGCTGTCAGCGACAAAGCCTTCTTTATCAATGGCGGTGATATCGCCCGAGGCGATGGCATCAATGCGCCCACTGGTCTCAGATCCACTGATCTGCAGTGTCCCGTCGATACGTTGGTTGGGGTCGCCGTCAGGATCGATCAGGTTGATGTTCGAGACGCGGCCATCGATGTCGTTATCCGCAAAATCAATGCGCATCGTCATATCGCCAAGAATACTGCCTTTCTGATCGCCACTGATATCCGCGCCGAGCTGGCCTTTGTAGGTGACCGCGCCTGTGGGCAGGTTGTTTGTGCTGGTGAGGGGAAGGGCACTGATTTCGTTGGCTTCGTCAAAAGCGCGGTCAATGTCTGATCTGTTGACTGTTGGTTCATTTGGTGTGGCGCAGGCGGATAAGACTGCGAGGCCAAGAAAGCCGAGTGTAACACGGGTCATGGGGAACTCCATCATGAGGGGTGGCGCGTCAAGTACGCCTTGGGATCACAGATGGAGCATGGGAGATTTGCTAAGCAATAAAGCCCGTGTGTTATTGGATATCGGCGATTGTTATCGAGCCTGTGGCTGGGTGGATTGGTGTGGTTGCCACAGAGCGCTTATTGGCCTTCCTGCCACTGTTGACAGGTCCAAGGACTCGCCCTATACGCCGCTCATCCGGGCTGAAGGTGTGCCTTCGTCGTCCCGATATCATACCACGTAGTGGCCAAGAACCGAGCACCTATCGCTTTGTTCCTCTGGAACTCACCGCACCGAACCTCCGGTAAGGGTTCGACTGCGGAATTTTTGTGCTTTCCGAAGTGAAAGCATTTTTGAAACCTCGCGTTTGCCGGACGCAAAATGTGAATAGATGGGAACATCAAACGATGCCAACGATTCAGCAGCTGATCCGCAAACCGCGCCAGCCAAAAGTCACAAAGTCGAAGTCGCAGCATATGGAAGGCTGCCCACAAAAACGCGGCGTCTGTACGCGCGTTTATACAACGACACCTAAAAAGCCGAACTCGGCCATGCGTAAGGTTGCCAAAGTGCGCCTGACAAACGGTTTTGAGGTCATTTCCTACATCCCAGGTGAAAGCCACAACCTTCAGGAACACTCAGTGGTTCTGATCCGTGGCGGCCGTGTAAAAGACCTTCCAGGTGTGCGTTACCACATCCTGCGCGGTGTGCTTGATACACAAGGTGTCAAAGACCGTAAGCAACGTCGTTCGAAGTACGGCGCGAAGCGTCCTAAGTAAGGAAAAGATTAGATGTCACGTCGTCACGCCGCTGAAAAACGCGAAGTCCTGCCAGACGCAAAGTTTGGTGATCTGGTTCTGACAAAGTTCATGAACAACCTCATGATTGACGGAAAGAAAGCCGTCGCAGAACGTATCGTCTACAACGCCTTTGATCGCGTTGAAGATAAACTCAAAAAGTCCCCGGTTGAGGTCTTCCACGAGTGCCTTGATAACATCAAACCTTCTGTCGAGGTGCGTTCGCGCCGCGTCGGTGGTGCGACATATCAGGTGCCTGTCGAAGTGCGCCCAGAGCGCCGCGAAGCATTGGCCATCCGTTGGTTGATCGCTGCTGCCAAAAAGCGCAATGAGAACACAATGGAAGAGCGCCTTGCAGGCGAGCTAATGGATGCGGTTAACGGCCGCGGCACAGCCGTCAAAAAGCGTGAAGACACCCATAAGATGGCCGACGCGAACAAAGCGTTCAGCCACTACCGCTGGTAATAGGAAAGTATCAAGATGGCACGCGAGTACCCCCTCGATCTATACCGTAACTTCGGCATCATGGCGCACATTGACGCCGGTAAGACTACATGTTCCGAACGTATCCTGTACTATACAGGTAAAGAGCATAACATCGGCGAAGTGCACGATGGCGCGGCGACCATGGACCACATGGAGCAAGAGCAAGAGCGCGGCATTACAATCACGTCTGCTGCGACAACCACTTTCTGGGAACGCACAGAAGACGGTGAAACGCCTGACAGCCCAAAGCACCGCCTGAACATCATCGACACACCCGGCCACGTTGACTTTACAATCGAAGTTGAGCGTTCTTTGGCCGTGCTTGACGGTGCGGTTTGTGTTCTTGACGCCAACGCTGGTGTCGAGCCGCAGACAGAAACTGTTTGGCGTCAGGCTGACCGCTACAAAGTTCCGCGTATGGTTTTCGTCAACAAGATGGACAAAATCGGCGCTGACTTCTTCAAATGTGTTGAAATGGTCGAAGACCGCACAGGCGCACGCGCATTGCCAATCGCATTCCCAATTGGTGCGGAAACTGAGCTGGAAGGCTTGGTTGATCTCGTCACCATGGAAGAATGGCTGTGGCAGGGTGAAGACCTTGGCGCGTCTTGGATCAAAGCTCCAATCCGTGAGAGCTTGCAGGCAACTGCAGCTGAATGGCGTGAGAAGCTGATCGAAGGTGCTGTTGAGCAGGACGACGACGCAATGGAGGCATATCTGGAAGGCAATGAGCCTGATGTGCCAAAGCTGCGCGAAATGATCCGTAAAGCAACGCTGAGCATGGCATTCGTTCCAGTTCTGGGTGGTTCAGCATTTAAGAACAAAGGTGTTCAGCCCCTGTTGAACGCTGTTGTTGACTATCTGCCAAGCCCGCTCGACGTGGTTGACTACATGGGCTTTAAGCCTGGCGACGAAGACGAAGTCCGTGACATTGCCCGCCGTGCGGACGATGACATGGCGTTCTCCGCGCTGGCGTTTAAAATCTGGAACGACCCGTTTGTTGGCTCGCTGACATTCACACGGATCTACTCTGGTAAGCTGGAAAAGGGCGATACGTTCCTGAACTCCACCAAAGGCAAGAAAGAACGTGTTGGCCGCATGATGATCATGCACTCCAACGACCGTGATGAAATCTCGGAAGCATTTTCTGGCGACATCATCGCGCTGGGCGGCCTGAAAGACACAACAACAGGGGACACATTGTGTTCTGTTGCTGAGCCTGTGGTTCTTGAAACAATGACGTTCCCTGATCCTGTGATCGAGATCGCTGTTGAGCCGAAGACAAAGGGTGACCAGGAAAAGATGGGCCTTGCGCTGCAACGTCTGTCCGCTGAGGATCCATCCTTCCGCGTGGAAACTGATCTGGAATCAGGTCAGACCATCATGAAGGGCATGGGCGAATTGCACCTCGACATTCTGGTCGACCGCATGAAGCGCGAGTTCAAAGTCGAAGCGAACATTGGTGCGCCACAGGTTGCGTATCGTGAGACCATCGGCCACGAAGTTGAGCATACCTACACCCACAAGAAGCAATCTGGTGGTTCTGGTCAGTTCGGCGAAGTGAAGATGATCATCTCTCCGACGGAGCCGGGCGAAGGTTATTCGTTTGAAAGCCGCATCGTTGGTGGTGCTGTTCCAAAGGAATACATCCCCGGTGTTGAAAAAGGCATCCTGTCTGTCATGGATAACGGCCCATTGGCTGGCTTCCCTGTGATCGACTTTAAGGTGGCTTTGATCGACGGTAAGTTCCACGATGTTGACTCGTCCATCATGGCGTTTGAGATCGCGGCGCGTATGTGTATGCGTGAAGGCATGCGCAAAGCTGGCGCGAAACTGCTTGAGCCCATCATGAAGGTGGAAGTGATCACACCTGAAGAATACACGGGTGGCATCATCGGTGACCTGACATCACGTCGGGGTCAGGTTCAGGGTCAGGACACACGCGGTAACGCCATTGCAATCGACGCAATGGTGCCGTTGGCGAACATGTTTGGCTACATCAACACATTGCGCTCCATGTCGTCTGGCCGTGCGCAGTTTACGATGCAGTTTGACCACTATGAGCCGGTGCCAAGCAACATCTCTGAAGAGATCCAAGCGAAATACGCATAAGCGGTGCGGCGGGGATAACCCCGCCCTACCACCACACCCGTAGGGCGGGGTCTACCCCGCCGCCCAAACACAAAGTTAAGGAGCCACACCATGGCAAAGGCAAAGTTTGAACGTAATAAGCCGCACGTAAACATTGGCACAATCGGCCACGTTGACCACGGCAAGACCACATTGACAGCTGCGATCACCAAGTACTTTGGTGACTTCCAGGCGTATGACCAGATCGACGGTGCGCCCGAAGAAAAAGCACGTGGTATCACCATTTCCACAGCCCACGTTGAGTATGAGACAGAAGCACGTCACTACGCGCACGTCGACTGCCCGGGCCACGCAGACTACGTCAAGAACATGATCACTGGTGCCGCTCAGATGGACGGCGCGATCCTTGTTGTGAACGCAGCTGACGGCCCAATGCCACAGACACGCGAGCACATCCTGTTGGGCCGTCAGGTTGGTATCCCGTACATGGTCGTTTACATGAACAAAGTGGATCAGGTTGACGACGACGAGCTGCTTGAGCTGGTTGAGATGGAAATCCGCGAGCTGCTGTCCTCTTATGAGTACCCTGGCGACGACATTCCTGTTGTGCCTGGTTCTGCGCTGGCCGCTATGGAAGAGCGTGACGACAACATCGGCAAAGATTCAATCGTTGCTCTGATGGCTGCTGTGGATGAGTACATCCCGACACCTGCACGTGCGGTTGACCTGCCGTTCCTGATGCCAATCGAGGACGTGTTCTCGATCTCTGGCCGCGGTACTGTTGTAACGGGCCGTGTTGAGCGTGGCGTGATCAACGTGGGCGACGAGATCGAAATCGTTGGTATCCGCGACACATCCAAGACCACATGTACTGGTGTTGAAATGTTCCGCAAGCTGCTGGACAGTGGTGAAGCTGGCGACAACATTGGTGCCCTGCTGCGCGGTGTTGACCGCGAAGGCGTTGAGCGTGGTCAGATCCTGTGTAAGCCAGGTTCCGTGAAGCCACACACAAAGTTCGAGGCAGAAGCCTATATCCTGACCAAGGAAGAGGGTGGCCGTCACACACCATTCTTTGCCAACTACCGTCCACAGTTCTACTTCCGGACTACTGACGTGACAGGCACAGTTGAGCTGCCAGCGGGCACAGAAATGGTGATGCCGGGCGACAACCTGAAGTTCAACGTCGAGCTGATCGCACCCATCGCGATGGAAGACGGCCTGCGGTTCGCGATCCGCGAAGGCGGCCGCACCGTGGGTGCGGGTGTTGTGTCCAAGATCGTCGAGTAAACCGTAGGTCGGGGCTCGCCCCGACACCTACGAGATACCAAACACACGAAAGGCCGCTCCATAGGGGGCGGCCTTTTGCGTTTGCGAAGATCAAGGAGGTTATGGAGTTTTCTACCGGTGGTTGTTATGCTTGTTTCGGTGGTTGTCCACCTGAAGAATAAGGAGTCCGATATTGAGCGCTGAAGACCGACTTAAAGATCGTCCATTGAGAATAGGTATTTCCACCCGTGCTCTTTTTGACTTGGAAGAAGAGCATCGAGTATTTGAAGACGAAGGTGTTGAAGCGTACGTGAAGCTGCAACTTGCACGAGAAAACGATGTATTGGCGAAGGGTTCAGGTTACGCGGTTGTAGAACGGCTTCTCAAGTTGAACGAACCGGACGAAAGGCCTGTAGTCGAGGTTGTAGTGCTATCGCGCAATTCACCTGATTTATCGCTGCGGGCGTTTAACTCAATCAAAGAATTTGGCCTCAATGTGAAACTCGGTAGTTTTACCAGTGGGCGGTCACTGGCTCCCTTTGTTCCAGCATGGAATATTGATTTGTTCCTCTCGAATGAGACTTCAGATGTTCAAGCAGCAGTCAGTGCTGGGACGGCAGCTGCGCGCCTTGTTGGACTGGCCGCTTTCGAAAAGGACGGCAGTGTTAAGAACGAAGTGAGATTCGCTTTCGATGGTGATGCAGTGGTTTTCAGCGAAGCTTCTGACATGATCTACAAAGAAAAGGGCCTCCAAGCCTTTCTAGACCACGAAACTGAGAATGCGCAAAATCCGATGGCACAGGGACCATTTGGGAAGTTCATCAAGAAATTGTCGGAGCTACGTGAGGTACACATCGTCAGTCCCGGAGTTAGCAAAGTCCGCATTGGAATTGTTACTGCAAGAAACGCGCCGGCGCACGAACGTGTCATTCAAACTCTGAGAGTCTGGGGAACTCCGGCAGATGAGGCCCATTTTGTCGGGCCAAATCAAAAGTCTCCGATTCTAGAGGCAATGGGCGCACACATTTTCTTCGATGATCAGGAAAAGCATGTGCTGGGGGCTTCCACCGTGGTGCCATCAGGCCATGTTCCTGGACCACACTCGCCTGATGAGCCGATTATACCTTCGAGTAGCTAGCTGCATAAATCATGCTAACGGCTCAATGGCTTTCTAATCCCCCTTTACACACCCTCCGACTCCCCCTATAGCACCCAAATCCAACAAGGGGACGCCGTGCGTGCCCTTTATACGTTGGACCAAAGACGCGACGAGGGTAGGGGATGAGCCTCTATCGTCCAATCCGTTAAGACCCTACATAAAGGGTGATGACATGGCAGCCAGCCAAAACATCCGTATTCGCCTTAAGGCGTTTGATTTCCGGGTGCTTGATGCAAGCACACAGGAAATCGTCAGCACAGCAAAGCGCACAGGCGCAAGCGTGCGTGGACCGATCCCACTTCCAAACAAAATCGAAAAGTTCACCGTTCTGCGTGGCCCCCACGTTGACAAGAAATCCCGCGATCAGTTCGAGATCCGTACGCACAAGCGTCTGCTCGACATCATCGACCCAACACCACAAACAGTAGACGCGCTGATGAAGCTCGACCTGGCTGCCGGTGTTGACGTTCAGATTTCTGTATAAGGGGTAGTATAGATGCTCCGTACAGGACTTATCGCAAAGAAAGTCGGCATGACCCGGCTTTTCATGGAAGACGGCAAGCAGATCCCTGTGACCGTTCTTTCCCTCGAAAACCTGCAGGTTGTGGCCCAGCGTACTGCTGACACAAACGGCTACACAGCTGTTCAGCTGGGTGCAGGCAATGCCAAAGCCAAGCGCACATCCAAAGCGATGCGCGGCCACTTTGCTGCTGCCAAAGTAGAACCCAAGCGCAAGGTCGCTGAGTTCCGCGTTGCCCCAGAGAACATGATCAACGTGGGCGAAACCATCACAGCGAACCACTACTTCGAAGGCCAATACGTTGACGTGTGTGGCACATCGATTGGTAAAGGTTTTGCTGGTGCTATGAAGCGCCACAACTTTGGTGGTTTGCGCGCGACACACGGTGTTTCGATTTCACACCGTTCGCACGGTTCCACTGGTCAGTGTCAGGATCCGGGTAAAGTCTTCAAAGGTAAGAAGATGGCCGGTCACATGGGTGCGGCGAAAGTCACAACGCAGAACCTGCAAGTCGTCAAGACAGATGCTGACCGTGGTGTCATCATGGTCAAAGGCGCTGTTCCCGGCTCCAAAGGTGGTTGGGTCACAATCAAGGATGCGGTCAAAAAGCCGACACCTGAGAACGTGATCTACCCTGCTGGTCTGAAATCCATGGCCGAAGAAGCAGAGCGTCTTGCTGAAGAAGCCGCCGCCGCTGCCGCCGCTGAAGAGGAAGCCGCCGCAAAGGCCGCAGCCGAAGCAGAACAGGCCGCACTGGAAGCTGCTGAAGCAGACGCCACAACTGAAGCCTCGGCAGATGATGCCGCGCCAGAAGAAGGTGATAAATAATGAAGGCTGATGCAATCAAACTGGACGGCAAGAAAGCTGGTTCCGTCGAATTGAACGACGAAATCTTCGGTCTTGAGCCGCGCAAGGACATCTTGCACCGCGTCGTTCGCTGGCAGCGTAACAAGGCAATGGCAGGTACACACGATGTGCTGGGTCGTTCCGAAGTGAGCTATTCCACCAAGAAGATCTATCGCCAAAAGGGCACAGGTGGCGCACGTCACGGCTCTCGTGGTGCACCGATCTTCCGTTCCGGTGGTATCTACAAGGGTCCAACACCCCGTAGCCACGCGCATGATCTTCCTAAGAAGTTCCGCAAGCTTGGTCTTAAGCACGCTTTGTCTGCAAAAGTTGCAGCAGGTGAGCTGGTGATTGTCGATGATATCAACGTCAAAGACAGCAAGACTTCTGCGCTGGCCAAAATGGTCGGTTCATTGGGCTGGAAGCGCGCGCTGATCATCGACGGTGCAGAGGTCAACGCTGACTTCATGCGTGCCTCGGCGAACATCACAACAATCAACGTTCTCCCAAGCCAAGGCGCGAACGTGTACGACATCTTGAAGTCAGACACACTTGTCTTGACCAAAGCAGGTGTCGAAGCTCTGGAGGCTCGTTTGTCATGAACGCTAAAGCAGAACATTACGATGTGATCCGCAAGCCGATCATCACAGAGAAAGCAACAATGGCTTCTGAAGCCAATGCTGTTGTTTTTGAAGTTGCGATCGACGCAAACAAGCCAATGATCAAAGAAGCTGTTGAAAGCCTCTTTGGTGTGAAGGTCAAAGCGGTCAACACATCCATCACCAAAGGTAAAGTGAAGCGCTTCCGCGGGTCATTGGGTACACGTAAAGACGTGAAGAAAGCCTATGTGACGCTGGAAGAAGGCAACACAATCGACGTATCCACTGGTCTGTAAAGACTGACGTCGGACGAACTAGGAAGGCCCTCGGTGCGAACCGGGGGCCTTTTTGTTGGGATGTTATTGTGCGCCGACAGCATGGATGATGTGTTGACTGGCCGATCTTCGGCAATGGTTTGTCTTGTTCTATTTCGACTTAAAAGCCTTTGTGAAAAGCTTGAGTGCAATCAAAAGAAACAAGAGTGCTAGCCCCGCCATTCCCAAGACCCAACCGATCCCATAGTCATCACGAATGAGTTCATAATTTTCATTCGCAGCCCGAAGCAATTGGCCCGCAACGGTCAACAGGATGGCGGGTAAGATGAAAGCCCGATAGTTCATTCGTGTATGCTCCGTGAAAAGTACGCATTGTACACTTGCACCATCGCGCGTTTCTTTGAAACCACCCGGTTCTTCCTTACTATGAGCGTGCCTTTAGTCCCGCGTTATCGCAGGTGAGGACCCATCAAATCTGGATCAGCATTTCGCCTCGCTTTGAATATGCGCAGTTGCGCGATAGACTAAACAGAGCATTTAGGGGGATGACTTGAGATGAACAATCCATTGGAAGTGGCCGTCATTGGCCTTGGATCCATGGGCTATGGCATGGCCAAGTCCCTGATCGTTGCGGGGCACAAGACCCACGGCTTTGATGTGGCCCCCGCGCAGATGGCCCGCTTTCTGGCCGATGGTGGTGCCCCCGGTGCGCTGACGGCGGTGGCCTTGCATGTGGATGCTGTTGTCGTGGTTGTCTTGAACGCAGCCCAAACCGAAAGCGTGTTGTTCGGGGAAGAGGGTGTTGTGCCCAATATGAAACCTGGCAGCGTCGTGCTGGCCTGCGCGACTGTCCCACCCGCCTTTGCCCGCGATATGCAGTCCCGTTGTTTGGCGCACGGTGTGCACTATCTGGATGCGCCGATTTCGGGCGGTGCTGCGAAGGCCGCGCAGGGGCGGCTTTCCATCATGGCTTCGGGTACGCCGGAAGCGTTTGCCGCCGCTGGGCCTGTGCTGGATGCGATGTCGGAAAAGGTGTTCACCTTGGGCGACACAGCGGGGGCGGGTTCGGCCATGAAAGCGGTGAACCAACTGCTGGCTGGCGTGCATATCGCCGCGATGGCTGAGGCGATGACCTTTGGCATGACCCAAGGGGTCAGCCCTGAGAAATTCGTCGAAGTCATTCCCGAATGCGCTGGCACCAGCTGGATGCTGGAAAACCGCGCGCCGCATATCGTGGCGGGGGATTACACGCCGCATAGTTCAGTCAACATCTGGCCCAAAGACCTCGGGATCGTGCTGGAAATCGCGCAGGAGGCGGGGTTCGACGCGCCAGTGACGCAAGCGGCCTTGGGGCAGTTCATCGAAGCGGCAACGCAGGGGCTGGGCGGTGAAGATGATGCGGCGGTGGCGAAAGTCTATGCGGGGCAGGTTGGGGTGACGTTGCCGGGGGCGGAATAGCAGTGATCTCTATTATAACCTGTGGTGCAATCAACTTGACTCAATCTTTGAGCCTGTGTTTTAGAAACGGTGTTTCCAATAATGAGTTTGCATAATGACCGCTTTTTTTCCTCTTGATCCCGAAACTCTGACGATCCCTCAACAAGAGGCGAAGGAGATTGGTACGTCTGTCGCGGCTGAATATCAGTCAAAGTCACCTTACCACTATGGCTGTATAGATAATTTCCTGCCGTCTGGAATACTGGAGCGCGTGCGCGAAGAGGCATTGGCACAAGAGGTTAAGGCCGCCGAAAACGCGAGCGACAACGAAAAGCTCAAGACCTCTTACAATCCGGACCGCCTACCGCCCTATACCAAAGCTGTCTTTCATGCGCTGAATTCCCGCCCAATGATCCAGTTCCTTGAAAACATGTCGGGCATCAAAGGCCTGATCCCCGATCCCTACTACATGGGCGGCGGCATTCACCGCACAAACACAACCGGGTTTCTTGGGATCCATGCGGACTTTAATCATCATCGGATTATGAATCTAGAGCGTCGTCTGAACCTACTGATCTATCTCAATCCTGATTGGAAAGAAGAGTATGGCGGTTCCTTCGAAATCTGGACAAATGACATGTCAGAAAAAGTTGCGGGGTTCGCGCCTATCATGAACCGCATGTGTTGTTTTTCTACAGGTGACGACACGATGCACGGCAACCCCGAACCGGTTAACCACCCAAACGGTGAGCCGCGCCTGTCTATTGCGCTCTATTATTATACAGCGACGTGGGAAGAGGGGCGCACGTCGCAAAGTACCGTCTTCAAGCAGCGCCCGGGATCAAGTGACGCCAAGGACCACGAGGCGACACTGCGCGTCGTCCGCGATCTTGTTCCGCCGCTTGTCTACCGCAAAACACGCGGTTTGCTGAACCGACTACGGAAATAACAATATCTCGGCGCGAAGCCTGACCAAAGTAGGCCGGGGTTCTCCCCGGCAATGCAGCGGTTGCCTCACACGATAGGATAGCGATCCCCCTCCAAACAATTGCTTGAAGGGAAATATAACCCCTTACGTAGAAGAGAATTATATACTTCATCTTTTAGTTGTGCATGTGCCATGATGATTGAATGGCAGAGATTCATTTACCGCTTTCAATTACCTATGAAACCAATGGCGTCACGCCAATCGCAGACGTAATTGCGTCACTTAAGGCTACCGAGGACTTGGTAACCGATGCTATTTCTCTTTTTCCCAGCCTCATTGATGGTTTACGGATTGAAGAAAGTTCACTAAATGTTCGCACTCTTTCGCAAGAAAGTCCCCTTAGAGAGATACTGATACTCTCTATTTTTGTGACTTTTCAGCAAGAATTGGAGGAAGAGGTTCCAGCACTGATTGAGGATATCTTCAACATTTCTGTAAGTGACCGGTATGATACCTTGCTTACAGTAGCGTTTCTTGTTGTCGCATTTTATGGTGCTAGTCTTGCAGTGGACACAGTTAAGAAGACATTTTCGGATAGCTTGCCGAGGTCGAAGTTTGAAGACCTTATCGGTGTTCTGTCTGAAGAGACGGGGAAACCGAAATCTGAGCTGAGAGAAATAATTGACGCGCGGTTTGCCAAGCCAGCTGCGCTCAAGAGAGTTGTCAGTTCCGCAAAGAGAGTTTTTCTTCCCAGTCAGCGAGAAAGAAATGTGCCGGTTGTATTTGATCGCGATCGTATATCCACCGAAACCATCAGGGAAATTCCATATGTAGGGGAAGCCGAAGAAAAGGCGGATTTTGATCGTTACAAACCGATGTATGATGTTCAGCTTGAATTACATGCACAAGACAGAGATCGTTCCGCAACTGGATGGGCTGCTGTCGCATCTGAAGTAACTTCGAGAAGGCTGAAGGTTAAAGTTCTCGACCCCGTCGAACCTGCAGAAATGTGGGGGGAAGACACGGTTAGAGCCAATATAGTTGTCGTTTCAAAACTCACCTCTGACGGCTACCAACCAGCAGAGCTTCATATCACTGAACTCTTGGATAAGAAGGACCAGCCAGAAGGCTGAGTTTAGCAAGACAGTACTTGCCACCCTAACCCCTCCCTGCTACATCCCCGCAATCACCTGACCTCGGATTCGTTCCGGGGTCTTTGTGTTATGCGAAAAGCCGGGGGCAACCCCAGCCTACGTAGGTCGGGGTTCTCCCCGACAAAACCAACCGGGCACCTACGGGGGCCTATAACATCAGGGTCCTCTTGCAGGGCCCGCCAAGCAAACGGAAGAAGCTAACATGGCACTCAAGTCGTACAAACCGACGACGCCGGGCCAGCGTGGGCTGGTGCTGATCGACCGTTCGGAGCTTTGGAAAGGACGTCCAGTCAAATCCCTTACGCAGGGTTTGACCAAATCGGGCGGCCGGAACAACACCGGACGGATCACTATGCGTCGTATTGGTGGGGGCGCAAAGCGTCTTTACCGCATCGTCGATTTCAAGCGGAACAAGCTGGACATGTCCGCTGTTGTCGCACGGATCGAATATGACCCGAACCGCACCGCATTTATCGCGCTGATCCAGTACGAAGACGGTACACAGAATTACATCCTTGCCCCGCAGCGTCTCGCTGTTGGTGACAAGGTGATCGCATCGGCCAAGGCTGACATTAAGCCCGGCAACGCAATGCCATTTTCGGGCATGCCAATCGGTACGATCATTCACAACATCGAAATGAAGCCAGGCAAAGGCGGCCAGATCGCCCGTGCAGCCGGTACATACGCCCAGTTCGTTGGTCGTGATGGCGGCTATGCGCAGGTTCGTCTGTCATCGGGTGAATTGCGCCTGATCCGTCAGGAATGCATGGCCACTGTTGGTGCTGTGTCAAACTCTGATCACTCTAACCAGAACTTCGGTAAAGCTGGCCGTATGCGTCACAAGGGCATCCGCCCAAGTGTTCGTGGTGTTGCCATGAACCCGATCGACCACCCCCACGGTGGTGGTGAAGGCCGCACGTCTGGTGGTCGGACGCCTGTCACACCTTGGGGTAAAGACACCAAGGGCAAGCGCACCCGTAACAAAAACAAAGCATCGCAGCGCCTTATCGTGCGTTCGCGTCATGCCAAGAAGAAGGGTCGTTAAGTATGGCTCGTTCCGTCTGGAAAGGCCCGTTCGTCGACGCCTATGTCTTGAAAAAGGCAGAAGCATCACGCGAAAGCGGCCGCAACGAAGTGATCAAGATCTGGTCCCGTCGTTCTACAATCCTGCCTCAGTTCGTTGGCCTCACCTTTGGTGTGTACAACGGCAAGAAGCACATCCCTGTCAACGTCAGTGAAGACATGATCGGTCAGAAGTTTGGTGAATATTCACCAACACGGACCTACTATGGTCACGCCGCTGACAAAAAAGCGAAGCGGAAATAAGCCATGAGCAAGGATAAGAATCCCCGCCGCGTGGCCGATAACGAAGCAATGGCAAAACTGCGCATGCTCCGTACGTCCCCGCAGAAGCTGAACCTCGTTGCTGGCCTGATCCGCGGCAAGAAAGTTGAGCAGGCTCTGACTGACCTGACTTTCTCGAAAAAGCGGATCTCGGACGACGTGAAGAAGTGTCTTCAGTCGGCCATCGCCAACGCAGAGAACAACCACAACCTTGACGTCGACGAGTTGGTCGTAGCTGAGGCATATGTTGGCAAGAACCTGACCATGAAGCGCGGACGCCCTCGGGCTCGTGGCCGTTTTGGTAAGATCATCAAGCCATTTGCTGAAATCACCATCAAGGTGCGTCAAGTTGAGGAGCAATCATAATGGGTAACAAAGTAAACCCGATCGGTATGCGTCTTCAGGTCAACCGCACCTGGGATAGCCGCTGGTACGCTGACACCAAAGACTATGGCGACCTTCTTTTGGAAGACCTTAAGATCAAGGCTTTCATCAAGAAAGAATGCGCACAGTCCGGCATCAGCCGCGTGATCATTGAACGTCCGCACAAAAAGTGCCGCGTCACGATCCACGCAGCACGTCCTGGTGTGATCATCGGCAAGAAAGGTGCAGACATCGAAGGTCTGCGTCAGAAGCTTGCTGCACTGACCGCATCTGAACTGCACCTGAACATCGTTGAAGTCCGCAAGCCAGAACTTGACGCAGCCTTGGTTGCCGAAAGCATTGGTCAGCAGCTTGAGCGTCGTGTGTCTTTCCGTCGCGCGATGAAGCGCTCGGTCCAGAACGCAATGCGCATGGGTGCTTTGGGCATCCGCGTGAACCTTGCCGGTCGCTTGGGCGGTGCTGAAATTGCCCGTACCGAATGGTACCGTGAAGGTCGCGTGCCGCTGCACACACTGCGTGCTGACATCGACTATGCACTGTATGAGGCGATGACGCCTTATGGGATCATCGGCATCAAGGTCTTCATCTACAAGGGTGAGATCATGGAGCACGATCCATCAGCGCACGACCGCAAACATGCTGAGCTGCAAGAGGGCGCTGTCCCTCGCGGCCCACGTCGCTAAGGGGAGCTGATTTAAATGCTACAGCCAAAGCGTACAAAACACCGCAAGCTGCACAAAGGCCGCATCAAAGGATTGGCAAAGGGCGGGTCTGACCTGAACTTTGGCACCTATGGCCTGAAGGCGCTTGAGCCTGAGCGGGTTACGGCCCGTCAGATCGAAGCCGCACGTCGTGCCATGACGCGTCACATGAAGCGTCAGGGCCGCGTCTGGATCCGTATCTTTCCTGATGTGCCTGTCACATCAAAGCCCATCGAAGTGCGTATGGGTAAAGGTAAGGGTTCCATTGATTTTTGGGCATGCAAGGTCAAACCCGGCCGCGTGATGTTCGAGATCGACGGCGTGAACGAGACTATCGCCCGCGAAGCCCTGCGCCTTGCTGCGATGAAGCTGCCAATCAAGACACGGACTGTGGTTCGCGAAGATTGGTAAGTGTACGTCGGGGCTAGCCCCGACCTACGGTGAGAATAGAAAGCCCCTGCTGAGAGATCGGTGGGGGCTTTTTGGTTTGGAAGTTATGGATGGCGAATTGTTTGCTTTGCTTGAAGAGCGTTGCAAAATAGGTTGCACCTACCGGCTTATCCAATCGGTTGCAGAGATTTCAATTAAGTGAACGTCTTCTGTAGGATTTATGAGAATGAGGTTTTGGGTAATTTGAGACCATGAGTGCCATAGTTGATTTCGATTTGAGTTTTGTTGGTGATGACTACATCCGTGCACCTTTGTGGATCATAGGACCGCGTAGCTACCTTTCTGACAGAGCAATCCCTCTTGTTGATGTAATTGGGGTGCCGGCTCGGTCATATGGTGGGGGCTTCTTGAAAATTTCTGGTCGGCAAGATCCCAGGTCGACTAAGGGGTACCTTCGCCGACGTGAGCGAGCATTTTTCGCATTGACTGGCTCGCGACCTGACAAAGGCGTTTCTGACAGATATTATGTTGATCTGCGTATGTTTGGTTTAGGCAATTGGTCCCACTTCATAAATCTAGCATTGCCCGTGGCGGTTCTGATACGAGATCACTTCACAACACTTCAACTCAGCAATCCGGTTTTTATTCTAGATAAGGATCCCTTCCCAGCAATTATTGAGTTGCTAAAGTACTTGGGGTTCGACATCCACTGCACGAACCGCTCAGTCACTGCACCTTTGGTGCAGATTGACTTTTCAAGTAGTTCTGACGCTGGAAATATCGCACGGGTCTCACTTGCATCAATATCAAGCGATATTGATGGCCTAATTGCAGAAGTCCACGTCTCTGTTGGAGGCAGAATTTTCTTAAACAGGCGACCTCCTAATAGAGTTCTCAAGAACAATGCCGAAATAAGAGAAATCATTTTGGACGCTGGTTTTGAAGAGCTGTTCATGGAGGATTACAGTGCGGCAGAACAAATTGCTCTGGTTATGAGAGCATCGCAAATTATCGCCATCCACGGCGCCTCTTTGGCGCCATTGATGTTTCGAACAAATGCCAACGGCCCGCTCCAGCTAATTGAACTTGCACCTCCAGGTCATGTTGTCCCGTATTTCCGCGATATGATTGCGAACATCCCTCATACATATAGAATGGTTCGTGGAGTTCCTGATCCCGACATGGCGGCTCAAGCATTCGTAGACGTCGATACGCCGTCTATGAATTTCACCAAAAGATTTTCCCTCAGTGAATTCATGCTTGATCCCGAGTCGCTACGATTTGCGTTTAGGAGTCTTGATGACGTTGACTTTCCTAATGATACGATCTCCCGAACAACTTAGGCTGCGACGGCGTTAACTGTGTCAACTATGGCCTGACGATGCTTAAGCGTGTGAGGGTCATCGCCCCTCTGATTGAAGCCGTAAGTCGTGCTAAGGCGCGTATGGTCGAAGCCCATAGAAGTGCGTATGGGTAAAGGTAAAGGTTCCATTGATTTTTGGGCATGCAAGGTCAAACCCGGCCGCGTGATGTTCGAGATCGACGGCGTGAACGAGACAATCGCCCGCGAAGCCCTGCGCCTTGCTGCGATGAAGCTGCCAATCAAGACACGGACTGTGGTTCGCGAAGATTGGTAAGTGTACGTCGGGGCTAGTCCCGACCTACGGTGAGAATAGAAAGCTCCTGCTGAGAGATCGGTGGGGGCTTTTGTTATGTTGCGAACATTCGACAAAAGGACTGCCTGGCTTGCCGGGTAGCGCCCGCTCCGAGGTCAGGGTGCTGCCCTCAGGTGGCACAGAACTTACTTGATGGCTGTAGATCCCACCTCTTCCAAATGGTTCTCAATATGCAGCAAATGCGCTTTGCCGAATTGCGCTTTGTTCAGCCCGCCATAAGCAAAATGCGGTTGCAACGCCCCGTTGAAATCCCGGAAGGTTTCCAGTGATGTCCAAAGCCGTCCCAGCCCGTCTTCGGCACTGATCTCGGCAACCACCTCGCCCGGGATAGGTTCGTTTAGCCCGTGTGACATCTTTCCCTTCGCCGCGAATACTCTGAACGCCAAGGTCCCGACCGTTGCTTGAAACAGCTTGGGCTTTTGAACTGGATAGCCGTGCATCGAGAACTCCACGCCTTGCGCGAGGTGGCTGAACATCCGCCCTAACCCCCAATCGCCCCGGCTCTCGATGGACGACAGATCCAGCCCTTCGAGCCGTTGAAATGCATGGTCAATGTCGGTCATGGGTCTACTCCCAACTATAATTAAAACTCACAGATATCCGTTCTTCCTCGGACATGTTCATCGGCACCTCGTGCCGCAGCCAGCTTTCCCATAGCAGCACGTCGCCGACGTTGGGTTTGGCGTAGAAGAATGTGCGCAGCTCGTCGCGTGCGTCTTTTTCGCGGGTAGGGGCCGCCATCATCATCGCCAGCCGCGGGTCTTCGAATTTGATCGCACTCGCCCCGTCCGGCATGGCGACGTAGGTCGTGCCGCTGATCACGGAATGGGGGTGGATGTGCCCGGTGTGGATGCCGCCTTCGGGCAGGATGTTAATCCAGATGTCTTCGAGTTGCAGCTTTTTGTCGCCAAGGTCGAATTGCAGGTCCTCGGCAAAGGCCGCGACATGGGCGTCGAGGACGGCGACGAGATCTTTGAAGATCGGAAACCGCCACGGCAGGTCGCTGAGGGACGCGTAGGAAGTGTAGCCGGGAAAGCCGTTCTCTTCGCACCAGTCCTGCCCCGCTTCATCGTCACCGGCGATGACAAGGCAGGAGTTTTCAAGCTCGGACGGGTCGATGGGGGTGCCATGGGCCGAGAGCTTGGCGTGATAGAGGCGGGTCGCGAAGAGGGATTTGATTTGGGTCATAGGGTGTTCTTAGCTGTGCAGCTCAAGAGGGTATAGTGGTTGACGGCCAATCTTTGCAGAGGCAACGCAAACTCAGTAAGGTGCTAGTTTTCAAGCGCCCACCCAAAAAGTGATTAAATAGTTATTAGCTCGTTCTCTAACCGGCCCAAGTAGAATTCAACTCAACATATTGAATTTGTTATGTAATTATTTTAATCGATCGAATGTTAAGTATTTTATTCATTTTTTCTCACTATATCGAACGTAGGTAAGGTGTTCGGAGTTGGGGAAGATGGAAAAAAGTAAGATTAATGACGCATTGAGGGTATCCCATCGGTTTGGGGTCGATGAAGCACACGGTAATTTGCAAGTTTGCCTATTGGCAACCATCCATATGCTCAGATCAAAATCTGTTGTGGCACTCGGTCTTGCGCTTTTGTTGAGTTATGGTGTTGTAACCAATGTTGATCTAAAGGTGTTGGTTGAGTTATTTACTTCGACGCAAGCCCACTAATCGGAGAAACTTAGGTAGTGCGAGAATTACGAGAGCGCACCTAACAAAGTTCTCCCGTCATGCCATTAAACCCCCTTGCCACACGCCCCCAACCCCCCTATACGCCCCACTTCTACCCCCACTCCACCGGGAATCGGGTCACGCTACGTGCGGCCTGCCGGTGATGTTGACAAAGGAATATGGCATGAACGCCAATGAACTGCGGGATAAAACGCCCGATCAGCTCCGTGAAGAGCTGGTGAACCTGAAAAAAGAATCCTTCAATCTGCGCTTTCAGCAGGCCACTGGTCAGTTGGAAAACACATCTGGTATCCGCGCCGCTCGTCGCAATGCCGCGAAGGTCAAAACAATTCTGAACGAAAAAGCAGCAGCTGCTGCCAAGGAGGCTTAATCTATGCCTAAGCGTATCCTAGCCGGGGTTGTCACAAGCAACCAAAATGCTCAGACCGTCACTGTATCGGTTGAGCGTCGTTATAAGCACCCACTGCTTCAGAAAACTATTCGTAAGTCGAAGAAATATCGCGCTCACGATGAACAGAACGCATTCAACGTTGGTGACCAAGTTCGTATCCAGGAATGTGCACCAAAGTCGAAAACGAAACGCTGGGAGGTTATTGCCTCTTAAGGCAGTAACACCCGGTTCAATCGAAACCCTGGGCCCCCGGACAGAAATCGGGACTTGCCCATAGGTCGGAAGGAAACCAAATGATCCAGATGCAGACCAATCTGGATGTTGCTGACAACAGCGGCGCTCGCCGTGTTCAGTGCATCAAGGTTCTGGGTGGTTCTCACCGTCGTTACGCCAGTGTTGGAGACATCATTGTTGTTTCGGTCAAAGAGGCCATTCCACGCGGTCGCGTAAAGAAAGGTGACGTCCGTAAGGCCGTCGTCGTACGCACTGCCAAAGAAGTTCGCCGCGACGATGGCACAGCCATTCGTTTTGACAGCAACGCTGCTGTCATTCTCAACAACAACAACGAGCCGATCGGTACACGTATCTTTGGCCCAGTTGTTCGCGAGCTGCGTGCAAAGAACTTTATGAAAATTATCTCACTTGCTCCGGAGGTGCTGTAATGGCTGCTAAGCTCCGTAAAGGTGACAATGTCGTCGTTCTGACTGGCAAAGACAAAGGTAAGACTGGTTCCATTACCAGCATCGACCCTAAGTCTGGCAAAGCCATCGTGGACGGTATCAACATTGCGATCCGTCACACAAAGCAATCTCAGGCAACACAGGGTGGCCGCACGCCAAAGGCGATGCCAATCCAACTGTCTAACCTGGCGATCACTGACAGCAACGGCAAACCAACCCGCGTCGGCTTCCGCATGGATGGCGACAACAAGGTGCGTTTCGCCAAGACAACAGGGGATGCAATCTAATGCTTGATACTGCAAACTATACCCCCCGTCTGAAGGACCTTTATGCATCGACCGTTCGCGCGTCGATGAAAGAAGAGTTCGGCTATAAGAACGACATGCAGATCCCACGTTTGGACAAAATTGTTCTGAACATTGGCTGCGGTGCAGAAGCTGTCCGTGACAGCAAGAAAGCAAAAACCGCACAGGAAGATCTGACAACAATCGCTGGTCAAAAGGCTATGACAACACGCGCTAAGAAATCCATCGCTGGTTTCCGCGTTCGTGAAGACATGCCTCTTGGTGCAAAGGTGACTTTGCGCGGCGACCGTATGTTTGAATTCCTTGATCGTCTGATCACTGTTGCTATGCCACGTATCCGCGACTTTCGCGGTGTATCTGGCAAATCCTTCGACGGCCGCGGCAACTATGCCACCGGCATCAAAGAGCACCTGATCTTCCCAGAAATCAACTTCGACAAGATCGATGAGAACTGGGGCATGGACATCGTGATCTGCACAACAGCGAATACTGACGCTGAAGCAAAGGCACTGTTGAAAGCTTTCAACATGCCGTTCAACAGCTGAGGGGAAATTAGATATGGCTAAGAAATCCATGATCGCACGCGAAGTGAAGCGTGAAAAGCTGGTCAAGCAGTACGCCGAAAAGCGCGCCGCATTGAAGGCAATCATCAACGACAAAGAGATCGCGGTAGAAGAGCGGTTCAAGGCAACACTTGAACTGGCAAAACTGCCACGGAATTCCTCTGCGACCCGTTTGCATAACCGTTGCCAGCTCACCGGGCGTCCACACGCCTATTACCGCAAACTCAAGATCAGCCGGATCGCGCTGCGGGACCTTGGTTCCAATGGCGAAATTCCCGGTATGGTCAAGTCAAGCTGGTAAGGAGCACATATTATGAACGATCCTATCGGTGATATGCTCACACGTATCCGCAACGGCCAAATGCGCGGCAAGGCGTCGGTGGAAACACCTGCGTCCAAGCTGCGTGGTTGGGTGTTGGATGTGCTTTCCGACGAAGGCTACATCCGCGGTTATGAAAAGAAGGACGGCAAAGACGGCCATCCTGCTTTCTCAATCGAGCTGAAGTATTACGAGGGTGACCCAGTCATTCGCGAAGTGAAGCGGGTTTCAAAGCCTGGTCGCCGCGTTTATCTGGCCGCCAATGACATCCCAACTGTCCGACAGGGCCTGGGTGTGTCGATTGTCTCCACCTCACAAGGTGTGATGTCGGATGCAAAAGCACGTAGCGCCAATGTTGGCGGCGAAGTGCTCTGCACTGTATTCTAAGGGGATAACATGTCTCGTATTGGTAAAAAACCGGTTGAGCTGCCATCAGGCGTTACCGCCTCTGTGTCAGGTCAAACCGTTGAAATGAAAGGCCCTAAAGGGACCCGGACTTTCAAAGCCACCGACGACGTCACCATCAGTGTTGATGGCAACGTTGTTACTGTAGAACCACGCGGCAAATCCAAGCGCGCGCGCCAGCAGTGGGGCATGAGCCGCACAATGGTCGCAAACTTGGCCACCGGCGTATCCGAGGGCTTCAAGAAAGAGCTTGAGCTGTCGGGTGTTGGTTACCGTGCACAGATGCAGGGCAATGTCCTGAAGCTGTCATTGGGCTACAGCCACGATGTTAACTTTGAAGTGCCTGAGGGTGTCACTGTGACATCTGCAAAGCCAACTGAAATTCTTGTCGAAGGTATCGATGAGCAGCAGGTTGGACAGGTTGCGGCGAATATTCGCGCTTGGCGTAAGCCCGAGCCCTACAAGGGCAAAGGGATTAAGTACAAAGGCGAATACATCTTCCGCAAAGAAGGCAAGAAGAAGTAAGGAACGCGATTATGGCAAACAGCAAAAGAGCTCTGTTTCTGAAGCGCCGCATGCGCGTTCGGAACAAACTGCGGGGCGTAACAGCCAACCAAGGGCGTGCGCGTCTTTCGGTTCACCGCTCAAACAAGAACATCAGCGTCCAGCTGATCGACGACGTCAACGGCGTGACACTCGCGTCCGCTTCGTCGCTCGAAAAAGCACTGGGCGTGGTTGGCAAGAACAATGTCGAAGCGGCTACAAAAGTGGGCACTGCAATTGCAGAGCGCGCCAAGAAAGCCGGTGTTGAGGTTGCTTACTTCGACCGTGGTGGTTTCCTCTTTCATGGTAAAGTGAAGGCCTTGGCCGAAGCTGCCCGTGAAGGTGGTTTGAAGATCTAAGAAAGCGTAGGCCGGGGTTCATCCCCGGCTTCGATGATCCGGGGCATGTGCCACCGTGATTGGACAATCGGCCAACCGGCCAGACATAAAGGACGCCACTATGGCAGAACGTGATAACAACCGGGGCGGCAATCGCCGTAACCGTGACGAAACACCAGAGTTTGCAGACCGTCTGGTCGCAATCAACCGTGTTTCTAAAACAGTAAAAGGCGGTAAGCGCTTTGGTTTCGCAGCGCTCGTCGTTGTTGGCGACCAAAAAGGCCGCGTCGGTTTTGGTAAGGGTAAAGCGAAGGAAGTTCCTGAAGCGATCCGCAAAGCCACTGAGCAAGCCAAGCGCCAGATGATCCGCGTTGCATTGCGCGACGGTCGTACGCTGCACCATGATGTCGAGGGCCGTCACGGCGCTGGTAAAGTGGTTATGCGCACAGCCCCCGTTGGTACTGGTATCATCGCCGGTGGTCCAATGCGTGCCGTGTTTGAAATGTTGGGTGTGCAGGACGTTGTGTCCAAGTCCATCGGGTCACAGAACCCATACAACATGATCCGCGCCACTATGAACGGCCTGTCCAAAGAGCAATCACCCCGCAACGTCGCACAGCGCCGTGGCAAAAAGGTTGCTGATATTCTGCCCAAGCGTGACGAGGCCCCAGTGGCCGAAGTTGCAGCTGAAGCTGACGCGTAAGGAGATATGACAGATGGGTAAAACAATCGTCGTCAAGCAGATCGGTTCCCCGATCCGCCGCCCCGCCAAACAGCGTGCCACGCTGATCGGCCTGGGCCTGAACAAAATGAACCGCACCAAAGAGCTGGAAGATACACCTTCCGTGCGCGGCATGGTCAATTCGATCAGCCACATGGTCGAGATCATCGAAGAAAAAGGTTAAGCGTTCGTCGGGGCAGGCCCCAATCTACGGTTTGATCTGAAGCGCCTTGCAGGAAACTGCGGGGCGTTTTGCTTATCTGCTGAGCCAGACTTCCAAAAGGCCTTCCGATTCTGGTGTTGCGAACCGCGAACCGCTGAGATCCACAACAGACAGCGGCTCTCCGGCGGGGCTGAATTTGGCCGCTGCTAAAGCAAGCTCATTGGCCGCTTCGCGTTGAGCGCCATTAAAAAACCGGACCTGATTGTAGCCCAGTGCATTGATTGTCTCTTTTCCGCCACCCTCTGGATCAGCCACCAGCCAACCATCATCGACGAGTGCGCCAGAGAACGTGATAATCTCATCTTGAGAAATGTTGCCCGGATAATGCACAAAAATCCGATCATAATCCAAAGGTGGAGTCGACACGATCGGCGTCTCTAAGACAGGTGTGTCCGTTATAGCCGCCAATCCTTCAGTCGCGCTGGTAGGAGTGTCGCTGATCAAAGGGCCGGTCACGTTTGGTTCATCCGAAAGTGGCACCAAAATAGACGTGTCTTCGGGTAGAACAGTCGGGAGAGGTTCCTCTTCTACCGTAATTTCAGGGGGGAGGGGTACCACTGGTGCGGAAGCCGCGCTTGCTAGTCTGATGACTTCACAAGCCTCTCCGGTTGGCCCAAGTAGACATTGGATGGGCGCCAACTTAACACCTGCGATCTTGGCTGTGTTACCCGTGATGATCTGGAGCGCAACTGCGCCGAGCCAGAGCATTACAAGGATCGTCAGAAACCAGCCAAAGATACCGCGTGCAAGTGCGGGTAGTGCTGAAAGCGCCAGCATCGCCACCGCAAAAATGACGACAACAATCCCAACTTTCGTGAGCACCTCAATTCCGATGCCAAAGCTCAGGACAACAGCTGCCGCTATCAAGGGCAACAACCCAAACGAAATGAACTTGGCTGCGACCGGGTTTTGTTTTGCTAGTTCTTTAAAAAAGTCAAATAGCGGCATCTGTCTTGCCTCAATGTAATAAATGAAAAAATATGCCGCTAGTTAAGACCACGGGTATGGCCGTTGTCCAATACTTTCGCATTTCGTTATGTCGGGCCCCTTGTAACCTTGGGCAAAGGGGCCTTCTTGACGTGTCTTATTCCCCCGTCTATACGCCGCTGGTCGGAGGTCAAATTTCCGACTCAGATGTAACGCCGTGTTTGGCCACTCCCGTCGCTGGGGGCCAATTCCGGCAAAAGGAGAAGCGACATGAAACTGAATGAACTATCCGACAACCCAGGCGCCACAACCCGCAAGCAACGCGTTGGCCGTGGTGCAGGTTCCGGCAAAGGTAAGACCGGTGGCCGCGGTATCAAAGGTCAAAAATCACGTTCCGGTGTAGCCATCAAAGGTTACGAGGGCGGCCAGATGCCACTCTACCAGCGTTTGCCAAAGCGTGGCTTTAACAAGCCGAACCGCAAAGCATTTGCTGTTGTAAACTTGGGCCTGATCCAGAAATTCATCGACGAAGGCAAGATCGACGTCAAAGCAGACATCACAGAAGATGCACTGATCGCATCCGGTCTCGTTCGTCGCAAGAAGGACGGTATCCGCGTTCTTGCAAAGGGTGATTTCAAAGCCAAAGCAAAGATCACAGTCACTGGTGCCTCAAAGGGCGCTGTTGAAGCTGTCGAGAAAGCTGGCGGCTCACTGACAGTCACAACACCGGCAGCGGCCGAGTAAGACCTTGTGAGCGACCCTTTGGTCGCTTACATAACTCTTCAAGTTTTCCCAAACGCCGCGAACCGGGGAACGGTGTCGCGGCGTTTCTTATGAAAAGAGACCCATATGGCTTCTGCAGCAGAGCAAATGGCAGCCAACGTCAGTTGGAGCGCCTTCGGCAAAGCGACTGAACTGCGTCAGCGCATCCTGTTCACACTTGGATTGTTGATCGTCTATCGTCTTGGCACATTTATCCCTGTGCCCGGTATCGACGGCACCGCATTGGCCCAGTTCATGGAGGATGCCCAGTCAGGCATCGGCGGTATCCTGTCGATGTTCACGGGTGGCGCTTTGTCCCGTATGGCGATCTTTACCCTTGGCATTATGCCCTACATCTCTGCGTCGATCGTGATGCAGTTGCTTGGGTCTATGTGGGAACCGCTTAAGAACCTGAAGAAAGAGGGTGAGCAGGGACGGCGCAAGCTGAACCAATACACCCGCTACGGTACAGTCGTATTGGCGACAGTGCAGGCTTATGGCCTCGCGGTGAGCCTTGAGGCAGGCGGTTTGGCCGCCGATCCGGGCCTGTTCTTCCAAGCTTCCACTGTCATTACCATCGTTGGTGGTTGTATGTTCCTGATGTGGCTGGGTGAGCAGATCACCGCGCGTGGCATCGGCAATGGTATTTCGCTGATCATCTTTGTCGGCATTATCGCTGAAATCCCCGCGGCTATGGCGCAGTTCCTGTCCCAAGGCCGCTCCGGTGCGATCAGCCCCGCTGTCGTTGTGGGCATTATCGTGATGCTGATCGTCGTGCTAACCTTTGTGGTCTTCATGGAACGGTCCTTGCGCAAGATCCACATCCAGTACCCACGCCAACAGCGCGGCATGAAAGTCTATGATGGGTCAACGAGCCACCTGCCGATCAAAGTGAACCCTGCAGGCGTTATCCCTGCGATCTTTGCATCCGCTTTGCTGTTGCTGCCCACCACGATCAGTACGTTTAATGGTGGATCGTCTGGTCCGCTGATGTCCACAATCCTGGCGCTCTTTGGCCCCGGTCAGCCGCTTTATCTGTTGTTCTTTGGCGGCATGATTATCTTCTTCACGTATTTCTACACGCGTGAAGTTGCCTTCAAGACCGAAGACGTTGCTGAGAACCTTAAGAACCAGAACGGCTTTGTGCCGGGCATCCGCCCCGGCAAGAAGACCGAGGAATACTTGGACTATGTGGTGACACGTATCTTGGTTCTTGGTTCCGGTTATCTGGCGCTTGTGGCATTGCTGCCCGAGATTATTCGCGCTGAATTGGCTATTCCGTTCTACTTTGGCGGTACATCGATCTTGATTATTGTGTCGGTGGGTATGGACACGATCCAACAAATCCAGTCTCATCTGGTGGCACATCAATACGAAGGCCTGATTGAGAAGTCTCAATTGCGTGGCAAACGTAGCAAACGCAAAGGGCCGTCGCGTCGATGAATATTATTCTGCTGGGACCGCCGGGGGCGGGTAAGGGAACACAGGCTGCCAGGCTTGTTGAAGAACGCAACATGGTGCAATTGAGCACAGGCGATATGTTGCGAGCTGCCCGCACCAGTGGAACTGAGATGGGCAATATGGTCGCGGCCGTGATGGACCGCGGCGATCTTGTCACTGATGAGATCGTGATTGGTTTGATCCGTGAGCAGCTGGAAAGCGACCAAGGCAAGGGAGGCTACATCTTTGATGGTTTCCCTCGAACATTGGTCCAAGCAGATGCCCTTGGTAATCTGCTCGTTGAGATGGGTGAAAATCTCGATACTGTTATTGAGCTGCAAGTTGACGATGAGGTTCTGGTTGAACGCATTGTTGGACGGGCAAAAGATGCGGAAGCTGCGGGTCAGCCCGTGCGTGCCGACGACAACGAAGAAAGCCTGCGTGTTCGTTTGATGGCCTATTACAAACAAACCAGCCCGCTGATCGGTTATTATTACGCCAAAGGTGATTTGCAGTCTGTTGATGGCTTGGCCAGCATGGATGATGTGGCGACTAGCATCGCCTCTGCATTGCGCCATAGCGAATAGTTTCCCATGGCCGCTGGGGTGTCTTGACCCCATCGGAAATGCCCCCTAAACAGCGCCATCCTGTAAAGGAATCAATTGGTGGTTAAGGGTCGCCCCCTGACATCACGAAACACCTCGATATGACGCAGCCCGGCGCCCTTATAGGTCCGGGCTTCCGTTGTGAAAAAAGGGTCTGGAATGACGGACCCGCAACGAAAAGGAATTGCACACGTGGCACGTATTGCCGGCGTAAACATCCCGACTGCAAAGCGGGTTCCAATCGCCCTTACCTACATCACCGGAATTGGCGCGACCAAATCCGAAGAAATCTGCGAAGCGGTCGGTATTGACCGCGCGCGCCGTGTTAACCAGCTGTCTGATGCAGAAGTGCTGTCGATCCGTGAATACATCGACGCCAACCTGACAGTCGAAGGTGACCTGCGTCGTGAGACACAGATGAACATCAAGCGTCTGATGGACCTTGGTTGCTACCGTGGCCTGCGCCACCGTCGTAACCTGCCTGTCCGTGGTCAGCGTACATCCACCAACGCACGTACACGCAAGGGCCCCGCTAAGGCCATTGCTGGTAAGAAGAAATAAGGGAGGCTTGATCAATGGCACGTGATACAAAACGCACCAAAAAGAAGGTTTCCAAGAACATCGCAGCTGGTGTTGCGCATGTGAACTCTTCTTTCAACAACACAAAAATCCTGATCTCTGACGTACAAGGCAACGCCATTTCTTGGTCGTCTGCTGGTACGATGGGTTTCAAAGGCTCGCGTAAGTCTACACCTTATGCTGCTCAGATGGCGGCTGAAGATGCAGGCAAGAAAGCACAAGATCACGGCGTGAAGACGCTTGAAGTCGAAGTGCAGGGTCCGGGTTCTGGTCGTGAAAGCGCATTGCGCGCTTTGGCTGCTGCTGGTTTCAACATCACATCAATCCGTGACGTGACACCAATGGCGCACAACGGCTGCCGCCCACCAAAGCGTCGCCGCGTCTAAGACAATCCAAACGCCTTGGGGTCCGTGCACATTTCTGCACGGCCCCAATCCGTCATTTTAACCTCGGGTGTTTGCCCTTTTGGACATGAAGGCAGACGAGTATGGAGGGACATATGATCCACAAAAACTGGGCTGAGTTGATTAAGCCAACTCAATTGGAAGTGAAACCGGGCAACGACCCCGCGCGTCAGGCAACCGTCATCGCAGAACCACTCGAGCGTGGCTTTGGTTTGACATTGGGCAACGCGCTGCGCCGCATTTTGATGTCATCCCTTCAGGGTGCCGCCATCACTGCCGTTCAGATCGACAACGTCCTGCACGAGTTTTCATCCGTGTCTGGTGTACGTGAAGACGTCACCGATATCGTGTTGAACCTCAAAGGTGTTGCGATCCGTATGGAAGTTGAAGGTCCAAAGCGTCTTTCCGTTCAGGCCAAAGGCCCGGGCGTTGTGACAGCTGCGGATATCTCTGAGACTGCTGGCATCGAAATCCTGAACAAAGAGCACGTGATCTGCCACCTCGACGAAGGTGCTGATCTTTACATGGAACTGACCGTGAATACCGGTAAGGGCTATGTATCCGCAGACAAGAACAAGCCAGAAGATGCACCGATCGGCATGATGTCCGTTGATGCGATCTACTCGCCCGTCAAAAAAGTCAGCTATGACGTCCAACCAACCCGCGAAGGTCAGGTTCTGGACTATGACAAGCTGACCATGAAGGTTGAAACCGACGGGTCGCTGACACCTGACGATGCTGTGGCCTATGCCGCTCGCATTTTGCAGGATCAGCTGTCTATCTTCGTCAACTTTGATGAGCCTGAATCAGCGCAAGCTGGCGCGGATGACGATGGTCTTGAGTTCAACCCGCTTCTGCTAAAGAAAGTGGACGAGCTGGAACTGTCTGTCCGTTCGGCAAACTGCCTCAAGAACGACAACATCGTGTACATCGGCGATCTGATCCAGAAAACCGAAGCAGAAATGCTGCGCACACCGAACTTTGGCCGCAAATCTTTGAACGAGATCAAAGAAGTGCTGTCAGGCATGGGTCTGCACCTCGGCATGGATGTTGAGGATTGGCCGCCAGACAACATCGAAGATCTGGCCAAGAAGTTCGAAGACCAGTTTTAAGAATTTGGATGGGCCTTCGGGCCCATCCGCAAAATGCCCGCACTGGCGGGGAACATCCTGGGCAATACCGCCCCACTAACGGAGCCAGCGACACGCATCGCATCGGCCCATCGATAAAACAAAATGGAGACTATCACATGCGTCACGCACGAGGTTACCGCCGCCTGAACCGCACACATGAGCACCGCAAAGCGCTGTTCGCGAACATGGCAGGCTCGCTTATTGAACATGAGCAGATCAAAACAACATTGCCCAAGGCGAAAGAACTGCGCCGTATCGTCGAAAAGCTGGTCACACTTGGCAAGCGCGGCGATCTGCACGCACGTCGTCAGGCCAATGCTCAGCTGAAGCAGGAAATGCACACAGCGAAATTGTTCGACGTCATCGGCCCCCGCTACAAAGAGCGTCAAGGCGGCTACATCCGCATCATGAAAGCGGGCTTCCGCTATGGTGACATGGCGCCAATGGCGATCATCGAATTCGTTGACCGCGATGTGGATGCGAAGGGTGCCGCCGATAAGGAGCGCTTGGCAGAGCACGAGAACGTCGAAGACTAAGTTCCTCTGACCTAAGAATTTTGAAAGGCCTCGCATTTTTTGCGGGGCCTTTTGTTTCGGTGAATGGCTGGGTTGAGGCGAGATTGTAGGTTGCTGCGCTTGGCATGAAAGTCAGCTTTGCGGATCATGACCACGAAAAGAATTGCGGTCTCCGAAAGGAATCTGCACACGGTCCGAACGTTCCTGTATGTTATTTGATATCTGCAAATTCTTCGATGATTTCGATGCCGGGGGTGCGTTTCAGGAAATTGAAAACAGCTTGGGAAAAATCCCGTACATCTCCACCGATATCTTTTTTCCACCAAAGGGCGCCTTTGCTCAGCTTTTGAGGCTGAATTGCTATCATAGCTTCTACAGTGCTATTCTCGTCGTCTTCCGGATCAGCCATAGATGAGATCGTGACGTGCAAATCAACGTTAGACGCCGGACTAGCTGTAACGACGAGCCAACCCCAGTCCTCACCAATGAGTTCTAGGCCGTCGTATCCGCGATCCACGAGTTCAGATTTAATTGCTTCGGCAAGTGAGAAACCAGACATGAAATTGTTCACCAACTCATCATCTTTGGGATGACGCGGAAAACCTGGGGCTTTGATGTGCATGTGGCTCGTGATCATCTACATTGGCGCCTTTATGAATCGCGTAACGCTCTGCTCAAACTACTCTACGTCAGAGCACCGTGGTAGTGAAAGTGCAAGGTGCAGACATTCAGATGCCAGATGCGAACGGCAGCAAGGTCCCGCAAAACCGACCTTCTTCGCGTTCTCCGGTAAGCCTTCCACATCTGATAACTTGCAATCACGTGACGCCCAGAACATATCTTTGGAGACCATGGCTGATCTCTTCGACACCAACCCATCCGACACCCCCGCAGGCCCGCGCCCGCTGGCTGATCGGTTGCGGCCCAAGACCTTGGCGGAGGTGATTGGACAGCAACAGGTGTTGGGGCCGGATGCCCCGCTCGGGACGATGTTGGCCTCGGGGTCGTTGTCGTCGCTGATTTTCTGGGGTCCCCCCGGTGTGGGCAAGACCACCATAGCCCGGCTTTTGGCGGATGAAACCGACCTGCATTTCGTCCAGATCAGCGCGATCTTCACGGGTGTTCCTGATCTGCGCAAGGTCTTTGAGGCGGCCAAGATGCGCCGCCAAAACGGCAAAGGCACGTTGCTGTTTGTCGACGAAATTCACCGCTTTAACAAAGCGCAGCAGGATGGCTTTCTGCCTTACATGGAAGATGGCACGATCCTACTGGTCGGTGCGACGACTGAGAACCCCAGCTTTGAGTTGAACGCAGCGGTGCTGAGCCGAAGCCAAGTGTTCATCCTGACGCGGCTTGATCTCAAAGACCTTGAGCTGCTCGCGCAGCGGGCTGAAAAGGAATTGGGCAAGGCCCTGCCACTGGATGGCCCTGCCCGCGATGCTTTGCTTGAGATGGCTGATGGTGATGGCCGTGCACTGCTCAATCTGATCGAACAGGTGAGCGCGTGGAAAACCGATGCCAAGCTGACCGTGGAAGACCTGACCAAGCGTTTGATGAAGCGCGCGGTGAAATACGACAAGTCGGGGGATGAGCATTACAACCTGATCAGCGCCTTGCATAAATCTGTGCGCGGCTCTGACCCGGATGCGGCCTTATATTGGTTCGCCCGAATGCTGGCGGGTGGCGAGGACCCGCGCTTTCTGGCCCGTCGCATCACCCGCATGGCGGTTGAGGATATCGGCCTTGCTGATCCGCAAGCGCAGGCGGTGTGTTTGCAGTCTTGGGAAACCTATGAGCGTCTGGGGTCGCCTGAGGGCGAATTGGCCTTGGCTCAGGCGGTCACCTACCTCGCGCTGGCGCCGAAATCGAATGCGACTTATGTGGCCTATAAAGGCGCTGTCGCGGCCGCCAAACAAACCGGGTCAGAACCGCCGCCTGCGCATATTTTGAACGCGCCTACGACCTTGATGAAAGAACAAGGGTTTGGCGCAGGCTATAACTATGACCATGATGCCGAGGATGGGTTTAGTGGGCAGAACTATTTCCCTGAAACGATGAAGCGGGGTGTTTATTACGTCCCGGTCGATCGCGGCTTTGAGCGAGAGTTGAAGAAACGCGTTGATTTCTTTGCGGGCCTGCGCGCCAAACGGGGCAAGAATTGACAATCGCCGGGCAAGCCGTCAGAGCAGCGCCATGATGACACCTGTGATCTCTGTCGCCCTTGGCGGGGCGTTGGGCGCTGTGCTGCGCTACTTTGTCGGGCTGGCTGTGGCCTTTCCGATCGGGACGCTTGCGGTCAATGTGACGGGCTCATTCGCGATTGGGCTGGTCTGGGTTCTGCTGGCCGCGCGTGGCTTGCAGCACTGGTTGCCGTTTGTGATGACGGGCCTGTTGGGTGGCTTTACGACGTTTTCTGCCTTTTCGCTGGATACGATGCGCCTTGTTGAGGCTGGTCGCGTCAGTGCCGCGGGCGGGTATGTTCTGGCTTCTGTGATCCTATCTCTTATCGCTTGTGCCGCAGGGCTATGGCTCGCCAAAGGAATGACAACATGAGTGGTGTACAAACACGGGTCATCGGCCCTGATGATGGTGATCAGCGCCTTGATCGTTATCTACGTCGGCTGTTCCCCCATCTGACCCAAGGTCGCATTGAAAAGATGTGTCGCAAGGGTGAAATCCGCGTGGATGGTGGCCGTGTGAAATCAAATTCCCGCGTTGAAGTGGGGCAGTCCGTCCGCATTCCTCCGCTTCCGACTGAGGAAGAGGCAGCCGCTGCCGCCAACCTTGCCAAGCGTGGCGTGACCAAGGCGGATGCCAAGCTGATCCAGTCCTGCGTGATCTACAAAGATGACCACATCATCGCGATCAACAAACCGCATGGTCTGGCCACCCAAGGCGGCACGAACACGACCCGCCATGTGGATGGCTTGGCTGAGGCGTTGATGTTTGATTATGACGAAAAGCCGCGGTTGGTGCATCGGTTGGACAAGGATACCTCTGGTGTCTTGCTGTTGGCCCGCACCCGTATGATGGCCAAGCAATTGACCGAGAATCTGAAGCACCGTGAGACGCGCAAGATCTATTGGGCCGCTGTCGCAGGTGTGCCGCATCCGCGTGCGGGCACGATTAAGTACGGCTTGGTGAAGTCCGGTGGCCACGGCAAAGGTGGCGAAAACGAAAAGATGCGTTGCGTGCATCCGCGTGAAGTGGACAGCACGGAGGGTGCCAAGCGTGCCACTTCTGACTTTGCGGTCATGGATACGCTGGCCAGCCGTGCGTCATGGTGTGCGCTGGTCCCGATCACGGGCCGTACCCACCAGTTGCGCGCGCATATGGCCGAGATTGGCCATCCGATCATCGGTGACGGTAAATACGGTGGCTCTGGTCAGGAAAACCTTGGCGACGGCTGGGGCGCCGGCATGGGCAGTGAGATTGGGCGCAAGATGCATTTACATGCTCGTAGCCTGACGATTGAGCATCCGGCCACAGGGGCGACATTGCATCTGACGGCGCCACTGCCAGAGCATATGCAGAACACCTGGGATTTTGTGGGTTGGGTCGTTGGCCATGCCCCTGTTGATCCGTTCAATATGCCCGATGCCTGATCTGCGATTAGTGATCTTTGACGTCGACGGCACGCTGGTCGACAGTCAGGCCGAGATTTTCGCGGCAATGACGCTGGCATTTCAGTCCGAAGGGTTGGATGTGCCTGCGCGCGACACTGTCCTGTCTATTGTGGGCCTGTCCTTAGACGAAGCATTCGCTGTGCTGTGCTCTAAAACGGACAAGGCACAGCGCGACCGTTTGGTTAAGGCCTACAAGGGCGCTTTCATGCAATTGCGCACCGAAAACCAAGAAATGGGTCCGCTGTTTCCCGGCGCGATGGATGCACTAGATGTGTTGCGTGCGCAGGATCACACCCTGCTTGCAGTGGCGACAGGCAAGTCGCGCCGCGGTTTGGATAAGGTGTTGGAACGGCACGGGCTGACGGGTGTGTTTCATTCCGAACAGGTGGCGGACCACCATCCATCCAAGCCGAACCCGTCGATGATTTTGACGGCTTTGAATGAAACGGGGGTCGCGCCGGGTCGGTCCGTAATGCTGGGCGATACGACCTTTGATATGGATATGGCGCGGGGTGCGGGCATCAAAAAGATCGGGGTGACGTGGGGCTATCATGCTGCTGAAACCTTGCGACCTGATGCGATGATTGACGATTTCACAGCTTTGCCCGGCGCTGTTGACGAACTGATAGGGGCTTAGAACGATGAGCGACTGGCAACCGAAACGCTTTTGGAAAACCGCCACAGCAGATGCCTGTGAAGGCGGGTTTACCGTGACTTTGGATGGCCGGTCTGTCCGAACTCCAGCGAAGGCGGCTTTGGTTGTGCCTACCATGGCGATGGCTGCGGCGATTGCGCGTGAATGGGACGCGCAAGGAGAGGTCTTGGATCCGGGCACGATGCCAGTGACCCGCGGTGCTAATGCCGCGATTGATAAGATTGGGGCGCAAAGGGCCGAAGTGGTGGCGCTGTTAGCCGAATATGGCGACAGCGATTTGCTGTGCTATCGCGCGGCGGGGCCGTCAGAGTTGATTAAGCGGCAGGCTGACGCGTGGGACCCGATGTTGGATTGGGCGGCAGAGACATTAAGTGCGCAATTGTTTGTCGGAGAAGGTGTCATGCATGTGACGCAAAAGCCTGAAGCGCTGGAAAAGTTGACCGCCCAGGTCGCGGCCTTTGACGATTTCGCGCTGGCCGCGGTGCATGATTTGATCAGCCTGTCTGGATCATTGATCCTGGCGCTAGCTGTCACCAAAAACGCGATTGATGTGAAAGAAGCGTGGCGTATTTCACGTATTGATGAACATTGGCAGATTGAGCAATGGGGCGAAGATGAAGAGGCGACACAGGCTGAATTGATCAAGAAAACCGCCTTCTTGGACGCCGCCCGATTCTTTCAAATGTCTTTGACGTAACGGAAGCGCACTGTACGCAGCGGAATCATTAAAATTTGCCTAATTTAGCGACATTTGCTTGTCGTTTTGTGGCGACGACCCTTGACTCTAAGCCAAAATAACCAAAGTCTCGGCACATTGAGTTGGGAGGATCCATCTCATTCATCATGACTGTCTATCGGGACGGGATAAAAATTGGCCACCCTAAATTAGGGTGGAAACTCAGGAAGAGGTAAAAATGAAAAAAACCGCATTTATTGGCGCACTAACTGTTGCTGGTCTTGCCGCTGGAATGGCGTCTGCAGGAACACTGGACGACGTCAAAGAGCGTGGCACACTGAACTGTGGCGTAACAACTGGCCTCGTCGGCTTTGCATCACCTGATGCGAACGGCGTATGGGACGGTTTTGACGTAGGCGTTTGCCGCGCGGTTGCTGCTGCTGTTCTAGGCGACAGTGACGCTGTTGAATTCGTTCCAACAACCGGTAAGACACGCTTTACAGCGCTAGCTTCTGGCGAAATCGACATGCTGGCACGTAACACAACTTGGACTTTCAGCCGTGACGTTGACCTGAAGTTCGAATTTGTTGGCATCAACTACTACGATGGTCAGGGCTTCCTTGTCCCACGTGATCTTGGTGTTTCTTCTGCCAAAGAACTTGATGGCGCGACTGTCTGCATCCAGACAGGTACAACAACAGAGCTGAACTTGGCGGATTACTTCCGTTCCAACAACATCAGCTACGAGCCTGTGCCAATTGAAACAAACGCTGAAGGTCAGCAGCAGTACCTTGCTGGTGCATGCGACGTTTACACAACTGACGCATCCGGTCTGGCTGCGACACGTGCAGCGTTTGAGAACCCTGCAGATCACATCGTTCTGCCAGAGATCGTTTCCAAAGAGCCACTCGGCCCGCTTGTTCGCCACGGCGACAATGACTGGGCAGACGTTGTTCGTTGGTCTTTGAACGCACTGATCGCAGCTGAAGAGCTGGGTGTCACATCTGCAAACATCGAAGAGCTTGCAGCTGCACCAACTGGTAACCCAGAAGTAAATCGCCTGCTGGGCACCGAAGGTGAACTGGGCGCAATGCTGGGTCTGGACGCAAACTGGGCAATGATGGCAATTGCTGCTGGTGGTAACTACGGCGAGCTGTTCGAGAAGAACATCGGCGAGAACACACCAATCGGTCTGGCACGCGGTCTGAACGCACAGTGGACAGACGGTGGTCTGCTTTACTCCCCACCATTCCGCTAAGGAATTTGGGTAAGAACAAAGGGCGCGGTTACGACCGCGCCCTTTCACCAAGACGACCATAAAAATCGGTGCATACGAGTTGCAAAAGCAACCAACCAAATAAGCGCCGTAGTAACGGGGAAAATATAATGACGTCGGTCACAGACCCACCACAGGGGTCATTCCGCCTGTCGATGCTACTCAACGACACGCGCTATCGATCCTACACATTCCAATTCATCGCATTGGTGCTGCTGATTGCCTTTATGGCGTATCTTGGCGTCAATCTGGTCCGCAACCTCGCTGCCGCAGGTTTGAACATTTCGTTCAGTTTCCTGAGTGATCCAGCGGGATACGACATCAACCAACGCCCGATTGAATACGATAGCCAGTCATCCCATTTGCGCGCTGCGATGGTGGGCATTCTGAACACGTTGATTGTGGCTTTCCTTGCTTGTGTGACGGCAACTATCTTTGGTGTGATTGCGGGTGTCCTGCGCTTATCCAGCAACTGGGTCGTGCGCAAACTGATGTCAGTCTATGTCGAGATCTTCCGGAATATCCCCGTTCTGATCTGGATCATTATCATCTTCTCAATCATGACCGTGGCAATGCCCGCCCCACGCGCATTCAGAGGCGACAATGCAACATCCAGTATGTTGTTCGATTCTTTTGCGTTCACGAACCGCGGAGTTTACGCACCGGCGCCCGTCATTGACGGCGCAATGGGTTGGATCGTGATTGCCGTATTTATTGCGTCGATCGTCGGCATTTTTGCTTACCGCAGATTTGCGACGAAGAAGCTCTATGACACGGGTCAGTTGTTGCCGACGCTTTGGCCATCTGTTGCGATGTTTTTTGTCCCTACGATTTTGGTTTACTTCATCTTGGGGCGTCCGATCACCTTGGACTATCCATCGTTGCAAGGCTTTAACTTCCAAGGTGGTTTGCACCTGCGGGGCTCGCTGATCGCACTTTGGTTCGCCTTGGCGATTTATACCGGTGCCTTTATCGCGGAAAACGTACGTGCCGGCATTCAAGCGATCTCAAAGGGTCAGACAGAGGCGGCGGCGTCGCTTGGCCTGCGCCCTGGCCGGATCATGAACCTTGTTGTTTTGCCACAGGCGTTGCGGGTCATTATCCCGCCACTGATTTCGCAGTACCTGAACATCACCAAAAACAGCTCGCTTGCGATTGCGGTGGGTTACATGGACGTTACGTCGACACTGGGCGGGATCACCCTGAACCAGACCGGTCGTGCGATTGAAGCAATCTTGCTGTTGATGTTGTTCTATCTGACGATCTCGCTGCTGATTTCCGGCATCATGAACGTCTACAACAACTCTGTTAAGCTGAAGGAGCGCTGATATGTCAGATAACAATTCAGTCGCTTTCGTCCGCACAGAAACCTTGCCGCAGCTGCCACCACCGGCAAGCCAAGCAGGGGCTGTAAAGTGGGCCCGCGAAAACCTTTTCTCAAGCATCCCAAGCGGGATCCTGACACTTGTATCGCTTTACGTGATCTACCTTTTGGTGGCCTTTGTTGGTCCGTGGATTGCAAATGGTGTCTGGAACACTGACTCACTGGCGGAATGCCGTGAAGTTCTAGATGGCACTACCGGCGCTTGTTTCTCGGTGATTTCGGAACGTTGGAACCAGCTCTTGTTTGGGTTTAGCTACCCGGTTGAGCATTACTGGCGTCCGGGCTTGGCCTTTATTCTGCTGTTTATAGCTGCAGCCCCGGTCATGTTCTTTGATCTGCCGCGTAAACTACTGATCTTCACAGGGCTCTATCCTTTCATTGCCTTCTGGCTGATCTGGGGCGGAACGATCTTTACGCCGTTGTTTGCTCTTGCAGGCATCATGGTCGGATATCTGGTTTATTCACGTTATGTGAAAGACAGTTTTGCGATGGGCTTTTTCGGAGGCGTTATTGCCGCGTTTATCGCATGGTATATCGGCGGCTTCATCGTTGGTGCGATTGCACCGGAAGAGCCGTTCCTGGAAGCCGTCCAATCACGCAACATGGGTGGCTTTATGCTGAACATGATCCTTGGTGTGACATGTGTATCGTTGTCCGTGCCGCTGGGTATCGTGCTGGCGCTTGGCCGTCAGTCGGACATGCCGATCATTAAGTGGATCTGCGTCTGCTTCATTGAGTTCATCCGTGGTGTGCCACTGATTACATTGCTCTTTGTTGCGAACGTGGTGCTAGCGTACTTTCTGCCGCCGGGAACGACGTTTGACCTGATCTTGCGCGTGATCATCATGATCACCATGTTCTCTTCGGCCTATATCGCCGAGGTGATCCGGGGTGGTTTGGCCGCTTTGCCAAAGGGACAGTATGAGGCCGCAGACAGCCTTGGTCTGGACTACGCACAAGCCATGCGTTTGATTATCTTGCCGCAAGCGCTGAAGATATCGATCCCCGGTATCGTCAACATTGCTGTTGGCCTGTTCAAGGACACCACGCTGGTCTCAGTCATCTCGATGTTTGATGTCGTGGGCATGATCCGCGGTCCCATTTTGTCGTCGACCGACTGGAACGGTGTCTACTGGGAGCTGTTTATGGCCGCTTCCGTGCTGTTCTTCGTCGTGTGCTACGGCATCTCACAATACTCACAATGGTTGGAGCGTAGGCTCGCAACCGACCACCGATAGGAGGCTAATACTATGGCCGAAGCAAACAAACTCCAAGTGTCCGACCAGCTGGCGATTACCATTGAGAATATGAACAAATGGTATGGGTCGTTCCACGTGCTGCGCGACATCGACCTGTCGGTGTACCAAGGCGAGCGGATCGTCATCTGTGGCCCGTCAGGGTCCGGTAAATCCACGCTGATCCGCTGCATCAACGCATTGGAAGAGCACCAGCAAGGCAAGATCACCGTTGACGGCACATTGCTGTCCTCAGACCTTAAGAACATCGATAAGATCCGGTCAGAGGTTGGCATGTGCTTTCAGCACTTCAACCTGTTCCCGCATCTGACGATCCTTGAGAACTGCACGCTGGCCCCGATCTGGGTGCGTAAAACACCCAAGAAGGAAGCCGAAGAAACGGCGATGCACTTCCTTGAGAAGGTCAAAATCCCCGAGCAGGCCGACAAGTACCCCGGTCAATTGTCCGGTGGACAGCAACAGCGTGTGGCGATTGCCCGTTCGCTGTGCATGAAGCCACGGATCATGCTGTTCGATGAACCGACATCGGCGCTTGACCCAGAGATGATCAAAGAGGTGCTCGACACCATGATCTCACTCGCTGAGGAAGGCATGACCATGCTCTGCGTGACCCACGAAATGGGCTTTGCCCGTCAGGTCGCCAACCGCGTGATCTTTATGGACCAGGGTCAGATCGTGGAACAGAACGAGCCCGAAGAGTTCTTTAACAACCCCAAGTCCGACCGGACCCAGTTGTTCTTGAGCCAGATTTTGGGTCACTAGGACTTAAGTGATTGAATTGAAAAAGCCCCGGTGAAGACCGGGGCTTTTTTTTGTCGATGAGGCTGGTTCAGCACTCGTTGCATTTGGAATGCTTCCCCCTGATGAATTGATTTGGCAGCTACGGCGCTTGCTCTCGCCGTCAATGCTTGCTCAAAAAATAAGCGATCTCGCCGACCCTGCCGATCTGGAATAAGAGAAAGTTTGATCCAAAGAGCAGTTAATGCTATGTTAACAACTGTTAATCAATTTAAAACGCGTGCGAATCATGCGTTCAGTTTGCGAGGAGTTGAGTGGATGGCACTTAAACTAAATAAATTTCTTACTTTTATTGGCGTTTTGATTTTTTCGGCGAGCGTAAGCCACGCAGCCACGTTGAACATTGGTGGCACAGTTTGTGAAGGCCCAAACAGCTTGCTTCCGGTTGAAGCCAACGGGAATTGCGATGCTACTTTTGGTGATGGTGGGCAAATCAACGGACCGACAGTCAACATCAGTTTCAGCGGGATGGGAACAGGAACCGTTTTTGGTGGTATCCGCGGTTTGAACAACAACCAGTATGCTGATGTTTTCAATCTGCTTGGCAATGGTTTTTACCGTCTCACACTGTCGAGCCTACGTTTCACAGATCCGGATGGCAACGTGACAACTCCAGTGTCTGCTTTCGATGCGACATGGTCTCTTGGTGGCGCAACTATTGGCACAATCAGCAATGTCGTGAACCCTGCGGTCACGTCTCTGACTACGATCGCTGATCTGTCTGCGCTTACATTGTTCAACCTTGATGCGTCTGGTGGCGAAGCAACTGGCGGCAACGTCATGGAGTATAAACTTGAAATCGCGGCTGTTCCTCTTCCTGCTGGTATGCTTTTGCTGCTGTCGGGTCTTGGTGGCTTAGTTCTGGCGCGGCGTCGCAAGACAGCCTAAGACCGCTCAGTTCTTAAAAGAATTTTAAACGCCTGCCGTCTGACCACGGTGGGCGTTTTCTATTTTGATATTCCCAGTGTTGTCGCCTATTCGATGTCTTGCGCTGACGTCCCAATCAGATCACGCGGCACAACAAATGCTTTGCATTCACCTAAGCGAGGCTGAATGTCCCGCCATTTATCAAGCTCAAAATCAATGACGGTTGTCGCGCAGGTTGGATAATCACTGAACCGATGATGCGCCGGCGGGGTTGTGACGAGCGCGTTTGCCAGCATCCCAATGCCCGGATTATGGCCGACGACTGCCACCGTCTTGACCGTCTGTTGCTGGACCAGATCAAGGATCGTGTCAGGTGCTGCATGATAGATGCGTCCTGACAGTTGCAGCTTTGGTTGCGCTGATAGTTCCGACAGGATCAAATCAGCCGTTTCTTGCGTCCGCGCGGCGTCGGAGCACAGCATGACATCAGGTACGTATGTCTCCTGTGCCATCCATGTCCCGATCGCTGTGGCCGATGTTTGCCCGCGCTTGTTCAACACTCTTTCGTGGTCATCGCCGAAAGGATCGCTCCAACTGGATTTCGCATGGCGGATCAGGATCAGGCGCAGGGTCATAGAAAGGCCTCCATGTGGAAAGCGGCTTGCGCGGGTAGGCGGGTGCCTTGGCCCACAGGGCATGCACGGAGGGCAAGGCAGCCTTGCGTGCGGCAGGTGGTGCCAGCCGGTGAGGCGACGTGCGTTTTGCAGGCGGTCACATCATAGCCGTCGTTGAATGCACCGACGGGGCAGGCAGCCGTACAGGGTTTGGCGCAGGTCCGACAGGGTTGCGGGGCGGTACCAATGTCTGCGGGTTTCTGCCAGCGCAATGCGCCACGAAACGATGTGAACAGCCCCGTTTCATCATGCACCAGAAAGCCAATGGGTGAGGCCCAGAACCGCCCTGTTTGTTTGGCCCAAGTAAAGAACGGGGCATAGGGTGGACCGCCGAAAGGGAACAGAGGTTCCGCATCCAATGTGTCGGCTATTTCTGTCAGAACACGCAAGGACCACCGATCCATCGGGTCAGCGTTGCCATCCTTGTACTCGGCGCTGGCAATAAAGATTGGCCAAAAGGCGGGTTCATCCGGCCCGATCAGAGTGATCGTCATATCACCGTCTGGGCAGTCGCCCAGCGATCGCAAACCCAACGGCTCCAAAGCATTTTTTAGCATATCGTATGTCATTCGTACGACTGTAGTCGGTGCCGCAAAGAAGACCAGAGCTTAGCGTCTACGCCATAGCCGCGGCATGCGATTTGTATCAGCGGCACCGCCAGTGCTGACCTCAAACCGGAGCGTGTCGCCTGCGCATTCAAACCACCCGACACCACCACCACCGAGACCTGTCGCTGAAGTAAAAGGGATCTCCATCGTCTGGCCAAGGACATCGGCAGAGCCAACCAAATTGTAGTCATTGACTGAGGCGCTAAAGACGTTGTCAGCGGCATCAAATAGGCCGGCACTATATCCGACGACTTTGACGTCCATTGCCGGCGCGTTTGGCACCTGTACATTGATGATCATATCATCGGCAAGCAATGTGAACGCACCGTTGCCAGCGATCTGCATAGAAACTTCGCCACCCACGGGTGCAGCCGCACCTTGCATCTGTAGCGCCATCATATCCGCAATATCACCCATATCAGCGATCCAAGTATCGACCATACATGCCTCGACTGCTGCGTGAGCAGGGGCCCCGATAGCCGCGAGGCATAGTGCGATTGCGGGGGTAACAGGTTTCATGACGGCCTCCATTTTCTGCCGCGACGGTATCAAGGAACCTTACTACCTCAAAGTATGGATATTACGACTTTGGCCTGCGGATCAGTGAGCCTGCACCATGGTCAGTAAACAGCTCGAGCAAGCAAGCGTTGGGCGCACGTCCATCCAGAATAACCACAGCACGAACCCCTTCATTCATTGCGGCCAGTGCGGTCTCTGTTTTGGGGATCATCCCGCCGGCGATGGTGCCATCTGCGATCAGGCCGGGAATGATCTTGGGGTCAATCTCGGTCAGGACTTCACCTGATTTGTCTTTCACACCCTCGACATCAGTCAAAAGCAACAGGCGGTCCGCATTGAGCGCACCGGCGATTGCCCCTGCGGCAGTGTCACCGTTCATGTTGAACGTCTCACCATCACGGCCCATGCCGAGCGGGGCAATGACAGGGATCGCATCGGCGGCATGAAGGTCGCGCAGGATCGTCGGATCAACGGCAACGGGTTTGCCCACAAAGCCCAAGGCAGGATCGGCTTGTTCGCACACCACCAGACGCGCGTCTTTGCCAGATAGCCCAACGGCTTTGCCGCCTTCGTCGCAGATTGCTTGCACAAGGCGGTTGTTCACCTGACCGGACAGGACCATTTCCACCACATCCATCGTCGCTTGGTCCGTGACGCGTTTCCCGTTGACGAATTCGGACTGGATATCCAGCTTGCCTAGCAATTCATTAATCATCGGCCCGCCGCCGTGCACCACAACAGGGTTCAGACCCACTTGCCGCATCAACACCACGTCACGGGCAAAGCCGCGCATGGCGTCGTCACTGCCCATCGCATGACCGCCCAGTTTGATCACAACGGTCGCACCCGCATAGCGCTGCATATACGGCAGAGCTTTGCTGAGGGTGCTGGCGGTGGCGATCCAATCACGGTTCATGTCTTCAGTCCTTGTCTTCATGCGATGCCTGCGATGACAGCGCGCAGCGTCTGGATCCCATCGCCCTTTTCAGACGATGACAGGATCAATTCAGGAAAGGCGGCAGGGTGCTTCGCCAAAGCCGCACGCGTCTTGGCAAGCGAGGCTTCCAGAGCGTCGCCCTTTAATTTGTCGACTTTGGTCATAACGACCTGAAAGGTTACAGCAGAGCTATCGAGCAGCGACATAATCTCTTCATCAACAGCTTTCGCGCCATGCCGCGCATCGATCAGCACAAAGACACGGCGCAGCGTTTGCCTGCCCGACAGGTACTGCTTGAGCAGCCGTTGCCATTTTTCAACCACGGCTAAAGGCGCATTGGCAAAGCCATAACCGGGCAGGTCAACGACGTAGATATCGCCCGCCGTGAAAAAGTTGATCTCTTGGGTGCGGCCCGGTGTGTTGGATGCGCGTGCAAGGCCTTTGCGTCCGGTCAGGGCGTTGATCAAAGAAGACTTGCCGACGTTTGACCGCCCTGCAAGGCAGATTTCAACCCGGTCGGCTGGTGGCAGCCCGTCCATAGCAACCACGCCTTTGACGAAATCGGTCTCGCCCGCGAACAGCAGGCGCCCTTTTTCAAGGGCATGTGCGTCAGGCTCTTCCGCCTCGGGAAACCGCATTTCCATTCTTACAGGACCTCTAACTTGTCATTCAGGGCAACCTTACCGCCCTTCGAGACGGTGGCATAGACGCCAAAGTGCTGATGGTCCCAGCCATCGCGCAAAGCGCCCAAAGTATCGGCGTCGCGTACCCCGGTGTGTGGGTTGGCCGCGGTCGCCATGCAGCGACGGATAGGTTCCTCGATTTTCAGCTCGGCCGTGCCGATCCGCACGGTCCGTCCGGTCCAATCGAACTCATCCCATGCATCCAAACCGTCAATCCAGATGTTGCCGCGCCAGCGCTCGGTCTCAAGCGGGTGTCCAATCTGTGTCTCAACTGCTTTATGTGTCGCGGTGTTCATAATCGATACGGACGGATAGGCGCTGTCCGTCATGCCGCGGTTGGGTGCGGCTACGATGGCGCGGGACTGTCGTTTGTCCGCGGGGCACAAGGGGGTGACCCAATCAAGGAACCCTTGCAGATGATCAGGGTTGTCCGGTTGAAAGCGATGCGACCCGATACTGTCATGGCGCAGTGTGAGCGTGCTTGTGTCTTCATCCAACCTCGCCCAGATGCCCGCAATACCGGGTGTCGCCACACCAATCATAAAGTTGCGACACATGACCCACCGTGGATCATCGGGGTCAAACTTGCTGGCCTCATGTGTCACCGCCCAATGCCTATCCCAAGGCATCGTTTCTCCGGCGGTCAATGTGACCTTATCCAGCGCTTCGCGACCGTGGCTCTTGATGGGGTGCCGCCACAGCGCGGCGACACTGGACAATTACTTGCCCTCTTTCTTATCGGCCTCAGCCTCGGCCGCTTTCTTTTTCAAGCTGGCTTTGATGTTGCCAAACACATCCGGTTTCGCCCCATGGCTGCGCATAATGATATACTGCTGGGTGAAGGTGATGATGTTGTTTGCAATCCAGTACAACACCAGACCGGACGCGAATGAGCCGAGCATGAACATGAACACCCATGGCATCCAAGCAAAGATCATCTGCTGGGTTGGGTCTGTTGGGGCCGGGTTCAGCTTTTGCTGCAGCCACATGGATACACCCAGAGCGATTGGCAAGATGCCGATAAAGATCAGCGACAGGATCGAGCTGGGGTCAGGTGACGCAAATGGCAACAGGCCAAAGAGGTTCAGGAAGGACGACGGATCAGGCGCGGAAAGGTCTTTGATCCAGCCGATCCACGGTGCGTGGCGCAATTCGATGGTCACAAAGATCACTTTATAAAGCGAAAAGAAGATCGGAATTTGCAAAAGGATCGGCAGACAACCCGCGGCCGGGTTTACCTTGTTGTCCTTATAAAGCTTCATCATGCCTTGCTGCATGGCTTGCTTATCGTCGCCGGTCTTTTCCTTCAACTTCTCCATCTCTGGCTGAAGTTCTTTCATCTTGGCCATGGACACGTAGGATTTATAGGCCAGCGGCAGCACGATGATCTTCAAGATCACAGTCAGCATCAGGATCGACCAACCCATGTTGCCGATAAAGATGTTCAGATAGTGCAGCAGCGCAAAAATCGGCTTGGTCAGGAAAAAGAACCAACCCCAATCGATGCTGTCTAAGAAACCGCCAACGCCTTCTTCGTTTTCATAGTGGCGAATGGCTTCCCATTCTTTGGCACCTGCGAAAAGACGTGTTGTGACAGTAGCAGATGTGCCAGCGGCGACCGTCTCAATCGGCATTACTGCTTCGGCCTGATACAAATCACGACTGTCAAAATACTTGGACGTTGACCGGAATGGCACGCCCTGTTCCGGGATCAGGGTCGTCATCCAATAGTGGTCTGTGTAACCGATCCAACCGCTCTCATTGACGTCCAAGCGCTCGGCTTGCGTGCGCTCGCGGGGGTCCACTTCGTACTCTGTGATGTCGTCGTAGCCGGTTTCTTCCAGCTCGTTGTCTGTCATTCGCACCATACCTTCGTGCAGAATGAAGAAGTTCTTTAGATCGTCAGGCTGACCATGGCGGCGTAGCAGGCCGTAAGGGCGGGCTGAAATGGTGCTACTGGTCGTATTCTCGACGCTTTGAGCGAACGAGAACATAAAGGCGTCATCGACCGAGATTTCCGTGCGAAAGATTTGGCCGGCGCCGTTGTCCCAAGCGATTGTGACTGGGCTGGTCGTGGTCAGGGTGTTGCCGCTTTCCAACGACCAGACGGTGTCGGGGCCGGGAACAGCGGCGGCATCAAGCCCGTCAATGGCCGTCCAGCCGAACGAGGCAAAGTAAGCGCCTGGTTCACCAACTGGTTTCAAAAGGCGAACAACTTCGGCATCTTCAGCGATTGTTTCGCGGTAGTTGGTCAGCGCAAGATCATCGATGCGACCACCCTGCAAAGAAATAGAGCCGCTGAATTCGCCTGTTTCGATTGCCACGCGGGGTGCTTCGGCTGCAGGCTCAGGTGCCTCGGTTGGTGTCGTGGCCACGGGGGCTGCCGGTTCCGCCAACGGCAAAGTTGGGTCTTCCAGTATTTGGGCTGTTTCAGTCGCGGGATCGACTAGCAATTCCTCGGGCGGGAACAGTGTTGTCCATGCCACGATAACGGCAAAGCTAAGTACCGTCGCCAAGATCAGGTTCTTGTTCTGGTCGTCCATCTGAAAACCGCCCATATTCTTTAGAAAAGTCTGGGGGTTGTTCAACCTGCCGAGGGCCGAAAGGTCAAGCTGTTTTCACTGATTTTGGACGCTTTGAAGCAGTTGTGACAAGCTGCGGCGATCATGCGCGGGGCATAGCCTTCGAAGGCGCACGGCAATGTGGTTCCGTTCAGGTTTCTTGGGTGTCTAGAAACCGCTTGCGGGTGCGTTTGAAAACGTCGGCCAATCGTGGGTCATTCGCAGTCAATTTTGACAGCATTTCTGTAAAGGCGTCATCATCTTGCCCAAAGAACGCTTGTGCAGCTTCTTGAGGATTCATGGATTTAGAAATGTTCTTCATCGTTGTTTACCTTTCACGCCGCAGTACTCTGCCGGATAAATAGGCAATTGGGTGAAACTAAGGCCGAAAAAAAGCCAAAAACGAGATTCATATCAACTGTCATGCGTCTCATATAATTACTCATTCACCCTCTATGCTTAAAAACCTGACTGCACAGAAACTCTTTACGTAGCGGCATTCAATCTACTAGGGCTTTAGAGCACAAGCTGCTAAGCACAATTTCGTTAAGAAAGTGATAATCGCTACAGTTTATCACGCAGACTATACCAAAGCATCGCTAAGATAAGCAAAGGCGAGCGGAAGGCAGGCCCGCCTGGAAAGGGCACTGTGGGAACTTTTGCCATGATGTCGAATTTCTCGGCTTGCCCAGCAATCGCATTCGCTGCGATTTGGCCGGACATTGTGCCAAGTGCGACGCCCGATCCAGAAAAGCCAGACATTGTTAAGATATTCCCGCCAATCCGCTCATAATGCGGCATCCGATTCATCGTGATCCCCAGCGTGCCGCCCCATGCGTGCTCGATTTCAATGTCTTTGAGCTGCGGAAAAATCTCGGTCATGGGTTTGCGTACGGCGTTGGCGATGTCTTTGGGAAATTGGTAGCCGTAGGTTTCTGTCCCGCCAAACAACAGCCGGTGGTCATCCGAGAACCGAAAATAGTTCACCACAAACTTGCTGTCCGCGACTGCGTAGTTGTGGCGGATGATCTGTTCTTGCGCCCCGGGTGTCAGTGGTTTGGTCGCGACGATGAAATTGTTGATCGGCATCACGCGGGCGGCCACATGTTTCTGCATGGTGCCGAGGTAGCCGTTGCACCCTAAAACGACATAGCGGGCCTTGATCGTCGCGTCGTCGGTGTTGACCGTAGCTGGATCGCCTTCATCAATGCTTGTCACCTTTGACTGTTCAAAGATGCGCGCGCCCGCGTTCAGCGCCAAGCGCGCCAGCCCCAAGACCAGTTCAAGTGGCTGCACATGTCCCGACCCCATGTCGAGTGTTCCACCATGATAAGCAGGCGAATTTACGATCTCGCGGCAAGCTTCGGGTTCCAACAGGCTAATTTTGTCATAGCCGTATTTGTCTTGCATATGGTCGACGTAGCCCGCGTTATGCGCATGGTCGCGCTTGCGGTGGACCGTGTGCACGATGCCAGGATTGAAAGTGGTGTGCACTTCGTCTTTCGCACAAAGGTCGCGGACCAGATCAACCGCCTCGCAGCCGATATCCCAAAGTGCGCGGGCGTGGGTGTCGCCAACCATGTCCTCGAGTTCTTCTTGGTCGCGCCGTTGGCCTGTTGCAACTTGCCCGCCATTGCGCCCTGATGCGCCGAACCCCACGCGCTGGGCATCAAGTACAACGACATCATAGCCACGCTGGGCCAGATGGTAGGCGGTGGATAGCCCTGTAAATCCGGCGCCAACAACACAGACATCGCAAGTCAGATCACCCGCGGCGGCAGGGAACCTGTCCAGATGTTGGGCCGCATCTGCATAATAGGACGGCGGGTATTCGCCTTGCCGGTCGTTCGCGGTGAGCAGATCCATTAGCCTGCTTTCAGCAGATTATCGGCCTTCAAAATCTCATAGCATTCGTTCAGCGACTTGGCGGCGCGTTCCATCAAAATGTCAATTTCATCACAGGTCATCGACAGTGGCGGCGAGATGATCATCCGGTCCCCGACGCTGCGCATGATGATGTTATTGGCAAAACAACGGTCGCGACAGATGAAGCCCACGGTGCCGGGATCGGGGAAAGCTGCGCGGGACGCCTTATTGGGTGTCAGCGCGATTGAGGCCATCATGCCCACGATTTTGGCTTCGCCCACCAACGGATGATCGGCCAAGGCCTCCCATTTTTTGCGCAGGTAAGGGGCTGTCACATTGCGGACGTTGTCGACCATGCCTTCCTCTTCAAGGATGCGCAGATTTTCAAGTGCCACGGCACAAGCCACTGGGTGCCCCGAATAGGTATAGCCGTGGTTAAACTCGGTCTCGCGCAGCACGGCGGCCACTTCGTCAGACACGATGGACCCGCCGATCGGAATGTAGCCAGAGCTGAGCCCTTTGGCGATGGTCATGATATCTGGGCTGATGCCTACGGTCTGTGATCCAAACCAGTTACCGGTGCGCCCAAAGCCGCAAATCACTTCGTCCGCGATCAGAAGGATGCCGTATTTATCCACGATCCGCTGAATTTCGGGCCAGTAGGTTTCGGGGGGGACGATGACGCCACCAGCGCCTTGGATGGGTTCGGCGATGAAAGCGCCGACGCGATCGGGGCCGATTTCCTTGATCTTCTCTTCCAGCTGGCGGGCGCGTTCCAGCCCGAATTCTTCGGGCGTCATGTCGCCACCTTCGGCCCACCAGTTGGGTTGGTCGATGAATTCAATACCGGGAATAGGGAGGCTGCCTTGGCCGTGCATCCCCTTCATCCCGCCCAAGGACGTGCCGCCGATGGTCGAGCCATGATAGGCATTCCACCGGGAGATGATCACCTCGCGCTCGGGCTGGCCTTTTTCGGCCCAGTAGGTGCGGACAAGGCGGATGTTGGTGTCATTGGCGTCGGACCCGCCGCTGGCAAAGAACACTTGGTTCATGCCTTCAGGTGCAAGCTCAGCCAGTTTTTTGGCGAGCATCAGCGCAGGCACATGGGTCGTTTGGAAAAACGTATTGTAATAAGGCAGTTCTTTCATCTGGCGGTATGCCGCCTCGGATAACTCATCGCGGCCGTAGCCGATGTTGACGCACCACAGCCCTGCCATGCCGTCGATAATCTCTTCGCCCTCGCTGTCTTTCAGCCAAACGCCCTTGGCGGATGTGATGACGCGCGACCCTTTTTCAGCGAGCGCGTTGGCATGGGTGAAGGGGTGCAAATGGTGGGCTGCATCGAGCGCCTGCAATTCTTCGGTCGGGGGATAGTTGGCAAGAATGTTCATAGGTGACCTCAGACGTTCAATAGAAGGTGGCGGCGTTCCCAAGGCGAGATTTCGCGCTGGTACTCTTCGTTTTCGGCTTGTTTGATCTGTTCATAAAGGCGGCAGAATTCTTCGCCTAAAAGCGTGCGAATTTCCTTGGCTTCTTCGAAATATTCTAATGCCTCACGCAGGCTGGCGGGCAGGGGCACGTCGGCTTCCCAGACTTCTTTTGTGGCTTCGGTCCGGGGTTCAACCTTGTTCAGCATGCCCAAGTAACCGCAGGCCAAAGATGCAGCGATCGCAATATATGGATTGCAGTCCATCCCGATTACCCGGTTTTCCAAACGCCGTGCCTCTGGGCCGGAATGGGGGACGCGCAGGCCGGTGGTCCGGTTGTCTGTCGCCCATTCCAAGTTGGCGGGTGCGCTTTGCCCGTCGACAGTGATGCGCCGGTAAGAGTTCACGTAAGGGGCCAGTAGCGGGATGATCTGCATCAGGTATTTTTGCGATCCGCCAATGAACCAGCGGAAAAGATCAGTCTCGGAACCATCGTCTTTGGAGAAAATGTTCTTGCCCGTTTTGGTGTCAACAATGCTTTGATGCACATGCATCGCACTGCCGGGTTCATCGCGTTTGGGCTTGGCCATAAAGGTGGCAAAGACGTTGTTCTTTAACGCGGCCTCGCGGATCGTGCGTTTGAAGTAAAACACCTGATCGGCCAGATGCAGGGGATCGCCGTGCATCAGGTTAATCTCAATCTGACCCGCGCCGCCTTCTTGGATCAGGGTATCAATCGACAGACCCTGATGTTCGGCGTAATCATAAATAGTGTCGATGACGGGGCCGTATTCATCGACCGCGACCATTGAATAAACCTGACGGCTGGGCACTTTGCGCCCGGTGCGGCCGACCGGTGTTTCGATGGGATCATTGGGGTCGAGGTTGGGGGTTGTCAGATAAAATTCCAATTCGGGCGCTACAATGGGTCTCCAGCCCTTATCTGCGTAGGCCTGCAAAACATTCTTAAGGATTGTCCGCGGCGCGACTGAAAGGGGTGACCCATCGCGATTGAACATATCGCAGATCACCTGCAACGACACATCATCGGCCCATGGGATCGCACAAGCGGTCGCCATATCGGGCTTTAAAACGACATCCTTTTCCAACCACTGGTTCTCGATATCCATGTCCACGTATTCGCCCGAGATCGTCTGGTAGAATAGTGAAATTGGCAGCGCCATTTCCGTGTCGGGCTTGAATTTATTCGTGGGCATTGTTTTGCCGCGCGACGTACCTGCCAAATCGGGGATGATGCATTCGACCCCATCAATTTTTTCACCATTGGCATAGGCCACGAATTCGTCCGACAGGGCATCTTGCCAGTGCGGGGTATTGGATGGTGACATCAGAGCCTCCTAAGGCGCGGAATATGACAGGTAAGCGTCAGTTCTCGATAATTTGATCAAAAGTTTGAACTTAGTCAATTGTGGTTTCTCAGAGTGTCATGCGTCCGCGGTCTGACGGACAAAATCCATACCTTGTCGAATGTCTTCTGCGATTGCTTCTTTAGTGGCAGGGACATCTCCTTTGCGCAACGCTTGCGTCGCAGCGCGGTGGTGATCAATAAGATTTGCGGTGCCATAACGCCCACAAACGACCCGGAGCGAGGGACCAATGCGCAACCAAAGGGTTTCGGCGATACGCCGGAGAATTAGCGCATCGGCAAGACCGTAAAGGTAAAAGTGAAAACGATAGTTTGCCTCTAGATATCCGCGGATATCACCGGCTTTGATAGCAGTATCCACAAGCCCGTCCAGCCGTTCTAATTCATTGATATCAGTGTCTTTACAATGCGAGGCCGCGGTTTCAGCCAAGGCAGGCTCGACCGTCAAACGCACCAGTTCAATCTGATCCAAACGATGGGCTGTCATCGCAGGCACTTCAATGCGCCGGTTTTCGCGGGTCACCAACGCGCCCTCGGCAGTCAGCCGCCTGATGGCCTCACGGGCCGGGGTGACACCTGTTCCAATCGCATCGGCCAAGCCGTGGATCGTGACTGGTTGGCCCGGTACGACTTCGCCAAACAGAATCATTTCCTTCACCCGCAGGTAGATGGTTTCATGTTCCGGCTTCTTACTGACCATTTGGTTCATGCGATTGCCTACCTCCAAGGCATATTGGATTTCACAAAGCCCTTAGGTTGTCAAAACCTATCAAATTCCGACAACAGGATTGCAAACTGGCATGATTTGATCAAAGCTGATTCTGATTTTGGGACAAACGAACGGAGGAATACATGCTGAATTCGAAAACTTGCACTGTGCTTGTAGCCGCAGTGTTGACTGCACAAGCAGGCTGGGCGGAAGAAGTGCGCGTTTATAACTGGTCTGACTATATCGATGAAGACTTGCTGGCGCAGTTCGAAGAAGAAACCGGCTATGAGCTGATCTACGATGTCTTTGACAGCAACGAAGTGCTCGAGACAAAACTGCTTGCTGGCGGTTCAGGTTATGACGTGGTTGTCCCGTCAGGTACCTTCTTGCAGCGCCAGATCGCGGCAGGCGCGTTTCAGCCGCTTGATCCATCGATGCTCAGCAACACTGGCAACCTTTGGGATGTCATTCAGGCGCGGACTGATAAGTACGACCCAGATGGACAGTATTCCATCAACTATATGTGGGGCACCACTGGTATTGGCGTGAACGTCGGCAAGGTCCAAGAGATTTTGGGCGAAGATGCCCCCATCGGGTCACTCGATTTGGTGTTCAACCCAGAGAACATGGAAAAGCTGGCAGCATGCGGCGTGCACTTCCTTGATGCGCCAGGTGAGATTATTCCGGCCGCGTTGCAGTATTTGGGTGAAGATCCAGATGCCAAAGATGAAGAGACACTCGCGAAGGCAGAACCTGTCTTGTCCGCAGTGCGCCCATTCGTTCAAAAGTACCACAGCTCTGAATACATCTCGGCATTGGCAAACGGTGATATCTGCGTCGCTGTCGGCTGGTCCGGCGATATCCTGCAATCACGCGACCGCGCGTGGGAAGCAGATAATGGCGTCGAGATCGCTTACAATGCGCCTGTCGAAGGGGCTCTGATGTGGTTTGACCAAATGGCCATTCCGGTCGACGCGCCAAACGTCAAAGGGGCGCATGCGTTCCTTGATTTCATCATGGATGCCGAGAATATGGCCGCTGCATCGAACTACGTTTACTACGCTAACGGTAACTTGGCGTCTCAGCCGCTGCTGGTGGAAGACGTGATCGGTGACACAGCGATCTACCCAGACGAAGCAACGCTTGAGACACTTTACACAACCACACCTTACGATGCGCGTTCGCAGCGTTTTGTGACACGGATGTGGACACGGATTAAATCCGGAACTTAAGATATCGATGACCCCGGCCCGCACTGCTGGGCCGGGGTCACCCTTTTGGCGAACAAAAACCCGAGGCCGTATTAGCTATGCCTGAAACCGCATTTGAGCCTTGGAACGACCCCAACGAAAAACCTCTGATCCAGTTTCGCAATGTAACCAAACGCTTTGGCGATTTCACTGCGATTGATGATCTCAGCATCGATATTTTTGAAAAAGAGTTCTTCGCGCTGCTGGGGCCATCGGGCTGTGGCAAGACCACGATGATGCGTATGTTGGCTGGGTTTGAGACACCGACATCTGGCACGATCATGCTGGATGGTCAGGATATTTCACCCATTCCCCCCAACAAGCGCAGTGTGAACATGATGTTCCAGTCTTATGCGCTGTTCCCCCATCTGACCGTCTACGACAACATCGCCTTTGGCCTGAAGCGGGATAAGCTGCCCAAAGATCAGATTGATGCGCGGGTGAAGGAAATGCTGCGGTTGGTGCAGATTGAAAAGTTTGGCCAACGCAAACCTGAACAGATTTCTGGCGGCCAGCGCCAGCGTGTTGCTTTGGCCCGGTCGCTGGCGAAAGCGCCCAAACTGTTGCTGCTGGATGAACCGCTGTCTGCGCTAGATAAGAAACTGCGTCAGGACACCCAGTTTGAGCTGATGGATATTCAGGAAAAGACCGGCACGACGTTTGTCGTTGTCACCCACGACCAGGAAGAAGCGATGACTGTGGCGTCCCGAGTTGCGGTGATGGACCACGGCAAACTGAAACAAGTGGATACACCGGACCGCATCTATGAGGCGCCCAACAGCACCTATGTCGCCGATTTTATTGGTGATGTGAACATCATCGAAGGCCACGCGACCGCACAAGGTAATACTGTCTCGATCGTATGGGCAGAAGGCCAACCGCCGATCATTGGCACGCCCACGACGCCGATTGAAGGCAAAGTCAGCTTTGCAATCCGTCCCGAAAAGATCGCGATTTCTGCCGACCAACCCACTGACCGCGCAAATGTCGTCCAAGGCAAAGTTCTGGATATTGCCTATCTTGGCAATCTGTCGACCTATCATGTGCAGCTGCCCAATGGTGTGATCATCAAGGCGCAGACAGCCAATTCGCGTCGTCGTGCGCGCCGCCCCTTTACGTGGGAAGATCAGGTCTGGCTGTCTTGGACTGACACCGCTGGCATCGTGTTGGACAACTGATGAACCTGCGCCGTTTCTCTTTGATCGCGGTTCCCTATTTCTGGCTCTTGGCCTTGTTTCTGGTGCCGTTCCTGATCGTCTTCAAGATATCGCTTTCCGACATTGCACTTGCGATCCCACCTTACACGCCAACACTGGAGTTATCCGAAGGCTGGGCGGGCTTCCGCGACTTTGCCTCCCAGCTTGATTTTGAGAATTTTGAGTTTCTGGCGACTGATGATCTCTATTGGAAAAGCTACCTATCCAGCTTGAAAATTGCGCTGATCTCAACTTTCTTTTGTCTGCTGATCGGCTTTCCCATCGCTTACGGCATGGCGAACGCCCCCAAAGAATGGCAGCCAACATTGATGCTGTTGGTGATCCTGCCGTTCTGGACCAGCTTTCTGATCCGCGTTTACTCGCTGATTGGTATCCTCAGCCAAGAGGGGATGTTGAACCAGTTCCTGATGTGGACTGGCATCATCAATGATCCGCTGACAATTTTGAATACGAATATCGCCGTCTATATTGGCATCGTCTACACCTATTGCCCGTTCATGATCCTGCCGATCTATGCGACGCTGACCAAGCTGGATGGGTCGCTATTGGAAGCTGCCGAGGACTTGGGATGCTCGCGGACCGAGGCGTTCTGGCGGATTACGGTGCCGCTGTCCAAGGCGGGCATTATCGCGGGATGTTTCCTTGTGTTCATCCCAGCACTGGGCGAATTCGTGATTCCATCATTGTTGGGCGGGTCCGACACATTGATGATCGGCAAAGTCTTGTATGAAGAATTCTTTGCTAACCGCGATTGGCCTGTCGCAGGTGCCGTGGCTGTCATCTTGTTGCTGATCTTGATCATCCCCATCGTGCTCTATCAACGCAATGAGCAAAAGCAGATGGAGGCGGAGGCATGAGACGGCTGACATGGTTCAACGCAACCTCGCTGACGCTAGGATTTGCGTTCCTCTATATCCCGATGATCATCGTGATTATCTACAGCTTCAACGAATCCAAATTGGTCACGGTTTGGGGCGGATTTTCCACCAAATGGTATGGTGAGCTGTTCCAGAATGAGGCGTTTTTGGATGCCGCTTGGGTCACGTTTAAGGTGGCGCTGGCATCGTCTTTGATCGCGACGGTTCTGGGCACAATGGGGGCTTATGTCTTGGTGCGGGGTGGGCGGTTCTATGGCCGGACCCTGTTTTCAGGCATGATCTATGCGCCATTGGTGATGCCCGAAGTGATCACAGGTCTGTCGTTGTTGCTGTTATTCATATCCATTGGGTTGGATCGCGGGATGTTCACCATTGTCCTTGCCCATGCCACGTTTTCGATGTGCTACGTGTCGGTTGTGGTCAGCTCGCGTTTGGTCAGTTTTGATCGCTCCGTTGAGGAGGCAGCGCTTGATCTTGGCTGCACGCCCTTTGAAGCGTTCCGCCTTGTCACGCTGCCGATCATCGCACCCGCAGTCATTTCTGGCTGGCTATTGGCGCTAACGCTTTCGCTGGACGATCTGGTTATCGCGTCATTTGTTGCGGGGCCATCCGCGACCACTTTGCCGATCAAAGTCTTTAGCTCGATCCGCCTTGGCGTCAGTCCTGAGATCAACGCGCTATCAACCATCCTGATTATGATTGTGACCATTGGCACGATCGCCGCATCACTCACAACAAAACGTGCGGTGATGCGGCGACAGCGCGAAGAACGCATGGCCGAACAGACGGGTTAAGCGTCCGCAAGCAGACGTTCGCTGATATCCCAAAGCCGTTCGGCGTTATCGTCATCGCAAGCATGAGGGTCCACGCCCACAAAGCGTGCCATCGGGTTTTCGGGGTCAGTTATTGCAGCGACATTTGCGTCTTCGCAATAGACACCAGCGACGCCTTCAAGCTGCGGTGATGTTGCGGCCCATAGCGTTGTGGATGCCCCTTGTTCGGGCGTTTTGAACCCAGCCTTTGCCATTTCGGACGGTTCTCCGTCTTCGCCCAGCCAACCGAGGACAATCATCTCTTCCTTTGGCAGATGCCGTTGCAAGGGTGTGAAAATACCGCCCGGATGAACGGAAAACGCATGTCCACCAGCCGGCTTTAGGCGACGCGACAAGGCATTGGCAAACAAGGCGTTGGCGGTCTTAGCCTGCCCATAAGCACGCCATTTCTCATATTCAGTGCTTTCGAATTGGATATCGTCCCACTGAACGTCAGACATTCTGTGTGCAGTTGACGAAAGTGCCACGGTGCGCGCACCTGGTGTCGCCTCTAATAATCGAAACAGTGCTTTGGTCAGGGCGAAATGGCCCATATGGCAGATACCAAATTGTGATTCCCAACCTTGCCCAACACGCGCTTCGGGGCATGCCATGATGCCTGCGTTATTGATCAGCAGGTGAAGTTGCGACAGATCAGAGGTGACTGATTGCGCAAATGCTTTGACAGAGGACAAGTCAGCCAAATCCATCGGTGCTGTTTTGATGTCCCCACTGAGCGCGGATAGGTTTTCTTGCGCTTTTGCCTCAGAACGCACGGGAACGATCACGGATGCACCTTTGTCGGCCAGTGCGCGCACAGTTTCCAGCCCGATTCCGCTGTACCCGCCAGTAACAATAGCGGTCTTCCCTGCAAGGTCGATATCGGCCAACACTTCGGATGCTGTGCTCTTGGCGTGAAAACCGGAGTCGATTTGTTGTTGATCAGAAATAGCCATGTGAGGTCCTTTCATAGATGGGGCGATTTGGCCCCGTAAGCCTTGCACCCAAGCTATGGTTTGGTTTGGCAGACGACCACTTTGCTTTCTCCGCTACACTTGCCTGATTCTCCGGAAAGCAGGAAAGAATGGCACTACCTAAGCATGTGCCATGTTCGCAAAGGCCTTAGGTGACGCGCCAAACTTCTTTGAGAACTCACGGCTGAACTGCGCGGCACTTTCATAACCTACGCTGTATGCGATCTCAGAAATCGGTGATGAAGTCTGCTGCAACATTTGGTGCGCATCCGTCAGGCGAAGATCCTTTTGAAACTGCAAAGGGCTGTTCGCGGTTGTCTGTTTGAAAGCGTCATAGAACACGGAAGCGCTCATCCCCGCGATCGCGGCAAGGTCAGAGGCTTTGATCGTATTGCGATATTCACGCCTGATATGCGCAATCGCTTTCGTGATCTGATTGGCCTTGCTATCAGCGCGAATAACGCGGCGCAGTGTATCGCCTTGGTCACTGCGCAAAACCCAAAAGTAAACCTCGCGCAATGCGGCCTCACCTAAGGTTTGTTCTGCCGCAGGATCGCCGTTTAAGTTGAACATGCGTGCAACAGAGTCAATAATTTCGGGGCTTGCGGCGCCTGATGCCAAAGCGGGCCCCGCGTTATCTTGGGCTGATCCACCCATATCGTTGTACACGCTGCGCAAGACGTTCAGATCAAGACTGATGTAGAGTGCGATGTAGGGTTCGTCGACTGAAGCATCGATCAGCGCAGAGGTCATTGGCAAAGCCTGACCAATGACAACGACATCGCCGGGATGATAGCGAACGCTCTCAGTGCCATATTGCGCGGCCTTGCTACCCTGAAGCACAAGGCCGACCAAAGGTTCCACCACAGAGCAGGACGACATCTTGGTCATAGGTGTCTTCATGATAGCCATGTTGCGCACATCGAAGCTGCGGAACCCACTGTCCAGACCAATGTCCTCCATAAATCTGATAGCGTTTGAAAGCAGTGCTTGAAGTGTCATGAGCTGTCCCCGGTATCCGATGAGCATATTTAGATCGCAGTATTGATCAAGTATTTGAGACGACTTCTCGGAGAATCGTGCAAGAGCTCCAGAGGATTGATCTCACGTTAGATTGTTTCAATCCGTGTTTGCACTTTCGCTTACTAACTGACGCCATTAGGTTCGGTAAACCAAACTAAAGGCCACCCCATGTCAGCGATCGTATCTGTTCAAAACCTGCGCAAGGCTTACGCCGGGGGCTTTGAGGCCCTCAAGTCCGTGAACCTTGATATCGAAGAAGGCGAGATACTTGCGCTTCTGGGTCCAAACGGTGCCGGAAAAACGACGCTTATTTCGACGATTTGCGGGATCACGCTGCCGACTTCGGGCAAGATCACTGTGGGCGGGCATGACACCCAAACGGCTTACCGCGCGGCGCGTGATTTGATCGGCCTTGTGCCGCAAGAGATCAACCTAGAACCGTTTGAGACCGTGATGAATTCGGTCAGTTTTTCGCGGGGCATCTTTGGCAAGCCACGCAACGATGCCTACGTCGAAGACGTGTTGAAGCAACTGTCGCTGCACGACAAGAAGGACAACAAGATCATGACGCTGTCAGGCGGCATGAAACGGCGTGTTCTCATTGCCAAGGCCCTCAGCCATGAACCGCGTGTTTTGTTCCTTGATGAACCCACCGCGGGCGTTGATGTCGAGCTACGCAAAGACATGTGGGACGTGGTCGCAGGGCTAAAAGCCTCGGGCGTCACGATCATCCTGACGACGCATTATATTGAGGAAGCCGAAGCCATTGCCGACAGGGTCGGGGTTATCAACAAGGGTGAAATCCTGCTGATCCAAGACAAAGCCGATCTGATGGCGCAGATGGGCCAAAAGCAGTTGAAGATCGAGTTGACCGAAGCTGTTGATGAAATCCCTGCTGCCCTTTCTGCTTATGACTTGGAGCGCGCCAAAGACGGGCTGTCGCTGACCTATAGCTATGACACCAAGGGTGAACGCACCGGTATCACAACCCTTTTGAACGACCTGCAAAAGGCCGGTTTGCAAATGAAAGACATCCAAACTCAGCAAAGCAGTCTGGAAGATATCTTTGTCGGTTTGGTAAAGGAAACACCATGAACTTTAATGCCGTCTGGACAATTTACATCTTCGAGATGCGCCGGTTTTTCCGTACGATCACGCAAAGCTTGATCTCACCTGTTCTATCGACATCGCTCTATTTTGTGGTCTTTGGAGCGGCTATCGGTAGCCGTATCCAAGAGGTCGAGGGCGTCAGCTATGGCGCATTTATCGTGCCCGGCCTGATCATGCTGTCGGTGATGACGCAGGCCACATCAAACGCCAGTTTCGGTATCTATTTCCCGAAATTCATCGGCACGATCTACGAATTGCTGTCAGCGCCCATCAGTTTCCTTGAGGTTGTCGCAGGCTATGTCGGGGCCGCCGCAACCAAGGCCTTATTTATCGGGATCATCATTCTTGTCACCGCATTCTTTTTTGTGGACATTCAGATCAAGCACCCAATCATGATGATGCTTTTTCTTGTGCTGACATGTGTCAGTTTTTCACTGTTGGGCTTCATCATCGGCATCTGGGCTGACAACTTTGAAAAGCTGCAACTGATCCCGCTTTTGGTGATCACGCCACTCGTTTTCCTGGGCGGGTCTTTCTATTCCATCACGATGCTGCCGCCTGTTTGGCAGACAATCACACTGTTTAATCCGGTTGTGTATCTGATTAGCGGTTTCCGTTGGTCATTCTTTGGCGAAGCAGACGTGGCGATTGGTATCTCGCTGTTTGCCATCGCATGCTTCACGGGAATATGCCTTGCGATCATTTGGTGGATCTTTCGGACGGGTTGGCGGATCAGGCAGTGACCCTTGCGCCTCTCGTTGAGCAACCTAAGTAAAAGAATATGAAAAAATACATCCCATTTATGAAGTCCGATCCCTTTGTCGCTGTCATTCGACTGCAAGGTGCCATCGCCAATTCCGGTCGCGGTTTGGATAATCCCAGCCTTGCGCCTGTGATTGAGAAAGCGTTCAGCAAAGGGAAACCAGCCGCTGTCGCGTTGGAAATCAACTGCCCTGGTGGGTCACCTGTCCAGTCATCACTGATCGCGTCGCGCATCCGCCGTTTGGCTGACGAAAAGAAGATACCCGTCTTTGCCTTCGTCGAAGATGTGGCGGCCTCTGGTGGTTATTGGCTCGCCTGTGCTGCGGATGAGATTTATGTGGATAGCTGTTCAATCACGGGGTCCATTGGTGTCATTAGCGCGGGCTTTGGGGCGACAAACGCGATTGAGAAAATCGGGGTTGAGCGCCGCGTGCACACGGCTGGCAAATCCAAATCCATGATGGACCCGTTCAAGCCTGAGAAACCGGCTGATGTGAAAAAGCTGAAAGGCTGGCTGGAAGATCTGCATGCAACTTTCATTGATTACGTGAAATCGCGGCGTGGGCCGAAACTGTCCGACAACCCCGACCTTTTCACAGGCGAAGTCTACATCGGCCAAAAGGGCATTGATGAAGGGCTTGCTGATGGCATCGGCCACCTTGCGCCGGTCATGAAGGACCGCTTCGGCGATAAGGTACAATTCCGGCGCTACGGGCAAAAGAAGTCGTTCCTGTCCCGCTTCGGTGCGCAAATCGTCGATGATGCCGTTGCAGGCGTTGAAGAACGCGCCGCCTTTGCGAGGTTCGGCCTTTGATCCTCAAAGCGATCTTTATCTTTCTGGCGTTTATGCTGGTGCTCGCGATGTTTGGAAAATGGCGATTTCCCGGACAGGCACGGTTGGCACAGGCGAAATGCCCCAAGTGCCTCCGCTACCGGATCGGCAAAGGGCCCTGCGCGTGCGAGAAACGTAAATGAGGGCGCTGGTGACCGGTGCAGGTGCGCGGCTAGGCCAAGCGATGGCACTTTATCTTGGGCAACGGGGCTACGACGTGGCTGTGCACTATGCAGGCTCAGAAGTAGGCGCACAGGAGACCGTGGCCCAACTTGCTACGTTGGGGCGTCAGGGCGTCGCGTTACAGGCTGATTTGCTGGATGAGGATGCGACACAAGCCTTGATCGGACGCGCGTCGGATGCGCTGGGCGGGCCCCTGACGTGTCTGGTGAACAACGCATCAATTTTCGAATACGACAATATCAGCACAGGCACGCGGGATAGCTGGGACCGCCACATGGACTCGAACCTACGTGCGCCCTTTGTTTTGACGCAAAATTTTGCGACCCAAGTGCCGGATCCGGCTACTGACGATCAAGGTGAGCCTGTCGCCATCGGCCTCGTGATCAACATGCTTGACCAGCGCATTCACAAACTGACGCCTGAGTTCATGAGTTACACGATCGCCAAGATGGGTCTTTGGGCAATGACACGGACCACAGCGCAGGCACTGGCCCCGCGTATTCGGGTGAACGGAATCGGTCCGGGGCCGACATTGCAAGGGCACCGGCAAAGCAAGGACCACTTTGATAGACAGCGCGCCGCAACGGTCCTGAAACGGGGCGCAAACCCATCAGATATCACGGCAGCGCTGGGTTATTTCTTGGACGCGCCCGCTGTGACAGGGCAAATGATTGCTGTTGATGGGGGTCAGCATTTGGCTTGGGAGACACCAGATGTGCTGGGTGTCGAGTAGATGCCGCTGAAAGTTGTACACCTCATCAGGTCAGCAATCACGGATTTGTCACAAATAGTCTATTTTTCAAGGCGTTAACCAAATCGCAATAAAAATATACAGTGTTTTCAATATCTTAATAAACTGCCTATTTTTTAGGCAAACAGCAGAAACCAGCCAATTCAAACGAAAAAATCCACCTGTCTGGGATTAACCCACGGACTTATCCACAGAAACCGTGGATGCCTTTTCTCTTGTCCCCAGTGCGTTACCATTGCAGCCAAATGAGAATCACGCAGTAATCTTCATGACCGAGCAACCAACAGCCCCACCCAAGACTGGATACGATGTGATCCACGGGTATTTGCGCACTTTGGACGCATCTCCGGGCGTTTATCGCATGCTCGATGCTGATAGCCGTGTCCTGTATGTTGGTAAGGCACGCAACCTCAAGGCACGTGTGTCGAATTACTCCCGTCCCGGTCAACATTCGCCCCGCATTGCGCGGATGATCAGCGAAACATCATCGATGATGTTCCTGACAACGCGCACTGAGACCGAGGCGCTCTTGCTTGAGCAGAACCTGATCAAGCAGTTGAAGCCGCGCTATAATGTTCTGCTGCGCGACGACAAATCCTTTCCCAATATTCTGGTCACCAAAGACCACACTTTTCCGATGTTGAAAAAGCATCGCGGCGCGAAGAAACAGAAGGGCAATTACTATGGTCCCTTCGCGGGTGCGGGTGCTGTCAATCGCACGCTTAATCAACTGCAACGGGTATTTTTGCTGCGCAATTGTTCCGATAGCGATTTCGAAACGCGCACGCGTCCTTGCTTGCAATATCAGATCAAGCGCTGCTCTGGCCCTTGCTGCGGGTTGATCTCTGAACATGACTACGAAGGGTCCGTCCGCGACGCTGAGAAATTCTTGCAAGGTCGCACCAAGGGCATCCAAGAAACGCTCGCAAAACAAATGCAAGACGCCAGCGAAGCGATGGAGTTCGAACGCGCCGCCGCTCTGCGCGACCGCATCAAGGCGCTGACCCAGGTGCAATCCGCGCAAGGCATTAACCCGCAGAACACGGCTGAGGCCGACGTGATCGCCTTGCACCGCGATGGCGGCCAAGCCTGCGTGCAGGTGTTCTTCATCCGTGCCAACCAGAACTGGGGCAACCACGATTATTACCCGCGCATCAGCGGAGACGAGGACGCGTCCGAGGTGATGGAAGCCTTCGTCGGCCAGTTCTATTCCAACCGCGAACCACCCCGTATGTTGATCCTGTCGCATGGGTTGGACAACGACGATCTTATGGCCGATGCCATGGCCGAAAAAGCCGGTCGCAAGGTTGACATCACGGTCCCCCAACGCGGCGAAAAGGCCGAGCTGGTTCAAAACGCTTTGCGCAATGCCCGGGAAAGTCTTGCACGCAAGATGTCCGAAACCGCCACCCAAGCACGCCTGCTGAAAGGCGTGGCCGAGGCGTTTGGAATGGACAAGGTGCCCCAACGGATCGAGGTCTATGATAACTCGCACATCCAAGGTGCCCATGCTGTCGGTGCGATGGTCGTCGCGGGCCCGGATGGTTTCGACAAAAACCAATACCGCAAGTTCAACATCCGCGGCGATGACCTAACGCCCGGCGATGATTTTGGCATGATGAAAGAGGTGCTGACCCGCCGCTTTCAACGCCTGCTGAAAGAAGACCCTGAACGTGCGCAAGGCACATGGCCCGACCTGCTGCTGATCGATGGCGGACAAGGGCAAGTCAGCGCTGTGCGCGAAATCATGGACGCCCTCGGTGTCAGCGACATACCCATGGTCGGCGTGGCCAAGGGCCTTGATCGCGACGCGGGCAAAGAGGAATTCCACCGCACCGGCAAACCCGTCATGGCGCTGCGGCACAACGATCCCGTGCTCTATTTCATCCAACGGATGCGGGACGAAGTCCACCGGTTTGCGATTGGTACGCACCGTGCAAAACGGTCGAAAGCCATCGGAGCGACTCCGCTTGACGAGGTGCCCGGCGTGGGTGCGACACGGAAGCGCGCATTGCTGGCGCACTTTGGATCGGCCAAGGCAGTGGCGCGGGCGAATTTGGCAGATTTGAAAGCGGTGAACGGGGTGTCAGCGAAACTGGCGCAGACGGTGTATGATTATTTTCATGAGAATGGGTGAGGGTTGAACCCATCGAAGATGTCCAAAGGAACTGATTGATCTATCCCCCCAGCGCTACAAGAAGCGCGGCTTAAGCTCAATTCCCATCCGCGCCAGACACTCTGCCCGTTTACGCTTAGCATCCGCATTGCTGGCGGGATGTCGGCTATAGATAGCCAGATACGCAAGGCGGCGCTCTTCGCGTTTCATTGTGTTGCGATGCGGGCCGGACGCCCGGTGATAGCGAAAGCCCCATATGTCGGCATGATGAAATGGTGCCAGAGCATAAAGTTGAAGCAGGTAGTCCCAGTCCTCATGGCTGGGCAGGTACTTGTCAAACGCCACTTGTTGCGCCAGATCAGTGGGCACAAAAAACGCACCCACTGGTATGAAATTAGTCACTTCGATAGATGCAATGGGCTTATTGCCCAATGGCTTGCGTTTGTGTTCTGCGAAACTTAGGTCTGCTTCATCCTGTGCCACCATGAAATTGCCAAAGATCACCCTGCCGGATGCGAGATGCGGCTTGGCCTGCTCCAAGTAGTCCGGCGCGACCGTGTCGTCATCGTCCAAGAAACAGAGCCATTGTCCATGCGCCGATCGGCATCCCAGATTTCGACTTTCTGATGGGCCACGCAGGCTAGGATTGGAAATGAAAATATCAGTCTCGCGCAATGCGCCGGCAGCTGCAGCGCGGGTTTCCCGGTCACCTTCGTCAGCCACGACAATAATTTCTGCGTCGGGGCCTTGTGCGATGACAGAATTGATCGTGCGGATCAAAGACGCTGGTCGTTTATGCGTGGCGATGATGAAGGAAATGAGTGGTGTCACTATTCAATACCTTGCAAGCAAGAGCTGTCATTTGCTCTCTTTACTGAGCCTTTTGGCGCAAATTTCATTCCAGAGATCAACACAAGAGACTTCTTGCAGCGGATTTAACCATGGCACGACCCAAAATTTGCTAACCCCCCACCATATAAGGCATCAAAATCACCTCATTCTCCGGCCCGATCTTCGTGAACCAAGCCTCCCGATAAATCACCCCGTCCAGCGCCAATGATACCCCACGTTTGATCTGCGGCGCCAATCCGGGGTGTTTTTCCGCCAAGGCATCCAGCAATTCCTTGAAATTGCTGGCCTCCACTTCGACCCATTCTTCGCCATCTGCCAAAGCGCGCAGCGATCCCCAGAGTTTCACCCGGACCATCGCCTAGCCAGTCATTGCTTTCAGCAAGCGTGGAGGCGACATCGGCAGTTCCGTCATACGCACACCCGCCGCCCGTGACACGGCGTTTGAGACCGCAGCCAAGGGAGGCACAATCGGCGTTTCGCCTACACCGCGCACGCCATAGGGGTGGCCGGGGTTGGGGATTTCCAAAATGACTGTTTCGATGTCCGGCAGGTCCGATGCCACAGGCACCCGGTAGTCAAGGAAGCCTGCGTTCTGCAAACGCCCGTCGGTCCCATAGATATACTCTTCGTTCAGTGCCCAGCCGATGCCTTGCACGGCCCCGCCCTGCATCTGTCCTTCAACGTAATCGGGGTGCACGGCTTTGCCTGCATCCTGGAATACGGTGTAGCGCAGGATCTTTGTGGCCCCTGTTTCAGGGTCTACTTCGGTGTCGCACAGGTGCACGCCAAAGCTAACGCCCGCACCATCTGCGTTTACCTCATGGTGCCCTGCAATCGGCCCGCCGGTGTTGCCTGCAATCGCTGCAATCTCGGCGAGGGTCATTGGCGGATGGATGCCTGCATTCGGCCCCGCAGGTTTCGCGCAACCGTCCTCCCAGATCACCGCGTCGGCGTCGATATCCCAGATTTTCGCAACACGGCGACACATCTCATTAATCGCCGCACGCGCTGCCTCAATCGTGGCAAGGCCCACGGCAAAGGTCACACGGCTACCATCGGTAATATCGTTGAACCCCAGAGAGGAGGTATCTGCGATCACGGTGCGCACCTTGTCGTAAGGCACGCCCAATTCTTCCGCCGCCATCATCGAGATCGATGCGCGAGAGCCCCCGATATCGGGGTTCCCTTCGACTACACCTACGGTGCCGTCATCGTTGATATTCAGCGACACGCAAGTGTTGCCGCCAAAGTTGAACCAAAAACCGCAGGACAATCCGCGTCCTTGGTTTGGCCCCAAAGGTGCTGCGTAATGCGGATGCGCTTTTGCGGCTTCCAATGTGGCGACCAGGCCGATGTCATTAAAGGTCGGCCCATAGGACGACAACGTGCCCTTACGCGCGGCGTTCATCAGGCGCACGTCCAGCGGGTCGAGCCCCAACTCCTGACACAGCTCATCCACCACACTCTCGACCGCGTAGATCGAGGTCGGCGCACCCGGTGCGCGGTAAGGTATTTCCTTGGGCCGGTTTGTCATCGCGTTCCAGCCGACGGTTTCCACCGCTTCCAGATCATAGGCTGCAAACGCCGCCTGCGCGCCCATATCAACGGTTGCATTTGGATACGCCCCGCCAGAATAGCGCAATTCGCCACGGGCCGCCGTGATACGCCCGTCTTTGGTCATACCGATCTTGATATCCATCGAGGATGAGATGGTCGGTCCCGTCGCCTTCAGCACCTCATCGCGGGTCATCACGACCTTGACGGGCTTGCCCGACTTGCGGGACAGGGCCAAAGCGACAGGTTCGATGAAGGTCGAGGTTTTACCGCCGAAACCGCCACCGATCTCGGACGATGTGATGCGCAATTGGCTTTCCTCAACGCCCAACACAGCAGCACAGTTCGCGCGCACCATGTATTGGCCTTGGGTGCAGCACCAAACCTCGCCTCGCCCGTCAGACCCAAGGCTCGCCATGCACGCTTGCGGCTCAATATACCCTTGGTGCGTGGCTGCGGTTTTGAAACTGCGCTCCACAATCTTGTCCGCCTTGGCAAAACCTGCGTCCAAGTCGCCATGCCCGAACTGGCAATGGGTGGTCACGTTCTGCGACATGCCTGCGGGCACGGTTTCCAGTGCGCGGCCTTCTTGGATGACAGGCGCGTCGGGTTTCATGGCCGCATCGACATCGGTCACATGGGGCAGGATTTCATAGTCTACCTTGATCAGGCGGATGGCTTGCTTTGCGATAGATTTGCTTTTCGCCGCAACGGCCGCAACGGCATGGCCGTCATAGAGCACTTTGTCGCGAGCCAGGCAGTTGATCGCGACATCGGCAAAGCCTTCGTCCTCTGGCTGCGCCAGATCAGCGCCCGTTACGACAGCCTTCACACCGGCAAGCGCCTCAGCGGCAGACGTATCAATCGACACGATCCGCGCATGGGCGTGTGGGCTGCGCAGGATGCGCCCATGCAACATACCAGGGGCTGAGATATCGGCACCGTAGGCCGCTTTGCCCGTGACCTTATCAATCCCATCAGGCCGCGCGACCCGCGTGCCGACAATGTTAAACTTGCGCTCTGCTTGTGCGTCAAAAGCCATGTTACGCGCTCCTCATTTCAGCCGCAGCGGTTTGGACTGCCTTGATGATTTTGTCGTAGCCGGTGCAGCGGCATAGGTTGCCGGCCAGCCAATAGCGGACCTCGGTATCAGTAGGATCAGGGTTCTTTTCCAGCAGCGCTTTCGCCGCCACCAGAATACCCGGCGTGCACACACCACATTGCAGAGCTGCTTCCTCTAAGAATACGCGCTGTAACGGATGCAGTTCCTCACCCTTGGCCATGCCTTCGATGGTTTCAATCTCAGCCCCTTGCGTTTCCACACCAAGCACAAGACAGGAACACATAACACGGCCGTTCAGCATCACGCTACACGCACCGCAATCGCCAGTGCCGCAGCCTTCTTTTGAGCCTGTCATGCCCAGCCGGTCGCGCAGCACGTCCAGCAGACTTTCGTCCGCATGGCACAAAAACTCTGCGCTATCGCCATTGATCGTTGTCTCTACAGGGATCGTTTTCATGCCTGACCTCCGGCGCGGGTATATGCGATATGGGCGGCGCGTTTGGCCAGCACGCCTGCTGTTTTGGTGCGGAACTCGATCGTGCCGCGTTTGTCGGTAATGGGGTTACAAGCGGCCTCAACCGCACGCACCAGACCTGCGATGGCGGCGTCATCCAGCTTTGAGCCAATCAAAGCGCCGCCTGCGTCTTTCACCAGCAACACAGTCGGGGCCACGGCACCGACAGCGACATGCGCGGATGTAACCACGCCCGCGCCGTCTAATTCCAAGCTTACAGCAGCGGAAGACACCGCGATGTCCATCTCGGTGCGGGGAATAAAGCGCAGGTAAGCGTCGGATGCATTCTCAGGACGGGCAGGAAGGAAGATTGAGGTGATAAACTCACCCTTCGCCAAAGAGTTCTTGCCCGGTCCAGTTGGGATATCGACAACAGGGACATCACGTACACCGTCCGGCCCTTGCACACGGGCGACGGCCCCAGCAGTCACCATCGCTGGCACACTATCGCCTGCTGGCGATCCAGTGCACAGGTTCCCTGCCATCGTCGCACGGCTTTGCACCTGAGAAGAGCCGATCAACTCGACCCCCTCAACCACACCCGGCCACATCATTTTCAGTGCGGCGTGTTCGCCCATCTCGGCGCCAGACACGGCCGCACCCACACGAAACCCGCCATCCTCTGCCACGATGTCGCGCATACCGGGCAGGTGCTTCATGTCGACCATCAGATCAGGCTCGACCATCTCGGCCTTTAGCTGAACCAGCACATCGGTGCCGCCCGCCAAAATGCGCGAGATGCCGTCTTCATCGCGCAATAGGGTTGCTGCGGCCTCAAAACTCTCGGGCTTTACGTATCTCATTGGATGTTCCCATGTATCGGTAGTCGGTGCGGATCATATTTGGTCCACCTTACCGATATTGTGTCGTGAGTCCCCCAAAGGGTCAAACCCAATCACGACCTCGGCATGCAGAAACTCGCCGCGTGGTCTGGTATCGGAGGCAGAGCCGCGCTACCACTCGTGCATGACACTCAACTTGCCAAATATCCTGACCATCCTGCGGCTTGCCGCAGCCCCCGGCGTCGTCGTGATGTTTCTCTATTTCGCACGGCCTTGGGCGGATTGGTTCGCGCTGACCCTGTTTGTGGTCGCGGCTTTCACCGATTTTCTTGACGGCTATCTGGCACGCGCATGGAAGCAGGAAACGAAACTAGGCACGATGCTAGACCCGATTGCCGATAAGGCGATGGTCATCATCGCGCTGGTCGTGATTACCGGTTTTTCCGGCATGAACCCGTGGATTTTGCTGCCCGCGACGTTGATTATCTTCCGCGAGGTTTTTGTGTCAGGTCTGCGCGAATTCTTGGGTGACACGGCGGGTACTTTGAAAGTGACCAACCTTGCCAAGTGGAAGACAACCGCGCAGATGGTTGCGATTTCGATGCTTTTTGCGACGGGTGCGTTTGAGCATTACTTCGGGATGCAGTCACTTGCTATGACCCAAGAGATGGTCACTGCGGCGATTGAAGGCACAGGCCCAGACGAATTGGGCCTTTGGTGGAAATACCAAGGGATGATCATCAGTTGGTGGGGCGGCATTATCATGCTGTGGATCGCCGCGTTGCTGACGATTGTCACCGGTTGGGACTACTTCAACAAATCGCGTCCCTATTTGCGGGATGGTGACACATGAATGTCGTCTACTTCGCATGGGTCCGTGAACGCATCGGTCTGCCGCAAGAAACAGTCGATACGGACGCGGCCACGGTCAACGATTTGATCGCGGAACTTAGTGCGCGCGAAGAACGCTATGCTGCGGCCTTCGCAGACGTCAGCGCGTTGCGGGTCGCCCTTGATCAAGAACTGTCCGACTTTGACGCGCCCTTGGCTGGCGTCCGCGAAGTCGCGTTTTTCCCACCGATGACTGGTGGCTAATGTCCGTTCGTGTGCAATCAGAAGCCTTTGATACGGGTGCTGAGCTGAACAGCTTTGCCCAAGATCGCACGGATATTGGCGCGGTTGTCAGCTTTACCGGCGTTGTGCGCGACACGAAAGGTGACCTGCAAGAAATGCTGATTGAGCATTACCCCGGCATGACCGAAAGCGCGATTACCAAGATCGCAAGAGAAGCAATGCAGCGCTGGGCGCTGGCCGATGTGCTGGTCATTCATCGTTACGGCCCGCTGAAACCCGGCGAGCCGATCATGATGGTCGCCACCGCATCAGCCCACCGTGCCGCAGCATTTGAGGCAGCGGATTTCCTAATGGATTATCTCAAATCCCGTGCGCCGTTTTGGAAGAAAGAAGTGACGCACGAGGGCGGTTCTTGGGTCGACGCCAAAGACGCTGATGAGGACGCGCTTAAGCGCTGGTAGGCCACACATCTTTGGGATCACGGGCGAGTGCCGCGCAAGGGGCATGGCGAGGGCATGTGGTCAGGTGGTTGTTGATCAATCCGGTGGCTTCCATGAAGGCGTAGATAATCGTGGGACCGCAGAATTTGAAACCTGCTTTTTTCAGGTCCTTTGATATCTGCGCCGTCATGGCCGATTGGGTTGGGATCAGCGCACGGTCGGCGTGGGTTGTTCGCAATGGGACACCGTCGACATAGTTCCACAGGAAGCGATCAAACCCGATTCTTGCGTCCAGTTCTTGCCAAGCGCGGGCATTGCCAATCGTCGCCTCGATCTTGCCGCGGTGACGAATGATACCTGCGTCATTCAACAGGCGCTTTACGTCTTTCTCAGACCACTCGGCGATCACATCTGGATCAAAACCCTCAAATGCGGCGCGAAAATTCTCGCGCTTCTTCAGAATCGTGATCCAAGACAACCCTGCTTGAAACCCGTCCAAGATTAACTTTTCCCATAAAGTGCGGCTGTCATATTCAGGGACGCCCCATTCGGTGTCGTGATAATCGATGTAAATCTGCTCAGGTCCGGCCCAGCCGCATCTTTCCGTCATCTGCCAGTCCTTAACCCGTTGTTAGTGCCGATTAGGGCATGTTGCGTGGGTTAGTATGGAGCGCGAATATGCAAAACACCACGCTTAGCCTTGCACAAGTGGATGCACAGGCGTTGGTCGACCCATTGGTCTATGCAATGGCCAGCCGGGATGCAGATGTGATCCGATTGGTAAGGGAAGCATTGGCGCAACGGCGGGGGCAAATGGCCTTTCATCCGATTGTCACAGCAGAAGACAATCTGGTCGCGTTTCAAGAGGGTTTGATCCGACTTTCTGACGAAGAGGGGCGTTTGATACCGGCAGCACATTTTATGCCGCAGATTGAGGAAACTGATCTCGGGCGCGAAATCGACTGCCTGTCACTTGAACTTGCACTGCAAAACCTTCGTCAAAACCCCACATTGCGGTTGTCGGTCAACATTTCGGCGCGTTCTATCGGCGATGGGGAATGGCGGCGCATTTTGGATCGCGGCTTGCAGGATGATGGCAACCTAGGGGACCGGCTCATTTTTGAGATCACAGAGACCTCGGCGATGATGCTTTATGAAAACGTGACGCGCTTTATGGTCGACATGCAGCCCAAGGGTGTGGGCTTTGCCATTGACGGATTTGGGGCAGGGGTGATTGCAATGCGGCACCTCAAGTCATTCTTTTTCGACCTCGTGAAAATAGACAAAAGCTTTATCCGGGGTATCAACGCAGACCCCGACAATCAGATTCTGGTTGAGGCGTTGATCATGATTGCCCACCAGTTCGAAATGTTTGCTGTGGCCGACGGGGTTGAGACGGCGGAAGAGGCGGCATTCCTTCAAAGTTTGAAAGTCGATTGCTTGCAAGGATATCACTTTGGCGTTCCTACGTTGACGCATTAATGGGGGGTTGCGCTGAGCGCATAGGGGAAATGATTTGCCCTACGTCAACTTTCGGCCTACCCAACGGGGCGAGCGGACAATGGGTCGCCTTGCACCTGATACGTGTAAATGGCACCTTCTTGTCCAATTGAAAACTTGAAGGGGACTATTCATGACCAACGTCGTTATCGCATCCGCCGCCCGTACTGCCGTGGGCAGCTTCGGTGGATCATTCGCAACAACACCTGCCCACGATCTGGGCGCAGCTGTACTCCAAGCCGTGGTTGAGCGGGCTGGGGTAGACAAATCCGAAGTCAGCGAAACGATCCTTGGTCAGGTCCTGACAGCAGCGCAGGGTCAAAACCCTGCACGGCAGGCACATATCAACGCGGGCCTTCCACAGGAATCTGCGGCTTGGGGTATCAACCAGGTATGTGGTTCCGGTCTGCGCGCGGTCGCCCTTGGTGCACAGCACATCCAACTGGGAGATGCATCTATCGTTGCAGCTGGTGGTCAAGAAAACATGACACTCTCGACACACGCAGCACACTTGCGTGCCGGTCAAAAAATGGGCGACATGAAGTACATCGACACTATGATCCGCGACGGTTTGTGGGACGCATTTAACAACTACCACATGGGTCAAACCGCTGAAAACGTGGCAGAAAAATTCCAAATTACCCGCGATATGCAAGATGAATTCGCCGTCGCATCACAAAACAAAGCAGAAGCTGCACAAAACGCTGGCCGCTTTGATGATGAAATCGCAGCCTTCACCGTGAAGACGCGCAAGGGCGACATCATCGTAGATAAAGACGAATACATCCGCCACGGCGCGACCATGGAAGCGATGCAAAAGCTGCGCCCTGCGTTCACCAAAGACGGGTCCGTGACAGCCGCCAACGCATCCGGCCTGAACGACGGCGCCGCTGCCACTTTGCTGATGTCCGCTGACGAAGCAGAAAAGCGCGGGATTGAGCCTTTGGCGCGTATCGTATCTTACGCCACAGCCGGTCTGGATCCATCCATTATGGGCGTCGGCCCGATCTATGCGTCACAAAAAGCGCTGGATAAAGCAGGCTGGTCCGTCGGTGATCTCGACCTTGTCGAAGCGAACGAAGCTTTCGCCGCACAGGCCTGTGCCGTGAACAAAGAAATGGGTTGGGATCCGGAAATCGTGAACGTGAACGGTGGCGCCATCGCCATTGGCCACCCGATCGGTGCGTCCGGTTGTCGCGTGCTGAACACACTATTGTTCGAAATGAAGCGTCGCGGTGCGAAAAAAGGTCTTGCTACCTTGTGCATCGGTGGCGGCATGGGCGTCGCACTTTGCGTTGAGCGCCCCTGATCTAAATCAAGGCGGCGCGACCCAGCGCCGCCTATCAAACTATCAAGAGAACACCTTTGGAGGAACGAATATGGGACGTGTCGCACTCGTAACAGGCGGCTCGCGCGGAATTGGCGCAGCTATCGCAACAGCATTGCAGGACATGGGCTGCACCGTTGCAGCCACATACGCTGGCAATGATGAAAAGGCTGCGGCCTTTACTGCCGAAACTGGTATCAAGACGTACAAATGGGACGTCGGCAATTATGAAGCATGCCAAGCAGGCATTGCTCAGATCGAAGCGGACCTTGGCCCAGTAGAGATTTTGGTGAATAACGCAGGCATCACCCGCGATGCGCCGTTCCACAAGATGACACCGCAGCAGTGGCACGAATGCATCGACACCAACCTGAACGGCGTGTTCAACATGACGCATAATGTTTGGGGCGGTATGCGCGAGCGTAAATTCGGGCGCATTGTGACGATCAGCTCAATCAATGGTCAAAAAGGTCAGTTTGCGCAAGCCAACTACGCCGCGACCAAAGCGGGCGACATCGGCTTTACCAAGTCACTGGCCCAAGAAGGTGCGCGCGCCGGCATCACAGTGAACATTGTAGCCCCAGGTTACATCAACACCGAGATGATGAGCACGATCCCTGAGAAAGTGATGAACGAAGTGATCCTGCCGCAAATCCCAGTGGGCCGCCTTGGTGAAGCCTCTGAAATTGCGCGTGCGGTTTGCTTCCTTGCATCCGACGATGCGGGCTTTGTGACGGGTTCAACACTGTCTGCAAACGGCGGTCAGTATCTGGCCTAAGTCAATCTAGCCTACAATAAATAAGGGCCACGCTGATCAGGCGTGGCCCTTTTTCGTTCGGATACCGCGGCACCCGTAGCGAAAATTCTGGCTTATGTGCGGCGTGTGAACCAACGGATCGCATTGCGGAGTGCCTCGGCGCGTTCATGGTGCGCGCGTTCGATACCTTCACGGATGCGGGGGCTTGTTGTTGTCTCGTACATGGCGTGTTCCTTTGTGTATGTCTTTGTTTGTCTTGATGTCCCTAATATGCGTACTCGGACGCCGTCCGACAAACGAGACTTTCTATTGGTTCAGTTAAGCTGTATTAAACTGACTTATGTCAGATAGATTGCCCCCACTCACCGCCTTGCGCGCATTCGAGGCCGCTGCCCGCCATATGTCATTTTCCAAGGCTGCGTCAGAATTAAACGTCACGCCTGCTGCTTTGTCCTATCAAATAAAGGCCCTAGAGGCAGATTTAGGGCAACCTGTCTTTCGTCGTCTTAATCGTGCGGTAGAACTGACCGAGGCGGGGCGTTGCCTTGCGCCTGGTGCGACGGATGCTTTCACAACTCTGTCCACTGCGTGGCGTAGTACAAAAAGGTTAACTGACAGTGGTGTGCTCACCGTTACTGCCGGCCCTGCTTTTACGTCAAAGTGGTTGGCGCCGCGCATGTATAATTTTGCGCAAGCCCATGAAGACATTGATTTGCGGTTTTCGGCGACCTTACGGATTGTTGATTTCAACCGTGACGAGGTAGATGTCGCGATCCGCTTTGGTCTTGGCGGCGATGAAGGCGTTTATTCACGGCCCATCTTTGACGAATGGATGACACCGATGATGACGCCGCGTTTGGCACAAGAATTCGATACCCCTGCAAAACTGGCGCATGCGACATTCATTCATGACGATTCGATCAATTTCTTGAATTTGCCGACTGGTTGGGACGCTTGGCTGAAGGCCGCCGAAGTAGACGCTGACACGTCACATGGCCCACGTTTTTCGCAAGCGGATCACGCCATTGATGCCGCAGTTGCTGGGGCCGGGGTTGTGATGGGACGTGCGTCACTGGTGGCACGTGCGATCGAGGACGGACAATTGGTTGCACCATTCGAAATTGGACTCATTTCCGAAGCGCAGTATCGGTTCATTTGTCCCTTAGGCAACGAGAAACGCCCGCATATTGCGGCATTTGAGGCATGGGTTTTAAAGGAGATTCAGTCGTCCAAACATTTGGCGACAGGCCGTACTTTGATCAATGCGAGTGATTTGCTCTGACAGCGCCATACGCTGCCAGAGCGTATTGGACTTTGCTAATGCGCGCTCAGCTTAGAAATTTCTTCCTTTAGCATTAGCTTTTGCTTCTTAAGTTTCGCGATTTCGAGGTCGTCTGATGCGGGGCTACGCTGCATCACTTCGACGTTCTCGGAGAGGTTTTGGTGTTTCTTCTTCAGTTCCTGCAAATGCGAACTCAAGCTCATGGTCGTCCTCCTCTGGTTTGGTGTAATTTGATTGCACCATATCTGATCGGTTCTGTCACGCCGCAGAGCAGCAATTCGACATTTTTTTAGCCTGACCCAGACAGGTTTCCAAATCGTTAAGGCAGAATGCGCAATTCCGCGCCGTTTCGCAAAACGTCAGATACTTCGCGCGTATAGCTTTCCTGATCGCCTTGGTGCGTGGTCCCTTCATGCATGATTAAAGTGGGCGCCATTTGAAACGGCGTTTTCCCGTCTTGGCGGGCTTGTAGTAAAAACAACTCGGGCGCACGCCCAATGCGCCCTGCGATTGGGCGCACAATTATGGACCCAAGCCTGCCTTGCAACGCGTCCAGCGCCTCTGGCAGACGGTCCATCCGTTGAATCATTGTCAGAAACCCGCGCGGCCCAACACGCCGCGCGCCAACATCAAGCCAGTCCCAAAGCGGGGTTTCACCGCCAAAGGCGATGTCCTTGCCCGCATCATCAGACGCCGTGCCAGTTGTGCGATCAAAGTAGGGTGGGTTCATCATCACATGATCGAAACGCCGCTGCCGCAGGTCGGAAGGTAGGTTTCGTAAATCTGCAACGACAACGTCAAAGGGTGACGCGTTCTCAGCGCCATTGCGTGCCGCCAGCGCTGCATAGACAGGTTGTACCTCAACGCCCTTAACCGACAGGTCCGGTACGCGTGCGGCAAGACACAATGACGCTACCCCAACACCACAGCCCAATTCCAAAACAGATTGTCCCGGCTTGGCAAGCACAGACGCTGCCAAGATCACGGGATCCACACCCGCCCGATAGCCACGGCGTGGCTGCCAGACCTTGATCTTGCCGCCTAGAAAGTCGTCATGGGTCAGCGCGTCAGACACGGCCCAAGTCAATCTCGCCGTCGCGCATCACGGCCTCGGCCATGAACAAATCGCGGTCCAAAACCATCAGGCGCCGCGGCATAATGCCTATGCTGCCTTCAAGCACGCTCATATTTACGTCAAACGCGAACCAGTCTATACCCTCGCTGTCTAACAGGGCGGTTGCAAAAGCGAGGACGGTGGGGTCGTTGGTGCGCAAAAGCTCTTTCATCTCCCAAGAGGTAATGTGCTGCGTGCGCGTTGTCTATTCACATGACGGAACTGTTAATGAGCCTTGATACCGCCGCCACCAAACCGCACGAACAGCTCGCCGCTGCCCTGGCCGAAGATCTGGCCGCAGTGAACGCGCTGATCCGCGAACGCATGGCCTCAAAACATGCCCCGCGCATCCCAGAAGTTACAGCGCATTTGGTTGAGGCCGGCGGCAAACGTCTGCGCCCGATGTTGACGTTGGCCGCGGCGCGGATGTGTGGCTATGACGGCCCGTACCACGTGCATTTGGCAGCAACGGTTGAGTTTATTCACACTGCCACCTTGCTGCATGACGATGTGGTCGATGAAAGCAGCCAACGCCGTGGGCGTCCGACAGCGAACCTGTTGTGGGATAATACCTCGAGCGTCTTGGTCGGTGACTACCTTTTTGCCCGCTCATTCCAGTTGATGGTTGAAACAGGCTCGTTGCGTGTTCTTGATATTCTGGCCAATGCATCGGCCACGATTGCCGAAGGTGAAGTGTTGCAACTGACCGCCGCCAGCGATTTGGCCACAACCGAAGAGATCTATCTGCAGGTTGTGCGCGGCAAGACAGCCGCGTTGTTTTCTGCAGCTATGGAAGTAGGCGGAGAGATCGCGGGTCAGGACACAGCCACTAAACAGGCGCTGTTTGACTATGGCGATGCGTTGGGGGTTTCGTTCCAAATCGTTGACGATTTGCTTGACTATGGAGGGACAAAAGCCACCGGTAAGAACGTCGGTGATGACTTTCGTGAACGCAAGCTGACGTTGCCGGTGATCCGTGCAGTAGCAGCGGCGGATGCGGATGAGCACGCTTTCTGGGTGCGCACCATCCAAAAAGGAAAGCAAGAAGAGGGCGATCTTGATCACGCAATCGCCTTGCTCGCTAAATACGGTACGATGGAAGCGACCCGGCAAGATGCTTTGGCTTGGGCGGAAAAGGCCAAATCCGCGCTGGATGCCGTGCCCGACCATGAACTGAAAAGGATGTTAGTCGATCTGGCGGATTATGTGGTTGCGCGGATTACCTAGCGGCGACCATAAAGCCCGAAGGTCCGACCAGCGACGTACCAGATGACGGACAACATGATGAGACCAACCAATCCGTCTACAAAATAGTGCCATCCAAGGTGAACAGATCCGAACCAAATGACGATTGCATAGAACGTCACAACAATCCCTAGGACACGGTTCAGGTGGTAAGCCGCAAACACCCATAAGAATGCCAGTACAATATGCATCGACGGCATCGCTGAGATGCCACCACCTATACCGGTGGTTCCTTGTTCATTCAGTTGCAGCAAATACCCTTGCGCAAAGACTGCGCTGAATGGCCCTGCTTCTGTATTCTGGGCGGCCAGTCGCTTGGCCAATTCATCGAAGGTCTGCCCATCTCCGAACAAAGTGCCCTCATAAATAGGCCCGGCAGAATGCAACGCGCTGGCTGTGATCATACCAATGATCACAAAGCTTGCTAAGTAGGCCACCATGTAGGTGTAGCGCAGAGGGGTTTTTGCCTTGGCCGCAATACAGACGATAAAGCCCACCACCATTGGCAAGAACGTCGGATGGTAAAGAATATCTATGACTTTTGTAGCATAGACCGAGGGCAGCATGGCATGCGTCAAGACCCAAGGATCATTACCGGCAAAAATCGTGCGATCCCAAGCGATGAACATCGCGTCAAACCCGTAGCCGCCCGCCCCTACAACTGTGCCCTTGTAGACGGTAAAACATGATACGGTCACTGTCAGCGCAAACAGCGAAGCAACGATGTCACCCCAATTGATTTGCGCCGCATATGCACGATACCACGCCATCGGGTCTGCGTCAGTCTGCTGTTTTAGCCGCGCCCAAAAGAATTGGACGAGTAAGAGAACAACAACAATTGAAGCAATGCCCAAGCCATAGCTAAAGGCCACTTCAAGAACGGCGCTTACGCCAGCATCTGATTGAAGTATCATCAGCAACGCAGCGACCAACGCTATGGCGATGACCGCCTTTCGAAAACGTGCAGCGAGGCTGGCTTGCGTAATTGTATCGGGAAAAGTCGTCATACAGAGAAGCTAGCCAGATCAGTGAAAGTCATCTTTGCATAACGGATTGCCCACGTTTTGCACAACGCAAACAGCGCACAGGCGTACAACGGGTGTACGCCTGTGGCCAATTGGTTGTGCATTCAGTGGTTGTTGTTAGTTCGCATTCGCTGCGACAGCCGCCTGCGCACTTTCAACCAGCGCAGCACCATCAAAGCCCTTGGCATCCATCTCAGCGATCCAAGCGGCGGTCACATCCGCACCCAGTGCTTTGATCCGGTCTGTCTCGGCCTGCGACAGCTGCGCAATCTCATTGCCGTCAGCCGCCATCAGATCACGGCCTACGATGTCGCCCGTATCATGCGCACGTCCTGCCCACTGGCTGGCCATCATGCCTGAATTGGCGTCAATGATCGCACGCAGATCATCGGGCATGCCTTCATACACATCCTTGTTCATCGCCCAGATGAAGTAGAGGTTATAGAGTGCGTTATCGCCCGCTACATCTGTGTGGCTATCCGTCAACTCGTCCAGCTTCAGCGAAGGCGACATTTCCCACGTGATGACACCGCCATCGACGACACCGCGCGACAAAGCCTCGGGGAATTGTGGCACGGGCATACCAATCGGGGTGGCCCCCAGTTCTTCCAAGAGCAATGTTGCAGGGCGGGACGGGCCACGCAGCTTCAAGCCAGCAAAATCCTCAACCGTCGCAACAGACGCACCGCGCTTATGCACAATGCCGGGGCCGTGCATGTGGGCTGCGATAACATGCACATCAGCGAAGTCATCCATCAGGTATTCTTGGGTGAAGTCCCACGCCGCAGCGCTGGCTTCTTCACCAGACTTTGTGGTCATGAATGGCAATTCCATCGCCTCGGCCTCAGGAAAACGGTTCGGCTGATAGCCGGGAATGACCCAACCGCCATCAATCGCGCCATCGCGGATCAGGTCGTATTGGTTCGGGGCAGACCCGCCCAATTGCATAAAGGGGTAAAGCTCAACCTTGATACGACCATCAGATTGTTCCTCAATCGCATCAGCCCAAGGCTGCATGAAATAAGTCGGGTTCGCACTGGCAGGGGACACAAAGTGCTGAAAGCGCAATGTCACCTCTTGAGCGGTTACAGAAGTTGCAGTCAGGCCAAGTGCGGCCAGCAAAGCGGCAGATTTCATCAGGTGCATAGCATGCATCCTCTCGTCATGATTTCAGGGGAAAGGTGTCACCGCTAGCGACAACCTAGATATAGGGGTACAGGTCCCCAGTTGCAAGTCATTCGCAAGAGGGGAAATCGTGGGCGATTTTCCCCATTCAGCCGTATGTTGGGTGAAACTTACCAGTGGGCGACAACGTAAAGATTTCGCATCCATCTGCGGTAATCCCGATCGAGTGCTCAAATTGCGCCGACAAGGATTTGTCCCGTGTCACGGCTGTCCAATCATCGCCCAACACTTTGGTCTCAGGACGGCCCAAGTTGATCATCGGCTCAATGGTAAAGAACATGCCTTCTTCCAGACGCGCACCTGTGCCGGGGCGACCATAGTGCAATACATTCGGCGGCGCGTGGAACACACGGCCCAGCCCATGCCCGCAGAAATCGCGCACAACAGACATGCGGTGGCTTTCGGCATAAAGCTGGATCGCATGGCCGATATCGCCAAAGGTATTTCCGGGCTTTGCGGCCTCAATACCCTTCATCAGGGCATCGTGGGTGACTTGGATCAAACGCTCGGCCTTGCGGGGCAGGGTGCCTGCGACATACATGCGGCTGGTATCACCGAACCATCCGTCCACAATCACCGTGACGTCGATGTTCAGGATGTCACCATCTTTCAGCTTTTTGTCACCGGGAATGCCGTGGCAGACGACGTGGTTCACGGAAATACAGCTGGCGTGCTGATAGCCTTTGTATCCGATGGTCGCAGACACAGCACCCGCATCCTCCACCCATTGGGTAATCAACCGGTCTAGTTCACCTGTGGTTTGGCCGGGCACAACATGCGGCGCGATATCATCAAGAATTTGCGCAGCCAGCGCCCCCGCCTTGGCCATGCCGGCAAAGTCGCCTGTTTGATAGAGGCGGATACCATCTTTGGTCAGATGCGCTTTGTTCGTTTCCACGGGTCGCGTTCCTTTTTCGTATTATCGGAGCACATAGGTGAAATGTCGGCAAAGTTCTAGAGCCGGAACGGGATTGGATCGCCCAATGTGATGCCCTTTGGGTCAATGTTGCAGGCCTGCGCCAGAACAGTCACACCCGCCTGAGCCGCGAGATCAAACGCCATGCGGTAGGCCGGATCAATGTCGCTTGCCAAAGTGACGGCTTCGCAATCCGTGCGCTGCACCAGATAGAACATGACTGCGCGGTGGCCTTCGTCTGCCATACGCGCCAGTTCCGCTAAATGCTTGGCCCCGCGTGCCGTAACGCTGTCGGGAAACTCTGCCAGACCGGGTTGTCGTGACAAAGTCACGCTCTTTACTTCAACATAGGTATCCGGCCCATCGCCGCTAAGCAGAAAATCAATGCGGCTGTTCTCGCCGTATTTCACCTCGGGGCGGACCAGATCATAAGCGGGTAAACTAGGAACCTCATGCGCCATCAGTGCGGCCTTCAAAGCACGGTTCGGCACAGACGTATCAACGCCGGTGAAATGCCCATTCTCATGGTCCACCAGACGCCAACCAAATTTCAGCTTCTTCTTAGGGTCGTCATTCGGCTCAAGCCAAACCTTCGTCGCTGGTTCTGCCAATCCCATCATTGATCCGGGGTTCGCGCAATGGGCAGTCACTTCGCGTCCATCCTCAAGCCGCACATCGGCCAGAAACCGTTTGTAGCGTTTGATCAGGCGGGCAGGGACAAGGGGCGTGGCAAATTCCATAGGCGCGCTATAACCTGTTAGACCAGACAGGAGAACACCCAGATGCCCAACCCGACCGCCGCAATGCTTGTGATAGGCGACGAAATCCTTTCCGGCCGGACGCGCGATGCCAATATGCACTACCTTGCGGGGCAATTGACCGAGATGGGGATCGACCTGAAAGAAGTGCGGGTCGTCAGCGATGATCGTGACGCAATTATTGCGGCGACAAAAACGCTTTCTGCCGGGTACGATCACGTCTTTACCAGCGGTGGTATCGGGCCAACCCATGACGATATTACGGCCGATTGCATCGCCGCCGCATTTGGTGCGCATATCGATATTCGCGATGATGCCCGTGCGCTACTGCAAGCGCATTACGACCGTTCAGGACAAGAATTGAACGCAGCACGTCTGCGCATGGCACGCATCCCAGATGGTGCAAATCTGATCGATAACCCTGTCAGCACCGCGCCGGGTTTTAGTCTAAAGAATGTGCATGTGATGGCGGGGGTTCCGTCTGTGTTTAAAGCAATGGTTGCCAGTGTCCTGCCAACCCTGACAGGTGGCGCGCCACTGTTGTCGCGCACCTTGCGCATGATGCGCGGCGAGGGCGATTTGGCTGGCCCATTGGGTGCTTTTGCCGATGAATTCCCCGATTTGTCGGTTGGGTCATACCCTTTCCAGAAAGATGGCGTTTACGGCTCTAATATCGTCGTGCGCGGCAGTGATGCAGGTCAGCTTGATGCAGCAATGGTGGCACTTGAGGCAAAATTCACAGCATGAGCCTGCCCACCGTCCAAAAGCTCTATGCCGTGATTGACGGCACTTGGCCGGCGTCAGCAAAGCAAGCGCTGGGCCCTTGGATGGTGCGGTTGGACAGCAGTGGCAGCAGCCGGGTCAGTGCGACCACGGCCGAAGCACCCGTGACCGATGCCGACATCCCGCATGCTGAAGCCGCGATGCGCGAGGCAGGCCAGACCCCTTTGTTCATGATCCGTGAAGGCGAAGATGCGTTGGATGAGATACTGGCCGCACGGGGTTATATCATCAAAGATCCGGTGAACCTCTATGCGACCAAGATTTCAGATATCGCCACGACACGCCCACCAGCAGTGACGAGTTTTGAGGTTTGGCCACCCCTAGCAGCACAGATCGAAATCTGGAAAGTAGGCGGCATTGGTGCAGGACGGCTTGCCGTGATGGACCGAGCGCACCATCCGAAAACCACGTTACTGGGGCGGTTGAATGACCGACCGGCCGGCACAGGGTACGTCGGTCTTGCAGCTGATTGTGCGATGATCCACGCACTTGAGATTGGCCAAGATCACCGCCGCCAAGGGCTTGCCCGGCACCTGACGCGGGCGGCCGCTTTCTGGGCGCAAGACCACGGTGCGGCATACCTCACGCTGGTCACAACGCAGGCGAATGCGGGTGCGAATGCGCTCTACTCTTCCCTCGGGATGGCGCTTGTGGGACACTACCATTACAGGACTTTGCCGGAGTAATCCTTTGACCGACCAACCCACCGCCCTTGATCTGCCAATGGCTGATCCGCTGCCAGATGCGACACAAAAGTACTTTGACGTTTGTCAGGACAAACTGGGCATGGTGCCGAACGTGCTGCAAGCCTATGCATTTGACGTCGACAAACTCAACGCGTTCACGGCCCTCTACAACGATGTGATGCTGGCTGATTCCGGGCTTTCAAAACTGGAACGCGAAATGATCGCTGTTGTCGTGTCATCTATCAACAAATGCTATTACTGCCTGACGGCGCATGGGGCGGCGGTACGCCAGCTTTCGGGGGATCCTAAGCTGGGTGAAATGCTTGTGATGAACTGGCGGGTTGCTGATCTGGACGCGCGACAACATGCAATGTTGGACTTTGCAGAGGCGATGACAATGGCCAGTGCCAAGATCGAAGAGAAAGACCGCGACGCCCTGCGCCAAGTTGGTTTCTCGGACCGTGATATCTGGGATATTGCCGCAGTCGCCGGGTTCTATAACATGAGCAATCGCATCGCGTCCGCCACTGATATGCGGCCAAACGACGAATACCACGCGCAGGCCCGATGATCCGCATTTGCGCTGCATTATTGGTGATTGCCGGGTGCGCTGCACAGGCCCAAACACTGGATTTCCCCAGCAATGCCAGCCTGCAGTCCGAGGTCGTGCGCGCTGCTGATAGCTATGTCATGCCGCGCGGTATTTGGGATGGGGGCGAAGTGCCGACCCAAACTGTTGAGGGCCAAATCATACAGCAGGCTTGGCGTATCGATGCGGCGTCGCTGACCACTTTGCAACTCGTACGTCCTTTGCGCGAACAGCTTCGTAACGACCGTTACCGTATTATTTTTGAATGCCAGACCGAGGCATGTGGCGGTTTTGATTTCCGCTTTGGCGTTGAAACCTTGCCGCCCCCCGAGATGCGGATCAACATTGGCGATTTCCGGTTTCTTGCAGCAGAGCGGACAGGGGTGGACGGCCCCGAATACCTTACACTCTTTACCAGCCGAACACGCGAAGCCGGGTTTGTGCAAATTACACACGTCGGGCCGATGAGCGATCACGCTTCAACACTTGCCACGGCCGAGGCGACACCGCTGCGATCTTTTGATGTGCAGCCGGAAATCGGGCTCGCAGACCAACTTGAAATGGCCGGGCGTGCGGTTCTTGCGGATCTCAGTTTTGAGACAGGATCAGCGCAATTGACCGATGGTGACTATGCGTCGCTTCAGGCGTTGGCTGACTATCTAATCAATGCCCCACAACGAAATGTTGCCCTTGTCGGTCATACGGATTCGTCCGGTTCACTTGATGCAAACATCGCGCTTTCCAAGCGCAGGGCCGCTTCGGTCCTCGAGCGATTGGTCAGCGTCTACGGTATTCCCAGATCGCAGTTAGAAGCGGAAGGGATGGGGTATCTTGCACCAATTTCATCCAATTTAACGGAAGCCGGGCGAGAGGTTAACCGGCGCGTCGAAGTGATCCTGACATCAACGCAAGACTAACGCGCTAGGCTGATATCGCGGCCCTCGCAGTTTCGTTTGGTGTATCTGCAAGGACATATGTCGCACGTCCAGCTTGCTTGGCTTGGTATAGTGCCGCATCGGCATCGATAAAGAGATGATCAATCGAGATGTCGGGTATTGCGTGTGCTGCACCAACAGACAGTGTCACGGATAGATGCGCGGTTGTTTCCGTGGCAAAGCTGATCGGTTTTGTAAGGCGTTCGCCGATGATCTGTGCGTGTGCAGTCGACGCTCCCTTAAGATAGATGGCAAATTCCTCCCCGCCGATCCGGCCTAAAATGTCGCCATTTCGGGTATTGCGGCGCAGGGTATGCGCAATCGATTTCAAACAGCGATCACCTGCATCATGGCCGTGTGTATCGTTGATTTTCTTGAACCAGTCAGCATCCAGCACCAATAGAACGCCTTTGTTTTCCACCTTTCGTACCTTCTCAACGGTTTCGAAGAATGATCGTCTGTTGTTGAGACCGGTCAACCCATCTTTGCGAGAGAGCCGCCAAAGTCTTCGCTGCAATCGCACCTGAAACACCGTGACGGCCAGAAAGAAAGCAATAAGCGGTCCACCAACGACGGCAGCGTGAACGATGTAAAAGGACGATGGCAACAGTTCGTATTGGTCAGAATTGCCGAAGAATCGCGCAAACGTAATATTGGCAACAGCGACAAAGCCGATCAGCGCAACAAGCCTGCAAACAAACCCAATCGCCCCCTTTGGCGCAAGCAGCCGCATCAATCGGTCCATCTCAGTTCCCTTGCCGAACAGAACGGACGCTAGGTCAAAGACCTTGTGATAAGCTTAATAGCCAATAAAAAAAGCGCGGTCACCAAGATGACCGCGCCAGTAAGGTGGACAACACCTAGGGAAAATTACCAAATATCGGGGCCCTTGTCGGCAAAGGCATGCGCAAGGAAATCTATGAATGCCCGCACTTTGGGCTGTGTAAAACGACCCGGAGGATAAACCGCATAGATGCCTTGGGTTTCAACAGGAAGATCGGGAATGGCTTCTTCAACTTGGCCTTTTTTCATAGCTTCTGCATACAGAAAGCTAGGCAAATAGGCGATGCCAAGTCCGCCGATACATGCATTAAGCAATGACTGGCCATCATTCACAGTCAACCAACCGGCCGTACGCACTTGGCGTTTTTCACCAGATGGGGCTGTCAGTTTCCAAACAGCTGAGTTCGCCTGATTGGAATAGTGCAGAAGCTTATGTTCGTTCAGGTCATCGATTTTTTCGGGGCGGCCATATTGCTCAAAATATGCAGGGCTCGCGATCATACGTTTGGTTGTGTCGGTCAACTTGCGGGCGCGCAAAGTGCTGTCTTCCAACTCACCGATCCGCACTGCCATGTCGAAACCTTCTGAGATCAGCTCAACATAGCGGTTGTTCAAAGCCATATTCACAGTGATGTCGGGGAACTCTGTCAGGAATTCGCCTAAGACGGGCGAAAGATGGTTCACGCCAAAATCCGTTGCGACACTGATGCGCAATAGGCCGGACGGTGCGGATTGCATTGACGTCACCAAAGCATCGGCCTCGCCTGCATCATTCAGGACACGGCGGGCGCGGTCGTAATAGGCAAGACCAATTTCAGTTGGGCTTACCCGACGTGTTGTGCGGTTTAGCAGGCGCGCACCCAAACGGGCCTCGAGTGAAGAGACGTGTTTGGAAACAGCAGATTTGGAAATTCCCATCTTCTTGGCCGCGTCTGTAAACCCGCCTTGGTCCACAACCGTGGCAAAGGCCTCCATTTCCGTCAGACGATCCATTTGAAATTCCTAGCACTATTATTTTTGATACCGTTGTTTCCTGTTTGAGGATCAAATCGGGCAGGAATGGGACAAATGCCTGACAATAAGGGGGTATGAATCCGCTTTGGTGCCGATGCGGAAACAGCGCATCGGCAGAAAATGCCTTATCATTAAGGGAATTGCGCTAAGTCAGCATGCCGTTGCATGCCGCAATTGACCTAACGTCAGATTTGCGACGCAAGCCGTGTACCTTGGTCGATTGCGCGTTTTGCGTCTAGTTCCGCAGCCACATCAGCGCCTCCAATCACGTGCACAGACCGGCCTTGGGCGATCAATGCGTCCGCCAAACTGCGTTCAGGCAATTGTCCTGCACACAGGACAATCGTATCCGCCGCAATCACGCGTGGATTCTCGCGGGCCTCGCCGCTGCTGACATGCAGGCCTTCTGCGTCGATCTTTTCATAGTTCACGCCGCCGACCATCTGGACATTCTTCATCTGCAACCCAGCACGGTGAATCCACCCGGTGGTTTTGCCCAAACGCTTGCCCAGTTTCTCGGACTTGCGCTGCAATAGTGTCACCTGTCGGACGGGCGCCTCTGGCTTAGGCCCTTCGGGGCGTAAACCACCGCGGGTCTGAGCAGGGTCACCCACACCCCATTCGGCCAACCATTCATCAAGATCCTCGGTCGGACTGTCATCGGTGACAAGGAATTCAGCCACATCAAAGCCAATACCGCCTGCGCCGACCACAGCGACATTCTTGCCCACCTCGGCCTTACCCCGCAGGACTTCAATATATGACAGGACATTCGGGCCATCCTGACCGGGAATTTCCGGGTCGCGGGGGGCAACGCCAGTGGCGATGATGATCTCATCAAACGCCGCCAGCGTCTCGGGCTTGGCTACTGTGCCCAACTGCAACGTGATCCCAGCCTTCGCGACCATCGTGCGATAGTATTCGACCAGCCCCCAGAATTCTTCCTTGCCGGGCACCTGCTTGGCCATGTTCAACTGTCCGCCGATCTCATCCAACTTGTCAAAGATCGTCACTTCATGGCCCCGTTCAGCCGCTGTAAGTGCAGCAGAAAGCCCGGCAGGACCAGCGCCGACCACAGCGACGGACTTTGTCTCATCTGCGGGTGCAATCGTCAGTTCCGTCTCATGGCAGGCCCGCGGGTTCACCAAGCAAGACGACAGTTTCCCGCTGAAGGTATGATCAAGACAGGCTTGGTTGCAGGCGATACAGGGCGCAATCTCAGCCGCTTTGCCTGCTTTCGCCTTTGCAACAAAATGCGCATCAGCCAAGAACGGACGGGCCATGCTGACCATGTCAGCGCAGCCATCCGATAGAACACCTTCGGCGACCTCGGGCATGTTAATGCGGTTGGATGTGATGATCGGGATTTGCACCTCGCCCATCAGTTTCTTTGTGACCCATGTAAACGCACGGCGCGGCACAGAGGTGGCGATCGTGGGAATGCGGGCTTCGTGCCAGCCGATGCCAGTATTGAGAATTGTCGCACCTGCCGCCTCAACCGCTTTGGCAAGTTGTACAACCTCTTCCCAAGTCGACCCGTTCGGCACCAGATCAATCATTGACAGACGGTAGATCACGATAAAGTCCGTTCCGACGGCTTCGCGCACCCGGCGCACGATCTCAACCGGAAGACGCATGCGGTTCTCATACGATCCGCCCCAGCGGTCAGTGCGCTTATTGGTATGGGTGACAAGGAATTGGTTGATGAAGTATCCTTCTGATCCCATCACTTCGACCCCGTCATACCCCGCCTCTTTCGCGCGGGCTGCGGCAGTCACGATATCGCTGATCTGTTTCTCAATCCCATCTTCATCAAGCTCTTTTGGTGGAAAAGGCGAAATAGGGGATTTGACGGGCGAGGGGGCCACGCAGGCGGGCGAATAGGCATAACGCCCCGCATGCAAAATCTGCATCGCGATCTTGCCATCCGCCTCATGCACGCGGTCCGTCACAATGCGATGGTTGGCAATATCGTCATCCCTAAAGAGGCCGGCCGCGCCGGGAAACACACCACCCTCTGGATTGGGGGCCATGCCGCCTGTCACCATCAAAGCCACGTCCCCACGCGCACGCTCGGCATAAAACGCGGCGACGCGGTTCCAGTCTTTGGTCTCTTCGAGCCCAGTATGCATCGACCCCATCAACACGCGGTTCTTAAGGGTGGTGAAACCCAGATCGAGGGGTGTCAGAAGATTGGGGTATTGGGTCATGAAAGTGCCTCCGCTTTAGGCGATCATGGCGAATGCTGGCGCGTACGTCACCCTCAACGTGGCGTAATACCAGCGGCGTTCTGTTGGACGCGAAAGGTTTTGCGAAAATCGCAAGCTAGGCTAGGCTGTCCGGTGACAACAAATAAGGGTGCAAAATGGAAGCGAGTTTCTCTCGGCGCAAGCTGCTGACACCAACAGAATTGCGGACGTTATCGGAACGGTCCGACTTGCAAGGCGGGCTGCAAATGGCGAGCCATATGGGGGCGATCTTGATCGTCGGCATCTTGCACGCGCAGGCGATGGGCACTGGTTGGGTATGGGTCACCGGCCTGGCACTTGGCGTGCTTCTCAACTTCCTCTACGCCGCCCAACACGAACTATCCCATGCGACAGTTTTCAAGACCCGCAAACTCAACGAAGTTTTCGGGCGTATCATCGGTTTTATCCAAATCTTCCCCCGCGATTTCGACCAGATCATGCATTTCGCCCATCACCAATACACGCAAGACTGGGAGCGCGATGGCGAGCTGGTGCGCGAACCCTATACGCTGACAACCTACCTGCTTTGGCTGAGCGGGATTACGTATTGGCGCAACCGTGTCTTTGGCACCGTCCGCCGCGCACGGGGGATCATCATTGAACCCTTCATCCGCGCCGAGGAAGAGGCGCGCGTCATCCGCGAAAGCCGCTTGCATATGCTTGGCTATGTCGTGATAGCGCTGTTCTCGCTGATCTTTTCATCATGGGCGGCACTGACCTTTTGGCTGATTCCGATGATCCTGACCAAACCGATCCATCAGCTTCAAAACACGATCGAACATCTTGGGCTCTCCCATGAAAACGACATCATGGAAAATACCCGGTCCACTCGCGCAAACGCCATTCAAAACTGGCTTTGCTGGCAGATGCCATACCACACAGCGCATCACACCTTCCCTGCTGTCCCATTTTGGAAGCTGCGTGAACTCAACGACCGAATTGAAGACAAAGCAGGCGAAGTGCACCGCATGGGCTGGCTGGAATTCCAACGCGAAGTGATCGGCAAGCTGATGGCCAAAGATGAAAGCCAATACCCAATCGACGAGGTCTGGATCATCCCCCGCAGCGGTGGACGCGTCACGCGCATGCCCGCTGAATGAGGCGGCTGCAGGTCTATACCTCGCTTTGGGCGATGCAGCCGCATGACCAAACCGGTGTGAGACTGCCCTATGATCAGGTCTGCGAAATGGTGTCTGGGGCAGGCTTTGACGGTATGGCGATTGATCTGGGCGCCTCCGACGTGGCTGTTGCACACGAAGTGCGGCCACACATGGAACGAAACGGTCTTACGCCGCTGATTGTGGCCTTTCCCAAGACGATTGAGAGCCTCGAAGATACGCTGCACATGGCCGCCGATTTCGGCGCGCCTTTCGTGGATGTGATCGGGCAGGTCATGCCCATCGCACTCGACGACATGGTGCCCGTGATCGAGACTTGGATGAACATGTCTGACCGCATCGGCGTGCCCGTGCAGTTTGAGACGCACCGCAACTGCATCACCAACGACCTCTACACGACACTGCAACTGCTCGACCGCATCCCTGACATGCGGATTTGCGCAGACCTGTCGCATTACGTGGTGGACCGCGAATTCTGGTTCCCGCTGTCTGACCATGACCTCGGCCTGATCAGCCGCATTCTGCAACGGTCCGACAGTTTCCAAGGACGGGTGGCGTCGCGGCAACAAATCCAACTACAACTGGACTTTCCGCAGCATCAAAAATGGGTGGAGCTGTTCAAAGGTTGGTGGCGCGAAGGATTAGCCGACTGGCGGACACGAAACGCGTCAGGGGACTGCATCTTTGTGTGCGAACTCGGGCCGCCGGAATACGCAATGACAGGACCGGACGGACGCGAGATGTCCGATCGCTGGAAAGAAGCGCAGGTAATTAAGCGGTGGGTGCAGGAAATTTGGGATGAATTGGGCGGGGATAGGTAGGGGGAGTTCTGCTATGCGGCGATTAGTTGAAACCACACCGCATTGAGGACATTTACCACGCTCTTCTCAAGATAAAAACTGTCGCTTAAGCCACATCAATACCCCAACACGCATCCATCTTTTCTTGGATCACTTCCCCCTTCAAGCACCCCATCCTCATGCAGTAGGATCGCTTGTGCGCCGCCTATGGCTGTGTCTGGCCGCACCACGTTGTGGCCCAATGCGCTCAACTCCGCCTTCACCGCTTCACTGTAACCATCTTCGACCCGCAGCTCGTCACCTTCTGCAAAGGCGCGCGGTGCGTCTATTGCAGCTTGTGGCGACAGTCCGAAATCAGTGATGTTTGTCACGAACCGCGCATGCCCTGTTGATTGGTATTGCCCACCCATCACGCCGAACGGCATCAAGTCTTGTCCGTCTTTCTTTAACATCGCCGGGATGATTGTGTGCATGGGCCGCTTGCCCGGTCCGACCTCATTGGGGTGCCCTTGGTCCAAGGTGAATCCTGCCCCACGGTTTTGGAACAGCACGCCGAATTTATCTGATGCAATCCCTGATCCAAACGAATGGAAGACCGAGTAAATCAGCGACACACACATCCGGTTTTTGTCGACGACGGTAATGTAGATGGTGTCTTTATGCACCGCCTCGGTCCCCGGCACACCCGCAGGCATCGCCTTCTTGGGGTCGATCAACGCCGCAAGTTTGGCGGCTGTGTCCGGCGACGTCATATAGTCCAGACGCGTCATGTGGTCTGGGTCTGCCAAGAACCTGTTGCGTGCGTCGTAGGCGAGCTTAGTCGCCTCGGCCTCGATATGCGCCCGCGCGGGACCCCAAGGGTCCATGCCTGCGATGTCAAAGTGTTTGAGCATGTTGAGAAGCAGGATTGCCGTCGCGCCTTGCCCGTTCGGCGGGTGCTCATAAAGGTCCAGCCCTGCGTAGTCACCTTTGATCGGATCAGTGTAGTCGCAGGCTGTGTTTGCGAAGTCATCAAGCGTGTGGCTACCCCCCAAAGCGTTCAGGCTGGCAACCATGTCTTCGGCAACTTCACCCTCATAGAACCCGGCCCGACCGTCCATTGCGATACGGCGCAGAACCTGTGCTTGCTCGGGTGCGCGGAACATTTGCCCCGCTTTGGGGGCTGCGTTGTTCAACAGGTAAAGGTCGCGGGCGTGACCTGAGAGGTTATCAACCGATTGCGCCCAGTCTGATGCGACGCGTTCAGCGACGGGGATGCCTGCTTCGGCGTAGTGGATCGAGGGGGCGAGCACTGCCTTAAGCCCCAATTGCCCCCAATCTTTGGAGAGCTTGCAAAACGCATCAACCGCGCCCGGGATCGTGACAGCGTCGGCGCTATATGGTGCGATCGTTGCACCCTTGCTGCGCAGTGTATCCCCATCAATGCCCGCAGGCGCACGCCCTGATCCATTGAGCGCCACGACCCGGTCTTCGCCCGGCGGTGTCATCAGCACAAAGCAATCGCCACCGATGCCGGTCATTTGCGGCTCGCACAGCCCCAAAAGTACCGCCCCAGCAATGGCCCCGTCCATTGCATTGCCCCCTGCTTCCATCATTTGGACTGCGACTTTGGCGGCCAAAGGATGCGAGGTCGCGCACATGCCATTTGTCGCATAGACCGCAGACCGGCCGGGGTGATGGAAATTGCGCATTGGGTGATCCTTCCTTGATATTGCGCCTGAACTTAACGCGCCGGTGGGTCTGTGCAATGGCACCTGTTCCGTTTGTGGATAGAACCGAAGCCTCCGGCGGGAGTTTTCAGTGCAAGATGATATGCGAAGAGAGGCTTTTGCTTTGGCTTTGCCCCGCGTAGCCTGAGGACAAAGCAAGAGGAGAGCTGGAATGCGCGATGTCTTCATCAATGGTGCCGCCCGAACGCCAATGGGTGGGTTTCAGGGCGTTTTTGCCGATATCAGCGCGCCTGAATTGGGTGGTGCCGCTTTGAAAGCGGCATTGACCGGCGCTGGTGTTGAGACTGTGGATGAGGTGCTGATGGGCTGCGTCCTGCCCGCCGGACAAGGGCAGGCCCCAGCGCGACAAGCAGGGTTCTTGGCCGGCCTTGATGACAGCGTCCCTGCCACAACGCTGAACAAAATGTGCGGATCGGGCATGAAAACGGCGATGATCGCGTTTGACCAGATTGCAGCTGGCGGTGCGTCTCGCATCGCAGCAGGCGGTATGGAGAGCATGACAAATGCCCCTTATCTGATGCCAAAGATGCGCGCTGGTGCACGGATTGGCCACCAGACTGTGCAAGATTCGATGTTTCTGGATGGTTTGGAAGACGCCTATGACCAAGGTCGCCTGATGGGTACCTTTGCCGAGGACTGCGCGCAAAAATTTCAGTTTACCCGCGAAGCCCAAGACCAATATGCGATTGCCTCTTTGTCCAATGCGTTGGAGGCAGAGCGATCAGGTGCATTCGATGCCGAAATTACGCCTGTGACCTTGCACGCCCGAACCGGCGAAGAAATCATCACACGCGATGAACAGCCTGCCAAAGCACGACCCGAAAAAATCCCCATGCTGCGCCCAGCCTTCCGGCCCGATGGCACGGTGACGGCGGCGAATGCGTCCAGCATTTCAGATGGTGCGGCCGCACTCGTGCTGTCGGCGGACCCCAAAAACGCCCGCGCCCGCGTTGTGGGCCATGCCACCCATGCCCAAGCAGCCGGATGGTTTACGACGGCCCCGGTCCCTGCGGCCCAAAAGCTGTTGTCTAAGATCGGCTGGTCCGTTGAGGATGTTGATTTGTGGGAAGTGAACGAGGCATTTGCCGTTGTCCCCATGGCCTTTATGCATGAGCTGGAGATCCCGCGCGATCTGATCAACGTGAACGGTGGTGCTTGTGCTTTGGGTCATCCAATTGGCGCGTCCGGGAGCCGGATCATCGTGACGTTGTTGCATGCGCTGGAAACGCGTGGTTTGCAGCGGGGCATCGCTGCGATTTGTATTGGCGGCGGCGAAGGTACGGCGATCGCGATTGAACGCGTTTAAGGGAAGATCAGTATGAGCAATGAAACAATGTTTGGGGTGGCTTTGACGGGCCATGGTGGACCAGAGTGTTTGGAATGGCGCACCGATTTACCAAGGCCAGAACCAAAGGCGGGCGAGGTCTTGATCCGTGTTGCGGCTGCCGGCGTGAACAACACGGATATCAACACGCGCGTTGGCTGGTATTCCAAAGGCGACAATGATGCGGACGACGCAAGTTGGACAGGTGAGCCGTTGCGATTTCCACGTATTCAAGGGATCGATGCATGCGGTCATATCACCGCTGTCGGTGCAGGCATTGATCCGGCACGGATTGGCGAACGGGTGATTGTTGAACCTTGCTTGATTGAGGCGCAGGGCAAAATACTGGAATGCCCTTGGTTTTTTGGCTCGGAATGTGACGGCGCATTCGCAGAATATTGTACCGTTGCTGCACGACATGCTTACCGGGTGGATAGCAGCCTGACTGATGTGGAACTTGCGTCATTTCCCTGCTCATATTCAACAGCAGAGAATATGCTGACACGCACGAACCTGCGTGAGGGCGAGACCGTCTTGATCACCGGCGCATCCGGGGGCGTCGGCTCGGCTGCCGTTCAACTGGCAAAGGCACGCGGCGCAGTGGTCGCCGTGGTGACAAGCGCTAGCAAAGCCCAGTCTTTGCGCGATTTGGGCGCAGACATCATTGTGGATCGGGATGCGGATTATGTCGCAGCAGTGGGCGCATCCAGCGTGGACGTTGTTCTTGATCTGGTTGCGGGCGACAAATGGCCAGCCCTGTTAGAAGTCCTGCGTCCCAAAGGTCGCTATGCAGTCGCCGGTGCTGTGGGTGGGCCGATCGTCAATTTGGATGTGCGGACACTTTACCTGAAAGATCTTGCTCTGTTTGGGTGTACAGTGTTGGAGCCCGAAGTTTTTGGAAACCTCGTGAAATGCATCGAAACAGGTGCGATCAAGCCATTGGTTGGCGCACAGTTTCCATTGCAAGACATCAGCGCGGCCCAAGTCGCCTTTGCCGAAAAGGGCTATACTGGAAAAATCGTCTTATCTGTCGCAATGCAAACCAAAGAGTAATCTGATGTCCGTAAATTACGCTGAACTGCAGCAGACCATCTTGGCTTTGACCGCAGGCGAAGAGGACCAAGTTGCCTTGATGGCTACGGTTGCCTGCGAAGTGCATCACAGCGATGATCGCTTTGATTGGACGGGGTTTTACCGCGTAACTGCGCCAGAGCTCTTAAAGATTGGCCCATATCAAGGTGGCCACGGGTGTCTGGTGATCCCGTTTCATCGTGGTGTTTGTGGTGCGGCAGCGCGGACAGGCGAAGTACAGTTGGTGCCTGATGTTGATGCTTTTCCAGGCCATATCGCATGTGCGAGCAGCACGCGTTCGGAATTGGTCATTCCGGTCTTTGACAATGCAGGTGCCCTGATCGGCGTATTTGATATTGATAGCGATCAGCGCGACATCTTTACCCAAGATGACGCGACTGAACTACAGAATATTCTGAAAATGGTCTTTGAAAAATAGCGTGTTAATGTCAGTGTTACCGGACCGAAATCGAATTGTAATTTTCGCGAAGTGGTAAGGCCTAACGATATGAAAATATGTCAGTTTTATTCATGGCGGCTAAATGCCTGACGGTCGTATTACAGTCCGGTCTCTTGGCGCTGACGTGCGTGCAATCCGCAAAGCTAGAAAAATGACTTTGGTTGATTTGGCGGATGCGCTGGGCCGTTCGGTCGGGTGGCTAAGCCAAGTAGAACGCGACATGTCGCATCCTGCGATTGCTGATCTTAATCGGATAGCCACAGTGTTGGATGTATCCGTTTCCAGCTTTATGCAAGTCGGCGCTTCCCCCGAGGAAGAAGGGCTAATTGTCCGCTCGCATGCGCGCAGGCCCATTGGTGGCCGTACGGCCGGTTTGACCGAGGCGTTACTCTCCCCGGACCTGACCGATGATTTTGAGGTCATACATTCGACTTTCGCCCCGCATTCACTTCTGCCAGAGCCACTGACCCGTCCCACCCAAGAGGTCTGCTACATCTTGAGCGGTACGTTTGAAATTGCCTTAGATGGCAAGCGTTTCACTCTGCAAGCTGGCGATAGTTTTCGTTTGCGTGGAGAGCAGTTCCAATGGTGGAACCACAGTGACACCCCCTGCGAGATTATTTGGGTCATCTCGCCTCCAATCTATTAATGGTACTGCAAGGAAAATGCGCATGTGGCGCGGTGGCCTTTGGGATCGAGAACGCCCGCGAGACAGTCACCTTTTGTCATTGCAGCCAGTGCCGCCGCACGAGTGGCCACTATTGGGCCTCGACACGTGCTGACGTCTCAGACGTGACCTTTTCACGCGACGAGGGGCTTGCATGGTTTCAGTCATCGCAGGATGCCCGCCGCGGCTTCTGTAAAACCTGCGGCGCAAGCCTGTTTTATCAGCCAATTGGCGCAAATCACCTAGGCATTGCCGCAGGCTGCCTTGACCTGCCGACTGGCATGCGCCCTGCTAAGCACATCTTTACCGCCGACGCAGGCGATTATTACACCATCCCGGATGATGCCCCGCACATCCCCGACTAGAGAGAGCAAACGATATGGCTGACTTCCCAACGACTGCGCGTGTTGTGATTATTGGTGGCGGTGTTGTGGGGGTTTCGACCCTCTATCATCTGGCCAAAATGGGTTGGACCGATTGCGTCCTGCTGGAAAAGAACGAATTGACCGCAGGCTCCACTTGGCACGCCGCTGGTAACTGTCCGAACTTTGCTCCGAACTGGGCTGTGATGAACATGCAGCGCTATTCGCTGGATATGTACCGGTCGCTTGCTGACGAAGTTGATTATCCGATGAACTATCACGTCACGGGTGCGCTGCGTCTGGGTCACACAAAAGAGCGTCGTCAGGAGTTTGAACGCGTCGCAGGTCAAGCCAAGGGCATGGGCCTGCCGCTGGAGATGATCGGCATTGACGAGGTCAAAAACTACAACCCGTTTGTTGAGACGCATGATCTGTCTGCCGTCCTGTGGGACCCTCTGGATGGTGACATTGATCCCGCACAGCTGACCCAAGCGCTGGCCAAAGGTGCCCGTGATCTGGGCGCGAAGATTGAGCGTTTCTGCCCTGCGACTGGTGTGACCCAAAAAGACAGTGGCGATTGGATCGTTCACACCGACAAAGGCGACATCACCTGCGAAAAGGTCGTGAACGCCGCTGGTTACTATGCCGCCCGCGTGGGTGAGTGGTTCAAACCTTACGGTGGTCGCGATGTGCCGCTGACGGTCATGTCCCACCAGTATTTCCTGACCGAGGAAATCGATGAGATCAAAGCCTGGACCAAGGAAAACGGCAAAAAGACCCCGATGATCCGCGACGTTGATAGCAGCTATTACCTGCGTCAGGACAAAAACGGCCTGAACCTTGGCCCGTATGAGCGCAACTGTAAGGCCCATTGGGTAACACCCGAAGACCCAATGCCGCATGACTTTAGTTTTCAGCTGTACCCTGACGATCTGGACCGTTTGGAATGGTATATTGAGGACGCGATGGAGCGTGTGCCGGTTCTGGGCACAGGCGGCGTTGGACGCAATATCAACGGCCCGATCCCATACGCCCCTGATGGTCTACCGATGATCGGCCCGATGCCCGGCGTGAAGAACGCGTTTGAGGCGCATTCCTTTACCTTTGGCATCGTTCAGGGTGGTGGCGCTGGTAAGGTGATGGCTGAATGGCTGACCGAGGGCGAAACCGAGATGGATATGTGGTCCGTCGATCCGCGTCGCTATACTGATTACGCGGACGAAGATTACTGTCACGCCAAGGCGCTGGAAACCTACGGCCATGAATACGGCATGCATTTCCCGCACAAGATGTGGCCCGCTGGGCGTGACAAGAAGCTGTCACCCGTAGACGCGAAGGTTCGTGCGCTGGGTGGCCAGATGGGCGCTTACAACGGATGGGAACGTGCCAATTGGTTTGCCAAGGATGGCGACGATACATCCACCGAGGCGACCGAGACTTGGGAGCGCGAAGGTCCTTGGAAGATCCGCGTGCAGGAAGAATGCGAAGCCGTCCGGGACGGCGTGGGCGTTCTGGACCTGCCCGGTTTCTCACGCTTCAATCTGACGGGCGAAGGTGCCGCCGAGTTTCTGCGCGGTATGATCGCCGGTGCATTGCCCAAGATCGGGCGCATGAACCTTGCGTACTTCCCAGACAGCCAAGGCCGTATCCTGACCGAGATGTCGTTGATTCGCCACGCTGAGGATCACTTTACGCTGATCACCGCGGCGTCGGCCCAGTGGCACGACTATGACATTTTGGACAAGTATCTGCCTGCTGGCCTGACGCTGACAGACATAACAAAAGAGTTTTCAACGCTGATCGTCACGGGTCCGAAAGCACGTGATCTGTTCACAGCTATGGGCACCGATGCAGATCTTAGCCTTGGATGGCTGACACACCAGTCTGCGACTGTCGCTGGCACCGCTTGCAAACTGGCCCGCGTCAGCTTTGCGGGTGAGCTTGGTTGGGAAATCCACGCCCGCATGGACAAGATGCCTGCACTTTATGAGGCCGTGCTGGCCGCAGGGGCGACGCCGTTCGGTATGTTTGCCCTGAATGCCCTGCGCATTGAAAAAGGCTACCGCGCTTGGAAGGGTGATCTGTCCACAGACTACACCCTGCTCGAAGGTGGGATGGAACGGTTTGTGAAGTTTGACAAACCCCAAGACTTCCCTGGCAAAGCCGCTTTGCTGAGCGAAAAGCAACGTGGGCGCAAGCAGGGTTTCGCGACACTGACCATCGACAACCCCGGCCCCTTGGACGCGCCCTACATGTCCCCGATCTGGGTCGGTGATGAAAAGGTGGGCGAGACAACTTCGGGCGACTGGGGCTTCCGCGTGAACAAGTCTATCGCTTTGGGAATGCTGCGGTCGGACGTAAACACACCCGGCGGCAAGGTCGAGGTTGAAATCTACGGTGAGCGCTACACTGCGACGATCCAAGAAGATCAGCCTTTGTGGGATCCCAAAAACGAACGCATCCGCGCCTGATGCTGACCGCACCAATGAAAGACCTGATCGCCACGTTCCCCTTAGGGTTCGTGGCGTCGGTCACTTTGACAGGTGCGCCAGCTGTTTCGCCCAAAGGCACGTTTCTGGTGTTGGATGACACCACGATTGCCTACAGCGACATTCGTTCGCCCGGTACGCGCCGCAACCTGATGGCCAATCCAGCAGTCGAAGTGAATTTCATCGACCCGTTCAAACGCAAGGCGGTACGGGTTGCCGGCAAAGCGGTTATCCATCGCAAGGGAAGCGATTGGTTTACGCAAATGCACCCTCGATGGCTTGACACCTTTGGGGACCTTGCCGAACGCATTTCGTCACTGGTTGTCATCAACATCGAGACTGCATCCGAGATTTGGACACCCCCTTATGATGATGGCGTGACCGAAGACGAAATGATAGCGACGTATAAAGCAAGATTCGGAGCGCTTTATACGTGACAGATATCATTCTTCTTGATGGTGGCATGGGCCAGGAACTGGTCCATCGTGCGGGTGATCGCCCGACGCCTCTTTGGTCGACCCAAATCATGATCGATCATCCCGGATTGGTGGCGCAGGTCCATGCAGATTATGCCGCCGCTGGCGCGACTGTGTGCACAACGAACACCTATGCGATCCTGCGCGATCGTCTGCTTGACACGGGCATGGAAGACCAGTTTGAGGCGCTTTATGCAGCCGCATTGCGTGAGGCAAAAGATATGCCTTTCAAAGCGGGTGCTATTGGTCCGCTGAAAGCATCTTATCGGCCTGACCTGTTGCCACCGCACGCAGAGGCGGTTGCGGTCTATAGTGAAGTTGCGCAAATTTTGGCCCCTCAGGTTGATTTGATCATCTGCGAAACCGTCGCATCTGTTGCACATGCGCGTGCATTGATGGAGGCCCTTTTGCCGATGGGCAAACCCATTTGGCTGGCCTTTACCGTTGATGACCATGACGGCACAAAACTGCGCTCAGGCGAACCTGTGGGAGAGGTCTTTGCGGTGTCGGACAGCGCGGGCGCTGTGCTGGCAAACTGTTCTTCACCCGAAGCAATCGACGCCGCCATCGCAATTTTGGCGACCGGTGACAAGCCATTCGGCGCCTATGCCAATGGCTTCACCAAGATCAGCGAAGGCTTTCTTGGCGACAAACCCACCGTTGATGCGTTGACAGCACGGCAAGACCTTGGTCCGGATCAATATGCGAAATTTGCAATGGGATGGATTGCCAAAGGTGCAACAATTGTCGGAGGGTGTTGCGAAGTAGGCCCGGCGCATATCGCGAAACTGGCCGATGAGATCACCGCTGCAGGGCACCGTATTACCGTACCATGACCGAAGTAACTGCCTTTGATGTCTACGTCGCCGATGGGTTTATCCTGACGGAATTCGCAGGTGTTGTAGAAGTTCTTAGACTCGCAAACCGTATTAATGGCAGCCCTCTTTTTGAATGGCGTGTCAGATCAGCGCACGGCGGGACAATGACGGCCAGTAGCGGCGTGTCGGTTGACACAACACAGCTGCCCGCCCGTCCTGATGCTGATTACCTTTTCGTTGTCGGCAATGCAGACCCTGCCTGCCCTGACCTTTCACTTGGCAACGCATTGCCCAATTACACCAGCCGCCAAGCCCGCGTGGTGTTATTATCTGAGGCCGCAGCCCGCTATATCTCTGAAACCCAAGGGGCACCCGGCAGCCACACCACGCATTGGGAAAACCGCACCGTTCTGATGGAGCGCTTGGGTCTTTTTGATACCAAAGCCACTCTCGCTGTCGAAGCTGGTGCTATCATCACTTGCGCTGGGATGAGTGCGACATTCGACATCACACTGTCGATTGCAGGCCAACATGCCTCATCTGCAACGATGTCCACGGTCGCAGATATTTTGCTCCATGAAAGGGTCAGGCATTTCAACACACTGCAGCCTTTCTCTGGCAAAGAGGTGACGACGACTGGTGACACAGCCTTGGATACCTGTCTTGCGCTCATGCAGGACAACATGGAGTTTCCGTTGCCGATCAGCGAAATCGCGGACCGGACCCATCTGTCAAAACGGTCATTAGAGCGCAAATTCAACCGCATGCTTAAGGCCACTCCAAACGGGTATTATCGCGGTCTGCGCCTGAACAAAGCCAATAACCTGCTATTGAACACGGATATGCGGATCAATGAAATTGGTCTGGCCTGCGGGTTTCCAAGCGGGTTTACAACGATTTACCGCGAGGCCTTTGGCATGACCCCCAATGCCGCCCGCAAAAAAGGCCGGCATAAATAGCGCGAATGCGCCAAATCTGACGCATTTACCGCAGTCTGAAAAACTGCAAACTGGCACAAATTTACAAGTTCAATCGCGATAGGATTTTCCGAATATGCCTACCCTCCCAACTCATGCCCGTGTTGTCATCATTGGTGGCGGCGTTATTGGCTGCTCTGTGGCGTATCATTTGGCCAAGCTGGGCTGGAAAGACGTCGTATTGCTGGAACGCAAACAGCTGACGTCCGGCACCACATGGCATGCCGCTGGTTTGATCGCGCAATTGCGGGCAACCGCGAATATGACGAAGCTCGCGAAATATAGCCAAGAACTCTATGGCAATCTGGAAGAAGAAACAGGTGTTGCGACCGGGTTTAAGCGCTGTGGATCGATTACCGTGGCCCTGACCGAAGAACGCCGCGAAGAGATTTTCCGCCAAGCTGGCATGGCCCGTGCCTTTGGTGTGGACGTGGAAGAGATTTCACCAGACGAGGTCAAAGCCCGTTATGAGCATCTGAATATTGATGGGGTTCAGGCCGGAGTTTACCTGCCCAAAGACGGCCAAGGCGACCCAGCCAATATCGCATTGGCATTGGCCAAGGGCGCCCGCCAGAACGGCGCTGTTGTTGCAGAGCGGACCAAAGTCACAAAGATCAACAAAACAGGCCGCCGCGTGCAGTCCGTGGAATGGGAGCAGGGTGGCGATACTGGCACCATGACCTGCGACATGATCGTGAACTGTGCGGGTATGTGGGGCCATGAGGTTGGGCGCATGGCGGGCGTGAACGTGCCGCTGCATGCTTGCGAACACTTTTATATTGTGACCGAGGCTATTCAGGGCCTGACCCAAATGCCGGTGCTGCGTGTGCCGGATGAATGCGCCTATTATAAAGAAGACGCTGGTAAGATGTTGCTAGGCGCGTTTGAACCCAACGCCAAACCTTGGGCGATGGACGGCATCCCTGCCGATTTCGAGTTCGACCAATTGCCCGAAGACTTCGACCACTTTGAGCCGATCCTTGAAGCCGCGGTTGAACGACTGCCGATGCTGGCCGAGGCCGGTATTCACACGTTCTTTAACGGCCCCGAAAGCTTTACGCCTGACGACGCCTACCACCTTGGCCTTGCGCCTGAGATGGATAACGTCTGGGTTGCTGCTGGCTTTAACTCAATCGGCATCCAGTCTGCCGGTGGCGCCGGTATGGCCCTGTCGCAATGGATGGACAGCGGCGAAAAACCGTTTGATCTGGGCGATGTGGATATCAGCCGCATGCAGCCGTTTCAGGGCAACAAAACCTATCTTTTTGAACGGTCCAAAGAAACACTGGGCCTCCTTTATGCTGACCACTTCCCCTTCCGCCAGAAAGCCACTGCGCGCGGTATCCGCCGCACGCCATTCCACGAACATCTGCTTGAGCGTGGCGCTGTGATGGGTGAATTGGCCGGCTGGGAACGGGCCAACTGGTTCGCGCGAGAGGCCCAGAAGGCCGAGTATGAATATAGCTGGTCGCGCCAGAACTTTTTCGACAACGTCCGCGAAGAACATATGGCCATCCGCCAGAACGTCGGCATGTACGACATGTCATCTTTTGGCAAAATCCGGGTCGAAGGCCGCGATGCGATGGCCTTTATGAACTATGTGGGCGGCGGCGATTACGACGTGCCTGTGGGCAAGATCGTCTATACGCAATTCCTGAACACCAAAGGCGGGATCGAGGCGGATGTGACCGTCACCCGGATTGAGGAAAACTGCTATCTGGTTGTGACCCCTGCCGCGACACGCCTTGCCGATCAGACATGGATGCGCCGCCATCAGGGTGATTTCAACGTAGTGATCACTGACGTAACCGCTGGCGAAGGCATCTTGGCCATCATGGGCCCCCGGTCGCGCGAATTGCTGCAGGCTGTATCGCCTAATGATTTCTCAAACGAGGTAAACCCCTTCGGCACCGCGCAAGAGATTGAGATTGGCATGGCCGTCGCCCGTGTGCACCGCGTCACTTACGTGGGCGAACTAGGATGGGAGGTCTATATCCCGGCTGACATGTGCGGCCATGTGTTTGAAACCTTGGCGAAGGCTGGCTTTGATTTCGGCATGCGCCTGTGCGGGATGCATATGATGGATACCTGCCGGATGGAAAAAGGCTTCCGTCACTTTGGACATGACATCACTTCTGAGGATCACGTGCTGGAGGCAGGGCTTGGCTTTGCTGTGAAACGCGACAAACCCAGCTTTATTGGGCGCGACGCGGTGCTGCGCAAACGCGAAGCCGGGCTGGAACAGCGACTGGTGCAGTTCAAACTGACCGACCCTGAACCGCTGCTGTACCATAACGAACCCGTCCTGCGGAACGGCGAGGTCGTGGGCTATCTGTCATCGGGCGGCTACGGTCACCACCTTGGGGCTGCAATTGGCATGGGCTATGTGCCTTGCAAAGGCGAAAGCATCTCCGAAATGCTGGACAGCACCTATGAGATCGACGTGATGGGCACGCGAGTGAAGGCGGAAGCACAGACGAAGCCGTTTTACGATCCGACGAGTGAGCGTGTGAAGCTTTGAGGGTGGGGTGTGAACGGCAGCAATGAGCCCAAAGCAACCAAATTGCGGCATGATAGCGAACGGCAACTTTGTAGCTCTAGCACTGACGCATTTGAGATCGAGCTAGAGCTAGAGCACCTAGCAGTAGTACGCCATCTGACACAAATGACTTCCTCAGGGGCAAACGCCGTTACTTCCCGATAAAGTCCGCGCGCCGTTCCAGCAGTGCACTGGAGAGATAATCGACAAGCAATCGCGCGCGGCGCACACGGCGCAAGTCGCCATGCAGCAGAATCCATGTTGACCTTCGTTGGTCCAAGTCAGTGCCGGGCACCCTTTGCATCTCGGGAAAGACAGTTGTGACCCAGTTAGCGACAAACGCCATGCCCGCCCCATGACGCGCAAGATGTAGGTGCATTTGCGGGTCCTGGACGGTGTGACGGACACGCGCGTGCGGAAATGGCGAGGCGTCGATCATTGCCTGCAACTCTGGCACATCGCCGTAGCCAATCCATGTGAGCCCTTTGCCTTTTGGTCCGGCTTCGGGCAATTGTCGGTCAATATACTCTCGGGACGCAAACACACCGATGGACAATGGAAACAGTTTACGGCCAACCGCGTCTTCGTCTACCTTTACAACATGCCGGATGGACACGTCGGTTTCGTCTTTTTCAATTGAATCAATGAAATAGGACAGTTTCAACTCGATCTGAATCTCGGGATAAAGCGTCGCAAATTCTGCCAAAGCAGGGGCGAGCAAATAATGCGCCGTCATCGGATCAACGGACAATCGAATGCGCCCTGACGCTTCGCGATCTAGGCCCTTTACGGCACTGAAACCCTTAAGCAAGGCCGCCTCGGCTTCGAGTGCTTGAGGCAGCAAACGCCGTCCCGCAGGCGTCAGCGTCAGCCCCGCTGCATTCCTACGAAATAGCGTCGTGCCAAGTTGGGCCTCCAGACCTTCAATCTGGCGGCGCACGGTGGCGTGGGTGCCCTCTATCTGTTCTGCGCCTGCCCGAAGAGAGCCTGAGCGCGCGACGGCAAGAAAGGCGGGTAGCGATTTCCAATCCATAATCACTGTATCGTTTTTGAACCTATCTGGTTCATCTTAGGCAATGATCGTATTAAAATAAATCCGGTATTTCCCTGATCATTCAATCAAGGAGATCACCATGGAAACGACATTTACTGCTTGGGACGTCAGCCGTTACGGCGGCCCCGACGTCCTCAAACCCGTATCCCGCACAGTACAAACACCGAAGTCTGGACAAGTTCTGATCCGCATCCGGGCCTCTGCCGTGACACGCGCGGATGGCATGATGCGGGCAGGCCAGCCAAAGTTTGCCCGCCTTTTTCTAGGGCTCAAGCGGCCGCGGACCGGATTGGTTGGGACCTGCTTTGCGGGCGATATTGTCGCGGTGGGCGACAACGTGACCGACTTTGCTGTTGGCGATGCCGTCTTTGCTGAGGCCGGCCTCCAGTTCGGGGCAAATGCTTCGTATATCTGCGTCGATGCAAGCGGCAGCCTTTTGCAAAAGCCTGATGCCGTGACCTACGAGGAAGCCGCGACCCTTTTTGATGGCGCGATGACATCTTGGCATTTCCTGACGCGGGTGGCGCAGGTGCAGCCGGGTGAGAACGTGCTCATCCTTGGTGGGTCAGGCGGTCTTGGAACGGCTGCGGTTCAATTCGCCAAAGCCCTCGGGGCCAAAGTGACGGCAAGTGCAAGCGCAAAGAATGCAGAGCTCCTGCGGTCCCTCGGCGCGGATCGGGTTGTCGACTATCGCAGCGAAGACCCGCTAGCATGTCGCGCCACTTATGACGTCGTGTTCGACACGCTGGGGGTTTCATCCTTCGGTGCAGCCAACCCAGCATTGACGAAAGGTGGGCGCTACATTTGCCCCGTATTGGGCCTTGCCTTATTGCGGGACATGGTCGCGACCAGAGTATTCGGCAGCAAGAGGGCCAAGTTTGCTGCGGCGGGCATGTCCAAGCCCGCAGTCCATCGCGCAGAGCTGGCAGAGGTTCTCGCGCTGATGGCCAAAAGCCAGTTTTCGCCCGTCATGGATCGCACTTATCCGTTGGCCGATCTGGTCGAGGCGCATCGCTATGTCGAAACGGGCCGCAAGCGCGGCAACGTCGTTGTGGTGTGAGGGGGACGTGACATGAACACGCTTTCAATCTCAACGCAGCAGGTGCGTTTTGCAGGTGTCTGCTACCTTGTCATCATTCTTTGTGGCGTCGGGTCCGAAGTCGCTTTGCGCGGACCGCTGATCGATTTTGGTTCAGCGGAACAGACAATGCAGGCGATCAACGCCGAACACATGCGGTTCCGCCTTTCGATCATGGCGGACGTGGTGATGGCGCTGGCGGATGCCGCCCTTGCAGTGCTGCTGTTCCTGATGTTCCGGTCCGTATCAGCGGGGTTGGCACTGGGCGCGCTGGTTTTTCGATTGCTCCAATCTGGTTTGATCGCGGCGGGCCTTCTGAATTTGCAAGCCGCGCTTTTGTTTGATGACGCAGAGCACGCGCTGAGCTTCATCGCGTTGCACGCTTATGGTTATGATCTCGGCCTGATCTTCTTTGCTGTGAACTGCTTTCTGACGGCAGTTTTGATCGTCCAGTCCGGCTTTGTCCCGCGCTTTTTCGGGGTCGGGATCGGCCTGTCAGGGGTGGTTTACCTGACCGGAAGTGTCCTGCGCTTTGTTGCAGCGGACCTGCATGGCTTCATCGCCCCGGCCTATGTCCTGCCATTGATTGCAGAAACCGCATTCTGTCTGTGGCTGCTTGTCTTACCACGCCAGAGCCGACGCGCCGCTACGGTCTGACATCTGACCAGTCACCAAAAACTCTTTTGAAAGGAAAAACAAATGTCCGAACATCCCGTTCTTGAATTGATCAAACACGCCGACCGCGCAATCAGCGCCGAGTATTTCGACGCACTCATGGCGTTTTATGCCGATGATGCAGTTCTTGTCGTCCAGCCCGGTCAGATCGCCAAAGGCAAACCCCAAATCAGGGAAGCATTCGTGGCAATCGCGGAGCACTTCAAAAATGCGTTGACCGTTACACAGGGAGAGGCGCAAGTCATCGAAGGTGCAGATACCGCCTTGGTCATCATGGAGACACATCTGCACATTGGTGAGGTCGCCGAGCCAATGACCCGTCGGGCAACCTATGTTTTCAAACGTGATCAAACGCGCGGTTGGCTCTGCACGGTCGACAACTCTTACGGTACGGACCTGTTAGGCGCCGGTTAAGGCAAATCACCCGTTTCGGCGGCGACGGGCAGCGCGCTTTACCCGCCGAATTATCCAAAAACACTGTATTACGGAGATCGGATATGATCACACCACTGATAGTTCTTACAATCTTGTTTGTTCCTCTACTTATCGCCGCCGCCATCGCGCGGAGAACGACAGCGGATGGCGTCATCAAGCTTGGTGGCGTGCTGAGCTATGCCGCTGCCTTCGCGTTCTTCTCAATTGGACATTTTGTCATCACAGACGAAATGGTGTCCATGTTGCCAGACTTCATTCCCGCACGCAGGCCGTTTGTTTATGCGACCGGTCTGCTTGAGGCTGGGCTGGCCCTCGCGCTTTTGTCAAAACGCACGCGACCCTACGCTGGAATCGGTTGCATCGCAGTACTGGTCCTGTTCTTTCCAGGAAACATCTATGCCGCAGTCCACGGTGTCGGCCCAGGGGGGCACCAGTGGGGCCCGGTCTATTTGCTGGTGCGCGCGCCGTTGCAGGCCCTTTTGATCTTTTGGGGGTACTGGTTTGCCGTGCGTGGCCGTGGATTTTCCAGCTTGCCGCGACGCCTTGGGACAGATGAATTGGAGCAAAGGAAGTGCCCATGAAAGCATCCGGTCCGACACTGCACCTGCTGTGCGGTAAGGTTGCGGCAGGCAAATCGACGCTTGCCGCCAATCTGGCTGCGGCAGAAAATGCGGTTCTGATCACCGAGGATACGTGGCTTGCAGCGCTCTTTGCCGACGACCTGCAAAAGCCACAAGACTATCTGCGTTGCACCGCCAAACTGAGGCGCGCTATGGGGCCGCATATTGTGGCATTACTCGACGCTGGAATATCCGTGGTGCTCGACTTTCAGGCTAACACTATGGAGAGCCGGACCTGGATGCGTCATCTTCTGAGCCAAACAGATGCGGATCATCAAATGCATGTTCTCATGTCACCAGATAAGGTCTGCCTCGCGCGGTTAAGGAGCCGAAATGCAAGTGGCCAGCATCCCTTCACGGTGACCGAAGAACAGTTCCATCAGATCAGCGCCTACTTCGTTCCACCGACACCTGAAGAGGGTTTCAAAGTTCTCTGTCATGACGAAGGGTAAGAAACTAGTCCGTAGTGTACAAAGCTACCGTTTCATTCGAAACAGACTACGGAAGCTTCGTCACGCATGTTGCCAGTTCTTCCGACATGTAGTTAGCAGACGCTTTCGTAAGCAGTCAGCAAATATGCTCGCTGGCATGGTGGTCTATGACCTGGCAACCAAGTTAGACCAACCACCCTGTGCAATTTCCTGTGCCAGATGGTCGAATGTGATACGGATCCGTCTGCTTGTTTGTATTTCACGGTGTGTGACCAGCCATGTCTCCATGTTGAAGACCGGCGCATCTTGCAGGATGCGTCTCAATCCCAGACGCCCCTCAGCAACAATCGTAGGCAAGAAGGCAATGCCAGCGCCCTCGCGGACCAGTTCATACATCGTGCTCCCGTTTGAGGTGGTGATGCCAAAGTTAGCCTTGGTGACCGGGATGCCCATGGCGTTGATTTGCGGCACAAGGCGTTCAGGGTGGCCGTATCCAATGAAATTTGCTGCGGTAAAGCCTGCTAAATCTTCAATTGATCCAAGTGACGCAAGGTAGCCCTTTGAGGCAAAGAGCGAGATTTCGATGTCCGCGATCCGTTTGGCGACCAGGTCAGGCTGCTCAGGCCGTGTGTGGCGGATCGCAATGTCTGCATCGCGCCGTGTCAAATCACTCATTTCATTAGATGGAACCAGCTCGACGCTGATGCCAGGATGATTTTGACGCAATGAAATCAGGCAGGGCGGTAACGCGTAGGCCGCCATAGCATCACTAGATGTAATCCGGACGCTACCTTCAATTGCTTTACTTTGGCCGGCGGCGACCCTTGAGATTTGGGTGGCAGCGTCGGCCATGCCTTGCACAAACGATAGCAATTCCGTTCCAGCATCAGTCAGCCGCATGTTCCGCGTTCCCCGCTCAAAGAGCGTCAGCTGAAGAGCCTCTTCGAGCAAAGAGATCTGCCTGCTTAACGTTGGTTGTGTCTGTTTTAATGCGCGCGCCGCCGCCGACAGCGACCCCGTTTCGACCGTCGCTAAGAAGGCCCTGATATGGTTCCAGTCAAATGATACAGAATCCCAGTTCATGGTTTTTTCTATATCTGTAATCAGTTTTTCGTCAATTCTAATTGTTTTCCGCATGCTTCAAAGAAGGGCGCAGAGGGCCCGATCCTCAATGTTTCAACTCTGCTGTCCTCGCAGATTTAGGCGTGGGGCCAACATTCCGAAAAGGCGAACGACATGTTCAAACCACGAAACGCAGGGACCGTTGGAAACGTCATTTCCCGTCTCTGGATATTCATTTTCTTCACATTGGTTTACCGCGACATCCACGAAATGGCCGTCGCCAGCACGATTGAAGGTATTCTATCTGGCACCTATGAGGGCAACCCGGTTACCGACGCCGGATTGGTTGCTGGGGGTGTCGTCATGATCATTTTTCTTGCGACCTATGTGCTGACACCAATTCTCAAGCCCAATTTAGCTCGGCGGCTCAATCTGCTGACACCCCCGATTGCAGTCGTCGGCGTATTTTACCTCATCCCAAATGATCCCGATGATTTTGTGATGGCGACTGCAACAGTCGTCGCCCTCCTGACGATCTTTATCATCAGCTTTTTCTGGCAGACGGAACAATCCAAGAGCCAATTGAACGAGGTGCGCCATGCGGTATGATGCGCGTATTGAAATCGCCAACGACGTTGCCACACGGGTTATCCCTGTCTGGTCCCGATCTCTGGGCAGCTGGACATTCTCTCTTGGTCGAAAACCATTCGAGTCTCACGAACTTGAAGGGCATTACGATAAGGAAGCTGACACATGGCATGCGACGATCTCCAAGTTGGGTTTTGAGGACGCATACGCCGATTTGATTGGGCAGGCGCTGTCATCGACACCCGTTCAGCCGGCAAATGAAGCGCTGCGAGTTCTGGATGCGGGCATTGGAACGGGAGCGATGTCTGCTGCCTTGGCGGACAATTACTCGGGTGATATGGCGTTAACGGGCGTGGATGTCTCAATGGACATGCTCAAACGGGCTGAACAACATCTCAATCATAGCCATCTTTCCGCGCGGTTTCTGCAGGCGGATGTGAACAGCCTTCCATTCGAGGATAATTCATTCGACGTCGTTCTGGTCGCACATGTTTTGGAACACATGGCTGATCCAAAACGGGCTTTGGCTGAGTTGCACCGTGTACTGAAGCCGGGTGGCATTCTTGTGGCGTGTGTCACGCAACGGTCATCTGCTGGCGTCTATATCCAACTGAAATGGCGCACCCATCGCGTTGATAGGTCGACCGCCTGCGAATGGCTTTGGGATTGCGGCTTTGTCCATGCGCGTGCCGTCGATTTACAAGAAGGCACAAAAGCCCAACGTTTTAGCTGCGGTTACATCGGCCAGAAAGCCCATTACCTCAATCAATCTCCCTCAGAATAGGTCCAGTTATGTTCCAATCCTCCGAAGCATTTTGGGACCGTCACGCTCCAAAGTACGCAGCAAAACCAATTGCCAATCCGTCCGCATATGAGGCCAAGCTGAACCATGTCAGATCGCTTTTAGCCCCGACCGATCATGTTCTCGAAATCGGATGTGGCACAGGCGGCACCGCCTTGCGACTTGCCACGTCTTGTGCACGCATCACAGCCTCTGACATTTCGGCAAAGATGATAGACTACGCGCGGTCCAGGAGACGACAAGTGACTGTCAAAAATGTGCGTTTCGTACATGCTGATGCAAATCGAATTCTGCATGATGCACAGTTCGACAAGATCATGGCCTTCAGTCTTTTGCACTTGGTGTCAGACGTACCTGAGTTGCTTGGCGCAATCCATGATCAACTCAAGCCTCGGGGTCTGTTTGTCTCCAAGACGATTTGTTCGAAAGAACGGCATCTTGCGATCAAGCTCATGATCCGAGTGTTTAAGGTGCTTCGGATTGCACCCGATATTAAACTGCTTTCGCAGGTAGAGTTGTTTCGTCAAATCGAGAAGGCCGGTTTTGAAATTGTCGAAACTCGTTATTTTGGGGATCAGGCGAATGACCCCTATGCTGTGGCCCGGCGCAATGTCTAGCTCTCTTCAGTCGAAAGTTGGTCCGCACACGGCAACTTCACAAGAGGGTCAGTATAGCCTAGGCAAGATTGCCGCAGTCTGGGCGCTCGCTGCAGTCCCTATGCCAATTCTGGCCTTTCTTGTCGCACCGATGATCCCGACATCAAGCCCTGCACATGCGGTGTTGGTCGTGTGGTACCTTATGATCGCCGGGATGGTCTGGCAGTTCATTCTGTCGCTGATCCTGCTTCATCAGGAGTGTGGTCTGCAGAACTGGCACGCAATCAAGGCGCGTATTTGGCTACAAGCGCCGCAAGACCCGCGCACTGGGGCCTCGAATGCCAAGCTGTTAATGTGGCTCCTTCCGGCATTTTTGTTTTACCTGTTGGTGGAAATGTCCGGGATGGGAGCGGCAATTGGTGAATTGATGCTGATCCCGCTTCCAATTCTGATAGAGCTGCCATTGCTTGATCTTGGAGGGTTGGCGTCCCCCGAATTACAGGGCGCATGGTGGCTAGTTGGCGTCGCATTCGTATCTTGCCTGTTCAACTATCTGCTAGGCGAAGAGCTGCTGTTCCGGGGCATTCTTCTACCAAAGATGCCCGGTGTCTTCGGACAATGGGACTGGGTCGCAAATTCAATTTTGTTTGCCCTCTACCACTTGCACCGCCCCACCCAAATGCTGGGGTTCATTGTAGGCGGTCTGGCATGGACATTGCCGACCCGTCGCTTCCGCAGTATCTGGTTCGCGGTCATCCTGCATGGAATTGAGGGAGTGTTTGTCATTGGCGTTACCATTGCGACTGTCATTTGACGTGATTTGTAAGTGACCCGCTTTCGATCAAGTTCGAAGAAAGCAGACCTTGAACACAGCCTGGTGAACGGCGGTTTTGTCCGCACAGCGGACATTCCCGACCCAACGGAAATCGCTCAGATCACTCACCTTACTTCAACGCCCGCGCCAAAAACGCCTTTGTCTCTTCCCGCTCTGGCGCATCAAAAAACGCCTCGGGCGGTCCTTCTTCGATCTTGTTTGAAAGTCCAAATGCATTGTAAACACCAATGCTTGATATTGCGACGATGCATGCGCTTTTTCCTAATCTTCCGCAGACGGATGCTAGTCTCCCTGCGTCTTACAAAGTACCGGAATAATATGTATCGGAGCAATATTCTTGACCATATCAGGTTGCGCTATTTTTATTGTATCGATCAACGCAACGTCGTTGTGATCACCGACTAGTGGTGTCTAACGACAATACGTCTTGCCGGAACGTGTGAGCGTCCAAACCACATCAAATTCTGCTGCTATCAATTCTCGGATTGCAGGTGGCCAATCAGCGCTGCGCCTCTGATCATCAGAGCTCTCACATTATAACTTCTTCAAGTCTTTGCCCAGTCAATCTAGGCTGACAATGGTGGATGGTGCAGCATCAGTTGAAAAGGACTCACGTCTGACATTCGCTGCAAACGCTCACCCCGCCCGCAACGACCGCAAAAACAATCCAATCCCGCCAACCAGAAGCACCAAAATCACAATCAAATCAAACGCGCTCATCCGTGCCAGCTGCAGTGTCATATTCGCGATGACCCCAAAGATCAGCGCGACCAGTGATGCACCCGCGATCCCCCATCCAAGCCAGTTCTTGGCATTGTAGAAAATCATTCCTACGCCAAACATGAACGGGATCAGGATCATACCGGATGTAATTGGCACACCGCCAATACCAAAGACGCGGCTGCCCATGCCAAAGTTGGGCCGCACAATGATCCCGTTCAGCAGCATATAGCCGCCGCCGACCATCATGATCAGTCCGATCAGAAATGTGCCAGTCCCGCCGTCACTTCCGCCTGCGCCTCGTGCCATCAAAGCCTCCCGCTTGTCGCTTTGAGGCAGAGTTTAGGCCCGCCCCGCGCCATTGGCCAGTCAGATCCGGTATGTACAGGGTGTGTACGGCTTGTGTACGCGATGTGTACGTCAGATTTTCGCCTTTAAAGCGTCCATCAATTCGGTCAGCACCGCGATGTAGCGGTCGTTTGTCAGCTTACCGTTGTCGTCAAATTCATTGCTCGCATTTGCGACCAAGACCTCGGGTCCTTGCAAAATGTCAGGCCGAAACGCCATCATCGCCAAACGTAGGGAAAACTGGGCGCGTTCGCCACCTGCGCGCCCTGCAGCAGCTGACATGATCGCCACTGGTTTGCCGCTCCAAGGTCCGCCTTTCGTGCGGCTCACCCAATCAAGCGCGTTCTTGAGCGATCCTGAAATTGCCTTGTTATATTCAGGGGTTGAGATGATCACAGCATCTGCTGCGGCAATCTGATCAGCCAAGGTTTGGACCTTTGCAGGCACGCCCTCGGCCTCTTCGACGTCGCCGTTGTAGAGCGGCAAATCAATATCCGCGAGGGTAAATTCATCTGCCCCAAAAAGCGCTGCAGCGTTGTGGACAAGGAGCGTATTTGTCGAGGCTTTGCGCAATGCGCCTGAGATGCCGAGAAGCTTGGTCATGTTGGTTCCTTTTGCTGGTCGCAGCAGAGGTAGCACACACAAAGCAGCTGGCCAGCACAAGACTTGCAAGGCCGCGCAGACTGGCACATGTTGAGGCCAACGAGACAGGAGCATTTCATGGCGCGGCATGGCGGAAAAATACTGAGTGATCAGCTGGTTAAGTTGGGCGTGCAGCGCGTATTCTCAGTACCGGGAGAGAGCTTTCTTGCCGCTTTGGACGGTCTCTATGACAGCAATATTCCCAACATCGTTTGCCGCCAAGAAGGTGGTGCCGCGATGATGGCCGAGGCTTATGGCAAAATGACCGGCCAACCCGGTGTCTGCTTCGTGACACGTGGGCCAGGGGCTGCGAATGCGTCTGCTGGTATTCACATTGCGATGCAGGACAGCACCCCGATGGTCCTTTTCGTTGGCCAGATCGATAACCGCCATACGGACCGCGAGACCTTCCAAGAGGTGGATTATAAACAGGTGTTCGGTGGCCTTGCCAAATGGGTCGCCCAAGTCAACGACACCGACCGTTTGCCAGAATACATCGGTCGCGCCTTTCGTGTGGCCATGTCGGGTCGCCCCGGTCCTGTTGTCTTGGCACTGCCTGAAAATATGCTGAGCGCCGATGCAGATGTGCCTGATCTGACGATCCCGCAAGTCATATCGCATCCCCTTGCCGCAGAGACGGCGCAAACGATCCTGCATGAACTTGCCCAAGCCGAACGCCCGCTGGTCGTCATTGGTGGCCCGCATTGGTCCGCCCAAGCGCAGGCAGATCTACAAGCCTTTGCCGAAGTCCAGCAGGTTCCTGTCGCTGCTGGGTTTCGCCGTCAGGATTACATGGATAACCACCATGCCAACTATGTTGGTGATTTGAATGTTGGCATCAATCCAAAGCTTGCAGCGCGGGTGCGCGACGCAGATACGCTGATCCTGTTGGGCACACGGTTTGGGGATATTGAAACGCAAGGATACACCCTTGTCGATCCGGCAAATCCCGGTAAGCGGATTGTGCATGTGCATGCGGATCCAGATGAATTGGGCCGTGTTTATACCCCTGATATTGCCATAAACGCCACGGCCCCCGCGGTGTTGCGCCTATTGGCAAATGCAGAACACGCAGGCGAATGGGCCAGTTGGTCCGCAGCCGCTCGCGCTGATTATGAAAGCTGGCTGCAGCCCCAAGAAAGCCCAGGCGCTTGTAAGCAAGAAGACGTTATCAAATGGCTGTCCGAGAACCTGCCAGACGATGCGATCTTGACGAACGGTGCGGGTAATTACGCAGCATGGCTGCATCGTTACTTTGTCTACAAACAATATGGGACGCAGCTGGCCCCGACCTCTGGTTCTATGGGGTACGGGTTTCCGGCGGCGATATCTGCATCATTGGCACATCCCGACCGTACCGTCGTCTGTCTGGTCGGTGACGGCTGTTTTCAGATGACCTGCAACGAGATGTCGACGGCTATCCAGCACGGCGCAAAGCCGATTGTCGTGGTGATGAACAATGGGCGTTATGGCACGATCCGCATGCATCAGGAAAAGACCTATCCGGGGCGTGTGTCCGGGACTGCTTTGGTAAACCCCGACTTCACAGCCTTCGCCAAGGCTTATGGCGGGCATGGAGAACTGGTCACCCGATCCGAGGATTTCCCAGCAGCCTTTGCGCGGGCGCAAGCGGCAGGAACAGTGGCCGTGATTGAATGTCAGGTGGATGAAGAAGCGCTGGCCACCGGTGCCACGCTCAGTGCGGTTCGCAAGGCGGCCCTAAAGGGCTGACTAGATATCCTGCCAGAACGTCTCGGCATTGCTTTGCCATGCGTTGCGATGCAGCAAAGGTGTGTCGCTATCCGTGGCCGCTTTGCCAAGGCATAGATACCCGGTGAGGCGCCAGCTTTCTGGAACATCCAGCGTGCGGGCCACGTTTTCTGGGTTAAGGATAGACACCCAGCCGACCCCAAGATTTTCAGCCCGTGCCGCCAGCCATAGCGTATGGATTGCGGCAACGGTGGAATAGTTCAGCATTTCCGGCATTGTTTGCCGCCCCAAGCCGTGTCCGGATTCCGGTTCGCTTTGGGTGAAAATGGCCAAGTGAACGGGTGCTTCGCGCAGGCCTGCCAGCTTCAGTGCATTGTAGGCGGCACGCTGGTCATCTTGGTAAAGCTTTGCAGCCTTTGCATTCGCCGCCTCAAAGTTCTGAATCACTGCAGTGCGCCGCTCTGGCGATTTCACATGCAACACCCGCCAAGGCCGCGCGTTACCAACTGATGGCGCGAAATCCATTGATTTGCGCAGGCGGTCCAGCACGTCTTGAGGGACTGGATCGGGCAAGAAATGCCGCACATCGCGGCGCCATAACAGGATGTCCTGCAAGGCGTCACGATGGGCTTGGCTGAGTTCCATCTAGGTTTGCACCCATTTGCCCACTTGCGAAGGCAAGAAAGCTTCAACGGCGGCAGTTACAACGACCGCAGTGTCGCCTGTTTCTTCGTTGGGAATATTCAGGCCACCTGCAACGACGCTCACCTCTGCACGGCCGCGCGGTAGGCCAGATTTGAGCGCCTCGGCATCAATCTTATCCGGTTCTTGTGCAGCAACCGTCACTTGCACACGCATTTCAGTGTGGGACAGATCAATGCTTTGAAAAATGGGCAGCGTCGAATGGCGGATCGCATCTTCAATCGCGCGGCGTGCCGCCTTTTGATAGTCCATGCCATGCAGGTCATTACCCATGCCCATCTCGATGATCACGCGTTGTTCCATCATGTGCGCTCCATCTGAAACGACACGTTGATCGCGACATTGGCGATGACTGTCGGTTTGCCGTCTGGGCGCGGGATATCAAGACCGCCGTGCTGCACAGTGATTGTGGGTTGGCCGTAAGGAAAGATGTCCAGTAGGCTGGCGGTGTCGACCTTATCGGGCTCTTGCACACCGACTTGGACGTCAATCAACATCGCTTCTTTTGGAAAGCCAAACAGTTCGGCCATATTGATCGAGTTATGCCAAAGCGCATCCTGCAAACCGCGTCGGGCCGCTTGGGTATAGTCTTGGCGGCGCAGGCTGGTGCCCATGCCAAATTCGGTTAAAACGCGGTGTTTGGGCATTGTGTCTCCAGTTGGGTTATTGGCGAAATTGGCGTGTGCTTTGGTCCCAGGTCAACCCGGTTCTTTGGGCCAGCCGCTTGCAACTATCATCAAGCCCAAACTGATTGAAGAGACGCCCGCAGGACCGGATAGGGATCGCATGGATATCACCAAACCCATCAACAAGAACGCATTCGCGCGGTCCGCGTTCGCCGCCAATCTGCCTGTGACCAAAAACAAAGTTTCGAGGCGTCATGTCTCCGGCACGAATATCGTAGTGATAAAGGCGTTTGATCGTATCGTTAAAGAGCGCCAGGTCATCAGCAGACAGGTTCTTGTCAGCAATCTGCTGGCGAAGTGTTTGGCCCAATTGCCCATCCTCAAGGACGGCATCACTGAGACATGCAAGTCCAAGGTTCGTTTGAACAAATCCGTACATATGCGATATCGGCGGTTCGATGGGTAACGGCCAAGGTCCCAACATCAGACGCAGATACTCTTGGTATTCTTTGCGCGCCCACCTTTTGCGAATTTTCGGAAAGAGCCTTTCGGACATCGCGGCCATCGGCGCACGGCCATTGGTGAGCGCTACATTGCGTAGCACTTTGACCAGCTTTTCTGGGTCATTCGGATGGTGAAAAATCTCTCTTTGGGTGCCGCTGGCGATCTGCTGATCTGCGCGGAGGTTCAGGACAGGAACCATTGTGGGCTTTCTATGGTTGCGACCTAAAACTCAACCCCGATCTGCGCTTTGATTCCGGATCGGAACGGGTGTTTGACCAGTTCCATCTCAGTCACCAGATCGGCCAGTTCAATCAGGTCTTCATGGGCGTTGCGGCCCGTCAGAACCACATGGGTCATTTCGGGTTTATGATCGCGCAGGAACGCCACGACTTCGGCGGCACTGACGTAATCATAACGGATCGCGATGTTGATCTCATCGAGCAGCACCATGTGGTTGCTTTCATCAAGGATCAGTTCTTTGGCTTTGGCCCATGCGGCCTGTGCCATTTCCGTGTCGCGGGATTTATCTTGGGTTTCCCAAGTGAAGCCTTCGCCCATGGTGTGGAACGCACAAGTGTCGGTGAACTTGGCGAGGATCAGGTCGCGTTCGCCTGTGGACATGCCACCTTTGATGAACTGGACGACAGCGCATTTCATATCATGGGCGATGCAGCGAAAGATCATGCCGAAGGCAGCGGATGATTTGCCTTTGCCCTTGCCAGTGTGGACGATGACCAAACCCTTTTTGTCTGTCTTCGTCGCCATGATTTTATCACGCGCGGCTTTCTTCTTGGCCATTTTCATTGCGTGGCGATCGGTATCTTCAGTCATAGCGTTCACTCTCATTTCGTGGGTTTCGCCCACACTACAATAATCCGGCGATACGCGCACGGGCTGAGTTAGACTTGGGTTGCCAAAGGTCGCGGTCAATGGCCTCTTGCAGGCGCTGGGCGATTTCTTTGAGGGCAGGGGCGTTGGCATCGGCGATAAAGTCACGGGTGTCGTCGTCTTTGATAAACGCCTCTTCGACCAGATCGAAATGGTGGTTACGCACAGCCCCCGTGGTGGCCGCAAAGGCGAAGAGGTAATCGACCGTTGCTGCGATCTCGAACGCGCCTTTATAGCCGTGGCGTTTGACGCCATCGATCCATTTGGGGTTCACAACGCGGCTACGCACGACCCGCCCGATTTCATCATCAAGCGTGCGGATCACGGGCCGTTCAGGGCGCGAGTGGTCGTTATGATAGATCGGGCGGTCTTGTCCTTGCAATTTGCTGATGGCGGCGGCGGCCCCACCTTCGAATTGATAATAGTCGTCGCTATCAAGGATATCATGTTCGCGGTTGTCTTGGTTTTGCACGACCGCTTCCGCTTGCGACAATCGCGCTTCAAAGGCTTTGCGGTCCTTGCGGCCCTCAGCGCCCTTACCGTAGGCATAGCTGCCCCATTCAAGGTAGGCCTCGGCGAAGTCCGATTTGTCCGCCCAGATACGTTCGTCGATCAGCGCTTGCAGGCCTGCCCCATATGCACCGGGTTTGGAGCCGAAGACGCGGGTTTGGTCTTCGCCTGATTTCGCGCGCGCGGCGGCGGGGTTGAGGTCGGCGGGTTCGTCCATGTCTTGCACCGCGCGTGCGGCGCTATCGACCAATGCGATCAGCTGCGGAAAGGCGTCGCGGAAAAAGCCAGAGATGCGCAGTGTGACGTCAACGCGTGGGCGGCCTAGTACGGATTGTGGCAAGACTTCGAAACCAGTAACGCGCCGGTTGGCACTATCCCATTTCGGCTTGACCCCCATGAGTGCTAGCGCTTGCGCGATATCATCACCGCCTGTCCGCATATTGGCCGTGCCCCATGCGGTCACCAACATGCTGCGGGGCCAGTCGCCGTGGTCTTGCAGATGTTTTTCGATCAGCAGGTTTGCCGACTTCCACCCCAGTGCCCATGCGGTTGGGGTCGGGACCGCGCGGCTGTCCACGGAGTAAAAATTGCGTCCCGTGGGCAGTACGTCTAGGCGACCACGCGTTGGTGCGCCCGATGACCCGGGGGGCACAAATTTTCCGTCTAGCGCCTTAAGCAATCCTAGACCCTCGCGCGGGCCACATTCCCAGATCGCGGTTGCAATGGTGTCTTCAATCTCTTGGAACACCTCTTTGGAGGCTGGACCGGGAGGCTTGACCAATTCATCGACGAGACGCTGGGAAAATAGCTCAAGCCGTTCTACGGTATCGCCATTGGTACGCCAGACACCTTGGCCTTCTAGTGCTTCCGGCTTCTTGTCGGCAGGTGCGGCTAGGTCACAGTCGAGCGGGTCAATGCCGCAGCCAAAATCATCGGCCAGAGCACGCAGCAGCGAAGCATTCCGTCCCTTGCCATCACCGCGCGGTACCCTTGCGATCGCAATTGTAAGATCCCGCCACAGTGACCCCTCAGGCGATTGTCCAAAGACATGCAGCCCATCGCGGATTTGTGCTTCTTTGAGTTCGCAAAGATAGGCATCCAGCTTTCCAAGATCGCCGTCTTGGTCGCCCGTGAAGCCTGCGTCTTTGGCGAGGCCCGTGACGTCTGAGAGCGACAGGATTTCTTTTCGCAGGTGCTCTATCCGGCGTGGGTCAACGCCTGCGGCCTCATAGTATTCGTCAACCAATGTTTCAAGGTCACGTAACGGCCCATAGCTTTCGGCCCGCGTCAGCGGTGGCGTTAGATGGTCGATGATCACGGCTGATGTGCGCCGTTTAGCTTGTGTGCCTTCGCCGGGATCATTGACGATAAAAGGATAGATATGGGGGGTTGGGCCGAACACGACTTCGGGCCAGCAAGTCTCGGACAGTGCCACCGCTTTGCCCGGCAGCCATTCAAGGTTGCCGTGTTTGCCCATGTGTACGATTGCGTCTGCTTCCCAGTGGTGCCGCAGCCAGAAGTAGAAGGCGAGGTAGTTGTGGGGTGGGACCAAATCGGGCGAGTGGTAGGTGTCGGTCGGGTCGATGTTATAGCCGCGCGCGGGTTGCAGCCCGACAACAGCGTTGCCGAAACGGTGGATGCTGAGGGCGAAGCCTGTTTGTGGGGCGTCTGTCGGAGCCTCCGGCGGAAGTTTGATGAGACATAGAAAGGGGTCTTGGTCGGGCGTGCCCCAGCGGGTGGTGATTTGGTCTTTGATGTCCCAAGGCAGCGCTTCGAAGTATTGATTATAGATGTCGAGCGGGAGGGTTTCGCCGCCTTCTTTGTTGGCGCGATCTGTGAGCCAGTTGGTTGGTCCGGACATGATTTGCGCCATGAGCGCCGCGCTGTCCTCAGGTGGCGTGACGTTGTGCCCTTCGTTTTTCAGTAGGTTCAGCACGTGGACCGTGGCGGCAGGCGTATCGAGACCAACACCGTTGGCCAGCCGTCCGTCTTTGTTGGGGTAGTTTGCGAGGATGAGGGCTGTTTTCTTGGTCTCGGGAGTAGTGTGCCGCAAAGTGGTCCAGTTTTTGGTCAACTGCGTGACAAAATCGATCCGGTCGCCGCGTGCTTGGTAGGTGGCAATGGGGCACTCGGTGGCGTCGTCAAAAAACGCCTCGCCTTTGAAGCTGACGGCGCGTGAAAGGATGCGTCCGTCCACCTCGGGCAAGGCTACGTTCATCGCGATATCGCGGGCGGTCAGGCCGTGCAGCCCTTCGGCCCATGTGGCCTCGGACGCGCCGGACAGGATGACCTGGAAGATCGGTGCGTCATTGCTGAGCAGTGGGTTTTGCGGGCTGTCGTCGCCGTCATGTGGGCTGCCCACGGCGAAGGCGGTGCAATTGAGGATCACGTCTGGCGGCGCGTCGTGGAAGATTTGGTGCAGGGTCGCTGTGCTGACCGGGTCTTTGAGGCTGGCCACGAAGATGGGCAACGGGTTGAGCCCTGCGCGTGACAAGCTGCGCGTTAGTCGGTTGATGGGGTTAAGACCTCCCCCTTGCACCAGCGCGCGATAGAAAATTATTGGCACGATAGCCGCGTTTTTTGTCCAACCGGATTGCGCCGCTTTGAGGTCTGCAATGCCTGCGCCAGGCCAGTAGACCCCTGCCCGCAGCAGTGGTGCGGGGGCCGTTGGTTTGTCGCCGCAATCGAGCATGGTTTTGGCGTAGGCCAGCAGGTTGGTGCTGTTTTCTGGGCCACCTTCGACAAGGTAGGACCAGAGCGTGTCATAATCTTCGCCACTGACCGTGGAGAGTTCGCGCAATTCTGGGTCGGGTTTGTCATCGCCGGGGAGTGCAGCAAATGGAATGCCTGCTTCGCGCAGGCGGGCTGCGTATTGGGTCAGCCCGTATTTCCAATAGCCCGCACCACCCAAGATACGCGCGATGACGAGCCGCGATTTTGTGGCACAATCGTCGAGATGTAGATCGACGGACATGGGATGCGTGAGGTGCATCATGTTCGCCAGGCGCAAGGTTGGCGGGTCGGTCATTTCCGCACGTGCGTCGGACAGAGCGGCCAGCTCTGTGTCTGCGGCTGAAATGATCACGACGTCAGCGGGTGTCTGGCCCAGATCAACAGGTTCGGTACCGTCAGAGATCGCACCAGGGGTGGCTGCTAGCAGGTGCATCCCGCAAACCCCCGTGTTAGGAGCCGTGTGAACAAGAGGTCACGACCATGGACTACAAAGCTGCAGGAGCACCGAAATTGGGCAAGAAAGCGCCGAAACATCAAGAACATAACGCCCATGGCAGTAGCAAAAAGCCATTTGGGCAGCGTGCCAGCAAAGACGAGTTGCTCGCCCGTATGAAAGCCGCTGCCGAGGCGAAGAAGGCCAAGTAAGGTCACAGCTTCTTTTCCATGAACAACGAGCTGTTGGCGGTGATATAATCACCAAAAACGCTACATTCCGTGAAGCCATGTCGCGCATATAGCCGATGGGCCGCGTGCAATACGTTGCCGGTTTCCAGCTTAAGGGTGGTGATCCCTTCCTCGCGCGCGGTGTCTTCGATTTGACGCAGTAGCGCAGCGGCGACGCCTTTGCCGCGTGCGGCCTCTGACACGAACATGGATTTCACTTCGCCATAGTCGGGTTTCACCCTGAGCGCACCTGTTCCAAGAAACGTATCGCCTTCACGCGCCGTGAAGAAATAGATGTCGGGCGAGACCAGATCGTCGATTTCGAGATAATAGTTGTCCTCTGGCGGAAACAGGCTTTGCATCAAGGCGTGGCTTTGCTGCAGCAAAGCGGTTGCCTGTGGGTGATGCGGGTCTGTCCGTTCGACGATGATCATGCTTGCAGGGCGGCCGTGATTGCCGATTGATAAAGGCCTGCTTCGCCGATGACCACCAGACGGGTTTCGCGGGGGGCGTCGCCAAAGGGTTGGTCAAAGTAGGTGTCCACACGTGGGCCAACCGCTTGCAGGGTCAGGCGCATGGGTTTGCCTGTGATGGCGACGAAGCCTTTCAAGCGTAGGATGTTGTTGGCGCGGATGACGTCGGCCACTTGTGCGGCAAAGGCATTCGCGTCCGCGATTTCGCCGCGGGTGACGATGAAGCTTTCAAATTCGTCGTGGCCATGTTCGTGCGCGTGGTCATGGTGGTGATCGTCTTCGTCATCATCGTGGTGATGATGGTGATGCACTTCATGACGCGCGGCGAGGTCATCTTCCGCGCCGATCCCCTGACCGAGCAGCACATCGACGGGCAGAGCCCCCATGGAGGCTTTGATGACTTGGACGCCATCGCGGGATTCGGATTTGAGTTTGGACGTGAGGGTTTCGGCTTCAGAAGCCTCCAAAAGGTCGGTCTTGTTGACCACGATCATATCGGCGCATGCAACCTGATCTTCGAACAACTCAGACAGCGGCGTTTCATGATCAAGATTTTCATCCTGTGCACGCTGAGCATCCACGGCTGCCACGTTATGAGCAAACTGGCCGTCGTGGACGGCGCGGCCATCCACAACGGTCACGACACCGTCGACAGTGACCTTGGTGGAAATGCCGGGCCAGTTGAACGCGCGGACCAAGGGTTGCGGGAGGGCAAGGCCGGAGGTTTCAATCACAATGTGATCGGGTTTGTCCTCACGCGCCAGCAGCGCCTCCATCGTCGGGATGAAATCATCAGCGACGGTGCAGCAAATGCAGCCGTTCGACAGCTCAACGATATCGTCTTCTGTGCAAACCTCATCGCCGCAGCCTTTCAGGATATCGCCATCGACCCCAAGATCGCCAAATTCGTTGATGATCAACGCGATCCGCTTGCCTTGTGCGTTTTGTAGCATGTGACGGATCAGCGTGGTTTTCCCAGCGCCGAGAAAGCCGGTGACGACGGTAGCGGGAATCTTGGCGGGCATGGGTGCGTCCTATCAAAAATATATGTGCTGGATGGTTGTCGCGTTAGGTGGCGCAAGTTTCAAGAGGTGTCTTGGCGTCGCGACCTTTTGTGCTTTTGCATGGGCCTCGCCGTCTAGGCGGAAATCGACACTTGTGTGCCTTTGAACGGCTCTTACAAGGCTGGGCGCGACCCAAAACCGCAATATCTTGTGGATAAGATGGCGGAACATGGCACATGCGGGGTTCTGGGCGTTGACTCGTCCGCAGACGGGGGGTGATGCTTTCGCACCTTGAGGAATCACAAAGGCACTGACCCTTGCGCTTTAGCAAATTGCGACTGAACGGCTTTAAAAGCTTCGTTGACCCCACTGATCTGATCATCGCCGATGGTTTGACGGGTGTTGTGGGCCCGAATGGCTGTGGCAAGTCGAATCTGCTTGAGGCGTTGCGCTGGGTGATGGGCGAAAACCGCCCCAAGGCGATGCGCGGTGGCGGCATGGAGGACGTAATCTTTGCGGGTGCCGCCACACGGCCTGCCCGGAACTTTGCCGAAGTGTCTCTGCAGATTGATAACGGCGAACGCCTCGCACCGGCTGCGTTTAACGATGACGATAACCTTGAGATTATTCGCCGGATTACCCGTGATGCGGGTTCTGCGTACAAGGTCGGCGCGAAAGATGTCCGTGCCCGTGATGTGCAGATGCTGTTCGCCGATGCCTCGACCGGGGCGCATTCGCCTGCGTTGGTCCGTCAGGGCCAGATTTCAGAACTGATCAACGCCAAGCCGAAAGCGCGACGTCGTATCTTAGAGGAAGCGGCAGGCATCTCGGGTCTCTATCAGCGCCGCCATGAGGCTGAGCTGAAGCTCAAGGGTGCAGAAACAAACCTGACGCGTGTTGATGACGTGATTGAACAGTTAGCCGCGCAATTGGGACAACTGGCGCGGCAGGCCAAACAGGCGGCACGGTATCGCGAGATTGGTGATAAACTGCGTCGTGCGGAAGGCATGTTGTTGTTCCGTCGTTGGAAAGAAGCGGATGAGGCGTTATTGGCCGCCGCTGATCAATTGCGCGAGCGCACGACGACTGCAGCACAGGCGGAAAAAGCGGCCCGTGAGGCATCGAAAGGCCGGGCCGCTGCCGAGGAAGCCTTGCCGCCTTTGCGTGAAGAAGAGGCAATTGCAGCGGCCGTTTTGCAACGCTTGCAGGTCCAGCGCGATACGCTGAAAGACCAAGAAGAACGCGCCCTTGAGATGATCGAGACGTTGCGGGGCCGTATCGCACAGCTGACCCTTGATATGGAACGCGAAAGCGGGCTGAACAAAGACGCGGGCGAAACGATTGAGCGGCTGGAGTGGGAGGCACGCGAAATTGGCAAAGCGGGCGAAGGCCATGATACGCGGCTTGAAGAAGCGCAGGTTGCAGCGCGTGAAGCGGCAGGTGTGTTGCAGCAACGCGAGGCTGATCTAGCGCAGCTGACTGAAGATGTGGCTCGGCTTGCCGCACGGCACCAATCGGCGCAGCGGTTATTGGATGATAACCGCACGACATTGTCGAAAAGTGAAGGCGAGGCGGAACGCGCAAAGGCTGCGATGGCCGAAGCGGAAGCTGCGCTGACGAAGGCTGAGGCTGACTTTGCAGCGGCGGGTGAAGCCGAAAAAGCGGCCGTTGCGGCAGCTGAGGCGGCGGATCAAGCCTTGGTTGAGGCCGAAAGCGTGCGTGCCGATACGCAATCGCGCGAGAGCGATGCGCGGGCGCTGCGGTCCGAGGCAGAGGGTGAAGCGAATGCGCTGCGTGCTGAGGTTGGTGCACTTGCTAAATTGGTGGAACGTGACACAGCCGAAGGCGGGCAAGTGCTTGATCTTTTGCGCGTTCAGGGTGGCTATGAAAAGGCGTTGGGTGCGGCTTTAGCTGATGATTTGCGTGCGCCCGCCGTCGAGTCGAGCGCGAAATCTGGCTGGGCGTTGTTGCCCAGTTATGGATCATCGCAGACCTTGCCCAATGGTGTTTTGGCCTTAACCAACTATGTCACCGTGCCAGAAGTGCTTGCACGCCGGATGAGCCAAGTTGGATTGGTGGATGCGGCTGATGGCCCGCGTTTGCAGGCCGATCTGAAGCCCGGTCAACGCCTCGTCTCAATAGAAGGCGATTTGTGGCGCTGGGACGGCTTCCGTGCCGGCGCTGAGGATGCGCCTTCTGCGGCGGCTCTGCGTTTGCAGCAGCTCAACCGTCTGACCGAATTGAAGCGTGATCTGGAGGAAGCGTCGGCTACCGCAATGGGGGCCGCGCAGGCACATGAGACGCTGACGGGCATGTTGAAAGCGCAAACTGAGGTTGATCACGCCGCCCGCCAAGCACGCCGTGATGCGGACCGCGCGGTGGCGGATGCAAACCGTGCCGCAAGTCGCGCTGAGGCCGATCGCAACCTATCGCAAGGTAAGCTGGAAAGCCTTGGGTTGGCGATGAAGCGCCATGAAGAAGAGGCGTTGAACGCACGCCGCGCATTGGTTGAAGCTGAAAAGGCGGCGGCTGATCTGGGTGATCTGGATACGGCACGCGCATCTGTTGAAGACGTCAAGATGACCGTGGAAGCGGCGCGGATCACGATGATGTCGCGCCGGTCAGCCCATGATGAGGTGCGCCGCGAAGGCGAGGCGCGCCTGAAGCGCAGCCAAGAGATTACCAAAGAGGTCAGCGGCTGGAATCATCGGTTAGAGACGGCCAACAAACGCACAGCTGAATTGGCAGAGCGTAAGGTCGAGTCCGAGGAGGCTTTGGCCGAAGCGACGGCCGCACCTGAAGAGATCGCTGCCAAGCGTGCAGAGCTAGCCGATGCCATTGATGAGGCCGAGACGCGGCGCAAGGCATCGGCAGATAAATTGGCTGAGGCTGACAACATTTTGCGTGAAGTGGGCCACCTTGAGCGCGAAGCGGAGCGCCAAGCATCCGAGGCCCGCGAGGCGCGTGCCCGGTCCGAGGCGCGGTCAGATGCGGCCAAGGAAACGGTGGCCTATGCGGCTGAACGGATCATGGAAGCGCAGGAAGTCACGCCTGAAAAGCTGCTTGAGACGTTGGAGACGGATGTTGAGAAAATGCCTGCGTCTGATGTTGTTGAAGGACAGGTCAATGCGCTGAAACGGCAACGCGATAGTTTGGGCGCAGTGAACCTCCGCGCTGAGGAAGACGCCAAAGAAGTGCAGGTCGAGCATGATGGTTTGGTCTCTGAAAAGACCGACCTTGAGGCTGCAATTGCGGCGCTGCGTTCAGGCATCGCGAGCCTGAATAAAGAAGGGCGCGAGCGGTTGTTGACCGCTTTTGAGCAGGTGAACGAGAACTTTGGTTTGCTGTTTTCACACCTCTTTGGTGGCGGTGAGGCCAAGCTGGTTTTGGTTGAATCCGATGATCCGCTGGAAGCCGGACTTGAGATTATGTGCCAGCCGCCTGGCAAGAAGCTGAGCACGCTATCGCTATTGTCAGGGGGTGAGCAAACGCTGACCGCACTTGCGCTGATCTTTGCGGTCTTCCTTGCCAACCCCGCCCCGATCTGTGTGCTCGATGAGGTCGACGCGCCGCTTGATGATGCCAACGTGACGCGTTTCTGCGACCTGTTGGATGAAATGACCCGCCGGACTGAGACGCGTTTCCTGATCATCACCCACCATGCAGTCACAATGAGCCGGATGGACCGTTTGTTTGGTGTGACCATGGGTGAGCAAGGTGTGTCGCAGCTGGTATCCGTTGATCTGAAACGCGCGGCAGCGATGGTGGCATAGCTTTGGTGCCTCCGGCGGGAGTTTTTAGGGCAAGATGATTGCGGCGCTTAGAGCCTGTCGAGTAGGTCGCGTGTGGGCCAAGCATCGGCGGGTAGTCCCAAGCGCACTTGTTCGGCCTGAACCGCAGCACGTGTCATTGCCCCCAAAATGCCATCGATGCCACCAACATCATGTCCGCGTTGCGTTAGCTTTTGTTGTAATTGCTGCATTTGGCTACCGCTGAGCGCAGGTGTTGGGTTGCCTGCATCATAAACCGCCGCACCGCCAAGGCGCGTCGCAAAATAGGCTGCAGTTGTCACGTAGACAAAGCTTTTGTTCCAATCGAAATACACTTCGAAATTGGGATAAGCGAGGAAGGCTGGCCCATTGCGGCCCATTGGCAGCAGGATTGAGGCCGGCAGATTTGCTGGTCCCAGATTGCCTTGGCGCGCGCGCACACCGCGTGCCGCCCAATCGCGTACGCTGGCTTTGTGGTTCAGCCCGGTTTTCGACCAGTCGAGGTCTTCGGGTACCACGATTTCTTGCAGCCAGGGTTCGTTTGCCCGCCAACCCAAAGAAGACAGGACATTTGCGCCTGTCATGAGCGCATCTGGCGATGATCCTTTCAGGTCCACGACGCCGTCGCCATCACCGTCCATGCCTTGGCGCACGATTTCGCGCGGCAATTTTTGCAGTTGCCCGATTTCCCCAGCCCACGCACCAGTCGTCGTGGCCGGGTTCATGCCGCCTCTGCGGAACAGTTCTATCGCGGCGATCAATTGTGGACGAAACAATTCGGGCCGCCGGCAATCATGGGCGAGGGTCAGCAGGGCGTTCCGTGTATTAAAGCTGCCTTGCACCTGCCCGTAGTCGGTTTCAAACGCCCAAAATGCCAAGAGCACACCACGCGGGATGCCAAAACGCGCCTCAATGGTGTCGAAAGTGCTATCAAACCGCTGCCCGTAGACACGGCCATTGTCGATTCGGTTTTGGCTGATCAAGGCGCGTGAGAAGCTGACAAAATCACGTTGAAATACGCCTTGCGCCCTGTCTGCGTTGATAACTGATTGTTCGATTTGCGCACCTTGAAAGAACGCATCAATGGTCGCCGCCGGGATGCCTTCGGCGAGTGCCTCGGCCTTCACACCCGCAACAAAGGCGTTCACTGGTCCGCCGCAGGTTTGTGCGGTGGCGGTGCTGGCAAAGAGCGAAAGGGCAAGGGCTGCGACGCGCATTGAGGTTCTCCGACTTGATTGGTTGGGCAAAGCGTATCAGCGAGAGGTTCCAGCGCAAGTCCGCATCATAGCGCGCCGGTGATAAGCCGCCGATTAAGACCAGGCGCCGAGCAATGCAGCGGCACAGGCCAATCCAAGAGCAAGCGCCCAGGTCCGCCACAAGACCGCAACCGCCCTGTCGATATCGTCAGGGCCGAGCGACCGTTCAGCATCACCGTTGACGAAAGGATAATCTTTGATCGCCCCGTCATAGCTGCGTGGTCCACTCAAGGCGATATCGAGTCCATGGGCCATTGCCGCTTCTGGCCATCCTGCGTTCGGGGAGCGATGCAATGGGGCGTCTGCTAGAATGCCTTTTGGATGTGGTCGTGACGTTACGGTCCAAATCAACAGGGCCGTTAGTCTTGCAGGTATCAGGTTAAGCAGATCATCAAATCGTGCTGCGGCCCACCCAAATTCTGCGTGTTTGGGTGTGCGATAACCAATCATGCTGTCTGCCGTGTTGGTAATTTTGTAGATCAACAACCCTGGCAATCCTGCGATCGCGAACCAAAAAATAGGGGCGATAACCCCGTCTGATAGATTTTCAGCGGCGCTTTCAATCGCAGATCGTGCAACATCTGATGTGTCCATATCTTTGGTATCGCGTCCGACGATCATCGCCACGCTGCGCCTGCCGTCGCCAAGCGACAGTCGTAATGCGTCAGCGACGGCTTGCACGTGATCGACGAGTGATCTTTGCGCCAACAGGATCGTTAAGATGATGATATCTAAGAGGTCTCCGGGGACCAGCTGAATGATCCATCCTGTGATCAGTGCCGCGATGCATAGCTCTGCTACCGTCAGAACACCCATCAGCTTTTTGTGTTCGCCGTGATTGAATTTATGATCACACCACCCGATGAGCCGCCCCATCAAAACAGCTGGATGGGGTGCGCGGGTCCACAGCCATTTAGGCTCGCCAAACAATGCATCCAGCAACATGCCAAGGACCAGAGTCAAAACGCGGCTTCCAATTGTGCCCAACGGTCAGGAGCGGGCAAGCCAAGCCGTAACCATGTGGGGTCATAGGGGAACACGCGTGACCAGACGTGATGGCGGGCGAGATGATCTTGAGTGATAAGTGCATTCTCAACCTTATAGAGGCGGAATAGGCTCGTGCCGCCGACGCGTTCGGCGCCGTTCTGCAATAAAAGCTCATCTAGTCTGGTTGCGTCTGTGGACAGGCGGGATCGGGTTTCCGCGGCCCAAGCCGGATCGGACAGCGCTTCTGCCCCGATCGCGAGTGCTGGTCCAGAAATTTGCCATGGTCCCAGTAAATCCGTTAGTTTGGCGATGATCGTGGGGTCTCCGATGGCGAAGCCAAGCCGTAGGCCTGCGAGCCCCCAAAACTTTCCAAAGCTCTTAAGGACGATTGTGCCGGGCCGTGATGCCAGATGGATAAGGGATTTTTCGGGGGCAACGTCGCAAAAGCTTTCGTCGATGATCGTGTAGGTCGCATTAAGATCGCTCACAGTCCAGATGTGGCCATCGGGATTGTTGGGGTGCACCGCGACCAGCGCGTGGCTTGGGTCTTGACCCAAGCGCCATCCAGATGCTGCAAAAGCCGCGCCATGTTCGTTGTAGGTTGGGCCGGGAATGCAAACGTCACCCTGAGGCAGAACCCGCGGCAATGCGGCGATGATTGCTGAGGCACCTGCCGCCCCGATGATGCCGGCTTCTTGGGGTACTTGCCAAAAGCTGCGCGCCAAGGCGTAAAGCCGCGCAAAGGCCGCCTCATCGGGCAAGGCAGTCCAAGCATCCTGCGGCAGTTTCGGCATTGGATAGGGTGCGGGATTGATACCCGTCGACAAGTCTAGCCAGTCGGCACGGGTGCCGCCATAGTTTGCAATGGCCGCATCAAGGCCGCCGCCGTGGTCGCGTTTTGCGCTCATTCGTCTTGTGGCAATGGGGGGTGACGGGTCACAAAATGGCCCTTCACCGCTTGCGGCCATTCGCGGTAAGGCACTTGCCCTGTTTCTGACGCAGAATGCGCCATGGCATAGGCCACGATTCCGGTTGCAGCCTCTGTCGTTGGTTCAAATTCGCCTAACGTGTAGTTCAGCTTGCCTGCACCTTGGATAGCCACGTTGCAGGCTTTCTTGCATCCCATCAAACAAGAGACCCGGCGCGTTTTAACCTGTTGCAGGCCGGTCGCTGCGGCCTCGATCAATGTGGCAAGCGCTTCACCATCGGTTTGGGACATGTCGCCAGTTTCCCAACCTTCTTGCTTACAGGTGTCGCAAATCGTGATCCAAGTCGTCATGCAGCTATGCCTCTTTTTTGCTTCTGCTTTTCAAGCGGATTTGCGCCGGTAACACAAGTCAGTCGGCGAGAACCTGACCTTTGGTACAGGAGAGTGTGACAGTTAACTATTCGTTAACTAATTGCTCGCAGGGGTAGTTCTACGAAGGTTAAGAAACAGTTTGTTTACAAGTGTTATGTTTATCGAAAGGTGGGAACTATGAGGGCTCTTATTGTCCAACGAAATGAAGCTTTGGGGCTGGTATGGCAGCGTCATCTCGAAAGGCTCGACGTTGATGTGTGTTGTGTGACGACAGCCGAAAGCGCATTGCAGATTGTCGAATCGCAGAACTTTGATGTCATCGTGTTGGATTTAGTTCTGTCGAATGGCAGCGCTTTGGCCATCGCAGACCTTGTTCAGTTTCGCCAGCCTAACGCAAATATCGTTTTTGTCACCGATACGACCTTCTTTTCAGACGGGTCTATTTTTCAGCACGCCGCCAATGCCCGCGCACTGGTTGAGACCGCGACTCCGCCTAAAGACCTTGCCGCGATCGTCCATCATTACGGGATCAGTCACCCCGTCCGTGGGGCGCATCAAAGCCTAGTTCCGGGTTGATCGGAATGATCCGGTGTGGATTGATGGTTTCGTGACTGTAATGATAGTGACGCACGATGTGTTCCATGTTCACAGTGTCGGCGATGCCGGGGATTTGATAAAGTTCGCGGGTGTATCCTGACAGATTTGGATAGTCTGCAATCCGTTTGCGGTTACATTTGAAGTGCAGGTGATAGACGGGATCAAAGCGCACCAGCGTCGTCCAAAGACGCCAGTCCGCTTCTGTCAGGCGATCGCCCATCAGATAACGGTTCTTGCTCAGGCGCTCTTCTAGCCAATTCAGCGTGTCGAACAGCGGATGGATGGCTTTGTCATAGGCCTCTTGTGACGTGGCAAAGCCGGATTTGTAGACACCGTTATTAAACGTATCGTAGATCCTGTCATTCACGGGGGCGATGGCGTCGCGCAGTTCTTCTGGCCAATAATCGTCGGTATTGCCCGTGATCTCGTTAAAGGCCGTGTTGAACATCCGAATAATCTCGGAGCTTTCGTTGGATACGATCGTGCCTTGCTCTTTGTCCCAAAGGATCGGCACGGTCACGCGACCGTTCATGTCAGGCAGTGCTTTGAGGTAGATGTCGCGGGCAAATTGCAGACCAAAGAGCGTATCGCCTGTCGCGCTGTGGTCGTCCGTCTCAAATGTCCAACCATCAGACAGCATGTCGGGATGCACCGCTGAAATACTGATGTGATCTGTAAGCCCCTTGAGTTGACGGAAGATCAGTGTGCGATGCGCCCAAGGGCAAGCATAAGAGACATAAAGATGATAGCGTCCGCTTTCGGCCTTAAAGCCACCGATCCCAGAAGGTCCGGCGGACCCATCAGCGGTGATCCAATTGCGAAATTGCGCGTCTTTTCGCACGAAAGCACCACCCGTTGTCTTTGTGTCGTACCAAACATCATGCCAAACGCCGTCTACAAGCTGACCCATTCTATGTTCCTTTTCCTTGTTAAAAAACCAGATAGCGTTCTTGTGCGTGTGAACAAAGCCATGTCAGTGCGCAGCTTTCGTGCACGCACGCACATAAGGGAAAATTGCGGTGTTGCCGCCCTTTGGCAAACATCGGTCGCATAAGCGTTTGCTCTGCCCAAGCCCGCGCTCTATACCGAACCAAGACGAAGCCAATTCAAGGCCAGAGAGGTTGGAGACGGCAGGGTTGACCCAAAAAGGGGACCGTGCATCTCGTCGTCAAGACCCGGCAAGCGGGCTCTCTGGCAATGCGATAAAAGGGAGAACCCCCATGCGGCGGTTACTAACAGTTTTGCTGATGTGTGCCGGGTCCGCGGCCTTGGCCCATCCGGGCCATTGGGCTGATGTGGCAGGTCACGATCATTGGATTGCGGGTGCTGCTATCGGATTGGCAGGAATTGCTGCGATCTGGGGCGCCTTAAAGGGCAAAAAGGCACGTGATGATGCAGCGGCAGAAGCTGCAGAAGAGCTGGAAGAGGAAACAGCATGAAGACCGGTGTTATGATCTGCGGTCACGGTTCGCGCAGCCAATCTGCTGTCGATGAATTCGCCACTTTGGCAGATAAACTGCCGGCCTATTTGCCAGACGATTGGATGACCGACTATGGCTATCTGGAATTCGCGAACCCAGTCATCCGCGATGGTTTGGATAAGCTGCGTGAGGCGGGTTGCGAACGGATTTTGGCGGTGCCCGGCATGCTCTTTGCTGCGATGCACGCCAAGAACGATATTCCGACTGTTTTGAATACTTATGCGGCCAAGCACGACATGACAGTTCAGTACGGCCGTGAATTGGGGGTTGACCCCAAGATGATCGCCGCGGCTGCTGGCCGCATCAAGGATGCTGTTGACCAAGCGAATACGGATCATGGCGAAATGCCACTGACCGAAACTTGCCTTGTCGTCATCGGGCGGGGTGCGTCTGACCCTGACGCCAATGGCAACGTGGCCAAAATTGCGCGGATGCTGCAAGAAGGCATGGGGTTTGGCTGGGTTGAAGTTGGATACTCTGGTGTCACCTTCCCCTTGGTTGAACCATGCCTGCAACACGTGGCGATGCTGCCATACAAGCGAGTCATTGTTTTCCCTTACTTCTTGTTCTCGGGCATCCTGATCGACCGGATCTATGGGTTCACTGATCAGGTCGCGGCTGAACACAAAGATGTGCAATTCATCAAAGCAGGCTATCTGGGGGATCACCCAAAGGTGCTGGAAACATTTGCCGAGCGGATCATGGAACAGGTTAGCGAAACGCCGCCACCTAACTGTGGTATCTGCGGCTATCGCAGCCAAGTGTTGGCTTTGGAAGAAGGCAAACATCACCACATCAGCGCTGAGGACCGTGCGCATCCTGCATTCGGCGCCGTGCCACCACCGACCTGTGTTTTGTGCAAATACCGGACCGGCGTTCTAGGGTTTGAGGGCGAAGTGGGTGCGGTGCAAGAAAGCCATCACCATCACGTCGAAGGGCAGGGCGCCAATGCGCCGGGCTCCAATGTGGCAGACTGCACGCACTGCGACACTTTTTGCACGGGCATGTGCCGCCTTGAAGCCGTGGATCACCACCATCATCACCACGCCCACGACCACGACCATGATCACGATCACCACCATGATCACGATCACCACCATGATCACGATCACCACCATGATCATGACCATCATCACGCGCCCTACCCCCACGCTAAGCATCCGCATGGCCCCGAAAGTGCGCGAAAAACCAAAGCAAACTAACCATCATCTTGCCCAAGTAAACTCCCGCCGGAGGCTCCGGCGGGGACCACACAAAACAAAGGCCCGCCCGTGCGCCCTTACGAAACAGACCCTAAAGCGATCTACGCACAAAGCTTTGCCACAGTGCGGGCAGAGGCGCGGCTTGCGCGTTTCGCGCCCGCAATGCAGCCGGTGATCACAAGGTTGATCCATGCCTGCGGTATGGTTGAAATTGCGGATCGCTTGGTATTCTCCGAAGGTGCCGCTGCTGCGGGGCATGCCGCACTGCAAGCTGGTGCGCCGATTTTGTGTGACTGTGAAATGGTGGGCGCTGGGATCATTCGCCGCTATCTGCCTGCTGGTAACGAAGTGATCGTGACGTTGAACGACCCAGCCGTGCCTGCACGCGCAAAGGACATTGGCAACACCCGATCTGCTGCAGCAGTCGAGCTTTGGGAAAAGCATATTGAAGGGGCCGTCGTGGCCGTTGGAAATGCCCCAACAGCCCTTTTTCATTTGCTAGAGCTTCTTGACGCAGGCTGGCCAAAGCCTGCGGTTATTTTGGGTTTTCCGGTTGGGTTTGTTGGTGCTGCCGAAAGCAAAGCAGAACTCGCGGCCAGCCCACGTGGTTGCGATTACATTGCCCTGCGCGGGCGGCGCGGCGGGTCTGCGATGGCATCAGCGGCGGTGAACGCATTGGCTGCGGGGTTGCCCGAAGATGGCTGATCCTTGGCTGCATATTGTCGGTATCGGTGAAGACGGCATGGACGGGCTTGTCCCTGCCACGCGTGCTGTCGTTGAAGCGGCGGAAATTATCATTGGTGGCGATCGACATCACAATTTGACAGAAAACCTCACCGCAGACCGCCTTGCATGGCCGCACCCATTTGATGCGCTGATCACGACGATCGAAGGTTTGCGCGGCAAGCGCGTTGTTATTCTGGCAACTGGCGATCCGCTGTGGTTCTCAGTTGGCGCACGCATTGGCCGTGCGATTGATCCCAGCGAAATTACCTATCATCCGCAACTATCAGCGTTCCAGCTCGCCGCCGCACGTATGGGCTGGTCTTTACCTGATGTGGAAACACTCACGGTACATGGTCGTCCGGTTGAGCAGATGATTGCTTTCATCCAGCCTGATGCGCAGTTGCTTGTGTTGACAACCGGTGCTGAAACACCGGCCCAAATCGCGGCATTCCTGTCGGAACGCGGTTTTGGTAAATCAAAAATGACCGTTCTCGCCGCGATGGGCGGCAAGGATGAGGCGCGGTTTGATGGGATGGCTGACAGCTGGGATCACAGTGTTCCAGCTTTCAACACGCTGGCGGTGCACTGCATCGCGGCCCCTGATGCCGCATTGCTGCCGCGCGTGCCGGGGTTGGCGGATGATCTGTTTCAGTCTGACGGCACGATGACCAAGCAAGAAATTCGTGCTGCAACAGTGGCCAAACTGATGCCTATGCGTGGCGCTTTATTGTGGGATATTGGCTGTGGTTGTGGGTCCGTGGCGATCGAGTGGATGCGTGCGGCACGCTATGCACGGGCTATCGGGATTGAGCCGCGTGCAGATAGGCGTGCGATGGCGGCCGCCAATGCGCTTGCCTTGGGCGCGCCGAAACTTGCGCTGATTGAAGGATCAGTTCCCGATGCATTGGAGGGTCTCGAAGCTCCGGACGCGATCTTTATTGGTGGCGGCCTTAGTCGCGCAACCTTTGAAGCCGCATGGGACGCTTTGCGCCCTTTGGGTCGCTTAGTTGCGAATGCCGTCACTTTGGAAAGCGAAGCCGAACTGATTGCACTGCACAAGGCTTACGGCGGCGACTTGGTCAAACTATCGGTGCACCGTGCTGAGCCAGTGGGCCGATTGACCGGATGGCGCCCTTTGATGCCCGTCACACAGTGGAGCCTTGTGAAGCGATGACAGGTGTTCTCTACGGTGTTGGTCTTGGGCCAGGTGCCCCTGATTTGATGACCTTGCGTGCAGCAAGGCTGATCGAGGGCGCAACGGTTGTGGCCTATCCGACGCTTGCGGGTGCCGCGAGCTTTGCCCGATCGATTGCCGCTGAATTGATTGGTCCGGATGTCCAAGAGATTGTCATGGACGTGCCGATGTCTGTTGAACGTGCGCCTGCACAGGACGCTTATGACAAGGGTGCTGCAGAAATTGCGGCGGCTTTGGACGCAGGCCAAGATGTTGTCTGCCTTTGCGAAGGCGATCCGTTTTTCTATGGCTCTTTCATGTACCTCTTTGCGCGTCTTTCCGATGTCTATCAGGTCGAAGTCGTCCCTGGTGTCACGTCGGTAACGGCCTGTGCTGCGCGTGCTGGCATGCCGCTTGCGGCCCGCAATGAGCGTTTGACCGTTCTGCCCGGTCCGTTGCCCAAAGATGAATTGCGTGCGCGGATAGAAGGCGCGGAAAGCGTTGTGATTATGAAGGTCGGGCGCCATTTGGCGAAGATCCGCGGTGTGATTGACGCCTTGGGGCTTACGGATGATGCCGTCTATGTGGAACGCGCGACACTGGCCGAAGAGGTTGTGTTGCCACTGGCAGACGCGCCTGAGAAAGCGCCGTATTTTTCGATGATTTTGTTGACGAAAGGGGCCGATCCTTGGCTTTGAAACCAGTTGTTTTGGCACTGTCCCGCTCGGGCGAGGCAACGGCTCACCGTGTCGCGGCCACTTTGGGCGCACAGGTTCATGGCCGTGAAGGTCGTGTGGACCAAGCGGACGCGTATTTTGCAAACGCTCTTGATCATGCGCGCGATTTATTTGCGGCGGGTGTACCGATTGTGGGGGTCTGTGCCTCGGGTATTCTGATCCGCGCGGTTGCCCCTTTGTTGGCTGATAAAACGACCGAACCGCCCGTCATTTCTGTGTCGGACGATGGCGCGGTTGTTGTGCCGCTCTTGGGCGGACATCGCGGGGCGAACAAGCTATCAGCGCAAATTGCCGCTGAATTGGACGCTGTATCGGCTGTGACGACCGCAGGTGATGTAGCACTGGGAATCGCGTTGGATGAGCCGCCCTCAGGATGGCGTTTGGTTAATCGAGGAGATGCGAAGGCCGCGATGGCAGAGCTTTTGTCAGGTGGTGGGGCCAAGGTCATGGGTGATGCGCCATGGTTGGCCGATTTGCCACAGGGTGATGCCCTGCGGGTGTCTTGCACGATGGACCGCCAGGATGATTTAGGTACGGATCATTTGCAGTTTGCACCGCAACGCCTGACTTTGGGCGTGGGCTGCGCGCGCAATTGTGCGCCGGACGAATTGGCCCAGCTTGCGGCAGATGTCTTGGCTGAGGCGGGTGTCGCGCCCGAGGCCATCCATTCTGTAAACACGATCACGCTGAAAGCGGACGAGCCTGCGATTATCAATCTGGCTGATGATCTGGGTGTACCTTTGCGCTTGTTCGAAGCGGACGCGCTGGAGGCGCAGACGCCCCGTTTGCAGAACCCGTCTGATGTGGTGTTCGCCGAGGTGGGCACGCACGGTGTATCGGAAGCTGCTGCTTTGGCGCAGGCCGGCGATGCAGCTGAGTTTTTGGTGGCCAAGCGCAAGACGGCAAATGCGACTTGTGCTTTGGTTGTGACGCCTGAGCCTCTAGTCGCATTTAAGGGCCGTGTGCGTGGCCGTTTGTCTGTTGTGGGCATTGGTCCGGGTCAGGCTGCGTGGCGCACGCCAGAGGTGTCCCGGCTGGTATCTGAAGCCGAAGAACTGGTGGGTTACGGCCTGTATATTGATTTGCTGGGGCCTTTGGCCTTGGGCAAAGACCGATCCGATTTTCCGCTAGGCGGCGAGGAAGACCGTTGCCGCTATGCGCTGGAAAGGGCGGGACAGGGCAAGAACGTGGCTTTGGTCTGTTCGGGTGATGCTGGCATCTATGCGATGGCTGCGTTGGTATTTGAATTGCTGGATCGCGGCCCTGATCAGATGGGTGTCACGGATGCTGCCCGCCGGGTTGAGGTTGTGTGTTCACCCGGTGTGAGTGCATTGCAAGGGGCAGCAGCCCGCGCGGGAGCGCCTTTGGGCCATGATTTTTGTGCGATTTCATTGTCAGATTTGCTGACGCCGCGTGAGGATATTGTGAAGCGATTGAAGGCGGCGGCGATGGGCGATTTTGTGATCGCTTTCTACAATCCGGTGTCGATGCGCAGGCGGACCCTTCTAGCTGAGGCCCGCGAGATTTTGCTAGAGCAACGCCCGGCTGATACGCCTGTGATGCTGGCGTCTTCGCTGGGCCGTCCCGAGGAGCATGTGCGTTATCGTCGTTTAGACGAGCTTGAGGTTGATGAAGTCGATATGCTGACAGTTGTTTTGATCGGGTCGTCCCATTCACGACTGGCCGCCCTTGGTGAAGGCCCGCGGATGTACACGCCGCGTGGCTATGCCCGTAAGATTGATGGGGATTTGGCGTGATGACGCTGTTTGGCTGGCGCCAAATGCGCCCCACCCGCCAACCCTTGGCCTCCGGCGGAAGTTTGATTGGACATAGAAAGATGGGGGTCTTGCAATGACCGTTTACTTTATTGGCGCAGGTCCAGGTGATCCTGAGTTGCTGACGCTGAAAGCCGCCCGGATCATTGGAGAGTGTCCGGTGTGTTTATATGCAGGATCACTGGTGCCGGTTGAGGTTGTTGGTTGCGCTCCAAAAGATGCTGTGGTGATGGATACAGCCCCAATGACATTGGACGATACGCATCAGGCGATATTGGATGCGCATGCGAAAGGTCAGAATGTGGCTCGCGTGCATTCAGGTGATCCATCCCTCTATGGAGCGATTGCAGAGCAAATCCGGCGCTTGAAGGCTGATGGCATCGACTATCAGATTATCCCCGGTGTGCCGGCATATGCCGCTGCGGCGGCGGCTTTGGGCACCGAATTGACTGTGCCAGAGGTGGCCCAGTCGATTATTCTGACCCGCATGTCGATGAAATCGACCGGCATGCCAGAAGGTGAGACGCTTGAGAATTTTGCCCGTTCTGGCGCGACCCTGGCGATCCATTTGGGCATTCGCGCGCTGCGCGAGATTGAGCGGCAGCTGGCCCCTTTCTACGGTGAGGATTGCCCTGTTGCTGTCATTTACCGTGTCGGTTGGCCCGATCAGATGATCATTCGCGGCACCCTGATGGATGTGCGCGAAAAGGTGCGGGCAGCCAAGATTACGCGCACAGCATTGATTCTGGTTGGCCCTGCTTTGTCCGATTCGCATGGGTTTCCCGACAGCGCACTCTATGATGCTGCAAAACCGCACGTGTTGCGACCGCGCGTGAAGGCATAAAACTAAGGGGTTGCTGCGCTGCGGCGGATTTTGTCATTTGATATTTACCATTCTCAGGTCATCTTCTGGGTAGTCGAGGGGGACTTGGTATGTATTCGTTTTTGCCCGATGCCGTACGGCAAGGTTTAGAAGAAGCGCGGAAAGAAGCGTTGAAGCGTAAAGATCGCTTGTCGGTCCATGATGGCGACGACACTTACCGTATTCGCAGGTTTTGGGACGGGGGCTTTGCCCTTGATCTTGATGGCTCGGATCGTTTGCGTGGCCATGTCGATATCTATGACGGTCCCAAGCACCTTTATACATGTCTGGTTGTCTCTTCGGTCGACGAAGATTTTGAGCGTGTTTTTGAATTTAAGTGGGCGACCCCGGTTGCTACCGAGCCCGCCGCCGATTTCGTCCGTCCTGACTTTGTGCCAGCCGGTCTGATCAGCCAATAAACGCTATTGTAAATCGGCGAAGGCGTCTTGCATGCGGCGCACGGCCTCTTCCACTGTGGCTTTCTGTGTTGCGAGGTTAAAGCGCATAAAGGTTTCGCCGCCTGCCCCAAAAGTAGGACCTTGCGACACAGCAATTTTGGCAGTGTCGCGAATGCGTGCTGCAACTTCTTCATGGCTCATCCCGGTTCCCGAAAAATCGACCCATGCCAGATAGGTGGACTGCAGCGGCATGGACCAAACACCGGGGATCGCGTTGATGCCTGCGTCAAAGATATCTCGGTTTTCCTGCAAATGCGCGATCTGTTGGTCCGCCCAAACAGCGCCTTGCGGCGAATAGGCGGCGGTGATCATCGTCACACCGAGTAGGGATGGTTTGTAATCCAAGGTAGCCAGTTTCTTGCGCATCGCGGCCCGCAAGGTTGGGTCAGAGATAATCATATTCCCAGTACGCTGACCTGCGATATTAAAGGTCTTTGAGGCGGCGGTCAGATAGACAGTGTTCTCTGCATCCTCGGGCGCCGCCGTGGCCATTGGCACAAATTGAGCGTCTTGAAACACAAGGTCATGGTGAATTTCATCGCTCACGAGCAGCAAGCCATTCTTGCGGGCAAAGGCCGACACAGCTTTGAGTTCTGCTTGGGACCAGACGCGACCAGACGGGTTCTGTGGCGAGCAAAAGATGAGGATTTTCTCTGATCCCGTCAGACGTGACTGCGCATCGTCAAGATCAAGAACGTAAGTCTCGTCTTGGCGCTTCATTGGACATTCGGTCACGACCCGGCCTGCCTTTTGCACTTTCAGCGCGAATTCATGATAGACAGGCGTAAAGATGACGGCGTGATCACCCGGTTCGGTCCAAACATCAAGGCAAAGCGCGATTCCGTTTCCAAGGCCTTGGGTGGTCAGGATCCAGTCTTTTTCAATGGCCCAGTCATGGCGGGTCTGCATCCACCACTGGATGGCGCTAACATAGGCGTCATCCTCAATGCCATAGCCAAAAACACCGTGTTCAGCGGCGGTTTTGACGGCATCAATGACGCACGGCGCTGTTGGATAATCTGAATCAGCCGTCCACATCGCTAAACCATCGTTAGAGGACACTCCGTAAAGCTGTTCCATGAGGTCCCATTTAGAACTGTTGGTGCCGCGACGATCGTTAGGTGTGTTGAACGACATGCTTCTCTCCTGCAATCTTGGCTGCAAGTTGAGGGGATGTGTGGCGGGGCGCAACCAGAAAGTCGGCCTTTGCTTGCGATGCGCGCTTGGACGGATTAGATCACCGCTATGGCTTTGCGAAATATATTGATACACCCCGATCCGCGTCTGAAAAAAGTGACGGCCCCAGTTTCATCTGTGAACGACGATTTGCGTCGTTTGGCCGATGATATGCTTGAAACAATGTATGATGCCCCCGGCATCGGCCTTGCTGCCCCGCAGATCGCTGTCATGAGCCGTATGTTGGTCATGGATTGTGCCAAAGAAGAGGCAGCGACACCGGAGCCAATGGTCCTGATCAACCCCGAGATTGTCTGGAGTTCGGACGAGCGCAACGTCTACGAAGAGGGCTGTTTGTCGATCCCAGAGCAATATGCCGAGGTTGAACGCCCAACCGAAGTTGAGGTGAAATGGACCGACCTAAACGGCGCGTCCAAGCGCGAGCGATTTGATGGATTGTGGGCGACATGTGTTCAACATGAGATAGATCATCTCGATGGGAAACTATTTATCGATTATCTAAAGCCACTTAAGCGTCAGATGATCACGCGTAAAATGCAAAAGCTAAAGCGCGAAATGGCGCGGAGCTAGGTTTTGGCTGTTCTTCCCATTCGGTTTGAAGGTGATCCGGTTTTGTTGCAGATCGCGGTCCCCGTTGATCAGTTTGACGAAAACCTTGCTGCGCTTGTCCGGGACATGTTTGAGACGATGTATGATGCACCGGGACGTGGTCTGGCCGCACCGCAGGTTGGTGTCGGGCGCCGTATTTTTGTTGTAGACACCGCATGGAAAGAGGCCGACCCGGACCCGATGATTTTCGTGAACCCAAAGATTATGGCGCGTGCAGAGGAAGAGGCTGTCGGCACAGAAGCCTGTTTGTCTATTCCGGACAAAAGCTTTGATGTCAGCCGCCCCGTTTGGGTGGAGTTGATGTGGCAAGATTTGGATGGGGTTTGGCAACAAGGACGGTTTACAGGGGTCCAAGCCATTTGCATTTGTCATGAGTTTGATCATCTGCAAGGTCTTTTGATCACTGAGACAGGAACGCTGCAATGACCCACCGTCCTTTTGTGATGTGGCCCCATGCCGCCCTGCGTAAGACCGCAACACCAGTGGCAGAGATCAATGATGAGGTGCGCGCGATCTGGGATGAGATGATTGTCGCGATGGATATGATGCCCGGGGTCGGATTGGCTGCTCCGCAGTTGGGTATTGATATGGCTTTGGCCGTTGTTGATGCATCGCAAGAACGTGGGCAAGCAATCCGGATGGCAAACCCATCTGTCTTGCACAGCAGCGTCGAGCCACGTGATCATGAAGAAGGGTCGCCGAATTTACCGGGTGTTTGGGCCAAAGTGACAAGACCACGGGCGGTGACTGTGCGGTTCCTGAATGCGCACGGCCAATGGGACCGGCAAGAGTTTGTTGGCCTTTGGGCGACGTCAGTGCAGCATCAGATTGATCATTTGGCGGGCAAAATGTTCTTTGACCGTATAACGCGCGTGAAACGTGAGATGCTGATCAAGAAGTCAGCAAAAATGCAGCGACGCTAGTGTCGGAATGCGCGCCGCGCGGAAGTTTGATTGGACATAGAAAGCCTAAATGATGCGTATCATTTTTATGGGGACACCTGATTTTTCGGTACCGGTTTTGGACGCGCTCGTTGAGGCGGGTCATGACGTTGCAGCTGTCTACTGTCAGCCGCCACGCCCAGCGGGCCGGGGTAAGAAAGATCGCCCCTCGCCTGTCCAAGTCCGTGCGGAGGCTTTGGGGCTGAACGTGCGCTATCCAAAGTCATTTAAGGGTGAAGCAGAGCAGTCAGAGTTTGCAGCGTTGGAAGCAGATATCGCGGTCGTTGTTGCTTACGGACTTATTCTGCCACAGGTGATCTTGGATGCGCCCAAAGCGGGTTGCTTGAATATTCATGCGTCTTTGTTGCCGCGTTGGCGTGGTGCAGCCCCTATTCATCGCGCGATCATGGCAGGGGATTCACAGACAGGTATTTGCATCATGCAAATGGAGGCAGGTCTGGATACTGGGCCGGTTTTATTGCGTGAAGCGACTAACATTGCTGTGAATGAAACCACCGGAGAATTGCACGATCGCTTGTCGCAAATGGGCGCTGCACTGATTGTGAGAGCGCTGGGGGGGTTGGATACGTTTTCCCCAGAAGTTCAACCGCAACAAGGCGTGACTTATGCCGCCAAAATCGACAAAGCCGAAGCCCGTGTTGATTGGGCACAACCTGCTGCGCAAGTCAGCCAATTGATCCGGGGTTTGTCACCTTTTCCGGGCGCTTGGTGCGAGGTCGCAGGTGAGCGTGTGAAACTGCTAGGTGCGCGGGTGGTTGATGGTGGGGGGGCACCGGGGCAAGTGCTGGACGGCTTTACCATTATGTGTGGCGACAAGGCCGTTGAGGTGACCAAAGCGCAGCGTGCTGGTAAGAAAGCGATGCTGGCGGAAGATGTGCTCAAGGGATTACAGTTGGGTGCCTGCCTTGAATGATCCTTTGATATGCGGTGTGGCAGTCACGATTGTATCAGCATTCGCGAAAACTCGCTTGGGGGCGTTTTGTCCCGCCTCTTGTCAGTGCTATCAGGTGATTCTTGAATTCTAGGGTAAGTTAATGTCGTCATTTACAAATCTAAGTCGCCGGTCGTTCACGGCTATGGCCCTTGCGAGCACCGCTGCCGCCTGTGCGCCGCGTGTACCCGTTACAGAGATTGAACCACCTGAAGAGATGTCATTTCTGGAAGGCTACGGGCCGATCGAAGACGCGGGATATATGTTGCCGGGCATTCCATCGAAGTATCTGCAGGGTGTGAACCGCCGCATGTCTGGGATCTACCAAGGTGAGGCAGAGCCAAACACACTTGATGTCGATCCCTATGCAAAGTTTCTCTACCACGTCCGCGAAGATGGTTCGACCACACGCTATCCGGTGGGCGTCGGTCGCGCTGGGCGATCTATCCGCGGGACGACGACAATGCGTATTAAACGTGAATGGCCCGGTTGGACGCCGACGCGGAATATGTTGCGCACAGAGCCTGAGGTTTACGGCCCATTCCGCGCCGGTATTCCGGGTGGTCTGCGCAGTCCTTTGGGTGCCCGTGCGCTTTATCTGTTCCGGGGCAACCGCGACACACATTACCGCATACACGGCACAAACGACTTAGAGTCTATTGGCAACTCAGGCTCGGCTGGCTGCATTCGGATGTTCAATCAGGATGTCATTCACCTCTATGATCAAATTGAGACCCCGATGAAAGTCCGTATACGATCTCCTGAGGAATCGATGCGCGTGGACCCAGAGAACTTTGACCGTGGTGTTGAATTGCCTCCCAAGATCATTTCAGCAGAGGAATTGTTGGGCGAGGATGCAGTCGCCAACGACCGCCCACCCCTGCGCAACGACGCATAACCCCTTTTCTTTATGACCTGACAGGTTCAAACTTGGCTCTGAAGGGCCGGCTTTTGCATGGCGTGTTATTGAAAATTACGACAACAGTGCTTACGTACCTGTTATCAAAGAAAAAATGAGGGATTGTATATGGCGAATTTTGAGACGCAGATTAAGGACAGCCAGGCACAAGTGGCCGAGGCGCAAAGCAAAATTTCAGAGCTGACCAGCCGGATTGAGGTTGCACGCACGAAAATGGCCGAAGGCACCGATATCTCGGTCGATATCGAAAACGCCAGCCTTGACGATGTGCATGCCCATACCGAGCTGATGAACGCAAATATTGCTGAACTGATCATGGGTCTTGATGACGTCACATCCGCCTTTTCCAAAGATTTTGACGAGATGCGGTCAAAAACCGGCATGGAAAGCCTGATTGGGTTTTTCAGCAAGGGTAAGGCCGATAGCATGCGCCAAGAGCGTATGCGCACGGCCTCGATCGATGATAAATTGCAAGACCTGATCAGTAAATCTGATGTGATCATGCAGTTGTTGGAAGGCCAGTTGGGTGTTCTGAACGAGCAGAAGGTCAGCGTTGAAAAGAACCTTGGCGGCACGCTAGAAGAGCGTGAAGTCACGGTGGGTGAACTGGAAGCGCTGCGTGCCGATATTCTGGCCATGGATCCAACGATTATTGCCTTGGAAAACAAGATTTCGGTTGAGCAAGACGCGGCCGCCCGCACCAAGTTAGAGACTGAACTGGCCACGTTGAATGGTCAGTACAACGAGATGATCCAGAACGAACAGGTTCAGCTGGCGAAAAGCCAAACGCTAGAGCGTTATATCGAGAAGGGCAAAACCTGGATCGATAGTCTACAGAACCAAGCGGCGACACAGATGGTTTTGATCAACAAGCTGCAGACAGACACCAAGCAGCGTGTCGTGCTGTATGATGCTTTGTCGAAGTCTTTGAAGACCGCGCAGCAGCAGGACGTTGCTCACCAGATTAACGAGATTGGTGTGAAAACGGACCAAGAGGCGCAGTCCGCGATGGCCGCGATTGGTGCTGCGACGACATCACGGATGGCCGACATGATGGAAGCGCATGAAGATCACATGGTCTTTGCCCGCGAGGTGTTGGAGCAGAAGGCGAAAGCGGACGAACGCTTTGTGCGTCGGTTCCAAGAGATTGTGAAGAAGCATGATAGTAATCAGTACGGGGATCAGGCTTGACGGTCACTGTCGGTTTGTTGCCAGAATTTGAGCTGAGATGAATAAAGCGAGTTCTTCTAGCATTGCTCCTGCGCAAATGGCTTTACGTGAGCGATTTTCAGCACTGACCGCGCAGAGCTTACTTGGCGCAATTGCGATTACTTTTCTCGCTTTTGCCGGGTCTGTGCTCACCGGCACCGTGCTTGATCTGCTCCAAAGCGCCAAGATATTTGGAGCGGCAGCTGTGATTATTTTGTTCGTGGGTGTTTGGTTCTACGTTGAGCAGTACACTGCAATCAAAATTACTGAATTTCAATTGGGCCCGAAAGGGCGCACGAACGATGACGACTGACCTCCAAGCCGATCACATGAAGCTGGAAGATACCCGCGTCACGCGCCGGTATTTTGACAAGTTTGCCAAGATTACCGGCTATCTGACCAAGGTCGCCGCGACGATGGAGGCAGAGGGTCGCTTTGATCGCAAAGAGATTGAGGTGATGGCCCGCTATCTGATTGGTCTCAATTGGACGTTCACTGCACTGGCCCACAAATATCATTTTGCGGGCCGCTTTGCCCATGCGGGTAAGTTGACGTTTGATCGGCGTGAGAGCGGCTTTCCTGTGTACCAAGAGTTGTTGGAGATGGCGAATGATGCGCAGCAGGCGGATCGTCATCTCGAAACGCAGCCGAGTGTTGGTGACCTGAAAGATCAGATGGTGCGGGTGATCCTGAGTGAGCAGGAAATTCCCACGAAGCTGCAATATGCGCTGTCGCAGCGACTTTATTATGAGGAACTGTCACGCGGTGATCAGTTTTGGGCCCGCAACGATCCGCAGTGTTTGTGGTTGGGTAATGAAGGTGACCGGCGCCGGTTTTTGGTGCATTGGGCGGTCTATGATAGTCAGGTGAACCTGCCCACGATCTATCTGATGGAGCTGGAAGATACCGGGCGCACGGGGTTGCCAAAGGACGAGCATCGCTGGCCAGAGGCGCAGGCGCATTTGATGGCGCAATCGTTGGCGCATCTCAAGCTGCTGACGATTGCGAAGGGCTTTGACGAGGACTTTGACGATCTGCATCCGACCCGCCTGCGCCGGTTCCATATTGGTCCGATGTATAGCAACGCGTTCACCCGTCAGACGGGGCCTTTGCGGGATGTACTGCGCGAGGCAAATGCCCCAGTGGGCGAGGATTGGGCGCTGGTTTGGACCGAAGAGGAGCTGGTGTCAGACCGTGTTGAGAATGTGAAATCGGGCTGGTTTGGATCGGTTGAGCGTCAGATTTTTGCGCTTGATCCGTTTGAGGGCGCTGGCGCTGAGACCGGGGCGAGCCGGATGGAGCGGTCATTGATTATGCCAGAGCGCCCCTATCAGGCGCTGGCCGAGCGTAACCCTGCTGGCTTTCGCGATGTGCGCAAGTTTGTCGTCAGCGATAACGGGCGGGTGTTGAGTTACAGGTAGGGCGGTATGCCGTTGACGGTACGTGATGTGGATAGGTTCGGAGCCTCCGGCGGGAGTTTTTCGGGCAAGATGATGAGGAAACTATGAGCCAATCAAGCGATCAGATGGAGCTGCGTGAGGACGATATCCGCAAGCATTATATTCCGGCAGCCGAGATGTTGATGCATCTGGATCATAGCCCGCGTTTGGCGAAGGCGCGTTTGTCGTTGGAGACCCCAGAGAAATCCCCCGATGTGGCTGCCACCCGTCGTCGGTTTCGGTCTACTACGCCGGGGTTGTTGTCGCGTACGTCCGCCCCATCGGGTGGTGTCCGCCTATTGGACAGGATTGCCGAGACTGATGATGATGATCCGCTGACGTCGCCTGCGCAGGCGGCAGTTGCCCATGCGCTGCGCCGTGCGCTGTCGATTGCATTGACGATCGCAGATGAATTTTCGGATCAGACCGCGCTGACTGAGTTGAAGCGGATAAATCTGGAGGGGCGTTTGCCGCAGGATCGGTCGGTTGAATTTACCGAGTATCTAACGGCTGAATCCTTGGTGGCGCTTTATACATTCGCCAATGCGACGTCTTTCTTGCTGGCCACTCAAGCCGGTGAGCAGAGTGTTGATGTGGGGTCTGTGGATGAGGTTTTGACGGATAATGCGCCAATGGCTTTGCATGGTGCGATTTGGGAGTTGGATCAAAAGCTGGGTCAGTTTGCTACGGATGAGCCGACGTTGATTGCGACGATGTTGGCCTATGCAGAGCAGTTGATGGCGAAGGTGTCTTTGCGTGCGTCGACCGCTGGTCGTTTGGCATCGTTTAACGCGGCCTCTTGGCGTGTTGAGGCTGATGATTTCGTGGTCCAAGGCTTCACCCCGGCCCGTAAGGCCAAGGGCCCTGCCCTGACCATGACATTTAAGAAGCCTAGTGAGGTCGTAGGCAACCATATCGCCAAGTATCAGGCGATGAAGCTGTCGAAGATGCTGATGGCATATGATTTTGATCGCAAGCTGAACCCTTTTGCCGAATTGGGCGGGTTTATCTTTACGTTTATGGGTGACGGTGCGCCGGGCACCGGTAAGACGACCTTGATCCAGATGATGGCAGGCTTGGTGAATGAGTATTGCCAGACGGCGGGCTATCCGTTCCGCTATCAGAACCTTTCGACCGATAATATTGATAGCTATCAGGGTAAGTCCGGCCAGAATGCCAAGGCATTTATCAACAATGTGCTCGATCCCGGTGTGATTGGCTTTGGCACGATTGATGACATTGATCAGTTGGCCGGTAAGCGTGGTGATCGTCAGTCATCTGCTGGGCAGTTGGAAATTACAGCTGTGCTGATGGAGAGTTTCGCAGGGGCCAATACCGTTGTGCGCGGCAATTGTACCTTTGGCATGTTCTCGAACTATCCTGAGAATGTGGACGATGCTTTGCGCCAGCGTGCGGGTGCGCGTTTCCTTGTGGATGGGCCGCAGACGCGTGAAGATTATATCGATATCCTTTATCTGCTAATGGGTAAAAACCATGACATTCCTGTGGGTGCGCATGAGGTGTTTAGTGCCCAAGAGATCAAAAAGGCTGTTGCGGCGAGCTTTGATAGTCATGCCCGCCCGCATCAAGAAGGTCTGCAGCGTGTGTTTGAACGCGTGCAGAGCCAGATTGGTGATCTGGATACGATTGCGAAACTGGGGACCTATCTGAAGGGTATTCAGGAGGCTGATCCACGGTTTACGGGGCGTGCGATCAAGAACATTACAGATGCCGTAAAGGTCCGTGCGATGGACTTTGAGCTGCCGGATGAATGGATGGAAGAGCCTGATCTGTTCTTGTTCAAAGACTATGACACCAAAAAGGGCATGATATCCGAGCTACGTCAGCCGATTACGGTCGATATGGTGATCCAAGAGATCAACCGTTACGCCGATAGTGAATTCCGTTATGCGGATAAATCGGACGAGGTCGCGATTGAGAATATGGTTCGTGATTTTGGGCGCCAAGAGATTGCAAAGAAGCGGTATTTGGAGGGTAGCGGCGGATAGATGGCAGCATTGTTTTCAGATGCATTATTCCTACCGGCGCTTGTTCTCGCGGCATTGGCCTTTGCTGTGCCGCGGTTCTTGGCTCGGGTGTTGCCGGAAGGTGTGAAACCGCTTTTGCTGAATGCTTTCTTTTCGACAATGATCTTGTTTGCTTTGTCCGCTGCTTTCTTTGTCGTGCTCTACGTTTGGCAGGGCTTGTCTTGGGCTGATTTGACGGAAGGTGGCGTAGCTGAAAGCGTGGCTTTCTTTGGGCGGCTGGGCTTGATCGCGGCGCTGATCTGGGCCCCTATTATGGTGTTGTCCGTTGCAGGTTTGCCGCGCAAGTGGGTGAAGGAGACGTGGTAGAATGCACCGGTTGATCGAAAAAGGTTTGATGTTTGGCAACCTGATCCGGGTGGATTCACCGATTTTGGTCGAACGATATAATCGTGCGCTTAATCACCTTACCGGACGAAAAACATCACAAAAAGTGTTCCATATTGATATTTCGGGATATTCGCCTGAGGTGGGAGATGAGTTTGAAGATGATCTCTATCTCAACCACAAAGGCGTCAATCGTCAGTTCATTCTGCTGACAACCGAGCAGGCGACCGCCCCTTTGTTGAATGCCAAGTTTTCAACTTCGCGCGGTATCTTGCGGCAGTTCATCGAAGAAAACAGGGCCGAGCTTTTTGCACTGACTGCGCGCGATGCGGTTGCGGGCGAATTGGTGAACTCTGTCTTTCTGGCGGATACGCCGGCCAAATTGCTGGATATTCGCAAGATCGCGATTGAAGCTGATACCACCAGTGGCACGGTCGCGGATGCGGCCAAATTGGGTGACATGATTGACCGTTTCAAGACAGAACCCGGTGGTTGGTTCGACGATGTGTTGATCGCTGATATGATTGGCATGGCTAAACGGACCGGGGATGTGGTGCGCAACCCGGTTGCCTTGCGACAGATGTCATTTGGGCAAGAGAACTTTTGGACTGACCATTTTGGCGGGATGTATATTTTCCGCGGCGTCCCGCACCCCGCAGCGATTGTTGCGCAAGCCAAAGAAGATGTAGGCGAACTGCCGATCCCCTTTACGTTTGATTTTACTGATCGCTCGGCAATCGCCAGATTTTTGACCCTGAACGATCTGGTAGAGCCGATCATGGATGCCCGCGGTGTCGACGCGGCTGCGATCTTGCATCAGAAGATGGATTTTATTGTCGCCTCAGTCGCCGCAGAAATGAAAGAGGATCTGGCAGGTGCCACCCGCCGCGATTTGCGCAGGCTTGGGCGCCAGTACGCCGGTATGTTGCCAGAGGCGTGGCAAGGTCTGGCCGCATTGGTGCGCTGGGCCGAAGAAGACGGGCCTTGGCCAACGATCACGTCAGAGCATCCAGCCTATTTTTATACTTTGCGTGCCAAGGCGCATCTTGATGCAGACCTTGTGAACATGTTGCTCGCGGAGTTAACGCCATTGGACATCCGCCAGCTCTTTATTTGCCATAAAGAGGCATTCTACCGTGCATATGCTGAATGGCCGGACGAAAAGCGGACCTATGTCGTTGATTTCCTTGACCGGGAATACCAAGTCGATAAGGCTGGGACGCGTGATGCGCTCTTTGGTCATGAGGCACCGATGATGGAAATGCCTGTTGTCAGACAGTCAGATTTGATATCGCGGGTCGGCCCGTGGGGTGCGATAACCAGAGGGAGGCGCTGATGGGATTTATTAAGCTGGTCATCTTTGGCTTCATTGGCCTGAGCGTCATCTATTTGTCGATCTCGCTTTATTCGCGTTCGGTGCGCAAGGAACGCTTGGAAAATACGTTTGATGCTGAAAATCCCGATGGGGGTGAAGCTGGCGCAAGAGATGCATTTGTTGCGGATGGCATGCAGGCCTATAACAGCTCAATCCGCCCGAAACTGATAGGACTGGTCTATGTGGTGCCGACCGTTGTGATCGGCGTCATAATCTATACCATCAACGCGAACTAAGGATTTCGATATGCAGCGCTTCAAAACCATTGTTCGTGTCTTGGCTTTGCTGATCGCAGGCCTGTTTTTTCACTATGTTCTGCCGCAGCATGACCTGGTGAAAGTTACATCGACCGAGATTATCCGGACTGATTTCAGTAATTTGAACCGGATGTTCTACGCGCAAGCCGATTCCGGGTCTGCCGAACAGCCGACCCGCGATTTGCGATTGATCAACACAGATAAACAACGGACGTTCTTGTTGGGCTTTATCCCGCGCGACAGCACCGGTGTGATGGTTTACCGCAATGAGGATACTGGCTGGATCTGGCCTCCTTATTTCAAATTCGATAGTGCGGATTTGCAAGCTGAGGCTGCCAGCCTCGCGCGTGGTGATGAATGGGCGGTGGTCACGCATTACGGTTGGCGCGTGCGCTGGGCGAGTATCTATCCCAATGCCGTTGGTGTCCGGACCGTTTCAGGGCCTGATGTCACGATTGTACCGTGGTTCAATATCTTCTTCTTTGTATTCTTGATGGCAGCTGTCTTGTTCATCCGCGCCATGTGGCGACAGTTCCGCGAACGCTCGGTTGATCCGCTGTTGGACGCGGCGGGTGATCAGTATGACGAGGTTCAGGCTGGCGTAGCAGAGCGCAAAGGCCGGGTGTCCCGATGGTTGGATACCTGGCGTTCAAAGGAAAAACGGTAAGGGGCGCTGCCCCCGCCTGCGGCTCCCCCGAGGTATTTTGAACATGAGAAGCTGACGGCTTGCTATTCGCCGTAAGGAATCCAGATGTTTTTGACCTCGGTGCTGGCGGCAAGATAGTCGGCAGTTGATGGTGTCAAAGTTGTCCCGTTGTTCACCCAAGTACGTTTGAGATTGCCAGCGCTGGCGCTCTCAATGGTCGCGCTGAGGTCACTGCTCGAAAATGACCAAACGGCATCAACATCGAGATGCTTGGCAAGGGTGGGCGCGAGTTCTGCATGATTGCCAGTGATGATGTTTACGACCCCTGCGGGCACGTCGGATGTTTCCAAGACCTGATAGAAATCGGTGGCGGCCAGAGGGAATGGTTCGCTTGCAGCTAGGATCACGCGGTTGCCCATCGCGATTGCCGGGGCCATTGCGTTGATCAAACCAGCGAGAGGTGCCACGTCATCGCAGAGTATTCCGATATTACCGACGGGTTCTTTCATCGCCAATGCGACACCGCGAATGGGCACACCGTGCGCTTGTCCGTCGTATTTGTCGGCCCATGCCGCAAAGGTGAAGAGTGTGCGGATGGATGTCTCGACCTCGTCTGCACCACTGCGCCCACCAGTCATTTGGTTGATGCGCGTTGCGAACTCTTCAGCGCGTGCTGATAGGTTTTCCGCGATATAATAGAGAATTTGCGCGCGCAGATGACCAGTTGTCTTCGACCAGCTTTTCGCGCCATTGCAGGCCTCAACTGCGTTGCGAATGTCTTTGCGGTTAGCGGCAGATGCATGCCCCAGCAATTTGCCGCGTGGGCTGTAGACTGGGGTTGAATAGCCACCATCGGGGCGCGCCTGTTTGCCACCAATGTAGAGTTTGGCCGTCCGGTCTAGTGGATCGGCGGGATGGCCATCTTCGGTGTTATAGGCTTCAATTTTCTTAAGCGGTTTCGCGGCCCCTTTGGCTTTTGTGTAACCAGCAAGACCTTCCCAGCCGCCTTCGCGCCCAAAGCCGCTTTCTCGCACGCCACCGAAACCTGCAGCCGCGTCCATCATGTTCGTGCCATTTACCCAGACGATACCCGCGGCCAGTTTGGGTGCGATATCGAGGGCGAGGTTGATGTTTTCGGACCAGACTGAGGCAGCGAGGCCGTAGCGCGTATTATTTGCGATCTCTACTGCCTCTGCCGGGGTACGGAACGTCGTGGCCGCCAACACAGGCCCAAAGATTTCTTCTTGCATCAGCGTCGATGCGGGCGACAATCCGGTGATCAAGGTTGGTGGATAAAAACAGCCTTCTGGCGCTGTGGTCTGATAGGTTTCGCCATCGGTGTTGGCGCTGACCATTTTCGTAATCTGGTCCAATTGCACGGGGTCCACGATTGCGCCCACGTCGATGCATTTGTCCAACGGGTCACCAATACGCAGGCCGTCCATGCGTGCTTTGAGTTTGGTGTAGAACCGATCTGCGATCCCTTCTTGTACCAGCAGACGTGACCCTGCGCAGCAAACTTGCCCTTGATTGAACCAGATGGCGTCAACCAGTCCTTCGACGGCGCTATCTATGTCGGCATCTTCAAAGACGATGTAGGGGGATTTGCCGCCCAGTTCCAATGACAACGCTTTGCCAGAACCTGCGGTCGCTTGGCGTATTTTGCGGCCCACCTCGGTTGAGCCCGTAAACGCGATCTTGTCGACATCAGCGTTAACGAGCGCCGCCCCCGTTTCGCCGTCGCCGGTGACGATGTTGACGACCCCTGAGGGGACGCCTGCTTCTGTGCAAATCTCGGCAAAAATCATCGCGCTAAGCGATGTATATTCGGCAGGTTTCAGCACCACCGTGTTGCCCATCGCCAACGCTGGTGCGATCTTCCATGCCAGCATCAACAGAGGGAAGTTCCACGGAATGATCTGCCCGCAGACGCCCAAGGCCTCACGCTCTGGCAGTTCTGCTTTCATCAATTGGGCATAGCCTGCGTGATGGTAGAAATGTCTAATCGCCAGCGGCACATCGATATCGCGGCTTTCGCGGATCGGTTTGCCATTGTCGAGGGTCTCCATCACCGCCAGCAAGCGGCTGTGTTTCTGCATTAAGCGTGCGATTGCATAAAGAACGCGGGCGCGTTTGTGGCCTGACTTGGCCCAAGCAGGTTGCGCTTTGCGGGCGGCTGCAACAGCGGTTTCAATCTCTTCCAACGTTCCCTTTGTGACACCGGCCAGCTTTTCACCTGTCGCGGGGTTTTTGGATACGAAATCATCGCGGATCGGACCCCATTTGCCGTTGATGTAGTGACCCGCAATACCGCCGCGATCAGCCAACCATTTCAGCGCCTCAGCGCTGCTTTCAGGGGCAGGGCCGTAGTCCATTGTGTCGAAGATTTCTTTGATGGTCATTGGTATTTACCTTTGCGGCTTGCCGTACTCCATGACCACAACACCTGACCCACTATCAGCGGAACCATGATGTAGCCCAGAATTGCTTGTACTATCGCGGCAATCCTCAAGTATCCACTTGGCGTGATGTCTCCGTAGCCTAGCGTTGTAAATGTTACGGTTGAAAAATATATATAATCGAACCTGTCTTCTACGAACTCCAATCCTAGTAGACGATAGACCTGAGCGAATGATGTGATGGTTAGAATAACAAATAGAAGGCTTACAGCCATAGCTTGAGGTGGTGGTGGCAACCTGCGCCTAATACAATGCCCGCAGTACCGAAAATGCCAAATGAACCCCATTAGAGCCAAGATCACCATTAGCAGATCACTCGCTATTGGTGGAGCGTTAGAGAATACGGCAAAGTTGAATTGGGCAAAACCAAATACTAAAAGCGTGAATGGCAGTTTGGGATACAATGTCCAATATACTGTCATCCCACTATCCAATCGCGTGCCGCCACTGGGCCGAATAGGCCCCGGTGACGTGATGTTCGAGTTGCCGTTCGATGTCGCCCAGCAGGCTGGATGCGCCAAAGCGGAACAGTTCGGGTTGCAGCCAGCGGTCGCCAAGCTCGTCTTTGATCATGCTAAGATAGACCAGTGCATCTTTGGCTTTGCTAATGCCGCCGGCAGGTTTGTAGCCGACTTTGACGCCGGTGCGGTCTTCATATTCGCGGATCGCGCGGATCATCGTCAGCGTGACGGGTAAGGTCGCGTTCACGGGTTCTTTGCCGGTCGACGTCTTGATGAAATCCGCACCCGCCATCATACAAATCAGTGACGCACGGGCGACGTTTCGCAGGGTGCCCAGTTCGCCAGTCGCGAGGATCGCTTTGACATGGGCATCACCGCAAGCGGCCCGCATTTCCTTCATTTCATCATAAAGCGCTTGCCAGTTCCCGGTCAGCACATGGCGACGGCTGATGACGATGTCGATTTCTTGCGCCCCTGCCGCGACGCTTTCGCTGATTTCGGCGATGCGAAGATGGAAAGGCGACAGGCCAGCGGGAAAGCCAGTTGAAACGGCAGCAACCGGGATGTTTGTGCCCTGCAGTGCATCAACAGCCGTAGGCACCATGTCGTGGTAAACGCAGATTGCCCCCGTGGTCAGACCTTCCATACCGAGCGCTTCTAGAAGTGGTTGTGCCACTGGCTGGCGGGCTTTGGCGCATAAACGGCGCACCCGTCCTTCGCTGTCGTCTCCGGAAAGCGTGGTCAGGTCCATCAGGCTGATCGCTTTGCAAAGCCAGGCAGCTTGGTGATCTTTTTTGACGCTCCGTCGTCCGGGCAGCGTTTTGGCGCGGCGTTCAATCGCCGATGTATTGGCCTGAACGGCCATGACCCAATCAAGGTCCAATGGCATGCCTTCGTTGCGTGGCAAATGGACCTGCGGCAGTTGAGACGTGGTCAGTGTTGGGGTTTGCGTGATCTGCAAGTCGGCCTCCTGCGGTGCCAAATAAGGGTGGCACTTTGGGCGTGTCTTGGCAAGTTTTGACCGTTTGGTCAAATGATATGTCAGATACCGTGACGTCCTTAGCTCGGCTGGACGACCTGACGCTGGAACTTTTGTCTGTACTGCAATGGCGTCAGGCCGTGTGCAGCGCGAAAGAGTTTGTGGAAATGTGACATGTTCGGAATACCGCAATCCGCTGCGATTTCGTTGATAGCATCGCTGTCTGTTGTCAGCGCCCTTGCAGCGTGTTGCATGCGAATATGGTTTACATAATCTGACGGAGTTTGCCCCAGATACCTGCGCATCATGCGGCTAACATGAGGATGTGCCTTGCCTGCAATGGCAACCAGCCCTGCCGACCCTTCCCGAAAAACATCTGGCGCATAGGCCGCATTGCACGCCCGTACCAGCCAATCAGGGACGTCTTCGGCAAAGGCGGTCGCGGTCAAGTCTGCGCAAAGAGGTAGCAAAAACGCCTCGGCTGCCAATGTATCACAAGGGCTGTTCTCAAGCTGGACGGCCGCATGATTAAGCGCTGCAAGCTGACGCATGTCACGCTGGGCTTTGACTGGACCTGCATTTGCCCAGAAAAGGTGACCGTCGATACTGGGGTGCCTTTTGGCAAGCCCTTTGACCGTCTTTGGATGAATACACAGCGACACAACTAGCGCATGCTCACCGCGTCCTTGTAGACCATGCATTTGGCCAGGTTGCACAAAAACAACGTCGCCTTCCGTCAGTGTTTCGGCCCCATCGGCTAGATGATGCCGGACTTGTCCGTTTTGGACCCAAAAGAGCTCGTAGAAGTCGTGGTCGTGCAGATATTTCGGCCGTGCCGATGTCAGCGTCGCACGGGTGAGGCGCACTTGTGCACCAGAGTTCAGGATATCTTTGTGAAGCAATTTGTTGGCCATACGGCTAGATAGCACATGAATTGCTGCGTTGCAGCATTAAATTATTGATACGACAGAGCAACGCCAATTGCCACGCAGCCGACTGCGGCCACCCGTGTAATGCTTAACTCGCGCGGATTTAGCCCAAGCAAACCACCTGTATCGATAATCAAGGCCGCAATCATCTGCCCCAAGATCATAGCAGAGAACATGGTGACCACCCCGAGCTTTGGCACTGACCAAATCGCGGCCAGAACCCAAATTGCACCAAGCGCGCCACCTGTCAGGGCCCACATTGGCAATGTTTGGATCTGAATGAGTGAAGGCCCGCTGCCGCGCGAAACGGCAATGCCGCCAAGCAGTAAGAAACCGACACCGAATGAAATAGCCGCCGCCCAAACCGGATCACCGATTCCCTTTGCAAGGGCCGCGTTGACCGGTGCCTGAAATGCGAGGGCGGCACCAACGCAGACAATCGCAACAGTTGCCGAAAATAATGCAAAATTCATAAAACTCACTCCCTAAAATATAGAGAAATGATGCGTCTCATCAGTGTTTTGAACAATGCGGGTATTCCGGACCTATGCTTCCTCGTGGTAAGGCCCACAAAACCACAAGAAAGTTACATCATGTCCTTTGACCGCTCTGTTAAAATTGCACCGTCGATCCTGTCTGCCGATTTCGCCAATTTCGGCGCGGAGTGTGAAGCAATTGAAGCGCAGGGTGCCGACTGGGTGCATGTCGATGTCATGGATGGGCATTTTGTGCCGAACATCACTTTTGGTCCTGCGACTTGTGCGGCGATCCGACCGCATATCAAAGGCGTAATGGACGTGCATTTGATGATCGCCCCTGTCGATCCTTATATCGAAGGGTTTGCCAAAGCCGGAGCCGACATTATCACTGCCCATGTCGAGGCTGGGCCGCATATTCACCGCACTTTGCAGGCGATACGCGGCGCTGGGGCCAAGGCGGGCGTTGCCTTAAACCCCGGAACGCCTGCGTCTTCGGTCGAGACGCTTTTGGATATGGTCGACCTTGTCTGTGTCATGACTGTGAACCCCGGGTTCGGGGGGCAGAAATTTATCCATAGCCAAGTCGAAAAGGTTCGGGAACTGCGGGCCATGATCGGCGATCGCCCGATCCATATTGAGATCGATGGTGGTGTTGATCCGACGACCGCACCTTTGGTCGCTGCAGCTGGCGCCGATGTGTTGGTCGCAGGATCGGCCGTGTTCCGCGGTGGTTCGGTTTCTGACCCGGCACCCTACGGCGAGAATATTCGCGCAATCCGCGCTGCTGTATCCAGCTAAGCCCTTCTGCACAGGATCTGCACATTTCCGCAGGCGGCTTTGCACGCCTTATCCATAAACCTTTTCTCAAAAGAGTAGAAAGGGACAGTTATGGTTGTACGAGGTGTGCCGCACCGGATCGCAAAAGACGCGTGGTGGATGGATGATACCGACCCCCCGAAAGGTGTTCGGGCAGGTCCGATCTTGATTGTTGCCTTGTTGCTGGCCGATTTTTTGATGTGGGGTGTCCGGCCCGGCATCGGTCTGGCACTTTGGATGCTCTTGATTGGCTTTGCGATTGCATTGACGGTTTCAAAAACCCTGGAACGCGCTCTTCTTCTAAAGGCATCGGCAATGTTGATCATTGCTGTAGTCCCACTGATTGAGGTGGTGCAATTCAGTACCGTCATGATGGCATTGGTTGGCCTCATGACCTTTGGCATCATGATAGTGTCTGATAAACGAATGACGCAGCACCTTCTACGCGCTGTCGTCCGCATGCCGGGATACAGCTTGGTGCAGACCGCGCGAGATGCCTTTGCTATGCGCGTTTCAGTGCCATCTAAGGGAAGCTTTCGTGAAGTCATTTTCGATTGGGCGCTGCCTGTGGGCGTCGGCGGAATTTTCCTTGTTCTTTTTGCGGCGGCAAACCCGCTTGTTGATCAATGGCTGCTTTCATTTGCAGACATAGACCCAAACATTTTGCCGCGTCTTGAGCGGGTCTTTTTCTGGGTGTTTCTGGCGATTATTATTTGGCCATTCCTGCGTCTGACAGTGATGATGCCAGCGCTGATGCGCTCGAAACCTGTCAGGATTCGGTCGATACGTTCGGGCTTTCTGAACGCACGTTCGGTGCGCCGTGCCTTGGTTGTCTTTAATCTGATCTTCTTGATCCAAACGGTGTTGGACATCGGTTATCTTTGGGGCGGTGTTACCCTGCCGGACGGGATGACTTACGCTGAATATGCACATCGCGGTGCCTATCCGCTTTTGGCTACGGCCCTTCTTGCTGGCTTGTTTGCGCTGATGACCCAACCCTACCTAGGGACGGGGTCCGGCATGCGGCGATTGCTGTACCTGTGGATCGCACAGACCGTTGTCTTGGTGATTTCATCGATCCTTCGGCTTGATCTATACGTCGATGTTTATGGTCTAACCCGTTTGCGCGTTGCAGCCTTCGTTTGGATGATCGTCGTCGCCTTGGGGCTGATCCTGATTATCATGCAAATGATGGGAAAACAGACCATCGGCTGGTTTTTTGAACGGGCGTTCGGTCTGGGTCTTTTGGCGATTTACCTTTGCAACCTGGTCAATATCGACGGCCATATTGCGCGTCACAACTTGGCTGATGATCGTGAAAACGACTATTATCTTTGCAGTCTGAGCGAAGGTGCGATCCCCGCCATTCACGTCTACGAAGCCGAAACAGGAGAGCAGCTTTGCTATAGCTACCGCCCTTATCTGTCCCAGCGCGACGATTGGCGCGAATGGGGCTACCGCAACATGCGCCTGCACCGTAGTTTGGCAACAATGGAGATAGAACAATGATCCTTGTGGCAGATGATGATGGCCAAATCCGCGATGTCGTGCGGATTGCATTGACACAAGCCGGATTCGCGGTAGCTGAGGCAGGCGAAGGGCGGGCCGCCCTTGAAAAGGCGGAAAGCCTACAACCTGATCTGGTCATCCTCGATATCGGTATGCCAGAGCTGGACGGTTTGGAGGTCTGCCGCGCTTTGCGCAGAACGTCCCAAGTGCCGATCCTGTTTCTGACCGCCCGCGGAGATGAGATTGACCGTGTAGTCGGGCTGGAATTGGGGGCTGATGACTATGTGTCCAAGCCCTTTTCGCCGCGTGAACTGGTCGCGCGGGTGCGTGCGATCTTGAAGCGCAGCAATGGCGAAGTCTCGGATCAAGTTGTGATGCGGCGTGGCATCATCAGCGTCGATCCGGCCCGTCACCTTTGTCATGTAAATGATGCGACAGTCACGCTGACCTCGCGCGAGATGGACTTGTTGGAGCGACTGATTTCACGTCCCGACAATGTCATGTCGCGCCCTCAGCTGGTGGATGCAATCTATGGGACCAATGTGAATGTGAGCGACCGCACGATGGACAGCCACCTGCGTAATTTGCGCAGTAAATTGGGCAAGGCTGGATGTGCCGACGCGATTGAAACGGTGCATGGCGTGGGTATCAGGATGGGTGCATGTCGCGGCGCGTAACAGCCAAATGGCGCCCACCCTTGGCGTTGGTCCTGGGCGGCACGTTGGCAGCGGTATTTTTTCTGCCTTTGATTGGCATTGCATATTTTCGTGTCGCGGGCGGTGTTCTGGGATGGGCTGAAACATCTTGGATGATTGGATGCATGGCATTTGCTGCCACGGTCATTCTTGGTGCGCTTTTGTGGCGCTTGGTCTTGCGACCGGTCCGCAGGTTGACGGCCTATGCCGAAAGCGAAGGCGAAGTGGGCGCACCCGCTCATTTTGGCACGCCGGAGTTCTCACAACTGGGACAGGCGGTGCTGGAAATGACCTCGGCTCTGCGTGGGCGTGAGGCCGTTTTGCGGTCATATGCGGATCATGTGACGCATGAGCTAAAGTCGCCTTTAACTGTCATTCAAGGCGCGGCAGAGCTTTTGGAAAACTCTGATCTAAGCGATGCTGACCGGATCAAGCTGTTGCAGGGGATCACAGACAATACGCGCCGCATGGAGGCGTTACTGGATGGGCAACGTGCCTTGGCACAGGCGCAAGAAGGCATGCCCGCAGGGGATTGCCAGTTGTCAGATGTGTTGATGGGTGTCGAAGGTGCCATCGTTGTTTCTGATGGCACGATCCCCTTGCCGCGTGAGGTAATGGATTTGGTTGTAACCCACCTGGTCGGGAATGCGCGCGCGCATGGGGCAGGGCAGGTGCGTTTCGATTATCACGATGCGCGGTTACTGATAAAGGACGACGGCACTGGCATCAGCGAAGGCAACAGAGAACGGATTTTTGATCCGTTTTTCACCACGCGCCGCGAACAAGGTGGCACAGGCATGGGGCTGCCTATTGTGCGGCGCATGTTGCAAAGCCAAGGTGCCGATATTCGCCTGTTGAATGGACCGGACACAGTTTTTGAGATTGTTTTCTAGATAAAGACGCAAGAAGCCCCCGATCCACGATGATCGAGGGCTCTTTGTTAGGCGTAATCAAATACCTAGAAATCGACGATTGTCGCGATCCCTTTTTCAACGGCAAGGTCAACGATTGACGATGCCACTGCGAGGTCCTGAAGACCGACGCCCGTACCATCAAAGAGCGTAATCTCATCATCTGAGGTCCGGCCCGGATGCGTGCCGTTTATGACTGCACCCAGTTCATTGACGTCGCTTTCTTGGATCAGCCCGTCTGCGATAGCATGCTGGGCCTCACCGATACTGATGGATTGCGCGACTTCGTCGGTAAAGACGGTGGTCTTGGTAAGAAGTGCTGTTTCAATCTCTTGCTTGCCTTTTGTGTCCGTGCCCATGCATGCGATATGCGTGCCCGGCCCAATGTGATCAGCCATAATCGTTGGCGCAAAGGTTGAAGTGATTGAGATGACGACATCGGCTTCTGCCATGCCCTCAAGCGAGACCGCCTCAAACGGCACACCTGCTTCACTCGCAACTTTTTCGATGTTTGGCAGCATTTCTGGGTGGTAGTTCCAACCAATGACCTTTTCAAATTCGCGTTGTTCAAGGGCCGCGCGCAACTGGAATGTCGCCTGATGACCAGCGCCGACCATGCCCATGACTTTGGCGTCCTTGCGAGCCAGGTGTTTGATGGAAACCGATGAAGCCGCTGCTGTCCGCAACGCGGTCAGCAGATTGCCTCCGACCATTGCCTTGACCATGCCTGTGTCAGGGTCGAACAAAAACACGGTCGACTGGTGGTTGATATGACCATGCTTTTCAAGGTTGTTTGGCCAATAGCCCCCCGCCTTTAGGCCCAACGCCATTCCAGCCTGATCAAACCCGCCCTTAAAGCCATAAAGCGCATCTTCATGGCCGATTGCTTCGCGGATGACGGGGAAGTTATACGCGCTGCCCTTGGACATGGAGGCGAACACTTTCTCGACCGCGTCAAATGCATCGGCGCGGTTCAGCAAACCTGCCATTTCTTTTTCGGGAACGATAATCATCTTGGTCTTCCTTAAAATTCGGGCCGGCCCTGCGACCGACCCTTGTCTTTCTGTGTCTCATCAAACTTCCCCCGGAGGGTCCTAAGATCAGTAAGCCTTACCGCGGGCCGAAACAGGCCACAGCGTTTCCACCTTGCCGTCCCGCACACCAACGTACCAATCATGCACGTTGCAGGTCGGGTCACAGTGACCGGGGACCAGTTTCAGTTTGTCGTTGACCTTCAGCACTCCGTCTGGGTCAGCGACAACACCGTGTTCGTCTGAACATTTGACATATTCCACGTCCGAGCGGCCATAGATTGTCGGCAAACCGCTGTCGACGGATTGGGCCTTTAGGCCTGCATCAACGATGGCTTTGTCTGCTTTTGCGTGGCTCATGACAGAAGTGAGAAGGAACAACGCGTTCTCCCACTCGCCCTGGTCAATGCGCTTGCCTTCTTTATCAAGGATTCGGCCATAGTCCGCGTCCATGAATGCGTAAGACCCACACTGCAATTCGTTGAACACGCCTGACGCGCTTTCAAAGTAGTAAGACCCTGTGCCGCCACCGCCGACGATGTCGCTCTCGATGCCTTCAGCTTTCAGCATCTCAAGTGTCTCAGCGACCTGACCAATCGCGATTTCCGTCTTTTCCTGACGATCCGCGTATGAGTCCATGTGCTGCATCGCACCCTGATAGGCTTGGATGCCTGCGTACTTCAGACCCTCAGCTGCATCGATGGCTTTCGCCAAATCAACAACCGGCTGACCGTACTGCACACCACAACGGCCCGCACCTACGTCGATCTCAACAAGGCACTCAATCTGTGTGCCGTGCTTCATCGCAGCGGCAGACAGGTCCGCTACGTTATCGATGTCATCCACACAGCAGATCGCGCGCGCGCCCAGCTTTGGCAGGCGTGCCAGGCGGTCGATTTTCTCTGGTTGGCGCACTTGGTTGGATACCAGCACGTCTTTGATACCGCCACGGGCGAAGACTTCGGCTTCGGATACTTTCTGACAGCACACGCCGACAGACCCGCCCAGCTTTTCCTGCAGCAGGGCCACATCGACTGACTTGTGCATTTTGCCGTGCACCCGGTGACGCATGCCGTGTGATTTCGCAAAGTCGCCCATCTTTTTGATGTTGCGCTCTAGTGCGTCCAGATCCAGCACAAGGCAGGGTGTCTGGATGTCAGCTTCGTCCATGCCGGGCAGGGCAGGGACATCATAGCCGACTTCGAGGTTTTTGAGGTTGCTCATATCGTTCATGGTTTTTCTCCCTTTAACCTTGCATCCAAGGTAGTTTGTCTAGGTCTACGTTTCCGCCGGTCACTACAACGCCAACGCGTTTACCTTTGAAAAATTCTTTGTTCTTGATGATGACCGCCAATGGCACAGCACAGCTAGGCTCCATCACGATCTTCATCCGTTGCCATGTCAGCTTCATCGCGTCGATGATTTCCTGCTCTGACGCTGTGAAGATCTCGGACACGTGGTTGCTGACAAAGTGCCATGTCAGGTCTTTGAGCGGCACTTTCAACCCATCCGCCACAGTGACGGGCGCATCATCTGCGATGATGTGGCCCGCTTTGAAGCTGCGATAGGCATCATCGGCCTGCTCAGGCTCTGCTGCAATGATCTGCACGTCCGGTGCGATGTTCGACAGGGTCAAACACGTTCCCGAAATCATGCCACCACCACCGATCGGGGCGACGACCATATCAAGACCACCACCGTGCTCTTCGTGCATTTGTTCCATCAGTTCCTTGCTGCAAGTGCCCTGACCCGCGACAACCCGTGGGTCATTATAAGGATGTACGAAGTCCCCGCCTGTTTCAGCCTGAACACCAGCAAAGACTGCTTCGCGCGACGTGGTTGAGGGTTCGCATTCTGTGATGATCCCGCCATAGCCTTTCACCGCATCTTTCTTCGCTTGCGGCGCGGTGCGCGGCATCACGACATTGCAAGGGATGCCCCTGCGGCCTGCTGCATAAGACAGCGATAGTGCGTGGTTTCCGGATGAATGGGTGCACACACCGTTCTTTGCAGCGTCGTCTGACAGGCCGAACACGGCATTTGAGGCACCGCGGACCTTGAAAGCACCGGCCTTTTGAAAGTTCTCACACTTAAAGAACAGCTCTGCGCCAGTAAGGTTATTGAGGTACTCTGACGTCAAAACCGGTGTGCGGTGGATGTATGGCTTGATCCGGACGTGTGCGTCGCAAACGTCCTGATAAGATGGAATATACATATCGTTTTGGTCCTTCATCACGCGGCATCCTTGAGCGCGACACCTGTCGTACTGCGATAATATTCTTGGGCGGCGGCAACGCCTGAACCCAACTTGATATCCAAACCAAGGTCGACCATGCACATTTCGGCAGTTGCAATCCCTGACAGCGCCATAACGTCTGTCATGCTGCCTAGGTGGCCAATGCGGAACACTTTGCCGGCGACTTCGCCAAGGCCCACACCAAAGGCAACACCGTATTTTTCAGCTGCATGGGTCACGATATCGGTTGCATTAAAACCCTCGGGCGTCTTGATCGCACTCACAGTGTCCGAATAAACGTCTGGTGACGCGGCACAAAGCTCTAGGCCCCAAGCGTCAACAGCGGCACGGACACCTCCGGCAATGCGCGCGTGGCGGGCGAATACGTTATCGAGGCCCTCTTTGAGCAGCGTCTCAGTCGCCAAAAGCAATCCGTTCATCAAACCAACGGCCGGCGTGTAGGGGTAAGCGTTTGCGGCATACCCTTTCGTCATGTCGGCTATATCAAAGAAGGTGCGCGGCAGTTGCGCTGTCTTGCTGGCGTCCAGCGCTTTCTGGCTGAAGCCAACGATGGCAAGGCCAGCTGGCAGCATGAAACCCTTTTGCGATCCAGTCACGGCAATATCAACGCCCCATTCGTCAAAGCGGAAGTCCATTGAACCGATCGAGCTGACGCCATCGACAAACAACATCGCGGGGTGATTGGCCGCATCCAGTGCTTTGCGAACAGCGGCGATATCAGACTTAACACCAGTTGCGGTCTCATTATGTGTGGCGAGTACGACTTTGATCTTATGTTCAGTGTCGGCCATCAGGATTTCAGCATATTGACCAGCAGGCAGGCCTTGGCCCCAAGGTGTTTCTACAATTTTCACGTTCAATTCGTGGCGCAAGCACATATCAATCCAGCGGTGGCTGAACATACCATTGCGTGCGGCCAAGACTGTATCACCGGCAGACAAAGTATTGGTCAGCGCCGTTTCCCAGCCGCCTGTGCCAGTGGATGGAAAGATAAAAATCTCGGCAGTTTCGGATTTCAGAATTTCCTGAACACCAGCGCGGGCGGGATGCAATATCTGACCAAACAATGGTGAGCGGTGGTCAATCGTCGGCATGTCACAGGCTTTGCGAATTGCTTCGGGCATATTCGTTGGGCCGGGAATAAATACAGGGTTCTGAAAGCTCATAACCAATCCTCCATTAGGTTGAGCTTCTTTTGGCAGAGTGTGACCTGTCTGCATATTTTTTTGAAATTATTTTTCAAAATTGTAAATTTAAACAAAATTGTTTATTGTCAATGGCTTGCATTTTTCATATTATGAAATTGATTTTTAAAAGTGAGAAAAAATTATGCATGAAGAGGTCAAAAGAGGCCGTGGCCGCCCCAAAGCGTGGGACGACAAAGCAGCACAGAACACCATTAAATCGCTTGATCGTGCGTTAGAGGTGCTGGTGCAATTGGGCGAGATGCAGGGTGGGACCCTGTCCGAGATCGCTGGCGCCTTAGATCAATCACCTGCAACGGTCTACCGTGTGCTTACTACGTTTCAGGGACGGGGCTTCGCTGATTTCGACGAGCAGAACCAATCATGGAACATCGGCCCGGCTGCGTTTCTAACAGGCTCACACTTCTTGCGCCGCACGTCTTTGGTTGAACGCGCACGCCCCATCATGCGCGACTTGATGGAAGCGACAGGCGAGACCGCAAACCTCGGGATTGAGCGTGATGGCAAAGTGCTTTTCTTAGGTCAGGTTGAAACGCACGCGACAATCCGGGCCTTCTTTGCGCCGGGGACCGCATCCTCGATGCATTCGTCAGGGATTGGCAAGGCGTTGCTTTGTCGGATGGATGACAAGCGACAACGCGAAGTGCTCGCAGCTAGTCAGTTGGAACAATACACACCATTCACGCTGACTGATCCCGAAGCGATGATTGCTGATCTGCATGCGACCAAGGCACGTGGCTACGCAATTGACGGTGAAGAGCGCAATATCGGGATGCGCTGCATCGCCTCACCAGTCTACAACGTCTTTGGAGAAGCGGTGGCAGGTATTTCGGTTTCCGGTCCGACATCGCGGATCACCGAGGACCGGATCTCAGAGCTTGCGGCATCTGTGATGGACGCAGCGGCCCGTTTGACGCGTGCGATCGGCGGAAATAACCGACCAGCAGGTTAGCGTTTAGACGACCGAATGGCGCTGTTTGTGTAGTTTGGATCATCGCTGTAAGGCGTCCTGTGCACGGGATCTATGTCAGGTGCGTCAATTGGGGTCGGGCTTTGCGTAAGGCGCTTCCACAGTTTCCGGGCCGCGAACTGCGCAATCACCACAAGGACCATGAATGCCCCAAATGCTGCCAGTATTGAAGGCAGACTAAATGCAACGCATGCGCCATTAGCGCCGAATATCAAAGCATAAAGAATGCTGACTGTTTCTGTGCATTCGCCGAACATTTGTGTGCGTCCTTTTACGTTCTGTCCCAGTGTAGCGACGCAGCGAAAGAACGGCAAATTCTTGCATGGTTAAGAAACTGCATGGACCAGTGGAATTCTACATGACTTTTGCAGATACGCTTCTTAGGGTTTCCTTCGGAATACGTCAGAAACGGAGCCCGCCATGCAGTTTGGCCTCACCGATGAACAACAGATGATCGTAGATACAGTGCGGTCCTTTGTGGAGCATGAAATTTACCCCCACGAGGATGCGGTCGAACGTAGCGGTGAAGTCCCCAAAGAGATCGCCGAAGAGATCAAGCGCAAGACGATTGAACTGGGTTTTTATGCCTGTAACTTCCCCGAAGAGGTCGGTTGTGCAGGCCTGTCCCACGTTGATTTTGCGCTGGTTGAGCGCGAGTTGGGGCGCGGGTCAATGGCGCTCAATCATTTCTTTGGCCGTCCGCAGAATATCCTGATGGCCTGCAAAGGTGACCAGAAAGAACGCTATCTGATGCCAGCCGTGCGCGGTGAACGCATGGATGCGCTGGCAATGACTGAACCTGATGCTGGATCGGATGTGCGGGGCATGAAATGCTCGGCCGTGCGTGATGGTGGTGATTGGGTGCTTAACGGGTCCAAGCATTTCATCTCTGGTGCAGACCATGCCGATTTCTTTATCGTGTTTGTTGCAACCGGGGTTGATGAAACCCCCCGCGGTCCAAAGAAACGGATCACCACTTTCTTGGTTGATCGGGGTACTCCCGGATTTGAAGTGCGCGATGGTTACGCCTCAGTCAGTCATCGTGGTTATAACAACTGCATCCTTGATTTCGACAATTGCCGCCTGCCTGATGCGCAAGTGTTGGGCGAAGTCGATGGCGGCTTCGCTGTCATGAACGAATGGCTCTATGCCACGCGCATCACAGTCGCCACGATGTCAGTGGGCCGTGCGCGGCGGTGTTTTGATTATGCGCTAAGCTATGCCGCCGAGCGCCAGCAGTTCGGCCAACCCATTGGGAAGTTCCAAGGTGTCAGTTTCCAGATCGCAGATATGATCACCGAGGTTGATGCCGCAGATATGCTGACACTTGCGGCTGCATGGCGCTTGGATCAGGGGCTGCCGGCGAACCGCGAAATCGCATCAGCCAAGGTTTATGCGACCGAGATGTTGGCCCGCGTCACGGATACGACGCTGCAAATCTACGGCGGCATGGGATTGATGAGCGACTTTCCGATTGAACGCTTTTGGCGCGACGCGCGTGTCGAACGCATTTGGGATGGCACATCAGAAATACAACGCCATATCATCAGCCGCGAGCTGTTACGCCCGCTGGGTGCCTGATGGACCGGCTGACACGGCTTTTTAACCCACGTTCCATCGCGGTGATTGGCGGCGGTGCTTGGGGCAGTGAGGTTATCCGCCAATGCCAGAAAATCGGCTTTGACGGCGATATTTGGGTTGTGCACCCTACCAAAGCTGAGATCGCTGGCCTGACGCCCTTTCGGTCAGTCCAAGAATTGCCGCAGGCCCCAGACGCGGTGTTCATTGGGGTGAACCGCTTTGCGACTGTTGATGCGGTGCGCGCGCTATCAAAGATCGGCGCGGGTGGTGCGATTTGTTTCGCCTCTGGTTTCAGTGAAGCGGTCCATGAGGTTTCTGACGGCGATGATCTGCAAGCAGATTTGCTTGCCTCCGCAGGCGACATGCCGATTATTGGACCGAATTGTTATGGGTTCTTGAATTACCTAGACGGCGTGGCGCTGTGGCCCGATCAGCATGGTGGTTTGCCCACCGACAGCGGCGTTGCCATCATTGCGCAGTCGTCAAATGTTGCGATCAACCTGACAATGCAGGCGCGTGGCTTGCCATTGGCCTATGTTGTGACAGTCGGTAACCAAGCACAAACCGGACTGTCTGAGATTGGCAAGACGTTGCTTTCCAATCCCAAAGTGACGGCATTGGGTCTTTATGTCGAAGGAATCGATGATCTCGGGGCGCTGGTATCATTGGCACAAACTGCCCGTGATCTTGGCAAACCGATCATTGCGCTGAAAACCGGACAGTCCGAGCAGGCCCAACAAGCGGCGATCTCACATACTGCATCGATTGCTGGCAGTGATGCGGGCGCTGCCGCTTTGTTTGAGAGGTTAGGCATTGGACGTGTGTCCTCGCTCTCGGCATTTCTTGAAACCCTCAAGCTGTTGCATGTTGTCGGGCCATTGGATGCGCCGCATATTGCATCAATGTCGTGCTCAGGTGGTGAGGCCAGCTTAATGGCTGATATGGCCCATGGCAGTGACGTGCGCTTTCCACCGCTGACCCAATCGCAGCGCGATACACTGCGCGACATGTTGGGCCCGATTGTGACGCTGTCGAACCCGTTGGATTATCACACCTTCATTTGGGGTAACGAAACGGCCCTCACGGCGACCTTTGCGGCGATGATGTCAGATGCGGTGTCGTTGGGTGTTGTTATCTTAGACTTTCCCCGGCCTGACCGGTGCACGGCACCCGATTGGGAATTGGTCCTCAATGCTGTGAGCAGCGCGCAGGAAACGGCCGGCAAGCCGATTGCCGTCCTGAGTTCTCTGGTTGAGACGATGCCTGAGGATGTTGCACGAAGGTTGATCGCGAAAGGGGTTTTGCCGCTATGTGGGATTGTCGAAGCCATCGAAGCGATAGAGGTTGCGACCCGTGTCGGGCCCGGCGGCAAACCTCTGGTCTTTGTCCCACCCCCATTATCCGCAGGACAGGTACTGTCTGAGGTCGAGGCGAAAGGAGTGCTGGCCCGACAGGGTGTTGATGTCCCGAAATCTGTTCGTGTTTCGGATATTGAAGACCTGTCTATCGCGGGCCAGAACATAGGCTACCCACTAGTCCTCAAAGGCGAAGGGATTGCCCACAAGACCGAAGCAGGGGCTGTTGTTGTCGGAATTGAGGACGACGTTGCGCTCCTTGCCGCCGCGCAAGCCATGCCAGCCAAACAATTCTTGCTTGAAGAGATGATCGCCGAACCAATTGTCGAGCTTTTGATCGGTGTGGTTCTTGACCCTGCACATGGCTATGTTTTGACGCTTGCTGCCGGAGGTACACTAACCGAGATTTTAGAAGACAGTGTGAGCATGGTCTTACCTGTTGATCGACAACAGGTGTTGGATGGATTGGCAAAGTTGCGTATTGCGCCCTTGCTCGATGGGTATCGGGGGGCCTATCCGGTTGATAAAGATGCTATCGTAGGCGCCGTCCAAGCCGTCCAATCCTATGTTGGCCAAGAAACGCCCTTTGAAGTTGAAATCAACCCGCTGATGTGCGGCCCTGCGTGGGCTGTTGCAGCCGACGCCCTTATCACAACAGGAGAACGCCATGACTGATGGCCCTATCAAAACCAGACGCGACGGCCATGTGCTTGAGGTGACGTTGGATCGCCCCAAAGCCAATGCAATCGATCTGGCGACAAGTCGGATCATGGGGCAGGTTTTTGCTGACTTTCGTGATGATCCGGAAATGCGGGTCGCCATTGTCACGGGTGCAGGTGACAAGTTCTTTTGCCCCGGGTGGGATCTGAAAGCAGCAGCTGATGGTGATGCGGTTGATGGCGATTACGGCGTGGGTGGCTTTGGTGGCCTGCAAGAACTGCCACGCATGAACAAGCCGGTGATCATGGCGATTAACGGTATATGCTGCGGAGGTGGGCTTGAGTTGGCTTTGTCAGGGGACATTTTGCTGGCTGCAGAACACGCTAGCTTTGCCTTGCCGGAAATTCGGTCGGGAACGGTTGCGGATGCGGCGTCGGTCAAATTGCCTAAGCGCATTCCTTACCACATTGCGATGGAAATGTTGCTGACGGGGCGCTGGATAGATGCACAAGAGGCTGCGCGCTGGGGGTTGATCAACCGTGTTCTACCCGGCGATCAGTTGATGGATGAGGCACGCAAAATGGCCGCTTTGATCGCATCAGGCCCGCCGCTGGTTTATGCAGCACTTAAGGAAGTGGTGCGTGAGGCGGAGGACATGAAGTTCCAAGACGCGATGAACCGGATTACCAAAAGCCAGCTCGCAACGGTTGAGACTTTATATAATTCAGAAGACCAACTGGAAGGTGCCCGCGCCTTTGCAGAAAAGCGTGATCCTGTCTGGAAGGGTAAATAGCCCTAAGCTCGTCCAGTTCCGATCTTGCGGCACAGTAGAATCACCGGAATCAACCCGATGGCGGCGATAACAAGACTGGGCACAGCGGCCCCTTCGAGGCGTTCGTCGGACGCCAGCCGGTAAGCTTGCACCGCAAGTGTGTCATAGTTGAAAGGGCGCATGATCAGTGTCGCGGGTAATTCTTTCATCACATCAACGAAGACAATCAATCCGGCCGTCAGCAAACTGGTACTCAACAAGGGCATATGTATCCGCCGTACCAGCCCCGGCATGTCTTGACCTAATGTGCGGGCGGCGGCGTCCATGTTGGGCGCGACTGAGGCGATGCCTCCTTCATAGGCGCCAATGGCTGCGGCCAGAAAACGGATGAGATAAGCCGAGATCAATAGCCAGATTGACCCCGTGAACAACAGCCCGGTAGAGATATCAAACGTCGCCCGCATCCACGCATCAAGTGCATTATCGAACGCTGCGAACGGCACTAACAGGCCGACCGCAATCACACCGCCGGGGACTGCATATCCGATCCGCGCCAGATATAGCGAGGTCCCGGTCAAAGGGCTGGTGCTGACGCGGTGCAATGTGCCTAGGATCAATGCGGCGATCACAGTAAGTACGGCCGCGATTGTCGCTAACATCAGTGAATTGCGGATGAACCCAAGGTAGCGGGGGCTGAGCAAATCTTGTTCTGATCCCAAGGCCATCACACTGAGTGCGACAACTGGCAGGACCACACCCAATAAAATAGGGGTTAGGCAAAAGAGTGCTGCACCGATTTTTTGCCCCGGCGTTAGCTTGAGCCGTTGCAGTGGCGCGTTGCGACGCCCGTTGGCATATTTTGCATTCCCGCGGCTGGCGCGTTCCAACATCACCAGCAGCAATGCAAAACTAAGCAGCCCTAGCGCCAGTTGCGCGGCAGCGGCTCGGTCCGCCAAAGTGAACCAGCTGGTGTAAATGCCAACCGCAAACGTCTGCACGCCGAAGTAAGCAACAGTGCCGAAATCGGCGATTGTTTCCATTGCGACCAGCATGACGCCCGAGGCGATTGCGGGTCGCGCCATAGGCAAGGACACATGCATGAAAGCTGCAAATGGAGAGCGTCCCAGAACCCGCGCGGCAAGGAATGTACTGGCCCCTTGCGCCGCAAAGGCAGCACGTGCGAGCAGATAGACGTAAGGATAAAGTACCAGCGTCAGCATCATTGCAGCACCGCCCAAAGACCTGATCTCGGGGAACCAATAATCGCGCGGCCCCCACCCGGTCAGGTCACGTAGCAAAGTTTGCACGATACCGGGATGATCAAGGACGTGGGTATAGCCATAAGCCAGAACATAAGCAGGAAAAGCCAGCGGCAGTGCCAGCGCGATTTCCATCCAGCGTCGTCCGGGAAAATCGGTCATTGTCACCAACCATGCAGCGCCCGCCCCGATAAATGCACTGCCTAGCATAACAAGCGACACAAGGATCAGCGTGGTCAGCGTATAGCGCGCCAGAACGGTTTCGGCCAAGTGACTGAGCGTATCGAAGGACCCTGAAAAAGCTGCCGCCACGACGCCCAGATAGGGCACAACGCAGACGGCCATCACAAATATCGCAACAGCTTTGAACCCTCTGGTCAAAGCAGATTTGCGTGGTTTTTGGATGGGTCGTGGTTGCTCCATGGCATGCACCTAATCGAAAGCGGGTGCGCTGGGCAAGCGGCCAACGCATGCGCAGGGTCCCGCGTCTTTGGGTCGCAGTCATTACAGAGTTGTGTGTGGCCATCCTTCCACCAAAGTGTTTTTATAAAGTTTAGGTAGAAGTTGACGGAAAGATTGGACAAACAATGCGCAAATTCTTGGCTGCGGCCCTCATCTGTTTGCTGCCTTTCACCGCGTCCGCACAGGAAATGTCTGACGATGATGTCAAACAACTCGCACTTGAAGCGATCTTAGAGAACCCTCAAATCATTATGGAAGCGCTTGCCATTCTCGAAGAGCAACGCAACCAAGCGCAGGCTGTTGCCCAAGCCGAAGCCCTGCTGCGTCAGCGTGAGTTCTTGGAAAGCGACCCGAATGCGCCGTTTGTTGGTAATGCCGACGGCAGCGCGGTGATTGTCGAGTTTTTTGACTATAACTGTCCTTACTGCAAACGCGCGGCAGGGAATGTCAAAGCCCTGCTTGCCGACGACGACGATGTCCGTGTGGTCTACCGGGAGTGGCCAATCCTAAGTGAGGATTCGGTTTTTGCAGCGCGGGCTGCTTTGGCGGCGCGTGCACAGGGCAAATACGAAGAAATGCATTGGGGACTGATGGAGATGCGCGGTCGGGCAACCGAGGCATCGGTATTGTCCTTGGCCCGGTCCGTTGATCTGGACGTCGATCAGTTAGTCGCCGATATGCAAAGCGAAGAGGTCAACGCGCATATTGAGACGTCGCAACAACTCGCACAGACTTTGGGGTTCACGGGAACGCCCGCATTTGTCATCGGTGATGCGCTTATCCCGGGTGCCGTGCCATTGTCCGACCTGCAAGGCTATGTCGCGTCTGCACGCGACGGTGGGTAAATTTCAACAAGACTTGACCTTCCAGTGACGGGAAGGCCTATGTAAGGCGTGTACCGATGGGGAAACGCGCATGGCTGAGACGTCACTGACACTACAAATCACCAAGTTATCTTGTGGATCCTGCGTTGCGCGGGCCGACAAGGCGTTGCGCGCGGTTGACGGTGTATCCGACGTCGCCGTTAATCTTGCATCAGAAACGGCGAAGATTTCATTCGCCGATCCGGCAACCCCTGACATGATTACAGATGCTCTTGCGGCTGCTGGCTATCCGACCGTGATTGCGCAGACCATCCTTGATATCGAAGGGATGCATTGTGGGTCATGCGTTGGCCGGGTTGAGAACGCGCTGACCGCTGTCCCTTCAGTGACCGAGGCGACGGTCAATTTGGCGGCTGAAACTGCGACTGTAAAATATTTGGCCGGAACCGCTTCACCGCAGTCACTTGCGAAGGTTACGACGGATGCGGGGTATCCTTCGAAGCCTCACGAGACGGGTATTCCAAACGAAGATCAAAAGGACGCCCAGTTGGTGGCGTTGCGCCAACAGCTGACAATTGCTGCTATTTTGACAGCACCCGTCTTTGCCATTGAGATGGGCAGCCATTTTATCCCCGGCGTCCATGATCTGGTGCATCGCTATATTGGAATTCAGGCCAGTTGGGTGTTCCAGTTTGTGGTCGTGACCCTCGTCTTGGCTTGGCCGGGCCGTCTCTTCTTTAAACAAGGTCTGCCTGCGTTATTCAAAGGAGCACCAGACATGAATGCGCTGGTCGCTATCGGGACCGGGGCCGCTTGGGGGTTTTCGACCGTTGCGACGTTTTTGCCATCATGGCTGCCCGCCAACAGCCGCGCCGTCTATTTTGAAGCGGCCGCCGTCATTGTGACGCTGGTTCTGTTGGGACGCTTTCTAGAAGCACGCGCTAAGGGCAAAACCGGTGAGGCCATTCGCAGGCTTGTCGGGTTACAGCCGCAAACCGCCAGCGTTATGCGCGGTGATGAAACGGTCGACGTGCCGATTGCTGAGATTGCCGTGGGCGATGTGCTGCGGGTGCGTCCGGGCGAGAAAATTGCAGTGGATGGTCTGCTGGTTGAGGGCACGTCCTTCGTGGACGAAAGCATGATCACAGGCGAGCCGATTGCTGTTGAGAAGACTAGCGGCGATAGCGTCACTGGCGGTACTGTGAACGGAAATGGCGCGTTTACGTTTCGGGTGACGCAGGTCGGCGCAGATACAATGCTGGCCCAGATCATTCGCATGGTTGAAGACGCGCAAGGCGCCAAGTTGCCTATTCAGGATTTGGTGAACAGGATCACACTTTGGTTTGTGCCGGTTGTGCTGTTGCTGGCAGCCCTGACAGTGATTGGGTGGTTGGCGTTCGGCCCAGACCCCGCACTCAGTTTTGCATTGGTCGCGGGTGTGTCCGTTCTTATTGTGGCCTGTCCCTGTGCGATGGGTTTGGCGACGCCCACGTCGATCATGGTCGGTACCGGACGGGCCGCTGATCTGGGCGTGCTTTTTCGCAAAGGTGATGCGCTGCAGGGGTTGCGATCCGTCCAGATTGTCGCGTTCGATAAAACCGGCACACTGACACAAGGAAGACCAGAGGTGACGTCGATCCTGTTGGTCGATGGGGCCGATGAGAGTGAAGTTCTTGGACTTGTGGGCAGCGTTGAAACCTTATCAGAACATCCCATTGCCGAGGCGATTGTGCGTTATGCCGCGCAGAAAGAGTATATGCTGAGCCCCGCAAGCGCCTTTAGCGCCGAGGCTGGTTTTGGTGTCAGAGGACAAGTAGCTGGTCGTGCGGTTTTGGTGGGTGCGGACAGGCTGTTAATCCGCGAGGGTATCGCGATTGATGGTTTTGCAGCGCAAGCCGCACAGATTGCAGCAGCGGGCCAGACGCCGTTCTATGCGGCAATTGATGGCAGGTTGGTTGGACTGATTGGCATATCTGATCCGGTTAAACCCGAGACACCGGCAGCACTGGCTGCACTTAAGAATATGGGTCTGCATGTAGCTTTGATCACAGGCGATAACGCAAAAACCGCAGCCGCAATTGCCGGTCGACTGGGAATTGAGACCGTTATCGCCGAGGTGTTGCCTGACGGTAAGGTTGCCGCACTCAACGATCTGACCAAGACGGGACAAAAGATCGCTTTTGTTGGTGACGGTATCAATGACGCGCCTGCATTAGCGGCGGCTGATGTTGGGATTGCGATTGGCACAGGGACAGATGTGGCCATCGAAAGTGCTGATGTTGTGTTGATGTCGGGCGACATCAGGGGTGTTTCAAACGCCTTTGAAATCTCGCAGCGGACGATGCGAAACATTCGGCAAAACCTGTTCTGGGCTTTTGCCTATAACACGGCCCTTATTCCTGTCGCGGCGGGTGTGCTTTACCTGTTTGGCGGACCTTTGTTGTCGCCCATGTTGGCTGCGGGGGCGATGGCCTTGTCGAGTGTCTTTGTCCTGTCAAATGCGCTAAGGTTGCGTTGGGTCGCGCCTAAACAAGAGGTGGCGGCATGAACATTGGTGAAGCTGCGACACAAGCAGGCCTGCCTGCAAAAACGATCCGGTATTATGAAGACATTGGGTTAGTGAAGCCCGGGCGTGATGCCAATGGCTATCGCGCGTTCATCGCTAGCGATATTCACAAGCTGACCTTTCTCGCGCGGGCACGTGCTTTGGGGTTTTCGATAGAAGACTGCCGCGACCTGCTTGCATTGTGGGAAGATACGGGTCGGGCCAGTGCCGACGTGCGGCAGATTGCGGAGGAACATTTGGCGCGGATTGAAAGCAAAATTGCGGATCTGGGCACGATGCGTGACACGCTAAGAGTTCTGGTGCGCGATTGTGCGGGCGATGATCGGCCCGATTGTCCGATCCTGCAGACCTTAGGTAACCCATCATAAGAAAACCCCCGCCTGATTGCTCAAACGGGGGTCTTTATTTCGTAACGTAGAAAGGGTGCCCTAGAGCATACCTTCGCGCTGGAGCTTCTTACGTGCCAGCTTGCGCTGACGACGGATAGCTTCTGCTTTCTCGCGCGCTTTACGCACGGACGGCTTTTCGAAATGTTGCTTAAGCTTCATTTCACGAAAAACGCCCTCACGCTGGAGCTTCTTCTTCAGAGCACGCAACGCCTGATCGACGTTGTTATCACGAACACTAACCTGCATGTGGTTTTCACCACCTCTCTAAGTTAAATTTGCAAAAATTGCAGGAGTTGGGCAGATAGCAAAGGCGGGCTAGTTTGTCCAGTGCGCACAGTTTGCAGGAGTGACCTATGACAAATGCCCCAAACGATCCCATTTTGAACCAGTTGTTAGACGCGGCGCTGCCGCATGTGGCCTTTGATGGTTGGTCCCCCGCGACGTTTGACGCAGCAATTGCTGATACGGGAATTGATTCTGTGGTCGCCAAAGCAGTCTGTCCGCGCGGGGCTGTTGATCTGGCCATTGCATATCACCAGCGTGGCGATGCCGCGATGATTGCGGCGTTGGCGAATGCGGATCTCAGCGATATGCGTTTTCGCGATAAGGTCGCTCATGCCATTCGCCTGCGCTTGCAGGTCATTGATGACAAAGAGGCCGTTCGCCGCGGCACGACGCTTTTTGCCCTGCCGCATATGGCTGCCGATGGGGCCAAGTTGATTTGGGGCACGGCTGATGCGATCTGGACTGCACTTGGTGATACGTCTCGTGATGTGAATTGGTACACGAAACGGATGACGCTTTCGGGTGTTTATAGTTCGGTGGTGCTTTATTGGCTGGGTGATGACAGTCTGGATTTGCAGGCAACCGATGCATTCATTGACCGCCGCATCGACAATGTCATGCAGTTTGAAAAACTTAAGGCGCAGGCCAAGGCAAGCGCGATTTTGAAGCCATTCACGGGCACATTAGAACGCATGATGGCCTCGGTCAAAGCACCGGGGGCTGCGTCTGATCCTGACCTGCCGGGTGTTTGGCGCGATCCGCAGTAAGGACGAAGAACAATGAAAGCGATCGAGATTTCCCAACCCGGTGGGCCGGATGTGCTGACCTTGACGGATCGTCCGATCCCGGAACCTGACTATGATCAGGTCGTCATCAAAGTGGCCTATGCTGGTGTGAACCGGCCAGATGCGCTGCAGCGTGCGGGCCTTTATAACCCACCCAAGGGCGCGAGTGATTTACCGGGATTAGAGGCGTCTGGTGAGGTCGTTGCTTGTGGTGCAGGTGTTGCATCGCTGAAACCTGGCGATCAGGTTTGCGCGTTGCTACCCGGTGGCGGGTATGCGGAATATGTGGCCACGCCGGCCGCGCATTGTTTGCCAATCCCCGGCGGTTTGACCCTAAAACAAGCGGCCTGTTTGCCGGAAACCTTCTTTACGGTCTGGTCCAACGTGTTCATGCGCGGCGGCCTGCAAGCAGGTCAGCGGTTCTTGGTACATGGCGGCAGTTCGGGCATTGGGACGACGGCGATCCAGCTGGCAAAAGCCTTTGGCGCGCGTGTCTTTACGACGGCGGGATCGGCTGAGAAAAGTGAGGCTTGTGTGGCGTTGGGTGCCGAAGCTGCGTTTAACTATCGCGACACCGATTTTGTGGAAGAGATACGCGCCTTGGGCGGTGCCGACCTAATCCTTGATATGGTCGGTGGGCCCTATATTCCGCGCAATCTTAAGGCGCTGGCGGATGACGGTACCTTAGTACAGATCGCATTCTTGCAGGGCCCAAAGGTTGAGTTGAACTTTGTGCAACTGATGACACGGCGATTGACGATCACCGGATCAACGCTGCGCCCGCAGTCTGATCTGGCGAAAGCGCAGATCGCCGACGCACTGCGTAAAGACGTTTGGCCGCTGATTATGGCGGGCAAAGTGGCGCCTGTGATGGATCAAGAGTTTGCGCTGGAAGATGCAGCAGCTGCACACGCGCGTATGGAAAGCAGTGCCCATATTGGCAAGATTGTTCTGAAGGTGGCTTAGAGCGCCATTTCGTTTGAGCGAAATGGGTCAAGTTCTTCGCAGAATTTGAATGCCTAGGTGCGTGCCTTTTCAAATGCCGACCATGCCTCAAGCAGCTTGTCCAAATCAAAGTCAGGCTGTTGCGACGGCCCAATAACGATCTTCTCACCCGCCCACATTTTTTCAATCGCGGCTTTCAGGTTTGGGATCACTTCAGGCGGAATCACCAAACCACCGTGCTGATCGGCATGCACCAGATCACCTTGGTTCACAGTCATCCCCATGACATGCACAGGTGTGCCTAATTCGCGGACATGCACAAAAGCATGACTGGGCCCGATGGACCCAGCGACCACTGGAAAACCCTCGGCCAAGTCACCCAGATCGCGCATCACACCGTTGGTCAGCGCACCATTCAGCCCGAGGCCCTTATGCACATTCGTGTGCACCTCACCCCACCATGCGCTGACACAATGCGGATAGTCGACGTCTTCAAGCACCGCGATTGCTGGCCGTGGGCCTTCTGCCATGTTGCGAAAGTAGTCGAGGCGGCGGGCACGGATCACATCGGGGTCTTCTGTCGGGGCTTCGCGTCCGGCAATCTTGGCGGTGCGGGCAAAGCCGACCATGGACTGCCCGGGGGCCGAACACTGCATGGTGCCTTTGGTATAGGCATCAAAGCCGCGTTTGCCTTGGGCCACTTCGATGGCGTTGCAAACAGTGGGCGTATCGACACGTTTTAGCAGTGCCAAAAGATCAGCGGGAATTACTGGTTCAGCCATTGTGCCAAAGCCTCATTTGTTATGTCTGGTTGTTCAAGCGTAGGCAGATGGCCCGCGTTCTGGACGATTTTAAAAGTCGATCCGGGGATCAGTTCATGCATCAGCGCGTGCCGGTGGATCGGACAAAGGGCGTCATCTTCACCGCATAGGATTAGCGTCGGGACATTGACCTGCCGCAGCGTATCTTGCTGATCTGGGCGGGATTGTAATGCGCGTGATTGGTTGACGAAAACCTCGGGTCCCAAAGCGTCAGCCATCGCCATACAAAGATCTAGGATCTGACCCATCCGCGGCCCATCGGTCAGGTAATTTGGCTTCATCTCGTCGCGCATTACGGCGCGTAATTGCCCAGCGCGGACCTTTGCGATCTGTGGTTCGCGGTTTTTGGCAACAGCCTTGACTTCAGCTTTTGGATTGGTGTCCAACAGAGCCAACCGGGTGACCCGCTTAGGCGCTTGGCGATACACCTCCATTGCGACGATGCCCCCCATTGAAAGACCAGCCAATGCAAAGCTTGGCGGGGCGTTCGCCAAGATATCTTGGGCGAGTTGCGCCACAGTGTCATGGTCGTTTTGAGGCGCGGTGAGGATTGCCCGATCATGCGAAAAGGCTTCGATTTGTGGGCCGTACAATCGCGCGTCGCACATCATGCCCGGCAATAAGAGGAGCGGTTCTTTCATGGCTTAAACGGCTCCATACCAGCGCGCGCCAATTCATCGGCCTTTTCATTTTCGGGATGTCCTGCGTGGCCTTTGACCCATTCCCATGTGACATTGTGACGACCAGTTGCTTCTTCTAGACGCTTCCACAGGTCTTCGTTCTTCACTGGCTTTTTCGCCGCTGTTTTCCAGCCGCGGGCCTTCCAGCCATGGATCCATTTGGTAATGCCGTCTTTGACATAAGAGCTATCCGTGACAATTGTCAGCGCAGTCGCGCGTTCAAGCGTTTCAAGTGCATGGATTGCGGCCAACAACTCCATCCGATTATTGGTCGTCTCAGCCTCTCCGCCGCAAAGCGCGCGCTCTTTGAGAACTGCATCACCTTCGCGGGCGATCAGCAATGCACCCCAACCGCCCGGTCCGGGGTTTCCTGAACATGCGCCGTCTGTGTAGGCAAAGAGCTGGGGCATCGTTACGTTTTCTTTCCGCGCATAATGACGAAGGGATCGATAGTGCCGGCCAATCCTGCCTCGCGTCCTTCTTTGCTGTAAGTGACCTGATAACCTGCGTTTGCCAACAGCGCTGTGAGCTCACTGACGGTCACATATGTATAAAGCCGGTCTATCGCGTCACGCTCTGCCCCATCGCCGGTTTTCATACCGATGTGGATTATGCCACCCGGCTTTGTTGCTTTGCTAAGCGCTAGCAAGTAGCGCGGCAGGTCATCGCGGGCGGCATGCAGCAAGCTAAAGTTAGCCCAGACACCGTCGTAAAGGTCAGTTCCAGTGATGTCGTCAAAGCTGCCTATACGCGCTGGCAAATCAAACTTTTCAACAGCAATCGCGATCATGCCTTCGGATGCGTCAATAGGGTCGGGGATGATGCCCGCGTCGCGCATATGTGCCGAGGCAGCCCCTGGACCGCAGCCAAGGTCGAGCACAGTGCCGCCCGCTGGAATCAAGTCGATGAATGCTTGCAGTGTTGCATCTGGACCGTCTGTCTTGACCAGCTTGGTATACTCCGACGCTTTTGCATCATAAGTTTTGATAGTTCGCTGATCTGCCATCAAAGAACCAACGGCAAGAATGTCACGATAACGATCGCTGTTAGTAATCCGCGCAGATGCATCCACCAAGGCGGTGCAAGTCCCAGCCGCCAAAAGTGCCAATCAAGCAAAAGAAGGCCCAAGAAGCCCACAATCAGGTTAACTGCGGCCGCTGTCGGACCGCCGCCTGTCATGAAGAATGCCCAAAGTGCTGGGATGACCGAAAGCACATAGCTGGCGGTGGCGATTTGCCCGGTCGCTTTGGTGGCAAACCCCCATAGCACGCCTGACATAAATGACAGAATGATGGCCCCGTAGAACAGTTGCACATACGGGCCAATGAACCGCCCGCCGATTGTTGCCTGTCCCCAAAGCGCCAGCTCTGGTCGGATTACGGTGATTGCTCCCCAAACGAACGGGATAAGGCCAGCTAGCCCGAGAATGAGTGCGGAACGCGGTATTGAGCTCATCTTGCGTACCCTTTGCTAGGCGGTTTCCCGTAGGACGCGTGGCACTTTGAATTCGACGTTCTCTTCGGCGGTGACAACCATTTCAACTGTCGTGTCGAACCGATCTTTGAAGGCGTCGATAACTTCGGCAATCAGAACCTCGGGGGCAGATGCACCAGCGGTAATCCCCATAGAGGTGATGCCGTCCAGCGCGCGCCAGTCGATGTCAGTGGCGCGTTGCACCAATTGCGCATAGTTACAGCCCGCCCGCGATCCGACCTCGACCAAACGCTTAGAGTTGGACGAATTGGGCGCGCCCACCACGAGCATTGCATCACATTTCGGCGCCATCGCTTTGACGGCTTCTTGGCGATTGGTGGTCGCGTAGCAGATGTCTTCTTTATGGGGCCCGACGATTTTGGGGAACCGATCATAGAGTGCGGCGACGATATCTGCAGTATCATCCACCGAAAGCGTGGTTTGGGTGACAAATGCAAGGCTATCGGCATCGCGTACCTTCACGGAGGCGACGTCCTCAACAGTTTCGACCAACAGCACTTCGCCTTCCGGTAGCTGACCCATCGTCCCGACAGTCTCGGGGTGGCCTTCGTGCCCGATCATGATCATTTGCAGGCCATTGTCTGCGTGGCGCTGGGCCTCGATGTGGACCTTGCTAACCAGTGGGCATGTCGCATCGACATAGACCATTTCGCGCTTTGCGGCGGCTGCTGGAACGGATTTGGGTACACCGTGAGCTGAAAAGATAACGGGGCGATCATCAGGGCATTCGTCCAATTCTTCGACGAAAACAGCGCCTTTGTCGCGCAGAGCATCAACGACGAACTTATTGTGCACAATCTCATGGCGGACATAAACGGGTGCGCCCCATTTTTCCAAAGCCATCTCGACGATTTTGATCGCACGATCAACACCTGCGCAAAATCCGCGTGGTGCTGCTAGATAAAGGGTGAGAGGTGGTTTGGTCATCTTACGCTCCGGTTTCGTAGACCAGAGGTAAGGGTTTGCGCGGTGCAGGTCCAGCGCCAGATGCCACGACGCATTGAGGCGCAAAGGATCGCGCCTCAATGCAACAGCAATTTAGGTCTCTTCGGACGCGTCTTCCGATACCATCTCGGTCCGTGGTTCGCGCACAGGGCGCCCCACAACATCACGCAGTTCATCAAGCTCGATAAAGTTATCGGCTTGGCGGCGCAGTTCGTCAGAAATCATGGGTGGTTGGCTGCGAATCGTTGAGACAACAGAAACCCGCACGCCTTTGCGCTGTAGTGCTTCGACCAGCGGACGGAAATCGCCGTCGCCGGAAAACAGTACAACGTGATCCACATAGGGGGCCAGTTCCATAGCATCGACGGCAAGCTCGATGTCCATGTTGCCCTTCACCTTACGGCGACCCATGCTGTCGGTGTATTCTTTCGCCGGTTTCGTCACCATGGTGAAACCGTTGTAGTTTAGCCAATCGACCAAAGGGCGGATCGGCGAGTATTCGTCATTTTCCAGCAAAGCGGTGTAATAAAATGCCCGAAGCATTTTTCCGCGACGCATGAATTCCTGTCGCAATAGTTTATAATCGATGTCAAAGCCGAGCGACTTGGCCGCTGCATACAGGTTTGATCCATCGATGAAGAGCGCCAAACGCTCGTCCCGATAAAACATGGGGTCGTCCTTCCAAATGTAATCTTGCGAGCAGTTTTTGTCCGTGAGTGTTATGGAAGCTCCAAGAATGACGTTTTATGTAAAGGATTTCATAAGTGAGACAAGTGTCGAATGCGCCGAAAGCAGGCCAACTGGCGCTCATTGCCCTTGGTAGTAACGAAAATTCGATATGGGGTGACGCTAGGGAAACTGTACAAAAAGCCATGTTAGAAGTGGCGGCGTTATCGCGGGAAAGCGCTGAATTCAGTGGGCTTTTTTCTACGCCTGCCTTTCCTGCTGGTGCTGGGCCAGACTATGTGAACGCTGCGATGATGATTTACGTTGCTTCCCCCGCGCATGAATTGCTTGCTCAGCTCCATTTAATTGAGGCTGCGGCGGGTCGCACACGGGAAAAGAGATGGGGGCAGCGAACGCTTGATCTTGATCTAATCGCGGTCGGAGATACGATTTTACCAAGTGATGCAACGCATAAACACTGGCGAGAGCTGCCGTCGGCCGAACAACAAACGGATACCCCAACCGAACTGATCCTGCCGCACCCCCGTGTCCAAGATCGGGCATTTGTGTTGGTACCGTTGCAGGATGTGGCACCCAACTGGATACACCCTGTTCTAGGCAGTTCAATCGCGCAAATGTGTGATGCTTTGCCGGATCAATTGTGTGCAGAAGTGGTAAGACTAAGTGATCCGCACAGGCCTTAAAAAACTGCGCGTCAGGGTCTTTGTGGGCCTTGTCATTCTTACCCGAAGCCTCTAAGTAGGCGGCTTCCAAAGTCCCTTATGACCCGACTGGAGTTCGCCCATGGCCCGCGTCACCGTAGAAGATTGCGTCGATAAAGTTCCGAACCGTTTTGAGCTTGTGATGCTTGCGGCACATCGTGCCCGTGAAATTTCCGCTGGTGCACCGATCACCGTTGGTCGTGACAACGACAAGAATCCTGTCGTATCCTTGCGTGAAATCGCGGATGAGACACAACAAGCTGATGATCTGCGCGAGCGCATGATCGAAGCAAACCAGACGCAGATTGAAGTTGACGAACCAGAAGAGGACAGCATGTCCTTGTTGATGGGTGCCGAAAGCGACAAACCTGCAGAAGACGATATGTCAGAAGAGAAGCTGCTGCGCGCATTGATGGATGCGCAAGGGCAGCGCTAAGGTCGCCTCACCGGCCTGAAAAAGATAGGCGCGGGACCAGATGACGACAGCAGACGATCTGATTGCACTGGTCCGCACCTACAACCCCAATTCAAATCAGGCGCTATTGCGCGATGCCTATGCCTTTGGTGCTGAAATGCACGAAGGGCAGTTTCGTCATTCTGGCGAACCTTATTTTACTCATCCCGTTGCTGTTGCCGGTATTTTGGCTGAACAGCAGATGGATGACGCAACGCTGATCACCGCATTGCTGCACGACACGATTGAGGACACCAAAGCGTCCTTTGTGGAAGTCGAAAAGCGGTTTGGCCGCGAAATTGCCGATCTTGTCGATGGTGTCACCAAGCTGACCAATCTGCAGCTGACGTCGACCCAGACAAAGCAGGCAGAGAATTTCCGCAAGCTGTTCATGGCAACCTCACGCGATTTGCGGGTGACTTTGGTCAAGCTAGCCGACCGTCTGCACAACATGCGCACGATTAAATCCATGCGCCCAGAAAAGCAGGCTCAAAAGGCACGCGAAACGATGGATATCTTTGCGCCCCTTGCGGGCCGTATGGGTATGCAATGGATGCGCGAAGAACTGGAAGATCTGTCTTTCCGTGTGCTGAACCCTGAAGGCCGCAATTCGATCATTCGCCGCTTTATCACGCTGCAACGCGAAACAGGCGATGTGATCCAAAAAATCACAGCTGATATGCGGGTCGAGATGGAGAAGGCCAACATCACCGCCGATGTCATTGGGCGCGCGAAAAAGCCTTATTCCATCTGGCGCAAAATGCAGGAGAAAGAGCAAGGCTTTAGCCGCCTCGCTGATATCTATGGTTTCCGCGTTATCGTCGCGACTGAGGCTGATTGTTACCGCGTGCTAGGCGCTATCCACCAGCGATGGCGTGCTGTCCCGGGCCGGTTCAAGGACTATATTAGCCAGCCAAAATCCAACGGCTATCGTTCAATCCACACCACCGTATCAGGGCGCGATGGGAAGCAGGTTGAAGTGCAGGTGCGAACCCGCGAGATGCACGAAGTTGCTGAAACAGGTGTTGCCGCACATTGGTCATACAAGAATGGCGAGCGTGTCGAGAACCGCTTTGCCGTTGATCCGGTCAAATGGATTTCATCGCTGACAGACCGGCTTGATGAAGATCAGGACCACGAAGAATTCCTCGAGGCTGTTAAGCTTGAGATGTATCAAGACCAAGTGTTCTGCTTCACGCCCAAGGGCGATGTGATCAAACTGCCGCGCGGTGCGACGCCGATTGATTTTGCTTATGCTATTCACACGCGGATCGGATCTGCTTGTGTCGGGGCCAAGGTCGATGGTTTGCGCGTACCGCTTTGGACGCGTTTAAAGAACGGCCAGTCGGTCGATGTCATCACGGCTGAGGGACAAACCCCTCAGGCAACGTGGATTGATATTGCCGTGACCGGACGGGCCAAAACAGCTATTCGCAGGTCGCTCCGCGAAGAAGACCGTGAGCGGTTCGTGCGTTTGGGCCGTGAACTTGCGCGTGTGGCCTTTGAGAATGTCGGAAAAAGAAGCACCGAAAAAGCACTGAAGACCGCTGCAAAGGCGTTGGCGATTGATAGCGTCGACGAATTGCTTGCCCGATTGGGAAGTGCCGAGATTACGGGGCGCAAAGTTGTCACCGCTATTTATCCTGAACTTGCCCATACCCAGGGCGAAGAAATCGACCAAGGTCGCGCTGTCGTCGGTTTGACCCCGGATCAAGTACAACAGCGCGGTGCTTGTTGTCAGCCCGTCCCGGGTGAGCGGATATTGGGGATCACGTTTCGCGGCCAAGGTGTTGTTGTGCACGCTATCGATTGTGCTGCTTTGGCCGATTATGAAGACCAGCCCGAGCGCTGGATTGACCTGCATTGGCACGAAGGCACCCACGGAGCCGTCAATACCGTCACCTTTGACGCCACGATTGCCAATGATTCTGGCGTACTGGGACGTATTTGCACATTGATTGGTGAGCAGAACGCCAATATCTCTGACCTAAAGTTCATTGACCGCAAGCCGGACTATTTTAGGTTACTGATCGACGTAGATTTGCGCGACGCGGAGCATTTGCACCGTATCCAGACCGCGCTTGAGGCAGAAAGCAACGTGTCGACGATTTCGCGGCACAAAGATCCGGGGCTTGCAGCCTTGGGGGCGGGTACATCCCGCAGAGAAGGATGACGACTTTTGGTATTCAAACGCAGGGATAGACGCGCGATCTGGCAGATCGTGCTGGATTTCTTCTATCCCCGAGGCGGTTGGACCCGCGCCTTTGAGTATGTCAAACACCGCGTCCGTCGTTTGCCTGACACACCGGAAAAGATCAGTCGTGGCATTTGGGCGGGTGTTTTTATCTGCTTTACGCCATTGTTCGGTCTGCATTTCGTCTTTGGTGCAATCATCGCGCGGCTTTTGCGCGGCAACATTTTTGCAGCACTTATGGCGACGTTCTTTGGCAATCCGCTGACGTTCCCGCCGATAGGGTACATTTCGATTAATTTGGGATCTTGGATGCTTGGCCTGCCGCCGGGTCGCAATGATCATCTTGGCCAAAAATTTGCGGATGCGAGCTATGATCTTTGGAACAATATCGTCGCGATCTTTACACCTGCCCGGATCAACTGGCGCGGTTTAGAGGTCTTTTATGATGATGTTTTCTTTCCTTATCTGGTTGGTGGGATCATTCCGGGCCTGATCACGGCGACGATTGCGTATTATCTTTGCGTGCCGGTCATCTCTGCGTATCAAACGCGCCGAAAGCGGGCTTTGCTTGCAAAGCTTGACCAGTTGAAGAAAAAGTCATCACCTACACAAGATGCCAATCAATAGTCTGTGACAGACGAAGGAACGCCTTATGACCAAAAGACTGCGCCTAGGTGTAAACATTGATCACGTAGCCACCGTGCGGAATGCCCGTGGCGGCGCGGTGCCTGATCCTGTGCGCGCTGGCGTCATGGCAGAAGAGGCAGGGGCAGACGGCATCACAGCGCATTTGCGCGAAGACCGCAGGCATATTTCGGATGCAGATATCGAAGGTTTGATGGATGCTCTTAAAGGGCCGCTCAATTTTGAGATGGCTGCCACCAAGGAAATGCAAGAGATTGCCTTGCGCCATAAACCCCACGCGGTTTGCATCGTGCCAGAAAAGCGCGAGGAGCGGACGACTGAAGGTGGGCTAGAAGTGGCGCGAGAAGGGAATTCATTAGCGCATTACATTGCACCCCTGCGGGATGTCGGCTGTCGCGTGTCGATCTTTATTGCGGCAGATCAACGTCAGATCGAGGCCGCCCACCGCATTGGGGCAGAAGTCATCGAACTCCATACGGGGGCATATTGTGATGCCCATGCCGAAGGACGGTTTGACGTGCGCGATGAAGAGCTGCGCAAGTTGACTGATATGGCAGCATTTGCCGATGACTTGGGGCTTGAGGTCCACGCAGGGCATGGTCTGACTTATGATTGTGTAAGTCCAATTGCGGCATTGCCGGAAGTGATGGAACTCAACATCGGGCATTTTCTAATTGGCGAGGCTATCTTTCGGGGTCTTACCCCTGCCATCGCGGAAATGCGCCGTATCATGGATGCAGCACGCGCATGATCCGGCATATTGTTCTTCTGGATCTGTCGCCTGAGTATGACCGCGCAGAACTCTCGGATGTGATGACTGGTCTCGGTGAATTGCAGTCCAGGCTTGTGGGGTTTTCCGGGTTTGAGCACGGCAGCAATATCAACTTCGAAGGAATGTCTGAGGAATGCGCATATGTCATCATCTGTCATTTTGACAACGAAGATGTGTTCCGGAATTTCATAATCGACCCGGTCCATGCCGACCTTGGGCAACGATTGGTGAACATCTGTCGTCGTGGGGTCAAAGGTATTTCGATCATAGATGTAAAGCTTGCCTCGTGATTTTGGGCGTTGGAACTGACCTTGCAAACATTGAACGCATTGCGGGCACGCTTGAGCGTTTTGGAGATCGTTTTCGCAACCGGGTCTTTACAGACATTGAACAAGCAAAAGCCGAACGTCGCAAAGACGTAGCCGGCACTTACGCCAAACGCTGGGCCGCGAAAGAGGCCTGTTCAAAAGCTCTTGGAACAGGTTTGCGCATGGGCATCTCTTGGAAAGACATGGCTGTCTCCAATTTGCGCACGGGGCAACCTGTCATGGCTGTCACTGGCTGGGCGAAAGAGCGCCTTGATCAGATGACCCCCGAAGGGCACGAAGCGATCATTCACGTGACTTTGACCGACGATCACCCTTGGGCACAGGCCTTTGTGGTGATCGAGGCCCGTCCCATCGCTTGACAGCACAGGCCCGCGCCCTCATGTAGCCTCAAACCCAAAGCAAGGATCAGGCAATGGCTGATAAGACTGAGCAAACAGCATTTTTCCCTTGGCTCATTGAGACAGTGAAGACAGTGTTTTGGGCACTGGTCATTGCTGGCATCTTTCGCACTTTGCTCTTTCAGCCGTTTTGGATCCCATCAGGGTCAATGAAGAACACGCTGCTGATTGGTGATTTCTTATTCGTGAACAAGATGGCCTATGGCTATTCCTACGCATCGTGCCCGTCTATCCGGATCCCTCAGGTGGGGCTTGATCTGGGCGCCGATGACTTTTGTGGTTTCCTTGAGGACCGCGAAGACCGGATTTTCGGCGGGGAACCTGAACGGGGCGATATCGTCGTGTTCCGTCACCCCGTTGATGGCCGCGATTTCATCAAACGCCTGATTGGCCTGCCGGGTGACCGGATCCAAATGATCGATGGTGTCTTGCAGATCAATGACACACCCGTGAAAGTCGAAGCAGCGGGCACATTCAACGAGATTATGGAACCTCAGGGCCCCTTGGGTTTGCGGCCGCAATGCGCCAATGGCACTGTTGGTTTCGGCGCCGTCTGTGAAAAGCAGCGGTTCATTGAGACGCTTCCAAACGGGGTTAGTCATGCGATCTTGGATATCGCCCCGCGTGCCACGGACAACACGGGCGTGTTTACGGTGCCGGAAGGGCAGTTCTTTTTCATGGGCGACAACCGTGATAATTCTACCGACAGCCGGGTGGCTCAGACCGCACGTGGCGTTGGTTTCGTGGAACGCAAAGACATTGTCGGTCGCGCGGATCGCGTGATGTTCTCATCTGCGGGTCGGTCCATGTTCGCCTTCTGGACATGGCGGTCAGATCGTTTCTTTAAGGCGCTCGATTGAAGCTCTCAGCCGAACTCAATGCCTTTTCGCAAAGGCTGGGGCACAGCTTTGCCAAGCCCGAGGTTTTGATCCGTGCTGTGACGCATTCGTCAATTGTGAGCCCTCATCGTGATGACAACCAGCGCCTTGAATTCTTGGGCGACCGTGTCTTGGGCTTGGTGATGGCCGAGGCGTTGTTAAAAGCTGACCCTTCGGCCCCCGAAGGCTTGCTGGCACCACGTTATAACGCATTGGTGCGGCGCGAAGCTTGCGCCGATGTTGCTCGCCAGATCGATCTGGGAACCGTACTGAAGCTGGGCCGGTCTGAGATGAAATCGGGTGGCCGTCGAAAAGAAGCCTTGCTTGCGGATGCGATGGAAGCTGTGATTGCCGCGATCTATCAAGACGGTGGGTATGACGCGGCGCGTGCCGCAATCCTGCGTCTTTGGGGTGACCGAATTCATAATGTCGCTGATGACGCCAGAGATGCGAAAACAGCGTTGCAAGAATGGGCACAAGCACGTGGTGAGGTGCCACCGCAATACGTCGAAGTGGACCGTTCTGGGCCTGACCACCAGCCGGTGTTTACAATCGAAGTGCGCTTGGCATCTGGTCTAACCGAGAAAGCCACTGCCGGGTCTAAACGCCACGCCGAACAGGCTGCGGCATCTGCCCTTTTAGAGAAAGTCGACACATGACCGAAGCGCCAACCAAAGCCGGCTTTGTTGCCCTGATCGGTGAACCGAACGCTGGAAAATCGACGTTGCTGAACCGGATGGTGGGCGCAAAAGTGTCGATCGTCACCCATAAGGTGCAAACGACCCGCGCGCGTATCCGCGGCGTCGCGATGGCCGAGAATGCGCAGCTTATTTTCGTGGATACGCCGGGCCTGTTCAAACCGCGCCGCAGGCTTGACCGCGCAATGGTTGCGGCTGCCTGGGGCGGGGCTGCTGATGCGGACGTCGTTGTGTTAATGATAGAAGCACATCGCGGTGTCACGGAAGGGGTGAAAGCAATTATTGAGACGTTGTCCGAGCGCGCGGGTAAGTCACCGGTCGCCTTGGCCATCAATAAGATCGACAAGGTGAAATCCGAAGTTCTCTTGGCGCTGACACAGCAAATGAACGATGCGTTTCCATTCGCCGAGACATTTATGATCTCAGCCGAGCGGGGACATGGCTGCGACGCTTTGCGTGATTGGTTGACGACCCAAGTACCGCAGGGACCGTATCTTTACCCAGAAGATCAGATTGCAGACCTACCGATGCGCATGATTGCAGCTGAGATGACGCGTGAGAAACTCACTTTGCGCCTTCATCAAGAGTTGCCATATGAGTTGACAGTGGAAACCGAGAATTGGGAAGAACGTGCTGATGGATCAGCGCGCATTGACCAATTGATCTATGTTGCCCGCGATGGCCACAAAGGGATCGTGCTTGGCAAAGGGGGCGAGACGGTGAAGGCAATTAGCCAAGCGTCACGATTAGAGCTCGAAGAATTCCTCGGACGCCGGGTGCATTTGTTCGTCAAGGTCAAAGTGCGGCCCAACTGGCTTGAAGAATCCGAGCGTTACTCAGAAATGGGCCTCGACTTTAAAGATGGCAACGCTTGAAGCTCACTGCTGAGATTTGGGTTTCAGCCTATCTGACACGGCTACGCCTGATCGAAATCCCTGCTTTTGTCGTACAACGGGGTGATGACACTGCCGGGGCCGTCTTGGTCAAGCTCAACACTCTTGATGGGCAGGCAAGTTGCTATCAGCGCAGTTTTGATTTGAGCACTGGCGACCGCAAATGGATGGTCTTGATTGAGGGCATTGAGGCCGAAGTTGATCAATCTATCATCAAGCAACGCAGCTTTGATCCCGATCTTTGGGTCATTGAGGTCGAAGACAAACAAGGGCGGCATCTTTTGGATGAACCGGGACTTGAATAACTTTGATGCCTCCGGCGGGAGTTTTGAGGGCAAGATGATTTGCACCACCTTGCCCCACTGTCATGAGCGTTGCCCATCACCTTGCACAGGCTTCACCTCTCCAGACTAGGCCTGCAAAAAGAGCATCATTCATTTTGGTAAACAAACCTTTATCATCTTGCCAAGAAAACTCCCGCCGGAGGCATCTGTGCGCCCCACACACACAGCCACTTGCATGTATCGCTCAACACGTCTGTTATGGGCCTATGACCGGAGTTTCCGAAAATGATTGAGTGGCGCTCCGAAGCAGCTTTGTTGTCCACGCGCCCTTTTGGTGAGAACGGGGTCATTATCGAAGTGTTCACAGCGCTGCATGGTCGACATGCAGGTGTCGTGCGCGGCGGGGCGAGCCGCAAGGTCGCCCCTATTCTGCAGCCAGGCGCCCAACTGTCGGTTGCTTGGAAAGCCCGTTTAGAAAGTCATCTGGGTAGTTTCACAGTCGAGCCTATTCGTAGCCGTGCGGCCACAGCGATGGGGGATCGTCTTGCGCTCGCGGGTCTCAACGCAGTCTGCAGTTTGTTGGCGATGGTTTTGCCAGAGCGCGAAGCACATGATCCACTTTATACGCGCACGATTGCCTTATTGGATTTGTTGGGCCAATCAGATGTCTGGCCTCTCGCTTATCTGCGTTGGGAGCAGGCATTGTTGGAAGAGATGGGTTTCGGACTTGATCTGTCCGCATGTGCTGTGCGTGGGGTGAACGAAGACTTGATTTATGTCTCGCCTAAGTCGGGTCGTGCTGTCAGCCGTGAGGCGGCGGGCGAATGGGCGGATCGCATGTTGCCATTGCCAGAGGTTTTGGCTGGCAAGGGCGATGCCTCAAACGCCGAGATCGCCAAAGCGCTTGGGACCACCGGATATTTCATTGAGCACCGACTGATTAAAGGGTTGGGTGACCGGCCAATGCCACCCGCCCGTGCCCGTTTGATCGACGCGATTACACGCAAGGCACCAGACTAGGCGACTTTTTGGTTGATCAAGTAAGTAGCCGTCTCTGCCGCTGATTTTCTGGCCTGCCGCATGCCACGACCTAACGTTCCAATCGCCCGCTGGTTGTCGATTTTGTCGACGCGTCCGAGGCTGGGAATGATCGACTTAATTGCGGGATCAAAACGACCCAGGATCTTGATCAAGAAATCGGGTGCCACGCGTGTCGCTATTTTGCGATCCGGATGCGCAGCTTTCACGGCAAAAGCTATGTCCTGAAAGCTAAGAAACGTATCAACGGTCATGATGCGTTGGCCAAAGGCTTGCGGATTGTCGATGGCTGCCACATGCATTTCGGCGACATCCCTGACATCGACCGTGCCAAACCCAATATTGGGCAGCATTGGGTCTTTGCCGCCAAGCAGCCGTTCAATCACTTGGACGGATGTGCCAAAATTACGGTCGAGAGGGGCACCCAAGACGAAACCGGGGTTCACCACGGTCAGTTGCATGTCAAGGGCATGATCGCGCACAAAATCCCAAGCGGCCAGTTCTGCAAGCGTCTTGGAGCGGCTGTAGGGTGATACATCGGGGTCGGTTGGATCTGTCCAGTTGGTTTCATCAAACGCGCTGTCGCCAGGTGGCAAGGACGACCCACTGATGGCCGCCGTGGATGATGTAAAGACAACCCGCTTGATCCCTGCCTTAGCCGCGGCCCGCAAAGCCCGTAGTGCCCCGTCTACCGCTGGACGAATGAGATCGTCTTCATCTTTTGGCTGCACCAAAGGAAACGGTGATGCCGTGTGCATCAAGATGTCGGCGCCGACCATCGCATCATCCCATCCGTCGTCTGACGACAGATCGAGGGCCACGAAAGTCAGCCGACTCTCTAGGTTTGCAGCATCCCTTAGGTGGGACCGGACTGCATCAGTCACTTCTTCCCCCCGCGCGAGGGTTCGCACTGTGCCACGCACGTCATAGCCTGCGTCAAGCAGTTGCAGTGCGATGTGTTTGGCGATGTAACCGGATGCGCCGGTCAGTAGAACAGTTTTGGGCAATTGCGGTTCCTTTTCACGCTACCCTTTTGCACTTAGCTACGGGTCGCGCAAAAGCAACCTAGTCCAGCAAACGACGCGCGATCACTTGGGCCTGAATTTCGGCGGCACCTTCAAAAATGTTCAGGATACGCGCATCACACAGAATGCGGCTGACCTTGTATTCCAAGGCAAAGCCGTTGCCGCCATGAATTTGCAGCGCATTATCGGCGCAAGCCCAAGCTACGCGGGCACCAAGCAGTTTGGCCATCCCGGCTTCAAGATCGCAGCGCCGATCATTGTCTTTTTCATCAGCACTGAAATACGTCAGCTGCCGTGCAACCATGATTTCCACGGCCATCATCGCCAATTTGCCAGCTACCCGAGGGAAATTGATCAGCGATTTACCGAATTGTTTGCGATCCTGTGCGTACTGCATGCCGACGTCCAAGGCAGATTGGGCCACCCCAACGGCGCGGGCAGCGGTTTGAATGCGCGCACTTTCAAAAGTCTGCATCAATTGTTTGAAACCTTTGCCGGTTTCACCACCCAACAAGTTCTCACCTTTGATCGCAAAGCCATCGAAAGCGAGTTCATATTCTTTCATGCCGCGATAGCCCAAGACTTCGATCTCGCCGCCAGTCATGCCGGGGGTAGGGAAGGGGTTTTCTTCGGTTCCTGGCGTCTTTTCCGCCAAGAACATGGACAGGCCACGATAGTCTGTGGTGTCCGGATCGGTCCGCGCCAACATCGTCATGACATGGGTACGGGTCGCGTGGGTGATCCAGGTTTTGTTACCTGTCACCTCCCAATCATCCCCTTTCTTGACCGCGCGGGTGCGCAGGCTGCCCAAATCAGATCCTGTGTTAGGTTCGGTGAAGACCGCTGTTGGCAGAATTTCTGCTGATGCCAGGCCGGGCAACCACTTTTGCTTTTGCTCTTCTGTACCGCCGCAAAGGATCAGTTCGGCCGCAATCTCGGACCGTGTTCCTAATGAGCCGACACCGATGTAGCCACGCGACAGTTCTTCTGACACCACGCACATTGACGCTTTCGATAATCCGAAACCACCGTATTCCTCAGGGATGGTCAGGCCAAAGACGCCCAATTCGGCCATCTCGTCAATGATTTCTAGCGGGATCAATTCATCTTTGAGGTGCCAATCATGTGCGTCCGGTTCCACGCGTTCAACGCTGAAGCGGCGGAATTGTTCGCGGATCATTTCAAGTTCATCATCAAGGCCAGATGCCCCGACGGTGATATTGGCCGATTGCTCTTCCATGAGCTCAACAAGGCGCAAGCGAGCGGCTTGGGTGTTGCCTGTCTGGGTCAATGTCATCACAGCGGGCTGCATCAACGCGCCCATGTCATCTTGGGACAGACCGATATCTTGAAGGCGGAGAATTTCATTCTGGCTCATCGGGATGCCGCCATAAATCTGCCAGAGGTATTCACCAAAGGCGATTTGGTGGATCAACTGCTCAACTTCGCCAAATTTACTGTCGGCTTGCAGGCGCTCGGCCCAATTCTGCATCTGACGTAGCGATTGTGCGTAAGTGGCGAGCCAAGCAAGACCATGCGCGGCTGTCTGGTTTTCTTCGATCAGCTTGCCTGAGATGCGACCCTTGTCTTCAACGATTGCGCGCACAGCGTCTTTGGCGCGGCCCAGCACATCTTCGACAGCAGGCATCGCAGCAGCAGTCAGCGCCAACAGATCCGTCAGAACGGGTGTTTGTTTCATTGTCATATCCTGACCATCATGCGCCATTTTGCGACTCCCATCAATTTGCAGGTGCAGAGATAATTTGTTTGCAGGTGCAGCGCAACAATTATTCGAATTCTAACATCGTCACGCACAAAAGTGTCGCAGCAAAAATTCGACTGTCATACGATCCTGAATGTCGTAAGACGGGTCATGGTTGATATTTTCATCCTTATGACACCTGCGATTTTTGCATTTGCATGTGTAGTGACGCTGCTTGGCGGCTTTGTCAAAGGTGCCGTTGGGTTCGCGATGCCGCTGATTATGATTTCTGGGATGGGGATTGTGATCCCGCCCGAAGTGGTTGTGGCAGGTATCGTTATCCCCATTGTGATCAGCAACGCCTTGCAAGTTGGGCGTGCGGGCTTGGGTCGTGCACAAGATGCTTTGCAAGAGCATTGGCGCTATGTGCTGATCGTTTCTGTGATGATCCTGATTGCTGCGCAATTTGTTCGCAGCATTCCAAGCAATGTGATGTTTGTCGTTCTTGGTGTGCCTGTCGTTGTGCTTTGTACGATCCAACTCATTGGGTGGCGTCCCCAAGTGCCGGATCACTGGCGCAGACCATTTGAATGGACAGCAGGGGGGCTTGCGGGTGTTCTGGGTGGGTTGGCGGGCACATGGGGTCCGCCGACTGTGCTTTATCTTCTGGCGCTTAACACCCCCCGTGAAAAACAGATGGCCGTGCAAGGTGTAATCTACGGCCTTGGATCTGTTATGTTGTTGTTCGGGCATTTGCAGTCCGGTGTTTTGAATGCGCAGACTTGGGCTTTTTCGGCGGCTTTGGTGCTGCCTGCGTTGATTGGGATGTGGCTGGGGTTCCGTCTTGGTGACCGATTTGACCAGGCCCGGTTTCGAAAAGTCACGCTTTGGGTTTTGATCATTGCGGGCGCCAACCTGATTCGGCGCGGACTAATGGGTTAGGATAGTAGGTCGAGAAATCCGCAAACACCGGCAAGCTCTGGGACGAACCGCGGGTCAACCACTTCAAAGCTGACCGCATAGAGCACATCTTCGCCTGACATGGCCTTAAACTGCCATGGGCCGAGCACCAGTTCGTAATCGTAATCGAATTGATAGAATGTCAGCGACGGGTCTGTCCCGCTAATACTGGTGACAAAAGTCTGTTCAGTTACATTGCTTTCACCCATTTCAGGGTGAGTCAGCAGGATCGTGACACCACCAATCCCCTCTGGATCAATCGATTGCGCTTTCACACCGAAACCGATGTTGCGCACCGCGGGCACTTGGCGTGTATTGCTGACGAAGTCTGGCTCCTCCGCAATGATATGGGTGACGCCCGCGAGCGTTCCCGGGGCAGGGGATGTGCCGACAGGTATTGGTGCGCACACAATACCCGCCTCAAGTGATGAGATGTCAGGTGATTTGGTCACCTCTGCCGCGGCAGAAGCGCAAAGCAGGCCAAACATCAGCGTTGGTAGTGCGACGTCTTTCATCCGCAACAGATAGGTCCGAAAGGTGGATTTTCTATGACTGCTGGCTGAAAAGGTAAGGTGGATCATGATCCACCTTACACTATCTTACCCAATCGCCGCTGCTTTGACGTCATCATCGATGAAAGGTACGTATTTTTCAAAGTTGTCGCTGAACATGGTCACCAGCTTTTCGGCTTGCGCGTCATAGCCAGCCTTGTCGGCCCATGTATCACGTGGGTTCAGCAATCCATCGTCCACCCCGTCAACTGAGACAGGCACTTCAAATCCAAAATGTACATCTTTGCGGAAGGTGCTTTCGATCAGCGTGCCATCAAGTGCCGCGGACAGTAATGCTCTCGTGGCCTTGATCGGCATCCGTGACCCTGTGCCGTAGGCACCGCCGGTCCACCCTGTGTTCACCAACCAGCAGGTCGCGCCGTGGCTTGCGATCTTGCTGCGTAGCAGGTTGCCGTAGACTTCGGGACGACGTGGCATGAAGGGTGCGCCAAAACATGTGCTGAATGTCGGTTCTGGTTCGGTCACGCCCCGTTCTGTCCCCGCAACCTTCGAGGTGAAACCAGAAAGGAAGTGATACATGGCCTGCGCAGGCGTCAAACGCGAGATCGGGGGCAGAACGCCAAATGCGTCGCAGGTCAGCATGATGATGTTCTTAGGATGCCCGCCCAAGGCACTATCGGATGCGTTCGAGATATAGTTCAGCGGGTAGGCGCAGCGCATGTTCGCAGTCAGGCTGTCGTCTTCAAAATCAAGTTCAAGCGTTTCAGGATCAAACACCATGTTTTCGATCACTGTATGCGGCATGGCGCATGTGGCGTAAATCTCTGGCTCGGCCTCGGGGTCCAATCCAATTGTTTTTGCGTAGCAGCCGCCCTCAAAGTTAAACGTACCGCGATCAGACCAGCCATGTTCGTCGTCGCCGATAAGAACACGTGTAGGGTCAGCTGACAGTGTTGTCTTGCCGGTGCCAGAAAGCCCAAAGAAGACGGCCGTATCAACTGGGTTGCCCGGCGCATGATTGGCAGAGCAGTGCATTGGCATGATGCCTTTCTCAGGCAGCAGGTAGTTCAGCAAAGTGAAGACAGATTTCTTATTCTCGCCTGCGTACTCGGTCCCACCGATCAAGATCAACTTCTTCTCAAAGTTCATAGCAATCACAGTTTCAGACCGGCAGCCGTGTTTTTCAGGGTCTGCCTTAAAGGTCGGGCAATTAATGACTGTGAAGTCAGGCGCAAAAGTTGCGAGTTCTTCTTGTGCAGGACGGCGCAGCAAGTGGCGAATGAAAAGACCATGCCATGCCAGCTCGGTCACTACACGCACATCCAAACGATGCGCAGGGTCAGCGCCACCAAACAAGTCCTGCACGTTATAAGTGCCACCTTTCATGTGCTCGCGCATATCGGCGTACAGCACATCGAATTTGGACGGGTCCATCGGCGGGTTGTTTTCCCACCAAATCGTATCTTTGACGTTGTCTGTTTGGACAACAAATTTGTCCTTTGGTGAGCGACCGGTATGTTTGCCGGTCGTCACCAAGAAGGTGCCGCCTTTACCCGTCACACCTTCGCCAGCAGCGACGGCAGCGTCGTGCAATTCGGTCTCAGAGCGGTTGTAATAGACATAACCCAGCCCTGTGATGCCTTGATCTTCAAGTTTCATCGACGGGTTGACCGTTCCTTGGTCCATGGGTTCGCTCCTTTGTGAAATGGCCGAAATAGCCAGCGATGCCCTTCCATAGCACCAAGTTTTCGAAGGCCGATACCCCAGTTGGCTGTCGTTAGCGCAACCAATCGAATGTTAGCGCAACCAATTTAGAATGCCGCGGTGATCGGTGAATTCCTGCCGCTGAATTTCGGCAAAAGTAACGCAAATAAGGCAAATTTGTGGCACGTATTGAGTTAACAGTTGATTCGCCTAGCTAAAACGTTGAAAAGTCTGGGTTAGCGTCGTGAAGAACGCCGGGCATTACCAAAAGAGGATTTCCACTATGTCGAGAATTGCACTTGTAGATGATGACAGGAACATCCTTACGTCTGTTTCGATGACGCTTGAGGCCGAGGGTTTCGAGGTGGAGACCTACAATGATGGCCTTTCGGCGCTTGAAGCTTTTAACAAGCGTATGCCCGATATGGCGGTTCTGGACATCAAAATGCCACGGATGGACGGAATGGATTTGTTGCAGAGGTTGCGACAAAAGACGTCAATGCCTGTTATTTTCCTGACGTCTAAGGACGATGAAATCGACGAAGTCCTTGGTTTGCGCATGGGCGCTGACGATTACGTAAAAAAGCCATTTTCTCAGCGTTTACTCGTTGAACGAATCCGGGCGCTGTTGCGTAGGCAAGATGCGATCGCGGGCGAAGAGATTGAGGAAACCGAAGACACCAAAGTGATGGTGCGTGGTGAGTTAGTGATGGATCCGCTCCGTCACGCAGTAAAATGGAAAGGGAAAGACGTATCCCTTACGGTAACAGAATTTTTGTTGTTGCAGGCGTTGGCCCAGCGACCCGGCTTTGTCAAAAGCCGCGATCAGCTGATGGATGTCGCCTATGATGACCAAGTCTACGTGGACGATCGTACGATCGACAGCCACATCAAGCGCCTGCGCAAAAAGATGCGCAACACGGACAATGAGTTCTCTGCGATCGAGACCCTCTATGGCATTGGGTACCGCTACAACGAAGAGTAAGTCATGACGGCCGAGCCGAAAGTTGACGTACGCGACCTAAAGTCCGTGCGCGCTGCGGCGCGAACGCCTGATCTTGTATTGGGCGACGATTGGGTTGGTCCTGATTTCATCGGCGAAGATATCGAAGTTGATGAGATCCCGGGCGGGCGTCTTTTCGCCCTCCGCCGTTCCCCAATCGCCCGTAAGATCATCACGTTCAATTTAATTGCATTGATCCTGCTTATCTCAGGGGTGCTGTATCTCAGCCCCTCTCGGGACAGCCTGGCTTTTCAACGTGCGAATGGTCTCATCAATGAAGCCCAACTGATTGCAGACGTTTTTGAGGGACAATTGCCATCTGTAGCACCCGTCAATTTGGTTACGGCCGATGGTATAAACGCGACAGCTACGCTGGAAGGACTAAACCTCCGTGGTGGTGTTGAAGTCTCTGTCTTTGCGCCCGATACAACCTTGGTTGCGCGGTCGTCAGGCAGCCTTTCGCCTGAACAGATTGCCGAGCTTGAGGCGCAAACTGGTGGAACATTTGTCCTCGATTTCCTAGTTTCAATTTGGGACAGCTTGGTCGGTTTAGGGTCATTTAATGAGCCTGAGATAGATGAAGAAAGGGCTTTGATTGCCCTGTCTCAAGAAAATGTAAGGCAAGCAATTGCCAACGGCACACAGCTAGAAGCCTCGCAGATCGAAGGTGCGACAAGCTTTATTGTTACCACACCCATCATGCGCAATGGCGTCGCTGTCGGCGTTATTGCGGTCACCACAGCAGCAGGTGAAGTCGATAGCCTTGTCCGCCGTGAACGTGAGCAGTTCTTGCGGCTGTTCTTTGTCGGCGTATTGGTAAGTATCGGCCTCAGTCTTGTGCTCGCATCGACAATCGCGAACCCACTAGCGCGGCTGGCAACCGCTGCTGAGGCGAGCCAGGAAAAAAATGCCCGCAAGATGTCACCGGGTCGTGTGCGCATCCCTGATCTGAGTGGTCGCCCTGACGAAATCGGCCGTCTGTCCACCGCTCTGCGCGGTATGGTGTCGGCCCTTTACGAACGCATTGAGGGTAACGAACAGTTTGCGGCCGATGTAGCCCACGAGATCAAGAACCCACTCGCGTCATTGCGTTCAGCCGTTGGGACAATGCGCGTAGCCAAACGTGACGATCAACGCGAACGTCTGCTTGAGATCATTGAGCATGATGTAAAGCGTCTTGATCGTTTGGTCAGTGATATTTCAAACGCGTCCCGTTTGGATAGTGAACTGGTCAAGGAAGAAGAAGAGACCTTTGACCTGATCAATATGCTGGGGAACATTGCGGAATTTCTGGGCAAAGATGCGAAGTTGCGCGGCGTTGATTTCGTCGCGGACCTGCCAGAAGGCGAAATCACGGTTCAAGGTCTCGAAGGCCGAATGGCGCAGGTGTTTGTCAATTTGATAACGAATGCGATCTCGTTCTGTGACAAGGGTGACGCCATTCGTGTTTGGGCACGGACCCGCCAAAACCGCGTCTTGATCGTCGTCGAGGACACTGGTCCTGGTATCCCTGATGATGCGCTGACAAAGATTTTCCAACGGTTCTATTCAGAACGCCCGGAGGGGCAATTCGGTAATAACTCTGGCCTTGGCTTGGCAATTTCAAAGCAGATCGTCGAAGCCCATGCAGGTGCAATCTGGGCCGAAAATATCCGTCCCACCGACGCCGATCCAACATCTGAGCCACTGGGAGCGCGGTTTGTCGTTGGCTTGCCAATCTAATCATGCCGCAGTCTGAGTCATTCCATGCAACATGTGTCGCTTGGGATGGTCGCGCAGTGGTGATTATGGGCGCTTCTGGTAGTGGCAAGTCTGCCTTGGCGCTCAGCCTGATGGCATTTGGCTGCACGTTAGTCGCAGATGATCGCGTGTGTATTTCGGAACAGGATGGGCAACTGACCGCCCAGCCTCCTTCCACGATTGCAGGTCTTATTGAGGCGCGGGGCATTGGCATTCTTCGCGGTAAGGGTTTGGCACGAGCAAAGGTTGCCTTGTGGGTCGACTTGGACCGCATTGAAACTGAGCGATTGCCCCAGCGCAGATTTTTCACGCATTTGGGATGTGATCTACCCTTGATCTACAAACTCGATGCACCACACTTTGCACCTGCAATATTGCAGATTCTCAAAGCCGGTTGGAGCGAGCGATGACCAAACATGGTCAGGACCCTATGAAAGTTGCCCCGGCGGTTGTGCTGGTGACGGGCCCGTCAGGGGCTGGTCGCTCGACTGCCATCAATGCGCTTGAGGACCTAGGATACGAAGTGATCGACAATTTGCCATTGTCTTTGCTGCCACGCTTGTTGGAGGGACCACCACCGGCCCGCCCATTGGCATTGGGCGTTGATGTGCGAAACCGCGACTTTAGCACAGCCGCTTTGATTGACACGATTGATCGTCTGACAACCAAAGGGCAAATCACGGCACAAGTTCTTTACATGGACGCCGCCGAAGAGGAATTGGTCCGCCGCTACTCCGAGACGCGACGCAGACATCCGCTTGCACCTGCCGGGCCACCTTTGGCTGGTATTTCAGCCGAGCGTGAACTGCTCATCCCGATCCGTGCGCGGGCAGATGTTTTGATCGACACCACCGGTTTGTCACCACATGATGCGAAAGCAGAGATTGAGCAGTGGTTTGGTACAGGCCAGGGACGCAAGCTTGGTGTGACGCTGCATTCATTTTCATACAAGCGTGGTTTACCACGCGGCATGGATATCGTCATGGATTGCCGGTTTTTGCAGAATCCGCATTGGGTTGAGGACCTTCGTCAGTTGGACGGCCGTAGTCCCGCAGTCGCGTCTTATGTTGCAAAGGACCCAAGGTTTCCTGCCTTCTTTGCGCAGGTCAAAGGCCTTGCTGATCTGTTGCTGCCTGCGCACCGCGATGAGGGTAAAGCCCATCTTTCCATTGGCTTTGGCTGTACCGGTGGCAAACACCGCTCCGTTGCAATGACAGAGAAACTGGCGCAAGCCCTTGCACAAGACGGTTGGCATGTGTCTAAACGTCACCGCGAGTTAGAGCGCAGTGGCGCGCAGCAGGGCAAGGAAATCACAGATTGATCGGTATCGTCATCGTGGCTCATGGGGGATTGGCACGCGAGTATCACGCGGCCGTTGAACATGTCGTCGGACCTCAGCCCGGTATGGTCAGCATTGCGATTGGTCCCGAAGATGACCGCGCCGTCAAACAGAACGAGATTTGTGACGCCGCCGATGGTGTCGATACAGGCGATGGCGTCGTGATCGTCACGGATATGTTTGGCGGATCGCCAACGAACCTGTCATTGCGCGCCTGTAGCCCCGACAATCGACGTATCCTTTATGGCGCAAACCTTCCTATGTTGATCAAGCTTGCCAAGTCGCGCAAAGGCAGTGTGCCCGACGCGGTCGAGGCGGCGATCGCTGCCGCACATAAGTATATCAACAGCCACAATGGTGGGTTGCCACAATGAGCAAACAACGCCTTAAAATTGAGAATATCAAAGGTCTCCACGCAAGGGCCTCGGCAAAGTTGGTCGAAGTTGTCGAGAGTTTTGATGCAGATGCCGTTGTCAGCAAAGATGGCGAGCGTGCCGGCGGCGATAGCATCATGGGCCTTTTAATGTTGGCAGCTTCCATTGGAACCTTTATTGAGGTGGAAACCAGCGGCCCGCAGGCGGACGAGCTCGCGGCTGCAATTGAAAACTTGGTTGCCGACAAATTTGGTGAAGACCATTAACGCGTATGCGGATCGAATAGGACAAGCGCTTGACCGAAACGACCCCCAAGGCCTCAATCCAACCCGTAGTTTCTGATGCACCACCGCGCGTCTATGATCGCGGGGCACTGACCTATTCTAACACGTTTGATAGCCCCATCAGACGCGGCATAATCAAAACGATCGAGTGGTTTACCGGGAAAATCCATATCATCCGCATGATCCGCAAGTTTGAAAAGCGCGGCAAATTTCACGGCCAAGCGTTCTGGCGTGGTGCGCTGGATGTGATGGGCATTGATCTGATTACGCCGCAAGAACAGCTTGATCGCATTCCAAAAACGGGGCCGGTCGTGATCGTCGCCAATCACCCGCACGGTATGGTTGATGGTATGGTTTTTGCGGACTTGATTGGGCGCGTGCGTACAGACTACCGGATCCTGACACGGGCCTTCCTAACAGATATCGACGAAGACGCCGGTAGTTTCCTTATTCCTGTGCCGTTTCCCCATGAAGAAGATGCACAGGCCAAAATGGTCGAGATGCGCAAGCAAGCGATGGCACATTTGAAAGAGGGCGGGGTCATCGCAATCTTTCCTTCTGGCGTGGTCGCGTCGTCCAATTCATTGTTTGGTCCCATGGTCGAGGATGAGTGGAACCTGTTCACCGCCAAGATGATCCGCATGTCAGGCGCGCGTGTTGTGCCGTTGTTTTTCCCCGGCGCGAACTCGCGTTGGTATCAGATGGCCAACCAGATTTCTGCGACCCTACGCCAAAGCCTGCTGATCCATGAAATCGTCAACGCCTGTGGCAAACCACAAAAGCCGATTGTCGGCCACCCCTTCGACGAGGATGAGGTGAAAGAACGCCTGCAGGATCAACGCGCTTGCATGGACTGGATGCGCGAGCAGACCTTGAATCTGAAAGATTAGAGAGGGTATCGGATTTCTGCTGTGCGGACGGAACTGACTTCCGCCTGTACCGCTTGAATGTCCACTACTACCCCTTGGCTTAGATTTAGGGAAACTTTGCGGAATGTTCGGTTGACGCTAACCAATCCTACATTCAGTCTAATCAGATGTTAAAACTGTTCATTTCTGCCTGTTTCATTTCCGTTGTGGCCCCAAATCTGGCTAGGGCGGATGTCGATTTCCCAACGCCAGAAGTTGTTAACTGTTTAAAAGCCATTGAGCCTCTAGATAATCGTTACCGTGGTTGGATGCAGCAGCAATGTATAGGTGTCGCGGGAGACATTTGTGTTCATGTGGATAAAGGAACTGGCTCATGTCTGTCTGACCTCGTGGCATCAATGCGCACTTTTTATGAAGAGTTGCTGCCGCTTTTGCCGCCAGCAATAGAAGAAAGCCGCATTGAAGTTAGATTGTATGAACGCTACTTGGAGCACGCAGTCGAAACGTTTGAAGATATTCCGGAATGTTCTCAGCTGAATGGCTATGATCTCACAAAATGCGAATTTTTACAGCTTGGTGCTGCTACAATGAATTTGTTTTATTTGGCCAGACAAGCGAACGTTTCTTTGCCGTAAGAAAGGGCCCAGTCTTGGTTTTGAGATAGTGAATAAAATGAGTGAGCTGCCATTGGCCGCAAGTGCAACATCCGTCACTTTGGGCTCAAACCGGCCATTGACCTTCTAGCGCGTCGGCACGGGCTCATCCCCGCGATAATCGTAAAACCCGCGTTTCGATTTACGACCTAACCAGCCAGCCTCGACATATTTTGTAAGTAACGGGCAGGGGCGGTACTTGGTGTCGGCCAATCCGTCGTGCAGCACATTCATAATCGCAAGGCAGGTGTCGAGGCCGATAAAGTCCGCCAATTCGAGCGGCCCCATTGGGTGATTGGCCCCAAGTTTGAGTGACGTGTCGATAGATTTGACCGAACCTACACCTTCATAAAGCGTATAGATTGCCTCGTTGATCATGGGCATAAGGATGCGGTTGACGATAAATGCGGGGAAATCTTCGGCTGTCGCGGATGTTTTGCCCAAGCGTTCTACAACGCTGTGGCAGGCCTTGAACGTAGGCTCATCGGTCGCGATGCCGCGGATCAACTCGACCAACTGCATGATCGGCACAGGGTTCATAAAGTGGAACCCCATGAATTTCTCTGGCCGGTCTGTCCGCGACGCCAACCGGGTGATCGAGATGGAAGAGGTGTTTGACGTTAAGATCGTGTCGGGCTTTAGGTGTGGAACCAGATCTTCAAATATAGCGGTCTTGATCGTCTCGCGTTCAGTTGCCGCTTCAATGATAAGATCGGTTTGGCCAAGGTCAGTCAGCGTTTTTGTAGTGCCAATCCGCTTCATGGCATCTGCTTTTTTGGCAGATGTAATCAAGTCTTTGCTGACTTGCCTTTCCAGGTTGCGATCGATCAAGGCGACTGCAGCATCAAGTGCGTCTTGGCTGATATCGGTCAGCAACACGTCATAGTCAGCCAAAGCAAAGACATGCGCGATGCCGTTCCCCATCTGACCCGCGCCAACGATGCCTATCTGTTCAATTGCCATGATCAATCCTTCATCGGTTGGCTTCACCATAGGCCCCGGCAGGGGGCAGCTTCAAGGCAGGAGAATAGGTAAAAATCTTATTGAATGCCGCCGTTAGCAAAATCGCAAAGGATTTAGGCGAATCTGCCGAATGGGTGATGAAACAAAAGGGCGCAGGGCGTGAAGCAAGAAAATATAGAAACAGGTGATTTGTCATACTCACCCTGTCGATATGGTAATTCTCGGATGTTGTTCAGGGGGCCACGCAAGCGGTTGGATATGCCATATCTGGCGTTTGTTGGCGGCACTGAAACCTATGGAAAGTTCATTGAGAAACCTTTCCCCAGCCTTGTTGAAAAGGCGATGCGCCAGACATGTGTGAACTTTGGTTGCGTGAATGGGGGGATAGATGCTTTTGTAAATGATCCAACCGTTATGGAAATCTGTTCGGAGGCAGATTTGACCGTCGTACAGGTGATGGGCGCGAATTACCTCTCAAACAGGTTCTACTCTGTCCATCCGCGGCGCAATGACCGCTTTCTGCGCGCATCAACGGTTTTGCAGGCGATCTATCAAGATGTCGATTTCTCAGAGTTCTCTTTCACCCGGCATATGTTGGGGGCCTTACATACCAAGTCGATCGAAAGGTTTGATACTGTCGTCGTTGAATTGCGCGAAGCATGGGTCGCACGGATGAAGAACATGTTGGGTCAGATCGGCAATAAAGTCATTTTGCTTTGGTTTTCAGAGGATGAATTGACAGATGAACATTGGGCTGATCGTCCTGGCCAACTACAGGTTGATCCGCTTTTCATTACAGCATCGATGATTGATGAATTGCGCCCCATGGTCAAAGACGTTGTCATTGCCAACCCGACGGAAAGCGCCGTATCGCGGGGGGCTGATGGCATGTTCTTTCCGAAGTCGCAGGAAAAAGCCGCTTCAGAAATGCTGGGTGTCGATTGCCATGTCGAGGCAAGCGCAGCCTTAATCCCAAAAATTCGTGACCAACTTTACGCGATATAAAAAGGCCCGCGGCAATGCACGGGCCTTTCAGATTAATTTGCGTTGCTATCAGAGCTTGCCAGTCAGCTCTGGCACAGCGTCAAACAAGTCAGCAACAAGACCGTAGTCGGCAACCTGGAAGATTGGTGCCTCTTCGTCTTTGTTGATCGCGACAATGATCTTGCTGTCTTTCATGCCGGCCAAATGCTGGATCGCACCTGAGATGCCGACAGCGACATATAGGTCGGGTGCAACCACCTTTCCTGTTTGGCCAACTTGCCAGTCGTTAGGTGCGTAGCCACTGTCGACTGCAGCGCGGGATGCACCCACAGCTGCGTTCAGCTTGTCGGCCAGCGTTTCGATCAGGGCAAAGTCCTCTTCTGAACCTACGCCACGACCGCCGGACACAACAACACCAGCAGATGTCAGTTCAGGACGATCAGAGGCTGCGACCTTGTCTTCAACCCACTCGGAAAGACCCGGGTCGCCTGCAGCGCCGATGCTCTCAACTGCAGCGGAACCACCCATTTCTGCGGCATCAAAACCTGCAGTCCGGATCGTCATGACTTTCTTGTCGTCAGATGATTTCACGGTCTGGATTGCGTTACCGGCATAGATTGGGCGCTCGAAAGTGTCAGCGTCAACGATGGCAGTAACTTCAGAAATCACCATCGCATCCAACAATGCTGCCACACGCGGCATCACGTTCTTGGCGTCAGTAGTGCCAGGTGCCGCGATGTGCGTGTAGTCGCCTGCCAATGATACAATCAGGTCAGCAGTCGGTTCAGCCAAACGATGTCCCAGGGCTGCATCTTCGGCGCAAAGCACCTTTGACACACCTTGGATTGTAGCGGCCTCATCAGCCGCTGCTTTTGCGGATGCGCCAGCGCAAAGCACTGTGACATCGCCCAAAGCCTGCGCTGCGGAAACTGCCTTTGCAGTTGCATCAACGGCCAATGCGCCGTCAGTGACTTCACCAATCAGAAGAACAGCCATTATACAGCCCCCGCTTCTTTGAGTTTTTCAACAAGTTCATCAACAGAACCAACCATAATGCCCGCTTTGCGCGCTTCAGGTTCGGTTGTTGTCACAACGGCCAGACGCGGTGTCACATCGACGCCGTAATCAGCAGGTGTCTTTTCATCCAAAGGCTTTTTCTTAGCCTTCATGATGTTTGGCAAAGACGCATAACGCGGCTCGTTCAAGCGCAGGTCAACTGTCACGATTGTTGGCATTTTCACCTTGATCGTTTGCAGGCCACCATCGACTTCGCGGGTGACTGTCGCGCTGTCACCGTCGACATCAACCTCGGATGCGAATGTCGCTTGTGACCAACCCAGCAGAGCCGAGAGCATTTGGCCGGTGGCGTTCATGTCATTGTCGATGGCTTGCTTGCCACATAGAACCAGACCCGGCGCTTCTTCTTTCACAATTGCGGAAAGAATTTTGGCGACGGCCAGCGGTTCAATATCGTTGTGCACATCATCGGTAGCAACCACCAGGATCGCACGGTCAGCACCCATCGCAAGGGCTGTGCGCAGTGTTTCTTGGCTTTGCTTGACACCAATGGAAACCGCGATGACTTCGTCAGCCTTGCCAGCTTCACGCAAGCGAATGGCCTCTTCGACCGCGATTTCATCGAATGGGTTCATCGACATTTTGACGTTTGCGAGATCAACACCGGAACCATCCGCTTTGACACGAACCTTCACGTTGTAGTCGATCACGCGCTTGACGGGTACGAGGACCTTCATCTGCGTTTCTCTCCTAAGAATCTGATCAATTAACTTCTCAGGATGTTGTTATCGTGCGCGTGGCTGGGAAAACAGTGCAAAATCGACGCGCCAAGGCCTACCGACGCCACGTTCTTGACGTGCACGTCAGTTCACCGGTGTAAGACAGGCTATGAGCCAGCTAACTTAGCGGTTCGCGCCCGGCACCCAAAGAACGTCGTTTTTACCATTATCATTGGCAATCCGTGACGCCTGAAAACACCAATCTGACAGACGATTAAGGTATTTTACCGCTGCAGGATTCACCGATTCCATTGTCGCCAATTCAACGGTCAAACGCTCGGCGCGACGCGATACCGTCCGACATAGGTGCAAATGTGCGGCGAGTGCGGACCCACCCGGCAAGATAAAGCTGCGCAGCGGTTCGACTTGTTTTGTCATCTCGTCGATCTGGCCCTCCAGCCTTTCGACTTGGGCATCGGTCATCCGCAAGACGGGATATTCGGCCTCACCATCTTTTTCCATGTCAGGGCGGCACAGGTCTGCGCCCAGATCAAACAGATCATTCTGGATCATCGCCAATTGCGCATCCATGTCGCCGGTCGCATGTAAACGAGCCAATCCGACCGTCGCGTTTGTTTCATCAACTGTGCCGTAGGACGTGACGCGCAACGCATGTTTTGCCACACGGCTGCCGTTGCCCAATGCCGTTTCACCAGCATCGCCTGTTTTCGTGTAGATTTTGTTGAGAACAACCATTCTTAGCTTCCTTCGCCGCGCAAGTAGACAAAAATCAGGATCATGACGACGGCTGCCAACTGCGCGCCGATCCGCCAGCGCATGATCTTGTTGGCATTCTTGCGGTTGTATTCGCCGCCTTTGCCAAAGCTGCCCATGCCCCACATCAAAACGCCAAGTACAACCAGCACCGACAAAGACATCAGCCAGAAAAGGGGATCATCCGCCATTGTTTCTTGTCCTTCATTCCTTCGCTTTGCGATGTAGCAGTCGGGCCAAGGAAGGAAACCCTCAGATCTTTAAAATTACGGCGTCCAACAGACGGGTTGGCAGAATACGCCGCAAAAAGCCCAGCAGGTATGTCGGAGTCGTGACAAAGTAGCGTGGCTTAGGGCGCGCAGACGTCAGTGCATGCAAAAGTTTCTTTGTCACCGCGGACGCGGGCAACTCGAAGAAATCTGGCCCCCGGTCTTCATATAACCGCGATTTCAATTCTTCGTATTGGTCCGCGCGGGCGGAAGATTTCCAATCAATCCATTTCTCAAAATGTGGAATTGCGTTTTCACGGATCTTTGCTGTGATCGGTCCCGGTTCGATTAGGATAATCTTGATCGGCGTATCACTCATTTCGATACGCAGAACATCTGTTAGCCCTTCAAGCGCGTATTTTGTTGCCACATAAGCCCCTCGCCAGCGCAGGGGCGCCAGTCCCAGAACAGACGAGCAGTTGATAATGCGTCCATGCCCTTGCGCGCGCATGACCGGTATCACCAGCCGTGTTAGCTCATGCCAGCCAAAGACGTTGGTTTCAAAGATTTCGCGCAGGGCACCGACGGGAAGGTCCTCGACCGCGCCGGGGCAAGCGTAGGCGCCGTTGTTGTAAAGCGCATCGAGTGTGCCGTCTGTGGCCTCGAGCGTTTCGGCAAGGCCTGTGACGATGCTGTTGGCATCCGCATAATCAATTCGCGGGCTTTCAAAACCTTCGGACCTAAGCCTTTCACAATCTTCCGCTTTGCGGCAACTGGCGAACACCCGCCAGCCAGCCTTGCGCAGCCCATGTGCCGCATCCAGTCCGATGCCTGAAGATGAACCGGTAATAAGAATGGATTTCTGTGTCATGCCCGCCTTCTGCACCCAAAAGGACAGAGCAGACAAGTGCACTTACCCGTCAGAGAGCAAACGCGCAGCCATCCACCCAGTCTGGCCGCTTTCTGTCAGACGAATTTGTGCCCACCCCAAGTCGTTCATCGCCAGGATCTCGGCCTGCGTGCCTTGGGATAGTGTATCGACAACCTGATGGTTTGTGCCCGGACCCCGGCGCAAATTGACGCGGTTCCCTGCAACAAAGCGCAAATCAATTGTTGGCGCTTTGATTTCAGGTGCGACAGTTGGCATTGGCACGATTGACGGTGCGGCTACGGTTGCGGCGGGCGCTACATTTACGGCAGTAAGAGGTTCTGTAGATACCGGCACGTAGGAGGCATTCATGACTTGCGCTTTCGCGACAGGCCGTTGGTAGGTCACATTCCGCGTCGTGGATTGCGCAAACGGCGCTTGCGATACCACGACACGTTCTTTTGGTTCGAAATCGGCACCACCTGACATTTCGTAGAAGACCCAGAAGAGCATAAAGCAGCTGAAAGTGATAAGTTTAGGCATGTGACTGTCCCCCCGGACAAATGAGAATCGTTAACAACGCGAGCAGGTGTATTGAACATTTTGCGCCGGGGTCGCGAACGGGGAATAATCGCGGCTTTACGCCAGAATCGCGGCCCGCTACACCTGAGCTTATGATTGATGATATCGATACTGGCCTTGGCCCCAACGACGTAACCGAGACTTTGCGCCGCGCGATCGGCGACCGGTATCTGACCTATGCGCTGTCCACGATTATGCACCGCGCGCTGCCAGATGCGCGTGATGGATTGAAGCCGGTGCATCGCAGGATTTTATATGCGATGTCGCGTTTGCGCCTTTCGCCGACTGGCGGGTTTTTGAAGTCAGCCAAGATTAGCGGCGACACCATGGGCGATTTCCACCCGCATGGTGACGCTGCAATTTATGATGCGATGGCGCGTTTGGCCCAAGATTTTAACGTCCGCTATCCGCTGGTCGACGGCCAAGGTAACTTTGGTAACATCGACGGCGATAACCCTGCGGCGTCCCGCTATACTGAAGCCCGCATGACCGCTGCCGCCGAAGCGCTGTTAGAGGGTCTTTCCGAAGACAGTGTTGATTTCCGCGACAATTATGACGGGCGACTGACCGAGCCGTCAGTCTTGCCGGCCACATTCCCGAACCTGCTTGCCAATGGGTCCAGCGGGATTGCTGTGGGGATGGCCACGAATATTCCACCGCATAACTTGCATGAATTGATCGATGCCTGTTTGCACCTGATCAAAACGCCGGATGCCCGTGACGAGACGCTGCTCAACTATATCCCCGGTCCCGATTTCCCAACTGGTGGTGTGATTGTTGAACCAAGCGAGAATATCGCCGAGGCCTACCGCACCGGTCGTGGTTCGTTCCGCCTGCGTGCGAAATGGGAAGTTGAGGATTTAGGACGCGGCACGTGGCAAGTTGTCGTCACTGAAATTCCCTATCAAGTGCAAAAATCCAAACTGATTGAGAAGTTGGCCGAGGTGATCCAGCTTAAGAAAGTGCCATTGCTGGCCGACGTCCGTGATGAGTCTGCCGAAGACATCCGCGTCGTTCTTGAACCCCGGGCCAAGACCGTCGATCCAGAAGTCATGATGGGGATGTTGTTCCGCAACTCTGATCTGGAAACGCGGTTTAGCCTGAACATGAACGTGCTGATTGATGGGCTGACACCCAAGGTCTGTTCGCTCAAAGAAGTGCTGCGCGCATTTCTGGAGCACCGCCGCGATGTACTGGTCCGCCGCAGTCAGTACCGGTTGGAAAAGATCGATCACCGTTTGGAGGTGCTGGAAGGCTTTATCATCGCCTTCCTGCATCTGGATCGCGTCATCGACATCATCCGCTATGATGACGACCCCAAGAAAGCCTTGATGGTTGAAGACTGGGCGAAAGAACATGTGCGTGCCACGTCTGAAGCTGACTATCGTTCGCCGCTCGTGCCCGGCGCGGACCCCGAGGTGTCATTGTCCGAGGTGCAGGCCGAAGCGATCCTGAACATGCGTCTGCGGTCTTTGCGCCGGCTGGAAGAGTTGGAGTTGATCGCAGAGCGTGATGCCTTGATGGAGGAACGCGCAGGTATCGAGGATTTGCTGGAAAGCGATGACCTGCAATGGGCCAAGATCGCAGAGCAATTGCGCGAGACCCGTAAAGTCTTTGGTCGTGACAGCGAAGGCGGTGCGCGTCGGACGCAGTTTGCCGAGGCGGCTGAGGTGGTCGAAGTGCCACTGGAAGCGATGATTGAGCGTGAACCGATCACGGTCGTTTGTTCGCAAATGGGCTGGGTCCGCGCGATGACCGGCCATATTGATCTGACACGTGAGTTGAAGTTCAAAGACGGCGATGGCCCCCGGTTTATTTTCCATGCGGAAACCACAGATAAGCTGCTGGTCTTTGGTGCCAATGGCCGTTTTTACACGGTCGGTGCTGCTAATCTGCCCGGCGGGCGGGGTATGGGTGAACCACTGCGCTTGATGATTGATTTGCCCAATGACGTCGAGATCATCGATTTCCTGATCCACAAACCGGGTGAAAAGCTGTTGGTCGCCTCTGCCGAGGGCAACGGATTTGTCGTGCCCGAGGAAGAAGTGGTTGCACAAACACGCAGCGGTAAGCAGGTTTTGAATGTCAAAGATACGATTGCCAAAGTTTGCCACCGGGTTGCGGGCGACCATGTGGCCGTTGTGTCTGAGAACGCCAAGTTCCTTGTCTTTGAAGTCAGCGAATTGCCCGAGATGAACCGGGGCAAAGGTGTGCGTATTCAAAAGTACAAAAAGGCATCCGGGCGGCAAGGCATGCTGGAATTGGACGGCGGATTGTCAGACATCGCGACATTCACGTGGGACGACGGGCTGTCATGGCCCATGGGCGGAGGGAAAACCCGCACAGAGCCTGACATGACAGAATGGAAAGGCGCACGCGCCGGGGTAGGCAAACGGCCACCTTATGGGTTTCCCAAGAACAACCGGTTTTCGTAACGGGTAAGCCCCCGATCTAAAGAAGCGTTCACGGTACGGGTCATCGTCGCCCTTCTGCTCTTGATCGGTGCAAGCCAAGCCACTGCGCAAGACTGTCCTGCGTTCTACCGATTTGGTTGTCTGTTGTGATGCTTTGGAATGTCGGATGCCTGTTTTAGCGATGGACGTACGCGTTATTGTCAGGGCTGCTTGGCCTAGCCGCCATGCGTTCTTGAACGACCCTGCGGTGACGGGTTCAGCAATTGCCGGCAAAATTCAGGCGATCCAGGATTTCCTAAATCCACTATCCGCAGCGTTCTCATTCCCAACAGGGATGGTTGCGCCTGAAACCGGCACCCAACCGAACACCGGGGCTTGATTTCCGTTCCGTTTCCCAATACATCGCCCGCGATGTTGGACCGGGCCGGTTTTGGCCCCGCAATTATAAGGGCCCTGCAAAATGGCAAAGGCAAAGTTTGAACGTAATAAGCCGCACGTAAACATTGGCACAATCGGCCACGTTGACCACGGCAAGACCACATTGACAGCTGCGATCACCAAGTACTTTGGTGACTTCCAGGCGTATGACCAGATCGACGGCGCGCCCGAAGAAAAAGCACGTGGTATCACCATTTCCACAGCCCACGTTGAGTATGAGACAGAAGCACGTCACTATGCGCACGTCGACTGCCCGGGCCACGCAGACTACGTCAAGAACATGATCACTGGTGCCGCTCAGATGGACGGCGCGATCCTTGTTGTGAACGCAGCTGACGGCCCAATGCCACAGACACGCGAGCACATCCTGTTGGGCCGTCAGGTTGGTATCCCGTACATGGTCGTTTACATGAACAAAGTGGATCAGGTTGACGACGACGAGCTGCTTGAGCTGGTTGAGATGGAAATCCGCGAGCTGCTGTCCTCTTATGAGTACCCTGGCGACGACATTCCTGTTGTGCCTGGTTCTGCTCTGGCCGCTATGGAAGAGCGTGACGACAACATCGGTAAAGATTCAATCGTTGCTCTGATGGCTGCTGTGGATGAGTACATCCCGACACCTGCACGTGCGGTTGACCTGCCGTTCCTGATGCCAATCGAGGACGTGTTCTCGATCTCTGGCCGCGGTACTGTTGTAACGGGCCGTGTTGAGCGTGGCGTGATCAACGTGGGCGACGAGATCGAAATCGTTGGTATCCGCGACACATCCAAGACCACATGTACTGGTGTTGAAATGTTCCGCAAGCTGCTGGATTCTGGTGAAGCTGGCGACAACATTGGTGCCCTGCTGCGCGGTGTGGACCGTGAAGGCGTTGAGCGTGGTCAGATCCTGTGTAAGCCAGGTTCCGTGAAGCCACACACAAAGTTCGAGGCAGAAGCCTATATCCTGACCAAGGAAGAGGGTGGCCGTCACACACCATTCTTTGCCAACTACCGTCCACAGTTCTACTTCCGGACCACAGACGTGACAGGCACAGTTGAGCTTCCAGCGGGCACAGAAATGGTGATGCCGGGCGACAACCTGAAGTTCAACGTCGAGCTGATCGCACCGATCGCGATGGAAGACGGCCTGCGCTTCGCGATCCGCGAAGGCGGCCGCACAGTCGGCGCCGGCGTTGTCTCCAAGATCGTAGAATAAACCGTAGGTCGGGGTTCTCCCCGACACCTACGACACCAAACAAACGAAAGGCCGCTCCATAGGGGGCGGCCTTTTTTGTGCATCATTTGTTGATTAACCCGCATTCTAAGGCGACACTCTTTTGATGACTTCAAATCGCTGGTTCATCCTTACAGTTCTTTTCTTCGCGCGGCTTGCAATGGCGTTTCAGTTTCAATCTGTTGCGGCGCTCTCTCCACTACTTGTGACCCAGTTTGGCGTTGGTCTTGCGGATATTGGTTTTCTCATTGGTCTCTATTTTGCACCCGGCGTGTTCTTTGCACTTCCTGGCGGCGCAATTGCCGGCCGGTTCGGTGACAAACAGATCGTTGGCTTAGGGTTGGTCTTGATGTTGGTGGGCGGTGCCATTGTCGCCGTGACCGAGAGTTGGAACGTCATGCTCTTTGGCAGGCTGGTCTTGGGGGTAGGTGGGGTCATTTTGAATGTCGTCATGACAAAGATGTTGGTGGATTGGTTTGTAGGTCGTGAAATCTCAACTGCTATGGCAATCTTTATCAATTCTTGGCCAATGGGCATTGCACTCGCGCTTATCGTTTTACCTGTCTTAGCCACCACAGGAGGGATCGCATTGGCATGGTGGTCGCTTTGGGTGCTTGTCGCATTGGCGTTCGTGACGTTTGTGTTGGGGTATCACGCGCCGACGGGTGTTGAGACCACTTCTATCACTGTGGAAAAAGCAGTTTTACCTGTCGCCGCACTGGTCCTCGCGGGTTTGGTTTGGGCGCTTTACAACACAGCCTTGGCAATGGTGTTTAGTTTTGGTCCAGCAATTTTGATCCAGCAAGGTTGGACGCTCACACAAGCAGGCTCGGTGACCAGTTTGTTCATGGTGCTCTTTTCCATAGCATTGCCGATTGGTGGGGTCATAGCGGATCGCACTGGGCGAAAGGACACAATCATCTATGTGAGCCTGATCAGCTTTGCCGTTCTGATGCCAGTGATGCTCTATGTGCCTGCAACGGCGCTGCTTGTATTTTGCGTTGTGGGTGTCTTGTTTGCACTTGGTGCTGGACCTGTGATGACACTGCCGAGTGATGTCCTCACGTCTGCATCGCGATCGTTTGGGATGGGCGTCTTCTTTACGATTTACTATGCCGTTATGATGGTCGGCCCACGTATTGGGGGTGGGCTCGCGGATGCCGCGAATGATGCTGGGATGGCTATTCTTACCGGGGTTGTTATGTCTTTTGGTGCGGCGCTTTCACTCGCGTTTTTCCGGCGGACGGCGTCCTAGGGGCCGACCGGAAGGCCAATCATTTCGTCTGCTTCTTGCTTTGTCGCATCCAATAGGCTGGTCAAATCCTTGCGCAGCGCTTCTAGCGCCACATCGTCCATTTTGCGTGACACATGCCCACCGTAGCGCCGAAACACAATCGCCCCTTTGCCGAAAGGCCGCGGCATCAACATGTCGTCCCATGATTTTGTCCGCCAGCCTTTGGTCGTTGCATACGCATAGCTAAAAATCGGCAGGCCTGTTGTGCGCGCCCAATCAAGTGGTGGGTCTCGCAGGATCAGGGCAGGGCCCACGGGTCCGTCTGCGGTGATGCCGATGCTGATCCCTTCTTTGACACGTGTCAGCACTGTGCGCGATGCCGCGCGGTTTGATCGCCTACGTGACATTTTGATTGGATGCAGCTTCAGGCGGCGATGCACAGCACCTACGACCCGCGCAATCGGTGAGGTGTCATGCAGTGTCGAAAGACTGCCGCTTTCACGCGGCCAATGGTGGCTGACCATCACCAAACGACTGTGCCAAATCACCAGCAGAACCGGCCCTTCGGCCATGGCCGCAGTCAGATCATCCTGACCTTCGATCTGCCATTTGGTGGTTCGGTTACAAAACGTCAGATAACGGCCCATGATTGCGGCGACGCTGGCTGCCAAAGCCTCTGATTTTTCAATCCTTTTGCGTAGCGACATGTGAAAGGGGGCCTTTGAGGGTAGAATTCACCTCTGTTGTCGCATTTCTGGTCCTGAACACAAGTGTCGTGCATTTATCCCTCTTGATCCCGCTTTGGTTTCGGACTACCCCGACACCCGGTCGTAGGGGTATAGCTCAGTTGGTAGAGCGGCGGTCTCCAAAACCGTAGGTCCCGGGTTCAAGTCCTGGTGCCCCTGCCAGACCAGATCACCGACCGACCGCGCGGAGGATCAGATTGACCCAAGCCCCCCTGACAATCGCTTTTCATATTGGTGCGCATAAGACGGCTACGTCGCATATGCAGCGGTCAATGAAACTTGCGCGTCAGGCGTTAGCGGAGACGGGCGTGCGATATTATGGTCCAGTCTATTTCAGACAGCCGGGTCACAGTATCCAAGCGCTATTCGGGTTCCGCCCCGGTGCGGTGGATGGCGGGGCGCAGCGCAGCGCCGCTGAACAGTTAGCCCTGATGCGCAAAGATGGGCACCGATTGGTGCTTAGCGAAGAGAATTTCATCGGTCCGCTGAACCAACCACATGGCCGATCCATGGGGCACCGGTATAAATCTGCGGGTGCGCGTGTTGCCGATCTGGCAAGGGCCACGAGCCAAGATATCGACGTGTGCTTGGCCATTCGCCGCCCGACGTCATTTATCAACTCGGCTTACTGCCAGATGTTGCTGGGTGGTCGCCTGCAACCCGTTGAGATGTTTCAAAAGCGCAATCCATTGAGCAGTGTTGATTGGGTCGATCTTGTGACACAGCTGCGCGGGGCGTCTGGCGTAGGGAAGCTCACGGTCTGGCAGTATGAGGACTATCACGCGCTATTCCCCCAGATTATGGCCAGTCTCGTTGGCGCAGAGGCCAGTGCGTTGGTTTCGCCACGACCTAAATACATCAACCGAGGTTTGTCTGCGGCCGCTGTCACCCATGTGATGGCGCAACCAGATCAGATGACGGCAAGGGAAGCCCGCAAAATGTTTGCCGTGGAAGATGGGCATCCGTCATTTGATGGCTTTGCGCCGGAAGAGCACGCCATCAGCGATGCGACCTATGCCCGCCAAATCAAAGCGATTGCCCTGATGGAAGGTGTGACGCTTTTACGTCCCGCCCGCGCCTGACGTGATATTGATTGTGCGCTTATCCTTACGGGCTTGAATTTGCCCAACAGAGGCCGTAAGTCCAACTTGTTTCGATAAAGGACAATGCGTCATGGCCATCGCCAACCCAATGAAGTTCATTCAGGAAGTCCGTGCAGAGGTTTCCAAGGTCGTTTGGCCAACACGCCGCGAAGTCATTATGACGACCATCATGGTGTTTATCATGGCGACGCTGACTGCAATTTTCTTTGCGCTTGTTGACCTGCTGATCCGTTCGGGTCTGAATGGTGTTCTGTCGTACTTTGGTAGCTGATCGCGCTGGATTTTCCGCGCTACCTCTTGAAAACTGGGTACGGCAGCGGTAAGAGCCAACAACTTCCGAAAATGGCGTGTGGCGAATCGAGTTGCACGCCGCTTTTATTTTCGGGACTGGCGGAATGTTCCGCTAGAATGAAATGAAATTCTGGCCGCATGGCCACGTGACGACAAGGTGCTCTGACAGATGGCCAAACGGTGGTATTCGGTAAGCGTTCTCTCAAACTTTGAGAAGAAGATTGCGGAAGCAATTCGCCAGAAGGCGGAAGAGCAGGACCTAGCGGATCAGATTGATGAAGTGCTGGTGCCGACCGAGGAAGTCATTGAGATCCGTCGCAATAAGAAAGTGACTGCAGAACGTCGCTTTATGCCCGGTTACGTTCTGGTCCACATGGAAATGTCGGACGAAGGTTATCACCTGATCAACTCGATCAACCGCGTTACTGGTTTCTTGGGCCCACAAGGTCGCCCAATGCCCATGCGTGATGCCGAAGTGCAGGCGATCCTTGGCCGCGTCCAAGAGGGCGAAGATGCGCCACGTACACTGATCCACTTTGAGATCGGTGAGAAAGTCAAAGTCAACGAAGGTCCGTTTGAAGACTTTGACGGCATGGTTGAAGAAGTCGACGATGAGAACCAGCGCCTGAAAGTGACTGTGTCTATCTTTGGCCGCGCAACACCGGTTGAGCTGGAATACACACAGGTTTCTAAGCAGTAATCATCTGCTAAAGTTTCGGAAAAGGGAGCGCTGGCCGCTCCCTTTTTTTGTTTAGGTCAAAGTCACCACGACCTGCCCGCCATCCGCTGTAATCGTGTGTTCGGGGATCGACAGATATTCGCCTTCCGATGCGCCAGAGATGCCGAACCCGGTAGCATCGTAAACAGATGAATGCCGCGACCCGCGATCTGTACAAGCAAACGGCGCCTCAGGGTTGCCTGTGATCCCGATTGCTTTGCCGCGATGTGTACACAGCAGGTTCACGACAAAGTATTCAGGGTTCTGAACTGTCCCGTCACGATCATTGACTGCGCCAAAGGCGATTTGCTCTTCTGTGAGCCTATGGACAGCGATGTATTGCATCATGCCAGTGGCGGAAAATTCAGTGTTTTCCGTCGGACGTGCGATGACTGTGACTTCGCCCGGTAGCAATTCGGAGACATCGACCTCTGAGGTATCGGCGCCGATCGTGATCAGACGATCTTCACCGATTGGTTTGTTGTCGGGGATGTCTGCCCATTCGGTGTCCAGATTGGTTTGTGCATTCAAGATCGCAGGGCAAAGCAAAACGGCGCTTGTGGAAATTGTCGTGATCACGTGGCGACGGGTCATTTTATACATGCGTTATTCCTTTCTAAAGATCAGGGTCATGTGTGAATTTGTGGTGTCTTTGTCCCAAAAGCGGTGCTTGAGGACGGCGGCGATGTGGATGGCGAAAAGGGCCAGCAGGACCCATTTCAGGGTGAAGTGTGCTTCGAGAAATAATTCGCCGGCGTCTGAACGTGCAAAGGCTTGGCCCACTGGTGCAAGCAGCATGGGGTCACGCAGTCCTGATGCGGCGACATAACCGGTGACAACATAAGCAATCATGCACAGATAAAGCCCCAGATGCACAACCCGCGCCATCGCATCTTCGATGCGAGAATGGGTGCTAGCGAATTGGACGGGATGAAGCAGACGGTACGTCATGCGGATTAGTAAGACGGCGATGAAAGCTTGACCTGCGATCTGGTGAACACCCAAGCTGCCCGTGTCGATCCAATCATATGTATAGGCGAGGCCCGACAGAACCATCACGACCAATATCGCAACAGTGAGCCAATGATTTATGATCTGCGCCTTTGAATACTTCATCGCGGTGACCTCTGCCCCAAAAACCTAGGGCCTTTTGCCATAAGGCAAATCGCGTTGCGGAATGCAGCGACGATATTCATTGAACGCCGAAAGGACTGAGTTACGTCGCAGATCAATGCCAAAATAGCTTGCAATAAAGATTTTTGGCCTCTAAACGCACGACTTGTCGCGCCTTTCGGGCGGGGCATCCATGTGGGAGGCGAGGGGCACGCGTGCGCCAAACCGGACCACACAACGAAAAGCCCAGCGGTCGCGACCAAAGGGCGTTGCAAAAGGAATAGGCTCATGGCCAAGAAAATCGTGGGTACGCTCAAACTGCAGGTTCCTGCAGGTGCGGCAAACCCGTCCCCACCTGTCGGTCCAGCGCTGGGTCAGCGCGGCATCAACATCATGGAATTCTGTAAAGCGTTTAACGCCAAGACAGCTGACATGGAAAACGGTGCCCCTTGCCCGACCGTGATCACTTACTATCAGGACAAGTCGTTCTCGATGGAAATCAAGACGCCACCTGCGTCTTACTACATCAAGAAAGCCGCCAAGCTGAAGTCTGGCAGCCAGACACCTGGTAAGTCTGTTGCAGGTTCTATCACCGGTAAGCAGGTGCGTGAAATCGCCGAAGCAAAGATGAAAGACCTGAACGCCAACGACATCGAAGGCGCAATGTTGATCATCGCGGGCTCTGCTCGCTCTATGGGCATCGAGGTGAAGTAATGGCAAAGTTCGGTAAGCGTACAACTGCGGCACGCGCCGCATTCGAAGGCAAGCACAACGTATCCGTTGGTGAAGCCGCATCTATGGTCAAAGACAACGCCAAGGCGAAGTTTGACGAAAGCATCGAGATCGCAATGACATTGGGCGTCGACCCACGTCACGCGGACCAAATGGTGCGCGGCACGGTTTCACTGCCACACGGCACTGGTAAGACTGTACGTGTTGCTGTTTTCGCTCGTGGCGAAAAAGCTGAAGAAGCAAAAGCAGCTGGTGCAGACATCGTTGGTGCAGAAGACCTGATGGAAACTGTTCAGGGCGGCACAATCGACTTTGATCGTTGCATCGCGACACCTGACATGATGGCTGTTGTTGGTCGTCTTGGTAAGGTTCTGGGTCCACGTAACCTGATGCCAAACCCACGCGTTGGCACAGTGACCATGGACGTCAAGCAAGCCGTCGAAGACGCAAAGGGCGGCCAAGTGCAGTTCAAAGCGGAAAAAGCTGGTGTTGTTCACGCTGGTATCGGCAAAGCCTCTTTCTCTGCCAAGCAGATCGAAGAGAACATGGTCGCATTCGTTGATGCGGTCAGCAAAGCTAAGCCAACTGGCGCCAAAGGTACATACATGAAGAAGATCGCCGTCAGCTCAACAATGGGCCCAGGCGTTTCTATCGACGTGGCTTCGGCGACTGGCAACGAATAAGATTGAGCGTTTCTAATCTACGCTGATTGCGGCAGGCCTATCGGGCCTGCCGTTTGCGTTTCATGGACTGCATTCTGTTTGTACAGATACACCCGAAATTCATCTGCGGGCATTGGTTTTGCAAAGGCGAAACCTTGAAATAGTTGGCACCCTAAATCGTTCAAGACTGCCACATCTTGGACCGTTTCCACGCCTTCGGCCAGTGCCTCAATCCCCAAAGCGTGCGCAATTTCGAGGATCGCTGCGACGACCTTGCGTTGTACAGGGTCGTAGATCGCGGCCTGTATAAGATGGCGATCTATCTTAACGCGGTCTGGCCGCACCTGAAGTAAGGTGGTAATTGAAGCGTGGCCGCTACCGAAGTCATCGACTTCGATCTGCACACCCAGTTTGCGGAGTTGTTCAAGATTGTCAGTGACGATTTTCTCTTTGCGCAGTTCGTCAAAGCTAATGGTTTCTAAGAGCTCAAATTTGAGTTTGCAGCCAGGATTGGTCCAACATCTGCATACATCTTCAATCAGGTGAGGATCCCGTAGCCGACCCGTGCTGAGATTGATAGAGATTGAGGCTAATTGCAGACCATCGACCAGAGCTTGGTCTGCAAATTTTAATGCCTTTTCCATCATGCAGCGATCGATCTCGGCGACAACGCCTACTTCGGCAGCCACATCAAGAAATGCGCCCGGTGCTAGCAAGCCAAGGCTAGGATGTCTCCATCTTGCCAAGGCCTCAGCGCCGATGATTGTGAGTGTTTCGCCATCAATTTGCGGCTGGAAGAAAGGAATTACTTCGTCGTTTCGAACGGCATTTGTCATCTCACTCGCTAGCCGCCGCCTCGCGGCGACATGCTTGAGCATTTCGGCGGTTAGCTCGCTGGCGCAGCCGCGACCCTTTCTCTTTGCTTCGTACAGCGCAATGTCGGCATCCGCGACAAGTTGTTGGTGTGTAACTGTTCCACCAACGCCGGATGCGATCCCAATGCTCGCACCGACCGACGCTATTTGCCGCTCGACTTGGATCGGTTGGTTCATCGCGTCCAATATCGTGTCAGCGATCCAACGTGCCGTTTCGACTTCGGCATTGTCAGCAAGCACGACGAGGAATTCATCACCACCAACGCGGTAGACTGGGCCGATGCCGCTGGCGATCCGTCGAAAGCGTTCGGCCGCAGTTTTAAGTACGGTGTCCCCAGCAGGATGCCCCAATGTGTCGTTGACCCATTTGAACCGGTCCAAATCTATGTGCAGCAGGACGACCATGTTGTCTTTCACACCCAATGCTTCTGCAGTGTCGCGTTCAAAGGCCCTTCTGTTCAGCAATCCGGTCAAACTATCTTCATTCGCACTCCGCTCAAGCGCGCGCCGGACCTCAGCCATTTCACGATTGCGCTCGGCCAAAGCGGCATTACTCTCTTTCAGGCGTTGAACCGTCTCACGTTCTTCAGTGATGTCGTGCCCTATGCCGCGATAGCCTTGGAACGTACCATCGGCATCAAAAACCGGACGTCCGGATACGCGTAGCCAAAGCTGTTTGTTGTCGTGAGGCCGTGTGAAAGAATACTCAAAATTCTTGAACGGACGCCGTGCTGCAAGATCGGCAAGGTGAGCATCCCAATACTCAGAGTGCGACATAACGCCGGGCAGCTTCGCGCGTGACACGCCGATAATGTCGGAGATGCGTATTTTAAGCACGGCTTCGATGCGTCCGGAAAGATAGCTCATTTGATGCTCTTGATCGGACTCCCAAAACCAATCTGAAGCGATTTCAGCGAAATCCTCAAGATTGCGAAAGGAATTGGGGTCTGTCTTGCTCATGAGATGAGTTAGCACTTCATCTCTAAATAAGCCGTTAGCGACAGTGCCGTATTGCAGCGGTAGAAAAACGAACAAATTTAAAAGGTCCGTTTTGGCCCATCTGACCTACGTAATCATATAGCAGCGCTACGACGCAGACAGGAATTCCGTAAAACCAAAGGTGTTATTCTTCAAGCAGGTCCCGCAAGCCAGGAAAAGAAGCCACCCGTTCCGGTACAATCGTGCTCAAATCGCCTAGATCGCTAACGCCAGAGAACTCACCACATGTGTAATTGGTGGTTTCACAAGCCAATAGAGTCTGGTTCTGCTCTTCATACCAAAAGAAACGACCACTTATCGTGTTCCCAAATAAGACAGCGTCTTTGCTTGCACCCGGCAATGATACTTCGATGCCGGTTGCCTGTGATAACACAAGCCACGGAAAGTCCGTCGCTGTGATGATCTCAGAGTTTGTCTGGCTTTGTTGATCTGCGTTGACGACAATCAATGGCAACCAATTCAACGCCATTTCGTTTGCTAAGGATGATCCCACGATGCGTTCACGTGACTCGTCCGAAGTGATAATGATGACGGTGTCATCAAGTAGATCGCGGGCTTCAAGTCCTTGCATCAATTCTTCGATTGCACGATCGGCCCAACGCAATGCGCGATAACGATCCGACTCTGCATTTGGCAGAAAATCTGGAGGTACGTTATATGGCGCATGGGTTCCCGTCGTCAGCGCCGCAATCATCCAAGGGTCACCCATCGGAAACTGGTCGATTTCTTCTAAGACACCTTCCATGAGAGTTAAGTCATCTACACCCCATCCGTTGGTTCCATACCAAGTTTCAAAGCTCTCTGCGCCGCGTAGGTTTTGAAATCCAAGCCGCGGTAGTTGGATATCTTTTTCCATATAGGATAACTTGGCGCTTTGGATAAACGTGGTGTTGTAGCCGAGGTTCACGAATTGCCATGGCAACGCTGAGGTGACTTCGGGGTCGTCATCGGCCATATCGAACCATTTCATCTCCCACGCGGGGCCAGAAAAACGGGGCATCTGCCCGGTCAAAGTTGAGTATAGGCCATTGGCTGTGATCAACTGGTGGCTGAAATAACGCTGGTAGTTTAATTCTGTTTGGCCCAGTGATTGCAGGGTGGTCATGTCCCCGTTTGCGATACTGGCTTGAGAAAGCCCTTCCAGGTAGAGAATAACAACATTCTTCCGTTGGGGCGGTGTCGGTGCGCTCGTCAGAAATGGACGTTCCAGTTCGGCAACATCAAATTCCCGGCCGTCTTCCGCTAAGCTACTGTTTCCGAATGAAAGGAGAAGTGGGTGGCTTTGGATCCAAAGAGGTTGTGCGATGTTCGGTGTCACTGTTGGTCGAACACCAAAGAGGATAAGTGCAATAGCCACACCGGTGAAAAGCACTTTGACAGTCTTAAAGCGGGATCCGACGGCCCAAAGCACCCCGAAGACAAGTGCGTGAGCCAATGCTGTTTCAACGATCCGCCACCTGAAATGCGCCGAAAGAAAAACGGGGTCTGTTCCAAGACCGATCAGTTTAAGATCAAGGCTGGTCAAGTTAACCTGAATATGTTCGAGATCTATCGCGTAGAACCCAAACAGAAAAATGCAAAAACCAACGACTATGAAACGGGGCGCAATCATCAGAATGAGAGAGCTGACGAGAGCAAATGAGAGGTCCGCGTGGACTCCGTTTCGAAGCGCTTCACGATACTCCAAGAGACCTGCAGTCGTTGGATCAAAACCACGATAGTCGTTGTATGTTTTTACGAAATCAATTCCATCCAGAAATTCGTCAAACGCGACAAATCGGTGGGCAATCGTGATCGTTGCTATGCAAACAAAGAGAAGGCTAAACCGATGCAGCAGCTGGACCCAGTCAGAGCGCGTGCGTGGAAGAGTCATATGCATAGATCGATCAAAGCCCAAAATTCTTTTGATGGGAGCAGTAGCGCAACGACGGTTGCATGTCATTGGGCTTTTTGGCCTTTTCACAACGATCCAAAATCGGTAGTTGCTGTTCCAGACCTGCGCGATTGATTCGTCTGGGTCCTTATTCGTCCGAGACGGTGGGTTGGCCTTACGCCGATAATTCCTGCCTGAGATGGGATAAACCAGAATTTCCGAGGCTCGCCTCTGTCACCTCTGGTCCGCCCCGTTTGCATGGACTGTAGACTGTTGGGCGACCTTAGTCGTTTGACAAAATTGAGCCGGGGGAAACCCCAAACTTGGAGTAAAACTGTGGATAGAGCACAAAAAGAACAGCTGGTCGACGATCTCGGCCAGATCTTTGAAAGCTCTGGCGTTGTAGTGGTTGCCCACTACGAAGGCATGACAGTTGCTGAAATGCAGGACCTGCGCGCGAACATGCGTGAAGCGGGCGGTTCCGTACGCGTTGCCAAGAACAAGCTCGCCAAAATCGCCCTTGAGGGCAAGCCATGCGCAAGCATTGCAGAATACCTCGAAGGCATGACTGTTATCGCTTACTCGGAAGACCCCGTCGCTGCGGCGAAGGTTGTCGACAAGTACGCCAAAGAGAATGACAAACTTGTCGTTCTTGGCGGTGCTATGGGTGATACAGCACTGGACGTCGCTGGTGTGAAAGCCGTTGCCGGGATGCCATCACGCGAGGAGCTTATTGCTTCTATCGTGGGCTGCATCGGGGCACCTGCAAGCAACATCGCCGGGGCCATTGGCGCGCCTGCTTCGAACATCGCAAGCGTTCTCTCAACCATCGAAGAGAAAGCTGCATAAAGCATCTGAATTGACTTGGGGGGTCACCCTCACGTTGGAACACACCTAACTGAAACGGAAAGCATAAAATGGCTGATCTGAAAAAAATGGCTGAAGAGATTGTCGCACTGACATTGCTCGAAGCACAAGAACTGAAAACCATCCTCAAGGACGAGTATGGCATCGAGCCCGCAGCTGGCGGCGCAGTGATGATGGCAGCTGGCGGCGACGCTGGTGGTGAAGCAGCAGCAGAGAAGACAGAATTCGACGTCGTTCTCAAGAACGCTGGCGCATCCAAAATCAACGTCATCAAAGAAGTCCGCGGCATCACAGGTCTTGGCCTGAAAGAAGCCAAAGACCTTGTCGAAGCTGGTGGCAAGATCAAAGAAGGCGCGTCCAAGGACGAAGCTGAAGAGATCAAAGGCAAGCTGGAAGCAGCTGGCGCAGAGGTTGAACTGGCCTAAGCCATTTCAATTTGATCAAAGAAACCGGGTTGCGCAAGCGGCCTGGTTTTTTTGTGTCCGGTGGTAGAGTGCGCAACGGTCGGTGAGGGTGTCAGGGTGATTTGGGAGAAGACCGCGCGAAACACCTTAAGGCCCAGGTTTTGCGAGGTTTGGTAGCGTACAGATGGCGTACACAACGCGTACACAAGCTGTATGTACAGATGTACAGGATTGGGTGGTTTAATGGTGCGTGCGGGGGAAGGGGTTAAGGAAGGGTTGAGGTTTGCAAAGGGAACGCCTTTTTGGGGCATCGACGTCTGCTTTGAGCCATTTTTGACGGATGCTGCACTTGGATCAAATGTCTGCTAACCGCCTTCGTCCTCATCGAAACCGCGACAAGACCAAACATAGTCGATAAACAAGCCTAGCTGACCTGGGTGCTCGCTATAAGCGCCAACCAAAGATCTCACGGCTGGACGAGCTCCTCCCCTAGCGTTACGCTTTCCGAACGGCGAAATAGGCCAGTTTCGACGGAACGGAATGTCTTCAAACTAATCTATTCACGAAAGGTAGCACTATGTTCGAATGGCTACGGGCGCTTCTGTTTGGTACACCTTACGCTGGTCCGGCAGATTTACCTGACATGGATGAGGAAGATGCGCGCGCTAGCAGTTTTGCGACTGACCCACTTGATACCTTAGAGGGTGCAGATACAGATAAGTTGCCGGAAACAGACATTTTCGGCCATACCAAAGTGTCTTTCGAAGGTCGGTTGCAAGATGAACCGATCATGTCCGTCTTGCGCCCCGACATTCCGGTCAACCACGGCGTAGATGCGACATCCTGGCTGGGTGGGCTGCCAAAAATGCCCGCCCACATTGCATGGCCAACGACACAATCGACCCAGTATCCCAACATGACAATCGCTTTGAACTTCATCGGGCAGATATGTTGCGCTGATCTGCCCGACGGGCTTTGGGGTGGTCGCGGCCCCCGCGAAGGTTGGCTCCTGTTCTTTCTGGATGCGCAAGAACCAGACCCTGCTATGACGCTCAACGCAGAAGCTTGTCAGGTGATCTACGTCAACCAGACCGGTCCCGAACAACAACCCCCTCGCAACATCTGGCCCACCTTCAACCCGGTCTATGCCGGAAATGGACCCTACCTGCGGTTTCCTGATGATGCACCTGTCACATGGCGCCGATGCCCTGTCACACCTACTGAATTCGCCGTGAAGGCAGAACAAAGCTACCGCGGCCATGATGGAGGCACTTACGACCCGTTCGGACCGCAAGATCTGTTCCCTGGTTTGCCTGCTGGGCGGACGCCGAAGAATGTGGATGAAAATAACCGGATCATAAGGGTAACATTTGACCCATCCGATCCACAGAACTGGCCCTTTACCCGACGTGGTGCCGTCTATGTCTTGGACTATACGATCTTAGCTGCCAAAGAACAGTTGGCCAGAAACAGATCGGAGACTGTGCTGGCGCAAAATCTGGATTTCTTGGCGGGAGGGGATGCAGCAGACACGCTACGAAATGATCTGGCCAACCATAACGCCAAGCTGAGCGCGATGATCGCCGAAGCGCAACAGTCTCTGGATCAGATCGGCGCAGATGCGATTGCCGAGAGAAACCGCCTAAACCGTCGCATCCCATTCTTGGAAAAGAAGCGCGCGGCAGGCGCTGAAATGCAGGAAAAGATCACCCCATTGATCGGCACAGATTGCGAAGATCTGATCGCACATACGCAAAAGGCGCACGCTGCTTTCTGCACATGGAAGGACAGCATCATCGGCGATTTGACCATCTTGCGAGGCAAAGTGGCCACCGGTGATCCGGATGATCCTTTCCCGTCAGAGGCCTTTGCGCCAGTCTATCAGCGGATTTGGGAGGAGGGCGGTCAACGTTTGTGGATCACCAAAGACCGCGATACTGGCTTCGCAGTGCCTGAACATGCCAACTATAACTTGCAACTGTGGTTCACCAACGCCCTGAAAATGACGCAAGAGGAGGCGGAATTTGATGCGCTCTTTGGCAATGCCAAAGCGGCGCAGGCCATCCCCGGTGACAGAAAGGAAGAAATCGAAGCGGCCGCACGCGTGTTCAAGCGCCCCTTCAAAATGGGCGGCTTTCACGACGGCATTCAGTCAGATGCAACCGATTACGCGCCACATTTGCTGTTTCAATCAGGCGATAGCCCAGCAATCACCAATCTGATGGGTGCGCTCTATATCTTCATTGATGGCGAAGATCTGGACAATTGTGTATTTGGTAAAATTCGCTGGGTCGTCGAGTACTAAAACCACTCCCTGTCAAGCCGTTAGGTCGGATTCAACGGACGCTCACGCACAAGCAGACCTTCGAACTCTCGATCGAAACGGCAGCCTCTCCCGCAAAGCGGACCTCGTTGAACGTGTTGTTTCATTACGCACTCGCCAACAATCCTCTAGTCCCTCAAAAACCCCATTGATTTTCTTTAAAACCCTTGAACTTTACCCGAATCTCTCTTAGTTGGTCGGTTCTGGTCGGCGCAGCATTCGGAAAATAGCAAAACTTACTCATTTGAAACTTATCTTTCAAAGCGCCTCTCGTGCGCGTTTTGACAGGTAAGTTGGTCGTTTCGGGAGAGGTGTTTGGGATACACCTCAGGTATTGAAACAACCCTCACCGTAAATCGGACGCGTTTTGGTATCCCAGCCAAAGCGCGTTTACGACATTATGGAGACCCGGCAAACATGGCTTCAACCTTCCTTGGTCAGAAACGTCTGCGTAAGTACTACGGTAAAATCCGCGAAGTACTTGAAATGCCGAACCTTATTGAGGTTCAAAAATCCTCTTATGATCTGTTCCTGCGCTCTGGCGACAGCGACACACCGCTTGACGGTGAAGGCATCAAAGGTGTCTTCCAGTCGGTGTTCCCGATCAAGGATTTCAATGAAACCGCTGTGCTTGAGTTCGTCAAGTATGAGCTGGAAAAGCCAAAGTACGATGTTGAGGAGTGTCAGCAGCGTGACATGACTTACAGCGCGCCGCTGAAGGTCACCCTCCGTCTGATCGTGTTTGAAGTGGACGAAGATACAGGCGCCAAGTCCGTCAAAGACATCAAAGAACAAGACGTGTTCATGGGCGATATGCCTTTGATGACGCCGAACGGCACATTTGTTGTCAACGGCACCGAGCGTGTGATCGTATCCCAGATGCACCGTTCCCCCGGCGTGTTCTTTGACCACGACAAAGGTAAAACACACTCTTCTGGTAAACTCTTGTTTGCTTGCCGCATTATCCCATACCGCGGCAGCTGGCTTGATTTTGAATTCGACGCCAAGGACCTTGTGTTCTGCCGGATTGACCGTCGCCGTAAGCTGCCTGTCACAACCCTGCTTTATGCGCTGGGCTTTGATCAGGAAGGCATCATGAATGCCTACTACAACACAGTTGACTACAAGCTGGACAAAAAGGGTGCTGCTTGGACGACCAAGTTCTTCCCTGAGCGCGTGCGCGGCACACGTCCTGCCCATGATTTGGTTGACGCCAAAACAGGTGAAGTGATTGCCAAGGCCGGTGAGAAAGTCACTCCGCGTTCGGTCAAGAAGATGATCGACGCAGGCGAGATTACTGATCTGCTGGTCCCATACGACGAAATCATCGGCAAGTTCGTATCCGAGGATATCATCAACGAAGAAACCGGCGCGATCTATGTCGAAGCTGGTGATGAGTTGACTGTTGAGGTCGATAAAGCCGGTGAAGTCACTGGCGGTACGCTGACCGAATTGGTTGCGGCTGGTATCAAGACGATCCCAGTTCTTGACATCGATAACGTCACAGTCGGCGCCTACATGCGCAACACAATGGCCGCAGATAAGAACATGAACCGTGAAACGGCCCTCATGGATATCTACCGCGTCATGCGTCCGGGTGAGCCACCGACCGTTGATTCAGCCTCAGCACTTTTCGACACGCTGTTCTTTGATAGCGAGCGTTATGACCTGTCCGCTGTTGGTCGTGTGAAGATGAACATGCGTCTTGATCTGGATGCCGAAGACACCATCCGCACATTGCGCAAGGAAGACATCGTATCCTGTATCAAAGCGCTGGTTGACCTGCGCGATGGCCGCGGCGACACAGACGACATCGACCACCTTGGTAACCGTCGTGTTCGTTCTGTTGGCGAATTGATGGAAAACCAGTACCGCGTTGGTCTGCTGCGCATGGAGCGCGCGATCAAAGAGCGTATGTCTTCGGTTGAGATCGACACTGTGATGCCGCAGGACCTGATCAACGCCAAGCCTGCAGCAGCAGCTGTGCGTGAATTCTTTGGTTCCAGCCAATTGTCCCAGTTCATGGACCAAACGAACCCGCTGTCCGAGGTTACGCACAAGCGTCGCCTTTCAGCGCTTGGACCCGGTGGTTTGACACGCGAACGTGCGGGCTTTGAGGTGCGCGACGTGCACCCAACCCACTACGGTCGTATGTGCCCGATTGAGACACCGGAAGGCCCGAACATTGGTCTGATCAACTCGCTGGCCACTTTTGCCCGCGTGAACAAATATGGCTTCATCGAAACACCATACCGCAAGGTTGTGGACGGCAAGGTTACTGACGACGTCAGCTATATGTCCGCGACTGAGGAAATGCGTCACACTGTGGCGCAGGCCAACGCGAACATGGGCGAAGATGGATCGTTCAACAACGAATTGGTGTCCACACGCAAGAACGGTGACTACACTTTGTCTCCGCGCGAAAACGTGGACCTGATCGACGTGTCGCCCAAGCAGCTGGTCTCAGTTGCGGCGTCTTTGATCCCGTTCTTGGAAAACGATGACGCGAACCGGGCCTTGATGGGTTCAAACATGCAACGTCAGGCGGTTCCATTGCTTCAGGCTGAGGCCCCATTGGTGGGTACAGGCATCGAAGAAGTGGTTGCCCGTGACAGTGGTGCGGCGATCATGGCGAAACGCGCTGGTGTGATCGACCAAGTCGATGCCGAGCGTATCGTTATCCGTGCGACATCCGATCTTGAATTGGGCGACGCAGGCGTTGACATCTACCGTATGCGCAAGTTCCAGCGGTCGAACCAGAACACCTGTATCAACCAGCGTCCGTTGGTGAAGGTGGGCGATAAGATCCAAAAGGGTCAGGTTATTGCTGACGGTCCATCCACCGACATCGGTGAATTGGCACTTGGTAAGAACGTGGTCGTCGCGTTTATGCCGTGGAACGGTTACAACTACGAAGACTCGATCCTGATCTCTGAGCGTATCGTGCGTGACGACGTCTTTACCTCGATCCACATCGAGGAATTTGAAGTCGCTGCCCGTGACACCAAGCTTGGGCCAGAGGAAATCACACGCGATATTCCAAACGTTGGCGAGGAAGCACTGCGCAACCTCGACGAGGCCGGTATCGTGTACATTGGTGCCGAAGTTGGCCCAGCAGATATCCTTGTCGGTAAGATCACACCAAAAGGCGAAAGCCCGATGACACCAGAAGAAAAGCTTCTGCGTGCCATCTTTGGTGAGAAAGCATCCGATGTGCGTGACACATCCTTGCGTCTGCCGCCGGGTGACTTTGGTACGGTTGTAGAGGTCCGCGTCTTTAACCGCCACGGCGTGGAAAAAGACGAACGTGCGTTGCAGATCGAGCGTGAAGAAGTTGAGCGCTTGGCCCGTGACCGCGACGATGAAATGGTCATTCTTGACCGGAACATCTATGCGCGTTTGTGGGACATCATCGGCGGCAAGAAAGCAGCGAAGGGGCCGAAGGGCTTTAAGTCTGGTTCTGTTGTCTCCGAGGAAAGCGTATCCGAGTTGACACGCGGTCAGTGGTGGCAGTTGGCGATGGCTGACGAAGATGACGCCAAGATCGTGGAAGCACTGAACGAACAGTACGAAATCCAGAAGAAGGCAATGGATGCCCGCTTTGAGGATAAGGTCGAGAAAGTGCGCCGCGGCGATGATCTGCCACCGGGTGTGATGAAGATGGTCAAAGTCTTTGTGGCTGTGAAGCGCAAGCTGCAGCCCGGCGATAAAATGGCCGGTCGTCACGGCAACAAAGGTGTTATTTCCAAGGTTGTCCCTATGGAAGACATGCCATTCCTTGCGGATGGTACACCTGTCGATTTCTGTCTGAACCCACTTGGTGTTCCTTCACGTATGAACGTCGGTCAGATTCTAGAAACACACATGGGCTGGGCCGCACGCGGTCTGGGTATTCAGATTGACGAAGCGTTGGGTGAATACCGCCGTTCCGGTGATCTGACACCTGTGCGTGACGCGATGAAGATCGTCTATGGTGACAACGTCTATGACGAAGGCATCGCTGGCATGGACGAGGACGAGCTGGTCGAAGCGGCTGGTAACGTCACAGGTGGTGTGCCGATTGCGACACCTGTCTTTGATGGTGCAAAAGAGGCTGACGTGAACGACGCGTTGACACGTGCCGGGTTCGACACCTCTGGTCAGTCAGTCTTGTTTGATGGCCGTACCGGTGAGCAGTTTAGCCGTAAGGTCACAGTGGGCGTGAAATACCTGCTGAAACTGCACCACCTTGTCGACGACAAGATCCACGCACGTTCCACAGGCCCATACAGCCTTGTCACGCAGCAACCTTTGGGTGGTAAAGCCCAGTTCGGTGGCCAGCGTTTCGGGGAAATGGAAGTCTGGGCATTGGAAGCTTATGGCGCGGCTTACACCTTGCAGGAAATGCTGACTGTAAAGTCAGATGACGTGGCAGGGCGGACGAAAGTCTATGAAAGCATCGTCAAAGGTGAGGACAACTTTGAGGCCGGCGTGCCCGAGTCGTTCAACGTGCTTGTGAAAGAAGTCCGGGGCCTCGGCCTCAACATGGAACTCCTGGATGCGGAGGATGAGGAATAAGCGAAGTTCGTCGGGGAGAACCCCGACCTACATAGGGCGGGGTTCTCCCCGCCTTCGCGACCCCATCCCATGCACCCCAATTCAAGGAATTGAAGATGAACCAGGAACTGACAAATAACCCGTTTAACCCGCTTACACCGGCGAAAACGTTTGACGAAATCAAGGTCTCTTTGGCCTCACCAGAACGGATCCTGTCGTGGTCTTTTGGTGAGATCAAGAAGCCGGAAACCATCAACTACCGGACGTTCAAGCCAGAGCGTGACGGCCTGTTCTGCGCCCGTATCTTTGGCCCGATCAAAGACTATGAATGCCTGTGCGGCAAATATAAGCGCATGAAGTATCGCGGCGTTGTCTGCGAAAAATGCGGTGTTGAAGTCACGCTGCAAAAGGTCCGCCGCGAGCGGATGGGCCATATTGAACTGGCGGCCCCAGTTGCGCACATCTGGTTCCTCAAGTCGCTGCCATCCCGCATCGGCCTGATGCTGGACATGACGCTGCGCGATCTTGAGCGCATCCTGTATTTTGAAAACTACGTGGTGATCGAACCCGGCTTGACTGACCTGACCTATGGCCAGTTGATGACCGAGGAAGAGTTCAACGACGCGCAAGACCTTTATGGCATGGACGCATTCCAGGCCAATATCGGTGCTGAAGCAATCCGCGAAATGCTGTCCCAGATTGATCTTGAATCTGAAGCTGAAACTCTGCGTGCTGACCTCAAAGAGGCCACAGGCGAATTGAAGCCAAAGAAGATCATCAAGCGTTTGAAGATCGTCGAAAGCTTCCTTGAAAGCGGTAACCGCCCCGAGTGGATGGTTCTGACAGTAATCCCTGTGATCCCGCCAGAGCTGCGCCCGCTGGTCCCACTTGATGGTGGCCGTTTCGCGACGTCTGACCTGAACGATCTGTATCGTCGTGTCATTAACCGGAACAACCGTCTGAAGCGTCTGATCGAATTGCGCGCACCTGACATCATCGTCCGCAACGAAAAGCGGATGTTGCAGGAATCTGTTGATGCATTGTTCGACAACGGCCGTCGTGGCCGCGTGATCACGGGTGCTAACAAGCGTCCGCTGAAATCACTGTCTGACATGCTGAAGGGTAAGCAAGGTCGCTTCCGTCAGAACCTTTTGGGCAAGCGCGTCGACTTTTCTGGTCGTTCGGTCATTGTGACCGGTCCAGAGTTGAAGTTGCACCAATGTGGTTTGCCGAAGAAGATGGCGTTGGAACTGTTCAAGCCGTTCATCTATTCGCGTCTGGAAGCCAAAGGTCTGTCTTCCACAGTGAAGCAAGCCAAGAAACTGGTTGAGAAAGAGCGTCCAGAGGTCTGGGATATCTTGGATGAGGTTATCCGCGAACACCCTGTCATGCTGAACCGTGCGCCGACTTTGCACCGTTTGGGTATTCAGGCGTTTGAACCTGTCCTGATCGAAGGTAAGGCCATCCAGCTGCACCCGCTTGTCTGTTCTGCGTTTAACGCCGACTTCGACGGTGACCAGATGGCGGTTCACGTACCTTTGTCACTCGAAGCACAGCTTGAAGCCCGTGTTCTGATGATGTCCACGAACAACGTGTTGTCGCCATCCAACGGTGCGCCAATCATCGTGCCGTCGCAGGATATGATCCTTGGCCTCTACTACACCACCATCATGCGTGAAGGCATGAAGGGTGAGGGCATGAACTTTAGCGATATCGAAGAAGTAGAACATGCGCTGACCGCCGGTGAGGTACACCTGCACGCCAAGATCAACGCGCGGATGACGCAGATCGACGATGAAGGCAACGAAGTGCAAGTCCGCTTTGAAACCACACCAGGCCGTTTGCGCCTTGGCGCGCTGTTGCCACTGAACGCCAAAGCACCCTTTGCTTTGGTCAACCGTTTGCTGCGCAAGAAAGAAGTGCAGCAGATCATTGATACGGTCTATCGCTACTGTGGTCAGAAAGAGTCTGTCATCTTCTGTGACCAGATCATGACGATGGGCTTCCGTGAAGCGTTCAAGGCTGGCATCTCGTTTGGTAAGGACGACATGGTCGTGCCGGACACCAAGTGGACGCTGGTCAATGAGACGCGCGAGCAGGTCAAAGACTTTGAACAGCAGTACATGGACGGCCTGATCACTCAGGGTGAAAAGTACAACAAAGTTGTCGATGCCTGGTCAAAGTCGAATGACAAAGTCACCGATGCGATGATGGCAACGATTGGTACAACGCCAACAATGGAAGACGGCTCTCAGGGTGAACCAAACTCGGTTTACATGATGGCCCACTCTGGTGCGCGTGGTTCTGTCACACAGATGAAACAGCTGGGCGGGATGCGTGGCCTGATGGCCAAGCCGAACGGTGAAATCATCGAAACGCCAATCATCTCGAACTTTAAGGAAGGTCTGACCGTTCTTGAGTACTTCAACTCGACCCACGGTGCCCGTAAGGGTCTGTCGGATACGGCGTTGAAGACGGCTAACTCAGGCTACCTCACACGTCGTCTGGTGGACGTCGCCCAAGACTGCATCGTCCGTGAGGTTGATTGCGGAACAGAGCGTGCGATCACGGCTGAGGCTGCCGTCAACGACGGTGAAGTTGTGTCGTCGCTGGCTGAGCGTGTTCTTGGTCGTGTCTCTGCTGATGATGTCATCAAGCCGGGTACGGATGAAGTGATTGTCGAAGCAGGTGAACTGATCGACGAGCGTAAAGCCGACATGATCGATATCGCGGGCGTTGGCAAAATGCGTATCCGCTCACCACTGACCTGCGAGTCAGAGGATGGCGTTTGTGCGATGTGTTACGGTCGTGACCTTGCCCGCGGTACACGCGTCAACATCGGTGAGGCCGTCGGCATCATCGCGGCGCAGTCCATTGGTGAGCCGGGTACACAGCTGACAATGCGGACATTCCACATTGGTGGCGTTGCCCAAGGTGGCCAGCAGTCATTCCAAGAGGCATCACAGCCCGGTAAGGTCCGTTTCGACAACGAAAACCTGCTGGAAAATGCCGCAGGCGAAATGGTTGTCATGGGGCGCAACATGACCCTGTCCATCATGGACGCAGATGAAAATGAGCTTGCCAGCCACAAGGTTGGGTATGGTTCCAAGGTTTTCGTCAAAGACGGTCAAGACATCCTACGCGGTGACAAAATGTTCGAATGGGATCCATACACCTTGCCGATCATTGCTGAAAAATCAGGTACGGCGAAATACGTCGATCTGGTCAACGGTATCGCGGTTCGTGAAGACACCGACGATGCAACGGGTATGACCCAGCGCATCGTGTCTGACTGGCGTGCAGCACCCAAGGGCAATGAGCTTGCACCGAAGATCATCGTTCTGGACAAAGATGGCGAAGCCATGGTCAAGGAAGATGGCAACCCTGTTGCTTATCCAATGTCTGTTGATGCGGTTCTGTCTGTTGAAGACGGTCAAGAGATCAAAGCCGGTGATGTTGTCGCCCGTATCCCACGTGAGGGTGCTAAGACAAAAGACATTACAGGTGGTCTGCCACGTGTGGCCGAATTGTTCGAAGCCCGTCGTCCGAAAGATCATGCAATCATCGCTGAAATCGATGGCTACGTGCGCTTTGGTAAGGACTATAAGAACAAGCGCCGCATCGCGATTGAATCCTCTGATGATGCAGAGGTGAAGGTCGAATACATGGTGCCTAAGGGTAAGCACATTCCGGTTGCGGAAGGTGATTTTGTCCAAAAGGGTGACTACATCATGGACGGTAACCCGGCCCCGCATGATATTCTTGCGGTTATGGGTGTCGAAGCGCTTGCTGATTATATGATCGACGAAGTGCAGGACGTGTACCGCCTGCAGGGTGTGAAGATCAACGACAAGCACATCGAAGTTATCGTGCGTCAGATGCTCCAGAAATGGGAGATTCAGGACAGTGGTGACACCGTTCTGCTGAAAGGCGAAAACGTCGATAAGGCTGAGTTTGATGAAGCCAACGCAAAGGCACTGGCACGGGGCGATCGCCCTGCGCAAGGCGAGCCGATCTTGCTTGGTATCACCAAAGCGTCGTTGCAGACCCGTTCGTTCATCTCGGCTGCGTCGTTCCAGGAAACGACACGTGTTCTGACTGAGGCGTCCGTGCAAGGTAAGCGCGACAAGCTGATTGGTCTGAAAGAGAACGTCATCGTTGGCCGTCTGATCCCAGCCGGTACAGGCGGGGCAACTCAGCAGGTTCGCCGTGTGGCGTCTGATCGTGACAACGTGGTCATTGAGGCCCGTCGCGAAGAGGCTGAAGAGGCTGCGCGTTTGGCGGCTCCGATGGAGATGGCAGATACGTCAGCGGATGATCAGGTCTTTAGCGATCCGGTTGCGACACCAGAAGGCGACGATGCGTAAGCATGCGTTGAGATGAATTGAAAAGGCCCTCGCAGTGCGGGGGCCTTTTTCGTTTGGATGTGCCTTTATGCGAACTGTCCTTGGGTTTGGTTTGCCATTAGGCTGATGTGGAGCCTTATCAGGATTTTCATGTGTCGCGTCTTAAGCTTGAACATTTACGCACTTTTCTCACGGTTGCCCGGCTGAAAAGTGTCAGCCGTGCTGCAGAGGCTTTGCACCTGACACAACCCGCGGTAACGACCCGTATTAAGGCGTTGGAAGACAGCCTTGGGACTGCGCTGTTTGATCGGTCAGCCACGGGTATGCGACTGACCAAACGCGGTGACATGTTGCTGCAATATGCCGAGCAGTTTCAGCATTTATCTGAATTGGTAGAGGAGCATGTGGTCGATCCCAGCGGTGTCGATCGCCTCATGCGATTGGGTGTGTCCGAGACCATTGCCCAAAGCTGGCTGCCTGATTTTGTGGGCGCTTTGCATAAGAAATACCCTCAGCTTAAAATCGAGATCAGCGTTGATATCTCAATCAATCTACGTGAACAGCTTTTGGGGCGCGAGATTGATCTTGCGATCCTTTTGGGGCCGATTTCTGACTACACAATCGACAATGTCATATTGCCTGATGTCGCACTTGGTTGGTTCCGTGCACCGGGTGGCGCGCCGGATGATCCGATTGATTTATCGCGCATCCCCATTGCCACTTATGCCCGCAATACACGGCCTTATCGCGAGCTGCGTGCCGCACTGTTTGAACGGTTTGGGCCTGACGTATCCATGTTCCCGTCGTCGTCTTTATCATCCTGCTTTCGGATGGTTGAGGCCGGATTGGGTGTAGGTGCGCTGCCCATTTCGCTTGGATTGCCGCTTGAGCGGGAAGGAAAGCTGGTCCGATTTGATCCCGGTTGGACGCCAAAACCTTTAAGTTTTTCAGCATCTTATCTGGGTGAGCCGCGCAATCATTTGGTTGAGACAGCAGCGAAAATGGCAGATCAAATAGCCCGCCAAGAGGTATAAAAAAATATTATGACATAATCGAAATTTATACTATTTGATTTTATGTCATTTGCGCAGGATCGTGACCCTTAGACGGGGAATCGACCATGAGCCAAATGTTCAACCAACTCAAACTGCAGTCCACGACAGCAGTACGTGCGCAGATCAGGGCATGTGCCTATGAGGGTCATACCGCCGGATTGGGCAAGAACAACCTGCAAGCCAATCTGGCAATCTTGCCCGCGAAATATGCACTCGATTTCATGCGGTTCTGTCAGCGTAATCCCAAGCCATGCCCCCTTGTTGGCGTGTCGGATACCGGCAATCCGCTGATGCAGACCTTGGGGCGCGACATTGATATCCGCACCGACATTCCAGCCTACTACGTATACCGCGATGGTGCTTTGGCTGAGACGGTGACAGACATCACCGCGCTTTGGCAGGATGATTTTGTGGCCTTTGCATTGGGGTGTTCTTTCACATTTGAACACGCACTTGAGCAAGCTGGTATCGCGGTTTGGCATATTGCGAATAACACGACCGTGCCAATGTTTGCCTCCAACATCCCGACCGTATCAGCGGGGCCCTTTGGTGGCGCAACTGTCGTCAGTATGCGCGCTATTCGCGATGATCAGTTGGACGAAGTTGTCGCGATCTCAAAGCGGTTTCCGATGGCGCATGGTGCGCCGCTGCACATCGGTGATCCCGCAGCGATCGGGATCAAGAATATTGCGGCACCTGATTGGGGCGATCCCGCGCCGGTGCCAGATGGTACAACGCCCGTGTTCTGGGCCTGCGGGGTCACCCCGCAAGTTGCGATCATGCAAGCCAAACTGCCCATCAGCATCACCCATAAACCCGGCCACATGTTGATCACCGATGTGGCCGACGACGCCGAAACAACAATCCTACAACCATAAACGAACGCAACAGGAGAGAAGAAAATGAAAAAATTCACGACAGCCCTCGGTGCTTTGGCGATTTCCGCCACAGCTGCCGTCGCAGACAGCCCAGTCGTTTTGAACGCCGTTGGCACTTGGTCCAGCCTGACCAACTTTCAAAAGCATGAAGAGCCGTTCTTCAACGATCATCTGGCAACTGCGTCCGAAGGTGAAATCATCGGCAAGATCCAGTCTCAGTCCGGTCTTGGCCTAAAGGGTTTTGAGATCATGCGCCTTGTGAAAAACGGTGTATTTGACTTTGCCTTTGGCCTGCCGGGTTATGTGGCTGCTGAGAACGCGATCTTTGAAGGTGCGGATTTGTCCACCCTGACCCAAGATATCGACACACAGCGCCAAGTGTCTGACGCGTACTTTGACACGCTCGAAACTGCCTTTGCTGATATCTATAATGCCAAATTGCTGATGCTTTACCCGTTCCCAAGCCAGACGCTTTGGTGCAATGGCGAAGTGAACGGCATCGCCGACCTCGAAGGCAAAAAGATCCGCGTTTATTCCACGACCCTCGGTGATTTCGTCGAAGGCGTCGGTGGTACGTCCGTCACCGTTGCTTTCTCAGAAGTGATCCCTGCGCTTGAAAAAGGCGTTGTTGATTGTGCCATTACCGGCACGATGTCCGCCTACACGGCCAATTGGAACCAAGTCGCAACGCACGCATATACACTGCGCGTTGGTTGGGGCCTCGCATTTGGTGCGATGAACATGGACAAGTGGAACAGCCTGACAGCCGAGCAGCAAGCGTTCTTGACGACTGAGATTGCGACATTGAACGAAGCAATGTGGGCTGAAACAGCAACAGAAGACGAAGTTGCGATTTCTTGCATCACGGGCGGCGCCTGTGAAATCGGCGAAGCTGGTTCCATGACACTTGTAGAGCCGACTGCCGAAGATCTGGCATTGCGTGACACGATTGCGACTGATGTTGTTCTGGCCCGCTGGGCCGAGCGTTGTGGCGCGGATTGCGCTGCAAACTGGAACGAAACAGTGGGTCCGATCCTTGGTCTGACAGCTGCTGCTGAATAAGCAGATAATCGATGGGGCGGCCTGACTGTCGCCCCATCATTTCCAACCATTAGGTTTTGAAAAATGCTAGATCCGCTTTTGAACGGCACCCGCAAAGTAAGCCTCTGGCTGACATGGCTTGGTGGTACATTGATTGTGCTATCCGCGTTCTTGGTAACCCTCGAAGTGCTCTTGCGGAAATTCCTCAACATCTCGCTTGGTGGCGCGGATGAGATTTCTGGCTACGCATTTGGTGTCGCAACGTCGCTGGCCTTGTCCTACGCATTGTTTGAGCGTGCACATATTCGGGTTGATGCGCTTTTGGGCAAGTTCCCCCAAGGCCTGCGTCCTCTGATCAATTTATTCGGACTGATCATGCTGATCGGATTTGCCATGGTCGTCGTCGTGATGGTCTGGAGCATGGTGTCCGACACGCTCGACAATGGATCGCGGTCCATCACGCCGATGCGTGTGCCGCTGGCTATTCCGCAAATTCCTTGGCTGATTGGGTGGATGTTCTTTGTCTTCTCAGGTGCATTGATCGGCCTTGTCGCCATCAAGCGCTATTTCGCGGGCGATGAGGCGGGTGTGCAGGAACTGATCGGGGTTAAATCCCTTGATGAACAAATTCAGGATGAGACGGTATAATGCTGACTAAGACACTTCTTATCCTGCTGGCCCTGATCGGGTTGGCTGTTCCGATTGCCGCGTCGCTTGGTTGGCTGGGCCTGATCCTGCAGTGGACTGACAGCCCGATGCCGCTGCACCGCGCGATTTCCGACATGGCATGGCAGACCAGTACGGACTTTTTGTTGGTTGCTATTCCGATGTTCGTGATGATGGGTGAAATCCTGCTGCGTGCAGGGATCACCGAGCGCATGTATGACGGTATCGTCAAATGGCTGGGCTGGTTGCCGGGTGGTTTGATGCATTCGAATATCGGTTCGTCTGCGCTATTCGCCGCGACTTCTGGGTCTTCTGTGGCGACTGCTGCAACTATCGGAACTGTCGCTGTTCCCCAGATCAAAAAGCGCGGCTACAACGAAAGCCTGTTCTTGGGCACTGTGGCTGCGGGCGGCACATTGGGTATTTTGATCCCGCCGTCGATTAACTTGATTTTGTATGGCCTGCTGACCAACACATCTGTGCCTGAACTTTATCTGGCAGGTTTTATTCCCGGTTTCCTGCTGGCGCTTCTCTTTATGGCCACTGTCGTCGTTGCCTGCATCATCAAACCCGAATGGGGTGGTGAAAAGCTGCTGTATACATGGGGCGAACGCCTGCGTGCGCTGCCGTCACTCGTACCGCCACTTGGCATCTTTGTGGTTGTTGTCGGTTCGATTTACGCCGGTTGGGCCACGCCGACCGAAGCTGCCGCCTTGGGTGTTGTTGCATCAATGGTTCTGGCCACGCTCAACGGCAAGATGTCGATCGACATGATGCGCCAAGCGATTGAAGGCACCATGCGGACGACTGCGATGATCATGTTGATCATCATCGCCGCCGTGTTCCTGAACTTTGTTTTGTCCATCATTGGTTTGACACAAGCGCTGACTGATTTCGTCACCGGACTTGGTTGGACGCCGATGCAAACCATGCTGATGATCGTTGCAGTCTTGATCTTGATCGGGTGCTTCATGGAAACCCTATCGATGTTGCTGACCATGGCGCCACTGATTACGCCGATTGTTGTGGCCCTTGGGTTTGACCCGGTTTGGTTTGGTATCTTGTTGATGGTTCTGCTGGAAACCGCGCTGATTACACCGCCCATTGGGATCAACCTTTATGTGGTGCAAGGCATCCGTAAATCCGGGCCTATGATCGATGTTATCAAAGGTGCGCTGCCTTTCGTGCTGACGATGTTTGTCATGCTGGGCTTGCTTCTGACCTTCCCGCAACTTGCACTTTGGCTGCCGTCACTGTTCTACTAAGCGCCGGCGCCTTTTCACCTTTATTCGCAATTTCATGCGGGCGCAGCCTGCAAACAGAGGAACTATATCTATGTGGCAGTTTTGGGTCGACCGTGGCGGCACTTTCACAGATATCGTGGCGCGCAAACCGGATGGCAGTTTGCAAACGCATAAGCTGTTGTCGGAAAATCCAGAGCGCTATCCTGATGCCGCTGTGCAAGGCGTGCGCGATCTGATGGGGCTGGCCCGTGATGCCGACATTCCGCCCGGTTCGATCAAGGCCGTGAAGATGGGCACGACCGTTGCGACAAATGCCCTGTTGGAACGCAAGGGCGAGCGCACAGTTTTGTTCATTACCAAAGGGCTGCGTGACCTGTTGCGGATCGGTTATCAGAACCGTCCGCGTTTGTTTGATTTGAATATTGAGCTGCCAGAGCTGCTTTACGAAGACGCGATTGAGGTGGATGAACGCCTTGATGCTGAGGGCAATATCGTACTGGCGCTCGATACCAAAAAGACTCGTGACGCACTGTGCGAAGCTTACGGCAAAGGCTACCGCTCTATCGCGGTCGCTTTGATGCATAGCTACCGCTTTCCTGACCACGAAAAGCAAATCGGTGCGATGGCCAAGCAAGCGGGTTTTACCCAAATTTCGCTTAGTCATGAGGTCAGCCCGTTGATCAAACTTGTCGGGCGCGGGGATACAGCGGTTGTTGACGCATATCTGTCGCCCATTCTGGGCCGATATGTTGATCAAGTTGCCGCCGCCCTTGGCACCGATCAAGGCGGATGCGAGCGGCTGATGTTCATGCAATCCAATGGTGGTTTGACCGACGCGCGTCTGTTTCATGGACGTGATGCTATCCTGTCCGGCCCTGCCGGCGGTGTTGTTGGGATGGTCAAGACGGCCGCTGACCTTGGTCTGACCAAGCTGATTGGTTTTGATATGGGCGGTACCTCGACCGATGTGTGCCACTATGCGGGTGACTTTGAACGGTCGTTTGAGACCGAGGTTGCAGGCGTGCGCATGCGTGCCCCGATGATGTCGATCCACACGGTTGCGGCAGGTGGTGGGTCTATCTTGTCATACCGCGATGGACGTATGCAGGTTGGCCCCGAAAGCGCGGGTGCGAACCCCGGACCCGCTGCGTATCGCCGTGGCGGTCCGCTGACTGTCACAGATTGTAACGTCTTGCTGGGCAAATTGCAGCCTGATCAGTTTCCTGCCGTATTCGGCCCTGACGGTGATATGCCGCTTGATCCGGACGCCGTGCGCGAAAAGTTCAACGCATTGGCCCGAGAGATTGGCAGCGACAAATCGGTTGAGGAACTGGCCGAGGGGTTCCTGCGGATCGCGGTTGAGAACATGGCAAACGCGATCAAACAGATTAGCGTGCAGCGCGGCTATGACGTAACCCAATATACGATGAATTGCTTTGGCGGGGCAGGGGGGCAACACGCCTGTCTGGTGGCCGATGCGCTGGGAATGGAGAGCATTTTCATCCATCCTTATGCGGGCGTTTTGTCAGCTTTTGGCATGGGTTTGGCTGATATTCGTGCCATGCGTGAACACCAACTCCATGGTGATCTGAATGATGAGGGGGTCGCAGCTGTTCTAGAGCAGATGGCCACGGATGCTGTTGCTGAAGTCGCGAGCCAAGGTGTCGAGGCCGCCAATATTGCAGCCATCAAGACGGTGCATATTCGCCCTGCCGATGCGCAGCGCAGTTTGGAGGTGCCGTTTGACAGCCCAGATGTGATGCAGGCCGCTTTCTTGGACGCCCATAAGCAACGGTTCGGGTTTTTGCCGCAGACCGATCAGTTGATCATTGATATGTTGGTGGTCGAAGCGGCTGGTAAGACTGGCGAGGGCGTGACCCTGCCTGATCCTGTTGCAACTGAGGGCCGAGATGCCCGCGCGACGCTATATACAAACGGCGAGTGGCAAGACGTCCCTTTGGTGGACCGCACCACAATGGCGGTCGGTCAAACCGTCAAAGGGCCGGCCATTCTGACAGAGCCAACAGGCACAAACATCCTAGAGGACGGTTGGAATGCCACCTGTGAAGCGGGCGGCAACCTGATGCTGCGTCGCGCCGTGCCCTTGCACCGCTCAGAGGCGATTGGCACTACCGTTGATCCTGTGATGCTGGAGGTGTTCAACAACCTGTTCATGTCAATTGCCGAACAGATGGGGGCAACGCTGGCGAACACGGCGTATTCGGTGAACATCAAGGAACGCTATGATTTCTCATGTGCGATCTTTGATCAAAACGGTGATCTGGTGGCGAACGCCCCGCATGTGCCTGTACACTTGGGTTCGATGTCGCAAAGTGTGCGCACGATCCTTGATCAGAACGCAGGTAAAATCCGGCCCGGCGACGTCTTTATGATGAATAACCCTTTCAACGGGGGGACGCATTTGCCTGACGTCACAGTGATCACGCCTGTCTTTGATGCGGACGGCAAAGACATCATCTATACGGTCGCGTCGCGTGGTCACCATGCGGACATCGGCGGGAAGACCCCCGGATCAGCGCCGCCTGACAGCAAGACGATCGCTGAGGAAGGTGTCCTGATCGACAATTTCTTGTTGGTCAAACAGGGGACCTTGCAGGACGACGCCGCGCGTACATTGCTGAGTTCGGGCCCCTATCCTTGTCGCAACGTCGATCAGAATATGGCTGATCTTGCAGCGCAAATCGCCGCAAATGAAACAGGTGCTGCTGAATTGCAAAAAATCACCCGCCAGTTCGGCGTCGCAGGTGTCCATGCATATATGGGTCACGTGCAAGACAACGCCGAAGAAAGCGTGCGCCGGGTATTGGACGTTCTGCATGATTGCGCATTCTCTTATCCGCTGGATGATGGGGCGCATATTGATGTCAGTATCAAGGTCGACCGTGCAGGTCGTAGTGCGACGATTGATTTCACCGGAACGTCCGACCAATCGGCTTTGAACTACAACGCGCCCTTAGCGATTTGCCGCGCGGTTGTCCTGTATGTTTTTCGCACGCTCGTTGGCAGTGACATCCCGATGAACGAAGGCTGTATGAAGCCGCTTCATCTGGTGGTGCCATCGGGGACAATGATTAACCCGCAGTCTCCTGCGGCTGTAATCTCGGGCAATACCGAAGTTAGCCAGGCGATTGCCGATGCGCTTTACGGTGCATTGGGTGTGATTGCCGGCAGTCAGGGGACGATGAATAACTTTGTCTACGGCAATGATGTTTATCAGAACTACGAGACGATTTGTGGTGGTACAGGTGCAGGCCCTGATTTTGACGGCACTGACGCGGTGCATAGCCATATGACCAATACACGCATGACCGATCCCGAAGTGCTGGAGACGAGATTTCCGGTGCGTGTGGATGAATTCTCGATCCGGGAAGGATCAGGCGGGCAGGGTAGCCACTGTGGCGGTGAAGGGATCAAGCGGCGCTTGCGGTTTAATGAACCAATGACGGTCACCGTTTTGTCGTCGCATCGCATTGTGCCGCCGCATGGGTGCGCAGGCGGCGCGCCGGGGCAGGTGGGTCACAATCATGTGCAGCGTGCAGATGGAACCATTGAGACGCTGCAAGGCAACGATCAAGCTGATCTGCTCGCTGGCGATGTGTTTGTGATGGAAACACCGGGTGGTGGTGGGTTCGGCGTTCCGTAGCCCATAAGGTGATAGAAAAAGGGCCCTCGCGTTTTGTGCGAAGGCCCTTCTTTATTTCTGTGTCGTAGGCTTAGCCCTTAATTTTCAGACTTTGTGCTGTAGCAGTCCGACCGGATGGCTGCACAAATCTGAGACGCTTGTGTGCCGCTTGTTGGACCTACAGCTACGCTGACCAGTGCCCCATTTTGCGGGAAGCGTGGGGTTAGGCCGGATAGGGCCGTACCGTTTGTTTCAACCAAGCTTGCCCAATGTGCACGTGCTGCCTCTTCTGTGCCAAAGGCGCCGAGGTAGGTAAAGTGGGACCCGCCTGTGGTTGCCGCCGCTGGGATGGCTTGTGTGAAGACCGCTGTTTGCACTGCAGACTGAACATCAGCTTGCGTTGTCGCATTGCGGGATGAAACCGCGCTGCGTGCTGAGATCGCATCCGAGTTGTCTGTGCGCATTTGTGGCACGTTGATCGAGTTGCTGAGCGTTGCATCATCAAGGCGGATGTTTTCCATCCGGTCACGCAAGCTGCGTGTAATCCGGCGGGCGTCGACCGCGCTGTTGACGATACGTGGCGTGATCAGGACCAAAAGTTCGGTCTGATTGTCTGTCCGCGACTGGCGTCCAAAGAGACCACCGAGGATTGGCTGACGTGCCAGACCAGGTAGACCGGCGGTACCACGTGTGCTCCGGCTTTCAAACAAACCACCCAAGGCGATTGTCTCACCACTGCCAACCGCGACAGAGCTAGAGATCGTACGCTGCGAAATGATCGGGTTACCAGTGGAACCGTCAGTTTCACCAACGGTGCTGACCTCTTGCTGGATATTCAGAACAACAGAACCAGAAGAGTTGATCCGTGGTGTCACTTCAAAGATCACACCTGTGTCACGGAACTCAACAGTTGAGACGAAGACGTCTGAGTTGTCAGTTGCGTCTTGTGACGTCTGGATCGAAATCGGCACCTGATCACCGACAACCAATCGCGCGGATTCGTTGTTGAGGATCATCAAGTTAGGTGATGATACAACATTGACCGAAGTCACATCTTCTAAGGCATCCACAATCACCTCTGGCGTTGCGCCACCGAAGATCGCGCTGACACCCGGCACGTTCGCAGAAATGCCTGTGCCTGTTGCAGATTGCGTCAGGCCAAATGTATCGCCGCCGTTTTCAAAGAAGTACTGCACACCGTAGCGCAGCTCATCGTTCAAAGACACTTCAACGATTGTGGCTTCGACCAGAACCTGGCGTGGTGGGACGTCAAGACGGTGCAACATGCCAAGAACACGCTGATATTCGTCGTTTGTGGCGTGGATCAGAAGCGTATTTGTCGCCTCACTTGCCACGATACGTGTCGCATTAACGTCAGCGCTTGCACTGCCGCTGAAGCTTGCGTTGAGAACTTCTTCATCGCCAGATGTCGCTGTTTCGACCTGTACCCCAAGGATCTGGGACAATGTTGGCGAAATATCAGACGCACGGGCGTATTTCATGTCGTATGAATAAACTTGCGCGTCGTTCAGACCTTCTTGGGTCAGGCGACGGATCCATGTAGACACATTTTCCAACGCGCTGGGCGTTTTTGCGACTGCAAGGATCGAGTTGTTCTCAGGGATCACTTCAAACACGACAATCGGCTCAAAGTTGGCGTCTGTTTCAACGACAAGGTCGAGGCCATTCACGATGGATTGTGCTGAACGTCCACGGATCGGGAAGACGCCGACTGAACGGTTCGCAAGCCAATCAACATCAAAGCTGCTGACGGTTTCTTGCCAAGCACGCTGATCTGCAGAGGTACCTGCGAGAACGATGATGTTACGTTGCGCATCAACACCGACAATGTTGCCGCCTGCGAATGGCTGCAGAATAGTCGCCATTTCCTGTGCACCGATGTGGCGTAGCGGGATCACACGGAGTGAATAACCAATTGGCACGTCGCGACCGACGGATGCCCCGATGCTGAGCTCGCCGGACAGCGGCACGATTGCAAATGTATCGCCGCGGCGCACAAGTGCTGCATTGTTCTGCTTCAGCGCCAATTCGAACACTTCAATTGCGGTTGTGCGGCTAATCGGCTGGCTAGAGCGGATGTTCACGGTGCCCTGAACGGCTGGGTCCAAGACGTAGTTTTCGCGAAGCAATTCACCCAAGACCGCAGCGGCGGCTTCGGCGATTGTCACATCCACTAGGTTGAGCGAAACGGTGCGTTCGCCGGTGCTGTTAACAAAATCGCTGTCGCGGAAAAGTGGGGTGCGGCCCGGGTAGATCGTGCCGTTACCTGCTTGCACCGCCTGTCCGCCTGTGATGCGTCCCTCAGAGCGCTGGGAAGCCTGTCCATCGCCACCGCCCAAGATTGTGGCGGCGCGCCAATCTGCAAGTGTATTCGTATCTCTCGCGACCAAGTCGTCACAGCCTGAGAGCAACGCGACTGACGCCGCGCAAAGCAAAAGATTTTTCATTTTTCTAGCCTCAATAGAAAGCGCTCAGATCTATGCCCAATGCGCCGATTGCTATTTTGCTAGCATAGCTTCGCAGCGTAAGGCCCTAGAAAATCAAGAAAACTAGATATGCCAGAATTAAGTGTGTTCCATATGCAACGCCAAGTCTTTGGCGCTGGTCGGGTTTTGACGTCAGTTTTGAGAGTCCTGAAAATGCCAATGCGCTGACCGCTGAAAGGCATAAAATCCAAGGAATTTGAGGCATTCCCGCCAATAACCCAAGACCTGCTGCGAGCCAAATATCACCGGTCCCCAACGCCTCAATTCCGCGCAAAACCCGGAAGGTGATTTGGAGCACCATGAGCGTTCCTCCGCCGATCAAAAGCCCCAAAAAGGCATCAGTGATCCGGTCATTTGCCCAAGCTGAGACGCCGCCGAGCGCCAAAAGTGGTAGTGTCCATTCATATGGCAGCCAACGCCAAGCAAGGTCGAGAATGGCGAGCAGCAGCAGGATGCCAAGCGTTGCGGCAAGCATCGCGGCACTCCCATTTATTAGGATACCGACGGTCGCAGTGGAGATGCAAAACCCGCCGCCTAAGCCCCATCCGACGGGTTTTTGCCATTTGCGGATCGTTGCAGGAGCAACGGTAGTGCGCAGAACGGCCCTGACCAACAACACGAGCGGTCCGAGTGTCACGGCGCAACCGATTGCGGCAAGTGAAGCGAGGATAAGAATGGTGTCTGGCGTCATGACGTTAACGCACGACATCCAATGACAAGATATCGTATCGCATCAATCCACCTCGGAACGACAACCCTTGCTGTGCGACTTGAGCACGCAGCAACGACCGCCCGCCAGTCGTCAAAACGGCTTCTGCTTCTATTGTGAAAGCAGGGCCGGGTTGTTCAACCAGCCAGACTGCGGCACTGCCAAAAATTGGCATCGGCCGGCCGGTTTCGCGGCGCGCTATGATTTCTTCGACGTCGCTTGGTCCCAGACCCGGCACAGCGGCCAGCACTGCGCGTGGTGCTGTCAAAGGATTCACACGCGACGTCATATTGAGGGTCGTGAGATAACGCGATGCGGCCAATGCGGTTTGCCCGCTAAGCCCAGCCGAGGTGAGTGCACTATAAACAGAGCGCACCGTGCCATCTTGGGTCTCAACCAAATTCTCAAGCGCGTCAGCGATGTTCACCGCATCAAAACTATCAAGGCCCTCGGCCTCGCCAATTTGGACTAACGCAGGGGCAACCATCCGCGATGGGGCCCTCAGAATGTCGATCTTTCCGGCTTCATCAAAAATACGATAAGTGACTGTGCCTTCTGCCATTTGCACGGCCACAGGGGTCCCGTCCTGAGGCGAGCGTTGCTGTTCCGCGTTGATGCGCCCCAAGTCGGCCAAGGCGAGGTTTAGTCCGCTTCGCGCCAATTCTGCAGCTCTTGCGGCGTTCACTTCGGCACGGATTGTTAAAGCTTCTTGCCGTGTTGTGGCGAGGAAAGCTGAAACAGCAAGCAACAGTCCCAGTCCGATCCAGAGAACCGTGATCAGAATAAAGCCACGTGTATTGGGGGATCTACGCTTGATCATCGCAAGTCACACTGATCATCTTGTAGGCTGCTGCGTCCAATCCGCGCTAAACACGACGCGCTGATCGTTGCAAAAACGCGTGCTGTGATCATACGTTCGGTGCCCACCTCGATCGCGACCGCCTCTGGCAGGCCTTCGTCGCCTGAGCCGGTCTCATACCGCCAACTGGCATTGGCTGCGCCTGTTTGGCTTGGGATAAGGTAAAGTAAGCGGATCGGCTGTGTGGTCCGTAAGATTTCGGTCTGTTGCGCGGCATCGCTAGTCAATCGTGCGTCCCGTTGGCCGATATAGCGTGCAGCGATCAAAGCAAATCCATCTTCGCCCAATGCCTCAACCCGCAATTCCCCCACAAATGGCGCAACTTGGCCTGTGCCGCTGGGTTCAACAAAAATGCGGGCCGTGGTCGCAGTACCTATCAGGTAGCGTTGTGTATCACCAATGCCCTCGGCGCTTGCCCCGGACGTCCAATCAATCAACGCGCGCCGTGCGGCAAGCCAATCTACCGCCGCCGTTTCGGCAGACGCTGCCCGCCGCTCAGCCGTGAGCTGCAAGCCCCATGTTGCACTGGTCAAAAGCGCCACAGTCATCGCGGCAATCGCGAGAGCAACCAAGGCTTCGGCCAGGACAAAACCGGATGCTCTGCTACGCCGCCTGATCATAGCGGGCTCTGCGCGTAGCGGATTGTGCGCAGTACAACAGGGGAAGATGTACCCTGCGGGTCGCTGACAGAGACGGAGACGAACACAAGTTCATTTGGATAGACCTGACCCAATGCCATGTCGGCCGCTGGGCTGCCACTGATGATCAACTGCCATTCCATGTCTCGCACAATACCTGTTTCAACTGTCCCAAGCCGCATGGGTATATCGACGCCAACGCGGTCAAGAACCGTTGTCGCCAGAAATACCTTGGCGGCTTGCTGGGCCGCGCGGCGATCAAGCAGGCTGCCGGTTGAAAGCGCGCTATAAAATCCGCTGATCACAACGGCCGCGATCGCAAGGGCGACCATTGCCTCAATCAGTGTAAAGCCACGAGATATGGACCGGACCCGTTTCATCGAATATCGACCCGCCCTGTTAGCCAATCAAGCGTCAGCGCCGCAGTGTGGCTTCCCTTTGAGAACTCTAGCCGTAGGCCATTCGACTGACCTGTGGGTTGTAGGATCAATGCTGCTTGCTGTGGGCTTACGGTCATGCCGCGTGCAAAGTAATGCTGCCGTCCGCCTGCATCAATAAAGCCATCCTGCGCAGTCACCACGATCTCAATCGGCCGCCCAAGTTCCAGTGCACGTAGTCGCGTTTCTTGCAAAAAGACCGCCGTTTCTGACGCTTCGAGGGCAACTGCGCGGCGATCGGTCCCGCCAAATGACAACACGGCGATACTGCCCACCATCAAGATGACGATGACGGCGACCAGAACCTCGATGGTTGCGAAACCATGGGATGCCCGGCGTCTACCCGCTGATATCAGCATTGTTGCCCGTTCCACCCGGTTGCCCATCGGCCCCAAGCGAGATGACCTGCACCTGATCACCTTCAAAGCGATAGATGAATGCCCGTCCCCAAGCATCCATGGGCAATGATCCATCACGCAAGTAAGGGCCATTCCAACCTGGCACTGCGGCCGTGTTCTGGACCAATGCGGCTAGCCCTTCGGCCTGGCCGGGGACACGCCCTGTATCAATCGCAAAGATGTCGATGGCCGTTCGGATCTGGCCGATTTGTGCTTCGGTCGTATTCACACGTGAAGATTGCAACTGACGCATCGCGGCAGGACCGACCAATCCGACGATTAGTCCGATGATGGCCACGGCCACAAGCATTTCGATCAGGGAAAAACCCTGTGTGGCAGTACTGCGTCTAGAACGCGATCGCGTTGACCGAGACAATAGCTGAAAAAAGCGCATAAAGGCTGACCCCTACGATGAGGCCCACGAAGATTATCAACGCAGGCTGGAAAAGTGCAAGAAAACGTTCAAGTTCGCGATCGGCGGTATCGCGCATTTCTTCGGCGGCTCGGGTGATCATGCCAGATAAGTCGCCGGTTTCTTCGCCGATACGAACCATTTCGACCGCGCTGGATGACATCATATCAGTGTTTGCGACCGCAGTTGATAAAGACTGCCCGCTTTCGACGCTGACCGAGACCTGTTCCAAGGCGGTTTTGATCCGCCCACCCGGTGTCGTTTGGTTGATAACGCGCAAAGCTTCGCTGAGTGTGACTTCGCGGCGCAATAGCGCACCCAGACTATGCAGCACGATCATCACTTGGTTGCGCCAGATCACACCACTAATGACAGGCATGCGTGCGGCAATGCGGCTGACCAATGGTAATGCTTTGCCTTGGCGGTGCAAAAACCAAAGCCCTGCGACTGTCGCGATCAGCCCAAACGAGATCAGAGGCCAGATTGTAGAAAGTGCCGCCGAAATGCCAAAGATCATGCGCCCTAGCAAAGGGATCATGTCCATTCGGTCTTCGACCAAGGGACGGAATTGTGGGATCACTGCGATCATAATCAATCCGACCGACAATAAGGCGACAATGAGCAAGAGACTGGGATAGAGCATGCCGACGCCGATCCGACGGACCAACATAAGGCGTTGTTGCAAAATCTCAGATGCGGTCGTGAGCGCCTCAGATAGATCGCCAGAGATTTCAGCGCCGCGCACTAAGGCGAGGGTTGCAGCGTCTTGCACCCCAAGATGCGTGCGCAGTCCGTCAACCAAGCCACCACCCTCGCGGATGTGGACGCGCAACGCAGAGGCGGCAGCGGGGACCGCGCCGTCATTGCCTTCGGCCATGATCGAAAGAGCGCGTTCAAGGTTGATCTGGCTGCTGGTCAATTTTGCCAACCGCGCGATCATATCAGCACGTTGTCGTTGGCTTAGCTTGCCCGGTGTGAATGTCTTTTTGGCTGCAGCGACCGGCTGTGCGTCGGCCGCAAGAATATCGATAGGATAAAGCCCATCAAGTTGGAGCTTTTGTTTTGCGTGTGGAATATCCCTTGCAGCAATGCGGCCTTTTTTACGCTCACCGCTGGCATCGCGCGCGGTGTAGTCAAATTGTGTCTCATTGCGCAGGACGGTTTGGTTCATTGCGTTAGGTCCAGAATTCGCCAGCGCCGAACACACGGACGAGTTCGTTCAATGTTGTGCGTCCTTTGGTAAACAGGCCGACGCCTTCGATTCCCATTGACCGGTGCCCTTGGTCTTGCTTGCCGCCCAGTGCCTCTTTCTGCGTCATCATTTCAAACAGCGCCATGCGACCTGAATAGCCAGAGTTATTGCAATGCGGACATCCAACAGCTGTGTGCGGTGTCCAGCTTTGTGGGTCGCCCAAGGTTGGATCGGCCTCAACAAAGCTTTGTGCCAAAGACTGATAGCTGGGGTTTTTATGCAGTTCGATTGGTACCGCACAATGAGAGCACAAAGTACGGATCAGGCGTTGTGCGCCGACAAGACGCAGAACTGAATTCAGCAAGTATTCTGGCACACCCATGTCGCGAAGCCGGAAAACCGCCTCGGAGGCGCGATTGGTATGGAGCGTCGATAGAACAAGGTGACCTGTTAGTGCAGCGCGTACGGCCAATTCGGCCGTCTCGGCATCACGAATCTCGCCGACCATAAGAACATCAGGGTCATGGCGCAGGACCGAACGCAGAGCGCTCGCGAATGTCCAACCCAACTCAGGGTTCACATCAATCTGGATCAGACCGGGTGTTTGAATTTCAACAGGGTTCTCAATCGTGATGATCTTACGTCCCGCTTCGTTGATCTCGGCCAACGCCGCATGCAGCGTCGTTGTCTTACCGCTACCCGTTGGACCCGTGACCAAGATCAAGCCATTGGGTTGATGCAGGGCTGTCTTCAACCGCTCGAGTGACAGTTCGGGAATTGTCAGACGATCAAGCGACGCGAGGTTTTCACTGTTATCAAGCAAGCGCAGCACAAGTGTTTCGCCATGCACGGTTGGAATGCTCGCCACACGAATATCAACAGAGCGGCCAGAGGTCTTTTGGCGGATGCGCCCATCTTGAGGAAGGCGGCGTTCACTAATGTCCATGCCAGCGAGGATCTTAAGACGTGAAACGACACCATCATAGAGATGCCGTTCGACGGGCACCGTTTCGACCAAGATGCCATCGACCCGCAATCTAACCCGCGGTCCTTTTTCAAGGACTTCGATATGAATGTCTGTCGCGCCGCTTTCAACGGCGTTAGCAAACAAGCCATCAAGATATTTGACGGTTGGGGCGTTGTTCGCCAGTTCCATCAGACGGTCAGTATCAAGATCGCCGTCGGCAAGTTCTTCCAAAAGCGCCTGGGTATCGACGTTGTCGTTTGCAGCTTCCTCAGCCAGCGCTTCGCTACGGGCGAGGGCGGATTCAATATCTCGGTCTGTGGCAACAGCCAGCTGCATCTGTGTGCCGAAGATCATTTTCAGCGCCTGACGGACCTGACGTGCCATCGGATTTGCTATGGCAATACGCGGTTGTCCGGAATCATCCACCGAAAGCAACGCGACGCTGTTCTGCTTCATATAGTCGGACGATAGACGTTCATCATGAGGCAACCGCGGCGGGAAATCGTCCAAGGACAAGAGCGGAAGTTCGTTATCTTCTGCGACTGTCTGTGCCCACAACGACTGAGAGACGATGCCAAGCCTATCCAGAACAACACGAATGGGCTGCCCCGTCGTGGTGCTGATATGACGTGCACGAATGACGTCAGTCGAACCCAGCGTACCGTCTTCTAGGAAACGCGCGGGAATCTCGATGTCGTCTAAATGTACGGTAACAACTCTAGCCATGAAATTGTCGCAAAAAAGATACCCCTGCCGATGCGAAGTTGAATAGCACATCACTACAGTGACGCAAACCAATCGTTTGATTCGACTAACAAACTGTTTACGAATTGAAAACAGTCAGGGGGCATGAGCGGAATTGCGTTGCCCTTATCGTGGTTACTGGCGGGAATCTGCCGATGCCGATGGGGGGTGATCAAGATTTTGACATAGTTCAGTTTTATCCCGCTATCTAAGTTGAGAAATCTGAAGCTCTATTTGGGGGACACGTGCGGTATTTTAGCAAACCTATTTGTACAGTCGTCGCAGCACTGACTGTCGGAACAGCACCCTTCGCGGTTGCACAAACAACAACGGCCACAGCGATGGAGGGTGTGACTGAAGTCGCAGCCGTCCAAGAACAGCTGTTGCGAAAATGGAACTTGCCAGCAGGCGGGCTGTTTACGCTTCGGGCGCCAGCGAACACGGGCATCAAGATCAGCATTGATGGGCAGTTGTTCCTTGATGCCACTGGCACACGCTCTGACGATGTCGGTCAAATGATTACTGCGCTCGTGACCCTCGCCGCTGGTGATCACGTGGTGAAAATCACGGGCGTGAGCGAAGAAAACATAAGCGTCGCACAGATCACAATCAACGCGGCCGGTGAAGATCCTCTCCCTTTCTACGCGCTGACCACTGACGTCGACCCAAATGAAGCGGCACAGATTGTGGCGTCTCGCGCGGTCCTCAATCCAGCCATCTCGGGTGCAACAACGACAGCCGGTTTGGCCACATCAAACGGCATTGTGCCCTTCTCAATCGGTGGTGGTTCATCGAATAACGCAAGCTTTGCGAGAAGTGTTGCTGAGAACCCACAGGCTGCGCAGATGGCTGCGGCGGCAAATCCAATCGCTGCAATGCTACCTGGTTCACAGATGCAAGGTGGCTCGGCTGCTGGGACGCGTACAAGCGCTGTGACAGCTGGCGGAGTGAGCAGTGTTGGCACCACAAGTGCCGGAACATCAGGTATTGCTGGTACACCAGTAAGCGCTGGTGGTGGCGGCTTTAGCGGTGGTGGAAGCGGTGGCGGTTCTGCGCCTGTTGTTTCACCGGGTGCTACACCTGCGCCCACACCGATTTCGGTTACTCCTCCTGCGCCGGCACCTGCGCCTACTCCCGCGCCTGCACCTGCTCCGGCTCCTATGGGCCTGACGCAAGTGTCGCCACTGACGCCGCCCGCCAACGTGCCGCTGACACAAGCTATTCAGCTGACCTCTGCAGGTAACGAAGAGGGTATGGTTGCCAATACGGGCGCTACATTGTTCGGCGCGGCGATGGATAACTCTCTCTTCAACGTCGTGAATGTTGCAATTGCACCAACAAACCGGACAACGAAGGTCGATATTGGTGCAGAGACTGGTCAGTTTGCTGTTCGTCTCTTTGAAGAAGACTTTGCACAAGGGTCGGAAGTCACAGTCACATTGACTGGCGCGCTAGAGGGCAATGATGAAGTTCAGGGTACTCCTGTCACGTACACTGTGCGTGGCATGGGCGTCGACAACGGGATTTCTCAGGCACTGAGCCGTATGACTTATGGTCCGACACCTGAGCTTTATGCGCGGATCCGTGCTATTGGCTTTCCCGCATTCGTAGAAGAGCAGCTTAACCCTGCCGCTATCGATGATAGTGCGTTTATGGCCACAAACCCTGCTTCTTTGCTGAACCCAACAACGAACAATACGGGCACTTTGCTCCGGTCGTTGATGGCGCATGATATCGCGCATGCCGCGTTTAGTGAGCGTCAGTTCCAAGAGGTTATGGCGAATTTTTGGGCCAACCACTTCCACGCGATCACGAAAGACACCGATATTGTTCAGCAGAACATCACTGACCGTGCGTTCTTCCGTGCAAATGCGTTCGGCAACTTTGAAGATATGTTGCTCTACAGTGCACGCAGCCCTTTGATGTCGCAGTATCTGGACAACGACCAGAACCGCGCAGGTAACATCAACGAAAACTATGGTCGCGAGATTATGGAGCTTTCAACTGTTGGTGTGGATGCAGGTTACGGTCCAGAAGATGTTATCGCGGTATCACGCATCTTTACGGGTTGGGGTTACACACAAACAAACCCCAATGCACAAGATGTGGCACGCGAGTACGCATTTGAATTCCGTGCTGATCGCCATGATTCGGACGACAAGGATATCCCATTCCTTGGCATCACAATCCCGGGCCGTGACGGCGCTGCCGGTGTGCAGGAAGGCGAAGAATTGATTGCTATCCTTGCCCAGCACTCAAGCACACGCAATTTCGTATGTGGCAAGTTGGTTCAGCTTCTTGTGTCGGACGAACCTCAGCCTGCTTTGACAGCAGCTTGCGCGGCAGCATGGGAGCAGTCAGGTGGCGAAGTTGTGCCAATGTTGCGTGCCATCTTGCTTGATCCAAGCTTTGCACAGAACGTTGCCTTCCAGCGCTCTAAGTCCAAGACACCTTTCGAATATGCAGTGTCTGCAATCCGCGCCTTTGGCGCCACACCCCCAGCTGACCGGACAGATGATTTCTACCGGAGGTTCCGTGAGATGTTTGAAGGTGCTGGCTACCAGATCCTGGAGTATCCTAACCCAACCGGACTTGCAGAAGTTGGCTCAGCTTGGACGAACTCAGCGACGCTTGTCTCAATGTATGAGAGAATGAACGGCATCGCTGAGAGCCGCCAGAACTATGGCATCGACCTTTTGGCCGACATCCAAGAAGCGGGTCTGGAGACGGCAGAAGAAGTTGCCGCCTATTTGTTGGCCGTTAGCACCGCTGACAGGTTTACTTTGACCGAATACGAACAGCTGGTTGCAGTTCTGAAAGATACCGATGGTATTTTTGAACCGCGGACGGAAGGCGTAGATGAAACCAGAGCGCTAGAACGCGCGATGGGCCTCATCGCCGTCACCCCTAGCTTCCTTTTGCAATAACACTTTTAAGTGACAATACGGAGTAGTGTCTAATGGCAACCCGCAGAGACTTTCTTAAATCCCTAACCTCGGCAGCAGCTATGGCTGGTGTTGCAGGCGCCCCTAAGTTTTCATTCGCCCAAGAGGCCGGTAAGACTTTCATCAAAGTATTCATGCGCGGAGGTGCAGACGGTCTGCACTTGTTCCCGCTCTATGGTGATGATTTTTACTACACTTATCGCCCAGATATCGCTGTTCCACCCCCAATGGGCATGGAAGGAGGTCGCACAATTGACCTTGGCGTAGCGGCTGGCGGCATGCGCGGTATGAACCCCAACTTGCAGGCGATGATGCCAATTTGGGATAGCGGGAACATGATGATCGCGCCTGCGACCTCATTTGAGGGTGCAAACAGATCGCACTTTGACTGTCAGCGCTGGATCGGCACCGGTGCACGCAACAACCTGATCGATGGTTACATGAACCGTTATATGCAGAATGTGACAGGGCCGGCTCACCCATTGCGTGGCATGGTTGCGGGTAAGTCCTCAATCAGCACTGAAATTCGCGGTGAAATTAAAGTTCCTGCGATCTCGCAAGCTGACAACTTTAACGTCACCAACCGTGACTTCTGCGCAGATGGCTGTGCTGATAACCAGTTGACCGACATGATGCGCGAGATTGCGTCGCATGACGTCGATTTGTCAGCGATGGAAGGGATCGTCAAAGACAACCAGCTTGTTATGCTCGATTCAATTGATGACGTTGCGCGTGCGGCAAGCATGTATAGCACCGATCCGGATGAGATCAGCTATAGCAACAGCGACCTTGGACGCGGTCTAAAGCTATGTGCGCAGCTGCTTAAGGCGGGTATCCCGCTTGAGGTCGCAGCGCTTGATTGGAACATCGGCTGGGATACGCACTCAAACCAGATTGCGACCGAAGGCAACCCGTTCACAGATACTAGCAAGCGCTACAACGAGCGTATGGCGCAAGGTGCGGCAGACTTCAACGCGTTCTGGCGCGATATGGGCACCGAGATGGCGAATGTTGTTGTGTTGGTCGGTAGTGAATTTGGCCGTACCAAAAAGCAAAACGGTAGTGTCGGTACTGACCACGGTCTTGGTGGCTCTTGGTTCGCCTTCGGTGGCCCAACACAGCAAGCTGTGGCACCAGATGTTAGCACCATTGACGATACGGTGGTGAACCGTAACTGGCTGCCAACGGTTACGAGTTATCGTGATATTGTTGGTGAAATCATGGTTCGCCATATGCAAATGGACCAGAACCTGATTTCGACGATCTTCCCGAACCACACGTTCTCAGACTTGGAATTGTTTTCTGCCATGTCATAGCTATGCTAGGCGGCAACAACCCTGTTGATGAATAAATGTAGTTAGGGAACGCGTGGCGAAGACTGATAGCGATCCTGCGAAAGACACCAAAGCGGTGCCTTTCGCAAGAAAGCGGAACCAATATCGAAACCTAGCACTGCAAGGCTCGGCCGAATTGGCCGTGCCTTCTGCTGATTCAGTACCGGTCTCGGATTTTTATGTCGCGATCACGGACGATGCACCGACATTGCGTCGACCGCGGTCGTCCGAGAAAAAGCTACTGTCTGCTGCAACAATTTCAGAGCTCGTTGACCAGCGTGGGCAAGCACCGGTTGATCTGGTTGTGATGGATGACAGCTGTATTGATTTGTCGTTTCGCTTGCCCGATGCCACATTGCCAGAATTGCGGCAAATCATTGAAAATGAACTGCAATTCCGGTCCCCATTTAGTGAGGATGCATCCTACTGGTTTTGGATTGGTGAAGAGCAGGAGGATGGCAAATGGCGCGCACGCGCTGCTGTTATCTTGAAGAATCGTGTTCAGGAAGCTTTGGATTTACTTGCACAGGCTGAAATACCGATTGGTATGGTCCGTCGATCTACAACCGAAGTCGAGTTTGCTGCGCGTCCAGAATGGGCAGGGCATGCCAACCAAGCAAACTCGTTGTCACTGACCAAGCACCTGCCCGTCGCGCTTAAGCTAAGTTTGGTGGGCGCGATGATCTTTTGTGTGTCGGCGATCGCCTTAATGATTTCTGACAGCATGACGCGTTCCGCCGTCTCGCAAGAAGCCGCGAATGCGCGTGCGGCGTTGTCTGAACAGGCACAATCGGCTGCTGGCATACAAAAACTGGATCAATCACTGCAACTGGCGACAGATAAGCTAGCTATGACAGGCAAACTCAGTGAGCTGCTGCCAGATGGGGTTTGGCTCGATCAGCTGATCATTGATGATGATACCGTGACTTTGGCAGGTTTCGCGCCTTCGGCGGCTGAAATCACCCAAATGCTTACGACTTTACCAGAGCTGACCGACATTCGGTTTGCATCCCCTGTGACACGTGACAATTCGCAATCGCTTGAGCGGTTTCGGATCGCGGCGACCCTGACAGGTGCGGCACCATGAGTGATTTTCGCTTTCGCCAACCGGCACTGCCACGCCGGATTATCCTTTTTGCGGGATATGGTCTTGTGGCTTTGATAGGTTTGATCGGGCTTATCCTGATTTCAGGCGCATCAGCGCGCAATTCCGACCTTGCCGAAATGCGCGCCGTGATTGCCCGTGCAGATGCGATGACCCAAGGAACCGACACCGGTAGCGGATTGGCTGCCAGTGCGTTCTATACCGGAGACACGCCACAGTTGGCGCAGGCCATCCTGCAGACTAATTTACAAAATCTTGCTGAATCACACGACATTCAGATTGAAGTCATTCGCACGGATCAGATCGAACAAATCGATGGGTTTGTCCGATTAAATCTTACCGTCAACGGTGTTGCGCCTGAGACCGAACTGGGGGCCTATCTTCATGGTCTCTCGGCATTGGAACCTATCGTTGTTATTGAGCAAATATCGCTGCGGCGGGCGCGAACGACACGGTCCAGCCCGGAGCGGCGTGTTTCATTCCAACTTCAACTCTATGGGCTGTCCGAAAGATGACACAGCAGAAACCCAAATCAAAGACGCAACCGGCGAACGGGACTATGATTGGCACGGCCGTCTTGGTTGGTTTTTGCGGATTGGCGTTATGGGGCTGGTTGCCAAAGGGCGATGCACAAGTACAAGAGATACGAACCCCTAACAACGACCTGACTGCTAGGTTGGAATCCTCTCAAGAGACGCTTGCCAATTTGATCGAAGTCACCGGCGAACGCCCGCTTTTTCACTCAACACGGACGCCGCCAGCCGCACCGGAAGCCCCCGTCGCACCTGTTGCACCGGAAGCAACCCTGACGCTGGTTGGTATTTTGGGCTCTGAAGGCGAGAAAGTTGCATTGTTGCGGATATCAACCAGCCCTCAGATCTTTCGTTTGGAGGAAGATGCGCGATTGGGTGACTGGCAAATCGTGGCGATTGGCGATGCGACGATTGATGTGCGTAAAGAAGATGGCACGACTGATCGGCTTAGCATCGGCGAGTAACGCAGATGTATCGCCCCTAAGATTTGCTTTCGGTGGTATTACGACGACTGGAGGGGGATATCTCTGCGATCACGGGAAGCATCCAGCGCTCGCTCTTTGAGAGGATATTCTCGATCTGAGCTATTTCGTCTGGATTAGGTGCCGCGTGTGCGCTCTTGGTCCTGACAAACAAAGCTTGAAAACTTGGGATCATAAAGTTGAACCCTTGCTTGGACAAAGACTGGCAGGCCCTCGCAAACTGTATTGACCCTTCTTCAATCGCCCCATCGTTTGTTGTTGTCATGCTTGTAATCAGCGCGCCGAAAGTCCTCCAGAGAAAGAGATCTCTATCCTCACCCAACCGTAACAGACGTTCGGCAGAAGATTTCGCGGTCGTCCAATCCTGGCGGATGACGGCGGGCAGGGCGACACCAAAGGTGATCGTGTGGCACAAAGTATGCACATGCCCGCGTTCTTCAGCAGCAATAAGTGCCATTTGCGCACTGTCTGGTCGGTCCTCTAATGCGTCGATGGCCGCAAGACAGCATAATACGGTAACATAATTATCCGTGGCTCCATATTTGGCCAAAGACGCTTCATGGTCCGCGCGAACGTACTGCGCCGTCATGTTGGTCAACACCTGCCGCGCCTGCTTTAAGTCGCCATGAAACATGAGTGTTGAACCGTGCATCCGATCCCACAGCATTTCCAAGATTGGATCACCGCCCGTCACGGCATCTCGCTTGAGCCCCTGTAACAGGTCTAGTCCTGCCTGAATGTCGCCTCTCGAAACGGTGCCGATCCATTGATAGAAAAGCCCCGACATGATGCGTTCAGGCGTCGTTTTACGGGCCACAAGCTTGTCCAATCTCTCGGAAAGCTCGTCATTGGCAATGGCATAGCTGCGGGCACCGATCATGGCTGGATAGAGCTTTAGAACGGTGTCGATCTCAAAGTCATCTGTTTCTGCACCCGCAGGCATTTGCGGCAAGAGCGCCAGTGCTCGATTGAACAGAACAACCGCCTCAGCATCGGCAGATTGACCCGCTGCAAGTTGTCCCGCTTCGGACCATTTCTTCGCAGCGAGCGTGGCTTGACCACCCAACTCCAGGTGTTCAGCAAGCAAGGCCGGATTTAGTTTTGCGCCAGCGTCTCCTATCAGATTTGACGCAATGACTTGGTGAATCTCTTTGCGATCCTTGGGCAAGATCATGTCGTAGGCAATTTCACGCACGATCTGGTGCTTAATCTCAAGCATTCCTTCGGGCTCATCCACCCCGCCCGGGATCAGTTGCGCAAAGCCAGACTGGGTCAGATCCTCGATCGCGGCACCAAAAGACGCCGGTGTTCCCCATGTGGCCTGTGCAATCCAAATCGGCGTGACGCGGGCTATGCAAGATACCAGCCGCAACAGCTGACGTCCGGGACCTAGACGATCAATTCTGGCCTGTAGGCTTTGTTGCAAACTGGACGGTATGTCGTTCACATCACCTGTCCCCGCATGTGTCCGCAGACGCATTTCATTTGCCAGTTCTTCGGCAAAGATCGGCACGCCCTGTGCGCGATCTGAAATGGGATCAACCAGCGTTTGCCAGCCTTCAACTTCCCCCAGACGGTTGAGGACAATCTCACGTGTATGCTCGGGCGAAAGTGGAAGTACGGGGAGATGTCGGCAATGAGGAATGTGGGCGATCACTTCCGTGTTGCGCGATGTCAAAAGCAGAAGGCGTTTCTTGTGATCTTGCGTCGTCAGATGCGCAAGTGTTTCTAGCGTTGATGGATCGGCCCATTGTAGGTCTTCAACCATGATGACAGGGTCATGCGCTTCGCTTCGTCTATCAAGGTATCGCGACAGGGCCAGAATCGTTTCGCGACGGAGTTCACGGCGTTCCAGCTGGGTTTCGGCATCATTCGCATTGAGCATCCTTGTCAAACGCGCAGCCGCATCATCACCGTCATCTGCAGCCTGTTGAAGTGGTCGCAGGAAAGGGAAAAAGGGAATTGCGGGACCCAAAGGCGAGCACGCGAACGCCTTTACATGGACACCTTCTGCACGCCGGTTCGCGACAAACTCCGCCGCCAGTCGTGACTTACCCATCCCCGCTTCGCCAGTCACCAGCAGCGATACCGCAGTTTGCTGGGACTCTGTCAGTGCCACCTCCATGATGGATAGCTCTTTGGTTCTGTTGACGAACTGCGAAGCAGCGATTGGTGGCGCTTTGGTATCTAGATATGTCGCCGTTTTTTGAACGCCAAGCCGGTAGAGGCGCATAGGATCTTCAAAGTCTTTCAACGGGTGAAATCCAAGATCAACAACTTCAAACTGGTCTTTGATCAGGTCGACTGTCGCGGTCGATAGCACAGTCGTCCCGGGTTCAGCTTTTGCCTGAAGTCTTGCTGCGAGGTTCATGGTTTGGCCGACGGCTGCCCGATCACCTTGAATGGTGTCCCTGACCACAACCGGACCACTCGCAATGCCTATGCGCACTTCAATTTTGGGTAGATTGTCGCTCAGATTGGACACGGCGCTTGGCAGTTCAAGCGCCGTGATTGCAGCACGCGCGGCTGCATCTTCAAGCGGGACTGGGCTTCCAAAATAGATTAGCGCGCCGTCGCCTAGGAACTGCGCGACATGCCCGCCATATTTCTGGGCCACGCGGTTTACGTTGGCATGATATAAGTTCAGTAATTCGGCATAGGCTTCGGCGTCCAGCTGACCTGAAAGCCGGGTCGAACCCACCAGATCGCAAAAGAGCACCGTGATAAACCGCCGTTCCGCTGGTGAGACTTCAGGCGATTGCTCTTTTGCGGCGGCCATGATCTTGCGCCGATGTCCCAAAGACTGCACACCGACTTCACGCAGGTCATCGTCACTCAGGTGAGGCAGAACATCCATATCAATGTCCGCGGCGACAAAAGCCGCCGCGTATTGGTCCAGCCCGAGGCGGGCCAGCCATGAATCGATACTTAGTCCTGCAGTTTGGTTCACGTGTGTTTGTTTCTAATCCGCCTGACCGACGCTTTGTTCAAAGCGCAGAATGTTCTCGGGATCGACCTTACTTTTGATACACTCTAACCGTGCATACGCCTCTGGGTTCCAGAATTCTTCTGAAAACTGCATGTCGCCTACACGTGGATAGTTTTGGTAGACGGCACCATCCCAATGAGGCTCCACAAGTCGTGCCCATTCCGCTGAGAATGCCTCGGCTGGTGCACGCTGTTCATCCGTCAACCAGAAGACATCGCAAAACAGATCGCAGTAGTCATCGCGATGCACGAAGGCAGTATCGCGGGCGGAGACTTCGTTAATTGCGGCCCCGTACATTTCCATCGCAATCGTCGTGTAAGGATTTGGTGATTTGAGGAAGTGTTCAATCAAGACCTTCCAATCCGCGGGTTCCAAAACCCGTTCGAGAATGCGGCTTAGTTTGGATTCTGGCGGTGCAGAGTGGGTGGCGAGGACCGATGCCGGAAATTGCGGAACTTCATAGGGCGTGGTTAGCAGGATCTTGTTCAAGATCGAGTAAGGCATTGGGCTGAATTCATACTCTAACGTGGCCCCGCGCAACGCTAACACACCATGCAGCCTTTCTAGCATTTCTTCGCGGCCACCTTTGTACATGCCCCGCATCAACAAGTATGGTTTTTTCTGCACGCCTTCTGGTCCTTCAAAGACCCAGATCATCTGGTAGCCCACGTCGCGACTGACTTCTGTCTTTGTGAAATTGGCCTGTAACCATGACAGCGCATGGGCTGCATGGTCAGGTCCGTCGGTTTCCGACAGATCCCACCGGATTGAGAAGCCTGAGAAGATTGCAGATGGTTGAAGCTTGAAGCAGACCCGCAACAGAATGCCAAAGTTACTGCCTGTGCCACCACGGATAGCCCAATAGAGGTCCTTCTCTGCTTCGGTACCATCAGGTCGCGCATGGTACATCGTGCCATCGGTGCCCATTATTTCTGCGGCAATCACTTGGTCGCAATTCATCCCAAAGATACGGGCGGTAAATCCATAGCCGCCACCCTGCATATAGCCCCCAATGCACACATCTGGGCAGGCGCCGCCGGGTGTATGGAGATTTCTGACCTCAAGTGCAGTGTTCAGCGTGCCAAAATCGCAACCGGCATCGACCCAAACATTTGAACCGTCTTCTGCAATGTCGATCGCGACCATGCGCCGTACATTAATTACCATAGAGTCGTTGGGCGACGAGAAACCGGCCGTGCTATGGCCACCTGAACGGGCCACGGCGGGAAAGCCGCTTTCCCTTGCAACCTTCAGGCACAAAGCCACGTCATCATTCGTTTCGCACATGATGATGATGCTTGGGAAATTGTTGAAAGCTGGGTTTGAGACGCGTCGCTCTGCTTCATATTGCGCGTCGCCCGGCACAAGCACATCGCCGGTGATGGCCGCTTTCAATGCGTCGACGTACTGCTGAGGAAAAGGCTTCGGCGCACGAATTGTCTTCGTCAGATTGACGGGCTTGACCCAGTCTCGGCTATCATACCATAGCATATGTGCTCTCCTGTTTGACTTCTTGTTGTCAGATTTAATGGAGCCAACAACGCCTCAAATAACACGCAGTTGGGCTCTTCTGATCCGTTTGATTATGCTGCGTGTTAACGGTGATGCAAGCAGTGCGTGCATCCGACACCTCGAATGATCGCTGTCTGTCCCGGATATATTTGTCACCAAGCCCACGAATTGACGTATGAATTGGACCATATAAACACCATGCAGGCTTAAGCACCCTTGATCATTACCGGGATAAAGGCAGGCTGTGTGATCAAACACGATCAAGGAATAGCAGCATGATCCGGCATATAGTTCTGACAAAGTTCAAGCCTGAAACAGATGAAGCAACGATTGCAGAAATCTACGCAGGGCTGTCGGCGCTTGTGCAAGACCTGCCGGGTGCGCACGGTTTTTTGGGTGGCAGGTCAGAAAGCCCGGAACAAATCGAACGTGGGTTCATGCATGGATTTGTCGTTGATTTTGACAGTTGGGACGCATTGAAAAACTATGCAGATCACCCCCGGCATCAGGCGCTGGGCGGTCAATTGGTTGCACATGCTGTGGGCGGACTTGATGGCATTTTGGTCGTTGATTTGGACGCATAAGGCAAGCCTCAGTGGCTGTATTTCAGGTCGAGATGGCACATAGAATGCCTGCTTAAACCTGCCTCCGGATGTCAGCCGGCTGCGCCAACAAAACTCAAACGGGATCAACTTGACTGCAAAGCCTTACAAACCTTTCGTGCCGCACGCTTACCGCTTCGGTATGCGCCACTGATCAAAGCGGAATAGCCGTCCCCCATGGCTTCTCCTGCAAAGAACAAGCGGTTGCCAACGGGTGCCTCAAGTACTTCGCGCACGCCAGTGTTGCCTGGCCTGACGGCGGCATAGGACCCCAAGGTGGTTTGCTCATTTGCCCAATCAGTACGGAAACCTTTGACCAAGTGTTTGCGGGCGTCTGAACCAACAAGTCTCACCAATTCTTCCATCGCAAAATCTACTGTGACATCCGAGGGTTCGCGTGACAGCTCCCACCCCAGTTGACCCCCAATATTGCCAAACAGGTAGTCGTGGCCGCAAGACCAAGCGATGAAGTAGCAGGCCCTTGCAGGTGTCTGGTTGGGGACATCATAGGTGACCCAGTTGTTTTCACCTAAACCCAAGCGCACACCGTCAAAGAGCATTGGAACCTTGACCAGTAAACCCATCGGCAGGTTATGAACGGCTTCAGTTTTGGTGTTCGGCAATGCGGGTGTGAAGCGAATTTTACCAGATGCAAGCACACCGGTCGAAACGGTGATGATACAGGCTTTTGCAGCAATCGTCCCCGCAGTCGTCTCAATGCGCACCCCATGACCACGCCAATCAATATGGGTGACCGTGGTGTTCAGTTTGATGGGCAGTCCTTTAGCTTTGGTGGCGACAACTGCCCCCAACCCTTCGCGCACGAAATAGCTGGGTTGGTCGCTTTTGCTGTGCCAATCATCCAAAGTCGAGATTTCATCAAAATCGACACCATAGTCCATCGGGCCTAGCCATGACTGAATAGCGCCCATCCAAGGCAAGTCACCGGGTGTGACCTCTGATGCTGCAACATCACGCCCCGCCTTTCCTGCGTTCTTCATGCTTTGCTCCATTGCTGCAAAGCTATCTGCATAATCTGCATGGTCTTGCGCATTCGCACGAGAACCATCCCGGCGGAAAAGATCGGTTCCGGCGTGGGTGTGTTCAACCAAAGTAAAGCCGTTCTGCCGTGCGACTTTGGCATAAGGGTTCTTGTCGGCCCCTGACATCCATGACGCCCCCATATCGACAGGCACACCAAAGCTGTCGCTTTGTGTCCATGCGCGGCCCCCAACACGATCTGTGGCCTCAATGACAACGACGGTCTTGCCCTTCTTTATCAACCGTCGCGCAGCGCCAAGCCCGGCCGAGCCTGCCCCGATTACCACAACGTCTGGGTTTGTCGGGATGGGTGCAAATTTGACCTGGGACATTTGGGGCTCCGATAAGGCGACAGTTAAGAGGTTATCAAGTTGATCGATCAAGTAGCGCCTCTTACCTACGAAAAACTGGACCGTGTTGCGAATTGTTAGCGCAGTGTCGGTTATCTGCTAAGCAGGGCAAATCGCGCCTTTGTTGGAATGGCGATCTATGGCAGGTTTCTATGAGCAACTGTCAGATTGAGACTTACAATGTCAGATACCCCGCTTAAAGGTTGGAACCATGTTCCGGATGTGCCTTTGCAAGTCTCTCCTTTCTTTCAATGGCCGCCGCGTCCGATGCAAATGCTGTCATGGATCTGGCATTCGTGGTTTTTGATTACCGAACGGCTGATGGTCGTCGCGATTGCGCTTATTTCATTCTATTGGTTCCAGCCATCACTTGCGGTGACACATACGCTCGCCTTTGACTGGATCGCGGCGCTATTTGTGCGCAATGTGGTGCTGATGACGGTCGTCGCTGGCGGTCTGCACCTCTATTTCTATACATTCACCCAGCAGGGTCAGGCGTTGAAATACGACCCCCGTCCATTGATGAAGAACGGACGACAGTTCACGCTGGGCGGGCAGGTGCGCGACAATATGTTTTGGACAATTGCCAGTGGCGTAACTGTCTGGACTGCCTATGAGGTATTGATGTATTGGGCGATGGCCAATGGCTATGCGCCAGTGCTGACATGGGCTGCTCACCCTGTGTGGTTCATCGCACTCTTCTTGCTGATCCCAGTTTGGGAGAGCTTTTACTTTTATTGGATTCATCGCTTTCTACATATTCCGTTTTTCTACAAGCACGTCCACGCATTGCATCATCGTAATATCAACGTCGGCCCTTGGTCTGGCATGGCGATGCATCCGGTTGAACATTTGATCTTTTTGGGGTCCGTCCTGATCCACTTTGTCGTTGCGGCCCATCCAGTTCATATTCTGTTTCATCTGCAATATTACGCACTCACGGCAGCGACGACCCATACGGGATTTGAGGGGATGGTCGTGAGAGACAAGAACCGATTGAAACTGGGCACCTTTCATCACCAGATGCACCACCGTTATTTTGAGTGCAATTACGGCTCGCTTGAATTGCCGTGGGATAAGTGGTTCGGGTCCTTCCATGATGGTACGGCAGAATCTGATGCCAAGATCCGCGAACGCCGCAAGAAATTTACGAATGGCACGCGTTAAACTTCTGCGACGGATTGATTGCTAAGGACCCGCGCCGCTGAACCTATCCCGCTCCAGCGTCTTTTGCTCTGCGCGCACAAGCCTAACAAGGGCTTCATCTGTGCTTAAGCCGTCTTTGCGTGCCTTTTCCCAAATACGTTTGCACGATACTGGTGACCACGGCAAAGCGGCTCCGGCAAGCCATTGGCGCAATGGTCTGGGCAATGCATCGTAGGCTTGCATCGGTTCAATCGCCCTGCTGCGACGGCGTAGGCTTGTTGCGCCCAAATTGCCTCTCATGCGGCATGCTCCGTCAAGTACTCATTTTGAAGACTGGGTGGTATTTGTTGGGGCTTTTTCCGCGACGCAAACGCCACGGCACGATCTTACTTATTCAAGACAATCAACAAAGGCAGTCGCCATATCGCTGATTAACTGTGGATAGAGCGTTGCACCCAGTTCCAGCTCTGCTCCCAAAGGATCAATGACACCTGTGTTGGCTTCTGACCCATCAAGAACAGTTGCAACGAGCCCGGCATTAAATTGCGGCTCTGCCAATACGCAAGTGATGCTTTCATTCGCGATGCGCCCTTGGATTTCAGCGATCCGCGCAGGGCTTGGGTCAGATGCATCTCCAATAGAGATCGCACCGGAAGCGGGGAAGTCAAAGTCGGTTTCAAAATACTGATAAGCGTCGTGGAAGACGACAAACCGACCACCGCGGACTGGATCAAGCGTGGCATTCACCTGGGTCACTAACGCATCCATTTGCGCCCTGCCTGCGGCTGCATTTGCAAAATAGGTACCAGCGTTGTCTGGATCAGCAGCAGAGAGCTGGGCGGCAATCGCATTTAGCCAAGTCGATGCATTTTGCGGTGAAAGCCAAGCATGAGGATCATGCGCACCGTGGTCATGACTTTCATGACCTGCATGGTCATCATGATCTTTGTCTTCAGCGTGATCGTCATGTCCGTGGTCGTCGTGGTCTTTGTCTTCAGCGTGATCGTCATGTCCGTGGTCGTCGTGATCTTTGTCTTCAGCGTGGTCGTCATGTCCGTGACCGTCATGATCATCTTCCTTACCATGGTCGTCATGGTCATCGTGGTTATGAGCTTCGAAGAGAGCGCCCTCACGGAACGGCAATTCTATTGTTCCATCGGCCTCCATCAAGGTCGTTACGACCGCGTCAGGTGCCAGTGTTCCGATTGTATCCGTCAACCAAGGTGTCAGATCAGGGCCAGTCCAGAATACCAAATCCGCCTCTTGCAACGCGGATGCCTCTGACGGGCGCAAGCTATATTCATGCGGGCTGGCGCCAGACTGAATGATCAGATCAGGTGTGCCGACACCCTCCATCACCTTTGCAACTAAAGAATGCACAGGTGCAATATCTACAGCAACCTGCGGAACGTCGGCAAAGGCAACGCCGCCCAGTAGGGACGCCGTCAAAGAGAGGGGAACAAGCTTCATGGACATTGGCTTTCCTATGTGATCTTATAACATTACAGTTGCTCTAAACGAAATGTGATAACATGACAAGTCCTCCAGCAGAAAATACGACTGCCGACCCGCTAGGGTTTGCGCAGCACGACCACAGTGCATGTGTAGGCGATACGCTTGCCGCTGCTGAAGCGCGCTGTGCGGCGGATGGACTCCGCTTCACGCCAGTGCGTCGCCGGGTTTTGGAAATCTTGTTGCAAGAGCATCGTGCTGTCGGGGCATATGCGATCCTTGATCAGCTACGTGAAGAAGGTTTTGGCTCTCAGCCGCCGATCGTTTACCGGGCTCTTGATTTTCTTGTGACGAACGGCCTCGCCCATAAAATCGAACGTTTGAATGCGTTTATTGCTTGCACGCATCCCAGCCATTCTCATGCTCCTGCATTTTTGATTTGCCGTCTTTGCGATGCGGTTGCTGAAACGCATTCTTCACCTGCCAGAGGCAGTTTGGGCGATGCAGCCAAGGCGACGGGGTTCCTTATTGAGCGGACGGTCGTTGAAGCCGAAGGTGTGTGTCCTTCCTGCGCGGATGAGGCTGATAGATGAACCTTGTTGAGGTGAAGGACCTGAGCGTCAGTTATGGCGCACAGAAGGTATTGTCGGGCGTTTCACTAAATGTGACCGCGGGCGAAATCGTCACCATTGTTGGTCCAAACGGATCTGGTAAGACCAGTTTGCTGCGTGCGATCATCGGTGCGGTAAAGCCAGTGAAAGGTCGGGTCGGACGGGCGCAAGGCGTCAAGCTTGGCTATGTGCCGCAACGTCTTCACATTGATGAAACCTTGCCCATGACCGTGTCACGGTTTTTGAAACTACCTGGCGGTGTGGGGCAGGCGCAGATAGATCGCGCGCTCAAACAGGCGGGCGTCCCTGATTTATCAAATGCGCAGCTGTCAAAGCTCTCGGGGGGCCAGTTTCAGCGCGTCTTGTTGGCGCGGGCCTTAATTGGAAAACCGGATTTGTTGTTGTTGGATGAAGCGACACAAGGGCTGGATCAGCGCGGGTCGGCTGCATTTTATCAACAGATCGAACAGGTCCGCCAAGAGACAGGATGCGCCGTTCTGATGATTAGTCATGAATTGCACGTTGTCATGAGCGCCTCTGACCGTGTGATCTGCCTGAATGGGCACGTCTGTTGCGAAGGCACGCCTGCCGTCGTTGCCTCGGCACCTGAATACCGGGCGCTCTTTGGAACGGGGACGGGCGGTGCACTTGCCTTATACCGGCATGAACATGATCACGGACATGACCACAGTGATCACGCCCATGATCACGACCACAAAGAGGCCGCTCAATAATGCTTGATGATTTTATGGTCCGCGCCACGCTGGCGGGGATCGGGGTGGCGTTTGCAGCCGCGCCGCTGGGATGTTTTGTGGTCTGGCGCCGCATGGCTTATTTTGGCGATGCAACGGCGCATGCGGCTATTCTTGGCGTTGCGTTATCCTTGGCGTTCTCAATGTCGATCTTTGTGGGTGCTGTGATTGTTGCCCTATTGATGGCATTGACGGTCAGTTTTTTGTCTGGACGCGGCTATGCGATGGATACGTTGCTTGGTGTATTGGCGCATTCGGCACTTGCTTTTGGGTTGGTGGCCGTATCGTTCTTATCTGGTATTCGGATTGACCTGATGGCGTATCTGTTTGGGGATATCCTTGCGGTATCACGCGGTGATCTTGCGGTGATCTGGGGTGGAGCATTGCTTGTCATATTGCTGATTTTCTGGCGTTGGTCGGCGTTGCTGACGGCAACGCTTAATGAGGATCTGGCATACGCCAACGGGATTGACCCAAAGCGCGAACAGTTGGCTTTGACGGTGGCTTTGGCGGTCACAGTTGCCGTTGCGATCAAAGTGGTTGGGGTATTGTTGATTGCCGCCATGCTCATCATCCCTGCTGCAGCGGCCCGCCCCCTGTCGCGCACGCCCGAGGGCATGGCGCTGATCGCGGGTTTGATAGGCACGCTATCGGCGGTCATTGGATTGCGTGCTGCTTATGTCTTTGACACCCCTGCGGGGCCTTCGATTGTCTGTGTGGCAGCCATGATCTTTCTCGTTTCAAGCGTCTTGAGAGGCTTTCAAACGGCGCGTTAGCGTGCGGCCGGCGCTGGTGGTCCGGATTTGCGGGACCAGCGCAATAAGTAAGCTGTCGCTTTGCACATAAACAGATGTCGAAACTGGCCCTATGCGCATTGAAATTCCGTCGCTAAACTTCTGTTTAGGGAGAGATGATGCAAGCTACGGTACTGACGTTCGAAATGATGGTGGTCTTAGGGCTGCTGGCGTTCACGGTTTTTCTGTTTGTGTCTGAAATCATACGTATCGACTTGGCAGCGATCCTTGTGATGGTGATCTTGGGCGGGCTAAGTACATTGCCCGGACTTGAAACCCTTTCAAACGGAGCGGATCTTTTTTCAGGCTTCTCATCAAATGCCGTGATTTCCATTATTGCTGTGATGATCATTGGGGCAGGGCTGGATAAAACCGGCCTGATGTCCAAGGTCGCAACGCTGATCCTGAAACGCGGTGGAACGACCGAGGCACGGATCATTCCAATCGTGTCCGGCACCGTTGGGGTGATCAGCTCTTTTATGCAAAACGTTGGTGCAGCAGCGTTGTTCCTACCTGTGATCAGCCGGATATCGGCCCGCACTGAAATCCCGATGAGCCGTTTGGCAATGCCGATGGGGTTTTGTGCGATCCTTGGTGGAACAATCACGATGGTTGGGTCTTCGCCGCTGATTCTACTGAACGACTTGTTGATCTCGGCAAACAGGACATTGCCCGCAGATCAACAAATGGAGCCCTTTGGTCTGTTCTCGGTTACACCCATTGGTCTCATGTTGGTGCTGACTGGCGTGCTCTATTTTGTGCTGCTGGGCCGTTGGATATTGCCCGGTCAGCGTGGCCGGGGCGAAGATGCGGGTGCAGCCCGATCGATGCAGGCCTATGTTGAGAACACTTATGGGCTGCGTGCGGACATGTTCGAAGTGCGAGTCCCTGAGGGGTCGATCCTGATCGGCCAAAAGCTGGCCGATATTATGGTGGCGCATCACATCTATATTTTGGGAACTTCCTACAAGGGCCACAAAGTTATTGCCCCAATGGCGGATACTGTGATCGAGGCCCCCGCGCGTTTGGCGATTTTAGGGCTGCGCCGCGTACTGCAAGATGAGTTTGCAGAACCCTACGGTCTTGAAATTTTACCAGGGCTAGACGTGTTTGCAGATGATTTTGCGGCCACGGAATCTGGTGTGGCCGAGGTTGTTATCCCTCCGGGTTCTTCTGTGATCGGACAATCCCCGATTGATCTGCGTTTGCGCCAGACACATGGTCTATCCATTCTTGCAATTCACCGTGGTGAAGAAACGCTGAGCCATGTTGAGACTGACGATCATGTCGCAACGCATGTCGGTGAGGTGCTTTTGCAGGCTGGCGATACGCTGGTCGTCCATACACAGTGGGAGCGGCTGACCCGTATGAAGTCTGATCAGAACTTTGTTATTGTGACATCTGATTATCCCCAAGAAGAACTTCGTCCGCATAAGGTCAATTGGGCACTTGGCTTCTTTGTGATGACGCTCTGCCTAATATTGTTTACCGACCTGCTCTTGTCTCTTGCATTGCTTGCAGGTGCGGTTGGCATGATCCTGTCACGGGTTCTTTCAGTAGATGAGGCTTATGCAGCCGTGAGTTGGAGTACGGTCTTCTTGCTGGCGTCACTCATCCCTTTGGGTATGGCAGTTCAAAACACGGGAACGGCAGCATGGATCGCTGCGCAAATCCTGACGTTGCTCGACGGTTGGCCAGTATGGTCATTGCAGGTCGGATTGGCCATTCTGGCAACTATATTTACGCTGGTGATGTCCAATGTCGGCGCAACAGTCCTGCTGGTGCCTTTAGCGATTTCTATTGCGGTTTCTTCGGGTGGAGACCCTGCCATATTCGCTCTGACGGTTGCGATCTCAACTTCGAATTCATTCTTGATACCAACCCATCAGGTCAACGCGCTTATCATGGGTCCTGCTGGTTACCGCGTAGTTGATTTCATCCGATCTGGAGGGATCATGACCATCTTATTCTTGGTGGTCTCAATGACGGGGCTGGCACTGTTCTTTTAGGAACAACCTGGCTGACCAAGTAACACCCGGTACTTATCCCATTCGGTGGGCAATGATCTTTGGTGAATACCGGTTAGCGCATGACAAAGGGGTTCGTCATTGGTTTGTCAGATGTATTGATCCATGTGGTCTTAGTGCGGGTATAGTCGTGCATCGCGTCAAGCCCCGCTTCACGCCCATAGCCTGAATGGTTATACCCTCCAAATGGCGCTATCGGTGATATGGCGCGGTACGTGTTGACCCAGCAAATACCTGCTTTGAGCTGGGACGAGACACGATGCGCACGCCCGAGGTTCTGGGTAAAGACTTACAATGGCAGTTGACCGATCCTTAAAGTCAATTTTCTCAGCATGAAAACCAGTATTCAGCTCAGAGCGAAGATAACACCGCGTAGTTCCGCCAGTCCGCGCATCCTTCCTATTAAAGGATATCCCGGCTGCATTTGTCCTTCGTGGTCGCTTAACAAAGCATGCCCGTGATCAGGCCGCATCGGGATTTCGTAGTCTCTATGTCCTTGCTTCCGCCGCCGGGCTTCTTCACGCAGTAGCGCGCGGACGGTGGCGACCATATCGGTATCGCCAACCAAATGCTCTGCTTCGGTAAAACTGTGCCGAAAACCTTCATAGCCACCAGATCGCACGGTATTGCGCAGATGCACGAAATGAATGCGATGGCCAAGGTGAGTGACAAAGGCGACTGGGTCAAAGTCATCTGCCACTCCGAAAGAGCCCGTACAGAAGGTGATCCCGTTTGCTGGGCTGTCGACCGCGTTCAAGACTTTTGAATAATCCGCTTGCGAGGACATCACACGCGGTAATCCAAGTAATTGAAACGGCGGATCATCGGGATGACACGAAAGCCTTATGCCGCATGATTCCGCCGTAGGAATAATCTCCGACAGGAAATCAATCAGATTGTCGCGAAGCCCCTCAGCGTCAATACCAGCATAGGTGCTGAGGCGATCTCTGACGTCCGCAAGCGACCAACCGTCATTGGCACCCGGTAGACCCGAGACGATGTTGTGCGATAGTCGTGACCGATTTTCGTCGCTCATGTCAGCGAAGCGCGCCTTGGCCATTTCCTGCATTTCGCCTGAATAGTCTTCTCGCGCGCTGGCCCTTCCGAGAATGAAGCAATCGAAGGCTGCGAAATCGACCAGGTCAAACCGCATTGCATGCCCGCCGTTTGGCAAAGGAAAACTGAGATCGGTTCGCGTCCAATCCAAGACCGGCATGAAGTTGTAGCAAACGGTGTGAATGCCGCATGATGCGAGATTACGCAGGCTTTGCTTATAGGCCGCGATATGTTCTTTGACCGGGCCTGTTTGTGTCTTGATCGCTTCGGAAACAGGGACACTTTCGGCCACATCCCAAGTCAACCCTGAAGCCAAGCCATCAGGTTCAGCGATCTGCCTTTGGCGAAGTTTGATATCCGTGACGGACCAGATTTGCCCAGTTGGCACATGATGCAATGCAGAGACGATGCCGGCCGCACCAGTTTGCCTAATTTCTGCAATCGAAATCGGGTCGTCAGGTCCAAACCAACGCCACGTTTGCTTCATCCTTCTTCGGCTCCTACTTCTGGATCGATGGGGACAAGTGCGCCCTTATGTCTAACGACTTGGCCTGCCAAACGGCACCCAAGTCTTATGCCCTTTGCCATATCATCATGCCGGATGATTTCTGAAAGTACGCCCGCGTTAAAGCTGTCACCAGCCGCTGTCGTGTCGACGACATCATGGGCGGGATCGACTGCGACTTCGCCCCGTTCCTTGCCATACTGATACACAACAGCTTCGGCACTGTTCTTAACAACGACGTGCCGCGCGCCCGTTTTTGTATAGCGCTCGAGGGTCGCAATCGGATCGACATCACCAAACCACGCGGCCTCGTCTTCATGAGACGGCAAGACGATATCCGATCGGCCCGCAGCCAACATAATTGTCGACTTCATCTCTTCTGGGTTTGCCCATAGCCTTGGCCGCAGATTGGTATCAAATGCAACAGTCTTACCCAAGGCACGCGCGTTATCCAAAGCATCGAACAGCATGTCCCGCGCCATGGGATCAAGGATCGCGAGCGTGATGCCTGAGTAATAGATCAGGTCAGCCTCTTGGATCGCCTGCACAAGGGCAACTGGATCCGCCGCAAGCTGACGCGCGGCTGAGCTGTCGCGCCAATACGAAAAGCTGCGCTCTCCATCTTGCAAATGGATGAGGTAGAGACCCACGGTTTTGCCTTTTATGACCTGCACGTGGCAATCGCTAATCTGGCTGTCACGCATAAATGTCCGCATATCCCGCGAGATCGCATCGTCGCCAACGGCCGTCAGATAGTTGACGTCAATGTCTGGTGCGATCCGTGCCAGATACCAGGCGGTGTTGAAAGTATCGCCTGCAAACCCAAGCTTAAACTCATTTGACTGCCCCGACGGGGCAAGTTCTGCCATGCATTCACCAATCGCCAGAAACCGCACGGCAGCTACAAGAAGTCATCACGCCGCGGCGTGAAGCTATCCACCAAAGTACCAGGCACCAAGCAAATACAGCCATGGGTTTGACCGGAAGGGATCACAAAGCTATCGCCAGGTCCAAACTCTTGTTCCTTGTCACCTAAGGTGAAACGAAACCGCCCACTTTCAACATAAGTAGATTGAACATGTGGGTGATCATGCAGCGCACCGATCGCACCCGAAGCACCAAACCGAAAGGCGACGACCATCAGATCGGGATGATCCGATAGCACCTGTCGCGTGACATTTTCACCGGTCTCTATGATCGGAAAGTCAGACAAATGAAGAATCCTCTCTCGTCTATGAGAACAGCATTCCGCCGTTTAGATCAACATTGGTCCCAGTCACAAAAGCGCTGTCATCGCAGGCAAGGAACAGAACGAGGTTTGCTGCGTCATCCACGTGACCCTGACGTTTCAGCGGTGCGTTGGCTTCAAACCCGCGACGACCCGCATCCGGGGTGTGGATGTTATGAAAGTCCGTATCGATCATGCCGGGGCACAAGGCATTCACACGAATATCGGGGCCGAGTTCCTTGGCTAAGCCCCGTGTCATTGTCATGACTGCACCCTTCGCAGTCGCATATGCCACGGCACCCGGCCCACCGCCATCGCGTCCAGCTTGGCTGGCCAAATTAACGATTGCCCCCGATTTCATCTGGGCCAAGCAGGCTTGGGTCATCAAGAATGTGCTTGTCAGATTGAGGCTCATGACGGCTTCCCAATGTTCAACCGGCATTTCTGCAATCGTCTTACGTGCGATCAGGCCGCCCGCATTATTCACCAATACATCAACGCTTCCAAAACTTTCGACGGTCTTCGATACCAGAGTATCAACATCTGCCTTCTTGTTTAGATCACCCTGCACCGCGATGGCTTTGCCGCCAGCAGCCTCAATTGTTGCAACCGTCGCATCTGCACCCTTTGAGCTTGAGAAATAGTTGATGGCGACGTTCGCACCTTCCGAGGCGAGCTTGATCGCGACCGCTGCGCCGATATCACGCCCTGCGCCGGTTACGATGGCGGTTTTCCCTGCGAGTTTCATGTTCATCCTTCCTTTCGCGAAATGATCATTTCGCTGTTGTTATGCTGATATTTGCCGTCCATTTGGGCGCGCTGCTATTGGAATGCCCCTGGCATGACCGTTTTGGGTAGCCAGAGAATGATTTCGGGGAATGCGGCCAGCAAAATCAGAATGACCAGCATTGGTGCAAGAATGAAGACAACCTCGCGCAAGACTTGCACGACGTTAAGCCCGCCGATCGCAGCTGAGATAAGCAAACACAATCCGTAGGGTGGCGTGACCAATCCAAATGCCAACGACACAATTCCGATGATGGCAAATGCGATAGGGTCCACTCCGCCCGCTTGCGCCACAGGCATCAGGACTGTGCCAAGGATGATGATTGTCGGGATTGCATCAATGAAGAGACCAAAAATCAGGAACAGGGCCGCAATCAAAAGCGCAGTCCCGAAGGCCCCGAATTCCCACGCAGTCAGGACGCTCACAATGAGACGCGGTGCGTTGTAGAATGACAGCAACCAGCCGAATGCAGATGCCGTGCCAATCGCGAAGAGCGAGATCGCGGCGAAGCGCGCGGTATCATACAAAATGCCGCCGAGGTCTTTTGGCGTCACCGTCTTATAGACAAACATGCCTAGTATAAGCGCATACCCTGCCGCAATGATGGCGCTTTCGGTTGGTGTTACAAGCCCGCCGACAATACCACCAATCACAAAAACCGGCGTGAGAAGGGCAAGGGCGGCACCTTTCCACGCGGCCCAAAACTCGCCCCAGTTCGGGGATGCGGTAACCGGATAGTTGCGGGCTTTGGCAAAACCATAGACCGTGGCCATCAAGGCCAGACCGATCATCAAGCCGGGGATCGCACCGCCCAAGAAAAGCGCGCCGACCGAAACCTGCATAACGCCACCCCAGACGATCATGAGGATAGACGGCGGAATAATCACGCCCATCACCGAGGAACAGGCAGTAATCGCCACGGCAAAGCGTGTGTCGTAGCCTTCTTTTTGCATCGCGGGGATCAGGATTTTCCCAATGCCTGCCGCATCGGCAGTGGAAGAGCCTGAGATACCTGCAAAGAGCATCGACACGGCCACATTCACGTGTCCCAACCCGCCAGGCATCCAGCCGGTTAGCACACGTGCCAATTCGATCAGGCGGTCAGTTACCTTGCCAGAATTCATCAGGTTGGCTGCCAAAAGAAAGAACGGCACAGCCAGCAAGATGAATGAGTTGTAGGATTGAAACATCCGGTCCAACACGATGAAGGGTGTCAGTCGCAGCTCAAGTAAAACCACCGGGATGGTCGACAAACCCAGCGCAAATGCAACCGGTACGCGGATGAAGATCAGGATCATGAACCCCGCAATCAACATCGAAGCCGCTGTGGCGGTATCAAGGATCATGATTGCATTCCCTCGTGGTTGCGGAACGCTGTAACCGTTTCCCAAAGACGGTAGCCTGACATCAAGAACCATAGCCCTCCTGCAACAGGCACAGAGATATGGGTGATCATCAGATTGGCGCGCATCATGACAGATCGTTGGTTGCCACCAAATTCTGCGTATTCAATGCCGTAAAAAAGGAACAATGCGCCAAACAACATGATCGAAAAATGCACAACGCCGTCTTGTAGTAACCGTGTAACCGGCCCGACGGCATCCCGTGTGATCCTGACATCAAAATGGGTGCCATCCCAAACGGCGACGACGGATCCGATCATGACGATCCAGATAAACAGAAACGTGGCGAGTTCTTCGGTCCACAAAAATGTAGGGATCAATCCGGTGTACCGCGAGATCACTTGCATCGCGACCGGAATTGCCAACGCACCCATCAATACGCCAAGCAATATGCGGAGCCCCGTGCAGAACGTATCGAGATATCTTCCAAACATGATCTGCCCTACTTCGCAGTTTGATACGGGCGTGCCGTATCGGAATAAAGTGTTGACGGGCGGTCTTGGAGGTCGTCTCCGCCCGTCAACTGGGAGATCACATTCCGCGCACGTTTTCGAGCAGTTCAGTCGCGCCCAATTCAGCAGCATAAGCATCCTGCACAGGCCCGACCAACTCAAGCATCTGCTCGCGACCGTCGAATTCATGGATCACAACCTGTCCGGCAGCTTCCATTTCAGCGAGGATTTCACCGTCTGCCCCGGATTCCAAGGCACGACCGAATGCACCGGCCTCTGCACCAGCAGCCATAATGGCGGCTTGAAGATCGGCATCGAGCGCATCAAACACTTTCGCAGAAAATACAATCGGACGTACAGTGATCGTGTGCTGTGTGAGTGAAATATGCGGTGCTACTTCGTAGAACTTGAGGTTCTGGATAGACGCCGCTTCATTTTCAAAACCAGCAATCACACCAGTCTGGATTGCATTGTAAACCTCGTTGTAAGCGATGGCCGCAGGGGCTGCACCAACGGCATCAAAGGTTTGCGCCTGAATGGGGGCACCCATGACACGCATACGGTGATCGGCCAGCTCTTCCATGCTCGTGATCGGCTCTGCAGACACAAGGTTGCGTACACCACCACCGTGGTAGCCAACGATAACAATGCCAGCGGCTTCGCGCAGATCAGCTTCCAGCGGGGCGAATGCGTCCGAGGACAATACAGCGTCCCAGTGTTCCAAATCGCGGAACAGGAACGGCATATCCATAAGAGGGATGGATTCCGAAAAGACCGCCATGTTGGAAGGGGCTAGGATCGTATAGTCCACCGCAACACCTTGGTTGAGGTATGTAACATAATCAGATTCGACACCCAATTCGCCGTTCAAACGCAGGTCAAAGGCGACGTCGCCGTCATAGTTTTCAGCGACCAGTCGTTCAAACTCTCGCAGGGTCTGTGTGAAGGCATGGTCTTCGTCAAACATGCTCGCGCCGCGCAGTGTAACGTCGGCAACAGCTGTGGTCGCGCTGCTCAGCAGCACTGCCGTGACAGCCATCGATTTCAGTGAATAATTGAACATTATATCCTCCCAGATCAGGTTCAAGTCGTGTTTAAACTGGCCTTGCTCAGCCAGATTTTTGTCGTCGATGATTTTGCAGATCGCCTTGTCAGATCAGCGGTCACCCACTGCTGGATGCGTATTGCTCCCCCCTGACAAGCGCGGCGGCTAAACCTTCGCTCATGTCGTTAAACAACACGCAAACTGGGATACTAGTCAACAGTAGTTTTAGAGTATTTCTATGAATTATCCTTTTTATCCTTTAAAATCAGTAATAATTTGTCATCTAGTATCCAAATTAAGGCTACTATTTGCTAGAAAACTCTGGCACAATGCGTCAAGTGGAGGTGAAAAAAAACAGATGACAGCACTCGGAACACTAGAACGTACAACAAGCAGTGATGTTGTTTTTGACACTCTTTTTGGGCAGATCACACGGCTGGAAATGCTACCTGGCACAAAAATTTCCGAAACCGACGTCGCAAAATCATTTGGCTATTCCCGTCAGCCGGTCAGAGAGGCGTTTACGCGGCTGGCCAACCTAAATCTTCTTTTGGTGCGTCCACAACGTGCGACCGTTGTTCGTCAGTTTTCACGTCGATTGATTGCCAATGCCCGTTTTGTCCGTGCGGCGGTAGAACTCGAGGTGATCCGCGCGGCAGCATTAGATCGGGATATATCGGTCGATGCAGCGCTGAAGGCAAATCTGCGTGAACAAGCTGATGCCATCTCTGCTGGCGATGTCACACTGTTTCATGACTTGGACTATCAATTCCACAAACTGCTTTGCATATCCGCAAAACAATCTTTTGCGTTTGAGATCATTGCCGAAAACAAAGCGCAAGTAGATCGTCTTTGTATGCTGGCCTTAACAAGCAAAGAGGCAATGGACGTATTGTACGAAGATCACAAGTTGATGTTAGAGGCACTCTTTGGTGGCGATGGCGCTACCGCTGACAAAGTCTTGCGCAAACATCTTGATCGCCTGACCCCAACCATTGATGCCATTTATACAACGCACAATGCATACTTTGACGAGTAGGTCGAAGGTGCCGAGTTGATTGGGGCTGATGTTACTGCAAATTTTGGTCCAATCCAAACGTGAGCATCATTCAAGCAAGACGAACTCATCAAACGCAGATTCGCTCGTTGACCTTGGCCAGTCTATTAGGGTGTTGAAATAGCAAAAGGTCGTTCTTTCTCCGAAAACGCTAAGCCGCAACGCTAATGCTGGGGGTTCGTTTTGCGGCAGGTTTACATCAAGTTGATTAGTAGTTTCTCAAGAAGAAATCACTCCTATCGATTGTAACATGCGGTGGTTTGGCTCAATGCCGTTATCGGATGCAGCGCGGCATTTGGGGGCTAGCGTTAATAGCGGCGTTATTAAACGGTCCTAAGCCGACATTGGCCGTAGGTTCCGGTTGCAGCGGCGCTGCCCGTCAACGCGGCCATTCGCTGCAACCGCAAATTCAATTGATGGGCGAATTCGCATTTCGCGGGACGAAGTTGCCGTTCGCTCACTTAAGATGAACGGCTGCTATCGGATTGGGGATCGCTTGTCTTTATTGATGCTGAATGGCTATGACAAAGAATGCAATTTTCTTCGAATGAATCTGAGCTCTTCATCGAGCTGATCGTGCAAACACTCTATGGCTGCACCTCTGTGAGGATGCCGGATCGCGCAACTGATGTGACTCTCCGTAACAGCTACGTTGGTGGGATCGCGGATATGAGTGATTTTTTCGAAATCCATTGGATGATGCAGCGCATGGGTATCATGTCGTCAGATTTGGTCTGCAAACACTCCGAAAAAGAAGTGCGGGACTCGCTTGGTGCAAACCCGGGACGATTCAATATCGACCTACTTTGGGTCATAGGGGCATTTTGCGTTTCAAACCTCCACTTTCAGAAGAACGAGGTTCTTGATTCCATCAGAGAGGCCGAACCATCCGATAGCTTCATTGTCCCTCATCGCCTGACCAGCGCATTTCAATTGATGGAAGCTTGCGGTTATGTAGCGAGTATAGGGTCAAGCTATCGGTGGGTAGAAAAAGCGTCGCCAATTATGTGCTCGATCGGAACATGGCCGTTTTTCTTGGAAGACGGCCAGGCCGCCCGCACCTATGTCCAAAATATGCTTGAAATGATGCCAGAGCAATTCCTAGCCTTTTTCAAACCCTCCAAAGACTCTTGGTGGCCAGAGGTGGCACCGAGCTCTAGTGCAGTCGAAAACGCCGTTTGGTGCGTTTCGAACCATTGGTATAGGGATGGCTGGCATCTTGAAGGTGCATTTGAAGAAACAGACCGAAAGCATTTGCCCCACGGCTTCTCGATTGCAACTGATCTCGCAGAATGGTTGAATGCTGTTTTACGCGGTGAACTAAAAAGTTAATACTTTTGGATGCACGCCGTGGCAGTTTTTTCGCATATGCGCTCGTAGCCGAAAGCAACCAATCACGCACAATGCAGCATTGGTGAATCTGGGCTCATTGCTGCCGTTTGCTTCACGATGCATGGAGGTCCGTTGTGCGGAACAATGCGGACGTTCACTGCATCTGCGCTAAAGTCCGCTTGCATAACGTTAGACTTGGATTGGTTTTGTCGCCTGCAACAATATCCCGCATGCTAGGCTGTCCCGGTTAACCCAAGGTTTTCTTAATTTAGCAGCCAATCTCGAAATTTGACGGCGGTTTTATTCTTCTCATCTACGCGGACATAATAACCCTCTTGGCAAGGCGCTACTTTGCTATGCGCCAAAACAAGTTGGCCCAAAGCGATTGCGGAATGGGCTAAGCTTTCGCTGACCAATGCAACGCCGTTTCCATAAAGCGCCATGTTGAGGGCTGCACCGAAGGAGTCCACGAAAATATGGGGCGTCAAGTTCTCATCGCCCCCCTCTTGCCAGCTCGTCCAGCCAGCAGATGTTCCAACGGCCTCGATCAATGGCAGAGTGTGCAGCGCGCCCACCAAATCGGGGGACTTCAACGCCACAAGTCCGCTGGGTTCCAGCAAAGTTGCATCCCGCCCGAATTGCTTGTGAGACCCGAATGGGACTTCGACATCTGCGCGCACGGAATGGAAATCATCAGGCCAGATCGTGCTTAGAAATCGCAAACGGACTTCGGGATGCCGGGCTGTGAAGTCTGCAAGGCGTGGTGCAATGATCCATTGGGCGACGCTTACGGATGTAGCCACCGTGAGCAGGTCTTGGGTCGGCCCCATCTCGAAAGTTCGGGCCGCCGCCGTCAGGGTTTCCAATGCGGAGGCGACTTGCGGCATCAATTTGCGCCCTTCGTCCGTCAGCGTCAAACTCCGCGCCTGCCGGATGAACAGCGCCACGCCTAATCTGTTTTCCAATGATTTTACGTGCTGACTTACCGCAGATTGGGTCATGCCAATTTCTTCTGCGGCTGCTGTAAAGCTTAACCTACGGGCGGCGGCCTCAAACGCGCGAAACCATGTTAGCGGGGGCAGTACTTTGGTCATGATCAAGTTACTCATTAGCCACACTTATACATAAGCATGCGATTTCTGCGTTTGTCAAATTGTAGGATAGGTCTGAATATTCAAACCACTTGCACAAGGAAGAACACCATGCAGCCAACAATTCGAAAGATTGTCACCTACGATGAAGAGGTCCTTGTCGAGGGGTTCAAGCCTGCCAAAACCCCATGGCGAATGTTCGCTGTTGCAGCTGTTGTCAGCAACCCTTGGGCAGGTCGTTTTGTGGAGGACCTTAAGCCTGAAATCCACGCCTATGGTCCTATGTTGGGCACACTCCTAACCGAACGCATGATTGCCTTGGCTGGATCAGGTGATGCGATCGAAGCTTATGGGAAAGCCGCCGTTGTTGGCTTGAACGGCGAAATTGAACATGCCTCTGGCCTGATCCACACCCTGCGGTTTGGAAATCATTTCCGCGAAGCTGTGGACGCAAAATCCTATCTCGCGTTCACAAACACCCGTGGCGGGGCCAACGCCCCAATCATGGTGCCGCTCATGGACAAAAATGATGCAGGTCGCAGGTCTCACTATCTGACCGTTCAGTTTGCTATCCCCGATGCGCCGCGCGACGATGAAATCGTGGTTGTATTAGGCGCTGCAATGAATGGGCGCCCGCATCATCGGATTGGTGACCGTTATCAAGATCTGAAGGATTTGGGCCATGATCTGGACAACCCGGCCGCGGTTTAAGGTCGGATCACTGGCAGCCATCACATCTGGTGACGGTCCGCTGGTCTTGCTGATCCATGGCGTCGGTCTGCGGGCCGAGGCTTGGTGTGCCCAGATAGATGATCTATCGCGAACTTGCCGTGTCGTCGCCATTGACATGCCGGGCCATGGTCACAGTCCGGCATTGCCAGACACAGATGTCTTGGCAGATTTCACGGATAGTATTGTGGCGGCATTGGACGAACCCGCGATCGTTGTTGGACATTCGTTCGGGGCAATGATCGCGCTGGACATGGCGATCAAGCATAAGACGCGTGTGAACGGCGTTGTTGCTTTGAATGCCATCTATCGTCGTGATGCCGCAGCAAAGACAGCGGTGATGGTAAGGGCGAACAGTCTTGATGGCAAAATGGTCGCAGATCCAACCGCCACCTTGGAACGCTGGTTTGGCGGCGCGTCCTCGCCACAGAGTAACGCGTGTAAAGAATGGCTGCAGACAGTTGACCCCTCGGGATACCGTAACGCTTACCGCATATTCGCCCACGAAGATGGACCGACAGAGGCTGATCTGAAGGCACTGGATTGTCCCGCGCTCTTCGTGACAGGTGAACAGGAGCCAAATTCTACTCCGGCCATGTCCAAGAGAATGGCGGCCTTGGCCCCAAGCGGACGTGCCGAGATTTTTGCAAACGCTGCCCATATGTTGCCGATGACACATGCCGCGCAATTGAACGGGCTTTTGAACACGTTCGTCACGAATACGTTAGAAAGGATGTAACGCATGGATTTCTCTCTTTTTGCGCATATGGAACGGCTTTCGCCCGCACAAGACCATGCCAGTTTGCGCGAGGAACTGATCGGGCTTGCGAAAATGGCCGATGATGGTGGCATGCGTGCGGTCTGGTCGGGGGAACACCATGGGATGGATTTTACCATCGCGCCCAATCCCTTTTTGACGCTTGTAGACCTCAGCCAACATACCAAGAACGTGCGCCTTGGAACGGGGACGATCATTGCGCCGTTCTGGCACCCGATTAAGCTAGCTGGCGAAGCCGCAGCAGCCGATCTGATCACTGAGGGTCGGATCGAATTGGGCATTGCACGTGGTGCTTATTCTTACGAATATGAACGCCTGATGCCGGGCATGGACGCAATGGAGGCCGGGTTGCGGATGCGTGAGATAACGCCGCTGCTGCGCGCACTTTGGGCGGGCGACTGTTCCCATGACGGGACGTATTTCCAGTTTCCGACAACGACCTCTGCGCCAAAACCAGTTCAAAAGGACGGCCCGCCGATCTGGATCGCGGCGCGTGATATCAACAGCCATACCTTTGGGGTCAATAATGGCTTCAACATTCAGGTGACCCCGTTGTGGCAGGGCATTGATGAGATCACAGACCTAATGAGCAAGTTCAATGAGGCCTGCGCAGCCTTTGATGGGCCGCGCCCCAAGATCATGCTTTTGCACCACACCTATGTCGGCGCAGACGCTGACGACACCGCATTGGCCGCAAAGCAATTGTCTAAATTCTACAATTACTTCGGTGCATGGTTCCAGAACAAGCGACCCGTATCGCAAGGCCTCATCGAGACGTTAAGCGAAGAAAACTTGGCCGCAAACAAAATGATGTCTGCGGAAAATATGATGCGCGACCTGACAATTGGGACAGCACAGGAAGTCATTGACCAGATCAAACGGTACGAAGATCTTGGCTATGATGAGTATGCGTTCTGGATTGACAGCGGCATGGACTTTGAACGTAAACGCAGCTCACTATCGCGCTTCATCGACGACGTAATGCCAGCATTCACCTGAGGAACACGATGACAAAGCTTCCGCATTTCCAACTCTATATCGACGGCGCGTTTACCGAAGGCCATAACGGACAAACGATGACGACGCAAAACCCAGCAACGGGAGAGGATTGGGCCACTTTCGCCTGTGCCTCACCCCAGGATGTTGATCGCGCGATCACAGCCGCGCGACGCGTGTTAGATGACCCCACTTGGCGCGACATGACCCAGACACAGCGCGGCAAAATGCTGTATCGTTTAGGGGAACTAATCGCAGAAAATGCGGATCACTTAGGCCGGATCGAGACGACTGACAGCGGCAAACTCCTTGCAGAAACGGCCAGCCAGACAGGGTATGTTGGGGAATACTACCGCTATTACGCCGGACTGGCGGATAAGATCGAAGGTGCAGTCCTGCCCATCGACAAACCCGACATGCATGTCTTTACCCGCCGTGAACCAATTGGTGTTGTGGCGGCGATTGTGCCGTGGAACGCCCAAATGTTCTTAGCCGCAACAAAACTTGGCCCAGCACTGGCCGCGGGGTGTTCCGTGGTTTTGAAAGCCTCTGAAATTGCACCCGCACCGATGCTGGAATTCGCGCGTTTGATTGAGCAAGCCGGATTTCCAGCCGGCGTGGTTTCAATCATTACAGGCGATGCCGCGAATTGCGCCATTCCACTGACCCGCCATGCAGACGTGGATCGCATCGCCTTTACCGGAGGCCCCGAAACTGCCCGTCATGTCGTGCGGAACTCGGCCGAGAATTTTGCGGTTATCTCGCTCGAACTCGGTGGGAAGTCCCCAATCCTCGTGTTCGATGACGCTGATTTGGACGGTGCCGCAAACGGGTTGATTGCGGGCAATTTTGGCGCCTCTGGGCAAAGCTGCGTTGCGGGATCGCGTGGTTTGATACACAGGCCCATCTTTGAGACTCTGATCGAACGGATTACAGAAAAATGTGCGAACCTCGTCGTGAGCGACCCGCTGGATACACGGACCCATCTTGGTCCGCTTTGCACAAAGGCGCAGATCGATCGCATCACCGCAGCATTGGCTAAAGCTAAGGAGCAAGGCGCAAAAATCCGCTTCGGAGGCGCAGCCCTTGATCGGCCTGGGAACTTCATGGCCCCAACCCTTGTGGAATGTGCAAACCACAGCATTGAAACGCTGAACGTCGAGCTTTTCGGCCCAGTGATGTCGTTGATCCCGTTTGACACCGAAGAAGAGGCCATTGTCTTGGCCAACAGCACACCCTTTGGTCTCGGCTCAGGTGTTTTCACCCAAAACCTTGCACGTGCCCACCGCGTCTCATCACGACTAAAGGCCGGAATTTGCTGGGTGAACACCTACCGCGCCATTTCGCCAATCGCACCATTTGGGGGGTACAACCATTCGGGCTACGGACGCGAAGCGGGCCTTGATGCGATCAATGACTATACCCGAACAAAAACAACGTGGATCAACACATCTGCGAAGCCAATGTCGAACCCATTTGTGATGCGCTGATCAGTCTTCGGAATTAAAGACGCCGTATGTTTTGGTAGGATGGTAAGCGTTGTATCGAGGGCCCAAAACACTACTTTCAATCCTTTTCGAGTGATTTAACACTGCCATTCAGGCGCTCAGGCGCCGCTGTTTGACATCGTTAATCTCGCCCGCGGTAAGCCGACTCGAATCCCATGGATTTGAGGTTTCGGCCCCTTGCGGACCTTCACCGGCTCTTGGCCATGCTGCGGTTGCAGCCCACATAGCAGACATTGGCGGCAAGTAAGAAGCCATTAGATCGTTCGATTACTGCATCGCGGGACTTTGCTGTCATTGGTTTTGCTTATCCGCGCCCGGAGGCCTCCAAAGTGTAATCAAGACTAACTGGGCAAATATGGATCGTTTCGCTCACCGGTAACCTCATAAGTAGCGACCTCGACCTTCACTGCCTCTGGCAAGCTTTCCTGAATCTTTGTTGCAAGTTGCTCACGCGCGCGCTGGCCATTTGCTCCGCAGACAACGTACAACTTGTCGGGTCGCACCTTTTTCGCAAACGCGGCTAGCTTCTGAATTTCAGAAGCTTTCAATGTTTTGGAAGTAGTGGCTTCGACTGCGACTGTTTTGCCATCTACCACCGCCAAAAGATCAACTTCACAGTCATTTGTCCCATCTTCTCTGTATTTGTCGAACCAGATCAAGACCGAGGGCAAAAAATAGAATGACCTTCGTGCACGTTCAGCAAGCTGCCAAAGCGCCCAAATCGCCGGTTCGGTTCCATGATCACTATAAGCCTCGACGAGGAATCCGCTGGCCTTGAACTGCCATCCACCCGAGACAGGCGGTGGCGCTTCATTTTGACACACATTGCAAACCATTACGCGTGAAAGCTCGTCAATCGAAACCCAGTTTCGGTTATAACAATTGCGACACTGCCATTCATGGCCTTGAAACAGCACTTTTCGCTCGCAAAGGTATTGTATCGAGGCATCCAATTCGCGCGATGAGAGAAACTCATCACGGTCTACCTCTTTCAGATGAGGGTGCTTCTCTAAGAACTCAGCGACCAAATCTTCATACCGGTTAAGCAACATATCATACTGTATGAACCGATCCGGTCGTCTTAACTGCGAAGCAACTCTCAGCGCTTCCCGCACCACGGTTTGGCGGCTCTGCTCGTCACTTACCACCCATTCCTTTCCGTTTGCCCGCAATCGTTTGGAGAGGATATTCTGGAAATCCGCTTCAAGCTGATCATCCAAGTGCGAAGGATTAGCACCCAATTTGCGCAGGGTTTCCCGCCAAAAACCATGCATCAATGTTTGCAAGGCGTCGTTCAAATCATTGAAATGTTGAAGAGCACCCAGCAGATAACGCCCTTTGTCGGAGTATTTTGCATCGCTAACCTTCGGAGAATGTGTCTGGTGGCCATCTTTGTCTTTGTCTAGCCGGAGGAAGCGACCTCTCTGAAAATCTCGCAGTCCACCAAAGAGTGCGCGATCATCATCGGGTACCAAGATGGAAGCTTGGCGAACTGTAAGTTCAGTCGAGGCACTCAAGAAGCCAGACCTTGTCGGCCTTTGGCAGTATCGTGGATAAATTCGAGAGGACGAGTTGTCTCTATTAATTGAGAAAAAGGGATCGATGCGCAGTCTGCGAGGCAGAATCCACTCATGGACGACATTTGAAAACTTGCAATGGTCGTTTTCCCGTTCAATCGCCAAGTCTACCATCCACTGACCAGCGCGCACGCCAGGTGGCAAGTAATTCTCAGAAAGGTGCCATGGAGTCGCGAGGGGAAGTTCTGCGCGACCGTCTGAGAGCTCGCTTCTTTGTTGCCCCTTTGGCTCTCTTGATATGGCTACAGATCCTGTTGTAAAAAATGCTCGTCCCTCCCAAAATTCTGGAATTGACCAGTTTGCATCTGCGATGGCTTCTGTCTCGTAGCGTTTCCAAGATTTTCCTTCTGGTTTGATGCGTTCGGTAACTTCAGCAAGTGCAGTATTATCAAGCGATGTTGATCGGATCGTGGCGACTGGTGAGTTTTGATCGCCACGGACGCCCCGGCGTTCCAAAACCTTTCCTAACAATTGCAAGAAATCTGTGTCTTTTGATTGTTCGACAGAGATTCGAATTGATGACGTCCCGGTCAACTCCTTGCGCGAGAATCGGTGATGCCCGTTCCAGAAAACCAAGCGATCTGAAATGTCGTCCCCAACGACTACATTCACGCCACCTCCTATCAAAGAATTCTTTGGTTCAAGATAGTGACAAAACAACTCGGATAGTTGACATGGAGGAAGGACGGCTCCCGGTTCAGTAAGGGCCTCCAAAAAGGCACGAGGGTCGCTCTCATACTTGGCGTGCTGACTCTTGCCGTATTGACGGTTCTCCAGCGCTTCTTTTGAGATCAGGGTAAGGCAATCAAACAATTCTGGGGCGGAATCTGCCAACTGACCACTGCCAAAGCTCGTAGAAAGAAAACCGAAATTCTCACGAATGAACGTGTCGTCAGACCCATCCCAATACTTGTCAAAAGTCAGGATGTTCTGGGGCTTATCACCAAAGCCCCATCGACGACTGGCAAACATAGGCAGCACCGATAGGCACGACAGACCTTCAAGTGGGAGTTCGACGCGAAATCGGCGATCACCTTCTGTATCGCGATACCTGTCCTCATGATGATGGAGAATACCAGGCGCCAATAATTCGTCTAATTGCGCTAAAGCATCATCAGTCAGATTTGCAAAACTATAGATTATGTCGGCATCGAAGGCATGCAGCCATGCCTGATAGGCGGGGTCAACGCCATCTGGTGAAGCCGGAAAAATCGGAGTTCGCCGACCAGACCAGCGACTGAAACTCTCGGCTATGATCGCATCGATCAATAGATCATCACACGTCTTCAAGTCGACGAGGTAGGCCACCCGCAGAGGTCTTGCAGTCCCTTCAATTTTGCGATGCGTGGGCTTTTCCCACATAGCTTGCTCCTAGATCAAAGACCTGTTTTGCACAGCAAACACTGTACCTTCATATTGCTCTTGGGTGAGTAGCCCGGCACTTACGTGATTTGAAAGAAACTTCAAATCATCTCGCGTCCCAATCAAGGCCAAGAGTTCTGCAAAGAACTCAGCGGCGTCGTTGCTTGCTCTGCTTTCGACATAACGAACAGCCGTGTCGATGAGCTCCCTGGGAGAACTTGGGCCACGTCGCCAGATACTTGACCACGAATAAGCAACGATCTCTATACTGCTACGATTTATTAGCTGGTCATCAATGTCTCGGAATGCGGCTTCGTCGTTGATCTGTTGGAAACCCCAACTATTCTCAGAAAGCCGTCCGTCTAAGTGTTCTCTTCGCCAGTCTATGAAACCTTTGTCGTTACATTCATCCCAAAGCTCATCAATCAAACTGGCTGTGAAGTGATCGAGGTATGGCTCAAGGGCTTCTAGTTGCGTAACCTCGGTTATGCCTGATCTGTCTGAGTTACGGAAACCATAAGCAAAGCCAAGTAGCTTGAAATAATCCTCTTTGTCCTCAATGCCTTCGAAGTGACGCGCATGGAGTCTGAGTGTCGCGGGTGTGGCAATACACAACAAAACATGGGGGTAGTTGTAGCGATGCTGCAAATCTTCTCAATGTTCAACAATCGTACTCTCTGCGAACTCATCGCGGCGATCAGCCAGTATGTCAGTTATAGTGCTATCCGCGCTGTAATCTGGCTTGCCGCCTGTTTTCAATGCGACGGCGATTTTTTCTAACTTCCACAAAATGAGATCTTCGAACAACCGGCTGTCGAATTGGCGAATGAACTGAAACCAGTAGATGCCATTTGAACTGCGTTCTTCAATCTTTGCCCTTAGGTCAGGAACCGCTGTGATATCGCCGATGCGGCATCTGGAAAGCAGCAACTCTTCTTCAAGCCCTTTTGGCAGGCATTCCGCGAGCCGTTGCAGCTGTTTCACACTGGCAGATGCTCGCCAAAGCTGAAAGCATCTCTTTCGGAAGAAAAATTCGTTCTCTGTGTTCTCCCATTCGGATCTTAACGATTGCAAGGCGGGCGTCGTGTACCGAACATTGTGGTCCATATCTGAACCAAAGAGACTAAATCTTGAGCTTGCAAGCGGGTTAAATGAACCTTCCTTACCTTCGACCCGCTTGTCGACGTCTGCGATATAAAAGGCAACAAAAATCGCTGCTAATGGATGATCAACCTGTTCTAGGCACGCATAAACTACATATCCTATGTCTTCGTTGGTCGCTGCTAGCAAGATCAGGGGGCGCACTGTTCTGTCGCTGCAAACTCGACTCAGGCCGCCAGCCAGACAGTATTTTGCAACATCATATTGACGATTACTTCGCCAAGGCTTGTCTTCGCCTTCCGGCTCTTCGGTTGGCAACGTCTGCCAAGCCTCAAAAATGTCCTTTAATGTGGCATCGTCGAAACCACTTAGACAGGAAGCAGCAGCAAACAGCATTCCGTAAGATAACTCATATCCATCAGCTTTCATCATTTTCCAACACTCAGCGACGGCCTCTGCCAATCGTTCGTCGGCACACTCTCCAGCGAGGTAGAGTGCTGCTTCCCGTTGTTTCTCTGTGTTGCTGCTGTCGCTGACCAACGCAGCCACGCCTTCAAGCCACTTGAGGCCATGGCGTGCACGAGCATGCGCAATGAGACGATCACGGAATGGGGCATTGGAGGAGGGCTCTATTCTATAGCAAAGGTTCGCTGCCGCCTTGACATCGCCATTTAAGACTCTGGCTTCACGACCCGCATGCCTGTCCTCCTTGGTGGCATCAACTAGTCTTTTGAACTGGCTCCCTTGCAGGCCAGCAATTTGCCATTCTATGGCCCATCGAACTTGCTTCGGGACATTTTCGAGCAAGCCCGCGCCAACCAGTTCTTCACATTCATTCAGCAAGCGTTTGGCAATCGATGGGTTCCCCCTCTGACAGTGCTTCAACGCACCAAAGCAGATCAAAGGAATGCTGGATTTTGCAAAATCCCAAAACTTAACCGGTATTTCTGCTCGAACAGAAGCTCGAGCCACCAAGTCGGAGTAGAACGGGTCGGTTAGGTAGCTTTGAGAATAGTCCTCCCTCAACAACGCGTTCGAAATCGCTTCAATCAGCAGAAAATCCCTCACGCGATCATGTCTAAAACCGAGTTTCGACTGATTTCCCCAGGAAACTTCTCTGAATAGACCCCCCGCACTGCATATTGCTTCTATATCTGCGAAGATCTGTGTCGATCCAAATTCCGCAGATAGCTGCTCAAACGAAGGATCGCTGATCCGATTTTCAAGCATCCAGGCAGCAATTGAGATGACTGAATGACGGAACGAATATATGGAGCGCGAGTGCGCATTACAAACTTCTGAAAAGGCGCTCGCGACATATTCAGAGAGGACTTCACTCGCATTTTCATAACCTTGCCCCGTCCATAGCCCGATCAAAAGGGGGTCGTTCCCAAGGTGTTCGCGTACCTCATCAGCCTCTACATTCGTCAACTCAACACCAGCGGCTTGACTTCGCTTCTGGATCGCTTCTCTGGCTTCATGATCACTAAAATCCGTGAGGTCAGCTACACGACTTTGAACGATTTTGCTCACTTCGGTTGGAAGCGCTCGGAGGTTCTCCGGCCAAACGGGACACAGAACCTTCAATGTCCTTGCCTGCGGGTCATTTTTTGGCCCGTCGAGTTCTCTGGAAATACGATCCAGCTTTGATATCAGGCCAGTGGGTGACGTTGATAAGTTAATATCTTCGATCCATATTTGCACATCTTGCCTTTGAGACAAGCGAACGAGTTCACCGACTGGATCATCCAAGGTCAGGTAGGGAACTTCTGCGACTAAGCTCTCGCGTATGGCTTGGGAAAGAGACGAGCTCCTCTCCAAAACGTCATGGGTAATAACAAAACCCAAACCACCTCTATCAACCACACCTTTGCAAAGCTGGTGACAAAACGCGGATTTACCCGCTCCTGAGGAACCATTTAGAAAAACGACAGACGATGATAGTGTTTCAAGAGCCGGACATGCCGTCAAAATATCTCGAACTATCAATTGGTTACTGGAAGCCAATGGTGCATGCCTTGACAACTGCCATTGTGAAATTTCTTCTGCAAGATCGCGTGAGAGCCTAGTCTGAGCAGTTCCGAAGAACTTTGAGCGAATAAATTGGCCATCTGGATGGACATCTAAAACTGTGGACAGTCTGTCATTCGACCAAACGTCCAATTCAACCGAGTGCTTTGCAGCCTCGCTATGGGCATTTTGAATCAAGTCTGATGGAGGGATGTGCTTACTGGTCAGCACTAGTCTGAGAGCGACATCAGGGTTTTTGGCTTTGTATGATTTAAGCTTGCCGACGGCTGTAATTAGGTCTCCCTCATCGGGGTCAAGCCATTTTCCAGAAATGTTCGATCGTGCTGTGATCGTATGTTCACAAGCAATGGCATAGCCAAGTCCTTTTTCATCTCTGCAAATCGAAATACCGTCTAACGGGTCTACAATTGTTTGGCCCAATGTGTTCACCCCGGTATGAACAATCCTCTCATATAAAGGATCGGCAATCTTCAGAACGCTTGTCGCAAGCCGCTCAAATTCTCCCGCGTCCGTCATCGCTCCGATTAACATTTCTGTTGAATTACTTGAGTGGGACATTTCCGCAAATCTATTTAGAATACGTCATGCAAGCATCTTGCACTTAAAAGCTGTGAATCCTAGCCGCAGTGTTCTGCCGGCTGTGTTCGCTCTAACGCTTTCAGAACTTGGACCATCACCGTCATGTCTGCTTTCGAAAGATCTGCATCGATATGGTGTTCTTGCGGCGAATGACCGGTTTCCGCCCTCTGCAGGAAATCGGTCAGCTTTGGTGGTGAAAACCAATGTCTGCTTCGGGCTGATTCTGTTGAAAAACACCGTGTTGCGAGCGCAGAAAGTGGCGATCCAAACGGAGCGGGAGCACCTTTCTTGTCAGG
>CANMDF010000002.1 GCA_947496605.1 uncultured Paracoccaceae bacterium | reverse complement strand
TCAGGCTCAGGCTCAGGCTCAGGCTCAGGCTCAGGCTCAGGCTCAGGCTCAGGCTCAGGCTCAGGCTCAGGCTCAGGCTCAGGAATTGGGTCGGCTATGGCTTCAGCCTGCGCAACCTCTTCCTCGCGAATTTCTTCTTCCTCACCACCATCTTGGACAATGGCATCCAACCCTTCGTCGATCTTAGACGAGGATTTGAACATACGGTCTTTTAGTTTTTTGAAAAATGACATTCAGATCAACCACTACTGCCTTGTCTATCACCTAATGATGCAAGACCGTTTTGGAAACCCTGATCGCGGTTTAACCCGACACCTCATCTTTGAAATGCTGCATCACCAGTTTGATCGGGTTCGGCGCCGCCTGCCCCAAACCGCAGATTGATGCATCAGACATCGCAGTGCACAAATCCTCAAGCAAAGGCTGATCCCAGGTATCCGCCTGCATCAGCTTGACCGCCTTTTCACATCCAACACGGCAAGGCGTACACTGCCCACAGCTTTCGTCCTCGAAAAAGCGCAGCATGTTGAGTGCGGCATCGCGTGCTTTGTCCTGATCAGACAGCACTACCACAGCGGCGGACCCGATAAACGTGCCCAAAGGCTGCAAGGTATCAAAATCAAGTGGTACATCATTGATCGACGCAGGCAACAGACCTGAGGACGGACCACCCGGTTGATACGCTTTGAAGAGGTGGCCCTCAGCCATGCCACCAGCAGCGTCGATGATATCGGTAATTGTAGAGCCAGCAGGCAACAGATACACACCTGGCGCCACCACGCGGCCAGAGACCGAATAGGACCGCAAGCCTGTGCGCCCGTTCTTTGTCGTCGCGCTCAGCAATTCCGGACCTTCACGGCAAATCCGCGCGACCCAAAGCAATGTCTCAACATTGTGCACCAACGTAGGGCGATTAAAAATCCCAACCTGTGCCACGAATGGCGGGCGGTGGCGTGGCAATCCGCGCTTGCCTTCGATGCTTTCAATCATCGCGGATTCTTCACCGCAAATGTAGGCACCCGCACCGCGACGCAGATCAATATAGCCGGCGGCGACAACACCCGCATCTTCCAAAGCTTTGATTTCAAGTGCCAAAATTTCCAGCACAGCCGGATATTCATCGCGCATGTAGATATAGCACGTTTCAGCCTCAACCGCCCATGCTGCGATCAACATACCCTCAAGGAAAAGATGCGGCGTCCGTTCCAGATAGTAACGATCTTTGAACGTACCCGGTTCACCTTCATCCCCATTCACGGCCAGATAACGTGGGCCAGCATTCCCGCGCACAAAGCCCCATTTCTTGCCGGACGGAAAACCAGCGCCGCCTAAACCGCGCAGACCAGAGGCCAGTACTTTGTCTTGAACTGCTTCCCAGTCACCTCCGTCACGCAGTGCGCTGAGCTCCGCATAACCGCCACCGGCCACATAGGCCGCGTAGTCTTCGTAGGCAGGCAAATGCGCATGCGTATCATCCGCTGCAATCGCCGCCTCAACCTTGGCCACCGTCGCATGATCAATGTGGTTATGCCCAATTTCAAGAACCGGTGCTGTATCACACCGACCCATGCAAGGTGCACGCAAAACGCGGATCTGCGACGCATCCAAACCATCCTCTAACGCAGCTTTCAATTGCTGCGCACCCGCCAATTCACACGATAACGAATCGCAAACGCGGATTGTCAGCGCAGGTGGCACTGGGTCGCCCTCTTTCACCACATCGAAATGGGCATAGAAGGTCGCAACTTCGTAGACTTCCGCTTGGCTCAGCCGCATTTCCTCGGCCAACGCCCGCATATGAGCAGCTGACAAACAACCGTGTGCGTCTTGGATCAGGTGCAAAAACTCGATCAACAGATCACGGCGGCGCGGGCGGTCACCCAACAGCGCCTGCACTTGCTCCCAAGCCGTATCATCCAGTTGGCGGCCCTTTGGGCGATGCCGCCCTTTGCCTTTGCCGGATTTCCAAACACCTTTGCGGTTGTCCAAAGCCATCGTGCTATCCCCTGTCGCTTACCGCCAACATAGCCAGCAAACACCCTGCAAACCACGCAAAAGCGACACCAGAGTGGACCAATACGCGCAGCACAACAATTTCCCCTGCATGAACGGGAAACCCATGATAACTATCCGAAACATGAAACCCGGTCTTATGCATTTCAGCTTTGCGACACTCATGCCTTCGGCCCTTATTGCGGCTGGTGCGGTTTATGGCGGCGTGTGGGTTTTGGCGGCGGTTCTGTTCTTAACAGCTTTGACCAGTCTTTTCGACCGGATAGTCAAACCTCAGGCATTGTCACAACCTGATTTAGCAGATGAAAACCTGTTGGTGGTCATTGCTTTGGCTCATTTCCTTTTGTTGCCATTGGTCGTCTGGGGCCTTGCGCATGCGCCACATCCATTGATCGAGAAAATTGGATTGTTCTTTGCCGCAGGCCTTTGGTTCGGACAGGTCGGCAACGCCAACGCGCATGAATTGATCCACCGCTCATCAAGAACACTGCACCGCCTTGGGATGTGGTCCTACATCACGTTGCTTTTTGGGCATCACACCTCAGCGCATGTGCTGGTGCATCACCGGTTTGTTGGCACGCAGGCTGATCCAAACACGTCCCGCAAAGGTGAAAGCCTGTACCGTTATATGCTGCGGGCCTGGATTGGTTCCTTTGCCCAAGGCTACAGGGCTGAAACTGCACGTTTGCGTAAAATTCGACGCCCAGTTTGGCGCAACCCCTACATTGTCTATGTGGGCGGCGCGGCGCTTTGCCTAGTCACCGCCGCCTTTCTTGGCGGTTGGAAGGCGCTCGCAATCTACATTCTACTTTGCTGCTATGCCCAATCGCAGCTTTTGATGTCCGATTACGTGCAACACTACGGATTGCTACGCGCTATCAACCCAGACGGTAAGCCGGAAGCCGTTGCCGCCAAACATAGCTGGAACAGCCCGCATTGGTTTTCGTCTGCACTGATGCTGAACGCCACACGGCATTCCGACCACCATGCACACCCCGGACGCCATTACCCCGCACTCAACCTTGCCGAGGACGCGCCGATGTTGCCACGCCCCCTGCCCCTGATGGCCAGCATTGCCCTGATCCCACCGCTTTGGCGACGGATCATGGACCCGCGGGTTGATCGGTGGCGCAATGCGTAGTCTTGCTATTTGCCTGTCGCTGGCGTCGCCTCTTGCGGCCCAAGAAGGCATGACCGCTGAGGAGTTTGACGCCTATGTGACAGGGCGCACCATTACGTTCAGCACCGCAACTGACCCATCATTTGGCGTCGAACGCTACTTGCCCGGACGTCGGGTGATGTGGTCAACTTTTGATGGGACGTGTCAGTATGGCGTCTGGTTTGAAAGCAAGGGCGACATTTGCTTTCGCTATGAACATGACCCCGGACACAAGTGCTGGACAATCTATGATGAACCCGGCGGATTGCGGGGTGTCTTCACGACGCGACCTAACTCAACGGTGATTTTTGAGGTCCCCGACCGCGAAGACCCACTGATCTGCAACGATCTTTCGTCTTAGGGCAGGTCCAAACGGCCATCCGCAAACTCGACCTCAAGCACTTTCGCCTTTGCCGCCGCATCCTTTGACGTGACAACAGCACCATCACCACGCACGACGGCATAACCCCGCTTCAATGTCTCAACATAACCGAGCGTTTCGCGTAAACGGTCTAACGCCTCTAGACGCGACAGACGTTCAGCTTGCTGGCGTGACGCTCGGTCTGACAGGCGACGCAACACGACCCCAAGCCGCTCCGATTGTCGCACAACGCGATCTTGCAAAACCTCACCTCGCAATCCACGGCTGGTTTGATCAAGCGTTAAACGCGCCTCACGTGATCTGCGTTTTAACGCAGGCCCAAGGCGCGCAGAGAGGCCATCAAGACGCCGACGATCCTCTGCCATACGGCGTGATAAAATACTTGGACGCAACGCCGCCTCAGTCATTTGCAAACGCTTCTTTGCAGCCGCACCCTGCAGCGCGGATGGCAACCGTTCACCCAAATAATCCAACCGCTGGCGTGGTCCTTCTACCAATGCGTCAACCTGCGGCAACGCGCGTCCCAAATCGCGTACCCTTTGTTGGCGCTGGCTTAACCCAGTCGTCAACGCACGGCTCAGCCGAGCCCCTTGCTGATCCGCCCATGCCAGTAATTCCAAGCGCACTGGCACTGCTAATTCAGCAGCTGCCGTCGGCGTAGGGGCACGCATATCAGAGACAAAATCTATCAGGGTAGTATCAGTTTCATGCCCCACAGCAGAAATCAGTGGGATACCGGATGCGGCGGCTGCACGGGCGACAACTTCTTCGTTAAACCCCCAAAGGTCCTCTAATGATCCGCCACCACGTGCGACAATCAACAAATCAGGACGCGGCAACGCACCACCTGGGGTCAATTGATTGAACCCATGAATAGCTGCGGCGACTTCGGGTGCGCATTTGGCACCTTGCACTGCAACAGGCCAAACCAGCACTTTGCGCGGGAACCGGTCGCGCAGGCGGTGTAGAATATCGCGGATCACAGCACCGGATGGTGATGTCACAACGCCAATAATCTCGGGCAGATACGGCAGTTCTTTCTTGCGTTCAGGGGCAAAAAGACCTTCCGCTGCCAATGCCGCCTTGCGCTTTTCCAACATGGCCATCAAGGCACCCGCCCCTGCCGGGGCGATGTCTTCAATTACCATCTGATATTTGGATTGGCCGGGGAACGTCGTCAGCTTACCGGTCGCCACGACCTCCATTCCTTCTTCGGGTCGATGTGCCAAACCTTGGGCGCGGCCTTTCCAAATCACACCTGCCAGCACGGACCGATCGTCTTTCAAATCCATGTAGATATGACCAGATGCAGGGCGTGACACACGCCCAATCTCACCTTTCACGCGCACGTGGGAAAATCCGCCTTCAATGGCCTTCTTCACCGCACCCGAGATTTCTGAGACCGAAAACTCAGGCGTATTATCTGCAGGTCCATCTTCAAAAAGATCGTTCATGTCGTTCCTCGCTTGCGTTCAGCCCGTAACGGCAATGATGAGAATTTCCACTTCAAGAAAAGTGTCGTCAGGAAAAGTAGCGCACCGATGACCGCAAAGAACATTGAGCTAAAGAGAAGCGACAACATGATCGCGAGAATACCGCTGATCCAGAAAAGGATACTCGACATGCGTACTGTTGCAAAATCGGGATCAGGCCAGAATTGCACCTGAGCACGACCAAACTCTTCGGCATAGTAATCTAGGGTCCGCGAATAAGCCGGATCATCTTCGTAGGATGGAAAATCACCCGGATGATGAATCGTACGGCCGATAATACGTGGGCAAAAGTCATCAAAATACGCTTTGTGGTCTTCCAGATGCATCTGCCACACAAGATCGACGATTGGCGAAGGTGCCAAGGTTTCTCCGGTACTGCCGACAAGGTACATGTAGCGGCGATATTCCTCGACAAGGATGTAGCAAACATCAACGGAATGCCCTGTTTCCTCGCCCAAGCGGTCCACCAAAGACCGCGTCAGCGGGTACTCATGAAAACTATAGCCTTCAAGGCGATGCCAAAGGCTCCTGTCCTTTTTTGTCGGTTTCATAAGGTGTGTTCGCTTGTCTCTCTTCGCCCCAAGTAAGACAGTAGTATGACGCTGACAAATGGCCAAGCGCCATGAGCCAAAAAACATCGCGTCCGTCTTTGCTTGTGGTTGCGCGGGGACCACTTTAGAACCTGCGCAACCACAAGCATAAGCAGGGACGGCTATGAATATTCTCATCCTCGGCAGCGGCGGACGCGAACACAGTTTGGCTTGGGCGATCAAGCAAAATCCCAAATGCGACCGTCTGATCGTCGCCCCTGGAAATGCCGGGATTGCCACGATTGCGGAATGTGCGGACATCAATATCTTGGACGGTGGGGCGGTCGCCACTTTCGCCGAAGAAAACGCCATTGATTTCGTCATTGTTGGCCCCGAAGCCCCCCTTGCCGCAGGTGTCGCAGACCGGTTGCGCCGCGCAGGGTTATTGGTCTTTGGTCCAAGCCGAGAAGCTGCACAACTCGAGGCGTCAAAGTCATTTACCAAAGCCATCTGTGACGCTGCCAACGCGCCCACGGCGGCCTATGCCCATTTTAATGACGCTGACGCAGCCCGTGCTTATATCAGTGCGCAAGGTGCACCAATTGTTGTGAAGGCCGATGGATTGGCAGCGGGCAAAGGCGTGATCGTCGCCATGACCGAAGCCGAAGCAATGGCCGCGATTGACGATATGTTTGACGGCAGCTTTGGTGACGCAGGCGCAGAGGTCGTGATCGAAGAATTCATGGAAGGCGAAGAGGCGTCATTCTTTGTCTTATGCGACGGCAAAACCATTCTGCCAGTGGGCACCGCCCAAGATCACAAACGCGCCTACGATGGTGACACAGGCCCCAACACCGGCGGCATGGGTGCCTATTCGCCCGCCCCGGTGATGACAGACGAAATCACACAAAAGGCGCTGGATGAAATCATCCAACCCACCATGGAAGAGATGCGCAAACGTGGCACGCCATTTCAAGGTGTGCTCTTCTGCGGCCTGATGATCCAAAACGGCCAGCCACGCTTGGTCGAATACAACGTCCGTTTCGGCGACCCTGAGTGCCAATGCCTAATGATGCGGCTTGGTGGTCAGATCCTTGACCTCTTGCAGGCTTGCGCCGAAGAGCGGCTGGATCAGGTTCAGGCAAATTGGGCCGATGACCACGCGCTGACCATTGTAATGGCGGCAAACGGGTATCCGGGAAGTTATGAAAAAGGGACGGTCATCAATGGATTGGATAGCCAACCTGAAGACAGCTTTCATATGGTCTTCCATGCTGGCACCCAGCAAACCGACGGACAGATCACGGCATCTGGAGGCCGAGTTCTGAACATCACTGCACGCGGTAGCAATCTGGCTGAGGCACATGAGAAAGCCTATGCCATGGCCCAAGGCGTCAACTGGGAAGATGGGTTTTATCGGTCAGATATCGGCTGGCGGGCACTTTAAAAAGAAAGGCCACGCAATCGATGCACGGCCTTTGCTGTCTATTATCGGCTGGGCGCTTACGCGGCGCGTGCAATTAGAACAGATGTAATTTCAGCCGCTGCTGCATTTTCATCGTTACCAGCAACAGCAGCAATTTCGCGGGTCAGACGCTCAAGTGCGGCTTCATAAAGCTGACGTTCTGAATAACTTTGCTCACGCTGATCGTCTTGGCGGTGCAAATCACGGACGACTTCTGCAATCGCGATCAAATCGCCGGAGTTGATCTTTTGTTCATATTCCTGCGCACGGCGTGACCACATGGCCTTTTTGACTTTGGCTTTGCCCCGCAACGTCTTCATCGCATGGCTGACAACATCGGGTGTCGCCAAAGCGCGCATGCCCACATCTGTGGCCTTATGCGTTGGCACCCGCAGCGTCATCTTGTCTTTCTCGAAAGCGATGACGAACATCTCAAGCTCAAAGCCAGCGACCTCTTGGGTTTCAATTGACACAACCTTGCCAACACCGTGAGCCGGATAAACGACAAACTCGTTGGGGCTAAAATCATACTTCTTCTTGCTCATGATCGTCCTTTCATGGCGATCCGAATAATAAGCGACAAAAAAACCGCCGGTGGCTAAGCGCCTCCGCCGGGTGGTGTCGGTTATGAAACTGGATCAATTCTTACGCAACATTGGACTTATCATATCACAAAAATGACCAATCCGAAAGCGCTGCATTGCAGCACAGCAAAACGCAACAAAATCAAACGGTTTGCAACAACAAAGCGGCGAATCAGCCGCCTTCGCCAGCCGCTTCTGAAAATAGCTCCATCTTGCCTTCTTTGCCGTCCATATCGTCGGCTGTTGGCAGTGGATCTTTCTTGGTGATGATCACCGGCCACATCTCGGAATACTTGCGGTTGAACTCAACCCATTTTTCCATGTCAGGCTCAGTGTCCGGACGGATCGCATCTGCTGGGCATTCCGGTTCGCACACACCACAGTCAATGCATTCGTCGGGGTGGATCACCAGCATGTTTTCCCCCTCATAGAAACAATCTACGGGGCAGACTTCGACGCAGTCTGTGTATTTGCAGGCGATACAGTTGTCGTTGACGATATATGTCATAGGTGGCGGGTTCCGTTTAGCTGTCGCGATCTAGCTAGAATAGACTGCCAGCGCATTCAAGCGCGAAGACGCCCGAAACGGTCAAAGCTGGACTGTTTGCCGCCTTTCGCGCATCCTGCTTGCTGAAATCCACGCTTCTGCGGTGGATCAAAGGAGGAAATGTTATGTCACTGATGAACACTGTTACCAAAATGGCGATCGCCTTTGCGATGGCCAAAGGCATGGACGCGATGCAGAAAAACGGCGGGATCGGAAATGTTCTTGAAGGGCTGACTGCGGGTAAGTCAGGCGGCACACAACAAGCCGGCGGGATGGGCGGCCTGGGTGACATGCTTGGCCAGCTTGGCGGCGGCGGTGGGGCCGCAAGCGGCGGTCTTGGTGGCATGTTAGGCCAACTCACCGGCGGTGGTAGTGGCGGAGGTGGCCTTGGCGGTATGCTGGGTCAATTGACAGGCGGCGGTGGCGGCGCTGCAGCAGCCGGTGGTGGTTTAGGCGGACTTGGTACACTGTTGGGCGGTCTGGCCTCAGCACGCGGTGGCGAAGCGGGCAACGGACTAGAGGCGCTTTTGGGCCAAGACAATCCAGCAGATGAGCCCGACGAAGAGGATGTCGCCAAACTAATGCTACGCGCCATGACGCAAGCCGCACGCGCCGACGGTGACTTGGACGCCGGTGAAAAGTCCAAACTGATGGACGCACTAAGCGAAAGTGACCCCGGCACGATGGAAGTGCTGCAAGATATCCTGTCTGCACCAGTGAGCGCAGAGCAGCTGGCATCTGACACGCCAAAGGGACTGGAAACCCAAGTCTATACAATGTCTGTCAATTCCATCACCCCCGACAATCAGGCCGAGGCACAATATCTACATGATCTTGCATCCGGTCTTGGCATTCAGCCGCAAACGGCAAATGCAATCCACGACAGTTTGGGTGCACCGCGACTTTATAGCTAACCTAGCTAACCTGCTTCCCACGTTCGTGGGGAGCAGCCCCTTACACGATAGCGCTGACTTGACGCATTCCTATATTTCTATATAACTAGATATATCGAATTATTAAGGTGTGCACTATGGATAATGTATCAGCGGCCCAGGGTTTCTCGGCGATGGGGTCTGAATCCCGGCTCGAGGTTCTACGATGCTTAGTCAAAGCCGGCGAAGACGGACTCTTGGTCGGAGAAATCCAGAGCCGGACCGCCATTCCTGCGTCAACACTTGCACATCACTTAAAATTTCTGGCCAGCGCAGGTCTGATCATTTCCGAAAAGAACGGGCGTACAATCACTAACCGCGCCGCATTTTCACACCTTGAAAGTCTCGCGGCCTTCATTCTTGAGGAATGCTGCACAGCAAGTGGGAACCGGTCATGACAGATACGCCATTTCAACCGCGCCCTTTGAGCACCCGGCTTACCACAGTGCTCGCGACACCATGGACGGTGACATTGATGGTTCCAATAATCGTAGCGGTGCTTGATCCATCGAATGTTACAACAATTATTGCATTTGCTATCAACGCGTTGCTGGGCACGTTACCCTATATCCTTTTTGCAGTGATCCTGATTGCTGGGCTAAAGGCGGCCGGGGCCGAAGCAATGATTGCAAAGGCCTTCCTAGGCCGCGAAAACCGCATGATCGTCTTGGCGGCACTGTTCGGAGGCCTTGCCCCTTTCTGCTCATGCGAAGTCATTCCCTTTATTGCAGGGCTACTCGCTCTTGGGGCACCGCTGGCGGCCGTCATGGCGTTTTGGCTTTCGTCGCCGCTTATTGACCCACCGACCCTATTGATCACAGCAGCAGCACTTGGCTGGCCCTTCGCCATCGGCAAAGCGATCGCGGCCGTCATGCTGGGCTTGATTGGTGGGTTTGCAGTCAAAGCAATGACGAAAGGCGGGCTGTTCGCAAACCCGCTCAAGGCACAGCAACCCAAAGGATGCGGCTGTGGGCCGAACCCATTCGACGGCAAGCCTGTTTGGGCGTTTTGGAATGAAAGCGCCCGTCGGACAGTGTTCGGCAGAGAATTCATGCAGAACGCGCTCTTCCTCATCAAGTGGTTGGCGCTGGCCTACGCCTTAGAAGCGCTGCTGGTCACATACGTCCCAGCGCAAGTCATTGCAGGCATTGTTGGAGGCGACGGCATCTTACCGATTGGCATTGCTGCTCTCGTCGGAATGCCGGCCTACCTTAATTCCTATGTTGCCCCACCTCTACTGGCTGGCTTGATTGCACAGGGGATGAGCAATGGTGCGGCAATGGCGTTTATGATCTCTGGATCTGTCAGTTCTATCCCAGCCATGGCCGCCGTTTGGTCACTGGTGAAACCACGGGTCTTTGCAACATACATTGGCCTTGGGCTCGCGGGTGCCATCATGTCCGGCATTGTGTTTAGCTACGTCGTCTAATCCAGCTTCATATCGCGGCGGTCTTTCTTCGTTGGACGACCGCCCTTTTCATATCTGGGGTTAGCGCCCTTCGCAGCAACAGGGCGTTCTTTGGGTGCAGGCGTTAAATCTTCGTACAGCGCTTGCGCCTCAGGCGCCGGGCCGCGCCGCAGGCCACACGCTAGGATACGGACAACCTTGGTGCTATCTGCTTGCACAAATGTCAGCACATTGCCCGGGCCAACCGCACGGGCCGGTTTACTGACCGGTTGGCTATCTACCCGCACTTTTCCACCCGTCACGACACCTGCGGCAAGGCTGCGCGATTTAAAGAACCGCGCATGCCAAAGCCACTTATCCAGCCGGATTGTCGGGCGTGGGTCGGTCAATCCTTCTTAAAGCCAGCCAAAGCGGCGGCAAACGGATTGTCAGGGTCGATTTGCTTTTCGCGCTTGGGCTTAGCTTGGAAGGATTGCGGCTTGTTGCCACCGCCCTGCGGTTTGCCCTTACCTTTCGGTTTACCCTTAGAACGCGGACGTCCATCACCTTGCGGACGGGCCGGACGCGCTGCGCGACCACCCCATGTGAAGGTGTAAAACACTTCCATCTCGGGGCCAGTATCAGGGGCTTCCAGCGTCGTCTCAACGGGCACGTCGTCTGTCGGTGCTACCACTTCTGCAGGTGCATCTGCTGGCACTTCCGCAGGCGTTGCATCAGACGTATCAGCGACGGCATCCACAGCCACGGCTTTGATTTTCTCGCGCTCGCCCTTCTCGGCCTTATAGCCAAGACCGGACATCAAATCAGAGAACTGTTCAAGCGTCATGCCCGTGATCGACAGCATATCAGGGTTGGCTTCAAACCCACCGCGGCTGTCTTTGTCGCGCAGCATATCGGCAAGGCGTTCTAGCATATCAATGCGGATCGCACGTTCACCCGCAGCGCGGTATCCGGCCATGGCGTAATATCCGGGTGTCGCATCCTTTGACGCGGGCACAGTGACCAAACCGGGTGGTGGGCTTTCGGGGAATTCGCCCAGATCCTTTGACAAAGACCACAGCACAAGGCGCAGACGTGTCGGCGCAGGCTTTAGCAAAAGCGGCATAAAGATCGTGAATTGACCAAAACGCACACCATGCTTGCGCAAAGCACCACGGGCGTCTTGCTCAAGGGCTTTCACTTCATCTGCAACTTCACCGCGCGGGATAATCCCAAATCCTTCTGCCATCCGGTACGCAAAGCCTTTGGCCGTGCCTGTCAGTGTCTCGTCGTTCTTGAGCCCCAAAAGAGGTTCAAACCCTGCGGCAATCTTGCGATCAATAAAGTGCTGTAACCGGCGCTGGACTTTGGCCGCGACATCAGCGCCTGCCTCTTCATCAACAAACGCCTCGATGCCGGGCTTAAGCGGGTCATCGCCTTTGACCAATTTGCCAACGGCCTGATCACCCCACATCAACCCACCTTGTTCGGTGAAGTCAATCTCGGGATCGGGGGCATTATAGAAACGATCTGCCAGGAGATGAAACTGCGGGACCAACGCTTGCACGGATGCCTGCCGCAAGGTCTTGGCCTCATCGGGGCTCCCTGCTTTATCCATCCGGAACCGAAAACCTTCTAACCGTCCGACGAATTCGCCCTCAACGGTTACTTCACCTTTATCATTCACGTCAGCCAAAAGGCTCTCCTTCTGTTTGAGCCGGCGAAGCAAAATGCTGGTCCGCCGGTCCACAAATCTCTGGGTCAGTGCGCCATGTAACGCATCTGATAATCGGTCTTCTACAGCGCGCGTCTCGTCACGCCAATGGGATTCGTCAGTCAACCACCCGTTGCGTTGCGCAACGTAAGTCCAAGTCCGGATATATGCCAGACGCTTGGACAAGGTATCAATGTCGCCATCGGTGCGGTCAATGCGGCGGACCTGCAAACCGAACCAATTGGCGGACACATGCCCAAGTTGGTGCAGATCATTGTAGATATGGGTCAGCAAGCCCGCATGCTCGCCCTTGCTGATACCACGGAAATCCGGAATGCGACATACATCCCACAAAAGCTTGATCGAAGGGCCATCCGTCGCACGTGCTGCGACCTCATCATCTAAAGACAGAGCTTTGAGCGCTGCCAAGTCATCGCTTTCGCGCACCCGCGTTAGCCAAAAATCATCTGTGCGTTCCTCAAGCGTCGCGATCAGGCGTTTGACCGAGCCGAACTGCAAACGGCTATTGCGCCACTGAAGCTTTTTGACCGGTTGAAAGCGGTGATCGCAGATTGCTTGCGCGACACCATCATCCAATGGCGGCGCCTCGCCCGTCACACCAAAAGTACCATTCTCAACATGACGGCCGGCACGGCCAGCGATCTGCGCCAGCTCATCGGGTTGCAAATGACGCATCCGGCGGCCATCAAACTTGGTCAAAGATGAAAATGCGACATGGCTGATATCGAGATTCAAGCCCAATCCGATGGCGTCGGTCGCTACGAGATAATCAACATCACCGTTCTGGTACATCTCCACCTGTGCATTACGCGTACGCGGTGAAAGTGCACCCATCACAACGGCAGCACCGCCTTTCGTGCGGCGCAACAACTCAGCAATCGCATATACATTTTCAACCGAAAACCCAACAATTGCAGAGCGACTTGGCATTCTACTTATCTTTTTCGAACCTGAGTAGGTAAGTTGGGACATTCGCTCGCGGCGCATGAAATTCACATCAGGGACCATCGCAAAAATAGCATCACGCATGGTTTCCGCGCCCAGGAAAAGCGTCTCATGCAAACCACGTGCGTTCATCAAACGATCGGTAAAGACATGGCCCCGTTCAGGATCGGCACAAAGCTGAATTTCATCCACGGCTAGAAAATCGCAGCCCATCCCCTCAGGCATCGCCTCGACTGTGCATACCCAATAGGCCGCGCGCGGCGGCACAATCCGCTCTTCGCCTGTTACCAAAGCCACGACGCCCGGACCACGCACAGCAACAATCCGGTCATAGACTTCGCGCGCCAACAGGCGCAAAGGCAGCCCAATCACACCGGTTCGGTACGACAACATCCGCTCAATCGCGTAGTGCGTTTTGCCAGTATTCGTCGGCCCAAGAACGGCCGTGATCCGGGAACTCGTCATCATCTTCCCCGAAAATATCGGGGGCCAGTCGCCTAGAGCGCTTGACCCTCTAACTGCAACTTTAACCGTTCAACGGCATCCAAAGCAGGTTCGGATGAAGGATTGAATGTCAAAACCATTTCATAAAGCTCTAAAGCGTCACCGGGGCGTTGCAAGTCTTCCATGATGGTCGCCAAACCGCGCATCGCCTCAAAGTGACGGGGGTTAATTACTAAGACTCTGCGAATATCTGCAAGTGCCGGCCCCGTCAGACCCAGCGAATAATATGATGAAGCCCGGCCATAGTATCCTTCGGCGAAATCTGGCGCATGATCAACCAAGGCCGAGAAATGTTCGACCGCAGCCTCGGGTGCACCTTCTTCCAGCGCGTCTTTACCGCGACGCAACAATAAATCCATTGCTGCCGACCCGCTTTTTTCCCAGCGGGCAATAATTTGCCCTTCGATGCGCGCATATGTGCTCTCGTCAGCCTCAGCCAACTCTTGATAAAGTTCGTCCAACGTCGTTTGCTGCGCATAACCGGGTAAGGAAAACCCTACTGCGAAGAAAAGTGCCGTAACGATACATTTGAAGCGATGTGTCTGCGTAACCATACTAGTAATGTAGCGCACTGTGCGGCCAACACCAGAGCCTGTGCAGTCACATCAACGGATAGAGGACTAAAAAATGAGTGATGTTGTGAATGAGGCCGTCGCCCAGCTGAATGCAAAGATGGATGGTGCAGGCTTTGACGGATCTGCCAAATTCGATATCGAAGGCGAAGGCAGCATCATCATTGATGCCGACGGCGCACGTGCCAGCGACGAAGAGGCGGATGTGACGCTTTCAGCGACAACAGACGTCTTCAAATCCATCCTTGATGGTGAGATGAACCCAACAACGGCCTTTATGACAGGCAAGTTGACGGTTGACGGCGACATGGGCCAAGCAATGAAATTGTCTGGCGTCTTGTCATAATGATGGAAGCAGCCCCCCTCTTTGATGACATCGCGGACGGACCTGACGGCGGGGCTGCCCATTGGTTAAAAACATCTGATGGCGTGCGTATTCGCGTAGGCCATTGGAACCTTGCGCATGCCAAAGGGACCATACTTATCTTTCCAGGGCGCACTGAGTTCATTGAAAAATACGGCGCAACGGCCAAAGCGTTTCAAGAACGCGGTTTTGCCAGCCTCGCAATAGATTGGCGTGGACAAGGCATCGCGGACCGAATGACGCCAAATCGTGCGATTGGGCATGTGGGTGAGTTTGAGGACTATCAAAAAGACGTCGCAGCCACTGTGGCCTATGCCGAAGAGATCGGACTGCCGCGCCCCTATTTCCTATTGGGTCATTCAATGGGTGGCTGTATTGGTCTCCGCTCACTGATGAACGGGCTTGATGTCGCCGCAGCGATGTTTTCGGCACCGATGTGGGGCGTTCAAATGGCGGCCCCTTTGCGCCCTGTTGCATGGGGACTTTCCGCAGTCAGCACTCCACTTGGCTTTGACCAGACAATCGCGCCAGGGCAGTTCGAGGAAGGATATGTTCTTCGGTCGCCCTTTGAAGAAAACACATTGACCAGTGATCCCGCCGTTTGGGAACAACTGGGTGCGCAATTGAAAGCGCATCCTGATCTGGGGCTTGGCGGCCCATCTTTGCGGTGGCTCAACCGGTCATTGCGCGAAATGTTTGAGTTGAGTGCATTGCCATCACCGAAGGTGCCTTGTCTGACTTTTCTTGGCACGGAAGAGGCCATCGTTGATCCATTCCGCATTCGCGCACGGATGAAAGACTGGCCGGATGGCATGTTACGTGTGATCGACGGTGGGCGGCACGAGATGCTGATGGACACTAAATCTATGCGTGACGTGCTGTTCAACGAAACTGCCGCGTTCTTTGATGCCCGATTGGCAAAAGCCGCTTAACCTAAATCGCTATCCGCACGCACTTTGAAACCTGCATCGCGCAGCTGACCAACGGTCTCAGCCACATGCTGTTGATCGCGTGCTTCTATCACGATCTCTAATTCAGCCTGCTTCAACGACACGCTTTGCATCATCCTTTGGTGGATTACCTCGATCACGTTTGCACCGGCCTCACCAATAATACGTGAAATATCTGACAGCTGACCGGGCGTATCATCAATTTCAAATGTCAGCCGCGTGATCCGGCCATCGCGGACCAGGCCACGCAGGATCAATGTGGACAACAACCGGGAATCGATGTTGCCACCACATACGACCAATCCAACTTTCTTGCCCTGAAAATCAGCGGCGTGTTTCTCAATGACAGCAAGTCCCGCCCCAGCGGCACCCTCTGCCACAATTTTCTCATAGGACAGCAGATCAAAAACAGCGGCTTCGATTTCAGGCTCAGTCGCTGTCTCAACCCTGTCGACATGGGACTTTATCACCGCAAGGTTGGCCACTGCAGGCGATTTGACAGCGATACCCTCGGCTAAGGTGGACCCACCAAAGTTTGTCCCCAGATCATCAAAATCGGCCTTCACTGCGTCAAAGTTCGCGGCCTGTGCGCCAATGACCTGCACATCAGGCTTTACCGATTTTGCGGCAACCGCCATGCCAGCAATCAACCCGCCTCCACCGATGGGCACGACTATAACATCCAGATCCGGTTCTTGCTCTAACATCTCTAGCGCAACAGTTCCCTGACCTGCGGCCACGATCGGATCATCAAAGGGATGCACAAACGTCATGCCCTTCTCAGCCGCCATTTCATGGGTGAACTGGACGCCATCATCAAAACCTGTGCCATGCAGCACGACCTCAGCGCCAAAATCCTTGGTCCGTTTGACCTTATTAAATGGCGTCCCTTCGGGCATCACGATAACTGCGGGAATACCAAGACGGTTCGCGTGATAGGCCACACCTTGCGCATGGTTGCCCGCGCTACATGCGATGACCCCTGCCTTGCGTTCGGCATCTGTCAGCGTCAGCAATTTTGCCAAAGCGCCGCGTGCTTTGAACGCATTCGTATGCTGCAGGTTTTCCAATTTGAGATACAGATCAATGTTCAGATGCAGCGACAGCCGTGCCGCATGCACTGTCGGGGTGCGCATCGTGGCGGGTTTGATCGCCTCATAAGTCGTTGCAATCAGCGCAGGATTCAAAGCCATGGGCTACCTCATTCATCATCACCACTGATGTATACTGTAAGGTTGGCGAAACCCACCCCTCCGGCATTGGAACGTGCCGCATGCGCTCTATACTCAACTCATGGCTGACGTTCTCACCTTCACTGACCGGGGCATTTATTGCCCCGCTGGCGATTTCTACATTGATCCATGGAAACCCGTTGATCGGGCGCTGATTACGCACGGGCACAGTGACCACGCACGCAATGGCATGGGGCATTACTTGGCGACTATAGGAACCGCCCCGGTGATGCGGCACCGTTTGGGCGAGATTACGTTGGAAACCATCGCATACGGGCAAGAGCGCCAAATCGGGGATGCCCGCGTATCCTTCCACCCCGCAGGTCATGTGCCCGGCTCAGCGCAGATCAGGGTCGCAGTCAAAGGCCAGGTCTGGGTTGTCTCAGGCGACTACAAAACCGTGGCCGACGGCCTGTCAGAACCGTTTGAGCCTGTGACATGCCACGCCTTCATCACTGAATGCACCTTTGGCCTGCCCATTTTCAAATGGACGCCCGAAGATATCCTGACCCAGCAAATCAACGACTGGTGGGCGGCCAATGCCGCCGCCGGGCGCACCTCGATCCTTGGGGCCTACGCCTTGGGCAAAGCGCAGCGTTTGTTGACAACGGTCAACCCAGACATCGGGCCTATCCTGACGCACGGCGCGATTGAAAACACCAATGCAGTGCTGCGCGGTCAGGGTGTCAGCCTACCGGACACCACGCTGGTGACACGTGAGATTACCCATAAAACCCACCCCGGCGCCCTGGTCCTTGCAACGCCCAGCGCCCTTGGCACCACTTGGGCGCGGCGGTTCGGCCCGTCGTCGACCGCTTTCGCCAGCGGCTGGATGGCGCTGCGCGGCGTGCGGCGCAGGCGAGCTGCCGATCGTGGGTTCATCGTATCAGACCACGCCGATTGGGAAGGGTTGAACACCGCGATCAAAGCGACCGGAGCCACCAAGATTTTCGCCACCCACGGCTATACCAGCGCATTCCAAAAATGGCTGACCAGCCAAGGCTATGACGCCCATATCGTGAGCACTGATTATCAAGGCGAAGGGTTCGACCAAGCGGATGAGGCCGAGGCATGAAAGACTTTGCCACTCTTTTCACCCGCATCGACGAAAGCACAAAGACAACGGTCAAAACTGCAGCGCTTGCTGATTATTTCCAGACCGCCACACCCGAAGATCGCCTGTGGACCATCGCCCTTTTTGCCGGACGCCGCCCCAAACGCACAATCACGGCGACCCGTCTGCGCGCTTGGGCGGCTGAGGTTGCGGGTCTGCCTGATTGGTTGTTCGAGGAAAGCTACAGCATCGTTGGCGATCTGGCGGAAACGATTGCGTTGGTATTGCCGCCTGCCACGGAAAGCCAAGATCAAACACTGGCGCATTGGATCGGCTATATCAAAACCCTGTCCACACTAGAAGATGACGACCGCAAAGCAGGCATCCTGACCGCATGGAACAGCCTGCCCAACACTGAACGCTTCCTTTTCACGAAGCTGCTGACCGGCGGTTTTCGTATCGGTGTCAGCGCCAAACTGATAACCCGCGCTTTGGCAAAAGCCACCGGACAGGACGAACCCCAACTGACCCATAAATTAATGGGGAATTGGACACCTGACACAACCACTTGGGAGGCTTTGATTGAGGCGGATGATCCCACCGCCGATCTGTCACGCCCCTACCCCTTCTATTTGGCTTATGGGCTGGACGGTTTCGACGACCTCGGCCCACCGACCGATTGGAACGCAGAACGCAAATGGGACGGCATCCGCGGTCAGCTGATCATACGCGGCGGCGAACATCATCTCTGGTCGCGTGGCGAAGATTTGATGACCGACCGCTTTCCAGAATTCGCCCAGCTACGCGACTACCTGCCAGACGGCACCGTGATCGACGGCGAAGTGCTTGCCTTTGCCAATGAGACACCCCTGTCCTTCAACGCGCTACAAAAACGGATCGGTCGGAAGACGGTTCCCAAGAAGCTACTGACTGAAGCCCCAGTCATCTTGATGGCCTACGATCTGCTGGAACACCAAGGACACGACATTCGCGAGACGCCCTTGAAGGATCGGCGCGACATTTTGCAAACCCTGATCACCTACGTGCCCAAAACAGCACCCTTACGTCTCTCGGTCTCAGTCCCTTTCCAAACATGGGACGACCTAAGCACAGCCCGCGACCAGTCCCGCGAATTCAATGCAGAAGGCCTCATGCTCAAACGACGCGACAGCCCCTACTTGGCAGGGCGCAAACGCGGCGATTGGTGGAAGTGGAAGATTGATCCGCTGACCATCGACGCAGTGATGATCTACGCCCAAGCCGGTCATGGGCGGCGGGCGAACCTGTTTACAGACTACACATTCGCTGTACGTCATGGGAACGACTTGGTGCCCTTCACCAAAGCCTACTCTGGTCTGACGGACAAAGAGTTCCGCGAGATCACCGCATGGGTCCGCAAAAACACGCTCCAACGCTTTGGCCCTGTCAGGCAAGTCCCCCCCGAACATGTGTTCGAGATCGCATTTGAAGGTATCCAAGAAAGCCCGCGCCACAAATCCGGCGTCGCCTTGCGGTTTCCGCGCATGCTGCGTTGGCGGCGCGATAAACCGGTTGATGAGGCGAATACTCTGGACGATCTCAAAGAGTTGTTAGCCACCTATGGCTGATGGTCTTTTCACTGCGGCCAACACTAACTATGTTCCCCCCAACACTTGATGAAAGGTCCCCCCATGCAATTTCCACAGCCCGTTTTTGATGCCAACACCAGCGGTGGAAAGGACCTTGGAAACCTGCCCGAATGGGACCTGAGCGATCTTTATCCAACGACCAATGGGCCAGAAATTACGGGCGATATGGCATGGCTGGAAAAGGAATGCTCCAGCTTTGCCACTGATTATGAAGGCAAGCTGGCCGATCTTAACGCCGCAGGCCTGCTGGACGCAGTCAAACGATATGAACAGATCGACGTAATTGCCGGGCGGATCATGTCATTTGCAGGTCTGCGCTATTACCAATGCACGACCGACAGTGATCGCGCCAAATTCATGGCCGATTGTCAGGACAAAATTACGAATTATACCACGCCGCTGGTTTTCTACGGGTTGGAGTTCAACCGCCTTGATGACGATCACCTGACGGGACTGTTGGTCGCCAACACCGACCTTGCCCGTTACAAACCTATTTTCGACCGTATGCGTGCAATGAAGCCGCACCAATTGTCTGATGAGCTGGAAAAATTCCTGCATGACCAGTCCACTGTGGGTGCTGCCGCATGGAACCGCTTGTTCGATGAAACCATGGCGGGACTGGAATTCACCGTCGACGGTGAGACCCTGAACCTTGAGGCCACGCTAAACCTGCTGACCGAACAGGACCGCAACAAGCGCGAGGCGGCGACCCACGCATTGGCGGACGTCTTCCAAGAGAACATCAAGATCTTTTCCCGCGTCCACAACACACTGGCCAAAGAAAAGGAAATTGAAGACAATTGGCGCAAGATGCCTACACCGCAAACCGGGCGGCACCTGTCCAACCATGTTGAGGCAGAAGTGGTAGACGCTTTGCGTGACGCGGTTGTTGCCGCTTACCCACGCCTGTCACACCGCTACTATGCGCTGAAAGCCAAATGGATGGGCCTTGACCGGATGCAGGTTTGGGACCGTAACGCGCCCTTGCCTATGGCAAGCGACAGAACTGTCGACTGGGACGAAGCGACCGAGACTGTCATGCAGGCCTACGGTGAATTTGACCCCAAAATGGCCGAAATCGCCAAACCTTTCTTCACCGATGGCTGGATCGACGCTGCCGTCAAACCGGGCAAAGCACCCGGCGCATTCGCGCACCCCACTGTGACGTCCGTGCACCCCTATGTCATGCTGAACTACCTTGGCAAACCACGCGACGTGATGACCTTGGCGCATGAATTGGGGCACGGCGTGCATCAGGTATTAGCTGCAGAACAAGGCGAATTGCTGTCCTCAACTCCGCTGACATTGGCCGAAACAGCATCCGTCTTTGGTGAAATGCTAACCTTCCAAAAGCTGCTCGATGGGGCGCAGACAAAGGAAGAGCGCAAGATCATGCTGGCGGGCAAGGTCGAAGACATGATCAACACGGTTGTGCGCCAAATTGCGTTCTACGATTTTGAATGCAAACTGCATGCCGCCCGTGCCGAAGGCGAACTGACACCAGACGACATCAACGCACTGTGGATGTCCGTTCAGGCCGAAAGCCTTGGGCCCGTGTTCGATTTCGCCGAAGGGTATGAAACATTCTGGGCCTACATCCCGCACTTCGTTCACTCGCCATTCTACGTCTACGCCTATGCGTTTGGCGACGGATTGGTGAACGCGCTTTATGCGGTCTATGCCGAAGGCGACCCTGATTTCCGCGAGAAGTACTTTGATATGCTGCGGGCGGGTGGGTCTAAACACCATAAGGAATTGCTGGCGCCCTTCGGGCTCGATGCTTCCGATCCAAAGTTCTGGGACAAAGGGCTGTCTATGATCGAAGGCTTCATTGACGAATTGGAAGCGATGGAAGACTAATCAGTAAAGCGGCCGTAGCATCAAGCTATGGTTGCTTTTCCTAGTCTAGCTCTGTCCATGGCCATGGCTTCACCTCGCTCGCGGCGGTCTGGTATCGCGCGGCTTTGGCCATCCAAACGCCCATCGTTGTGCCCAATTCGGCCAACTGTTCATTTGGTTCGCGCTTGTTGAACAGCATGATCAGGAATTGTGCGACAGTCAGCAAACCCAAAAGCGTGCTGGTGATACTCATCATGAATGAGATTATGACCATATGCAGCAGGCGGACCCAGATACTGTCAAAGTCCTCTTTGGCCTCGGTGTCGGCTGTGTCTTGATCTTTTGCCATCATCAACTCCTACGCGGGCTGTCCACTAGCCGCAAAAACCATATCCATCATGTGCTGTGTGCCGCGGGAAAATTCAAGCGGGCATGGGTAATCAGCGCCAGTTTGCACTGAATTGCAAAAATTTTCCACCTGAAGCGTGTATTGGTTCACCGCTGGCCACCGTTCCGTCACGACGGTCAGGTCGTCATTTTCCAACCGCAGCTCTGAGACATCAAACACATTCGCATTGAACGGACAGGTTAAGGTCAAGACACCTTTCTCGCCGTGAAAGGTGATCCCTTGGCGTGGGAACATCCGCATCGAAACGGTCGCAGCATATGTAAAATCTGGGAACTCAGCGGCCACTTGCGCGAAAACATCGACTTCATTGTCTAGACGCAGCTTTGCATAAGGGATCGCATCGGGTTCTTGCCCTGTGACAAAACGTGCGGCACCAAAGGTATAGACCCCAATGTCACGCAAACCGCCGCCGCCCGCTTCGGGCCTGTTGCGAATGTTTGAAGCATCATCATTAAAGAAGCTGAAGGTCGCATCGACATGCACCAATTTGCCGATCGCACCGCCTTGGACAAGGGCGCGGGCCCGGTGAAATTGCGGATGATGCACGATCATATAAGCCTCAGCCGCCAGCTTGCCGGACTGATCACGCGCAGCAATCAGTTGGTCAAATTCATTTGCCCTAAGCGTCATCGGCTTTTCGCAAAGAACATGCTTTCCCGCTGCCAGTGCCTTTAGTGACCATTCAACATGCAAATGATTGGGCAGCGGAATATACACCACATCGATTTCAGGATCCTCCAAAAGCGCGTCATAGCTGTCGTGGACCTTCAATCGGGGCGCAAAAGCCTGAAAGCCTGCGGCCTTGTTAGCGCTTGAAGTGGCCAAAGCGACAAGGTCGGCACCTTTCGCTGCATGAATGGCGGGCGCCATATGTTTCTGTGCAAAATTTGCGGCACCTAAAATGCCCCACCGAACTGGCTTCATGGTTGTGATCCTCTTCTTGCAAGATGTTAGCGCCAACACTTGTGGGATGAAAACCTCTGGGTGCCGAAAAATGCACAAAAAAAATCCCCGTCAGCCATGCCAACGGGGATTCTTGAAATTTGAAGATTGGGCGCTTTAGGCGTCTGCTAGCATGCCCTTTTGGCGTGCAAGCTCTTGCATCTTGGACTGCAGCTTCTCAAACGCACGCACTTCAATTTGACGAATACGCTCGCGGCTCACATCATACTGACCGCTCAGATCCTCTAGCGTCACCGTTTCTTCGGACAAGCGACGCTGCATCAGGATGTCTTTCTCGCGATCATTCAGCACTTCCATCGCTTCGGCCAACAGCTCGCGGCGGGCGGTAAGCTCGTCACTTGCTTCATAGTCGGCAGCGGTGTTTGCGCTTTCATCCTCAAGCCAATCCTGCCATTGGGCCGCACCTTCGCCATCGGCGCTGACGGTCGCATTCAACGACGCATCACCACCCGACAAGCGCCGGTTCATGGAAATAACTTCGGTTTCTGTCACGCCCAAGTCATTGGCAATGCGAGCGACGTTTTCAGGACGCATATCGCCGTCTTCAAGCGCACCAATGCGGTTCTTCGCTTTGCGCAGGTTAAAGAACAGTTTCTTCTGCGCCGACGTCGTGCCCAGCTTGACCAAAGACCATGACCGCAGGATATATTCCTGGATCGAGGCGCGGATCCACCACATAGCATAGGTCGCCAAACGAAAGCCCTTTTCCGGGTCAAAACGCTTTACAGCCTGCATCAGGCCAACATTGGCCTCCGAGATCACCTCTGCCTGTGGCAAACCATAGCCACGGTACCCCATGGCAATTTTAGCAGCCAATCGCAGGTGCGATGTGACCATCTGATGGGCGGCATCTGTGTCCTCGTGGTCCACCCAACGCTTGGCGAGCATATACTCTTGCTCAGGCTCCAGCATGGGGAACTTGCGGATTTCTTGCATATAACGGTTCAGACCACCCTCTGGGGTTGGTGCTGGAAGATTCTTATAATTACTCACTGTATCTGCCCTCCTATGTTTAAAGGCTTAACATGGATATGGGAATGCCGAAATCAGGTTTCAAGTATAACCCTCTTCGAATTCCGTGAAAAGTAATATGAACTATGTGGTTTAGTTTTACGAGAGGCGTTACCGTGCGCTCACGCACATGGGATCAAATATTTCAGCCGTGCGCGCCAAGATTGCGCAGTAATTCCTGCATATCTTCCGGGATCCCGGCTTCAAACTGCAAGATTTCCCCAGAAACAGGGTGTTCAAAGCCCAAAGTCGCCGCATGAAGGGCCTGACGTCCAAAGTTGGCGACAGCGGCAACTCCAGCTTCGCCAATGACCTTTGGTGACAGTTTGCGACGGCCCCCATAGACAGGGTCACCGATCAATGCGTGTCCGCAATGGGCCATATGTACCCGGATTTGATGGGTGCGACCCGTTTCCAGCCAACACTCAATCAGTGCAGCACAAGGTGGCACACCCAGTCCTTGCACAATGCGCGACCGCGTCACAGCATGACGCCCCGCGGTGAAAGACACAGCCTGACGTTGCCTGTCAGTCCGATGACGCCCAAGCATTGTTTGGACTTTGAGAATATTGCCCGGCTCAAATGACGTGCCTTTGATCCCACGCAATCGGGGATCGTTTTGATCGGGCAGCCCATAACAAACCGCCAAATAGCGTCTTTCCACCGTGTGGGCTGCAAACTGATCGGCCAGATGGTGATGGGCGCGGTCCGACTTTGCAGCCACCAACAAACCCGTCGTTTCCTTATCAATACGGTGCACGATGCCGGGGCGTTTCATTCCACCGACCCCAGACAGCGTCTCACCACAGTGATGGATCAGTGCGTTCACCAATGTTCCCCCCGGTGTTCCGGGGGCAGGATGAACGACCATGCCGGCAGGTTTATTCACGACGATCAGATCGTCATCCTCAAACACCACATCCAACGGGATATCTTCGCCACCAATGTGGCTTTCCTCGGCAACAGCAACAGTCACCGCGATCTGCGCACCTTCGGCGACCCGAAACCGTGGGTCAGTCACCACGACGCCGTCTACCGTGACCGCACCCTCTAATATCAACTTGCTCAGGCGCGAACGGCTTAGTGCAGCACTGCTTGGTACGTCGCGGCCCAAAGCCTTGTCCAAACGCGGCGGCGGCGCTGGCGAAATCACAAACGCAATGATTTCAGACACACTCCCGCTCCTTCATCTTGGCCAAAAAACTCCCGCCGGAGGCTTCGACCATTTCAAAGCGCACAAACCTGTGGGGGATGGTACCGCCTCCCCGGCTTGAACGGGGGACCCCTGGTTCCACAAACCAGTGCTCTAACCAACTGAGCTAAGGCGGCAACAAAGCTGATCTAGCGGGATGGGATCACGATTGCAAGTCCTCTAAAACGCAATCTGCCAGGTCTCTTCCACCAGATCGACACCAAAAGAATGAACAGGGACAGCATGTGTCCGGGACAGGCCGTTGCGGGCATAGATGCGGCCGGCGGCGGCATGGCTTTCGTGGGTCCAAAGGGTCAAACCGGCGTAGCCAGCGCCGCGAGCAAAACCCAAACATTGGTCCAGCAGCGCTTGCGCGACACCCGTACCGCGGGCCTCATCCACCACATAGAAGAGGCGCAGCTTGGCAGTGCTATCATCCTTGCACACACAAAAGATGCTGCCCAAACGCTGATCAGCACGATGCGCAATCCATCCCGCTTCGCAAGTTTCATCATGCGCCGTCAGAAAACCATCAATGATGCTGCGCACCAATGGGCCAAAGCTGTCATCAAACCCTTCGGCTTGTGCGTAGTGGGTGGCGTGCTGTTCAACCAACCAGTCGGCGTCATCAGCAACAAAAGGGCGCAGGGCAAATTCCATGTCGCATCATTGCCCGCCCTGCCCTTGCCAATCAAGCCCACCCCAAGGTAGGACAAGTGCCATCAGATCAAAGGGACTGACATGGGTATCAACAACGAACGCGACATCGAAGCCAACATGCAAATCGGGCCAACCGATCAAGGCATGGTGCGGATATTCATCGAGGCTGATGGCATCGAAATCCCGATGGATTTTGACCCGGAAGAAGCTGACGAAATCGCCGAGGAGATCAAGGCGGCCGCGATGGCCGCGCGGGCTGTGAAGACTTAGTAAGGATTTTGAAATCCAAATCCCCGCTTTAGAGAATCTTTTCAAAGAAGTGCATTTGATCGCGTAGCATTGCCTGATCCTTGTAGGTTGTGGTCTCCAACGGCGTATCCAGCTCAACAAATCCCAACTTCGGATAGAGCGCACGCATTTCGATGCTAGGCGTCAGCGTGTCGGCCACCAGCCTTTTCAAACCCATGTCGCGCGCAACTTTTTCACGCATTTCAATCAGCGTCTTGCCGATCCCCAAACCGCGCACCTTTGGTTTCACATAGACCCGCTTAAGTTCACCGGTGTCTGCATCAAACCGTTTCATCATCCCACATGCCACGACCTCGCCATCGCCGGTCCGCGCCAGAAGAATGCAACCGTTTGGCGGCAGGTACGCATCTGACTGTGCCCAAAACTCGGCCAACGCGCTTTGTGGTGCGGCGAGCGGGATATCAAATCCCATGTCCCGCATCCTTTGGACGATCAGCGCATAGTATTCACCCAAGACCCCATCCAGATCGCCCGAAGGCGGCAAGGTTTGGCAGTTTTCAATAGAGATATCTGTCATTGGCAATCACTCAATAAAATAATCGCTTCAATGGTGCTGTCTGACGCTACAAAGTCAATCAATTTTGCAGTTAGGAACCCGACCAATTCTAATAGATTTGCGGACTGACAAACCCCGGATCACGCGCTGTTTGCGCCCTCATAGCAGCATGACGTGCGAACTTTTGCACCATTACTCTACGCCGCGCGGCGGCCAATTTTGCTTCTGGTCCCATACGAATGATCTCGGCGTCATAAGCATCGGCAATGATCAGCCCGGTATCATCGGGTAACAGCTCGGTTGGGAAATCGCTGTCGACGGCCCAAAAGAACCGATCACACCATTCCAGATACCCCTGCCATTTGTGATCAGACTGAAAATCAGCGCGACTGGACTTGCACTCAACAATCCAGACCTCACCCTTTGGTCCCAAAGCCATCACATCAACGCGCAAGCCAGAAGTGGGAACCAGCTCTTCGACACTCACAAAATCATGACTACGCAGCGCACGGGAAACGCCACGGGCCAGCAATTGGCCGGGCATCAGGCTGGGTGAGGCTGCATCATCAGGCATGCACACTACCCTGAACAATACGTGAACAAAACTCAAGAAGAAAAACCCTGTTGACATGATACCATTTAGTTTCATATTTATATGATACTAAATGGTATCACATAGAAGAGACCCATTCATGGACACACAACCAATGTTCCGCGCTCTCGCTGACCCAACACGGCGCGATATTCTCTTGATGCTCCGCGATAAGGATATGACCATCGCAGAGGTCGCCGATAATTTCGATATGACACGCGCTGCCGTGAAAAAGCACCTGACTGTTCTGTCTGATGGTGGGCTAATCACAGTGCGCGCCGAAGGTCGCGAACGCATCAATGCCCTCAATCCAACAGGTATGGCCCCGATCCGCGACTGGCTGACATTCTTTGATGCCTTCTGGGACGCCCGACTGACCATTCTTAAATCTGCCATTGAAAAGGACACGCAATGACCCTTCAAAAACAAATCTACCTGAAAGCCAGCAAAGCCGATGTCTGGGCCTATCTGACAGATCCAGACAAGCTGGCGATTTGGTTTCACAAGCCCGCCCAAACCCTCGCAGAAGGGGATGACTATGAAATGTTCGGAACGGAAAGTGGCAACAAACTGATGTGGGGCAAAGTCATTGCAGCCACGCCCTATGATCATCTGTCCTATACTTTCACGATCGGTCCGATGGGTGATGCGGTCAGCACTGTCACATGGCGGCTAGATGACGTGGCTGGCGGTACGCGCCTGTCTTTGACACACGAAGGCCTACCCGAAGGCGCGGCTGCATTCGATCTGACCTTGGCGCTGGATAAGGGCTGGGATGACCACATGGCCCGCATGAGAGAATCACTTCACGCAGTTTAAAGGCGCGGCATACGATCAGGGTTGGCGAAACAATACTGTGACTTATCGCACAATTGGCAACCCTGCCCATATTTAATCATTCCATTACAGGGGCTTGTGGAAAACCCGCCACATTCGGTTCATCTAACCGAGACAGACTTGTGACACAATGTAGACGTGTGCCGCCACGTTACAGGCTCAAAAGCCCAAGGATCGTCACGTTTTCGACGGCTTCGTTACGTAAAACTTAATGCAAGCAATAGGGAACGCTGCCGATGTCACTGTTAACGAATATCTCTTTCTTCGAAGTCTCCATGGCCCTCGTTTTTGTCGGAATAGCCGAACGCATCCTGCTTGGATATGCCCCTGCCGAGATGGTCGGCGCCAAAGGCTGGCTGATCCGCGGCGACATCGACGAATAAAACACCAAGGGCCTTGCCCTTCACGACCTGCCCCCCTACCTGTTGGGCGACGGGTTCTGCGCCTCTCGTATACCATAGGTACAAATCCAGCGGCCTTACGCAAATCCTAGGGGGCTGGCTCTGTTCTGACCCTGGTCTGATTACCTGGCGCCCACCTGTACATACAGGTCCTCAGGATTAGTTACCTCTACGGTTGCCGTGGTCCCCGTCACTTTCCACCTCAAATTTGACAGTTTGACGCACCGACCTACTTTTCCCGTATGAAAATGACTTGGTTCTTAGCTGCAACGCTCCCGTTCTTCGCCCAGCCTGCTCTGGCTGACATCACTGTGCGCTTTGTTGAAAGCGCACCCAAAGACCGCTTTGTGATTTCCAGCGACACCTGCCCATTACAGGATGTGGGCATGGTGATTGACTTGACTGGGTCTGCGGGCGGTTTGATTTTTGACGTCACCGCCAACGGCGCCGGGGTTGAAGTGTTTCAACCGGTTGAGGTCCAAAACGGCGCTGTGACAGCCCAACCTGTCGTCGACGGGGATCAGCAGCTTTCCTTCACAATCAATGGATTAAGCGCCGGAAATGACGTTATCATCTCTGCCGATCTGGATGATGTACTTGCCGACAGCAGCTTAGGTCAAATCCGCGTTGCAGGGTCCGAACTTGATGGCGCTTTTGTGCAAATGACCATTGCCGGGGAAACGCAGACGACCGTTTTCGCCGACAGCGCAAATACAGTCACCCTACCGCACAGCTGCCTAAGCTAAACACTGCGTGAGCGTGATTGCGCTGCGACCCGTACCGGGATCATGATCCCGCGTCGCGGTCCGTCATCATCATCGTCATCGGCTTGTGACATGATGACGATCGCAAATTGCACACTACCAAACACAGTTCCATTAAAGAACCACAGCAGGAACACGGCCAACAAACCAATGTCTGAGCCCATTACAAGGCCGCGCAGTCCGACAACATCAAACCATAAGATAAGACCAACAAAAATCGCAGACAGCACAAACCCGACAACACAATGCCGGATGTAAAGGCGCATCAGGTCTGGTTCAGGTTTTTGGTTCATTGTTCCGCTCATACGGCGAACATAGCGCTGGCGGGCGTGATAGCAAACTACTTGCCGAATGCCTCGGGCTGCACTTCGCGGGCCATATGGTCCAGTACAGCATTCACGAATTTGGGTTCTTTGCCGTCTGCTGAAAACGCTTCGGCCACACCGACAAATTCGCTGATCACAACTTTGGGCGGCGTATTCTTCAGCGTTAGTTCGGCACCCGCTGCACGAAACAGCGCCCGCCATGTGGGATCAATTCGTGCAATCGGCCATTTCGCCACCAGCGCACGGTCGGTCAATTGGTCAATCGCGGCCTGATCATCGACCGCTTTTTCCATCAGCCCACGGAACGTATCCACATCGCCTTCGGTCATCTCGCCTTCTTCATAGACGGCCCCCAAGCGGTGATCTTCAAACTCGCGCTTGACCTGATCCACGGTCTGGCCTGACGCCTCCATCTGAAAAAGGGCCTGCACGGCATAAAGCCGGGCCGCTGTTTTCATCTTGCGCTTTTGGTTATTCGAAAGGGTCATGCTGTGGTCTTGCTATCCGTGTCACCCGCCATCAGAATTTCACGGGTGAACCCCACAGTCTTCTCGGCTTTGCCCCACTTACGGGCGAGTGCGATCAGGTGCAAGGCCGCAGCCGCGGCACCGCCACCTTTGTTCATCTCAGCCGGGTCAGCACGCACTTCAGCCTGTGTGCGGTTCTCAACCGTGAGAATGCCGTTGCCGATACAAAGCCCCTGCAAACCCAACAATTGGATCGCGCGGCTGCTGTCATTGCAGACCGTGTCATAATGGGTCGTTTCACCCCGGATCACGCAGCCAAGGGCCACGTAGCCGTCAAAGTTGCTCATTCGTTCAGCAATGCCGATGGCGGTCGGGATTTCCAGCGCACCGGGGACTTCGACGATGTCCCAAGTGGCCCCTGCCTTTTCAATCTCGGCCTTTGCACCGGCGATCTGATTGTCTGAAATGTCTTTGTAGTACGGCGATGCCACGATCAGGATTTTCACCGGCTTATCAAAGTCCGGCAGCGGCATGATGTAGTGGGACGGTCCGGCCATTATCCAATCTCCGAGATTTTGCGCGTGCCTACAATTTCCAGCCCGTAGGCATCAAGCCCCACGACCTTGGGTTGCGGCGAATTTGTCAGCAGTTCAATTTCATGCAGGCCAAGCGAGCTGAGGATTTGTGCGCCTAAGCCATACTGGCGCAAGGTCTGCGGCGACGCTTCTTCGATCGAATCGAGCTTCATATGCACATCGCGCAGCAGAACAAGCGCACCGCGCCCTTCTGCGGCGATCATTTTCATGGCATCGCCAAATTCGTCACGACGCCCGCGCGGGCCCGTCCCTAGGACGTCCAACATCGGGTCCATCGCGTGCATCCGTACAAGAACGGGCGCGTCGGTGGTTATATCACCTTTGATGAGGGCGATATGCTCTGCCCCTTGGGTTTCATCGGTATAAATCCGCATTTCCCACTCACCACCAAATTCAGATGTGATCGTGCTGGTTTCACGGACACGGACCAGATTGTCATGGCGGCGGCGATAGGCGATCAGGTCGCTGATCGTGCCGATCTTCAAATTATGCAGCTGGGCAAAGGCGATCAGATCGGGCAAACGCGCCATCTCGCCGTCTTCCTTCATGATTTCACAGATCACGCCCGAAGGGTTAAGGCCCGCAAGGCGGGAAATATCAACGGCGGCTTCCGTGTGCCCCGCACGGACCAAGACGCCACCATCACGGGCGCGCAGTGGGAAGACATGGCCGGGTGTGGCGATGTCAGCAGCACCTTTTGAGGCATCAATCGCTGTGGCTACAGTGCGTGCGCGGTCATGGGCCGAAATACCGGTACTCACGCCTTCACGGGCTTCAATACTGACGGTGAATGCCGTTTCGTGGCGTGATGAGTTATGGGACGCCATCAAGGGCAAACCCAGCGCATCAATGCGTTCGCCGGGCAACGTGAGACAAATCAAACCGCGTCCATGCTTGGCCATAAAGTTGATCGCATCGGGTGTCGCCATCTGCGCGGGGATCACCAGATCGCCTTCGTTTTCGCGATCTTCGTGGTCCACCAGTACGAACATTTTGCCGTTGCGGGCGTCGTCAATGATGTCTTCGATTTTGCTGATTGCGTCAGACCAATCTTGCTCGACAGGGCCAGGTGTTTCGAATGCTGTGTTCATGGGTCTCTCCGCAGCGGCGTTGCCTCAGGCAGATAGCCCAGCGCGGACGCTTTGGAAAGGTTGCTATCGCGTAAGGTGGATCATGATCCACCTTACTTGCAAAAGAACTGCTCCGCCCGCAAATACCCCGCGGTGCGTGCCGCCTCGGCCCATTCGCGTTCAAATGCTGTGTCGCCAATGATCACAAAGCGGTCTGATGGTTGCCTTTGCGCTGCAACGATCCCCTGCACTTGATCGCGCATATCTGCCCAACTGGCGTTAAACGCAGGGGCCGTATGCGCCGCCGCGATCCCCGGCAAACTGCCCAGATGCGTCGGGGTCACGGGTTTGTGTGCCACGCCAATGCACTGCGCCTTCACCAAACCCAACAGTTTTTCTGCGCGGTCATTGGGCATCGCCTGCCCTTCGCGCAGCACCTGCAAGGCATTGTTGGAAAACAAAAACCCGATCAAATCATGACCAGAGCTCGCCCTGATACCAGCGTAAGTTTTGTAAGGCAGCCCAAGCTCCGCCGCACGCCTGACCCGCAAACGCACGACCTCAATTGGCAGCGTTGGCATCAAATCCTTGCGGGCTTTGGTCCACACGTGTTTGCGCCAACTTTTGCCCGGTTCGTTCACCCGACCCGAATTATGTCCTATACCCGCTATCATTCTTGCATCCACCCAATGTCACGCATCGCAGCTTCGCGGGCTGCGACCTCGGTGTCAAAGGTTGGGGGTGAGGCTTGGGATAAATACCGCCAGCCATGCCCGTCTTCGGGGTCACGTCTGCATTCGCGATAGGCGAACTGCCCGTCAATCAGGCGGATGATGTCAACACAGCGGTCCCCGGTCTCATCTTCAATCGAGGCAAGAACCAGCGGTTTCATCAGCCGTATTCGCGCAAACGCGCGACGTAACGGGCCATGGTGTCGATCTCAAGATTGATGTGATCGCCAACGGCAGTATCGCCCCATGTGGTGGCCGTTTTCGTGTGCGGGATAAAGTTGATCCCAAAATCAACGCCGTCGACCTCATTGACCGTCAACGACGTACCGTTCAGCGCAACCGAGCCTTTGGGTGCAATAAACCGTGCCAGATCGTTTGGCGCACGGAAAGTGACGCGCGTGCTGTCGCCTTCGTCTTTCATGGCCACAACCTGCGCCACGCCGTCTACATGGCCTGATACGATGTGCCCGCCCAGCTCGTCTCCCACCTTCAGCGCACGCTCTAAATTCAAACGGCCACCTTTGGTCCATGCGCCAACATTGGTCGCCCCAACTGTTTCCGCCGAAATTTCAACATCGAACCAGTTCTGAGGGTCGGATCCCAAAGCGATCACAGTCAGGCACACGCCGTTACACGCAATTGATGCGCCAATATCGATGCCCGCAATTTCGTACCCAGTGCCAATCCGCGCACGCAGATCGCCGCGTTGCTCTAGCTCTAGCACGAGGCCGATATCAGTGATGATCCCTGTGAACATGCCCAGCATCCCTTACTTGTGGTTTTATTTGACCTAGCGTTTCAATGCCGCTCCGGCAAGCGGCACGCTTGCTTCGGTTCCATATTCAGGTCAATGAAGAACGACCGCGTTGAGCAAAGTTGATGACAAACACGAAAGCCTATCTTTTTCTACAGGGACCACATGGTCCGTTCTTTCGCCAGCTTGGTCGCATGCTGGCCAGGGCCGGTGTTGGCGTGTGGCGCGTCGGGTTTAATGCTGGCGACGCAGCTTTTTGGGGGCGTGCCCCGGGGTATATTCCCTTTCGCGGCGACGCTTCAACATGGCCGGAAACGCTCGGCACGATCCTTCGAGATCGCCAGATCACAGATATCGTCCTTTATGGTGACACCCGCCCGACCCATGCAGAGGCCGTGCGCCAAGCCAAGGCCCTTGGACTGCGCGTTCATGTTTTTGAAGAAGGCTATTTGCGCCCCTATTGGGTCACTTATGAACGCGGCGGCAGCAATGGGTTTTCACGCCTTATGGATTTCTCGGTTACCGACATGCGTGACCGTTTGGCCCAGTCAGATGTCGATATGCCGACGCCCCCAGCGCATTGGGGCGATATGCGTCAGCACATCTTTTATGGTGCCCTCTACCATTGGTTCGTGATGTTCCGAAACGGCAGCTACCCGGGCTTTAAACCCCACAGGGCCTTACCCGTGCACCGCGAAGCGATGCTCTATACAAAGCGTCTTTTGTTGATGCCGTTTCTCGCCTTGCACCGCCAATGGGCGACCCGGCGCATCAAATCGGGGGGGTATCCCTATCATATTGCGTTGCTTCAGCTTGAGCATGACGCCAGCTTTCAGGCCCATTCCTCTTTTGATAATATGGAGGCTTTCATCACCGAAGTGATTGCTGGGTTTAGTGTCGGCGCGCCAAAACATCATCACCTTGTTTTCAAAGCACATCCTTTGGAAAGCGGGCAATCGCCCCTGCGCAAAATGATCAAGCAGATCTCTTTGCAGCACGGCATTGATACAAGAACCCACTATTTGCGCGGCGGCAAACTTGCCCAAATTCTGGGGCAAGCGCGGTCTGCCGTCACCGTAAATTCGACGGCAGGGCAGCAGGCTTTGTGGCGCGGCATTCCCCTAAAGGCATTTGGCACAGCTGTGTTTTCAAAACCAGAATTCATCTCAGACCAACCCATTTCGGCGTTCTTTTCAGACCCTAAACGACCCGACACGAAAGCCTATCGCGATTATCGCCAGTTCTTGTTGGAGACTTGCCAGGTACCGGGCGGTTTTTATGCGTCGAAGGGCAGGCAACAACTGCTGCGGCAGCTTGTCGATATGATGCTAGACAACACAGACCCTTATGATGCTCTTTTGGCAAAACAATCGCCCGCGCAAAGCGCATTGCGCGTTGTGAAGACGTAAACCGTGCAATAGTTTACCCAAGATGAACGAACAGCAGCGCCAGAACCTCTACGTCTATAACGGTGGCCTTTTGACCAAAGGCCGGGTCCGGCGCATTGTCGAACTTGCGGGATATGATATTCAGATCGGTACGCCTGAAGAAGGCGCTTTAGTCGGCGTTTGGGGTCAAAGCCCCACAGCGCCGCGGGGCGAGGCGATGGCCGCGATAAAAGGCGCACCCATCCTGCGGATCGAAGACAGTTTCTTGCGATCGGTCAGGCTGGGACGTGATGGTGACCCTCCGATTGGGCTAAATATTGATAATCGCGGCGTGCATTTTGACCCCAAGACACGCTCTGATCTTGAGATCATTCTGACTGAAAACCCGTTAGACAATACTGCCCTACTGAACCGTGCCCGGGCGGGTATTGAGACGCTAAAGTCAGGCCATTTATCCAAGTACAACACCTTTGACCCAGCCATCCCAGCACCAGAGCCGGGTTATGTGTTGGTCATTGACCAGACCCGCAAAGATGCGTCGATCAAAGCATCAGGCGCCGACAGCAATACGTTCCGCGAGATGCTGTTTTATGCCCAGACCGAACACCCCACGGCGCAGATCATTATCAAGACGCATCCCGAAACTATGGTCGGCCACCGTGAGGGGTATTTTAAACAAAAGGACGCGAGCGAACGGATCAGCTTTTCGGATCCCAACATTTCGCCTTGGGCGCTGATGGATGGCGCAATTGCAGTCTATACGGTCAGCTCGCAAATGGGGTTCGAGGCGATCATGGCAGGGCACAAACCCGTCGTCTTTGGACAGCCTTTCTACATGGGTTGGGGGCTGACTGACGATCGTAGCCCGCTTCAACGTCGGCAGCGCGTTTTGACCCGTGCGCAGCTATTTGCGGGCGCCATGATCCTTTATCCGACATGGTATGATCCCTTTCATGACCGCCTGTGCAGCTTTGAGGAAGCGGTTGCCACGCTATCTGTTGCAGCGACCGCATGGCGCGACGATTATGCTGGCTGGGTTGCAGCGGACATGCGCATGTGGAAGCGAAAGCCGCTTCAACAGTTCTTTGGCAAACCCAAACCCGTGACCTTTGCAGAGGGCAAGAAAGCCAAAACGAAAGCGGACAAAAACGGGCGTCGCTTGATGCGTTGGGCCAATGCGCCCGGTGATGATGCGATTTTAGTGGAAGATGGTTTTATTCGTTCGCGTGGATTAGGTGCCAATTTGGTCGCCCCGCTCAGCCTCGTGCTGGATGACACAGGCATATATTACGACGCAACGCGCCCCAGTTTGCTCGAAGACCTGATTGATGCCGCTGCAAAGCTTGATGAAAACGCGCTCGCCCGGGCCGAGGCACTGATTGAACGGATTACAGACGCCCGCCTTTCAAAATATAATGTCGCCACCAAACCATTGCCGGACCTTCCCAAGGGCCGTCGTGTCCTTGTACCCGGACAAGTTGCTGATGATGCGTCGATCAGGCTAGGAACGTCAGAGGTCTCTGACAATCTGACCCTGCTTGAGATTACACGCAAAGCAAACCCCGCGGCAGTGATCATCTATAAACCACATCCTGATGTCGAAGCGGGCTTGCGACCTGGCAAGGTGCCAAACGCAGCGGAACTGGCAGATGTTGTATTGACCAGTGCCGACCCAATTGATGCGATTGATGCCGTGGATGACGTGTGGACCATGACGTCTTTGTTAGGGTTCGAAGCGCTTTTACGCGGCAAGAAAGTCACCTGTCTCGGGACACCTTTCTATGCAGGTTGGGGTTTGACCGATGACCGGGCGATCCCGGTTGCGCGGCGCGTCGCCCGGGTCAGCCTTCCTGCCTTGGTGCACGCCGCACTGATCGACTATCCACGCTATCGCGATCCAGTCACGGGTTTACCCTGCCCTGTTGAAGTGATCGTGGATCGCATTGAAAACAATGACCTACCCAAACTTGGGATGTTCAACCGCAGTCTTGCCAAACTGCAGGGTGTTTTCGCCAGCTATGCCTATTTGTGGCGTTAGACCCGCAGGCTAGTCGTCTATAACCCTGCGCCAAGTGTGGCAAATGTCAGCCCCCAGTGGACGCACATTTTCCAACGCAAAACGCGGGGCGACAGCAAGCTGATCCACGCCCAACGCGCCAAGCATCGGTGTGCCTTCTGCACCAATGGCCACCCCCGCCGAAAAGACGACAAGTTCGTCAACGAGCCCTGCATTCAGCAATGACGCCGCTAACATTCCACCGCCTTCGCAAAAGACCCGGGTAATCCCTTTCTCGGCAAGTGCTGTCATCGCAGCGCTTGGATCAATTTGGTTCGCTAAGATGGCACAAGGCAAGCTTACCGCACCCTTTGCGGTCCATGCCGCTACATCAGCGCTCTTTCCATGGCAAAGCCAAACGGGCACATCTTGCGCCGTATTCGCCAATACGCTTGTCGGAGCGATCTTCATAGCATGCGACACGATTACACGGACAGGTTGCTGACCGATACCTAATCCACGCACTGTGAGCGACGGATCATCCGCGCGGACGGTCCCAGCCCCAACCATGACAGCATCATGGCGCGCGCGCATCATATGCACGGCACGTCGGGCGTCTGGCCCTGTAATCCACTGACTTTCACCTGTCGCAGTGGCAATACGACCGTCCAGCGTTCCCGCCAGCTTAAGCGTCACAAAAGGCCGGCCAACGGTATTGCGCATCAAAAAGCCCGCATGGTCCCATTCCGCCTGCGCTTGACCCACACCGCTGTCGACAGTCACGCCCGCCGCACGCAACATCGCAATGCCGCGGCCCGCAACACGCGGGTCCGGATCATCGGCCGCGACAACGACCCGCGCGATTGAGGCATCAATCAATGCCTGCGCGCAAGGGGGCGTTCTGCCGTGGTGGGCGCAAGGCTCTAAGGTGACATAGGCGGTGGCACCTACAGCTGCAGCGCCAGCTTGCGCCAAAGCGCGTGTCTCCGCATGCGGACGACCGCCATCAGCAGTCCAACCACGGCCGATAATCTGGCCATCTTTGACAATGACGCAGCCCACGGCCGGGTTCGGCCATACACGCCCCATGCCGCGCCGTCCTAAAGATAGGGCAAGCGCCATAAAGCGTGCGTCAGCTTGGGGTGTCACGCGTCGTCTTCGTCTTTGCTATCGGGGCGCAGTTCGCTGACAAATTTGTCAAAATCATCTGCCGCCTGGAAGTTCTTATAAACACTCGCAAAGCGCACATAAGCGACCGTATCAATCCGCGCGAGGCTTTCCATCACGATCTCGCCGATTGTGCCTGACGGAATATCGGTTTCGCCCATGCTTTCCAAACGGCGCACGATCCCGCTGATCATCTGATCAATACGTTCCGGTTCAACAGGGCGCTTTTGCAATGCAATGCGGATTGAGCGTTCCAACTTAGGCCGGTCAAAATCTTCGCGACGGCCGTTGGTTTTGATCACCACAAGATCACGCAGTTGCACGCGCTCGTAAGTGGTAAAGCGACCTCCGCAGGCCGGACAAAAACGACGGCGACGGATCGCGACGTGATCTTCGGCAGGGCGGCTGTCTTTGACCTGTGTGTCAACATTTCCGCAAAATGGGCAACGCATGTTCAGTCCTCATTTGTCATACTGGGGTCTATGGCTTGTATCGCTGCCCCATTTATCCACAGGCACTATATGAGTGTGCGCAGGTTTTGGGTAGTGGGGAAATGACGGCGCTAGATGCGGGTTGCAGATGTTTCGCAATAGACTCGGTTTATCGCGCGGGTTTATCAAATCCATCTGGATAAAGCGGTGCAAGTTGCGCTTTAAGCGGATCGAGAAATGTCTCGTATCGCCGCCAGCGCTGCATTGAGCTGCGATAAAGCGGCTGCCGCACCTGACGCGCCGATAACGTGCGGCTTTGCTGCCCGCCTTTTTGAAAATCAAGGCAAGCGGGGTCCCAATCGAGCCCAACAAAGGCCACCGCTTTGCGCGCCTGCCCTTCCAAGTCATCGATGATTTCTTCGTACCTTAGTTCTAAGATCGGGTTCGGTAAAACCTGTGCCCAATGCGCCATAAGCTTGCGGTAGCCAATGTAGGATTGACCGAGATCACCCAGATCCTGCGTGTACCTGTGCCAGGGTGGCAGGTTTTGCGTATAGCAAGACACGCAAGTATCCATTGGATCGCGTTTGATATGGATGATCCGCGCCTTTGGCAGCATTGCCGCGAAGACCCCAAGTAATTCAAAGTTATGCAGCGACTTGTCGATCACCCTAGCTGCATCCAGCCGGTCCAGTTCTTTAAGGTAGATCTGCGCCAACTTGTTCGCGCCATCCGCTGGTATCTGTTTGATCGCGCGCACCATCTCTGATGGGTTATGGCGCCGCACACCAATCTGTTCAGTGATACGGTGTAGGTTTGGGCTTTCGCCGATACTGGCCACTTGGGGGTGGCTGGCCAAAATCTGTTCGATCAAAGTCGAACCAGACCGCGGCATGCCAACGATCAAAACGGGGCGTTCATCAGGCAACCCGCGTCTTGGGAAATCGGCAACGGTCACTTCATCGCAAAGCGTATTGATGTAGCCGGCATATTGGGTGGTATCATAAGGAAGAACATGCGCGGCCTTGGCGTCTGCAAATGACCGAAACGATTGCGTATAGGCGCCTTGGTCATTGTAGGCTTTACCCAACAACTTGAGCAGATACGCCAAACGCTCACCGCCTAACTCGGCATAACGTGGCAACATGTCATCACGCATATGCAGGAACACCGGATCGTCCTCTGCGACAGAAGCTGCATCAAAATAGAGCCCTATTACGTTAATATCGTCGGGCGTATCCTGCCAAAGGGCGCGGCAAAGAACGGTGGCTTCGTCCGCACGCCCTACCCCCAACAATGCCCAGCCACGTTGCAGCTGTGAAGGACGATGATCCGGATGGGTTTTCAGGGCGTGATCGACGTGTTCCAAAGCATCTGCAAAGGCATTGCGTTGCAGTGCCACAAACGCGGCCGCGAAACGCGCATCGGCATCATCGGGGCTGAGGGAAATTGCCTGATCTGCGTGTTTCAACGCCGCCGGCAAATCACCAATATGCGCCAACACCTCTGCTGCCAAAGCATGCGTGCTTGATTGCTTAGGCCGCGCCTTGACCAGATGGCCGACCAACTGCAGCGCACGTCTGTATTTCAATGAATAGCGTAGATGAAAAAGAACGGCGGTCTTGAGCGTCTTGGCATCTACCTTTTTGCCCGCCAGAATTGCATCCAACGCGGTCTCTGCCTCGGTTATCCGCCCCGATTTGGCCAATGCCAACACTTTATCTGTCACGTTTGCCACCATGCCATGCGTCTAAAGCTTAGCCACGCGCCGCGAAAGCCAAATCACGCAAAATGCGCCACGACCTGACGCTGATGGGGCCTCTCGCGATGTTCAAACAAATAGATCCCTTGCCATGTTCCTAATGCCAATTGACCGTCCGTCACCGGAATACTGAGATGCGTGGGTAGCAACGCGGCTTTGATATGCGCAGGCATATCATCGGGCCCTTCATAGGTATGGGTCAAATACGCCATGCTGGGATCAGTCGAACGCGGCACAAGGCGGGCGAAGTAGTTTTGCAAGTCGTCCTGCACTTCTGGATCCGCGTTTTCTTGGATGAGCAAACTGGCGGACGTATGCCGGACAAAAAGCGTCAGCAGCCCGGTTCCCTTGGCCCACGCTGCAACTTGGGCGGTAAATTCATAAAGGCCGGGACCAGACGTGGTGATTTCAAACTGGGTTTGCATGCCCACATCATTCGCTGAGTGCGCGGTGAATGCAAGCAACGCAGATCTACTCTTCAGCGCAGGCCAGTGACGTCTGGATCGGCTGCGTTGCGCTATCCTGCCAGTCTTGCGGCAGGTTGAGTATCGACGCCAAAACGGGGGCTAGCTCAATAGCACAGGCGCCTTCTGCGGTGATGATGGGGGATGAGGAAGATTGCAACGAAGCCAAGGTAATCGACTGCGTCTCTGGCTCTACACCATATGCATTCGCAGCAGGCCCGAAGGTGACGGACAGAATAACGGCAGCGAGGGAGATTGAAAGTTTAGTCATGACAGCGTCCTTTTCTGCCATCAGATGTGCGCCGATTAGGTGTTGGTTTCAATCTGCTGAAACCACATGTCACGTGATCGTAAATGCACATGAGCGGTGGCGTGATCTGTGTTTCAAAGCGAATTGCGCGGTTTTCGCGGTGAGATTTCACAGATATATGTATAGGCATTCAGAATGGCGTAGATAATTGAGGACCACCCCAACATGGCCAAGATAGCGCTCGCTAGACTACTTGCAGATGCCAAAAGTATGGAGACGGCGGGAAAACTCGGTACAGCACAAGCCATCCTGACAAAGGCTGTCAAAGACTATCCAAAGGACCCCAAGCCATTACTGCTGTTGGGGCGACTTTTGCTCCGCAGCGCACGAAAGCCCGACCAAGTTTTGCCGCTATTACCACGACTGCTCAAACTTGCGCCCAAGTCGGCACTTGCGCATGAACTGGCTGCTGAAACGCACTGCAGGCTTCGTAAATACGAAATCGCTTTGGTGCATGCCGAAAAATCCATCGCGATTGCGCCGAAATCGGCAGACGGTCTTTATGTTGCCGCAACAGTCTATCAATTCAATGAGCGGCACGACGAGGCGATCAATCTGATCAAAAAGGCAATGGCCATTCGGCCCGACCACCTGCCATCAAAACTGTTGCTTGCATCATCCCTGAATTCGACCGGCCAACAAGTTGACGCCGAAGCCATGTGCCGAGAGATATTCGCAAGCCATCCAAACAACATGCATAATTTGATGATTTGGTCACGGACGGTGAAAGCCACGGAAGACGACCCAATCTATGAATATATGACAACGGTCCTATTGCCTGATCTGACGGCGAACAAGAACCCGAGCCTGCGCCGGATGTGTCTTATCCTCGGAAAAGCAGAGAATGAGATCGGAAATTTTGCGCAGTCCTTTCGATACTTTCAGCAAGCGAAATCGTTAGAAGCCACGCGCCATGACCGCACGACCAACAGACGTTTTGTCGGTGAATTGATCGCAGGGTCTTCGCGTGCCGATTTCTTTGGCGTAGATGGACACCAAAGCGAAAACCCCGTCTTAATTGTCGGCATGCCGCGAACCGGCAGCACGCTGTTAGAACTTGTCTTATCCAGCCATCCGCAAATCGGGGGCATTGGCGAGCACGAAGAACTGCGGGACTTAGCCAAGTCAGTTGGTTTCCGACCGGGTGATGGTGCCGGGCTGGCGCGCAGTACGCGCGAACTGTCTGCGCAAAAGGCCAAAGCACTTGCAGAAATCTACCTCAAACGCACAGAAGCCATTGCGCCGGGCAAGCAGCGTGTCGTTGGAAAAAATCTGCATAACTTTGAACTGTTGGGCGTCTTTGCCAAAATGTTTCCCAAGGGCAAGATCATTGTCGCGCTCCGCGATCCGATGGACAACTGCGTGTCCTGCTATCTGCAACCGCTGAACGAATTTCACAGCTACACGCAGGATCTGACGTCGCTTGGCCAATATTATGCGGATTTTCGTCGCCTGATAGCACATTGGCAAAAGGTGATCCCAAATCCGATCATGGAAGTGCCCTATGAGGCTATGGTCGAAGACACCGAAGGCATGGCGCGCAAAGTCATTGATTTCATTGGACTAGATTGGGATGCAGCCTGCCTTGCGTTCCAAGACAACAAAGCGCCTGTGCGCACAATTTCGGTCACGCAGGTGCGCCAGCCGATTTATAAGACGGCTGTGAACAGGTGGAAGCGATATGAGGAATTTCTTGATCCGCTAAAGGCAGAATTGGAACATCTGTATCCAGACGGGATCAAGTAGGCGCCCGGTGCATGCCGCGTTCAATTGAACAAACGGTCACCTTGTTCGTTGATCACCTGCTTGGCCTTCGCCACGGACGCATCATCAGCCTGCTCTTTGGATTGCAGAACATCAGAGCGGATCAGCATGTGTTCTTTGCCGTCTTTCTCAATCCGGGCCGCAAGCCGCCAGCCACCGCTTTCCTTTTGAGGAACGGGCGTGATCGAGAAGTCGTTGTAGGTCTCGGATGGGGCGGCTTCAGGGGTCTTGCCGCCGCCGAAGAGTTTGGAAAAAAGTGCCATGTAATATCTTCCTACTCAGGTCGTTGTTTCGTTTTTCGCCATGTCAGTATGTGCAATCAAGAAGCCCAAGGATAGGCATCGTGATAGTATTCGTTCAAACGGTAAATTAACTCTGCCAGCATGTCTGGCTCAACCAAAAGGGCATCCCATGCGGGGGTGTCTTTCCATTCTTGCAGCGGCGTTGACCGATCTCCTGTGCCAGACAATGCGACAGTATCAAGGTGGGCGCGGTAATCGCCATAAGCCGTTTCAAGAAGCTCTTTGCACTTCGCAAAACCAATGAGGTCCAGTTGCGAGAGTGTTTCTGCAACCTCAGTATTGGCGTTCTCAGCCGAGAAAAATTCTATCATTCCTCTCCGGTCAGCCAGTGCATTTTGCAAAACGTAGAAACGGTAAACCACATGATCAATCGGTGCCAGATACTCTTCATCGACAGTAAATCTGTTCTCCCATGCCAAGTCGTGGACAGACTTAACCCGCATTTTATCGTTTGTCCGCTGCGCACGTTTTGGGAATGTCAGCTTTTTGACACTTCCCTCTTTCCTTTGAGCAATTTTGAAGGTGTCGACAAGCACTTGCCATTGTTGCGCCGATACACGCCCTGAATTGCGGCGTGCCAAATCTTTCTGCAGCGTACCCCAGAGAGTAGTCCAGGTTTTGTGCGTCTTAGCCTTTTGATTGGAAGGTGCCGCCTCAACGTATTTCTTAATTTTCGCACGAGCTTTTATTTGGCTTAAGCTTAACAGCTTTCCACCGTAGTCTTGCCACGCATCAAAAACACTCCAACCAATCAAAATGAGCAACGCACCTAGGAAAAGCAGCACAAGTAGATCTGAGGTTGAAACCAAATCCGACATTCAGCAATCCCTAACAGCAAACAGCGATGATTTGTCTACCTACTGATCCAAGAACGACCGCAGTTTCCTACTCCGGCTTGGGTGCTTCAACTTGCGCAGCGCCTTTGCCTCAATCTGACGGATACGTTCGCGCGTCACGCTGAACTGCTGACCGACTTCTTCAAGCGTGTGGTCGGTGTTCATGCCAATGCCAAAGCGCATCCGCAGCACGCGTTCTTCGCGTGGTGTAAGTGACGCCAGAACCCGCGTCGTGGTTTCTTTGAGGTTCTCTTGGATCGCTGAATCCAGTGGTAGGATCGCGTTCTTATCCTCGATGAAGTCACCCAACTGGCTGTCTTCTTCGTCGCCGATTGGCGTCTCAAGGCTGATCGGCTCTTTGGCGATTTTCATCACCTTGCGGACCTTTTCCAAAGGCATCTGCAGCTTTTCTGCCAATTCCTCTGGTGTCGGCTCACGGCCAATTTCGTGCAGCATCTGACGACCGGTACGGACCAGTTTGTTGATCGTCTCAATCATATGCACGGGAATACGGATCGTGCGGGCCTGATCTGCGATAGACCGGGTGATCGCTTGACGGATCCACCACGTCGCGTAGGTCGAGAATTTGTAGCCACGACGATATTCGAACTTATCGACCGCCTTCATCAGGCCGATGTTACCTTCTTGAATAAGATCAAGGAATTGCAGGCCGCGGTTCGTATACTTTTTGGCAATTGAAATCACCAAGCGCAGGTTCGCCTCGACCATTTCTTTCTTGGCCTGACGCGCCTCTTTTTCGCCCTTCTGGACCTGCTGCACGATGCGGCGGAATTCGGTGATATCAACGCCGACATATTGACCAACCTGGGCCATATCGCCGCGCAGCTCTTCGATCTTTCCGGTCGATTTCTCGATCATCATCTGCCAGCCGCGACCAGCCTTTTGACCCATTTCATCAAGCCAGTTCGGGTCCAATTCGCGCCCACGGTAGGCATCAATGAACTCGCGGCGGTTGATACGGGCTTGGTCAGCCAGTTTCACCATCGAGCTATCGATCGACATGATCCGGCGGTTGATACCGTAAAGCTGGTCGATCAACGCTTCGATCCGATTGTTATGTAGGTGCAGTGAATTCACCAATTCAACAATCTCAGAGCGCAGCTTTTGGTATTTCTTTTCCTGCTTGTCCGAGAACGATGAATCCTCGTTCAGCGTCGCCGACATACGGGCGTCTTGCATGTCAGACAGGGCTGTAAAGTCGCGGGCAATCAGCTCTAGCGTTTCCAGAACGCGCGGCTTCAACGCAGCTTCCATCGCAGCCAAAGACATGTTTGCCTGATCTTCTTCGTCGTCGTCATCGTCTTTGGCAATCGGGTTGCCATCTGCGTCCAATTCCTGCGCCGCTTCTTTCTTTTCTTCGCCACCTGCGACAGGTGCGGCCACAACGGTTTCTGCTTCGCCATCTTCGCCAAGCTGATCGCCAAAAGTCGTCTCTAGGTCGATCACATCGCGCAGCAGAATGTCTTCGGACAAAAGTTCGTCGCGCCAGATTGTAATCGCTTGGAAGGTCAGCGGGCTCTCGCACAGCCCAAGGATCATCGTATTGCGGCCGGCCTCAATGCGCTTGGCAATCGCGATTTCGCCTTCGCGCGACAGCAACTCAACCGAGCCCATTTCGCGCAGATACATGCGAACCGGATCATCGGTGCGGTCCAGCTTTTCAGCCTCGGCCCCGCCCAGTGTAACTTCACGAGACCCTGCAACAGTCGCCACGGCTGTGTTGCCTTGGTTTTCTTCGGTTTCTTCGCTTTCTTCTTCTTCAGTGACCTGAATGCCCATTTCCGACAACATCGACATCACATCTTCGATCTGATCCGACGACACCTGCTCAGGCGGCAAGACCGCATTCAACTGATCGTATGTGATGTACCCACGCTCACGCGCGTCAGCGATCATCTTCTTGACCGCAGTCTGGCTCATATCAAGGCTGATATCACCGTCTTGGTCGTCTTTACGATCGTCGTTGTCTTTCGCGGCCATAAGAAGAGCCCTTTCGAATGCATATATTCATGCCGAAGTGATTCGGCTGATTCGGTTAAAGTCGAATCAACCTCGCATCGCGGTGATTCGCAAGCAGTTCACGTTCGGTTGTTGGTATCTGTTGCGCAAACTACGACTTAGGTCGCCTGTCGCCTTTAGCAAAGCCAATCTGTTCAAGAAGTTGATCAAAGGCACTCTGCTCATCTTTCTTCATTAAGGCGCCGTTTTCGCCAACGGCGTATTCAGCGCTGTCATCGTCATCGCCCCGCCCTGCCTGATCGACCGCTTTTGTGGCCTGTGCAAGACGGTAGGTAAGCCCTTCATCTGCAATACCGCTTAGGTCTTCGACGGCATCTTCGATTTCACGCGCATGGCCACGTCGGGCAGTTAATTTAGCAAACTCTTCGGACAGACACAGACGCGCCGTTTCAGCATCGCCACCCCGCCGGATTGCAGGGCTAATGGCGACATGGTTCTGCGTGAAAAGCTTTTCAAGGGGGGCATCGCCCAGATCGCCAACTATCAACGCGCGCAAGTCTTCTGCGCCAAGATGACGCAGCACACAGGACTGCAAATCGCGGTGCATGGGGTCGCGACACTCCATTTGTTCGAGTGGCGTTCCAAATTCAGCGGCAACCACAGGTGCTGCGATCATCGTCGCAAGGATAACTGCCTCACGCAAATGATCCTGATCCGCAGCACCTGATCCCAAAGCCGAATTTCGCGATGTAGCGGCCGGGCTCACATCGCGCTTCCAAGCTTCTTGGCGGGGGTTCCAAGCACCACCAGATTTACGCGCTGGCGCCGCTTTGCGATTGGAAAACAGCGCCCAGCGCATGTCCTTGATCGCTTGACCGTAATGGTTCCGGATCGACGGATCTTCGATCAGCTTAATCTTTTCACGCAGCGCCTTATCCAAGGCCGCCTTACGCTCGGGGCTGTCGAAATTCTTGCCCTCGGTCTCACGCCGCCACAACAACTGAACCATCGGGATCGCTTGATCCAACAATTGTTGCATCGCGCCTGCGCCCTGCGTCTTGATCAGATCATCGGGGTCCAACCCTTCTGGCATCAAAGCAAAGCGCAGCGATTGACCTGCCTCCAACAACGGCAGCGCGATATCGATGACGCGCATGGCAGCACGCAGCCCTGCTTTGTCCCCGTCAAGTGCGATGATCGGCTCAGGTGCCATACGCCACAGCAGGCGCAGTTGGTCTTCGGTGATCGCGGTTCCTAAGGGGGCAACCGTTGCGGTGAACCCGGCCTCTGAGAGCGCAATGACATCCATATACCCCTCAGACACCACAAGGGGTTTGCCCTTGCCTGCTGCTTCGCGTGCCGGCCCGTGATTAAAGAGACTGCGGCCTTTATCAAAAAGCATCGTTTCGGGTGAGTTGTAGTATTTTGCAGGGTGGTTCGGGTCCATCGCGCGGCCACCAAAACCAATGGCCCTGCCCCGCGCATCACGGATTGGAAACATAATGCGATCCCGGAAACGGTTATAAAGCCCACTACCGCGATCACTCTCCGCAGCGAGACCTGCATCAACAACCAGTTTTTGATCGACACCCTTGCCCGTCAACTGCTCCAGCACGCCGCCATTGGGCGGTGCAAAGCCAATTTCCCAACGTGCCTGCGCTTCTGGGCTGAGCCCGCGACGCGCCAAATAATCTCGTGCTTCTGCGGCCGCACCGGTCTGCAATTGCAAGCGGTGGTATTGCACCGCCTGCTCCATCACATCGACCAACACAGTGCGGGCATCTGCTTTTTGCTGCGCCTGCGGATCACGCTCCGGCATTGGCATCCCTGCCTCGCCCGCCAGAATCTTCACCGCTTCCATAAAGTCGACGTTCTCGGTCTCACGCACAAAGGAAATGGCATCGCCTTTCGCGTGACAGCCAAAGCAATAATAAAATCCTTTGCGATCATCGACATGAAAGCTGGCAGTCTTTTCTTGATGAAACGGACAGGGCGCCCAAAGATCGCCTTTTCCCTGATTGGACTTGCGGGTGTCCCACATGACCTTACGGCCCACGACCTGCCCTAAAGACAGACGGTTACGCAGTTCATCTAAGAATCCGGGTGGTAAACTCATAGCCACATTATCGCCCATGGCCCCCCGAAGAACCACCCAGACTTTCTGTGTCCATTCAAACTTCCGCCGGAGGCCTCAAAATTCTGGAATTTTGATTTAACGCACGGCCACTGATCGCATGGCGACATCCAAATCATGGACCAGTGTCTGCGCCATAGAACGCATGACCAAGATCTCAAAAGTATCTGCAGAGGCGCGCACAATTGTCACGGACAAATGTCCCAGCATCGTTTTGGCCACGTGGTTCTTTTTGAAAACACCGCCACGCAAATCGACAGGCACCAATCGGGCCAAGACATTCCCTACACCCGCACCTGATATTGCGACAACGGCCCAAGCATCAGATTGGTCTGTTGTCGCAGCCAAACCATCTAATGTGACATCCGCAGCCACCAACCAAGTCCCATGACCAAACCATGTCACAGGACCCGACCGGCGGTTCACAGCAGACAATCCACCACCAACCTGCGTTTGCAATAGTGCAGACACCGCCTTGTTCTGACCGGCATTGGGCGCAACCGATATCAACCGGTCTGGCACGACCTCTGTCACCGTGATCTCACCGTGGGTCAGCGGCAGTAGATCTGCGCATGGGGTCAATGCAATCAACTTAGCCACGGGCACGCCCTCCGGTGGGATCAAAGAACACTGGGTCGCACACCTCAACCTCTTGGGTGATGTCGCGCAGATGATCCCTTAGCTTGATGACGTCCCCATGCCGGGCACGCCCGTTTTCCAAAAAGCCCAGCGCCAAATGTGTATCAAGCGTTGGCGAATAACAGACAGATGTCGTGTAGCCTTGGCTGTTTACACGCACCGCATCTGCGTCTTTCTCAAACAAATGCGCCCCTGCCGACAAAGCACCTTTCGCGCGCAAACCAACCAGCTGCTGGCGGTGATCGCCGATCAGTCCGGGACGGGCTGCCGCCGACTGGCCAACACAGTCTTTCTTGAGGCTGACCATCCGGCCCATCCCGATATCAAAAGCGGTCGTACGGCCGTGAATTTCAGCGTGGGTGATAAAGCCTTTTTCGATGCGCAGAACATTCAGCGCCTCCATCCCGTAAGGACCGCCGCCCATCACCTCGGCCTGCGCCGTTAGCATGCGGAATAGGCTTTCCCCATAGCGCGATGGCACAGCAATCTCATAAGCGTGCTCACCCGAAAACGATATCCGAAACAGCCGGCCCTGCACCCCAGCCACATCGACAGGACCGCAAGACATAAACGGCCATGCCGTATCATCAAGTTCTTGATCCAAAACGGTATTCAACAGATCGCGGGCCCGCGGACCAGCAACCGCAAATTGGGCCCATTGCTCGGTCACAGAGATGACCTTGGCGTCAAAATCCGGACGCAGCACCTGCAAAACGAACTCCAAATGACGCATCACCAATCCCGCAGCAGCGGTCGTTGTCGTCATCACAAAATGCTGCTCACCGAACCGCGCAGTCGTGCCATCATCCAGAACATGCCCATCTTCGCGCAACATCAGACCATACCGGACGCGGCCTAGTTTCAGCGTTGAGAATGTATTGGTATAGACAAAATCCAACAATGCGGCGGCGTCAGGTCCTTGAATGTCAATCTTACCCAAAGTGGACACATCGCAGACGCCTATTGCACCCCGCACGTAGCCCACTTCGCGGTCACATGATTGCTGCCAATGGGTCTCGCCTTTTTGCGGAAAATAGCTTGGGCGATACCAAAGGCCTGCCTCAATCATCGGCGCGTCACGGGCAACGGTGGCGCGATGTGATGTGGTAAACCGTTCAGGGGCAAAGCCTTTGCCTTGACTGCCTGCCCCCATCGCCGCGATTGATACAGGCACATAAGGTGGTCGAAATGTCGTTGTCCCGGTCTCAGGAATACCGCGTCCCGTTGCATCAGCCAGGACAGCCAACGCCACTACATTCGAAGATTTGCCCTGATCAGGGGCCATACCTTGGGTGGTGTAGCGTTTCATATGCTCGACCGAGCGAAAGTTCTCTTGCGCGGCCAGCTTGATGTCTTTCACGTGCACATCATTCTGAAAATCGATCCACATGCGCCCTTTACCCGGCACGGCCCATAGTGGTGTGACTGCGTAGGCGGTATCGTCTGCTTTGGGCACTTTCACTTCGGCTTCAAACCCAAGGTCGCTTGCAATACTAGCGGCGACAGACGCTGCCTCGGCCAAACAACCCGCCGTGCTAAATGTCCCGTTGCACGCGCCAGCGGTCTCCATGGCGGGAATACTGCCAGCAGTCGGGACAAACGACGCAATCTCTTCGTCCCATTTGGGACGGCCGTTCATATGGCAGGTCAAGTGAACCGTCGGGTTCCAACCGCCAGAGATCGCCAGACAGTCGGCCAAAATCGTCCGCACACCACCGTTGTGGCGGATCGTCAGACTTTGCAAAGCGTGCCTGCCTTTTGTCGCGATCACTTCAGCGCCCGTATAAATCGGAAAATCACCAGAGACTTTGGCGTCCGCGCGACTGTCGATCACCGCGGCAACCCTGATGCCTGCGGCCACGAGATCACGGGCTGTACGGTGCGCATCATCATTGTTGCCAAAGACGGCGACACGCTGGCCCGGTGCCACGCCCCAACGATTGACATAGGCGCGTACCGCACTCGCCATCATGATGCCGGGGCGATCATTGTTTGGAAACGCAATCGGACGTTCTAAAGCACCGGCGCAAAGGATCGCGTGCTTGGTGACGATACGCCAGAAACACTCCAGCGGCATATCGGCGTCACGGGTCCCCGCAACACGTTCGATCGCACCATAGGTCCCTTGGTCATATGCCCCGGTCACAGTGGTGCGGGTCATCCGCCGGACATTCGGCATTTCATCAAGTTCGGCCAAGACGTCGGCAACCCAAGTCGTCGCAGCCTGTCCATCAATCTGTTCTTGCTCACGCAACAACCGACCACCCATCTGTGTATCTTCATCGGCAATGATCACATCGGCTCCGGCGCGGCCAGCCGTCAAAGCGGCCATCAAACCAGCGGGGCCAGCACCAATGACAAGCACGTCACAAAAAGCAAAAGCCTTTTCGTATTTGTCAGGATTTGTCTCGCCGCTCAACGCACCCAATCCAGCGGCACGGCGGATGACGGGCTCATACAGTTTTTCCCAAAAACTGCGCGGCCACATGAACGTCTTGTAATAAAAACCCGCCGCCAAGAATGGCGATACCAAGTCATTCACGGCCATCACATCATAGCGTAAAGACGGCCACGCATTCTGGCTGAACACTTCAAGGCCTTCGGAGACCTCCAAAGTCGTCGCGCGCACATTCGGTTCAGCTTGCGGACCACTCCCGACTGTCACAAGTGCATTCTGCTCTTCTGACCCTGCCGACATGACACCGCGCGGGCGATGATACTTGAACGAACGCGCAACCAATTTGATGTCATTTGCCATCAAAGCGGCCGCAACGGGTTCGCCGGGCACACCTCGCAACTTGCGACCATCGAAAGTGAAAGTCACTGTATTTTCAGGTGCTTGCAGTCTCATCGTTTGACCTTTTCAGCCAAGACAGCGTCTTGAACATGGTGTGTCACGGTACTGCGGGTCACGACAACCCAAGCGCCGCATCCTGCCTCATGAAACCACAAATCTTGTGTCTCACCGGCAGGGTTATCGCGGTTGTGCAAATAGTCGTCCCAAGCATCCAGGCCCGCATCAACATCCGGACGATGAACAGCAATCGCATCACCTTGATAATAAAACTCGCGTCGGTCGCGAGTGCCGCAATTCGGGCAGGTTATGCGCATGTCTCGCCCTTATCATCTTGCCAAAAAAACTCAAAAAACATCGCCAGCCCCTAATGCAAATTGTGCTGAGAGCCGGTGCCCTCTTCATCCATCAGGCCAACGCCTGAACGAAAGCGATCTAAACGGAACTTGGCCGCAGGCTCGTGGTGATTTCCAGTCGCCATCAAATGCGCAAAGCTAAAGCCCGACCCTGGTACCGCTTTGAAGCCACCATAACACCAGCCACAATCAATAAAGAGCCCCTCGGTCGGTGTCTTATCAATGATCGGCGAACCATCCGGCGTCATATCCATGATGCCCCCCCAAGACCGCAGCACTTTGGCTTTGCCAATGACGGGCATCAAAGTCATGGCCGCATCCATGACGTGCTCTTTCATCGGTAGGTTCCCACGCGCGGCGTAAGAGGCGTAAAAATCAATGTCACCGCCAAAAACAAGACCACCTTTGTCAGACTGGCTGATGTAGAAGTGACCCATACCAAAACTGACTACATGGTCGATAATCGGTTTCAGCCCTTCGGTCACAAAGGCCTGCAAAACATGGCTCTCAATCGGCAATCGCATGCCTGCCATCTCCGCAACCTGGCCTGACCGGCCCGCAACGACCATGCCAACCTTCTTGGCTTTGATCGCGCCGCGGGTCGTCTGTACGCCTTTGACGACACCACCTTCGATATCGATGCCAGTGACTTCGCAATTTTGGATAATATCGACACCACGTTGGTCGGCACCGCGGGCATACCCCCAAGCAACCGCATCGTGCCGGGCAGTGCCGCCGCGTGGGTGATAGAGACCGCCATAGATCGGGAAACGGACATTGTCGAAATCAAGGTAAGGAAGGTGTTCACGGACCCCGTCGCGATCCAAAAGGATCGCATCATCGCCTTGATTGATCATCGCATTACCGCGCCGCGCAAACGCATCACGCTGGCCGTCCGAGTGGAACAAGTTGATCAAACCACGCTGCGAATGCATCACATTGTAATTCAGATCCCGCTCCATTCCTTCCCACATCTTGAGCGAGTATGAGTAGAACTCTGAGTTTCCGGGCAAGAAGTAATTGGCGCGCACAATCGTCGTATTCCGGCCCACATTGCCGCCACCAATGTAGCCTTTCTCAAGTACGGCAATGTTGGTCATGCCATGCTCTTTTGCCAAGTAGAATGCAGTCGAAAGACCGTGTCCACCGCCGCCAATAATGATCGCGTCATATTCAGCTTTCGGTTCAGGATCGCGCCAAACCGGCTTCCAGCCTTTCTGACCGAAAAGCCCCTCTTTGATCACACGAAAGCCGGAATAACCCATGCCACATCCTCAATGGTCCGTGGTGACCCTAGCAAGGGTCATGTGAAGTTGCATGTTCTCTTTTCGACAATGGGGTGCCAGCACGCGACTTTTTGAAAGGAAAACCAAAAGATGAATGCGTCAGGTTTGCAGGCATCAGGTCACAAAAAGTGAATTTCAAAAGACCCAAAAATCTGGCGTTTAAGTGAAGGTCCAGCAAACGAATCTCAATGTCACCGACAGCACGAAAAGCGGGAAAAAGCCCAAGTGATTCGTACTTTTGCGCGAAGCCCAGATGAGAATGTAGTTAACTAAAAATGAACAAAAACAGTAAGAACAGACGCTAAATCACAGAATTGTTTCCCAAAAACCGACAGTTCGCATTGATTCAGGCCAATGTACCCATCAGATTGCGTGCGACTAAGCGCAACACCGCGCACGGACATTTTTTTGCCACAACAATATTGTCTGTATGATAGAACGTGTGAAATTAAAAATTACCATGGCGCTCGTTACTGTGCCGCTCTGCTTGGGGAATATAAGAAATGCTGCGATCCAAAAAGCAACCGAACAAATTGAAAAAGCTGCAAAACGCACGCCGTGCGTACATTGAGCAATTGGCCCTTATCCGCCAATTCAAAAAAGACGACGAGGGTGGGCTAATCATCCTGACGCTGTTGCTCCTGATCTCAATGCTGGTTGTAGGCGGAATGGCCACAGACTTTATGCGGTATGAATCTGAGCGGACCAAGCTGCAAAGTGTTTCAGACCGCGCCGTTCTGGCCGCTGCAAGCCTGAACCAAACCGTCGGCGCGGCAGATGTCATCGAAAACTTCTTTGAGGTCGAAGGTTATGGCGGCGCAATCACGACTGACCTGACCAACCCAGATAGCGTGAGCCGCGGCGACTCTAACAGTGCCATTACGATCGAGTCACAAGTCAGCGTGGATACTTTCTATTTGCGATTAATTGGCATGGATACATTGACAGCACCAGCGTCATCCAGTGCGATCGCGGGTTCGGGCAACGTAGAAGTTTCTTTGGTGCTCGATATCTCCGGATCGATGGGCAACAATATGCAAGGCGATGTCTTCGAAGTGGATGCCGATGGCAAATTCGTCTACCACGGCCCTGAGCACCCAACGAGACCTGGTTTAAACGTAATTGAATTTCCCGGCGCGACCAGAACACGCATGTTCTTCTTGCAGCAGGCCGCTAAACAGTTCGTAGCTGACCTTTTGCTCCCCGAGTATGAAGACAGCGTCTCAATCAACCTAATCGCCTATTCTGCGCACGTTGCGCTGTCAGATGAACTGTATATGGCGCTCAACACAACCGCAGACTCAATCAACGAAGATGATAAGTTTGGTAGCAGTTTTGGAACATATAATATCTCCGGCGGTTACTCTGAACCATTTGAGTATGTCTATGTTGACGCTTCGGGAGAGGAAGTCATCCGCGTAGATGATTTGGATCAAGAGATTCCCCCGGAAAGTGAATATGGCCGCTGGGTTTATAAAGAGAGAAACGGTGGCGGAAACTACGTTAACCTACCAACCGGGTCACCCGCTCCGTCGCTCAGAGGAATTGATGACATCCCGGTCGATCTGACGTGGGCCGATGGAAAGGACGTCTTTGTAAACCCTTCACGTTGTGTCACGTTTGAAGCCGATGAATACCAAACAACTGTATTCGATGTTGATCGCACTTATCGGCAGGTACCCTATGCACATATTTCGAGAGGTTGGGGCACTTTTAACACTGCGCGCGCGCAGTGTCCTGCCCGTGACTTTGAAGGCATTGTGCTAATGTCTCAAGATGTGGATGAGCTTCAAGAAACAATTGACCAATACGTTCCGACTTTGACGACTTCTATTCACCGGGGGATGAAGTGGGGCAGTGTCCTTCTTGATCCATCGATCAGAGATTTGGTCGCTGACATTCCAACGGTTGACGATGCGTTTGCTGGGCGCCGTCCAGCGGAATACTCAGACGGTACGACAAACAAGTACGTTGTGATCATGACCGATGGTTTCACTGTCTCTTCACGGGATATTAGAGAAGAGCACTATGAAACATACGCTGATCGGGACGGTTTCTCAAAATATACTGTCGGCCGTTGGGCAGGTGAAGATGGTGACGGCACCACAACCTACTGGACCATGACCGAGACCATTGGTTCGACAACCGTTCTGAATAGTGACTATCTGGCCGAGATTTGTGACGCGACCGCGTTACAAGGTGTTGATGTATACACAATTTCGATGGGCGTTCAAAACCAAACCATGACCGATTGTGCCAGCAAGCCTGGTAACGCATTTCTGTCAACGATCACGAACGATCCAACACAGCCAGGTCTTGGCGAGATTTTCTCTCGTATCTCAAACAACATCACAGCTCTGCGTCTAAGCCAGTAAGGAGCATAGACTTATGTTGAGTTTAGTTAAACAGTTTGCCGGCGAAGAACAGGGAACGGTCTCAATCGAGTTTGTCTTGTTGTTCCCTATTTTCTTCGGCTTTTTTCTGATGACATATGAGGCAGGCGTCTATGGGACGCGCCAGGTCAGCCTAGAGCATGGGGTCGATGTTGCTGTCCGGGAGGTCCGGTTAGGAAATATCACCCTTGCGGACCCCGTGAGCCCCCCAGACCCTGCTGCCGACATAGCCGAAAAAGAAGCCTTCGAGTTAAGGTTGCGCACAGAAATTTGTAACAACGCGCGTGTCTTGCCAGATTGCCTTAACCAGATCAGAGTGGAAGTCATCCAGCGTGACATGAGCGGAGCTTGGACCCCCCTTCCAAACACCATCAGCTGCATTAATCGTATTAGTGTAACCAAGCCTGATCCTGACCGTCTTCAACTCGTTGGGAGTAACGAACTTGGATTTATCCGCGCTTGCATTCGGATAGACCCGTTTATCCCAACTTCCAATCTTGGTAAGGCATTTGTGAACACGAGTAGTGCCGAGGGTGACGGATCATACGCACTTTTCGCAACGAGTGCTATTGTCATCGAACCGCGTGAGGACAGCTAACAATGAATAAGCTTTCCACACTAATTAAGAGCTTTCGCGACGACGAGAGTGGCTTAATGTCGGTTGAATTTGTCTTGGTCACACCGATCTTGGTGTGGGTTTTCATTTCCGGTATCGTCTACTTTGACGTCTTCGGGGTGGAGACAAACACCGTTCGCTCAACGATTACGCTGGCCGAGATCTTTAGCCGCGAAGATACGGTGAACAGCACCTTTCTCACCAATGCGCGGGAAGTATTGCGCGAACTGACCTATGAAGAAACAAATCCAGATTATCGTATAACTGTGTTCACCTTCTTTGGTTTTGACCCAACGCTCACGTCAGATGATGTCTATAGAGTCGTTTGGTCTGATCACCGGGGTTGGGAAGGCGATCTTACGAACTCTGATCTGGATGACCTTCAGACTGCGGGCCGTCTGCCCATCATGGCAGAGGCCGATCATAATGTATTGATAGAAACGCGTGTTGATTATGATGCGCCATTCAACATAGGTATCGGACCTTTCCAACCGGTCGATCTCGACAGCTTAGTCTTTACGAATGATATGTTGATCCGCCCAAGAAGTGGTCGACTTTGCTTCGATCCGACGCCGGGCGCGGATGGCGATGAAATCTGCGATCCGCCTTAGGTCTTGAGCATCATGCTGATCCGCTCGGCCATGAACCTTGATTGACCGGCGTTTGTGACGCCACCCACCCCAACACGGCGCCCGATGCGCCACCAAAGCCCCGGCAGCCATGCACGGGGCTTTTTGTTGTGCAGCACAAGGCTGAAGCCATTGGACGGCTTGAAAGCAAATGTGCCGCGCTCAACGCTGCGGACCTCGTCGATGCGGGCCAGAACGGCACCTGTGCTGTCACGTAAATCAGTCTCGGTCAGAAAAAGCGTAATCGTCGTTGCACGCCGCATCCGTTCGGCCTGAACCAGCATCAACACCCCAAAGCCCAGCATAAAGATCATCCAGGGCAAAGAAGGCGGCAGCGCCAAGGTGACATAGATCAAAAGCGCGCCCAGACCGAATTGCACAACATAGGCAAATATCCGACGTGCCGGCGAAGCCTCAACTTGTGCATAAATGCCGTCTTCGTCTGGTTGAAACATCATCATTCTCCAAATTCTTAACGGGGCTTACCCCACAGCAGGCCCATTGCCTAGGCCGTCACACTCCGTCGGACCATATCCCAATAGATTGCTTCAATCTTGTCAGTCTCTAACCGTCCCCCGGCCCGGTACCAATTGCTGATCCCTGTCAGCATCGCAATGATCGCCATTGTCGTAATGCGCGGGTCGGGGATATGAAACGTGCCTTCTACCTCGCCCACTCGCAAAATGCGCTCTAGAGCGTTTTCATATTCGCGGCGCTTGGCTTCGACCGTCGCAAAGTTTTCATCAGACAGATTGCGCAATTCCATGTAAGAGACAAAAACCTGATCTGCCCGCGGCAGGTGGAATTGGATGTGAAACCGAGTGAACGCCTCTAATTGGGCAAGCGCCGTGCCATCAAAGTCTGCGGCCTCAACTGCGCCTAACAGATCCACCATATGTCCATGCATCAGATCGAACAGCAGGGTTTGTTTGTCAGGTGTGTAATTATAAAGTGCACCTGCTTGTATCCCGACCTCGGCCGCAATCTGGCGCATGGAAACGGCTGCATAGCCATGCCGCGCAATTAGGCGCAACGCCGCCGCGCGGACCTTGGGGCCAGTGATATCAGAATGGGAACCTTGCTTGCGTGCCATAGGGTCCATTTAACTGAACGCTTGTTCATTTGGGAACCCCTGATCGACGGTTGCCCCTCACAGCACAGGGCGGATAAGATAGCACCCATGCGATATGCCTTCTTCTTTCCGCTGATCTTGACCGCTTGCGCCACCTTCCCGGCACTTGACGGCACAATCAGCGACGCCGCACGACAAGCCCCCTACCCTAGCCTGACACCGCTGCCAGCATTGCCTGGTGCATCAACTGACGATGAAGCCGCTTTGCAAGACCGTATCGATGCATTGCAAGCACGTGCGGCGCGTTTGCGTCAGATTGAGATCGGCGCGTTGCAGTAGCCGCGCGCATTCGCTAGACCCTGTCCGTGACGTATTGCAATGATGGACAGTGACTGATGACAACACCTCTTCGCCTTGGGATCGCGGGACTTGGGACCGTGGGTGTGGGCATCGTCCGGATTGTCCAGAAACATAACGCATTGCTTGAAAGCCGCGCGGGTCGCCCGATTGAGATCGTTTCTGTTTCTGCGCGATCAAAAACCAAGAACCGTGACATTGATCTGTCAAACTATGAATGGGAAGACGATCCCGTCACGTTAGCCAAACGCAGCGATATCGATGTATTCATCGAGGTAATGGGCGGCCATGAGGGCCCTGCCAAGAATGCGACCGAAGCCGCAATTGCGACTGGCAAAGACGTGGTCAGCGCCAACAAAGCCTTGCTTGCAATCCACGGCCAAGCACTAGCAGAGGCGGCCGAAGAAGCCGGACATGTGATCCGTTTCGAAGCTGCCGTTGCTGGCGGTATTCCGGTTGTGAAATCCCTGACCGAAGGGCTGGCAGGAAATGACATCAGCCGCGTCATGGGCGTGATGAACGGCAGCTGTAACTATATTTTGACACGCATGGAAGATGCGGGCCTGAGCTATGAGGCCGTCTTTGACGAGGCCAACCAACTTGGTTTTCTTGAGGCCGATCCAGAACTAGATGTCGGAGGCATCGACGCGGGCCACAAACTCGCGCTTTTGGCATCCATTGCTTTTGGAACGCAGGTAGATTTCGCGGCTGTCGAATTGGAAGGGATCGGGTCTGTCACCATCGAAGACATCCACCAAGCCGCAGACATGGGCTATAAAATCAAACTTCTCGGCGTTGCCCAAATGACCGGACGCGGGCTGGAACAGCGTATGTCACCTTGCTTGGTGCCTGACACCTCGCCCCTTGGCCAATTGCAGGGCGGGACAAATATGGTTGTGCTAGAAGGCGATGCGGTGACCCAGATTGTGCTGCGTGGCCCCGGCGCTGGCGAAGGGCCCACAGCAAGTGCGATCATGGGTGACGTCATGGATATCGCGCGTGGTTTTCGCATTTCGACATTTGGACAACCTGCCAAGACGCTACGCAAGGCACGTGCCGCGCGTGCGGCGGTCCCTGCCCCGTATTATTTGCGCTTGCAGCTGATCGACAAACCCGGTGCTTTGGCCAAAGTCGCCCATGCCTTGGGCGAGGCTGGCATTTCCATCGACCGGATGCGCCAATACGGCCACGAAGATACCGCCGCCCCCGTTTTGATCGTGACCCACAAGACAACCCGCACTGCATTAGAGGAAGCTTTGGCCGACTTTAAAGCGACGGGTGTTGTCACCGGCGACCCTGTCGCAATCCGGATTGAGGCGGTTTAGCGCAAACAGTCTTGCCGCTGCCGCAGAGACAGGCTTTAGGGGGTGTAAGCCACCAAAGGACTGACAAAATGCCCGCAGCAACCGATTTCAATGATCGCAACTTATCACTGGGCTTGGCCCGCGTGTCAGAGGCAGCGGCAATTGCATGCACGCCACTGATTGGCCGAGGTGATGAAAAGGCCGCTGACCAAGCAGCCGTTGATGCAATGCGCACACAGCTAAATAAACTGGATATCGCAGGCGTCGTTGTCATCGGTGAAGGCGAGCGTGATGAAGCGCCGATGCTTTTCATCGGCGAAGAAGTTGGTACAGGCAACGGCCCCGGTGTCGATATCGCGCTTGATCCACTCGAAGGCACGACACTGACTGCCAAAGACATGCCAAATGCGTTGGCAGTTATTGCGATGGGGCCGCGCGGCTCAATGCTGCATGCCCCTGACGTATACATGGATAAACTTGCAGTTGGCCCAGGTCTGCGCACCGGTGTGGTCACATTGGATATGTCACCGTCCGAGCGGGTGTCCGCACTGGCTGCCGCAAAGGGATGTTCCACAAATGACATCACGGTCTGTGTGCTGGAACGCCCACGCCACGAAGACATGATCGCTGAGATCCGCAGCACCGGCGCCGCTATCCGCTTAATCACAGACGGTGATGTGGCGGGCGTGATGCACTGTGCCGAGCCTGAAGTGACTGGCATTGATATGTACATGGGGTCCGGCGGCGCACCAGAAGGCGTTTTAGCTGCAGCGGCGTTGAAATGCATGGGCGGTCAAATCTTTGGCCGCTTGATGTTCCGCAATGATGATGAACGCGGGCGCGCAAAGAAGGCAGGGATCACCAATTTTGATCGCGTCTACACCCGCGATGACATGGTCACAGGTGATGTGATTTTTGCGGCCACCGGAGTAACCGATGGGTCCCTCGTGCCGGGGATCAAGCGTGAAGTCGGGTTTGTCACGGCTGAGACGATTTTGATGCGGTCCAAGACGGGATCTGTCCGCCGTATGATCTACCGTAATCCTATCGGCTAGGGCAGATGCCTCCGGCGGGAGTTTATCGGGCAAGATGATAAAGTAGCCGTGGTCAAACTGTGGCGAGGCGCATATTGTGTGCGACGATGAACGCACCACTAGATAAACCTGCATTTTTGAATGTATCGGCCTCTGCCACAGGTCGCCGCTGGGTTGGCCCAACGGATGAGGAAGATCGTCTATCTGAGGCAATGGCCCAAGATACCCAGCTTCCTGCTGCATTATGCCGGGTCTTGGTCAGACGTGGCGTATTGCCCGAAGATGCATCTGCGTTCCTTGCGCCTACCTTGCGCGACCTGCTACCCGACCCGCGCGTGCTAAAGGATATGGACCGTGCGACCGAGCGCTTTCTTATCGCTGTCGGTGCGCGCCAAAGAATCGCGGTTTTCGCAGATTATGACGTGGATGGCGGCACTTCGGCTGCTTTGTTGATTACGTGGCTACGCGATATGGGAATACAGGCAACACTCTATGTACCGGACCGTATCGATGAAGGATATGGCCCGAATGATGCCGCAATGGCGGCGCTCGCCAAAAACCATGATCTGATCATCTGCGTTGATTGTGGCACCCTTTCGCATGATCCGATTGCCGCGGCACACGCTACCGATGTTATCGTGCTGGATCACCATTTGGGTGGTGAAACCCTGCCCGATGCAGTCGCGGTGGTGAACCCGAACCGCCAAGATGAAAGCGGTGATCTCGCACATCTTTGTGCGGCCGGCGTGGTGTTCTTGATGTTGGTGGACGTGAACCGCCAGTTGCGCGAAGCGGGGCAACAAGGCCCTGATCTGATGGCGATGTTAGACCTTGTGGGACTGGCGACTGTCGCGGATGTGGCCCCACTTGTCGGGGTAAACCGAGCATTCGTGCGCCAAGGGCTAACCGTCATGGCAAGACGCGGCCGGATTGGGCTGACGGCATTGGCTGATGTCGCGGGTCTCGATCAGGCCCCAACAAGCTATCATCTTGGGTTTCTGCTTGGACCACGGGTAAATGCAGGTGGCCGGATTGGCAAAGCAGATTTGGGTGCGCGATTGCTTGCCACTGACAACCCGACCGAGGCCGAAGCGATGGCGGTCAAATTGGACGAATTGAATACCGATCGGCGCGAAGTAGAAGCACAGGTGCGCGATCTCGCTCTCGAACAGGCGACAGAGCGTGGTTTAGACGGACCATTGGTCTGGGCCGCCGGAGAGGGCTGGCACCCGGGCGTGGTCGGCATTGTCGCAGCCAGACTAAAGGAAGCAACCAACCGGCCCGCTATCGTGATTGGACTGGATGGAGATGAGGGCAAAGGGTCTGGTCGTTCAGTCTCAGGGATTGATCTAGGGGCAGCGATCCAACGGGCGGCTCATGAAGGGTTATTGATTAAAGGGGGCGGGCATAAAATGGCCGCTGGCCTAACGGTGGCACGCGACAAACTGGACCATGCGATGGTGCGTTTGGGCGAACTGCTCGCCAAGCAAGGTGCGGCTGACATTGGCCCGGCGGATCTGAACATCAGTGGTATCTTGATGCCTGGGGCCGCGACAATTGGGCTGATCAATCAGATCGAAGACGCGGGGCCATTCGGCGCGGGTGCCCCTGCCCCCCGGTTTGCTTTCCCGGATTGCCAGATTCATTTCGCCAAACAGGTTGGTGCCAACCATCTAAAAATTAGTTTTGGGGACGGGTTGGGTGGCCGGATTGATGGTATCAGTTTTGGTGCAATGGACGGCCCCTTAGGGCCGATGCTGGTGAACCATAATGGCGCGCGCTTTCATCTCGCGGGCCGGTTAGAAATCAACACTTGGCAAGGGCGACAGTCGGTGCAGCTTCGACTGGAAGACGCTGCTCCTGCCCACTGACAGCAAGCCTGCAGAAAACGAAAAAACCCTCTTGCGCGTGCGACGTGGTTTGCCTAAAAGCGGCGCACCAACTGCGGTCCCTTCGTCTATCGGTTAGGACGCCAGGTTTTCAACCTGGAAAGAGGGGTTCGATTCCCCTAGGGACTGCCATTGGTTAATTCCCTCCCAATGAATACCGCGTAGGCCGATGTATCCGCGTGTCATAACGAATGAAGCGTCTGGCAAAGATGTCCGGAAATCTGTGGAATGGTCGTTAGAGGGGGGCCAGTTCGGTTAGGCTTTCATTCTGTTTCAGTTTGCGCGTTGCTAGAAACGCGAGAGCAACTGCAATGAATGACAACATGCCGATTCCAATGACGGCGACGAGGAATGATGCTTGAGCGAGCATAAAGATGGCGAAGACGCCACCGATACGGGCAAACGAGATATCAAGACTGGCGGCAAATGCGCTACCACCTTTCGGCGCAAACTTAAGAACCAACATGGTCGAAGGCGCATTGCTACAGGCAAGCCCAGCACCGACAAGCACAGACGCCAGCAGCCAAACGTAAAAGTTCTCAGAGAAATGGGCGACACCAAAACCCAGTGCAATGAAGAAAGGTGCAACCGTCAGAATGCTTCTGATATGGTGCTCATCAATCTTGTTTCTCAGCAGAGTGCTCGCCACAGAGAATGTGATCCACATAACCGACAGTAGCAGACCAATCTCAAAGACCGATACACCCACTTTCGTCAGCTCGATTGGAAGGCAAAATGCGAAGAACGAGATGGCACCATAAGTGCAGAAGATATAACCAAACATCATCCACAATTCCCGCGATCGTAGCACCCTACCATGATCCAAAGGCGTGAATGATCTCTCAGGAGCAAGCCCAGTGCGAGGCGCGAAAAGCACCATCGTGAGAGCGAAAATCGACACCAAAGAAAATAGGACAAATGCAATCTGCCACCCTAGATCCACAAGAACCGTACTGAACAACAGTGGCCCCGTAGCAGCAACATAACCGGTCGCACTTCCCCATAAAATGAGGATACGGCCCGGCCTTTCAGGCGATGCCTTGGTCAACAAAATGGGTACCAAGGGCGAGAAAATACCGCCACCAAATCCTTGAAGCCAGCGTGCTGCAATGATGAGTTGATAGCTTTCTGCAATTGCTACCCAGACAGACCCGAGCGCGAAAAACAAAACACCTGCTGCGAACACAGACTTAGTGGCGAATTTATCACCCAGCCATCCGCCCAACAGAACCCCGATCGCAACCGCAATACCATAAGAATTGAAAAACCAAGTTAGTTCTCGAACGGTCAATCCAAATTCTGCTTGGATAGCTGGCAAAAACACCGGCACCATCGTAAGTTCCATCACGAAAGCGATGCTCACAACAATAGAACCAATAATTGTTAGTCGGGAAGACACAGTAATTTAAACCAATCGGGTAAGTTAGAATAACTAAGGACGGTCTAACTATACACGATCATCCGATGGCAAAAGGTTAGCGGAACTAACCTTTTGAATCAACTGCTGCGAGACTTGCACGGATCGGCGCAACCTGACTGCTTTTCTGAAGGCTTTCGGCCTCACGTGACAAAGCATTTGTCATATCAGTGGCGTTCATCCAAATCAGATAATCTTCATCAGTCACTTGCTGGTCGGGGCCAATCCATTGACCTGGTTCACAATGGCTGTAGCCATAACGCAAGTGCGCACCCTTCGCTGCGAGCCGCTTAGGAACCAGTGCGAACAGATAGTCCGGCGTCCAAGTTTGCTGAACCAATTCAAACAGTAAACGTGAAAGCAGACTTGTCGCGCCTTGGCTACGCGGGCCACCCAGACCCCGTGACGGAATCCAGAAATCACCGTGGTAGCATACTCGTCCGGTTACGGATTTCAGCGCTTCGGGTCCTTTATAATAGGTCAGATCAGGATCTGGCGTCGAATCAGGCGTGATGTACTTATGACGGTGAACTTCAAAATGTTTGCCCAATGATACATCTGACAGGTTCAGCAACCGTGCCGCCTGTGTGTGGATAATCTCGCCCGCTTCATTGAAGCCGCAAATCCAAAAACCATTCGTCTCATCAACAAAAGAACTGGCAGTATCAAAGATTGGGTACAGGTCCGCACGGTCAGCACGGGAATTGCGATAAGCGCGATACTTGGTGAAATCACCGCCAACTTCGATTCGCATGCCGGCTTCTTCGAGTTCACGAAGAATTGCAGCTGTGTTTTTAATCATGCCAAAAATGCTACGTGCCGACATCTTATTTCCTATTCGCTTTCTGCGAGTTGCGAAACACAACTATCATATAGTTCGCTTCGCGCACTACTTATTGCCTTAATTCGTCGAATTACTGCAAGAAAATGTTCAGAATGAGGCAAATAAGGCGGTTAATCGGCAAATTCAGCTAAATTATCCATCAGCAAATGCGCTGGCAGATCTGGTTTTTCCAAATCTTTTACCGCGTCGATGTCAACCTGCGGCGTAATGATGGCGAGAACGCTCAACCCCGGTGTGCCGTCAGGAAAAACACACCCCATCAGCATGCGCTGAAATGTAACGGGCAACGATTCACCACCATCCTTGGGCAAATAAGCATAGAGGTGGTCCAGACGGACACCGCCTTCTTCATAGATTCTCGAATATGCTCCAGCGATGAATTCATTGAACTCGTCACCAACATCGTCCTCGTTCAACAACTTACCAATCGCGCTTTTCGACCAAGTCCAACCGAACCATTTTGCATAGGCCGACTCTGACCCGACATCGACAAAGACCCACCCTGCCGGGCTCATTCGATAAAGCACCGTATACGGACGGATGGCTTGCATTTCCTGATGCTCGATCAGGGTTTGTGCATTGCCCCATGCCACAAATGCTTTGCGCATCAAAGGTAACCCATTCAGTGCAATCTGCGACACAGAATGCTGCTGTGAATAGAACATCAAACCATCGTCGTCTGTATACTGCGCCTTTTGCAAACCCTTTGAGGAGTTTCGCTTCAAAGCAGACTGACCTGCCCAGGAATCAAGCTGCAATAAAAGGGCTTTCGCCTCGTCGATTGACGCGGCACCTTCGGTTGTAAGGTGATACTGGCGATCCACGACTTCGAATAACTTTGCGCCACGAATTAACTCAAGGTCCGTGATATGACGCCGGACGGTCTGACGGGTCGCATTCAGCTCTTCGCATGTCTTGGACAAATTGAGTGTCTTGCTCATACAAACAAATGCGCGCAGCATGGCGATTGTCACGCCATTGTTATTCTTCGATTGGTACAATTTGCCTCCAAAAGGCTTGCTGGGCGTGTGTGAGGACGTTCAACATAACATAACCATTTAACAAGACATTACAGAGAACAAAAACCAAAAGTCCGAATTATTTATTTTGCGTTAACATTGGCATTTGTTACACGAAGACATTGAAAATAAAAATACTTTCAAACTACGGCAAATTTTGCCGCAAAAAAACTGCCCGTCAAGTCACAGGTCAATGACTTTAATGGGCCATGATTGTGCCGCTAGAATTCAAACTGTCGCCTTTGTTTGAACACTTTGATTAGGCCTAGTCGAGACGTGAAAGGGAGCTGCTATGAACCTTATGAGTTGGCTGGAAACACCAGCAAAATTATCAAGTCCACCACCCGGATCCATCAATGTATTGTTGGGACGCAAAGTTGAAGGCCCCGGGGGAAAATGGATCCCCTGCGCCACAAAGACCTCAGAAGGCCGATATTTTTCGGGCCTATTTCAGGTAGGCCCAGGCAAACGACAAGTTTGTGCGGCAAATGTACCGCTAGGCTGCCCAAAAGAGGCGCTTTCACGCGCTATTGAATTGGCATCAGCCGCCGCTGCCTAAATTTTTTTACTCATAAACTTATCATTCAAGAAGAACAGTGCCCCCAGCAGGGCACTGCTCTCTTGATTCGATTTCGCGATTACCGCAGCGAGCGCCAAACGCAAAACAACGTCACCAGTTACCATTAATCATCCGGGGTCCCCTCTAGCTCACACACTGGGTAGCCTTTTGATTACACTCGTAAAACGAACTCGTTCCCACCGGCACTCACAAAAACTCGTAACACATCGCAAAACCGCGATCTAAACCAATAAACTTACTCGTTACACTGTCAGATCTAAAACGTCCGATCTGACAAGTGACGTTTTGCCGAAAATTTGAGTCGCTCTCAATTCATCAAATTTGTAACTTCGATGCATTATTTTTTTACCCACGTTGGATGATTTATCATACATCAATTGGGTGCGATGGAAGAGCCAACGCGGAAATTTTCCAATTCCCATTTACTGTTGGCTAAGGTCAGCTAGGCTCTTTCTCACACCGACTGCTAGGAGAGCCCATGTCACTGAAGTACTTACACACAATGGTCCGCGTTAAGGACCTTGAAAAATCCGTTGCATTCTATGCACTGCTTGGCCTCAAAGAGACTCGCCGGATTGATCACGAAGGCGGGCGCTTTACCCTCCTGTTCATGGCCCCCCCGGGTCAAGAAGACTGCCCGATTGAGCTGACGTATAACTGGGACGGCGATGATGCTTTGCCCGATGATAGCCGTCACTTTGGCCATCTCGCCTATAGCGTCCCAAATATCTATGAGACCTGCCAGCACCTGATGGACAATGGCGTGACTATCAACCGACCACCACATGATGGCCGTATGGCCTTTGTCCGGTCTCCGGACAATGTCTCGGTCGAGCTGCTGCAAGACGGCGATAATTTGCCGCCTGCCGAGCCTTGGACGAGCATGGAAAATACTGGCCATTGGTAAAGGCATGGCTCCTAGCTGGACTTTGTTTGGCGGCAGCCCCAGTTGAGGCCTGCCGCCTCGCACTTGTTTTGGCAATTGATGTTTCATCATCAGTGGACGCCAACGAAGACCAGCTTCAGCGCAGCGGATTGGCGGCCGCATTGCTCTCACCTGAAGTCGAATCGGCTTTTTTCTCATCGCCCGACCCGGTCGCTATCCAGATTTTCGAATGGAGCGGGCAACGCAATCAGACCGACCTATTGGGTTGGACGCTGATCAGATCACCTGCTGATTTACTTGTGGCAGCCAATACCTTGGCCCAAACCAAACGCAGCATAGACGATATGCCCACGGCCATGGGCTACGCATTGGGATACGCCTCAATCAAATTGAAAGAGGCACCTGCATGTTTGTTTCAGACAATCGACATTGCCGGTGATGGGATCAACAATGATGGCTTTGCACCATCGGTGACCTATGCGGCATTTCCTTTTGAAGGGGTGATCGTCAATGGGTTGGTGATCACCGGATCAGATACCGCGGTGCAATCTTACTATGAAACACAGGTAATCCGGGGTCCAACTGCATTTGTCGAAGTTGCGAATGGCTTTGATGACTTTGAAAACGCCATGCGCCGCAAACTCGTCCGCGAATTGACAGCACAAATCATTGGGCGTGCGGTGACAAGTGAAGGGACAAGAGGATGATCCGACTGGCGCTTTGCCTCATGCTGTTGCCGGGACTATTGCACGCCGCATGTCGTCAAGCTCTTTCGCTTGCGCTTGATGTCTCAAGCTCGGTCGACAACAGCGAATACCAGCTTCAGCTCGAAGGCGTGGTCTCTGCGCTGAACTCACCTGTTGTGACAGACATTTTATTCCTGCAGCCCGACGCACCGGTCCGTCTGCACGTGTTTGAATGGAGCGGGCCTGTAAATCAAACCGTCATCGTGCCTTGGACGACCATTACAGGACCCGGCGATCTTGCGACGATCACCCAACAATTGCGGTCGCATACACGCGGCGTCCGTGCGCCCAATACCGCAGTCGGGTCTGCGATGCTGGCGGGGTTTCTTTATTTAGATCCGCATGATGATTGCTGGATTCGCACACTCGACATCTCTGGCGATGGCGAAACAAATACAGGCCCCCTGCCCGAGGACATTCCGCACACGCAAACGCCGGACGGTGTAACGGTGAACGGCCTTGTGGTTGGCTCTGGCAACTTTTTCGGAGATAGCGTCAGCGCCCAGGCGCTTGAGGACTTAGAGATTTATTACCACGATAAAGTCATAAGAGGCGCAAACGCCTTTGTAGAAGTTGCTGAGAACTATGATGATTATGCAGACGCCATGGAACGAAAGCTGATCCGCGAGTTGTCAGCTTTGGCTGTTGGTCAGCTAGACCTTACGACCGATCGGAATAACTAATGCGTTTGGTATTGTTGTTTCTTTATCTGCCATGCTTGGCAGAGGCCGCCTGTCGTCAGGCCCTTGCTTTTGGCCTTGATGTATCTGGTTCGGTCGATGCCGCGGAGTACCGCATGCAACTTGATGGCTTGGCCGTCGCATTGAATAGCGATGCCGTGCAAGATGTTCTCTTTATCCAACCTGATGCCCCCATAGAAATTCTTGTCTACGAATGGAGCGGACCTGACGACCAGACCATTGTTCTGCCTTGGACGCCAATCGTCACGGATGATGATCTTGCTGATATAACCGCGACACTGCGCAGTCATCCACGTGTGCCTGCCTCCACGATGACAGCCTTGGGTTCTGCAATGCTAACTGGGTTTGGATTTCTAAAAGAACGTAGCGGATGCTGGAAACGGACTTTAGACATATCGGGCGATGGTCAAGCCAACACCGGGCCCCAACCGCAGGACATTAGCACCGCACAATTACCGACAGGTGTTACCGTCAACGCCTTGGTGATTGGGTCAGGCAATCTGCGCGGTGATGACGAGCGTTTCGCCGATATCAAAGAACTCTCATCCTACTTTCGGACAAACGTCATCCGCGGCTCGGGATCATTTGTCGAAGTCGCCCTTGGCTTTGAAAACTATGCTGCCGCAATGGAGCGTAAATTGTTGCGTGAGTTATCTAGCCTTGTTGTCGGGCAAAACACAGCTGACTGATGTTACGCTCAAAGGGACAGCGCGGACCCGACAACAAAGTTGGGTCGACGCTCCAACACGTCGACCCAAATAACCGTTATCCTCGTTACCAACACCCGTAGTCTTAAGGGCACTTACTCAAATTTGCATCGAATCTTACGCACAAAAGACAAAGTGCCGCAGCACTGTTCTCAATAAATATACCGTATTTGTTCGGTCCAATACCGCTCAACCCGGCGCAAAGCAGTTGTAATATCCTCGACCCCTGTTTGATCCAAAACACCGCGGTCCATCAGCCCTTCGGAATGTGTTTTGAAAAGACGCGATACCAAAACATGAACGCCGCGCCCTTTCTCGGTCAAGCGAACCCTAACCGAACGGCGATCAATTTCACTGCGTTCATGGTGCATATAGCCCGCCTCAACCAATTTTTTCAGGTTATATGACACGTTGGACCCTTGATAATATCCGCGCGATTTCAGTTCACCTGCGGTGACTTCATTGTCGCCAACATTAAACAAGAGCAGCGCCTGCACGGGATTGATTTCCAGCAACCCCACGCGTTCAAATTCATCCTTGATGACATCCAGCAACAGTCGGTGCAGCCGTTCTACAAGGGTCAGCGCATCAAGGTAAGCATCCATGAATGCCGCACTGCGCGCAGAGGACAAGCCGGGCTTTTCGGCTTCGTCGAGATCGGTGTGAATGCTCATATGCGTGTTGCTCCATTTTCTGTCCGCAATTTGGGATAAAACGAAACAAACAACATTCGGTTAAGCTAAAACCGAACTTTTCTATTCTGGACGCGTGACCCCTTCAGCGCCCTTAGAAATCTGGGTCACGAGGTCAAGATATTGTTCTGGCGTTGGGATATGGCCACCGATCCAGCCATAAAGATCGTGGTCGTTCTCGGACAACAGCTGATCGTAGAGCATCAGATCATCGTCCCCGAACCCGGCAAGATGCACATCGGCAAAGGCCTGCAGAATCAGATCCATCTCTTTGATGCCACGCCGCATGGAACGCATGCGCAGCCGCTTGATCATGATGTCACGGGTCTCAGTCATCTCAGTCTTTCAATGCTGTGCGTAACCGTTTCTCAAGGCGCCCCAGCTTTTCCCCAGTTTGGGCGATCTGACCACGCAAGGCACGCATTTCAGCAAGCATATCGACCAAGTCGCTGCTCATCGGATCGGCTTCATCGGGGGCATCAGGGCCATCACCTTCGCCAGTCAGCAGCCAACTCATCGATACGCCTAAGATCCCTGACACCATCTGCAAACGGTTCGCACGCGGTTCCTTCAGGTCATCTTCCCAAGCTTGAATAACGGCCAGTTTGACACCCAGTTTCCCCGCCAAACCCCTTTGATCCAGACTTGCAGCATCGCGGGCACCTGCCAACCGGTCGCCAAACGTCGCCGTATCTGCGCTGTACCAATCTTGATCTTGCGCCATGATGCCATCCTTCAATGTCTTGCCATTCAACCTGTGCGCGTTCTATGTCACATGCATTGCCTGTTTACCATTGGATCGCCAAATGACCTTTCTTTCTGCGACACTCAACCGCGTCAAACCGTCCCCAACAATCGCTGTTACGACCAAAGCTGGCGAGCTTAAGGCCGCGGGCCGCGATGTCATCGGGTTGGGCGCAGGCGAACCTGATTTCGATACGCCCCAGAACATCAAAGACGCAGCCGTCGCGGCCATCGCGGCAGGCAAGACGAAATACACCGCAGTTGACGGTATTCCAGAGCTAAAAGAGGCTATTTGCGCAAAGTTTCAACGCGACAACGATCTAGGCTATGAACCCACACAGGTGACGGTCGGCACTGGCGGCAAACAGGTGCTCTATAACGCGTTTATGGCCACCCTTAATCCAGGTGATGAGGTCATCATCCCTGCCCCGTACTGGGTCAGCTATCCTGATATGGTGCTGCTTGCAGGTGGCACGCCTGTCACCGTCGAGGCATCGCTGGAAGCGAATTTTAAAATCACTGCTGCCCAACTTGAGGCCGCGATCACACCCAACACCAAATGGTTCCTCTTCAACTCGCCATCCAATCCAACAGGTGCGGGCTATAGCTGGTCCGAGCTGAAAGAACTGACCGACGTGCTGCTGCGCCACCCGCATGTCTGGATCATGACAGATGACATGTATGAACACCTCGCTTACGGGAATTTCAAATTCTGCACACCAGCACAGGTGGAACCGCAGCTTTATGACCGCACGCTCACGGTAAATGGCGTCTCCAAAGCCTATGCAATGACTGGCTGGCGGATCGGCTATGCCGCAGGCCCCGAAGTGCTGATCAAAGCAATGCGCAAGGTCCAGTCGCAATCCACATCAAATCCCTGTTCGGTCAGCCAGTTTGCAGCAGTTGAAGCCCTCAACGGCACGCAAGATTTCCTCGCGCCCAACAACACTTTGTTTGAGCGCCGCCGCGATCTGGTTGTCTCTATGCTCAACAAAGCGCCCGGAATCGTCTGCCCAAAGCCAGAAGGTGCATTCTACGTTTATCCGTCTATCGCAGGCTGTATCGGAAAAACATCCGCAGCGGGCACGGTTATCGACGATGATGAAGTGTTCGCGACGGCTCTGCTGGAAGAAACAGGTGTGGCTGTGGTCTTTGGAGCGGCCTTTGGGCTGAGCCCCAATTTCCGGGTCAGCTATGCCACTTCGGACGAAGCCCTGAAAGAGGCCTGCCAAAGGATCATTACCTTCTGCGAAGGGCTCACATGACGGATCTGCCCCAGCTCTATTTTCGGGTTCGCGACAATGGTGCTGCCGTTTTTCGGGTCAGCACGGAAAATCGTGAGCGGCGCATAGAGATGGAACAGATCGCGGTGGTGAATACCAACCGTGGTGACTTTAAGGCCCAAGGTGAGACGGCCCTAAGCCCGCAAGAAGAAACTGTCATCCATGACTGGCTTCAAGCGCGACTGGCGCTCCTGTCTGCCCGCGAACTTGATGGTATTCAGCAAACGGTCGATCATCTGAACCGGACCGCGCAATGGGCGCAGGCCAAGGCCAGCGACGATCAACTTGAGCATGTGACAGACGATCTGTTGATGGCCATGCATGACTTGCGCAGCGTCTTGGTGCGTAAAAAGGCATCGCGTCAGTAAAGGCTAAGGGAAGGGCAGCATTTGCCCCACTACCCTTCCCTATCGCTGTTTTAGTGGTCGCTGTGGTCCATTTCACCGTGATCCATTTTACGCTCTTCGACCGTGAACGTTACCTCTAAGCGACCTGCGTTTTCAAAGACCAGCGTCGCGGGGACTTGTTCGTCCACCTCAAACGGATCACCACCAAGGCCCATGAACATCACATGATAGCTGCCAGGCTGCATCGTGACACTTTCACCTGCAGGCACAACCAGTCCATCTTCAACCTTCATCATGCGGGCCACATCGCCATCCATTTCAGTGGTGTGGATCTCTACGCGCGGGAAATCCGCTTCAACGGCGATCAGCGTATCCGGGGCATCGCCTGTGTTGGTGATCACCATAAAGCCACCCGCCGTTTGCGCAGTCTGTGCCGTTTCAAATGCCATAGGGTGATCAATCACAAGATCACCGATTTTGAATTCATGGGCAGTTGCCGCGGATGCAAAGGCAAAGGTTGCAGCAAAGGCTGCGTAGGACATCAGTTTCATAGTCGTTCTCCGGGTCAGGACCCACTCTTGGGGTCACTTTTGTTTGGTCAATTCAAATAAGAAAGGGTCAAACAACCGGGGGTGCGCGGGCCGGACAGGACGGGTTTGTGATTTGCCCAACAAGTGCGGCATATCCGCGTGTCGTATCTTGCACCTCAAGGGCATGCAGCGTGACCGTGGCCATCGTGTCGTTGTGCGGCACCGCCGCTGCATCAACCAGACGGCAGGCATCGCAAGTATTGCCTGCACCTGTACCGACCCCACCTTCTCCACAAAGATCACTCAGGGAACCACCAACGGCGACATAGGCCAAAAGACTTTCATCTAGTGCGGCCGTCGGGGCGCGATGCGCAAAACCGCTGCCAGCCATCGCAACAAGAAGGGCGAAGGTCACGCAAAGTTTTGCAAAAGGGGTCATTAGTCCATGCATCTTGGCGATCTTATAGTTCGCTCAATCCGGACCTGCCAGTCCAGTCATCGCGGCAAAATGTCAGACGGCTTGCGGTAAAGCGCGGCCTTCATCCCAAGCGAAGATATTATCCAACGCCATTTGCCCCATCGCTTCTCGCACTTCCAATGCGGCAGTGCCTAGATGAGGCAGTAGAACCACGTTTTCCATTGCGCGAAACGCATCAGGGACAATCGGTTCCTTGGCAAACACATCCAATCCCGCGCCCGCAATCTGACCGGTCTGCAAAGCGGCGATCAAAGCATCCTCATCAACCACATCACCGCGCGCGATATTCACGAAAATACCTGTAGGTTTCATGGCGGCTAATACATCTGCGTTAATCAGGTGAGTGTTGTCCCCACCACCCGGCACCGTGACGACGACAATATCGCATGCAGCCATCAAATCAGCCAGGGTCTCAACTTGTTCAGCGGCAAAATCGACGGCTTTGCGCGAGCGGTTGAAATATTTCACCGGCATCTCAAAGCCAAAATGGCAACGGCGGGCGACGGCTTGCCCAATGCGGCCCATTCCAACGATGCCCACAGTCTTACCGGTCACATGTGTGCCCAGCATCTGCGTCGGGCCCCAACCGCCCCATTGATCGGCACGGACCAACCGTTCGCCTTCTCCAGCGCGGCGGCAAGTCGATAAGATCAGCGTCATACCAATATCGGCGGTCGCATCAGTCACAACATCCGGTGTGTTTGAAACGGCAACACCCGCTTTGGCGGCAGCATCTGCATCAATATGATTGTACCCCACGCCAAAGTTCGCCAGTACTCCGCAGCGCAGTTGACCAGCAAAGGTCTCAGCCGTGAACTGATCACCCAAGGTCGGTAAAATCGCGTCATAATTTTGCATGGCCTCAGCCGCCTCTGCGACGGTCAGCCCTTCGGCGGTATCGCGCACGGTCACATCATATCGGGCCCGGGCCGCTGCCAGGTTTGCATCCGGCAAGACTCGGGTAATCAGTAATTTCTTCAATGCAAACGTCCTCCAATAGGTACATTTTTGTCAGGGCCAACCAAGACAACCTCACCATTTTCATCCGGCATCCCAAGAACCAAGACCTCGGACATGAATTTACCAATTTGACGAGGCGGAAAGTTGACCACCGCCATCACCTGACGGCCAACAAGGGTTTCAGGCTGATAATGCGCCGTGATCTGGGCCGAGGTTTTCTTTTCGCCGATCTCATCGCCAAAATCGATCCAAAGCTTGATGGCGGGCTTGCGTGCCTCTGGATATGGTTCGGCACGTAGAACGATGCCAACACGGACATCAACCTTTAGAAAGTCGTCAAAATTGATCTCACTCATTTGCCAGCTCACGTGAACGGTTCGCTGCTGCCGTAACGGCCTTGCGCAGCAAAGACGGGAAACCGGTCTTGTTATCCATCAGCACCTCAAGTGCGGCTTGGGTTGTGCCATTGGGTGATGTCACGTTCTTGCGCAATTGTGCTGGGTTTTCATCCGATTGCTCTGCCAGATCGCCCGCGCCGGCGACCGTCGCTTTTGCAAGCTGCATCGCAAGTTCCGCAGACAAACCCTGCGCCAGACCTGCAGCAGCCAAGGATTCAATCAAGTGAAACACGTAAGCTGGGCCAGACCCAGAAATCGCCGTGACCGCGTCCATCTGATCTTCTTTGCTCAGACGCACCACCTCTCCCACAGACAACAACAGTGCTTCGGCCAAATCCAGATGGTCGGACTGCACCTGACCATTCCCAACCATCGCCGTAATGCCACGTCCGATAGCAGCGGGCGTATTGGGCATCGCGCGGACAATGGGCGTGTCTTCACCCAACACCTCTTCAAAAGTGCGTATCGGCGTACCCGCCGCGATCGAGACAACAAGTGTCTCACCGTTGCCAAGCTTTTCAACATCAGGCAGCGCCTCAGACATCATCTGCGGTTTGACCGCGATAATCGCAACGGCCGGGTTATCAGGCAAACCTTCACCGATATGAACACCTTGGTCTTTCAGCCAATCTGACGGATTGGGATCGATGACCCACACAGACGAAGCAGGCAGGCCTGTGCGCAGCCAGCCTTCTAGCATAGCTGACCCCATTTTACCGCATCCCAGCAAAACCAACCCGCGCTTTGCAACATCAGTCATATTCATCGAAAACCCACCTCTTTAATAACTTTCAATAGGTTAGCTAAACACGTGGATCGGGGGAAGAAGTGTTTTAGTTAGCGCGCAGTATTCTCGGGCTCAAAAGCTGGCTGCAACAATCCCGCCTTGAACGGAATGACTGTTCACTAGTTGTTAACCAACCATCCCAAAATAACCACACTCTCTCCGCAAAAAACGCACCTTACACCCTTTTAACGTGTGCCAATTACTGTCGTTATAAGTTGCTGGTTAAGGCACTTGCGCCGATTTGGCCTGTGCACCCCCTAAATTCAAATGCAACCGCAACACACGCATTTCGTGTTGCAGACAGAGGACTGAAAATGAACAAGAAAATGAAATTGCTGGCAGCTGCAATTCCTTTTGCCTTGATGGCAACCACCTTACCCATCCATGCACAATCTTCCCAAGATGCATCCATCACGGCGGTCGTTGAGGAAAACGCACAAGAGCGGATTAACCTATCCGGCAAACTGCGCATGCTTTCCCAGCGCATTCCCGCGGCGGCCTGTCATGTGAACGAAGGCATCGCAGTGGACAATGCGTCGGCCCTTTTGGAAAGCGCAACTGCTGAGTTCGAACAAATTCTACTGGCTTTAGAGTTTGGTGACGAAGACCTGAACATCTTGATGCCAGAAACACGACGCAAATCGCTTGAGCGCATTCATGCACTTCGCGACATTTGGATCCCGTTCAAGACTGCGGCTGACGCAGCCATTTCTGGATCAGCGAGTGATGCTGATATCGACCTTTTGATGACAGAGAACCTAAAAGTGCTGTCTGCCGCGCAACTGGTCGTCGAAGAATTGGTCAAGCAATATGCAAACCCAAATGCTGCAACTCGCGCCTCGTTAATGCTCATCGACATTTCCGGCCGACAGCGCATGCTGACCCAGAAGATGTCAAAAGAAACTTGTATGATCGCGGCAGGGCATGATGCGACAAATACAATCGAGTCTCTAACAGGCACCGCTCAGATTTTTGAGGCATCCCTCGAAGCATTGCGCTTTGGCATGCCCGCTGTCGGCATCGGACCACCGCCGAACCCTGAAATCGCAAACGGCCTGCAAGGCGTGCTGGACGATTGGACCAGCGTCGCGCCCCTGATCTCTGATGTCGTTGCTGGGGACACATTGGATGCCGGGACCCACGCGATCAAATTCGACGCGCTGAACATCACAATGGCGAACATGAACACCGTTGTGGGCATGTACGCGGGTGCCGCAAATCCCAATTCATAAAAAATGGGCTGGCCAATGACATGGCCAGCCCAACATTTCTAAGGTTTAACCTCAAGCGCGCCCGTAGGCCCCGCCGATTGCGACTTGCACCGCCTCTTCGGGCGTTCTGTCGGCCCAAGTCACCAATTGTATTGCCGGATAGTATTGCTCGCAGGCCGCGACAGCTGCGCCAATCATCGTGTCAATCTGATCGGGGCCCGCAACCTGATCGCCGGTCAACATCAGACCATAGCGGTAAACCATCAATTGCTGCTCGTCCCACCAGGTAAACGCACCCGCCCAGCAGCGATCGTTGATCACATTCAATGTCTCATAAAGGATTGGCAAACGCTCAGCTGGTGGCTCCATATCAAAGGTGCAAATCAGGCGCAGCGTTTCGTCATAAGCGGACCATGCCAGCGTGACAGAATACGTGCGCCACTGTCCCACAACCGCCATTGCAATCTGGTCGTCATGGATGCGATCGAACTCCCACGCGTGGTGTTCTGCAATGTGTTCCACCAGATCAATCGGATGAAGATCTTCCGCCTCAGGGAAATGTTCGGACAATGCCATATGCTCGGCCTCACTGCGTTGGCGCATGGGTCATGGCAGTGCCCAAGCGCTAGGTGCCTGCTCTAGGGGCGGTGTTGTTCACCTTTATCCCCTACCACATATCGTGGCGCAAAGCAGGCTGACCTGTAAAGCAATTTCTTGGGGATAAGTGGGGTGTCGCAAATATTTCATGTGGATAATTGCCATTCCCGCACCCACGGCCCAAGCTACGACCAACAAAGGAGCACCCCACATGAACACTGACCTTCTGAAACGGCTTTGCAAAATGCCCGGTGTGCCCGGCCACGAAGAACGCGTCCGCGATCTGATCACGTCTGAGATCGACGGCCTGTTCGATTCGGTTGAGACTGATCCTATGGGTAGCTTGCTGTGCCGCCGTGAGGCGACCAAAGCGGACGCACCCAAAATCATGTTGCTCTGCCACATGGACGAAATCGGCTTTCTGGTCAGCCATATCGACAAGAACGGCTTTATCTACGTCCTGCCTGTAGGCGGCTTTGATCCGCGCAACCTGTTTTCGCGTCGCGTTTTGGTCTGCACTGATACTGGCGATCTGAAAGGCGTGATGAACCCCGGCGGCAAGCCCGTTCACATTTCATCCCCCGAAGACCGCAAGAAAATCCCTGAAGTTGGTGAATTCTTTATCGACCTCGGCTTGGGCAAAGCCACACATGACGTCGTCAAAGTCGGCGACTACGTGGTGATGGACGAGCCGTTTTTGGAAATGGGCGACAAGTTCGTGTCCAAAGCGCTGGACAACCGCATCGCCTGCTGGCTGGGGATTGAGGCAATCAGGGCACTGGGCGACAAAGGACGTGGCGCTGAAATTCACGTGGCCTTCACCACTCAAGAAGAGGTCGGCCTGCGCGGCGCACGCACATCCGCCTACGCCATCAAACCCGACATCGGGCTGGGCATCGATGTGACGCTATCCTGCGACACCCCCGGTATCCCAGAAAAAGATACAACCACAGTGCAGGGCAAAGGCTTTGGCCTGCACGTGCGCGACGCGTCCTTCATCGCGGACAAGAAACTGGTCGGCGAAATCGAAGCGCTCGCGATCAAGAAAAAGATCCCCTATCAGCGCACGATGCTGGCCTCCGGCGGACAAGACGGGGCGGCCGCACAACAAGCAGCGGCAGGTGCACGGGCGGTCGGGATCGTGGTGGGGACGCGGTACATCCACACGGTGACCGAAATGATCGCGCAGGATGATCTGCAGGCGGCATTGGATATTCTGGTGGCGTATTTGGGGGAGTTTTAGGGCTGTCCATCTATTGAGACCGGCCTTGCCGCGTCCAAAGACGATCCGGCCTCACCAACAGCGTTGTCGTCGAACGTGTTTCAGAATTGTAGTCCCAGAAAGATCACAGCCAAAGGTACGGGCGAAACAGCAATAATAACTGTAAGGAATGTTGAGACGGGCGTAAAAATCCCGCTCAAGCCTGCAATGATCATGATGCCACCACCACCGCCAATAATGGAATTGCCGGGCGTGTTCACCGCAACGGCCATTGCGACATAGCGATATCGCAAGGCAAGACGTAGAACGCGCTTTGACTGGCCATCCAACAACATCGCAACGCGCTCATCCTTTGATAGCGGCGCGGCGCGGGCCACCAATGCGGCCGCACGGCGCATCCTAAGGGCTAGCAAGACACGTTCCAGCGCACTAACGGGCAGGAACCGACCGATCGTGAAGGCCAGCATCATGGCGGCGATCGTACAAACGTAAATCAGTGGCGCAATCGCAGGACCAAACCCCGCGAGCAACGCAATGCCAATCTCTGCGCCGGGGACAAAAGGCATTGCAAGAAGCGCAACATAAGCCACAGCACCGATCATGATAGCCTTGTGAACTTGCTGCTCGTTATCAGGCCGAATTTGAAGGTCGAGCGCATCACGGATCATGTGCACGCCCCAAGTGGCGAGCGCGATAAAGCAGACGAGGATAGCAATCTTGAAGATCAGACCGGGCAAACTCAGCCCGTTAGACGTCATGTGCGCGGCTCAGCTGGAAATTGCTTCTGATGGGACCACAGTGCCAACGGCCTGTAACGATATCTGGTTGGTCCAATACCAGCGCCGGGTCGTCCAGGTGACGTCGACTGTCACCTCGTCTTCGGTGACGGTGCCATACCACACCACAGTGTGCGGCGCATCGGGACAGATTGCTGTGACGGTAAAGTGGGTCGCGCCATCTATTTCCTTGGTCATGTAATCGGTCCAGCCGAAATTACAGTACTCTTCGCAATCGGTGGATTGGAACGTCCCATCGCGAAAGACAATATAGTCTTCCATCTCAGCGCCGCTCGCTTGATCTTTGCCGTATATTTCGAAAGTAATCCCGTCCAACGCACCAGCCGTTGTCCAATCACCCTCTGGCACAGCCAAATCAGGGATATCTTCATTCATTACCGTCAGCGTAGCGGCCCCTGTGCCCAGCGTCGCAACCGCAATCGCGGCAATCTGCAAAATCTGAGGCATGAACGGCTCCGTTCTCGGAAAAATGGGTAAAATGTAATGGGCCGAGCATAGCCAAAATGGCGCTGCAAACAAGACAAATTACAATACGGATATCCCTTCAGAAAGGCGTCAGGTCTGCATAGCAAACAGACTGTTACTTTCGGATGAACGCCGCAGGATCAAATCTTCTGCGGTGCCAATCCTGCTGCAGTTCAGCCGGGCCAACCCCGACCTACATTGGTTTTGAGACGTAAGGCGGGGCCTGCCCCGCCACTCACTCAAGCCTCGCCTTTAAACTTCGCGATCATCTCGTCCAGATCAATGCCAAGGCTGTCCAGCATCGACAGATCAAAACCCTTTTCCTCAATCATGGTTTTCACACCATCAACGTCCAAGTTTTCCAACATCGCGGGGTCAATCCCCAGCTCTTCCATCTTGGCGCCAAAATCAAAATCACCGCCACCCATCATGCCAGTCACTTTGCCGATCATATCACCTAGTCCCATCGTCATTCTCCCTGTTTGACGTGTCGTTGGGGGGGACCGTCACAGAAGGAAGGGATGGCATCTAGGGGATGTTGCGCGTGGTTTTCCCCGCATTCCGCAAACCGCGCAGAATACCTCGGTCGCTTATTTGGGAAAACCGTTGGGCGGAGGCTCCTCGGCTATCGCGGATGCGTCGGGGCAAGCCCCGACCTACAGGTTGGGTTGTTTCGCCAATTTGGTTTTCTTCATCGGAATAACCTTCAACCCCGCCGCAACGATCGCTTCGTGCAATGGATCAGACAACAACAGATGGTTTTCGGTAAGCCCGTGATCCCACCAAATATGATTGGGTGGGCATTTACTTGCGTCAACAGCCGCACTCCAAGTCACGTCAAGACCCGTTCTACGTGGGCTCCACATCCCCATCGGAAATAGCTTTGTCGGAGGATGCGTGCTCTCCTCTTCGACGCATACATCACCCTCTGTCTCAGAAATCGCAGCTGCGTGAACTGTCGGCACAAAACCATAGAGAGCATCGGGATAGGTCACCCCCTTTTTGGACATAACCTGAATAGGCCAAATATGATGCACATCTGGATCATGTGCTTGGATAATCACGCGAAGCTGGTCTGAGATTATAAGCATTTTGCCTTCAACCCAGAAAAGGTCTTTGAACGCGGTGATACGCTTGGGAGTAACGAAATGGCGCGGCGCGTGAGTCATCTGAAAGGGTATATTGTTGCCGTGGTAAGCATCACTAAGATCGCCAAGTATGCTACTAGCCAGAGTTTTGTACCAATCATCCATGGTTTTGGGATCGACAGCATGCATGCTGACATGTCCGCCATTGCCATCCGGAGAAGCCTTAAAAATCCAGGTCATGTTATGCGTCCAAAACCGTAGGGCGGGGGCTCCCCCGCCGCTCTCAGTTGGGGAAATCCCGACCTACTTTTCCAGCGCCGCCAAACGTGCGCTCAGCGCTTCGTTCTCTTCGCGTGCCTTCTGCGCCATGGCCCGTACCGCGTCGAATTCTTCGCGGGTCACGAAATCGCGGTCGGCCAGCCAGCGGTCCATCATGGACTTCATCGCGGTGTTCGCTTCGTCTTTCGCGCCTTGGGCCACGCCCATAGCGTTGGTCATCAACTGGCTGATGTCATCAAGGATTTTGTTGTTGCTCTGCATGGTGCTCTCCATCTGTGCTTGGCCTTTATATGGGCTTTTGCCAGCGCCGCTACAACCCAAGGCAAGAGCGGTTGACTTTGCCGCACCCGCAGACGACGAATACCGCCATGTTCGCAGCCATTCCCTTCCCCGAAATCTCGCCCGAGATTTTCTCGTTCACCGTCTTTGGATTCACGGTCGCGCTGCGCTGGTACGCGATGGCCTATATCGTAGGGATCGCGATTGGCTGGCAGTTGATCAAATACGCGCTGAAGCGCCCTAATTTGTGGCGCAACGGCCCACCAATGCAAGTGTCGCAACTCGAAGATCTGCTGACCTATATCGTCGTGGGCGTGATCGGCGGCGGGCGTTTGGGGTATGTGTTTTTCTACAAACCGGCTGACTTCCTCGCCGCCCCACTTGATATCATCAAAATCTGGGAAGGCGGGCTGTCGTTTCATGGCGGGTTCTTGGGCGTCGTCGTTGCGGTGTTCCTCTTCAGCCGCCGCCACAAAGTCCCCCTCCCCGATCTGGCCGATATCATCGCCGTCGCGGCCACCCCTGCGGTGCTGCTGGTGCGTATCGCGAATTTCATCAATGCCGAACTTTGGGGGCGTCAAACGGACCTGCCATGGGGCGTTGTTTTTCCCGGCCAAGCCGCCCAAGCCTGTGCGACGGCGTTGGAGCCTTGCGTGCGCCACCCTTCGCAACTCTACGAAGCGGGCCTTGAAGGGCTGCTGCTGGGTACGATCCTGATCGTGCTGGCGTTCCGCTTTGGTGCGCTGAAAAAACCGTGGTTGCTGTCTGGGATCTTCTTTATGGGCTACGGCATTGCACGGTTCCTTGTAGAATTTGTCCGCCAACCTGACGCGCAATTTGTCAGCGTGGGCAATGAACTGGGGCTGGCGTTTCATGTGAACGGTTACGGCCTGACGATGGGGCAAACGCTAACGCTGCCGATGATCCTTGTGGGCCTGACCGTTGTCGTCATGGCTGTGCGCAGATGACCGCCTTGGGTGATCTCTTGATCGCCCGGATCGCGCGGACTGGACCAATCAGTCTGGCCGATTATATGGCCGATTGCCTGATGCATCCTGACCATGGGTATTATGCCACGCGCGATCCCTTTGGCGTGGCTGGTGATTTTACGACAGCACCAGAGATCAGCCAGATGTTTGGTGAATTGATTGGGCTGTCGCTGGCGCAAACGTGGATGGACCAAGGGCAACCCGTCAACATCACACTGGCCGAGCTTGGGCCGGGGCGCGGCACGTTGATGGCTGATGCGTTGCGGGCCACCAAAACTGTGCCCGGCTTTCACGATGCACTGTCGGTCCATCTAGTTGAGACATCGCCAACCCTGCGCAGCAAACAAGCCAAACTAATCCCTGATGCCACATGGCATGACCGTGTCGATACGCTGCCAAACACCCCTCTTTTTCTGATCGCGAACGAGTTCTTCGATGCCCTGCCCATTCGCCAGTTCCTGCGCGAAGGAGACGGATGGCGCGAAAAGATGGTTGGTGCTAGCGATGGCGCGCTTTGCTTTGGACTATCCGCGCCCGCACCGCTTGCTTTGCTCACAGACCGCCTCGCGGACACGCAAGACGGTGACCTGATCGAGCATTGCCCTGCCCTGCCATCCATCATGGCCACCATTGGCAGCAAGATCGAAACCTATGGCGGCAACGCTCTGATCATCGACTACGGTGATTGGCAGTCACTGGGTGACACGTTGCAAGCGCTCAAATCACAAGATCACACCGACCCACTTGCCGCCCCCGGCGAGGCCGACCTGACGGCGCATGTCGATTTCGCAGCCATCGCCGCACATGCGCACCCCGCGAAGTTTAGCAAACTCTCGCGGCAAGGGGTGTTTCTTGAACGGCTTGGAATCACACAACGCGCACAAGCGCTGGCGACACAGCTGACGGGCGATGCATTGACCTCGCATATCGCCGCACATCGGCGCTTGACCCACCCGGCGGAAATGGGCGACCTTTTCAAAGTAATGAGTATCTATCCTTCCAACGCCAAACCAGCACCGGGACTAGAGCCATGACGCTCGAAATCATCACTGATCCGCTTCTTGATGGGCTGACGCATGGGTTCTTTACCCGCAAAGGTGGCGCATCCTCTGGCGTGTTTGAGGGGTTGAATTGTGGATACGGCAGCTCTGACCAACATGAAATCGTGACGATCAACCGATCCCGCGTGGCGGATTTGCTTGGCATCGCAGACGACCAGTTGGTTGGGGTGCATCAAATCCATTCAGCAGATGCCGTTGCCGTGAACGCCCCCATGAAACCCGTACCAAAAGCAGATGCTCTGGTCACCGCAACCAAAGGGGTCGCGCTGTCGATCCTGACGGCTGATTGCCAACCCGTGCTTTTTGCAGACCCCAAGGCAGGTGTCATCGGTGCTGCACACGCAGGATGGAAAGGCGCTTTGCATGGCGTGTTAGAGGCGACCGTCGCAGGCATGGAGAATCTTGGGGCGTCGCGCACAAATATCGTGGCAGTGATCGGGCCGTCGATTAGTCAAGCCAACTACGAAGTCGGGCCAGAGTTTCGCGAAACATTTATCGCATCAAACCCCAGCTACGATCGCTTCTTCCTACAAGGACACGGCGACCGCTTTCAATTCGACCTGCCTGCCTTTGGCCTGTTTCAGCTAAAGCAAAGCGGGATCAAAGCGGCGTCATGGACACATCACTGCACCTATGCCGATCCAAAGCGATTCTTCAGTTATCGAAGGTCGGTCCACGAAAAGCAGGCCGATTATGGCAGGCTGATTGCGGCCATAAGGCTCTAAAGCCGCGATGTTTAACTAAATGAGGCAAGACCTGCCTCGGTTCGTTAAACATTGGCTTGATGTCCAACCTCATCATCACCACAAAATACATACACAACAATAGCTTGCATGTTTTTTAGCGGGTTAACGGAATCTGTTTGCATAAATCCTGAGTTCGTCAAAATCTCGCCAGTTTGATCCAGCAACTTAGTCCTCAACCGCAGCCGAGAACGGTTGCACTTAAGAAGAGGTATCAACATGAAAAGCCGCTGGCAAAAATCACTTGAAGCCGCAGTCGCGACCTATGACACACCTATGCCTTGGGCCCGGGGTGACATTCGCAAAGCGATGATCGTGCGACGTGAGGCCAAAGCCAACGATAACGTGGTCTCCCTCAAAGCAGTCGCGCGGAGCGCCTGATCAGGCAATACCTCCTGTGGCTTTGCTCCAGTAAAGTTTTCAGGACGCGCAGGCACAAGCGCGATGTTTCCAATGTCGATGCTGTTCCGTGTGTTGGATCAGTCATAGGGCGCATCTTTCGGTCCCACAATCGCGTGGGTCGGTTCAAATGAATGTAACTATTGCTCAGTTGTTGTTGGTGGGACAGCAAATGACGTAAGGCCAAAGAAGGTTTTCTTATGAAGTCGTCACTCTCAACTGTTGCTCCCCGTCAGATCGATATTTTTAGCCCTCAGATGCGTCAAACACCTGCGCAACGGCAGCATGCGCAGACGCAGAGCGGCGATGTCGCCCAGCGCAAATACGAAGTCATGTATCTGGATGATCACGGTCGCTTTAATGAATTCAACACAATCGCCCGCGCCCATGTAGCCTTTGAAGACGCTTTCGCAGCGCTCGGGCACAACGCAATCGTGCAAACCCAAAACGGATTGATGTCAGTCGAAGATGTCATGCCCGGTGACAAAGTACGCCTCGCAGATGGCACCTATGAAACGCTACAATGGCGTGGCCGTATCATGCTTGGTCCTTCTGCGAACGCCGCGAACGCTAAGCAGCCAGTCATGACCCGGATTACCGGCGACGCATTAGGCTTTCAACGCCCATCCCAAGACCTGGTCTTGGGACCGGCCGCACGCATCTTGCACCGCGCCAGTGGCATCCGCAAAGTGACTGGCGCTGACGCCGCATTTATCCCTGCCGCTGATTTCGTCGATGGCAACAACATTCTCAGTTTGCAGCCCGCAAACCCTGTCAGCGTATTCCAGTTCGGCTTTTCCGCCCAACGGTGCCTGTCGGTCAATGGTGTCGAAGTCGAAACGCTGCACCCCGGATCAGCCTTCAATTTGGGTTTACGTGGCGACGCTTTGCGCGAATATCTATCGCTCTTCCCACACAAGCGCAGCTTTGAAGACTTTGGTCTGATGAACCACCCACGTCTGCGGATGCGTGATCTAGACTTGCTGAGCTAACCCTTGCGGGGCGATTTTCACAGATCGCCCCCAGAACCGCCACAGCAATAGAACGGCTGCAACCGCCAGCCCGATCACAAGGCCAAGCCAAAGGCCCACACCACCCAGACCAAATGTAAATGCCAGCAAGTAGCTGACCGGCAATCCAATCACCCAATAGCTGATTGTCGCCATGAACATAGGCACAGTGGTGTCTTGCACACCGCGCAGCAGACCCAGCGCCAGCACCTGCAATCCATCCACCAATTGAAACAACGCGGCGACCATGATCAGGCTTGCGCCGATCCGCAACAAGCTGGCGCGTTCAGGCTCGTTTGGATCAATGAACAGTGAGACCAGCGTTTCAGGAATCGCCAAAAAGACAACCGATGTTGCAACGGCGAAAAGCGCGGACATACCGATCGCCGTGATCCCACCTCGCCTCAGCGATACTTCGTCCTTACGACCCAGCGCACGCCCTGCACGCACAGTAGCCGCCTGACTAAAACCGATATGCACCATGAATGTCAGGCTCGCCAATTGGATGGCAATACCGTGGGCCGCCAGCTCAATCGCGCCAATCCAACCCATCATCACAGCAGAAGCGGCAAACAATCCGCCCTCAGCCAATGACGTCAGACCAATCGGCCAGCCCAGCAAATAGACGCGCTTGAAAATCTCACTGTCGCTACGCCAGAAATTCTTGAACAGCTCAAACTGTGGCAGCGCCTTTCCGATATAAAAGACCAAGATCAGCACCGTGACCAAATTGACCGTCAGCGACGCAATCGCAGCACCTTTGATCCCCAACTCTGGCATGCCCCAGTTTCCAAAGATCAAAGCATAGTTGATGAACCCATTCAGAACAGCCGTACCGATCGTGGCCCAAAGAATGATCGCAGTATGCTCCATGGCAGCCAGAAAAGACTTGAGCGTCATGATGATCAGCGCAGGCACCATCTGCCAGATCACAATCTGCAAATAGATGTGGGCAAGGCGGGCAACATCGGCATCTTGCCCAATCGCGATGAGGATATCTTCGGCCCAAAAAAACGGGATCGTCACAATCAGCCCGTAAATGATCGACAGCCATAGCCCCATGCGGGTGACACGGCGAACTTGGACGTCATCGTCTTCCTCGGCGGCTGCGGCGACCAAAGGCGTCACAGCCTGTGCGAACCCCGCGCCGACGATAAAGATCACAAAGAACAAGGTGCCCGCGATCGTTGATGCGGCAAGTGCCGTTACATCATACCAACCCAACATGACCGTATCGGTAATATGGATTGCAAACATGGCCAGATTGCTCAGGATCAGGGGCATCCCCAATGTCCAAATCGACCGCGTATGCTCTTGATATGTTTGTGCAGCCCGTTCCATGCGGTCAGGCTTAGGCCTGATCTGCACATCGGTAAAGCACTATCAGATGAAGCGCAGCACCAATTGGCTGGCAAGAACCACGACGATTGCCCCCGCAAGTATCTCAGCCCAAGCCAACGTACGTGCGACGGCGGCATGACTGACCAACTGCAAAGCACTTTCACGAAAGCCCACGGCGGCAAAGGCCACCAGCACCGTAATACTGGCCGTCCCCAACCCCATCACCAGCGCACCGATGATGCCCGCCCAATCAATATCCAGGCGCCAGGTGAGGATCAGTAAGAACAACGCGCCCGTACATGGGCGCACAGCAATCGTGCCAATCACCGCCAAAGCGTCACGCCAGGACCGCACCGTTTCAGCCTGTTCAAGCGTCGGCCCATGCGCATGCCCACACGAAGAACAAACATCGCCATCACCTTCATGTGCATGATCATGATCATGCTTGGGCCGTAAATGGCGCATGCCACGGATCATCAGCCACAACCCGACCAATCCAATCAATCCATAGCTCAGAGGGGCCAACACATCATCAGCGACGCTGGTCATCTGCTCGCGTCCCCAACCCAAGACAAACACTGCCGCGTAAACCAGCACAATCGCTGTGACCGCCTGCGCCAATGATGCGCCCAGCGCCAACCCAGCCAATCTTTTGGCAGGAACACGCGTCCCCGCCCCGTAGCCACCAATCACCAGCTTGCCATGCCCCGGCCCCGCCGCATGCACGAACCCATAAGCGAAACATAAGCCCCACAACGACACGAGCGCGCCCGGCTCACTCGTACGCAATCCACGCAGTGCCGCAGCCATCGCATTTTGCACATCACGCTGCATACCGGCCGCAAGGCGCGTCATCCAGTCAGCACCACCAAAGCCCCAAAGCCAAACGGCCAAAGCCCCAAATACGCCGAGGACTACAATGGGCCAGCGCATGTCAAAACAATCGTATCAGCGAAAGCATCACCAATTTCTGGGAAATAATCATCGGGTCCAACCGCATTGGGGTCTTGGCCATCCAATAGACTGTCAGCAAGCGCATAGGCCGCGTCGATATCGGCGGGAAGCACAGTTGCTGTACAGTCATCGCGCCCTTCGATCACCACAGGCTGCAAAAGGTCATAAGCAGTGTAGAATGCCGGATCAAAAACCCTGATCTGGATCGGCGCGTCGCGGTCAGGCAAGGCAGGGACTGGCCGCAAGTGCACTTCATGAAACAGCCCATCTTCATAAGTCATGCGGTGGTCCTGCTTATCTGCCAAAGCCAACGTCTCACCCGCCTGCGAAACCTCTAGATCACCCGCGTAATCGGCAGGCCAAGTAGTGATCTGTTCATCCAGCAGCGTTTGCTCATCCGCCGTCAAAAGCAAATCGCCATCCATGTCGATCCCCAGATCAGTGGTGACCAGTAGCGAGAACAGATCGTCGTAGAACCAATCAAGCTTGATCCCAAACCCTCCGTCTTGATCAAAGACAACTGTGACCCGCGCTTCCACAAATACATGTGGGTGAGCCGGGGCCGTCGCGGGCATCATCAGGGCTGCCATCAGGGGAAAGGTCAGTCGCATGACGCTTATGTAGGGTCAAAGCAATGGGGCGACAATGGACAGAAAGTCATTGCGCGCGTTCCAGCCAGCCTTGGTAATGCACCATCAACGCACCGGTAAAAGGCGCCTGCAACGCTACATCAAAATGAAACCGGCCATCCTCCTCATATTCGCGGGCAATACTGATTGGCAGAAACGCCTTAGGAAACGGGATCGGACCCAAGCGGCCAGAGATCACAGGAAAATGCAGCTGCCCACCCGCCACATGCAGGCCTAACGTAAATGTCAGCGGGCCAAACCGTTCGGTCATCTGCCCATCCTTCACCTTTAAGAATGACCAAAATGTCTTGTCGCCAAACTGCCGCTCCCAAAGTTCGCCTTCATCCTGCGGGGTCATCGTCACAGTCACTAGCGTATCATCGGTCGCCGGTGGAAACCCAAATGCCGCTGCAATTGTACGCGCCCAAAGCGACGCACCTCTGGTCACTTTCGCCCTGCCCGTCCAACGCCGTGGGGCGGGCACATCATGCAAACGGCGCACTTGCGCTGGTAAGTGTTCAAAGTCTTCGCCCAAGAATGCCTCAAACAATGGGGTGACTTTCACCGACAGCTTTTCCGTTTCAATCGCCAAATCCGCCATCCCTTCTTCGATCGCTGCAAGCGTTACCTCGGCAACAGCAGGCCGGGCACCGGGTGCAATCTGCGCGGGGTCACGCAAAATCACACACGCAGGCACAGCCGGAATAAACGGGCCGTCGCCCTGACGCGCAATCAAACGCCAAGTGCGGCCCTCCCATCCGAGGGGCAAGCGACCTGTGACACGCACAGACATGCCACCTTCATCAGTCCCAAAAGGCCAAAGCAGCCGCGACATCGCTAAGACAAACCGGATCAACCATCGCGGCACCCCGAAGCCAAATCGGGATCGCACTACTGAAAACAGGGCAAGCGCATTGTTCATCAGGCCTAACTCTAACCCCGCACGAAACGCCACAGTGCGTGCTTTGAATGCATCCACGAAGAGCAATTGATCAGGCACTGAAATCACCCACCCTTTGCGGCGAATGTCCTGACCCAAATCAAAGGTCTGCGGCAATGACCAATTGCGATGTGCCACCAGTGCGCCATCAACGGGCGCAGACATCGGCTGACCACTTTGGTTAAGAATGCTGCTGACCACGGACGCACCGCGCGGGGCGCGGTTGCCGGGCAAGATCGCGGTACTAACGGTATCAATCCTGGTGCCCTCACCCAAAGCCGCGACAGCGGCGGAAGATATGGCAGGCACGCTTGAGACACCTGAAAGTGCGAAAACGCCTGCGGCTTTCGCCTGTGCATCAAGGCAGGTGATCCCCACACAAAATGCCGGATCATCCGCCAAATCAAGGTAATGGACACCTTGGGTCATACAGGCCTGCGCCAGAGCATAAGGATCATTGCCATAAGCATGGAACGGCCCCGCCGCATCCACAACAGCCTCAACGGACAGCGCCCAGAGCGGTGACAAATCCGCGTTCCGGTCCAGCGCTATGGCCGTTTGGCCCAAGTCATCTGCAATAGCTTGGGCCGTGGCCAACGTGCGGCCCACAACGACGACGTCATGCCCATCCCGGGCCAGCAAACGGACAAGCCGCGATCCAAATACACCCGATCCGCCAATGACCGCTATTTTCATGACAGCAGACGGGCGCGAAACGCAGGATCAGGCAAAGCGCACATGTCACCGCGCCCAAACATGGCGTAACGATTGCGGGCCACCCGTTGATAAAGCCATTCTCGCACCCGCCGCGGCAAGACCTTTAGCACAACAAGAATGCGCCCCACGCCACCGGACCGCTGACCAATCCGGATCACCGCATCAAAGTCGCGCCACACGGTGCCGTCTTCTATGAACAACCACGTGTCAGGATCAGCAGGACCCAAACCGTTCGCACGCATCAAATCCGCCCCGGTCTGCGACTGAATAGGTGCAATCTTAATCTCGCCTGAACGATCCAACCGGTGAAGCATTCGCTCACCCCAACTGCACAGCGCGCAACTGGCATCCATCACAGCAATTGGGTTTTCTGGTGTGCGCATCTGATGGCCTTCTCTACTGGCACGCTACATAGCGCTTTCGCGCCTAGACACCAGTGGCCTGAAACTTGGCCATCAGGTACGGGCCGGACTGGACTGATGGATAAGCGTCAGAGCCGTCCAAAGGCACGATTTCAGCGCCCCAATCCGGTTGATGAAAGAACGCGAGCGACTGACGCGCAGGCTGGCCCGGTCTGGCAACAACACGGTGCAAAGTGCTGACCCAACGGTCCGCCGTCCAATGCGCCATCAGGTCACCAATGTTGATGACAAAAGCGCCGTCAGGCGCAGGCACATCAACCCAAGCCTCACCTTGCTGAACCTGCAGCCCTTGGCTGCCGGGCTGTGGCAACAGAATTGTCAACGACCCATAATCCGTATGGGCACCAGCACGTTGTTGTTTGTCCAAAGGCACATCGACCGTGGCGGGGTAATGCAATGCACGCAGCGCGGAAATGGGATTGGCAATGAAAGGATCAAAATGATCCTCCGGCAATGCCAAAGCGGACGCAAACGCACGCATCACACGGGCGGCAAGATCCTCCATCGCGGCGTAATATGCCTCCCACGCTGGGCGAAACCCGTGAACATCCGGCCAAAGCGTTGGTTGATAACAAAAATCCATCGCAGCGGTTGGGGCACCATTCGGGACACGCAATGGACCGCCATTGAAGCTCTCTTTCAGGTCAGGTGGGGTGTCCTGACCTTTTGAGCGCGCCAACGCTTCGGCGTCTGGGCCAAGATAGCCATAAGGATAACCTTGATAGGGCGGCGTAACTGTCTGCTTCTGTTCTGGGGGTTGCGTAAAGAATGTATTGGCCGCTTGCCAAACACCTTCGATCACCTCCGGTGGCACGCCATGCCCTTCCAACACCAAAAATCCGGTATCACGGCATATGCTGTCCAATTCGCGTGCTAAATCGAGGCGTCCATCTTGATGCGCGGCCTCAAACGCTGCCAAATCAAAACGGGGGAAACTCATCCCAAGACCTCGCGCCAGGAATGCTTGGGCGCAAATCCCACCATGCGCTTGGCTTTGTCGTTGGCATAGAATGTTTCGTCAGGGCGCATCTGACGCTTTACGGGGACCCCCTCATAAAACCGCGCAATCACCTCATCTGACGTAATGCCCACGGACATGTCATCGTTTGAGACGTTAAACACCTCGTACCCTAACCCATCAGTTTGCAGGCAACAGTCAACCATATGGCCCAGATCACGCGCATCGATATAAGCAAAGATATTGCGCCGCCGCAGCGCGGGGTCATCCATAAAGGCCGGGAACTGTTCGGCATATTCATGCGGTTCAATGACATTGTTGATGCGTAACGCGTAGATATCGATGCCGCTACGGGCCTGAAACGATCGCCCCGTTGCTTCATTGCATACCTTCGACATCGCATAGCTGTCATGGGGCAGCGTTGGATGGTCTTCATCAATGGGCACATAGTCAGGCTTTAGTTCGCCATCAGCAAAGCATACGGCATAGGTCGTCTCGGAACTGGCAAAGATCACTTTGGGAATGCCCAGTTTCACTGCCGCCTCAATCACATTGTATGTGCTGAGGGTATTCTGGCGAAAACACTCACCATCCGTGCCGATCATGACACGCGGTACAGCCGCAAAATGAACCACCGCATCATATTTCGGAACGCCTGTTCCGGGCTCCAGTTCATGAAAGTCAGCATATTGCGACATCGCACCAATCACCTGGCCGGCATCACACAGATCAATCAGCAACTCAGAGACATCCAACCCTGATGGCATGCGGTCGGCATTCACGACGGTATGGCCTTGTGCCTGCAAATACCCAATCGCATGTCGGCCCGCTTTGCCGCTGCCGCCTGTAAAAAATACGCGCATCATCATCCCCTTTGTTTGGCCTTAAACTAGCCTGCCCAACACAGACCGCAAGCATTCGCGATTGCCCCTTGTCCAAGGGCCTGCCATGATGATGAAAACACTAAGAAGTAGCAGTATCATGGCCAATGACCTTCTTTCCGGGGGCACCCCCGACGACTACAACGCCGACAGCATTGAAGTGCTCGAGGGGCTGGAACCCGTGCGCAAACGCCCCGGCATGTATATCGGCGGCACGGATGAACGGGCACTACACCACCTTGTGGCCGAAGTGCTGGACAACTCGATGGACGAAGCCGTCGCAGGGCACGCCAACCGGATCGAGGTGGAACTGCACGCCGACTACTCGGTGACCATCAAAGACAACGGGCGCGGCATCCCCATCGACCCACACCCAAAGTTCCCTGATAAATCCGCACTCGAGGTCATCCTCTGCACGCTGCACGCAGGCGGCAAGTTCAGCGGCAAAGCCTATCAAACCTCCGGCGGTCTGCACGGTGTTGGCGCATCAGTGGTCAACGCGCTGTCCGACAGCCTTGTGGTGCAAGTCGCCCGCAACAAGGAAATCTACGAACAACGCTTTTCGCGCGGCATCCCTTTGGGTCCGGTCGAAAAGGTGGGCAGCGCCCCGAACCGGCGGGGCACGACGTTTACCTTCCACGCGGACGCCGAAATCTTTGGCACCCACCGGTTCAAGCCGGCACGTCTGTTCAAATCGATCCGATCCAAGGCTTATCTCTTTTCCGGCGTCGAAATTCGCTGGAAGTCTGAGATCGACGACAATGAGACCCCGACCGAGGCCACATTCCACTTCCCCGGCGGCCTGTCCGACTACCTCAAAGAAACGCTGGGTACGGCCACAACCTACGCCGACAAACCCTTCGCGGGCACGGTTGATTTCAATGAAAAGTTCGGCGAGCCCGGCAAGGTCGAATGGGCGATCAACTGGACGCCTGTGCGCGATGGGTTCATTCAATCCTACTGTAACACCGTGCCCACGCCCGAAGGTGGCACGCATGTCAGCGGCTTTTGGGCGGCGATCCTGAAGGGCATCAAGGCGTATGGCGAACTGTCGGGCAACAAAAAGGCAGGCCAAATCACCCGCGACGATTTGATGTCGGGGGGCTGTGCGCTGGTGTCCTGCTTTATCCGTGATCCTGCCTTTGTGGGGCAAACCAAAGACCGGCTATCGACCGAAGCGGCTGCCAAAATGACCGAAGGCGCTGTACGCGACCACTTTGACAACTGGCTGGCCAATGACACGAAATCTGCAGGCGCGATCCTTGATTTCCTTGTGCTACGGGCCGAAGAACGGCTGCGCCGCCGTCAGGAAAAAGAAACCGCACGCAAGTCTGCGACCAAAAAACTGCGCCTGCCCGGCAAGCTGACCGATTGCACATCCAAAGACCGGGTCGGGACCGAGCTATTCATCGTCGAGGGCGACTCTGCGGGTGGCTCCGGCAAAGGCGCGCGCGACCGGAAAACCCAAGCGCTTCTGCCGCTCAAAGGTAAAATCCTCAACGTGCTCGGCGCTGCGTCTTCCAAGCTGAACACCAACGCGGAAATCAACGACCTCTGCGAAGCACTTGGCGTTGGCATGGGCACCAAATTCAACGTCGATGACCTGCGCTACGACAAGATCATCATCATGACCGACGCCGACGTCGACGGCGCACATATCGCGTCTTTGTTGATGACTTTCTTCTTCACGCAAATGCGGCCGCTGATCGACCAAGGGCACCTCTATCTGGCCTGCCCACCGCTCTACCGTCTGACGCAAGGGGCCAAACGGGTCTATGTGGCCGACGACGCGGAAAAAGACGCGGTGATGGCCAAGGGCTTGGGCGGCAAAGGTAAAATCGACCTGCAACGGTTCAAAGGCTTGGGCGAAATGGACGCCAAGGACCTGAAAGAAACAACAATGGACCCGGCAACACGCAAACTGATCCGCGTCACCGTGCAAGATGATGAGCCGGGGGATACGGCGGATTTGGTAGAACGTCTGATGGGGAAAAAGCCCGAACTGCGGTTCCAGTATATTCAAGAAAACGCGCGGTTTGTGGAGGAGTTGGATGTTTGAGGGTATTTCAGATGAAAGAGAATAATTTCTATGCACTTGATCGTAGTGAATTTCGGAACCGACTAGATCATTTCCTGCATCCAAGTGGCAACGTATCGCTACCTGCACAACTTAAGGGCCGGATCGAACCCCTCAGGCAAATGCAGGACTGTTTTGAAACGCGTGGTGCGCAAGCGTTTATCTGGGGACCTCGTGGTGTTGGAAAAACGTCTTTAGGACATACCGCCTGCGAGGTTCACAAGGAACTGGTAAAAATCTCAGCAGCAATTTCGTGCGGAAAATCGACATCTTTTTCCCAACTGATGAACGACATTTTCGTGAAGGTAATTCACGCGAACAAGTTGCCACTATCCCAAAAACAATTGAAGGCCAGCTTCGAAGGTTTTGGGTTTAATTTTGAAGGTGGCATGCCCGCCATGATGAATGAAGTTATGATTGAAAACGTGAATGCGGCCAGCGCACTGCTGAATACGATTTTCTCATATAGCAATTTTCCGAACGAGTTTCCGGTAGTCGTAATAGACGAGTTTGACTTGCTCGAAAACCAAGAAACTCTCGAGTTGCTGTCGAGCCTGCTTAAGCAAATGACGGTAGACGATATCAGAGTTCAGTTCATCTTTTGTGGCGTTGCAAAAGACTTAGATGGACTGCTGGGTGCACATGAGTCAGTTGAAAGATATGTATATGGGGTAGAACTAGCTCCATTGTCTTTTGAGGCCGTAATTGAAATAATTGCAGACATCGAAGCAGAGTTTGATGTGTCCTTCCACAGAGGCCAACAAATAAGAATTGCCCAGATTTCGTCTGGCTATGCTGGCTTTACTCACCTAATCCTAAAGAACATCTTGCTCGCAGCATTCGAAGAAAACTTCATGAAGAGCGATATCTCCGATGAACTTTACAAGTTAGGAATTCACCGATCAGCTGAGCAGGCAGCTACCCGCCTAAAGTCTGCGTATGAGAAAGCAATCAGGCAAGGAACTGATAGATACGTTGAGTTGCTTTGGGCCACAGCCAACAATCAGCACCTAGACCGACAGTTTAAGGACATTGTATCGGACTATGAGAAAATCATGGACAATCGGCCTCATCGAAGCGGGTTTGATACTTCTAAGAAAAACGCCATTGATTTGAGAAATGCGCTCAATAGCCTTCACAAAAGGAACTACCTACATAAGGGAAAGTCTGGATGGTACAGCTTTGTCGACCCCATGTTCAGGAGTTACGTTAGGTTAATGGCGGAGCGGGAGAACGTCCCGCTTGGCGACGAAAGCTTTCCTACATAGTTTTTGTGACCCCGTAGGTCGGGGCCTGCCCCGACACACACGCTGTACGTACAACATATGTACAGCATCTGTACGTAATCCATACACCCCTTTCCCGCCGCCAAATCCGCCCTATCTCTCTCTCATGCGCCACGTCATCCTCGCCCTTTTCCTCGCCTCACCCCTCGCCGCACAAGAGGTCGAAACTGACCTCGAACTCGTCCTTCTTGCCGACGCCTCCGGCTCAATCGACGCGGATGAATTGCTGTTCCAACGCCAATCCTACGCCATCGCGATCACCGATCCGGCGGTGGTTTCGGCCATCGAAAACACCCTCTACGGCTCTATCGCGGTCACCTATGTCGAGTGGGCCCAGACCCAAGCCACGGTCGTCGATTGGACCATCATCGCGGATATGGAAAGTGCGACCCGTTTCGCCGAGGCCCTGATCGGCCCACCCCGCCAAGCCACCGGGCGTAACGCCATCGGGTCGGCGTTGCTGTATGGCAAAGACCAGATAGAAGGTAATGATATCAGAGGCTTCCGCCGCGTCATCGACTTTTCCGGCGACACGATGGGCAACAGCTATGGACCGCCGATCACCGTGGCTAGGGATGAGGTTGTCGCCGCTGGCATCACCATCAACGCGCTGCCAATTCTGCGCAATGAGACGTTCCAGAACTTCGATCTACCCGCCGCCTATGAGCAGAACATCATCGGCGGGCCCAACGCCTTCGTCATGCCTGCCCAATCAGGGCCAGAGTTCACCGACGCCGTGCGCCGCAAGCTGATCTTGGAAATCGCAGGCGTGACGATGGAAAGCCCCCTCGCCATCGCCCTGTTGTCAGATTAGCGCAGGGTCAGGCCGCCAATCGCGGCACGGATCACTGTATCGGTATCATCGCTGTCACCCGACACCGCTAACCCCACCAGCGCACCCTTTTCGCCACCAAAGGCACGGGCATAATCTGCAGCTAAATCAACGCTTTCGCTGAAAGATCCGGTGCCCGCTTGGCGCAGCGCAATCGTCACACCCTGGCCGCTGGGACCGTAAGGCGAGCGGATCACCTGCCCCCGCGCATGGTTGCCCCCCCATGCGTATTGCATGATGCGTACGTCTTCATTGCCCAAAAGACTGCGGATGTTCGCGCCTTCCAAGCCGGGGGCAAGGGCCTCAGGGACAAACACAAAATAGAGCGAGATATTGCGGTCATCCCCGCCCTTTATGCTAAGGTCAGTTGCGGGCACCGATTGCTCAACAGTCCAGTTCCAGGACGCCCCGTCCGTGCCCCATTCGGCCCGGTTCACACGGGACCAAGCGATCGACACAGACCCTTCAGACACGAGCCCAAGGTTCTGGCCAAAACTGTAATCGTTTGAACTGAACAGCGACAGGCGCTGTTCCTGCCATCCATTGGCAAAATTCACAGGCCCAGCCTGTGCGCTCATCGCCGTTGTCAGGGCAAGCACGGTAGAAAGAAGAAATCGCATGATGGCATCCTTTAAGAGCTATTTGTCATAGCCCTACCGCACCACGGCCTGTCAGAAACCTCTGAACTGCTGATTTCACGCGAATGTCAGCTTTGGTTACTGTTGGATGCTTTCGAGGTATTCTGTCAGAACCAGCAGCTTCATCGGCACAGGCGTGCCCAGCCCTTGGTCTTCGACAATCACCGTTTCGCCCAAGTCGCCCGCACCAAATTCTGGCATGGCAGCACTGAAATGCGTACCGCGGTCCAACCCGTCAATCGTGCTCATGACTTGGTTCCGCGGAAAGACCCCCTCATTGCGTGCCGCAATCTGAGTGAGGTCAGGGGGTACTACCGCCAGCCCACGGGCAGCAGGCCCATCGCCCATCCCGCTTGCTCCATGGCAACTGGCACAATTTTCCAAATAGGCCGTCCGTCCATCGATGGGTTCTTCGACACAAGCCCCTAGCCCAAGTGCTGCCAAAACAATCCAATACCGCATTCTCGCCTCCTGTTTTGGGACAAGCGTAGCGGAGTTTAGGAACACCCGGCAATGACCTGGATCATATCAGCGAGATACTGCGCGATTTATCCGGCCAGTTTCCCAACCAATTCCCAAAGTGCATCAGGCACATCAACTTCTGTCATCGCTTGCCTGTTTACACCGGGGATGCGTGCACCGTCTTGTTCTGCGACCGCATCGGCCACCCGCGCAAACCGTGCGCCAAAATCAGCATGATATGTGCCCGGATCCATTAGTATGTAAAACTGGCCCAAATCATGTGGCTTGCCTTCGGCGACCTTCAGGCCTGCCACATCCAAGGAATTGACCGACCCGGTCATGCCAGCGGCCAAAAGTTCAACCATCAGGCCAAAGCCCCAGCCCTTATAGCCGCCCGCGCTGACCAAAGCGCCACCCAGCGCTGCATCAGGATCAGTTGTTGGTTCACCGTTCTGATCAACGGCCCAGCCAAGGGGAATAGTCTCACCTGCGGCTTTCGCCATCGTGATCTTGCCCAAGGCGACCGCAGATGTCGAAAAGTCAAAATGCATCACAGGCGCATCTTCGCCCGGAACAGTCATCGCAATCGGGTTCGTACCAATCACACGGTTGTTGCCACCCGGAGGGGCCACCACGGGGGATGCATTGGTCATGCCAATCCCGATCAGCCCCGCAGCCGCAATCTGTTCTGTGAAAAACCCAAGTGAGGTGCAGGTATGCGCATGTGCAACGGCCAAGGTCGCTACACCGTTCTCAAGCGCAGCGGCAACGGCTTCAGGCAAGGCGGCCGCAAAAGCAGGTTGAGCAAAGCCAAATTTCGCATCTGCCAGCACAGCTGCTGGGCGTGGGCGGCTGACCTCAGGCGTGACGGTCCCGTTGACCCGACCCGATTGCAACTGCGTGCAATAGCTTTCCAGATAGTAAAGACCGCAAATCACATTTCCTAAAGCTTCGGCGCGTGCAACCGCTTTGGCAACAGCGGCGGCCTGCATTTCACCAGCCCCATGCGCCAAAAGTGCGGCACGGCTTTGCGCTTCAATCTGGGTTATGTGTACTTTCATGTCGTCTCCAATACGCCGCCATTCAGGCGCACTTGGCGATCCATACGGGCCGCCAGTTCAAGATTATGTGTCGCAATCACAGCCGCCAAGCCAGTATCACGCACCAACGTCATCAACGCATCAAATACTCGGTCAGATGTATCAGGGTCCAGATTACCCGTTGGCTCATCCGCCAACAGCAACGATGGTTCATTTGCTAACGCTCGGCAGAAAGCAACTCGCTGCTGTTCGCCCCCAGACAACGCCGCAGGGCGATGCGATGCACGCTGACCTATCCCGACGCGGTCCAGCAAAGACATCGCGCGGTCTTTTGCAGCTTGATCAGACACACCGTTCGCCAACTGCGGCAGGACGATGTTCTCTAACGCCGTGAACTCTGGCAAAAGATGATGAAATTGGTAGATGAACCCGACAGTAGACCGCCTGACAGCCGTCCTTTTGCGATCAGACAAACGGGTCATGTCTGTGCCTTCGATCTGAACCGTTCCCTGGTCAGGCGTATCCAGCAAGCCCGCAATATGCAGCAATGTTGATTTACCAGCGCCAGAGGGTGCGACCAATGCAACAACCTCGCCCGGTTTCACGTCTAATGACACCCCTTGCAGCACGCGGACTTCGTTCGGTTTGCCTGCGTTGTATGACTTGGCAAGATCTGCGACCTGAAGGGTAAAATCACTCATAGCGCAGCGCCTCGACCGGATTCATGCGGGCGGCACGGCGTGCCGGAAAGATCGTGATGATCCATGACAGACCCAGTGACAAAGACATGGCTTTGATCACGTCGATCAGGCGCAGTTCAGCAGGAATATTGTAGATACCCCGGATGGACGGATCCCAAACACCGCCACCCGCAACGTAATTCACAAAGCTAAAGATGGTGTCGATATAGATCGCGAAAAGGCACCCAAGGATCACGCCCAGCGCGGTTCCAATCGTGCCGATACCTGCACCACAGATAAAGAAGATACGCAAAATAGACCCTTCTGTCAGACCCATCGTGCGCAATATCCCAACATCTCGGCCCTTGTTTTTCACCAACATAATCAAACCACTGATAATGTTCATCGACGCCACCAACACGAGGATCGACAAGATGATAAACATCACATTATCTTCAATCGTCAGCGCCCTTAGAAAACGACCAACGCGGTCTTGCCAGCTATAGGCCCAGAAGCCGGCACCTGCGGCATTCGCAATCTCTTGCTTGAGCACTTCAGACTGATTGAGGTCATCCAACCTGATCTCAAGCTCGTCTGCGACACCGTCACGGTTAAAGATCAGCTGCGCCACATCGAAGGGTAGATAAGCGCGGACTTCATCAATCTGAAAACGCCCTGTGGAAAAGATATAGACTACGTCGTAAGCGTTGCGCCGGGTCGCCTGACCCATCGGCGTGGCCGCGCCTGATCGGGTCGTGATCTCAATCCGGTCACCAATGCCAAGGCCTAGATTCTCCGCCAGCGCAGATCCAATCGCGATGCCATTGGGCAGATCATCAATATTACCGACCGTACGTTCACTTTGCACAATCGCATCAGAGGCTTTGAGGTCCTCTAAACGAATCCCGTAAATATCGGCCAGCCCAATCCTACCAGATCCCGAGGCCATCGCCTGCCCGCGCACCAAAGGGGCAACAGACTGGACACCTTCCACGGCGCGAATATTCTCGGCAACACCTTCAAATTCGTCAATAACAGAACGCGGCATCACAACGGTCACATGGGCGTTTGCTCCGGCAATCGTGTCAATGAATTCGGCGCGAAACCCCGACCGCACAGCCAGCGTCGCAATTAAAGCAAAGACCGCCAATGTGACACCGATCAGACTGATCCACGTCATCACGCTCACGCCGCCTTCAGCGCGTTTGGCACGAATATAACGCCACGCGATCATCCACTCGAATTTTGCAAAGGGACGTGTCGTCCTAACCTCGGCCATAAAAGCTCCTGCTTGGGGTGTGGCGCAACGTGGTGCGCGGGGGCGCAATGGTCAAGGCCCACAGGTCCTGATCATCATCTTGCCCAAAAAAACTCCCGCCGGAGGCACCTGCCCGATCAGTACAATTTAGCATCTGCTAACGACGCGCACCCGCCAGCCGCGGAACAGCACTGACCAATGCAGGACGGTTCACGGGGGGCTCACCCTTCATCGCTGGCTCTTTGCGTTTTGAAACCTGTGCTTTGACCGGTCTTTCGCGTCGGAAAGGCATCCGCAGCGCAGATATGATCACAGCAAGACCTGCCCAACCACCCAAAAACCCCGTACCAGCGGCCACAGCGCCAGCGGCGCTCAGCGGCATAGCGGGTATAAAATCACGCCAGACCGCCTCCACCGTCGCTGGATCAGCCATACGGTGCGGCATCGCCAAGCGCTCCATCGGAGACGCATCACGCAGGATCATCAGGTTTTCACTGAGCCGCGCATGCCGTGCAAACGTACGTCGCCACATCGGTTCTTGGGATGCTACCAACGGTGTCTGCGCCATCGCCTGCAACATCTCTTCGCGGCCCATGCCATCAGCCAAGGCGGTTTGGTCAAAATCAACGACCTGCCGCGTCAACTCATCTACTTGGCCGCCAAGGCGCTGCATGTACTGCTGCGAAAATTCTGGGAATTGCGATAGGCCAGCCGCACCGGACAAGCCACACATCAAACAAAGGGCCCTGATCATATCAGAACCCCATTCAGGGAAGTTATCGTCATCTGCTGCCTCGTGACGTTTTGTTTTTTTCCACGATAGCAGGTTTAGGCGAATTTGTTAACGCCTCAAACGTCTATGCGCGTTCTTCCGCGTCTGCGCGTAGCCATTCGATGACAGTCGCAGCGTCTTGATCGGGGGGAAACACCGGGTAGAATGTTTTCGCTATCACACTGTCCCGCACGATTATCGTCAGACGTTTGTGCAAATGCACGCCTTCAACTTCGATACCGGGCAAATTCATGGCCTTGCCGAGCAATTGATCTGCGTCTGACAACAGCGGAAACGGCAAATGCAGCCGCGCGGCTGCTTCCATTTGATAATCGCGGCTTTGGGTCGAGATGCCAAAAAGGGCTGTGACACCCCATTCACGCAATTCGGCATAGTGATCACGAAATGCGCAGGATTGCGGCGTACATCCCCGCGCACCCGGAATTTGATCCCATCCATCGGGCAAATCACGATCAGGGCGACCCGTCATTGGGTAGACGTAGAAAACAACAAGACCGCGCAGGTTAGCTAAGGTGACCGCTGGTCCCGTCGTTGCTTGCAACGTCACATCAGGCAGCGACAGCCCCTCCAAATGCGCCGCCCTGCCATCATCGGCAGGTGCCGGGATGAGCGACCAATCAACCTCAGTCAGGCTCATGCAATGCCTTCGTAGATCTTCGCAATCTTCGTCACGGCGTCTTCGGGCGGCATCTCTTCGCTCTCGCCAGTGCGGCGGCAGGTCACTTCAACGACACCGTTTTTCAGACCGCGAGGGCCAACAGTGATCCGCCAAGGCAGGCCAATCATATCCATTGTGCCAAACTTGGCCCCTGCCCGCTCATCCCGGTCATCATACAGCGGCTCAAGGCCTAGTGCTGTCAGAGACGTATAAAGCGCCTCACACGCAGCATCGGCTGCGGCGTCACCTGAACGCATGTTCAGGATACCGCAGTGGAACGGGGTCACACCTTCAGGCCAGATAATACCTTTGTCGTCGTGGCTTGCTTCAATAATAGCACCCAGCAGACGGGACACACCAATACCGTGGCTACCCATATGGACAGGAACCTTGCCGCCCTGCCCGTCATCGACCAACGCACCCATGCTTTCAGAGTACTTCGTGCCGAAATAGAAAATCTGACCAACTTCGATACCGCGTGCCGTGAGCTTCCGCTCCTCGGGAATCGCTGCGAACAACGCCTCATCGTGAGTTTCATCAGTACGGGCATAGCGGCTGGTGAATTCTTCAAGCACAGCCTGACAAGCAGCCTTATCGTCATAATCGATCTGGCGATCGCCAAATTTCAAATCGGTGATCTCACTGTCATAGAAAACCTCGCTCTCGCCCGTTTCAGCCAGCACAAGGAACTCGTGGGTATCGTCACCACCAATCGGGCCACTGTCGGCGCGCATTGGGATGGCTTGCAGGCCCATACGTTCATAGGTGCGCAAGTAGCTGACCAAATGACGGTTGTACGCATGCAGCGCGTCTTCTTTGGTTAGGTCAAAGTTGTAGCCGTCTTTCATATAAAATTCGCGGCCGCGCATCACGCCAAAGCGTGGGCGGACTTCGTCGCGGAATTTCCACTGGATTTGATAAAGCGTCAGCGGCAAATCTTTGTAAGAGTTCACATGGGCGCGAAAAATATCTGTGACCAATTCCTCAGCCGTTGGGGTAAACAGCATGTCACGCCCACCACGATCCTTGATGCGCAGCATTTCTTCACCGTAAGCATCGTAACGACCACTTTCGCGCCAAAGATCAGCCGATTGGATCGTCGGCATCTGGATTGCGATATGACCCGCACGGGCCTGTTCTTCATGTACGATGTTCTCGATCTTACGCAGCACCTTAAAACCAAGCGGCAGCCATGAGTAAATTCCAGCCGAGGCCTGCTTGATCATCCCCGCCTGCAACATGTAGCGGTGGCTGACGATCTGCGCTTCGCGCGGCGTTTCTTTGAGGACGGGTAGGAAATAGCGGCTGAGACGCATGGTTAATGACTTTCTTGGATGGATGTGTTGGGCAACGGTGTAAGCGGCAGCGTGCGCCCTCGCAAGCACTGACATCACAGATCCGCGAGAGCAGCGAATAATATCGCAGGCTGGTGCGTAGACACCTTATGATCAACGCACTCCAAGGATGACCCATATGACCCGCCTTCGCTTTCTGACCACTGCATTGCTTTTGCTCTTTCCGCTGACAGTTTTTGCAGCACCAACCGCCTATGCCTTGCAAAAGGACCGCTCTGAGGTTGGCTTTGTCTATACGCTGACGGGTGTTGAAAACCGCGGCACGATGCCAGTGCTGAACGCCGATATCGCAATTGATTTTCAACAGTTCGGGGCGTCATCTGTTGATGTGACCGTCGATGTTAGCGGCGCGCGAACGGGTCTGATCTTTGCGACCGAAGCGTTGAAAGCCAACAGTGTGCTGGATGCACGCAACCATCCGACAATCCGGTTCAGGTCCACCGCCATCCGTGCCAATAACCCTCGCAATCTGTCAGAAGGCGGTGACATCGAAGGGCTTTTGACGATCCGCGGCGTAACGCTGCCCGTCACATTGAACGCAGCTGTTTTCCGCCAGCAAGGAACCGCAGAGGGGGACCTGAGCCAGCTGAGCTTTCGCATCAGTGGGGCTGTCAGCCGCTCGGCCTTTGGCGCGTCGGGCTATAGCGATATTGTCGACGACACCATCCAGCTTGATATCTCAGCGCGAGTCGCGCAGTCGCAGTAATTTGCGTGCCACCCTTGCACCAACCAGCCGCATACCGCATCTATTAAAACAAATAGAAACGGATCATGCATGGCACTTCCTGTCGGACAACAAGCGAAATATTGGGGCATTGCCACGGCGGTCTTTCTGGCGGCCTTGTGGTTTTTGGGCGATGTGATCCTGCCATTTGTTCTGGGCGGGGCCATTGCCTATTGCCTTGATCCGGTCGCTGACAGATTAGAACGCGCCGGGTGCAGCCGGATGGCGGCCGTCGCAATTATTACCTTGGCTGCCATCCTGATCTTTGTGCTGTTGGTTCTGCTGGTCATCCCTACATTGGTGCAGCAAACCGCAGCCCTGATTAACACAGCACCCGAACTTTTTGACCGCTTGCGCACAGGCCTGACCGAACGCTTTCCGCAGTTGATGGACAACCAAAGTGTCGCTTACCAACAGCTTTTGGCGATTGGTGAGACGATCCAGTCCAAAGGCGGTGAGTTGGTGAACGGACTGCTGTCATCAGCGCTTGGGCTGATCAACATCCTTGTGCTGATCGTCGTTGTTCCCGTTGTCGCGGTTTACATGCTGTTGGACTGGGACAACATGACTGCCAAGATCGATGAAATGCTGCCGCGCGACCACGTTGAAACGGTCCGTATGCTGGCGCGTGAGATTGACGCGACCTTGGCATCATTTATTCGGGGCCAAGGCACTGTGTGTTTGGTCTTGGGCACTTACTATGCCGTCGCGCTGATGTTGGCCGGGCTGAACTTTGGCTTGATTGTTGGATTCATCGCAGGGCTGATTACTTTCATCCCTTATGTTGGCGCATTGGTCGGTGGTGTTCTCGCCGTCGGTTTGGCGTTGTTCCAGTTTTGGGGCGCCGTTGAGGTCGTCGATGGCGAGACTGTATCCTACGTCACGAACTGGCTGCGGATCGGGATTGTCGCGGGGATCTTTGGCCTTGGCCAGTTTCTAGAGGGCAACATTCTGACGCCCAAGCTTGTCGGTGAATCCGTAGGCTTGCACCCTGTCTGGCTGCTTTTTGCGCTGTCGGTCTTTGGGTCCCTGTTTGGCTTTGTCGGTATGCTAGTCGCCGTACCTATCGCTGCCATTATCGGCGTCGTGGCACGCTGGGGCATCGGACAATACCGCCAAAGCCTACTGTACCGTGGGCAATCCGGGGGCGAATAGATGTCAGATCAGCTTGCATTTGACTGGCCAACGGGCGTTGCGCTGGGGCCGGATGATTTCTTTGTCTCTGAAGCAAACGCGCAGGCCTTTGCGATGCTTGCAGCACCTGAAACGTGGCCGGAACACAAAATAGCGGTCATCGGACCAAAGGGATGCGGGAAAAGCCATTTGGCGCGGGTGTTTCAAACTCAAAGCGACGCGTTATTGATTGCAGCTGCAGACATTGCTTCTGGCTTTCAAACCGATGCGACGACTGTCGTCATTGAAGACATGGAGCTGCTGCCAAACACCGCAGAAGAAGCCGTGTTTCACCTGCACAACAATCTGCGCGGTGTGGGTGGTACGCTGCTGATGACCTCTGACCAAGCACCCAGCCGCTGGCCTATCGCCCTACCCGATCTTGCCAGCCGTATGCAGGCCACAGCAGTCGTGCAAATCGCCGACCCCGATGACGCGCTACTTTCAGCACTGATCATGAAGCTTTTTGCAGACCGCCAGATCAACCCGCAACCTGCCTTGGTGCAGTATCTGGCGACACGGATTGAACGCTCTTTTGCCGCTGCCGCAGAGATCGTCGCCCGCCTTGACGCGGCTGCCCTGGCGCAAGGGCGCAAGATCAACAAAACCCTCGCCGCCGAGTTGCTGGACAACGCTAGCTGACACCGCGATACTTGCGCCAGCACCGCACCAATGCGGTCCGAAAAGGCCCCATGACTGACGCAAATTTTCTTGAGGGGGATTACCCGTCCCCCACCACATTAGATATCGATCTCGAAACGCCCGCGCGCTTCGTGAACCGAGAGCTAAGCTGGATCAGCTTTAACTGGCGTGTGCTGGAAGAAGCCGAAAACCCACGCGTGCCTTTATTGGAACGGCTGCGGTTCTTGTCGATTTCGGCAACCAACCTTGATGAATTCTATACCGTCCGCGTGGCAGGTCTGCGTGAACTTGCAAATGAGGGTAACGTAACACCCGGCCTCGATGGACTTACGCCGGCCGAGCAGCTGGTGGTGATCGACCGAGATGCACGCGCTTTGATGATGCGCCAGCAAGCCGTGTATACTGCCTTGCAGGCCGAGATGGCAGCACAGGACATCCACATCCTTGATCGTCACGCGCTCAGCCCCGAAGACATCGACTATCTGGAAGATGTCTTTATTGATCAGGTCTTTCCGGTTCTATCGCCCCTCGCGATTGACCCTGCACATCCATTTCCATTCTTGCCTAACGAAGGCTTTGCACTGGCTTTGCAATTGGAACGTCCAAGCGACAAACGTCAGTTGCGATCGCTGTTGCCAGTCCCTGCGCAAATCGACCGTTTCGTACCTTTGCCTTCTGCAACAGGTCATCGCTTTCTGCCCCTTGAAGAGCTGTTGCTGTTGCACATCGGCAGACTGTTCCCCGGCTACAAGATCAAAGGGAATTGCGCCTTTAAGGTCCTGCGCGACAGCGATCTGGAACTCGAAGACGAAGCCGAAGATCTGGTCCGCGAATTCGAGACTGCATTAAAACGCAGACGACGTGGCGAGGTTGTCCGCCTTAAGATTTCACAAGGTGCACCCAATGCGCTGAAATCGCTGATCATGTCAGAACTGCATGTAACCGAAGATACCGTTGTCGAGGTCGACGGGCTGATCGGGATCGCCGATCTTGGCGAACTGGTGCTGGATAGCCGCCCAGACCTGCTTTGGCCTGTCTTTACGCCGCGTGTGCCTGAGCGGGTGCAAGATCACGATGGTGATATGTTCGCCGCGATCCGGCAGAAAGATATGCTGCTGCATCACCCCTATGAAACGTTCGATATGGTGGTGCGGTTCCTGACCCAAGCGGCACGCGACCCCAATGTGGTCGCGATCAAACAAACACTTTACCGGACGTCCAAGCGCTCGCCCATCGTCGAAGCCCTTTGTGAGGCCGCAGAGGACGGCAAATCCGTGACTGCATTGGTTGAACTGAAAGCACGCTTTGACGAGGCCGCAAATATTCGACAATCGCGCAGGTTGGAACGGTCGGGCGCGCACGTTGTCTATGGGTTTTTGAATTACAAAACCCACGCCAAGATCAGTACGGTTGTGCGCCGCGAAGGTGACAAACTGGTGACCTATACGCATTTTGGCACAGGTAATTATCATCCGATTACAGCGCGTATCTATACGGACCTGAGCCTTTTTACCTGTGACACGAAACTGGGCCGCGACGCGACCAAAGTATTCAACTACATTTCCGGATATGCTCAACCCGACGGGCTTGAGAACCTCACGATCTCACCCCTAAACCTCAAACAAACCCTGTTGGAGCGGATCGCAACCGAGGCTGAAAACGCCCGCGCAGGTAAACCTGCCGAAATCTGGGCCAAGATGAATTCGCTTATTGAAAGTGACGTGATCGACGCGCTTTATGCGGCCAGCCAAGCGGGTGTGAAAATCAGCCTTGTCGTGCGCGGCATCTGCGGATTACGCCCCGGAGTGAAGGGTTTGTCTGAAAACATTCGGGTGAAATCCATTGTCGGGCGTTTCTTGGAACACTCTCGGATTGTTTGCTTTGGCAACGGCCATGCCTTGCCTGCCAAAAAGGCCAAGGTTTATATCAGTTCCGCCGATTGGATGGGGCGCAACCTGAACCGCCGTGTCGAGACACTGATCGAGATTAAGAACGCGACTGTCAAAGCCCAGATTGTTAGCCAGATCATGGCGGCCAACATGGCCGACATTGCACAAAGCTGGGTGATGTCGGCAGACGGCAGTTTTACGCGGGCCACCTATGATGACGGTACATTCGCATTTAATTGTCACCGCTTCTTTATGGAGAACCCGTCACTGTCTGGACGCGGATCAGCCGGCGCATCAGATGTTCCACAGTTGACGCATACGGATGATTAATGAATATCTTTTGCCGGAATGACGATCGAGGTTTTCGATGACACTAGCGCCAGCTGAAGACACGATCGACTGGGGTCCGTTTGGGCGACCACTTTTTGAAGATGCGGCCGCCAAACGGCTCAGCCGTGTCGGAGTGATCGATGTTGGGTCTAACTCGGTTCGCTTGGTGGTGTTTGATGGGGCCGCACGTTCCCCCGCCTACTTTTACAATGAAAAGATCATGTGCGCCTTGGGTGCAGGGCTGACGCAGACCGGCCATCTAAACCCGGAAGGGCGTTTGCGCGCGATTTCCGCTATCCGGCGTTTTGCGGCGCTGGCGCAAGGTATGGGTATTCCACCGTTGACCGCAGTTGCAACGGCTGCCGTCCGTGAAGCCTCTGATGGCGCAGATTTCCAAGCCGAAGTCTTGCGCGAAACGGGCGTTAAACTCTGGATTATCGACGGCAAAGAAGAAGCCCGCCTTTCGGCACAAGGTGTGCTTTTGGGCTGGCCCGGCAGCTATGGGCTTGTCTGCGATATCGGGGGATCCTCGATGGAGCTTGCAGATCTTGCTGATGGGCGTGTTGGTCGACGGCTCTCATCCGCACTTGGCCCGCTGAAGCTGCGGGAAATCAAGGGTGGGCGCAAAGCCGTCAAAGCCTATGTGCGCGAGACGATGGAAAAACTGCATGATGAAATGGGCAATGCCACAGGCATGCGTCTGTTCCTTGTTGGCGGATCTTGGCGGGCCATTGCGCGTGTGGATATGGAACGTCGCACCTATCCGCTCACCGTGCTTCACGAATACCGCATGAGCGCCCGACAGATTAGCAAGACAGCTGAATACATCCGTAAATCCGACCTCCAAGACCTGCGTAGCCGTTGTAACATTTCCGACAGCCGTATGTCGCTTGTGCCTTTGGCTTCTATTGTTCTCAAAGAACTGATGCGGACCTTTAAACCAAAGGACGTAGCGGTGTCGTCTTACGGTATCCGCGAAGGTATGCTTTATGAACAAATGCCGCGTGCCTTGCGCGAACGCGATCCTTTGGTCGAGGCATGCCGGTTCGCCGAAGCGAAAGATGCCCGCCTTCCTGGGTTTGGCCGGGTCTTGTATGAATTCATTAAGCCTTTGTTTCCACGTGCAAATTGGCAGCGCAAACGGATTATCAAGGCAGCGTGCCTTTTGCATGACGTCAGTTGGCGTGCCCACCCCGACTATCGCGCTGAGGTGACATTCGATAATGCGACACGAGCGAACTTGGGCGGTCTTAAGCACTATGAACGCGTCTTGTTAGGCTTGGCCTTGATGAACCGCTATACCAGCAAATCCTCTAGCCCCCGCTTTGACCCTTTGTTCGCCCTTCTGGATGAAGGACAGATCAAAGAGGCCGAAATTCTGGGCAAAGCAATGAGGTTAGGTGCGATGTTGTGGCTAACCGCCGACGAAGAACCCGGCACCTTGCAGTGGAAGCCGAAGAAGCGAGAGCTGACGTTAAGCCTGACAGAACACGCGCGACCGCTTTTCGGCGAAGTCGCGCAGTCGCGCTTTGATGCGCTTGCGGCAGCGATGGATGCGTCAGGAACAGTCAAGTTTACGAAGTAACGCGCGGCGATATCGGGTCACGGGCCTGTGATTCCATTTGATAGGTGACCCTAGGACACATTCTCGCCAAAAATGACGCGCGTAAATTTGAACAATAAATCAATATATAGATTTTTGTTTCTGAAAAATTGCCTATAAGGGGCAGAAAATTAAACACAAAATTAACAAACGCCTTTTTGACACCCAAATGTCCGATTTCCGCCTCATTTTTCTAGCTTTTGTTGTTCGTACAAGCGAAGTTACGCCTAAGACGCTTTCGCTTTAGTGAGTATCGTCGCGCCAGGTTTGGTACGACACGTATGTTTGGATGATTAAGTTGGTTAAAAGCACTCTCAGGTTCGACGTTGCAACAGCAGCAATTAAAGGTGGCAGAGACTATCAAGAAGATAGCTTGATCGCCAGCTTCCCCCAAGGACAGGAAACCGGCTTTGCCGTTCTCGCAGATGGAATGGGTGGGCATATGTCCGGCGACATCGCAAGCGCGCTGGTCATGTCCGAGGTGTTTTGCAACATCAAGATGAAAGAGATGCTGCTGGAAAAGCAGATCACAGATATTTCTGGTCTTCTCTACAATACCGCATCCGCCGCAAACGACCGTATCACGCAGTATATTGAAAATGACCCAGAATCGCACGGAATGGGTTCAACCCTTCTGGCGACAATTATTCGTGGTGACGAACTTTTCTGGGTGTCCGTCGGTGACTCGCCCTTATTCTTGTTCCGTGACGGCGAACTGCGCCAATTGAACCAAGATCACTCTATGGCGCCCCAAATTGACATGATGGTCAAAGTCGGCGCGATGACCGAAGAAGTCGGGCGCAACCACCCCGACCGGAACACATTGACGTCCGCCATTGCCGGAATCGATATCGATAAAATCGACTGTCCCGATGATGCAACGACTGTCTTGCCAGGTGATATTATTATTGTCGCAAGCGACGGTCTTCAGTTCCTTTCGAACGATCAAATTGCGCAAATTTTGAATGACAACAAGTCAAAGCGCAGCAGCAAGATTTCCCACGCGCTATTGGCCGCTGTTGATGCGCTTGCTGATCCTGATCAAGACAACACTGCATTCACAGTGATCAAACTGGGCGAACGTCAGGTCGCCGAAAAAGCAGCGCCCGTCGACACATCCGCTGTACTGGTTCAATTGCGCGGTGATCAGAAACCTGAGCACCCTGTCGTACAAGTTGTTGTTGATGAGCCTGAAGAACCAATTGTCGCGGAAGAGGTGGCCGAGGACGTTGCACCGGCAGCTGTTGAAGAAGCAGCCGAAACACCCGATCCAAATGGTCTACCTCCAAAGCGCATCATCCGACTGGTCACATCAAAGGCTTTGACCTTTGACAAACCCCAAGCCCCAGAACCTGAAGACACGATGCCGATCGCACAGAATGCGCCACAAGACTTGACCAGCTGGTATCGCCGTCAAAAATAGCGTGCAGCCTAGGCGACTGTTTAAAGCTCGATTTCTTCAGAACGATCCAACTCAGGCTCCCACTCGGGGGCGTCTGGACTGCGTCGCATGATGATATCACCATTGGGCAAGAACTCTGGGGCTTCGTAATGCCGCAGATCATCGACTTTTTCGAGCAATTCGCCGAAAGCGGGCCCGACCGATTAGGCGAACTCTGAAAATGCCGGACCCAGTTCATCTAGGTTATCGCGCATGGCGTCCATTGCGGGCGCCATCTCATCGATCAAACCGCGCAGCAGAAGACGCGCGCCCTCATCCATCAAACTAAGGCCTTCGCCCATGTCAGTTTCAGGCGCGTCTTCGGCCAAAGCCGCAGGTGCTATCAGGCCAACCACAAGTGTTAATGCTAAGATCTGTTTCATGTCACTGACGTAGGAACGCCCCCGCTGAATTTCAAATCACAAATCAATATCCAGAACGACGGGAAAGTGATCCGAGGCCACCAAGAGCGCATCGCGCAGGGCCGTATCCTCGTAACATGCAGGGTGATCAAACGGATGCCAAATTTGCCATTGTAGCGAACGACTGCGCAGACCCGGCGATACCATGATATAGTCTAGCAAGGCTTGTAGATACGGTTTGCCCTTGCGCTTAAATCTGGCCGTTGCTGGCGCTGCACCAAATCGCCGTCCCAACACCATCTGCGCATGCGGATCAAACAGACGTTCACGGTCGCCTTCACCCAAGACGATTTCAACGCCGGAGCGCCCAAACAGCTTCTCATATTCATCAAGCCCCGGACCATCATTGAAATCACCCAAGACTATCAAGTCGTCCCCATCCGCCAAATGTTGTGCGACGCGCTTGCGCAACCAAATGCACTGGGCCAGCTGCTTGCGCCTGTTCTGGATGGAAATACGGGTGGCCTCGGCATCATTGCGGGCTCCATGTGGCGCTTTGGACTTGGCATGCACACCGATCAATCGCACGGATCGGCTCGGCGTCGTCAATGCTATCTCTAACGGGGGCTTTGACCAACGGATCGGATCAGGATGCGCATCAACATCAACGTCCATACGTATTTCAGCGTCAAAGGATGGGGCGATATCATTCCCTTTTGGATCATGGATCGCTGACACCGCATCTGGATCATAAAGCAGTGCAATTTCCTGTTGCGTATCATTGGTAAAACCAGTGACTGCCTTTGTTGCCCGCAATCCAAATCTCTGAGCGAAATGTTCCAGTGCTTTGCAGGTATCGCGATTTGGGCTTGTATCGGGGGCCTCAATGATCATCACCGCATCAGCATCAAGTGCTTGAAAGACTGCACCGACACCTGCCGTCTGCTGGGCTTTGGTGACATCCCAACGACCCGACCATGTCTCATCGTCAATCAGCACACCATCATTGTTGAACAGTGCATTGAACCATTCAACATTATAGGTGGCGATCCTCATACACGGGCGCCTTGGATTTCTTCCCATGCTTGATTGACTGCGACCAGCCGGCGCTCGGCCAGCTTGATGGCCTCTTCAGGCACACCGCGTGCCAGCATACGGTCAGGGTGGGTTTCCCGCACCAACGCACGCCAGGCGGCACGCACATCATCCATCGGTGCCGATGGTTCAACCCCAAGAACGTCGTAGGGATCGCGTTCAGCCTCGGCGACGAATTGCGCGCGAATGCCTTTGAAGCGGCGCTCATCAAAGCCAAAAATATCGGCAACCTCTTGTAGGAAATCGTCTTCCATTGGGTGATACACACCGTCCGCCATCGCGATATGGAACAACCCTTCCATTAAATCGCACAGCGGACCGTCATCATCCGCATACATCGCTTTGATGCGTTTGGCGTAGGTATCATATCCAGCGATATCTTGACGGGCGAGGTTAAACACACGGGCTGCGTTCGCCTCTTCCTCGGGTGGGATCAGGAAAACTTCGCGGAAAGCGACGACCTCATCCTTGGTCACCAACCCATCCGCCTTGGCCATCTTTGCGCCCAGCGCGATTACAGCAATCGCGAATGCCACAGTGCGATCTGGCGACGCGCGTAGTTTGTCAAAGACGGTCGATAACCCTTCACCATTGGCAAGGGCGGCGATCGCTTCGGCCATGCGTGTCCAAATTGACAAGGGCGTGGTCCTTTTAAAGGGTCTTTTGCATAAGGACTAAATCAATCCAACGCCCAAACTTGAACCCCACTTCGGGCAGTGTTGCAACCTTTGCAAAGCCGATACTGGCATGAAATGCAACTGCACCATCGTTTTCCGCGCTGCAGCCAGCGAACATAGTGTGCTTTCCAGCGGCCTTTGCATGGGCAAAAAGCGCATCCATTAACAGGCGTCCTCCGCCCTGCCCATGCCCGTCTTCATGCAACATAATGGTATGCTCGACAGTGAACCGATACCCTTCTCCACCACGAAACGGGAAGTATCTGGCGAAACCCAGTATGCGGCCCCCAACCTCCCAAACAAGACAATCCTGCGAGGTGAGCATCTCGACTTCTTGGTGGGTTTTTTCGACCGGATTAAAGGTGATCGTCGTCTCGCGAATTGCGTGGTTCCAGATCGCCGCGATCTCCGTTGCGTCAGCGGGGCTCGCGGCACGGATCATGACAGTGTCTTCTCGCCACTTGGCGTCTGAAAGGTGGCATGCAAACCAAAGGGGCCCGTCACCATCGCCACGCGGTGATCATCAAGGTCCATCATATCCGCGATTTGTCCGGCATCAGGATGGCTCACATCTAAGCGCAGCAGCTTCACACCGCATTGGGCCAAACGATCAGCCGGATGATGCGTGCCCTTTGCCCATTCAATAAGTGTCGGGAACGCACCGTCAAATGGCAGACTTCCATCATCTGGCACAGTGATCTGCCATTCGAGATCGGCCCGTGTCAAAGCCCGCGGCACGCCAGCGACTTTGGGTGCTTTGACCAATGCCCCGGCTAAATCATCCGTCTGACAAATCCAGTTGGCCAAGCGAGGAGGCCCCGTAAAATCATCCAGACCAAACCAGGCATGTCCCGCCTCAGGCACCGCATCGGGGTCTTTCGCGATCACCTCAAAATACAAACCATCCGCCAAGCCCAGTAGCGTATTGTGCGTGCCGTATCGCGCATGCTGTCCACCCGCTTGCAGCTTTACACCCAGCTGATCTTCAACCCAAGCCGTGCCTTCGGCAAGGTCGGTGCAAGCCACAGCAAGGTGATCGAGTTTCAGCATTTCTAGCCCCGCGTCTCGCGGATGATCCCCAAGATATCCTGCGCCGCTTTCGGGATATTCGTCCCCGGTCCAAAGATCGCTTTCACACCGCTATCATAAAGGAACTGATAATCCTGCTGCGGGATCACACCCCCACAAATCACGATAATGTCCTCGGCACCTGCATCCTTCAGCGCCTGAACCAGTTTGGGCGCCAGCGTCTTGTGCCCTGCCGCCTGTGAGCTGATCCCAATCACATGCACGTCGTTATCAATGGCATCCTGCGCGGCTTCTGCGGGCGTCTGAAACAACGGCCCCACATCGACATCAAACCCAATATCGGCAAAGGCCGTCGCGATCACTTTGGCGCCCCGGTCATGCCCGTCTTGCCCCATCTTCACGACCAACATGCGCGGACGGCGGCCTTCTTCCTCGGCGAATGCCTCGACGCTGGATTGGATTGCCGCAAACCCTTCATCGCCTTCATAGGCCGCGCCATAAACGCCTGCCAAAGTCTTGACCTCGGCGCGGTGCCGTCCGAATGCTTTTTCCATTGCCATGCTAATTTCTCCGACTGTGGCGCGGGCGCGTGATGCTTCGACCGCCGCCTCCAACAGGTTGCCGCCTTCGTTGGCGCGGCGGGTGAGTTCGGTTAGTGCCGCCTCGCAAGCTGCATCATCTCTGGCGGCCTTGGTGGCCTCAAGCCGAGCGATCTGCGACAAACGCACCGCGTCATTGTCGATGTCCAGAATGTCGATCGGGTCTTCGTTATCCTTGCGGTATTTGTTGACGCCGACGACCACTTCAGTCCCGCGGTCAATGCCGGCCTGCCGTTTGGCCGCCGTTTCCTCGATCCGCAGCTTGGGCATGCCAGAGGCTACGGCCTTGGTCATACCGCCCATTTCCTCGACTTCCTCAATTAGGGCCCAAGCCGCCTCGGCCAATTCATGCGTTAGGTTTTCGACGTAATAGGACCCCGCCAGCGGATCGACCACGTTGGTCACGCCAGTCTCCTCCTGCAAGATCAGCTGCGTATTGCGGGCAATCCGCGCACTAAACTCGGTCGGCAGCGCAATCGCCTCATCCAACGCATTTGTATGAAGCGACTGTGTGCCACCCAAAACCGCACTCATTGCTTCATAGGCCGTGCGGATCACATTGTTATATGGGTCTTGTTCCTGCAGTGACACGCCAGAGGTTTGGCAGTGGGTGCGCAGCATCGATGACTTTGGGTTCTTTGGTTCAAACTCTGCCATGATCCGCGACCAGAGCAAACGGGCGGCGCGCAGTTTGGCGGCCTCCATGAAAAAGTTCATGCCGATAGCGAAAAAGAACGACAAACGGCCCGCAAACTGATCTACATCCATGCCACGTGCGATTGCGGTGCGCACGTATTCACGGCCATCAGCCAGCGTATAGGCCAGCTCTTGCACCAAGTTCGCGCCAGCCTCTTGCATGTGGTAGCCGGAAATCGAGATTGAGTTGAACTTTGGCATCTCATCGGTCGTATACTCAATAATATCCGCAATGATCCGCATCGACGGTTCGGGCGGATAGACATAGGTATTGCGGACCATGAATTCCTTCAGAATGTCATTCTGAATGGTGCCGGATAGCACATTGCGGGGATGCCCCTGCTCTTCTCCGGCCACGATGAAGTTGGCAAGGATTGGGATCACTGCGCCGTTCATTGTCATGGACACCGAAACCTTATCTAGCGGAATCCCATCAAAGAGGATTTTCATATCCTCAACGCTATCAATCGCCACGCCAGCTTTACCTACATCCCCCTCAACACGCGGGTGGTCACTGTCATAGCCACGGTGGGTCGCCAGATCGAAAGCAACAGACACCCCCTGTTGCCCGGCAGCCAGCGCCTTGCGGTAGAACGCATTCGATTCCTCAGCCGTCGAAAATCCCGCGTATTGGCGGATCGTCCAAGGGCGGCCTGCATACATCGTGGCCTTCACACCACGCGTAAACGGGGCCTCGCCGGGGATACCGCCCATATGCGGCAACCCAATGGTTTCCTCAGCCGTATAAAGCGGCTGCACCGGAATACCCTCAAGCGTATCCCACGTCAGGGCCTCCAAAGGCTTGCCACGCAGTTCTTTGCGGGCAATTTCTTCCCATGTTTTCTTGTCAGACATTGATGCCTCCGAAAGGGGTTGGCTGGGGTAACACGCATTTGTTTGCAGCAAAATGCATCTGCCCCTTAGCTTTTGGCGCAAGCGCCTCTATATCCTGTGATATGAAGATATTTACGAACATCGCAGTTGCCCTGCTGATCGCCTTGCCCGCAACCGCGCAGGAACAAACTGTGCTGGAACGCTGGGAAGAGGACCGGACCCAAGTCTTTGACGGGGCCGAGATTGTATTGGAAGATCTGAACTGGGTCGCACGGCCCCTTGTGATCTTTGCAGACACACCCAATGACCCACGGTTCCAACAGCAAATGGATCTGTTGCTGGAAGATATCGAACGGCTGGCAGTGCGTGACGTGATCGTGATTACAGACACCGACCGCGACGCGATGTCGGACCTGCGCACCACGTTACGTCCACGCGGGTACATGATGGCATTGGTCGGCAAAGACGGACGGGTCGCCTTGCGCAAACCAAGCCCATATAGCGTGCGCGAACTGTCACGGTCTATCGACAAGATGCCGTTGCGCCAGCAGGAAATTTCGGACCGCCGCGGCCTTGGGGAATAGAACGCATTAATCATGCTGCAAACGTCTCATGATGAAGTACCCGCCAGCGAATAGGGTGATAACCATCAAGATGGCTGCGAGCTCTTCTTCCAAGATATCCTGAGCGATTAACGCGAAAAAGAACAAGCCTGCCAGTATCACCAGCACGGCGCCGACCAAACCGTTCAGCCAGCCGATCCAATGATCGGCAAAGGCGGCATAGCTGATGACAAAGACGCCATAGGCCGCGAGCATAGGCAGCACGACCACCACGGCAAAAAATCCTGCGATGCCAAAACCGGACCCGGACATCAGGATCAAGAAGCCCACGTAATACCCCGCCATTGCTGACGCGAGCGCCAGCCCGAAAGCTGTCACATATGCCAGCCCCGGTTTCACCTATTCAAACTCCATGATCACTTCGTCAACGGCGAGGCTATCGCCCGCGCCCGCGTTGATCTTTTTCACCGTGCCCTTCTTTTCGGCGCGTAAGATGTTCTCCATCTTCATCGCCTCCACGGTGCAAAGTGCCTGACCTTCCTGCACTTCATCGCCCTCGGCCACATCAACCTTCACGATCAGGCCGGGCATCGGGCAAAGCAGGTATTTGGATGTATCAGGGGCGACCTTCTCAGGCATCAGATCTGCCAACGCAGCCTGACGTGGCGTGCGTACATGCACTTTGATATCAGCACCACGATAGCGCACGCGGAAACCACCCGAGATTTTGCCAATCTTCAACACCAACGGTGAACCATCGACGGACAAACGTGCCAGCGGATCGCCAGGTGTCCAGTCGCTTTCAACCCGTAGGGATTTGCCATTGATGGCAACATCCGCACCGGTTTTATCCGCGCTGATTTTCACATCATGCGCGTGACCTTGCAGCTTAACGACCCAGTCTTCACCAACGTGGCGTTCATGGTTATCCATACGACCCGAAATGCGGGTGCGCCGGATTTCGGCAACACGGTGCATGGCGGAAGCCGCCGCGGCGATACGCTCGCACGTGCCCTCATCCAAGGTCACACCCTCAAAGCCATCGGGGTACTCTTCCTCGATAAAGGCTGTTGTCATATTGCCGGACGTGAACTTTGGATGGTCATAGACGGCCGCCAGGAACGGTAGGTTATGACCAATACCTTCCAGCTCAAACCCATCGAGTGCCAGGCGCATTTCTTCAATCGCGGTCGCGCGGTCGGGCGCCCATGTGCATAGCTTGGCGATCATCGGATCGTAATACATGCTGATCTCACCGCCCTCGAACACACCCGTGTCATTGCGGACAGCGCGGGTTTCCATCGCCTCTTCAACAGGGGGACGGTAGCGGGTCAAACGCCCAATCGACGGCAAGAACCCGCGATATGGATCTTCGGCATAAAGACGGCTTTCCATTGCCCAGCCGTTGATCTTCAGATCATCTTGCGCAAATGGCAGCTTTTCACCGGCAGCAACACGGATCATCTGTTCGACCAGATCAACGCCCGTGATCAGCTCGGTCACAGGGTGCTCCACCTGCAAACGGGTATTCATCTCAAGGAAATAAAAGTTGCGGTCGCCATCAACGATGAATTCCACTGTACCTGCGCTGGTGTAGCCCACGGCTTGGGCCAGCGCGACAGACTGTTCGCCCATAGCCTTACGCGTGGCTTCATCCAAGAACGGGCTTGGGGCCTCTTCGATCACCTTCTGGTTCCGACGCTGGATCGAGCATTCACGTTCATGCAGATAGACCGCATTGCCGTGACCATCGCACAAAACCTGAATTTCAATGTGGCGCGGTTGCGTGACGAATTTCTCAATAAAGATGCGGTCGTCGCCGAACGAATTGGCAGCCTCATTCTTGGACGACTGGAACCCTTCGCGGGCTTCATCATCGGTCCAAGCAATACGCATACCCTTACCACCGCCACCTGCAGAGGCTTTGATCATCACAGGATAACCGACTTGATTGGAGATTTTGACCGCATCTTCAGCATCCTCGATCAAACCCATGTAGCCGGGAACGGTGGACACATCGGCGTCTTGGGCGATCTTCTTGGATGTGATCTTGTCACCCATCTTTTCAATCGCACCCTTTGGAGGGCCGATAAAGGCGACGCCAGCGGCTTCAAGCGCATCCGCGAATTTGGGGTTCTCGGACAAGAAGCCATACCCCGGGTGCACGGCCTCGGCCCCCGTTTGCTTGATCGCGTCCATGACCTTATCGATGACAATATATGACTGGTTCGCAGGGGAAGGGCCGATATGCACCGCTTCATCCGCCATCTTGACGTGCAGCGCGTTGCGGTCAGCGTCGGAATAAATCGCAACCGTCTTAATACCCATCTTGCGGGCGGTCTTGATAACGCGGCAGGCGATTTCACCGCGGTTGGCGATAAGGATTTTCTTGAACATGATCTTACGTCCCCAAAAACGAAAAAACCGCCGTCGGGAGGTTTTCCCGACGACGGTTCAAAAAAGCTGTACGCCCGGCAAGGGCGCGATTGTCTATCTTAGCGGCAAACGCCGACGTCGTCACAGAAGACGCCTGCTGCGGCGCCTGCCAATGCTGTACCAGTGCGGTCTGTGCCCAGCACCTCTGCAGCCACAAGGCCGGCACCTGCGCCAGCGACGCCACGCTCCACGTCATTGTCGAGGCAACCTGCCAAACCAAATACTGCCACTGTCGCAAGGATGATTGATGTCTTTTGCATAATCTTGAACCTATCGTTGTTGTTATTTCGGCCGTCCCAGAATTGGCACGGTCTGCCCGTTGATGAATAGCAAATTCACCATGATATCCAATATCAGCCGTCTTATCGGCCTCTGACAAGCGGAAATCCGGTATCGGCCTGCTTGGTGAGTAAGCAGGCCGACCAGGGGAAGGGTAACGGTATAGAGAAATTGCAGCAGAACAAATGCTGGAGCGCCCTGCTACAGTTCTCACCTTGGCAAAAGAAGTACGTTCTGGATAGCATTGTTGCGCATCGATAAGCACATGAGCGGATTCCCGCTTACATTGTTTCGTTAATGTAATGTTCATCTTGTACGCGTGCATTAGCCATCTCCCAGAATTTCGGGGAATGTCTGTCGCGCAACCTGCACATCAATCCGCAACATCGCTTCATAACTTGCCGGATCAAACGGGTCTTCAGCCGGGATCACTTCACGCCCAAAAAGCCAACTCAACCGCCCTGCATCAAGGTTGCCGCGCACAAAAGGCTCTTCGCCGAAATGTTCCCACAAGGCCTGCATAAAGCCCGCGTCGGCCCGCCTATCAGGGGGTCGACGGTCTGGATAACGGATCCGCTCTGACAGCGCGGTCGCACCGTCCTTATTGGCGCGACGCAAAACGAATTGAAAATCGGTCCCCGGCAAGCGGCCCGGAAACCCACGATGTTTGTCCATGTAAGGAAGGTTAGCCATGTGCGCCCCCTATCAAAAAGGTGGCGGGTTGGACGGACCCAAGGGCCCGTCCAAAACAGTGAGCGTTAGTAAACCAGCTGGTCGTAATTGACCTGCTGTTGCGCTGCTGCATCCGACGTAAGTTGCAGCGGCGCGCGGTCTTGGCTGCCAGATACGGCAACAAGCGCCATGAGCGCTGCGACCGTGAAAGCAATAAGTCCTTGTACCATCGTATTTGCCTGCCTCTGTTTATGCAGGGTTTGGGGTGATCTGCGCCACCTTGACACCTCGAGAGCGCGATATCCACTTCGCGTGAGGCTACAATAGGCAAAAACATAGCGTTCTCAAAGGCCTCCAAGGCGAACTGCGCGTAATGTTGCAACAAAGACTCAGAAACGCCGCGGCTTTCCGCCGACGCATCAACATATTGGGTGCGCACCGGTGCTGTTCCCAAATATTGTACAGACTTATGATCCCTGCCCAGGCTCACAGCGGAATATTGTCGTGCTTTTTCCAAGGCGTGTGCACCTGCTTTGTGCGCAACGATGCAAAGGCCCGGCAAATACGCTTGCGCGTGGATTGCGGCATGATCACTTCATCAATCACGCCCTTTTCAGCAGCGACGAAAGGGTTCGCAAATCGGTCTTCGTAATCTTGTGTATGTTGCGCCAGCTTTTCTGGATCGTTCAAATCTGCACGGTGGATAATCTCGGTCGCACCTTTGGCACCCATCACCGCGATCTCGGCTGTTGGCCACGCATAGTTGAAATCACCGTTCAGATGCTTAGACGACATCACAACATAAGCGCCACCATAGGCCTTACGTGTGATGACTGTTACCTTCGGCACAGTCGCTTCACCATAAGCATAGAGCAGCTTTGCACCGTGCTTGATCACACCTGAATATTCTTGGCTTGTACCCGGCAGAAAGCCCGGCACATCAACCAACGACAGGATCGGAATATCAAACGCATCGCAAAAGCGAACAAAACGCGCGGCTTTGCGCGAGGCATCGATATCAAGACAGCCCGCCAGCACCATCGGTTGATTGGCAACAACGCCAACGGTGGACCCTTCAAGGCGGATAAATCCGGTCAAAATGTTCTTGGCAAATTCTTCCTGGATTTCATAGAAATCGCCCTCGTCGGCTAACTTGGTGATCAGCTCTTTCATGTCGTAGGGCATGTTAGGATTGTCAGGCACCAGCGTATCAAGGCTTTCTTCTGCCCGGTTCACGTCATCAAAGAACGGACGCACAGGGGCTTTGTCGCGATTGTGCAACGGCAGAAAATCAACAAGACGGCGCACTTCAGCAATCGCCTCAACATCATTCTCAAAGGCCGCATCAGCGACCGAGGATTTCTTAGTGTGCGTGCTGGCACCACCCAATTCCTCAGCCGTGACCTGTTCGTTTGTGACCGTCTTCACAACGTCAGGACCAGTGACAAACATGTAAGAGCTGTCTTTCACCATGAAAATAAAATCTGTCATAGCAGGCGAGTAAACAGCACCACCCGCCGTCGGCCCCATAATCAGGCTGATCTGCGGCACAACACCTGAGGCTGTGATATTGCGCTGGAACACTTCGCCATAAGCGGCAAGGCTGGCCACGCCCTCTTGAATACGCGCGCCACCGGAATCGTTGATCCCGATGATTGGCGCACCATTTTGAACCGCCATATCCATGATCTTGCAAATCTTCTTGCCGTGCGTCTCAGACACCGACCCGCCCATAACGGTAAAGTCTTGGCTAAACACGTAAACAAGCCGACCGTTGATCGTGCCCCAGCCCGTCACGACGCCATCACCTGCGGGGCGGTCTTTCTCCATCCCAAAGTCAGTACAGCGGTGCGCTACGAACATATCAAACTCTTCAAATGATCCGTCGTCCAGCAAAAGCTCGACCCGCTCACGCGCTGTCAGCTTGCCCTTGCTGTGCTGCGCAGCGACCCGCTTTTCGCCACCACCCATGCGGGCCGCCTGCCGCCGTGTTTCCAGTTCCTGCAATACGTCCATCGGATCATCCCCCACGTTTTGTTGCGCATGGATACCGCGCGGCAAAGAGGACGTGAAGGGGCAATAGGTATATTTGCAAACTTTAGACTTAGCACGTTTGAGTATTTGCAAATCTGCAAACAACACAACAATGGACAAGCCATCGCCAGAGGCCTACACCTGAACCCATGACCACTCTGCCCACGATCCGGTTTCTGGATCGCACCACACCACCACATATTCTAACACTCGTGCTGATCACCGGTATGTCCGCGCTTAGCATGTCTGTTTTCTTGCCGTCGCTTTCCGCGATGACAATCTATTTCGATACAGAATATGCCATCATGCAGATCGCATTGTCAGGCTATTTAGCCACGACTGCCCTGTTACAAGTCTTTATCGGCCCGATTTCTGACCGTTACGGCCGGCGCATTCTGGTGCTTGGATCGCTGACCATATTTGTCCTGGCAACTATTGGCACCTTGTTCGCTACAACGGTTGAGACCTTCTTATTCTTTCGCATCCTACAAGCCGCCGTCGCCACTTCGATGGCGTTAGGACGTGCGATTGTGCGTGACATTGTGCCAGAGGCGCAGGCCGCTTCGATGATCGGCTATGTGACAATGGGTATGGCCGTGGTGCCCATGGTCGGCCCGATGATCGGTGGCGCATTAGAGCAAGCCTTTGGCTGGCAGGCGACATTTGTATTCTTGGGGCTGGCCGGACTTGGAACACTGGCCTTGGTCTATTTCGACCTTGGCGAAACAGTCAAAGGCGAAGGCACCAGCTTTCGCGACCAACTCAGGACCTATCCGGAGCTTTTAGGTTCACCACGATTTTGGGGGTATGTCCTTTGTGCGGCTTTCGCATCTGGTGCTTTCTTTGCGCTGTTAGGCGGGACATCCTTTGTCGCCTCCGAGATCTTTGGCCTCTCGCCGCTTTGGACAGGGATCGCACTTGGCACGCCGGCAATCGGCTATGCCGCTGGCAATTTCCTTTCGGGGCGGTTTTCCGTCAAAGTAGGCATCAACCGGATGGCAATCATCGGAAGTTGCGTGATCCTGTTCGGCCTCGGCCTTTCAGCGATTTTGACAATTTCAGGCGTCAATCATCCGCTTAACTTCTTTGGGTTTTGCGTCTTCTTGGGGTTGGGCAACGGCATCATTCTGCCCAACGTGATGGCCGGGTCCATCTCGGTGCGTCCGCATCTGGCGGGGACAGCCAGCGGATTAGGTGGTGCCATTATGATCGGCGGCGGCGCGGCCTTGTCACAGTTTGCGGGCAGTATTCTGACAGTCGAAACAGGGACGCTTCCTTTGCAGTTGATTATGCTAAGCACATCCGTCTGCGCGTTCTTGTCTGTCCTGTTTGTCATCTGGCGTGAAAAGCAGATTGCTTGACGCGAAATTTGCAGTAGCTAATGTGACTTAGCTAATCTGCAAAGGTACGGTATGGCCATTCAGAAACTCTATGCTGGCGCAAAGCTGCGCGAATTGCGCGGGCGGCTTTCGCTGACGCAAAAAGCGTTCGCCGAAAAGCTGGGCGTGTCGCTGCCCTACCTCAACCAGATGGAGAACAATAACCGCCCTGTCTCTACGGCGGTCGTCTTGGGTCTTGCGCAGGAATTCGGCTTTGACGTGACCGAGTTGCAATCAGGTGATGAAGCACGACTGGTCGGCGATATGCGTGAAGCGCTGGCCGATCCGGTCTTTACCGGTCCTGCCCCAGCTTTGGCTGACATGCGACTGGCTGCCGCCAACGCGCCTACCCTTGCGCGTGCCTTTCTTGATCTGCACGCAGCCTACCGTCAGACCCACGAACGGCTGGCATCATTGGATGAGGCATTGGGCCGCGAAGACGCCCGTCTGCAACCCAGCCCATGGGAAGAGGTGCGCGACTTCTTTCATTATTGTGACAACTACATTGATGCGGTGGATCGCGCAGCAGAACGGTTTGCCAGCCGCACCAGTCCGGGCGAAGCGATGGCGGATGCAGCCGTGCGGATGTTGGACAGTCACGGGATTAAGACAGTGTTCCGTGATGCGGTCGATGTGCGCCACTATGATGCGGCAACCAAAACACTTACGATTTCGCAGTTTGCAAACGGGGCAACGCAGACGTTTCAATTGTTGCTGCAACTCGCTCTCATTGCACAAGAGCCATTGTTAGAGGCCACTTTGGACCTCGCGCGCTTTCAATCAGACGAGGCACGCAGTATCGCCAAAGTTGGCCTTGCAAACTATTTCGCTGGGGCCGCGTTGATGCCTTACGCCGCCTTTCTTTCGGCAGCACAAGCCACACGGCATGATCTCGAGGTCCTATCCGCCCGCTTCGGTGCGTCGCTTGAACAAGTGGCACACAGGCTGTCCACATTGCAGCGCCCTGGCGCCAAAGGCATCCCATTCTTCTTTGTCCGGGTCGATCAGGCTGGCACGATCACCAAACGCCACTCGGCGACCACGCTGCAATTCGCCCGCTACGGCGGGGCATGTCCATTGTGGAACGTGCATCAGGCGTTTGAATTGCCGGGGCAGTTCCTGCGCCAATTAGCAGAGACACCGGATGGCGCACGCTATTTCTGCCTTGCCCGTGATGTTAGCAAATCAGGCGGGGCCTATAACGTGCCCACACGCCGCTATGCGATTGGATTGGGGTGTGAAGTTAAACATGCGCCAGCTTTGGTGTATGCCGATCACATGGATTTGAGCGCCGCTGAGGCCTATGCCCCTATCGGCATTTCATGCCGGATTTGCGAACGGCGCAATTGCCATCAAAGGTCAGTGCCTCCGCTTGAACGCCAGCTGAGCGTCGATCCTGATCGCCGCGGTATTCTGCCCTATCAGTTGGATTAACGCCGCGCGGCCCGCCATCCAGCGGCCTCTGCTTCGGCCCGCGAACAGAACCAGCGCTCGCCATTGGATGGATTGATCCGCGTACGGCTGTAATGTTCTTGGCCCGGCACGTGATAGATGCGTCCACCGGATGAGATGTTGCCTTTGATAGCACAATCGCCAGTCGGTGCCGGGTCGGTAGCCAACCGAGCCGCGCGGTAATCCGAAGGAAGCTCAACTTCAACTGCCCAAAGCCCGCGTCCCGCAACAGCTGCCGATTTTTCGTCCAAGTCGTAGGTTTCCGAATAGCGTCGGAACGCCCAAGCCATGCCCGAATAGACGATCAACTGCCCCATGTCTTGTCCATCGACACTGCATTGCGCGACGACCCTGCCATAACGGTCGGTGTCGCGGGTGATGCAGCTGGCATATGCCCCTTCAAACCGGTTGCTAACTGCATCGCGCGCCCATGCGCCGCAATCCCATTCGCGTCCGTCCGCCCGGCATGGCTGGCCCATTTCGGGGGCGTCGATCCCAAACAGACGTACGCGGGTTCCGCCCACATCTATGGTGTCAGCGTCAATGACGCGGATGGTGCCATTGGGGGCCGCCGCTAAGGGCGTGCAAAACAAGATGAGAAGTAGTGAGAGAATGCGGGTCATGCACTGAGGTAGGTTCCCGCTGACCCTCTCTTCAAGGCATTTCATTTACAAAGGTTAAGAAAGTGTTAACTGCGTAACAGCCCCTTTACCTTTGCTTGGTGTTCCAGTCGGGGTGAATCCATGGCTGATCATTCGACGGCGCCAGCAGATTGCGTTGCAAGATATGATCTGCTGCCTTTTCACCGACCATGATAGATGGCCCATTGGTGTTCCCGTTGGTCACACGCGGGAAGATTGAACTGTCGGCGACGCGCAGTCCTTCAACCCCGATCACACGGGTTTCAGGGTCGACGACCGCCATTGGGTCGTCCGGGTCGCCCATTTTGCAGGTGCCGCATGGGTGATAGGCGCTTTCGGCGTGTTCGCGGATGACGGCATCCAGTTCGTCGTCGCTTTGCACGTCCTCACCTGGCTGAATTTCCTTGCCACGGAATTCGTCAAACGCAGGTTGGGCAAAGATTTCGCGGGTCAGGCGGATGCATGTGCGGAAGTCTTCCCAGTCTTGCGGGTGGGACATGTAGTTGAATTCAATCTTCGGATGGTCATTGGGGTCGGCGGATCGCAGCGTGACTTGCCCGCGCGACTGCGACCGCATGGGGCCGACGTGGGCTTGGTAGCCGTGACCGTCCGGGATGATCTTGCCATCATAGCTAACCGCGATGGGTAGAAAGTGGTATTGGATGTCAGGGTATTTGATACCGGCGCGTGACCGTATGAAACCCGCACTCTCAAACTGATTAGAACTGCCAAGCCCGGTTTTCCACAAGAGCCATTCAAGGCCAATTTTGGCTTTGCCCCGGATGTTCCAATACGAGAACAGCGAGACGGGTTTGGTGGCCGATTGTTGGATGTAGAGTTCAAGGTGGTCTTGTAGGTTTTGACCAACGCCGGGGCGGTCGGCGATCACGTCGATGCCGTGCTCTTGCAGGTGTTTGGCGGGGCCGATCCCCGAAAGCATCAGTAGTTTGGGCGAGTTTAGCGAGGATGCCGCAACGATGACTTCTTTGTTCGCAGAGATGACTTCGATCTTGTTGCCTCGGCTAACTTCGACGCCCGTTGCGCGTCCGTCCTCGATCACAATGCGCCGCGCCAACGCGCGGGTGATATTGCAGTTGGGTCGCTCAAGCGCGGGGCGCAGATAGGCGGTGGCCGCAGACCAGCGTTTGCCTTTGTAGATGGTCGCGTCAAAGGGGCCGAACCCTTCTTGCTGTTCGCCGTTGTAGTCCCCGGTTACGGGATAGCCTGCTTGCCGTCCCGCTTCGACAAAGGCCCGCGTCAGTGGGTTTTTGCGAGGGCCGCGTGTGACGTGCAGCGGGCCGTCTTTGCCCCGCCAATCGGGGTTACCGCCATGCCCGCCGTCGTGCCAGTGTTCCATCCGTTTGAAGTAGGGCAGCACGTCAGCGTAGGACCAACCATGCGCCCCGCTTTCCGCCCAATAGTCATAGTCGCAGGCGTGCCCGCGCACATAGATCATGCCATTGATGGAAGATGATCCGCCGATGACTTTGCCGCGTGGTGTCACCAATTCGCGTCCGCCCAAATGCGGTTCAGGTTCGGATTTCATCCCCCAATCGTAGCGCTTCATGTTCATAGGATATGAGAGGGCAGCGGGCATTTGGATAAATGGCCCCGCGTCCGTGCCACCGTGCTCAATCACCAGCACTTGTTTGCCAGCTTCGGCCAGCCGGTAGGCGATGGCGCAACCGGCGGAGCCTGCACCGATGATGACGTAGTCAGCTTGCATTTTTCTATTCAGCCTTTGGATTTATGGATCGCACCGGAGCCTCCGGCGGGAGTTTACGGGGGCAAGATGAAGAGGGTTACTCACCACGTGGAAAGCGTTGGTTTTCTTCTAGTACGTTGAGGTCCATATGGTTGCGCATGTACCGTTCGGACGCTTTTTGCAGGGGTTGATAGTCCCATGGGAAATAGCTGCCGTTGCGCAAGGCCTCATAGACTACCCAGCGGCAGGCCTGCGACTGGCGCACGTCGGCGTCGTATTTTGCGAGATCCCAGCGGGCTTCGGATTTGGCCTGTAGCTGGGTGACCGTGCCTTGGTGGGCAGGTTCTGCCGCGAGGTTTATGAGCTCGTGCGGGTCTGCTTCCAGATCGAAGAGTTGATCAGGGTCGCGTGTGCAGCGGGTGTATTTCCATTTGCCGTAGCGCATGCAAACCAGTGGCGCATAGCTGCCTTCGGCCGCGTACTCCATTGCGACTGGCGTATCGCGTGTGCCGCCTTGGCCCAAGTGGACGAGGCTTTCGCCTGTTGTCCAAGGGGCGACTTCGGACATATCGATGCCTGCCAGATCGCAGAGTGTCGGAGCCACGTCGATGTTGCTGACGGGCGTGGTGTTCAGCCCCGGTTCCATTTGGTCACTGGCGATCATCAAAGGGACGCGCGCGGAGCCCTCGAAGAATGACATCTTGAACCATAGCCCCCGTTCGCCCAGCATATCGCCATGATCGGACACAAAGAGGATCGTGGCCTCTTGCCGCGTATCCTCGAGCGTTTGCAGCACCTCACCTATTTTGTCATCGAGATATGAGATATTAGCGAAATAGGCACGGCGGGCACGTTTGATGTGGTCTTCGGTGATGTTGAAGTTGTCACGGTCGTTGGCATCCAAAATGCGCTGGGAATGGGCGTCTTGGTCTTCATAGGGGATGGGTCCGACCTGTGGCAGCAGATGGTCGCAATCCGCGTAGAGGTCCCAGTATTTCTTGCGTGCGACATATGGATCGTGCGGGTGCGTGAAGCTGACGGTCAGGCACCAAGGGCGATCGTCGTGTCCGCGTGACAGGTCATAGAGTTTACGGGTTGCGTTGTAGCAAACCTCGTCATCGTATTCCATTTGGTTGGTGATTTCGGCTACCCCGGCCCCGGTGACTGATCCCATGTTGTGATACCACCAATCAATCCGTTCGCCCGGTTTGCGGTAGTCTGGGGTCCAGCCGAAGTCTGGCGGGTAGATGTCAGTCGTCAGCCGTTCTTCGAACCCGTGCATTTGGTCAGGGCCGACGAAGTGCATTTTGCCTGATAGACAGGTTTGGTATCCCGCACGCCGCAGATGGTGGGCGTAGGTCGGGATGGATGAGGCGAATTCGGCGGCGTTGTCATAGACGCCGGTGCGCGACGGCAAAAGGCCAGACATGAATGAGGCGCGGCCAGGCGCACAGAGTGGTGAGGCAGTGTAACTGTTGGCAAAGCGGGTTGATCTAGAAGAAAGCTTTTTCAGGTTTGGCGCATGCAGCCAATCGGCGGGGCCGTCTAGAAACAGCGTGCCGTTCAATTGATCGACCATGATGATCAGGATGTTTGGCTTCGTCATTGTATGCGCCCTTCAAATTCAATGTGGAGCAAAGCCAGCGCCTGCCGGGTTGCATCTGACTGTTCGGAATTTGCGCGCGACAGGCCTTGGCGCAGATAGAGACCATCAATCAATGCCGCGATTCGTGTGGCCGCTCCATCTGCTCGGACACCAATCAATGGCCGCAGATCATACATCAGATTGCTATGCAGACGACGTTGATAGATGCGCAGCAAATCATGGGCGGGGGTTGAGGTTTGCGCCAGCACATAGAAATTGAGCCACGCTGCAATGACCTCGGGACGAAAATTTGACGACGCAAAGCCTGCGCGAATGATTGCCTCTAACCGCGCATTGTGGCCAGTCGCCCCGCCCAGCGCACCGCGAACTTCGGCGGCATAGAGCGCCAGCGTATGCCGCATTGCCGCCAGAAAGATCTGCTCCTTGCCACCAAAATAGTGATGCGCCAGTGCTGACGACATGCCAGCACGTTTGGCGATATTGCTGACCGTGACATCCAAATTGCCGACGGCCCCGATTTCGTCAATCGTGGCTTTCACTAATGCGGCGCGGCGGATAGGCTCCATTCCAAGCTTGGGCATGATTTCCTCGTGAATAGGGACCTGAGCAGATAAATCGTTCTTTATTGACTCGTCAATCAAGAAAAAACAGGGAGAAAGAAATGAAATTGAAATCAACGCTATCCGTATTGGCCGTCGTGGCCGCTATGCCTGCTTTTGCCGATTGCGACAGCATCACATTCTCAGACGTCGGCTGGACGGATATCACCGCAACAACAGCTGCCACGACTGTTGTGTTGGACGCCTTGGGCTACGAGACGGACATCAAAGTGCTGTCCGTACCAGTGACATATATTTCGTTGGCCGAAGGCGACGTGGATATTTTCCTTGGCAACTGGATGCCTACGATGGAAGGCGACATCGCCCCTTACCGTGAGGCAGGCACAGTCGATACCGTGCGGGCAAACCTAGAAGGCGCCAAGTACACATTGGCTGTAAACAAAGCCGCGGCCGACATGGGGATCGCGAACTTTGCTGACATCGCAGCCAATGCTGATGCCCTTGAAGGCAAAATTTACGGCATTGAACCTGGCAATGATGGCAACCGCCTGATCATGGATATGATCGCTGATGGTGCGTTTGGCCTAGAAGGTTTCGAGGTTATTGAAAGCTCAGAGCAAGGCATGTTGGCACAAGTTGACCGCGCATCTGGCCGGGACGAGCCGATCGTGTTTCTTGGCTGGGAACCGCACCCCATGAACGCGAACTTTGAGATGTCTTATCTTGAAGGTGGCGATGATTGGTTTGGGCCCAACCTTGGTGGCGCGACAGTATTTACAAATACCTCCGCTGGTTTCTCAGAGAGCTGCCCGAATGTTGGGGCGCTCTTGGCGAACCTTGAATTCTCGCTCGCGATGGAAAACGAAATCATGGGTGCGATCCTAAACGATGGCGAAGACCCAGCGGATGCAGCAACTGCATGGCTCACTGCTAATCCAGATGCATTCATGGGCTGGTTGGACGGTGTAACCACCAAAGACGGCGGTGATGCGGTGGCCGCTGTGAAAGCCTCTTTGGGCATGTAAGCATTTTAGCAGGTCCCGGTTTCGGGGCCTGCTTTTCCTTGGGGTGAAGGTGCGGCATGGATTGGCTGACAGAGAATAAAATTCCTATTGGGAAATGGGCAAAGTCCATTTTTGACTGGATGAACGACAATCTTGGGTTTTTCTTCGATTGGTTGTCAGACGCGATGGAAGCCTTGATTGATGGTATCCTTTGGGTTCTTGAAACCCCGCATCCATTCTTTGTTATTGCCGCTTTTGCTGCCCTGACATGGGTGTTGCAACGCAACTGGAAAACGCCCCTTTTCGTCATCATAGGGTTTCTGTTCATTCTCAATCAGGACTATTGGGAAGAAACGATGCAATCGCTGACGCTTGTTTTGTCAGCCTGCGTGGTTTGCATGGGGATCGGGGTTCCTATCGGCATCGCCGCGGCCCACCGACCCAAGCTTTACCGCGCGATGGTGCCGGTTTTAGACCTGATGCAGACGCTGCCAACTTTTGTCTATTTGATCCCAGCAATTGTGTTCTTCGGCATTGGCATGGTGCCAGGATTGATCGCGACGGTGATCTTCGTGTTGCCGGCACCCATCCGGCTGACCTACCTTGGCGTATCATCGACCCCAACCCCGCTTTTAGAGGCGGCACAGGCCTTTGGCGCAACCAAACGCCAAGTTCTTTTCAAAGTCGAACTGCCCTCGGCACTGCCGCAAATCATGGCCGGCCTGAACCAGACGATCATGCTTTCACTTTCGATGGTCGTCATCGCGGCCCTTGTGGGGGCCAGCGGCCTAGGCGTGCCAGTGATCCGGGCGCTGAATACGGTCAATACATCACTGGGCTTTGAATCAGGTTTTGTCATCGTGGTTGTCGCAATCATGCTGGACCGGATGCTGCGGGTGAAATCGAAATGAATGCTGTAGAATTTGATAACGTGTCCATCGTATTCGGGGCCAAGCCGGAAACCGCTCTGCCGTTGATGGATGAAGGTTTGGAACGGCCGGAAATACGCGAAAGAACTGACCAAATACTGGGGGTGCATAACTGCTCGCTCAATGTCGAAGCGGGCGAGATCCTTGTGCTGATGGGGCTATCAGGCTCTGGAAAATCTACCTTGCTACGTGCCGTTAACGGCCTCAATCCAGTGATACGAGGTGAGGTTCGTATTCATGATGGTGACTGGACCTGTAGTGTCGGCAAAAGTTCTGCCCATGATCTACGCCGGGTGCGGCGCGAATGCGTGTCGATGGTGTTCCAACAATTTGGGCTGCTGCCGTGGCGAACCGTGCGCGACAATGTCGGGTTAGGTCTTGAGCTCGGCGGTATTGAAAAAACTGCCCGTTTGAAGCGTGTCGATCAAGAACTTGAGATGGTGGGCTTGGCCGACCGCGCTGACGCATTGGTTGGCGAACTTTCAGGTGGCATGCAACAGCGCGTGGGCCTTGCGCGTGCCTTTGCAACCGATGCACCGATCCTACTGATGGACGAACCATTCTCGGCCCTTGATCCATTGATACGCACGCGCCTTCAGGACGAACTTCTGGACCTGCAAAAACAACGGGGAAGAACGATTATATTTGTAAGCCATGATCTGGATGAAGCGTTCAAGATCGGCAACCGTATCGCAATCATGGAAGGTGGGCGGATCGTGCAATGCGGGACACCACGCGATATTTTCACCGATCCAGCCAATGGCTATGTGGCCGAATTTGTGGCCCATATGAACCCGCTGGGTGTTCTCACCGCACGCGATGTGATGACCGATGGCACGGCTGAGGGCCCCGCAATCGACATCGAGACACCTGTGCAAGAGATCATGAACCAGATCAACGGCGCGCCCTTGCAGGTACTGGACGGCGGTGAACCAGTTGGGATCGTCACACAAGGCTCAATCCTTGTCCGGCTTGCCCCTTCTCATGTTTAAAAATACCTCCGCCGGAGGCATGAAAGTTCTGTCCTAAACCTTGGTCGCGGGCACGGCCGGTGTAATTTTGCGCCTTGCAACGGCTTCGCGCCACGTGATGAAACTGACGGATGCCATAATAACGGCCCCACCGAAAATCACCCATCCGTCAATTGCCTCGCCAAAGACGATGGCGCCCAACAACACTGCCCAAACCAATTGCAAGAATGTCACTGGCTGCGTGACTGTCAAAGGTGCAGCAGCAAATGCGAGTGTCATAGAATAGTGTCCGGCAGTTGCAAAACAGGCAACCAGAAATAGCCAACCCAACTGCGCGAACGTTGGTGTCACCCAAACGGCCCAAGCAAAGGGGGCAAGGCCAACGGTCACTGTGATCGACAACATGCCAACAACAACCGGGGCCGAAACTTCGCCCGAAAGCTGCTTGGCAATCAAATAACCGGCTGCAAAGCAAATCGCCGTCGCGAGCATCGCGATATGGCCGAGCTCTACCTCTTTGACGCCGGGCCGCAGAATGATCATCGCACCGATCAACGCTATGATCACAGCAGCCAATCGCCGCGGCGGTAGCCGTTCGCCCAAAAAGAGCGCAGCCCCTAGTGAGACATAGACTGGTGAAAGATAGTTCATCGCCGTTACCTCAGCGATGGGAATGCGTGCCATCGCAAAGAACCACAAAATCACCGCCAGCGTGTGCACAAGCCCCCGCGCCCAGAATAGTTTTTTCTGCCGTCCTGTCAGATGTGCGGCCATAATCGGTTTGATCATCGGGATCAGAAACACCAAGCCCAATACATACCGCAAGAACGCCGCCTGTGCGGCGGGCACTTCATCGCCGACATGTTTGACCACCGCTGTCACGGCGACAAACATCAACCCGGTAAAGAACATCCAAAAGATGCCAACGACGGGCCGGGAATTGATAGGTGTTTCCATGCGCCATGCGTCGCACCCTCACCGCCCAAGTGCAAGCACACAGAAAGCGCTGGAGGAAACTGCCCGCACGACTTAACAACACAGTTATGAAAATACTCTTTCTTGGCGATGTCATGGGCCGCTCTGGGCGTGCCGCGATTACCACCCACCTGCCCCGCTTGCGGGCAGAGTGGAAGTTGGATTTTGTCGTTGTAAACGGCGAGAACGCAACTTCTGGCATGGGGCTGTCGGGCGATCACGCGAACATCTTGCTGGATGCAGGCGCGGACGTCGTCACCCTTGGCGATCATGCGTTTGACCAGAAAGATATGCTGACGTTTATCGACAAAGAGCAGCGCATCATCCGCCCGATAAATTTCTCCAAAACGGCCCCTGGCGTCGGTGCACGCGTGTTCAACGCGCCCGACGGACGCAAAGTGCTGGTAGCGCAAGTGTTGGGCCAAGTCTTCATGAAGCGGCCCTTTGACGATCCGTTCTCGGCCCTCGATGCGGTTTTGCGCCAATACCCGATGGGTGGCCAAGTTGCCGCCAGCCTGATCGATATTCATTGCGAGGCTACATCAGAGAAGATGGCGACCGGGCATTTCTGCGACGGTCGCGCCAGTATCGTGGTCGGCACACATACCCATGTGCCCACGGGTGACGCGATGATCTTGCCCGGCGGCACCGCCTATATGACAGATGCCGGCATGTGCGGTGATTACAATTCGGTCATTGGCATGGACAAGGTTGAGCCTTTGCGCCGCTTTATTACTGGCATGCCAAAGTCACGGTTCACCCCTGCGGCCGACGAGGCCACGCTATCTGGCCTTTATGTCGAGACCGACAACCTGACAGGCAAAGCCGTTAAGGTCGCCATGGTGCGCCAAGGCGGGCGATTGTCTCAAACGGGCCCTGCATGATCACTGAGCGGGCGCGGCTGACAGGTTTTCTTTTGCTGTTAGGCTGCGGTTGGGGGCTAACGCAGCCTTTGATCAAGATCACCGTGACGGCTGGATACCAACCCTTTGGGATCGTCTTTTGGCAAATGCTGATCGGTGCTGTGCTGCTTGGTGTGTTGCGGTGGCGTCAGATGGGTCGGATGCCTTTTACACGCAAAACCCTGGCTGTTTGGTTGATGATCGCGACCATCGGGACCTTGATCCCCGGCTACACCAGTTTTCGCGCGGCATTCCATCTGCCATCTGGCATTATGTCTATCGTGATTGCCACGATCCCCATGATGGCCTTTCCGATTGCGTTGGCGCTTGGCAACGACAGGTTTTCGTTTCGGCGCTTGGGCGGTCTGTGCTTTGGCTTGATCGGGGTCGCCTTCATAGCATTGCCCGAGGCCAGCTTGCCCGAACGCGCGATGATTGTTTTCCTACCTTTAGCCCTTATCGCCCCGTTTTGTTACGCTTGCGAAGGGAATATCGTGGCGCGTTGGGGCACGGCAGGTCTTGACCCCTTTCAGGTACTCTTTGGTGCGTCTGCCATTGGGACAGTTATCGCCTTGCCGCTAGCATTGGGGACAGAGCAGTTTTTTGTGCCGCAATCACCTTTCTTATTGGCAGATTTCACGATGCTGCTTAGCTCGATCATCCATGTGTTGGTCTATGCGGGCTATGTTTGGTTGATCGCACGCGCGGGATCAGTTTTTGCAGGCCAAGTCAGTTATGTCGTGACGGGATCAGGCGTATTTTGGGCAATGCTTTTGCTGGGGGAAACCTACAGCCTTTGGATATGGCTTGCGCTGGCGTTCATGGCTGTTGGCCTCAGCCTCGTGCAGCCGCGGGTTGCTGATCCTCTACCCTTAGGCGAAACTGAACCCCATGGATAATGTCTTTTCACTCACGCAGACGCAAAGTGCAGTCCTGACAATGGTCGTCGTGCTGGGCATGTTCTTGATGTTCCTACGTGAAGTGTATCCAACCGAAGTGGTCGCGATGATTGGCGTGTCGGTTTTGCTGGCGACGGGCGTTTTGCCCTATGAAGCAGCTGTCATGGCGCTTGCAAACCCAGCCCCTTGGACAATTGCGGCGATGTTTATCATCGTCGGCGCACTGGTGCGGACGGGCGCGTTAAATGCAATGACACAGATCGCGGAACGCCAGGCCAAAGTCAGCCCGGCCCGCGCGATCGGCGGCGGGTTGGTTTTTGTGGCCTTCGCCAGTGCTATTATGAATAACACGCCATTGGTTGTCGTGATGATCCCGGTCTTTGTGCAACTGGCACGTACATTAGGCACATCTGCGTCCAAGCTTTTGATTCCGCTGAGCTATGCCGCGATTGTTGGCGGTACGATGACACTACTGGGCACGTCGACGAACCTGTTGGTTGATGGGGTTGCGCGATCATCTGGGCTGGAACCGTTTGGGATTCTAGAGATCTTTCCAATTGGCGTTGTCGTGGTTTTGTGGACATTCACATACCTCTATTTCATGGCCCCGCGACTTTTACCGGACCGGCAAAGCATGGCAACGATGCTGTCAGACCGGTCGAAGAAGAAGTTCTTTTCTGAGGTCGTGATCCCTCATGAAAGCAACCTGATTGACCGCGAAGTGACTGACATTGCGCTCTTCAAACGTGATGGTGTGCGCTTGATTGATGTGGTGCGCGGTGACACGTCACTGCGTCGCAATCTTAAGGCCGTCAGCTTGCAAGTTGGAGACCGCGTGGTTTTGCGCACCGAAATGGCCGAGTTGCTGTCGTTGCAGGAAAACAAGGAGCTGCGCCCTGTTGATCAGGTATCAGCCGTTGAGACAACGACCGTCGAAGTGTTGATTACACCCAACTGCAAGATGGTTGGCCGACGACTGGGCGCGATGCGTTTGCGCAGACGCTATGCTGTCTATCCACTGGCGGTACATCGGCGCGATGCCAATATCAGTGCACAGATTGACGATATTATCGTAAAAGTTGGTGACACGTTACTGTTGGAAGGTGCGCCTGAGGATATTCAACGGCTGAGCGAAGACATGAACCTTGGGGATGTGTCAGAGCCGTCACAACGGGCGTATCGCCGTGGACGGGCTTGGGTCGCGATTGCTGTGTTACTAAGCGTTGTCGTCCTTGCGGCATTGGGCGTTGCCCCTATTTTGATGCTCGCAATGATCGGCGTGACCGTCGTGCTGATGACAGGCTGCATTGATGCAGATGAGGCATTTTCTTATGTCGATGGCCGCTTGCTTGCGTTGATTTTTGCAATGTTGGGCGTGGGGTCGGCATTGCAGTCTTCTGGTGCTGTCGCGATCATTGCTGACACGTTGTCGCCTGTCATGTTGGTCTTGCCGCCGTTTTTTGTGGTCTTGGCAGTCTATTTGCTATCCAGCATTCTGACCGAACTGGTGTCGAATAACGCGGTCGCCGTTGTCATGACCCCGATTGCCATAGGTTTGGCAGCCGCACTTGGCGTTGATCCACGCCCATTGGTCGTAGCCGTCATGATTGCGGCGAGCGCGAGTTTTGCGACGCCCATTGGATATCAAACCAATACGCTGGTCTATGGGCCGGGCGGCTATCGGTTTAGCGATTTTCTAAAATTCGGGGTACCATTAAACCTGTCGCTTGCACCTATTGTTTCCTTCGTCATCCCGTTCATTTGGCCGCTCTAGCGCGGGGTTGCGGGGGCTGGGCTGCTTGCCGTATAGAGGCGCAGATTAATGCTATAAAAGACGAGGTTTCCAATGGCTGGCCACTCCAAATGGGCGAATATTCAGCACCGCAAGGGACGGCAGGACAAACTGCGGTCCAAGCTGTTTTCAAAGCTGGCCAAGGAAATCACCGTTGCCGCCAAAATGGGCGACCCCGATCCGGATAAAAACCCGCGTTTGCGGATGGCTGTGAAAGAGGCAAAGTCGAGCTCGGTGCCGAAAGACGTGATCGACCGCGCGATCAAGAAATCGCAAGGCGGTGATGCCGAAAACTATGACGAAATCCGCTATGAAGGTTATGGCCCCAACGGCGTCGCTGTGATCGTTGAGACGATGACAGATAACCGGAACCGCACGGCCTCAACAGTGCGGTCTACTTTCTCTAAGAATGGTGGAAACCTTGGTGAAACCGGCTCGGTCGGCTTTATGTTCGACCGCAAGGGCGAGGTGGTTTACCCCGCCGCGGTTGCTGACGCGGATACGGTGATGATGGCCGCTATCGAAGCGGGGGCCGAGGATGTGCAGAGCGATGATGAGAACCATGTCATTTATTGCGCAGATACGGATCTGAACGACGTATCCACCGCGTTGGAAGCAGAACTGGGCGAGACAGAATCAACCAAACTGATCTGGAAGCCTAACATGACGACCGAACTGGACGTTGAGGGCCTGACCAAGCTCATGAAGCTTTTGGACACGTTGGAGGAAGACGATGATGTGCAGCGTGTGACGTCAAACTTTGAAGCCTCTGATGAGGTGATGGCGGCGTTTGCGGAAGAGTAGTGCTTGGGGCTCTGCCCCCGGCCTGCGGCCTCCCCCGAGGTATTTTTGAACATAAGAAGATAATCAGGGTGTGATGATGCCTTGCTCGGTCACAATCAGGTCGAGCGGCTGATCTGTTGGTTCCAGAGGCAGGTTGTCGTCTTCCTGGGCGGTGTAGGCAAAGCCAATCGCCATTGTGGGTTGTGCCGCGCGGAGTTTTTCCAGGGTCCGGTCGTAGAAACCACCCCCATACCCTAAGCGCCCGCCGCGGCGGTCGAATGCGACAAGCGGCACGATGACGATTTGTGGGGTCATCCATGCCCCTGCTTCAGGGATCATCGCGCCGAATTCGCCTTTGATCAGCTTGCAATCAGGTTCCCATGCGCGGAACTTTAGCGGCTGCCCTGCCCCGATGATCACCGGCACACCGACAGGTCCGTGGGCTGTGGCCTCTGCCATCGTCGGGGTTGGGTCGATCTCGGTGCGCATGGCCATATAGCCTGCCAAGGGGACACCGCGATATCCGGCAAGCACTTCACTGAGGTAGCCGGCCGTTGCGGTATGCGGCATATGGGCTGCTTTGCGACGGGCGAAAGCGGCGGTGCGTGCAGCGGTTTTATCCATTCACAATAACCACATGGCGGCGAGCCCAAGAAAGGCAAAGAAGCCGACAACATCTGTGACCGTTGTCACAAAAGCGCCTGATGCAAGTGCGGGATCGACGCCCATTTTTTCCAAGACAACCGGAATGACAGTCCCCGCAAAACCAGCAACCACCATGTTGATCACCATCGCTACCGCGATCACCACACCCAGCATGGGTGAACCGAACCAGACGACGCCCACGATGCCCATGACGACAGCAAATATCAAGCCGTTGATCAGGCCAACCAACACCTCTCGTTTGATGACGCGCCAGACGTTTGCGGTGGTCAGGTCGCGTGTCGCGAGCGCACGCACCGCAACCGTCAGCGACTGGGTGCCTGCATTGCCACCCATCGACGCGACAATGGGCATCAAGACCGCCAGCGCCACCAGACCGGCTATGGTTTCCTCAAACAGTGAAATCACCATCGAGGCGAAGATCGCAGTAACCAGATTAACCGCAAGCCACGGAAAGCGCCGTTTGGTCGTTGCGATCACACGGTCTGAGAGGCTGCCTTCGCCAACACCAGCAAGGCGCAGGATGTCTTCTTCTGCCTCTTCTTCCAAGAACGCCATCGCATCGTCGATTGTGATGACACCGACAATCCGGTCGTCGTCATCCACAACCGGCGCTGTGATCATGTGATAGTGGTTGATGGCTTGTGCCACTTCTTCCACGTCTTGCGCGACATGGAAGGTCCGGAACGTATCTTCGGTCAGAGCACGCAGCGGCGTATCGCGTGCATGGCTCAGGACCCGACCCAGCGTGACATAGCCGGTCGCCTTAAGCCGTGGATCAACCAAAATGATGTGGTAAAACTGATCAGGCAGCACCACATCAGAGCGCAGATAATCAATCGCTTCGCCAACGGTCCAATGTTCGGGCGCGCGCACCAGTTCGGACTGCATGTGACGGCCCGCGGATTCCTCGGGGTAGGCCAACGCTTGTTCAACAACAGCGCGATCGCCCGCATCCAGCGCATCAAGAACCGCCTCTTGCTGTGCATCATCAAGGTATTCAACGAGGTCAACAACATCATCGCTTTCCAGATCGCGCACCGCTTCGGCCAGCTCAGACGGGGCGAGTTGTTCGATGACCTCTTCGCGCAGTTCTTCGTCCAATTCGGACAGAACATCGCCTTCAAGACCACCGGGCCACGCGACTAAAAGTGCACGACGATCACGCGCGTCGACTTGTTCAAGTAGGTGGGCCACATCCGCCGGGTGCATCGGATCGAGAGCGTCGCTGAGGAACGCACCATCACTGCGACCCACAGCATCGAGCACATCACTGACCAATCTGTCAGTGATACCAAATGCTTCGTCTTCGGTGCTCTCTGGTTCGGCCATGAAACATCCTTTGCGCTCAATTCAACATAGCCGCTTCGTCCTGCGGCACAACTTGGATTTCTGCGATTTACCCCATGCAAACGGGACCATATGGTGAACCTATGACCAAGCACTTACTTTTGGGGCAAACCCTTGGATTTTCAGGCAATCCTTTGTTGGAGGATTGGGCAGATGTCGTCGATTTCGACAGCGCAGGTGGCGTACTCATTGATGGTGATCAGATTTCGGCAATTGGAAATGGCGCGGCCCTACTGCACGATCATCCAGACGCGGTTGTCACTGACTATCAAGACGCACTGATCAGCGCAGGCTTTGTCGATGCCCATATGCATTATCCGCAAACCGGTATAATTGCGAGTTGGGGCAAGCAACTGATCGATTGGCTCAATACCTACACTTTCCCGGAAGAGGCACGATTTGGTGATCGGGCCTATGCAAATGATGTGGCGGAACGCACGCTTGAATTGGCGTTGGCGCATGGCACAACAACGCTGACCAGTTTTTGCACGATCCACCCGCAAAGCGTTGATGCATTTTTTGAAGCTGCGTCCCACCGCAACATGGCCGTTGTCGCAGGTAAGACCTGTATGGACCGTAATGCGCCAGACACGCTACGCGATACCGCGCAGACGGCCTATGACGATAGCAAAGCACTGTTAGACCATTGGCACGGCAAAGGTCGCGCGATATATGCGATCACCCCGCGGTTTTCACCTACATCTACACCCGATCAATTGGCCGCATTGGGCGCTTTGTGGTCAGAACACCCGAATTGCCTGATGCAAACACACCTTAGCGAACAGCTGCCCGAGATTGCGTGGGTCAAAGAGTTGTTTCCGCAAGCCCGCGATTATCTGGACACCTATGAAATGTTCGGCCTATTGGGCGAACGCGGTTTGTATGGCCATTCGATCCATCTAGAAGCACGCGAAATCGCAAGACTAGCCGAAGTCGGTGCCGCAGTGGTGCACTGTCCGACATCGAACACCTTCATCGGGTCTGGATTATTCGACCTGATGGGTTTGGCAAAATCCAAACTGGCAATTGGGCTTGCGACCGACACGGGCGGCGGGTCTTCTTTTTCCATGCTGCGCACAATGGCTGCAGCCTATGAAATTGGACAGTTGCGCGGAACAGCGCTGCATCCTGCTCAACTGATGTGGCTGGCCACTGAGGGGTCAGCAGCGGCGCTAAAGATGTCCGGTGAGATCGGGCATTTGGGAACAGGTGCAGCGGCAGACATTACAGTCATCGATCTGCAATCTACACCAGCAATTGCGCAGCGTACTGATCGCGCAAATGATATTTGGGATGCGCTGTTCCCTACCATCATGATGGGGGATGATCGCGCTATAAAGGATGTTTGGGTGGCTGGCGTCAGGCAGGCCTAGCAGCTAGCGGCCAGCTTTAGCACCCAGATGTTTCCAGAACGACCTAGCCCATATTGTGTGTAGCTTGGGACCAGCATGTTTCTGCGGTGGCCTGCAGAATTCTGCCAAGATGTTAGAGCGGCGCTTTCGGATTGTTGCCCATTTGCGATGTTTTCGGCACCGGACCGCAACGCGCAACCGCCTGCTTTCGCGCGTTCAACGAAATTACGGCCGTTCGGACCGTTTGGGGACTCATGCGAAAAGTAACCGCGACTTGCCATGTCATTGGCATGTGCTTGGGCCGCGCGGGTCAATGCGGCGTTAGGTTGAACAGCACCTAGTCCTTGACTGGCGCGGAATGCGTTTATGTCTGCGGTGAAACCAGAAGCGACCCCAGTAGCAGCTGATGTTGCTGCAACTGAGGTCGTCTGAGGTGCGGGCGCCGTGCTACAAGCCGCCATCGCTGAGAGTAAAAACACGGTGAGAATGTTTTTCATGGCGACGCCCTTTCCGGAGTGGGATTAGAAACCGAAGTCCACTTGGTCGCGTTTGAATGTGGCATGATTTAGACCGAAACTTGCCGAAATTGATTGAATTTAGTCTTCGGCAAGTTTCCGCGCGAGGTTGTTTTGGCGTTCTACAACATTTGGTAGGTCGATTGTGATGACCTTTCCTTCGGATACGATCTGCCTGCCTTCAACGAACAAGGCGTCAACGCGGGTTGGCCCCGCCAGCAGCAATGCGGCAGGATCCCATGATCCGGCGTTTTCAATCGTGTGTGCATCCCAGATCGCAATATCCGCGCGTTTGCCAACAGCGATCTGTCCGCAGTCATTACGGCCTAAAACCTGCGCACCACCGCGCGTCGCAATCTCTAGCGCTTCGCGTGCAGACATTGCATCGGCCCCGTTTTGCACGCGTTGCAACAACATGGCTTGCCGCGCCTCACCAACCAAATTGCCCACATCATTGCTGGCCGAGCCATCAACACCCAGCCCAACTGGAACGCCCGCGTCCCGCATTTGCCGGACGGGCGCGATCCCGGATCCAAGACGGCAGTTTGAACACGGGCAATGCGCAACACCTGTCCGGCTGCGTGCAAAGAGATCAATCTCTCGCGTGTCGAGCTTCACACAATGGGCATGCCAGACATCATCACCAGTCCACCCAAGGTCTTCTGCGTATTGTCCCGGGCGACATCCAAATTTTTCGAGCGAATAGGCAATGTCTTCGTCGTTTTCAGCCAAATGCGTGTGCATCATTACACCTTTGTCCCGTGCCAAAACGGCGGCATCGCGCATTAAGTCACGGGTTACCGAAAAAGGACTACAGGGTGCGACGCCGACACGTATCATCGCGCCGGGATTGGAATCATGGAATGCATCGATAACCCGGATGCTGTCCTCAAGAATGGCATGCTCATCTTCCACGAGCGCGTCCGGCGGCAAGCCACCGTCACTTTCACCGATGCTCATCGCGCCGCGCGTCGCATGAAAACGCAGACCGATATCCTGTGCCGCGGCGATCGTGTCATCCAGTCGGGCACCATTCGGATAAAGATAAAGATGGTCGGATGTCAGCGTGCAGCCAGACAAAGCCAGTTCTGCCAGTCCAACTTGGGCCGACACAAACATTTCTTCGGGACCAAAGCGTGCCCAAATTGGATAAAGCCGCTGCAACCAGCCAAAGAGTAACGCATCTTGGGCACCGGGGACCGCGCGGGTCAGCGTTTGATAGAGGTGATGATGCGTATTCACTAAACCAGGGGTAATGATCTTACCTTTGGCGTGAAAAACCTCTGCCTCTGGTGCGATAAGATCATGACCAATCTGTTTGATCACGCCACCTTCCAGCAACACATCAGCACCGTGCAGTTCGCGTCGTGCGTCATCCATCGTCAGAATGACGTCCGCGCCTTTGATCAATGTATCAGTCATGCGAGACCTCTCGCAAAATAGCCAACGCTTCGGCATGGATTGCCTCATTTGCCGCTGCCAGCGCACGACCACCATTGTGGACAGGACCGCCTTCCCAATTGGTGACGATGCCCCCTGCCGCTTGGACGACGGCAATGGGCGCCTGAATATCATAGGCATTCAGGCCCGCTTCGATCACCAGATCAACTTGTCCAGCGGCTAACAAAGCATATCCATAACAATCCATCCCATACCGCGTCAGTTGGGCTTGGCTTGCCACCGCCTCAAATGCGGCGCGGTCTTGGGGTGTCCCTACCTCTGGAAATGTCGTCAGAACTGTTGCTTTGGCCAAAGTGCGCGGCGGTCTGCAAGACAAAGCTGTCCGACCAGTCGGGCCGTCTACTTCGGCGACACCGAAACCGCCTACAAAACGCTCGCCGATGTACGGCTGATCGATCAGCCCAAATAGCGGACCATCTGCATCAGCCACCGATATCAAGACACCCCAAGTTGGCGTGCCGCTGATATAGCCGCGCGTGCCGTCGATCGGATCAAGGACCCATGTCAAACCAGTCGAGCCACTTTGATGGCCGAACTCTTCACCCAGAATTGCATCATCGGGACGGGTTTTTGCCAGCACCTCACGCATAGCTTTTTCGGCATCGCGATCAGCAATCGTAACGGGATCAAACCCAGCGGCGTCTTTGTTGTCAGCGGCCAGTCCCGATGCGCGGAAATATGCCAACGTGACAGGTCTAGCGGCGTCCGCAAGCGCGTGGGCCACTTTTATAAGTTCCGTTTGAGTTGTTTTCGAGACTGCCATGGAAGAGTGCCCTTCAACTGCGCCGACGTTTCCTATTGGCGGTAACGCGGCGCAGCATGACAGGTCAAGTCGTGGGCTAAGCAGCCTCACTCAGAACGCGGGCAAGATCGAACAAACGCCGGCGTTGGTTTTCAGGGATCGCGTAGTAGGAACGCAGAAGTTCTAAGGCTTCTTTATCAGTCAAGATATCGCCTGGCATATCCGACGCATTCGCATTCGGATTTGGCTCGGCATCAAGTCCTTCAAAGAAGAAAGAAATCTCTACTCCCAATACCTTAGCGATATCCCAAAGGCGGGATGCGCTGACGCGGTTCATGCCAGTTTCGTACTTTTGAATTTGCTGGAACTTGATGCCGACAGCCTCAGCCAACTGCTGTTGTGTCGTACCATTCATCCAGCGACGATGGCGGATTCGTTTGCCAACATGGACATCTACGGGGTGTTTCATTTTCTCTTCCTCACTCGGCTGGCAATCTTTCAGTGACCAGCCATGGATTTCACTCATTAAAATACACGGTCGGATTCTACCGACCACACGTTACAAGAACATGCCAAGACAACATTAGCACAGAACACGCAACGGTTGCAGCCCTTGTCCTTACCTTAAGGATAGGTTTGTGCGTTCACTTTTCTGTAAAGCGCCACTTTTTCGCGCATTTTTGAGACTGGCGCTTGTTCTCCATACCGAACATAAAGGCTGAAATGACCAAGGATTCATTAAGATGCGCGCATTCCAAGTCCATTCGTTTGAAACGAAACCAGCTGTTATAGATGTGGCGAACCCCGAGCCCGCCAAAGGAGAAGTCCTGCTGGATATCGCCGCTTGCGGTCTAAACTTTGCAGATCTCTTGATGGCAAAAGGCACCTATCAGGATACACCGACCCCGCCTTTCACCCTTGGCATGGAAGTCTGCGGAACCGTTGTCGCGACGGGCCCGGATGTCATAACGCCAAAGATTGGAACACGCGTGGCGGTTTTTGGCGGTCAGGGCGGCTTGGCCGACAAGGGTGTTTTTCCTGCTGCACTTTGCCGTCCGGTTCCGGCGACGATGTCCGATGAAACAGCTGCGGGATTTATGGTGGCTTACGGCACATCACATCTGGCACTTGCACGACGTGCGAACTTACTGCAGGGCGAAACCCTTTTGGTCTTGGGGGCCGCTGGTGGCGTTGGACTGACTGCGGTTGAGATTGGCAAAGCGATGGGGGCAACGGTCATTGCCGTCGCGCGTGGTGTGGACAAACTTGCGGTGGCCAAGGCTGCGGGCGCCGATCATCTGATCGACAGTGACACCGACGATATCAAAACCGCCGTCAAAGCGCTGGGTGGCGCAGACGTTGTTTATGATCCTGTGGGCGGTGATGCTTTCAAAGCGGCTCTTGGTGCTTGCAACAGAGAGGCACGGGTTATCGTCATCGGCTTTGCCAGTGGGGACGTGCCGCAAATTCCTGCAAATATCCTGCTGGTCAAAAACATCACAGTCATCGGGTTCTACTGGGGTGGTTACCTCGCATTCAATCCTCAGGCTTTAACAGACAGCCTTGCGGAATTGATGGCATGGCACGCTGAAGGCAAGCTGCAACCGCATGTCAGCCACGTCCTACCCTTGGATCAAGCCGCAGATGCGCTTGAACTGATGCGCACACGCAAATCAACCGGCAAGGTTGTTGTTACGCCGTAACCAACTGTGGCTTTGGCACCGGTGCGGCGTAGCATTGTTTGATAATCTCGGCCATCGCTTGGCTGACCTGGTCTTCGGGCTTAAGCACGTAGAGGTTGATGTTCTGCGGCTTTAGGTCAGGCAACAGCCCACCGTGATCAATCTTGACAGTATGCGGTGGCAAACTGCCTTCGAGTGCGACGTGGACTGCCAGGTCAGCGCTGACCGCCGCCTCAACTGCGTTGTCCAATTCTGAATCGACGGCCATCGTCCAATCAATACTGCCTTCGTTGAGCGCCTGCAGAACACCGCTGCGGAAAATACAGTTCTTGCAAAAGGCCACGGGCAACGGTTTCTTGCGCCATGATTGGCCATCACTTGCACCCACCCAAAGCAATGGCAATTCAACAAGCGCCTGCCCACCCGGACCACAGGTTTCTTCGGTCGTTAGGATCAGATCAACCTCGCCGCGCCCCAGCATGTCCAACAACTTGCGTGTTGGCATCGAAATCAGACGTACCTGCATTCTTGGGAAATCCGCAGCAAACCTTTTTAACACTGCAGGAACAGCCGGGTAAATCACGTCATGTGGCACCCCCAACCTGATTTCGCCTTCAAATTCGGTGGCCGTTAGACGCGACAACGCCTCATCATTGATTTTCAACATAGACCGCGCGTAGCCCAGCATTTGCTCGCCTGCTGGCGTCAATGCGATTGTGCGTGAGGAACGGTCAAGCAACGGGACATCAAGCGAATCTTCAAGACGCTTTAGCTGCATCGAAACAGCGGATTGCGTCAAATTAAGCATTCCCGCCGCACGGGTCACGCCGCCTGCATCAGAGACCGCTACAAAGGAACGCAGTGCCGTTAAGTCTAGGTTTCGAGCCATATCACAAATCCTGATATATCAATTCAAAAACATTCATTTTCATTATGGCGTAGGATCGCTCATATATCAAGCATCGAAATATGAACGCAACAATCCATCACGAAAGGGAATAACATGACCGTCACAATTCAAAACGCCACTGTACTCGGAAACTGCCAACCTAAGCCCCGCTCGGTGCTGGGCACTTTGGGGCACATGATTGCTGTCGCACGTCAACGTCGCCATTTGCGTGCATTGGATGACCGCATGCTGAAAGATATTGGCATTTCACGCCATGATGCGCTGGCCGAAGGACGTCAAACGATCTGGAATGCACCCGATCATTGGTTAAAATAATCGCGGCAACCGTCCGACCTGCGACATTCCCGCCCAAAATGATCAGAAATCCGCATAATGGACCTTTGAAGCCTTGAATTAACGGGCATCCCTGCCAATATCTCGTGCAAGGATGCCCGTCTGCGGCGCCGCTGTTTATTTTTGGAGGTCAATACATGGCACAAGAACAACTCATTAGAACGGTCGGCGGAGTACGCGCGGCCGAAATCGACGAGGGTCTGCGCACCCACATGAACAAAGTCTACGGCACAATGTCCGTAGGCATGTTGCTGACATTTGCTGTGGCATGGGCAGTGGGTACGTCCCCCGCACTGCTTGGCATCTTCCGTGACCCGGTCACACTGGCGCCAAATATCCTCGGCTGGATCGCAATGTTTGCACCACTCGGAATGGTTTTTTTCTTCGGCGCGATGATTAACAAATTCTCTGCCGCCGCAGCACAAACCTTTTTCTACGTGTTTGCATCTGTGATGGGTCTGTCCATGGCATGGATTTTCGTAGCCTTTACCGGCCTATCGATCGCCAACATCTTTTTGATCACGTCGATCGCCTTCGCTGGTCTTAGCCTCTACGGCTATACAACGAAGAAAGATCTGTCTGGCTGGGGCACATTCCTCATCATGGGTGTGATCGGCTTGGTTGTTGCGATGATCGTGAACATCTTCTTGCAGTCACCTGCGATCATGTTCGCTATCTCTGCATTGGGTGTTTTGATCTTTGCCGGTCTGACAGCTTACGACACGCAGCGTATCAAGACCGAGTACGTGGCACATGCCGCACATGGCGATCAGGAATGGTTGGGCAAAGCCGCTATCATGGGCGCGCTGAACCTTTACCTGAACTTTATCAACATGTTCATGTTCCTGCTGCAACTGTTCGGCAGCCGCGAATAAGCGTTGAACTTTTGAACGATCTAAGGGCTGATGGAAACATCAGCCCTTTTTCTTTGCGCATAGGCCACGTCATGATCACTCTTCCCATCACATCCATCACAGCAGTCCTGGCTGGTGTGATTATTCTATTGCTGACCATCAAAGTGATACAGTTTCGTAGACGCGATGGAGTGGTCATGGGCGATGGCGACAGCCGGTCAATGGCCAAGGCAATTCGCGGTCATGCAAACGCGGTTGAACAGTTACCTATTGCGCTCATCCTGATGGGCTTGGCAGAAGTGCAGGATGGCGACCGTTTCATGCTGATCCTCTGCGCCACCGCATTGATTGTTGGGCGGATATTGCACGGGGTCTATTTTGCCCATGACGGCGTAAACTGGCGATTTCGCTTCTTCGGCATGGCTCTGACACTGCTTGCCCAAATAGGACTTCTCATCACTTTGCTGATCACGGTCCTTGGCTAATGCCGATCCTTCGCAAATCAGAAGTGCCAATAGAGGAGCCAGAAGCGCCTGATGCGCTTGGTCGCTACAGTGCCGCACTCTTTAGCGATGCAGGGGGGTTGACCCAATTCGGTGCTTTCACGGAAACCTTGCCGCCCGGATCGAAGTCTTCGTTCAAACATTGGCACGCCGAAGAGGATGAATTCATTTACGTGATCGCGGGAACGGTTCTGGTCCATGAAGGGGATACGGTTACTCCTATCAGCGCGGGTGACGCCGCCTGCTTTCCCGCAAACGATCCAGCCGGGCACTGCCTTGAGAACGCAAGCGACGAGGACGTCACTTATTTGGTGGTTGGCACGCGCAGCCCGCATGATGTCGTTACATACCCAGATCACGATCGCAGGCTGACTTTTAATCGCGAAACACAGACACGGGTTTATCATACACTCGACGGCAAACCGGCCGACCCGCCAATGGGCTAATGCAAACAAAAAAGCCGCGCTCCAAGAGTGCGGCTTAATCAGTCTTCGGGCTAGGCGATCAATTACTTGATCTTGCCTTCCTTATACTCGACGTGCTTGCGCACAACGGGATCGTACTTTTTGATGACCATCTTTTCAGTCATTGTACGTGCGTTCTTTTTTGTGACGTAGAAATGCCCGGTCCCCGCAGTGGAGTTCAGGCGGATTTTGATCGTGGTTGGCTTCGCCATATCTCATATCCTCTGATTGCGGGCCGTGTACGGCACATCGCGTTAATCTGGTTGAAGCTGCCTTTTACCCGTGCGCGGGCCCGAGTCAACCGGAAAGGCTTAGGCCAGCGGAATTATGAGACATCGAACCGCGAAGTCTCGCAATCGAATCTGCGATAACCACTTGCAAGAACAAATATAGCTCTTGTGAGTGTCCGCGTGGACCTTTCGCCTGCGTTGCAGGCCTGCGCACGAATTGCTGCAACTGCGCGTGCCGCATAGTGTTTCTAGAATGCCTTGCCCAAGACCTTAAAAACCATCAAACTCTATTTATACATGGAACAAAAGACGTATGGCAGACCCAAATTGGAGCGATTTTCGCGTTGTTCTTGCCCTGCGGAATGAAGGCTCTATCGCCGGGGCTGCCCGCATCCTTGGTGTTGATGGATCAACAGTTAGTCGCAGACTTACCGCAGCAGAAGAAGCGTTTGGCGCGACTCTGATTGTACGCGGTGGCGGTGACTTTATCTTCACCTCTGAGGGGTTAGCGATCGCAGACGCTGCGGAAATGATGGATACGACCGTCAATACGACCCGGAACAATGTGCGTTCCATGCGGGAAGAGCCTGTTGGCACAGTCAAAGTAGCTTGTGTCCCGACCGCCGCGCACGTGTTGCGCCCATTGGTCGGTGAAGTCGCCCAAACCCACAGCGGCCTACACATTGACCTGATGAGCGCGATTTCTGGTGTTGATCTGGCGAAAGGCGACGCAGATATCGCGGTCCGCACAATTTCTCCCAAAGATCCCGGCCTCGTGATTGCCTATTCTTTCACATGGGGCAGTGCGCTTTACGCTTCGCAGGAATACCTTACCCAGCACGCCCGCCCCAATTCACCCGAGGACCTCACCGGCCATAATCTGGTCCGCTACGGGACACCACTTTTGCATGCACGTTGCTTTGGCTGGCTGGAACAATTCGCCGATCCTGATCGTCCAACAACCCGCGTAGAAAACTCTGATTCCGCGCGTGTCATGATTGAACAAGGAAATGGTATTGGCCCGCTCTTTTGTGCAGTGGGCGATACTTGCGCGAACCTTGAACGGGTCTTTCCCGACCCATTCGACCAGTTGGATTCTTGGGTTCTTTATCATGAATCTGCACGTGGATCTCACCGAGTGCGCGTTGTCTTGGACGCTTTGGTTGCGTTTCTGAAAGACAAGAAGCCATTGCTAACAGGTTTGGACTAACCTCCGTCTTAGCGCGGGGCACCTTTGTAGAAAGTCACAATCGGATCAGATACCACGCCAGCCGCTTTCATCGCATTGCGGACAGTGGGGTCATCCACAAACGCCTGCGCCCGTTCTGCGGTGTCCCATTGGAAAATTGCGATAATTTGGCTAGGATCACCCGGGTCTCTGTTGATTTCAAAAGACAGTTCACCCGCGCTTTGCCGGGTTGAAAGACCACTGTCGAAAACGAAACGCCACTCTTCGTAGTCTTCAATCTCATGCACGACCATCATCCAAACGGGAGTCGAACGGTTTCTATCATTGGCAAAAAGAGGGAGTGAGATGAATATCATCATGAGCACAAAGAGTATGCGTTTCATATCAAGTCTCTAAAAATGAGGGTTGGCCCGTGACTGACTGATCAGGCCACGGGCAAGTGCCGTTCAATCGGCTGGTTCTTCTTCAAAATTGCTCCAGAACTCGTCACGCGCATTGCTGCGTGGAAAAGGGTCTGCCGGAACAGGTACGTCCAGAAAGTCACAAAGTGGGCCCCATCCATCTGAGGGCGTGAAGACCAGAAGTCTGTTTGCAGGGACCAGTTCGCGCACAAGCGCATTGTTTCGACGGTATGCCTCGATCGCCATTGCCTTGTCCGGCAATCCACCAAAGGTGTCGTCGATGTAGAACGGGGTCAGGTTTGTAAAAATGTCTTGTATGTGCGCAGGCATGTTGCGGGTCAGCATTTTGTGATGCTTCCAAACCTTAAGAACGGTTTTGCTGAAGCTCGCCCACCAATCTTCTTCGGGGCGTTCGGTGTGTAGAACTTTCGCATCTGGAAAGGCATCAATCATTTGCTGCCAGACGCGGCCGCCGGGGAAATCAACCTGGGCTGTAAAACCGTCAAAAACGGCCCCCCAGTCTGTCGTCTTGCCGCGTGCAACCTCTGTCCAGATCGCCACTTGAGCGGGATCTGCGAAAAGGGCCATCATGTGATGACACGGCCCAAAGCCGAGGTGTTCAAGGGCCATGCGCGTCGACATGGTGCCAGTGCGGCTTAAGCCAGTTCCAATTACTTTGAGGGTCATAACAAGTCTCCTATGGGTGCAACAAAGTGAGGTCCCAGAGATCAGGCCGCAGGTCACCCGTCGTCCAATAGGGTGTTTCCCTTTTGGTCGTCTGCGCGTTCTGTCGTCTGATTTTGGGTCGCGATTGCGGTGAAGGTAGGGTAGCCAAGGACCAGCAATGCGTCGATGCGTATCTCTGCAAACGTCACTTGCAAAAATGCCGACCCATAAGTTTGGGCAAAGCAAGCCTGCAAAATCTTATCCAAGTAAATACGCGCGGATGGCCTATAAGCCGGATTTTGTCCAAGTGGCGAACCACTTTGGATGACCATTCATCTGGAACGCCTGTTACCAAGCGCCCTCTAGCTGCCAACCCGGACCGTCTGGGGTTCAAGCATCCCCGTCTTGCGACGCGAGGTCCCTATTTGGCATTGCTCCCGGTGGGGCTTGCCGTGCCGCTTGCGTTGCCGCTCGCGCGGTGGGCTCTTACCCCACCGTTTCACCTTTTCCTGACCGGGGTCAGGTAGTCTGTTTTCTGTGGCGCTATCCCTGGGGTTACCCCCGCCGGGCGTTACCCGGCACCGTGCTTTTTGGAGTCCGGACTTTCCTCGACATCACTGCCGCAGTCACCCAGCCATCCGCGCAATTGCGGGGTTAGGCTCATGCGCCGTTCACGTCAACGGGGAAACGGCGGGCAAGGTCTGTGATGATGGCAAGATCTGTGGCGTCTAATGGGCCATCTGCGCCCGGACGGAACCTGAGGCGCAAGCTTTTCAAAAGCAGTTCCACATCATCCGTCGCAGTATAACCAAAGGCCGCCATCATCGCAGTAAACCGGGCTTCGTCGGTTTTTGGCCATGAATGCGCATCAACGCTGGGGGAAGGCCAGATCGACAAACTTTCCAGCGCCAATCTGCGCCAATCAAACCGTGCTCCGGGGTCAATCTTGCGTCCCGGCGCCATATCAGAATGCCCGATGACGCGTTCAGGGCGGATATTCCAGCGGGCGTTGATACCCCTTAGTACATCCGCCAACGCATCCATCTGAGCCGCTGCAAATGGTGCAAAGCCAGTGTTTGCCAGTTCAATCCCAATTGAGCGGCTGTTGACGTCCGTCACATTGCCCCACGCCCCCGCACCAGCATGCCAAGCCCGCATTGCTTCAGGGACAAGCGACATGACTTCACCGTCCTCGGCAATCAGATAATGCGCAGAGACCTCTGTATCGGGGTTACATAGCGTATTGGCCGCAGTCCGTGCTGACGCCATTGCAGTGTAGTGAATGACAACGATGTCAGGTTTCGCCCCGTCGCGACGTGGCCCATAATTGGGTGATGGTCGCGTCGTCAGCCTCAGTTGCGTACGGCCTGAATAAAGGGTGCTGGGTCCCATCCACATGCGAAACCGTCACCGTCCGGATCAATACCGCGGCGATCACGTTCGGGCCCGCCACGCGCAAGGAAATCACGCTGTGCATCATCCGCAGACGCATAAGTTGCACAGTTGCGGCGAAAACGGGAATCCCCGGACAAGAGTGACCGGCTATACCATTCCTGTCCTTTGACGTTTGGAGCAGCCAATGCGAACTCAACGATATTTGGTCCGGTATTCGACGGGCGCTCAGGCACAGCCGTCACCGCTACCTGTTCGCGTGCAGCAGCTTGTGCAGCACGGCGCTGAGCATCGCTTTCAATCGATTCACGACCTGTGACAGCATCAAAACTTTGCTCGTCAGACAGTCCTGTTCCAGAGTTCACCAATGCAGGTGCAGGATTGCTGGGTGACGCTTGCAGCCCTTGGGTGCGCAATGGGTTTGCTCTGACACCGGCATTGGTGGTGGCAGACCCAATCCCTGCTTGCGCAAGCTCACTGGATGGAATGATCTGCGGGTCGTTGACCGGCGCTTGCGATGGAATAGAAGTGACCTGCGCACCCGGTACAATCGTAGTCCGGGGCGAGGTCAGTTGCGCTTCACGACGCGCCCGTTCCAGTTCAAACCGCGTAAAATCATCAAAGCCAACGCCGCGTTCTGTCGGCACAACACGAGGTGTACAGGCGGCAAGGCCAATCAGCGCGACTGCGAATAGAATGCCAGTTTTCATGTCTTGCTACCTGTTAGACTGCATCGTGTTTTATCAAAGGTTACCACCACTTGGTGGGTTTGGCCACAAAACCAGCAGATTGTTCGAGGCTATATGCCACATTCAACAATTCACCCTCTTCCCAAGGCCGCCCAATCAGCTGCAAACCCAATGGAAGACCTTGCTTGTCGATACCCGTTGGCACAGCAATGCCAGGCAGGCCGGCAAGGTTCACAGTCACCGTGAACACATCGTTGAGATACATTTGGATCGGATCCGCATCCGTCATTTCGCCCAATCCAAAAGCAGCAGACGGTGTCGCAGGCGTCAGGATCGCATCCACCCCATCGGCAAACACCTTATCAAAGTCCTGCTTGATCAGCGCGCGAACCCGGCGGGCGCGGTTATAGTAGGCGTCGTAGAACCCAGCGGACAGCACGTATGTGCCGACCATGACGCGACGCTGCACTTCGGGCCCGAACCCTTCGGCACGGGTCTTTTCATACATCTCTGTGATGCCGTCACCTTGTGCAAGCTTGGCACGGTGGCCAAAGCGCACGCCGTCATAGCGGGCAAGGTTTGACGATGCTTCAGCTGGCGCAATCACATAATACGCAGGCAATGCGTATTTCGTATGCGGCAGCGTGATCTCAGCGATATTCGCACCTGCGTCTTTCAACATCGTCGTGCCGTCTTCCCACAGCTTTTCGATTTCCGCTGGCATCCCGTCCATGCGGTATTCCTTGGGAATACCGATAGTTTTGCCACGAATGTCACCCGTCAGCGCCGCCTCAAAGTCAGGCACAGCCAGATCAGCGCTGGTGCTGTCCAGTGGATCATGACCGGACATCGCACCCAACATGATAGCAGCGTCGCGCACATCTTTTGTCATTGGTCCCGCTTGGTCCAAGGAGGAGGCAAACGCCACAATGCCCCAACGGGACACGCGGCCATAGGTTGGTTTCAGGCCGGTGATGCCGACAAACGCGGCTGGCTGGCGGATTGACCCGCCCGTGTCGGTGCCGGTTGCCGCCAGACAAAGGTCAGCCGCAACAGCGCTTGCAGACCCACCAGAGGATCCCCCCGGTGTCAGTTCCGCGCTATCACCGTCACGCTTCCACGGGTTAACCGCGTTGCCGTAAACAGAGGTTTCATTCGACGACCCCATCGCGAATTCGTCCATGTTCAGCTTGCCCAACATGACCGCGCCCGCATCAAACAGCTGGCTGGTGATCGTGCTTTCATACTCAGGCTTAAAACCTTCCAGAATGCGGCTGGCGGCTTGCGACGGCACACCTTTGGTGCAGAACAAGTCTTTGATCCCCAACGGGATGCCGCACATATCAGGGGCATCGCCTGCCTTGATGCGCACATCAGCTGCAGCGGCCTGCGCAGTCGCGATATCTGGCGTATGGTGCACGAAAGCGCCCAGCGCGTCTGCACCCTCAATGGCGGTCAGACAGGCGGAAGTAATCTCGGCGCTAGAGGTTTCGCCTTTGCGCATCGCGTCGCGTGCGCCTGCGATGGTCAGTTTGGTCAGGTCAGACATTATTCCACCACCTTCGGCACAGCAAAGAAGCCTTCACGGGCATCGGGCGCATTCTTGAGAACGGCCTCTTGTTGGTCACCGTCGGTCACCACGTCTTTACGACGTTTCAGGCGCTGCGGGGTGACCGATGTCATCGGCTCCACGCCTTCGACATCAACCTCATTGAGTTGCTCAATAAACCCTAAGATCGCGCTGAACTCAGAGGCCAGCGCGGGCAGTGCGTCGTCTTCCACCTTGATGCGGGCCAGCTTGGCCACGCGGCGGGCGGTTTCGGTGTCAATCGACATAGGGAAACTCTCCGGTAAATCTTTGGCATGCGTTTAGCGTTCTGCGGGGCCAGTCGCAAGCATATGACGGATGTAGACGTGGATCATCCAGCCTAACATGATGCCATTCAGCACATGCCACATGAAATGGGTGCCAATCGGGATCGCATCGCACAGAATTTCATCAAGCGACCTGATGGTAATGGACAGGCATAGCAGCGCTGCGCCGAACAGAAATCCTTGGGCGATTCCCGGTCTTTTGCGCAAGAACACGGCATAAAGGACCAGCAAGATTGGCACAGTCCAATAGAAATTCGAGATGGCGATGAAAGGTATCTGGTTCAGCACCGGCACAAGTGCGGCCGCATAAGGAATGAACAAAGCCGTTGCAAAAATCGCATACCAATGACCCATCGGCACGATGTCCCGGTTCACAACGAACAGGTAGACAAGAATGAAGATGCCAATCGGCACCACATCAGCGACCGAAGCCCAGATCGTCGCGTGCGTGTGAAACAAGAAACTGCCCACACCGATTGCAAACAAAATGCCTGATAGCACCCGCGCCATCGGCACAGCCGCGCTGCGCCGCCAAAAGATCAATGCCGCGATGATAAAGGCAATATTGGTCAGCGCATTCAGCGGCTCGGACCAATAGGTAAAGTCCGTCCGCTCGCAGTAGCCGTCTATTTGTTCAAACCAATCCATAGCCCGGCCCTATCTGCGATTTGCAAAGAACGCTTTCAAAAGCGCCTCAGACGTTGTGGCATCCAGCCCATCATAAACCTCGGGCACGTGATGACATTGCGTGTGGCTAAACACACGCGGCCCCTGGGCGACGCCGCCTGATTTCGGGTCAGCGGCACCATAATACAGCCGCGCGATACGTGCATTGCTGATGGCGGCGGCGCACATCGAGCAAGGCTCTAGCGTGACATAAAGGTCGTAACCCGCCAGCCGTTCTTGCCCCAAAGCGGCGCAAGCGGCGCGGATTGCCAGCACTTCGGCATGCGCGGTTGGATCGTTCAGTTCTCGCGTCCGGTTACCAGCTTGCGCAACGACCCCGTCTTTACCCACAATAACTGCGCCCACAGGCACTTCGCCGCGCTCACCTGCGGCGCGGGCCTCATCTAGGGCGACGTTCATGTAAGTCCGAAAATCCATATCCTTTGCATGCACTGGCGCTGCTATGTCTGGCAAGGGGCGATCAAAGCCGCTATGGGGCGCATATGAACACAGATACTCCCCGCCCCGGCGACCGCATCGCCAAAGTCCTGTCCCGTGCAGGTGTCGCCAGCCGCCGCGAGGCCGAGCGCATGATCGAAGACGGCCGCGTCAGCGTGAATGGCAAGACCATCACCAGCCCTGCGTTGAACGTGACGCCGGATGACCGGATCGTTGTGGATGGCAAACAGGTGGGCGAACCTGAACCGCCACGCATTTGGCTGTATCATAAGCCTGCGGGTCTGGTGACGACTGAGCGGGATGAAAAAGATCGGCCCACAGTTTTTGCATCACTGCCGGAAAATATGCCGCGTGTGATGTCTGTGGGCCGTCTCGATTTGAACTCCGAAGGTCTGCTGTTGCTGACCAACGATGGCGAGGTCAAGCGCAAGCTGGAACTACCCTCAACCGGTTGGTTGCGCCGTTACCGCGTGCGCATCAACGGGTCGGTGAGTGAGGCGAAGCTAGATGAATTGCGCGCAGGGATCACCGTCGAAGGCATTCAATACCAGCCCATGGTCGTGACCTTTGACCGCCAACAAGGTGCCAACGCGTGGCTGACCGTCAGCCTGCGCGAAGGCAAGAACCGCGAAATTCGCCGTGCGATGGGCGAGATCGGGGTCACCGTGAACCGACTGATCCGCGTCAGCTATGGCCCCTTCCAACTGGCCGCGCTGAAACAAGGTGAAGTCGAGGAGCTGAAACAGCGCGTTGTGCGCGATCAGCTGGGTATTTCCGGCAAACCAATGCCGAAACGGGTCCGGAAACCCGTAAATCGCCCCACAAGGGGGAAAAAGCGGCCCAGTTGAACCTTGTCCTGCCAGATGCGTTGTGCATGCTGGCAATTAACTAAATCTCCCGGGGGACTTTGCTTTGGCCGACCTGCTAACGCTTGAAAATGCTGTAAACCTAATCATGCTGTGCTTTTTGCAGGCGGTGTTGGGCTTCGATAACCTGCTTTATATCTCGATTGAGAGTAAACGCGCACCAGTTGCACAACAAAAAGCTGTGCGCACATGGGGCATCATTATCGCCGTCGCTTTGCGCGTCGTGCTGTTGTTCGTCATGATCCGGCTGATTGATGCATTGGCCGAGCCATTCTTTATTCTGGACTGGGAAGGTGTGATTGAGGGTGGCGTGAACTTTGCCACGATCGTATTCGTCTTTGGTGGTGCGTTCATCATGTACACGGCCGTCAAAGAAATCGGACATATGCTGTCGATGGATAACCTTGAGCATGATGTTGATGGCAAAGGCGCCAAATCTGCAGTGCAGGTTGTGATCATGATTGTCATTATGAACCTGATCTTCTCATTCGATTCTGTGCTGTCTGCGCTAGCGATCACCGATGTGTTCCCGATCCTCGCCTTTGCGATCATCTTGTCAGGTCTGGCCATGTTGCTGCTGGCTGACAGTGTCGCCCGTTTTCTAGAAAAGAACCGCATGTATGAGGTGCTGGGCTTGTTCATCCTGCTGATCGTGGGCGTTGTTCTGTTGGGCGAAGCGGGTCCTGCTGCGGCACATGCGATGCACGATGATAGCTTGCAGATTATGGTCTTTGGCCAAGACATCATCCCGATGTCGAAATCCACGTTCTACTTCTCAGTTGTGGTGTTGGTCGCGGTGGAAATCATCCAATCCGGCTATTCCCGCAAACTGAATGCAGAGCGGGCTGCCTTGCAGAAACACTCGTAAATCGGGCCTGTCCTTCCTATCTGAGACAGAACTGAAACTAGCGGAGTAACGCGAAAATGGTGCGATTGATCCTTGTTGTGGCCTTTGTGGCGGTGGTTGCGATTGCGATCATTGCGGTTTTGGGAACAATGATGGCCGTCACCGCGACCAGCGCTGGAAAGGATACCGACGACATGCCTGCGAAATTCCGACGGATCACATATGTTTTGCTGGTCGTGCTGATGTTCGGCGTCGCCTCTGGCTGGTTGGGAGGCACCTGATGGCTAAGCGCTTTGGTGGCAAATTCAGCCCTGATGGTCAGGCTGCAACAGGGCCGCGTGATACCGTACACAGTGATCGCCAGATCGCTGTGTCAGGTGGGCGGGTCAAACTGCTCTACGTGCCTGCGATTGTGTTGGCGGCGACCGCGCTCAACGACGGACCCGTGACCTTGGTTACTGCCTTGGTCGGTGCCGCGACGCTGACGCTAGCCGCTTGGTTGCTGCAAGAAGGGCTCAAGGCGGAAGCTGCATTTAACGCCCGAAAAATTGCCAAGCGCCCTGCCCTGCCGCGCAAAATGCTGGCCACTGTGTTGACTGGTGTCGGTGTCACAATTGCCGCTTACACAGGCGACAGTGGCGTGATTGGATCGGTGCTTTATGGCGTGGCTGCGGCTGGTCTGCACACGGCCACCTTCGGCGTTGATCCGATGTCTGACAAACGCATGGAAGGCATCGATGCCTTCCAACAAGATCGCGTCGCGAAAGTAGTGGATGAGGCTGAGGCGCATCTGGAAGTGATGAAATCACAGATTGAGGCCGTCTCAGACCGTCGCCTGTCCGACCGCGTTGAAGACTTCCAGATTATCGCCCGCCGCATGATCCGCACAGTTGAGGAGGACCCGCGTGACCTCAGCGGTGCGCGCAAGTTCTTGAGCGTTTATTTGATGGGTGCGCGTGATGCGACGATCAAATTTGTTGATCTTTATACGCGCAAAAAAGACGCCGACGTGCGTAGCGACTATGAGGCGCTGCTGGACGATCTGGAACAGAACTTTGCTGCCCGCACCGATAAGATGCTGCTCGATGACCGCAGCGATATGGATATTGAAATCAAAGTGCTCCGCGACCGCCTTCAGCGCGAGGGTGTGAGCATGAAAACGAAAGGGAATGAGTAATGTCAGAAACAATCCGCCAAAAGGCCGAAGCGGCACTTGCCGAAGTTGAAAAAGTGACAGCCGTTGTGCTGCCAGAGCCCAAAGGCGAGCTGATCACGCTGGAAGCCGCTGATCCGCCCACAAGCGCCGAGATTGAAAAGCGCGTGGCCGAGATTGATATCACTGAGACCAATTCAATCGTGTCTTTTGGGTCCTCTGCCCAAGCCGAATTGCAAGAAATCAGCCAATCCATGCTCGCTGGTGTGCGCAACAAAGATGTGGGCCCTGCGGGCGATAGCCTACGCAACATCGTGACGACGATCCGCGGTTTCTCAATCTCCGAACTCGACGTCCGCCGCGAGCGGAGCTGGTGGGAGAAGCTGTTGGGCCGTGCCGCACCAATGGCGAAATTTGCTGCCCGCTTTGAAGAAGTGCAAGGCCAGATTGACCACATTACCGATGACTTGTTGAAGCATGAGCATGTGTTGTTAAAGGACATTGAGAGCCTTGATGTGCTTTATGATAAAACACTCCAATTCTATGACGAATTGGGCCTCTATATTGCCGCAGGTGAAGCCAAGATTGCTGATCTCGACGCCACCACGATCCCGGCGAAAGAGGCCGAAGTCCAAGCCGCCCCAGAAGATCAGGCTGTGATGAAAGCACAAGAACTGCGTGATCTACGCTCGGCCCGCGATGATCTGGAACGCCGTGTGCATGACCTGAAACTGACCCGTCAGGTGACGATGCAGTCCTTGCCGTCCATCCGCTTGGTGCAGGAAAACGACAAATCACTGGTGACCAAAATCAACTCGACCTTGGTCAACACCGTGCCACTTTGGGAAACCCAATTGGCGCAAGCCGTCACGATCCAACGCTCCTCCGAGGCCGCAGAGGCGGTGCGTGGTGCCAATGATCTGACCAACGAGTTGTTGAAATCCAACGCCGAAAACCTGCGTATGGCCAACAAAACGATCCGTGAAGAGATGGAACGCGGCGTGTTCGACATCAACGCTGTGAAAGAGGCGAACGCCAACCTGATCGCGACAATCAACGAAAGCCTTGAGATCGCCGACGAAGGCAAGCGCAAGCGGGCTGAAGCCGAGACCGAACTGCAGAAGATGGAGCAAGAGTTGAAAGACACGCTTGCTGCAGCAAAGGCACGCGGTACCGGCACAGGTGACACTATCGGCACCGCAGCTGGCGCTGACTAATACATGACGATTGGGGGCATCACAAAACGCGTCTTTATGCTCGTCCTTGCGACGGGTCTGATGGGATGCGATTTGCTGATGCCCCCGGTCGTAACGCCCCCGCCGCCGCCTGTTGAGGTTCCTGAACCACCTGCAGGCCCTGTCGTGACCCCGCCTAGCCAAGCCAGCCGTGACCTGACAACCTATTACACGCGTTTGCAGAACGACCTGTTGACCCAAGGCTTGCTGCGCGGTGATGGTGGTGGACCTGATACACCCTTTACCGACACCCAATTAGCGCGCAACTTTGTGCGCATCGCGTTGTTCAACGAATACCGCGACGACAGTGATTTTCAGCGCCCTCAGGCAACAATTTCCAAATTGCGCCGCTGGACCGGCCCGATCCGTATGTCGGTTGAATTTGGTGATACAGTCCCCCTCGCCCAGCGTGACGCTGATTTGGCGAATGTGAGCGCCTACGCGGCCCGCCTCAGCCGGGCCACAGGTGTCCCAATCCGTATCACGGACCGCAATCCCAATTTCCGGGTACTATTCTTGGGCGAAGACGACCGTCGCGCATACGGGCCGCGCCTGCGCGAACTGATCCCCAGCATTTCAGACGCCACCGTGCGCACATTTGTCAATCTCCCACGCGACCAACTGTGTGTTGTGATCGGCACGTTTGCCCCCGGGCAGTCAAACTATACCAAAGCCGTCGCGATGATCCGTGCCGAACATCCCAGCCTGATGCGCAGCGCCTGTATCCATGAAGAGTTGGCGCAAGGCATGGGTTTGGCCAACGACAGCCCCGGAGCGCGGCCCTCGATCTTTAACGATGACGAAGAGTTTGCCTTGCTGACAAGCCATGATGAACTCTTGCTACGCATGCTATATGATCCACGCTTGCAAACCGGGATGGAACCTTCGGTTGCCGCCCCAATCGCCCGTCAGATTGCGCGCGAGTATCTGGCAGAGGGTGCAAGCTGATGCGTTGTTTTATGCTCGTCTTGGCGCTTTGCCTGCCGACATTTGGTAAAGCAGCGGATCGTTTTGGCGATTGGGTGACGCGTGAATTGGGTTATGAACCATTCTATGCCCAAAGTATCGGTTGGGAGATGCCAGAATTTTCAGTGACGGTCGCAGACCCGCTCACGCAGGCCGAACCCGAAGGCGACTTTTTGCAAACGCCGCCTTCGACGGCTTGGGTCGTAGGCATCATGAAAGATGCAGCAGATGCGCGTCTATCGGGCCTTGCATTGGTGTGGGCGGATGGCCCTTTTGACAGCGCCGTCGATTTGGGAAAACTGCAGACCCAGTCCGGCTTTGTCGCATTCCAGACGCCACGCCAGACGTCGGTCAGCATCGGATTGCCACAAGACATCGCAGAGAAAATGAGTGACCAGACCCCTGGGCCCATTCTGGCCCAGCAACCTGATGGCACCTTTTTTCCTGTCGGCGACAGCGGGTTCGCGCGCGGCTGTCTTCAAATCACAGCGCTTTATGCGGATACAAAAGAATTGATCGCACTTATCGTACTGGCGGATGCGAACGCGCGCGTTGATACGGACGAAGTGGCCTGTGCCATGCTGACATCTTGAATGGAGGAGACTATCCATGGGTATATTCGATTTTCTGACGGGCGAATTCATCGACGTCATCCATTGGACCGATAAGACACGCGATACAATGGTCTGGCGGTTTGAACGTGAAGGTCATGAGATTAAGTACGGCGCCAAGCTGACCGTCCGCGAAGGTCAGGCGGCTGTCTTTGTCCATGAAGGCCAGTTGGCTGATGTGTTCACCCCAGGTCTTTACATGTTGGAAACCAACAACATGCCGATCATGACGACCCTGCAACATTGGGATCATGGCTTCCAAAGCCCATTCAAGTCCGAGATTTACTATGTCAACACGACCCGTTTCTCTGATCTGAAATGGGGCACGAAAAACCCGATCATGCTGCGTGACCCAGAATTTGGACCTACCCGCTTGCGTGCCTTTGGCACATATACGGTCAAGGTCGCCGATCCTGCTGTGTTCTTGCGTGAGATCGTCGGCACCGACGGCGAATTCACGATGGATGAGATCAGCTATCAGATCCGCAATATCATCGTGCAGGAATTCAGTCGCGTGATCGCGCAATCCGGCATTCCGGTGCTTGATATGGCAGCGAACACTGCTGATTTGGGCAAACTGATCGCCAGCGCCATTGATCCTACGATGAAAGAATACGGCCTCAGTATTCCTGAGCTTTATATTGAGAACATCAGCCTACCGCCTGCGGTGGAAGAGGCGTTGGATAAGCGTACCTCAATGGGTCTGGCTGGCGATCTGGGCAAATTCACGCAGTATTCTGCGGCAGAAGCGATGACCTCTGCCGCGAACAATCCTGCGGGTGGTGGCATGGCGGCGGGCCTAGGCGCCGGCATGGGCATGGCGATGGCGGGTCAGATGGCACAAGGCGGTCCTTGGGGCGCCAGCCCTGCGGTGGCCCCTCCTCCACCGCCACCGGTTGAGCATGTCTGGCATATCGCGTCAGGTGGCGAGGTGACTGGTCCATTCTCAAAGGCCGCGATGGGCCGGATGATCACTGACGGCAATCTGGCCCGTGACAGTATGGTTTGGACACAAGGCCAAGACGGTTGGATGGAAGCGGGCGAAGTGATGGAACTAGCCCAGCTGTTTACGGTTATGCCACCACCGCCCCCCGGGAGTTGAGTTTGCGCATGACGCGTCGCAGGCTGACAATTCTGCTGCATTGGTCAACGCTGATGTTGGTACTGGTCATGGTCAAAGGCGGCACTTCTGAGCCATGGGTGCGGTGGACCTTTGTGGTTGTCGGGGCTGTTTGGGTCGCAATGGCGCTGATCAAAGGTATGATGTGCAGACCGGGGCCAAAGCTAACCGGCACGCTGCGCACTGCCTATCCATGGATGCATCGGGGCATGTACACTGTGTTGGCTCTGACGGTCACGCTGAATGCAGCTGCCTTGCTGGGCTGGATACCCCATGACACAGGCTGGATCGCACTTTTGGTGCTGCTTTCGGCAGGCACGTTTCATGGGCTCTTTCACTTTTGGCGACACAATGTCCTATTTGACGGGGCACTGCGGGTGATGATGCCCCGCTTTATGCATAAGATACTGTGATGGCTGACGGACAAGATCCACAAAACGATCACCGATTTCCCTGCGACACCTGCGGGTCTGATCTGCGGTTTGATCCGGGTGATCACCAACTGACCTGCGACCACTGCGGCAACGTGCAAGCCATTGAGAGCGCGGGACCATGGGCGGGCAGTATCGTTGAGCTGGATTTCCAAAAGGCAGTTCAGCAACAGCTTGATGACGCTGATATAGAAGTCACCCGTGTGAATTCTTGCCCGAATTGCGGGGCACAAACCGAGTTTGACCCCGACATCCATGCCGCCGAATGTCCGTTTTGTGCAACGCCCGTTGTGACAGACACAGGCACCCATCGACACATAAAACCGCGTGGCTTGTTACCATTCGCGCTTGACGAAAAGATCGCGCGTAAATCGCTGGTCGATTGGTTGGGCAGCCTTTGGTTTGCGCCAAACGGTCTGACAGACTACGCCCGCAAGGGGCGGCAGATGAACGGTATATATGTGCCTTATTGGACTTTCGATGCGGATACCAAAAGCACCTATAATGGCCGCCGCGGCACGCATTATTACGAAAGCAAAACGGTGGTTCGTGACGGCAAACGCAAAAAAGTGCGCGTGCGCAAAACACGCTGGCGCCCTGTGTCGGGACGCGTCGCGCGGTTCTTTGATGATGTTTTGGTCCTTGCGTCCAAATCACTGCCCAAAAAGTATACAGACGGGCTAGAGCCTTGGGATCTATCCGCACTTGAACCCTACAATCCAGAATATTTGGCCGGCTTTCGCGCCGAGGGCTATCAGGTTGAATTGAATGACGGCTTTACCGAAGCCCGCACATTTATGGACCGCATGATCAGGCGTGACGCGAAATATGATATCGGCGGCGACGACCAGCAAGTGACGAGCGTCAACACTGTTGTGAACGACGTGACGTTCAAACATGTTCTGCTACCAGTCTGGCTTGCCGCCTATAAATATCGCGGCAAGACCTATCACTTTGTCGTGAATGGGCGGACAGGCCGTGTGCAAGGAGAACGTCCCTATTCTGCGTGGAAGATCGCGTTTGCAGTGATAATAGGTCTTGTCGTAGCGGCCATTGCAGGGTTTGTAGCGGCCAACAGCCAATAAACGAAGAGTTTGACCATGATCTTATGCTGCGGCGAAGCCTTAATCGACATGTTGCCCCGCGAAACTGCGGCAGGTGAAAGCGCATTTGCGCCACACGCGGGCGGGTCAGTTTTCAACACTGCCGTAGCATTGGGACGTTTGGATGCGCCTGTGCAGTTCTTCTCAGGTCTGTCATCCGACCTTTTTGGTGACATCCTACGCACGCAATTGACCGCATCAAAAGTCGACAGCACACCTGCCGCGATTTCTGACCGCCCAACCACATTGGCCTTTGTCACCTTGACGGACGGTCATGCGTCATATGCGTTCTATGATGAGAATACAGCCGGGCGGATGTTGTCCGCAAACGACCTGCCCAAGACTGCCGCTGATGCGCTTTTCTTTGGTGGCATCAGTTTGGTCGTAGAGCCATGTGGTGCTGCCTATGAAGCGATGATGCTGAGAGAGGCGACAACCAAACTGACGATGATCGACCCCAATATCCGCCCATCATTTATCACCGATGAAGCCGCCTATCGCGCACGTTTGACGCGGATGATGGGTGTTGCTGATATCATCAAGACATCCGACGAAGATCTGGAATGGATTGTAGGTGATACAGATGCACAGGCTCTGTTGGCCAGCACAGGTGCGCAGGTGATCTTGCTGACCCGTGGTGGCGATGGGGTCAGCATTGTCACTACAAACGGGACATATGATGTCGCTGCTGAAAAAGCCAAAGTCGTCGATACGGTTGGCGCAGGCGACACGTTCAGCGCGGGCTTTATGGCGGAATTGCACCGGAGTGGGCATCTGACAAAAGACGGTATCAAACAGGCCTCTGAGGCTGATTTACGTGCCGCTGCCGCCTTTGGTGCAAAGGTTGCAGCAATCACGGTTAGCCGCGCAGGTGCGAACCCACCATGGGCGTCTGAGCTTTGAGGGCACTAATACAGCGTGTCACAGACGCGTCCGTGCGTGTGGATGGGGTTGTGATCGGCGAGATCGGCAAAGGTCTGTTGATTTTGGTCTGCGCAATGGAAGGCGATGACACGGCGAAATCTCAGGCGCTTGCGGCCAAGATTAGCAAACTACGCATCTTTACCGATGATGCGGGCAAGATGAACAAATCACTGGTGGATGTGGGTGGGTCAGCCTTGATCGTCAGCCAGTTCACCTTGGCCGCCGACACATCGCGGGGCAATAGGCCTGGTTTTTCAAGCGCAGCCAAGCCCGATGTCGGGCGTGCGCTTTATGAGCAATTCGTGACAGACCTAGGCGCTTTGGGCATTCCGACGGCCACTGGGTCCTTTGGGGCTGATATGGCTGTCAGCCTGACCAATGATGGACCCGTGACGATCTGGATGGATGTCTAACCTAGCACTGCTTACCGACAACTAGCACCCAGTAAGGACCCTTTGGACCTTGCGTAATGCCAACACCAAATTCTTCGATACGCGGGTGTAACATGTTGCGGCGGTGACCAGGGGAATTCATCCAGCCTGTCACGATCTGCTCTGATCGTGGATACCCCCAAGCAATATTCTCGGCGACGATGCAATCGTCGTAGCCTGCTTGCTGCACTCTGACCTGCGACGTCGAGCCATCAGAGCCACGGTGATCAAAGAAATCATTGGCCAACATATCGCATGCGTGAACCATCGCGGCTTGACCCAGTTTACGGTTAAACCGCAAAGGCGCTTCGCCATTCGCGCGACGGCTTTGGTTTAATCCAGCGGCAATCTCGGTGGCCATCTGGTTTACGTTCGCGGGTGCAACACAGTTGGCCGCGGCGGTTGTTCCCACAAAGAAAAGTGCCGTCACAGCTGCAATTCTTGCTAAGCTTTTCATCCGAAATGTCCCGTCGCGTTGTTAAATTCAACCTATGGGTCACATTAGAACGGGGCAACGCTATGACCGCCTGAGGGCAGTTGAACGGCAATTACGTGCCGAAATAGCAAAATTGGCGACCAAACGTAGCTACAGCAATGATTGTTGCCACTTAGCAAATAATCGGCGACTACAACGAAATTGCTTTGAAAGCTGAAGGTAAGACTAGAAATCAGTTGGCGCCCCACCTTCGGATTTGCGCCGATCAACAAAGGCTTTCAGTTCTTCTTTCACGGCCACATCCATCGGTGGTTCTTCGAACTGTGCGACGATGTCTTTGAAAATGTGGTGTGCACGTTCAGCCGTCCACGTGCCGCCCGCGACCTCCCATGCTTCAAAATTTCGCCAGTCTGAGACGAAGGGTTGATAAAACGCCTCTTCATAGCGGTCTTGTGTGTGTTCAATTCCAAAGAAATGCCCATTCGGACCGACCTCCTTGATCGCATCAATCGCGATGTCATCGGGCGTTGTCGCCACGATCTGCGGCTCCATGTAGCGTTGGATCATCTGGATGACTTCGCAATCCATGATGAATTTTTCTGGGCTGGCGATCAGCCCTCCCTCGAGCCATCCAGCAGCATGGTACACAACATTTGTGCCAGACTGTACCGCAGACCAAAGCGAATTTGAGGTTTCCCACATCGCCTGTCCGTCAGGCACATTGGCCGCACAAACGCCAGAGGCCCGCATCGGCAACCCATAGAACCGCGCCATCTGTCCGGTGATCTGGGTGGCCCGCATGTATTCAGGTGTGCCAAAGGCGGGTGCCCCAGATTTCATGTCGACATTGCTGGTGAACGTGCCAATCACGCAAGGTGCGCCGGTGCGCACGTATTGAAATAGCGCTATCGCGCTGATCGCTTCTGCAATGGACAGCGTTACAGCCCCCGTCATGGTCACTGGGGCCATCGCCCCCGCCAACGTGAACGGTGTGACGATCACGGCCTGACCCCGCCGGACGCATCGCAAGCAACCGTCAATCATTGGCACGTCGTGCTTTAATGGCGAGGTTGAGTTGATGTTGGTGTACATGTGGGGTTTGGCGACGAATTCCTCTTCGCTGAGGCCACCTGCGATTTTGACCATTTCCATCACATCTTCGACGCGTTCTTTGCCCAGCGAATACGCATGCGCCACTTTGTCGGTCAGGGTCATCTTATCGTAGACAACATCCAAATGGCGGACCGAAGCATGCACATCCACGGGTTCAACCGGATAGCCGCCCGCAAAGTGAATGCAGTTGAAATATTGGGTCAGCCGTAACAAATCGGCGCATTGCGCGCGGCTGCCGGACACCTTTTTGCCGATCTCAAGATCAAAGTAATTAGGTGGAGAGGATACATTTCCAAAGAGGATATGCTTGCCTCCAATAGTAATTTTTTTGTCGGGATTCCGCGGCGTGATGTCGAACTGTGCAGGCGCGTGGCCCAGCATCTCCATCACCCAGTCACGGCCCATCCGCACGTTCGTGCCATTGACGGTGCAGCCTGCCTGTTTGAAAAGCGCAAGCGCCTCTTCGTTTAAGAATTCAATCCCGATATCTTCCAAGATGCGCATCGCGCCGTCATGGATCGCTTGCACACCATCCCCATCCAGCGGCTCAGTAGGGCGGTCGACGTTGACAGGGATACGCCAAGGCATTTGTTCAATGGCAGCCGTCCCGCGCCTGTTCGCAGCCCCAGCCCGTCCGCCACCCCGCCGTCTTGGTTTACTCGCATCTGCCATCGGTCTGATCCCTTTCTGCTTAGCCCCAAGCATTGCAAAGCAGAGCACCCAGCGATGAAGGGAAACCGACAGATCATGTCGGATTCAGAGCGCGAGCAGGTTTTCTGATTTTAGCCAGCGTGGAATGCCACCGATGTCTGCCAACACAACATCTGCAAAAGGGCTGAGTTCTTGGCGCGGGGCAGGCCCCGTTAAGACACCGATTGTGCGCATCCCAGCCGCTTGTCCGGCATGCAAATCATGTGTGCTATCACCCACCATCAGGCATTCATTGGGGCGCAGATCTGTTTGTGCGCAAAACGCATGCAATTGCCCCGGCGCTGGCTTGCCACCATGCCCACTGTCGTATCCGGCAATGAAATCAAATTGGTCCAGTACTCCCGCGCGGGTCAAATGTGCGCGGGCCGGTTCTTCTGCGTCGTTCGTGGCAATCCCAAGCCGCAAATTGAGATCACGCAATTCTTGGAAATAACTTTGTAGTGGCACAGCTTCAATCTGCGTCACCCGCGATGCCGCCGCGTTCATTCGTCCAAGCAACGCGTCAATTTCCAGATCAGGTAGAACCGACCGAATACATTCGGCAGTTTCTTCAGCAGTTGCAGCAATGACGACACTGTCCGGGCGGAATTGATTGGTCGTTGTGTCATAGCCCATCGCCTCGGCCAATGGCGCCAAAAGCTGGGGTTCGGCGGCGGTTTCGGCCTCAAGCATGCCACGTGTCCACTCACCCCACGTCGCGTTGAAATCAAACAATGTTCCGTCTTTGTCAAAAATGATGCCTTTGATCACGCGTCACCTCACTTTTCGTGCATTGACACCGGACCCCGCCCACAAGACGGTGTCAATCAACATGTTGAAACTCCGCTCTTATGCCGCCCGCCCGATGCACCTTGGCCCCTTTCCGCTTGAGGGGTTGCTAAGAGTTGAAACGGTCGACATCGACCACTTGCCGCGGATGGAAAGCCTGTCTTTTCGCAGACCCGATGATCCCAAAAGCATCATCAATGCGATGCAGGATTATCAAGCCATGCTGGATGCGACCCGTGACGGTATGATCAAGCGCGAGTTGGCCGAGATCCCCGATGATCTAACCGAGCGGGCCAACCACCTAAAGGCTTTCGGGTATTATTGCGACGCAAACATGGTCGGCGTCTGCAAGGTGCCAGATAGCGCATGGCTGGACACACCAATTATCAACCCGGATGTTGACCGTTTGGCGGACAAACTGCGCACGATCCAACCTAAATCACTGGCCGCAGGCATTGACGTGATCATGGCAGGCTTGCGCGAAAGCATGGCATTGCCTCCGGTCGATTGCCGACATCACAGCCACGCGCTGGTGTTCCTTTATGACCACCCCCGCGCACCGCACAAAACAGAACAAGGCACCGACTGGATCAAAGATGCCTTGCCCCAAAGGGCCTGTCTACGCGGCATGGAAACGGCTGTAACAATGGCCAGCTACATCCGCACATTGGGGTATGATGCCCGTGCCCATTCCATGGCGGCATCAGATGTCCATCTAGGCGCCTTGGCAGCGTTATCAGGTCTGGTCGCGCTCCAAGACGGCACCTTGCAAAATCCATTCACCGGTGATCGCTATGGGCTCGCCGCTGTTACGACCACGCTTGCCATGACCCCTGATCAGCCAATCGCGCCGCATCAAAAACCACCTGTCAGTTACCGCACCGGGCTTGGCGCACATGCAAAGTCCGCCCGCACGCGCGATCCTTTTGACAAGCGCGACTTTGCGCTAGGGCCGCACCCGTTTGAAACCCTGCACCGTGTCGACGAGCCGACAACCTATATCGACCGCCCCAATGTCGCCCGCGTTCCCAAACGCGCCAACCTGTTTGTGCGTGGCCTGTTCGGTGACATGGGCAAGCATGTCCAAGACGCCACCAAGAATGGAAACTATGTCCGGAAATCCGCAGCAGCCTTTGCGTTTCGTCCGACACTGGGTGCTTTTGTATTGTTGCAAGATGGCGATGCCATAGGCGAACCAACTGTGGACACCCCCGACAACAACGCAGCCAACATCAAGGCCGCACTCTATTTCCTTGGCGTAGATGCCGTTGGCCTATCGGCATGTCCCGATTGGACGTACTACAGCCATGACACATCAGGCGCACCGATCACCCCCTATCACGACAACGCCATTTCGATGATCATCGATCAGGGCCATGAAACGATGGAGGGCGCATCAGGTGACGATTGGATTGCTTGCGCCCAATCGATGCGCGCTTATCTGCGGTTTTCATTGCTGGGCGGAGTGTTGGCGCAGCATCTGCGCAACCTCGGCTATACCGCCCGCGTACATTCCGTGATGGACGAAGAGGTGTTGCATCCGCCGCTGTTATTGCTGTCTGGCTTGGGCGAGGTCAGCCGCATCGGTGAGGTCATCTTAAACCCTTTCCTTGGCCCCCGCCTGAAATCCGGCGTCGTGACCACGAACATGCCAATGACCCACGACAAACCGATCGATTTTGGTCTCCAGAAATTCTGTGATGCTTGCAACAAATGCGCCCGTGAATGCCCCTCTGGGGCTATCACTGCGGGGCCCAAGCTGATGTTCAACGGTTATGAGATTTGGAAGTCCGACAGCCAGAAATGCACGACCTACCGCGTCAGTCAAAAGAACGGCGCGATGTGCGGTCGCTGCATGAAGACCTGCCCCTGGAACCTTGAGGGCTTGTTTGCAGAGGCCCCATTTCGCAAGCTTGCAATGACGGTGCCTCAGGCGGCCAAGACCCTTGCGGCGTTGGACGACAAACTGGGCAAAGGATCTATCAATCCAGCTAAGAAATGGTGGTGGGACCTTGAGATGGAGGACGATGGCGCATACCGCCCGTCGCGGCACCCTGTGAACGCCCGCAGTCTGCAAACTGATCTTGATTTGAACTACGCCGATCAAACGCTCGCGGTCTATCCTGCGCCACTTGCGCCGCCGCCTTATCCTTGGCCTGCGCCGATGGACCGCGAAGCTGGAATTGCCGCCTATGAGGCCATGATCCCAGCCGCTGAGCATCGCAAGCGCCGCGCCGCAGGGCAGCCGCCTGAACATGTATATACGCCCGCCAGTGGCGATGCCCCGGTTATCGAAGTGGTCATCCGTAGAGCCGAAAAGATGACTGATGCCGTTACGCTTTATGAGTTTGCAAAGCCTGACGGAACCGACCTGCCACAGGCGACAGCAGGCGCGCATATCGATGTCGTCGTCGCGCCGGAATTTTTCCGGCAGTATTCGCTAAGCGGTGATCCGGCAAATCGCAAAAGCTATCAGATCGCGGTTTTGCGCGAAGATGACGGCCGCGGTGGATCAAAGCTGATGCACCGCATCTTTGAAGAAGGGCGGCGCGTTTTTATCTCGCCTCCGATCAATCACTTTCCTTTGGTTGAAGCGGCATCAAAGACCCTGCTGATGGGTGGTGGTATTGGTATTACACCAATGATCGCGATGGCCCACCGGCTAGATGCAATCGGTGCGGATTTTGCGCTGCACTACAGCCTGCGTCGCCGCAAAGATGCAGGGTTTTTGGATGATCTGGCAAAGGTGCCATGGTCAGACAAAGTGCATCTTCACATCTCGGAAGAAGGCACGCGTGCAAACCTAGCTCAGCTGACCAAATACCAAGCGGATGCGCATATCTACACCTGCGGACCTGATGCCTATATGGCGGAAGTTATGAATGCTGCCGAACAAAATGGTTTTCCCGAAGACGCCCGGCACTTGGAATACTTCGCAGTGCCCGAGCAACCAGACTATGAAAACCATCCATTCAAGCTGCGCCTCAACGATGGTCGCGAGGTGCAGGTAGCACCCAATCAGACCGCATCAGATGCCCTGATCACGGCGGGCATTCATGTGGATGTTAAATGTTCGGATGGTCTATGTGGCGTGTGCAAATGTGGCCTGCGAAGCGGCATAGTGGAGCACCGGGATTTCGTCTTGTCGAAAGCACAACGGGAAACGCAGATTATTCTGTGTCAAAGCCGCGCATCTGAGGCCAATGGAACTTTGGAAATCGACCTTTAGGTCCAGTGAATATTTTGCGCGCCGGGCAGCGCATAGCGCGCCTGCAAAGGCATTTCATACGCCAAATCGATCGTGTCGCAAAACGCCATAACCCACGCATCGTCCATCGTGATAAACTCAAGCACGGCACCCAAAAATGCGGGGTCAGTTGCGCGGTCGCGCAGATCATCGACGGATCCACCTGATGCCCCCAGAAATGTCGGGCAAAGTTCATCATTTCCAGCCAGCCATGCCAGCGCTTGAAGGGCAATTACTTCGGCTTGTTCTCGTTGCATTCATTCTCCTTAGGAAACTGGAAACCGTTTCTTAACCATTCCCACCGACCCTGATGGCATAGATTCGGGCCATTGGCCCAGAGATAGGGGCAAGAAATGCCAGGTCGGATACTGATCATCGACACTGTTGCGACAAACAGGATCGTGTTGAAAGTGAAAATGTTAGCGGCACAGTTCGTCGTTGATGCTTGCGCCAACAAGGAAGAGGCAATCGTGCTGATTGCTGAAAACCAGCCTGACCTTATTCTGATGAATATGTCTGACGCCTCGGCGGACCAACATAGCCTGTGTCATGATCTGCGCCGCAACCCCGAAACGGCCGGTATTTCAATTATTGCGGTCGGCGTCGCCGATACGTCGATTGCACGGTTTGCAGCCCTTGATGCAGGTGCCGATGACGTTCTGGCCTACCCGGTCAACGATGCGTTCTTGCTGGCCCGCATTCGCAGCATGCTACGCGTTCACAGCACCGGAGAAGAATTGCAATTGCGCGAAGGTACAAGCCGCGCTCTTGGGTTTGAAGAACAAAGATCAGCGTTTGAAGGGACGGCTAGCATTGCCTTGGTGACATCAGGTTCAATGGAAAGCGAAAAACTCGCAGACACATTGGGGAAGGCGCTGCGCAGCACAGTGAAAACCTTGCGGCCAAGTGACGTTTTGCGATCCGATGACACACAGACGGGCCAAGAGCTCATTGTCGTCGACGCGCGGCAAGCTGATATCCAGCAAAGCGGGTTTTTTGGGCTTGTCTCGGATCTGCGTGCACGGCCACAAACCCGACTTGCGATGCAGCTTGTTGTTGTGCCGAAAGACAAGCCAGAGATTGCGGCAATGTTCCTTGATCTGGGCGCAGATGATGTTGTGCCAGCAGCCAGCGACAGCGCGGAGATGGCACTACGGGCCAGACGGTTGATTGCCCGCAAGCGCAAACATGACAAGCTGCGCGACACGGTCCGCGATGGGTTGCATGCGGCGGTCACCGATTCGCTGACCGGGCTTTATAATCGACGTTACGTGGAACCGCATCTGGCGCGTCTTGCGGATCAGTCGCGCAAGACAGGCCACGAGTTAGCAGTGATGATGATCGATATCGATCACTTTAAGTCCGTCAACGATACTTATGGCCACGCTGCAGGTGATCTGGTGCTTATTGAGCTATCTCATCGCCTGCGCGAAAACTTGCGGGCGATTGATTTGGTGGCCCGCATGGGCGGCGAAGAATTTTTGATAGCCATGCCGGGCACATCCGTGGTCGACGCACGACTAACCGCAGACAGATTGTGTGAACTGGTGAATACCAAGCCCTTCAATTTGGGGGTTGATCAACCCGCGATTAAGGTCACGGTTTCTGTTGGTGTTGCCGTAAGCGGCCAAATCAAGCCAGAAAAGGGATCGATTGGTAAATTCTGCGAACAGGCAGACAAAGCCCTTTTTGCTGCGAAATCAGCCGGACGTGATCAGGTCGCGATGAGCATGTCAGTCGCCTGAGCGACGTGTCCTGCGCGGCTTAAGTCGCGACAATTCTTCAGCAAGCTGGTCTGCGAAAGCGCGTCTGCGCTCAGGCGTCATTGCATTGATCTGATCAAGCGTTGCGGCTTGGGCACGTGCTTGAAAATCCATCAGGTTTGTAGCCTGTGCTTCCATCAATGTCCGTAAGGCGTCAGGGTCATAGGGTTCTGCTTTGAGTGCGGCAACGATACCATCGGAGCGGCCCCGCAGATCAGAGCTGCGCATCCCGCCTTCACGGCGCAAATTGCGTCCGATCTCTCGTCTTTCCTCTGGTTCCAAAGCCCGCGACACGGGCCCTATCCCAAGGTCAAAACTGCGCGGCGGTCCGTCGCCAAATCGCCCGGATAGGGCTGATCCAACGACCACACCAACGACGGCAAGGTTCAAGGCTAATGACAGCGCCAGAACGGTCCGCCAAAGCCTGTTGGGGCGCGCCTTTTCGATCTTTTGGTCAACCATCAATCAGCTCTCCTGCATCAAACGCGAGGTCCGTGGAAAACAAGTTGATGCTGATCTCATCCCCGATAAAGGAGGCGGTAAGATCTTCAACCTGTGCGGGCGGTGCGATGCCAACCCAGACACCCGCGACTGTCGCCGCCGCCAAACCGCTGACAGCAGGCCAGCCGCCAATTGCGTCCGACATGCGGGACCACAAACTTGGACGCTGAGCAGCGCCAAGTAAATTACCCGGTTGTACGTCTTCTGCATCTGTCAACACACGCGCCATCAGATCATCGCTTGGCGCAGGCGTCGCGGCACGCGCTTGGGCAAAGATATCATCTAGCATGTCTTCATTCGGGTTCGTCATCATCATATCCCAGTTCTGCCTTCCGGCCCGCCATAATATCGGCAAGGGCCCGTTTTCCGCGTGCTGTTAGACTTTCCACAGACCGCACGCTGATGTCCATGATTTGCGCAATTTCAGGATTGGGTAACCCTTCAAGGTGCCGCAATGATACTGCCTGGGCTTGACGTTCAGGCAATTGTGCCAATGCGTCCGACAGCGCCGTCAAGCGGTCCTTTGTTTGCATCTGTGCTGTCACACTTGGTGATCCGTCCAATGGTTCGGCTACCTGATCCAGTGACACACCGCCGCGCCTTTTGCGCAATCGGTCCGTGCAAAGATTTGCGACCACACGGTAAAGCCAGGTGCTGATTTGCGCCTCACCCTGCCGCCAGTCAGGCGCGATCTTCCAAAGGCGCATCATTGCATCTTGCGCAACATCTTCGGCCTCGGTTTGATTGCCCAAAATACGTGTCGCTTGCCCCAGCACACGCGGCAATAGGCGCTGCGTCAAAACCTTTGCAGCCTGCCCATCGCCATTGGCGTATGCAACCAAAAGCGCCTCATCTGGGGCGCCGGCAAAGGGATCGGGCATTGCGGTCATGTGTCTATTTGCTAGCCAACTTCAACAAAAGTAGCAATTGGCAGAGAGAAGAGGCGCCCTCTGCCAAACGCGAGACTTAGCCCCGGCCTTTGCCACCGTGACCGCGACGTCCGTCGCCACGCTCACCACGACGTTCTTGTGCTTGCTCGAATTCCTCAGCCGAAATTGTGCCGTTCTCGTCGGCATCAACCCGGTCAAACATACGTGCAGCGCGGCGGTCTTCGCGGGTGGGCATTTCGTCAAGTTGCAAAACACCGTCGCCGTTCGCATCAAAGCGTTCAATCATTGTCGCAGCACGCTCGGATGCCCGATCATTGGCCTGCGCCACCAGCTCTTCCGCGGTCAAACCACCATCGCCATTTGCATCCAACTCAGCAAAGCGCGCTTCGCCGCGTGCTTGCATCTCGTCGAGGCTTAATTCGCCGTCGCCGTTCAGATCAAGTGTAGCAAAGTCGGGGCGTTCACGGTGATCTTCTGCCTGCGCCGCACCTGCGGTCAAAACCAGCCCTGAAAAAAGTGCTGCCATCAAAATTTTCGTTTTCATTTTCTTTTCCTTTGTTCATCTTATCGCAGCGCATCATCGCTGCTGACCCTCCTTCAACGCAGTGGCATTTTGCTTCCGTCGCAACTTTTGAAAAAAACTTGATGTCGCAGATACGCAGCCTGCTCTTTTAAAACAGTCCGCAATAGTTCATGTGCAAGACAGACAATGGAGATGCCGCATGTCTGACGCAGATTTTCAAATGGATGACCGCCCAACGAAACCAGCCGTGTTTCGTGGTTTGCGTTGCAAATGCCCAAATTGTGGCGAAGGTGCGCTTTTCGCAAAGTACCTGAAGGTCGCTGATCAATGCCCGACCTGTCACGAAGAGCTGTTTCATCACCGTGCCGATGACGGTCCCGCCTATCTCACTATTTTGATTGTGGGCCATATTCTTGGGTTCGTTATTCACTTTATGTGGGTTCAGCTTCGCCCCGAACCTTGGGTGATGGCGACGACCTTGACGATTGCGGCTGTCGCTCTGTCACTCTTTCTTTTGCCACGCATGAAGGGCATGGTTGTTGCTATTCAATGGGCACGCCGAATGCATGGGTTCGGCCACAACGACTGAGGTCGACCGCATCGATAAGACTGCCATCAGAGACGCCGCCACGATTATTGTTCTGCGTGACGCGGCAACACAGCCATCGGTCCTGATGGGACAGCGTGGCGCACTTGCAGCCTTTATGCCTGGAAAATTTGTGTTTCCGGGTGGCGCAGTCGACACAAACGATCATGAAGTGCCCGCTACCCCGCTGACCCCGTTGGATCAACAACGCCTTGCGAGCGAGAGCTCACTTTCCCCATCAGCACTCGCCTCCGCTGCAATCCGGGAATTATGGGAAGAAACAGGACAAATCCTTGGCGCATCCGCTGACTGGCCAAACCCGCCGAAAGGGTGGCGCGGCTTTGCGGCCACGGGCCACGTTCCTAACGCAACGGCCCTCGCGTTTTTCTTTCGCGCGGTCACGCCCACAGGTCGGCCTCGCCGCTTTGATGCAAGGTTCTTTTTGGCCAGCGCCACCGATCTACAAACTGATCCCGATGATTTCTCAGATGCTGAAGATGAGTTATCGCATCTGCAATGGGTGCCGCTCACTGATGCCCGCAAGTTCGATCTTCCCTTCATCACGCAAGTGGTCTTGGCTGAACTAGCCAGTCACATTAAACGTGGCGGCCCACCTGCCAGCGTGCCCTTCTTTCGCAATAATGACGAGGCCCACCTTGTCAGCCGCCTTGACGGACGCAACCCGATCTAAAGCAACAAGACCAGCATGATGATGCTGATCGTCAGCAGGACCAATCCCTGCCATTCGCGCCGCCCGACTTTTTCGCCAAACACGAACGCCCCAATCATCAAAGAGAAAAGCAGTTCAATCTGACCCACTGCATTCACATATGCCGCGTTTTGCAGCGTGAATGCAGTGAACCAGCAGATCGATCCGATCATACTTGTGATCCCCACCAGACCCGCCACATGCCACGACGCCAGCACGCGCCCAATCTCGCCCCGCTCACGCCACATCAGCCACACGGCCATTGCCAGTGTTTGAAATGCTGTCACCAAAGCAAGCGTCACGATCGCACGGTAAAAGACATCACCGTCACCCAGCGACAATGACGCACCCCGATAGCCATTCCCGGAAATCCCAAACAGTACACCTGCCCCAAGCCCCAGCGCCGTTGCACGGTTGAAGATACGTTGGTGCCAAGGGCCGACACCGCCCGGTGGATCGGACAATAACAAAACCCCGCCCAAGCCTATTAGCATCGCAATTACGGTCGGCGTGGTGAATGTGTCACCCAAGATAACAAACCCGAAAAAGGCACTTAGCAGCACTTCGGTCTTCTTAAACGTGATCCCAACGGCAAAATTCCGATGGCTAAACAGTGCAACAACACACATCGTCGCCAAAATCTGACTGGTGCCGCCAGCCAGCATATAGGGCCAAAACGCAGGCGGGATGGCGGGCATACCTTGCCCAGATGACGTGGCATAGATGACCGCGATCACAGCAACCAATGGCGATGAATAGATGAACCGCGCAAATGTCGCACCAGCAGTCGACAGCGCCATGCCTTTCAGCCGCTTTTGCAGCATAAACCGCAAGGTTTGCGCTGTCGCGGCACCGATCGTGATAGGGATCCAAAGTTCCATGCATCCCCTATGCCCGCAATCCGCTATCGCCGCCAGAGCGGGTGCACGACCGGGTCTTTGGCTTTCCAAAGGTATTTGATGATCACTTCGCGGTAAGACGCAAAATAATATCCGCCATTGCGCCGCAAATAGTGGTCTTTGCGTTTGCGATAGAGTGCTGGCAATGCGTACCACGCGACCTGCGGATGCATGTGGTGGACGACGTGCAGGTTGTTGTTCAGGAACACGAAGCCAAGGACCCCACCCTTTTCAACGATCACACTCCGCCCACTGGCACGCGCGTGCGCTTGGTGTTCCAGAAACGTCCGGAGTTTCAGGATCGACATGGCAAGATAGGCGGCAATCAGATACGCCCAGACCGGCATTGGGCTGAGAATGACCAGCATTATGACCGCGACGACCGCAGGCACATGGATCAGCCAACCGCGCAAGATATCAGCATCTCGCTTGCGCCACTCAAACTGCGCAAATGCGATGACGCCGATCAACGGCCCGATGGTTAGTCGGCCCGCGACAGTGTTGTTGATCCGTAGAGTGCTTTGAACAAACTTAGGTAATTGGCCCCAAATGTGCGCGTCCAAGTAATTACTCTCAGGATCATCGAACGGATCAGTGATGATCTCATCGTGGTGGTGGGCCAAATGGGTCGCCTTATAGCGGATAAAAGGAATGAACAGCGCCAGTGGTGGCCAAATCAGTAAATCATTCACCCATTGCTGCGGAAACGGATGCCCGTGGATAACTTCGTGTTGCAACGACGCATGCAATGCGATGACTGGCGCCGCGATGAGGACACCTGCCGACAGCGGCAATGCCCACAGCGCCAAGACCCATGTCCCGTAACACCCAATAATCAGCAATACAGTTGGCCAGGCAATCTGCGTGCGTGGTCCGTTATTCTCTTGTCCCATAAATGAAACGCTAGCGGACCGTGTGCTTTCTAGCCATTCTGACACTAGTTCACAAAAGCATCTATTTATGATTATTTAATTGGATGTTGATTATTATGGACAAGCGTGAACGCGCCGAGATCTTCCGCACAAGGCTGCAAACGGGCATGGCCCAAGCTGGAATCACCCAAAGTGCGTTGGCCCGCCAAGCGCATGTTGATCGCTCAACCCTTTCACAATTGATTAAAGACGATGGTGCGCGGTTGCCCAATGGACAATTGGTGGCCGCTTGTGCTGCCGTTCTGGGTGTTAGTGCTGATTGGCTCTTGGGGTTGTCAGATCGCCCTGAACAGGCCGAAGACCTCGTGGCGCAGTCAATATCGATGACACAAGCCCCCCGTGCCTTGGTGGATGAAAAGATATTTGCGTGGCATCAAGAAGCAGAAGGCTCCAAGATCCGTCACGTCCCTGCAAGCTTACCAGACATGCTGAAGACAGATGATATTCTACGATGGGAATATGCACCGTCTCTTGGCAAAACGACTGAGCAGGCCATGGGGGCCAGCAACGACCGCTTGGAATGGATGCGCAGCGCGCGGTCGGACTATGAGATCGCAATCCCACTCTCAGAGATTGAGAGCTTTGCGCGCGGCGATGGCGCTTATCGTGATCTATCACCGGCATTGCGCAGGCCACAGCTAGAAAAAATTCGCGACCTGCATGATCAGCTTTATCCTGCGTTACGCCTGCATTTTTTTGATAAGCGCAAACTCTATTCTGCGCCTGTGACAGTCTTTGGACGGCTCTTAGCGGTGATTTACATCGGCCAAAACTATCTGGTCTTCCGCGACACCGAACGGGTCGCGGCCATCACTGCGCATTTTGACGAACTCGTCCGCGCAGCCAGCATCAGCCAGCGCGACATTGGTACCTATTTCGACGGGTTGATCGCCAAAATAGATTAGCCGCGTACACCAACCGCCTTGCCGGCACCTTCGGGGGTGGGCAGTTCTTCGTGTGCTGAAGCGATCTTTGCCAAAGTCTCAGCCAGTGCGGGTGCCGGCTCAGATGCCCGTCGTGTTGCCAGGCTGACATGGATTAACATGTGTTCGCCAGTTGCCAATTCGCGGTCGCCTTCGAACATGCGGTGGAACAGGTGCATTTTCTTGCCCGCACCGCTCAGAACCTGTGTTTCAATGCGAATAACCGCTCCCGCACGCACTTCATCAAGATGCCGAATGTGGGTCTCGGCTGTAAAATAGCTGCCACCGGTGGCGATGTATTCTGCGTCACAGCCGATCAGCAACATCAGGCGATCTGTGGCGTCGCCAAAGGCTTGCAAATAGCGTGCTTCATTCATGTGACCGTTGTAATCGGTCCAATCGAGCGGGACCGCGCGTTTCACCGTGACAATGGGATGCCCCAGGTCATCTGGCAGGCGCACAACGCCTTCAACCCGCCTGTCCTGCTCATTCAAAAGCTGCCCTGCACCCCAATCTTGCGCTTTCAAGCCGCGCAGAATGGTGACGAGGTTATCATCACGCGCACGTTCTAATTCGCGGATTGTGTGGTGACCCGATTGCGCATCGGATTGGTCAGCCACAGCATCGATCAATTCATCCGTCAGTTCCGGCACATCCATCAGTTTGGTCCAAGGCCATTCAAGGCACGGGCCAAATTGTTCGATGAAATGCCGCATACCCGCTTCGCCGCCGGCAATACGGTATGTCTCAAACAGGCCCATTTGCGCCCAGCGCAAACCAAAGCCATAGCGGATCGCGTTGTCGATTTCCTCGGTCGTGGCGATCCCATCTTTGATCAACCAAAGCGCCTCACGCCAGACTGCCTCAAGAAAGCGATCCGCGATATGTGCATCGATTTCGGCGCGGACATGCAGAGGGTGCATCCCAATGCTTATCAGGATGTCTTTGGCCCGCGCGACGATTGCGGGGGCCGTCTTGTCGCTGGGAACAAGTTCAATCAGTGGCAGCAGATAAACCGGATTGAACGGATGCGTCACGACGATCTGCTCAGGGCGCGTGGCGCAGCCTTGCAGCTCAGAAGGCTTAAACCCGCTTGTCGAAGACCCAATGACCGCGTCATGCGGGCAATGTTCTTGCAGCGTTTGATAGACCTTGCGTTTCAGCTCTAATCTTTCAGGAACGCTTTCTTGAATCCATGCCACATCAGCCACGGTTTCCGACATTGTCTCATGAAAGCTCAGCTGCCCTTCGGCAGGCAATGCAACATCGGACAAACCCGGCAAAGACCGGCGGGCATTATCCAAAACTTCTGAAATCTTGCGCTCGGCCTGTGGGTCTGGGTCAAAGACGCGTACGTCCCACCCCATCAGTAAGAACCGCGCGGCCCAACCGCCGCCAATGACGCCACCGCCGATGATGGCTGCTGTCTGCCGGGTCATCACTTAGGCCTCAGGTTTGGCGCCGGGATGATCGAACTCATCCGCTGGCACAGGTTCACGGCGGATCGATGGATCGCAGGCAACCATAGCAGTGTTGCTATCGCGGATAATCAAGCCACCGCGTGCACGGCAGTCTTCAAAAGACATACGCCCGCCAATCACCATGAATTCGCGCATCCCACCGCCAGTGTTCATACCGCCACCTTCACAGGCCGCCAGCGCTACGACACAGCCCAAAACCAATCGCTTCATACTCAGAACTCCTCAAGTCGGCTGAGATCATAGCCGTTGAATGCCAAAACATCACGCGCCGCTTGCAAGCGGTCGCTACGAATTTCAGGGGTGCGGTTCAAAATCCACCCCGAGCGCCCGTTTGGGGCACCAACGACGGCCGTCCGGTAATCTTCGTCCGTCCACAAAACCCAATAGTCAGCCGCAACAAATGGTACGGACGGAAACCGCACCATCAGGCGGCCCGGCCCCACTATTTCGGCGGTCCCTTCAATACGAGAGGTTTCCTGCCCCAATGCATCACGGCAGATGTTCAGGACCGACAGCAACCCATCTTCGCGCAATCCGTACTCGGCTGTCACGCCGACACAGCCCGATTGAAACGGCACCGGGTAACGGGACACTTCGTGCCAAACGCCCAAATAGCGCTCTGGCTCAAAGATTGCTTTTGACGCAATTGGTGCCTCGGTATCACGGTAGACCGAAAACAACCCGCCGCTATCCTGCGTCGCGCAGCCAGCCAGCAACATCATGAATGCAATTGCTCTCACTTGGACACAGGCGCTTGTTTTTTCAGGCCCAGCTTTGCGCGGACCTCTGCAGGACCAATGACTTTCGCACCCAGGTTTTCGACGATACCGGCCGCCCGTTCAACAAGCTGCGCATTGGTGGCCAAGACACCTTTGTCCAGCATCAGGTTATCCTCTAACCCGACCCGCACATTGCCGCCTGCCAAAACCGATGCCGCCACATAGGGCATTTGGCTGCGCCCGAGGCCAAAGGCTGAAAACGTCCAGTCATCGGGCACGTTATTGACCATCGCCATAAAGGTATTGAGATCATCTGGCGCACCCCAAGGTACACCCATGCACAGCTGAACCAATGCGGGGCTATTCAGCACACCGTCTTTCACCAGTTGCTTGGCATACCAAAGGTGGCCTGTGTCAAAGGCTTCGATCTCGGGCTTCACGCCCAGATCGGTCATCATTTGCCCCATCGCAACCAACATGCCGGGCGTATTGGTCATGACATAGTCAGCTTCGGCGAAATTCATTGTACCGCAATCGAGCGTGCAAATCTCAGGCAGGCATTCGGCAACATGGGCAACCCTTTCAGTCGCGCCAACCATATCGGTACCTGCAATAGTGGGAAAAGGTGTCTCGGTTCCACCAAACACAATGTCGCCACCCATCCCCGCCGTCAGGTTCAGGACAACGTCAACTTCGGCATCACGAATGCGGTCTGTCACCTCGCGGTAGAGTGCAAGATCACGCGACGGGACACCCGTTTCCGGGTCGCGCACATGGCAATGCACCACAGCAGCACCGGCTTTGGCCGCATCAATCGCACTGTCTGCTATTTGCTGGGGAGAACGAGGCACATGTGGACTGCGATCCTGGGTCGAGCCAGAGCCTGTGACTGCACAAGTGATAAATACTTCGCGGTTCATCTGAAGTGGCATGTGCGGTCTCCTCTGCGCAACCTTGTTCGATGGACATTTGCCCATATTATCGCACCGCACAAGCTGGAATTCTTGACAGGGCAAAAGAGCGGTGGCATCAGCGCCGTTATGAACAGAACGCCACACATCACTGCGGTCTATTTTACCAGTGCCACATAACGGCGGCTGGTCTTTTTTTAATGACATCTAGAAACGATAGCCGCCCGTAAGGGTGACACAGACGTCTGATATCCTTGCGGGCCACACGCAAGGATATGCACCATGCTGACGATCACGCAAACGACCTCTAAGGATATCCCAGACTTATTGGCGATGATCCAAGATCTCTGCGCCTTTCACGGCGATGAATGTCAAATGGGGCTCGCAGATACGCAAGCAAGATTTATTGACGGCCCTCTAGTGGCGTTGATTGCGCGGGAAGGCTTGGATGCCGTAGGTTATGCCGTGCTTGAACAGCATTGGCGCCCGATGCACGCGGGCGAACTGTACGATATCGCGCATCTTTTTATCAAAGAGCCTCGGCGCGGCAGAGGGATTGGCAAAAGCTTGATTGCCGCGTGTCAGTCTTTTGCCAAAGAACAGAATGCTTGCCGCTTGGTGATCGGAACATCGCCAGTAAATCCCGGCGCTGCGGCGGCCTACCGCACCATGGGATTGGCCGAGATCACGGTCGCACCCGGTCCCCGGTTTGAAATCCCAATATAAGTTGCGGGTAAGGTGGCTTTGAAACCACCTTACCTTTCCGTCAGTAAGGCATGGGGTGTGCTTTGTGCACTGTATCAATCTCGGCGATCAGTGCATCCGATAGAACAACATCCTTGCCTGCAAGAATTTGCGTCAGCTGATCTGATGTCGTTGCACCAAAAATCGCGGATACGGCAAATGGCCGTGTCCGCTGCCATGCCATCGCCATATGAACAGGGTCGATGCCATGCTTTGCGGCCAAATCAAGATAGGCCTGCACGACTGGCCAAAGGCGCTCTGTCACGCGGCCCCCCAAATCAGTGTTGATCGACAACCGGCTTCCATCAGGGATTTGACCGTTCTGGTATTTTCCGGTCAGTAGGCCACAGGCCAAAGGTGAAAACGACAACAGAGTGACGTCCTCATTCACAGCCATTTCGGCCATATCGGTATCATAAAGGCGGCAGAGCAAAGAATACTCATTCTGAACTGAGGCCATGCGCGGCAAACCGGCAACCTCGGCCTGATCAATCCACTTGGTCATGCCCCAAGCGCTCTCGTTCGACATACCAATGCTGCGGATTTTGCCTGCTTTGACCATATCGCCCAGCGCCTCAAGCGTATCCAACATATGGTCCATCGTTTGCTGCCGGTTCTGACCTGATGGGTCATAGGTCCAGTTCTGACGGAACATATAAGAGCCACGGATCGGCCAATGCATTTGGTACAGATCAATCACATCCGTCTGCAGCCGCTTCAACGACGTATCAACAGCCTCGCGGATCACCGCACCATCATATCCACGCCCTTCACGAACCCAGCCGGGGTTATTGCCTGATACTTTGGTTGCGATCACGATATCATCGCGGCGGCCAGTTTTGGAAATCCAATTGCCGATCACCTGTTCTGACAGACCCACCGTTTCAGCCCGGATCGGATTGACCGGATACATCTCAGCCGTATCAACGAAATTGATCCCTGCCTCGAGTGCCATATCAATTTGGCGATGTGCGTCATCTTCTGGCGTCTGATTGCCAAAAGTCATCGTGCCTAAACACCATTCGCTGACCATGATGTCTGTGCGACCAAGTGGAAGCTGCTTCATTTGTTCTGCCTCAAGTTTCTCTTGGCGTCAGACCCTAATGTCATAACGCCCAAGGGCAAGGGCACAAAGACGACATTGTTTTTGTCGAATATGATCTAGCGTCCAGCGGCTGGCAGGCGCATAGGTCGATGCATGCGTATGATCATTTCCTTTGCGGCTTTGTTTATGTCGGTAGCGCTATTGCAGCTGTCATCAGGTGGCGTTGGGCCGCTTGATGCGCTGACTGGCCTATCCTTGGGCTTTTCGCAGTCGCAGGTTGGCTTTTTGGGATCCGCACATTTTGTTGGATTTTTTATCGGCTGCTGGTGGGCGCCGCGATTGATGGGCAGCGTAGGACACAGCCGCGCATTCGCGACCTTTACGGCCATGGGCGCGATCGGGTTAGCGGCCCATGTTGTGACAACCGACCCATACATGTGGGCTTTCTTTCGGATTGGTTCGGGGATCTGTGTTGCAGGCTGCTATACAGTGATCGAGGCATGGCTGCAGGCCAAAGTCACGAATGAGACACGCGGACGGGCGATAGCAAGTTACCGGCTTGCCGACACGGGTGCGTCGTTTATTGCGCAGTTCATGATTGGCGCACTGGCCAATCTTGAAACTTACATCGCTTACAACATTCTAACGATCTTCTGTTGCGCGTCACTGCTGCCATTGGCGCTGACCCGCGTGCCACAGCCCGAAACGCCAAGTGCGACACGTCTGCGGCCAGCACTTGCTTGGGCCTGTTCGCCCCTTGCTGTGGCAGCTGTCTTGGTTGCGGCCCTGTCCAGCGCATCCTTCCGGATGGTCGGCCCGATTTATGGCCAAGAAGTCGGGTTGACTGCAAACCAAATCGGTTCGTTCCTTGCAGCATTCGTTGCGGGCGGCGCGATCGCGCAATATCCGGTCGGTTGGCTGGCCGACAAATATGACAGGCGCTGGGTCATGATCTGGCTTTCTGTCGCAGCGATCGTGTCATGCACATTCACTGTCGCCACCGCCGGACAAGGCACAGGGCTGATCCTGACTGCATCATTCCTATTCGGTCTGACCACGTTTCCGATCTATTCGGTCGCAACCGCCCACGCACACGACTTTGCAAACGCGGATCAGCGAGTCGAGCTCTCGGCTGCCTTGATGTTCTTTTTTGCGCTTGGCGCGATTGCAGCGCCCTTTACGACGTCAACGCTGATTGCACGTTTTGGGCCAGAGGCCTTGTTCTACTTTATCTCTGTGGGTCACGTCCTGCTAGTGATCTTTGGCTTGACCCGGATGCGCGTGCGTCGCGCCCCAGAAGAACGCACGCGCTATATTTACGCACCACGGACCAGCTTTGGGATTGGGCGACTTTTGGGGCGCAGCCGTGATCGTTAAATCTGGCACTTAGGCGCGCGCCTCGCTACATAGTGCCAAACGCGTAAGGACACCCCATCATGGCCCGTCATCTGATCACCTCTGCCATTCCCTACATTAACGGGATCAAACACCTTGGAAACTTGGTGGGCAGCCAACTGCCTGCCGATCTCTATGCCCGCTATCTGCGCCAGCGCGGGCATGAGGTTTTGTTTCTGTGTGCCACGGATGAACATGGCACACCTGCGGAATTAGCCGCGGCCAAAGCAGGCAAGCCTGTGGCCGAATACTGTGCCGAGATGCACGGCGTGCAGGCCGAGATTGCGGATGGGTTTCGTCTGTCCTTTGATCACTTTGGCCGGTCCTCTAGCCCGCAGAACCATAAACTGACCCAAGTCTTTGCAACGCGGCTGGCCGAGGTTGAGCTGATCAAAGAAGTCACCGAAGAGCAGGTTTATTCCGTGGCTGACGGCCGTTTCTTGCCTGACCGGTATATCGAAGGGACCTGCCCCAACTGCGGTTTTGAAAGTGCGCGTGGTGACCAATGTGACAACTGCACCAAACAACTTGATCCAACCGATCTGATTGATGCCTATTCAACAATTTCTGGATCGAAGGATTTGGAAGTTCGCGAAACCAAACATCTCTATCTGCGCCAGTCGCAGCTGAAAGCCCAATTGGCCGCTTGGATCGACAGCAAGAAAGACTGGCCGATCCTGACCACCTCGATCGCCAAGAAATGGTTGAACGATGGTGATGGCCTGCAAGATCGCGGGATTACACGTGATCTGGATTGGGGCGTACCCGTCATGCAAGGCGATCAACCGTGGCCAGGCATGGAAGGTAAAGTGTTTTACGTTTGGTTCGACGCCCCCATCGAGTACATCGCTTGCGCCCAAGAATGGGAAGACGCAGGCAAAGGCACCGACTGGGCACGTTGGTGGCGCACCGATAAAGGTGCGCATGACGTGACCTACACCCAATTCATGGGTAAAGATAACGTGCCGTTTCACACGTTGTCGTTCCCTGCGACCATTCTTGGCAGCCAGGAACCGTGGAAACTGGTCGATTACATCAAGTCGTTTAACTACCTCAACTACGATGGCGGCCAATTCAGCACCTCGCGCGGGCGCGGTGTGTTCATGGACCAAGCGCTTGAGCTTTTACCGCCAGACTATTGGCGTTGGTGGCTTTTATCGCATGCACCTGAATCCTCGGACGCGGAATTCACGTGGGAAAACTTCCAAACGGACGTCAATAAAGACCTTGCTGATGTTTTGGGTAACTTTGTTAGCCGAATTACTAAGTTTTGCCGATCCAAGTTCAGCGAAGCCGTTCCTGAAGGCGGCACTTACGGCGCAGCGGAGGAGCAGTTGATCACGGATCTGACCACCCGCCTGAAGGCCTATGAGGGTCACATGGACGCGATGGAAGTCCGTAAATCTGCCGCGGAACTGCGGGCGATTTGGGTGCTGGGGAATGAGTACCTGCAAGCCAACGCACCTTGGACGACTTTCAAAACAGACCCTGAGACAGCGGCAATGCAAGTTCGCCTCGCGCTAAATCTGATCCGCATTTATGCCGTGCTATCGGCGGCGTTCATTCCTGATGCGTCCAAGACCATGATCGCAGCGATGCAAACTGATGACGACGCTTGGCCAACAGATGTCGCGACAGCGCTACAAGCTTTGCCGGCTGGTCATGCATTTACTGTGCCTGAGAATCTGTTCCGCAAAATCACTGATGAAGAGCGCGAAGAATGGGCCGCGCGTTTCGCTGGAACCCGCGACGATGAGGCATAAGCGATGATCATCGGACATATTGGTGCGCGGGCGGGCAGCAAAGGTGTGCCCAACAAGAACTTCCGTATGCTGCATGGAAAACATTTGATCGATTGGGCGTTAGATCAACTTATCGATTCTGATCGGGTCGATCATGTTGTGGTCTCAACAGACTCGCCGGAAATGTACGCGCACGGGCTGAAACGCGGGTGTCTGGATATCGGCCTACGGCCTGCCGCATTGGCCACAGATACCGCCGCCAAATGGGATGTCTGGCAGCATGCCTTGGGTGAGGTTGAAAAACAGACGGGGCCCGCAGACGCCTTTCTTGATCTTGATTGCACGTCGCCACTGCGCCTGCCCGAAGATATTGACGCTGGCCTTGATCTGTTCGAAGCCGAGAAGCCTGATATGGTTATGTCCTGCTGCGAAAGCCGCAAGAACCCCTACTTCAACATGCTGGAAACAAACGACAAAGGCGCACTGCAGGTATCCAAACCCCTGCCCCATGGCGTCGTGGCCCGTCAGCAAGCCCCGATGGTCTACGACCATGTCGGGTTGGTCTATGTCGTCAAGCCGTCATACCTGCGCACAGCAACGCGTCTGTTTGAGGGTCACGTGATACCACTTATCGTCCCCAATGAGCGCGGACTTGACGTGGACAGCCCTTTTGACTGGGATGTGATTGAATACCTCTTAGGCAAACAAATTGCCGATGGGGTGCGCCCGCCCGCCTAGCGCCACCCTTGCCACGGCTTCAGGGCGGCTTGCTTGGCTGCAAAGCTTTCTTCCAAAGCTTTGCGATCATATTCTGTCTTTATCCAGTCTTGAATCGCGATGGGCGCTTGCGCATTGCGGGCCTCATACACATCAAAAAAATGGTCCAGAATGCCTGTGGCCGTGCGCCGAATGTGCAAAAAGCGAAAGCTAAGCTGTTGGCGCGCCTGTGCCACGGATTGTCCTTCTTGCACCATCAAATAGAGGGCCGCGACCAGACCTGTCCGGTCCGCACCGGATTTACAATGGACCAAGAAGGGGCGTTCCATCGTGTCAAACGCGTCCAAGGCCATGACCAGTGACTTAACCTTTGGGGCCTGTCGCGCCGACATCGGCACAGTAACCAACGTCAGGCCCAATCGCTGACAGCTTTCTTCCTCGAACAAATAATGCGGCTGTTTGGCGACACCGCGCAGATTGAGGATCGTTTTAATCCCCATCGCGGCATAGGCCTCAAACCGTTTATGGTCTGGATGGTTCGAGCGGTAGACGCCATCACTGACCTTTTCAAAATTGTGCCAGAAAGTCCGCAATATCCCATGATCCAGCCAGCGCACGTGCCAGTATGACCGCTTGCGCTCTTGGGGATCGATAATGTCATGCCCGAAAGACTTACGCAGTTCCCGCTCTTTGCGGTCCAAGGCTCTGAAAATCTTACGGATCATATAGGGCTCGATTGCAGGTGTTGGGAAATCAATTGGACCATGTATGGACGCATTGCAATGGTCCATGTCCCAATTGCCCCTGCGATTGAAACACCATAAACACATCTTCAAAGCAGATCACGGAGACAGATCATGGACATCGCAGGACGCAAAATTGGCCCCGCACACCCGCCGCTCGTGATCGCCGAGATTGGGATCAACCATGGTGGCGATCTGGCCGTAGCCAAAGAAATGGTCCGGCTAGCAGCAGGTGCTGGCTGTGAAATGGTCAAGCATCAGACGCACATCATTGAAGATGAAATGACCGAAGAGGCCAAACAAATCTTTCCGCCCAATGCCGATGTGTCAATTTGGGATGTCATGGCCGCTTGCGCTTTATCGCTCGCGGATGAAGCCGAACTAAAGCGCTATACTGAAGAGTTAGGGATGATCTGGATCTCAACCCCGTTCTCACGCGCGGCGGCTGATTTTCTGAACGAACTGGACGTCCCCGCCTTCAAGATCGGGTCCGGCGAAGCCGATAACCTGCCGCTGATCCGCCACATTGCGCGTATGGGCAAGCCAGTGATCATGTCGACAGGCATGCAAAGCATTGAAAGCGTCCGTGCCTCGGTCGCGATCTTGGACGAAGCGGGGATTGAGTACGCATTGCTCGAATGCACCAATCTCTACCCTTCGCCACCTGAAATTGTGTCCTTGCAAGGTGTGACTGACCTAAAAGCTGCTTTTCCAAATGCAGTTGTGGGATTTTCGGATCATTCGATCGGACCTGATATGGCACTAGCGTCTGTCGCCCTTGGTGCGTGCATTCTGGAACGGCATTACACCGACACCCGCTACCGCATCGGCCCTGATATCATCAATTCGATGGATCCCGCCGAACTGCGTCACATCATAGACCGGTCACGCGAAATTCACATCGCATTGCATAACCCCAAACAGCGGACCACCGCAGAAGAAGACGTCTACCGTTTTGCGCGTGCATCTGTGGTCGCTGACCGCGACCTGCCGACGGGCCACCTGATCACTGAAGCAGACATCTGGGCACGCAGGCCAGGATCGGGCGAAATCGCGGGATATGATTTTGACAAAGTTGTGGGCAAAACGCTGACCCGCGCGGTCACTAGAAACACCCAGCTCACTTGGGCAGACCTGAAGTGAGCAATCTGACCCTTGCTGATCTACCGATCTGGCTGATCAACTTGCCACGGTCGGTGGAACGGCGGGCCGCGATGGAAGTTCAGCTTGAAAAGCTTGGGCTGAACTTTCGCCTATTTGAAGCTGTGAACGGCCGTGACGATTGGGAAAAACTGGCGCCCTCCATCGATATCCCAGCCTTTGAGCGCAACGTAGGCCGCAGGGTGATGCCGGGCGAGATTGGGTGCTACCATTCGCATTTGGGCGTGTGGCGCGAATTGCTTGCGGGCGATGCAATGGTCGGTCTGGTGCTGGAAGATGACGTCATCTTCCACGATGATTTTGTCGATGCGGTGAATGCGGCCCTCGCCGTGGTGGATAAATGGGATATCGTCAAACTGAACCACATCCGCGCAAAATTCCCGGTTGCAAAAGTAGACATCGGACATTGGCACCTGAGTGGTTTCCGTGGAGCTTTCACTGGAACGGGTGCTTACTTGATTACCCAAGATGCAGCACGCAGAATGCTGGATCGTTCTTTGCCAATTGTGCGCCCCATCGATCATGAACTTGATCGCAGCCACATCCACAAGACAAAGCACTATGGAATTATGCCGTTTCCCAGCCACGTCGAGGATGAGGGCGAAAGCACAATCACAGGCGTCAACAGCAGCGGGGTCGAAAAATTCCCGACGCTTCAGCGACTTCCCGTCTATCTTGGGCGTTTAAAGAATCTTCTTGGCAAAGCTGCTTATCTGCGTGGCAACAACAGCTGACGTTTTAGCGTTGCAGGCTTTTAATCTCATTGACCAGCAAAGACGTCGAGATGTCCTCCGTTCTGGGCAAGTACACAACTTCACAAAACTCTTTAAGGTGGTCGAACTTGCCTTTCCAATCATCACCCATGCCAAAGATATCGACGTTTTCGCGTTCAATATCTATTTGTTTCTGGTCCCAATCTCGCTCTGGAATGACTTTGGTCACGTAGCGGCACGCCTCAAGGATTTCCATGCGATGTTCGAAAGACATCGCGCTTTTCTTATTTTTGAGGTGGTTAAACTCGTCCGTGGAGCATCCTACAATCAGCTCATCGCCCAGAGCGGCCAATCGCCGCAAAAGCCGCACATGGCCGAGGTGGAAAAGATCAAATGTGCCGTAGGTCAGAACCGTCTTCATGTTGTTTTTCTTTCCAATTTAGCGATCAGTCTCGAGAAAAGTGAAGGCCTCTTACGGCCGCGCTCGAAAATTGCCAATTCCTTGGCAAACCGTAACTTTGCATCGTTCCAGGGGAAAAAATAGTCTGGATCCGGTTGCCGCCACCCCGCGCCATAATTGAGTTCCAGCATCTTTTCCGCGTTCTTTGGCGCAGGCATTGCGGCACCACAAAGTGTTTGAGTTGACAGGGGGAAAATATCTTCCGCCAACAATTCACCATAGGTGTGTGGCCAAATATGCGCTTTGCCATCACGCATCCAAAGCGGGAACAAATCCACTTCAATGCCTGACCCGACCAAGATTTTCAAAATTGGACCGTTCTTGTGATACCAGGCTGGCTTCAAGAGTGAGCCGTCGTTGTTCAATGCATCAAGCAATTCTTGAAGGCGGTCAGGTAATTCTTCATCAGAATTCGCTTCCAGCAAAACCGCCAAGTCAGCATCATCATCATGGCCCAAGAACTGCCCCTCGCGCACAGCGCCCAGCAAAGTTCCAGAATTGATAAAGGACTGATAGCCAAGGCGCTCTAACAGATCGAAGACACCCAGCAAATCGCGCGCAATTTCGTCTTGATCTCTGTTAGCGAAGGGCAATTGCAAACCGTGGTTCGTCAAAACAAAAGGCGCAATCATTTTGCGCAAACGCTCAAGAAAACTATCAAGCTCTGCTATTTGGCCGGCCGCCAGTCTGGCCTCTCTTATGTTAATCTTTAGCGCCGCACTCCGACCAGTGCGCAACCGCTTTACACAATAAAGAGCGACAACACGTTCCGCCCAATCCAAACCGCGCTCTGCACGCGGGACTTGATTTAGCTCTTTGCGCAAACTCTTGTAATCACGACGTTTTGCCTTTTCTTCGTCAAGCAATGTTGCATCAAGAGCATGTAGAACTTCCCATGACTTTGCGCTCAATGCACGCCTTTGCTTTGGGGGCGTTCTGGGGCGAATAAGTTGCGCCATAGTGTTTCCTTGCAGTCAAGTTGTCTCGCGCCAATCCCGTCTTATCCGCAGCACTACCGGAAATGCCGGTAGGTTTCCAGTTCCTCGGGCCAAGATGAGGTGCCTCTCACAGTGACAATCGACTAATTCGCAACAGCTTTGTGCAGATCTCCAATTGCGTAAATCAAAATGAGAACATAACATGAACAAATGGCAAAACTTGATCTCTCACAAAAGCTCGCGATTCTCAGCGATGCGGCCCGCTATGACGCCTCATGCGCGTCCAGCGGCACGACCCGGCGCGACAGCCGGGATGGCAAAGGGTTAGGATCGACCGAAGGGTCGGGCATCTGTCACGCTTATGCTCCTGATGGGCGCTGTATCAGCTTGCTCAAGATTTTGATGACGAATTTTTGCATCTATGATTGCGCTTATTGCATCAACCGCGTGTCCTCAAACGTGCAGCGCGCACGGTTTTCAGTCGATGAGGTTGTGCAGCTGACGATTGAATTCTACCGCCGTAACTATATCGAAGGTCTGTTTCTTTCATCGGGTATTATCCAGTCTCCCGACAAAACCATGGAAGACATGCTGCGCATCGCCAAACGCCTGCGCGAGGTAGAGAATTTTCGGGGATATATTCACCTGAAAACCATCCCCGATGCCGCACCCGAACTGATCGAACAGGCGGGGCTTTATGCCGACCGTTTGTCGATCAACGTCGAACTGCCCACCGACAACAGCGTCAAAGCCTTTGCCCCTGAAAAAAACCCTGCGACTATTCGCAAGGCGATGGGCGATGTAAAGGCCCGCAAAGACGTGGCGGGTGAGCGCAGTTATACTGGCAAAAGGGGTAAGCGTTTTGTGCCTGCAGGCCAATCGACCCAGATGATTGTGGGTGCTGATATGTCGACGGATGCGACGATCCTTGGGCAATCGACGCGGCTTTATAGCGATTACAAACTCAAGCGGGTGTATTACTCCGCCTTCTCGCCAATCCCTGATGCAGCTGCGAAACTGCCCATGATCAAACCACCATTGGTGCGGGAACACAGACTGTATCAAGCCGATTGGCTTTTGCGCTTCTACGGCTTTGCCGTGGATGAAATCACCGCTGCCCGCCCCGATGGGAACCTTGATCTTGAGGTCGATCCAAAACTCGCATGGGCCTTGCAAAACCGCGCTCAGTTCCCAGTGGACGTGAACCGCGCCAGCAAGGAAATGCTGCTGCGTATCCCCGGCTTTGGTACACGCACAGTCGGGCGTATTTTATCCACCCGTAGGCACCGCCGTCTGCGGTATGATGATTTGTTGCGTATGGGTGCGTCGCTGAAGAAGGCGCAGGCGTTTATCACCGCCCAAGATTGGTCGCCGGGTGGTTTGACGGACAGTGAACACCTACGTGCCCGCTTCGCTCCACCCCCCGAACAGTTGAGCCTTTTTTGATGTACACCGTCCCCCTGCCTCGAATTGGCACTGATGTGGCGTGGCGCGATGCGGCCAAGCGTTTGATCGGTGCAGGTGTGTCGCCGGAAGACATCCTATGGGATTTCGACAATGAAATGGGCGAGTTGTTTGCGACGGCCACCACATTGCCGCCCCTGACGCGCCGGATCAAAGCGCCGCAAAGCTTTGTGCAGATGGCCGATTGGGTAGTTTGGCACAAAGACCCGCAACGCTTTGCTCGGCTTTACGCCTTGCTGTGGCGGCTCCGGCATCAGCCCGGATTGATGCAGGACCGTGCGGACAAAGACCTCGCCAAGCTGCGCCACATGGAGAAAGGCGTGCATCGCTGCAAACACAAGATGAAAGCCTTCGTGCGCTTTCGTGATCTGCGACAGGGCGGCGAACGGCGCAGTTTTGCGGCTTGGTTTGAACCGACCCATCACACGGTCGAACCCACCGCTCCATTTTTTGCCCGCCGCTTTGCCGATATGGACTGGATGATCGCCACACCGGATGTCACCGCACAGTTCGTTGATGGTAATTTGTCCTTCCATCCCGGCCAGCCCAAACCTGACCTACCCGAAGACGCGGCAGAGGCGCTGTGGGGCACCTATTTCTGCAACATTTTCAACCCCGCGCGGCTGAAGGTCAGCGCGATGACGTCGGAAATGCCCAAGAAATATTGGAAGAACCTACCAGAGGCACAACATATCCAAGGGCTGATTGCTGGGGCCGAGGCTAAGGTGCAGCAAATGCGTGACAACGCACCAACTTTGCCACCCGAACGCGCCGCGAAGATAAAACGCCAGTTGCGCGACGATTAGGTCCGCGTTGCTGTTCTGCGCGATCTGCGCTTAAGTACCGGTGTTCCCGCGTGTTCCTGACGGGATGCAAAGGAGCGTCCCGTGACCACCACTGTCTTTCTTGCCGTTATCGGGGCCGCGATCCTGCATGCCGCTTGGAATGCGCTTGTGAAGGGTGGCACTGACAAATTGGTGTCGCTGACGGCGGTGATGTTCGGGCATACGCCTTTCGCCATTGTCGCCGTTTTGATGGCCCCACCATTGGGGTCCGAGGCATTGCCCTATCTGGCAGGCGGCATTTTACTGCACCTCGGATATCAACTTTTCTTGCTTTATTCCTATGGCGCGGGCGATCTGACCCAAGTCTACCCGATTGCCCGTGGTTCTGCCCCGCTGATCGTTGCGTTTGTGTCGATCACCGTGCTGGGCGTGACATTGGAGGGGAGCGAACTGTTCGCCGTGCTGATCATCGGGATCGGCATTGTCAGCCTCGCTTTGGTGCGCCGTGCAGACGGGATGCGCAATGGAAAGGCCGCGATGTTCGCACTAATCACCGGCTGCTTTATCGCGGGTTACTCCATCGTGGATGGTTTGGGTGCGCGGGCTGGCGGTACTTCATTGGGCTATTTCGGCTGGTTGGCTATCGGAAACAACATCGCCCTAGCGGCAATCGTCACGGTCCGTGCGCCGCAGACCTTTGGCAAGCTTTGGCGGACGGGTCACAAGCTGTTCTGGATCGGCGGCGGCGCTTCTTTCATCGCTTACGCTATCGTCACATGGGCATTCACCCAAGCGCCCATCGCGCTGGTCACGGCGTTGCGCGAAACCAGCATCGTCTTTGCCTTGCTGATCGGCGTGTTCTTTTTGAAAGAGCGATTGGACCTGATGAAGGTGCTTTCGACAATGTCGGTGCTTGTTGGTGCCGCCTTGCTGCGTTTGGTCAAACCCTAGGTATTGAACAAGAAGTGCATAACGTCGCCGTCTTTGACGATATAGGCCTTGCCTTCCGCACGCATCTTACCTGCCTCTTTGGCAGGTTGTTCGCCGCCCAAAGTCACGAAATCATCGTAGGCAATCGTTTCAGCACGGATAAACCCGCGCTCAAAGTCACCATGGATTACTCCGGCGGCTTGCGGGGCTGATGTGCCTTCTTTGATGGTCCACGCGCGCGCCTCTTTCGGGCCGACGGTAAAATAGGTCTGCAGGTGCAGCAATTCATATCCCGCACGGATCAAACGATCCAGACCAGCTTCTTCAAGTCCCATTTCCTCAAGGAACATCTCTGCCTCATCAGCTTCTAATTGGCTGATCTCTTCCTCAATCCGCGCTGAAATCACGACGTGGGAGTTACCCTGCGCTGCGGCCATTTCTGCGACACGCGCGGATTGGCTGTTCCCAGAACCAGCGCTGTCTTCCTCGACATTACAGACATAAAGCACAGGCTTTGTCGTCAGCAGCTGCAACATCTTCCATGCCTTAGCGTCGTCCGCATCAACTTCGACGGTCCGCGCCGGCTTGCCATCTTCCAACGCGGCTTGCGCCATCTCCAACAGTTTGACCTGTTGCACGGCTTCTTTGTCGCCACCACGCACTTTGCGTGTCAGATTGGCCATACGCTTTTCGATGCTTTCCAGATCGGACAGCATCAATTCGGTTTCAATCACCTCGGCATCTTCGACAGGATCGACGCGGCCTTCGACATGGGTAATGTCATCATCTTCAAAACAACGCAGTACGTGAGCGATAGCATCGCATTCGCGGATGTTGGCCAGGAATTGGTTGCCCAATCCCTCGCCCTTGCTGGCGCCCTTCACCAGACCTGCGATATCGACGAACGTCATACGCGTGGGGATAATCTGTTTGGACGTAGCAATCGCTGCCAGCTTATCAAGGCGCGCATCAGGTACAGCCACATCGCCCACATTGGGTTCAATCGTGCAAAACGGAAAGTTCGCCGCTTGCGCTGCAGCTGTTTTGGTCAGCGCATTAAACAAGGTTGATTTGCCCACATTCGGCAAACCCACGATACCCATCTTGAAACCCATGGCGACACTCCTTTTCAGCTTGCGCCGCTTCTAGGGAGGCACACCGCATAGCGCAAGCTATTGTACACCCCAGACGGCCTGGCTGAGTTCATAGTTGCGCGTCAATTCGTGATTGAGCCGCACAAAACCTTTTTCCTCGACTAAGGTTGGCGCACTGCCCAAGAGAGAGACGCCCAAACCTGCGCGTGCATCCAAGCCACCCTGCCCAAGAAGCGTCAATATGGTTGGATACACATCTATCATTGAAGCGGGTCGATCAATTGTGATCCCTTCACCCACATCTGGCATGTCCAGACCAAGCATCATGACGGTGTTTGTTCGCCCGCCTTGTGCGACATGGAACTCTTTGGGCCAAGCATGGTTCAGGTGATCCGACATTATGACAACCAAGGTTGGCCTGTTGTTGCGCAATTCCTGTAACCCATCCAGAAAGCGTGTCATATTGGAAAGCGTACAACTGACAGTCGCATGCAAGTCGCCTGTCTCGACGGCTTGGCCATCCGCAGTGCAATTTCGTGAAAGCGTGCCTGAATCGCCATGCGGTCCAATCGTTTCGACAGTCATGGCGAACGGCTCGGGCTTGCTGACCAGATCAGCGTAGATATCTAACGCCACATCGAAAACCAGCTGGTCATCCAAATTTCGTGCGGCCGTGGCGCGTTTGATGGTTTCTTCATCAAACATGTCTGAGATGGCCTGTTTGCCCATCAAACCATCAAACTGATGAGAGGCCAGAAAGTGGTCTTGACCACCAAAACCAATCGACCCACCAACTATAAGTGTATTGCTGTAACCTTGATCAGCCAACACATCTGTCAGACACAAATGGTCCGCCAAGAATGCCGTTTGCATCTCGAACTTGTAAAAGTTGCGAAGACCGTTGGGCACTAATGGCAGGCCGCACTGCGTCGCCACAAGTCCGGCCAACGACCAACCGGTCCCTTGGACTTGCCTGACACCCGTAAAGGTCAATCCCTGCTCACCCAAGACTTCAAGCGGCATATAGATGTCGCCAAAAGCGTTACGGTTCGCAAAACTACGATCAAGCCCCTCAAGGTACACCAAAACAACATCGGCACGTGAACCTGGTGAAAGAACAGTTGGGGGTTGAATGCGTTCACTCAGGTCGCTGTCGTAATTTGGCGCCTTCATAATCTCGAATAGATTGATGGTCAGCGGGTTGATCGTTGCAACCAAGACCGCGCCATACCAGTAAATGCGATCACCCCAAGCGAACGTATTTTTGACCACGTAGAGACCAAGAATAAAAATGCAGATCGCGGCTATCAACGGTGCCAAATTGCGCAACACAATTCCCAGATCAGCGTCCATCATCCCAAATTGTATGTGGTGGACGACCGCATAGACATCGAATTTGGCAAATCCAGCCATGACCAACATGGATGGCAGTGCACAAACCGCAACGATAGCTGGCATCAGGATACTAAGTGTGGGCCGCGTCAGCACCCTACGCTCACTCGCAATACCCATGACAAAAACCGTCAATAGGACGACAGACCAGTCGACTAAAGGATGCATAAAGGGCGCTGCAATCAAAGCGGCACCAAGGAAGATGCATCCCATCGCACAAACGGTGCCAATCAACTTGGATAAATTTTGCAATCGCGCGTCCTCAAACAGTGCCGCGGCAAACAACTTTTAGATATGCTAAATGCGTAGAAGACAACCGTTGGTGAATCAATTGCTGTCTGTTGCGACAATGATCTATGAACGCTGCGCGAAACAATCATGCGGAAAGGCTGCCACCGTCTTTGTTACATGCCCCATTGATTTTCCGGCAACCATAGCGCAAACCCAACCACAGACTTACGGGACGGGACGAAATGAGCAGAATCGACGCAAAATTCGCGCAATTGCGCAGCGAGGGTAAGAAAGCTTTTGTGGCTTACGTCATGGCAGGTGATCCTGACTATGACAAAGGCCTCGAAATCGTCAAAGGTCTGCCTGAGGCCGGGGTCGATATCATCGAATTGGGTATGCCGTTTACGGACCCAATGGCGGATGGATCTACTATTCAATTGGCGGGACAACGCGCCCTAGAAGCAGGGCAAGATCTAGAAAAGACGCTGCAGTATGCCCGTGAGTTGCGCAGAGAAGACAACACCACACCCATTGTCATGATGGGCTACTACAACCCGATTTATTCGCGTGGCGTCGATGCGTTTCTGGCGGATGCCAAAGACGCCGGCATCGATGGTTTGATCATTGTTGATCTTCCGCCAGAAGAGGATGACGAGCTGTGCATCCCTGCGCAGGCTGCAGGTATCAACTTTATCCGGTTAGCCACGCCTACAACTGACGACAAACGCCTGCCAACTGTGCTACAAAACACTTCTGGCTTTGTCTATTACGTGTCTGTCACAGGGATCACTGGTGCCGCCGAAGCCCAAGCGGGCGATGTCGCCCCAGAAGTGGCCCGCATCAAGTCCCAAACAGACTTGCCCGTGATTGTGGGCTTTGGCATTCGGACGCCAGACGCCGCAGAGGCCATTGCAAAGATTGCTGACGGAGCGGTCGTCGGTTCAGCCATTGTCGAAAAGATCGGTGCAGGCGATAGCGTGCCTGATGTTCTGGCGTTTGTGAAAACGCTAGCTGACGGCACACATCGGGGCTAAATTCTTCTTTTGATCCAAATCAACGCGTACCCTTGCGCAAATCCTTTAAATCGGTAACAAATAATTACCAATTTAAGGATTTCGCTATGCCTGTCATCACAACAATCGCTGATCTCAAGCGGCTTCATAAACGTCGCACACCGAAGATGTTTTATGATTACGCCGAAAGCGGCAGTTGGACAGAGCAGACTTTCCGCGAAAACACCTCGGATTTTGATCAGATTCGCCTGCGCCAGCGCATTGCGGTGGATATGACAAACAGAACAACCGCAAGCCAGATGATCGGGCAGTATGTGTCCATGCCAGTGGCCCTTGCACCAGTGGGGCTGACAGGGATGCAATGTGCGGATGGCGAAATCAAAGCGGCACGGGCCGCTGAAAAGTTCGGCGTGCCATTTACCTTGTCGACCATGTCCATTTGCTCGATCGAGGATGTGGCAGAAAAGACGACCAAGCCATTTTGGTTCCAAGTCTACACGTTGAAAGACGATGACTTTATGACGCGGCTATTCGATCGGGCACGCGATGCTGGATGTTCCGCGATGGTCATTACACTTGATCTGCAAATCATGGGGCAACGTCACAAGGACCTTAAGAACGGTCTTTCAGCACCACCAAAGTTCACGATTAAGAGCATGGCAAACCTTGCGACCAAATGGTCTTGGGGGCTTGAAATGCTGGGCACACCCCGCCGCTTCTTTGGCAATATTGTGGGCCACGCCAAAGGCGTTTCTGATCCCTCATCACTTGCGTCTTGGACGGCTGAGGCCTTTGATCATGCGCTTGATTGGGACCGCGTGGCACAACTGATGAAGATGTGGGGCGGTCCTGTCATCCTCAAAGGTATTCTTGATGCAGACGACGCCAAGAAGGCTGCTGAACTTGGTGCCGATGCGATTATCGTGTCGAACCACGGTGGCCGGCAACTCGACGGTGCGTTGTCTTCAATCCGCGCGTTACCTGCCATCATGGATGCCGTCGGTGATAAGGTCGAGGTACATCTGGATAGCGGGATCAGATCAGGTCAGGACGTGCTTAAGGCGCTCGCGATGGGCGCAAAAGGCACCTACATTGGGAGGGCTTTTGTCAACGGACTGGGCGCGATGGGTGAAAAAGGCGTGACGACCGCGCTTGAGGTCATTCACAAGGAACTGGATACGACGATGGCGCTTTGTGGGCGTCGTGATGTCAATGATTTGGACCGTGACATTTTGCTGGTGCCCGAGGGTTTCGAAGGACGCTGGGCAGACTAATCCCACACCTTCCTTAACCGCTCTTAAGATAATCCAAGGTGCGCTCAGCGAAGTGAGATCGTCCCCAAGGCGAGTGCAACATTGTGCAACTCACACGCGGGCCGGCTTTGTCAGCGCGTGTGGCCGCGGCGGGTTCACTGCAGTCAAAACAGGCAAAAATATCCAATTTGGTATGGTTTTCCTTAGTTTTGGCACCCTCAACGTCACAAATAGTTGACGCATCGTTAAATTTACGTGAATTTCTACGGCAGCATCGCGTTGGAGGGTCGACGCTTGCGTTCAAATTATATTTCTTAGTTAGGATCTCCTTATGTTTACCAAGACAACCGCCTTTGCTGCCGCAATCGCCATTTCCACGACATCTGCTTTCGCAGGTGGCCTATCCCCAGAAATTATTGAATCCCCTGTCACAGAAGACGAAGTCATCGCCGCCGCTCCATCGATTGAGCCGGGCTATATTGTTCTTGGCGTGCTCGCCGCGCTCTTGATTGCCGCGGCGATCAGCGACAATGACAGCGGTGAGGAAGAAGAGGAAGAGGCTCCCGCAGAGGAAGAAGAAGTTGTGGAAGAGAGCGAAACCATTGAATCCGTTGAACTGGAAACCACTGTTTTGGATGGGTGACGCACAATCCCAATGAGTCCTGATGCAACATCGCGGTGCATTTGCGGCGAAACACAAAGTCGATGGGTTAGCATCAGCATTGATGCTAACCCCTTTCATTCTGAAACTGCTATGACGTCTGAGGCAAGCGCCTGATCGTAAGGGCCAATGGCAGTGCACTGAGTAACAACAGTACTACCGCTAGGAACGCCATCCGCAATCCAAAGGCCTCTGACAGCAGACCCATCAACATTGGCGCAAAAAAGAACCCTGAAAATCCGATCACAGCAGTCCGACTGATCGCTTCGGTCCGCAGGTGTGGGGCAACTAATTTTCCGACCAGTGCTAAACCCATCGGCCCGATCACCGACACCCCCAGCCCCAGTATTCCAAACCCGACGTAGGCCATCAATGGAGTCGCTGCAAACGCGGCGATCACTGCGCCGATCGCAGAAATCACCGACGCGCCAATCACCACAGGGATTTCCTGCAGCTTTTCCGCCACCGCCTGTCCCGAGAACCGCCCAATTGCCATCGTGATTCCCAGCATTGCGGGTCCCAGGGCACCCTCTGCCGCACCCCCGCCCAATGTGCGTTCGACATGCAACGCAGACCAAGCTTCCACAGTCGCTTCGGACATAAAGGCTACCAAGACAATCGCGCCGCACAGAACGATGGGCCATAGTGGGTATTTGCCCACATACCCTTCTTCTGCATCAACATAAGTGACGTCCATCCGCATCAGCGGTAACGCTAGCAACGCAATGACACCAAAGCCCGCGAATACAGGGGTTGGTGGCAGACCTGCCTCTCTTGTGAACCCGACGACCAAGGCACCAACGGCATAGGCAACCGAAAACATTGCGTGGTTCGCGTTCATCAGGGGGCGTCCGTGCTTTGCCTCTAATTCACTGACCCGCGCGTTCATCACAACATCCAACAAGCCAGAAGCCAACCCAACAAACGCCATCGTCGCAGCAAAGATGAACGGCACTGTCACCTGCCCCGGCAACAGCCAAGAAATGGCCAGCATAACAGTCCCAACCTGCATACCGCGCGCACCCAACACCCGGTCCGCCTTTGGGGCCAACCACATGGCCGAAACCAACCCTGTGGCAGACCCAAGCAACAGCGTGCCAAACAAGGCATCAGACGCGCCAAGCTGATCCTTGATCACAGGAACATAAGCGGCAAAACAACCCCAAAACATCCCCACGACGACGAAAGCAGTTGCGGGGCGGCGAGACACAGAAAGGGCATTCAAAATGGACATGAACGCAGGCCTGCATTCCAATTCACCGCAAAGCAAGTTCCAAAGTGACGCCCAGCGATAAAACCTCTTTTCAAACTGACACAATGCCCCTATACGGCGGGCTTCATCGGGCTCGGACACCCTTGGAGGCGGGCCCCTACATTAAGGAATTATACTATGGCTGGAAAGATCCCAGATCTTAACGCCAAGGTACGCGCGGGGACAGGCAAGGGGGCCGCCCGCCAAGCTCGCCGTGATGGCGACGTACCTGGCATTGTTTATGGTGGCGGTGTTGACCCGCAATCCATCAGCATCCCATTCAACTACCTTCTGACAAAATTGCGCAAGGGTGGCTTTATGTCCACGCTGCACAACCTCAAGATTGAGGGCGAAGAAGACGTCCGTGTAATCTGTCGTGGCGTTCAGCGCGACGTGGTCAAGGACTTGCCGACACACATCGACCTAATGCGCCTGAAGCGTACAAGCCGTGTGAAAATCTTTATCCCTGTTGAGTTCCTTAACGCGGATACATGCCCCGGTGTGAAAAAAGGTGGCGTTCTGACTGTTGTGCGTAACGAAGTCGAACTTGACGTTCTGGCGGGCGACATCCCTGACAGCATCGAGATTGATCTGGCCGCTGTTGAGATCGGCGACACCATTTCCATCAGCAACGTCACACTGCCTGAAGGTGCGACACCAGCGATCACTGACCGTGATTTTGTTATCGCCAACGTCGCAGCACCACGTGCGCTGCTGGCTGACGATGATGAAGACGGCGAAGAAGTCGCAGCGGACGAAGTTCCAACAGCTGGCGACGAAGCGGCAGCTGAAGAATAATCTGAACTTAGGTTCCGAGTTTGAAAGGGCACCCCAGATTGGGGTGCCCTTTTTCGTTTGTGCAGTCTAGCCGCGCATAAGATCAAATGACGGATCATATTGCGCCTGCGCGATCACCTCTGCGCCGACCATATCGCCAAGCAAGTCCAGCTCCATTTTGCTGCCAACCTCGGCCAATGCGGGGTTCACAAAGGCATAGGCCAAGTTCATCCCAACTCGGTACCCCCAATCACCCGATGTGATCGTGCCGACGACCTTGCCATCCAACATCAACGACCCGCCGCCATAGGCAGGTGCGTGTGTCGCGTCGATCTTAAGCGTAACCAGCTTCTGGCGCAGCCCTTGGGCGTGCTGTTTGGCCAAAGCGTCTTTGCCGATAAAATCAGCTTTGTCAGCGCGCACAAACCGATCCAAGCCTGTCTCATAAGGCGTGAACTCGGTGATCAGGTCTGCCTTCCAGTGCAGGAACCCTTTCTCCATCCGCATCGCATCGACGGCACGGGCACCAAACAGGCGCAAGCCATGCTCTTTGCCTGCCTCGCGCAGTGCCAAATATGCCGCATAAAGCGACGCGTTCGGCACATGGATTTCATAGGCAAGTTCACCGCTAAAGCTGACGCCCATCACCGTCGCAGGCGCGAAACCGATAAAGCATTCGCGCACGGACAACCAAGGAAACGCAGCCTTTGACCAATCATCGCGACTGACTGCCTGCAGCACGTCGCGCGACTTAGGCCCTGCCAGCACAAGGATCGTTTGATCATTGGTCAGGCTTTTGATCTGCACATCCTCGTCTTCGGCGATATGCGCCGTCAACCAATCCATATCGTGATATTCCGAGGCTGCGGCAGACCCATACCAAGACCTTGCAGGCCCCCGATCTGACGCGGGCAAGTTTGCAACCGTCGCTTCGCCTTTGACCATGCCGTGATGGTTCAACAGATAGCCAAGACCCACACGGCCGTCTTTCTTCGTCACGTTGCCGCAGAACATACGGTCTAGGAATTGGTGGCGGTCGGCGCCCGTAATCTCAAACCGATTGAAACCGTTCACTTCGCACAGTCCGACGTTTTCCTGCACGTTGCGCACTTCGGAAGCGATCACATCGAAGGTTTCATCGAAATGGAAATCCAGCGTGTGATGGAAATCGGGGGCAGGTTTGATGTAATCCACCCGCTCCCACCCATTCACAACGGTAAACTCCGCGCCTTCAGCGGCTAGAATGGGCGTCAGCGGCGTTGTCTTGGCTGGACGCCCAGCAGGCCGATGCTCATGGGGGAAATGAAAGCGGAATTCGTTTTGGTAGTCCTCAATCGCCTTCAGCGCTGTCATCTCAACCGTCGCATGGCCCGTAAAGCGACGCGGATCGATGCACCATGTGTCATAGCAGGCTTCGCCATGCACGATCTGCTGGGCCAACAGCCAACCGTGACCGCCGCCTTCGCCCAGACCAGCACGCAGGCCGATAATGCAGAACGCATTGCGCTTGCCCGGGATCGGTCCGACCAAAGGTGCGCCGTCAATCGTGTAGGTGATTGGGCCGTTCACGACCGTATGAATGCCCGTTTCCATCAGTGCTGGCATCCGCGCGAATGCACCTTCCAGCACATCTGTTACGCGATCCAAATCATCCGGGCATAGTGCGTTCACAAAGTTCGGATCGATCCCGTCCATGCCCCATGTCTTGCAGTCCTGTTCATAGAATCCCACCAACAGCCCGTTCTTTTCCTGACGGCAATAATAATCGCTAATAGGGCAGCGCAGCAGCGGCATGCGGTGACCTGCGTCTTTGATCGCGGGGATTTCTTCGGTCAGGAAATACTGGTGCTCCATCGACGTGACAGGGTGCTGCACACCCATCATCGCACCCACTTCGTTGACGCGGTACCCCCCCGCATTGACCACAACATCACAATCAATATCGCCGTGTTCGGTATGCACCGTCCACGTATCGTCTTTGTGCTGGGTCAGGCCCCTGACGGGCGTATTCCGATACACCTCGGCCCCTGCCTTACGTGCGCGGCGGGCCAGCGCCTGACACAGTTGTGCGGGGTCAATATCACCGTCCATCGGGTCCCAGAGACCGCCCACAAGGTTATCGGTGGAAATTAACGGATGACGTCGCGCGCATTCCTCTGCGTCGATCACCTCAAATTCCACATCCATGCCACGCGCCATCGACGAAAAGTGACGATAGCCCTGCATCTGCGCCTCTGTATTGGCTAAGCGGATGCCCCCATCACCGTGGTGATAGTTGATGGGATAATCAGGATCATTCGCCAGTTCCTGATACAGATTGATTGAATGCGTCTTGAGCCCCACCATCGTCTGGTTCATGCCAAAATTCGTCACCTGCGCCGCCGAGTGCCACGTGGTGCCCGAGGTCAGCTCATTACGTTCAACCAGCACCACATCGGTCCAGCCTTCTTGGGTCAGATGATACAGCGTGGAACAGCCTGCAATACCGCCCCCGATCACAACGGCTTTGGTGCGCGATTTCATAGGTCTTCTCCTGTCAGATGTCGCCAGAACAGGGCGGCATTTTTGAGGTTCTGGCAACTGTTCGCAACATATATCCGATAAATTAGAAAATATGTTCGTATCATTTGGAAATAAGTAAGCCATGATTGCGCGAGGGGCGCAAAACAAGGTTCATTTGAACGCAAGCAAAGGACCGTAAGATGTGTGCAAAAAGAGCCGAAGGAAGTGGACGCAAGGGGCGGCACGCAAAACGCGCGGCCAAGCCGGTCATTGATCCCTGCCCGCCCGGCCAGATCGGCGGGTCTTATAAACCCCTGACTGACCAAGAGGTTGCGCGGATTTATGACACGGCGCTGAACTTGTTGGCCAATCTGGGGCTGGGCGAGGTTCCTTCCCGTTTGCATGGTGACTTGATGAAAGTGGGTGCGACTGACAAGGGCGCAGGCCGCGTCCTTTTTCCAACAGCACTGGTCGAAGACGCCATCGCGGGGGCTGCCAAAACCTTTGTTCTGCATGGCCGCGACGCGGCACGCTCGATCGAAGTGGGCGGGAACAAAGTGCACTTTGGAACAGGTGGGGCTGCAGTTCAAACCCTGGATATGGACAGCCGCGCCTATCGCCCATCAACACTCGAAGACCTGCACAACTTCACCCGGCTGCAAGACACGCTGGCCAACGTCAGCTGGTACACGCGCTGCTGCGTGGCCACGGATGTGCCCGATATTTTCGATTTGGACGTCAACACCGCCTACGCGCTGATCAAGAATACAACAAAACCAACGGCGACTTCATTCACGGTGGCCGAAAACGTGGCCCCTATCGTCGAAATGCTCGATATCGCGGCCGGCGGCCCCGGTGAATTTTCAAAACGCCCCTTTATGAAGGCGCACATCAGCCCGATCATCTCGCCCATGCGGTACGGCGAAGACGCGGTGGATGTGGTCTATGAATGCATCAAGCACAACGTCCCGATGTCCTGCATTGTCGCCGCCCAAGCGGGGGCGACGGCGCCTGCCACCTTGGCCGGGTTTCTGGCACAGTCTCTAGCCGAGACACTCGCAAGCCTTGTGATGGTGCATGCGATCAAGCCGGGATTTCCGATGGTGTTTTCAAATTGGCCATTGGTGATCGATCTGCGCACGGGTGCGTTTTCAGGCGGCAGTGGCGAAAGTGCGGTGTTGAACGCGGCATCGGCGCAAGTGTCAAACTGGCTGGGGCTTCCATCTGGTGTGGCTTGTTCGATGACCGACGCCAAAGCAATTGATGCACAATACGGCATGGAAAAAGGCCTGACGTCACTTGCCGCGGCATTGGCGGGCGGGAACCTGATCTATGAAAGTTCTGGCATGACAGCATCCCTGTTGGGGGTCAGCTTTGAAGCGTTTATCTTAGACGATGAAATGCACTCGCATACCTACCGCGCTTTGCGGGGTATCGAAGTCACGGAGGACAATCTGGGGTATGACGCTATTGTCGAGGCCGTAATGGGCGACGGCCATTTCCTAGGCGGGGCCCATACGCTGGCGGCGATGGAACGCGATTACTTCTATCCGCGTCTTGCCGACCGTGAGCAGCCAATCACTTGGGCCGAGAATGGCAGCAAAGATGCGTGGGATATGGCGCAGGTACGGGCGAGAGAGATTTTGGCGACCCATAACCCAGCATACCTTACGCCTGAACAGGACGCCGCGATCCGGGCGAAATTCAATATTCTAACCTAGCTTGGGTCAATAAGAGTGAAGTGATCCTTTAACCAAGGTGTGGCCGCATGTGTTGGCGCAATCACATGCTGTTCCAGGCCCGTGCGCAACTTCTGATCAACTAGGGTCACGACAGACACCGCACAATCCTGTGTCGTCACCAAAGTCAGCCTGCGCGAAAAACTCTTACCCGGGAACGGATGCAACTGGACTTGGCCATGAAACCGCTTAGCCCGCGAAAACAACAGGGGCGTCGTGATGGACCACCCCGCACCTGATGCGACCATGCCCATCAAGGTTTGATTGTTGTTACAGGCAAATTGATGCGCCAATGCGATGCCAAGGCGGCGCAACTGTGCCTCAATCTGTTGGGCAATGATCAAATCACTTGAGAACCGCAGGAATGGCAATTTGGTACTGCCACCCACAATATCAGGCAGTGACTGATCGGTGTCGCGGGGCAATACCAACACGAATGGATCGCGTAATAACTCGCGTTCCTGCAGGTCGCGGTGCCGCTCTAATGGTGCCGTGGTAATGCCAAGGTCCAACTGCCGATTGCGCAGCATTTCAATGATCTCATGGCTGGTTGCGGTATGATAGCGAAAGTCACAGCCCGGCATCTTTGCGGACAAATGCACAGCAAGGTCAGGCATGATATCACTGTCCAAATCCTCAATTGATCCAATACGCAGGCTGCGTGCCTCGGCCACGTTGCCTGATGAGGCTTCGGCCTTTGCCTTGCGGATGGTCAGCAAAGCATCATCGATGTTCACCAAAAACGCTTGGCCCTTGGGTGTCAGCACGATGGGCCTGCGCGAATGGTCCAACAGGTCGACGCCGATGTAGTCCTCAAGGCTTTTGAGGTGATAGGACACTGTGCTTATTGACAGCCCCGTTTCACGGGCAGTTGCCTGCAGTGACCCCTTGCGCGCACAGATCTGAAATAGCTCTAACCATTTCAGGTTCAGACCCTTACGATCAAAACTGGACGACATTGCATTGGCTTTCTGTGGGGGCGATTACCACTTGTTTCGATGAATGGCGGACAATAATCCAGAAAAATCGAAAAAGAAGTGCGTCAAACGCAGACTGGCGCTGCACTGCGGCGTAAGCTAAGTTGGCGCTATGAAGTTACTTGTTGGCCTTGGAAATCCCGGCGCGAAATATGCGCAAAACCGTCACAACATCGGCTTTATGGCGATGGACCGGATCGCGGCTGATCATGGTTTCAGCGGGTGGCGATCCAAGTTTCAAGGGCAAACATGCGATGGGCGGATTGGGTCGGAACGCGTGACTTTGCTCAAGCCTGAGACGTTCATGAACCTGTCTGGTCAATCCGTTGGCGAAGCGATGCGGTATCTGAAGCTTTCGCCTGAGGACATCATCGTGTTCCATGATGAGCTTGATCTGGCCCCCGGTAAGGTGCGCCTGAAAACTGGTGGCGGGCATGCGGGCCACAATGGTTTACGGTCAATTCACGGGCATATTGGGCCGGATTACGACCGCGTGCGCATGGGTGTGGGCCATCCCGGGCACAAAGACGCGGTGGCCGGATATGTGCTTCGCGATTTCCCCAAAGCCGATGCCGAATGGCTCGATGATGAATTACGCGGGATCAGCGATGGGATCGCAGAATTGGTCGGCGGCGATGGCGGCAAGTTCCTCAACGCGATTGCGTTGCGGGTTGCACCTGCGAGGTCGTCCAAATCGAAACCCAAGTCGAACGCACACACGCCGTCCTCCGCACCGGAACCAGACGCGCGGTCAGCGATGCAAAAGCTGGTTGATAAATTCCGGTGACACCTGCCGCGATCAAAGACGCGTTTGCCTTTCAAGCAACTGCCTGTGGGAACCTCGGTTCGCCATTCATGGACCAATTGATGGGGCTGTTTGCAACAAAGGATTGGCCCGCCGGACCGGTCACTGACCGCATTTTCGCGTGGCAAGGCGACATCACACCGGGCGGGCAATCTGTGCCGCTCAGGCTGGCGGGCGCATTGCACGCGCTGCACTTACAACAACATCACGTGCTTGAGCAGGTATATCCACCGCATGTCGTTGATGATGCAGTCCTTTGGAACGCTGTCAGCATGACCCTCGTATCCGACGCAGGTCACATCAACACTTGGCTTGATAGCGCACCACAAACGAATGAGGTCCGCCGCTCTGCGACAATAATACCTGTCGGACATTTACTAGACGCCCACTTTGGACTGCCACTGCGCACGTCGGAACTGGGGGCGAGTGGCGGGTTGAACCTGCATTGGGACGCCTACGCGCTTAAACTGGGTGATATGGTGTTAGGCCCAGCGAACCCCGCGATGACGCTGACACCCGATTGGACGGGACCAATGCCTACGGTGTCCACGCCCACAATCGCGTCGCGCGGCGGGGTTGATTTGAACCCCTTGGACCCCACGAGCCCAGATCATGCGTTCCGGCTGCAAGCCTATCTTTGGCCAGACCAACCTGAGCGGTTAACCTTGACGCGTGCGGCTATTGCAGCAACGCAAACGCCCGTAGATCAAGGCGATGCGATTGATTGGTTGCAAGGGCGATTGGGGCATGTGCCGGGCCAAACGCATCTGATTTACAGCACCGTGGCATGGCAATACTTCCCCGATGAAAAGAAAGCGGAAGGGACGGCCTTGATTGAAAAGGCAGGACAATCCGCCAGTGCGGACGCGCAATTGGCATGGTTCGGAATGGAAAACGACGGCAACGGGAAAGGTGCAGCACTCACCCTGCGGCTTTGGCCGGGTGACATCACACGCAACCTTGGGCGGGCCGATTTTCATGGACGGTGGATTGCCTGGAATGGTGATACGGCTAGCTAGTGGCAATCGCGACACGCGCACCTACATTGACGAATAATGACACGAAAGGCGCCCGCACGATGGAAAAAGACCCCTCATTCAATGTTCTTGGCAGTGCACTTGCGCCCTGCTCAACCGAACCAATGACTGGATTTTTCCGCAACGGGGCCTGCGATACATGTGCTGCAGACAACGGCAGCCACACGGTTTGCGCAGTGATGACGGACGAATTCCTCGCGTATTCCAAATACTTCGGCAACGACCTGAGCACACCGCGCCCTGAATACGGGTTTCCAGGATTGAAAGCGGGCGATGGCTGGTGCCTTTGCGCCAGCCGGTTCCTGCAAGCCCATGAAGAAGGCTGCGCACCGCAAGTAAACCTGCATGCGACCCATGTGCGTGCGCTGGAAATCGTATCGATCGACATCTTGCGCACCTATGCGAAAGACGCCAGCGACGTCTAACCTTCGGTGCTCATGTCAAAGCCAAGGTGCTTGGCGACGGTAAAGATATCTTTGTCGCCACGACCACACATGTTCATAACCAACAGGTGATCCTTAGGCAGCTCAGGAGCGATCTTCATGACATGCGCAAGGGCGTGTGACGGCTCAAGCGCAGGGATGATACCCTCAAGGGCACAACTCAACTGAAACGCTTCTAAGGCTTCAACGTCGGTGATCGACACATATTGCGCGCGACCGATATCATGCAACCACGCGTGTTCAGGTCCAATGCCGGGATAATCCAAACCGGCGGAAATACTAAACCCTTCAAGGATTTGACCCACATCATCTTGCAACAGATAAGTGCGGTTACCGTGCAGCACACCGGGGCGACCGCCGGTCAATGACGCGCAATGCTCCATCTTGGCATTCACACCTTTACCGCCGGCCTCAACACCAATGATATTGACGTCACTGTCGTCGAGAAACGGATAGAACAGACCCATCGCATTCGATCCACCACCGATGGCTGCGATCAATGTATCGGGCAAACGGCCTTCAGCGGCGTGCATCTGTTCCTTGGTTTCTTTACCGATGATCGCCTGAAAATCACGGACCATCGCCGGATAAGGGTGCGGACCAGCGACTGTACCGATGCAATAGAACGTGTCGCGGACGTTGGTCACCCAATCACGCAGTGCGTCGTTCATGGCATCTTTCAGTGTGCCACGACCGGATGTCACGGCAACAACCTCGGCACCCAATAGGCGCATTCGGAACACGTTGGGGGCTTGGCGTTCAACATCATGCGCACCCATGTAGACCACGCACTTCAGACCGAACTTTGCGCAAACAGTCGCTGTCGCAACACCGTGCTGGCCTGCGCCCGTTTCTGCGATGATCCGGGTCTTACCCATGCGGCGGGCCAGGATGATTTGGCCCAACACGTTGTTGATCTTATGCGCACCTGTGTGGTTCAGCTCATCGCGCTTGAGGTAGATCTTGGCGCCACCCAGATGCTCTGTCAGGCGCTCGGCATGGTACAGCGGGCTGGGACGGCCAACATAGTGGGTCCACAAGTCGTGCATCTCTGCCCAGAACGCATCATCCGTCTTGGCAAACTCGTACTGCTCTTCCAATTCGAGGATCAGCGGCATCAATGTCTCGGACACAAAGCGCCCGCCAAATTCACCGAAACGTCCCTTTTCATCGGGACCGGTCATAAAGCTGTTAAAAAGATCGTTGGCCATGAGACACCTGCTGTTTTTGTGCCCGCCAGACCTAGCGATTTCTTCCAGAATGGTAAAGCAGCCATCCCGTCGCACGGAACAATCCGGCGAGGCGTTTACGCTGATTTAGCCGCCGCACAAAACGCAACAATACGCGTCGTATCCTTCACGCCCGGCGCGCTTTCCACACCTGACGACACATCAACCTGCGTCGCACCGGTAAGCGCGATAGCCTCTGCGACGTTTTCGGGGGTTAGCCCCCCTGCTAACATCCAAGGCACAGGCCAGCGACGGCCTGCGATAAGCCGCCAGTCAAAGGACAATCCATTCCCGCCGGGCAAATCCGCATCTTTGGGTGGTTTGGCATCGACCAAGATTTGGTCGGCCACTTTCGCATAAGTCTCAAGTGCTGCCAAATCGCTTTCGTCGGCGACACCAACGGCCTTCATCACAGGCAAACCATAGCGTGCCCGAATTTCGCTGACACGCGCCGGCGTTTCATAGCCATGCAACTGCAAGATATCGAGTGGAACTTGCGCGGTGATTGCATCAAGCAATGCGTCGTCGGCATCAACAACAAGTGCCACCTTGGCTACACCCACCGGCACTGCCTTTGCAATTGCAGCGGCTTCATCAATGCTCACATTGCGGGGCGACTTTGGAAAAAACACCAAACCCACATAACCGGCCCCGGCCTCAACGGCCGCATTCAGCCCAGTCACATCACGCAACCCGCAAATTTTCACTCTTGTGTCGGCAGGCATTAGCCAGTCTTTTCAAGCAGCGCCAAAACGTCATCTTCGCCTTTGGCACCCGCAGCGGCACCACGCAGCTGATCAACCTCGCGGCGCAATGCCTCCACCTCACGGGCTTTGCCGCGAGCGTCAGCACGCATGCGATGTTCGCGCACCCACTCCCACAAGAACCCAATCATCAGTCCGGCGCCCACGGCAATAAAGATCACGACAAAAAGCGGGAGTTGCAGATCAGGTGATAGCCCCAACAGATCGCCCAATGCCTCTGGCATGGCACGCACAGTCACGGCATCACGATTAGCAAGACCAATCAGGATCAGACAAAGGCCCACGATGGCCCAAAAAGCGTAGCGTATCATTTTCATAGCGGTATCCTACCGTAGTTCAGCGACGTGGTGAACCGCCATTTAATGGTGGGAGATTGCGCGGGCAATAGGCCGCACGCGGTCTTAGTTTCCGTTAAGGCGGTCACGCAGCAGCTTACCTGTCTTAAAGAAAGGCACATGCTTTTCTTCAACTTCAACAGCTTCGCCTGTCCGCGGGTTGCGGCCCACGCGTTGGTCACGCTTTTTCACAGAGAATGCGCCAAAGCCGCGAAGTTCGACGCGGTCACCGCGCGACATCGCTTCGATGATCTCTTCAAAGATAGTATTCACGATTTTCTCAACATCACGTTGGTAAAGATGGGGGTTCTCGTCGGCGAGTTTCTGGATCAGTTCAGAACGGATCATATTTTGGCCTCCCAACCAGCAATCAAACACACATTGCAGGTTTGTCCCCGCTTATCAAAAGACTATAGGCATTTTGGTCCCGCGAAGAAATACCGAGATACTGTCCTTTTTCGCTTAAAAGCGGCATGGGCAAGAGGAAATGGCGCCGTTTCGATCGGATTGGTGACAATCGCGACAACAGCCGATCTGTTTTCCGCAAGAAGTAACGCGCCGATTCGTCGCACAAAGAAGCCCCGCCGCAGTTACCTGCGGCGGGGCCAATTCATCAAAACAGTCGGGGCTGACTTATTCGTCGCCCTTCAGAGCCGCACCAAGGATATCACCCAAGGATGCACCGGAATCGCTGGAGCCATACTGCTCAACCGCTTCCTTCTCTTCTGCAATCTCGCGTGCTTTGATCGACAGACCCAACTTGCGTGTCTTGCTGTCGATGTTGGTCACGCGCACGTCGACCTTGTCGCCCACGCCGAAACGCTCTGGGCGCTGCTCAGCACGGTCACGGGACAGATCAGAGCGACGGATAAAGGATTTCGCACCTTCATAGTCCACCTCAACGCCGCCATCTTCGATCTTGGTCACTTCAACTGTGATGATCGAACCGCGCTTCACGCCGCCAACAGCTTCTGCAAATGGGTCACCGTCAAGCGCCTTGATGGAAAGCGAAATACGCTCTTTCTCAACGTCGACTTCGGCCACTTTGGCCTGAACCATGTCACCTTTGCGGAAATCACCGATGACGTCTTCGCCGCGGCCTTCCCATGTTAGGTCAGACAGGTGCACCATGCCGTCGATGTCGCCTTCGAGTCCAACAAACAGACCGAATTCGGTGATGTTCTTGACTTCGCCTTCGACCTCAGTGCCCTCAGGGAACTGCTCTGCAAAGACTTCCCATGGGTTACGCTGTGTCTGCTTGAGACCAAGGGAAACACGACGCTTGGCTGAGTCAATTTCCAGAACCATGACTTCAACTTCTTGCGAAGTAGACACGATCTTGCCCGGGTGTACGTTCTTCTTTGTCCAAGACATTTCAGAGACGTGCACCAGACCTTCAACGCCAGCTTCCAGCTCAACAAACGCACCGTAATCAGTGATGTTTGTCACGCGGCCTTGATGTACGGAACCGAGGCTGAATTTGGCTTCAACAGCATCCCATGGATCATCCTGCAGCTGCTTCATGCCAAGGCTGATACGGTGGGTTTCTTTGTTGATCTTGATGACCTGCACCTTGATCGTCTCACCGATTGTGAGGATCTCGGATGGGTGGTTCACACGGCGCCATGCCATGTCTGTGACGTGCAACAGACCGTCAACACCGCCCAAGTCAACGAACGCACCGTATTCGGTGATGTTCTTGACGACGCCGTCAACTTCCTGGCCTTCGGTCAGGTTGCCGATAACTTCGGCGCGCTGCTCGGCACGTGATTCTTCAAGGATTGCACGACGGGATACAACGATGTTGCCACGACGACGGTCCATTTTCAAAATCTGGAATGGCTGCTTGAGACCCATCAATGGGCCTGCGTCGCGCACAGGGCGGACATCAACCTGAGAGCCCGGCAAGAACGCTACAGCGCCGCCGAGGTCCACAGTGAAACCACCTTTAACGCGGCCAAAGATTGCGCCATCGACGCGCTCTTCGTCAGCATATGCTTTTTCCAGACGATCCCATGCTTCTTCACGGCGCGCCATCTCGCGAGAGATAACAGCTTCGCCGCGGGCGTTTTCAACTTGGCGCAGGAACACTTCGACAGTGTCACCAACGGCCAGCTCAGCCTCTTCACCGGGATTTGCGAATTCTTTGATATCTACGCGGCCTTCCATCTTGTAGCCCACGTCGATGATGGCTTGGCCCGCTTCGATCGCGATAACCTTACCTTTGACAACTGACCCTTCAGCGGGTGTGTCCATTTCGAAGCTTTCATTAAGGAGTGCTTCAAACTCTTCCATTGTGTTAGCCATGTGGCGTCGTTTTCCTAACGTTTGGTTTTATACGGGCCGAGCGGTTGTGTCCGCCGGTCTTTGGGTTTCAGTTGGTCGCAAGCACCATAGCGGAACATAAAACAACAGGGCCGGTTACTCACCGACCCCGCTCAAGTCTCACGTCCGCGCCTGTCTCGACACTTCGACAAGGCGGCGTATAGGGGTCATCGGCCATGTTTGCAAGGGGTTTTAGGGGAATGAGGCAACAGCGCCAATTTAACTTTCTTGCAGCGCACGACGGCCAGCCGCCAACAATTTGGTATCGATTTTTCGCGGATACCACGCATCTTGTTTGCAAGTGTTTGCGTAGGCAAGGATATCGCGACAAAAACTCTTATAGTTTCCCGGGGCGCCACGAAATCCCTTTGCGTTCAATCCGGCTCGTGCAAATGAATCCATAATAGGAAACGCATTCGGCTTGTGAAAGTGGAGGTATTTTGATGCGAACGAAACATGGTTTCTTGGTTTCCAATCGTCCTTAGCTTCCGCATTGTTCCAAGCAAAAGTGCAGGCCTTCACCTCTTCTACAAACCAACGATGCAGTCCAAGGACAGCCTCGTGAGTCTTCGTGTCCGCAATAGTTTTGCCCTCAGAAATTTCACTTAACTTTTCTGTAAGCTGGCTTCGCATAAAATGTTCGCCCAGCGTATTTGCTAGCGATGTTACTTTACGAACGCCGCTGCCTGCGCCTCTTTCTGGCGAAGCGGCATAAATGCGACCTATTGCTAAAATTTTGCCCGATGTGACAAAGGGATCATCATGTGAAGGAAATTCTTGGCACATCCTGTATAGTATCTGGTTCTCAAAACTAAACGCGACGCTACGGACAGTTGAGTAGTCTTCGATTCTTGGCAGCATTGATCATCCTTCAAAAATAGAACTTCTGTGCCGCTGCTTAGCCGCTATGTACTCAATAATTCCAAAGCACCCTGCACCGCCGCAAAATATGCCCCCACCTGTGCGCCATCCACCAGCGCGTGATGCACCTCTAGCGTCATGGCCATATCCCAGCGTCCATCGCGTTCGACAAACTTACCCCAGCTGACCCGTGGGATGCAGTCATCGGGCCCCGGCATGGCATTGTTGATCGACGTGTAATCCAACCAAGGCATGCAAGAAAGATAGGCCAGATCATCGCGTTCCCCTGAATTGGCTTGCAAAACGCCGCCTTTGGCGACTTCATCGATCAATGCTTTCGCTTGGGTATCAAAAACCGCAAAATCACTGACAAAGGGGACATAGGCATAGCCAAAGCTACCCGCATCCGTTGGCACAGTCATCGACAACGTGACCATGTCATGCGCCACAACCTGATCACCGCGGAACCGCATGCAAAGCTCCGGGACCGCGTGCAGTCCTGCACCAATCGCAAAAAGACTGGCACGGTAGAGCGATAAGCCATCGCCCTTGCGGGTCATCAGATGGGTTACATCCAGACGGGCGGTCGTCGCATAATGCGGGCGGTCATAGGTGCGAAAGAAATGAAATTGGGCGGCGCGTGGCCATGTCTCAAGGTCAACAATACGATAGGTCATGCGACCAGTGGTGTCAGATTTCTTCGCCTTGCTCCAGCAGTCTTTCAATCAATTCGCGCTGTAAATCACTGCTATCCCCTGTGCCAAACTGGCCCGCACTACTGCTGTAAAGGGAGCCATAGGTCTTCGCCACGTTCACTGTCTGCGCCACGCCTGAGATGAATTGATCGCGCTCCAACTCTTTGAATGGATGCAAAAACACGCCCCAAAGCTGACCCCGCGCGACAGCATAGCGGGCATCCAAGGCGCTATCGAAATTGGCCTGCATCACGCGCTGCATTTCGTCTGCGGTCATTGTCTCAGCAGACCGGATAGGGACCATCGCACGCATGCGATTGGCCCGGACGTCGGTTACAATAAGGATCGGGATATCATCAATCGTCAGCGAAAAACCCGCCCCCGACAGCTGGGCATCAGGATCCAGCGCCAACACTATTTCTGCCATACGAGGCAAGGTCATGTGCGGCTCTGCCTCTTGGGCACGCAATGATGCCGGTAACAGAACGAGTACAAGTGCAAGAATGCGGATCATGGGAAATCTCCTTTCCCGCTACCCTAAAGCCACCTAGCACACACCAACAACGCAAGCTTTGGTGAGCCTTTGCAACATCACGCCACCTTAAGACCGCGCGTTTTGGACAATGTTAATCGCAGCCGCGATCGCCTCATCGATGGTAAGGTCTGAGGTATCCAACAGCACCGCGTCCTCGGCTGGTAGCAAAGGGGCAGTCGCACGACTGCGGTCACGTGCATCACGCTCTTTCACATCCGCAATTACCTGCTCCAGCGATACATCCATGCCCTTCCCCAGCAACTCTTGAAACCTGCGTTCAGCGCGGCATTCGGCACTGGCCGTCACAAAAAGCTTTGCCGGGGCGTCGGGGCAAATCACTGTGCCGATATCGCGTCCGTCCAGCACAGCTCCGCCGTCGCGGGCCGCAAACGTCCTTTGGAAAGCAATCAGCGCATCGCGCACTTGTGGGATGACAGCAACTTCGCTTGCCGCCTGTGCCACTTCAGGCGTGCGCAGACGGTCATTCTCTAATTCAACCGGATCAAGTGTCTCAGCTGCGGCAATAGGCTCGGCACCCGCAATAACCTTTGCACCGACAGCCCGATAAAGCAGACCTGTGTCCAAATGGGCAAAGCCGAAATGGGCGGCGACAGCCTTGGAAATTGTGCCTTTGCCAGCCGCAGCGGGCCCATCAATGGCGACTGTAAAACTCATGAATTGACCCGCACCAGCTGTGCGCCCAATCCACCCATCAAATCCTCAAAGATCGGGAAGGACGTCGCAATTGGGCTACCATCATCGACACTCATCGGCTTTTGGGTGGCCATACCCATGACCATGAACGCCATAGCGATACGGTGATCCAGCACACTTGCGACCGTCGCACCGCCCGGCACATTGCCATGGCCCAAACCTGTGACCTTCCACCAATCAGGACCTTCATCGACAGTCACTCCTGCCGCGCGCAGGCCTTTGGCCATCGCATCGATCCGGTCGCTCTCTTTGACACGAAGCTCTTTGACGCCTTGCATATCAGTCACGCCTTGGGCGAAAGACGCGACAACAGAGAGAACAGGGTATTCATCAATCATACTTGCAGCGCGTGCCGGCGGCACTGCGATGCCTTTTAGATCGGGTGAAAACTTGGCGCGCAAATCAGCAACGGGTTCACCGCCTTCTTCACGCATGTTCTCATAGACCAGATCGGCACCCATCTCTTGCAAGGTGGTAAACAATCCAGCGCGGGTCGGGTTCAAACCAATGTTGGGGACCAGCACATCCGACCCCGGCGTGATGATCGCCGCACAAACAGGAAAGGCAGCAGATGACGGATCGCGCGGCACGATAATGATTTGAGGCATCAATTCAGGCTGACCGTCCAACTTAATAACACGGCCCTCTTCCGTGTCTTCCACAGTCAAAGTCGCGCCAAAGCCCTGCAACATCCGCTCTGTATGATCACGGGTCGCTTCTTTCTCAATCACAACGGTCTGACCAGGCGCGTTGAGGCCCGCCAACAGCACAGCCGATTTCACCTGCGCAGAGGGAACCGGGACAACATATCTGACAGGCACCGGGTCAACAGCGCCCACCAAAGTCATCGGCAATCGTCCACCCGCGCGACCAACAGTTTGCGTGCCAAACAGGGCCAAGGGATCGGTCACACGCCCCATAGGACGGCCGTTCAACGACGCATCTCCGGTAAACGTCACCGTAATCGGCGATGTCGCCATTGCACCCATGATCAAACGGACACCCGTGCCCGAGTTCCCACAGTCGATCACCTGCTCTGGTTCTGCAAAACCACCAACACCGACACCAGTGACAGTCCATTCACCACCACCGTGATTGGTAACGGTGGCACCAAATGCTTCCATCGCGCGACCAGTATCCAAGACATCCTCGCCTTCAAGCAGGCCTGTGATATGGGTTTGACCCACACACATCGCGCCCAGAATAAGCGAGCGATGCGAAATCGATTTGTCACCAGGCACATGGGCCTCGCCGGTGAGCGGGCCACAAGGGTGCGACGTCATAGGGATAGGTGTGCCGTGGCCGGACATAAATCGTTCCTTCTCAATTCCAGCAGGTGATAACGCAGGGCTCGCGCAGGGTCCATGACCACATGATCATCTTGCCCCTAAAAACGCCCCCGGAGGGTCGCAACCTCACACCCGGCGAAAAGTCAGATAGTGAGGGGTGCGGCCTTCACGTAGCGCCTTTTGCTCATAACGGGTCGAGAGCCAATCATCCCAAGGGTTGCGCCAATCAGCAGGGCCTTCCGCGCACCACTCAAATCCATAGACCGGCACCTGTGCGAGCGTCTGGCGCACATAGTCCTCTATGTCGGTCGCCACACGCAACTCTGCACCGGGTTTCATAACGCGGTGCAAAGGAGCCAAATGTTCTGGCGTGACAAAGCGGCGTCGGTGATGGCGCTTTTTCGGCCAAGGATCAGGGTAGTTGAGAAACACCTTAGACAAAGTCGCATCGGGCAGAACATCAAACAGATCACGGACATCACCAGGGTGGACGCGCAAGTTGTTCACGTCGGCTTTGCGGATTTTACCCAAAAGCATGGCGACGCCGTTGATGAAAGGCTCGCACCCTATCAGACCAACGTCTGGATTGGCTTGCGCCATATGCACCAAATGTTCCCCACCGCCAAAGCCAATCTCTAACCAAATTTCTTTGTCACCAAACACAGGTACAAGATCGAGTGGCACACGTTCCGGATTGTCTTCCCAGCTGATCAGGCCAGGTGACAACGGGGCGAGGTCGTTCTCAAGGTAGTCGTGCTGGGATGCACGGATGGTCTTACCTTTGAAACGGCCATAGAAATTGCGCCATGGGGCACCAGAGGGATGATTGGTTTTGCTCATGCGGGCGGCTTTAACAAGCGGATCGGAAATGCGCAATCCAAGGCGGTGGCTCAAAACGCACCACACCTTCGGCACGGCGCAGCTAGAAAAGCGTAAGGTGGAACTTGATCCAGCTACCCCGATCAAACGGCGCGTTTAAGCGCCTCAACCAGATCAGTGCGTTCCCAGCTAAACCCGCCATCCGCGTCCGGCGCACGTCCAAAGTGACCGTAAGCCGCGGTGCGCTCATAGATCGGCTTATTCAAACCAAGATGTTGGCGAATGCCGCGCGGGGTCAAATCCATGACATCCGCAATTGCACGCTCAATCGCAGCTGGATCAACCTCACCTGTGCCATGGGTATCTGCGTAAATCGATAGCGGCTTTGCGACACCAATCGCATAACTCAGCTGGATTGTGCAGCGCTCTGCCATCCCAGCCGCGACGACGTTCTTTGCCAGATACCGCGACACATAAGCCGCCGAGCGGTCAACTTTCGTTGGATCCTTTCCCGAAAATGCGCCACCACCATGGGGGGCCGCACCACCATAAGTATCCACGATAATCTTACGGCCGGTCAGTCCGGCGTCACCATCTGGTCCACCAATCACAAATGTACCCGTCGGGTTCACCCACCATTCCGTTTGCGGCGTGATCAAGCCATCCGGCAGGACTTGGCGAATATAGGGTTCGACAATCGCGCGAATGTCGGCGCTTGTCTGGGCCTCATCGCTGTGCTGGGTTGACAAGACAATCGATGTTACTTCGACAGGTTTGCCGTTTTCATAGCGCAAAGACACCTGGCTTTTGGCATCAGGGCGCAGGGTTGGCTCTTCGCCTGATTTGCGCACCTCTGCGAGACGACGCAAGATTGCATGGGCGTATTGAATTGGCGCGGGCATCAGCTCCGCTGTTTCGGTTGTCGCATACCCAAACATTATGCCCTGATCGCCAGCACCTTCGTCTTTATTTTCAGCGGCATCGACACCTTGCGCAATATGGGCAGATTGTTCGTGCAGCAGATTAGTGATCTCGCATGTCGCGTGGTGGAACTTGTCCTGCTCATAGCCGATATCTTTGATGCAGGCGCGCGCGATATCCTCAACCCGGCCCATGTAGTCCTTTAGCTTAGACTGATCAGACAGGCCTACCTCGCCGCCGATAACAACACGGTTTGTGGTGGCGAAGGTTTCACAGGCGACACGCGCTTCGGGCTCTTCGGTCAGAAATGCATCAAGGATCGAATCCGATATCCGGTCGCAGACCTTGTCGGGGTGTCCCTCGGAAACAGATTCCGAAGTGAAAATATAGTTATCGCGTGCCATGGGGATGTGCTCCAGTAAAACTCACTGCCACGTCAGGAAGCCGTTGTGACAGAATTCACAATGCGCATAGGGTGTGTGCGCTCTCAGGTCAATCGCTATCGCGCCGCAGCCACACGTAAAGACCAGTGGTTAACAAAAGCAATATGAAGATCACCGGCGCGTCCCCCCAGCGACTATAGATCGTCGCAGGCCGTGCTGGCGGCAAAGGTACATCGATGGCACCATCTACACCCAGCGGCAAGAACGCGGTAATCCGCCCGCTTGCGTCGATCATCGCGCTGATCCCTGTGTTTGCGACCCGCACCATCGGTAACCCCTGTTCAATCGCACGCAATTGCGCTTGGGCAAGGTGCTGACGCGGGCCTGCAGCCTGCCCAAACCACGCATCATTTGTAATCAACAAGAGCAAACGTGGGCGGGTGTCCGCATAGGTAATCTCTTCGGCAAATATACCTTCATAACAAATAAGCGGCACAGCCTTACCAATACCGGGCAAAGTGACGGGCCCCGGTGTCGCCCCCGGTGTAAAGCCAACACCAAGGTTCCGCGCCAATCCAGTGGCACCCATCTGACCCAAAAACCGGGCTCCCGGAATATATTCGCCAAAGGGCACCAAATGACGCTTGTCGTAGATGCTCAGAACCTCACCGCCACGGCCCATGACGACTAAACTATTGTAGGCCCGCGCTTGCGCGTCACGTCGTTGAATGCCGAATACCAAGGGCGCACCACGTGCCGCGTCAGACAGCAAACTCAGGTCATCATCAATGTGGTTCAGCAGATAAGCGATCGCAGTCTCAGGCCAGACGACCAAATCCGGCACTTCACCCTCAGCGGTCAAGCGCAAAAGGCGGTTCAGGAATACGTCCGTATAGGCCGGATCCCACTTTTGATGCTGTGGTGCATTCGGTTGAACCAAACGAATAATCGGCAGCTCATCTTGCAGTATCGGTGGCGGTCCCGGACGCATCACAAGAGACAACGAAAGGACCAATCCCAAAGTCACAAGTCCAATGATACGCGCGCGACTGACCAATGCCGCGACCGAGACGCCGCACAAGACGATTAAGAAAGTCAGCAAATGCGGACCGCCAAAGGCCGCAACCTGTGCCAATCCAGTAGACACCCAGACATGACCCAACAACGCCCAAGGAAATCCTGTCAGGATCAACGAACGCAACACCTCGGCACCGATCAATAGCAGTCCAAGCAGTCCGACATGACCCGGTGCCAATCGTGATGCCAGCCAAGCAGCAGCGCCCCAAAACGCCGCGGCACCCGCCCCCATCAAGATCAACGCAAATGGCGCCATCCAGCCATGGGTCGCGATATCAACCAAAAAAGGTTCAACAATCCAGCGCAGGCTGAACGCAAAGTAGCCAAATCCAAAGGCCCAGACATGGAATGTAGCCTGACGTCTGGTTCGGCTTGCGGGATAAAGAATAAAGAGGGCACCCAGCCCCAGAACCGTCGCAATCCAAAGATCATAGGGCGCCTGCCCCAATCCAGCGATCGCGCCCAATACCGCAAGTGAGCCAAACCGCACCCCAGCAGAGCTAGCTGCAAATTGCGCTAACCTGTTAGCCATTGCTTGCAGCTGCTAGACGCACGCGCAACCGCTTCACCCGACGCGGATCGGCATCAACGACTTCGAACTCTGGCCCGTCGGGATGCACAATAACCTCGCCACGCGTCGGCAAATGCCCGGCAAGCATTGTCACAAGCCCGCCCAACGTGTCGATCTCTTCCTCATCAACCTCTTCGGGATCGGTCAAAGTCATCCCGATCTCAGCCTCAAAATCGTCTAGATCGGTCCGGGCTTGTGCCAAATAGCATCCCGGCTTTTCCATGATCCAGCTCTTGGCTTCCTCGATGTCATGTTCGTCTTCGATTTCGCCGACAACCTGTTCGATCACGTCTTCAATCGTGACCAACCCATCAGTGCCGCCATATTCATCAATGACCAACGCCATGTGAATACGCTCGGCCTGCATCTTTTGCAGCAAGACACCAAGCGGCATCGAGGGAGGAACATAGATCAGCGGACGGACCATTTCACGCAAATCCATCGTGGGGCTTTTGCCGTTAAAGCCATGGCGCAAAGCAAAATCTTTCAGGTTGGCAGTTCCAATAGGGGTATCCAAAGTACCATCGTAGACAGGGACACGGGTCAGGCCGCTATCACGGAATACTTCGACCAATTCATCCTTAGAAATCGTGACGGGCACGGCCACGATATCAGGCTTGGGGATTGATACATCTTCAACCCGCATCCGGCGCAGATTGAGCATGCCCAAGACCGAACCAGGTGATCTCACGTCTTCGGAAGGGGCATCTTCATGCACCTCTGGCGTCAATTGAGGGCGGAACGCGTTGCGCAGGCGCACAAACAGCCCCGGTTGCGGTGTCATTTGATCCGACTGCGCGCTTTGCGCAGCGCTAGACGGTACGTCGCCAGTGTCGCCCATTTTATCCTTACCTATGTGGGCCGAATGGCCCCGTTAATCCCTATATGGGTCAGGAATACCCAATTTGCCAAGTATCTCTGTTTCCAACCCCTCCATCAGGGTGGCGTCGCGGTCACGTTCATGATCGAAACCCAACAGATGGAGCGTACCATGCACAAGTAAATGGATGGTGTGATCGTGCATTGGTTTGCCGGCTTCGGCAGCTTCGCGGGCGCATGTGTCATAGGCAATCGCGATGTCGCCCAATTCGTTGTCAGGACCGGGTTGGGGGGCGAGTGGCATTTCACCATCCATCGCCGCCGCCCGTTCATCTGAAGGCCAGCTAAGCACATTGGTGGCTTTTGGCTTGTCCCTAAAATCCGCGTTCAATGTGGTAATACGCGCATCATCACAAGCCAGCAGGCTGATCTCAAACACCGAAGGCTCTAAACCAACCCGTTCCAAGGCCGCATCGGTGGCGATCTCGGCTAATGCTGCGATATCGCCCCAGCGGTCATCTTCGACAACGCAATCGACGGTCACTTGGGATCGTCCGCCTCATAGGCTTCAATAATTGCGGCAACCAACGGGTGACGCACGACGTCCTTTGAGGTGAAGTAATTAAAGCTGATCTTGTTGATATTCTTCAACAAACGCTCGGCATCCCAAAGGCCTGAATTGACGCCGCGCGGCAAGTCAATCTGGGTGCGGTCACCGGTAATCACCATGCGGCTACCCTCGCCCAGACGGGTCAGGAACATCTTCATCTGCATGGTAGTTGCGTTCTGCGCCTCATCCAGCACGACAAAAGCATTCGATAACGTACGACCCCGCATAAAGGCCAAAGGGGCGATCTCGATCACCTTTTCTTCGATCATCTTGGCCGATTGCTTGCCGGGCAGAAAATCATTCAACGCGTCATAAAGCGGCTGCATGTAAGGATCGACTTTGTCCTTCATGTCGCCGGGCAGATAGCCCAGCTTTTCGCCCGCTTCGACGGCAGGACGGGACAGGATGATTTTATCGACATGGCCCGAAATCAGCATATTCACGCCAACGGCTACAGCCAGATATGTCTTGCCGGTACCCGCAGGACCAATGCCAAAGGCCAATTCATTCGCAAAAAGCGATTTGACATAGGCCTTCTGCGCATCGGTGCGTGGCTCAATCAGCTTCTTGCGGGTCTTAATCTCAACGCGCTCAGTCTCGCCATTGAACAGCTCAATCTGGTCACCATCACGGGCGGGATCAAACATTGGCTCAGCGCCCATGCGCAATTCGCGGTCCAGATCACCGGGCTCCAGGCTGCGGCCCGCCTCTAACCGGCTATAAAGCGCACCCAGAACTTGGGTGGCCTCAAGCCGTGCATCATTTTCGCCGATGACAGCCAATTGGTTGCCACGGCGCAGGATTTGCACGCCAAGTTTGTCTTCGATGGTGGTCAGGTTACGGTCGTATTCGCCGCAAAGATCGATCAGCAGAAAGTTGTCAGGGAATTCCAGCAGGGATTCAGTTGCAGCTTCGCTAGGTGGGGTCAGGGCACCGTTGGCCAATCAGCTCTCCTCTTCGTTTGTAGGGCTATCGTGGCGCGTCAAAAGGGAAGGTGCAAGGTGTGAGTGGGGATTTCGTGGATTCTTCTGCGTGTGCTGTCACGTAAGGTGGATCATGATCCACCTTTCAACAGTTCACCCTTCAACGAATTCGGGCTGTCTTGCACAACCTTGACCCGGCGCACCTGCCCGATCACATCGGCCGGCGCATCGGCATAAACCGCGTGCAGATACTCGGACTTTCCGATCATCTGCCCCGCTTCACGCCCTGCTTTTTCAAACAAAACCTTTACCTCACGGCCCACCATCGACGCTTGGGTTGCTTGCTGCTGTTCGCGTAACAAGGCCTGCAATCGCTGTAAGCGCTCATTCATCACATCCTCGGGCAATTGCGGCTTTTCCGCCGCCGGCGTGCCGGGACGGGTGGAATATTTGAACGAATATGCCTGCCCATAGTGCACATCGCGCACTAACTGCAGCGTATCTTCAAAATCCTGATCAGTCTCACCGGGGAAACCAACAATAAAGTCACCTGACAAAAGCAAATCAGGGCGCGCCGCACGGATACGTTCGATCAAGCGCAAATAGCTTTCGCCAGTGTGCTTACGGTTCATGGCCTTCAAAATACGATCAGAACCCGATTGGACAGGCAAATGCAGATAAGGCATCAGCTTTTCGCAGGTTCCATGCGCCTCAATCAACGCATCATCCATGTCGTTTGGATGGGAGGTCGTAAAGCGAATACGCTCCAACCCATCGACCTTATCCAGCGCCCAGATCAATCCCGCCAAACCGCCTTCATGCCCATGATAGGCATTCACGTTCTGACCCAGCAGCGTGATTTCCTTCACACCACTTTCGACCAATTCCTGTGCTTCGCGAATAATGCGGTCGGCAGGGCGCGATACTTCTGCGCCACGGGTGTAAGGGACCACACAGAAAGCACAAAACTTGTCGCAGCCTTCTTGCACGGTCAAAAACGCGGTCGGTCCACGTTTGGCTTTGGCGCGGGTTTTGAGCGTTTCAAACTTATCATCATCGGGGAAATCAGTATCCAGCGCTTTGGCGCCTGTCTGGATCGCATCATCCATCGCAGGCAGGCGGTGATAGCTTTGGGGGCCAACGACCAAATCCACCATCGGCTGGCGCTTGATAATCTCTTCACCCTCTGCTTGGGCGACACAGCCCGCTACACCAATCTTCAGATCAGGATTGGCAGCTTTCAGACCCTTAAAGCGACCCAACTCAGAATAGACCTTTTCCGCCGCCTTTTCACGAATGTGGCAGGTGTTGAGCAGAATCATATCGGCATCATCAGGCGTCTGCGTCTCAACATAGCCCTTGCCGCCCAGCGCCTCAGCCATGCGTTCACTGTCGTAGACGTTCATCTGACAGCCATAGGTCTTAATATAAAGCTTCTTGGGCGCGGACATCGGGCGGGCTCTTTGTGTTGGGATTACGCCTGCCTTCTAGCGGCTTGGCGGATTGCTTGCAATGCGGCCCGATATCATCGAATTTGAGCCAATCACGCCGCTTTGGAAGACCGCATGCATTATCCATCCCTTTCCGCTTTGGCAAAAGTTGCTGGGCAGCGTCTTTCCAAAGGACCAGTGGCCATAATCCTGATTGAGGACGACGTTGAGATAGCTAGCACGATCTCTCATCATAGGGACGCAGGGTTTGCGCATATCGTCGCGTTCTGCGCGCCTGCGCAGAGCTTGCCGTCAGACGCGCCAGAAACGCTTTGCCGCGTTGATTTTGATGTCAGCGCCGAAGATGCGCTGCCGACGATCGCAAATGCGATGATCGCGGCGCTGCCTGATCAGTGGCTCTATTACTGCTACAACGCCGAATTTCTTTTCTTTCCCTTTAGCGAACACCGCAGCGTGGGTGAAATGCTGGATTTCATGGCCGAGGAACGACGCGATGCCGTGTTTAGCTATATCGTAGACCTCTATGCCCAAGATCTGAGCAGGCACCCGAATGGTGTGGACTTACATACCGCGCATTTTGACAAGTCAGGCTATTATGCACTGGCCCGCGAAGGCGCGGACGGCGAACCGCTTGATAGGCAAGTGAATGTCTTTGGTGGGCTGCGCTGGCGGTTCGAAGAACACATCGCAAAGGCGCGGCAACGCACAGACCGTGTTGCGTTCTTTCGTGCCCGTGCAGGCCTAAAAATGCTGTCTGATCGGTCGTTCAACTTAGCAGAATACAACACCTACTCTTGCCCGTGGCATAACAATTTGTCCGCCGCGATTGGGTCATTCCGCACCGCCAAAGCGCTACGGCGCAACCCCGGAAGTCGGGACGTGATCACTACTTTTCACTGGCCACAATCCGAACCGTTTAGCTGGCAATCGCAGCAGCTTTTGGACCTGGGGTTGATGGAGCCGGGGCAATGGTTCTAGCACGACGCACACGTTGATGATGCAATGAACAGTAAGGCCAATCGCTTGGCCTTTTGACCAAACCCTCATGGATTGGTGCGGATCGGATCAGGTGCATATGCAGCGCAAGATCATCGTTGCTCCGGATCAGATGCTCCCAAAACCGGCGCTGCCAAATGCCTTTTTCACCACGTTTTCGGTGGCTTTCAGGAATATGAGCTGGCGCGGGCGCATGACGCGAAAACCCTGATTTGATCATCCGCCAGCGTTTGGAGAAATCATCGTCGCCATCGGGCAAAGTCCAGATCATATGCAGTCTATTGGGCAATATGACAGCCGCATCAATCGCGAAAGGCCAGCGCTTGCGACACACACAAGTCGCATCACGCAGCAGGTCAATATGCGAGATCAGCAGATCAGACCGCTGATCCTGCAAACGGACTGTGAAAAAATAGGTGCCACCGGGCACGCGCAAGCGACGATAATTGGACATCCCGCCAGCGTGACTCGGGAAGGTTAATTATGTGTGAAACTGTGCAATCCGTAAGGTGGATCGTGATCCACCTTACCGCTCAGGTCCGGCGCAACCGAATGACCACATCGACAGATGCAATCTCTGCCCCTTCAGGCGCATCCGGCAAATGACGAATTTCCAACTGCTCCGCAGGTGCATCCGTCAGCTTGGCGGTATCTTCCCAATAGAAATGCGGGTGGTCGGTCATATTGGTGTCAAAATAGCTTTTCGACCCATCGACCGTAATCTCGCGCATCAAACCTGCATCACAAAACGCACGCAGCGTGTTGTAGACGGTTGCCAACGACACTTTTTCATCCGCGGCAGTTGCCGCTTCAAAAAGGCTCTCGGCCGTAACATGACGATCCTGCCCGTCGCCTACCAACAAAGACGCCAATGTCATACGTTGCCGCGTCGGACGAAGCCCCGCTCCACCCAACCACTTTGTGCTGCGTTCTACTGCTATGTCTGACATGATCGCTCTTTCTGACAACTATTCTCATCTATATGGGAAGAATGTGCCTCATATCAAATAAAAACACGCTAATGTCCCCTGCACTTGCTCTCATAATCGGCTCAGTGCTAGAGGTCAGTGGACGCAGTTAAGAAGAATGAGACCAGTGACATGGCCGAATATCCCACATCTTTCGACAAAGACGACCTGCTGAAATGTTCGCGTGGCGAGCTTTTTGGCGAGGGCAACGCGCAGCTTCCAGCCCCGCCGATGCTGATGATGGACCGTATTACGGACATCTCTGGTGATGGCGGCCTGCATGGCAAAGGCCATGTTGTGGCGGAGTTTGATATCACACCAGACCTTTGGTTCTTTGACTGCCACTTCCCGAACAACCCGATTATGCCGGGATGCCTTGGCCTTGATGGGCTGTGGCAACTCACCGGTTTCAACCTTGGCTGGCGCGGCTGGCAAGGGCGCGGTTATGCGCTGGGTGTCGGCGAAGTAAAGCTGACCGGCATGGTGCGCCCCGACCGTAAGATGCTGACTTATAAGGTTGATTTCACCAAAGCAATCCAAACCCGCCGCCTGACCATGGGTGTTGCCAATGGCATCGTCGAGGCGGATGGCGAGGTCATCTATCAAGTCACCGACATGAAAGTCGCCCTGTCCGAGAGCTAAGCTCTCAGCCCCATCTAAAAAGGAGAGGTGCCCATGCGCCGTGTTGTTGTCACAGGTCTCGGGATCGTATCACCGATCGGGAATAATGCGGGTGAGGTGCTTGCTTCGCTAAAGGCGGGTAAGTCTGGCATCGAAGCCTCACCTGAAATGGCCGAACACGGCTTTCGCAGCCAGGTTGCGGGCACGCTGAAGATCGACATCAAAGAACACGTCGATAAGCGGACTTTGCGGTTTATGGGTCCGGGTGCGGCATACGCGCACATCGCGATGGGTCAGGCGATTGCAGACGCCGGATTGGACGAAGATCAGGTTGTGAACCCCATGACTGGACTGATTGCCGGGTCCGGCGGTCCGTCTACCTCGGCCATGATGGCTGCCCATGATGTGGTTAAGAACACAGGGGCCACCAAACGCATCGGTCCATTCGCGGTACCCAAAACAATGTCTTCGACGGTCAGCGCAAACCTTGCGACGGCTTATCAGATCAAAGGCATGAATTTCTCAATCACGTCGGCCTGTTCCACCTCACTGCACTGCATCGGCATGGCGGCCCAACAGGTCGCACTTGGCACGCAAGACATCATGTTCGCTGGTGGCGGCGAGGAACTGGATTGGACACTGTCCTGCCTCTTTGACGCGATGGGGGCGATGTCTTCCAAATACAACGACACACCTGAACGGGCCAGCCGCGCGTTCGATGCCGACCGCGATGGTTTCGTGATTGCAGGCGGCGGCGCGATGGTTGTGCTGGAAAGCCTTGAGAGCGCGCAAGCACGCGGCGCAAGAATTTATGCCGAAGTCACCGGGTTCTCGGCGACATCAGACGGCGCAGACATGGTCGCGCCATCCGGTGAAGGCGGCGAGCGTGCGATGCGCGGGGCGCTGAAAACCCTGCCCGATGATCGCAAGATCAGCTACATCAACGCGCACGGCACTTCGACGCCAGTGGGTGACGTGGGCGAAGTTGAGGCCGTCCGCCGGGTCTTTGGCCAAGGCACCACACCGCCAATCAGTTCCACCAAATCCATGACAGGTCACAGCCAAGGGGCCACGGGTGCGCAAGAGGCCGTTTACTGCCTGTTAATGCTGGAGAACGACTTTATCGCACCGTCGATCAACGTCGAAGACCTGGACCCCGCTTTGGACCCTGCCGAGATCGCGACCACGCTGGTTGAAAACGCAGGGTTGGACACGGTAATGACGAATTCCTTCGGGTTCGGCGGCACCAACGGATCGATGCTATTGTCCAAGTTCAAAGGGTAAACACATGACCATTTCTATGCAGGGCAAACGCGGATTGATCATGGGCGTGGCCAACGAACGGTCCATCGCGTGGGGCATCGCCAAAGCGATGGCTGAGGCAGGCGCGGAACTGGCGTTCACCTATCAGGGTGAGGCCTTTGGAAAGCGACTGGAGCCTTTGGCGCAATCGGTTGGCTCTGACATCATGGTCGATGTGGATGTAACCGACGACGCTAGCATGGATCTTGCGTTTCAGACGCTGAAAGACCGCTGGGGCACACTTGATTTCGTCGTCCATGCCATCGCGTTTTCCGACAAGAACGAGCTGACAGGGCGTTTCATCAACACCAGCCGCGATAACTTTAAGAACTCGCTGGCGATTTCTTGTTATTCGTTCATTGACGTGGCGAACCGGGCGTCTGAGATGATGCCAGACGGCGGCACGCTGCTGACGCTGACCTATCAAGGCTCCAACCGCGTCACCCCGTTCTACAACGTCATGGGCGTGGCCAAGGCAGCACTGGAATCCGCGACGCGTTACCTTGCCAACGACCTTGGACCACAGGGCATCCGCGTCAACGCGATCAGCCCCGGGCCGATGAAAACCCTTGCAGGGGCGGCAATTGGCGGGGCACGCAAGACGTATAAACACACCGAACAGAACACGCCGATGCGGTCCAATGCGACGCTCGAGGCCGTTGGCGGCACTGCCGTCTATCTTGCGTCCGATGCGGGGGCTTGTACGACGGGTGAGATCATCCGGGTCGATGGTGGTTTCCACGTGCTGGGGATGCCGCAGCCGGATCATTTGGTTTAGGCAAACGGTTTCATCAATGTATGAGTCGCGTCGGGCGGCTACGTTGATCGCACCGTAGGACGGGGTTCACCCCGCCAAGTCCAGGGGTTGTTTGGTCGGCACAAACGTCGTCGGGGAGAACCCCGACCTACGGCTTTTGGGAGATCATAATTATGACCGGCGTAACCCAGAATGTCGCAGCATTGCTTTTTGCAATTGGCATTGGTGATGCGTTCAGATGTTATGCCAATGCTTTCGTAAGAGTAGGTGGAATGAAGAATTTTTGGTTTTCACATATCTACGCTACCGCAGCCGGAGTTCTAAGGTTTACCATATATGTGGTGGCGATTTTGATCGTGATGACCTTATCCCGAGCATTTGGGTGGTAAACTGTGGCAGCAAAAAACGATTGAACCAATGGTAGTTCGATGCCGCTCCGTTGATTGAAAATACCCGTGCTACGCTTATTGCACAACGGGTAGAATTATTCGCGTTGACGGCGGTTTCCAAGTGCTGGGGATGCCGCAGCCTGATCATTTGGTTTAGGTAAACGGTTTCATCAATGTATGAGGCGCGTTGGGCGGCTGCGTTGATCGCACCGTAAAACCCGAGGATTGTTAGGTCGGCGTAGGCGTCGGGGAGAACCCCGACCTACGGCTTGCTGTGCCAGTCGCCTTATTTGGCAAGGCAAGGCGATTGGCCTCACCGTCGCGCGTAAACAAGCCAGCTTCCCGAAGTGCCTTCAGGGCCGGATTGCCCATAGTTTGAATCGGAAGAGCGTGTTGATTTTGATACCCAGTCGGGGCGGGGTTACTGAATGCCATAGTTTGAATCAATCTTTAAATAAGTTTTAGCTTTACCCAATAAACGATTGGGTCAGAGGGGCAACTCAACGTTCTTGAGATGCAGTTCGTTCCAGCGATCAGGGTTAGAACGATACCATTCGGCAAATTCTGGCGCATGAATATCAAAATCCCAAACCTCATCACTCAATGTAACTGGGTAAAGATCGAGGCGTTTTATCTTTTCTTCAATCAAACGTCTGCCAACAGCTTGGCTAACGATCAGCTTCCCCCCACCAATTACACCGCTGATAAAGACTTGCATCTTTCCGATCGCGGGACGGCTCAAGACGAGATATCGCTCAGAACAGGTTTGGGTAGGGCGCCCATCACCCGTTCTATTCACTTTGCTGCACCTAGAAAGATGCGGCAAGACACAGGGGAAAAACTGCTTGATGCCAACCAAGAAATAGCTTTCCTCAAGTGGGCTCCCGTCTTTCCTCTTTACCTCAATAGGAAAGAAATCATGCACTCCCGGTTCGGCATCTTCGATAATTGCACGAAACCGGTCGCTCAGAACATATGCTCCGCTCACTTGCATGATGTCATTGTAGGTCTTGCGCTTGTCCAATTGGATTGCTGATCTTGGTATGTATTTTTCATCTGCAAACTTGGGGTTTCTGGCAAACTTGAAAAACGGCATGAAGCCCTCATAGTTCTCAAATTCAAACTCTGGGCTGCTCAGGATGTCCATATTGACGTAATAGGCATCAGCATTTGGGTCTACAGGCATTGCATCACTCCTTGTCACCTTGTGGTGGCATGCGGCATGCACCCATCCTCTCCAAAGTCTCCGCATTCACCAACCTTGTTACAATCGGATGCAGCCGCACATCGCCGCCCCTCACCACTTGCTTGAAGTTCGCGATCACTCCCATCTGATAGTAACCTACCCCGCATCAACCCCAACAATCTCAATCGCAAAGTTCAAATCCTGCCCGGCCAGCGGATGGTTTGCATCCAACGTCACCTCGGTCTCGGTCACCTCGGCCACGACCACGGGCACCACTTGCCCTTGCGGTGTTTGCATCTGCAATTGCGTGCCAACCTCGCACGGGATCTCGGCTGGGATTTGGTCGCGTGGCACCGCTTGGCGGGCGTCAGGGTTGGCTTGCCCGTAGGCCAGATCGCACGGCACCGCCACGTCCTTTTTGTCGCCCACGGCCATGCCCGGGATCGCCGTATCAAGGCCCTTGATCACCTGCCCGGACCCCACAACAAACTCCAGCGGATCGCGCCCTTCAGAGCTGTCGAACACCTCGCCGTCATTCAGAGTGCCAACATAGGTAATGCGCACGGTGTCGCCTGCTTTGACTTCGGTCATGGGGGTTTTGCTTTCTATTGAGGAAAATTGATCAGCGAACACGCTACGCGCTGGGATATCGGTTTGCAAACGCATTGCCCCTTTTCGCGGGCGGGCCACCGTGACACGATAGATGCGAAGAGACGGAGACCCAGATGCCTATCACGACAGTTGTGTTTGACGCTTACGGCACATTGTTCGATGTGAACGCTGCCGCAATGCAGGCCGCCGAAGAGCCTGCCCATGCGGATTTAGCCGCCGTCTGGCCCGCACTGGCCCGTGATTGGCGGCTCAAGCAGTTGCAATACACATGGCTGCGTGCGGTGGCAGGACAGCACTGTGATTTCTGGCAAGTCACCCAAGATGGGCTGGATTGGGCGTTAGAGGCGCAAGGTCTGAGATCGGATGCCACCCGTGCGCGTTTGTTAGAGCTCTATTGGGAATTGGCCGCCTACGCCGAGGTCCCTGCAATGCTGGCCGCGTTAAAGGCGCAAGGCAAAGCGACGGCGATCTTATCCAATGGATCGCCAGATATGTTGCACGCAGCCGTGAAATCTGCCGGCATCAGCGACACGCTTGACGCAGTGTTAAGCGTCGAAGACGTCGGCGTCTTCAAACCGCACGACAGGGTCTATGACCTTGTTGGCGACCACTTCGCATGTACCAAAGCTGAGGTCCTGTTCGTGTCATCCAACGGTTGGGATGCAGCGGGTGCCGCAGGTTACGGTTTCCAAACAGCATGGGTGAACCGCGCAGGCGAACCCATGGACCGTCTTTACGCCAAGCCCCACCATGTGCTGCCAGACCTGACCCCCATACCGGAGCTTACCTGATGCCCAGTTTTACCGCCAATGACGGCATCACCCTGCACTACACCGACGAAGGTGCAGGCATCCCAGTGATTGCGCTGGCAGGGCTTAGCCGCAATGGCGCTGACTTCGATCATGTCGCCCCACACTTGCCCGTTCGCTTGATCCGTCCCGATTATCGTGGTCGCGGGCAGTCGGATTGGGCGGATCACACAACCTATACGATCCCGCAAGAGACGGCGGATGTTCTGGCGCTGATGGATCACTTGGGGCTTGAGAAAGCGGCAATCCTTGGCACCTCGCGTGGCGGGCTGATTGCGATGGTCCTTGCTGCAACGGCGAAGGATCGATTGATGGGTGTGGCCCTCAATGACATCGGTCCAGTGATTGCCGACGAAGGGTTGGACGTCATCAAAGACTATATCGGACGCAATCCACCCCAGAAAACCTATGCTGAGGCAGCAGAGGCGCGCGCGAAATTGTGGACCCATTTCCACGATGTGCCGATGGCGCGTTGGTTGGCTGAAGTGCAGGCACACTACAAAGAAACTGACGACGGTTTGGTCATCCGCTACGATCCCAAACTGCGCGACGCGGTGCTCGAGGCTGGTGCGCAACCAGCGCCGGATTTGTGGCCCTTGTTCGACGCGCTCGCCGACCTGCCGCTCGCCCTCATTCGTGGGACGAATTCAAACTTGCTCAGCATTGAAACCGCAAATGAGATGGCCACCCGCCGCCCCGACATGATCCGCGCCGATGTCCCCGGACGTGGTCACGTGCCTTTCCTTGATGAACCTGAGGCATTGAACGCCCTGCACTTATGGCTGGAGAAACTGCAATGAATATCGACATGATCCGCGCCGCGGCCAAGCGGCTCAAAGGTCACGCAAGGCACACGCCGATCCTGACGTCGCCATTTCTGGATGAGATCGCAGGTAGACGGGTTTTCCTAAAAGCCGAATGCCTGCAGCACACAGGGTCTTTCAAATTCCGTGGCGGACGGTCAGCGGTATCCGCCCTCGGTGACAACGCGCTCAAAACTGGCGTCATCGCCTTTTCCAGCGGCAACCACGCGCAAGGGGTCGCCTTGGCGGCACGCGATTTTGGCGCACCCGCGGTGATCATCATGCCTACCGATGCCCCGAAGATTAAGATCGAGAATACACGCGCCTTGGGTGCAGAGGTCGTGCTCTATAACCGTGAAACTGAAGACCGCGATGAGATTGGGGGGCGCATTGCCCAAGAACGCGGGCTGGTCCTAATCAAACCCTTTGACGAACCCCAAGTGATCGCAGGCCAAGGCACCACCGGGCTAGAGATCGCAGAAGACATGAACGCCCTCGGCGTGACCGATGCGGATGTCATGGTCTGTTGCGGCGGCGGTGGTTTAACCTCTGGTATCGCGCTGGCCTTGGCTGCCGACGCGCCGGGGCTGCGTGTACGCCCCGCTGAACCCGAAGAATTCGATGACGTGACCCGGTCGCTGAAAAGCGGCAAGATCGAAAGCAACACGCGGTTGGGCGGCTCACTGTGTGACGCAATCGTTACCCAGCAGCCCGGCGATCTGACCTTTCCCATTATGCAAAGACACTGCGGTCCGGGCGTCGTGGTCACTGAGGACGAGTGCCTACGCGCTGTCGGCCTCGCCTTTGATCGCCTGCGTGTTGTGATCGAACCGGGCGGCGCGGCGGCACTGGCTGCGGCGCTATTTCACACCGATGAATTTACAGGTGACGCGGTGATCGCGGTTGCCACCGGCGGTAACGTCGACCCAGATGTGTTCGCAAAAGCTTTGGAGACCCTCAAATGACCCGATTTACGATTGCCAGCTTTAACGTCAAGAACCTGATCGAAGCGAACCAAGAATACTACCGGTTTGAGGAATACACACCCGAAGAATACGCATGGAAACGGGCATGGTTGGCCGACCAATTGCTGACAATGAACGCCGATGTGGTCTGTTTTCAGGAAATCTTTACCGAAGACGCACTGCGCGATCTGGTCATCGAGACTGATGAGTTGGGCCAAGCCGCCAACGACGCAGTGATCCCCGACCGGTCCAAACGCTATGCCCGCAAAGCGATTTTCCGCAAATTAGCTTATGAACCCTATACCGAAGCAGGGCTTGCCTTTGCCCCCAACAGCTTTGACGGCGGCCCCGGCCAGCGCCGCCCCGGTGTGGCGGTGCTGTCGCGTTACGGATTTGTGGGGCAGCCTGAGATTATTCAGGACTTGCCCGAACCACTAGACGTCCCGTTCAGCGATCTTGATGGCAGCGACGGTGGATCGTACCAAATCAAACGGCTCAGCCGCCCGATCCTCAAGGTGCGCATTCCAGTGGGTGACAAGGTGATCACAGTCTTTAACTGCCACCTGAAATCCAAACTGGGTGAACTACCAAAACCCAAAGGTGCCGCATTCCCGCCTGCCGCCGATCTGGTGAACTATGACGCAGCCACGCGCGCGATGGGGTCTCTGCGGTCCGCGTTGCGGCGCATGGCCGAGGCTTGGGTGCTGCGCTCAGCCGTGTTGGCCGAGCTGGAAGCCGGGAACCCGGTCATGGTCATGGGCGATTTTAACGATAGCGAACATGCGGTGTCGTCAGAGATTATCACCGGCGAGGCCCCGTTCAAGAACTACGCCTGGATGCGGCGCCATGATGCCAAGACCAAGCGTGACCGGTATTCAGACAGCGACAATGAGATCATCCAAGAGGCGATCAGTAAGGTCCGGCTCTATTCGGCCGAGAAATTGTTTGTGAAGAAATCCTTGCGCGACATGGTCTATACCTCCGCCTTCGGCGGCGTGTTTGAAAGCATCGACCAAATTCTGATGTCGCGGCATTTCTTGTCGGAATTTGCAGGGAAGATCGGCGAAATGGAGTATTTCAGCGTCCTCAACGACCACCTGACAGACGGATCACACCCCGAAGCGCCCTATAACAAATTGGCCTCGGATCACGGTCAGATCATGGCGCATATGGTACTGGGCGACCCTGATGCCTGAAGTTATGCGCGACGAGGTGCGGATTCACTATGAAGTATCCGGCCCTGATGATGGACCAGTCGTTGTCTTTTCCAACTCACTTGGCACGTCGCTTCACCTGTGGGACCCGATCTTGCCATATCTGCCTAACGGCCTGCGGATCATTCGTTATGACATGCGCGGGCATGGCGCATCTGACACGCCACCCGCCCCTTATACGATGGGTCAGCTGATCAGCGATGCGGCTGCTGTGTGTGATGCCTGTGCTGTGCGGGATGCAGTGTTCGTCGGCCTGTCCGTTGGTGGCATGATTGGGCAAGGTTTGGCCGTCAAACGGCCCGATATCATCCGCGGGCTGGTTTTATCAAACACAGCGGCAAAGATAGGCAATCCAAAGCTTTGGCAAGACCGGATTAGTTTTATCCAAGCCAACGGGATCGCCGCGACTTCTGACGAAATCATGAAACGCTGGTTTAGCCGCGACTTCTACGGCGCGCCCGCCATGGCCCCGTGGAAGGCGATGGTCGAAGCAACATCGGTAGACGGATACATAGGGGTGAGTGCGGCGATTGCAGGCACTGATTTCTACACGCCAACAAGCGGTTTGCGCATTCCAACATTGGGGATAGCTGGATCGGATGACGGGGCAACGCCGCCTGATCTGGTGCGCGAAACCGTTGATTTGATCCCCGGATCACAATTTGCGCTGATGCGGCGCACCGGGCACCTGCCCTGTGCAGAAGCGCCAGAAGCATATGCAGCACATCTGACGACATTTTTGCAGAGCATCGGGCACCTTTAGCGTAGGGTGGATCATGATCCACCTTACCGCGCTCACACTCAACGCTTGCAAACTGAACTGAACGGTTTAATCCTGCGCTGATGAACAAACGTCTTGCTGTCACCTTTATCCTGATCTCAGTCATGCTTGACAGTATGGGCATTGGATTGATCATGCCCGTCATGCCAGACCTGATCCAAGAGGTCGAAGGGCAAGGACTTGGCGCTGCCGCGGTCTGGGGTGGGGTTCTGGCGACTATTTTCGCGGCGATGCAGTTTCTATTCGGGCCAACCTTGGGCAGCCTGTCCGACCGTTATGGCCGCAGGCCCATCTTGATCATTTCGCTGGTCATCATGGCCTTTGACTACGTCTTGATGGCTCTCGCCCACACCATATGGCTGTTGATTATCGCCCGCGTGATCGGTGGGATCACCGCTGCAACACAATCAACTTCCGCCGCCTATATGGCGGACATTTCCGAACCCGATGAAAAAGCCGCGAACTTTGGCCTGATCGGAGCAGCTTTTGGTCTGGGTTTTGTACTGGGACCACTGATCGGGGGTGTTTTGGCAGAATACGGAACACGCGCACCGTTTTGGGCGGCGGCCGTTCTTGCTGGGGCCAACGCGATCTTTGGATACTATGTGCTGCCTGAAACCGTGACTGACCGCATCCGGCGCCCGTTTGAATGGCGGCGGGCGAACCCGCTAGGGGCATTCAAGAACATTGGCTCATTGCCCGGCCTGAAACGGCTTTTGCTGATCACGTTCGTCTATACAATCGCCTTTTTCGTCTATCCCGGTGTCTGGGCGTACTTCGGGGCCGAGCGTTTCGACTGGGGACCGGGCATGATTGGGCTATCACTGGGGCTGTTCGGGATCGGGATTGCGGTGGTGCAAGGTTTGCTGATCAAGCCAATCCTGAACCGGATCGGTGAGCGCAAAGCCGTGATCTTGGGACTGTCTGTCGATGTCATCGCCTTTACTGCCCTTGCATTTGTCACAAACGGCTGGGTTGCGTTGGCATTGACCCCTCTCACGGCGTTAGGCTCGATTGCTGGTCCCGCTTTGCAGGGGATCATGTCACGCACCGCATCCGACGATCAGCAAGGTGAGCTGCAGGGAACGGTGACCTCGATCAATGCAGTGGCAACGATCGTTGCGCCTTTGATGGTGACGCAGACCTTCTGGTACTTCACCACGGACACAACACCATTCTATTTGCCGGGCGCACCCTTCTTGCTTTCAGCTGTCCTGACAATCGGCTGCATCTTTGTTTTCATGCAAACACCAAGGCCAAAGCGCGCGCGCGCCACGTGACGCCGTTTTCAGACTTGCAACACCTGCAAACCCGCCGCAGGATCATGTCTGAGACATGAACCAAGGACGTCCCCATGCCACAGATCAAAGCCGCCGTTTGCCGTGAATTCGGCGCTCCTCTGACGATTGAGACCGTAACACTTGCGGCCCCAAACATGGGTGAGGTCGAGGTAACCTTGAAGGCCTGCGCGATCTGCCATTCCGATATATCATTTATCGATGGGGGTTGGGGCGGGACACTGCCTGCAGTCTACGGGCATGAGGCTGCAGGGCATATTTCTGCCATCGGAAGTGGCGTGCGCGGGGTCGCGATAGGTGACCCTGTCGTGGTGACACTGATCCGAGCCTGCGGCACTTGCCCGTCTTGTGCGGGTGGCAAACCCGTGGCCTGCGAAAGCGATATGGCCAGTGGTCCTTTGACCGACGAAAATGGCGCATCACTGGTGCAAGCCATGAACACCGGTGGCTTTGCAGAGAGGGTCGTGGTGGACCAAAGCCAGGTTGTGAAACTGTCAGACGGGATTGAGATGGAAGCGGCATCTTTACTGGCCTGCGGTGTGATCACCGGCGTCGGCGCTGTGGTGAATGCCGCCAATTTGCGTGCTGGCCAAGACGTGGTTGTTATTGGTGCTGGCGGCGTCGGCCTCAATGCCATTCAGGGCGCACGGATCGCGGGGGCGCGGCGGATCATTGCCGTGGATATGTCCGAAGAAAAGCTCGCGATAGCAAAAGAGTTCGGGGCCACCGACGGCGTGCTGGCCACCGATGAAAAACCATGGCGTACTGCCAAAAAGGCAATGGGGCGCGGTGCAGATGCGGTCTTTGTCACCGTGGGTGCGATCCCCGCCTATGATACGGCACCGCAATATCTGTCAAATGGCGGCAAGGTCATCATGGTGGGCATGCCCCATTCGGGTGCGATGTCGACCTATGAACCGGTCATGCTGGCAGCTACGGGGCAAGGCATGGTCGGATCCAAAATGGGCGACGTCGTGATCGCGCGCGATATTCCGTGGATGGTGGACCTATACGAGCAAGGGCGTCTGAAGCTGGATGAGTTGATCTCGGGGCGCTGGTCGCTGGAACAAATCAATGAGGCGATTGCAGATACCAAAACCGGATCAGCCAAGCGCAATGTGATTGTATTTGACTAAACCGTGCCACTGCTAAGGTGGACCATGATCCACCTTACGTGTCCATCGCCCGGTCATCCCAGTCAAAGACAACAATGTCCTCGGTTTCCCGCGCACCCATCGCAGCATAGAGCCCGCGTGCAGGTGCATTGTCCCCTTCGGTCGCGACCCAAATCCCTTCGCATCCGCGCGCTTTTGCAACGTCCCTAAGCAAGCCACAAAGCCGCGTTGCGATTCCTTGCCGCTGATATGCATCACGCACCCCAACTTCCGCGACAAAGAATGCAGGCGGCTTATCAGGGTGATACATGATTTGGCCGCTGGCCATGCCAACAACAGTTTGTCCATCAAGCGCTAAGGCGATTTCATGCAATGGATCGTTGAGAAACAGCTCTGCCTGGTCGGGTCTGATAGAATTGTCAAAAAGCCCTTCCTCGATCCCTAACAACACCTCCAGATCTTCTGGACCCAAGCGCTTAAGCGTGATTGTCTTGTCCATACGAATACCCCTCTTGAAAGACCGCGCTCATGAAACTCGCCGATCTTGACGTCATTGTCACTGCCCCACCTGCCCCCGGCTGGGGTGGGCGCTATTGGATCATCCCCAAGGTGACCACGGACACTGGCGTTGTCGGCTACGGCGAATGCTACGCCTCATCTATTGGACCCACAGCGATGAAAGCCGTGATCAAAGACGTCTTCGCGCGGCACATGGCAGGTGAGAACCCCGAAAATATCGAATTGATGTTCCGCCGGGTCTATTCCGCAGGTTTCACACAGCGCCCCGACCTGACCGTGATTGGCGCATGGTCAGGTTTGGAAATGGCCTGCTGGGATATTTTAGGCAAAGACCGCGACCGCCCCGTACACGCATTGATCGGCGGGCGCATGAACGACCGCATCCGCGCCTACACCTACCTTTATCCGCGCCCTTCGCATCCGCTTCCTGATTTCTGGGCCAGCCCGGACATGGCAGCAGAGGTCGCGGTAGATATGGTTGAAAAGGGCTACACAGCCGTCAAATTTGACCCCGCAGGCCCCTACACCATCCGCGGCGGACATATGCCGTCGATGCACGATATCTCTTTGTCAGTCGCCTTCTGCAAAGCCATCCGTGACGCTGTTGGCGACCGCGCCGACCTGCTTTTTGGCACCCACGGGCAGTTTAGTACCGGTGGTGCCATCCGCTTGGGCAAGGCGCTCGAGGCATATAGCCCACTATGGTACGAAGAGCCGATCCCGCCTGATAACGTGGGCGAGATGGCAAAAGTGGCGGGTGCGGTGAACATTCCCGTCGCCACCGGTGAACGGCTGACCACCAAAGCCGAGTTCGCGCCCGTCTTGCGGTCCGGTGCCGCCACAATTTTACAGCCCGCCCTTGGACGATCTGGCGGCATTTGGGAAACCAAAAAGATCGCGGCGATGGCGGAAGTCTATAATGCGCAAATCGCACCGCACCTTTACGCAGGACCGGTTGAGTGGGCCGCGAATATCCAACTCGCCGCCTCAATCCCCAACATCCTGATGGCGGAAACGATTGAGACTCCGTTCCACAATGATCTGATCAAAGGGACGATCACGGTCGAGGATGGCTACATTCCCGTCCCAACCGCCCCCGGTCTGGGCATCGACTTTGACGAAGACCTCGCCCGGGCGCATCCATACACCGACGATGGTTTGCACTTGCAGATGCAGGAAGACCCAATTGGATACCACGATGTGAACAGCTTTGCAGGTGGTGCACCCGTCAAAGACCAGACGCCACAGGGATGATACGGACATCATAGGCGCCCTCGACGGGACGCGCGGCACAGCACGGGATCGCTGTTTCATAGCCATGCGGCAATGGCGGCGTGATGCGACCTGCGACGCCAGCAAGATGAAAGACACGCACACCGCGCTCTTCCATTTGCTTGACCAGTTTGCGCGATGGCTTTGGGAACACCTCATTCAAGACCACAAGCTCAGGCCACATTTTTGGGATGTAATCAGCAATCGCACCCTTGCGGGCAATATCAAGAAACAAAACTGGCTGTCCTTGCAAATGCTCGGGGAATTCAGTCGCACCATGGGCCACGTCAATTACATGGCACGTCCATCCTTGGTCGCGCAGTGCCATCACAACGCCGCTGCCAATGCGCCCTGCCCCACCCAGAACAATCACATCCGTGACATGGGACACCAGATGATGCTGACGCATCAACGCCACGGCCGAGATCACAGCGCTCACCACGATTGCGCGGGTGTCATTCACGGCCAATCCATCTGTTTGCTTTAAGACACCCGGCAAAATCCCTGCAACATTGATGGTAGGGACATGCATGACAGCCCCGATATGCGCCAAGCGGCGTTGCAACAGTCTGAACTGCTCTGCATTTGCCGGATCCAAGAAGTCGTCTTCGGTCACGGATGATGCAACAACCAGTCCCCATTCGCCGTTCTGGCGCATGATGCCAATCGGTGTTGGGCGCCAGCGAAAGAACCTCTCAACGCCCGGCAACGCATAGCTGGTCACAAAACTGCGCGACCCCGGATAGCAAAAGAAGACAGACGTCCAACTGCCCCGTCGCCTGTTCCAAAGCCCGATCACCCGATAGGTCAAACCTGTCAGGCTGATGACCGCGGTCAGGCCAACCACCAACTTCACGCCAGCATTTCGCAATTGTGTGCCAATCATCGCGACGGCCCCCTCATGGACCCGACGCTGACCCTAGGGCAGGCCTGTCGCAAGTCAGGCAATCCTGACCTCTAGCTGAACGCATCAAAAGAATTGTTCAGGCTTCACACCGACCGCGCTCTCACATATCATTGAACTGCGTTCAACAGGGTAGATATCACATGGCCACGAAAACTGAGCTGCGGCGACAAGAACTCCGCGACAAATTGGTGATCATCGCCGAGCGGACAATTGCGCAAGACGGGCTTACTGCGTTGCGCGCGCGTGACTTGGCGGGCGAAGCGGGCTGCGCTGTCGGGGCCATCTACAATGTGTTCGGTGATCTCACTGACTTGGCACTGACGGTAAACGCACGCACGTTCCACCGTCTGGGGGCTGATGTTGCCGAGGCTTTGGCCAATGCTCCTGAGGACCCGGTCGAGCAATTGGTGGTTATGGCGCAAGCCTATCACGCGTTTGCGGCGCAAAACCATCTCAGCTGGCGGGCCCTGTTTGATATCGAACGCGCACCAGGTGAGGCCGCGCCTGATTGGTACCTGCAAGAAATGGGGCAGCTTTTCACATACATCTCTGATCCGCTGGCGGTAATTTTCCCAGAGCGCGATTCTGCAGAACTGGCGCTCTTGACCCGTGCGCTCTTCTCTTCTGTGCATGGAATCGTGCTTTTGGGGCTGGATGAAGCCAGTGCTGGCGTATCAACTGAGAATATCGACCATATGATCGCCCTTGTTTTAAGGCAGTTTGCGGCTTCTCCAAAATAATTTGAACATTGTTCATATTTTTTCTTGCAATCAGGAATCACACTCGCTATCTCTAATTCATGAACAGTGTTCACGCACTGAAATGAAACGGAGAGAACAATGTTTAAGACACTTGCCACACTGATCAACGGTCAGAACGCCCGCGCCGAAGACCGCGTGCGTGATGCCTTTGCAATTGAGTTGATTGACCAAAAGATCCGCGAATCTGAGGCCAGCCTGCGTGCCGCCAAAGCGACCCTCGCCAGCCTGATCCAGCGCCAGCGATCCGAGGAAAAGCAACACGCGACCCTGAAAACCCGCATCAGCGACCTGACCAAACGCGCCAAAGAGGCGCTGGACAGTGACCGCGATGACATGGCCGCCGAAGCTGCCCGCGCAATCGCCAATATGGAAAACGAGCTGGCGGTACGCAGTGAAACACTCGACCGGTTGGACCAAAAGGTCATGCGCTTGCGTACATCCATCGAAAGCGGCCACCGCCGGATTATCGACCTCAAACAAGGTGCCATTCAGGCCCGGGCTGTGCGCCGCGAACAGAACATTCAAGTGCAGATGGTGAAAACCGGCGTTCAGAACGGCAGTGTTGAAGAAGCCGAAGAACTGATTTCGCGCGTGCTGGGCAAGGACGACCCGTTTGAGCGGACTGAAATCCTGGCCGAGATTAACAGCGATCTTGATGGCGACAGCTTGACCGACCGGATGGCTGACGCGGGCTTTGGCAATGCGACGCGATCAACCGCCGATGATGTCCTTGAGCGTCTGAAATCAACCAAGAAATAACCTCAAAAAATTCTCTACTCCTGAAAGGAAAATCCAATGTTTAACAATAAATCCGACAACGGCCTGATCATGTTCGTCAACCTGCTCGGCGTGGGTGTCGCCTACGCCATGCTCGGTATCTCGCTCTGGCTTTCAACGGACGTGCCGCTTTCAACCAAAGGCTTTTGGGCTATCTCGGTCATGATGCTCACGCTGTCGCTGGTGAACTTTGTCAAATACCGCTTCGATGAGCGTATGTCAGAAGACCGCATTCAACGTCTCGAAGCCGCCAAAAACGAAAAACTGCTAGAGGATTATGTCGGCGAACCCCTCTGATCCATCCGACATAATTGCCCTGCCCCTTTCCCCAGGGGGCGGGGCTTTTTTCTTTTCAAATGCCCTTCCCTTCGCCAAAGTCGGTTTCATGAAATTCTTGCGTCAGTTTGCGGCCCGGATCGTCGGGCAATCCATCCGTATTTTCGCCCGTGCGATCACCGCCGTGCGTGCTGATTGGAAAGGGATCGAACCGGTCCCGCGCCAACGGGTCTATTTCGCCAACCATACCAGCAATGCAGATATGCCGATGATCTGGTCAGTCTTGCCACCATCCATGCGGCGCACAGTCCGACCGGTGGCTGCGGCTGACTACTGGCTAAAAAACAAACTGCGGGCGTTTGTCGGACCAGAGGTCTTTAACTGCGTCCTTGTCGATCGCAGGCCCGAGGTGAAAGACAAACCGATGGACAAGATCATTGCAGCCCTCGACGAAGGATCTTCTCTGATTATCTTTCCCGAAGGCAACCGCAACATGACCGACGATCCACTGCTGCCGTTTAAGGCAGGGCTTTATAATATGGGCGTCGCCCGGCCGGAGGTTGATCTGGTCCCAACATGGGTCGCCAACCTGACCGAGATTATGCCAAAGGGCGAAATCATCCCCCTACCCTTGATATGCACTGTCACATTCGGCGAGCCGATCCATGTCCGCGACGGCGAAAGCAAGGACGACTTTCTGAAACGTGCGTCTGACGCCTTACTAGACCAACGCCCGGAGATCCGGACATGACCAGCACAATGACAGACATCCTGCTGCTGACCTTCGGCAGTTTCGGCATTTTAATAGGCCTGACATTCCTGGGCGAGGTCCTGCGCGCGCGTGAAGAGCCGGGTTTCGTGAACCCCGTACTAGATACCTATATGACGCGCGTACAAAGCTGGTGGGGCATGGTCGCATTTGTCGGGTTTGCGTTGATATTGGGACGCATCGGCGTGATGGTCCTCTTCGCCTTCGCGTCTTTCGCAGCCCTGCGCGAATTCCTGACGCTCACAACGAAAGCGCAGGCCGACCATTTGTCACTCACGCTTGGTTTTTTTGCCGTCTTGCCGCTGCAATATGTCTTTGTGGGGCTTGGCTGGGACGGGCTCTATGCCATCTTTATTCCCGTCTATGCCTTCTTGCTGCTGCCTATCGTGTCTGCCTTGCGCGGCAACCCTGACCGCTTCCTCATGCGGGTAGCCGAAACGCAATGGGCGCTGATGATCGCAGTGTTCTGTGTCAGTCACGTTCCGGCACTGATGAACCTTGATATTGCAGGCTACGGTGATCGCTCACTTCTGTTGGTCGCGTTCCTTGTGATGGTCGTGCAATTCGGGGACCTGTTGGAATATTTCTTTGGGCGCAGGATCGGAAAGACTAAGATCGCGCCGGGTCTGTCACCCAAGACTTGGGAAGGTGTGTTATGCGGTGTCGGTTCTGCAATGCTGGTCGGCGCGCTACTGAATTGGATCACCCCATTCGGTGTCTTCGGAGCCATGGCAATGGCCGGCGTTGCGTCATTGGTGGGCATGTTCGGCAGTCTTGTCGTCGCATCCATCAAACGTGACCGCGGCGTGAAAGACTGGTCGCACCTGATCCCCGGCCAAGGTGGTTTTGTAGACCAGCTGGACAGCGTTATTTTTGCGGCTCCGATTTTCTATCACCTGACCAAGTATTTCTACACCTGACGCTGTCCCAGAAACTGCGGTAGCTTAGACAGGTTCTTAGCGACCAACGTACCCACACCGCCCACGCCGTGCCGCCTGATCGCGCGATAGTCTTCGCGGCTCTTGCGGATCATATGCGCAAACGATCTGTTACTGACGCCACCCATTTTCATCTGCACCATGACATGCGGGATATATCCCAATTTGACGCGGCCGGCCGTTAGAAACCGCAGCATCGCCTCATAGTCGCCAGCAATTCGAAAGCTGACATCGTAAAGCCCAGCGCGTTCAAACACCTCTCGGCGCAAGTAAAGGGTGGGATGAGGAGGCATCCAACCGCGTTTCAAATGCGCGGTTGAATATGGGCCCGCTTTCCAATGCCGAATGACAAGGGACGGGTCATCGCGGGACACATATTGCAGATCACCGTAGACGCCATCGATACTGGGGTTATCCAATGCTGATGCTACCTTGGCCAGAACATCTGGCCCTGCCAATTGATCATCGGCATGCAACAAACCAATGACGTCACCTGATGCGCGACCGATCCCCTGATTGATTGCATCGTAAAGACCTGCATCGGCACTAGAACGTAACGCCATTTGCTTGTGTCCCTGCGCCTCTAACATTGCCAGTGTACCGTCCGTGGACCTGCCATCTTGGACGACATGTTCGACATTCGTGTGGCTTTGCGCCTTTAGACTTTGCAACATCGCAGGCAGCGTCTCAGCCCCGTTTTTTACCGCCGTCACTACCGAGATTTTCATGCGGCAATATCCTCTTGTTTGGGGGGCATCGGCGTCACATCGATACCTAAGACGTCTTTGATTGCGCGGACGGGGGGCGCACCCGTCGCGGCCATATGACGGCGGACTTCGGCCAGTTTTGCATCGACCAGATAGCGGTACCAAAACCCTTGCAGCACATGGAAAGAACGCGCCTGTGCGCCATCCAAAAACCCCAATCTGAAAACGTACCGATAGATAAAATAAAGCGCCGCACGCAAACCCGCAGGCAAACGTGCATATAAGTGCACTTTCACCCACCGCTTAACGGCAGCAGCCCCTTTGACATGCAAGTCACCTGCGTTGGGCAGAAACCCGAACTCGCGGTTCAACACATCCACAACCTCGCGGCTGGCATAGCCATTGTGCTTGGCCACCCACCAATCAAGCGGATGCAAATTGTCGTCAATCACCCGTCCGCGCAAATGCGCTGTTGGCCCTTGCACGACAATATGTTCATCCATCCAACGCGCCTCGCAACGGGCTTTGCCATTGCGAAACAGACGCATTGTGGGAATAGGAAAGACGCCGCCATAGCGGACCAGCTGACCCATGAATTTGATACCACGCCCAACGTAGCAGCCGTTCACGTCAGGCAGTCCAGCGGTGATCTCAGCGGCGAGCATTGGCGTGACAACTTCATCTGCATCCAACCGCAATACCCAACCGGGCACATCTTTGATCTGATCCAGCGCCCAATTGAATTGGGTCGCGTGATTGGTCCAAGAATGATGCAAAACCTTTGCACCGTGCTCTTTCGCAATCGCGACAGTCGCATCCGTCGATCCACTGTCGACGACAATAATCTGGTCCGCCAGATCACGCACCGAGGCAATGGCCCGCGCGATATGGCGGGCCTCATCCTTGGTCAGGATGATGACGGTTAACACCGTCACACCATCACCTCTTGGAAGCCATGCCCCAGCATATCGCGGTACAGATCTGCAAAGGCGCTTACCATCGCGGGCTTAGAAAAATCGCGGCGCATCCATGCGCGGCCACGCGCACCCATATCGCCTATATTCTGGGTGGCGAGCGCCGCAATCTCTGCGGCAAGGTCACTGTTCGGCAAATCAATACAGCGACCACAGCCGCGACGATCCAACTGCTCCCAGGGGGTAGCTTGCGTGGTCAGGACGGGGACGGCATGCGCTAATGCCTCCGCGATCACGATCCCAAAGTTCTCCGAATGCGACGGCAGCACGAACAGATCAGCATCCGCAAAGGCGGTAGCTTTGGCCTGCCCCTCAACATGGCCGTGCAGGCGGATACGCCCATTCGACAGATCGGCCCGCAACTGCAGCATACGCACATAATCAGCATCGCCGGTGCCATAGATATCCAGCGTGAAATTGGGAGGCAGCGTCGTCATCGCATCGAAAAGCGCCTCTAAGCCCTTCTTGGGGTGAAGGCGACTTAGGAACATCAATCGGCATTTATCTGGGCTGCTGTCGCGCACGGGTATCACGTCAGGTACATCAACAGCGTTAGGAATGATGGCGCGGCCAATACCGTGCAGACGCCGCACGCTTTGCTGGGCCTCTTGGGTTGCTGTGACATGCAACACAGCATCACGTGGGCGCAACATATTCGCCAAACGCTCAAAGCCATGTTTGACCGTCAAATGAGGTGCATCCAGCCAATCCTCGGTTGCTTGCAGCGCACCGCGCGGAGACCACACAAGGGGCTTTTGCATCGCACGCGCCAGCACAAACGCAGGCAAGGTCGGCATGTTATAAGTGCCCGTCACATGCACAACATCCGCCCAATGTATTGCTTGTGGTAGACGCGCCAGCAAACCCGGCGCGATGCAATGCCCCGCAAGGCGGTAGGCATAATGGACCGGATAGGGCAGTTTTGCGGGCGTAACCCTATCTGAAATCGCAGGCCCAGCTGCGTCCGACGTCAGTACCTTGACCGCAAAACCATCCGTTGCGGCAATGCCGTCACAAATCGCTTTGGTTGACCAAATCGGACCACCCCAATAAGTGGCCGGATAATACGTTGGCACGACATGCAAGATTTTCATGCCGCCACCTCGACCGGATTGCGTTGGCCTATGATCCGTGCAGGATTGCCAGCCACAATTGCGCCCGCTGGCACATCACGGGTCACGATTGCACCCGCGCCAACGACAGCACCCGCCCCAATTCTGTGACAAGACGGTAGAACGACGGCACGCATCCCAATCCAAACGCCGCCTTCTATCGTCTTCGGCATCGAAGACGGCATCGAAGACGGGTCCAACCCGTGGTCATGGGTGTAAATCACGGCATCCTCAGACACCAAGACATCGTCACCAATCATCAACCCACCCGTCATATCCAACAGCACATTCCGATTAATCTGGACCCTGTCTCCGATCTTAAGTGACGCATCATGGCCTTCTGCAGACGCCCCGACGCCACGCCAGAAAAAACAATCCGACCCAATCTCAACCTGATGCGGACGATCAAACCGGATGCCTGTTTGGAAATACGAACCCGAACCCACCTTGGCCAAACTGGCGCGATGCAAATGGGTCGCGAGACGGTTGGCAGAACGACGCCATATCGCACCGCCGTACCGCAACACCCAGAACAAAGCTTTAGACATAGTGCACTCCTTTCAGGTGAGCCGCGCCCAGCGAAGGCACGCGGCACGCAAAGGGCAATCATGGCAAAGATCAAAAGGGCTTGGGCAGCCGCACCTACAATGAAACCGCTAAACGATGAATGCAGCGACGCCTGCACGAACGGGTAAAGCAGCATAGGGTAGAGGTAGAAGCTGGCAAATCGCAGCGTTGCGCGCGCGGAAAGAACAATGACTTCGAGGCGGCGATAGATCCAACCCAAGACAAATCCGACAAAGGCACCTGCCCAGCCAAAGTTCATGAAAGCTTCACCTGGCCCGGTTACGTTGAACGCACCACCGGTGGTCACCTGCATCACGTCACGCTTTAGAAACACTCCCAGATCGATAGCAGGTTTATCGACCCAGAACGCCCGAGGCACCCAACCAAAGGTCCACCATCCATAGGTTTCACCCAGCAGATAGTCTTTTGGCTGAACCTGATCTGTGACCATGACAGCCGCGTTGATATCGAGGAAATATGTGGACCCGACGACTTGATGTAGAAGGCTCGCCTCCGTGCCTCGGAGTGCGGTCATATACGCGCTTAGAAACAGGACCGCAGTTGCACCCGCCGTCATCTGCACAAAAGTACGCAAACTGACCCGCCCGCCCAACATCAGAAATGTCGCCGTGGTGAAGACCAGCAATTCAACCAGCTCAAACCGGTCACCAGACACAATCGCAATTGCAACCAATAGCACCGCCAGCACTAAGGCCTGCGCCAACAGCCAGCCGGACTGCCGCACGATCCCTTGTGCAAGCAAGAGGACAAAGGCGAACTTTGGCACCACGAATAACGTCTTGATCCCAGCAAGCGTGGCACCAACGCCATCTTGCCCCACATTAATCTGCTTATCTTGATTAAAGACCGTCAACAGATCGGCGGAAAAGACCGACAGCCCACGCGCCTGCAGCAGCATCGCAAACGTCAGGCCAGCGACACCAAAAGCACCGGTAAACAACCAACTTTGTCGCACAATCCCCCCAGCGATCACGCGGGCTTCATGCACGGCTGGAAAAGGATCGCCCGGTCGCACTGCACAGCGGTACCCAAGGCACATCAGCAAGACGAAACCAGCCAGATAGATGACACCAACCTGCATCGCACCGGGGGTGTCGATCAAGCGGCTATAGAACGCGTATTCCGGGATTGCCCCATAGACCACGACTTTGATCAAGAATCCAAAGGCGCAAAAATAGCTGAGCAAATGCATAGGCGACACAAGACGCACCATCCCGTATCGCGCACCCAACCAGAACGGCAGAAGGGTGCAAAGTGCGGCAAGGCAAATAGCTAGGACGTTCTCCATAGCCCGCCCTTTCTTGTGATGCACGCGGCAGCAGAGGTATCCACACCAATGCCCCGCTTGATCATTCCCCAAAGGATAAAACCCCCAATGGTCAGCGCACCGACATAGCCGACAGCATTGCCCAGTGCCAAACCCTCAGGCTCTGACATTGCAAACCACAACAGATAACAAACGATCATAATGGCCCGCGAGGTCATCGCCTGATGTGCTGCGCCGCAAAGGGTGGCGACCGTAAAGCTGGCGGCCCAGAAAACCTGCCCCAAAGCGCCAAGCAACAAAACGAAAAAAATGAGGCTTGGATTGATGCCAGCCACTTCTGGAAACACTACGGGCAATAAAGGCACCAGAATAATGCCCAGCACAAACAATCCAACACCCGGCACAACGGCGATGCGGCTAGCCTCACGACTGGCTTTGCACAGCGCGCTGAAACTGCCCTTCCCATATGCCGCTGAAATGGCTGGTGCACTGACCCAAGTGGCAACGCTAACCGGCAAAGCCACAAGATTGGCAACCCGGCGCAGCACCGCATAAACACCCAGCTGCTCGGCGGATATCAAGGCCCCGCCAACAATCAGGTCAATTTGCGAGACGACCATACCAAGGACAGAGCTTGCCCATTGCGATAGGCTCAGAAACGGGCGGTAGACATGACATGTGATCGCTTTGAAGGCGTTGTCCGCTGATATCCACAAAGCGCCTGCCACAGCAATGGCCGCCATCATGATGGCCGATAATGCCAGAATGGCGCCGGGATCGGTGCTGTAAGCAACCAACCCTGACAGCCCCAATGCCAACTGTGGCCCTGCATCCCGGAGCACCATGGACACTTGCACGCTCTCTAGCGAACGCATCACACTGGCCAAACACCCTAGGATATTGGCACAGTAGCCTGCACCGATAATCGCAGCCCAAGGCCACGCGGGCCAAAACGTCATGCAAATCAAATAGGCCGTCAGCGCAAGCACACCCGGTACAATCAATACCATGTTGCAAATATCGAAACCCCGCAGGCCAGTCCCGTCGGTCAACATCCGCAACAAGATGACAGGACCACCAAGGGACACGACGGTTCCGGCCACCAACGCCGCACCCCAAAGGGCCGCCAACGGTCCAAAGGTCTCAAGCCCAAGCCAAGCTGCAAGGCACAACATCACCGCGAAGTTAGCCCCGACGATACCAGCACGCAGACCCATTGTCCGGACGGCACCCTGTCTTGCCAGTTCAATCAGTTTCGGTCCCAAAAACACGCGATCACCATCTGTCCGCGCCGTTAACCAGAAGCGACGCTCACTTTATTGGTCATTCATTGTGATTAATTAAAGGTTAACTCCTTTGTGGTGGTCTGGGGGCAAGGAAACAGCACAACCGGGGCCCCGTTTGACATGAGACACGACATTGGTGGAACGGTCCAAGACCAACACGCGCAACACTCATTTGGCGCACCGCAGATCCAACCGCTCGACATCTTTGGGATGATCCGGGTGCTCTGGCACGGCAAATGGGTTGTCATGCTGGCGACGCTGTTCATGACGCTATTGGCAGGATACTACGTGTTCCGCATTGCAGCGCCGCAGTATGTGGCCACCGCCATTGTCCAGTTGGATCAGATCAACGAAGATGCGCGTCTTCCTGACGTAACAACAACGCAAGAATTGTCACTCAATACGGTTGTGGCACAGGTGACATCGGACGTGGTGCTGGCCCGGTCAGTTGCTTCTCTGGATCTACTGAATGATCCGGAATTTAACAGGTACCTGATCCCCGCCAACACATTTGGCCTTGCGAACTTGCGCACCACACTGCGGCATAGGATTGCAGGCACCCAAGAACCTATTCGCGATGACGCATATGTCTTGGATAAGACTGTTCAAAACCTCCGGGGGGCACTCAGGACAGTGCGCCAAAAAGACACTTATATGCTTCAGATTTCAGCGCGCAGTGGTGACCCCGCGAAGGCAGCGACCTTGGCAAATTCGGCCGCCACCGCGTTTCTTGAGCATATCGAAACGATGCAAGAACAGACCCGCGCCGAGGCACAACATTGGCTTGAAACACGGGTGAGCGCACTGCGGCTGCAACTTGAAACCGAAGAACTGGCAATTGCCGCTTTGATCGCAACAGCCCAAATTCAAGAAGACAGCGTCATTGACCGGCTCAGCGCTGACGTGCTTGCCACCGACCAGCAGCTTGGTTCTGCGCGTACCACCCTTGCCGTGATGGAACAGTCGCCAGATAGCGGTACGGCGCGAAAACGTGCTGAAATTGCGCAGCTCCAAACCACCATCAATGATCTTACTGCCCTGAAAAACCGCCTAAGTGCGCAGCTCAGCGCACAATCGGCAGGGCTCGCGCAGTTGCACCAAATTCAATTGCAAGCGGACACAACGCGTCAACTTTATCAAGAATTTCTTGGGCGCCTGCAGGAAAACAAAATGCAACAAAGCTTGCAAACCCCGCATGCACGCAGCTTCGCACCTGCAGGTGAAGGACAGTACATCGGGCCGCGCAAGATATTGATCTTAACCATAGCAGCGATGCTGGGGGCTGCGATGGGTGTCGTCTTGGCCGCCGTCATGCATTGCACCAGACGCGGGGTTATCGATGCAAAGGGCCTGCGCGACGCAACCGGTTTACCAGTGGTTGCACAACTCTCGCAACGCGTCCTACGTCCAATGCGAAAGGGAAAACGCAGCTTTCCATTGCCACCCCAAGCCCCGCTCAAACAAGCGATGCAAGGGCTGCACACAGCCCTTTCGCTTGTCTCACGCGGCGCGTCTGTTCAGACCATCTTGTGCACATCAAGCATCCGCAACGAAGGCGCATCCAAGCAAGCGCTGGCACTGACACACACATTGGCATCTGCTGGAAAAACCGTCGTGCTCATCGGGGCAAATTCGCAAAATACGGTCCTGCGAGCAGCCATTGACCGCCACATATTCCAACACGCCCAAACGCATTGGCCAACCGTCACAGCGCTGGCACATGACAGCGGGCTTGGCGCGGATGTCGTCATCATCGGAAAAGGCCAAGATCAGGTCGGCTCTCTTTTGACGGATCAGATGTCTGATGTGTTTGCGACATTGCAGCGGACATACGACCACATCATTATCGACGGCCCACCCGTTTTGCTGGCACCCGAGGCACCGCTCTTCGCCCAGCACGCGGACGCGATCCTCTACACCGTTCAGTGGTCAAAAACACCTCTTGATTTGGTCATGCGCGGGCTTGAAGCGCTCAAAGACAACGGCAGCCCAGCCACCGGTTTGGTACTTAGCAAAGTAAATCCGCGCAAAATGCGGCAGCTTTCAACTGATCCTTGCATCGGTGCGATCGGCACAGCGCAGATTGCTTAATGATAGGGCCGCAGATCGCGGCCCTATCATTTTAGCCGACAACGGACATGACATGGCGATTAAAGAAATGCGCAATATCGCCGTTCTCTAACGTCAAACCAGTCTGCGGGCTGGCACAAACATAGGCCTTCGCAGGCCAGTCTTGCGAACCACTTGCGGTTCTTGCGTCCACATTCGGCAGCACAAACGCATCAAGCTGATCCAACTTGTTATGCGGCACAGGCAGCGCACCGGCCTCATGACCGTAGATAAAGTCAATCTCTGGCGTCGTCCCGGTCAGCCCCAGATAGCGTGTCTGCGGGAAATCGACTTGTGCATCAGTTTGCCCTGCATAATTCGCCAAGGTTACAACTGTTTCACCTTCTGAAGTCAGCGTATCAACAACGGTCGTTGCTGTTTCACCTTCCCAGCGGACAAAGGGAAGCATACCGACATAGAACCACTCAACATCCATTGAAGCAGCAACGATATCGACCTGCACATTATGATGGATCGTGCCCGCCGAAATGCTGCGGTTGATCTGACAATTTGCCAAAGGACCACTGCCCGCGGTTTGCCAAACGGTGTTTTCGGTCATCAAGATCTGCGTGCCAACGGTCAGCCCGTTGCCAATGTCAGAAGGTACCCAAGGCACACCATCGACGGTAATATCCTGGGATGCCAATGCATCATGCCCGTGGGTTTGTCCGCCCACTTCAATTACATCACCAGCCACATCTAATCGCACCGCGTATTCGCGCTCTGACGCATAGTCGATGATAATGAAATCGGGATATGTCGGACGGTTGTCGGCCCGCCAATCCAAAGCGCCATCAGATGCAATGCCAGTGCTATGGGTTGGACCCACGGCACCACTTTGCCCATTCGCGCGGGCAGCATAATACATCCCGCCATGTTCGACCTCATCACCCATTTGATAGGTGGTGTTGGGGGTCCAAAGGGGCGGCAGGATATAAGGATCAGCAAGTGAGCCCGATATCGTGACCGCTTCAATCATGATCGCGCCACCACCGGGCGTAGCTGCACCACCAAAACTGACGCGGACATCATGCGCACCAGCAAGACCACTTGCGACCTTTATGGTCTGGCGGCGGTTCAGGTCTGTGGGGGAATAGCTGGAAAAAGCCTTGAACCCCAATCCAGCAGGATCTGAGATTTCATTGACCAGCGACTGTGCGCCATCAATCTCTACCTTCACAAAGCCACCACTGGTGCGCCCTGTGTAGTTGATCCAAAGATCATAGGGCTTGGCGCGATCGACCGTGATCAAAGCACTGGCCCCCGCAGACCCCGTGCTGATGGCCCGGTTGCCCGTATAGCTGGCCGCACGACCAGACCCGGACGTTTGCAATTGCGACCAACTGCCCGAAAGGGTCAACTTACCGACCGGATAGACATTGCGCAGTTCCGCCAATTGCGTTTCACGCCAGGACATGCGCTGAGTGGCATCTGGTTGGTCCAGCCGCATGCGTGCTGCATGATGTGGACCCACCTCTGTCCACACAGTCAGGCCGCCGTTGATGCCCTGACCAATGGCAACAGACTGCCCACCGCCATGCGCAAAAAATGGGGCGAGTGGGCGCGGCGCACGCGCGCGTCCTTGCCCCGCCCCCGGCGAAAGCTCAAATCCAATCATGCTTAATACCACGCAACCAGTTGCGCAGTCGTGCCCGTGGCAAGGACGCGCGTCGGGCGCAACGATAGGACTGTTCCTGCGGCCAAGTCATAGGACACGGCCTCGCCGTCATTATCCTGCAAAACGGCGATACCGCCAGCATTCACAAAGATAGCGCGCGGACGCACCGGCAGATCAGCCACATCAGAGGGCGCAATCAAATAATGCGCAACGGCAGGGGATGTCAGGTTCACATAATCGGTATCAAAAGGATCAGGCATTCTCGGTCTCCAGTTTGGAATGATGACCCCATCCCTAAGAACTGAAGATTACCAAGCGCCTTTGCGACCGTGCGCAGATCGGCGCAACGCGGGGCCTTATCGCCCCTTACGACCAATGATCACACAAAGCGTCCGCCAAGTGATCCACAGATCGAAACGCAGGCTGGCATGGGTAATATAGTACAGATCAGCGGCTACTTTGCGTTTGATACCCTCAATGCCATCGACATAGCCCACCTCCGTTTGCGCTAGGCCAGTGACCCCCGGCATAACTTGATGACGTCCGGCATAGTCAGGAACGGTTTCCACATAGACACGCGCATGATCAAACAAATCAGGCCGCGGCCCGATCAAGCTCATTTCAGCACGCAGCACGTTTAGAACCTGAGGCAACTCATCAATCCGCAGCATCCGCAAAACCCGACCCAAGCGCGGAATGCGATCCGTTTCCAATGCATCATAAGCACCACGCGCCAGCCCACATGCCGGGCGCATCGTGCGGAACTTGAAAGCAACAAAAGGTTTGCCCGCATGCCCCATACGCATCTGATAGTGCATCAAAGGGCCCCGATTGCAGAACGGATTGATCCCTTTCAAAATCAGCGCCACTAGAACCAGAGCAGGCAACAACAAGACAGATACCACGACGTCAAACAGGGTTTTTACGACTGGCGTCGACCTCGCCTCAAGACAATCGGATTCGTCCTCAAAGCCCATAGGATCGTAAGTCGATAATTCTCTTTGAAGCTCTAACACCATTGGTCCACCTGTCGTCCGCAGACCACAGCGTAAATGCCGGGCCTCTATGGTTAACCAAAGTCTAAGGATTGGCTTAACGGCAGGTTAAGACCCAACCGCGAAAAAGCGGGAATATGTCCGACTTCCGGTCCATCGACAGGTTCTTTGTTAATCAGTGTGAAAATTCGGTAAATTCTTGGGGCATGAGTGGGACGCTCTCTTAAGAAAGACACCCCCTACTTCGGACCGACTCTTTGACGATTCTTTAAGATAGCCAATGCGATTGTTTCCGCGCGAATAAGACTAGGTGACTTAACGGCACCTTTTCCCCCTATCGGAAACGCACAAAGTACGTCGCAGCATTGCGACCGGCGCGTTCCAGCACAAATTTCAGAAAAATATAGCAAAATTGACCACGTTTTATAGGCGGAATGGTCATGAACAGCATGTACGACAGCCTCAGGGCGAAAGAACGCCGCCAAGAAATGCCTTAGAAAGAAACAATATTTGGACACAATTTTCGCCAATTTCCACGCTTTGTTTCCAAAAGGAATTCGAACCATCGTGAATCATAGGGTCACGACAGTATTAATTTGGTCCCCAGTTGGTCGGCCATTCAAACAAAGAACATGAATTAGGAGAGAAGACAGTGGCGTTCCATCTCAACAAACAACTCAAGACTTCTGCAGCTGCGATGGCGTTGGCAGCAGGTTTCATTCTACCTTCTGCAACATTCGCGGCAGAAGTAACTTTGCGCTCGACTGACGGCACGATCAACGTCACCGGTGACTTTGTAGACTTCCAAGACGACACATACATCATCCGCACGGCGCTTGGTGAACTGCGCATCGCGGCAAGCAGCATGACCTGTGAAGGCGCGTCTTGCCCGTCCTTCGAAAACATCACAGCAGACGTGGCAATCGTTGGTTCCGAGACAATCGGCCAAGGTATGATGCCGCTGCTGATGACAGGCTTTGCCGCATCACTTGATGCCGACGCAGAACTGACAAACGCATCTGTTGGCGAAACAATCGCAACGCTTGTCAGCGACGGCGGTTTTGGTGACGAAATCGGTACATACTTGGTGTCCGCAACCGATGACAGCAACGCATTCGAGGCGCTGTTAACAGGTGACGCGAAAATTGGCATGTCTTCCCGCCGCATCACAATCGACGAAGCCCGTGCTTTGCGCGCCGACGGTGCAGGCAGCATGGTCAGCCCAAACCAAGAGCACATCATCGCCGTTGATAGTATGGTTGTTGTAACGCACGCATCCAACCCTGTTGACCAGATGACGAAAGAACAGCTTGAAGGCATCTTCTCTGGCGAGATTACCAGCTGGGCCCAAGTTGGCGGACCAGATCGCCCGATCAACGTGATCGCGCAAGAACAAGACTCTGCCGGGTATGATTACTTCATGGACTTCCTTTACGGCGACGAGCGCCCGAACTTCCGTCCACAAGGTATTGCGGCTGACGATCAGGTTCTGTCAAACGTCATGTTCCACGACCGGAACGCCATCGGATACCTTGGTTATGCATTTCAGCGTGGCGCCAAGCCGGTGACCTTGCTGAACGAATGCGGCATCGCCAACACACCAGATGCTTTCTCCGCCAAAACAGAGGAATACACACTGGGGCGCCGCATGTACCTGTACAACCGCTCTGACAACCTTGATGATCAAACACAGTCTTTCATCGACTTTGCTGTCTCCAACGAAGCTGACGCCGTGATCGGTAAATCTGGCTTCATCGACCTCGGCATTCTGCGCCGTAGTCAGGCAGCAGGCGACGCACGCCGCACAGCCCTTACTGCCGAAGCAAACCGCTACGACGTAGGCTTTGAAGGTGAGTTGATGGACGAAATGCTGTCAAAGATGGATAGCTTTGACCGCCTGTCCACAACCTTCCGCTTCCGCACAGGTTCCTCCAAGATCGACGAGCGTGGCCGTTTGGACATGCAGCGTCTGGTCGCATACCTTGACCGTGCACCAGAAGGCACAAGCCTCACATTCGTTGGTTTCACAGATGACGTAGGCGCATTTGACGCCAACCAGCGTCTGGCCGAGCAGCGTGCCGGTGCCGTGATGGACGAACTGCGTGACTTCGCTGGCGATCGCCTGAGCAACATCCAGATGGCAACAGCTGGTTTCGGCGAAATCGCACCATCTGCGTGTAACGTTGATGACCGTGGCCGCGCAATCAACCGCCGTGTTGAAGTGTGGATCACAGCAGCGAACGAAAGCTAAAAGGTTAACCGGCGATACGCTGCCCCAAAGCTGCGTATCGCCGGTGGCTTACCCCGCCCGACCCCGAACGAATATCTTCGACTTGTTGTTCCGTTTCACCAGTCATCTGCAAATTTGATGGACGCATTATGGCCTTTCAGTCTGGCCAGCGCATACCGTCAAGTTCAGTCCAATTTTACCTAGTACGTTTAAGACACTGTGTTCCGTTTTTTTGTTGTGTTGCGGAAAACGACCGCGCCCAAGTTTTCGGAAAATAAACGTTAAAGAACGACATCCCCCTTTTCTGTTCTGCGGCATGAGTGCTGCAGGCACAAACTCACCCAAAAGGAAGATTGTCATGTACACTTCTCTTTCAAGATTACTTTTGGCCGTATCTGTTTGCGGTATCACGGCCGTCGGACCCGCTTCCGCTCAGTCCACATCCAATGAACGCGCATCAAACGGCATTCAGCGCATCGAAACCGCGCGCGGCTTGCGTGCTTTGTCTCAGCAAATACCGGCTTCAGCCTGCCACATTGGCGCAGATATTGCGACTGATGTTTCAACGGCAAAGCTCACGTCCGCACTCGCAGAATTTAAGGGCGGACTAGACGCGCTGGAATTTGGGAATGCGACCCTTGGCATGCCAGACGCCGAAGACCGCCGACTGACGCTCGACGCTGTCCAGAAAACCCGCGAAGCATTGATGTCTCTAGAGGCTGCATCAGCAAACATGCTGTCAGGCGATGGCTCGGATGCTGATGAACAAGCCATCTATGCGCAGACACCTGCCGTCTTGGCCGCGGTAGAGCACCTCGTTGTTGAAGTTGTTGGCCAATATGCAAACCCGACGGAAATGGTCAAAGCTGATTCATTTCTGCTCGATATTGCGGGCCGTCAAGCAATGCTGATTGCGCAAATGTCCAAGGACTCTTGCTTGGTGGTCACCAAGCAAAACTCGCCCGAAACAACGGCAGAAATGCAGACCGCGATGTCCGTCTTTGACGCGTCCTTGGACGCATTGCGCAATGGTTTACCCAGTGCGGGCCTGCGTCCACCACCAACACCTGCGATTTCAGATGGATTAGGCGATGTCTGGAACGAATGGACCGCGCTCAAGCCAGTGTTGGAGTCAATTTCCAGCGGATCAGCAACTGATAGCGACGCTATAATGGAGCGCTATCAAAGTGTGAATGACATGACTGCGACAATGAATGGCGTTGTTGAGATGTACTTGACCGCGCTCAAATAACGGGCCGATTCACAGTATCCAAGAAAATTTCGGGGGCCTCATGGCCCCCCTTTTCTATTGGCGATCCGAGAAGGACTCGAACCCTCAACCTGCTGATTAGAAGTCAGCTGCTCTATCCAGTTGAGCTATCGGACCGCACGGGTTTTGGTATGGCGTGCAAGCCGCATCGTTGGCAAGGGCAAATGGTCAAATCAATGCGTCCAGGCACCACGGCGGTTTGTCGCAAAATTCTCGCCATAGCCACCTTGACGGATGTTGGCTTTGCGTGTCTTGGGCTCGCGGACAACGGCATCGATGCCGTTCTCACGTGCGTATTCCAAAGCCGCTTCTTTACTGTCAAATTCCAGCTTCACTTGGGCTTGTGTATCCGAAGAAGACGTCCACCCCATCAAAGGATCAACCTCACGCGCCGTCTCGGCCACATGTTCCAATACCCAGTGCTTTGTCTTGGCTGTGCCTGATGACATCGCGGTCTTGGCTGGCTTATAGATTCGTGCGCGCATAGCTGCGTCTCCCTTGGATGTCCTCTATATGTGCAAATCTGACGGCTGACGCAAGCATTTGGATCACGCCCACTCGCCGCCGCGCATCACAGGCACACGCTCGCCCGTCTTGGTGATCCCGTCGATATCAACGGCATCTGATCCCATCATCCAATCCACGTGAATAATGCTCTGGTTCCCGCCCTTTTGCTTCAGCTCCTCAGGCGACAACTCAGACCCGCCTTCAATCGTGTCGGCATAACACTGGCCCAACGCGATATGGCAGGACGCATTTTCATCAAACAATGTGTTATAGAACAGTGTCCCCGACTGGCTGATCGGGCTGGAATGCGGCACCAATGCCACCTCACCAATGCGGCTGGCTCCGTCATCGGTCTTCAATAACGCCTTTAACGCAGCTTCACCTTTGCTGGCGGTCGCATCCACAATCCGGCCCGCCTCAAAACGAACAGCGATGTCTTCAATGACATTGCCCTGATGGGCAAGCGGCTTGGTCGCAGCGACTGTGCCGTCCACCTTATAGGCATGCGGGCATGTAAACACTTCCTCAGTTGGAATATTCGGCTGGCAGGTGACACCGTTCAACGCAGGCGACGCCCCACCCTTCCAGATATGCCCATCGGCTAATCCCAAATGCAGATCAGTGCCTGGCCCGGTATAGTGCAATGCTGAAAAATTCTGCGCATTCAACCAATTCACGCGCTCTTTCAGCGTTGCCGTATGCGCAGCCCAATTCGCGACAGGATCATCCCCATCCAAACGTGACGCCGCATAGATTGCGTCCATCAGCTTGCCCTGCGCTTCGTCCACCGGCACATCTGGATAGACCTTCGCCGCCCAAGCCGCACCCGGATAGGCCACGATATTCCAGTTCACCTCAAACCCCACAATGGGGTTCATCGCAGGCTTTGCCGCAATCGAGGTCGCCTTGCCTAACCGCGCGACCTTTTCAGGGTCCTGCTCTGCCAGCAACATCGGGTCATCACCGGTAATCGCCATGCGCGCCGCACCACCTTTGAACGCAGCGGCCATCCCCTCGAACAACCAGTTTGGCGCACGGTCAAAGCTTTCATCAGGGGCGTGCTCATAGCGGGCCAAGGTGATTGCATCATCATTAAAGAAAGGCGTCACAATACCAGCCCCCGCTTTATACGCATGCACCGTAATCAGACGGACCAGATCAAGCGCCGCCATCGGCGCAGTAATCACTAAGTCTTGCCCCGGCTGAAGGTTCACACCTGTGCGCACGGCGACTTCGGCAAGACGGTCTAATTTGGCGGGATCAATATGGTCAGACATGCGCATTCCTTTTTACTGTTGATGGGACAGTAGGAATTGGAACCCGAAGGTCAACTGCGGGCGTTCAAAACAGCCAAGGATTGAGCGCACCGTCATGTTACCCTACTACACAGGCAAGACGATCCAAAAGGAACCTGCAGCATGATTTCCTACGTTACCGTCGGCGCAGACGACATTACACGCGCCAAGCAATTCTACACGGCATTCCTACCCGCTCTTGGCTATAGCCTGGCAGAAGGACCCGAAGGGCTCAGTTTCGCCCTCCCCGTTCCACCGGGCCAAACGCCTGTGTCCCCAGACTACTATGTGAAACCAACCTTCGACGGACAGCCGGCCACTGCCGGAAACGGCGCCATGGTCGCATTCGAGGCACGCAACCAAGAACAGGTGCGTACCCTCCATGCGGCAGCACTTGCCGCAGGCGGCACTGACGAAGGGCAGCCGGGATTTCGGGCGTCCTACGGACCGCATTTCTTTGTAGGATACCTGCGCGATCCACAAGGCAACAAGATTGCGCTTTACTCAAGCAATGTGGATGAACCCGGACGGGATGACTAAGCCTCTTGGTGCAATTGATCACAAGCGGCACAATCAGAACTGTTGTCATTGCCCTCACATTTGCACACACAGGCCGGACACACCTCAACGCATGCAGAAAGTGGCCACATGACGACGCAACAAGCCACAGCCGATAAGTTCGCCGCCAAGTGGAACCTCACCGTCCACGGCCTTGTCGCGGAAACGCACCGTGCCGTTGTCTACAAAGTCGATGGTCCAATGGGGCCATCTGCGCTGAAACTCTACAAGAAACTCGGGTCAGCCGGCGAAGGAGATGCCGTACCGTTCCTCAAGAACCTTGAACCCGGTGTCGGCGTGCAAATCTATCAAAGCAATTTTGTGCGCACTGCTGTTCTGATGGAATGGCTCGAAGGGCCCTCATTGGATGTGCTGGTTGAAAACGGTCAGGAAAATGAAGCCGTTCAGCATTTGTCCTACATCGCAGCCAAGGTCCATGAGACGCCATTCAGACGGCAGTTTCTCTACCGCCGCGCCGCACCCGAATACAAAGCGGAACTGGCAAAAATGCGCACAAAGTTGGGGGCCGATGATACCCCCCAGGAACTTGACCGCGCCATCGGACTCTTGGACCAGCTGATCGATACCACCGTGCAAGAGCATGTCACCCACGGCGATCTCGGCTATCCCAACATCATCCTGACAGCAGATGGGCCGCGGCTGATCGACCCCAAAGGGATGCGATCAGACCCGGCACTTGAATTCGCAAAATCCCTGACGCCACCCGGCGCTCAAGATGTCACACACGACCTCACGGCACGGATCGAACGTCATGCTGAAACGATGGCCGCCGCGATTAACACAGCACCAATCCGCGTCATCCAATGGACCGCGACTGCGGTTGCATACAACACATTCCGGCTGCGCAAGAATACAAGCTATCGCAGTGCGTCTTTGCCACTTTTGACCACACTACTCGACCTCGCAGAACGGTAGTTATGCGGTCCAAGACTGCGTCTCGGCGGCCACTGCTTTCAACCACAACAAGTCAAACCCAGCGATCACCCGGTAGCCCCGCGCGAACAACATATCGGCCTGCTCTTTGGTCATTGCAACATTCCCCAACGGGATGCCTGCTGCATGCGCCGCCTTTTCCACTTTTGCCAAAGCACCCTGAAAGTCGGGATGATCAAATTGACCTGAAATACCTAGGTCGGTCGACAAATCAAATTGCGCAGGGACAATCAGGTCAATGCCGGGGACGGCGCAGATCGCATCGATGTTTTCAATCGCATCGCGCGTTTCAACCAACAAACAACATACCAACTTGCCATCAACGGCTTCACGATAGTCCATCAAACTGGTGCCCCAACGTGAATGGGCGATAAATGGTCCAAAGCCGCGATTGCCGTGCGGCGGATACCGCAAAGACGCCACAGCCCTTTGCGCATCTTCCGCAGACCGGATAAGCGGAAAGACAATACCCTCTGCCCCAAGATCAAGCACCCGTTTGACCTGTGCAGGATCATTCTCCGCTACACGCACAAGCGGGGCGCATGCAAACCCGGTGGTCGCTGCAATCATGGCATGGGCCGATGCATAATCGACGGCGCCATGCTCTAAATCGATGATGACCGCATCACTGCCCGCAGCTGCCATCGCCTGCGTCACTGTCGCCGAAGGAATTGTACACACATGCGCCGTCATGCGCTGGGTAGGGTCCGTAAGACGCTCTTTAAAATTCATCGGCTGCGCAGTCATAACGCGATCCCCCTCAAACAAAATTCTTGCAATGCGTAACGCTACCGGCACGAGGAAGATCCGCAAAGCGGAAATTCGGCAAACATACTGACACATCCTGTCAGGAGCCGCCCTTGAACCCGCCCCCAAACACATCAACTATAGGCGGGAACCAAAGGATACCCGCATGGCCTACGCCCAGACCGACAAATCCGAACCCGAACAGTTCCTTGCCAACCCTGCCCCGGACGTCAAAACCCGCGAAAAGCTGGAAGGCGGCAAGCAATTCGTGCTGCAAACCGAATTTGAACCGGCAGGCGACCAGCCCACCGCGATTAAGGAACTCTCCGAAGGCATCCTCAGCGGTGAACGCGACCAGGTGCTGCTGGGGGCGACAGGCACCGGCAAAACCTTCACAATGGCCAAAATGATCGAGGAAACGCAGCGGCCCGCGATCATCCTCGCGCCCAACAAAACGCTCGCGGCCCAACTATATGGCGAATTCAAAGGGTTCTTCCCTGAAAACGCCGTCGAGTATTTCGTGTCCTACTACGACTACTACCAACCCGAAGCCTATGTCGCCCGGTCCGACACATTCATCGAAAAAGAAAGCCAGATCAACGAACAGATCGACCGAATGCGCCACTCGGCCACCCGGGCGCTGCTGGAACGGGATGATGTGATCATCGTCGCATCCGTGTCGTGCATCTACGGTATCGGTTCGGTGGAAACCTACGGGGCGATGACCCAAGACATCCATGTGGGCAAAATGTACGACCAACGCGGCATCATCGCCGACCTGATCGCGCAGGCCTACAAACGCAACGACCATGCCTTCCAGCGGGGCACCTTCCGTGTGCGCGGCGATAGCTTGGAAATCTGGCCAGCGCACCTTGATGACCGCGCATGGAAACTATCGTTTTTTGGGGAAGAGCTGGAAAACATCACCGAATTCGACCCGCTCACAGGCGAAAAAACCGACACCTTCGACAAGGTCCGCGTCTACGCCAACTCGCACTACGTCACACCAAAGCCCACGATGAACCAAGCCATCATCGGCATCAAAAAAGAACTGCGCATGCGGCTGGACCAGCTGGTCGGCGAAGGCAAACTGCTCGAGGCGCAACGACTGGAACAACGCTGCAATTTCGATCTGGAAATGCTGGAAGCCACCGGCGTCTGCAACGGCATCGAAAACTATTCGCGCTACCTGACAGGCCGTGCACCGGGTGAGCCGCCCCCCACCCTGTTCGAATTCATCCCCGACAACGCCATCGTCTTCGCCGACGAAAGCCACGTCTCTGTCCCCCAAATTGGCGGCATGTACAAAGGCGACTACCGGCGTAAATTCACACTGGCCGAACACGGGTTCCGCCTGCCCTCCTGCATGGACAACCGGCCCCTCAAATTCGAAGAATGGGACGCGATGCGCCCGCAATCGGTCTTCGTCTCAGCGACCCCAGCCGCGTGGGAGCTGGAACAGGCAGGCGGCGTCTTCACCGAACAGATCATCCGCCCCACCGGCCTGATCGACCCCGAAATCGAAATCCGGCCCGTGGATATGCAGGTCGACGACCTGCTGGACGAGGTGCGCAAAGTCGCCGCCGACGGCTACCGCACGCTGGTCACGACACTGACCAAGCGCATGGCCGAGGATCTGACCGAATACATGCACGAACAGGGCATCAAAGTGCGCTACATGCACTCCGACATCGACACGATCGAGCGGATCGAAATCCTGCGCGACCTGCGGCTGGGGGCCTTCGACGTACTGATCGGGATCAACCTGCTGCGCGAGGGGCTCGACATCCCCGAATGCGGATTGGTCGCGATCCTCGATGCGGACAAAGAAGGCTTCCTGCGGTCCGAGACGTCACTGGTGCAAACCATCGGCCGCGCCGCGCGTAACGCCGACGGCCGCGTGATTATGTACGCCGACCGGATCACCGGATCGATGGAACGGGCGATGAATGAAACCGAACGGCGGCGGGTCAAACAGCTCGCCTATAACGAAGAACACGGGATCACCCCGCAGACGGTCAAAAAGAACGTCGAGGATATTCTGGCGGGCCTCTACAAAGGCGACGTCGACATGAACCGGGTGACAGCCAAAGTCGACAACCCACTGGCAGGCGGCAACCTCGCCACCGTGCTGGAAGGGCTACGGACAGACATGCGCAAAGCTGCCGAGAACCTGGAGTTCGAAGAAGCCGCCCGTTTGCGCGACGAAGTCAAACGGCTGGAAACAGTCGAACTGACAGTCGCCGACGACCCGCTGGCCAGACAGCAAGCCGTGGATAAGGCGGTTGATGATGCGCAGAAAGCGTCCGGGCGGAGCACCGGCGGGCGTGGGGGCATGCGCGGCGGGAAGAGTAGGTATGGGGGGAAGCGGTGAGTCGCGACCTTCAATCAAAGGAAGCCCTTGTTCGTCGCTTAGTTGAAGTAAAGCATGGATCGTTGATGCCACTAAGAGCGTGGCTGCCTCTCGTTTTGTCAGAAGAGGTAAATTCGGCGGCACATCATGCAAGACTGACGGCTTTTCCAATCTTATATGTTTGTTTTCGAGATTTGGTAGAAGCAGGTGAAAAACATATCGTCCCAATTGCGAATGAAGCATTGCGAAACGGCGATCATATCTTTTCGCACAACGTTGAGCAGCTTGCTTTGCTGTGCCAGCAGGCCATTCCAATTCTTCAGACTCTTAGCCTTGAAGAACAAATATTTTTGTCGATCTTGAGGGACCGGCTTGCGCATGGATTCCTAAATGGGCGAGCGAACTCATCTCGGAAAATAAAGGTCTGCATCGGCGGAAAGATAATTGCCAAGCAAAATAATCAAGTCGAACTGGCGGAGTTGTCCAGAAAATTCATGCCTAACAATGATTTGGGTGACTTAGAGCCATTAATAGACAAAACGGTGCCCATAATTGTCACCTACGCAAGCAAAATCGCGGACCTAGATGTTAGAACGGAAGTCTTAACAAATGTACTTATGTCCAATCAAATAATGGTTTTTGACTGGGATACCCCCGTAGGTCGGGGTTCACCCCGACACCCCCCCAAACCTTAACCCCACATTCACACATCCACCGCACGCCGCCTTAACCCACCCAAACCGCACACCGCGTATGTACGCATTCTGTACAGCATATGTACGCATTGCATACGCCCCAATCCGCCACAAAACCCCGCGTTAACACATGATTCCTCGCACGCAGGCCGCCGTCGCTCGCCCGACCCCACCGCACGTTGCTTGCCCTGCGCGTTTATCCCCCTACATCCCCCTCATGCGCACCGTCCTCGCCCTCCTCCTCCTCGCCTCACCCGCCGCCGCGTGGGAGTTCTCAGCCAGCCCCATCTGCACCCTGACAGACATATCAGAGGCAGGCGAAATCACCGTCACTTACGACCCCGCAATCACCGAATACACGGTCACAGTCACCCTGCCCGAGGGCCAGTGGCCCAGTGATCCAACCTTCGGCATGGCCTTTGCAAATGACCGCCCGATCAGCATCCAAACCGACCGCCATATCATCAGCCCTGATGGGCGCAGCATCACCGTGAAAGACCGCGGTTTCGGCAATGTCTTGAATGGCTTAGAATTCAACAAACGCGCCTATGCGATATTGGGTGACACAACAGTCGGCATTGATCTGACAGGCATCGGCCCCGCGATCACAGCGTTCCGTAACTGCCCGGCAGATAACCTCGCCTAAAGCGATCCGCGCCATTTGACGGCCCCGTCACGCCACGCCCCACCGATCAAAACACCCTTCTTGTCCGCATGCGGAAACCGCACGCGCCAGTCGCGATATTTGTCGTTGGTGACAATGCGCAGACGGTGATCTGTGGCAAAGGCCAAAATGCCCTCATCTGCCACGACACCCTTATCGACAACGCAAATATGACGTGCAGGCACGCCAATCAGCCCAGCGATCTTGGCTTCATTATAGTAATGATCATCAAGGACATAGCCGACACTCGCGTCAAAAAAGACGATGGGCGCATAGCCCTTCTGCTCCAAATTCCGCAGCACACGCAGCACCACATGCCAAGACGGATCATCCCCCCAATAAAGTACATTTGACCCATCAACGAGAATGGGATTGGGCGGCAGTTTCGCGACATCAACGTCACGTACCGTCGTCTTGCGGGCCCGGCGCAGCAGCACCAAAATAACGAGCGCGGCCAAGGCAGGCGCGAGCAAAAGAAGATCGGAAGCAAGCACGCTATTCAAACCAAAAAGGGCGAGGGATTTTCACCCTCGCCCTTGTTATTCAGTCTGTCAATGAAGGGGGCTAAATCAGCCCTTACCCTTCCAAGGCACCAGCCATTTTTCGGCCTGACGCATCAGCATATCAATGCTGAAACCGATGATGCCAATCAGGATAATTCCCATCAAAACGATGTCCGTGCTTTGGAATTTCGACGCCACCATAATCATCATGCCAGCCCCTTTTTCAGCCGCAACCAGTTCAGCTGCAACAACAGTACCCCAGCACACACCCATCGCAACGCGCGCACCTGTAAAGATTTCCGGAAGCGAGTTTGGTATGATCACGTGACGCATAATCTGCCACTTGGACGCGCCCAGAGAATAGGCCGCGTGGACCTTGGAAATCCGCACGCCTGATACCCCAGAACGGGCCGCAATCGCCATGATCCAAAGCGCTGCGAGGAACAGCAAGATAATCTTACCAACCTCACCAATACCTGCCCAGATGATCACAAGCGGGATTAACGCAAGCGGTGGCACTGGGCGCATGAATTCAACGATCGGATCAAACCAACCACGGAACCAATTCGACAGACCCATCGCATAACCCAATGGAATGCCGACAATTGCACCCAAAACAAAACCAACGACAACACGGAACAGTGAGTATCCAAGGTGCTCGGCCAAGGTTGAGTTACGGTAACCGACTGTCGCGATATCGCTCAGGCGGCTCCACACAGCTTCGGGTGAAGGCAGCCAGATCGGCTCCATTTGCACACCCGTCGACGGGATGATGTTCAGCGTACCTTTGTCAGACATGGCGACACGGCCAAAGGCCACATCAACCGAATTGCCCGGCGCAATCGCTTGACCATCAACAGCAGTGATAAAGGTTTCTTCGTCACGCCCCATCTCATCGTTGCGGTCGACACGCAGCAGTTCGCTGCGATAAACCGGAATTGCAACGGAATCGTTCTTAGCAATGCCGTCGCCCTCGGCAACTTCAGGTGCGTCGACTTCTTCGCCCGTTGGATGCACAACAACCGAAACGGTCGCGGTATCGCTATCACCGTCTGGCGTTGTGATGGTGTACTCAAAGCTCGCGTCACCAAAGAACGGCCCAGGTGCATGTAAAAAGCCCGGCAATAGCTTTGAACCAGTGAACGCGCCCCAAAGAACAAAGATCAACACAATTGAGACAATGGATGCAGCGGTGTTTGATGTCACCGCGCTCTCGTCGCCAAACGTCACAGTTTTCAGCGAGCCATAGTCGCTCTTGGGTGTCAGCAACCGACGGATGCCAGTATAAATTACCATCATCAAAAGAATGATCAGCACGTAGCCGATGATATAGGGCGCAGCCGCCAAGAGCGTTGTCAAAACGGCCCAAAGCTCACCCCAAAGGTTTCCCAGAAGTTCCATTATGCTTCCTCCGTCCGACCCATGATTTCTTCTTCCATGTCCCAGATCATCCCAAGGATTTCTTCACGGACTTCAGCGAATTTCGGATGCTTTTTGACATCGCGTAAATCTTGACCAACACCCATTTCTGCAAAGGGTAGACGGTATTCGGTATGAATACGTCCCGGACGTGGCGCCATCACGATCAGGCGTTCACCCAGCAACAGCGCTTCTTCGACTGAGTGCGTGATCAGAATGATTGTTTTGCCGGTCTCTTTCCAAAGCTTCAGAACGAGACCTTGCATCTTTTCGCGGGTCAGCGCGTCAAGCGCACCAAGCGGTTCGTCCATCAAAATAACGTCAGGTTCATTCGCAAGACAACGCGCCAAAGCCACACGCTGTTGCATACCCCCGGACAATTCGTAGACGGCTTTCTCTTTGAAATCTTGCAGGCCCACAACATCAAGAAGGTGGTCAACGATCTTGGATTTTTCAGCCTTTGGCATCCCCTTCATGGACGGACCGAAGCCCACGTTTTCACGGACGCTCATCCATTCAAACAAGGCGCCTTGCTGGAATACCATTCCCCGCTCGGCGTCTGGACCAGTCACTTGGTGACCGTTCAAGACGATTTGACCATCCGTTGGGGCCAGAAAACCCGCGACGATATTAAGCAGTGTTGTCTTGCCGCAGCCAGATGGCCCCAATACCGACAGCAATTCGCCAGCCTTAAGATCAAGTGAAACGTCCTTCAACGCTTGCACTGATGACCCGTTCGGCAAGTCGAACCGCATCGACAATCTATCTATTTGTAACCCTGACATGGCCTATCCCATTGTTTCCCCTGAAAATTCCTGTGTCACAACAGGAATTACCAAGATAAAAAACGGAAAACTGGCGCGCAATTCCCTGCGCGCCAGCCTAAGCGATTTACATGTCGCTAACAGCCATCAGTGGGCCAGTGTTCACAGCGCCTTCATAGCTGTCCAGCGCACCCGGAATGGAGCCGGATTCTACGAATACGTCCGCAACACCCTTCATGAATGAAGGTGCAGCGCCACCGAGCCAAGCATCGGACAACTGAGTTGCTACGTCTGGGAAGACAAATGTTGCCATTGTCTCTGCCGTTGCATCTTCGTCCATACCAGCGTCGTTTGCGATGACAGGCAGCATTTCTGCAACGCCGGAACCATCATTCCATGCAGCGTTCGCATCAGCAGTCACTTCAAGGAACTTTGCGACAAGGTCAGTGTTCTCAGCAACGAAACCTGCAGGCGCAGATGTGACGTCAAACACCAGAATGCCGAGCGCTTCTTTCTCAGCACCTGTCAGCAATACGTTGCCGTGCTCTTTCATGCGGCGCAACGCACCACCCCAACCGCAAGACATGTCGACTTGGCCTTGGGCCAAAGCGGCAGCACCTTCAGCTGGTGCCATGTCAACGACGTCGAGTGACGCAAGATCGACACCGAAGTGATCCATCTGGCGCAGGAAGCCATAGTGTGCAGCAGTGCCGAGTGGAACAGCAACTTTCTTACCGGCCAGCTCATCGGCGCTGCCTGCGTCAATTTCAAGGCCAGAAGAAACAACGCAGTTGTCGTTCTCAGCGTAAGACACAGCAACGTCTAGGATCTGAAGGTCCTGTCCAGCGGAAGCCGCAACAACGAAAGGTGGGACACCTTGGCTGACAGAAATCTGTACGTCGCCGGATGCCATTGCAGCGGACATTGCTGTCCCGGAATCGAAGCTGACCCAGTTTACTTTGACGCCCATTTCTTCGTCATATGTGCCGTTAACTTTGGCATACTGGAATGGCATCGGCCACTCGAGGAAGTAACCAACAGTGATTTCACCGTGGCCACCGGCAACAGCCGAAGTGGCGCCAGTCATAAGTGCGACGCCAGCAGCGGCGCTCATAAGTGCGTTCTTGATATTCATTCGTGATCTCCCATGTCGCGACCCTCGCAAAAGGGCCACATCTTATCAGCGGTTAGCCCGCCTTGAAGTGATAGCTGAACATGAAAAGTCTTGGGTTCCAAGCCCCAACATGCACAGCCGTTTGTTTGACACCATTTTAGCGTCTGATTGGCCTCGCGCAGGGCAGATTGCTCAAACCTGCGGCAAGTCGAGGCACAGCGAAAGAAATTCATACGCCTAGGTCAATCATGGATATTGAGTTGATCAAACGGTAAAAAATTCTCACTTCAGCTGACGCACGAAAATTTAATTATTTCTTTCAATATCTTACTGCTTTCCCCCCACAACCGACTGGACCTAGACCACGTTTTTTGGCTATATTCATGCGCGCAATCTGGCCCTATCGGGACCAACCGCCCTAATAGCAAAGTAAAGCAGTTCTGGGTGCGCGCTGTTTTGGATTCGCGACACCCATCCCCTTATATTGATGGAGCATCGGACATGGATACGCAGACATTCGCAAACGATCCCGAAAACGTAATCGAAGCTGACCGGGCGCATGTCTGGCATCACCTAAGCCAGCACAAACCGTATGAGACCATTGATCCCCGCATTATTGTCGAAGGCAAAGGCCTGCGTGTATGGGACATCAAGGGCAAAGAGCATATCGATGCTGTCTCTGGTGGTGTGTGGACAGTGAACGTCGGCTACGGCCGCGAACGTATCGGCAAGGCAATTTCCGACGCTGTGACCAAGATGTGCTTCTTTGGTGGCACTGCCGGGACTATCCCCGGCGCACAGTTTGCCGAAATGCTGATCGATAAGATGCCCGGTCTGGATCGCGTCTATTACGCCAACTCTGGCTCTGAGGCGAATGAGAAAGCATTCAAAATGGTCCGCCAGATCAGCCACAAGCATTATGGCGGCAAGAAGCAAAAGATCCTGTACCGCGAGCGTGATTATCATGGCTCGACCATTGCGACGATGTCGGCAGGTGGTCAGGACGAACGCAACGCGCAATACGGCCCTTTCACACCCGGCTTTGTCCGCGTGCCGCACTGCATGGAGTACCGTTCACAAGACGGCAGCTTGGGTGAAGAATATGGTGTAAAGGCAGCGCAAGCGATTGAGGATGTGATTTTGGCTGAAGGTGCAGACACCATTGGCGCGCTCTGCCTTGAGCCAATCACCGCAGGTGGTGGCATCATCGTGCCGCCAAAGGGCTATTGGGAACGCGTTCAGGAAATCTGCAAGAAGTACGATATCTTGTTGCACATCGACGAAGTGGTTTGCGGCATTGGCCGGACCGGCACTTGGTTTGGGTATCAGCAGTTTGGCGTGCAGCCTGACATCGTGACCATGGCAAAAGGTGTGGCCTCTGGGTACGCTGCGATTTCGTGCTGCGTTACGACAGACCGTGTTTTCGATATGTTCAAGGACGCCTCGGATCCACTCGGTTACTTTCGCGATATCTCGACATTCGGCGGTTGCACGGGCGGCCCGGCGGCTGCGATTGAAAACATGAAGATCATTGAAGAGGAAGATCTTCGTGGAAACTCTGTCGCTATGGGTGAGCATCTACAGAACAACCTGCACGGTTTGATGGAAAAGCATAAATGGATCGGTGACGTGCGCGGCATGGGTCTGTTTGCGGGTGCTGAACTGGTCAAAGATCGCAAGACCAAAGAACCTGTTGATGAAAAACATGTTGGTGCCATTGTCGCGGACTGTATGGCCCAGGGCATCATCATCGGCGCAACCAACCGGTCGTTGCCGGGCTATAACAACACACTGTTGTTTGCACCATCCTTGGTCGCGACAGCTGATGACCTGAACCAAGTTACATCTGCTGTTGATGAGGCGATTACGCGCGTCTTGGGCTAGACACTATCGGTAGGTGCGGGAACAATCAGTTCCTGCACCGCCACACCACAAGGCGCGTGCAGTGTTTTCGACGTTGCCACAGTTGCAAAACACAAGATTCCAAGCGACGCGATAAAGGCGATTTGTAGCAGTTTCATGCGAACTCTCCTATCAGTTGGTCATTGAACGCAGTCGGACAGAAGTTCCGTCGCAAATGCCCACCAAGCCGACGCCTTTTTGCATGTACCTTTCCTGCGAACCTCTACGCGGCCTTAAGAAATGGGCGAATAGGTTAAACAGATGAAACGCGTCGACGTGGTAAAGTGGGTCGCAACAGCTATCCAATTGGTTGGTTATGGCCTGACGGGTCTCAATATTGTGCCGTGGAATGTGTATGCCTTCATCATCGGAATCGTCCTGTGGTTTTGGGTCGGTGCCATGTGGAAGGACCGCGCGATTATGGTCGTTCATTTGGGGGCATTCGTTGCAATCTTGGGCGGTTATCTAAGCTCATAATGCATTGTACCGCGAACCTTGGCTTGCACCTTGAGCAAGTTAAGTCCAATCTGGATGCCTAACTAAGGCCAGATAATGTCTATTTCTGTCGAAACATTCTTCCTAGACCCCTCAGCGGAAGGCACCCTTCAGGCGCGCATCCAACAGATGGTGGCGCAAGGCATCCTCGCGGGACGCTTTCGTCCGGGCGAAAGACTGCCATCATCGCGCAAGATGGCGACACATCTTGGTGTCAGTCGCATCACTGTGACCCTTGCCTACACGGAACTGGTAGCAGACGACTATCTGACATCACGCGGCAGGTCTGGTTATTTCGTATCAGATAACGCCCCTGAACCGCCTGCCTTTCCAGCGCAACGCTTTAACGCTGGCACCGTCGATTGGACCCGGACAATTGGTCAGCGCTTCACCCCTGGCCTCAGCCTCGATAAACCCAGCGATTGGGCCGACTACCGATATCAGTTCATTTATGGCCAAGCCGACAAGACACTTTTTGACAGCGCCAACTGGCGGCTTTGTGCGCTGCGTGCTTTAGGCATGCGGGACTTTAGCGCGCTGACATCAGATTACTTTGACGGGGACGATCCGCAACTTGTCGACTTTATCGCCCGCCAGACCCTACCACGTCGGGGCATTCTGGCTAATCCAGACGAAATACTGGTGACGATGGGGGCCCAAAACGCATTGTGGCTATCGGCACAGGTTCTATTGAACAGTCGCCGCCGTGCCGCGATCGAAGATCCTTGTTATCCTGCGCTGCGCACGATCCTGACCCAGTCACGGTGCCAGCTAAGTGTTGTTCCCGTGGATGACGACGGTCTTCCGCCCCAAGACTTGCCAGAACAAACTGACGTCGTCTTCACAACCCCGAGCCATCAGTGCCCGACTGCAGCCACCATGCCGCTGGCCCGGCGCGAAGCATTGCTGGAAAAAGCGGAAGCTGAGGACTTTGTCATCGTTGAGGATGACTATGAATTCGAGATGTCGTTTCTTAAATCACCATCGCCATCACTGAAGTCACTCGATAAGAACGGCCGGGTCATCTATGTTGGTTCATTCTCAAAATCGCTCTTCCCCGGTCTGCGCTTAGGCTATCTGGTCGGCCCAGCGCCCTTCATCCGCGAAGCGCGGGCATTGCGGGCCACCGTTCTACGGCATCCACCGGGCCATATTCAGCGCACCGTAAGCTATTACTTATCGTTGGGACATTACGACGCGCTGGTGCGGCGGATGAGCAAGACCTACCACGAAAGAAGGCAGGTCATGGTTGATGCATTACAGAACCACGGCCTGACAATCGCGGGGCAAGGCACATATGGTGGCTCTTCGGTATGGCTCAAAGCGCCTGACGGTGTTGATACGGCGCAATTGGCGCAACAATTACAAAGCGATAGCGTACTCGTTGAGCCCGGCGCACCGTTTTTCGCAGGGGAAGATCCCCCCAACGATTATTTACGCTTAGCGTACTCTTCGATCCCTGCTTCTCGTATCCCCGAGGGAATCCGCTTGATCGCCTGCACTATCCGTAATAGTTGATTTTTGAGACCATTCGTCTCAAAATAATTACCGCTGGCCATAAAAGCGACACTCGACTGGACCTAACCTCTACCGCGTGTCGAACTTATTGTCAGCGCAGCGAAAGGGGGGATTCTGCGCCCCCTGTTTTCTATGGAATTCTAGGGAAGGACCCACCGCCATGAAGATGACTACTGAAGAAGCCTTCGTCAAAACGCTCCAAGCGCACGGCATTCGCAACGCATTCGGGATCATTGGTTCTGCCATGATGCCTATCTCTGACATTTTCCCAAAAGCGGGCATCACATTCTGGGACTGCGCCCACGAGATGACAGCCGGCATGATGGCTGATGGCTACACCCGTGCGACTGGCGAAATGTCCATGATGATTGCGCAAAACGGCCCCGGCATCACAAACTTTGTGACATCCGTGAAAACTGCTTATTGGAACCACACTCCTTGCTTGCTGGTCACACCACAGGCGGCCAACAAGACAATCGGCCAAGGTGGTTTCCAGGAAATGGAACAGATGAACCTGTTCGCTGACTGTGTGGCTTACCAAGAAGAAGTCCGCGACCCGACACGCATCTGCGAAGTTCTGGCCCGCGTGATTTCCAAAGCGCACCGCCTGTCTGGCCCTGCCCAGATCAACATCCCACGCGATTTCTGGACACAAGTTGTCGACATCGAGATCCCTGAACCAATTAACTTTGAAGTGTCTCCCGGTGGCACAGAGTCCATCTCAGCGGCCGCTGAGATGCTGTCCACTGCGAAATTCCCAGTTATCCTGAACGGTGCAGGTGTCGTTTTGGCCGAAGGCGGTATCGAAGCCTCCCGCGTTCTGGCTGAAAAGTTGGACGCGCCTGTCTGTGTTGGCTACCAGCACAATGATGCGTTCCCGGGCAACCACCCTCTGTTCGCAGGTCCTTTGGGCTATAACGGATCCAAAGCAGGCATGGAGCTGATCAGCAAAGCTGACGTGGTGCTGGCACTGGGCACACGTTTGAACCCATTTTCTACCCTGCCCGGCTACGGCATTGATTACTGGCCAACAAACGCCAAGATCATTCAGGTCGATATCAACCCTGACCGCATTGGCCTGACCAAGAAGGTCACCGTCGGAATCGTGGGTGACGCGGCGAAGGTGGCCAATGGCATCACAGCGCAATTGGCCGATGACGCAGGCGATGCAGGTCGTGCTGATCGCAAGAACATGATCGCACAAACCAAATCAGCTTGGGCACAGGAACTCACCTCGCTTGATCACGAGCAGGACGATCCGGGCACCACATGGAACGAGCGTGCACGCGCGGCTCGTCCTGATTGGATGTCCCCACGCATGGCATGGCGCGCTATCCAGGCCGCAATGCCTGAGGATGCGATCATTTCATCCGACATCGGCAACAACTGTGCGATTGGTAACGCTTATCCAAGCTTCCCAACAGGTCGTAAGTATTTGGCACCGGGTCTGTTTGGCCCATGTGGCTACGGTCTGCCTGCGATCATCGGCGCGAAAATCGGCCAACGTGATGTGCCGGTTATCGGTTTCGCTGGCGACGGCGCATTCGGTATTTCTGTGAACGAGCTGACAGCAATTGGTCGCCGTGAATGGCCTGCCATCACGCAGATCGTGTTCCGCAACTACCAGTGGGGTGCTGAAAAGCGGAACTCGACACTGTGGTTCAACGACAACTTCGTCGGCACAGAGCTGGACACGCAAGTATCCTACGCTGGTATCGCTAACGCATGTGGTCTGATTGGTGTTGAAGCCCGTTCAATGGATGAACTGACAGAAGTGCTGAATCAAGCGATCAAGGATCAGATGGAGAACAACAAAACCACGTTGATCGAAGTCATCCTGAACCAGGAACTGGGTGAACCATTCCGCCGTGATGCGATGAAGAAGCCAGTTGAAGTGGCTGGTATCTCAAAATCTGACATGGCAGCTGAGTAAGTTTGCCATTCGACCTAGGCCCCGGCACAGCGGCGGCCCTTGCAATTGCATTGCTTGGGGCCGCTTATGTCCGGGGCTATTCGGGTTTTGGGTTTTCGGCGATCTTCATTGCCTTTGCAGCCCTTCTTACAAACCCTCTTCCTTTAATTCCGGTAGTGTTCGCATGCGAAGTATTGATGACAGTCTTTCAAGCCCGCGGCATTCGCGGACATGTAGACTGGCGTCGCGTCACTTGGCTCTTGCTGGGGGCCGCCATCGCATTGCCGTTCTCGGTCAGCGTTTTGCTGTCAGTGGGCGAAGACATTGCGCGCATCACAATTTCCGCGATTATCCTGATCATGTCGTTGGTCCTGCTAACCGGATGGACACTCAAAAGCCGCATCGGCCCATTGGGTCACGGCGGAATCGGCATGATCTCGGGCGCTTGCAACAGCGCAGGGATCGGTGGCTTACCAGTGGCTGCCTTCATGTCAGCGCAACCCATGGAAGCCGCGGTGTTTCGCGCTACGATGATCGTCTATCTGACCGGACTGGACCTCATCACACTACCTTGGCTTTGGGCCGGAGGGCTCGTGACATGGGACACCGCGAAAGCCGTCGCATTGGCCTTTCCCATCCTTGGGCTTGGGATATGGCTTGGCAGTCGACAATTTCTATCCGCCTCCCCTTCCACATTCAGGCGCTTCGCAGTGATGTTGCTGCTGGCACTTTCTGTGCTGGGCCTACTGCGTGTTTTCATAAGGATGTAATATGACCTCTCCGTTCCTTTCCACCCGTGAAGCCGTCGCACCCGCTGATCTGATCGCCCGCGCACAAACCTTTGGCGCCCCCCGTGTCGCAATTGCCCGCGCCGGATCACCCTTGCCAATGGAGGCAGCCGAAGACGCAACCAAAGCTGGCATCATGGTCCCTGTTTTTGTAGGTGAGGCCGATATGATCCGCGCCGAGGCCGCAAAGCTGGATTGGGATATCTCTGGCTATGCCTTGCACGACACCACAGGTGAGGAAGAGGCGGGCAAAACCGCCGCTGCCCTTTGTGGTGCTGGCGAAGCTGACGTCTTGATGAAGGGTCAGTTGCACACAGACGTCTTTATGAAGTCCGCCGTCAGTCGCGACGCAGGTTTGCGCACGGGTGCGCGTTTCGTCCATATCTTCCACATTTCGCACCCGGATGGTGGTAAGCCCATTTTGATCTCGGACGCAGCAGTCAATGTGGCCCCCGATTTGACAACACGGCAGTCATCCATCGTTGAGGTCAAGAACCTACTAAACAAGCTGGGCAATGACCGCCCCAAAATAGCGATCTTATCAGCGACTGAAAGCGCCATTCCTTCGGTTCCCTCTTCTATGGACGGCATGGAACTGGCCGATTGGGCAAAAGCCAATGTCGAAGGCATTGACGTCTCGGGCCCACTTGCACTCGACCTGATCATGTCGCCCGAAGCAGTTGCGACTAAGAAGCTGACTGATGACCCCGTCGCAGGCCAAGCCGATGCGATCATCGTGCCAGATATCGTATCCGGCAACGCGCTGTTCAAAGCATTCGTCTATCTGACAGGCGGCTGTGCTGCGGGTGTCGTCACTGGCGCAAAAGTCCCAATCTTGCTGACATCGCGTGCCGATCCACCGGCAGCGCGCATCGCATCCGCGGCCCTTGCCGCCATCAGCTGTGGTTTGCCCAAGTGATACTGGTTCTGAACGCTGGCTCCTCCTCACTCAAGATTGAGGTATTCGATGACAGGCTCAGCTCTGTCATCTCGGGCCGCGTGACGAACCTTGGCACGACGGGTGAACTGAAACTGGATGAGACGGCAAGCGAGGTCGACGCACGCAATCATGCACATGCGCTCGAACTGATGCTGGCAGCGTTAGACACGGCAGGCTTTCCGCTCACATCTTTTACCGCCGCCGCCCACCGGATCGTACATGGCGGCGCTGTGCTGACGGCACCCGCGCGATTACGTCCGCCTGTGATCGCAACGATCGAAAGCGTCATCCCGCTCGCCCCACTACACAACCCCAACAATCTGGCAGGCATCTACGCACTTCAGGACATGGCCCCCGACTTGCCGCAATATTGCAGCTTCGGCACGGCGTTCCACGCGACCAACCCAGAGGTCGCAACCCGCTACGCCATTCCGCAAACGCACCACGATGCAGGCATCCGGCGGTACGGCTTTCACGGGCTATCCTACGCTAACATGGTCGCGGATTTCGCCGATGCGTTGCCCGAACGCCTACTAGCCTTCCACCTTGGCAACGGGGCCAGCCTTTGCGCGATCCACAATGGCAAGTCCATCGCCACATCCATGGGCTATTCCCCCTTGTCCGGCCTGACCATGGGCACACGATCCGGCGATATCGACGGGGCCGCTGTCCTACGCATGTCAAAGTCATTGGGCGAAGATGAAACCGACCGGATGCTCAATAAGAACGCCGGCCTGCAAGCGCTAGCCGGTGACAACAATATGAAAACCTTGCTGGAACGCAAAGACGACGACGCCAAGTTCGCGGTCGCACATTTTTGCTATTGGGCTGCACGAAATGCAGGCTCGGCCGTCGTTGCTATGGGTGGATTGGACGCGGTAGCATTCACCGGTGGCATCGGTGAAAACGCTGCCCCTATTCGCGACAGGATCATGGAACATCTAGCCTGCTTTGGCGATGTCCCCGTTCACGTGATCGCCGCTGACGAAGAAAAACAAATCGCCCGCGACGCCCTTGCCCTGATTGCAGAGGGTCGTTGAATGTTTGAAAGCCTGCTCACAGCTACCGATCTAACCGGTCAGGAATTTCTCATCCTGACAATCATCGTTGTTGTGGCGGGCATTGTGCGCGGTTTTTCAGGCTTTGCTTTGTCAGCCATCGTCATGTCCAGCGCGATCATCATTCTGCCGCCAGTCCAGCTCATCCCGATTTGCTGGTGGTTGGAGATGAGCGCATCGATCCTGATGGCCAAAGGTGGCTGGCAAGAGGCCGACCGCGGTGTCGTTTTGGGGCTGGTGATCGGTTCAACCATCGGTGTGCCCTTTGGATTGCTGTTGACGACATCTATTCCCGTTGAGACCAGCCAGCTTATCGCGCTGACATTGATCATCATTCTTGCAATCACGCAGTTGGCTAAAATCAGACTGGCTTTCCTAGCGACCAAACCTGGGCTCTATGGATCAGGCTTTGCGGCTGGCGTTGCCACAGGTCTGGCCTCAGTAGGCGGCATGGTCATTGCAATCTATGTTTTATCGCAAGATACGGCCGCAGCCAAAATGCGGGCTGCTTTGGTGTTGTTCTTGTTCATCAGCTCGCTCACATCCATGATTACATTGCTTTGGTTCGGTGTCATGGACAGTACTGCAGCGCTGCGCGGTCTTAGCCTCGCCATTCCGACAACAATCGGCGTTATGCTGGGTCAAAGGCTATTCATACCGAAATTTGCCGCCTACTATCGACCCTTCTGCCTGTCATTGCTTTGCGCATTGGCCGGTGCCGCCCTCATCCGCACGCAACTCGCCTGAAAGGTAGCCCATGTCACTTGATCAGCCAAACCTAGACACATCGCCCAAGGTCTCTGACGAGATCCGCAAGACGACCTGTTACATGTGTGCCTGCCGCTGCGGGATTAACGTGCATATGAAAGAGGGCAAGGTTGCCTATATCGAAGGCAACAAAGACCACCCGGTAAACCAAGGTGTCCTTTGTGCCAAAGGCTCGGCTGGCATCATGCAGCACAATGCGCCATCGCGCTTGCGGGCCCCGTTGAAGCGTGTGGGCGAGCGTGGATCTGGTGAGTTTGAAGAGATTTCATGGGAAGAAGCGCTGAAAATGGCCACGGATTTGCTGGGGCCGATCCGCGAAAAGCACCCAGAAAAACTGGCATTCTTTACGGGCCGCGACCAATCACAATCCTTCACCGGGTTCTGGGCGCAAGGGTTCGGCACCCCAAACTTTGCAGCCCACGGCGGGTTTTGTTCGGTGAACATGGCGGCCGCTGGCATCTACACAATGGGCGGCGCGTTTTGGGAGTTTGGCCAACCTGACTGGGACCGCACGAAACTGTTCATGCTGTTCGGTGTGGCCGAAGACCACGACAGTAACCCCATCAAGATGGGCATTGGCAAACTGAAAGAACGCGGCGCGCGGATGGTAGGCGTGAACCCGATCCGTACGGGCTATAACGCGGTTGCAGACGATTGGGTCGGTATCACACCGGGCACCGACGGCCTGTTCATCCTTGCGATGGTGCACTGCCTGATGAAAGCCGGGAAAGTCGATCTGGACTATCTGGCACGTTTCACCAACGCCTCTGTCCTGGTCAACGAAGACCCAAAGTCTGACCAATTCGGTCTGTTTCTGCGCGACAAAGACGGGCAACCCCAAGTCATCGACCGGAACACTGGCAAGCTGGCCGCTTGGAACGGTAAAGGGGTTGAGCCTGATCTGGCCGGCACGCACCGCGCCAAAGGTGTCACACACCGCCCGGTTTTCCACCAAATGGCTGACCGCTATTTGTCAGACGAATACGCGCCCGAAGCGGTTGCCGAGCGTTGCGGCATCCCAGCCGAACGCATCCGCGCACTTGCCGCAGACCTTGCCCGCGTCGCGTTTGACGAAGCCTTTGAGCTGGATCGCCCATGGACCGACTTCCGCGGCAAAAAGCACGACAAAATGGTCGGTCGCCCGGTCAGTTTCCACGCCATGCGTGGCATCTCAGCCCATTCCAACGGGTTCCAGACCTGCCGCGCATTGCATACACTGCAAATTATCCTTGGTTCGGTCGAAGTTCCCGGCGGCATGCGCTTTAAGCCGCCCTACCCCAAGCCCGCGACAGCACACCCCAAGCCACACGGCAAGGTAACACCCGGTGCAGCCCTTGACGGCCCACACCTTGGCTATACCCACGGTCCCGAAGACCTGCTGTTGGATGACGATGGCAACCCCAAGCGGATCGACAAAGCCTATTCATGGGAGAACCCAATGTCAGCGCACGGGCTGATGCATATGGTGATTTCCAACGCGCATGCGGGCACACCTTACAAGATCGATACGCTGTTTATGTATATGGCGAATATGTCTTGGAACTCGTCGATGAACGTCGGTGGCGTGCATAAGATGCTGACCGATAAAGATGATGACGGGAACTATGTGATCCCGAACATCATTTACTCTGACGCCTACTCATCAGAAATGGTGGCTTATGCTGACCTCGTCTTGCCTGACACCACCTATCTGGAACGGCACGACTGTATCTCACTGCTGGACCGCCCGATTTGCGAAGCAGACGGCGTGGCCGACGCGATCCGCTGGCCTGTGGTGGAACCTGACCGCGATGTGCGTGGCTTCCAATCGGTGCTTTGCGACCTCGGTGCGCGTCTGGGCATGCCCGGTTTTGCCAATGAGGACGGCAGCCAGAAATACCAAGACTACGCTGACTACATTACAAATCACATCCGCCGCCCCGGTGTCGGCCCACTGGCTGGGTTCCGCAAGGGCGAGGACGGTCCACAAGGCGGACGTGGTGAGGTGAACCCGAACCAAATCCAAGACTACATCGACAACGGTGGTTTCTGGATCGAACATGTTCCCGAAAACGCAGCTTTCTACAAACCGTTCAGCATGGATTACCAAAACTGGGCAGTGAAGATGGGCTTCTACGATGCGGTCCAACCCTACATCTTCCAGCTTTACGTCGAACCATTGCGCAAATTCCAGGCGGCAGCCGAAGGCATTGGTGAGCGGCAACCGCCCGAACATCTGCGCGAACGGCTGAAACTGACCATGGACCCGCTGCCAATCTGGTATGGGCCGTTGGAAGACGACCAAGTCGATCTGGACGAATACCCCGTGCATGCGCTGACCCAGCGGCCCATGGCGATGTATCACTCTTGGGGCACGCAAAACGCTTGGCTGCGGCAAATCCACGGGCACAATCCGCTTTATGTGCCTACGAAAATCTGGGAAGCGAACGGATTTGAGGAAGGCGACTGGGCCAAGGTCAGCTCGACCCATGGGTCCATCGTGGTCCCCGTCGCACACCAAGCATCGCTAAATGCCAATACGGTTTGGACATGGAACGCCATCGGTAAACGCAAAGGCACTTGGGCGCTGGACGAAGGGGCGCCAGAGGCGACCAAAGGCTTCTTGCTGAACCACCTGATCCACGAATTGCTACCGCCCAAAGGCGACGGCCTACGCTGGGCCAACTCGGACCCGGTCACAGGCCAGGCTGCATGGTTTGATCTGCGTGTGAAGATCGAAAAATCGGATGTACCGAACGAGGCGCAACCAGCCATGCCTAAAATCAAGTCTCCTGTTGGCAAAGCGCCCAAAGAGCTAGACTGGAAGGTGGGCAAATGACCAACCGCCAAGTTCTGCTGCTAATCGGCGCTTTCATGGCGCTGACCTTGGGCAGTTTCATCTGGTACATCGCCACATGGGATGCCCGCAAAGGCAGCAATCAAACATCATTTATCATCTTGCCTGAAAAACTCCCGCCGGAGGCTCCGGCACTTGCAACAGGGACAATGCTATGACCCAACTTCCCCCACCCTCCGCCAAGAAACTTGGGCTGGTCATCGACCTTGACACTTGCGTGGGCTGCCATGCCTGTGTGGTGTCCTGCAAAGGCTGGAACACCGAAAACTACGGTGCACCTTTGTCGGACCAAGAGGCTTACGGCGCGAACCCCTCAGGCACCTTCCTGAACCGGGTGCATTCGTTTGAAGTCCAACCGGACCAAGGCGAAGCTCAGCTGATCCACTTCCCCAAATCCTGCCTGCACTGCGAAGACGCGCCATGCGTGACTGTCTGCCCGACAGGTGCAAGCTATAAACGCGCTGAAGACGGGATTGTGTTGGTCAATGAAAGCGACTGTATCGGCTGCGGCCTGTGCGCATGGGCATGCCCCTACGGCGCGCGCGAATTGGACGCCAAAGAAGGGGTGATGAAGAAATGCACCCTTTGCGTCGACCGCATCTATAATGAAAACCTGCCCGAAGAAGATCGCCAACCTGCCTGCGTGCGGACCTGCCCTGCCGGTGCGCGTCACTTTGGCGACTTGGGCGATGCAGACAGCGACGTTTCCAAATTGGTCGCCGAACGTGGCGGGTTCGATCTGATGCCAGAACAAGGCACCAAGCCGGTCAATAAATACCTGCCACCACGGCCTAAGGACGAGATGCCAGAATTCGACATCCTCGCCCCGTATCTTGAGCCTATCGCCAGCGATGGCAAAGGTTTTGTGGGTTGGCTGGACAAAGCCCTCTCATCACTGCCCGGAGGAGCGAAATAATGCATCCCGCAAGTTCAGTTATCATCTTTAACACCTTCTCAGGCCTCGGTTTTGGTCTGCTATTCTGGCTTGGTATGGGCGCTTTGGTGCCTACCGGCATGAGCGCCTTTATCTGGTTTGCCATCGCCTACCTTCTCGCCGTCGGCGGCTTGATCGCCTCGACCTTTCACTTGGGTCACCCGGAACGGGCGATCAAAGCGTTTAGCCAGTGGAAGACCAGCTGGCTCAGCCGCGAAGGGATTTGTGCTGTGTTCGCGTTGCTAGCAATGGCGCTCTATGGGGCCGGGTTGGTTTTTGCCGAGACGCGTTTGGGGCTGATCGGCTTCATTGGGGGTATCGCATCGCTAGGCGTCGTTTTCACGACGTCCATGATCTATGCGCAAATGAAAACAGTCCCGCGTTGGCGACATTGGACAACACCCGCGATGTATATGCTTTTGTCCGTTGGCGGCGGTGCGCTGCTGTCAGGTCAAGTCCGGATCGCTGCCGTTCTGCTGATCGCGGGCGGGATTTTGCAAATCTTTGCATGGGCTTCCGGCGATACGCGCTTCAAGACGTCTGGGACGAATATGGAAACCGCTACGGGCCTTGGGCACATCGGCAAGGTACGTGCATTTGAACCGCCGCATACGGGGACAAACTATCTGATGCGCGAATTCATTCATCAGGTTGGCCGCAAACATGCCGATCAGTTGCGGATCATCACAATTGGACTGGCATTTGTCTTACCGGTCGTACTGCTACTTCTGCCATTTAGCCACATGCTAGCGGCCTTGGCGGTGCTTTGTCACATCGCCGGTGTGCTGACACTGCGTTGGTTGTTCTTTGCACAAGCCGAACATGTGGTCGGTCTCTACTACGGCAAACGCTGAACTAAGAAAGGCCCGCGAAACCGCGGGCCTTCTCATTTGGGCATCCAGAACTTTTGAAAATTCTGACTTAAGTTCGAATACGCATCTCAGTTTCGGCATCAAATAGATAGATGCGGCTTGCATCAATCTCGATGCCTACTGTCGCGCCTTCTTCACTGCGCACGTCACCACGCTCTTCCACTACGATACGTTCGCCACTGGCGCTGGTGAGGTAGGCAAAAGACACACCACCGAGGCTCTCGGTCATTTCCACGGTATGTGTGTCCCCAGCAGGGTCAATTGTGATGTGCTCTGGGCGGGCACCAACGCTGAGCGCCTTACCTTCATATGCAGCATTGATCATACCTTCATATGTCTTCGCCAAACCGGGTGCGACCACAGCGCCACCTTTTGCACTGCCGTTGACAAAATTCATCGCTGGCGAGCCAATAAAGCCCGCAACAAATTTATTGTCTGGGTCGCGGTAAAGGTCCATCGGTGCGCCGACCTGTTCGATCACTCCAAGGCGTAATACCACGATCTTGTCCGCCAAGGTCATCGCCTCGACCTGATCGTGGGTCACGTAGATCATCGTGGCGCCAATCTCTTTGTGCAGACGCGCAATCTCAACCCGCATTTCAACACGCAGTTCGGCATCTAAGTTAGAAAGTGGCTCGTCAAAGAGGAAGACCTCTGGGCCACGGACAATCGCGCGGCCAATGGACACGCGCTGGCGCTGACCACCTGAAAGGGCAGCGGGCTTGCGGTCCAAATAAGGCTCCAGCTTCAAGATGCGCGTCGCTTCGGCCACTTTTTCTTCAATCTCGGACTTAGGGTGGCCATTCATCTTCAGGCCGAACCCCATGTTATCTTTGACCGTCATATGCGGATAAAGTGCGTATGTCTGAAACACCATCGCCACGCCACGTTGTGATGGATCCATCCGGGTCACATCACGGTCACCAATATGCATCGCACCTTCGGTTGTTTCTTCTAAGCCCGCGACCATGCGCAAAAGCGTCGACTTACCGCAGCCAGATGGCCCGACGAAAACGCAAAACTCGCCGTCCTTGATTTCCAGATCAACGCCGTGAATGACTTGCACGTCGCCATAGCGCTTGATGACCTTATTCAGCGTAACACCTGACATGGCTTAAATCCCTGTTGTTTCTTTTGTGTTGTAGTCCGGGAAGCTCCAGTTTTGGGCATCCCGCGTAATTTTGGTGGCTGTCTCTTTTAGGATCGGCACAAATGCCTCTAATCCCGCAAGGTTTGTACGTCCGGTGGTGCTGGTGACTGACAAAGCGCCAAGTACACGGCCCGTCTCGCTCACAATCGGCATCGCAACGCAAATAATGCCGGGTTCATGTTCTTCGCGATCGAACCCGTAACCGTTCTGGCGGATATCATTCAGTTCAGCCCGCAGAGCCGCGGCACTATCAAGCGTATGTTCAGTGAAGACATGGAACGACTGTTGTTCGATAACTGTCTCTGCAGCATCGTCGTCCAGAAATGCCAGCATCACTTTACCGACGCCAGTGCAATAAGCTGGGCCGACTTTGCCCGCTTGGCTATACATCTCAACTGGCTGACCTGCATTGCGCTTATCAATATAGAGCACTTGCGCGTTATCTAGCTGGGCCAAGTGAACCGTCTCACCCACAGCTTTGCTTAAGGCCTCAATATGAGGGCGGGCGACGGGGGCCAAGGTGGACTGTTCCCACGCGGCATGGGCCAGTCGCACCAAGCGCAAACCAGTGCTGTAGGTTTGCCGTTCCGGATCATAGGCCAACATCTGTTGGTTGGTCAGCGTCTGGACAAAGCGGTAAAGCGTCGGCTTAGGAAAATCGGACTGGGCAAGCAATTCACTAAAGCGCACAGGTCGCCCAAAGGCTGCCACCTGATCCAGCACCTCAAGTGCCTTGCCGACTGTGCCGTCACCGGTCACGCGCGCCATAAGTCCTCCCTGCGTCGAATGGGGCCTTTGACACCGATCTCCTCACCGGTGCAGCCTTCGACTGTTGACAAGGCTAGCCGAGTCGCGGTTTAGTATCAACATCCAAAACCAAGTTTCAAATAATGAAACCGGTTTTACACACGGAAGCATACTGGGAGGAAACCATGCATTCCATTTTGAAGACGTCGCTCGCGGCGTTGGTTACGGCTGGCGTCGTTGCGTCATCCGCTGCTGCTGACGGTCACGGACTGTCTGGCGAATTGAACATCTCATCTGACATGTCAAACCCTGCGCCTCGCGCAGTGATGGAAGGTCTTGCCGCTGATTTCGACGCGCTGCACCCAAACCTGACCGTCAACTTGACAATCGTTGACCGCGAAGCGTGGAAAACTCAGATCCGCAATTCATTGGGTGCAAACCCACCAGATGTCGTCAACTGGTACGCAGCGAACCGCATGCGTCCATTCGTTGATGCTGGCCTGTTTGCTGACATTTCTGATCTCTGGGCCGAGCCTGAGTTCGAAGCTTTGGCATCCACCAAAGGTGCGATGACACTGGACGGCGCTCAGTGGGGCGTACCTTACACATACTATCAGTGGGGTGTTTACTATCGCAAAGACATCTTTGCAGAGTACGGTCTAAGCGAGCCAACGAACTGGGAAGAAGAGAAGGCAAACTGCCAGACACTGCTCGACAACGGCATCAAATGCTACACAATCGGCACCAAGTTCCTTTGGACAGCTGGCGGTTGGTTTGACTACATCAACTCACGCACAAACGGCTACGACTTCCACGTCGCTTTGGCCCGTGGTGAGATTGAATGGACTGATCCACGCGTTGCACAGACTTTCGCCAACTGGCGTGAGCTGATCGACATGGGCGCATTCATTGATGATCACCAGACTTACAGCTGGCAGGAAGCGCTGCCATTTATGGTCAACGGTGAAGCTGCGTCATACCTGATGGGTAACTTCTCTGTTGCGGCATTCCGTGATGGTGGCCTGACAGATGATCAGTTGGACTTCTACCAGTTCCCAGTGATCAACCCTGACGTCGATTACGCAGAAGATGCGCCAACAGATACGTTCCACATCGCATCTGGCGCACAAAACATGGACGCTGCGAAAGAATTCTTGCGTTTCGTGACATCTGCCGACGTTCAGACAGAGATCAACAGCGGTTCTGGCCTTGGCCAGCTGCCTGTAAATGCGAACTCTTCTATTGATGACGACAAGTTCCTGCAGGAAGGCTTTGAGATGCTTTCCAACAATGCGGGTGGCGGCATCATGCAGTTCTTTGACCGTGACTTTGATGCGGAAATGGCATCTGTCGGCATGGAAGGCCTGCAAGAGTTCATGGTGTTCCCAGATAACCTGGACGACATTCTGGCCCGTCTCGAAGAGACACGCCAGCGCATCTACAACTAAGCTAATGAGTAAGGTGGGTTTAAGCCCACCTTACTTACCCACCACAGCCTATCCGCAAATCTGGTCCGTAGATTTTCGCATGTGCTGTCCGCAGGGGAGACAAATTCATGGCATCCGCCGACGTCAACAAAGGCTGGTATAAACGCAACGAGATTGCGATTACGCCGTGGCTGTTCCTTCTGCCTGCGATGATATTCTTCGCAGTCTATGTCATCATTCCAATCGGTCAATCCTTCTGGATCTCGCTTCATCAGTGGGATGGTTTGGGCGAAAAGACATGGGTTGGCACCGCCAACTACGAGCGACTTCTTGGCTGGGGCGACCAGAACATTGATCGCAAATTCTCAGTCTCGTTCTGGAATAACCTGAAATGGCTCGTGCTCTACTTGCTGGCGATCCCCGCAGGTTTGATGATCTCGCTCTTCCTCAACCAAACGGTCACTGGCATTCGCTTTTACAAGTCGATGTTTTTCTTCCCATTCGTCATCAGCCAAGTTGTTGTTGGCCTCGTGTTCAGCTGGTTTTACCTCCCACGCGAAGGCCTGTTGAACGCGGTCCTTGGTGTCTTTGGTGCGGGACCCGTCAACATCCTTGGAGATCCGTCGCTGGCCACCTACGGCATTATCGCAGCCGGCCTATGGCCACAGACGGCCTATTGCATGATCTTGTACCTCACCGGCCTGAATGCGGTTGACCCCGAACAGGTTGAAGCCGCGCGTCTAGACGGAGCAAAAGGCCACAAGATGCTTTGGTACGTGATCCTGCCCCAGTTAAAGCCCGCGACATTCATTGCATTTGTTGTGACGATCATTGGTGCGTTGCGATCATTCGACCTGATCAGCGTTATGACCAACGGTGGGCCCTTTGGTTCGACCCGTGTTCTTTCCTTCTATATGTTTGAGGAATCGCTGTCGGAATTTGGTTTCCGCATGGGCTTTGGCGCCGCGATCGCGGTGGTCTTGTTCTTTATCATGCTCGGGTTCATCACCTACTTCCTCTACTCCATGTACCGTGACGAAAAGGGAGCGCACTGATGTTTCCAACCCCTCTCGCAAAAACCTCGCGGTCCTGGCAGATCTCTTACCAAGTGCTTTTGCCGATCATGTTGATCATTTGGCTTTTGCCTCTGATCGCCGTTGCCAATTTCTCGATCAAACCGGAATCGGATTTTGTAAATGGCAACTACTGGGGCATCCCCAGCAGCTTTGAAGCGTTCAATAACTACGGCAAGGTGTTCTTTGAATCAAACATGCCACGCTATCTGTGGAATTCGCTCTTTATCACTATTCCAACCGTGATTGGGGCTGTTGCTTTGTCTTGCATGGCTGGATTTGCGCTGGGCGTGTATAAATTCAAAGGCAACCTGATGATCTTTTTCATCTTCATTGCAGGTAACTTCGTGCCATTCCAAATTCTTATGGTGCCAGTGCGCGATCTAACGGTCAGCATGAACCTCTATGATACCAAGACTGGCCTCGTGCTGTTCCACATCGCCTTCCAAACTGGTTTCTGTACGCTCTTTATGCGCAACTTTATACGCGCCCTGCCCTTTCCTTTGATTGAAGCGGCGCGCGTTGAAGGAATCGCAGAATGGAAAATCTTCCTGTACGTTGTTCTGCCTTTGATGAAACCAGCCTTGGCCGCTTTGGCTGTGCTGATCTTTACCTTCATCTGGAATGACTATTTCTGGGCCGTTGTCCTGACCCAAGGTCCAGATGCGCAACCTGTCACCGCCGGGATCACCGAGTTTAACTCGCAGTTCCGTGCCGCCTATCACCTGATGAGCGCTGGATCGATCGTGGCTGCTTTGCCACCGGTTGCGATGTTCTTCTTGATGCAGAAACACTTTATCGCGGGTCTCACCCTCGGAGCTGTAAAGTAAACAACCATGAACCGTACTTATCGTATTGACGATGGTCGCCAGACGCTTGTTCTGGCGGCGCGAAACGACCGTCTGCCCGAAGTTGTCTACTGGGGTGCCCGTCTGCCTCAGTCCGAAGATTTGGACACGCTGCATGCCGCTCACATGATTGATGTGACTGGCGGCATGCTGGATGAGAATCCGGATCTGTCGATCTGCCCCGAGGCGACCCGCAGTTTCCCCGGTCAACCGGGTCTTATTGTTCGCGATACTGATGGCACACCCTTGCTGCCTAAGTTCTGCTTTGAAAGCGCCGAGCAGAACGGCACCCTTGCGCTAACCTATTCCGACAAGGAAAATGGCCTGACCCTGACAGTCAGCTTTGTCAGCGATCCCGACACACATATCATCACCTGCCAAACAACATTGGACGCCACCCGCCCCGTGCATTTGCACTGGCTCGCCGCCCCTGTTTTACCGGGCCCACAGCAATCGGATGAAATGATCGACGTCTCCGGCCGCTGGTGCGGCGAATTTCAACTGGCCCGCACCGCATGGGCCCCCGGCATGCGCTACCGCGAAAACCGCACCGGGCGCACAGGGCATGAACACTTCCCCGGTCTGATCGTGCCGTGCCGTGGTGCGACCAATTCCGAAGGCGAAGCCTACGCATTTCATTATGGTTGGTCCGGTGGGCACAAGATGATCGCAGAAGAACTGCAAGATGGCCGCCGTCAAATCCAATGGGGCCATGCGGCCCGTATGGAGACCGAAGCCGCAACCCAGTTTAAGACCGCGCCGCTCTATATTGTGTATTCTAACACAGGCCTCAATGGCTGCGCCGTCGCATTCCAGCGCCACCTGCGCGACCGTGTTGTCACTTGGCCAAAACCCGACGCCCCGCGCCCCGTGCACTACAATTGCTGGGAAGCGGTCTATTTCGATCACAAACTGCCCGTCCTCGAAGATATCGCGAACCGCGCAGCGGCCCTTGGAGCGGAGCGGTTCGTCCTTGATGACGGCTGGTTCGGCAACCGCGACGATGACACACGCAGTTTGTCTGACTGGACAGTTGATCCGCGCAAATATCCCGATGGCCTCAACCCTTTAATCGAACACGTCCATAGCCTTGATATGACATTCGGCATCTGGTTCGAGCCTGAGATGATTAATGAGGACAGCGACATTCACCGCGCCCATCCTGATTGGGTCTTGGGCAGCGAAGATCAAACACTGGGGCGCCAGCAAAAGGCGCTGAACATGGCCCTGCCAGAAGTGCGCGACTACCTTTATGACCGTATGTCCGCAATTCTGCGTGATCATCAGATTGAGTACATCAAATGGGACCACAACCGCGTCTTACCCATGCCGGATGCGTCGCAAACGCGCGGATCCTACGCGCTGATTGACCGTCTGCGTGCGGACTTTCCGCATGTGGAGATCGAAAGCTGCGCCTCGGGTGGCGGTCGCATCGACTTTGGCATCATGCAACGCACGCAGCGGGTTTGGTTGTCGGACAGCAACGACGCGCTGGAGCGGCTGCGCATTCAACATGATGCAGCGCTCTTCCTACCCCTTTCTGTGACAGGGAGCCACGTCGGCCCACGCCATTGCCATACCTCCGGGCGCAACCTTGATATCTCATTCAGGGCATGGGTCGCCGCCCAGCGTCACATGGGGTTCGAGATGGACCCGCGCGAGTTGGATGAAACCGAAGCGGCAACACTGAAAGAAGTTACCAGTTGGTGGAAGCATAACCGTGATTGGTTACAAACGGCTGATATCCTGCGGCTTGATAGCGCCGACCCCGCAGTGATTGCTGAACAGCAGTTGGCCCGCGAAAAAGACCGCTTTGTTGTCTTTGCCGGAAAGGCCGCGACGAGTGCGCAAATCGCGCCCCGCCCACTTAGGTTAACGGGGCTCGAACCAACCGCGACATATCGGATCAACCTCACGAACCGGAACTCCTTACATCGCCTTTCACGCGGAACGACCGCATTGAAAGAAGATGCATTAGAACTGTCTGGCGCATATCTGATGCGCCACGGCGTGACGCTACCTTGGTCCTTCCCCGAGCGGATGTGGGTACTAGAAGGCACGCGCCTATGAATGCGACCTTCCATGACCTCATGGGCGCGTCTGTGTTCATCACCGGTGGTGGAAATGGCATCGGTGCAGCCTTGACCGAAGGATTCTTGGCTCAGGGCGCAAAGGTTGCTTTTATTGGCCGCTCTGATGCGTCGGAATTCGTGGACCAGATGGCTGCGAAATATGGCACATCACCTCTCTTTATTCAAGGTGACATCACCGATACAGCCGTGCTGCAGTCAGCGATTGAACAGTCCGCTGCGGCGCATGGCCTATTACATGCGGTCGTGAATAATGCTGCGAACGATATGCGCTATGACGCGATGGAAATATCTGAGAGCGATTGGGATAGCCAACAAGCGATCAACCTCAAAGCATACTTCTTTGCGTGTCAGAAGGCGGCAGAACTGATGGCGCCAAAAGGGTCGATCATCAATTTTTCATCGATCACCTATATGATGGGCGCGGCGGGCATGGTGCCTTATGTCACTGCGAATGCAGGGATCATGGGCATGACCCGCGCATTAGCCCGTGAATGGGGGCCTAAGGGAATTCGGGTGAATGCCATTGCACCCGGTTGGGTTTTTACGCAGAAGCAAGAAACGATGTGGGCCACGCCAGAGGCAAAAGCGTCCTTTTTGCAAAAGCAGTGCTTGCAAGATTTTATCCAACCACACGATATGGTTGGGGGTACGCTTTTCCTAGCCTCTGGAACGTCGGCTATGATGACAGGACAGACCCTTACAATTGACGCAGGCGTAGTAGGAACCGGATGACAAAAGACAGCATCACAGCAGATTGGATCGCGGTCGATTGGGGCACCAGCAATATGCGGGCATGGGCAATGTCTGCATCTGGGACAGTTCTTGCCGAAGCCACATCCGACCAAGGTATGGGCAAGCTGTCGACAGATGGGTTTGAGCCAGCGTTGTTGGCCGTCGTTGCAAATTGGATCAAAGGCCCCACGACAGTTATCACCTGCGGGATGGTCGGATCGCGCCAAGGCTGGGTCGAGGCCCCTTATGCGACGGTCCCTTGCGAAACTCTGCCCAGCGGTATGGTCCAAGCGCCGACACAAAACTCCGACCTGCGCGTTCATGTGATCCCCGGCATCAGACAAAACGACCCTGCCGATGTGATGCGCGGCGAAGAAACCCAAATCAGCGGTTTTCTTGCACGAAACCCCGGTTGGGATGGTGTGATCTGCTTGCCGGGCACACATACAAAATGGGTGCACATCAGTGCAGCTGAAGTTGTCAGTTTTCAAACCTTCATGACCGGAGAGCTGTTTGACACGATCGCCAAACAAACTGTGCTGCGCCACTCTATCGCGGCAGATGGATGGGACGATGATGCCTTTGCGGCAGGTCTCGATATGGGCTTGTCGCGGCCCGAACGGCTTGCCGGACGGCTCTTTTCGCTGCGTGCCAATGGCTTGCTGAACGACATGGCCGGAACTGCTGCGCGTGCGCAATTGTCTGGGCTTTTGATCGGGGCGGAACTTGCGGCAGCTAAGCCCTACTGGTTAGGCCAGCAAATCGCCGTGATCGGCGATAGCGGTTTGTCCCAACTCTATATCAAGGCGCTCGCAACCCAATCTGCACCTGCGACCCAAGTCAATGCGTCTGCAATTACGCTGGCTGGTTTGACCGCCGCTTATCAGCGCCTGAAAGGATAACTCATGGACCGCAAACTCATTGCTATTCTTCGTGGTGTGACACCCGCAGAGGCTGCGCCAATGGCAGCAGCACTCATCGATGCAGGCATTACAAAGATTGAAGTCCCACTCAATTCACCTGATCCGTTCGACAGCATCAAGGCCATGGCCGACGCACATGGGGCGGACGCTTTGATCGGTGCAGGTACGGTTTTGTCCACAGATGATGTCGGGCGCGTTGCGCAGGCGGGCGGTAAGCTTATCGTTTCGCCAAATTGCGATCAAAGGGTCATTGTCGCGACCAAGACTGCCGGCATGGAGAGCTGGCCCGGCGTGATGACCCCGACCGAGTGCTTTGCTGCGCTCAAAGCGGGCGCTGACGGGCTAAAAATCTTCCCCGCGAGCCTGCTTGGGCCAGAGGGCATTAAAGCTATCCGCGCGGTGCTGCCCGTTGGCACGCAAGTCTATGCGGTTGGTGGTGCAGGTACGGATAACTTTGCCGAATGGATGGCCGCGTCAGCGGATGGTTTCGGGATCGGATCGGCGCTTTATAAACCGGGGCTATCAGTAGCTGACGTGGCCGCGCGCGCACGCGATATGGTCGCCGCCTATGATGCTGCTGCCACATGATCTTTGACGATACACAATGCCAGCTTGGCGAAGGGCCGCTTTGGCATCCTTTGCGCAAACAGCTTTTTTGGTGCGATATTCTTGGCAAGCGGCTTCACACGAAAGGGCAGCATTGGCAGTTCGACGATTACGTAAGTGCTGCTGGCTGGACCTCTGAGACCACACTCATCGTTGCGACAAGCAACGCCTTGCGCCATTTCGATATCACGACAGGCGATCACCAAGTGATCGTACCACTTGAGGCCGATAACGCGATCACGCGGTCCAATGATGGGCGAGCTGATCCGCAGGGTGGATTCTGGATCGGCACGATGGGGATCGACGCCCAAGATGGCGCAGGTGCCATTTATCGCTTTTACAAAGGTGAGCTGAGGCAGCTATTTGCACCCATCACGATCTCGAATGCGATCTGCTTTAGCCCCGATGGGACGACGGCCTATTTCACAGACACACCAAGCCAGCAGATCTTGCAGGTTGCGCTGGACGGTGATGGCTGGCCTGCCGGCAAGCCGGTCATCCATATCGACTTGCAAGGCACAGATTTTCGCCCTGACGGCGCGGTCGTCGATGTGGCAGGAAATCTCTGGAACGCCCAGTGGGGTGTCGGACGTGTGGCCGGTTACACTCCTGCGGGTGATTTTATCGAAAGCTTCGCTTTTGACGCTGACCAAACCTCATGTCCGGCGTTTGGTGGCGATGACATGACAGCGCTCTTTTGCACCAGCGCCGCTGTCGGTTTGACAGGCCCAGCGCAGGGCAAGACATTTACCACGCAGACACGCTACACTGGCCAATTGGAACACCAGGTTATTCTTTAACCCTCAGCTTTCTTCATCTTGGTCAAAAGAAACTCAAAAGGGCTTTGCCATGAAACGTACCCTTGGCGTTTGTTATTACCCAGAACATTGGCCCGAGGACCAATGGGCAACCGATGCTGCACAAATGGTCGCCAGCGGCCTGACGTGGGTGCGCATCGGTGAGTTCGGTTGGAGCCGGATGGAGCCATCGCCGGAGACATTCACATGGGACTGGTTGGACCGCGCGGTTGACGTACTGGGCAATGCCGGCCTTAAGATCATTCTGGGGACGCCGACAGCAACACCGCCGCGTTGGATGATTGATAAATACCCCGACATGCTTGCCGTCGATGCCGAAGGCCGACCGCGCAAATTCGGATCGCGCAGGCATTATGACTTTAGCCACTTGGGCTACCGCGAGGAATGCAAACGCATCGCCCGGCTGATGGGACAGCGTTATAGCAAGAACCCACATATCGCGGCTTGGCAAATCGACAATGAATACGATTGCCATGATACCACGCTTAGCTATTCGAACGCTGCACGGCGGGGCTTTCAGGATTGGCTCGCCCAACGCTATCAATCGACAGACGCATTAAACCGTGCTTGGGGGAACGTGTTCTGGTCAATGGAATACGACAGCTTTGACCAGATCGACTTGCCAAATCTGACGGTCACCGAACCGAACCACCCGCATCAACTGGCCTTCAGGCGCTATAGTTCGGATCAGGTCGTCGCATTCAACAAAGTGCAGGCGGATGAAATCCGCAAGCATTCGGACGCGCCTTTGATTCACAACTACATGGGTCGCATAACGACCTTTGATCATTGGAAAGTGGGCGCAGACCTCGATATCGCGTCGTGGGACAGCTACCCCATTGGCTTCCTATCAGATCGATTGGAAGGGACACCCGCGTTCAAGCAAGCGTTCTTGCGTCAAGGCCACCCCGACAACCAAGCCTTTCACCACGACCTCTATCGTGCCGTAGGCCGTGGGCGCATGTGGGTCATGGAACAGCAACCGGGGCCTGTTAACTGGGCCCCATACAACCCAGCCCCTTTGCCCGGTATGGCCCGGTTATGGGCATGGGAAGCATTTGCCCATGGCGCAGAAACCGTCTGCTATTTCCGCTGGCGGCAGGCCCCCTTTGCACAAGAGCAAATGCATGCAGGGCTTCTACGCCCTGACAGCGCACCGGCTCCCGCCTTGGCCGAGGCACGTCAGGTAGCAGACGAGATTGAGGCCCTGGCTGATGTTGGAACAGCCCTGGCACACGCGGCTTTGGTGTTCGACTATGAAAGCGCTTGGGCTTGGGACGCCCAGCCACAAGGTGCTGATTTTGAGATGTTCCGGCTGGCATTTGCCGCTTATTGCGCCATGCGACGCGCCGGGTTGAACATTGATATTCTACCGCCAGATACTGGCGATCTGTCGGCTTACAAACTGGTCATGGCACCGGGGATCATGACGCTGTCTGATCCACTACGCAAAGCGCTGGCCAACTTTGACGGCGTCGCACTGATTGGCCCACGTACGGACACAAAAACGGATGAGCTGAGCATCCCGATGCCACTTGGCCCAAACCTACCTGGTTCCGATATCCGCGTTAGTCTTACCGAAAGTATGCCGCCTGATGATGCCATTGGGCTAAGGAATGGTGGCCAATTTGTACATTGGTTCGAGCACCTGGAAGGACAAACAGAAGTTCTGGAACTGACAGCATCCGGCCACCCCGCAATCATGGGCACAGAGAATTTGCGCTATCTCGCAGGATGGCCAGACGATGAAACATTTGATCGGATCATTGCTGGCCTTTGCGCAGAACTGGACATTCAGATACATCCCCTCGCCACAGGTTTGCGCCTTCGGGACACAGCAACGCATCGTTTCATCTTTAATTATGCCAACTATGCGCAAGACTGGAAAAACACGACGATCCCTGCCGCAGGCGTCCACTGGGAGCCTCTGTAATGGCGCATTTCGGGACAACAAAGTCGGGCGAAAATGTCGCGCAAATCACACTCTCGGCTGGTGATTTGACAGTCAACATCCTGACCTTCGGTGCCATAGTGCAAGACGTGCGTTTGGCGGGCGTGCCTCAAGGGCTTGCGCTGGGGTCTGAATTGCTGAGTGATTATGAAGAAACTATGGGCTATTTTGGTGCCATTGTTGGCCCCATTGCCAACCGGATCAGCAATGCGCGGGTGCGGCTCAACGGAATGATGTACGAGCTCGAGCGCAATGAGAACGGCGCAGTTCACTTGCATTCAGGATCAGAAGGCGTGCACGCCAAGGTCTGGAAAATTGTGTCGGCAACCGATGACAGCGTGACACTTGGGCTGCATCTTGCTGATGGTGTTGCCGGACTGCCAGGCCAACGCGATATCCGTGTCACCTATCAGATTAGCGCACCAGCGACGCTCACAATGACCATTGAGGGCACGACAGATACGGCGACTTGTATGAACTTCGCCAGCCACATCTACTGGAACCTTGACGGGGCCGAGACATGGGAAGGGCATCATCTGCAGATTGCGGCAGATCACTATTTGCCAATCGACGCGGCGACCTCTCCGACAGGCGAGATTGCGGAAGTCTCAGGTACAGCCATGGATTTCCGCAAGAGCTTGATCCCGCAAGTGGGTGCACCAGCACTTGATCACAACTTTTGCCTGACCGGTGGCAAGGGTCCCTTACGTGATGTGCTTTGGCTTGCAGGCGGATCTGGTGTCAGCATGAAGATGGCTACAACGGAGGCTGGCGTTCAAATTCATGACGCCGCTACGTCGCATCGCCCTGGACGTCCTTGTTACGAAGGTTTGGTGATCGAACCGCAGGCATGGCCTGACACCCCAAATCATCGAGGTTTTGGGTCGATTACGGTAACTGCAGATCACCCCTACCGCCAAGTGACCAGCTGGCAGTTTTCCGTCTAACACTAAAATTCCTTTGCATAAATTGCGTGGCCCGGGGTCAGTTCAAGCAATCCTTTCGTCGACGGTGAAACATTCCTGTTTAGCCGCGTTGTGCTGTCGCACCCCCAGTGACCCATGCTGCGATGCAGCTATATCAGGTGCAACGGTAACAACGCCCGAAAGCTGAGGCTTCTTATGGAACTCGAAACACTGCTTTTGTCCCGCATTCAATTTGCGGCAAATATTTCTTTCCACATCCTTTTCCCGACGATCACGATCGCCTTGGGTTGGGTGCTTTTGTTCTTCAAGCTGCGCTATAACCGGACAGGCGAAGAGCGTTGGATGGAAGCCTATCGCTTTTGGGTGAAAATTTTTGCCCTGTCCTTTGCGATGGGTGTTGTTTCGGGCATTACTATGTCTTTCCAATTCGGCACGAACTGGCCGGGTTTCATGGAGAAAGTAGGCAACATCGCGGGGCCCTTGCTGGCCTACGAGATCATGACAGCATTCTTCCTCGAAGCGGTGTTCCTTGGCATTATGCTCTTTGGTTTTAGCCGCGTCCCTAACTGGGTGCATACACTCGCGACATTCCTTGTGGCGTTTGGCACAATGATGTCTGCGTTCTGGATCATCGTGTTGAATTCATGGATGCACACGCCCCAAGGCTTTGAGATGATTGACGGCGTGGCCCATGCGACAGATTGGTCAGCGATCATCTTTAACCCATCTATGCCGTACCGCTTCACCCATATGGTGCTGGCCAGCTTCCTGACTGTCAGCTTCTTGATTGCCGGTGTCAGCGCTTTCCGTTGGCTCATCGGCGGACGCACAGAGGGCGTGCGGGTGGCGATGAAATCCGCTATCATTGCAGCAGCACTGTTGATCCCTGTGCAAATCCTTGTGGGTGACTTTCACGGGCTGAACACAAAAGAATATCAACCCGCGAAAGTGGCTGCGATGGAAGGAAACTGGGAAACAGGGACTGGCGTGCCGCTCATCTTATTCGCGATCCCCGATGAGGAGGCACGCGAGAATAAATTTGAAATCGGCATCCCGAAACTGGCCTCGTTCATTCTGACCCATGATTGGAATGGTGAAGTTCAGGGCCTGAATGATTTTGTCACTGAAGATGGCGACGTTCTGCACCCACGCGTCTCACCCGTGTTCTGGTCGTTCCGCGTGATGGTTGGCAGCGGGCTGTTGATGCTGCTGGTCAGCTGGACGGCCACCTATATGATCTTGCGCCGCAAGCGCGGGATCGAGGGGCTTCCTAAGCCGATGCTATACGGTCTCGTCGGTATGAGTTTCAGCGGTTGGCTGGCGACACTGGCAGGCTGGTACACCACCGAAATCGGCCGCCAACCGTGGCTGGTCCAGGGTGTGATGACCACCAAAGAGGCTGTGGCCGATGTGCCCGCACCGCTGGTTCTGGGGACATTAATCGCCTACCTTGCAGTCTATGCAGCCCTCTTGGCCGCCTACATCTTTGTCATCTTCTATCTGGCGCGAAAAACTGCCCGCGGCGAAGAAATCGGAACTCGGATCGCGCCGACACCGGCCCCATCCCCCAACGCGATGCCAGCGGAGTAACACGATGTATTATTTCGGAGATCCAACCATCTGGCTGCCCTTTGTGTTTGCAGGGCTGATGGGGGTGTCGATCCTGATCTACGTCGTCCTTGACGGCTTCGATCTTGGTGTAGGAGTTCTATTCCCCTTTGCCAACGATGATGAGAAGGACCGGATGATCGCCTCGATCGGTCCGTTCTGGGATGCCAATGAAACATGGCTTGTCCTGGCTGTCGGGTTGCTTTTGGTGGCGTTTCCATCTGCGCACGGTGCAATCCTGACTGCACTTTATCTGCCTGTGGCGATCATGTTGATCGGTTTGATCCTGCGGGGCGTTGCGTTTGAGTTTCGCGCCAAAGCACCCGCACCTCATAAGCACCTATGGAACAATGCGTTCTTCATCGGATCGTTGATGACATCGCTGAGCCAAGGTTTCATGTTGGGCATGTACGTCATGGGGCTTGAGTGGACTTGGATAAACTTTGGGTTCGCCTTGCTAACAGCAGTCTTTTTGACGGTCGGTTACAGCTTTATCGGGGCGACATGGGTGATCCACAAGACATCCGATGCATTGCAAATCAAAGCGGTTGACTGGGCGAAGGGCGGTATTTGGGGTTTGATCCTTGGCATTGGCGCCATCTCGCTTGCAACCCCGTTTGTCAGCACGCGTATTTTTGACAAATGGTTTAGTTTTCCCGAAGCGCTTTACTTATCTCCTCTGCCAATTCTGTCCGGCCTGCTGGTTTATTGGCTCTGGTCGATGCTGCAGAAAATGCCTTTCGCGGGGGACCGTCGCTCATGGCAGCCTTTTGCAGCCGCAACTGCGCTTTGGGTCATGGCATTTGGGGGCATGGCGTATAGTTTCTACCCATATGTGGTCCCTGAACAGATCACTATTTATGAGGCAGCAAGTGCGCCAGAAAGCTTGTTTATTATTCTCATAGGGACATGCGTCGTTCTGCCTACGATCATGGGATATACGGTCCTTTCTTACTTTATTTTCCGAGGTAAGGCGACCGAACTGCGCTACGATTAAGGGCGGGTGGGTCAAGACCGACCTTACCTGTCAGAGATGTTGCGGTGCGTCAGATGGGTTTTAACCCATCCCACCCGCAGAATCGGTTTGACAGCCCTGCCCCCATTGCGTAATCGGTCGCTCGTGGTTAGGCGCGGTAGCTCAGTTGGTTAGAGCGAACGACTCATAATCGTTAGGTCGGGAGTTCAAATCTCCCCCACGCCACCACCATTCCCACTTCATGACTAGATTAATTGTTGTGCCACACCTATGGCCCGACTTACGGGCGTTTGGCTACGCCAAGCCACCCTGAGTACGGGAGTTCAAATCTCCCCCACGCCACCACCGCTCTCACTCACATACACTTGCCAGACCGGTCGGCCAAAGGCATTTTGAGACAATGACTGCATTGCCCCCACACACAACCGTCACCACTGACCGGCTTCGGCTAGTGCCGTTTGCCCCTGCGCATGCCAAAGCCTTAAACGCGATCAACAATGAGCCTGCGGTCATGGAATTTCTGACCGGAGGGAACCCTGAGACCATCGACAAGACAAACGCTGCGATCGTACGCGTCCGAGAAGCTTGGGCAACGCTTGGCTACAGCTGGTGGGCGATAACTGAAAAATCATCAGATCAGGTCATTGGTGCCGCATGCGTCCAACATGTGGCACGCGATCCAAACGCTGAAATCGAAATTGGTTGGCGATTAGCAACATTAGCAACCGGCAAAGGTTACGCGACCGAAGCAGGCCGCGCCGCCGCGCAATTCGCCTTTGACGTTGTGAAGGCCGATCACGTTGTAGCCGTGGCGCACCCCGACAACATAGCATCGCATAAGGTGATGCAACGCCTAGGGATGACCTATCGCGGGGTTGAGACCCATTACGATGAAGACTGCACGACTTATGTGTTGCACCGTCGCGATTGCACCTGAAGGCCCAGCATTTCTCTTTACCTCCTATGCACGCCCGCTAAAGTGCCCGCATTATGAAGGGGTTCACATGACTGTCCTTGATCAGATCGCAGATGCTATCGGTGCAGATCGCATCCTAACGGGGGCTGACGCCGCACCTTACGGGAAAGACTGGACAGGTGCATATACATCGACACCAATGGCGGTTTTACGGCCCGCTAATACAACCGAAGTTGCGGCGATCCTCAAAATTGCCAATGATACGAAGACACCCGTTGTTCCTGCATCTGGACGCACAGGTCTGACCGGTGCGACACTCGCCGAAGGTGCACTGATGCTATCGGTCGAGCGGCTCAATCAGATCACTGACATCAACGTCGCCGGACGCACCGCCACGGTGGGCGCAGGGGTGATCCTGTCCAACTTGCACGATGCTGCTGAGACGCATGACTTGATCTTTCCCCTCACGCTGGGTGCGCGTGGTTCCGCGATGATCGGTGGCTTGCTGTCGACCAACGCAGGTGGCTCAAACGTGGTCCGCTACGGCAGCACACGCGGCCTGTGTTTAGGTCTTGAGGTCGTAATGGCTGACGGGCGAATTATGAACCTGATGAGCGCGCTGCACAAAGACAACTCTGGTCTCGATTTGCGCAACATAGTGATCGGCGCGGAAGGCACGTTGGGGATCATTACCGCCGCTGTCTTAAAGCTCCGCCCGAAACCCAAGGCCTATGCCACAGCAATGGTTGCCGTATCTTCACTGCCCGATGCATTGGATCTATTGCACCGCTTACAGGATGAGACGGGTGGCGGTGTTGAAGCATTTGAATACATGCCCCGCAACTATATCGACAAACATAAGCATCTGTTCCCTGACGCCGGGGCCCCCTTTGAAGATAGCTATGATGTCAACATTATGATCGAAGTCGCTGCCGTAAAAGCCAGTGACGCGGTGCTCCAAACGGACGGCAGCTTACCTGTTGTGACCGCCTTAGAAGAGGCTTTGGGTAAAATGCTGGAAGAGGGTACTGTCCTTGATGCCGTTATTGCCCAAAACGATACGCAACGCCGCGAGATTTGGAAACGGCGTGAAGATGCTGGCGAAGTCGCATTTTTCGGCGGTGTATTTGTGAACACGGACGTAGCCGTTCCAGTGGACAAGGTGGCGGCCTTTGAAGAGGCGTTGACCCCGCGTATCAAAGCGATCGACCCCAACGCAGATGAGCTGATCGTGGCCCACCTTGGCGATGGGAACATCCATCACACAACCTATATCAGCCGCAACGATCCCGCAGTCATGGACGCATTGGTCGAAGCGGTTGAGGATGTGGTGCAAGAGTTGGGCGGATCGTTCAGCGCAGAACACGGGATTGGCGTGTCAAAGTTGGAAACGATGAAACGGCGCAAAGATCCGGTTGCTTTAGATGCGATGCGGGCAATTAAGGCGGCGTTAGACCCCAATAATATCTTGAACCCGGGCAAGGTTATTCCAAGCACCTAATCACTGAAATTCTATAATTTCAGTGCAGCGACAGACGGAATTCTTTTGCGTGTTAGAAAAAGTCTGGTCCCGCCTGCGCGAGCAGTTTTGCTGCCATCGCGCGGCCCATCTCAGCACCATCTTCAATCGCCCCGTTCATGTCATCGGCAAAAACCTCGGTCCCATCGGTGCGCAAAATCTCTCCGCGCAAACGGATAGATCCGCCGTCCAGATCTGCAAGTGCGCCAATCGGCGTTTCACATGATCCGTCCAAATGGGCCAAGAACGTGCGTTCTGCCGCAAGGCGCTGACCCGTAGGTCCGTCATGTAGCGCCTCTAACATCTCAGCCGCCCGACTATCGTCGCCGCGCCGTTCAATCCCGATAGCACCTTGGGCCACAGCGGGCAGCATATCTTCTGGGGCAACGGCCGTGCGCGGCACATCCGTCATGTTCAAACGGTTCAGGCCTGCCATCGCAAGGAAGGTAGCCTCAGCGACCCCATCACCCAATTTCTTTAGACGGGTTTGGACGTTGCCGCGAAATTCGACAATATTCAGGTCCGGGCGTTTGGCCAATAACTGTGACCTGCGACGCAATGACGAGGTGCCGACGGTTGCACCTTCAGCCAAATCACTCAGGCCTTTCGCATTCAGCGACACGAACGCATCGCGCACATCTTCGCGCGGCAGATAGGTGTCCAACAACAATCCACCAGGTTGCTCGACGGGCATGTCTTTCATGGAATGGACCGCGATATCGATCGACCCATCCAGCAGCGCTTCTTCAATCTCGCGGGTGAACAGCCCCTTGCCGCCGATCTCTTTCAGCGGGCGATCCTGAATCGCGTCACCGGTCACTTTGATCACGCAAATAGCGAAAGCATCCTCAGGCAGATCAAACGCGGCCATCAGCCGTGCGCGTGTCTCATGCGCTTGGGCAAGTGCAAGCGGTGATCCACGGGTTCCAATGTTGAAAGGCGAAGCGGGGGTGGGCATTAAAAGTGTCATGTTTGGATTGTTAGACGTGTCAACCTAGCCTGACAACTCCCTTGACAACATCTTCTGCAATTGGGACCACAGGGGCGATAAAAAAGGACACCTCATGGCGCAGCAAAAGACCATCCTCCGGGCCCTCGCGGGCGAAACGCTTCCGACCCCTCCGATTTGGATGATGCGTCAAGCAGGGCGTTATTTGCCTGAATATAAGGCCACAAGGGCCCAAGCTGGGGATTTCCTGTCACTGTGCTATAACCCTGAATTGGCGGCAGAGGTCACATTGCAACCGATCCGGCGCTATGGTTTTGATGCGGCGATTCTTTTTGCCGATATTTTGCTGTTGCCCCAAGCATTGGGTGCCGACCTGTGGTTTGTGACCGGTGAAGGCCCCCGTTTGTCGACGATTACAACGGCAGATGAGCTGGCAAAGCTGAAACCAACCGAGGCGATTCACGACACGCTGAATCCGATTTACGAGACAGTAAAAATTCTCTCCAAAGAACTGCCCGATGAAACGACACTGATCGGATTCGCAGGGTCCCCTTGGACCGTAGCCACCTACATGATCGCCGGCCAAGGCACACCCGACCAAGGCCCCGCCCATGCACTCAAGGCCGAAAACCGTGCCGTCTTTGAAGGTCTGCTAGAGCGGATTACGGAAGGCACAATTGAATACCTTTCTATGCAAATCGATGCTGGTGCAGAATGCGTCAAGCTGTTCGATAGCTGGGCAGGATCACTGCAGGGTGACGATTTCATCAATTATTCAATCAAACCGATGCAGCAGATCACAGCAGCATTGAAGGCTAAGCATCCTGGCGTTCCAGTCATCGCGTTCCCGCGCGGCGCAGGCACCAGCTATGCAGGTGTGCACGCTGCGACAGGTGCTGATTGTGTGGCTGTTGACGATGGTGTTGATGCTGCTTGGGTGGCCGCGCATGTCCAAAAAGATGGCTGCGTTCAAGGCAACCTGAAATCTTCGCATATGGTCACAGGTGGCGACGCTTTAGTGTCTGAAACACGCCGGATTTGCGATGCGCTGTCCAGTGGCCCACATATCTTTAACCTAGGGCACGGGATTACACCCGATGCGGACCCTGAGAATGTGCAACTGATGATCGATACAGTGCGCGGGTCCTAGATTTGCCGCAATGAACCGTTAGACTATGCGATGCTAACAAGGAGCATGGCTTGAAACTACCGTTCACACTACGGTTGGCCTACCACGGGTTTCGCGCGACAATGCGTGCAGGCCTTTTGTTCCTTTGCGCCTGGCTATTCCTCATTCCTGCGACAGCGGCGGACAATGTCGCACTTGGCACAAGCGAGGACATCAGATATCCGCCCGGCCTGCGCATGATGCGTGTTGCGCAAGTGGTCGTCGCGGTCGCACCCCCACGCGCTTATGATCTGATCGCCATCGGGCTACGCCGCGACATATCACCTTTGATGGTGCGTATTGCCTTCACGCAGATGGCTGCGGGCTATGTTTTGCCCGCTTCCCCCCGTGCGAATGGACTGCCAGCCAACAGAAGCGACCGCGACATTGAGGGGCCACGGTTTATCAAAGTCGACTAGATCAGGTCCACTTTGCCAAAGGTGGCAGGCTCATTAATACAGCGTTCGCATCATGCCCTGTCGCCAGACCAAACTTGGTTCCGCGATCATAGACCAAGTTATATTCAGCGTAGAGACCACGATGGATGAGCTGGGTATCTTTGTCGGCGTCTGACCAGGCCGTATCGCGGCGCTTTTCAATGAGGGGCAGGTAGGCCGGCAAGAAGGCTCTGCCGATGTCTTGGGTCAGCTTGAAATCCGCCTCCCAATCGCCGGTATTGCGATCATCCATGAAAATACCACCAACACCGCGCGCGCGATTCCGGTGAGGGATGTAGAAATATTCGTCCGCCCATTCTTTCAGTTTGGGATAGAGGTCTGTTCCATGCGGATCGAGATGCGTTTTCTGGGTCGCATGAAAATGCGCGGTATCTTCATCGTATTCGATACATGGGTTCAGGTCGGACCCACCCCCAAACCACCACGCATGGGGTGTCCAGAACATGCGCGTGTTCATATGCACCGCAGGGGCATGTGGATTTTGCATATGTGCGACCAGCGAAATACCAGACGCCCAAAAGCGCGGGTCGTCTTCCATACCGGGCACACCGCGTGCCGCCATCGCCTTTTGCGCAGAAGCACCCAATTGTCCGTAAACCTCAGACACATTCACGCCGACTTTTTCAAACACACGGCCGCCGCGCATCACAGACATCAGCCCGCCACCAGCATCAGAGCCATCATCAGATGTGCGTGACGTCTCGGTCACCTCAAAGCGGCCGATATCACCGCCGCCTTCATAGCTGTCTTCCAGCCCTTCAAATGCAGCGACAATTTCATCGCGCAATGTGCGGAACCATGCTGCTGCTTTGCGTTTTTCCGCCTCAAACCCGTCTGACATTCTTGGATCGTTTCCCCTGATATTGAATAACATGTTATCTTTGTCTTTATGCACCATAGCCATCACACAACGATGATCCAGATCAAACCGGAGACAAACATGCGTGCCCCCCTCATCGTCCTTCCCCTTGTCATCATGGCAGCCTGCGCCACACCGCGTGAAGAATGTATCGATCAGGTCACCCGGGACACCAAAGTTTTGAGTAGTCTGATCAATGAAACAAGGGGCAATCTTGCACGCGGTTACGCATTAGATGAACGTCAAGAGGTGCGCACAGTGCGTGGCACCTGCCGTGGGCGCAATGAAGACGATACGATTTTTACGTTCCGTTGCGATGAAACGGACACGGTGACCAAACGGGTGCCCGTTGCCATCGACCTCAATGCTGAACGCGCCAAGCTGGTGTCTTTAGAGGAACGCTTTGCGCAAACGCAAACCGCGTCTAACCAAGCGGTCTTGCAGTGCATCGCCAGTAATCCCGAATAGGTTAATGTGCGGCGACGGCTGCGGGATCAATCAAGGTGCGTCCACCGTCGACTGTGATGATCTGACCCGTCACAAACGCCGATGCGTCCGACGCCAAATATTGAACGGCATCAGATACCTCGCCGGGGCTCGCGATCCGGTGCAAGGGCGTATTATCGACAATCGCCTCGCGCACGTCGTCTTGGTCTTTCAACGATCCCTTCAGGCTCGCGCTCATCACGCTGCCGAAAGCCACAGCATTGACGCGAATGCCGTGCGAGGCAAGGGCCACAGCCAGCGAACGTGTCATCTGATCTGAGGCGGCCGAGCTAACCGAGTATGCCAACAGGTCTGGGTGTGTCCGCCGCGCGGCAATGGAACTGAGGTTCACGATTGAGCCGATCGGCACTCCCGTTGCACCATCTGCTTGTTTGATCATACGGCGGGCTACAGCTTGGCTAACGCGCAGCGCCGTCATGGCGTTTTGCTGCAATAGCTCTTCAACCGAATTATCATCAGGATCCAGCGGGTCGGTTTCCATGACCTGCCGCGATGCATTCACCAAAATATCCACGCGCTCAAAGGCATCAATGGTCGCAGAGAGCAAATTGGCAATTGTCAGCTTCTTGCGCAAATCACCTGCGAACATACGGATGTTTTCTTCCTTGTCGGCTTCTTCGCCAATCTCATGGCACAGCGCCTTTTCATCCATATCGGCGAAAACAACATTGGCGCCCATCTTGGCAAAGTGCCGTCCAATTGCGAGACCCACCCCATTGGCGGCACCCGTCACAATCGCGGTCTTTCCGGAAATCGAAAATGACATCAGAACTCTCCCTTGGGCCGCTTAGCGGTGTGGCCGGTTGGCGTGGAACACTTTGAATGCACCATTACCGCTGATCATGTCTACATTGCGGAAACATTCGGCCAATGTTGCTTCATAAGGCAAATGGCGGTTTGCGACCATCCAAAGCTTGCCATGAGGGGCCAGCAGGCGCGACGCGGCCTGAATAAAGTCCCGCCCAAGACTGGGATCAGAAGCGCGGCTGGAATGGAATGGCGGGTTCATCACGATCCCGTCGTAGCCGCCTGTTTCAAATCGGGTGGCATCGCCCCAATGAAAGGCAACGCGCGGGTCGCTTACATTCAATTTGGCACATTGCACGGACAAGGCTTCGGCCTCAATCAGATCGAGTGATTTGACCCCGTCGCGGGCCAAGACGGGATCAGCTAGAAAGCCCCAACCTGCACCCAAATCCGCCATGCGGGCTGGCAGCTTTTTCGGCAAAGCCTCGGCCAATAGGGCGGATCCCGCATCAACTGCACCATCCGAGAAAACACCAGCGGTCGTAAAATAACCGTGCGGGCCTTTGGCTGGCGGTGGTGCTGTCCAATCTGCAAATGCATCCGTGGATGCAAACCAGAAAACGCGGCCATGTCCTTTTGTGATCGACGGCAACGCACCAAGCGCCTTGCGGCACATCTTAAACAGGCTATCGACACCATCGGTCTTTTGTCCATCGACTATAACCAGATCCGCATTGGCGCAGGCCTCTGCCACCATTGCACGCGCCAACGCTTTGGCACGAGGCACCACCACAACGGCGACCGCAACTTTGGACAGTTGCTCGGTGACGTCATATCCACCTGCCAGCCACGCAGCTGCATCCGGGAAAAAACCATGGACAATCTGCACACGGTCACGCGGCAGCGCGGACACATCATATGTCGCAGACGGACGCATGAGGGCAATGTTGCCATCGGGCAACGCAATCAGGCCGTCATCTAAGGCGGTACTTAAGCGGGAATGGGACATCTTGGTGCGAACAACGGCGAACCGTTATTCTTTCTCCATCGTGCATTGCAAAGGGTGCTGGTGACGTTGGGCAAAATCCATAACTTGCGCAACCTTTGTCTCGGCGATTTCGTGACTAAACACACCAACAACAGCAAGACCCTTCTTGTGAACGGTCAACATCAACTCAAAAGCTTGGGCGTGCGACAGCCCGAAAAAGCGTTCTAGCACATGGACGACAAATTCCATCGGAGTGAAATCATCGTTTAAGATCATCACCTTATACATCGGCGGGCGTTTTGTCTTTGGCTTCGTCTCAAGCACAACGCCGACGTCACCGTCGTCATCGCCCTTTTTGTCAGCCATCATGTAAAACTCTGCCAGCATTTGGTGCGCCTTGTTGGATAGGCGTTATATATAAGGCACAGGTCGCACATGAAAACCCCATGCGATCATAATCAACATCTGCCGAGTTTGACTGAATTCATCACCCATATAGCGGCTCGCTTGATCGCACTCACCAGATATAGACAAAAGGCGCGATAAACGTCGCAAAAGTCTTTGAATTTAGGGTATTTTCTGAAAACCCGACTTATGCTAGCGTCCCTGCATAACAATAAGACCACCGGAAAAATTCGGGGTCACTGAGGCAGAAAATGAGGCAAGCGACGTGACAAGTCGTACGGGACAGTGGGCCCTCCACGGGCTATTTCTTTGTATATTTTTGGTATCTTTGCTGGTTGCACCAATGCGCAGCACCGCGGCACCTTATGCTGCGATGGTCATGGATGCGCGCACGGGCGAGGTCTTGCATTCACGCAACGCTGATACACGGTTGCATCCGGCATCGCTTACCAAAATGATGACACTCTATGTGGCCTTCCAAGCGATTGAACGGGGCGAGATCACACTTGATACGCCGGTGCGCATCAGCCGCCTTGCCGCGTCCGAGCCGCCTTCCAAGCTAGGCTTGCGTTCTGGCCAAACCATTCGTCTGCGTTTCTTGTTGCGTGCTGCCGCCGTCAAATCTGCCAATGACGCCGCGACAGCCATCGGTGAAGCGATCTCTGGCTCAGAAGAGGCATTTGCCACACGCATGAACCGCACTGCCCGCGCCATGGGCATGCGCAACACAACATTCCGCAACGCGCATGGCCTGACACAGTCCGGTCACTTGTCCACAGCACGCGACATGTCTGTGCTTGGCCGCCATGTCATCTACGACTTTCCTCAATATTATAACCTGTTCTCACGCCGCTCTGCTGACGCAGGTATTGCACAGGTGCGGCACACGAACCGCCGCTGGCTTGATAGCTACGCAGGCGGTGACGGCATCAAAACGGGCTACACGCGTGCTGCAGGTTTCAACCTTGTGGCCTCTGCCCAGCGCGGACAGGAACGCGTGATCGCCACGGTCTTTGGCGGATCATCCACATCCGCACGCAATGCACGGATCACAGAATTGATGGACATGGGCTTTAACCGTGCGCCATCCCGTGCCACCATTCGCCGTCCAAACCCACCAGCCGCGATGATGACCAGCGCGAACACCGTCGGACAGGTAAATCCTGGCAAAGTTGTCCGTGTCAGTGGTCTAATCACACGTAGCATTCGCCCAACAGCCAGACCGACAGTCGCACCCGTCCAAGAAGAGGTGCTTATCGCCGCTGTGGATGCCGACATCATTAACGCAGCAATCGCGGATTCAGTGAATGCAGCACTTGCCGAAGCTATCGGCGCGGCAGAACCAACCGCCGCACCGGTCATCGCCGCCGTGCCACCAGCAGTCACGCCAGTCCCCCGCCCAGCAACTGAAACTCAGGTCGCAGCACTCACACCGCAAAGCACACTTGAAGACACTGGTCCCGAAGTGGTCACACGTATTTCGACGTCAGGCGGACGTCATTGGGGCGTGAACGTCGGCCGCTACAACTCGCGCTATGACGCAGAACGGGTCCTGCTGCGTGTCGCCCTGAACGAGATGAGCACGCTTGATGGATCGCTGCGCCGCGTCGTGCAACGCTCTGGCGGCTTTGACGCGAACTTTATGGGATTGTCCCGCGAAGGCGCAGACCTTGCCTGCCGCCGTTTGCAGGCACGTGGGACCACCTGCTTTATGATCGGCTCTGACGGCTAAACACGTCAGCGCAATTTTTTTGGCGATCCAAGAATAGTACACCCCCTCCATGCGTAAGCATTGTAAGGGCGGCCCTGATGGCTGCTCAGCAAAGCTTATGATTGGAGAGACCAATGAAACTGATCGCCGCCGCAATAGCCGCCAGCCTCTTTGTCGCCGCTTCTACCGAAACCTCTATGCCATCTTACGACTACTTCTCTGAAACCCTGCCAGGACAGATCTCGACCACCTTAGACGAGGGGTTCACACGCATTGCACACCAACAGGGCACAAGCAGCTTCTGGCGCACCTTAAAATGATTGCGCGACAGGAGACTTGGGTCAGCCCACTTCTCTTGTGTTGCGTGGCGGAAGACCGCCACATGCATTTCTTAAATTCATTGCATCTTTTGCGAAAACCTTCATCATCTCGACTAAGGCTTTCAATCCGTGATGAGTGCAAGCGCGCTGTAATTCATCTGAGCAATGTGGTGGTGATGACCCCAGACCAATTCAAATCCGAATTGATCGGCCTCTTGCCGCGCTTGCGACGTTTTGCGCTTAGCCTCACGCGGTCTGGTCCCGATGCAGATGATTTGTTGCAGGACGCCTGTTCCAACGCCCTGCAGAAATGGCAGCAATACGACCCCGCACAGCCATTTGACCGTTGGATGTTTCGGGTGGTGCGTAATTTATGGATCAGCGAAGTCCGTAAACGGCAAACCCGCCAAGGTGCGGGCCAAGTCCCGGCTGAGGATGCGAATGAATTGCGCACAGAAGATACCGCTGTAGAAGTCATGACCGCCCAACAGGTCCGCGGCAAAGTCGCGGAACTTGACAGAGATCTGTCGCAACCGTTGATGCTTGTCTGTGCAGAAGGGTATAGCTACCGCGAAGTATCGGAGCTGTTGAACATTCCCATCGGCACGGTCATGAGCCGTATTCACCGCGCCCGCAAACTATTATCCGAAGGCTTGTCGACAGGAGGGCATGTCGCATCATGACAGACTTTTCGACAAAACTGAGCGCCTATCTCGATGGCGAATTGGATGTAGCTGCTGCTGAAGAAGTAGAAGCACGTCTTGCGAGAGATCCCGCGGCCCAAGCAGAGCTGGACTTGTTAATGGGCATCGACGCGATGGCCAAAGAGCAGTTCGCGGAAGAACTGGATGCGCCCGTCCCCTTTGCATTGGCTCAGCAGATCAAGAATACACCGCTGCAAGAACCAAGTGCGCCATCACGGCCCGTCTGGGGCGCATTGGCTGCCAGTCTTGTGGTATTCGCTTTGGGCGGTATTGGTGGTTATGCCCTGAAAGGGCAAACGTCTGCCCCTGTGGTCACAGCAGGCTGGCTGGCCGATATTGCTGACTATCACGCGGTGTACGCCGCCCAAGGCCGCCATCTGGTCGAAGTGGGTGCGGACGAATCCGATCATATCGAAACATGGCTGGGTAATACGATTGGCGCCCCCTTCTCGATCCCTGATTTGTCTGCGTATGATCTGACTTTTGAAGGCGGACGGTTACTGGTCGCCAACGGAAAACCAGTAGCCCAATTGATGTACCGCGACGCGACCGGGGCCGTAGTCGCCTTATGTCTACAGCAAAGTGCGACCCAAACAGATGGTCCGCCATCCTTCAACGCTCGCACAATAAATGGCTTTGATTTTGTGTCATGGCGCGCGGGCACTGCGCAGTATGTGGTGATCGGAGAAAGCGGCAAGCCTGATTTGGCCGATATCGCTGTAGCGGCGGCGCTAGAAATTTAGCGCTTAGGCAACCTTGCCCTCAAAGGCTGCGGCCATCAAAGCGCGGGTATACTCCGTCTGCGGCGCATCAAAAATGGCGTCCGCATCACCGGCCTCGACTACGTCACCCTGTTTCATCACCATCACCTTGTGTGACAGAGCGCGCACCACCTTCAGGTCGTGGCTGATAAACAGATACGCCAACCCGTATTTTTGCTGCAACTCACGCAGCAGGTGTACAATCTGCACCTGCACAGTCATGTCCAAAGCAGATGTCGGCTCATCCAAAATCAATAGCTTTGGCCGCAAGATCATCGCCCGCGCAATGGCGATACGCTGACGCTGGCCGCCTGAGAATTCATGCGGGTAGCGGTCCATCAACGATGGATCGAGACCCACTTCGCCCATGATCTCGCTGACCATGTCGCGCCTGTCGCGGCCCGGTTCCACCCCGTGTACACCCAGACCTTCGGCAATAATCTCGGCCACAGTCATCCGCGGGCTCAGCGATCCGTAGGGGTCCTGAAACACGATCTGCATGTCACTGCGCAAGGGGCGCATCTGGCGTTGGTTCAAGTGATGAATATCAGACCCCTGAAACGCAATCCGCCCTTCAGAGCGGATCAAGCGCATCACAGCCAGCGCTAGGGTCGTTTTCCCCGATCCGCTTTCACCCACGACACCCAGCGTCTCACCTGCACGGACCGTAAGGGTCGCTTCATTAACCGCCTTTATGTGCCCAACAGTGCGCTTTAACAGACCGCGCTGGATCGGGAACCAAATCCGCGCACCATCTGTTTCCAGAACCGTTGGTGCATCAGATTGCACCGGCGCAGGCACGCCACTTGATTCAGCAGCCAACAGCATTTGGGTGTAGGGATGCCGCGGGTTAGCAAACAGGTCAGCCGTGGGACCTGTTTCAACGATCTCGCCGTCTTTCATCACGCAAACCCGGTCGGCGATCTTGCGTACAATGGTCAGGTCATGGGTGATGAACAGCATAGACATGCCCTCATCACGTTTCAGATCAGCCAGCAGATCCAAAATCTGCGCTTGAATAGTCACATCCAGCGCCGTTGTAGGCTCATCCGCGATCAGCAGCTCAGGGCCATTCGCAAGCGCCATCGCGATCATCACGCGCTGGCGCTGCCCACCAGACAATTGGTGGGGATATGAGCCAAGGCGGCTTTCGGCATCGCGAATACCCACACGGTTCAGCAATTCAATGATCCGTGCACGCACAGCCGCGCCACGCAAGCCTTGGTGCAATTCAATGCTCTCGGCCAGTTGCTTTTCCAGCGTATGCAGCGGGTTCAGCGACGTCATCGGCTCTTGGAAAATAAAGCTGATGTCATTGCCGCGCACACGGCGCAACGCAGGCTCATCTGCGCCGACCATTTCTTCGCCCGCGTATTTGATTGACCCAGCCATCACGGCGCTATCGCCCAGTAGTTGGACGGTCGATAGCGCGGTCACCGACTTGCCAGAACCGCTTTCACCCACAATCGCAACAGTTTCACCTTTGTGAACCTGAAACGAGACACCCTTGACGGCATGGGTGGCCTCACCATCTTGGCGAAAAGCCACGCGAAGGTTTTCAACATCAAGGACAACAGTATTCATGATGCATTTGTCCCAGTGGCTTTGGTGTTTTCAAAGATCGTGTCATCCGTGACGACATCGCCATCTGCCACAAAGGTCTTGCGCGGATCAAAGGCATCGCGAACGCCCTCAAAGACGAACACCAGTAGCGACAGCATGATCGCAAAGGTAAAGAACGCCGTGAAGCCCAGCCAAGGCGCTTGCAGGTTTTGCTTGGCTTGTAATGTCATCTCACCCAGCGACGGCGCAGAAGAAGGCAGGCCAAAACCAAGGAAATCAAGCGATGCCAAACCGCCAATCGCCCCCGTTACCAGGAACGGCAGCATCGTCAGCGTGGCCACCATCGCGTTGGGTAACATATGACGGAACATGATCGTGCGGTCGCGGACGCCCAGCGCTTTGGCGGCGCGGACGTATTCTAAATTGCGGGCGCGCAGAAACTCAGCCCTGACCACGCCGACAAGCGCGGGCCAACCGAAAAGCACTGTCAGGAACACAAGCAGCCAGTAACTTCGTCCCAGGATCGCAAAGACAATGATGATGACGTATAGCGACGGCATCCCTGTCCAAATTTCAATGAAGCGTTGGAAGATCAGATCGGTCCAGCCACCAAAATACCCCTGCACAGCACCCGCCATAATCCCGATGATCGACGCAGCGATCGTAACTGTCAGCGCGAATGTCACCGACAATCGGAACCCGTAGATCACACGGGCGGTGACATCGCGTTTGGTGTCGTCCGTGCCCAGCCAGTTTTGCGGGCTTGGCGGTGCTGGGGCGACCCCGCCCACATCGACGATCGTATTGTAGGAATAAGGGATCACGGGCCATAGCATCCAACCCGCTTGGAAGTCACCGTCAAGTGTCTCGCCTGCGTCAACAGCGGCGATCAATTCCTCGGGAGTGTCGAAACAGTCTTCCAGACCACCTGTCACGATCAGACAATCAACTTCGGGTTCACCATACCCAGCCTCAGTCGGGAAATCGCCGCCAAAATCGCGTTCGGAATAAAAGCGGAAAATTGGCATATGCAGCTCGCCACGGTAGCTGACCGCGATGGGCTTATCGTTTGCAATAAACTCGGCAAAGATCGACAGGCCAAAGAGGACGCTGAAAATAATCAGCGACCAGAACGCCCGGCGATTGCGGCGGAAGTTGCGCAAGCGGCGTTGGTTCAACGGGGACAAGAAAGGACGCTTGGTCATCAGTTTCGCGCCTCAAAATCAATGCGCGGGTCGATAAACACATAGGTTAAGTCCGTGATGATCCCGACAACAAGACCGATCAGTGAAAACGCAAACAGTGTGCCAAAGACGACAGGATAATCGCGCGCGACTGCCGCCTCGAACCCTAGCCGGCCCAAGCCATCTAGCGAAAAGAGGGTTTCAATAATCAGCGAGCCGCCGAAGAACACACCGATAAACAGCGCTGGAAAGCCTGAGATCACAATCAGCATCGCATTGCGGAACACATGGCCATAAAGCACGCGGCTTTCTGACAGACCCTTGGCGCGTGCAGTGATCACATATTGCTTCTTGATCTCATCTAGAAAACTGTTCTTGGTCAGCAGGGTCAGCGTTGCAAACGCGGAAATCGTTGATGCCAAAACCGGTAGTGTGATGTGCCAAAAGTAATCAAGCACCTTGCCGATCATTGTCAGGTCCTCAAAGTTCGATGAGGTCAGCCCGCGCAGCGGGAAAATACGGTAATACGACCCGCCTGCGAACAGCACGATCAGCAAGATCGCAAATAAGAAGCCCGGAATTGCATAGCCGACAATAATCGCTCCAGACGTCCATGTGTCAAAGGGCGTGCCATCTTTGACGGCCTTCTTAATGCCCAACGGGATTGAAATCATATAGGCGATCAACGTCGACCACAGGCCCAGCGTGATCGAGACGGGCATCTTTTCCATCACCAGATCGAACACGCTGATCGAGCGGAAGTAGCTCTCACCGAAGTCAAAGCGCATGTAGTTCCACATCATATTGAGGAAACGTTCAAGCGGCGGCTTATCAAACCCAAATTCGCGCTCAAGTTCAGCGATAAATTCAGGCGGCAAACCACGCCCGCCCACATAATCGCTATCAGACTGTTGGCCGACATCGGCATCGCCGCCACCGCCAGCGATGCTTTCAAAAACATCACCATTGCCCTCAAGGTTGGCCAAAATCTGTTCGATTGGGCCACCGGGGACGAACTGGGTCAATGAGAAGTTGATGATCATGATGCCCAACAACGTGGGGATCACCAGCAACAACCGTCTTAGGATATAGGCGCCCATAAAACTTCTTTACTGAAAAGCGCCTGCCGCAGATAGCGCGTCAAACTTTTCTTGATTGAACCACCAATAGTCAAGGTGACCGAGGCCAAACTCAGGGAGGTTTTCTGGGTACTCGTAGAAGTCATAATATGCGACCCAATTCTTGCCGAGGTACCAAACTGGCACGACAAAATAGTCATACCGCATGATCCTGTCAGCCGCGCGAACGAGGGCCGCCATTTCATCGTAAGTGTCTGCTTTTGGGATCAACTCGCCAATCGCGTCAATTGCAGGCGTACAATAAGTGGCTGGGTTAAAGACGTCGTCTTTATCCTCACAACCGTAGCGTTGCGAAAATCCTGTGCCTTCTTGCAAACCGTTACTGTAGCCGCCGAAAATCATATCATAGTCTTTGGCTTGGCGACGTGCCTGGTACTGTGAAGGATCGACGCGGTTATAGGTTACATTCACACCAAGGCGCTTAAGGTTTTCGATGTAAGGGTTGATGATCCTGTCGAATGATTGGCGGGTTTCAAGGAATTCCACATCCAGCGTGTTGCCATCCGTATCGCGCAACAGACCATCACCATCTGTTGTCCAGCCAGCCTCTTCCATTAGCGCGAGTGCCTGACGCAAATTTCCCCGATCAAGGGGCCTGTCCCCAGAAGTATGTGGCAGAACCGCAGGCTCAGTGAAGATTTCCTCCGGCAACATGTCACGCAACGATTCAAGAATTTCAAGCTCTTGACCTTCGGGCAGACCGGCTGCTTTCAGGCGGTCATTCTCCCAAAAGCTCTCGCGCTGCTGAAACAGCCCATACTGCAAATTGTCGTTGGTCCATGTAAAGTTGTAGACGAGGCCGATCGCCTGACGCACACGGCGGTCCGCAAATTTTTCGCGGCCCATGTTGAAGACAAATCCTGTGGCCCCCGGCAAGGTGCCGTCGTCTAGAGTGTCACGCACGACCCAGCCATTCTCGATAGCGGGGAAATCATAAGAGGTCGCCCAATTGATAGAGCTGCTCTCGCGTCGGAATGTAAATTCTCCGGCTTTGAAGGCCTCAAAAGCCGCAGAGTTATCAGCAAAATACTCAATGCGAATGCTGTCGTAGTTACCACGCCCAATATTCAATGGATGATCTGCGCCCCAATAGTCGGGGTTACGGACATAAGTAATCTTTCGACCCGGATCAACTTCGCCGATCATGTACTCGCTGGTTCCGGGCGACACCTCTAAGCTGCTTTCATCCAACCGCGCGCCGGTTTCCTCAAACCACGCTTTCGACATCGCTAGCACAGATCCCATTTGCGGAATACGTGCGCGGCGTGGTGCGTCTTCTGAGAAAGTGAATTTGACTGTGTAGTCGTCCAATGCTTCGTACTCAGTCACAAGCTGTTGGAGGCTGAGCTGAATTGAAGGCGTGCCTTGTTCGCGGAACAATTCATGTGTGTGGATCAGATCATGCGCAGTCATCGGTGTGCCGTCAGAAAAAAAGACATCATCGCGAATGTTGAAGATGACCCATGACTGGTCCTCGGGATATTCTAGCGTCGTGCAAAGCAGACAGTAATACGAACCAACCTCGTCAGACGTCGTGGTCATAATCCGTTCAAATATGGATGATGACAGAACCCCCGGAGAGCCAGTCAAAGTGGCAAATGGGTTCATACTGTCGAACGACCCGCTCCAAGAGATACTGATCTCGCCACCCAATGGGGCATCCGGGTTTACGTAGTCCAGATGCGCGAAATCGGGGCCGTATTTCAATTCCCCGTATTCGTTGAAACCATGGCTTTCGATGATGACTTCATGACTATCAGCAAAAACCTCGGTCGCTGCCCAAAGTGCGGTAACGCCGACAACTGACCCCATCACCCAATGTTTCCATACACTCACTTGGCGGTCGCGTGGCGCAGCAACGGTCTTGGACTGAGGGCGATTTTGCATCTTGGTCTCCGGGTTATTCACGTCTTCTTTTGACTAAATGAAGTAAAATGACAGTTTGGCAAACATTCAAGTTGAGTTTGCGTGATCACGCGGTGAGCAAAATGTAACATTTGCACAAAAAAGGCCGCCCAGATGGGCGGCCATTTGTAATTTCATGTGGTCAGATTAACCACCAATTGTTGCAAGATATGCAATGAGGTTTGCACGATCTTCGACGTCGCGCATGCCGTTATAGCTCATCGCTGTGCCGGGCGCATAACCGCGTGGGTTTTCAAGGAATGCATTCAGTGCTTCAGGCGTCCAGACCTCAGTGGCCTCTGCCAAGGCGCCCGAGTATCCAAAATCATCATAGAACTGCACCGGGCGGTTCACGACACCGTAAAGCGCAGGACCTGTGCCATGCTGACCAGATTCGAGTGCATGGCAAGACCGGCATCCACGCCACAAGCCTTCACCATCAGATGCGCTGGCGGACGCGAATACGACCGAGAATGGAACTTCCTCGACAACTTCAACTTCGCCGCCTTCACTTTCGACTTCGATCACATAGGCTTGCTCGTGGTACTTGCCGTGGCCACCCGCGTGATAAATCTCTTCTGAGAGCCATGCCCCCAATAAGAAAATAAGGAAGGTACTGCAAAGACCACCGATAATCTTGGTCGTTGTCATTGTGTCGAACATGTCGCGTTCCATTCAGTTCATAGTTTTATGCGTATCTATCCGCTTCCCACGTCCGGTTGCAAGGTATACTGCCGCGACCTAACGCCCATTTTTTCAACGGACCAGCAAGGAGGTCACATTGATGTCGCAAAAAATCGCATTTCAAGGTGAACTAGGGGCCTACGGACACGAGGCTTGCGTCACCGCACGCCCTGATTTTACCCCCCTGCCATGTGCTACGTTCGAGGCTGCGATTGAGGCCGTGCGTAGTGGCGCGGCTGACCTTGGCATGATTGCCGTTGAAAACTCCACCTATGGTCGGGTTGCTGATGTGCACTCACTCTTGCCCGCAAGTGGTTTACACATCGTTGATGAAACATTTGTACGGGTGCACATCAATTTGCTTGGCACGTCTGACGCCACCTTGTCAGACGTAAGACAGGCGCACGGCCATCCGGTCATCTTGCCGCAATGTGGTGCCTTCTTGCGCACCAACGACATTACTCCGCGGACAAGTTCAGATAACGCCCGCGCTGCCCGCGAAGTGGCATCGGGCGGTGACCCAAGCGTCGCTGCTTTGGCATCTGAATTGGCCGCAGACATTTATGGTCTGAAGGTGCTGGCCCGGCACATCGAAGATCATGCACGCAACACGACCCGCTTTTTGATCATGGCGCGCGAACCAGACTATACCCGTCGCGGCGACGCTGGCATGATGACCAGCTTTGTCTTCCGTGTGCGCAACATTCCTGCTGCCTTGTATAAGGCTATGGGTGGTTTTGCGACCAATGGCGTGAACATGACCAAGCTTGAAAGCTACATGGTTGATGGGGCCTTTACAGCAACCCAGTTTTATTCCGAAATCGAAGGGCATCCCGACGATGCCAATGTCAAACTGGCGATGGAAGAGCTGGGCTATTTCACCGACCATTTACATGTGATGGGCGTTTACCCGGCCGCGGCACGGCGCCACGAAGAGGCCTAGTTGCCACGTCGATAGTCATCTTCCATGTTCTCGGCATAATCCAAGACGCGGGACTTGAACCGATTGGTCATCTTGGCCTTAGCGAGCTTCAATGATTGCAACAGCAAACGCGCGGTGAGGGTTTTGGCGCGCATATCAAACGACACCAGAACCCGCGTACGGGTCGATGACAGCGCGACCAATTCCACTTGGGTCGTTGCCATCAGGCCATCAGACTGACTCTCAACTTCAATACCATGTTCCGGGTCAAGCTTGACGAGCTCTGCTTTCACTCTGCGAGGGCGCCCGCGAAATTCAAATGCGATGTCCCAGCAGGTGCCAACCTGCGCAGCGCCATCATCATGACAACTGACATCAATGCCTTGACGCAAAGCACGGCGCTCAAAACCCGCAAAGTCACTAATCCGCTCAAAGACATAGCCAATCGGTGCTTCGATATCTTCACGTGTGCTCAGCTTCATTGGTCTTTGTTCCTACGCTACCCTAGTCAAGCCGATCAGACAGCCAGGCTTCAAGCAGGAAATGCGCAATCGCACCTTTGCGCGCAGGCAGAATCTTGGGATGCGCCCCCGCGAACGCATCGGCCATATCTTCTCGTGTGACCCACATCGCATCTTCGATTTCTTCGGGATCAATAACGAGGTCTTTGGTCAACGCCTCACCCGCACAGCCGAACATCAATGACGCTGGGAACGGCCATGGCTGGCTGGATAGATAAGACACTGCACCCACGCGCACGCCTGCCTCCTCAAACACCTCACGCCGAACAGCCGCCTCAATCGTCTCGCCGGGTTCAACAAAACCGGCCAGTAGCGAATACATCCCCTCAGGCCAGCCCGGAGAGCGTCCAACAAGCACAGAGTTACCATGTGTAATCAACATAATCACAACCGGGTCTGTGCGCGGAAAATGATGACCGCCACAGGCTGCGCAATCGCGCTGCCAGCCGCCCATGGCCATTTGGCTTTCCGCACCACAACGCGCACAAAACTGGTGCGATCTGTGCCATTCCATCACAGCTTTTGCCGTCGCGGCCAGTTCGGCATCACGTGCGGACAGTCGGGTCATAATCGCGCGTAGTTCAGCAAAAACCGCACTGGGGACCGCAGGATGCTCTTGCTCTGTGGGATCAAGAAAACCGTTCAGTGCCTCATTATCCAGCCCTTCAGGCTGCCACGCCGACAGATCAGCAGCAAAAACGGGGGCGCCATCTTCACGACCCAAGAATATCATCTGGGATGCAGCATCGCCGATCGCGTCATGCGCCATTGGCAAACGCATCAAGCAATCGTTTTGGATCATCGGTTTGCCACGCCACATCAGGACCGCAAGGGCATCATCTTGGGTCTGCAAGGTATCCGCCTGCGCCCGCATCTCTGCCGCACGATCAAGCCCAGATCCACCGAACGTTACTGTCTCTGCAATCTTCATTTTGCCGAAATGACATGTACCTAGCATAAGTGCAATTTTTTCTGCATTCTCCCTATGGTGAGTGTGTAATTTTCTCGCTAAGGTTGCATTATGCAGGCTTGTAAAACCACCCATCCAACTGGACGACTGCGGGTGCTTGAAACGACCGACCTGCACATGCAGCTGCTGGATTACGACTACTTTGCGGATCGTCCTGACAGCAGCATTGGGTTGATTGGCTTGGTGGACAAGATCACCGCACTCCGGTGCGAAGAGGATGTCACAACTCTGCTTTGCGACAATGGCGATCTGATCCAAGGCAATCCGCTGGCCGACTATGTGGCAATGCATGGTTGCCAAGGCCAAACACACCCGATGATCGCAGCGCTCAATCTCCTGCAGTACGATGCAATGACACTCGGCAACCACGAGTTCGATTACGGTCTGCCTTTTCTAAGGGACCTCCTCTCAAAGGCCACTTTTCCTATCGTGAGTGCGAATATCACCTGCCAAGAAGACGACCAATTGGCGGCGCCATTTCAAATTCTGAAGCGTGACATGCTGTGTGACGATGGTGTCCGCCGACCTATCAGGATTGGGATCACCGGTTTCGGCCCCCCGCAGATTGCAGATTGGGACGATCGGGCCAAGGTCCAAGTCGAAGACATTGTTGTCGCCGCGAGAAAGGTCGTGCCGAAAATGCGCGATGCTGGTGCGGATCTCATTGTCGCTCTTTGCCACTCTGGTATCAGCGTAACAGACCACATTCCGCGCATGGAAAATGCAGCAATCCCTTTGGCAGGCGTGGACGGAATCGACGTTCTTTTACTGGGTCATACGCATGAAGCTTTTCCAGACCCGGCGATCAGCGCGGTGGATAGCATAGACTACGCAAACGGTCATCTACTCGGCAAACCAGCTGTGATGGCCACATTTTGTGGTAAATCCTTGGGTGATATTGATCTTACGCTGCAATGGGCTGACGACACCTGGACGATCACCCAACGGCACGTCCAGCTTAGACCGGCTGAACCTTCAAAGGGCTTAGATAGCCCGATTCGTCAGAAACTGCGGGCGTTGGTAAACCAGTCGCATACAGCGACACTGTCGGAAATGAGGGCACCAATCGCCCATACGGACATTCCAATCTACAGTTATTTTGCAACAGTCAGGCCTGATCTAAGCCAGCAGTTACTCGCACGCGCCACACAAGAAGCATTGCAAAAAGCACTTGGTCAAACAGAGTTCGCAACGCTTCCATTGCTAGCAGCCAAGTCATCCTATCGGTTTGGCGGGCGCAGCGGGCTCGGGCACTACATCGATCTGCCCGCAGGCCCGATTACGTTGCGCGATGCGGCCGCAATTTTTCCATTCTCGGACAAGCTGTGTGCGGTACGACGGACGGGTCAACAATTGCGGCTTTGGCTGGAAAGATCGGCGGCGCACTATAATCAAATCCAGCCAGGGCAAGCAGAGCAACCACTGATCAATCCGCTAAGTGCAGGCTATAACTGCGACACGATTTATGGTCTGTCCTATCAGATCGACGTGACCCAGCCAGCGCGATTTGATGTTTATGGAAATCAGATTAATGCGGGCGCGACACGGATTGTTCAGATGAAATATCAGGGCACTTTGGTGTCTGACAGCGACGTATTTGTCGTTGCTACGAACAGTTTTCGTGCCAAAGGCGGTGGCGGCTTTCCCGAAATTGACCATCAAGACATCATCTACACCTCTTCCCAATCCGTGAGACAACATTTGATCGATTACCTTAAAAAAATCGAAACCGTAAATGTTCCGGCCGTCCCGACTTGGTCTTTCGCGCCCATCGCCCAAACATCTGCCATATTCGCAAGCGCCCCAGAGGCATTGCATCATCTGGACAGCACCACCAGTTATATCGGCCCAGGTGAAGACGGGTTTAGCACGTTTCGTCTGACATTCTGACGTCTTGCGAAGCGCCGGGGTTCAGCCTATATGACAGGTGAGAGGTTGGCGCGGGCGAGCGCCTCGCCAACCTGGTCAGGTCCGGAAGGAAGCAGCCACAACGAGCCCCGCTTGGGTCGATGTCCAGCCTCTCACCCCAGCGTTTGCCGCAGGTAAACGCGATGCCCGACAGAGCGGAATTGCGCAGCAATCTCGCTGAAGCGGGTAAGACTTGGAACCCATCCAACGCAGGAGGATGTTTATGATTGTCGCAACAAACACTCTCCCGGTCCGGGTGCGCTGAACCTATTTCCGCCCCCTCGTCCGGTTCCCGCTGACGCCTTCGCGCCAGCGCCCAATTACCCTTTGACGAGGACAGATCATTGACAGATTTGACACGCGACGCCCTTGGCTGGTCGCCCTACTACATGTCCCAACTTGACCTAGAAGAGTTGGAAACCCTCACCCCTGCCCGCATCGCTACTGTCCACCGCGACCGAGTTGTGGGGTTTTCCGAAATTGGCACTTTAGAGCTCACGCTTGATCCCGGCATCACGACCGCCGCAGTTGGGGTCGGCGATTGGGTGCTTTGCGCAGTAGATCAACACCGTTTGATCCGCGTGCTGGACAGACAAACCGAACTGACACGCGGGACCGAGTATCATACCGGTGAAAAGCAGCTGATCGCAGCCAATCTGGATACGTTGTTCATTACGTCATCCTGCAACAACGATTTTAACCCAGCCCGCCTAGAGCGGTATTTGGCACTGGCCCATGACGCGATGATCATCCCTGTGATCGTGTTGACCAAAGCGGATCAATCCGATGATCCTGACAGCTACATCGACCAAGCCCGTGTTTTGGGACGCGACCTTGAAGTGATCGCGATGGACGCCAAGAACGACGATGTTCCTGCTTTGCTAGCACCGTGGTGCGGCAAGGGACAAACGGTGGCGCTCGCCGGATCTTCGGGGGTTGGCAAAACGACACTGGCGAATGCGTTGACAGGTGGGAACGCACTGACCCAAGACATCCGAGAAGATGACGCACGCGGACGTCACACCACAACAGGGCGGTCGCTACACGCAATGAAAACAGGCGGTTGGCTGATTGATACGCCCGGTATGCGCGGATTGGGCGTGGCTGAGGTGGCATTCGGGATTGATGCAACATTTCCCGAAATTTCGGAGCTGGCGGAGACCTGCAAGTTTCGCGATTGCGAACACGAATCTGAGCCCGGTTGCCAAGTGCAAGCTGGCATTGCGGCAGGAAATATCGATCCTGATCGCCTGACACGGTTCAAAAAGCTCAAACGCGAAAACCAGCATGCGACAGATACAATCGCGCAAGCGCGGGATCGGTCGCGCAAGCTGGGCAAGATGTATCGCTCGGCAGTGAAGAAAAAGGGTAGATAGGCCGTCATTCAGGGTGGATTGTGATCCACCCTACCCTTGGCACGCCCAGCGCATTTGGTCATCCGTTTCCACCGCGCAAGGGCGCACAGCCCGCAATCGCGCAAGCGCCTTATCCGCGTCTTCGCCTGCCGCAATCATCAACCGCAGCACCATCATCCCCGACCGCCCACAGCCGCCAAAACAATGGACGAGCAAACGACCTTTCTGACGCAAAACATCCAGTGATTGGTCACGGACTTGTGGCCAATCCATGTCGACAGGCACGCCAAAATCGAGCACCGGCAAGTGCAACCAACCAATGCCTTCATTCGCTAGATCGGCACCTAGAGACCCTGCACCCTTACGTTCCAGTTCCGCTTGGCTGGTCATCGTCAGCACCAAGTCCGGGCGCCATTCCAGCAAACGCAACCAATCTGTACCGTAATGCCGCGTCCTGCCCGGCATTGGCGTTATGGCCACCGTTCCACCCGCTGCAGGCAGACTGTGGATGACAAACTCAAGCATGGTAAACTTGCACCTCCAGCACCAGAATGGCCTCGCATTTGCGGGCACATCCTCTAGGGTTCAGACCATGACACAAGACACCCAACAAGCCAAAAAACGCACCGACTGGGCCGAAGACCGCACGATCATGGCCAGTGAACGTACTTTCTCCAGTTGGATGGGCACCGGACTGGGGGCCATTGGCGTCGCCATCGGCCTCAAAGCCGTTTTCGGCGCATTTGAGCCAACATGGGCTGCCAAACTTGTCGCAAGCATTTTTCTTGCAGTGGCGATTGCAATCTTCTGGTCCGCCCGTAATCAGGCCTGCAAAACCTTCGCCCGGCTGAGCGAGAGCGATATCGAAGCCACGCCCACACGCAACTACACATTACTTGCCAGCATCATGACCCTCGCCGCAATCGCCACCGGGATTATCCTTTGGTCGCTTTGATGTGGTAGACCTCTGGCATGACTGCCCCTAGTCTGACCCAACGCCCGAATCCCAATCCAAGGCCGCCATGACCGATCAGCCCCAATACCAAGTGCTCGCCCGCAAATACCGGCCCGAAACCTTTGCCGATATGGTAGGTCAGGATGCAATGGTGCGTACGCTCAAGAACGCGTTTGCAGCGGATCGCATAGCGCAGGCGTTTATCATGACGGGTATTCGCGGCACGGGCAAAACAACAACCGCCCGGATCATTGCCAAAGGCATGAACTGTATCGGCCCTGACGGCACAGGCGGCCCCACGACAGAACCTTGCGGGCAGTGCGAACATTGCGTGGCGATCATGGAAGGCCGCCATGTCGATGTGATGGAGATGGATGCCGCTTCACGCACCGGTGTCGGTGATATCCGCGAGATTATTGATAGCGTGCACTACCGCGCGGCCTCGGCCCGGTTTAAGATCTACATCATCGACGAAGTGCACATGCTGTCGAAGAATGCGTTTAACGCCTTGCTGAAAACGCTGGAAGAACCGCCCGAGCATGTGAAGTTCATCTTTGCGACGACCGAGATCAGACAAGTGCCTGTCACGGTCCTATCCCGTTGCCAACGCTTTGACCTGCGCCGGATTGAGCCTGAAACCCAAATCGCGCTGTTACGCAAAATCGCCACGGCCGAGGGGGCCGAGATCACCGATGAGGCGCTCGCCCTCATCACTCGCGCTGCCGAAGGCTCTGCGCGCGATGCGCAATCTTTGCTCGACCAAGCGATCAGCCACGGCGCGGGCGAAACCACCGCCGATCAGGTTCGCGCGATGTTGGGGCTGGCTGACCGTGGTCGCGTCCTCGACCTTTTTGATATGATCCTGCGCGGCGAAGCCGCAGCGGCCCTGACCGAACTGTCCGGCCAATATGCCGATGGGGCCGACCCGATGGCAGTCCTACGCGATCTGGCCGAGGTCTGCCACTGGATCAGCGTGATCAAGATCACGCCAGAGGCCGCCGAAGACCCCACGATCAGCCCGGATGAACGCACACGCGGACAAGCGATGGCGTCGGACTTGCCGATGCGCGTGATGTCACGGATGTGGCAAATGCTGCTGAAAGCGCTGGAAGAAGTGGCAATGGCACCTAACGCGATGATGGCTGCGGAAATGGCCGTGATCCGCCTAACCCATGTCGCCGATCTGCCCAGTCCCGAAGAATTGGTGCGCAAACTGCAAGACGCGACGCCGCCACCAAGCGGCCCGTCAGGTGGCAGGCCTGCACCGCAAGGTGGTAGCACGACAGCCATCGGCAGCGCGCCTGCACCAACACATTCCGCACCCAGCGGGCCATCGGCAATGGGTGCACAAACAGCAGTGGCGCTGGAAACAGATGCCCTGCAACACTTCGCGCGTTTTGAAGACGTGGTTGAGCTGATCCGCACCCACCGCGATGTGAAATTGCTGGTCGAGGTTGAAAGCGGCTTGCGCCTTGTCAGCTATCAGCCAGGCCGGATTGAGGTGAACCCAACGGCTGATGCCGCCCGCGATTTGGTTGGGCGTTTGGGTGCACGCCTGCAAGCATGGACCGGCAACCGCTGGGCGATTAGCGTGACGGATGGCGGTGGGCCAACAATCGCGGAAACGCGCGATGCGGCTGAGAACGCGTTGTTGCAAGAAGCGCAAGAGCATCCGCTGGTCAAGGCGGTGATCGCGGCTTTTCCAAAGGCCAAGATCACCGAAATCAGAACCGAAGCGGAAAAAGAACAAGACGCATTGGAAGATGCGCTGCCCGAAGTGGATGATGAATGGGACCCATTCGACGAAGACTGATCTTAGCGGCGGCACTGTTGGGCCCGGCCCCGGCTTGGGCAGAGGTCTGCTCGGTTGAGCGCCCGCTTTGGGACGGCGTGCCTGTCACCGCCTTTGGTGAATTCCTTCACCTATTGCAAACACCCATCGTCCTACTACTTATCGTGGCAACCGCCCTCGCCATTCGGTTTCGCAGTGAAAAGGGCGGCTTGGCCGTCGTTGTCGGCTGGAGCTTGTCGACATTTATTGCCACAGGCTGGGGCGATACGACCGCGATCCGCGAGGCTGCAATGGTTGAAGGCTGCATCGGGAATGCAACGTTTTTCATAGTCGTTGCTGTGCTGGTGTGTATCGGTGTAGTGCTCTACACAGCGCCCTTGAAACGGGGCAAAGAAACAGGAGATCAGTAAGATGCTTAAAGGACTTGGTGGCCTTGGCGATATGGCCAAGATGATGAAGCAAGCGCAAGAAATGCAGGGCAAAATGGCCCAGATGCAGGACGACCTTGAAACCATTATGGTCGAAGGTGTGAGCGGCGCAGGTTTGGTCAAAGCGACAGCGACGGCCAAAGGCGAACTGAAAGGTCTCGACATCGATCCATCCATCTTCAATGGCGACGACAAAGAAGTTGTCGAAGACCTGATCCTGGCCGCAATCAAAGATGCCCAAGGCAAAGCCACGGAACGCGCCCAAGAAGAGATGGGCAAGATGACCGAAGGCTTGGGCCTGCCGCCGGGCATGAACCTGCCATTCTAGGCCGCGCACAAATTTCTAGAAATTTGTAAGCCCCGCGAGAGCAGCATGACAAACGGCACAGAAGACCTTGATAATCTGATCGCGCTGATGGCCAAGCTACCGGGGCTGGGCCCTCGGTCCGCCCGGCGTGCTGTGTTGCATCTCATCAAAAAGCGGTCGTTGGTTCTGATCCCCCTTGCCGAAGCCATGCACCGGGTTGGTGCAACGGTGCGTGAGTGTTTGAATTGCGGGAATGTTTGCACCACCGATATCTGCGAAATCTGCAGCGCCGAAAAGCGTGCAACTGGCCAGATTGCCGTGGTCGAAGATGTGGCTGATCTGTGGGCCATGGAACGTGCGCAAGTGTTCAAAGGACGCTATCATGTGCTGGGCGGTACATTGTCTGCCCTTGATGCGGTGGGCCCTGATGAGTTGCGCATCCCCAAGCTGATTGACCGGATCAAAACCGAAAACGTCACCGAAGTGATCCTTGCATTGGGTGCCACAATCGATGGGCAAACCACGGCACACTATATCGCCGACCAATTGCCCGGCATTACTGTCACGTCCCTCGCACAGGGTGTCCCTGTGGGTGGTGAGTTGGATTATTTGGACGATGGCACGATTACAGCGGCCTTGAACGCACGCAAAGCACTTTGACAAAAACGCCGGCGATCAAGATATTGTCACAACTTCGCACAGGCCATGCCCCAATTCCGTTCTACCGCGGTCGGGTAATGAGGGACTTTGAGTAAAATGACAGAAGATCGACGCCAAGAAGATTTTGCGCAGCGACTAAGCCGCATTTCACGCGAACGCGGGGATGAAGTTGATCCTACCACTGGTGGTACTGGCCACGATAAGTCGGACTTCGACTACAATGCACCGATTGAAAGCCACCCGGTCCGCAACAGTATCATTTGGGTCGTTATCCTCGCAGCCCTTGGCACCGGTGGCTATTTCGGTTGGGGGATGCTTCCGCAAGACCTGCGGGATCTCATCAGCGGCAATGAAAGTGCAGAAGCCTCGGCGCCCGCATCCCCGGAGGACATTGCTGAGACCGGCGCCATGTCAAACCAAGGGCCCGTTTATGCATCACCTTTAATCGCACATGCTGGCGATACGCCGCTCAACCTAGATAATGTCTTGACGCAAGTAAGCCTGCCGACTGGTGATACCTCAATTGCCAATGTCATTCCGATCGCACGCAATGGTGATTGCACGCTTCGCACGCCCGCGGCCGATGAAAAGGTGATGGGCGTCCGGATCGAGAATGCGCTTTTGCCGGCGCCGCTGCATTCATTTTCAGACCGTCAACTGACAGGTCGCGTACTAGAGAACATCGAGGCTGTCACGCAAGGCAAAGTCGAAACCGTGGCGCAGATGGACACCCAAGGGCAAAAGACAAGTCTTGATGTCGTCCTGACAGACACCTCGGCGCCGCTCTATCTTGTCCTACAGAATATGGGGCCAGGGATTGTTTGGAACTTACACGCTGCTCCAGACGTGCAAATTGCACATGTCGCAATCATTAGTTCTGATTTCTCTGGTGTCGCAAATATTCAACAAGACACAACAATCGAGGCCTTGCTGGTCAGCGATTTCATCGGGCCGCATCAATACGGTGCGGACGACACGCCACGCGCTTGTATGATCCGTCCTTGGCGGGCAGCTGAAGCCGACTGGATCGGATCCTTGAAGTCTGCGGCAGGCAGCCTTGTCTATCAAAACCAAATGTATTCCTACACCAAAGGGTACGAGGCATATAACAATTGGTACACCGATGCCCTTGGGGTGTCGGCTGCGACGAACACAGTTACGGCCCGCGACGCGGCCCACGTACTGTTGGGTGCCGCGCCAGAAACACCAGTGACATATGCGCAGCTTGCAGGCCGGGATATTCATATTATGGAGACGGATCATTTATTCCTTGGTGATGCAAACAGCCGTTCTGCTGCCGTACAAGCCCTACACGAAGACCTACTGACCGCTGCAGTCGGTGGTGATCTTGATGCATTGAACCCACCTGTGTTGGAAAGGAACAGCCAATGACCCGTGGCCGCATTTCCTTTTTCGTGTTCTTGCTGATTTTAGCGCTGCCCGTTCTGGCGCTTAATTTCGGCAATTTGAACATCAATGGCCTTCTCTCGCAGGGCACCGGACAGTTCACGACAGCAAGCACCGAAGTGCCTGAGGCACCCACGGCCCCTGCCCCAGTTGATCCCTACCAATGGCTGACAGACCGGCCCGCATTACGCGACACATTCATTCCAGTAGAGTTGACGGATGCACGTGTTGTCACAGTCGAAAAGATCGTAAGCACACAGGACCTTTTAAATGTGGGCGAAGACGCACCAGCAGACAGCCTGCTGGAACTCTATGCAGCAGCACGCGCCCCTGCGCAGATGGCACCCTATTGCGCCGAAGTTGTCGCCACCATCGGACAATCCTGCGATGTCACCCGGACTTTGGTTCGCCAAAACCGCGATGGTGATTGGGTGATGGACGGCAGGCTTGCTTTCCTACCTGCTGCGGAATTGGGCGATCCTTCTATCATCAAAAACGGGCAGCTTTTCACGACGAAGATCACGCTTCCTTTTGAGGGTGAATTACGCCCTGCAAATGACGCACAAACACGCACAGCACTGCTGACTCAGGCACAAGAGGTCTGCGACGGTTTGCGCGAAAGACTGGGGAGTTGTGTGCTGACAAATGTGGATTTTGGGCTTGAGGTCCTTTGGATCACCGATCTCGAAGTGCTGCCTGCGGGAACCAATCCTGAACGGATCGATGCCAATGCTGCATTTGCGATTTATGCAGATGAAACGGTCTGGGATCAAACTGCGATTGATGATCTGACAAGGTCTTTCGCTGGCGCAAACTAGCGTTTTTGACTTAACCCTGCCGCAAGGCTGTCGAAAACGATCCTTATCCGTTGGCTCGTCTTTAGCTCTCGGTGGGTGACCAACCAGACTGGAAATTGTACAGGTTCAAAGTCAGTGAACACGGGAATGACGTCCGCGCTGTCTGGCCAAAGGCCACTCGGCACCACTGCAATTCCCAAACCAGCTCGCATCATTTCCCAAATGACGACACCACTGTCAGAACGAAATTTGAATTGATGTTCAGCAATGTCCAAGCCTCGCTGACTTAGAAATTCTGTCATTTGCTGCGTTTCGCGCGGACCAATGAACAGGTGCCCGTTCACGTCATCCGCAGTACGCGGCAGACCATAGCGTTCGATATAGTCGCTTGATGCATAAAATGCCGCAGTAAAATCAGTCAGGCGTTTGGCAATCAGGTCCGGTTGATCGGGCGCAACGTGCCTTATCGCGATATCAGCGTCTCGCCGCGTCAGGTTTTCCAACCGATTGGACGCGACAATATCGATACTCAAACCGGGTGCATCATCGCGCAGATTCTGCAAAATAGGTGGTAAGAAACCTGCGGCCAGCAGATCGCTGGCTGTGATCGAAACAGTGCCTGCCACATCACCGGATTGCCCCGACGCCACCATTGAAATACGGCTCGCGGCGTCACCCATCGCCTGCACATGTTCGAGCAGGTCCTGACCAGCCGCAGTAATGACCAGCGCGCGACCTGCTCTTTCAAACAGAGTGACACCAAGATCTTTTTCCAAAGACGTGACCTGTCGTCCCACGGTTGGCTGAGTTGCCCCCAAAGCGCGCGCAGCTGCGCTCAGAGATCCTTCCTCAGCTGTCGCTAGGAAGGCCCGGATTTGGTTCCAGTCAAATGAAACAGCCTGCCAATTCATGCATTTATGTATATCCATAATCCGAATTTTGGCAATTTCTATATGATGCGTGCATATGTAGTCTGCTGCTACATCAGCTTTCACAGGAACGATCACATGGCCGACGCAACATTTTGGGACAAAGCCGCTAAGAAATACGCGGCATCAAAGATCAAAGACGTACCTGCGTACGAAGCGACGCTTGACCGGACACGTGACTATCTGCACGCCCAAGACCACTTGCTTGAGGTAGGATGCGGCACGGGCACGACCGCGCTTACGCTGTCGTCTGCCGTCAAACGCATTACGGCCACTGATGTCTCAGGGAAGATGCTTGAGATTGCAGAAGGCAAACAACAAAGCCAAAACATTACAAATGTCTCGTTTGTCCAATCCGAAATCACCAAGCCGCTGGCCGACGCCCCATTCGATGCGATCTGCGCTTTTAGCATTCTGCATCTTGTCGACGATCTGCCCAAGGCGTTGTCTCACTTGCGCAGCCAGCTCAAACCGGGCGGCTACATCATCTCAAAGACAGCCTGCCTGAGGGATATGAACAGGTTCATCCCGGCCATGATCAAGATCATGAAGTTCTTTGGTAAGGCCCCTCATGTCATTCTATTCGACGCAAGCGAACTGGAAGACAACTTTAGACGCGCAGGCTTTGAGATCGTTGAGACCGGTTATTTTGGCAAGAACCCCGATACACGGTTCGTCGTCGCGCGACGCCCCGCTTAAAGGAAAAGGGCGCCTATGCAGGCGCCCTTTTATCGAGATTTGATCGAAAATCAGTCTTTGTTTTCATCATCATCTGGCAAGTTAAAGAAGCTGTCAGCGTCCGACACATCACGTGTATCAGCGACATCATCTTCGCCGTCTTCATCGCGCGGGTCAGCAAGGCTAAAGGTCTCAAGCCCTGCCATAGCGGATGGCATCTTGGGCTCTGCTGGCATGGACAGCGATTGCTCTGTGCCAACCAGTTTGCGGCGCTCATCATCCGAAATGGCCGAGCCTTCTTTTTCCTTCTTCGCGTTGGCTTTTTGCACTGCCGCGTCCAATTCGGACTGCTTACAAAGGCCCAAAGCCACCGGATCAATCGGTTCGATGTTGTTGATGTTCCAATGTGTCCGCTCGCGGATTGCCTGAATGGTTGGCTTAGTTGTGCCCACCAGTTTGGAAATCTGACCATCGGTCAATTCGGGGTGGAACTTCACCAACCAGTAGATAGATGCGGGGCGATCCTGACGCTTGGACAGTGGCGTATAACGCGGGCCACGGCGCTTTTCTTCGCCAGCGGCTGCTGCGTAGAATTTTAGCTTCAGCTTATGGGCCGGGCTGGCTTCGGCTTTGTCCAATTCTTCCTGGGTCAGCTGGTTGTTCGCGATCGGGTCAAAACCCTTTACGCCAGTGGCGACGTCACCATCTGCGATGCCCTGCACTTCCAACTCGTGGAAACCGCAAAAGTCGGCAATCTGCTTGAACGTCAGCGTTGTGTTGTCGCAAAGCCAAACAGCTGTTGCTTTGGCCATGATCGGTTTATCGGACATCTTTCATCTCCATCTTATCAACAGACAAGCCTTTCCCGCGCCCTTAAGTTGGGCAGACTGCTGTGGCAGCCGGGTTCGCATTGTCGGGGAACTTGAGGTGTATATAGTGGCGCGGATGAAATTTGGAAAGATCAAAATGAACCGCCTGTTTGCACTGCTTTGCCTGATGGCCACACCGCTGACCGCCCAAGACCGCGCAGGCGATTTTGACTACTATGTCATGTCGCTGTCCTGGTCTGCCAACTGGTGCGCATTGGAGGGCGATGCACGCAATTCGCCGCAGTGCGATGCCTCAGCGGATTTCGGCTGGATATTGCATGGGCTCTGGCCACAATACGAACGTGGTTACCCAGCAAACTGTGCGACGAACGAAAGATCACCCAGCCGCAGCGATACGTCTGCCATGGCCGATATCATGGGGACATCAGGATTAGCATGGCACCAGTGGCGCAAACATGGGGTGTGTTCGGGGCTGTCTTCAGATGACTACTACGCACTATCGCGAGAGGCATATGCCCGCATCACACGGCCAGAGGTCTTTCGATCGCTGGCGAAGGAAGTCACATTGCCTGCGTCACTGATTGAAGAGGCATTTTTGCAGGACAACCCCACGTTGGAACCTGACCAGATCACGATTACCTGCAAGTCAGGTTATATCCAAGAAGCCCGCGTTTGTCTGACCCGCGATCTAGAATTCCGTGACTGCGGACGCGATGTTATCCGCGACTGCAGCATGACAAATGCGCAATTCGATCCTATGCGATAGACCGAAATACAGCAAATGCACCGAAAAACCGGTGCCTTCTCAATGCACTATGCCTAATAAGCGCGGCGCGCCCTAAGAGTTCGTGGGTTCCTGCTCTGCCGGAATACGGCTACCATCCTTAAGGATGATTTCGCCACGGGTGTCCTGACATTTGGGCGTGCCGTCACGGTTGATGCGTGGGGTCATAAAGCCCTCAAGCCCATCATCAATGTACCAGTGCTGACAGCCATCAGGATCAATCCACACATTTGCAACGCCATCACGAAGAAAACCACCATCAACCCCGCCATCGGTGACGTCATTGTTATCGCCAGTTCGCTCACATGCAACTAATGCGCCTGCAGCAAGAACGATCATGACACTGCGTGCAATTCCCATTTTCAATACCATCCAATTCAGCGCGACTCGCGCGTTTCGCTTATTTTGCACACTATATGTTGAGAACAAAGGCAGGTCTACCACCACCAAAGGCCACATGTCGGAACTTAGGCCAGAACCGCCTGCGTAAGTGCGCTGTCTGGCGCGGCCAACTCTTCGATGACGTCAAAATGGTGCTTGCCTGCTGCCACAACCAATGCGCAGTCCCAAGCCGATTCCAATGCCTTCGCCTGCTCAAAAAAGACAGGCCGTTCATCTGCCCCAACCCAAACCGTGATTGGGACCTTCGGTTTCGGCAGGTGTATAGGGCTTTCCAAAGCAACTTGCGCGGCGTCCAATTGCAAATCGGCGTTCATCGAGGTCCGCATCAGCGGGGCCAGATCGGCGACCGGCGAAATTGGCACCGTCCGCACGAGCCGTTCTTGCCAGTGCGCACCGGCTTCCTCAACACTGGCGCAAGCAACCAATTGTCCACCCGCCGAATGACCGACCAATCGAATGGGACCCGGCACGCGCAAGGAAACCGACGCAATCGCCGCCATGATTTCGCGGCGGATATCGGTGATACGCACATCAGGGCACAAATCATATGAAGGCATTGCAACCGTCCATCCATGCGCCAACGGACCTGCTGCGAGATGCGACCAAAAGGATTTATCAAATCGCAGCCAATATCCGCCGTGCACGAACACAACCAAGCCCTTGGACAGCCGGCTTGGATGGAACAGGTCAAAACGCTGTCGCGGACCTTCACCATAAGCCAAGTCTAATTCGCAAACGGTCTGCTCACGAAAGACTTCTGCAGCTTGCGACCACTTTTCTGGATACGCATCTGCACCCGGAATATAGGCTGCATTCGCATAATCATCGTCCAATTCCATCATGTCCCCCTTTACGGCATGCCCCCGCATGGGTCAGATAGCGTGCAAACCCAAGGGAGGCTATTATGCTCGACGAAACCACGAACCTCAAATCAATGCTGACACGGTCTGATCTGGTCTGCGAAGACGCTTTTGTGGGTGGGGCATGGATGCAGGCCAGCAGTGGCAAGACCTTTGCGGTGACAAACCCGGCACGCGGTGACGTCATCGCAAATATTCCCGATCTGTCACGTACAGAAGTCGCAAATGCTATTGCAGCGGCCAAAGTTGCGCAGAAACCTTGGGCTGCACGTACCGCAAAGGAACGCGGTGCAGTCCTGCGCAAATGGTTCGATCTGATGATGCAGAACCAAGAAGACCTTGCCATCATCATGACAGCGGAACAGGGAAAGCCACTGGCCGAAGCCCGCAGTGAAATCGTCTATGGCGCCTCTTTCGTCGAATGGTTTGCGGAAGAAGCCAAGCGCATCTACGGCGAGACTATTCCCGGCCATATGGCAGACAAACGGATCACAGTCATCAAACAGCCGATCGGCGTTGCAGCAGGAATTACCCCGTGGAATTTCCCAAATGCGATGATCGCACGCAAGGTCGCACCTGCCCTCGCCGCAGGGTGTGCATTTGTCATCAAACCATCGGAACTGACCCCGTTGTCCGCCCTCGCCATGGCGAAACTGGCCGAGGAAGCCGGCGTGCCCAAAGGCTTGTTCTCGGTTGTCACGTCTTCGGATGCATCGGCAATGGGCAAAGAGTTTTGCGAAAACGAAACCGTGCGCAAGCTGACCTTCACAGGATCAACCCAAGTAGGACGCATCCTGTTGGCCCAAGCTGCCGATCAAGTCATGAAATGTTCGATGGAACTGGGCGGCAATGCGCCTTTCATCGTCTTTGATGATGCTGATCTGGACGAAGCCGTCATTGGTGCCATAGCCTGTAAGTTCCGCAACAACGGTCAGACCTGCGTCTGTGCAAACCGCATTTACGTACAAGCGGGCGTCTATGACGCATTTGCTGCCAAATTTAAGGTCGCGGTTGAGGCGCTAAAGGTTGGCGACGGTATGACCGACGGCACGACGCTGGGCCCGTTGATCGAACCCAAGGCTGTGACCAAAGTACAATCGCATCTTGATGATGCGCTATCAAAAGGCGCGGAAATCCTGACAGGTGGCAAACCGCATGATTTGGGTGGGCAATTCTTTGAGCCCACAATCGTCGCCAATGCGACCAAAGATATGCTGGTCAGCACTGACGAGACTTTTGGGCCATTTGCGCCGCTCTTTAAATTTGAAGATGAGGATGACGTGATCGCTCAGGCCAATGACACGATCTTTGGCCTCGCATGTTATTTCTACGCCAATGACATGAGCCGGGTCACGAAAGTGGCCGAGGCACTGGAATATGGGATCGTAGGTGTGAACACTGGGATCATCTCAACCGAAGTGGCCCCTTTTGGAGGCGTAAAGCAATCCGGACTGGGCCGTGAAGGGTCGCATCACGGCATCGAAGACTATCTGGAAATGAAATACATCTGCACCAGCGTATGACCCAAAAGTAAGGTGGATCCAGATTCGCCTTACGTTCAATCATCTGTCCTTAAAAAAAATTCTGGTAGAGCCAAGGATTGACCATTGGCCCGCGTCAAACCACCGTGATGCGTATGATGACAAGCGATGAAGACCTAGCAACTGCAGCGGCAGCCGGTGACGGTGCTGCCTTTGCAAGCTTGCTTGATCGCCACTACGACAGGCTTTTTGCCTTCTGTTTCCGCCTTACAGGTGCCCGCAGCGAAGCTGAGGACCTGACGCAAGACATTTGCGCAGCACTTCCGGCGAAACTGAGCAGCTATCAAGGCCGCGCCAAAGTCACGACTTGGCTTTACCGTGTCGCCGTCAACGCAGCTCATGACCGCCGCCGCAAGCGGGCAACATATGCCAAAGCAACAACGGGCTGGGGCGATTGGGAAGTGAACCGCACGGCTGCCATCGACGACACAACCGAAAAGCTGGATTGGCTGACCGCAGCAATGAACCAGCTCTCTGATGATCTGCGCGATACCTTAGCGCTTGTCCTTGATGATATGACCCATGCGCAGGCCGCCGACATACTTGGAGTATCCGAAGGAACCGTCAGCTGGCGTATCTCTGAGGCAAAGAAAGCGCTTCGCACAATCAAAGAACAAGAGGACATGGTATGACCGATGACCTGAATGACCTCAAAGCGATGATGGATGATGCAATGCCCCGCCCCGATGCGGCGCGGCGGGCAGAAAACCTCGCGTTGGCACAGAAAAACTTTGCAGATCTCCAAGGATCGCGCGATGGGCTGCGTCCCACTGCTGTAACCGGGCCAAAAGGCCTTTGGACAGGAGTGAAGACAATGCTGAATGCAACGATGAGTAAGATGGGGACAACCAAAGGTGGCCTGACGACAACGACCGCACTGGTCGCCTGCGGGTTTCTATTTTTGACACCGCAAGGCCAAGACTTGCTGCGCCCACCCTCAGCCCCGCAGATCACGATGACCGAATTTGACGTGCCCGCGCGCGCGCCTCAGCTTGAGACGGCGATGGCTGACGAAATTGGCAGCGAATTCGCGACGCAGGGAGCAACGACACGCACTGAAACTGCGCAAACGCCATTGGTCCCACCTACGTCTGATGACCAGTTCGCAGACCGCTCCGTGCCCGCAGTGTCCGAACGGGCACCAACTTTGCGGCCCGTGCAGCCACTCGAGATGGAAAGCGACGCAATCGCGCAGATGGCCCCGCAAGCTGAGTTGATGGAAGAATCTGCGCCCGAAATGGCTGCGCCAAGCGTATCGAAAGCCACTGAAGGTGCATCAAACCTGACTGCTCAGCGCCGAATTGTCGTCGCACCGTCGCCGACACTTACAGACGACGGTGTTATTGCGCCAATTGGCAACACTGAAAATTTTGCCAACGCCGCGGTCAACCCCCTCAAAATCACAGTAGAGGAACCCGTCTCGACCTTCTCGATTGATGTCGACACGGCGGCCTATGCCGTCGTGCGCTCTTCGCTTTCGCGCGGCCAACTGCCACTTGCCCAAGCGGTCCGCATTGAAGAGCTGATCAACTACTTCCCCTATGACTACGCCGCCCCCGACGCAGGCGAGGCCCCTTTCCGCCCGACGGTCTCGACATTCCAGACACCTTGGAACGCGGACACCCAACTTGTGCACATCGCCCTGCAAGGGCAGATGCCAGAGGTTGCAGCACGGCCGCCACTGAACCTTGTGTTCCTGATCGATACGTCTGGTTCCATGGACGACCCCGCGAAACTGCCACTGCTCAAGCAATCTTTCCGGCTGATGCTGGATCAATTGCGCCCCCAAGATCAGGTCGCGATTGTCGAATATGCAGGCAGCGCGGGTCAGGTTCTGGCACCCACTTCGGCGTCAGAGCGCACAACAATCCTACAAGCGATCGGGTCACTGGGTGCGGGTGGGTCGACCAACGGCCAAGGCGGGCTGGAACAGGCCTATAGCGTCGCGGAAACCATGCGTGAGAGCGGCGAAGTGAACCGGGTAATCCTTGCCACAGACGGTGATTTCAACGTGGGGCTGAGCGATCCTAGTTCGCTGAAAGACTTTATCACCAATAAGCGTGAATCTGGCACTTACCTAAGCGTGCTGGGCTTTGGGCGCGGCAATCTGGATGACGCAACCATGCAGGCGCTGGCGCAGAACGGGAATGGCACAGCGGCCTATATTGATACGTTGTCCGAGGCGCAAAAGGTGTTGGTCGACCAACTCTCTGGCGCATTGTTCCCGATTGCTGGTGACGTCAAAGTGCAGGTCGAATTCAACCCGGCCCAAGTCGCTGAGTACCGGTTGATCGGATATGAGACACGCAGTCTGAACCGCGAAGACTTTAACAATGACGCAGTTGATGCCGGCGAATTGGGGGCGGGTCACGCCGTTACAGCAATCTATGAGGTAACCCCTGTGGGCAGTCCGGCACAACTGAGCGATCCCCTGCGGTATGCACCAAACTCCGTGGTGCAAACGTCAGATGAACTGGGCTTTCTGAAACTACGCTACAAAAACCCCGGCGAAGACGTCAGCCAATTGATTGAAACGCCTATTGTCGGCAGCAGCATCCCCGGAACAGAGGCAAATTTTGCAGCTGCAATCGCAGGGTTCGGGCAGCTTTTGCGGGATGACCGGTTTCTGAACGGCTGGGGTTATGATGAGGCGATTGCATTGGCGAATGCCAATCGCGGCGAAGATGACTTTGGCTATCGTACTGAGGCTGTTCAATTGATGCGATTGGCGCAAAGCCTGTCACGATAGAGGAAACACGTAAGGTGGAGCGTGATCCACCTTACCCAGATCACCTGATTTGCGATTTGGCGAGCGGCAAAATTTGCCGCTCGATCAGCCTTTGCAAGTCACCAAAATAGCCACCGCTGCGTGCGGGCCGCGTCGGATCTGAGGTTATAGCGAGGGTCAATTCAACATCCGGAGCGACGCAAATAATCTGCCCGCCATATCCGCGCGCCAAGGCATATCGCACACCCGCGCCTTCCCCTAAGAACCAGCCATAACCATAATCTAATCCAGAAAAGAATGATTGGGTACGCCGTTCGAAAGATCGGTTGATCCAGTCAGTACTCAGTACACGCGCATCGCCAAAAAGCCCGCCCAAACGGTACATCTCGCCGAACCGCACCATGGCATCCAAGGTCAAGGCCATCTCATTGCCGCCCAAATATCGACCCTGAGGATCGCGCGTCCATGCCGGAATTTCGATCCCCAAAGGATCACCCAACCGGCGACGCGCAAGGGATAGCAGCGATTGACCAGAAACCTCGCTCAGGACCGCACCCAAGATGTGAAACGATCCGGTCGAATAGAGCATTCGCGCGCCCGGTTCAGCCACAAACGGACGTCCGAGCGCATCTGCGACCCAGTTACGGCTACTGACCCAGCCGCCATAGTTGGCACCCGACGTCCGTTCGAGCCCGGCTTGCATTGTGACCAAGTTTTCAACTGTGATCTCTGCCACACGCGGATCTGCATCAGCAGGGATAAGCCGTGGCGCAATGTCTGCGAGGGTGGCCTTGACGGAACCAATCTCACCTTGATCCAACGCAGCGCCTGTCAACGCGGCAACAATCGTTTTTGAGACAGACTTGATCGGCACGGCGCGGCCTAGCAACGGCCCCCGGAATTGTTCGGAAAGCACCGTCTGTCCTGATTGCCGGATAAGCATTGCGTGACATTGATCAAACGCGCGGGCCGTCTGCGACACCTCTGCCCATAGATCCATCTGCGCCAACATGGGCGCGGCCAATGTCGCCGCTCCTGCCACAATAAATCCGCGACGTTTCATTTGCCTGTCCAACCTTAAGCCCTGTTCAGGCTCCAACATAGATTAGACCGCCAGACTCGCCACTAACAATGATGTGCAATCAGTGTCGGTAGGCGGCTGTCTCATAGAATTCACGCAAGGTCTGGCCTTTTATCGGGCGATAGCGATCCAGTTCTTCAAGTTCCGAAATGCGGTCCAGCCGAAACATGCGAAACCCTTCGCGTAACTCGCACCAACAAATCGCGGTCCAGACTTTACCCCAGAACCAAACACCCAAAGGACGCACGATGCGCGATGTGCGGTTTCCCGCCTCATCTGCATAGTCCATCTGAAGTCGCACATGCGCCTCTGACGCCGCTTCAAACCGGTCTAGATAGTCGCGCCAATGGCCTTGCTGTTCTGCCCCGTCCATCACATGGACATTGACTTGCCCCACCTGTCTGCGGGCATCGTCGGGCAAGACAGCGTCAATCTTGACCAATGCCTCTTGGGCAGCGGCAGCCATCTTGGTACCACCCCATGTCTGCAAGATGCGTGCGCCTGATACGAGTGCAACGATTTCATCATGGGTGAACATCAATGGCGGCAGATCATAACCATCGCGCATCAGATAGCCGACGCCCGCTTCGCCCTCAATCGGGACACCCGAGCCAATCAAATGGGCCACATCGCGGTAAATCGTCCGCGGCGTGACCTCTAATTTTTCAGCCAATTGCGCCGCCGTTGTCAGCCGACCACCCCGCAGGTACTGCAGTATTTGGAACAGGCGATCGGCCCGACGCATCTAGGCAGTTGCCTCAAACAGGCCGATGGAATTCCCATCAAGGTCCTTGGCGCAGAAAAAGCGGCCATCGGGGACATCGATCGGTGGGCTGAGAACCTCTCCTCCGGCTTGCTTGACCCGCTCCATGCCGTTCTCAAGCGCATCTTCAATCGCAAGATGGATTGTGTTGCCGCCATCAGCGGCAGGTTTGCCGGGATAAAGATGCGCACCTGCGACATTCTCAAGGCTGCCAAGTACCGCCATTGGGTTGGGGCCAGAATTGTCGATCTTCATCTGGTATCCAAATACATCGTTATAGAACGCGACGGCCTTATCCATGTCGGTCACCGGAATTTCGCCCCATGCCATAATTGTACGATCACTCATGTCTCATCTCCTTGTTTGAGGTTGATGGACATCTTTAATCATACCCCTCCTGACAGCATTGTGTCAGTAGGTTTTTAAATACATGAAGATTCCGATCTTCTGCCTAAGTCGTCTACGCAGTTTTTCTTGCAAGCTAGATATTAGCAGCGCCACACGCTGGGTCATTTTCTACATAATTCACCACCTCAAAGCCCGTGCTACTCAAAAGCTCACGATACTCAGCTGTATCTAAGCTGCCATGATACAAAGGCTGACCTTCAAATGTGCCAATCGCTTGCCCCAAGGTCGTGCCACTTGTGAACATCAACGGCGCACCTGGCCGGGCAAGCTTGCTGAAAGTCGCAAACATTGGACGTTGGTCATCTGGCGTCAGATGAAAAAAGCTATGCCACGCGATGATCCCATCAAACTGGCCTAAAGGTGGCAACTGCCGCATATCAGCCATCATCCAAGACTGTTCAGGAAACGTCTTGGCCGCGACATCGATCAATGAGGCAGCGGCATCTATCCCAGTCATCTGACAATTTTTACCGATCAAATAGCCTGCGATTGGGCGGCCCGATCCGCAGCCAAGGTCCAAAACTTCGCGGTTCGTTGGTGATAGCAAGCCGATAAAGCGATCAAGCCAAGCCCGCTCAAAAAGGTCGTACCGACGCAATTCGATCCATGCTTTTGCGTTCTGTTGGTAAAGGTCAATGATCGCTTTCGCGGCTTCGTTTGACATGGCTGAGGTCCTTAGTCCTGGAATCGGTGCCTGCGGTCACCCATTCACCGATCACTCTGCTATCCAAGCCAAGCCGTCCGTTGTGGTCTTGCGCGGTTTATATTCCCCCGCAACCCAGCCATCATAACCCTGCGTATCAAGCATTGCAAAGAACGCAGGATAGTCGATCTCGCCTTTGTCAGGCTCGCCCCTGTCGGGCATTTGGGCCACTTGTACATGTGCTGTGATATCACGCATTGCTTCCCAAGTGCCCAAGACGTCACCTGTAATCTTGGCGGCATGGTAGGTATCAAATTGCAGGCGCAAATTCGGAGCGTCGATACTTGTGACAATCTCGCGCGCCAGATCAAAATCATTGAGGAAGTAACCGGGCATCGTTTCATTGTTGATAGGCTCAATCGTCAGGCTTTGGTCAGGTGCCTCTGCCGCGGCCCAGCGCAGGTTGTTGATGAAGGTGTCTTTCGCTTCATCCCCTTCCGCCACGCCTGACATGATATGCAAATGTTTCGCACCCAGCGTTTGGGCATAGCGCAGCGCACGCCCAAAATCCTTGCGAAACCGTTCTTCCACACCCGGTACGGCGGCAAAGCCCTGCGGCCCACCTGTATAGTTTGGCGGCGGGCAGTTGATCAACGCCATTTGCAATTCGTGTTTGCCAAGCTCAGACACGATATCTTGCGCATTCACATCGTAAGGGAAAAGGACCTCAACTGCATTAAAACCAGCCTCTTTGGCTGCTTCAAAGCGCTCAAGGAAATCCAATTCGGTGAAAAGCCATGTGAGGTTGGCGCAGAACTTGGGCATAAACTATCCTTCGTGGCTGATCATCATTGTCACCCAAACAAAACTGAAATTCATCAGTTTTTGCAAGTTGAACGCGAAATACCTATTTAGATCCTTGGGGGCACAACGAATGGGGAGACCAAAATGAAACGTCTGATTGCTTTTGTCATGACGCTACTGATGCCAATCATCCTGATTGTGGGTGGCGGTGCAGTCACCGGATGGGGGCTGACAAATGATTGGGAAGTTGTGGTCTGGATCGGTCTTGGCATGATCGCCGCTGGACTTGCGTGGGGATTTTTCCTGTTCCTCTGGGCCAGTAACGGGTCGCTTTAGTCCAATTCAGCAGAGGGGATGATCGGGAAAAACATACCCTCAGATTTGACCCCGAACCAATCCACGCCTTCATAGTTGGCATGTTCGCCAAGCTCGACCAAACGGTAGAACGATTTGCGGTCAATCAGTGCTTCCAAATTGGTACGCACCAACACGTAGGGCGACGGCTCCCCTGTTTCCGGGTCCCGGACAACGCGAATGGGATGATCCGGACCGGCCACCATGCGGTCACCCACATTGGTTTCAAATTCCAATCCATCACCACGCGCATTGAAGTCCACTGCGACAAATGGGGCGTCATCCACCGTGATCCCCACCTTTTCAACTGGTGTGACCAGCACATAATCATCACGATCTTTGCGCAGAATCGTTGAAAACAACCGCACCAATTCAGGACGTCCGATGGGTGTACCCATGTAAAACCACGTCCCATCGCGTGCGATCCGCATGTCGATGTGCCCACAATGAGGCGGATTCCATAGATGAACGGGCGGCAAACCGCCTTTTTGGGCGGCGCGCGCGCTATCAGCGAGGCTTTCTGCGCTAGGTGTCACAATCTTTTGTGTGGTCATTCTTTTTGCCATTGGGTGTGATGGGATTATCTGTTGTGATGTAAGATATAGTTCAACCGGAGGAATGTCATGGCCAACAATGCCGATCTCGTCGTTCAGATTGAAAATCTGGGCGCAAAACTGGCAGAGGCGCGGTCCAGCATCAGCGCCCGCTTTATTGGCCAGCCGCGCGTCGTGGACCTGACCCTGACCGCGCTGATCTGTGGCGGTCATGCCGTTCTGATCGGCCTGCCGGGTTTGGGCAAAACGCGGCTTGTTGATACCCTGTCCACTGTGATGGGCCTGAATGGCAATCGTATCCAATTTACACCAGACTTGATGCCTGCAGATATTCTTGGTTCCGAAGTGTTGGAAACCACCAACGATGGCTCGCGCAATTTCCGTTTCATCGAAGGCCCGATCTTTTGCCAACTGCTGATGGCGGATGAGATCAACCGCGCCTCACCCCGGACTCAGTCGGCCCTTTTGCAGGCTATGCAGGAAAAAGAGGTCACCATCGCAGGCGAGCATCGCCCCCTTGGTGTGCCATTCCACGTGCTGGCCACCCAAAACCCGATTGAACAAGAAGGCACCTACCCCCTGCCCGAAGCGCAACTTGACCGTTTCCTCGTGCAAATCGACGTCCCCTACCCAGACCGCGATACCGAGAAAGACATCCTGATCGCCACAACAGGTGTTGAAGAGGCGCAGTCCAAACCAGTCTTCACCGCACAAGAACTGCTCGACGCGCAAACCCTCTTACGCCGCATGCCGGTGGGCGACAACATCGTCGAAATGATCCTCGATCTGGTCCGCGCTTGCCGTCCCGACGACGAAAACGCACCTGATATGATCCGCCAGAACGTCAGCTGGGGGCCCGGCCCGCGTGCCGCACAGGCGTTGATGCTGACAGTGCGTGCCCAAGCCCTACTCGAAGGCCGCCTTGCGCCATCCGCCGAAGACGTCCGCGCGATGGCTGTGCCCGTGCTGGAACACCGCATGGCGCTGTCTTTTGCCGCACGCGCCCGTGGCGAAAGCATTCATCACGTTATTAACACCGTCGCAGACGAGATCACGACCGTGGCCAACGCTGCATGACAACACCACTCGCCCTCAGATCCGACGCCGAGGCGCTTGCCGCCCCGCTGCCCCCGCTGTTGGCGGAAGCAGAGCATTTGGCGACGACGGTTCTGCTGGGCGATCACGGGCGCAGACGGGCGGGCACCGGTGATACCTTCTGGCAATATCGCCCTGCACAGCCGCATGACGAGGCGCGCAGCATTGATTGGCGGCGCTCTGCACGCTCAGACGCAAATTTTGTACAAGACAAGGAATGGCAAATCGCGCAGTCGATCATCCTCTGGGTTGATCAGGCGGCATCGATGTCCTTTGGGTCGGACGACAACCTGCCCACCAAAGCCGCACGCGCCCGCACACTTGGCCTCGCCTGTGCAATCTTACTCATCCGCGGTGGCGAACGTGTTGGCCTGACCGGTCTGCGCCTGCCACCACGGCGCGGCGAAGCACAGTTGATGCAAATGGCGCAACTCCTCAGCCAAGAAGACACCACCGATTATGGTGCTCCCGAAGCCCAAGGGATGCTGCCGCATTCGCGGGCATTCTTCATCAGCGATTTCCTCGGTGACATCAAACCCATCGAAGAGGCACTGATGCGGGCCGCAGATCGCGGTGTGGGTGGGGCACTGCTGCAAGTGCTTGACCCACAAGAAGAGGCGTTCCCCTTCGACGGGCGGACCATTTTTGAAAGCATGTCTGGCGCAATCCAACACGAAACGCTCAAAGCAGGCGACTTGAAAACACGCTACCTTGACCGCTTGGCCGAACGCAAAGACCGTCTACAGCATCTGGCGCGTATCACAGGGTGGCAGTTCCAAACGCATCACACCGGACAAAGTGCGACCAACGCTCTCCTTTGGCTTTATGGCGCATTGGAGCATCAAAGATGACCTTGCATTATCATCTTGCCCAAAAAACTCTGGGGTCTGGGGCAACGCCCCAGGCACAACAGTAGATGTGGTCGCTCGGCCCCATAGGTTTTGCTGCGCCTTGGCTGCTGCTCGGCCTGATCGCCTTGCCGATCTTGTGGATTTTGCTGCGTGCCGTACCACCAGCGCCCATCCGGCGGCGTTTTCCGGGTGTGGCCTTACTGCTTGGCCTGACGGACGACGAAAATCAAACAGACCGCACACCTTGGTGGTTATTGTTGTTGCGCATTCTCGCCGTCGCGGCCGCGATTATTGGATTTGCCGGGCCTGTTCTGAACCCGCAAAATGCCCGTGAAGGAACAGGCGATCTTGTTATCCTGCTAGACGGGTCTTGGGCCGGCGCACCCGCTTGGCAGGCTCGGATCGATCGGGTCGACACATTGCTGAGCGAAGCGGCCCTTGCCCAACGACGGGCCGCCGTGGTCAATCTGAATGACCTGCCCGTTGGCACGCTGCCTTTTGCAGCCCCAACAGACTGGCAAAACAGAATGCCAAGCATCCAACCACGGCCTTGGCAACCTGCCAACATCGTCGACTGGTTTGCGCAGACTGACAGTGATTTTGAAACCTACTGGATTTCGGACGGGCTCGATTGGGACGGCCGGACTGACCTTCTTGCACTGCTGGAAAGCCGCGGCAACGTGACCGTTTTCCAAACGCCGCGCCAGAATATTGGGCTGCGTCCTGCTCGGTTTGAAGATGGTGAAGTTATTGTATCGGCAACCCGTTCCCCCATCGGGAACCCTCTGGAAACAGCCGTCACCGCGATCGGGCTTGATCCTGCGGGTGTCGAGCGTCAGCTGGCTTCTGTTCCACTAAGTTTCGCGCCGGGGGAACCGGTTGCAGAAACAGAAATCATCCTCCCACCCGAATTGCGCAACCGGATTACCCGTTTCGAGATAACGGGCACCCGGTCTGCGGGCGCCGTCAGCCTGACCGATGACGCCCTGAAACGGCGAGAGGTCGCGCTGATCGCTGGGCGCGATGACCGCGAAGGACTAGAGTTGTTGTCGCCACTCTTTTATCTGCGAGAAGCACTTGAACCGACAGCCGATATTATCGATGGCACCCTCGATGACATCTTACTGGCAAATCCGGATGTTATCATCCTTGCCGACGTGGCCAATCTGGCCGGCAGCGAGGCTGAGTCTGTCTTGGAATGGGTTGAAAACGGCGGCATGCTGTTACGGTTTGCGGGGCCCCGACTGGCGGCATCCGACCAAGGCCGCAACGCGGTTGATCCGCTCTTGCCGGTGCGCTTACGCTCTGGCGGGCGTTCAGTGGGCGGTGCGATGAGCTGGGGAGAACCCAAAACGCTCGCACCCTTCGCCGATGACAGCCCCTTCTTTGGCCTCGCAATTCCCGATGATGTCAGCGTGACCAGTCAGGTCATGGCGCAGCCTGATCCGACGCTAGCAGACCGCGTGATCGCGCAACTGACAGATGGCACGCCCCTGGTCACCCGCAGCATCACTGGAGAGGGCCAGATCGTCCTCGTCCATGTGACTGCCAATGCAGAATGGTCGAGCCTGCCTTTGTCTGGCCTTTTCGTACAAATGCTAGAGCGTCTTGCAGTGTCTACGCGGCCCGCCTCGCCAGACGCCACTGAGCTCGCCGGCACAACGTGGTTGCCCAACAAGGTGCTCGACGCCTACGGACGGCTGGAAGATGGGACAGCATTGCCCGGTGTCGCAGGTGAAATGCTGGCTGAAGGCACCCCAAGCCCCACTCTACTGCCCGGCCTTTATGCAGGTGGCGATCGCCAGCTTGCGATTAACGTCATAGGAGAAGAAACAGTGCTGAACGTCGCTGCATGGCCCGCCCGGATCGCGATTGAAGGCATGGACGTCGTGCGCGAAACCGCGCTGAAAGGTTGGTTACTGACTGCGACTGTGATGTTGTTGCTCATCGATGTGATTGCGTCACTTGCCATCGGTGGCAGACTAAAGGGACCTCGTGCTGATGTCGCCGCGGCCCTTGCGCTTGCACTTCTCTGGGCCCCTGACGTCCAAGCCCAAACCACCGAAGATTTCGCGTTGCGTGCAACGTCCGAGGTAGTTTTGGCCCATGTACTGACCGGAGACACTGAAATCGACGATATCGCCGCGGCTGGCCTTCAAGGTCTTTCCCAAACCCTGTTTCGGCGCACGTCAATCGAGCCCGCAGCCCCAATAGGCGTGAACATTGAAAGCGATGAACTCGCGTTTTTTCCTTTCCTTTACTGGCCCGTCACCGCAGACCAGCCACTGCCAAGCCGTGAAGCCTATGGCAAATTGAACCGCTACCTGCGTTCTGGTGGCATGATCATGTTCGATACGCGCGACGCCGATACTGCGCGCTTTGGATCTGGATCACCGGAAGGACAGCGCTTGCAGGCCATTGCTCGCTCGTTGGATATTCCGGGCATTGAGCGCATCCCGCCAGATCATGTTTTGACCCGTACCTTTTATTTGCTGCAAGACTTCCCCGGCCGCTATGCCAGCCGTGATGTCTGGGTCGAGGCCGCACCAATTGATGCGCAAACGGTCGAGGGCATGCCGTTTCGTAATCTCAATGATGGCGTGACGCCTGTGATCATTGGCGGTAACGATTGGGCACGCGCCTGGGCGGTCGATGGCAATGGCCGCCGCATGTTCCCGGTTGGGCGCGGTATGTCCGGTGAAAGGCAACGCGAGATTGCACTGCGCTTTGGTGTAAATGTCATCATGCATGTCCTGACAGGCAACTATAAGTCCGATCAGGTCCATGTGCCTGATTTGCTGGATCGGTTGGGGCAATAAGATGACAGGCACACTTATCCTTGATCCGTTGATCCCACTTATCATGCTTTATGGCGTTGCAGGTCTGGCTTTGTTCGCGCTGGTCCTTGCCATTTGGCGGCGGCTTCCCGGTTGGTGGCTGCGCGGTTTGGCAGGTTTGGCGCTGCTGTTGGCCATCGCAAACCCAAGCATCCAACAAGAAGACCGCGAACCGCTAAGCAATATTGTCGTGATGGTAGTTGATGAGAGCGCCAGCCAACGTATTGGCGATCGCCCTTCCCAAAACGCCGCTGCCATCGCCAATATCGAAGCCGAGATCGCCCGTCAGCCGAACACAGTACTCCGCACGGTGACGCTTGGAGATGCAGAAGGTGATCTTGGGACGACCTTGATGACCACACTATCAGCTGCCCTGGCCGAAGAACCGCAAGCACGCATCGCCGGCATTATCCTTGTAACAGATGGTCGTCTGCATGACATCGAGCGTGCGCCGGGGCTTCCTGCGCCGGTTCACACGCTTTTGACTGGCCAGCCCGATGACTGGGATCGAAGACTGGTTGTTGAGAACGCGCCTGCATTTGCGATCCTTGGCGAAGAGGTCAACCTGACGCTACGAGTCGAAGACCAAGGTGCAGCACCCGAGGCCACATCTGTCCCCCTGTCGCTATCAATTGACGGCGATACTCCGCTAACTGTGCAGGTCCCTGTGGGCCAAGATATTCAACTGCCGCTGACCTTGCCACATGGTGGGATGAACGTTCTGCAATTCACAATTCCCGAAGCCGAAGGTGAACTGACCAATCGCAACAACGCTGCTGTCGTTCAAATCAACGGTGTCCGCGACCGTTTGCGCGTATTGCTGGTGTCCGGTGAGCCTCATCCCGGCGAGCGGACATGGCGCAATTTGCTGAAATCAGACTCGTCCGTTGATCTGGTGCACTTCACCATTCTACGTCCCCCGGAAAAGCAAGACGGCGTACCAGTTAACGAACTGTCCCTCATTGCATTTCCGACGAGAGAGTTGTTCCTCGAAAAGATCCACGACTTTGATCTGATCATCTTTGATCGCTACCGTCGGCGCGGTATTTTGCCAAGCGCGTATCTGGACAACATAAGGTCTTATGTTGAACAGGGCGGCGCCGTTTTGATCTCATCCGGTCCGGAATATGGATCAGCCGAAAGCATCTATCGTTCGCCGCTTGGTCAAATCTTACCAGGTGCGCCAACCGCGCGGGTCTTTGAAGAAGGTTTTGTTCCCCAGATCACCGATCTTGGCGCACGGCACCCTGTCACAGAAGGGCTGGACGCGCTGTCGCCTAACCCTGATGGCGAAGGGCCCGGTTGGGGTCGTTGGTTTCGCCTTGTCGATGTGCTTGTTCCGCAAGACGCAATGACAGTGATGTCTGGCCTTGATGATCGCCCACTATTGACCCTGAACCGCATCGAGGAAGGTCGCGTTGCTTTGATCGCCTCGGATCATTCGTGGCTCTGGGATCGCGGGTATGAAGGTGGTGGCCCGCAGTTGGAATTGCTACGCCGGTTGGCCCACTGGATGATGAAAGAGCCTGAGCTGGAAGAAGAAGCACTTTGGGTTGAACCTACTGGGCAGACGATGCGCATCATCAGGCGAACACTTTCGCTGGACACAGACGACGTGACCGTGATCCATCCTGACGGGACTGAGACCATTCTGAAACTCGAAGAAGTATCACCCGGCCGCTTTGAAACGCTGTGGGAAGCGCCCGAGATTGGGCTCTACCGCCTAAGTGATAGTGAAGAGACGACCGTGATTGCCCTAGGGCCTGCCGCACCGCGCGAATTTGAACAGACGATTGCGGGTGCTGAACTGCTTGAGCCGCTCGTTGAGGCAACACTCGGTGGCGTCAAATTGATCTCGGATGGTGACGTCTCAATCCGGACCGTCCGAGAAGGACGACCCGCAAACGGGCGTGGTTGGATCGGGATCACACCACGTGATGCATTCCGCACAGCAGAAATCAGCATCAGCTCACTTTTGCCAGCTTGGGCGTTTTTAATGTTGGCATCGCTGTTCATTGTTGGCGCTTGGCTACGCGAAGGACGCAGGTAGTCCAATGTTTTTGACGCTGTTCAAATTGCTCGGCGCGGTTTGTTTGGCTGTGGTCGCCTTGGTTGGGTGTCAGACAATTCGCAATTCTGGCAACACGCCATTGCCAGCGCCTTCGCCCGAGACGCTGCGGATCGCGACCTACAACGTGCACTACATCATTTTAGGACGCGAAACAGGCGCTTGGTCGGTTGGCGATTGGGAACGGCGCAAGACGCCACTTGATCTTGCGTTCAAAGAGGTCGGTGCGGATGTGATCGGTTTCCAAGAGATGGAGAGCTTTGGTCGCGGCAGTGGTGGCCGGGTCAACTTGACGCTTGATTGGCTGCTTGAAAACAATCCCGACTATGCCGCCGCCGCGGTTGGCGATCCGGATGTATTCCCTTCGACACAACCTATTCTGTATCGCAAGGACCGTTTGACCTTGCTTGATCAGGGGTGGTTCTTCTTCTCAGACACACCGGATGTGATATATTCGCGCACATTCAACGGATCTTTCCCTGCTTTTACGTCATGGGCGCAATTTCAGGACCAGAGATCGGGTGAGGTGTTTCGCGTCATCAATCTTCACACAGACTATGCAAGTCGTTCAAACCGCGTCCAATCTATTGAACTGGTGGCAGAGCGGATCACACCTTGGATGGACGCAGGTGAGACACTGTTTGTCATCGGGGATTTCAATGCACGCCTTGGCGATGCCGTCGTTGATCTTCTTGCAAACAAAGGATTGGATTTTGCACCTGTGCAAGGTGCGACAGTGCATTTCAATCGCGGGCTTAATCTGTTTGGTGCGATTGACCACATTGCAACGTCTGGCAATGCGCAGCTTATGGGTGAGCCAATTGTGTTGCGCAAGAAATTCGCTGGCGAATGGCCGACAGACCACTATCCCGTCATTGCGGATTACCTGTTGGGACCGCGTCCCTAGTTATCTAACACAACTTCGAACAGGTCGTCAGACCAACCATCGACGTTACTACGCGCACGGACATAGATAGCTTTCGCGCGATCTGGAATGATGACGCCAGACAAAGACCGGGTAAACGGTTGCTCGTTCACATGGGGGTGCAAAAGTTCGCGCAGTCCAAGGCTGTTGCCGTCTGCATCCAGAACTTCCCAACCATCGGCATAGTCATCCCAACCGGTATCCGGATGCGACAGGGTCACGCTGATACGGTCACCGTTGATAGTGACATCTTCGACAACAGGTGCATCCGCGAAAGCAGGAGATGCAAGAACAGCGAGGGCAAATACAAATCTCATGTCTCACCTTCTAACAGAATACTGCGCGGCAGTGATGCAAATTCCCGTGACCAGACAACCCAGACCACGATCACCGTCGCGATCATCAAGGCGATTGGACCCAAAAGCCATGCGAGTGCAGCCAAAGCAAAATACATCGCGCGTAAACCACGGTTGAAATTGATTGCGGCACGGATATTCAGCTCTGCCGCTTGGGCTGCTCTTGAAAAGGCGATCGGATCATTAGGATCATTCGGCACGGCTGCCATCATGACAGCACAGTAGCCAAATACCCGGTTGGCCCAGACGAATTTTAGAAAAGCATTTGTCAGAAAAATCGCAACGAAGGCCAGTTTCAACTGAAAGATCACAACGGGCACGGCCATATCAGATACCTCAGCCGCGACACCCCTTAAGGGCTCGGTGTTGCCAGCCAACGCCAGTACGCCGCCGGCTGCCAAAAGACTTGTGGATGCAAAAAAGGACGTGCCTTGGCGCAAACTGGCCAATATCTGGCTATCAAAGATACGGGGATCGCGGGTTACAAACACCTTCATCCAATCGCGCCGTCGTTCTGACATCAGGACTGTCACAGAAGGTCGTTTTGCGCCGGGATGTTCAATCATCCAACTGATCACGAACCAAGCAGCCAGCATTGTGCCCGTCGCCGCCCAGTCAAGCCGGCCTAATAGTGCCATATGATCAAGTATTTGCATGAATCACTCTCTACCCTTTACAGTTGAGACTTGCCACACGGCAAAATTGGTAATATATTTTTACCAATTATCCGAAAAGGAGTCGCAAGATGGAAATGCCAGTACCAGACGCCAGCGTCATGTCACGCAAGGCGCAGATCGTGGAACGCTTGTCAGAAGTGCTCCCACGCGATGCCGTTATCTCGGATGAACGCGAAACACGCGCTTATGAATGCGACGCGTTGACGGCATATAAATGCCCGCCTCTTTGCGCCGTGTTGCCCGCGAACACAAAAGAAGTCGCAGATGTTCTACTGATTTGCCATGAATTGGGTGTTCCAGTGGTTCCGCGCGGGTCTGGCACTTCACTTGCAGGCGGCGCATTGCCAACGGCTGACTGTGTGATCCTTGGTGTTGCCAAGATGAACGATGTGATCGAGACCAATTACGATGATCGCTATATTCGGGTGCAAACCGGACGGACCAACCTGTCGGTTACTGGAGCTGTTGAAACGAATGGCTTTTTCTATGCCCCCGATCCATCCAGTCAACTCGCTTGTGCGATCGCTGGCAACATCGCGATGAACTCTGGCGGGGCGCATTGCCTGAAATACGGGGTGACCACAAATAACCTGATGGGTGTCACCATGGTGCTGATGGACGGCACCGTGGTTGAAATTGGAGGCGCGCATCTGGATGCCGGTGGCCTTGATATTCTAGGTGTAATTTGCGGATCTGAAGGACAGCTTGGTGTTGTAACCGAAGCAACCTTGCGCATCTTGCACAAACCCGAAGGCGCACGCCCTGTGTTGATGGGCTACGATAGCTCTGAGGTGGCAGGCCAAGTTGTGACCGACATCATCAAGGCAGGTATCCTGCCAGTGGCGATCGAATTCATGGACCGCCCTTGCATTGAGGCGACCGAGGCCTTTGCAAAAGCAGGTTATCCGATGTGCGAAGCGCTACTGATTGTAGAGGTTGAAGGATCAGACGCCGAGATCGACGCGCAACTGAAACTGATCATGGAAATTGCGGCCAAGCATAACCCAGTGGAGTTGCGTGAAGCCAAAGATGCAGATGAAGCCGGCCGCATTTGGCTTGGCCGCAAATCGGCCTTTGGTGCGATGGGACAGATCAACGATTACATGTGTCTTGACGGGACAATCCCTGTTTCCTCGCTTCCGTTTGTGCTCAAGCGCATCGGCGAAATGTCCAAGGAATTCGGCCTTGATGTGGGCAATGTGTTTCACGCAGGCGACGGGAATATGCACCCACTCATCCTGTTTGATGCCAACAAACCGGGCGATCTTGAGCTTTGTGAAGATTTCGGCGCAGAAATCCTAAAGCTCTGTGTTGAAGTCGGCGGATGCCTCACTGGCGAACACGGTGTCGGTATCGAAAAGCGCGACTTGATGAATGTGCAATACGATCCAGCAGATCTCGAGGCACAAATGGCCATCAAGGATATCTTTGATCCAGCCTGGTTGTTGAATGCTGCCAAAGTGTTCCCTCTCGATACATCACAAGAACGACGCGCCGCTTAGCAGGGGGCGTTGCCCCCGCCCCGTTCCGGGTCTCCCCCAAGGTATTTTAAACGTAAGAAGATCAGCATGACGCCCAAGACAGAAGAAGAACTGGCCCAGATGATTGCCGGGGCCAATGGTCCTTTGCGGATCAAAGGTGGCGGCACGCGCCCGATCGGTCAGTGTGAAGGTGATGAACTGAGTATTTCCGCGATGAGTGGTATTAGCCTTTACGAACCGGGCGCGCTTACAATTGTAGCCGGGGCTGGGACGCCAATTTCAGAAGTTGAAAAGGTGTTGGCCGCGGAAAATCAGCGTCTTGCTTTTGAACCGATGGATCACCGTGCATTGCTTGGCACCAAGGGCGAGCCAACCTTGGGTGGGATGGCCGCTGCCAACGTATCTGGCCCACGGCGCATTTCAGTCGGCGCGTGCCGCGATTTCATGTTGGGTGTGCGCTTTGTAGATGGCCAAGGCACAATCATCAAGAATGGCGGACGCGTGATGAAGAACGTCACCGGCTATGATCTGGTCAAACTGATGACGGGATCTTATGGCACTTTGGGTGTATTGACCGAAGTCTCGCTTAAAGTTCTGCCTGACGTCGCTTGCGTTGGTACATTGCGGCTGCATGGGTTGTCTGATGCCCAAGCGATCCAAGCGCTCTCGTCTGCACTTGGATCGCCGTTTGAAGCAACGGCAGCTGCGCATTTTCCCAAAGGGCCCTCAGGTGATCCCGTGACGATGTTGCGGATCGAAGGGTTTGAAGAATCGGTGAAATACCGTGCTGGCAAACTCCAAGAACTGTTAAAAGCATACGGCGAGGTCGAGGTCACTGTTGGTGATTGGGCCGAATGGAACGCGGTGCGCGATGTGACCACTTTTGCAGATCAAACCGGCGATGTTTGGCGTATTTCGGCCAAGCCGTCAGATGCACCCGAACTGGCGGCAAAGATTGATGCAACTGGCCTACAATATGATTGGGGGGGCGGGCTGATTTGGGCACTGACCGAAGCAGGGCGCGACATACGTGCAGCGTTAGGTGACTTCGACGGTCATGCCACGTTGATCCGCGGCGCAGCAGACGTGCCGACCTTCCAACCCGAAGCCCCTGCTTTGGCCACGATCACGTCAGGCCTGCGCACAAAATTCGACCCACGTGGTATTCTAAATTCCGGGATCATGAACTAATGCAAACGACCTTTACCCCAGAGCAATTGACTGATCCCGCCATTCAGCGTTCCAACGAAATCCTGCGTTCTTGCGTGCATTGCGGGTTTTGCACGGCGACCTGTCCGACCTATCAGGTGCTAGGTGATGAGCTCGACAGCCCGCGCGGGCGCATTTACCTGATCAAAGACATGCTTGAGAACGAGCGTAAGCCGGATGAAAAGACGGTAAAACATATCGATCGTTGTCTATCTTGCCTTGCCTGCATGACGACCTGTCCGTCAGGCGTGCACTATATGCACCTTGTTGATCATGCGCGTGCCTATATTGAAAAGAACTACGACAGACCGTTCTCAGACCGGGCCCTGCGTTGGATTCTGGCGCGTATTCTACCCTATCCAATGCGATTCCGGGTTGCCTTGCTGGGCGCCAAAATCGGACGGCCATTTGCCCGTTTGATGCCAGATGCACGCCTGCGCGCAATGCTGGAAATGGCCCCAAAGACGATCCCACCTGTCAGCCGCAATGACGATCCGCAGACGTTTCCTGCAAAAGACAAGAAAATGCGCGTCGCCCTGATGACTGGCTGTGCTCAAAAAGCGCTGAATACCGACATAAACGATGCAACAATCCGGCTGCTGACCCGTTTGGGTGCTGAGGTCGTGGTGGCTGAGGGCGCGGGCTGTTGTGGTGCACTGACCCACCACATGGGCAAGGAAGATGAAAGCCACGCAACAGCGGCCAAGAACATCAAAGCTTGGGCGAAAGAAATGGACGGCGAGGGCCTTGATGCCATCGTCATCAATACATCAGGCTGCGGCACAACGGTGAAAGATTATGGGCATATGTTCCGCAATGACGGGCTGGCCGAAGATGCAGCACGCGTGTCCGGGATTGCGATGGATGTGTCAGAAATCCTGATGAAACTTGATATGCCCGAAGGCGACCAGAAGGACACCAAGGTGGCCTATCACGCTGCCTGTTCATTGCAGCACGGTCAGCAAATTAAGACGTTCCCTAAGGACCTGCTCAAGAAGGCCGGATTCACTGTTCTCGAACCAGCTGACAGTCACCTTTGCTGCGGCTCTGCCGGTACATACAACTTGATGCAGCCTGAAATCTCAAAGCAGCTCAAGACGCGCAAAGTGCAAACCCTAGAAGCTTTAACGCCTGATATCATTTCGGCCGGTAACATCGGTTGCATGATGCAGATCGGTGGCGGTACAGATGTGCCGATTGTACACACGGTTGAACTTTTGGATTGGGCAACAGGTGGCCCGCAACCGCCTGCTTTGACAGCCCCTGGCAAACGCGAACCTCAGATACCAATTTTGCGATGATGTCATAATGCTGCCCCAACTCTCGGCGACGGTAGAGGAATGATGCAGATCGCGAAAATACGGCAGCTTGTTTGTGCAGCACTTCTTGCTGGGGCCACTGGGGTCATGGCACAGGCACAGGGCACAGGGCTTGTGACGCTTGAAACCCGCCAAGATAGCCAAGGCTGGGAGGCCGTAGGCCGCCTTGATATCCGGGGCAAAGGATTTTGTACGGCAGCACTTATTCGCGATCGTCTGATATTGACCGCGGCGCATTGTCTATATGACGTGGATGGATCCTTGATCGATCCGCGCCGATTTTCGTTTCAGGCTGGTCTACGCGATGGGCAGGCACAGGCCACACGGTCGGTGACGCGCACCGTGGCCCACCCCGACTATCTATTTACAGACGACGGCACCAATGCCCGCAGTGTTGCCATCGACATTGGCGTGCTTGAACTGGATCGCCCTATTCGCAGCACTCGCATGATCCCCTACCGCATTGCGCAACGACCGATCAGAGGCGATGAGGTTGGTGTAGTATCTTACGGGCGCGGACGCGAAGATGCCCCAAGTCTGGAACAGGTGTGCAGCGTCCTTGGACGGCAAACCGGGGTCATCGTAATGACCTGTGATGTTGAATATGGCTCAAGCGGTTCACCCGTCTTTATGATGGATGAAGGCGAGACGCGGATTGCCTCAGTTGTGTCTGCGATGGCGCATGTGAATGGGCAAAAAGTATCACTTGGGACATCTTTGGCAGGTCCGCTGAATGCGCTTCTCAGCCATTTCGCCACGCTGGGTCCGGCACGTCCGGGCGGCACGCAGCGCTTGATCAACGTGGACGAGCGGAACGATACAGGCGCGAAATTCGTTCGCCCCTGACCCCCTTGAAAGCCGGGAATACCATTCCCAAATACTGTGTACTGGGACGCCAATGATGGGTCCCGGCGAACCGGCTTGTCCCCTATGGGAAAGTCATCACATTGTTATCGCTTAAGAAAAGGATGACCCCAAATGCGTGCATTTGACCTAACACCGCTTTACCGTGCCACCGTTGGCTTTGACCAAGTTGCTGATCTGATGGATCGCGCCCTTGCCAATGATGTCGGCCAAAACAGCTACCCCCCTTACAATATCGAAAAAACCGATGACGACGCATGGCGTATTTCCATCGCCGTCGCTGGCTTTTCCGACGACGACCTCGCGATTGAGGTCAAAGACCGTTCATTGCAAGTCACCGGCCGCAAAGCCGCTGATGAGACCGAGCGCAACTACCTGCACCGCGGCATCGCCACCCGCGCGTTTGAACGTCGCTTTCACCTCGCTGACCACGTCCGCGTGACGGGTGCCGCACATGAAAACGGCATGCTGCATATCGATCTGATGCGTGAAGTGCCGGAAGCGCTGAAACCACGCCGGATTGAGATTACGTCTGATGTGAAGAAAGACGCGAACTTGGTTGAGGCGAAGTCCGTTAACTAAAGTCGCACCGCTGACAGAATGGGCGCGTCACCGCAGAAGGTGGCGCGCTTTTTGTTAATATCAAAGAGAGAACCTAAGTCAGGTCTTTCCTCATCGCCAATCATCGAAAAAAATTAGAACAATCATGCTTACAGCGCAGCTTGCGAAATAGAGATAGACAAATAGATTTGGATGAAGTGCCGTAATTTGTGTCTCGAAGTAAGGTGCAATTGAAAAATAAATAAGGGTAGGCAGCAGGAAACCAAAAAGACCATATGCAGGGGAATACATTCCGGCAATTTGGCGACGTTTTTCCCATGCTCTAACTGATCGAAAAGCCCTTATGATCATGGTTAATTCCTAAGACTCTAACACTGATTTGATCCGATCTGCTAAGAGCCCGTTTTTCCTCAATGCGCCTCAGCCCAATTCGCGCCCTGCCCCGCATCCACCGCCAATTTCACATCCAGCTTCACCGCAGGGTCGCTTGCATTCTCCATCACGTCACGCGCTGCGTTGATCAGGTCATCCACCGCACCTTCTTCGACCTCAAAGATCAATTCATCATGCACCTGTAGCAGCATCTTCGCTGGCAGCCCTTCGATAGCCGCGGGCATCCGGATCATCGCCCGCCTGATCACGTCTGCCGCCGTTCCTTGGATCGGCGCATTGATCGCGGCCCGTTTGGCAAAGCCTGCTTGCGGTCCCTTCGCCCCAATCTCGGGCGTGTTGATCCGACGCCCGAACAGCGTTTGCACGTATCCATGCTCTTTCGCGAAGGCGACGGTGTCGTCCATATATGTGCGGATACCAGGGAAGCGTTCAAAATAGCGGTCGATGAACCCCTGCGCTTCGCCGCGTGGAATGCGCAGGTTGCGCGCCAGACCAAAGCCGGAAATACCGTAAATCACACCAAAGTTGATCGCTTTCGCCTGACGGCGCACATCGGGTGTCATTTCATCCAGCGGCACATCAAACATCTCGGACGCGGTCATTGCGTGAATGTCGATGCCATCCAGAAACGCCTGTTTCAGTGCATCAATCCCCGCGATATGCGCCAGAATGCGCAGTTCAATCTGGGAATAATCGAGGCTGACGATCACCTTACCATCCTCGGCGATAAAGGCTTCGCGGATGCGCCGCCCTTCTTCCGACCGCACCGGAATATTCTGCAAATTCGGATCGGTGGACGCCAGGCGCCCTGTGTTCGCCCCCGCAATGGAGTAAGACGTATGCACGCGCCCGGTGTCTTTGTTGATGTGCTCTTGCAGGGCATCCGTATATGTCGATTTCAGTTTGGACAGCTGCCGCCAATCCAGCACGCGCCGCGGCAATTCATGCTCGGTCGCAAGGTCCTCAAGGATATCGGCACCCGTCGCATAAGCGCCCGTTTTACCCTTCTTACCGCCCGGCATTCCCATTTCATCAAACAGGATCTCACCCAATTGCTTGGGCGAGCCCACGTTAAAAGGGCGCCCCGCCATGTCCTGAATTTCGGCCTCAAGCCCCGCCATTTTCTGCGCAAAAGCGTTCGACATCCGGCTGAGCGTATCACGGTCCACCTTGATCCCGTTCCGCTCCATCTGCGCCAGCACGGGCACCAAGGGCCGCTCCATCGTCTCGTATACGGTGGTGACTTTGTTCACATGCAATTGCGGCTTAAACTGCTGCCAAAGGCGCAAGGTGATATCGGCATCCTCGGCGGCGTATTTCACCGCCTCATCTACCGGCACCCGGTCAAAGGTAATCGCGGACTTGCCTGTGCCAAGCAGTGGTTTAATCGGAATGGGTGTGTGGCCCAAATACCGATCAGAAAGCGTATCCATGCCATGGTTATGCTTGCCCGCATTCATCGCGTAGGACATCAGCATCGTGTCATCTATCGGCGCAACGTCGATATCCAAACGCGCGAAAATCTTGGTGTCGTACTTCATGTTCTGGCCGATTTTGATGACCGCAGGGTCCTGTAAAACCGGTTTCAGCATCGCCAAACACTCATCAAAATTCATCTGACCATCGGCCATTTCGTCCGATCCAAAAAGGTCATCGGACGCAGCCGATTTATGGGTCAGCGGAATGTAACAGGCCTGCCCCGCCTCTACGCACAGCGAGATACCGACCAAATCAGCGGTCATATCGTTCAGACCAGTCGTTTCAGTATCAACGGCCACATAACCACGATCCCAAATCCGGTCGATCCACACCTGCAAAGCGGTGGCATCGCGCACGCATTCATAAGCATCAGGATCAAAGCCAACGGTCTCAGGCGCTGCTGGATCAGCGACGGGTGCCGCTACCTCAACCTCTGGTGCTTCAACGCCCAACTTATCCGCGATCCGCTTGGTCACAGTGCGAAACTCCATTTCCGCCAAGAACGCCAACAGCACCTCTGGATCGGGGTCCTGCACCTCAAGATCGTCCAGTCCAAAGTCCAGCGACATCCCGCAATCCAACTGCACCAGTTTTTTGGACAGCTCAATCTGCGCACGGTTTTCGATCAACGTCTCACGCCGTTTGGGTTGCTTAATCTCGCTCGCGCGGTCCAGCAGGCTTTCCAGATCGCCATACTCGTTGATCAGCAATGCAGCCGTCTTGATCCCAATCCCCGGCGCACCGGGCACGTTATCCACGCTATCGCCAGCCAAAGCCTGCACATCAACAACACGGTCAGGGCCCACACCAAATTTCTCAACCACACCGTCACTATCAATGCGTTTGTTCTTCATCGGGTCGAGCATTTCGACCCCACCGCCAACCAACTGCATCAAGTCCTTGTCGGACGACACAATCGTCACACGCCCACCCGCATCACGGCCCTGATGGGCAAGGGTGGCGATGATGTCATCAGCCTCAAACCCTTCGACTTCTTCACAGGCGATGTTGAACGCCTTGGTCGCCACACGCGTCAGCGGAATTTGCGGGCGCAAATCCTCTGGCATCGCATCACGGTTGGCTTTGTATTGGTCGTACATGTCATTGCGAAACGTATGGCTGCCCTTATCGAAAATCACCGCCACATGGGTCGCCGCATCGGCACCATTATTGCCCTCAACATAGCGCTGCAGCATGTTCACAAATCCGCTCACTGCGCCCACTGGCAAACCATCGGACTTGCGTGTCAGGGGCGGAAGCGCATGATAGGCGCGAAAGATAAACGCCGAGCCATCAATCAGATGCAGGTGACAGCCCTTGCCGAATTTCGTTTCCATCTGAAGTCATCCCCACATTGCCTCGCATAGGTTTTGCCATGATCCGCCTGATCCTTCCAGTGACCATCTGCCTTGCGGCACCCGTCAACGCAGAAACCTGCGAAAACAGTCCTTATGAGCAGTCAAACTGCGTCCGCGTTTTGGCTTGCATCGGCGATCAAGGCCTGCATTTCGACGGCGAAGCGCGGGGTTAGGATACCGGGCCCGTGACCGGACAAATTTCAAACGGCGTAAACTGCGACGGAACATGGACAGCAGACGGGCCGTTCGGCGCAGGCATGGGGCAAATGACCTGCGACAACGGCGTGGACATCGGGGTAATCTATCACACTCAAGACAATGAAACCGGCACAGTGATCGGGAATGGCAGCGACAGTCTCGGACAGCCCATCCAAATCTGGTCGGGCGAAAATGTATTGGAATTCCTCACGCCTGATGGGTCCGTCAGCCCACGTCTGCCGTGCCTCAGCGGACCCATCCCGATGAGTTAATGGGCGGATTGAATAAACGTCCCATTTTGCAAATCCTTCATCGCTTGACGCAATTCGGCCTGGGTGTTCATCACAATCGGTCCATGCCACGCGACAGGTTCCTGAATGGGACGGCCGGCGATTAATAGAAAACGCACACCATCAGGACCGGCCTGAATAGTGACATCATCACCATTGCCAAAGCGCACCAAAGTACGGTTTCCAGTCATGTCGCGGATATTCAGCTCTTGGCCTGCAACCTCCTTTTCGACCCGCACACCCACGGGATCAGCGGCATCCAAAAATTTGCCCGCACCCGCAAAGACGTATGCAAAGGCGTTGGCACGTGTGTCGACTGGCAAAACCTTACGACCATTTGGCGGTACGGAGACATCAAGAAACAAAGGGTCAGCGGCGATGCCGTCGACAGGGCCCGTTTTTCCCCAAAACTTGCCGGTAATGATCTTCACGCGCGTGCCGTCGTCATCAATAATCTCAGGGACATCACTGTTACCGATGTCTTGATAGCGGGGTGCTGTCATCTTAAGCGCGGACGGCAGGTTCGCCCATAGTTGGAACCCATGCATCTGACCTGCGGCGTTACCTTTGGGCATTTCTTGATGTAAAATCCCAGATCCCGAAGTCATCCATTGCACAGATCCTGCCCCCAGAACTCCGTGGTTACCCAACGAATCCCCATGTTCGACTTCGCCCTCCAAAACGTATGTGATCGTCTCAATCCCACGGTGAGGATGCCAGGGAAAACCGCGCTCATAGTGCTCTGGAATGTCATTGCGGAAATCATCCAGCAGCAGGAACGGATCGCTTTCAGCCGGATCACCGAAACCAAAGACACGGTGTAAATGTACGCCAGCACCCTCCATCGTGGGTTGGGCGGCAGAGGTTTTTGTCACAGGACGAAACGTCATAGCGTGCTCCTTCATTTCTTACGAAGACACATAACCCTCGCTGCCCGATAGCGAAACGCACAACGGTGAACACATTCTGTGCAGGACTGCTAGACCTTACCTTCGAATTCCTTGTGCACCAATTTGGCATCACAATAGGGGCATTCAATCCAGCCATGTTCTTGGGAAATCTGCAGCCATACACGTGGATGCCCAAGCGCACCTTCGCCGCCATCACAGGCCACACGCCAATCATGAACAATCTTCGTCTCTGGTGCAGGTGTGGACATGAATACTCTCATCTGGTTGCCGCGGGCCGTTGCCCGCCTTAAGTCTGCAACAAACATACCGCAGACGCGGGCAAGGGGAAAGACGGCATGAGCGACAAGGCCATAGAAATTCAAGGACTGAAGAAGACCTATACAGCCACCGGGCGCAGTCCTGCGAAAGAAGCGCTCAAAGGGATCGATCTGGCCATTCCCCGCGGGTCTATCTTTGGGCTCTTGGGGCCAAACGGCGCAGGCAAATCGACACTCATCAATATCCTTGCGGGCCTCGTGGTGAAATCTGCAGGCAGCGTGAAAATCTGGGGATTTGATCAAGACAAGAACCCCAGACAATCGCGTGCGGCCATTGGGATCATGCCGCAAGAGCCTCACCTCGACCCGTTCTTTACGCCAGCAGGGTCACTCGACGTGCAAGCGGGGCTTTATGGCGTTCCCAAAAGCCAACGCAAAACGGCCGAAATCCTTGAGCTGATTGGACTAACGGACAAAGCTGACGCCTATGCGCGGTCACTTTCCGGCGGCATGCGGCGCAGACTTTTGTTGGGCAAGGCACTGGTGCATTCGCCCCGCATACTTGTGCTTGATGAACCGACAGCGGGTGTCGACATCGAATTGCGCAATATGCTCTGGCAGAACGTGCGCAAACTGAACGAAGACGGAATGACGATCATCCTGACGACACACTACCTCGAAGAAGCCGAAGAGATGTGCGACGACATCGCCATCATCAATCATGGCGAGGTGATCATTAAAGATAGCACTGCAAATCTGCTGGGACGACTAGACAGCAAGACCCTGGTGATCACACCAACGACCCCAGCCGAACTGCCGGCGTTGCCTGACACAATCGCCGGTCAGAAGCAGGCCGATGGCACGCTGACTTTCACCTACCAAAGTGGCATTACGCCCGCGGATCAGATTCTGTCACTGGTGCGCGATGCCGGGATTACAATCAAAGACGTCAAGACCGAAGAAGCACATCTGGAAGACGTTTTCCTATCGCTCACGTCTTCGCGCTAACCGCTACTTTCTATGTCCAATCAAACTTCCGCCGGAGGCTTCAAAATTCTAGAATTTTGATCAATCCGACAACATGCGCCCCAACTGACGGCCACCTAGAATATGCATATGGTAGTGCGGCACATCCTGAATCCCATGCACACGGGTGTTTGAGATGCCACGAAAACCTTCATCGACGCCGGTGATACGACAAACCTCGGCGACAGCCTTCATGAAACCATGATGCTCATCAGCAGATGCATCACGGGCAAAATGATCTAGGCTCATGTATGGACCTTTGGGGATCACCAGTACATGCACAGGCGCCTGCGGTGCGATGTCCTCAAAAGCCAGTGCGTGATCGTTTTCAAACACTGTCCTATTGGGGATTTCACCGCGTAGGATTTTGGCAAAGATGTTCTGGTCGTCGTAGACGTATTCCATGAGAGTCCTCAATCAACAAAAAGATGGGGGGTATTCGCAAGTGTGTGCGCCACATCAGATGACACCTGCAAGAACTGCGCAATCGCTTGCGCATTTTCATCCGCTGTCGCCGTTTCTTTGATCCGCGTCGTTTGGGCAAACCCGGCATCCCGGATTGCGTCACGTTCATAAATCATATCGTGGCGGATAGTCGGCAAGAGACGCGCAAGTGTGGCCTCGCTCGTTTGTGGACCGGCCAAGCCGACGCGCATCGCATGGCCAACCAGATAATCATCGTCAAAACGACATTCGATCTCAAGCATGCGGACGGTGGCGCGATCTGCGAAAAAGTCAGCCATAAGTTCAAGGTTCGACGTATCAAGGCAAATAACAAGACGATCACTATCGTAATGGTCAAACAACATACGCATCAACGCACGGCGGTGGCGGCTGCGCTTTTGCAATGAACTTTCGATCCCGCCCAAGTCGGGCAAAGCGGTGTCGTCTTCATTGAACAGGTAAGCTACCGCCGGCACATTCGTAGTGTGCTGGATCGCTTCTACCAGCCGCTTTGCCACGTGCCATTTCTTACATGCAATGATCAATAATTCACGACTACGGCCCAGCGTGGTTTCGCTTTCCCAGAAACGGGGGGCAAAACGTCGCCCAATCCGACCACGTCCCGTCAAAAACTGAAACAGATTGCGCCCTTCATCCGAAATCACAAAGTCCATCTGATCGCTGGCATAGAGTGCACCCAATCGTTCTCGTAACTCGCCAGCCTCAGCGCTGATCTTGCGTGCGAAGAGTGACCCTTGTCCCAAAAGCAAATCATAGTGATCGTTGTAGAACGTGACAGGCATTCCGTAGTCAGAGAACATCAAAAACGTCAACGTCCGATTCTCTATCTCGCGGGCGGGGACCAAATGGCGGACAAGCGTTTGAAAGAACGTCTCATCTGGTATCCAGGTGGTCCGGAAAAATCGCATGACATCGCGACGCGATTGCACGAATTCCAAGACGGCTTCGACAGTTTGACGCCGCAAACACCACCATTGGCTGCCGATCATGATCTGCAAGTCCTCGGGGATCTTGCGGGTCATCTTGAACCACTTTTGCAGCTCTAAAGCGGTATAGAAACGTCGCTTCTGCGTACGCTCATTAAAGAAGTGGCGATAAACCAGTCGCTCTTCTCGAAACCCGGTTTTGATCCAATTGCTGTCAAAGAAATCGTGGCTTTCGATATAGTCGACATCGTTTTCATCCAACAGTTTGTGGGCGAAGCCGGCCGATTTGATTGGCATGCAATCGCCCGAAACCATGTAAAAATGGGTCGCCCTTGGAAAAGCAGCAACTGCGGCTTCGATCGCTTTGAGGGTGGCTTGCACCAAGCTCCACTCGCCCCAACCGCATTTGACCCGCGCTGCAAAAACGACGTTAGGGTTATCTCCGAGAGCAGAATGAATTGCTTCAAAGTCTTGCGCACTTGCCGACGCATCAAAATGAATAGCTATATAGTCCCCCGCCGCAGTCATCTGTTCGGCCTGCTGGATGATCACCGCAGGATTTTTGTGACAAAGTAGGATAAAGGCAACTCGAGCCATTTGTTTTTCAGCGGTCCTTTTCGCGTTCAACGCTGTCATAACGCGAACAGACATTGAAGTGACAGAGTTTCTTTGCTTTGAAAGGGGGGCGAAGACCAACAGGAGCGTAGGTGTGGCCAATTTTCCCGGAACATGGATGACGCAGAGCGAAAGCATGGTTTACCGTGTCGTGCCAAAATGTGCCTGCTCAACCATCGGTCAGATCATGTACTATTCCGACCATGGGCAATTCTTTGATGGCGATGTCCATGATGCAAAGGCCGGCATCCACAAGTGGGTTATGGACGACAGCAAACCGCTCATCCAAGCAAATGTGCAGGCCCACCAAAGCTATGCGTTTACGTGTGTGCGCAATCCCTACACCCGTATTCTGTCGTCGTTCTTTGACAAAATCTGTGGCGTGCAGCGCAACGGTAAATACTATCGCGGTAATCTGGTCCCTCTCTTGATCCAGAAATACGGGATCGAAGTCGGTGACCCTGAGAACGGATTTGAATTTGATCAAATCAAGAGCTTTCGCCGGTTCCTTTTGTTCGCCCGCGATACCATTCGCTGGCGCCGCCCTATGGACCCAGACATCCATTGGTCGGCCATGTCAGGTCACATTTCCACGTTCATCGTGAATGGCGGCCGCTATGACAATATCTTTTGGACCGAACAGTTCAATGATGGGATGCAGAACGTATTGGACGGGATTGAGACCAAACATCACGTCGATCTGGCCGAAATCCCACGCTTTAACGAAAGCGAAGGTCACGGCCCAAAACGTGCGCATCCAGTCGAGGACTATTTTGACGATCTGTCGATGCACATCATTTATGAGATATACAAAAAGGACTTTCGCATCTTCAAATATGATTTTGAAAACCCTGCGAACAAGATGCCCATCGGGGAAATTGACCTTGATGAGGTGCATGCCAAACTAGGCTAGGTGCGGCACCAGTGGCGCCGCGGTACAGGGGGCTGTCTGCCCCCTCGTCGCTGCGCTCCTCACCCCCGAAGGTATTTTTGAACATGAGAAGTTGAAGGCTCGACGCAGGGTGTGTTCGGCCTACCTCAACGCATGTTCACTACAAGGGGTGCTTCGCGTGTCTGTCGTCTTAATCTTAGGGAGCGGTCCCAATGTGATTGCATGTCGCGATTGGCCGCGCCTGCCATTTGATCGGATCGTTGCGATCAACAACGCATGGGCAGTGCGGTCTGATTGGGATGATTTGATCCATCCTGATGATTTTCCCGCGGCACGGATGCCTGTGGATATTGGTCCAAAACAAAGGATCGTGCGTGCAGCCGATTATGTGCCATTGCAAAACACCTTGGGTGGCTTTGTATATGCCGGTGGGACGATGGCTTTTACCGCGAGCTATTGGACGTTGGCCGCACTGAAGCCCCGTGTGATTGCTGTTTTGGGTTGTGACATGGTGTATTCCAACACAACGACACATTTTTACGGAAAAGGCACGGCTGATCCGCTGCGTAAGGATGTAACCTTGCGCTCGCTTGAGGCGAAATCGGCGCGGTTAATGGCTATGGCTGCGCGGCAAGGCTGTGCAATGGTGAACTTGTCTACCGATGAAAGCCGTCTTGTCTTTCCCAGGTCAACCGCTGGTGAAGCTGCAGACGCCAAGCCGCTTTCCTTGGACCAAGCGGCGATTGATGCTGCATTGGCCGAAGAAGAACGGCTGGGGTACTACGTGCCATCAGGCAAATATTGGAAAGAAGAAAGCCGTTTTGACAAAGCCGCCATCGATGCTTTGGATGCGCTTTGGCTTAAAGCAGTCCCTGCGCCTTAAAGAGTGTCATTAGGTCTGCCTCTGGCCGTGCGCCGATATGGCTGATTACTTCTGATGCGGCGACATTGCCCATCTTGGCACAGGTTTCCAGATCTTGCCCGTTGGTAAGCCCCCATAGAAAAGCCCCAGCGAAAAGATCGCCCGCGCCGGTGGCATCAACGATATCCGTAGGGACAGCAGGCACGTGCCAGCGCAGCCCATCGGCCAGCACATGCACGCCATGTTCGCTGTCGGTACAAGCCACAATTCCCACCTCAGAGGCCGCCTGTGCCAAGGCCGCATCAAAATCATCCGTTTGGTACATCGACAACATCTCAGCCCGATTGCAGAACAACAGATCAACATGGTCGCGGATCATATCGCGGAACGCATCACGGTGCCGCTCTATGCAGAAGGGGTCGGACAGCGTGATGGACACACGGCCCCCTGCCCCTTTGCAAGCTGTCACAGCCTTGGCAAAAGCTGCATGGCTGTCGGGGCCATCAAAGCGATACCCTTCGAGGTAAATCCATTCGGCCTGCGCCATTTGGTCTTCATCAATGTCATCTGGCGACAAGAATTCAGTGACACCCAAATAGGTGTTCATCGACCGCTCGCCATCCGGGGTAACGATCACGATGCAGCGGCCTGTTTCAGCCTCTTCTGTCTTGGGCGCCATCGCGGTTTCGTAACCCGCCCCTTGCGCCCGTAGGTCATGGGCAAAGATCGCACCTAACTGGTCATCTTTCACCTTGCCGACATAGGCGGTCCGTCCACCCAAGTGCGCAATCCCCGCAATCGTGTTGGCCGCTGACCCGCCGCTGACCTCTTTTGCTGGACCCACGCGGGAATAAAGATCAACCGCGCGGTCCATATCAATCAGCTGCATGATGCCTTTTTCAACGCCAGCCTGGGCCAAAAACGCTTCTTCGGCGCGCGCCAAGATATCGACAATAGCATTGCCGATCCCGACAACCTGATACTTTTTCATAGGTTTTTATCCTCAAACATACAGAGATCGCGGACCAGACAGGCCGCGCATTTAGGTTTTCGCGCTACGCAAGTGTAGCGGCCATGTAAAATCATCCAATGATGGGCATGGAGTTGGAAATCAGCGGGGATATGGTCTTCGATGGCGCGTTCAACCGCATCCACATCCTTGCCCGGCGCTACACCACTTCGGTTACCAAAACGGAAAATATGGGTATCGACGGCCTGGGCCGGTTGCCCCCACCACATATTCAGCACCACATTGGCGGTCTTGCGGCCCACGCCGGGCAATGATTGCAGGGCGGCGCGCGAATTCGGAACTTCTCCACCGTAATCATCGACCAGCATCTGGCTCATCTTAATGACGTTTTTGGCTTTGTTGCGGTAAAGGCCTATCGTCTTGATATGCTCAGTCACGCCCTCAAGCCCGAGGTCCAGCATCTTTTGGGGGGTATCTGCTATCTTAAAGAGCTCACGGGTTGCCTTATTAACACCCGCATCAGTCGCTTGCGCTGACAGGGCGACAGCAATCACTAATGTATAAACGTTCACGTGCTCCAGCTCGCCTTTCGGCTCGGCCTCGGCGGCATGAAAGCGTGTAAAAATCTCGCGGATCGTATGATAATCAAGCTGTTTTGCCATGCGCACCCGTATGCCTTGTGGGTGCAAGCGGGGCAAGCGTCAGATGCGCAATATTCGGGTCGCTATCAAACGCCACACCGCCTAATTTAATCTCATGGAACAGAATGAAACATACCACTACCAAGTGATGCGCCGCGCAATCGAGGCGATTGATGCCGCAGGCGACGAACCTCAAACGCTGGCCGATCTGGCCGCTGATATGAACATGAGCCCTGCGCATTTCCAGCGGCTGTTTTCGTCATGGGTTGGTGTGTCTCCAAAGCGCTATCAGCAATATCTGACCTTGGCGCATGCAAAGACCTTGCTGCGTGATCGGTTCACGACTTTGGAAACTGCACATACTGTTGGACTGTCAGGCAGTGGCCGATTGCACGACTTGTTCGTCCGCTGGGAAGCCATGACACCCGGCGACTACGCGCAAGACGGTGCGGAATTGACGATTTATTGGGGATGGTTTGATAGCCACTTTGGCCGCGCATTGGTCATGGGCACGGATCGCGGCATTTGCGGGTTGGCTTTTGCGTCCGAAGCGGGTCCGGAACACGCGATGGAAGATTTGAAATCGCGCTGGCCCAAAGCCACTTTTGCCGAGAATCCGGATTTTCTGGGCGCTTGGGCAGATGCTGCACTTGGCATGACAGGGGAAACTAAGCTGCATATGATTGGCGCACCATTTCAACTGAAAGTATGGGAGGCATTACTGACAATCCCGTCAGGCCACGTGACAACCTATTCTGAAATCGCCCAAGCTATCGGTAATCCCAAAGCTGTACGGGCTGTTGGCACGGCCGTCGGGCGAAATCCGGTCAGTTGGCTGATCCCATGTCACCGGGCCTTGCGTAAATCAGGGGCCTTGGGTGGCTATCATTGGGGGTTGCCAGTCAAGCGCGCGATGCTGGCATGGGAGTCTGCACGCGTTGATGCCCAGCCCCACCAGATCGTAAAGTAAGCAAAACCCTGCTGGTCTCGGGGGCGTTATTGGATATCATGGCAGGAATAGGCATAAGCTGACCTATCGAACAGGCGCATTTTGCGCACCCATATTAAATGGAACCATGACCATGAAATTTACGAAATTCCCCCTCGTCGTCGCAGCCGCTTCGCTGACATTTGTCGCAGCCTGCGACACATCTGGCCCGAACCAGCTGCAAAACACACGTCAAGGTGCCGCAATCGGCGCCGGCGCTGGTGCCCTTCTGGGTGTTCTTGCAAACAGCGGCGGCTCTGTTGAGGACCGTCAGCGCGGTGCAGCCATTGGTGCAGCACTTGGTGGCGGTGTTGGCGCAGGCGTTGGCAACTCGCTGGACAAACAAGCCGAAGAACTCCGCCGCGCGTTGCGCAGCGATGTTGGTGTATCAAACAACGGCAACAACCTTGTCGTTGTCCTGAGCCAAGACCTGTTGTTCGCGACAAACAGCACGCAGGTTTCAGGAACGTCACAGCGCGAACTGCAGACTGTCGCAAATTCGCTGAACCAATACCCAGATACGACAGTCAACGTCATCGGCCATACTGATAACGTCGGCGAAGCCAGCTTTAACCAAGGCCTGTCCGAACGCCGCGCACAAGCGGTCGCGTCCATCCTTCTGAACGGTGGAGTCTCAAGCAGCCGTATCCGGTCCATCGGTGCGGGCGAAAACAACCCAATCGCGTCAAACTTGAACGATGCGGGTCGCCAAATGAACCGCCGCGTCGAGATCGTGATCACCCCAAACTAAACACATAACCTATGCAACGTGATCTAAGGGGCTGCAGAAACGCGGCCCCTTTTCCATTGTGAACACCCTGTTTTGGTCATATCATTTGACCAAATAAAGCGATTGATCACATGCCCTTTGAACCGATCCAACAAGAAAAACTATCGCATGGCGTCATCCGCCAGATCGAAGGTTTGATCCTGCGCGGTATCTTGCGGCCCGGTGAACGACTGCCATCCGAGCGCGAGCTCAGCGAACGTATGAGCGTGTCGCGACCGTCCTTGCGCGAAGCACTGGCAGACCTGCAGGACCGCGGCCTGCTGGCATCCAAGGCGGGTGCTGGGGTCTATGTAGCGGATGTGCTTGGGTCAGCTTTTGCGCCTGCGCTGGTCACCCTTTTCGCGACCCATGATGAGGCCGTGTTCGATTACATCAGCTTTCGCCGCGATATGGAGGGGCTGGCCGCTGAACGTGCTGCCCGCCTTGCCAGCGACACCGACCTGAAAGTCATAAACACCATCTTCAAAAAAATGGAAGCCGCCCATCAAAAGCGGAACCCAGCAGATGAAGCACATCTCGACGCTGATTTTCATTTGTCGATCATCGAGGCCAGCCACAACATCATCATGTTGCACATGATGCGGTCCATGTATGAACTGCTGCGCGAGGGTGTGTTTTACAACCGCACTATCATGTTCAAGCAACGTATGACCCGCGACACGTTGTTGGATCAGCACCGCGTGATCAATGCGGCATTGCAGAACCGCGATCCTGACGCGGCACGTCTGGCCGTAGAAGCGCATCTGAGTTTTGTTGAAGGCGCACTTTCTGACCAACAAAAGTCAGACCGTAATGAAGCCTTCGCACAGAAAAGACTTGAACACGAAGCAGGGCGCTAATGCGCACGTGTGACGCGCACCATCTCGGCCCAAAGCAAGACTGAAATAACGGACTGAACCGCGATCCCCGACAGAACAAGCGGATGCAGCAAGCCTGTGACAGGCCCCAGGATTACAGCGATGTTCCACCACCAATGCCAAATAATCAAAGGCCAAAGGTTGCCAATGCGCACAGCGATCGGCGCCAGAAAGAAACCCACAATACTGGCGAATAGTACCTGCTGTGATGTGTCTCCCACGGTTTGCCCCGAGAACGCATTCACGTAGTGAAAGAGACTGAAGACAACGGTGCTGAGTAACATCGCCAAAGGCAAAGACAGCTTTGTCATCGCGCCGCGCAGCAATATCCCCCGGAATAACACCTCTTCCCCAAAGGCGATCAGCAGCGTTGTGATGACCAATAAAGACAATCCCGCGACACCCAGCGCCCGTAAGTCATGCACCGTCACCGCAATAGCAATGTCCCAGAACATGTAAGCAAGCACGATCCATGCAGGCAGGAACCAGATCGTGCCCGACCAATCTATCACGCCAAAACCAAATGAGCGCCAACCCCTATGGCGTGCAACAATGAGTAGGCAGAATAGAACGGCCAACAGCTGAACCGGGAAGAGCAAGAGCATCGCACCCCGTATGTCAGTGGCTGTACCAAAGTTAAGGAACAGCGCAAAAGTCCCGAGACCAACAATCGCGACATAGCCAATCGTCGCCAGTATCCCAAGCCTGAGGCTAGGCATGCTTAAGTCTCCTGCGCTTCGCCCCATGCAGCAATGTCAAAGACACAGTCATCTGAGTCAACGAAAAAGCCCGACTGCGGCAAATGCAATCGGGCTTTCAAATCTTGGAAAGATATTTCGCTTAGTGAAGCTTTTCACCAACCGTCGCAATCGATGCATCGATCATCGCACCAGCGGACTTTGCATCCATCTGCTTGGCAATCACGTCTTTTGCAGCACCAACGGCCACAGCAATCGCTTGATCGCGGACCTCTTTGACGGCAGATGCTTCCGCACTTGCAATCTGGTCTTCAGCGGCAGCCAAACGGCGTGTGATAGACTTGGCGATATCTTCCTTGGCGGCAGCGGCGGCATTCGTCGCTTCTTCCTTGGCGGCAGCAACGATACGTGCAGATTGTTCCTGCACTTCCTTTTGCTTGCGCTCATAGCTGGCCAACAAAGACTGTGCTTCTTCACGCAATGCTTTGGCTTCGTCCAACTCAGCTTTGATGCTGTCGGCACGCTTGTCGAGCATCCCACCCACAAGGCCGGGGACCTTGAAGTACAGCAAAACGCCGATGAAGATCGCAAAAGCGATGGTGACAACGAAGTCAGTGTTCGCCAATGAGAAGAACGGTTTGTCACCAGCAGCAAGCGCAGGGCTAGCAGCAATGGCGAATAGGGATGTGAGCATTAAACGCATGTTCTTATCCCTTCATCCGTGCGGTGACCGCAGCGGTAATCGTTTTTGCATCAGCAGTGCCACCCATGGCTGCAACCAATTCCTTGGCTGTATCCTTGGCGACGGCCGTTACGCTTTTCACAGCACCTGCACGAATTTCACCAATGGCGGCTTCGCTTTCAGCAGTCTTGGCCGCAATCTGTGCGTCAGCTTTTTGAAGCTCAACATCCAAATCTGCCTGAATTTCTGCTTTCGCTTCGGCCACGATCTTTTGGGCTTCGGCGCGGGCATCCAGAAGGGCTTGGTCATAAGCGGCTTCAGCTTCGGCCGCTTTGTTCTTCAGCTCTTCGGCTGCAGCAATATCATTCGTGATTGTGCCAGACCGTTCTGCCAAGACCGCAGAAATGCGGGGCAGCGCGATGCGGGACATCACAAAGTAAATAGCGATCAGAGTGACCAACAACCAGAAGATCTGGTTGGGCATCCAATCGGCGCAAAGTTGCGGCATGCCAAGGGCGGAACCCCCTGCATCAACGCAAACACCTGCGACGTCTGTTGTTTCTGTTGCCATGATGGCCCCCGAATACCTTGAATGTTTACCCGGTGGTCGCGGTCACGCGACCACCAAGCCGTAAGGATATGGGTGTGTTCTTAGACCGCGAACATCAGCAGAAGCGATACGAGGAACGCGAAGATCCCCAAAGCTTCGGCAAATGCCAGACCAATGAACAATGTTGCTGTTTGACCAGCAGCAGCAGATGGGTTGCGCAGTGCGCCAGCCAGGTAGTTACCTGCAACTGTACCAACACCGATTGCGGCAGCGCCGGAACCGATTGCAGCCAGACCAGCGCCGATGTGTGCGAGTTCGCCTTCCATGTGAATTCTCCTTACGATTGGAAGTTGAGTAGTATGGCGGGACACCCCGCCGTTGTTAGTGTGCGGGGTGAAGCGCGTCTTTCAGATAGACGCACGTCAGAATAGTGAAAACATAAGCCTGAATGCCGCAAACCAGCACCTCAAGCCCGTAGATTGCGACAATACCAAAGATGGCAACCGGGCTGACCAGTGTCAGGGCAGCAAAGCCCGCGAACACTTTTAGAACCGCGTGACCCGCCATGATGTTACCTGCCAAACGAATAGAGTGGCTAACCGGGCGTACGAAGTACGAGATCACTTCGATTACCGCAATGATGGGACGCAAGATTGCAGGGGCGTCTGACATCCAGAACAAGCCAAGGAAAGCAGGGCCATTCTTGACAAAGCCGAGGATCGTAACCGCGAAGAACACACCAAAACCAAGGATCGCAGTGACAGCAATCATCGACGTCGGTGAATAAGACATTGGGATCAGCGCAAGGTAGTTCGAGAACAGAATGAACAAGAACAACGTCATAATATATGGGAAGTAGCGCAGGCCGTCTTTGCCACACACGTCTTCGACCATCTTATAGATAAAGCCGTAGATCAGTTCGCCGATCGACTGCAAACGCGTTGGGATCACAGCGCGACCGCGGCTGCCCATCACGAACACAGCGACAATCGCTGCAAGGGCAATGACCATCCAAACCGTCAGGTTTGTGACTGTGTACCAATGTACTGGGCCGTCACCAAACAATGGTTTGACGATAAACTGGTCAAGCGGATGGAATACCAGACCACCTTCTTTTTCTTCAGCCACGTGCGTCACCCTTTTCTTTCGCAGCCTCAAGCTGCTTGCGTTGGACCTCTTTGGCGGATCGCATCATGGTCAGAACACCAGCCGCGAGGCCAAAAAATATAAACAGCACCAAGAAAATCGGGGTTGTGCCCAAAAGGGTGTCGATCCCGTATCCGATGCCAAAGCCAATCCCAAGACCGGCTACAAGCTCTATCACCATCCGCCAGGCAAGTTGCGCCTGAGAATAATGTTCTTCTGAATGATGCTTGACGACTTCCGGCTCTTTGAGCGCCGCAATCTTCGCTTCGAGTGCCTTTAGGCGGTCAGCGTCATGCGGTTCGGACATCGGTTTGCACCCCTCACAAGGTTGGGAAGGGTCTATGATTTGCCCCATTAAGAGTCAAGCAGGTGTAGAAACGCATATAGTTACATTTTTTCAAAGCCTTAGCATTCTCACCAACGATGAAAACTGTGACGTTTCGCACCGCAAACTCAATTTGGAATATTCAACCAATTGGTTGACGTTTCCGCATGGGGCCGCTTAATCGCTTCTATGACTGCTCAGCTGGACCAAGCCTTCTCGGCCCTCGCCGACCCGACGCGCCGCGCGATCCTCGCGATGTTGCTAGAAGACGATATGGCGGTCACAGACGTAGCTGAGCCGTTTGAGATGTCATTAGCGGCAATCTCCAAGCATCTCACGGTGCTCACAATCGCCGGGCTGATTACCCAAGAAAAACGCGGGCGCGTAAAATGGTGTAAGCTTGAGCCAGACGCACTGCGCGAAGCTTCCGTGTGGATGCAAGCGTTTGGACAGATGGATGCGATTGATCTGGATGCGTTTGAAAACTTCCTGCAGCAAGAACTCAAGAGCTAGCTATTCGTCGCGCAGCAACAAGACCAGCGCCGTAATCGTCAGCAGCAACCCTGCCAATACCAACGCAGGCGGCGGCGTGCCTCCCAAGGCCAGTTCCCACACAATCACCCAAGATGGCGTCAAATAGGTATAAGCCATCACCTTGGAGCTGGGCAGACGCAGCGCCGCGAACTGCAACAACACAAATGTCGCCGCACTGGCGAACACAGCTGTGTAAATGATTGTGATCCACACAATCAGCGGCAACCCATGCCAATTCGTCGTTACCAACTCATTCCAGCCCCAAACCGTCAACAACAGCGATCCCGCCAGCAGCACACCAAAGGAAAACACCACAGCCGTTTCGCCACGGTTCAGTTTGCGGATCAGCGGAGTATAAATCGCATGAGCCACGCAACCCCAAAAATAAATCATCTCGCCCTGCCCCACCTCAAACCGCAAGATGGCTGCGACATCAGCGCGAAAGATCACCCAAATCGCGCCCAACGCACCGATCAGCAACGCAAGCGCCATACGCGAGGTCAGCACTTGGCGTAGCAACAGCCAGCCAAAGCCAGCGGTCAGGATAGGCGTCAATGTAAAAACCGCAGCAGCGCTGACCGGTGGGGCCGTCTTCAACCCTTCAAACATCAAAACGAAATAAGTCGTCAGAAAAACGGCCAGCACCGCATAGCGCCAAGGTGCCTGCAAGGCATCGCGCGTGATCCCTGTCGTGGCCATCGCCACGCCGCCAATGATGGCTGTTGCAATCCAAAACCGGACTGCATTCAGCGCACTTGGCGATATCTCATTCGCAGCGAGGGATCCCAGCGCAAACGACCCCGCCACCAACATCGAAAACACCAGCATCGCAAGATGCCCAGCGCGTAGTCCTGACACTAGCACTCGAGCGTCTTAATGCGATCTTTGAGGAAACGCAGGAACGACTGCACTTTGGTGGTCCGGTGCAAATCCACATGAGTCACGATCCAAAGGGGCGCGGACCATTCTTCGCGGCGCGGAATGACCTCGGTCAATTCGGGATGGTTCGCCAGCTCTTGTGCTAAGACAAACCCAACGCCCGCGCCCGCTATGATCGCATCCTGCATATTGCGGTTCTCAGTGGCGCGGTAGGTAAAGCGATCTTCTGTTACGATCTCTCGCAACCAACGGGTAAACGGAGCGCGGCTGCTGTCACTATCATGGGTCACAAAGACATGGTTTTGCAGGTCCGCTTCATCCTTGGGCAACCCATAGCGGGCGACGTATGCGTCTGACGCTACCAAAGCCATCTGCTGTTGCATGAACGGTTGCACGACATTGTCAGGCTCTTCCGGCATCGTTCCGGCACGGATCGCGACATGCGCCTCGCCATATTCCAAACGAAATACACGGTCACCAGTCCGGTAGCGCACCCGCACTTCTGGATGTTCAGCCTGAAAATCAACCAAAATTGGGGTGAGCATCCGCGATGCCATCCCCAACGACGTCACCACCAAATCTCCGGATACACCTTCGCCTTGGCCTTTGATCCGGCCAGCCAGTTGGGTGAACTGATCATCTGTTGCTTGCGCGACCTGTAACAGGTCTTGACCCGCCTCAGTCGCGGTGTACCCCCGCGCATGGCGCTGAAATAGCTTTACACCCAACCGCTGCTCTAACGCATCAATATGACGGATCACGGTAGCATGATGCACACCCAATTGCTCTGCCGCGCCACTGACAGTACCTTTGCGGGCCACCTGAAAAGCCGTTCTAATTTCGTCCCAGTTATCCATGTACTGTCCTGTGCGCTGGCAAACATATCGTGTTGAAAATCAGCCATATCGTTCGCGAATGCAATAGCCTACTTGAGATCAAACGCACTGAAGGAGCAATCAAATGACAACCGTACTGCACATCAATGCCTCAGGCACAACACAAGGGTCAGTCAGCCGCGCGGCAACGGCACAGCTCTTGCAAGACCTTGCACCAGCCCGTGTCATCACACGGGACTTGGCAGAAACCCCCTTACCGCAAATTGACGACACATGGATTTCAACACGGCTTATCGGCGAAGCAGACCTCACAGCGACAGACCGCGACGTCTTGGCCTTGTCCGATGCATTGATCGCCGAGATCAAATCCGCAGACATCATCCTGATCGGGATGCCGATGTATAACTTTGGTATGCCAGCGGCACTGAAAGCCTGGATTGACTTGATTGCGCGCCCGAAGGTCACATTTGCCTATACTGCGGACGGGCCGATTGGACTGGTCACCGGCAAAAAGGCTATTGTCGCTGTGGCATCCGGAGGCGTTCCCGTAGGTGCGCCTATGGATTTCGCGACCCCTCACATGAGCCACGTGCTACGCTTTATCGGAATTGACGACATTACCGTCCATAGCGCCAAAGACGTGTTAGCGGAAAAAGCGGCCTAAGCTGGACTTCATGCCCAACGCACTATGTGGCTGGGCATGACACACACCTCACCACTTATCACCGGTCTACGCGCCGTGCTCACGATCGCATTTTTGTATTTCGGACTGCGCAAACTGGGCAGCTTCAGCACAGATGTCGCCATTTACGAAGCCATAGGCTTTGGACAATTCCCGCGCTACATCACAGGGTCGATCGAGGTGGTCGGCGCGGCTATGCTTTGGGTGCGCGGCTGGCAAGGGCCTGCTGGGTTGCTGTTGTTGGGCACGATGATCGTGGGGCTCAGCGCGCTATTGATCTGGGTAGGTCCACCCTATTGGCATATGCTGATGTTGATGGTGGGCACTGGAACCGTGGCTTTTGCTTACCGCGATCAGATCGCAAGGTTGATCCCATAGACTGCCGGCCCTAAACCTAAGGGCATGAAAATTGTCCGGAACACACCTGAGCAACTGATCATGCGATCCGTCCCATGGATTGTTTCCATTATGTTATGTGGGTTCTTACTCGCGGTTATCGCATTCGGTCTAAAGTCTCTCTTCGAAGGCAATATGACAGACACTTTTTGGGGGCTCATCGCGATCCCTCTCTTTCTGGCGATCTTTATCGTTGTCTTTGTGCGGCGCGATGACTTGATCCTAGATCGCAGTCGCAATCTTCTCGAACTAAGGCATTCAACTTTTCGCGGACGGACAACTGTCAAACATAAGTTGGAACATCTGGATCGGGCCGTCCTGCAAAACAGTCACAGCAGCGAAGGCGGCACGACCCACCGCATCGCGCTGGTGCTGGACGGCGGGATGGATGCAGGGACACACCCGACCACGCCAGTTTACGTCAGCGGGCACGGGGCAAAGCGCGGGGTTGAGGCGATCAACGCTTGGCTCTCTCAAGATATTGACTCACTCCAATCAGAAGCGTAAACGCCGCTTAACATCCGGATAGCTTCAGCTTTCCGGTCCCCGACTACAGGGGATCGCCCTCCGTCAGCGCGTCGCGCCCACGGGGGCGTTACTGCTTTTCGCCAAGCGTACCTATATACGTGAGGCAACCGAAAAAATGACGAGGGCTTTGGCCAATGTTTGAAAATCTCTCCGAACGCCTCTCAGGCGTCTTTGACAAACTCACCAAGCAAGGTGCGCTGTCGGATGATGACGTGAAAACAGCGCTGCGCGAAGTGCGTGTCGCTTTGCTTGAGGCCGATGTGTCGCTGCCTGTCGCACGTGACTTCATCAAGGCAGTGCAGGAAAAAGCAACTGGGCAAGCGGTGACCAAGTCGATCACCCCTGGCCAACAAGTCGTCAAAATCGTCCATGACGAGCTACAACATGTGTTGACCGGTGACGCAGACCCTGGTGCGCTGAAAATCGACAACCCACCTGCCCCAATCCTGATGGTCGGTTTGCAGGGGTCGGGTAAGACAACGACCACGGCAAAGTTGGCCAAACGCCTGAAAGAACGTGAAGGCAAACGGGTGCTGATGGCATCACTTGACACCAACCGCCCCGCCGCGATGGAACAATTGGCGATCTTGGGTGGGCAAATAGGCGTCGACACACTGCCAATCGTAAAGGGTGAGGACCCTGTTTCCATTGCCAAGCGCGCCAAGACCCAAGCTAGCCTCGGCGGGTATGATGTCTATATGCTCGACACAGCAGGACGTCTGCACATCGACGCCGAACTGATCGCGCAGGCCGCCGCAGTCCGTGACGTAGCAAACCCGCGTGAGACGCTTTTGGTCGTCGATGGTTTGACGGGTCAAGACGCCGTCAATGTCGCCCAAGAATTCGACGACAAGATCGGTGTATCAGGCGTGGTCCTGACCCGGATGGACGGCGATGGGCGTGGCGGTGCGGCACTCTCAATGCGGGCCATTACTGGCAAGCCGATCCGCTTTGTCGGCTTGGGCGAAAAGATGGACGCGATTGAGACGTTTGAGCCAGAACGCATCGCAGGCCGCATCCTTGGCATGGGCGACATTGTTGCGCTGGTCGAAAAGGCACAAGACACGATCGAGGCTGAACAAGCCGAGAAAATGATGAAGCGTTTTCAGAAAGGTCGCTTCAACATGAACGATCTGAAAATGCAGCTTGAGCAGATGATGAAAATGGGCGGCATGGAAGGCATGATGGGTATGATGCCGGGCGCTGCCAAAATGGGAAAACAGATGGCCGCGGCTGGCATGGATGACAGCATCCTGAAACGGCAAGTGGCACTAATCAACTCTATGACCAAGAAAGAACGGGCCAACCCTGACCTGTTGGCCGCCAGCCGAAAGAAGCGGATCGCCAAAGGCGCAGGGCTTGAAGTGTCCGAGCTGAACAAATTGGTCAAACAACACCGCCAGATGGCCGATATGATGAAGAAGATGGGCAAAGGCGGGATGCTGAAACAGGCTATGAAAGGCATGTTCGGCAAAGGCGGCCCTGAAGGTGGCATGCCCGACATTAACGACCCCAAAGCGATGGCCGAAGCCGCCAAAGCGCTGCAAGGCAAAATGCCGCCCGGCGGCCTGCCGGGTCTGGGCGGCGGCGGCATGCAACTGCCCCCCGGCCTCTCTGGTTTCGGGAAAAAGAAATAGCCCGCATATCATCTTGCCTACAAAAACTCCCGCCGGAGGCTCCGGCACACACAACACGCGAAATATTTGATCTGACATGACACCCGCACCTACACTTACCACTGCAAGGCTTGTCCTGCGCGGCCCGCAAAAGCGGGACCTTGCGGCGTTCACCGCGTGGGTCACCGGATCCGCGCGCATGGATACCGTTGGTGGGTCAGGGTCTGAACGCGAAGCATGGTACGGCTTTATTTCAGGCATCGGTCATTGGAACTGGCATGGGTACGGGTTTTTCACGGTGACTGAGCGCACCAGTGGCGTGGCGACAGGCCGTGTCGGCATCATCAACCATGTCGGATGGCCGCAGCCTGAGATGGCGTGGCATATGTTTGATGGGTATGAAGGCCGCTCTTACGCGTTTGAGGCCGCGTGCGCCGTGCGCGAATGGGCCGGGCGGACGCTTGGACTTGAGCCGCTGATTTCCTTGATCGCGCCTACCAATACGCGGTCTATCGCGCTCGCGACGCGATTGGGTGCGGTGGAAGAACGGCGCGATATCGTTGATGGCGAAGACTGCATCGTATTTCGCCACCTGCGCTACGATGACGCCCGCGCCGTCGCGCAAGCCGCCGGAGCCATCGCATGACCAGCATCAATTCAGCACAAGGAAGGTCCTATGACTGACACCACAACCCGTGCCGCTGAGGTCCTCAAAGGACATCGCGAAAGCATCGACCGTCTTGATGCCATTCTCGTCTATACTCTGGGCGAACGGTTCAAGCACACACAGGCCGTGGGCAAGCTAAAAGCTGAACATGACCTACCCCCATCAGACCCCGCGCGTGAAGAAAGCCAGATCGCGCGGCTCACCGACCTTGCAAACCGGGCCAATCTGGATCCGGAATTTGCCAAGAAATTCCTCAATTTCATTATTGAGGAAGTCATCCAACACCACAAACAACATCAATCCTAGTGCGGATGAAACCCGCACTCATCATGATCTTTAAGGAGACTATCTCATGGCTATGAAAATCCGTTTGGCCCGTGGCGGCTCAAAGAAACGTCCATTTTACGCAATTGTGGCTGCCGACAGCCGCATGCCGCGCGATGGCCGTTTCATCGAAAAGCTGGGCACATATAACCCAATGCTGCCAAAAGACAGCGAAGAGCGCGTAAAAATGAACATGGAGCGCATCAAGTACTGGTTGGGCGAAGGCGCACAGCCAACTGACCGCGTATCACGCATGTTGGAAGCTGCAGGCGAGCTGCCTAAGAAAGACCGCGCAAACCCGAAAAAGGGTACACCGGGCAAGGCTGCACAAGCACGCGCAGAAGAAAAAGCAGCCAAAGCGGCTGCTGCAGAAGAAGCCGCAAACGCACCTGTTGAAGAGGCACCTGCGGAAGAAGTGGCAGAAGAAGCTGCCGCAGAAGAGTAAACCTCTGATCTTTGCCCCGGTTCATACCGGGGCAACACCCCCTTCCCTTTGGGACTACATTCATGTTTCGCTTGTTGCGCACGATCATTTTGGTGATGTTTTCTTTCGTGGCAGGCATGCTGTTTGAACGGCAAGGCAGCCAAGAAATCTGCGAAAGCGGTGGCGGACTATGGATTGAAAATATCTGCGTTGGACCGGAGTTGAATTGATGAGCGATCGTGTCATCGTTGGTGCCATTGGCGGCGCATTTGGCGTTCAGGGCGAAGTGCGCCTGAAGTCCTTTTGCGCTGATCCACAGGCAATTTCCGACTATACGCCCCTTTACACCGAAGACGGTCGCGCCTTCGCGCAAGTCATTCTGACCGGACAGCTGAAGAACGGTTTCACCGCCCGCATTGATGGGGTTGTCACCAAAGAAGATGCCGACGCTCTGCGCAACATGGACCTTTATGCTGAACGGGCGCTTATGCCGTCCTTGCCCAATGATGAATATTACTACGCCGACCTGATGGGGCTGACTGTCGTCGACACCGGCGGCACGACACTGGGCACGGTCAAGAACGTGATGGACCACGGCGCGGGCGATCTGCTGGAGGTCATCGTGCCAGGGCAGGCCGAGACCATCCTGTTGCCTTTTACCCAAGCCATCGTGCCAACTGTCGATCTGACCGCAAAACGCATCGTGGCCGACCCGCCTGACGGGTTGTTTCCATCCGATGTCTAAGAAAACGCCGAAATCTGCGGGTCGCATTGCGGTTCGGCCGACGCTGAAACCACGCGAGTTGATGACCGATACGCCGGATATTGCAGGCTCTTGGACCGCACAGATCATTACATTGTTCCCGCAAGCCTTCCCCGGTGTTCTGGGTGAAAGCTTGACCGGCAAGGCTCTGCAAGATGGGCTGTGGCAGCTGCAAACCTATGATTTGCGCGATTATGGCATCGGCAAGCACCGCAATGTCGATGACACGCCTGCGGGGGGTGGTGCGGGCATGGTTTTGCGTGCGGATGTGCTGGAAAAAGCGATCAGCGATGCGCGCCGCGGTACCAAAGGGACAGCACCGCTGGTTTATCTTTCACCGCGTGGTCGCCGCTTTGATCAGGCGATGGCCCGCGACTGGGCGCGTATGGATGGTGTGACGATGCTGTGCGGGCGTTTTGAAGGCGTGGACGAGCGAGTCTTGCATCACTTCGGCATTCAGGAAGTCAGCCTTGGTGATTTTGTGATGACTGGGGGCGAGATTGCGGCCCAAGCGATGATTGATGCGACCGTGCGTTTGTTGCCAGGCGTGTTGGGAAATGCGGAAAGCGCCGTTGAAGAGAGCTTCTCTGCGGGCCTTTTAGAGCATCCGCAGTTTACCAAGCCGGCAGAATGGCAAGGTCTGCCAATTCCAGAGGTACTTTTGTCGGGCAACCATGCCAAAATTGCCGAATGGCGCCGCGCGATGGCCGAGAAAATAACCAAAGATCGCCGTCCTGACTTGTGGGAAAAACTGTCCAAAAAATAGGGGCGCTGCCCCTCGGCTTCGCCTCACCCCGAAGTTTGACGGGACAAAGAAAGTTGATGGAGGCCGCGAAATGCTGAGTGCGAGTTTCATATTTACGGAGACCAATTTGGATGAAGAGTTTTTTCATCTGGACGGGTTGATCGCTGAAGCCGCAGAAGCGACGCCTGGGTTCTTAGGAAAAGAGAATTGGGTGACGCCTGATGGGGCCAAGAAAAATTCGATCTATTATTGGGAAGATCAGGCCGCATTAAAGGCGTTTTCGAGCCACCCGCTGCACCTTGAAGCCAAGAAACAGTATCAAAAATGGTATGGCGGGTTTCATGTGGTGATCTCAGAGGTGGTGAAGTCATATGGCGATGGGGTGCTTTCCCAAGTCACACCGAATAATCGGCCAGTGAAACGCCCCAAAACCCCTTGATCCGCTGGGCTCGCCCGCTTATACGGCAGCATTCTCGGTCGGCTGTGCTGATTCCGGGTGTTGGTTTATGGGACCATCTGGATTTCGAGCGTACCTTCGTTGGTGCGGCACTCACCAGACAGGCCGGACAATCACAACAAACAAATGATGACGCATCTCTGGCGGGCAGGTGACTGGACCCGGGAACGACACAGAGCTCTGAGCCACGCAAACAAACATTGCGGATAACCGCAAGCATTTTAAAGGAGCGTTTCAGATGGACCTGATCGCACAACTCGAAGCGGAACAAGTCGCCGCACTTGGGGCTACAATCCCAGACTTTAAAGCGGGTGACACCATCCGCGTCGGTTACAAAGTGACCGAAGGCACACGCAGCCGTGTGCAGAACTACGAGGGCGTGTGCATCGCCCGTAAGAACGGCAAAGGCATTGCCGGCTCTTTCACAGTGCGCAAGATTTCCTTTGGCGAAGGTGTAGAGCGTGTTTTCCCTCTGCACTCCACAAACATCGATAGCATCACCGTGGTTCGCCGTGGTCGCGTGCGTCGCGCCAAGCTGTACTATCTGCGTTCACGTCGCGGTAAGTCCGCACGTATCGCAGAGGTCACCAACTACAAAGCGCCTAAGGGCGCCGAAGCGTAAGGATCAATCACATGAAAAAAGATACGCATCCCGACTACCACATCATCGACGTCAAAATGACCGATGGCACTGTGGTTCAGATGAAGTCCACTTGGGGCAAAGAAGGCGATACAATGTCGCTGGATATTGATCCATCCGTGCACCCTGCATGGAACGGTGGTTCCACACGCTTGATGGATGCCGGTGGCCGTGTGTCCAAGTTTAAGAACAAATATGCAGGTCTTGGTTTCTAAAAACCCTTGCATTGCTATGAAGACAAACGCCGCCCTCACCTTGGGGCGGCGTTTTTCGTATCACGGTTTGTCGGCGATCATTGTGCCCATTACCTGGAACCCAAAAAGCTTTCCGCTATTCGCACGGCGCTGGTATTCACCAACCATCGCGTCGGCCAGCGGTTGACCGATATCACCACGCGCTACCATTTGCTTGCAGGTTTCTGATACCCAAGGCAGCATTTGCATGTTGTCCAGGATCGCGCGGTTCACCAGTCGGAAATCTGCGACAGTGAACCCGGCTGCTGCGGCCAGGTCGCGGATACGCGCGACGAGGAATGCATCAGTCACAAAATCGGACGTGAAAGTTTTAGCACAGGCGTCAAGCGGATCATTGGGAAAGCTCGCCAGCGAGCCTTTCGAGAAATCCGCGTCACAGACCACGAGCCTGCCCCCCGGCTTTAACACCCGCATCGCTTCGGCCAAAAGAGGTTGGGGGTCAGATACATGTGTCAGCACCGTATGCATGACGACAGAATCAACGGAGCCGTCTTTTGCTGGTAGCGAAGCCCCATCCGCCTGTTCAAAGGTCAGGTTTTCGAGTTCCACGGCACGCGCCCGCGCTTCGTCGACAAAACCTGCGGAGGGTTCATATCCGATCACCCGCCCCGGCGCCGCTGCCGCGGCCACCCTACGTGACACGGCACCTGCACCTGCACCAACTTCGATTGTCAGGGTGTCTGGTCCAAATGAAAGCTGTGCCAGATAGGACGCCACGATGGCTTCCATTGAGGGGTCAGCTTGCCGTGCGTCCATTGCGTCAGCAAAGACCTTGATGAAATCAGCACCCGCGGCGTCGACATTTTGAAAGGGGTCAGCCATCTCGTCCTCCTGCGACCAAGCCTATTCTAGGATAAGAGCAAAATCTTAGGGTTCATGCAAATTTCTGGAAGCGGCATTCTGCAATCCATTGATGGATCTGTAAGTACCGTATCGCTTTATGGGCACCCGAGCTCCCTTGTGCTACCTTAGACTGATCGCAAAGAAGGTTCAGGAAAACGCACGATGTCACCCGATAGGTCTAAGTTTCTCAAGCAAGACACCGGCCTCTACCTCGCATATGTCGGCATGGAGACCGATCTAATCTTCTCCCGGGGCATTGACCTGCCGGGCTTTGCATCGTTTCCGCTTCTTTCGACAGACGAAGGGCGTAGCATTCTAGAACAGTATTTTGACGCTATGATCCAACTTGGAACAGCACAAAATGTGGGCGTGATCCTAGAAAGTCCCACATGGGTAGCGAACCGCGACCGAGGTGCAGTGCTAGGCTATTCACCAGAAGAACTGGCAGTGTTCAATGTGCAAGCTGTCGCGTCGATGGCGCAGGCCGTAGAAAAGGCAGGCGCACATCATGCGGTGCTCAGTGCCAATATAGGGCCTCGTGACGATGCTTATGCACCCGAAGTCCGGATGTCAGCGGACATGGCCGAAGGCTATCATAGCCATCAGATTTCCGTTTTCGCGGATACCGCCGTTGATGTGATTAGCGGCTACACTCTTGCTTATCCTGCCGAAGCCATTGGGATCATCCGGGCAGCCCGCTCTAGCAACCTACCTGTTGTCATCGCCTTCACGGTCGAAACCGACGGACGTTTGCCAACAGGAATGCCGCTGGCAGATGCCATTGCACAGGTCGACGACGCGACAGACGGTTATTGTGCTTACTTCATGATCAACTGCGCACACCCTGAACATTTCCGTAACATTCTGGATGGCTCAGATGCGTTTCAGCGATTGGGCGGGCTTGTCGCCAATGCCTCGCGGTGCAGCCATGCCGAATTAGACGAGGCGACTAAATTAGATGCCGGGAACCCGCAAGAGTTAGCACGCCAACTTGCAGACATTCGCCAAGAATATCCGCAGATCCGGGTGCTTGGTGGGTGTTGCGGCACAGATATGCGACATATGACAGAAATTGCGAGGGCGGCTGCATCTCAGCCACTTTGATAGCACTTTGATGGAGTGAAAAGCAATGCATCATCCACTCAGCGGATTGATAGATCAAATTGTACAGAATGCAGAGAAGCGCGGCGATTTTGACGACCTGCCCGGTGAAGGCAAGCCATTGACGCATTTAGATGATCCACAAAACGCCGTGCTTCATCGGATGATGAAGGAGGCAGACGCGACATCGCCAGTTGTTGTCCTGCGCCAGCAGATCCTTGCCGCGCAGGACGCGTTGAAGACTCTCACAGATGAGACGGACCGCAAGGCCGTTCAATTCCGCCTGTCAGAGCTTCACACCAAACTTGCCATCGAAATGGAAGCGTTCCGTAAATACGGTTAAGCTGCCGATTGACCGCGCGACCGGTTACCACCGCCGCCACGACGACGCCCACCCGGTTTGCCCTGACCACCGCCTGGTTTTCCAGCCGCACGCGGCGCGCCGGAGCGTTGTCCGCCGCCGCCACCGCGACGTCCACCACCACCGCCGTTGGGCCGCTTTTTCTGACCCGGCTGGATTTCCCATTCGCGACCAGAAGCGACAGGAATGGTATCCTTCATCGCCTTTTCGATGTCTTTCAGCTCGATCATCTCATCAGGTGCGACCAAGGCGACCGCCGATCCGTCTGCACCGGCACGCGCCGTCCGTCCAATCCGGTGCACGTAGTTTTCAGCGACGTTTGGCAGATCATAGTTATAAACGAACCGCACATCTGGGATGTCGAGACCACGGGCGGCCACATCAGTTGCGACCAGTACGCGGGTCTTGCCTGCTTTGAAGGCTTCCAATGCGCGTTGGCGCTGGCCTTGGGATTTGTTGCCGTGGATTGATGCCGCAGCGAAGCCTTTCTTCTCAAGCACTTTATACAGCTTTTCACAGCCATGCTTGGTACGTCCAAACACGATCGCCAACTCGTCGCGGTGTTTATCCAGCAATTCGATCAACAGGTCAGTTTTCGCCGCTTGCGCCACGAAGTGCACCGACTGGTTGATTTTCTTCACAGCTTGGCCCGGAGGGTTGACCTGCACACGCACGGCGTCTGTCAGGTAAGTGCCCGCCAATTCGCCCATCAGTTTCGGCATTGTGGCCGAGAACATCATGGTCTGGCGGTCTTTGGCCAGCAGCGGCGCAATCCGGCGCAGCGCGTGGATAAAGCCCATGTCGAGCATTTGATCGGCCTCGTCCAGAACCAGATATATGGTTTCATCCAAACGCACAGCGCGACGATCAAGCAAGTCGATCAGGCGGCCCGGTGTCGCCACCAGCAGGTCAACACCGCCAGCAAGACGTTTAGTCTGGGCGACGATGCCCGCGCCACCAACGACCAAAGCCACTTTGAGGTGCGTGCCTTTGGTATAGGCGGTCAGGTTATCGGCAATCTGTTTGGCCAGTTCGCGCGTTGGCGCAAGGATCAGACCGCGCGATGTTTTCGGATTAGGTTTCACACCAGCCTTCAACAGCGCGTGGATCATCGGCAAGCCAAAAGCTGCGGTCTTACCACTGCCGGTTTGGGCCAGACCCATCACATCGCGGCCATTCATGGCGTGTGGGATGGCTTGGGTTTGAATAGGGGTGGGATCGGTGATCCCTTGTTCTTTAAGTACGTTTACGAGACGGGGCGCGAGGCCCAACATGTCAAAATCCATGAATGGATATCCTAATTTCTAAGCAGGCCTGCAGCCCGCGCATATCATTTGGCCCACCGCCGACTGCGATGAACCCATAGCAAGGTTGCGCCAATATGCTGACTGCCGAGACCGCATTGTCCGGGCGCCGATGTGGCGCGGGACCCCTGCGTGATGTGGGAACCTGAAAGTAATCGACGCCTTGCGGATGGACCCTACGGTCTCGCTCTGCTCACGCGGCAGCTTGCGTCGGTTGATCGGCACATGAGGGTTTCTGCGGCATGTGTCAAGGGTTGGTGAAAATGCAGCCTTAGGTGTTGCATGTGCTTCCCCTCGCAACAGCCACATCATATAGTATCTCAAAGCATAAAATGACGGGGAATCGGTCAGTGGCGCATATCATCGTGGTCGGTAACGAAAAAGGCGGCGCAGGCAAATCGACTGTCTCAATGCATGTGGCGACAGCCCTTGCGCGCATGGGGCATAGGGTCGGCACGCTTGATCTTGATTTGCGGCAAAAAACGCTTGGGCGGTATATCTTAAACCGTCAGGCGTTTTTGGACAAAAAGGGGCTCAGCTTACCCACGCCGTCCTATTACGACCTTCCTGATATTGATCAAAGCCTACTGAAGCCCGGTGAAAACGCCTTTGACCATCGTCTTTCCATGGCTGTAGCCAAGATGGAAACGAATGCTGATTTCATCCTTATTGATTGCCCCGGATCACACACGCGCCTTAGTCAAGTAGCGCATTCGCTGGCCGACACGTTGATCACCCCCTTGAACGACAGCTTCATCGACTTTGACCTGCTGGCCCATGTTGACAGCGACGGCGAAGAGATCACGGGACCATCGGTATATTCTGAGATGGTATGGAACGCGCGGCAGCTGCGTAGCCAAGCTGGGTTGAAACCCATTGACTGGATCGTGGTACGCAACCGGATGGGCGCACAGGCGATGGTGAACAAGCAAAAGATGGAACGGGCTATTGCAAAACTGGCGTCACGGATCGGATTTCGGACGGCGCCAGGCTTCAATGAACGTGTCATTTTCCGCGAACTTTTCCCGCGCGGACTGACCTTGTTGGACCTACGCGATATTGGCGTGAAAGGCATGAATATTTCCAACGTCGCTGCACGCCAAGAACTGCGCGAACTGATCAAAGCGTTGGATCTGCCAGGGGTCACAGCAGACTTTTAACGCCAGCCTTTTATTTGTGATGAAAGTTTCATCACATCAGGGTTTCGTTAATTTATTCAGCGGCCTACTCTATCCACAATTAGGGAGGGTATGTTGTGCGTCAACTGATCTCGTTGCAGCGCTACGCGACGTTCGTTTTTGTCGGCCTTATGGCCATTTTAACATTCATCGCCGGGTTCTGGGCACCTTGGGTGTTCGTTCTCTTCATCGTCTTTGCCGGACTGACGATCCTTGGCATTAGGGACGTGAACCAAACCAGCCATGCGATTGTCCGCAACTATCCGGTCTTGGGCCACATCCGGTTTCTGTTTGAGAAGATACGCCCTGAAATTCGCCAATACCTGATTGAGGGCGACCAAGAAGAGCAACCTTTTAGCCGCGAACAACGCTCGCTTGTCTATCAACGCGCCAAAGGGGCCGAAGATAAACGCCCCTTCGGTAGCCATGAACGGGTCTATGAGGCGGGTTATTCTTGGCTGACCCACTCTGTACAACCGACACATTTCGAAGACACGGACTTCCGCGTGACAGTGGGCGGCGACAAGTGCAAGCAACCCTATAGCGCATCGCTTTATAATATTTCTGCAATGAGCTTTGGCTCGTTATCCGCCAATGCGATTTCAGCGCTGAACAAAGGTGCCAAAATCGGTAACTTTGCGCATGATACGGGCGAAGGAGGCATCAGCCGGTATCACCGCGAAGGTGGCGGCGATCTGATTTATGAGGTGGGCTCGGGCTACTTTGGCTGCCGCAATGATGATGGCACATTTAACCCTGACAAGTTCGCCAAACAGGCAGCCAATGATCAGGTCAAGATGATCGAAATTAAGCTAAGCCAAGGTGCAAAGCCGGGTCACGGCGGTATGCTTCCCGCCGCCAAGATCACGCCTGAAATTGCAGAAGCTCGCGATATTCCGATGGGAGTCGATTGTGTCTCGCCCGCTGGACATAGTGCTTTTTCTGGCCCCTTAGAGTTGATGCAATTCGTCGGCCAGCTGCGCGAACTATCAGGTGGTAAGCCGGTTGGTTTCAAACTGTGTATCGGTCACCGCCGTGAATTTATGTGCATGGTGAAAGCGATGTTGGAAACCGGACATATACCTGACTTTATCGTGGTGGATGGCACTGAAGGCGGCACAGGTGCGGCCCCGTTGGAGTTTGCAAACCACGTTGGCATGCCGATGGTTGAAGGTCTGACTTTCGTACACAACACCCTGCGCGGTGCGGGCATTCGTGATCAGGTAAAAGTGGGTGCAGCCGGTAAAGTCGTCAGTGCCTTTGATATTGCGCGTGCGCTGTCAATTGGTGCCGATTGGTGTAATTCTGCCCGCGGCTACATGTTTGCGATCGGCTGTATTCAGGCGCAGGCCTGTCACACGAACCACTGCCCTGTCGGTGTCACCACGCAAGACCCAGTGCGCCAAGCAGCCTTGGATGTGAACGACAAAAGCAAACGCGTCGCACGCTTCCATGCCAACACACTGAAAGCTCTGGGTGAAATGGCCGGTGCGGCAGGTCTGGATGATCCCTGCGGGTTCCTGCCTTACCATTTCATGACACGCAAAGCAGACGGACAAATGACCGAAGCGGCGGACGTCTATACGTACCTGCGCGAAGGTTTCTTATTGGATGACGGCGATGATAACCCGATTTACCGGGAACGTTGGGCACGGGCGACCGCGCATAGCTTTGCCCCACCAGAGGCGGCAATCTAATTATCGTCCGGGCGCGGCGGGGTCTTTCCCGCCGCCCGCATAAACAAAGACACACGCGGTGTTGTACCGGTTTCAGAACGCGACCGCGTGCGCAGGACTGGCGTGTTCTCGGAGTTGCCGCTTTGGCTTTCGCGCAACACGATGTACATGCCGTTGGCGATAATAATGCCCGCCCCAATTGCGGTGGCCTGATCGATGGTTTCATCAAAAAACAAAAAACCAAACAGCGTCGCCCAGATGATCTGGCTATATTGCATCGGCGCAATGATGGCGGCTTCTCCCGCCTGATAGGCCGCAATCACAAGGCGGCTTGCGATCCACGCGAAGGTCGCGATGAAGGCAAGCAAGCCTAAGTGTTCTATCGGCATAGGCTGGTAGACGAAGGGCAAGGCACAAGCCATCACCAAAAAGTTCACCATCATCGGGTAGAGCAGCATAACAACAGGGCGTTCCTCGGACCCGATCTTGCGCACAACGATCGAGGCCAGCGAACCACCGACAGCCGCGGCAAGGGCCGCGAGGTGACCTAGCGACAGGTCGGTTTCACCGGGGCGTAACACCACCATCACACCGCCAAGTCCAACAAGCACAGCAACCCAGCGACGCAAGCGCACTTTTTCGCCCAAGACCGGGATAGCTAACACGGTGATCAACAAAGGTGCCGCAAACAAGATCGCGTAGGTCTGCGCCAAAGGCAGCACCGAAAACGCATAGAATGCCGAGACACCGGTCACCACGGCCGCCCCGGTCCGCAGCGCCAACCACCAAGGGTGAACGGGCACTAACGTCCCCGGCGTGGAATCCCGCATCAGCATGACCATCGCGAGGGGGAAGCTGAGCAGGACGCTGAAGAAGACGATCTGGAACGGCGAATAGATGCCGCCAAGGATTTTTACGGCGACATCATGGGTTGAGAAAATGCCAAAGGCCAATAGCGCCAGAAGCGCACCTTTGGCATTTTGTGACATTACAGGCTCGCGTCGAGGGCAGCGAGGATCACATCACCCATTTCAGTTGTGCTAAGTGGTGTGCCGCCTTCCGGCCCCATCAGATCACCCGTGCGTGCACCATCGGCGAGCACTTTTTCAATGGCCGCTTCCAGGCGATCGGCCTCGGCACCCTCATCAAAGGAATAACGCAGCGCCATCGCAAAACTGAGGATACACGCAATCGGGTTCGCCTTGGCTTGACCAGTGATGTCAGGCGCAGAGCCGTGTACCGGTTCATACATTGCCTTTGGACGCCCGTTTGCCATCGGCAGACCAAGCGACGCGGATGGCAACATACCCAGTGAGCCCGTAAGCATCGCCGCACAATCCGACAGGATATCGCCAAAGAGGTTGTCGGTCAGGATCACATCAAACTGCTTAGGCGCACGCACCAACTGCATTGCACCGTTGTCAGCGTACATGTGGCTCAGCTCGACTTCTGGGTAGTCCGCGTGCACTTCGGTCACGACATCACGCCACAGGATTCCGCTTTCCATCACATTGGCCTTCTCCATCGAGCAGACCTTTTTGCCGCGCTTCATTGCCAGATCGAATGCAGCACGTGCGGCGCGTTCAATCTCAGCCTCGGTGTAGCGTTGGGTATTCACGCCAACGCGCATGTTGTCCTCAATGTGGATACCTCGCGGTTCGCCGAAATAAACGCCCGAGGTCAGTTCGCGGACGATCATGATATCAAGGCCTGCGATCAGCTCTTTCTTCAGGGATGAGAAATCAGCAAGCGCGTCAAAACACTGGGCCGGACGCAGGTTCGCAAACAGGTCCATTTCTTTGCGCAGACGCAGCAAGCCGCGCTCTGGCTTTAAGCTAAAGTCCAGATCGTCATACTTTGGGCCGCCAACAGCACCCAGCAGAACCGCGTCAACTTCTTGCGCCTTTGCCATCGTGTCATCGTGCAACGGAACACCGTGCGCATCATAGGCGGCACCGCCCACAAGGTCTTCGGATACGTCAAAGGTCAGGTCGCGCTTGTCACCGAACCAGCCGATAATCCGCTTCACTTCGTCCATAACTTCGGGGCCGATGCCGTCGCCGGCGAGGATCAAAAGGGAAGGGTTTGCCATGTGTCAGGTCCTTGGTTGAATATGTTGCCAAGGCCCTAGCGCGAAGACAGCCGGGGTTCAAGATACCAAGGGCTTAAGTCCTTCGGCCAACAGGTCCCAAACACGGCGGATACGCGGGGTTTGGCGCATTGCTTCATGGGCGGTCAACCAAATGGGCAGTGGCGGGATTTGGATGTCTTTCATCAGTTCAACAACCAATGGGTCAGGTCGTCCAACATTGGCCTGCGCGAACCCGATGCCGCACCCCGCACGGACCAGTTCCCAATAAGCGATGTGATCGTCACAGCGCACTTTGAACATATCGCGGTCTGCCCGTAAGCCAACTTGGGCCATCCCATCAATGATGTGTGGCAGCGTGTCGTAGCCGACAAAGTCATGATCCATCATATTTTCAAATGATATCGGAGCCCCACTATTTTCCAAATAAGACTTCGACGCAAAAACCCCCAATTCGATATCCCCAATATGCTGGGTCACCAGATCGAGCTGCGTCGGGCGGTACATGCGTACAGCGATATCAGCCTCTCGAAAAAGCAGATTGCTGGTATCATCGCTAGGCACCAATTCGATCGCTATCTGTGGCTCAAGTTGGCGAATTTTCGCGATGATTGGCGGCAAATGCATAGCCGAGGTGGCCACACTTGCGGTGATCCGCACAGTGCCATCAAGACGCGCCTGCTGACCTGCCGCACTAATCGCGATCTGCCGCATTGCATCACGCATCGCTTGCGCAGGACCAACCAGATCGGTGCCCATCTGGGTCAAGGAAAACCCGCGCGGCTGTCTGTGAAACAACTCAGCGCCCAATTGCGCCTCAACCGTTTTGATCTGGCGACCCAAGGTTGGCTGACTGCGGCCCAACTGGCGTGCTGCCGCAGAGAGACTGCCTGTTTCAGCAACGGCCAAGAACGCCTGTACGAGTGACCAGTCAAATTCTGAAAGCGCTTTATCCATTCATTAATGAATACATGACCTCCGAATACATGCAATTTATTTTGCACTTAGTTTTCGGCAATCTGCCCCTGACAGCACAACAAGGAGCATCCAGATGAAACAGACAGTTCTTATACTTGGCGCGTCCGGCAAGATCGGCAGCCGTGCCGCAGATGCGTTTTGGAATGCAGGATGGCAGGTTCGCCTCTATGATCGCAAAGCCGGCGATATGGTAGACGCCGCCAAGGGGGCGGACGTCATCGTCAATGGCCTGAATCCACCTGCATATCATGATTGGGAGCGGACGATCCCTGAGATTACGGCACAGGTCATAGCTGCCGCCAAGGCAAGCGGCGCCACGGTCATTATCCCCGGCAACGTCTATAACTTTGGCGATCAGCCAGGCGTGTTGGACGAAAATACCCCGCAACTTGCACAAACCAAAAAAGGCCGGGTTCGGGTGGAAATGGAGCAAAGCTACCGCGCTGCTGGTGTGCAAACGATTGTCCTGCGTGCGGGTAATTTCATCGACCCTGCGGGTAACGGTGACATCATGAGCATGCTGATGATGCGTGAAATCAAAAAGGGTAAGATCACTGCCGCCGCAGACCCCAAAACTATGCAGGCCTACGCCTATGTTCCGGATTGGGGGCGTGCTGCGGTTGCTCTTGCCGAAAAGAAATCGGAATTGGCAATGTTTGAGGATGTACCGTTTCCCGGCCATGCGTTTACCGCATCAGATTTGCAGGTTTGCGTTTCGAACCATACGGGCCGCGAGATCAAGCTCAGCCGTTTTCCTTGGTGGTTGATGACCATCCTTAGCCCCTTCTGGGAGCTGGCCCGTGAGATGCGTGAAATGCGCTACCTTTACGAAATGCCACATCAAATAGGGTCCGAGAAGTTTGATCGATTGCTGCCCGACTTTACCCCGACTGATCTTGAAGATGTCATGCTGGCGGGCCTACCTGCTGATATCAACCCAAACAAGGCGGTGCGGCCCGGCAGCCAACCCATCATCGCCAATTAAAGAACGGTCAGGATCATCCGGCGCGGGCCAGAATACGCCCGCGTCGACAACTGTCCAACTAGACGTGGGCAAGACATAGCTGACACGGAGCCTGCCGGGTCCGTTGTCTGGCCAATCTGCAGTGTCTTGGTTTGGCAAAGGATCCTGCAAACGTGGGTCCCGCAGAAAGCGCTGCATCGCGTCGCTATATCCTTCGCCTTTTTGCGGGTCTAAGTTCGCGTTCCCGACGATAACAAAATCCGCAGGAGGCTGTCCAAACGCTCCACCTAATGCGACCTCCCACATGCGTAGCTCGTCGCGGTTTCGCAGGCCGTTCATGTCCTCTGGCCCGTCAAAGACGGGGGGCGTCGCAGAATACGCCATCAAGGCAAGCGATGAGCCATCCGGCAAAGCGATAGGAACAATCCAGTGACCGGTTGAGGAGAGCCGGAGGACATCTTGAGTCGCATCACTCAAAAAAGGAGCAGCACCTGTGGTGGGCAAGATTGCACCAGGCAAGTCTCTCCACAGAACTTGGGAAAGATCTTGAGCGTTTTCCGCGATCACCGGAAAGCGCGAGAGAACGGCCATGCCGCCATCCCCCGCAAAGCGCCCATAGCCTTGGGCATCGCGTGCATCACCCAAACGACCGTTGCCATCAATATCCAGCCCCGTCGCCATGCCTGCATTCGGCTGCAGTGCGAAATCGTGGACGTAACCTTGGTCAAGAGACGCGGCAAAAGCGGCCATTGCCAATCCATCTAGATCATAGTCGAAGTCCGTCAGAACGAGGATGTCCGGTGCGATCTTTGCGATGATGGCTTCAATTGCGCGAAGCTGCGGATCTTCGCCACGCTGGATGTCACGTAACAGCAACCCCGGTCCGTCTCTACTCAAAGGGGCGGCGAAAGTTGCTATTCTATAGGTGTCAGCCTGAACAGGTCCGGCAAGGCAAATCGCAACTAGTAGTCTGCACTGTGCGTTGGTCCATCGCGATCGTAGGTTTTTCTGCGTTGCATTTGGATCATTTGCGCCACACGGCTGAGCGCGACACCGCGCATCAAAATACTGGCTGGCAGAAACGCCCATGCAGAAACCGTCCAAATCAAAGTCTGCGGGTTATCAAGGTTGATGGGCGTACCCAACGCAGCAACAAGTTTAACCACAGCTGGCACCAAGAAGGGCAGTAAGAATCCTAAAATAATGTTAACGCGGCCATCTCTTTGCAGACGTTTGACCACATCACCGCCAGCTGTCGGGTCAAATGTTGGCAGGTTGATCCAGACGTTGAACGCACCTGTCCGGCGCGGCCAGTGATAAAGACGCAGTAAAATGACGAACCAGATCACCGAGAAAACCGAGATCAAATAGCTTAGGCCAGCCGCATCACGCAGATGCTGGATTACCAGAGGGCTCGTGTCATCAGGCATCATAATGACCATCAAACGAACAGGCGAATAAGGGAAATCAATCGCCGCGCCAATCGCGTTGCCGCTATTTTGAAAGTAGGCCGATATGTTGGTCGGAGTCTCGACCCCACGAAAGATCATCGCGAGGCAAAAAACAGTCGCAAACAGCGCGGAAAAACGCACCCTGTTAAAAGGCGGTGCGTCACGAAATTCAACAAGGCTTGGGCTGCTTGAGCTGTACTCAACAATCGTAAAAAGAGCGCCAAAAATTGCGACCAGAACGATGATCTGCGCATTCTCTGACCCGCTTGTGGGCAGCAAAACATAAGGCATGATGACAAGCACCACGACCAAAACGGCTCTCACCAAAGCTGCAGGCAATCGAGATAGCACTACTCTTTTTCCTCTAGCGGATCAGAATTGGCGCATGGCGCCTGTTCTAGTGATCCAAAAACATTCACGGGTTATCTGCGATATTGAGACAACCCTGAACAAATCCAACGCCTTGCATCAACAATTGCGAGGGTAAATCACCAAAAAACTGCGATTTTATGAAGACAGTGATGCGCGAATACCACCCAACTGCGGCATATTGGTCGCATTGCGATCAGTGGGGCATGTTCTGGACGAAAAGTGGCCATGTCTTTCAACGGCCACTTTTCCTATTCTTTGACAGGTTTAGACCCAGGGGCGGGCAGCACCTGCGGTGGCTTCAAAGGTGTCGATTGACGCAGCCTTTTCCATCGTCAGGCCAATATCGTCCAGGCCATTCAGAAGGCAGTGTTTCTTGAACGCATCGACTTCAAACGCAAAAACGTCACCATCAGATGAGGTGACAGTTTGTGCTTCGAGATCAACCTCGATACGGGCATTTGCGCCCTTTTCTGCGTCAGCCATCAATGCATCGACCTGCTCTTGCGGTAAGACAATTGGCAGGATGCCGTTCTTAAAGCAGTTGTTGTAAAAGATGTCCGCATAGCTGGGGGCGATCACACAGGTGATCCCGAAATCAGCAATCGCCCATGGCGCATGTTCACGCGAAGATCCGCAGCCAAAGTTATCGCCAGCCACGATGATCTGTGCCTCGCGATACTGCGGTTTGTTCAGAACGAAATCAGCGATCTCGTTGCGGTCGTCATCATAGCGCATCTCATCAAACAGGTTCACGCCAAGGCCAGAACGCTTGATCGTTTTCAAAAACTGTTTTGGGATGATCATATCAGTGTCGATATTGACCAAAGGCATCGGTGCGGCGATGCCGCTGAGTTTTGTGAACTTTTGCATTACATCATCTCCCGCACGTCGGTCAGTTTGCCTGTGATCGCAGCAGCCGCAGCCATCTGTGGTGACATCAGGTGGGTGCGTCCGCCCCTACCCTGTCGTCCCTCAAAGTTGCGGTTGGATGTCGCCGCACAACGCTCGCCGGGTGCCAATTGGTCGGGGTTCATCGCGAGGCACATCGAACATCCCGCAAGGCGCCATTCAAAGCCAGCTTCTTTGAAGATATCAGCCAGTCCTTCTTCTTCAGCCTGTGCGCGTACGAGACCAGAGCCGGGTACGACCATCGCGCGCAGTCCATCCTTCTTCTTCTTGCCCTTGAGGATCGCGGCCGCAGCGCGCAAGTCTTCGATCCGGCCATTGGTGCAAGACCCAATAAAGACCGTGTCGATCTCAATCTCAGACAGCGGTGTGCCCGGTGTCAGGTCCATATAGTCCAGTGAGCGCTGTGCCGCGCCAACTTTTCCACCTTCAAAGTCGTCGGCGGCAGGCACGGTAGCTGTGATTGGCAACACGTCTTCGGGCGATGTGCCCCATGTCACCACAGGCGCGATATCTTCGCCTTTCAGCGTGATGGTCTTGTCAAAATGCGCACCCTCATCCGTATAGAGCGTGCGCCAATAGGCCTCGGCTGCTTCCCAAGCCGCGCCTTTCGGCGCATGCGGGCGACCTTTGCAGTATTCATAGGTCTTTTCATCAGGGGCGATCAGGCCAGCACGTGCGCCGCCTTCAATGGCCATGTTGCAGACCGTCATGCGGCCTTCCATGGACAGATCACGGATCGCTTCGCCGCAGTATTCGATCACGTAGCCAGTGCCGCCTGCGGTGCCAGTTGCACCAATCACGGACAGGGTGATGTCCTTGGCCGTCACACCGGGGCGCAGTTTGCCCGTGATTTCAACCTTCATGTTCTTTGATTTTTTCTGGATCAGCGTTTGCGTAGCCAGAACATGCTCAACCTCGGACGTACCGATGCCGTGGGCCAGTGCACCAAAGGCACCGTGTGTCGCCGTATGGCTATCACCACAAACAACGGTCATGCCCGGCAATGTCCAACCTTGCTCGGGCCCCACAATATGCACGATGCCCTGACGGACGTCGGAGACAGGGTAGTAGTGGATACCAAATTCCTTGGCGTTGCTATCAAGGGCCGCCACCTGAATGGCGCTATCCTCGGTCATATTCTTGGGATCATCGCGACCCGGTGTCGTGGGCACATTGTGGTCTGGCACAGCGATAGTTTTCTCAGGCGCACGGACCTTGCGGCCTGCCATGCGCAGCCCCTCAAAGGCTTGCGGGCTGGTCACTTCGTGAACCAAATGGCGGTCGATATAAAGCAGGCAAGTGCCGTCGTCGGCTTCGTGGGCTACATGCGCATCCCAGATTTTATCATAGAGCGTTTTGGGGGACATTGTCCTCTCCCGTATCAGAATTTCAGGTGTCTTAAGGCGTGCAGAAACGGTGCGCGTTACCCGCGGGCTAGGATTGTCGAACGCGCACCAAAGAACCGCCAAGGCAGCCGTGCGCGATCATCCATGTCAAAAACCTTTTTCATGCCACTGCTGATACAACTCAACCGCACGCTTCGCAAGGCTGTCGGATGAGGGACAAATGCACAATGCGCTCAGACACAATGTAGATAACGCTTATGTTGCAACAAGCACCTTATTGACCGCCAATGCATAGTTCAAAGGGCTGCTTGGCCCCAAGACATCCTGAACATTCTCGTAGTTGGTATCGTCCAGATATTCCGTGTCGGATTGATTGGTAAAGGCGACACTTACATTCACGTCGTCAACATCAACGCCGGGCTGTGCAAAAATATTGCCGCGGAAAAACGCAGAGGGCGTTTCGAAGTCAGCGACGCGGGTATCATAGTCAGCCGAGCTTTCGCCCGGCAGAGGATCGAGCACGACCGAGACACGAATCCCGTTCTCGATATCGCCGTTTTCGCGCTCCAAGCTTGCTTGCTCAAACTGGACTGTGAATGCAGGCAATGTTGTCAGATCGACAGTGTCGGCGGCATCAACCGTTAAGATCATTTCGTGCTCAAGGACGTCAAATTCAGTGATGACTGCGAGCGTTTCTTGGTCATCATTCTTGTTAGCAAGCGCAAAGAACTGCGTGTCACCTTGGGCGTCGCCCAGCTCTGCTGTGCCAGTCACCAACACCAAGGTATCGACATCATCTGGCGTGTCTGCTGGGTTTTGCCCGCCGACGACCAAGCCACCTCCACCCCATGAATAGATCGTGTCGTCGTCAGCGCCACCCGTCAGCCTGTCGTCATTGTCAGTCGCATTGACCAACTCGCCATCAATCAGCCGTGCACCGGGACCGCCTAGTATGATATCGTCACCGTAACCGCCGCGAATGACATCAGCACCAAAGCCGCCATCGATATAGTCGTTCCCTGCATCGCCTTCGATTGTATCATTTCCATCTAGGCCAAAGAGCATGTCTTCTCCGCTGGCCCCATCGATTATGTCGCGGTTTGCGCCGCCCGTAATGGTGTCGTTGCCAGCACCACCTTTTAGGATATCCAAGCCGCCATTGCCGACAATCGTGTCGTCACCACGAAAACCACGAATAAGATCGGGACCCTCTGTACCGACCAGAGTGTCATCCTCAAATGTGCCGTCAATTTCGTTTTTTTCTTCATCGTCGTCATCGTCGCCAGCAAAAAGCATCGGAAGGATCAATGCGCCGCCGGCAAGCATGAGTAAAATGATGGTTGAATCCATAACGTCGCTCTTTCTCTACGCGGGCTTACTGGAGTTTAGACCTTCGGTCATCTTGTCACAAGCATTGTGGCGCGGTGCAAACGCCCGCACCACTTGTTTGCTCGGCTGTCAAATGTAACCTTGCCCAAATAGACCATTGTTCAGGACCAAAATGGCCCAACATACGACTGAAAACCGCACGCCATTTTCGAGCGAAGCCTTGGAGGCTCCGCTTGAAGATGTGCTTGGCATTGGCAACGACTTGCTCATGCAGGGCCAGTTGTTTGTCGAGAACATGTTTCGGACGTGGAATCTGTACCAAATTCTAATCGCGCTGGGGCTGTTCGGCGTTGCGCATATTCTGCGTGCTGTTTTGGGTCCACGCATCCGCAATTGGATGGGATCGCGCGAAAACTGGCCGAAATGGCGTATGCGGATTCTTGCTGTGGTTCACCAACGCCTCCGCGCGATTTTCTTTGTTGTGCTGATTTGGCTGGTTGTCTTTACGATGCGCGAGGTCACATGGCCCAGCCGCAGCTATATCCTCAGCGTCATCGGCACATTGGCCTTTGCATGGCTGTCGATCATGTTCGCCACACGCTTGATCAAGAGCCCGACACTGCGCAAATTCGTTCGCTACGGCGCATGGACGTGGGCCACTTTGCAAATCTTAGGGCTGCTTGAGACCTCTGAACGCTTGCTGGACAGCATTGGTTTCAGCATGGGTGAAATGCGATTTTCGCTGCTTTTGTTGGTTCAAGGTTTGGTCATTTTGGGCGTGCTCATCACGCTTGCCCGGTTCTTTACCACAACGACAACAACGCGGATCAAATCGAACGAAGACATCAGCCCGTCGATGCAGGTGCTGATCGTCAAAGGCGTTCAGATCGCATTCTATGGTGCTGCGTTTTTCCTTGGGGTCCGTGCCCTTGGCATCGACTTAACCGGTCTTGCAGTACTGTCCGGTGCCATCGGTGTGGGCCTTGGTTTTGGCCTGCAAAAGGTTGTGTCCAATCTGGTGTCGGGCGTGATTATCCTGCTCGATAAATCGATCAAGCCGGGCGATGTGATCAGCCTTGGCGATACCTTTGGTTGGATCAATTCGCTTGGCGCACGTTACGTGTCCGTGGTCACCCGTGACGGGCGCGAATACCTCATTCCAAACGAAGATCTGATCACCGGCCAAGTGGTGAACTGGTCGCATTCAAATGATTTTGTCCGGCTCGATATACACTTTGGCACAGCCTACCACGATAACCCGCATGAAGTGCGGCGTATCGCAATTGAAGCCGCACTCAGCGTGGATCGCGTGCTCAGTGATCGCAATACGGTGTGCCATATCGTAGGCTTCGGCGACAGTTCAGTCGATTACATCCTGCGGTTCTGGATTAAGGACCCGACAGGTGGTCTGACCAATATCCGCGGCAATGTTTATCTGGCGCTTTGGGATGCGTTCGAGAAACACGGCATCAGCATTCCATTCCCGCAACGCGAAGTGAAAATGTTGGGCGGCGATCCGGCGAACCCCTAGCCACCCAATTTCCTACGCATCGCTTGAAAGACAACAGCCGTAGCAACATTGGCAAGGTTGAGCGATCTTACTTTGGGGTTCAGCATCGGCAGATGAAATGTCCGGTCCTGCATGTCGCCCAGAATCGCCCTGGGCAGCCCTTTCGACTCGCATCCAAACACCAGATATGCATCGTCCTGATAGTCAGGGGCATAAAGGCTTTCTGCACCGAATTCTTCAAATAGATACATGCTGTCGCGCGGCGGGTTGCGATCGGCGATAAACGCGTCCCAATCATCGTATTCGGTCAGGTTCACATGCTTCCAATAGTCCATGCCAGCCCGCCGCACCGCTTTTTCCTCAATCGAGAATCCATAAGGTTTGATCAGGATCAGTTCTAGATCCATCGCCAAACAGGTCCGCCCTATCGCGCCCGTGTTGTACGGGATTTCGGGTGTCACAAGGACCATCTTGAGGCATGGATCAGACATAAGCAGCGGGACTCTCAGGGGTGGCAGGCTGGCATGGTGTTACGCGAAGGCGGCGCAGGTGAACAGCGCCAACAGATCACCTCAAAAGCAAAAAACCGCATATCGCTATGCGGTTTTTCGGTTCGAGAAAGGTGTTTTCACCTAGCTGCGGTTCATTCGGTTCTCAATCAGATCATCCACAACGGACGGATCAGCCAGCGTTGACGTATCGCCCAACGCACCAAAATCATCCTCGGCGATCTTGCGCAGAATACGGCGCATGATCTTACCGGAACGTGTTTTCGGCAGCCCCGGTGCCCATTGCAGCAGGTCCGGCTTAGCAATTGGCCCAATCTCAGAGCGCACCCAAACTTCCAACTCTTTGCGCAGCGCGTCCGATGGCTCTTCGCCGTTCATCAGGGTGACATAGGCATAGATACCCTGCCCTTTGATGTCGTGCGGGTAGCCTACAACGGCGGCTTCCGCGACCTTGGCGTGCGCGACAAGCGCGCTTTCGACTTCAGCCGTGCCCATCCGGTGCCCTGACACATTGATCACATCATCGACGCGACCTGTGATCCAGTAGTACCCATCTTCATCGCGCTTACAGCCGTCGCCGGTGAAGTAGTAGTTCTTGTAGTCGGCGAAATAGGTTTTCTCGAACCGCTCATGATCGCCCCAAACGGTGCGCATCTGCGCAGGCCAGCTGTCTTTGATGCAAAGCACACCTTCGGCGGCAGTATCGTGGATTTCTTCACCGGAAGTTGGCTCCAAAATGACCGGCTGGATGCCAAAGAAAGGCAAGGTTGCGGACCCCGGTTTCGTCGCAGTCGCACCGGGCAGCGGTGTCAGCAAGTGACCACCTGTTTCGGTCTGCCACCATGTATCGACAATAGGCGCTTTGCCTTTGCCGACGATGTCATTGTACCAATTCCAAGCTTCTGGGTTGATCGGTTCACCGACCGTGCCAAGCACTTTGATATCGGATAGATCGTACTTTTCGACAAAGCTATTGCCCTGCGCCATTAACGCGCGAATAGCGGTTGGAGCAGTATAGAACTGGTTTACTTTGTGCTTTTCACACACAGCCCAGAAACGACCCGCATCGGGGTATGTTGGCACACCTTCAAACATGATGGTCGTGGCACCATTCGCGAGGGGGCCATAGACGATATAACTGTGACCCGTGACCCAGCCCACATCGGCCGTGCACCAGAAGATGTCACCGTCATGATAGTCGAATGTGTATTGCTGGGTCATTGCCGCATAGACCAGATAGCCACCAGTGGAGTGGACCACACCCTTGGGCTGACCGGTTGATCCGGATGTATAAAGAATAAACAGCGGGTCTTCTGCGTTCATCTCGGTCGGTTTGCAATCGGCGCTGACCTTGTCTTCCATCTCGTGCAGCCAGTAATCCAGACCATCACGCCAAGCGATTTGCTGGCCAGTACGCTTCACAACGAGGCATTTCACTTCGTCAAAGTCATTCAGCAGCGCCTGGTTCACGCTGTCTTTCAGGTTTGTCACACGACCACCGCGTGGGGCACCGTCAGAGGTAATCACAACCTTCGCGTCACAAGCATTCACGCGTGCGCCCAGCGCTTCGGCCGAGAAACCAGCGAAGACAATCGAATGGATTGCACCGATCCGCGCGCAAGCCAGCATCGCATAAGCCGCTTCTGGGATCATCGGAAGATAAAGCACAACGCGGTCGCCTTTGCCGACGCCCATTTCCTTTAGGACATTCGCCATCAGCGATGTTTTTTCGTGCAGCATTTTGTAGGTAATGTGCTGCGCTTCATCATCAGGACTGTCAGGTTCCCAGATGATTGCGGTCTGATCACCACGGGTTGCAAGGTGGCGGTCAATGCAGTTGGCACTGACGTTCAGCGTGCCATCTTCATACCATTTAATGTCAACATTGCCGGGCGCGAAACTGGTGTTCTTGACGCGGGTATAGGGCTTGATCCAATCGATCCGCTTACCGTGTTCGCCCCAGAACGCCTCGGGGTCATTGATCGATGCTTCATACATCGCATCATAGGTCGCTTTGTCAGCGTGCGCGCCCGCAGCCATCTCGGCTGATGGTGCATAGGTACCGGCTGGTTGATTGGTCATGGCAAATCCCCCCATTCTCTCTTCTTCAACCAAGAGCATATAACCCTTGTTTCCTCAGGTTGCATCATGGCGAAAATGAAGGTGAATCCAAGCCTCTACCGCCGCGCGATTTACAGTTTGTAAACTACGCGGCTGATTGAAGGGCATGCATTGTCAATAGATTGACAGGAAATCTGCTTATGCATCGTGGCGGAACGTCATGCTGACGACGTCAGCACGCGACAAACCTTTCGCACGAAGTTCTTCGTCAGAGATCTCGTTGATTGCGATCAGCGCCTGAGTGCGTGAGTTGCTGATTGCCATGCGCTCAATCAATCCGCCAAGTGCGCGTAAAGGTGTTAGGATAAGTTCAACCAGCATTTCGCGGTTGGAAATCAGGGTATTTTCAGAACGGTAAGCCATTTGGTACCTCATAAATTTGGGTTGTTAATCCTCCCGTTTACGCAGTTATGCCTCTGGCCCCGATGCAACAATGCCCTTTAACGCAAAGCCACCATGCACGGCATGCATGGTGGCTTTGATTTAAACAAAATTTAGACAGGCTTAGGCCTTCTTAGCTGCAGGCTTTCCATCCCAAGGGGCGTCTGAGATTGAAACAACCTTCGCCCGCTTCGGGGCTTTGGCGTTCGTCTTTGGTGCCTCAACAGCTTTTGCAACCTGGGCAGTAGGTTTTGAAGCAGCAGGCTTTGTGACGCTTGTCTTTGAGGCAGGTTTGGGCGCAGCTACCTTTTTGGCGACTGCCTTGGCCGGTGCTTTTTGCGCTGCAACCTCAACAGGCTTTTTTGCAACTGCTGCTGGCTTAGGTGAAGGTGCGGGTTTTGCAGCAGGAGTCACTTTTGCGACTTTCGCCACTGGCTTGGCTTTTTGGGTCGGTTGCTTTGCGACAGCAGCGGGCTTTGCCGCTGCTTTTGGTTTCTGTGGTGCCACCGTTTTGACGTCAGCGAGCGCGGCGACCTTTGGTGCTTCAACTTTGGCTTTCTTCTGCACAACAGTTTTGGCTGTCTTAGCCTTGACGGCCGATTTTTTCTTAGGCGCGGCGGAAACTGTTTTCTTCGCAGGTTTTTTGACAGCTGTCGAAACATAGTAAGGTGCGACAAGTGCCCGCTGTGCAGCAGCAGCTTGATCAATCAAAACATCTGCAAAGCGCATCTGTTGACCAATCGCGATACTCGCAACCTGAATTGTTTGAGCAGTGAATGAAATTGTAAGTGCGGGCGTCATGGCGTTTCCCTTGGCTACGTTTGGATCTTGCCTAAGGTTAGCGCAATTTTTGCGGCAGCGCAGCATTTTTCTGCAATGCAGCATAAACCGTTGAACTCTTTAGAAAACACCGGGCTTCCATAGCTAAGAGGCGCCGAATCGACGCCTCTCATATTTCCATGAACCCTTATAGCCCTGGCTGATCCATCCGAACAGCATAGCGCATTTGGCCTTTTACAGGTTGGCTCCAATTCAAATGCACATCACGTTGGTCACTGCCCTGTTCACCCTCCGACCATGGTAAATCATAGACACGACTACCGCCGCTGTTTGTAATGCGACCCGCGGGCATCACGCTTTCCACTGTCAGCGCGCGCCCATCAAACGGAAGCGAATTGCCCGTTTGCATAACCCAAGTCGTGGCCTCTGTCGCCTGAACATGTGTGCGCGCAGCGGGATTAGAGACCGGCTCATTCACATTGTGGAAGGTGTTACCGGAGAATTCAAAACTGCGTGTCCGGCTATAGTCCAAATCTGCAAAGGTTGTGTCCACCCTTTCCACACGGTCAATGGCGCCATTCAATGACCGGAACACATTGCCCGTGACAGAGAACCCGTTAATGAAATGGCCAGGGCCATAAGGCTTGATGACAATAAAGGTGAACCAATCAGCCACGTCATTTGTCGTGAACATATTCCCGGTGATTGTCAGGCCACCGAAAGAGAACTGTGTGCCTAATGCAGGTGTGGCATCATGCTCGTTGGTCCATTCGATGAAGTTGTTGTCACAATAGTTGCCGGTGAAGATGCTTTTAGGGTTCGGCAGTGTCAGGACGATACCACCAAGTCTGACGCCATTGATCTCATCGTCTCCGTGAAACCAGTGGTTCCCAACAATCAGATTGCCAGACCCAGCCAAAACACAGAAATGCTTGAACTTACTTGTGCGGTTGTTGCGGATCTTGACGTCGTTGGCATTCGCGTTGAAGCCGACACTGACCCGATTGTTGGCTGGGACGTCTTGTTCATCTGAGATCAATTGACACCGATCGATCATCATCCCCTGACAACCCCGGCCCGGAGAGGTGATGCCACGGTCTTTGGGGTTGTTGATAAAGCAGTCACGGACATGAAACGTGAAACCGTCAGCGGCCATCATGATGCAGCTTGCAACACCGCGGCCCTGAAACTCAATATCGTCCAGAATGAATTGACTTAGCTTCTCATAGCCCGAGAAATCCAACATGTATTGAAACCGCGAAAAGGTGAAACTCTGTGTGCCTTCTGCGTCAAATAATGGCATGCTTAGCTCAAGGGTCTGGGCGCTTTCATTGACTGAGGTCACATAGATCTCGCGCCCTACGCCATTGCCTTCCACGAGTGAACCCACTGCGATTGACGCAATGTTCGCCACATTGGTCAGCCGCTTGTCGTCACCTGCGGAATAGGTGGCCGTCGAGGTTACTTCGACCGTGTCCCAAGCGGCGCCATCGGCGGGTTGAAACTGACCATTGCGGATCACGCGACGCGTTTCAAAACGGGTGCGGCTAGGGTCTGCCGCTTGCATATCAACCGGCTCGGTCAACAGAACGCGGCGCCCACATAAATCAAGAGAATCGTGATCAGCAAAATTGATAAGCGCTTGATAAGCCTTTTTGAATGCCAGCTCTTCGTCCTGAAAGGCAGCCAGATAGCTGTCGTAGTCATAGTCCTGTTGTAGGATGAAACGAAATTCAGGGGCCTGCACGATACGACCTTCAAACCTTACCGGATTATCCATGGTCACATTGCTTCCAAGCAAATAGTCACCCTCGGGGACCATTACTGTGCGACCAGCAGCCGCATCATCGGCGGCCTTGAATGCGTCACTGTCATCCGTGACACCATCACCCTTCGCGCCATAATCGCGCACGTCAACAAGACCCATCAGATCATTCGCAAAGGCCGACGTCACATCGGTAATTGAGATGTCATCCAAGCGGACGACACCACCCGTCGGGCCTGTCAGATCGATCCCGAAATGACCGTACTCTGCGCCATTCCAATCCATATCCACACCGCTGCGGCTCGCCGTCGCGACGATCGCTGTCACTTCAACCACTTCACCGTAAGTGGTCAACTGGACGGACGGACCTACAGCGGTCACACCCGTCAATTCAGGCCCCCCGCCGGCACCGGCCCACCCTGCAATACTGACCGCTGGCAGTGCCCCGGCGACGGCCTTGACCCGCGCTTTGATCTGCAAGAAACAACCGGGAAAGATGGGGGTTTCACCTTTATAGCGGACACGGGCCGTGGCATCGACCTTTAGCAATTCCAGACAACCCGCGAAATCCTGATCAGCAGACACAAAGACACCAGACCCGCTGCCCGCATAAGTATCCGAGCCCGGCCGGCCATCCGTGCTGGACCACAGAGAAAGGCCTGCTGCAAACGGCAATGGGTCAAAAACGATCCCGTCAGTAATAGCTTTGTTCATGAAAAGAGCCCCTTTGGCTTGGAAAAACGCAAAAGGCCCAGCGCAAAACTGGGCCACCTGCCTAAGGGCTAGTCTCATGTGCTAAATGTGCGGTGACAGCACCGTCACGGTCGGCGGCGCAACAGGCTAGGCACCGACATCGGGCGTAGGTAGTAACTGCACGCCGTTGATTTGCCAGCCCTCGGTTGTTTCAATCATTTGATAGTCCAGAATATGCAGCCCGCCTTGCGCATCACGCACCATGACCTTTTGCCACAAATTGCCGCGCACATCACGCAGTTCCAAGAACCGCACATCGGCATTGTCCCACACCATGGGATAGCCTTGCTGCACCATCATGCCGAAGTTGTCTGAACTCCCAAACAGGCGTTTGATGTTGGGACTGGCATATTGCCACGCCTCTGAGACATCGCGATCGTTGAATGCTTGTAATTGATTGCCAATCACACCTTCGATCGCATCTGCATCCTGCGCAAACACGGATGTTGCTGCCATCCAAAAGCCAAGTACCGCCGCTAGAATCCGCATAATCACTGCCTCCCAATCATATCCATCGTAATGGATACGGGTAGAAAGCCCGATCAGTTTGAATTCTTTTTGCGAAAACGCTTACACAGCCAACTGCTGTTCGATCAACGCGATGGTTTCATCAATGCCATAAAGCGCGATGAAACCGCCGAAACGTGGACCCTGCGATGCGCCCAGCAACACTTCATAAAGCGCTGTGAACCACGCACGCAACGGATCAAACCCATGCTCTTTGCCAACCGCAAAGACCATGGTTTGCAACTCTTCTGCGTCCAATCCGCCGTCCCAAACCTTTAGTCTCCCAACAAGGTCGGTCAGTGCCGCACGCTCTTGATCTGATGGCGCACGGTAGACCTTTGTCGGCTTCACAAAGTCATTGTAGTAGCGCACGGCGAATCCCGCAGCCTGATCCATTTGCGGGTTCTTTTCAGCAGAGGCATCAGGTGCGTAACGCTGGATAAAGCCCCAAAGTGTCTCTTTGTCCTCTGCCCCTGAAACCGAAGCAAGATTGAGAAGCATTGCAAAAGGCACAACCATATCGGACGCAGGCACATTATGACCGTGTATATGGAAAACTGGGTTGTTAGCACGGCCTGCATCATCCTGATTCGCATAAGCGCGCAACTGTTGATGATACTCGTCCACAGCCTTTGGGATCACATCAAAATGCATCCGTTTGGCTGTTTTGGGCTTGAGATACATGAAATAGCTCAGGCTTTCGGTCGAGGCATATGTCAGCCATTCATCAATCGAAATGCCATTGCCAGAGGACTTTGAAATCTTCTGCCCGTTCTCATCCAAGAACAGTTCATACGAAAAGTGGTTCGGCTTCTTGCCGCCCAAAATCTCGCAAATACGGTCATAGATCGCGGTGTTGGTGGCGTGTTCCTTACCGTACATCTCAAAATCAACGTCCAACGCAGCCCAACGTGCGCCAAAATCCGGCTTCCACTGCAATTTCACATTGCCGCCGGTGACAGGCAGCGTCCATTCGCGGCCATCAGGATCATCAAAAGTGATCTCGCCTTTCTCACCATCTACGTTTTTCATCGGCACATAAAGCACGCGACCGGTCTCAGGATGGATCGGCAGGAAGATTGAATAAGTGCCTTGACGTTCTTCACGCAAAGACTTGAGCATCACCGCCATGATGTCGTCATAACGGGCAGCGGCGCGTAGCAAAACCTCATCAAACTGCCCAGACTTATAAAACTCGCGGGCCGAATAAAATTCATACTCAAACCCAAAAGTATCCAAGAACCGGCGCAGCATCGCATTGTTATGGTGGCCAAAGCTCTCATGTGTGCCAAACGGATCAGGCACCGTCGTCAGCGGCTTATGCATATGCTCGGCCAGCATTTCTTGCTGCGGGACATTGCCGGGAACCTTGCGCATGCCGTCTAGATCGTCGGAAAAACACACCAGCTTGGTGGGAATATCCGAAATCACCTCAAACGCCCGGCGGATCATTGTGGTGCGCAAAACCTCTCCGAATGTGCCAATATGGGGCAGACCGGAGGGGCCATACCCTGTTTCAAACAAGACATAGCCTTTCTCAGGCACCTTGTTTTCATACCGTTTGAGCAATGCGCGTGCTTCTACAAAGGGCCAAGCCTTCGACGTCATCGCTGCTTCACGCATACTGCTCATGGTTCTCTCGCTTCATTTGGGGGTGTCATTGTGATCACCGCAACGCGCACTCCCTATTGCGAGACAGGCAAGGCGTCAATAAATGTAGATCCGAACGCAAAGGATATGATGATGCTCGAAGATGCCCCAATGACCGCGCAAGATGCGCTTGCCGCCATGATGATCGCGGTTTCCGCATCGGATGAGAACATCCGCACGGCTGAGCTTGTGAAAATGAGTAATGCGATCAATAACTTGCCTGTTTTTGACGGCTACGACCCAGAACGCTTGCCGCGTATGTCAAAGATGGTATTTGAGCTTTTCGAGCAAGAAGACGGTCTGGAGGCACTCTTTGGCCTCATCCGCGACGCGCTTCCAGAGCACCTCTATGAGACAGCATATGCGCTTTCCTGCGATGTCGCGGCCGCGGACGGGCGCATCGTTGGGCCAGAAGTGCGCATGCTGGAAGAGATTCGCGATGAATTGGACCTTGATCGTTTGCATGCAGCAGCAATTGAACGCGGCTCACGTGCACGGCATATGACCCTGTAATTAGGTTAGCCTGAACGCCAAGTGCTTTAGAATATCCTGTTGCAAACGACGGGCGCGCCTGTTCCAACCACGTGCGCCCGGCGGGCTTTCCGCACCTGAAAGCTTGCCAGCCTCTCTTGCTTCTAGGTCTGATGCAAAAAACGCAAACGCCAGATCGCGGCCACTGTTGGTGCGCACGTACCCCGCAAGCGATGACACGAAATTCAACGTCCCCGTCTTGGCCTTCACTGAAACATCAGGATCATCGATCACCTGCTGATCTTCACCCACCAGACGAATATCACGCATGATAGGTTGCAGGGTTGGCATCACACCGGGTGCGCCCAACAGCTTTACCATATCGGCGGGCGACACCCGCGATTGATCTCCTAAACCCGAATGATCAACAAAGGACGCTGCGATCCCTCCAGCCCGTTCATCAGCCCAACGCGACATTCCCAAAGCAGACGTGCGTAAACCGCGTGGGGCGCCCGCGCGTGCGCCAGTTGCCGCCATGCCTGCAGCCTCTGCCGTCAGGTTGGTCGAGAACCGCAACATCCCGCGCATCATTTCGCGCAGCGGTGCGCTTTCAACGCTCGCCAGTGGCACGCCAGACGGCATGGCTTGCGTCTCCTTGGGCTTCTTCAGGACGATCCCCTGACTGCGGGCGAAGGTCGCAAAAACCTCACCAGCATAAAGCGCTGGATGGCGCACCGGTAACCAGCGCGAACCCTCTTTATTCAGTGCAGACCCAGCAACGGTCCATTGATCCACATCGCCCGCATCATTGTATGTGAAAACAGGCGACGGACGGTCGACGACCGATATCTGAGCAGTGGTCACCTCAGGCCGATAATTCTCGCTTCGCGCATCCATGGTCGTGACATACTCTTGCCCCTCAAGCTTCCATTCGAAATGCACGCGATTGTAGTTGAGGTTCAGCCCCGTGATCGTCGGATTATAGCCAAGGTAGTCAAATTGGCTTTCATCAATCTCGTCTTGATTGACCAGCGCACTGTCCCAAACAAGGAACTCACCTTTCACCTCGCGCAGCCCGGAATCTTTTAGGCGTTGCGCAAGCTCGGCCAGTTGATCAGTCACAAGATTAGGATCCCCACCACCAGACAAGATCAAATTACCATCTAAAATACCGTCAATTACCTGTCCATCAGCAAATATACGCGTCTTAAAGGTATGATCATCCCCCATAGATTCGATTGCGTAGAGCGCCGTAAAGGCCTTAGCGACACTCGCGGGCGGCTGCGCAATGTCGCCGTCGATATCTTCAATTATCTCACCCGTTCGCAGATCAGTTACAACCACGCCAAACCGTCCGGCAAAACCTTTGGAAGAAACCATCTTGGCAATAGCGTCTTTCGCAGGCGTCCGCGCCAGCGGCCGGGGCGAGGTCAGTGGAGCCTCTGCAAACGCGCGAGTGGCAAGCGTTGAAACAGCCCCAGCAAGCATAGCCCGACGAGAAAGACGCATCACCACTCACCTCGATTGCGAATTTCGGTCGATGACTGGTCTGACATCGGCAAATTGACAAATGTCCATGCCGGTGCCTCTGCTTTTCCCAAGATATGGGCCGCTTTCCCCGGCAACCGCGCTGATGCATAGACCTTGGCAGTCTTCGACATACGCGCCGAAATACGATCACCAGGACGCGCCAAAACACCAATTGGAACGGTTTCGATGATCCAACGCCAATCTTGCCAACGATGGAACTGGGCCAAATTATCAGCGCCCATCAACCAAACAAACCGCACACCCGGATAGCGCCGACGCAAAGCAACTAGTGTTTGGGCGGTATAGCGCGTGCCCAGCCGCGCTTCGATACCTGTCACGGTCACGCGCGGATGCCGCATCATCGCACACGCAGCCTGCATACGGTCTGCCATGGGGGCAGGCCCGTTTTGCTTCAAAGGATTGCCCGGCGAAACCAACCACCAAAGGCGATCTAGACCAAAGCGTTTCAACGCGGCCTTGGAAATATGCACATGCCCAGCATGCGGAGGATCAAAAGACCCACCCAGCAACCCCACGACTTGACCGGGTTTTGCAATCGGCATCGCGGTCATGCCAGGAACCGGGCGCAGGTACGACATCGTAATTGGGACAGCATCAGTATCGTGAGCCACAGGTTGCTTCGTTTCACGCGTAGTAGCCATTTGAATGGTCAGACTGTCAATCCGTCAGCCGTTATTTGGCACGCAACCGATATCGCGTTGTCGTGAGCTGATCAGAAACCGCGCTCGTTTTACTATCAATAAAACCAAGCGCACGCATATGGGTGCGGATCATCGTATCACCGACGGCCGCAGCCTTTCCTTTGCGGTGCACCATCCAGATGTGTTTATCAGCATTTGCGAGCGCCAAATCAGATCCTGCCTGCAGGTCAGGCTCATCCATCACGATGGCAACCAAGACTGCCGCATCTCGCACCTTGGAAACTGTCGCACCAAGCAACGCTTCCTTCAGGGGCGCATCAGAAAGGATGCCTTGCACAAATGCAGGGCTATCAACTGACACACCTAATTTCTGGGCCAATGTCGGTGGGGTCTTCAACAACGCCTTCTGCCAACGCGTCGCATCGGCCGCCCCGAATTCCATGATCAACGTAGCCCCATCAGTGGCAACCTGCACACCTTCTTCAATCAATGTGACTTGCTTGATCTGTGACCTTGGAATGTCAACGCGCAGGTCGCCGCGCAACTGCAAGAATTGCGCATCAAGGTGCAGTTTCACTTCGGCGACGGCACCTTCCCAATGACAAACAGCAACGGCTTCGCGGCCCATCTGCGCTTCCCCCTTCTAGATATCTTCCCATCATAGCATAGGCATGCCAAACTTCTGAAATGACTGATTTAACAACGCGCAACGGCGCCCGGCTTTCAAAACTCACGTTTGGTGCCATGCAGTTCGGCGGCAAAGCCGACGCACGTGAAAGTGCCGCTATGTTTGAAGCGGCGCGACAAGGCGGTATCAATCATTTTGATACGGCTTATCTTTATACAGAAGGGGCCTCTGAGACGCTTCTTGGCGGCTATATCAAACAGGATCGTGACGATATTTATCTGGCCACAAAGGTTGGTTATCTCGACGGGGCTTCGCGGGAAAATATCCTGAGGGACTTTGACATCTCACGCACCAGAATGAACGAAGACGCCGTCGATCTGCTTTACATGCATCGGTTCGACAACGACACCCCACTGGACGAGACGTTCAATACGCTTGCTGGTCTGCAGTCGCAGGGCCTTATCCGGCATATTGGCGTGTCAAACTATGCAGCATGGCAAGTCATGAAGGCACAGGCCGTGGCCAAATCATGCGGCACAAAGATCGATGTCATTCAACCAATGTATAGCCTCGTCAAGCGACAAGCTGAGGTCGAGATTTTTGAGATGGCGGCCGATCAAAACATCACCGTGGTCCCATACTCGCCGTTGGGGGGCGGGTTGTTGACTGGGAAATATCAAACAGGTGGCACCGGGCGGCTGACCGAAGACCCGCGCTATCAAGCCCGCTACGATCAAGACTGGATGCACCGCACAGCGGCCCAATTAACAGATCTTGCCAAGACCCATGACGTCAGCCCTGCGACACTCGCTGTAGCTTGGGCCGCACGCCATAAGATCGCACCGCACCCCATCGTATCTGCGCGGTCAGCCGAACAGCTGATGCCGTCCCTTGCCGCTATGACATTTACACTATCCGACGCAGTTTATGATCAGATCACAGCACTCAGCATCGCACCCGCGCCAGCGACGGACCGGCTGGAAGAAGCGTGATTGATTTTCTGGTCATCGGGGGTGGTATTGCTGGCGTATCAGCTGCAGCGCGACTGTCTGAACACGGATCAGTTACGCTGTTAGAAGGCGAAGACAGCCTTGCCTATCACACGTCCGGCAGATCAGCCGCTTTGTTCGAGCAAAACTACGGCAAGCCATCAACGGTTGCGCTAAACAAGGCGAGTTACGATTTTCACGAAAGCCACGATATTCTAAGCCCGCGCGGTTTGATGTTAGTCGGCAGTACCGAGACCGCCGATGCATTTGCCGCAGACCAAGACCAAATGCAGCTGCAAACCATAAGTATGCACGACGCGACGCAGATGGTGCCCATTCTTGATGACGCGGTCATTGACCGCGCCGCTTATCACGCAGGCGCATGGGACATCGACACTGACCGGTTGATGCAAACATTCGTCCGGTTGGGACGGGGAAATGGCGCAAGCTTTGAAACAAAAGCCCAGGTCATCGAAATTTCCCGCACCCAGACCGGATGGGAGGTTATGACGGACAACAATGTCTTTCAGGCCAGAACGATCGTGAATGCAGCTGGCGCCTGGGTGGACGAAATTGCTGAAATGGCCGGGATCGCGCCGCTTGGATTTACCCCGTTGCGTCGCTCCATGGCCCGCATTCCCGCCCCCGGCGGACATGACGTTAGCGCATGGCCCATGATCTTTGGCCCGGGCGAAGACTGGTATGCAAAGCCCGACGCAGGCGCGTTGATCGTCTCACCTGCCGAAGAAGACCCCACAACCCCGCATGACGCATTCACCGATGACATGGTCCTCGCAGAAGGTCTCGCGCGTTATGAAGCACACGTCACAGAGCCCGTGACCCGTTTGCTCAGCTCATGGGCAGGGTTGCGTACATTCTCGCGTGATCGCACGCAGGTGCTTGGGCCCGATCCAAACGACGGCAGTTTCATCTGGTGCGCAGGGCAAGGCGGTTACGGCATGCAATCGTCACCTGCAGCATCGCAACTTTTGGCCGATCTGGTGACAGGATCAAAATCTGAACTGCCAGCGGCAACGATTGCCGCTTTCTTGCCCGAGAGGTTCGCATGAACCAACACTTCAACGCCCACGGCCAACCAATTGGTGCACCGGTGCCAGATTGGACAGGATGCGCACCGATACCGCGCACGCCGATGCATGGCCGGACCTGTGATGTCATCCCTTTAGAGCCTGCCCATGCAACCGCATTGCATGCAGCGTTCTCAACGGACAAGACTGGCACCTTATGGACCTATATGCCAACTGGTCCATTCGATACAAAAGCGGACTATAGCGCTTGGGTTGAAGAGGCGTGCAAGAGTAAAGACCCTTTGTTTTTCACAATCATGGATCGCGGAACGCATCGTCCTGTCGGGGTCGCCAGCTTTTTGCGCGTCCAACCTGAAAATGGCGTTGTCGAGGTTGGCTACATCACATTCTCTCCCGCACTCCAGCGCACACCAATGGCAACCGAGGCCATGTTTTTAATGATGAAACGCGCCTTGGGAGAACTGGGATATCGCCGGTATGAATGGAAATGCGACGCGCTGAACACGCCGTCACGTCAAGCTGCGACACGGTTGGGCTTTCAATACGATGGGCTGTTCAGGCAAGCCTTGGTCTACAAGGGCCGCAACAGAGACACGGCTTGGTATTCCGTTCTGGATCAGGATTGGCCACGGGTTGAGGCCGCTTTCAATGCGTGGCTGGATCCAGCGAACTTTGATGCTGCGGGACAACAACGCACTTCTTTGCAGACCTCCGCGGGTCGGTCAGGTTAGGCTCGGTGAAACCGCAAGGGTTTGCTGTCCTCGCGGATGACGACGCCTTTTGCCTCTAGGTCCAGCTGCACACATTTCTGCCACCAACCAGATGTCGCACCGCCCGGGAACAGATCTTGGGGAAGATGCGGCAAGGCTGCTTCTTTTGCCTCTTTTGCAGTCATGCCGGGTGCCGCTTTGGGAAGCGCAACCAACATGGCATTTTTCATGGCAAGATACTTGGCCTTGTCGACATTGGTCGTACGACCGGGCGTGTTGATATTTTCAACGGCAATCTTTTCAGACATTGAAGGACCTTTCTTTGGCGTAAGGTGGGTTCAAACCCACCTTACAAGGCCGTTCATGTCAACCGTCGACCCGGATTGTCGTGTTCTTCGGATCATAGGGGCTGTCTTCGACAATCTCAGCGTCCCAAAGTTGATCAAGCATCTTAACTTGCAGTTTGGTGCCGACCACTGCCAATTCTGGCGGGACATATCCCATGCCAATCGACTTCTCGAATGCCACCGAATAGCCACCAGACGTCAAGCGGCCCACGCGCGTGCCATCAAGCGTGTAAAGCGCTTCGCGGCCCCAAGGGTCCGCATCCGTCGGCCCATCAATCAACAAGGTCACACATTTGGACCGGATGCCCTTTGCCTCCATCGCGGCCTTGCCGTTGAACTCTTTAGATAAATCTACAAAGCGCGGCAGATCGGCCTCCAATGGCGTCGCATCACGGCCCAACTCAGTGCCAAACGCGCGATAGGATTTCTCCTGACGCAACCAGTTTTGCGCACGCGCACCCACCAGCTTCATGCCATGCGGCTCACCCGCCTTTTCCAGCAAGTCAAAGAGATAGTTCTGCATCTCAATCGGGTGGTGCAATTCCCAACCCAACTCGCCCGTATAAGCCACACGGATCGCATTCACAGGGCACATGCCCAATTCAATCTGCTTTGCCGACAACCAAGGGAACCGTTTGTTCGACAACGCCGTAGTAGGATCAGCATCGTTGATCACCGCGTTCAATACGTCACGAGATTTCGGGCCCGCAATGGCGAAGACACCCCATTGGGTCGTCACATCCTGCTCATTGATTCGACCGAACTCTTCCTCTTTTTCCATAATCAGCTTGTAGAGATAGTCCTGATCATAGGCGTGCCACCCACCCGCAGAGACGAGGTAATAATCATCTTCAGCCAAGCGCACGATGGTAAATTCAGTGCGCGTCGTGCCGTGTTCGGTCAGCGCATAAGTCAGGTTGATCCGGCCAACGCGAGGCAGCTTATTGGTCGTAAACCATTCCAAGAACGCCGTCGCGCCCGGTCCACTGATCCGGTGCTTGGCAAAAGCCGTCGCATCAATCAGGCCGACCCCTTCGCGAATGGCTTTGGCTTCCTCAACCGCATATTGCCACCAGCCGCCACGGCGGAAAGAGCGGCTATCGTGATCGTTGAACCCTTCAGGTGCATAGTAGTTAGGTCTTTCCCAACCGTTCACAAATCCAAACTGGGCACCTCGTGCGGCTTGGCGATCATAAGCGGGTGATGTGCGTAGCGGACGACAGGCAGGACGCTCCTCATCAGGGTGGTGCAGCACATACACGTGGTCGTAGCATTCCTCATTCTTGCGGGCTGCAAACTCGGTCGTCATCCAATCCCCGTAGCGTTTGGGGTCCAGTGATGCCATGTCAATCTCGGCCTCACCATCGACCATCATCTGAGCAAGGTAATACCCCGTGCCACCAGCGGCAGTGATCCCAAAAGAAAACCCTTCGGCCAGCCACATGTTTTTCAAACCAGGCGCAGGACCAACCAACGGATTACCATCAGGCGTATAGCAAATCGGGCCGTTGAAATCATCCTTCAGACCCGTTTCCTCGACCGTCGGAATACGGTGGATCATCGCCATATATTGCTCTTCGATCCGTTCCAGATCGAGCGGGAACAAATCGGCGCGGAAACTTTCGGGTACACCATGTTCAAAGACCGCAGGGGCGCCTTTTTCATAAACGCCCAAAATCCAGCCACCGCGTTCTTCACGCACATAAGACTGGGCGTCTGCATCACGAATAACCGGATGTTCAACATTGCCCGCTTCACGGAACTTCACCAACTCGGCGTCTTGATCCATAACAATGAACTGGTGCTCAACCGGAATCGCAGGCATTTTGATGCCCAATTTCTTGGCCGTCGTCTGCGCATGGTTACCTGATGCGGTGACAACATGTTCTGCGGTAATCACAATCTGCTCGTCCGAAGCAACAAGATTACCGCCCTTCTCTACCATCTTGGTACAGGTCACTTCCCACGCTTCGCCATTCCAGTCGAATGCATCTGCCTGCCATTTACGCTCAATCACCGCGCCATGCTGGCGGGCACCTTTCGCCATCGCTTGGGTGACATCAGCTGGGTTAATGTAGCCGTCGGTATGATGATAAAGGGCGCCTTTCAGATCTTCGGTGCGGATCAATGGCCACTTTGCCTTGATCTCATCCGGGGTCATCCAAACATAAGGCACGTCGCAGGTCTCAGCGGTCGAGGCATAAAGCATATACTCGTCCATACGCTCTTGTGTTTGCGCCATGCGCAGGTTGCCGACCACAGCGAAACCGGCGTTCAGACCGGTCTCTTCTTCAAGCGACTTATAGAAATCAACCGAGTATTTGTGAATGTGGGTTGTCGCAAAAGACATATTGAAGAGAGGAAGCAAGCCGGCTGCGTGCCAAGTAGAGCCAGAGGTCAGTTCATCCCGCTCTAAGAGCATGACATCGTCCCAGCCTGCTTTGGCCAAATGGTAAGCAATCGACGTGCCAACAGCACCGCCACCAACAACCAATGCTTTGACTTGCGTTTTCATAGTGACGACTCCTTTGGCACCTTTGGCGTTAATTTGCGCGAAACCGCAGACGCGCGAAAGAACCAGCCGACCGCTTAAAGTGCAAAACCGACAAGGGTCAGGGTTTCCCGACTAGGCAAACAAAGCAATCCATGTTCCCTTACGTCAACAAAGGGGTGCAGATATGACAATATACCGCGTGGAAGATGCAGCAACATTGGCCGAAGCCAGCTATAAGGCAGGGCGCATCGTCAGCCCTCGCGTCATAAAATCTTTGGACCATGACGATGTACAGGCGCATCTTTTGGAAGGGAATATCCTGCTTCTTCCGGGCTCAAATTCAGTACGCGACTATGTCAAATTCAACCTACGCCCGCTGCGGATTGGCAATCAACGCATGATTTTGAAGCACGCAACCGACACGCAGAAAGGTGCGTCCGGGACAAAGTGGCATCAAGGCTTCTTGCAGTATTCAATCGAGATCTTTGAATGGCTGAAGAAAGAAAACGTCAAACCTAATTACATCATTGGCCATTCGCTGGGTGCTGCCGCAGCACAAATCCTGTCAAAGACATACAATGCCCCCGCCATCGGCTTTGCCGCGCCACGCCCCAAGTGGAGCAAGCACGGTGTCGTGCAGGATGGGCGTTGCCTTCTTATCAACCGATCCGATGACCCTGTACCGAAGGTGCCCTCGACCTATCACCACATGGGCAAAACAAAACTGTTCAAGTCCAAGAAGAACAGAACGATCTTTGCCCACTCAATGCGGCACTACATCGACATCATTCAAGAAGACGATAAGTTCAAAGTCATTCCCGAAAAATGGGCGGGCTAAAGCATCGAAGGGACGACTAAATCGGGTGGTCTGTGACCATCGGCGAAGGTCTTGATATTCACGATCACTTTTTCGCCCATCTCGATGCGTCCTTCCAGCGTGGCAGAGCCCATATGCGGCAGCAAAATCGCATTTGGTAACGCTTGGAGACGCGGATTAATCTCTGCTCCCCGTTCAAATACATCCAAACCAGCACCGGCGATTTCGCCTGCGCGCAACATCCGTGTCAGCGCATTTTCATCAATCACCTCGCCGCGGGACGTGTTGACGATCACCGCTTCGGGCTTCATCAGTTTCAGCCGCCGCGCGTTCATCAAATGGAATGTCGATGGTGTATGCGGGCAATTGATGGACAAGATATCGACGCGGGCCACCATCTGATCAAGACTTTCCCAATAGGTCGCGTCCAGCTCCTCTTCGATCTCAGGGCGTAGGCGCTTGCGGTTATGATAATGCACCTGCATCCCAAAAGCTGCAGCACGCCGTGCAACAGCCTGACCAATGCGACCCATCCCTAAAATGCCCAAACGACGGCCCTTAATCCGCCCGCCTAGCATCGCGGTCGGCGCCCAACCACCCCAGCTATCAGATTGCGCGACACGCAGACCTTCGGCCATGCGACGGGTCACACCCAAGATAAGTGCCATCACCATGTCAGCAGTATCTTCTGTGACCACGCCGGGGGTATTCGACACATGAATGCCCCGCTGGCGGGCAGTCGCAACATCGATATGATCCACACCTGCGCCAAAATTCGCGATCAATTTCAACTGCTCACCAGCGCGACCCAACAGCTTTGCATCAATCTGATCTGTGATCGTACAGACCAACACATCCGCCCGACCCATCGCCTCGGCCAACTGTTCAGTCGTCATCGGCGTATCATCTTCGCGCAATTCAACATCGAAGAGTTCTTTCAACCGGGTCTCAACGACCTCAGGCAACCGTCGCGTCACGACAACACTAAGATGCTTACCTGGCATGCAATGCCCTCCCACGGGTTTTCAAATCGACCTTGTCATGGCAGGTTGCGCGAAAGGGACGCGCAGCACAAGAACCGCGCGCCGCAAAAGTGAGCAGTTAGGGTAAACAATGGGTGCAGTTGCACTTTGGTTTCGCGTTTTACAGGCCGCAGTCTTGGCGGTCGTTCTTGGCATGAGCACAGCTTACGCCCAGCAAAATGATGCTGGGCCTGCAATCGGGCCAGAAACAAACCTGCCCTTACCACGCTACGTATCACTGCGCGCCAGCGAGGCGAACGTGCGGCGTGGTCCATCGCTGTCTCACCGCATCGACTGGGTCTTTCAACGCCAAAGCATGCCGCTGCAAGTCATCGCCGAATACGGCCACTGGCGGCGCGTCATTGACCGGGACGGCCAAGGCGGCTGGGTGCACTACCGGATGCTGTCGGGGGCCCGCACAGTCGTGATCGAAGAGCCCGAGACCGTGTTGCGCACGCGCCCAGAACCAGATGCGCTTGAAAACGTGATGCTGGAACCGGGGGTTGTCGCGCGATTGGGTGATTGTAATCCGGATTGGTGCATGCTGACCGCAGGGGGATACAAAGGCTGGGCACCCAAAGCATCACTTTGGGGTGTAGCTGACGCGGAAATTCGCGACTAAGCCGCCTTTTCCAGCCCGCGCCCTTTCAGCAAAGCCTCTACGCCCGGCAACCGCCCACGGAAAGCAGTATAAAGATCAGCTGCATCAACAGACCCGCCCGAAGACAATACCGTTTCTTCCAACCGCTTGGCGGTGTCGGCATCAAACGGGTCGCCAACTTCCTCAAAGGCTGCGAAGGCATCGGCATCCATCACTTCGGACCACATATAGCTGTAGTATCCGCTGGAATAGCCGTCACCTGCAAAGACATGGGCAAAATGCGGGGTGGCATGGCGCATGCGAATGGCGTGGGGCATGCCGAGATCTTCCAAAATTTCAGCCTGCCGTTGCATCGGATCAGACGGGGCAGGCCCATCGTGAAAACCAAGATCCACCAAAGCTGACGCCACATATTCAACCGTCTGGAACCCCATGTCATAGGTGGCCGCACCCAACATGCGGTTCAACAAATCCTCTGGCATCGGTTCACCGGTTTCAGCGTGCGTTGCAAACTCGGCCAATACTTCTGGCACTTCCAGCCAGTGTTCATACAGCTGACTAGGCAATTCTACAAAATCACGCGCTACAGACGTGCCCGAGATACTTTCATATGTCACATCAGACAGCATCTGGTGCAGCGCATGACCAAATTCGTGGAACAGCGTCCGGGCATCGTCATAAGACAAAAGCGCCGGTTTACCTGCCTCCGGTTTCGCAAAGTTGCAGACATTCACCACATGCGGACGCACATCGCCACCAAGGCGCTGCTGCGACCGCATCGCCGAACACCAAGCGCCAGAGCGTTTTGATCCACGCGCAAAGTAGTCACCGATAAAGACAGCAACATGCGCACCGTCACGGGTCACTTCCCAAAGGCGTACATCAGGATGATAAACTGGGCCTTCAATGGCCTGAAATTCCAATCCAAACAGACGATTGGCACAAGCAAATGACGCTTCTATCATCCGGTCCAACTGCAAATAAGGCTTCAGTTCCGCCTCATCGAGGTCGTGTAATTCCTTACGGCGCTTTTCAGAATAGTATCGCCAATCCCAAGGCTCTAACGGTCCATCAAACCCATCTGCATGCAACATGCGTTCCAACACAGTGGCATCTGCCTCGGCCGCAGCCTTGGCTGGCTCCCAAACCTGCATCAGCAAATCACGCACAGCCGCAGGTTTACCCGCCATCTCGGTTTCCAGTTTGAAGTCAGCAAACGTATCATAGCCTAGCAAATTCGCCCGTTCTTGACGCAGTTTCAGCGTTTCCGCGGCGATCCCGCGGTTGTCCGTTTCACCACCATTGGCACCACGCGCACCCCATGCCTCATAGGCTTTCTGACGCAAATCGCGGCGTTCTGAAAATTGCAGAAACGGCACAATCAATGACCGGGACAGGGTCACAACCGGACCGCCTGCATCCTTTTCTTCACCTGCGGCCTTTGCCGTTGCCACAACAAAGTCAGGCAGGCCGGCCAAATCATCGGCACCCAAAGACATGAACCATTCCCGCTCGTCTGCCAGCAGGTTCTGCATGAAATCCGTGCCAAGAACAGACAAACGCGATTTGACAGCGCGCAAGTCTTCCGCCGCTTTGCCCTCTAACTGCGCTCCCGCACGGACAAAGCCACGACGGGTCAGCATCAACACGCGGGTTTGCTCATCCGTGAGGTCCAATTCGGCCCGTTTTTCCCAAACGGCTTCAACCCGCGCAAACAGTGCTTTATTCTCCGTCACCTCAGATCCATAGGCACTCAACAATGGTGCAAACTCGCGTTGCAAGCTCTCACGCTTGGCGTTGCTGTCGGCACCCGCGACATTATAAAATGCACCTAAGACACGGCCCAATGTTTCGTCAGCAAGTTCGAGCGCCTCAACCGTATTCGCAAAATCCGGGCTTTCGGGATTATTTGCAATTGCCGCAATATTCGCACGGGATTCGGCCAAAGCCGCATCCACGGCAGGTGCAAAATCATCATCCGAGATCAGATCAAAGGGCGGTAGACCAAATGGTGTGGTCCAATCAGCAAGCAGCGGGTTGGTCATAAGAATTCTCCTTTGATTGAAAGGTAGTGTGCGATGTCAGAAACACCAGCGCCTAAGTCATGGACAGGCCCTTGCCATGGCAAACTTTACAGTCAGCAACTGGCTTCACGGCAATTACGCGGGTTTGCGCATAAAGCGCGTCATAAATCAGCAAACGCCCACCCAAACTTTCACCGGCCCTTACGATCAGTTTAACCGTCTCAACGGCCATCATTGACCCGATTACGCCGGGCAAAGGGCCGATCACACCTGCTTCGGCGCAACTGGGCACCAATGACGGATCAGGAATTTCGGGAAATACGCAAGCATAGCACGGCGTACCGTTGGCTGGGTCATAGACACTAATCTGCCCTTCCCATTGGGTCAGCGCCGCCGCAATCAAAGGCTTGCCAGACGCCACAGCGGTTTGGTTCACAAGGTGGCGCGTTTCAAAGTTATCACTGCCGTCAAGGATCACATCGTAGTCAGCAAACAAATCAGTCGCGATACTGGTATCGAGCCTGCGCGCGTAGGGCCGCACGGTCACAAACGGATTCTGTGCCGCCATAGCCTCGGCAGCGGAATGCACTTTGGGCATTCCAATATTGCGATCAAGGTGGATCACTTGACGCTGCAAATTAGCGTTCTCAACCACATCGTCATCAATGACACCAATTGTCCCAACCCCAGCTGCTGCCAAATATTCCAAAGCGGGCGCACCCAGCCCGCCTGCCCCAACGACCAGAACCTTGGCGTCACGCAGCGCTTTTTGTCCGGGTCCCCCGACTTCGCGCAAAATGATATGTCGGGCATAGCGGTCAAGTTCTGTTGGGGAAAAGCTGTCGGATCGCGTAACAGGTTCTTCTTTTTGTTTGACCCGCGACCGCAGGCCACCCAGAAACTTACTGTATCCCCAAACCAGCACACCAAACCCTAAAAAGATCGCCCAAAGGCGGGCGTCACCGCCCGTCGCCATCCGCAAGGGATGCCCATCGGGTAAGATCACATGTATCATCATGACACCGACGAGAAGCATCGCCATCATGTTCCAACGCACGGCATATGGCGCCTTCATCACCCAACCGATCACCCAGAGCGTGATCGCCATTGTCCCAACCATAATCATTGGCCGGTTGATCCAAATCCGCCGGTGCCACGGGCTGTGTCGTCTAGGGATGTGACGGTCTCAAACTTGGCTTGTACAACAGGTGCAACAACGATCTGGGCCACGCGCATGCCATGTGTGATCTCAAAATCAGCAGTTCCTAAATTCACCATGATCACCCCAAGCGGCCCGCGATAATCGCTATCTATTGTGCCGGGCGTGTTCAGCAAGGTGATGCCATGCTTGAGGGCAAGGCCCGAACGGGGTCGAATCTGTACTTCAAACCCATCAGGGATCGCCATGCGCAGACCCGTCGGGATCAAAGCACGGGCACCGGGTGCGAGGGTCACGATCGTCTGATCCGGCAAATTCGCGCGCACATCCGCTCCCGCTGCACCAGCGGTTTCATAGGCTGGTAAACCCAAACTTTGGTCAGCGTCATCTTCCCACAGAAATTGGATCGTCACACTCACGCAAGCGCCTCAGCGATACGTGCGGCCAATGTCGCTGCAACCGCATCTTTTGTCATGCGTGGCCAACTCTCTGCGCCCTGATCCGAAATCAAGGTCACAGCATTTTCGGACCCACCCATGATCCCCGTTTCCGGCGATACATCATTGGCAACAATCCAATCACATTGCTTGCGCAGACGCTTGGCTGTTGCATTCGCGATCAGATCATCGGTTTCAGCTGCAAAACCAACGACCAGCTTGGGGCGGTCTTTAGTCATCTGAGACACAGTCGCCAAAATGTCCGGATTCTCGGCAAATTCCAGTTGTGGCAAGCCGGCCCCATCTTTCTTTATCTTGCTATCGCCAGCATTCGCGACATGCCAATCAGCAACAGCCGCCGCAAAAACAGCAGCATCAGCAGGCCTTGCCGCTTGCACAGCCTCAAGCATGTCTTGTGCCGTTTGCACCTGGACAACCGTCATATCCATCGGCGGGGCAATATCTGCGGGACCTGTCACAAAGGTCACATCAGCGCCCAGTGCCGCCAAAGCCTTAGCAATCGCAGTCCCTTGCGCCCCGGACGAGCGGTTCGCGATGTAACGGACCGGATCAATCGATTCATGTGTGGGGCCGGATGTCACCAACACATGTTTGCCGCTCAATGGACCGTCCGTCAGTGACGCATCGATACTTGCAATTATCTCGGGCACTTCGGCCATGCGGCCCGGTCCATATTCGCCGCAGGCCATATCGCCCTCATTGGGGCCAACCACCAAAACACCATCATCTTGCAAAGTTGCCAGATTGCGCTGCGTCGCTGGATGGGTCCACATACGCACATTCATCGAAGGTGCGATCAAAACGCGATTGTCAGTAGCCAAAAGCAAAGTCGAGGCAAGGTCATTGGCATGCCCACCGGCCATCTTCGCCATCAAATCAGCAGTCGCTGGTGCCACAACAATCAAGTCAGCCGCACGGGATAATTCAATATGCCCCATCTCGGCTTCATCCGTCAGATTAAACAGGTCTTGATAAATCTTGGACGCTGAAAGGGCAGCAAGACTAAGGGGCGTCACAAACTCTGACCCAGCCTTCGTCAAGACAGGCGTGACCTGCGCGCCGCGCTCACGCAATCGGCGCACAAGGTCTAACGACTTGAAGGCGGCAATGCCGCCTCCAACGATTAAGAGAATATGCTTGTTTTCCAGCATGAACTGTCTCCGGTCGGGGTTGCCCGACACTAGGTCAGATCAGACCGGAAAGACAATGTCCTCACTTAGGCAAAAAACGCATGCACTTCTGAGCTTTGTGCCTCTAGTGCTTTGCGCATTTTGCCAAAGGCCGCGGCCTCAAGCTGACGCACACGTTCTTTCGACAATCCCAGTTCGGTGCCAAGGCTTTCCAGTGTACGCGGCTCGTCGCGCAACTTACGTTCACGCACAATGAACTGCTCACGGTCATTCAGGCTGGTCAGCGCGGTCAATAACCACTGACGCAAAGTGTCATTGTCATGCGTGTGCTCGACGGTTTCAGCAGCCTGCGGGCTGTTGTCCTCAAGCGCGTCAATCCATTCGCGACCTTCATCATCTACAGACTGTGTTGCGTTCAATGAAAAATCTGAACCTGACAGCCGGCCTTCCATCATTTCCACATCATGCAGTGGCACGCCAACCTCGGTGGCGATCAATTCGCGCATCTCATGGCGATCCAACTCGCGCCCTTCAGCCGCGGCTTCGCGTTCCAAACGGGCTTGCACCCGGCGCATGTTGAAGAACAGCGATTTCTGCGAAGATGTCGAACCAGTCCGGACCATCGACCAATTGCGCATCACATGATCTTGGATCGACGCTTTGATCCACCAGACGGCATAAGTCGAAAACCGGACACCACGATCTGGATCGAATTTGTCGGCAGCTTTCATCAAGCCGACCGACGCTTCTTGGATAAGATCATTCATCGGTGCGCCATAACGCTTGAACTTGGACGCCATCGAAATTGCCAAGCGCATGTAAGCAGTGATCAGACGGTGCAACGCTTGCTCGTCACGCTCATCACGCCAAGCATAAGCTAACGCTAGCTCGGTCTCAGCATCCAGCAATTCTGCTTTCATCGCTGTCCGAGACAAAGTTTGATCAGAAAAACCGGTAACGCCCATTGTATTTCTCCCGTGCCGCATTGTGATGCATTAACTTTGTTGTCTGAAATGGTTACGCAGGGTTGAATAAGATGGATCACATAAAGTTACTGTTATGGCATTGCCCAATCTCTCTCTCGTCCTAGGTGGCGCAGCCTCTGGGAAATCTGCTTTTGCCGAAAGCCTTATAGCAAAGGGCAATGGCGACCCAATCTACATCGCAACGGCGCAAATCTTTGACGATGAAATGGCTGAAAAAATTCTGCGCCATCGTGAAATGCGCGGTGAAGGATGGACAACAATCGAAGAACCGCTTGACCTACCAGATGCACTGTCGCGCGTAGCCGATGGCCAACCCGCATTAATTGATTGCGCAACACTTTGGCTAACCAATGTCATCTTGGGCGATCATGATGTGGCCCAGTATAGCGACGCGTTCATCACAGCACTTGGAACATGCAAAGGTCCCGTCGTGATCGTCTCAAACGAAGTGGGGCAAGGGATTGTTCCAGATAATGCGCTGTCGCGAAAATTCCGAAATGCGCAAGGCAGACTAAACCAAACGTTAGCGGCGCAGGCAGAATTAGTTGTGACTGTGATGGCCGGGTTACCCCTGCCCCTCAAAGGCCAACTGCCGTGACAAAGCTTTGGATGGTCCGGCACGGACCAACACATGCGAAATCGATGGTTGGGTGGTCTGATCTTCCCGCCGATCTGTCAGATGCAGCCGCCATTGCCCGCTTGCGGGCGTTCCTGCCAGATGCGCCAATGGTGTCATCAGATCTGAGCCGTGCAACGGCGACTGCCGATGCGCTGAAACCAGTGATCCGATTGCCGCATGATCAACGCTTGCGCGAAATTAACTTTGGCGACTGGGAACTAAAGACTTTCCAAGAGGTCGAGCAGAAAGACCCCGAAACAATTCGTGCCTATTGGGAGACACCCGGACAGATCGCCCCACCTGGCGGTGAAAGCTGGAATGCTGTTCGGGCCCGTGTCGACGACGCAATTGACGATTACCTTTCAGAAGGACACCAAGATCTGATCGTTGTGGCCCATTTCGGTGTGATCTTGACCCAAGTGCAGCGTGCATTGGGCATCGGTGCATATGCGGCGTTTGGGCACCGAATCGACAATCTTTCCGTAACTGTACTCACCTACAACAAGGCAGATTGGTTGGCTGATCACATCAATCACAATCCGTGATGCACGGCGTCACAGAACATCGTTGGTGGTCCACCCAGTTCTGCGCCAAAAGTAACGCATGACATATCAACTCTATATCGGTGATCGTACGTTCAGCAGCTGGTCCTTGCGTGGCTGTCTGATGTTGGAAAAATTTGGCCTTCCGTTCCAAACGAATATGGTCGGACTCTATTCAGGCACGATGAAAACTGACCTCGCACATCTTGCGACAGCAAGAACAGTCCCGGTTCTGCAAACTGCCGAAGGGCATGTTCTGACCGATAGCCTGGCGATGGCCGAAACACTGGTCGAACTTCACCCTGACATTGACCTCTATCCACGTGATCCGGCCGCACGCGCACTGGCGCGGTCAATGGTCGCTGAAATGCATAGCGGTTTTGGGGCCCTGCGCGATGCCTGCCCGATGATGATCCGTTTTGGCTGGAAGGGGTTTAAGCCATCACAAGCCGTCCGCGATGATCTACAACGGATTGAGCAGCTTTGGAGTTTGGCACGCCAACGACATGGCGCCAGTGGACCATGGCTTTTTGGTCAGTATTCATTGGTAGATGTATTCTATGCACCTGTCGCGATGCGGATTACGGCATACGACCTGCCTGTCAGCGACCAAGCGAGAGCCTACGTCGCCGCACATCTGTCAGATGCAGCATTCCTGTCTTGGCGAAAAGATGCACTGGAAGAGGTGCACGAGCCATGGCCTTACCCATCAGATTTGCCGCGCACTCCATGGCCGGGCGACACAAATTAACCTTTCTTAAACTCCGATGCCGTAGCCGTTAACCATAAATAGGGGGATGGCTATGGTCGCTTTGGCCTACACGGTCGCATTTGAAGGCATTGAAGCGCGGCTGGTCGAAGTGCAATGCGCAGTCACACCCGGTATTCCCGCTTTTTCGATCGTCGGCCTGCCAGACAAAGCCGTATCCGAGGCCCGCGAAAGGGTGCGTGCGGCATTGACCGCCATGGCAATCGCCCTCCCTTCCAAGCGGATCACCGTAAACTTGTCGCCCGCCGACTTGCCAAAGGAGGGATCACATTTCGACCTGCCTATCGCATTGGCGCTTTTGGCAGCGCTTGAGATCATACCAAGCGACGTTGCCGCCCAAACGGTGGCTTTGGGCGAGCTGTCATTGGACGGCACGCTTGTGCCAGTCGTTGGCGCCTTGCCCGCTGCTATGGCCGCAGCCCAAGAAGACCGGACCCTTCTTTGCCCACACGCATGCGGAGCAGAAGCCGCTTGGGTCGGCACGGTCAATGTCATAGCACCCCGCAATCTCGCCGAAATGGTGCGCCATTTTTCGGGACAGTCGGTTCTGGAACCGTCAAAACCTGGCGAAGTCCAAAACCAGATCGGCGTAAGGGATTTGTCAGAGGTAAAAGGACAAGAACGGGCCAAACGCGCCCTAGAAATAGCGGCGGCGGGTCGGCACCATTTACTCTTGGTTGGGTCACCGGGATCGGGAAAGTCTATGCTTGCCGCACGCATTCCCGGGATCCTGCCACCTTTGACACCGACCGAGGCACTCGAAACCTCAATGATCCATTCATTGTCAGGCTTGCTCGATGAGGGCGGCATCAATCGCGAAAGACCGTTCCGCGAACCGCATCACACAGCATCAATGGCGGCTATTGTTGGCGGGGGGCGCAATGCCAAACCGGGCGAGATCAGCCTTGCGCATAACGGCGTTCTATTCATGGATGAATTTCCAGAATTTCCGCGTACCGTGCTGGAAACTCTCAGGCAACCAATTGAAACTGGCGAAGTCGTGGTCGCGCGGGCAAACGCCCACGTACGATACCCGTGCCGGTTCATGTTGGTCGCTGCAGCAAACCCGTGCAAATGCGGCTACTTGGCAGATCCTGCCCGCGCTTGTGCGCGCGTGCCAATCTGTGGCGAGGACTATCTGGGCCGCATTTCCGGACCGTTGATGGACCGCTTCGATCTTCGGGTCGAAGTTCCGCCCGTGGCTTTCACCGATCTCGACCTTCCTGAAACAGGCGAAAGTTCCGCCAGCGTCGCAGAGCGCGTGCACGCTGCCCGTGACGTCCAAACCAAACGCTTTGACGGCCATCCGACAGCGCGCGTGAATGCGGATATGGAAGGTCACCTGCTTGACGAGATCGCAACGCCCGATACCGAAGGGCGCTCATTATTAGTGAAAGTGGCTGAACGCTTTGGGCTCTCTGCACGCGGATACCACCGGGTCTTACGAGTGGCCCGCACAATCGCAGACCTTGAAGGCGCAGCAGATGTTCGCAAACCACATGTCGCCGAAGCCGTCAGCTATCGGCTCGCTATGGCAAAAGAGGTCTAGCGACGCGTCTCAATCGCTTGCCAAATCTTCTCGGCGATATTCACACCATCAAATCGCTCGAGCTCTTGGATACCTGTCGGCGAGGTGACGTTAATTTCAGTCAACCAATCACCGATCACATCGATACCCACAAAAATCTGACCCTTCTCGCGCAAAAGCGGCCCAATGCGAGCGCAGATTTCACGATCACGATCAGTCAGGTCAACCTTCTCAGGGCGACCACCGACATGCATGTTCGAACGGGTCTCACCGGCTGCAGGTACCCGGTTGATCGCACCAACAGGTTCTCCGTCCACAAGGATGACACGTTTATCGCCCTTTGCCACATCCGGCAAAAACTGTTGCATAATCAATGGCTCACGATTGATACCAGCAAACAGCTCATGCAGTGACGCCAAATTACTGTCGCCGGCTTTCAGTTTAAAGACACCCGCACCGCCGTTGCCATAAAGCGGCTTGAGGATAACATCGCCGTGCTGCGCACGGAACTGCTTGAGCGTCTCAAGGTCACGCGCAATCATCGTTGGCGGTGTCAAGTCTGGGAAGTTGAGGACCAAGAGTTTCTCTGGATAATTCCGTACCCAAAACGGATCATTCACAACCATTGTCTTAGGATGGATCATATCCAAAATATGCGTCGTCGTAATGTAACCCATATCAAAAGGTGGATCCTGCCGCAGCCAAACAACATCAAATTCGGCAAGATCAACAACTTGCTCATCGCCAAGCTGAAAGTGGTCACCCTTTACGCGCCGCACCGTCAAAGGCCAGCCTTTTGCAGTGACGCGCCCTTGATCATAAGCAAGCTTGTCAGGCGTGTAATAGAACAAAGAATGGCCACGTGCTTGTGCCTCTTCGGCAATACGGAACGTGCTATCCGCATCAATGTCAATTGGTCCGATTGGATCCATCTGGAAAGCGATTTTCAGTGACATTGCCGGCCTCATACATTGCGTTAGTTGCCCTTAGATGGCGCAGCAACCTCGCATGTGCAATGGGCAGTCACACCTCCATAAACGCGTTCTCGATCACTTTCAGGGCACCGCCGCCATTCACCACAGCCAAATCAAATCGTACATCTGTCAATTGTCCACGCGGTTCCCCTGCCAGAAATTCACTTGCACTGGCCACAATGCGTTCCATTTGCCGGTGACCAAGGCGTGCAGCTGCAGTTGCGAAACTTCGGCTTTTCTTAACCTCAACAAAGACGACGGTACTGCCTTCACGCGCAATCAAATCAATCTCGCCTGCCTGGCCACGCCACCTACGGGCCGCGATACCATGATTTCGCCGCGCATAATCTGCCGCGACAAGGTCTTCCGCACCAAGCCCGGCGTAATATCCTACACTGCCACTCATTCGTCGTCTCCCAAACTTAGCGCCAATTGATAGACCTGCCTGCGCGGCAGGCCCAAGGCGCCTGCAACAGTTGTTGCCGCATCTTTCATGCGCATGGTATTCATCGCCTCTCGCAACGCGGTATTTACATCCACATCAGCAACCTCAATCGCCCCAGCCCGTCCAACCAATACGACAATTTCGCCTTTCACAGTCCGATCTTGAAAGGCATCCGCCAGTTCGCCCAGTGAACCGCGGCTGACCTCTTCAAACTTCTTTGTCAGCTCACGGCAAACCACAGCTTCCCGCGCCTCCCCCAGAACATCGCGCAAATTCACTAACATTTTCCCAACACGTTTCGGGCTTTCGTAAAATACCAAAGTAAATGGCACATCCCTGAGCGCCGCGATCTCAGTTTCGCGTTGTTTTTTCGACGCGGGCAAAAATCCAACAAATGCAAAACGATCCGTGGCAAGCCCCGAGACGGTAAGCGCTGCCAAAACGGCAGATGCGCCCGGTGCCGCAGTAACATTTATATCTTGTGCTATCGCCGCACGGCCCAATTCATAACCCGGATCAGCAACCAAAGGCGTGCCTGCCTCAGATACATATGCCACTGACTTGCCGTCCTTCATGTCGGCGACCAACCGGGCGACAGCCCCTTCACCACTATGGTCATGGAAGGCCACGACCTTGCGCCCGTTCAGTGGAACACCATGGATTTCCATCAGCTTGCGCGCAGTGCGTGTATCTTCGGCGGCGATCAAATCAGCGGATGCGAGAATATCCAAACCCCGCAAAGTCATATCCCGCGCCGATCCGATCGGTGTCGACACGAAATAGAGACCGGCAGAGAGTGGCTTGCTACTAAAATTCATCTCTGGACCCGCCAGCCCCCTGCTTTATGATGACCCTTAACTTCGCGACGGGTTATCCGGCTCATGCCGCATGTCCATCACGAGAACCAGGAGGAATACCACGTATGTTTGCCCGTTTCAGCAATGCCCGCAAGTCGATTGCTCGCTTTTTTGCCTTTACTTCTTTGTTGTGGCTTGCCGCCTGCGATGTGACAGTGGCCCCTGACGCCAATGTTGGCCAACAAATTAACCCCGATGCGCCGATCGACGTAGCCTTGCTGGTCCCCGGTGGATCTGCACAAAGCACTGATAATTTGCTTGCCCAGAATTTTGAAAACGCTGCCCGACTTGCGATCGCTGATCTTGAAGGGGCGACCGTCAATTTGCGTGTGTACAACACAGCCGGGGGCAACCCTGAGCAAGCAGCGATAGCGGCAACTCAGGCCGTTAATGAAGGTGCAAAAATCATTATCGGCCCGCTTTATGGTGAAGCTGCAAATGCCGCTGGCGTCGCGATTGCTGGCCGTGATGTGAATGTTCTGGCGTTCTCAAACAACCGCGCATTCGCAGGCGGGAACGTCTTTATCCTCGGGTCTACCTTCGACAACACAGCCCAGCGCCTTGTCAGGTTTGCCACCAACCAAGGCGTTAGCCGCTTCATGATTGTACATGGCGAAGACCTGCCCGGGCGTGTGGGCCGTGATGCGATTACCAATGCCATTCAACAAAATGGCGGTGAGTTGTCTGGTGTGGAAAGCTATCCTTTGTCGCAGCAAGGCATCTTTTCTGCCACGCGCCGCATCGTTTCAAATGTCCGTAGTTCTGGTGCACAGGCAGTCTTTACAACCGCCGGTGCCAATGCCGATTTGCCGATTTTGGCCACGTCTTTGCCAGATGCAGGTATGGACACAAGCCGCAGTCGGTTCATTGGTTTGACCCGTTGGGACACGCTGCCACAACTGGCGGCCCTGCCTGGGTTGGACGGCGGCCTCTTTGCCTTGCCTGATCCAGGCCCGGCGGCACTATTCGCGAACCGGTACTCGGCAACATACGGCGAAACACCGCATCCTCTGGCGGGCCTTGCCTATGATGGAATCGCCGCGATTGGCGCACTTGCAGCGGCCGGAAATTCAGAAGCGCTCACACGCGCTGCACTGACCCAACCACAAGGTTTCCGCGGGACTGCGGGTGTTTTCCGCCTTATGCCCAATGGCCTTAATGAGCGCGGCCTTGCCGTTGCTACCTTCCAAAACAATCAGGTTGTGATCCTTGACCAAGCCCCAAGAAGCTTTGGCGGCCCCGGCCTCTGAACCCAATCAACTGACAGAAGAACGTGCGCCGGACGGATTGATCTGTCCGGCGTCGGCTATTTTTGATCGTGACGCCGTGCATGCTCAGATTGCCGATGCTATCGCGGCAGCAAAGTCTGAAAAAGACATCCGTGCGGCAACCGTTGCCGCACTCGCACAGGCGCGCAAGACAGGCATGCAACAGATCGCGTCAGCATTCCGGGCGCAGCCGTTTGCATCACGCCCCGCAACACGCGCCTATAGCTGGCTGACTGATCAAATCGTGACGACGGTCCTCGATGTGGCGACGCAACACCTGCATCCGCTGCCGAACCCAACGGAAGGCGAACGCCTGTCGCTCATCGCCGTTGGCGGCTACGGACGCGGAGAGATGGCACCTCATTCGGACGTAGATCTGCTATTTCTGACGCCCTACAAAATTACGCCATGGGCCGAGAGTTTGATCGAATCCATGCTCTACATCATGTGGGATCTGAAGCTGAAAGTCGGTCATGCCAGCCGCACCGTCAAAGATTGCATCAGACTTGGCCGCGAAGATTACACCATCCGCACATCACTGGTCGAATACCGGCATCTTGCCGGGGATCAGGCGTTGGCGAAAGAACTGGGTGAACGGCTTTGGTCCGAACTGTTCAAGTCAACAGCATCCGAATTCATCGAAGCCAAACTTGAAGAACGGGCAGCCCGGCACCGCAAGCAAGGCGGGCAGCGTTATGTTGTTGAGCCAAACGTCAAAGAAGGCAAAGGTGGGCTGCGCGATCTGCAGTCATTGTTCTGGATCAGCAAATACATCAACGATGTAAAAGATGCCGCTGAGCTGGTAAACCTCAACGTCTTTACCTCGGAAGAGTTTGAAACCTTCGTCACCGCAGAAGACTTCCTTTGGGCAGTCCGCTGTCATCTACACCTGATTGCCGGACGCCCTGTGGATCAATTGACCTTCGATATGCAGGTCGAGGTCGCAGACGCGATGGGATACCGAGACCATGGCGGCCGTCGCGGCGTTGAACATTTTATGCAAGCCTATTTTCGACAGGCAACAGATGTTGGTGAACTGACCCGCATCTTTCTAACCGCACTCGAGGCAAATCACACAAAACAAGAACCAATGCTGGTGCGACTACTGGCGCGGCGCAAAAGGGCAAAGGCACCTTACGCGATCAAGCAGAACCGGATCACAGTCGCGGATGAAAACGCGTTTTTGGCGGACAAACTGAGCATCCTGCGCCTCTTTGAGGAAGCGCTGCGTACCGGGACCCTGATCCATCCCGATGCGATGCGGTTGATTGCAGCGAACCTCGATCAAATTGATGAGGAGATGCGCAACAACAAAGAAGCACGGCGCATCTTTATTGATCTGATGCTGAAACACGGCAACCCCGAACGGGCCTTGCGGCGGATGAATGAACTGGGTGTGCTATCCGCCTTTATCCCTGAATTCGCGCCCATCGTCGCGATGATGCAGTTCAATATGTATCACCACTACACCGTGGACGAACATACGATCCAATGTATCAGCAACCTCGCCCAAATCGAACGCAAAGAACTGATCGAAGAACTGCCCGTTGTCTCTGGCATTCTTGAACGGGGGGTAAACCGCAAGGTTCTTTATGTGGCGCTGTTGTTGCATGACATCGGCAAAGGGCGCCCCGAAGACCACTCTATCCTAGGTGCGCAGATCGCACGCAAAGTGGCGCCGCGGTTGGGCCTAAATAAGAAAGAATGCGAAACGGTCGAATGGCTGATCCGCAATCACTTGCTGCTCTCAGACGTCGCCCAAAAACGTGATATTTCCGAACCCCGTACCGTGCGCGGCTTTGCCAAAGCCGTCAAATCGGTGGAACGCCTAGATTTGCTGACCGCTCTGACCGTTTGCGATATTCGCGGCGTCGGCCCTGATACTTGGAACAATTGGAAAGCGGTGCTGATCCGCAATCTTTACAAGGCCACGAAATCCGCGCTTGAGACAGGTCTCGAAGATCTTAACCGTGAATCCCGCGAAACCGAGGCAAAACGCGCTGTGCGGGCGGCATTGTCGGATTGGGACAACAAAGCGCTGAAGAAAGAGATGGGCCGGCACTACGGTCCCTACTGGCAAGGTTTGCCACTGGCCGCACAAACTGTATTCGCCAAACTGCTGCGCGAGATTGCCGACGATGAGATCAAGATCGATTTGATGCTGGATACTGACCGCGACGCAACACGCGCTTGTTTTGCGATGGTCGACCACCCCGGATTGTTCAGCCGCATGACAGGTGCGTTAGCCTTGGTCGGTGCAAATGTCGTTGACGCGCGAACCTACACAACCAACGACGGTTATGCGACGGCGGTGTTCTGGGTGCAGGACAATGACGGCAACCCCTATGAAGCCGCGCGTCTGCCGCGCTTGCGCAAAATGATTGAACGCACGCTAAAAGGCGAAGTCGTCGCGAAAGAGGCGTTGAAAGACAAAGACAAGATCAAGAAACGAGAACGCGCGTTCAAAGTGCCGACAACAATTAGCTTCGACAACGAAGGCTCAGAAATCTACACGATCATCGAAGTCGACACACGTGACCGCCCCGGACTTCTCTACGATCTGACACGAACGCTTGCGAATGCGCATGTTTATATCGCCTCAGCGGTCATTGCGACATACGGGGAACAGGTGGTGGATACATTCTATGTCAAAGATATTGTCGGGCTGAAGTACCATTCCGAAGCCAAACGCGCAGGACTGGAACGCAAGCTACGCGAAGCAATCTCGCAAGGCGCGGAACGTGCGGTGGCTGGGTAATGAAGCCATGAAGCCCATCCGCCTCATGGCTGGTTTCTTTACCGTCGGCATTTGGACGCTCCTTAGCCGCGTGATGGGCTTTGTCCGCGATATCATGATCGCGGCCTACCTTGGCACTGGCCCTGTGGCCGAGGCATTCTTGGTTGCATTCTCGCTTCCTAATCTCTTTCGCCGCTTCTTTGCCGAAGGCGCGTTCAACATGGCCTTTGTGCCGATGTTTTCCAAGAAAGTAGAAGGAGACGATGAGGCGCATAAATTTGCCCAAGACGCTTTTGTCGGGCTAGGGGCAATCCTAACAGTCCTTACCGTGGTCGCGATCATCTTCATGCCCGCACTTGTCACCATGATGGCCAGTGGTTTTCTGGGAACTGAGCGATTTGACCTGGCCGTCTATTACGGGCGCATCGCGTTTCCATATATCCTGTTTATCTCACTGACAGCGCTTTTGTCGGGCGTGTTGAATGCAACAGGCCGCTTTACAGCCGCCGCCGCCGCCCCAATTTTACTCAATGTCGTCTTTGTGCTGACGCTCGTCGTGATGGCAATGACCTGTGAATGCTCCGGGCCAGACGGGCAAAGCACAATCGGTCAAGCGCTCGCTTATGCCGTGCCAGTGGCAGGCATTGCCCAATTAGCCGTTGTCTGGGTGGCCGCGAAACGCGCGGGATATGCGTTGCGGATCGGCATGCCCAAGATGACACCCGAGCTTAAGCGCCTTGCAATCATCGCCGCACCTGCCGCGCTTGCCGGAGGGGTGGTGCAGATCAACCTGCTGGTGGGCCGCCAAGTCGCTAGTTTCTTTGACGGCGCGGTCGCTTGGCTGAACTATGCGGATCGGTTGTATCAATTGCCCTTGGGCGTTGTCGGCATTGCGATCGGTGTCGTGTTGCTGCCTGACCTTTCACGTCGTCTGCGTGCAGGCGATGAAGCAGGCGGGCGCGATGCATTCAACCGTGCATCAGAAATCAGCCTTGCTCTGACAATCCCTGCATCGGTGGCGTTGATGGTCATTCCGCTGCCACTGGTCAGTGTGTTGTTTGAACGCGGCGCATTCACCAGCAACGACACGGCAGCCACAGCGCTGGCCGTTGCAATCTACGGTCTGGGACTGCCAGCATTCGTTTTGCAAAAGACGCTGCAACCGCTGTTCTTTGCGCGTGAAGACACCAAACGCCCGTTTTATTATGCACTGATGGCGATGGTCCTGAACGCAGTTCTTGCGATTGGACTGTCACCGATCATTGGCTTTGCAGCCGCAGCCGTCGGGACGTCACTGACGGGATGGGCGATGGTCCTTCTTCTGATCAACGGCACACGCACTATGGGGGATGCAGCCAAGTTTGACGCAAGGTTCACAAAACGCCTCGGGCGGATCATACTCGCCGCGCTTGGCATGGGCGCGATTTTGTTTGCCACAGCCACTATGATGCAGCCCTACTTTGCGGTCGCTACCGTACGCTATCTCGCGCTCTTGATCCTCATTATGATCGGTATTGTCAGCTACTTTAGTATTGGCCACCTGATCGGTGCTTTTAAAATATCAGAGTTCCGGCGCAACCTCAGACGCTAAGACCTTTGACGTATCCGTTTCAACAATGATGCCCAACCGCCCGGCGCAAGCACCGTGGACAGTATAAACCCCGTAGCAAAGCCCACCAATTCCGCAATCCATTGGCTACCAGTTCCAAAAAACAAACCAAAAATCAATTGGATCAATAGCAAAAAACCGATCAAGCGAAACGCCAAAAGCTGGTTCTCTCCCGCTTTCCCCAAACGTAGCCAAAGCGCATAAGTATAGGCCCCGATCAAACCATAAACCGGCGTGAATCCACCATAGAGCGGCACCCGGCTTTCAACGATCAAGCCAAAGACAATTGCACCGCAAATGCTGCTGACCAGATAAAGGGCCAGCACCTTGAGCGATCCATAATACTCTGCCGTGAACTTTCCCAAAGCCAGCGTCAGCGCCGCGCAAAAGGCGACTTGGGTCAATTGCCCGTTGATAAACGGATAGGTCACAAAACGCCTGAGCATATCAAAAGAATAGTCGTTATTGATCAAGACGCGATCAAGCACTGCCGACGAAAACCCATATTGCTCAATCGCAGAAATGCGCCAGCCAACACCACGTGGTCCCCCAACGATACCTTGATTGGCCAGTTGAAAAACAGCTTCGATGCCAACGATCAGAAGGGTCAACACAATGATCAGCGGCGGCAAAGCGTTGATCGGACTTTCAGGCTTCATCGTAATCTCGCAAGGCAGTTAAAGTTGACGGGTCGCTCGGACATGGGTATGCGAGCGTTGCCCTGAAATCCAGCCCGGACATTTGCACCATGAGCCAGACATCTTTTACACAGCGCGTTTTCTCTGGGATCAAACCCTCTGGCGGGCTGACGCTTGGCAACTATCTGGGCGCGATCAAGCGCTTTGTGGGCATGCAGGGCCAGATGGAAACGGTCTATTGCGTGGTCGACATGCACGCAATCACCGTGTGGCAGGACCCCAAAGAACTGGCCAATATGACCCGCGAAGTCGCCGCTGGCTATCTGGCGGCGGGCCTCGACCCTAGCCAGTCCATCTTGTTCAACCAAAGCCAAGTCGCTGCACATGCCGAATTGGGTTGGATTTTTAACTGTGTCGCCCGCGTCGGTTGGATGAACCGCATGACCCAGTTCAAAGACAAAGCAGGCAGCAACGCTGAAAAAGTGTCGCTGGGTCTTTATGCCTACCCTGCCCTGATGGCTGCAGACATTCTGCTATACCACGCCACGCACGTGCCAGTGGGCGAAGACCAAAAGCAGCATGTTGAGCTGACACGCGATATTGCTGCCAAATTTAACCACGATTTTAAGACGGACTTCTTCCCGCTGACAGAACCTGTCATCGACGGCCCTGCCACACGCATCATGAACCTGCGTGACGGTACCAAAAAGATGTCCAAGTCTGGCGAAAGCGATATGGAACGCATCAATATGACCGATGATGCAGACAAGATTGCCAAGAAGTTCAAGAAGGCAAAAACTGATCCAGAACCACTGCCAGAAACAGTCGAAGGCCTTGCCGGACGCCCAGAGGCCCGCAATCTGGTTGAGATTTACGCAGCCCTCAACGACATGACACCCGAAGCCGTGATCGCGGAATACGCAGGCGCGCAATGGGGTCGGTTCAAGCCTGCATTGGCTGATCTGGCGGTGGCCAAGCTCGCGCCTATTTCGGATGAGATGGCCCGTTTTATGGCAGATCCCGCAGAGATTGACCGCATCCTTGGCGCAGGTGCCGAAAAAGCCCGCGCCATCGCGAACCCGATCTTGCGTGACACCTATGATGTTGTGGGTCTGCTGCGCGGCTAGGGCACTTTACCTCGCGCAAACCGCCACCTAGGGTTTCCCCAAATTGGGAGATCGCGATATGGCTACCGGCACGAATATCCGTACATATTTTGAGGGCACATGGCACGACGGCGATGTGCCAGTGATGCGTGCCGCTGATCACGGATCATGGCTGGGTACGACCGTCTTTGATGGGGCGCGTTTTGTGAACGGATTGATGCCCGATCTGGATTTGCATTGCGCCCGCGTAAACCGCTCGGCCGAAGCGCTGATGATCACACCCACGGTCAGTACCGAAGACATGATCGCGATCACCAAAGAAGGATTGGCGAAATACCCCAAAGGTGCGCCTGTCTATATTCGCCCAATGTACTGGGCGATCCATGGTGACCCTACGGCGATTGTACCCAGCGCCGAGGAAACAGGTTTTGCGATCTGCCTTGAAGAAATCCCATTCGCCCCACCAACCGCGTCAACCACGCTCGGCCTCACCAAATTTCGCCGCCCTGTGATCGAAGATGCGGTCGTGAACGCCAAAGCGGGGTGCCTGTACCCCAACAACGCCCGCATGCTAGCCGAAGTGCGAAGCCGCGGTTTTGGCAACGCGCTCGTTGCCGACGCGATGGGCAATGTAGCAGAAACTGCCACCGCGAATGTCTTTATGGTCAAAGATGGCGAGGTATTGACCCCTATCCCCAACGGGACATTCCTGTCAGGGATCACCCGCGCACGTCACATCTCAAACTTAAAAGCGGATGGCGTCGCCGTTCATGAAACCGTTTTGACCTTCGATGATTTCCGTAGCGCCGACGAAGTATTCCTGTCCGGCAACATGTCGAAAGTGACACCTGTGACTGCTTTCGAGGATCGGCAATATCAGGTCGGACCAATCACGCGCCAAGTACGCGATATGTATTGGGATTGGGCTGCGACAACAGCCTAACTGGACCTATCGTTCGCACTATTCTGCCGTTGCCACTGCCCCTAGGATACGCCACACTTGCTCTAACAGGGAGATGAATATGCGTAAGTTCTTGGTTGTATTGGACGATAGCCGCGAATGTCTGAATGCAATGCGCTTTGCAGCCATGCGTGCGTCGCACACAGGCGGCGGCGTTGCCGTTCTTGCTGTTATCCCGCCGGATGAGTTCAACCACTGGATCGGTGTGGGCGAGATTATGCGCGCCGAAGCCCGCGAACGGATTGAAGTGCACTATGAGGTTTTCGCCAAATGGATGCGCGACAAACAAAACGTCGACCCCGCTCTGATTATTCGCGAAGGCGAACCGCTCAAGGAAATCATTGCACACGTTAACGAAGACCCCGAGATCGGTGTTCTGGTCCTCGGCGCCGGCGACGATAGCAAGGGCCCCGGGCCGCTTGTCACGCAACTGAGCAAGGAATCCGGCAGCCTGCCTATTCCCATCACGATCGTGCCGGGTGATTTGTCTAAAGAGCGGCTTGAAGCAATTACCTAAAGCCAACTGCCCAGTTTAGAATCATTCCAAACCCTTGACTCTGGACCGTTGCGACCGCATATCTGAAGCCTGACAAAAAAGGTTGGCCCCATGTTCATCCAGACTGAATCAACACCAAACCCCGCAACGCTCAAGTTTCTGCCTGGCCAGAACGTACTTGAGGTCGGTACCGCCGATTTCCCAAGCGCTGAGGCGGCTGAAAACTCACCCCTTGCGAAGCGCATTTTTGGCGCAGGCGGCGTGACGGGCGTATTCTTTGGCATCGACTTTGTGACAGTGACCAAGGCTGATGATGTCGAATGGGATCATATCAAGCCAGGCATCCTTGGCGCGATCATGGAACACTACCAATCCGGCCAATCTGTTATGGCAGAAGATCACAAGCCGGCCAGTGGACACGCCGAACACACTGGCGAAGATGGTGAAATCGTGGGCCAGATCAAAGAATTGCTCGACACCCGTGTACGCCCTGCGGTGGCCCAAGACGGCGGCGATATTACATTCCACGGATTTGAGCGCGGGATCGTCTATCTGCACATGCAAGGCGCTTGTGCTGGCTGCCCCTCGTCTACGTTGACCCTGAAAATGGGCATCGAAAATCTGCTGCGCCACTACATCCCAGAGGTGGTCGAGGTGCGGCCCGTTGCAGCCTAAGCCAATTGTCTTGGCATTCGATACATCGGCGGCGCATTGCGCCGCCGCTTTGCTGTTGGGCGACCGTGTAGTGACACATGTCGATGAAATGGCCAAAGGCCAAGCCGAACATCTGATGCCTCTGCTGGAAGGCATGCTGGCCGCTGAAAACCTGACATGGGCCGATCTGGACGGGATTGGTGTTGGCGTCGGTCCCGGTAACTTTACAGGCATCCGCATCTCGCTTGCAGCTGCACGCGGTCTGGCGTTGGGCCTTGGCAAGCCTGCTGTAGGCGTGAATGGCTTTGACGCACGGGCGTTTCAAGAACCGCTTCCCTATACGGCGACAATCCCAGCCCCGCGCAACCAATCCTACATACAAACCTACGCAAGTGACGGGATCGGTTCGCCCGTGCATTTGGACAGGACGGCCGAAACGCAAAAGCCTGCAACAACCCTGATTGCAAATGTCGCCCAACTCGCGGCAGCGCGGCTGGAAGACGATAATCCGCGCCCCACCCCGCTCTACATACGCAGTGCCGACGCCGCCCCTCCGCGCGATCCTGCACCGACGATCCTGCCATGACGCCCGCCGATCTTGCCAAAACACATGCCGCTGCATTCAGTGCGACGCGGGCTTGGTCAGAGACTGAATTCGCGGACCTTCTAGCGCATGCTGGCACTTACGTGGCTGGAGACGCTGACTGTTTTATTTTGCTGCGCACTGTATTGGACGAAGCCGAAGTGCTGACACTCGCGACTGATCCACAGATGCGCAGACGAGGGCTTGCGCGGCGTGTTCTTAAAGCAAGTGAAGACCTCGCAAAAGAAAAAGGCGCTTTGACGATCTTTCTTGAAGTTGCCGAAGATAACGACGCCGCGATCGGCCTCTACACATCTTCCGGTTATGCCCAAATCGGGCGTCGTCCCGGTTACTATCTGCCCAAAGATGGTGCACCTATCGCAGCATTAGTCATGCGCAAGTCACTGGCCACGACCTAACCCTGCGTCAGGCTGTGGATAACTCATCTTTTTGCACCTAACGGGGTCGTTCTCGCCCAAAAAGCAGTTGATCTTCCCTGCAAGGCGGGGCCTTATCGGGTGATGACCGACCTTAGATCGGCTCTGCTTTAATTGAGGGGGCGTGTATCGCCCGCAAAAACCTCGCGTAACGACCTGGGAGAAATATCAATGACACTTATGCAAAAATTTCTTGGCGCATCTGCTGCACTGGCACTGACTGCTGGAACTGCCGCGGCTGATCCTGCCATCCTGTTTGATCTTGGCGGCAAGTTCGACAAATCCTTCAACGAAAGCGCCTACAACGGTGCCGAGCGTTGGGCAGCCGAAACTGGCGGTTCCTACGCCGAAGTCGAAATTCAATCCGACGCGCAGCGCGAACAAGCGATCCGCCGTTTCGCTGAATCAGGCGCAAACCCAATCGTCATGGCAGGCTTTTCTTGGGCCACACCATTGGCAGAGGTTGCAGCTGACTATCCTGACACCAAGTTCACAATCATCGACATGGTTGTTGACGCACCAAACGTCCGCTCCGTTGTTTTCAACGAGCATGAGGGATCCTACCTTGTCGGCATGATGGCTGCGATGGCGTCTGAAACAGGCACCGTATCCTTCGTGGGCGGCATGGACATCCCACTGATCCGCAAGTTCGCTTGTGGCTACGCGCAGGGTGCCAAGGCAGTCAACGCAGACATCAACGTGATCGCCAACATGACAGGCACAACACCTGCCGCTTGGAACGACCCGGTGAAGGGCTCCGAGCTGACACTGGCACAGATGAGCCAAGGCTCTGACGTTGTCTTTGCGGCCGCTGGCGGCACAGGCGTTGGCGTTCTGCAGACAGCGGCGGATGAGGGCATGCTCTCCATCGGTGTTGATGCGAACCAAAACTACCTGCACCCCGGTCAGGTTCTGACATCCATGATGAAGCGCGTTGATAACGCGGTTTACGAAGCAATGCTGGCTGGTGAAGATCTTGAAACAGGCTTTAACGTCATGAGCGTTGCAAACCGCGGCGTTGGCTTTGCAATGGATGCCAACAACGAGCCAATCGTATCCTACGACATGCTGGAAGCCACATATGGCGCAGCAGCGGATATGGCATCCGGTGAGCTGATGGTTCACGACTACACATCAGACGAAAGCTGCCCAGCGCTCGACTTCTAAGTCGACGCTCAGGCCATAAGACAAGGCCGCGCCGAGAAATCTGCGCGGCCTTTTGCGTTTAAGGAACAGGTGCCCCAATGACCGACCAAGCCCCCGCCATTGAGCTGAAAGGCATTTCCAAAGCCTTTGGCCCTGTTCAAGCGAACAAAGACATCTCCATCCGTGTTATGCCCGGTACGATCCACGGGATCATCGGCGAGAACGGTGCGGGCAAATCGACGCTGATGTCGATTTTATATGGGTTTTATAAGGCGGATGCGGGTGAAATCTTTATTTCTGGTCGCAAAACTGCAATTCCTGATAGCCAAGCCGCCATCGCCGCAGGCATCGGAATGGTGTTCCAGCACTTTAAACTGGTCGAAAATTTCACGGTGCTTGAGAACGTCGTTCTTGGCGCTGAAGACAGCGGATTGCTTCGGCCTTCACTGGCGCGTGCACGGCGCGAATTGAAAAGCCTTGCCGAAGAATATGAGTTGAATGTCGACCCCGACGCCCTGATCGAAGAGGTCGGTGTGGGCATGCAACAGCGCGTTGAAATTCTCAAAGCGCTCTACCGCAAAGCCGACATTCTGATCCTTGACGAACCCACTGGTGTTTTGACCCCCGCCGAAGCCGACCACCTGTTCCGCATTCTTGAGAACCTCAAGCGCGAAGGCAAAACCATTATTCTGATCACGCATAAGCTGCGCGAGATCATGGAAATCACCGATACTGTCAGCGTGATGCGCCGTGGTGAGATGACAGCGACAGTGAAGACAGCTGAGACCAGCCCACCAGAATTGGCCGAACTGATGGTCGGCCGCAAAGTGTTGCTGCAGGTCGACAAAGCGCCTGCGCAGATCGGCAAGAAAATCCTTGAGGTCAAAGACCTGAACGTCACCGACGACAAAGGCGTGCACCGCGTGAAAGGCGTCAGCTTTGATGTCCATGCCGGTGAAATCCTTGGGATCGCGGGCGTCGCGGGCAATGGCCAGTCTGAATTGCTCGAAGTCTTGGGTGGCTACGAGAAGGGCACCGGTACAATCTTGGTGAATGGCGAAGAAATCGACTTGACTGGCGCGAAGTCAGACGGGCAAAGCCGCCGGGTCCGCGGCATCAGCCACGTGCCAGAGGACCGTCAACGCGAAGGTCTGATCATGGACTTCCACGCGTGGGAAAACACTGCCTTCGGCTATCACCATGACGAAGAATACCAACGCTCCAAACTGTTCATGAATAACGCTGCGATCCGCAAGGATACCGAAGAGAAAATGGCGCGTTTCGACGTGCGCCCACCCGATCCTAGCCTTGCCGCCAAGAGCTTTTCCGGCGGCAATCAGCAAAAAATCGTACTGGCGCGCGAAATTGAACAGAACCCAGATTTGCTATTGATCGGCCAACCCACACGCGGTGTGGACATCGGGGCTATCGAATTTATTCACCAGCAAATTGTTGCACTTAGGGATCAGGGCAAAGCTATTTTGCTGGTTTCGGTCGAGTTGGAAGAGATTTTATCGCTCTCGGACCGCATCGCCGTTATGTTCGACGGAAAAATGATGGGCGAGCGGATGCCTGATAAAACAGATGAAAAAGAACTCGGACTGCTGATGGCAGGCATGAGCGGGGAGGCAGCGTAATGGACGTGATGCCAAAGTGGGCAGACGTTGTTCTGATCCCCCTGATCTCGATCTTGCTGGCCGCAATCCTGTCCGCGCTTGTGATCCTTGCCATCGGTGAAAACCCCTGGGAAGCGTTGAAACTGATGGTTGATGGCGCGCTAGGCTCCACTTACGGCTGGGGCTATACGCTTTATTACGCAACCAACTTCATCTTCACCGGCCTTGCCGTTTCCATCGCGTTCCATGCACGTCTATTCAACATCGGCGGCGAAGGCCAAGCGCTGATTGGCGGCCTTGGCGTTGCGATCATCTGCCTTTACATCCCATGGCCCCATTGGTCTTTGGCGCTGTTAGGTGCTGCCATTGGTGCCGCCATCTTTGGCGCCGCATGGGCAGCAATCCCTGCGTTCCTGCAAGCCAAACGCGGCAGCCACATCGTGATCACCACGATCATGTTCAACTTTATCGCAGCTGCGGTGCTGAACTATTTCCTGATCGGCGCACTCAAGGCCCCCGGCATGGAACCGGCAACAGCCAAGTTTCCCGAGGCCACCCACCTTGCGTCCTTCCAAGACATGTTCAATTTCGGCGAAACCACATTTTTCCGTGGCGCTCCTGCAAACATCACCTTCTTTGTGGCACTTGCTGCATGCGTGGCACTTTGGGCGCTGATCTGGAAAACGCGGCTTGGCTATGAAATCCGGTCCTTCGGGCACTCCGAATCCGCCGCAAAATACGCGGGCATCAGCCCGACCAAAATTATCATGGTTGCCATGCTTATCTCAGGCGCTCTTGCCGGCATGATGGCCATCAACAATGTCCAGGGCGAGGCCGAACGGCTGGTCCTGAACGCAGTGGAGGGGGCGGGCTTTATCGGCATCGCCGTCGCACTCATGGGTCGCAGCCATCCTTTCGGGGTATTGCTGGCGGCCCTTCTTTTCGGCTTTCTATATCAAGGCGGCGCAGAACTCGCCCTATGGACGTCGATCCCCCGTGAGTTGATCATCGTAATACAGGCATTGGTGATCCTCTTTACGGGTGCACTAGACAATATGGTGCGCATGCCGCTCGAGCGGCTATTCCTATCAATGAGGAGAGCAAAAAATGATGGCAGGACAATTTAAAGTGGGTGTCGATGACGACACCGGAGCAGATCTGGGCTTTGTGCTCAGTTGTCTGGCGTTGGGCATGATCACAATGGAAGAGTTGCACCAATGGGTGCACCACGTGATTGACCAAGCCCCAGCAGGCGATGTGCCACCGCATCTGGTGGCGTTGCTATCCCTGCAAAAACCAATGAGCGTGCTGATGCCCGCTGAAAACGTGATGTCGCGGGTTCCCCATGATCCCTTTATCACTGACGACCGGTTCGATGCGATGTTGGGCTTGCAGTTTTTCCTGCGCAACGACCGCACGCAAGCCGTCGATATCACCCAAGAAGAGGCCGAAGCAGCCCTTAATCGCAATCCAGAAGTTGCGGATCGCTTCTTTGCCCTCTTCCCATTCCTGATGGAGAAAGCTGCCTAAATGGACTTCGCCACCCTCTTGCAAATGCTGGACGCTACGTTGCGTCTGGCAACCCCGCTTCTTCTGGCCTGTTTGGCTGGTCTCTATTCCGAGCGGGCCGGTATCTTTGATATCGGGCTCGAGGGTAAGATGTTGGCAGCTGCCTTCCTTTCAGCCGCCATTGCTGCCGTATCCGGCAGTGTCTGGTTGGGGCTTTTGGCGGGCATTGGCGCGTCTATGTTGCTGTCCGTAATTCACGGGCTCGCTTCCATCACATTCCGGGGCAATCAACTGATCTCGGGGGTTGCTATTAACTTTTTGGCGGCAGGTCTAACGGTCGTTATTGCTCAAAGCTGGTTCTCGCAAGGCGGACGGACACCGCAATTGTCAGGTGATGCACGGTTCAATCCGATCGAACTGCCCTTTGCAGGGGCGCTGCAAGATGTCCCTGTTCTTGGACCTATCTACTACGAACTCATTTCCGGTCACACGATCCTTGTCTATGTTGCCCTTCTCATGGTGCCACTGACATGGTGGATCTTGTTCCGCACGCGTTTCGGCCTGCGCCTGCGTGCTGTGGGTGAAAACCCTGCCGCCGTTGATACGGCTGGCGTCTCGGTTATTTGGCTACGTTTCGCAGCCGTCGGTATTTGCGGCGTCTTGTGTGGAATTGCCGGTGCATATCTTGCCACAGCACTGCAGGCTGGCTTTGTTAAAGACATGAGCGCAGGACGTGGCTTTATCGCCCTCGCCGCCTTGATCTTTGCGAAATGGCGGCCTTGGTATGCGCTCTATGCGTGTCTCTTGTTCGGCTTCCTTCAAGCGATGTCCCTGCGCTCGGACGTGATTGAGGGTGTCATTGGCTTCCAAGTGAACGGCCAATTCCTAGACGTGCTGCCCTACATTCTAACAGTGGTCATTCTGGCCGGTTTCGTTGGCAAAGCGATCCCACCGCGTGCCGGGGGCGAGCCTTATGTCAAAGAACGCTAAAGACCTCGCAGCTCAGATCAAAGCAAAAGCCGGTGACGCGCCTGTCCAAATTGGTCTGATCCTCGGATCAGGGCTTGGGCACATCGCCAACGAAGTCGATGGGACAGCTATACCCTATGGCAACCTGCCCGGCTTTCCCCATGCCGGTGTCTCGGGTCACAACCCCAACTTGGTCATTGGCGATCTTGAGGGCGTTCGCGTCGCTGTTTTCGGCGGTCGCGCGCATTACTACGAAAGCGGCCGCGGCGATGCGATGCGGCTACCACTCGAAGTGCTCAAGGAACTGGGCGCTGATACCATGATCGCGACGAATGCCGCAGGTTCCATGCGAGACGATATGCCGACAGGGTCCATTATGTGCTTGTCCGACCATATCAACTTTTCAGGTCTGAACCCGCTCATTGGCGAATCCACCGATGCGCGGTTTGTGCCTATGAAAGACGCCTATGATTCCACAGTCCGTGCAGGATTGCGTGCCGCTGCAAACTCCACAGATGTCGATATGGCTGACGGTGTCTATGCTTGGTATTCCGGCCCATCCTTTGAGACACCTGCCGAGATCAGGGCGATCAAAATGCTTGGTGCGGATGCAGTTGGCATGTCCACGGTCCCCGAAGTGATCCTCGCACGGTTTCTTGGCTTAAAGGCAGCCGCCATCTCAACGATTACCAACATGGCGGCTGGCATGAGCGACGAAGCGATCAGCCACGAGCACACCAAAGCGATGGCGCCAATCGGAGCTGCGAAGCTGGAAAAGGTCCTGCGCGGCTATTTGCGGTCACTTTCATAAGTCCAATCTTAGCGCAGTCGTAGGTCCACGTGGCGGAATTGCTGCGTTTGCATCATATTTTTTCGCGCACCATTTGACATGAAGGCGCGATAGGTTTTTGGTGCACGCAAACGGCACTAGCGCCCGGATTCAGTTCATGCAGATTTACCTCCCTATCGCCGAAGTCTCGGTGAACATCTTCCTTTTGTTGGGGCTGGGTGGAATCGTGGGCGTTCTATCGGGCATGTTTGGTGTTGGCGGCGGCTTTTTGATGACGCCACTTTTGTTCTTTATCGGCATTCCACCAGCGGTGGCCGTTGCAACAGAAGCAAACCAGATCGTAGCTTCGTCTTTCTCAGGCGTGCTTGCGCATCTGAAACGAAAGACCGTCGATCTCAGGATGGGCACCGTGCTGTTGATCGGTGGCCTGATTGGGTCTGGCCTTGGGATCATTCTATTCAACTACCTCAAAGCATTGGGCCAGGTCGAACTGCTCGTACAGCTTTGCTACGTCGTATTCCTCGGAATGATTGGCTCTTTGATGTTCATTGAGAGCCTGAACGCGATCAGGAACGCCTCAAAACCCGGCGGCGGCGTGCCGAAACGGCGCAAACACAACTGGGTGCATAACCTCCCATTCAAGATGAAATTCCGGGTGTCTGGTCTTTATATCTCAGTCATTCCGCCGCTATTGGTGGGTGTGCTTGTTGGTATTCTGGCGGCCATCATGGGTGTGGGCGGTGGTTTCATCATGGTGCCTGCGATGATTTACTTGCTCGGGATGCCCACCAAGGTGGTTGTCGGCACCTCCCTATTTCAGATCATCTTTGTCACTGCATTCACCACCATGCTGCATGCGACGACCAACTTTACCGTCGATGTTGTTCTTGCGGTTCTCTTGCTTGTTGGCGGCGTCATTGGCGCTCAGATCGGCACACGCATTGGCGTCAAGATGAAGGCTGAACAGCTTCGGATCTGGCTTGCCATCATGGTACTGGCGGTCTGTGCGAAACTTGCGTTTGACCTCTTAGTCACACCGACTGAGTTCTACTCACTTGGTGCAGGAGGCCACTCATGATCCGCCTTATTGCACTGTTCCTCGTACTTGCCCTGCCTTTAAAGGCCGAAGAAATCGTCCTTGGGCTTAGCAGGGACGAAGTTTCTATCACAGCCACGTTTGAGGGATCCGAGATCCTGATCTTTGGCGCGATCAAACAGAATTCTGCTGATGTTCCTGAAGGCGACCTAGGCGTGATCGTAACTGTCGCAGGCCCCGACAGGCCGGTGACTGTGCGCAAGAAAGACCGACGCCTTGGCATCTGGGTGAACACCGAGTCTGTCGAAGTTGACGTGGCTCCAACCTTTTATGCCGTGGCCACAAACAGACCGCTGGAAGAAATCCTAACTTTTACCGAGGACCTGAATACGCGCATCAGCACCCAACGCGCGATCAGGTCTGTCGGTGCGACAATTGAAAACGCGCAGAGCTTTTCCGATGCGCTGATCCGTATCCGCGAGAGCCAAGGGCTCTACCAAACGCTACCCACTGGGGTCTTGGTCGAAGAAGAGGCGTTGTTCCGCACGTTGATCCCGCTGCCGGCAAACCTAACCGAGGGCGACTACAAAGCTGAAATCTACCTGACGCGAGGCAAGCAAATCGTTGATCTCTATGCCACGACGATCCCGGTTAAGAAGGTGGGCCTAGAACGCTGGCTTTATAACCTCGCGCATGAAAACCCGTTCCTTTACGGCCTGATGTCGCTGTCTATTGCGATTGCGGCCGGATGGGGTGCCTCGGCTGCGTTCAGCGTGTTTCGCCGCTAACCGCGCCCGATATGCGGCATTTTTGTCGCCATCACCATCATCGACTGTACGTTCGCTTCGGCGGGTAAAGATGCCATGTGAAACACAGACCGCGCGACGTCTTCGACAGCCATGCTTGGTAGCGGGTCTAGACCTTGGGAGGCGCGTGTCTTTTCCAGATTTAACACCAAGTCGGTACGCGCATTCCCAATATCGATTTGCCCGGCTGCGATATCAAAGGGGCGACCATCCAACGATAATGTCTTCGTCAAACCACTGACACCATGCTTTGTCGTCGTATAACAAATCGATCCTTCGCGCGGCGTATAGGCCGAGATCGAGCCGTTGTTGATGATCCGACCACCCTGCGGCGTTTGCTGCCGCATCTGACGAAACGCGGCCCGGGCGCACAGAAACATCCCCGTTAGATTGACATCAACAACCCGTTTCCAGTCGTCCAATGCGATCTGGTCAATCGTTGTCTGTGGGCCAAACATGCCCGCATTGTTGAACAGTACATCAAGATAGCCAAAGCTCTCAAAAGCGGCGTCAATCGCGCTTTCGTCCGTAACATCACAGGGCAACAGCACTGCGTTTTCATGGGTCACTTCTGCCAGAGTATCGGCACGCCTTGCAATCAAACCAACGCGCCATCCTTGCGCAAGGAAATGTTCGGCAGTCACACGGCCAATGCCACTGCTGGCCCCTGTTATGATGATTGACTTCATATTTCCTCGCTCTTCAATTCCAACGGCGTCACTGGCACCTCAAGGTCATCGACGCGCATGACACCCTGCGGTCGCGCAAGCCGGTTTCGGACAACCCAACGCAACTGCGTTTCGGCACGCGTAATCGCCACATAGGCCAGACGTTTCCAAAGCGGCTGACCCGCCTCAACACGGCCCATCCGTGAGGCGGCATAGATATCAGGGGCAAAGACCTGCACTGTGTTCCACTGCGATCCTTGTGCCTTATGAATGGTCACAGCCGCACCATGCAGAAAGGTCGCGCCCATACGTGCCGCAAAGGGAATGAATGGTTCCTCATCGCCCTCTTGCTCAATCTTCACGATGCTGGCGGCACTGACCTGCGGGTCTTCGGCACCCATCACATGAAGGCGCGAAAAGCCCGGCTTGCGGCCCGGTCCAAGGTAAATCACTTGCGCGCCTTTGATCAGGCCGCGCGCTTCAAGATCAAGTCGCTTTTTGCGGTGCTTTAGTGGCAGCTCAATACCGTCGCAAATCAATGGCTCACCTGCGAGCAGTTCATCACCGGGTGCGCCAAAAGCCGCACGAAATGCATGGATCAGGCGAATACGGGTCGCATTGCGCCAGACCAAACAAGGCGAACGGGCCATCAAATCGGCCTCAACGCGTTGCGCCATGACGACACGTTCGTCAGTCTTTGAAGCCTCCTCAACCAAACGCTCGAAGTTATAAAAATCGAGTTGCGGATCAGCCAAAGCATGGGCCAGATCAAGGATCGGATTGCCCGCATCTTGCCGGTGTATCCGGTTCAGCGTTAGAACACGGGGCGCAGGCAAAGTTTCAAAAACCATGCCACCTGATGACTGCACTGGCGGCAATTGTGCCGGATCACCAAATAGCAAAAGCGTTGGGAAAATCTCTTTGAGATCCTCAAACTGCTTTTCATCCAACATCGAACTTTCATCGACAAACCCAATGTCCAACGCTTCTTCGCGGCGCTTCCAGCCGGTTATGAAATCACTGCCCCGCAGTCCTGCAGCAGCCAAAGCGGCAGGAACTGATTTGTTGATTTGATAAGATCCAAAGGCCCGATCCAACGCCACCTCGGTCAGGCCTTCAATCTCGGGCTTTTCGCCCTGCCCAGCCAGCCATTCCGCCACCTTTTCATACTCAGGATCATAGACCGGCGTGTAAAGGATGCGGTGGATCGTCGTCGCTGGCACGCCATGATTACGCAACACGCTTGCGGCTTTGTTGGTCGGGGCCAAGATCGCCAAAGTGCGACGGTCTTTGCGTTTGCGGCCTTCCCAATCCCCGGAAATAACGTCGACCCCGGCCTCTTCAAGCGCATGGTAAAGTTTGGCCAGCAACATCGTTTTGCCTGATCCTGCTTTGCCAATCACCGCCATGACCGATGTGGTGTCCGACTGCGGCGGTTGTAACAGGCTGTCATCCAGATCGATGCCGGACTGTCGCAAGGCAACAGCCACGTTATCCCAAGCCTCAGCCTGATCTTCTGAAAAAGTAATTGAGGGCGCGTTCATAGGTGAAACTGTATCTGCACAGACCAAGCGCTGCTAGCGCATTCGCCACTGCGCCCAAAGTTAGGGCTGGCGGTTCAGATCGGCCTTGCCCGCAAACCCTAAGAAAGGGTCATTTTCACTATGTCGTTGTGAAGGTGCGGTGTCGTGCGTCGACGCAATCTCGACCTCAGCAACAAGACCTGCTTCTTCGAGCTGCGCAGACAGCAATGGCAAATCATTATCGCGCGCAAAACTGCGTAGATCGGCCAACACGTCGATGATCCAGTTTCGTCCCATGACTGAACGTCGCCAAAATTCGTTAAGGAAACATTAACAACCTATGCGTGTATTTCACAAATTCAACCCTACCACGTAAAAAAGGGCGCAGTTGTCCCCAACCACGCCCAGCTTGCGAATGTGTATTGCCTCAACGGTTGTGCGAAGCCTCAAGCGTATCTTCGAAAGTGCGCAAGCCCATCTTTGGCGCTTGAACCAAGACAGACATATTGCCCGGCTTGTGTTCGTTCTTGCGCATTTTGGTATGAGCGGCAGGGATAGCACCCCATTCAAAGCACTCGGACATGCACGGATCAAGGCGCTGTTCCAGCATCAGTTTGTTGGCCGCACTGGCCTGTGCCAGATGCGCAAAGTGGCTACCCTGCAAGCGTTTCTGGTGCATCCACATGTACCGCACGTCGAAGGTACAGTTAAAGCCAGTCGTACCAGCGCAAATAACGACCATGCCGCCCTTTTTGCAAACGAGCGAGGACACTGGAAAGGTTGCTTCGCCGGGGTGTTCAAACACCATGTCGACGTTCACGCCCTTGCCTGTAATCTCCCAAATCGCCTTACCAAACTTGCGGGCCTCTTTCAGCCATGTGTTGTATTCGGGTGTATTCACTGTGGGCAGCTGACCCCAGCAATCAAAGTCGTTGCGATTAATCACACCCTTGGCACCCAAGGACATAACAAACTCACGCTTGCTTTCGTCACTGATGACGCCAATCGCGTTGGCACCAGCGGTATTGATCAACTGGATCGCATAGGACCCCAGACCACCAGACGCACCCCAAACCAGCACGTTTTGACCAGGCTTCAGGTCATGCGGCTCATGCCCGAATAACATGCGGTATGCGGTGGCAAGCGTCAGTGTGTAACACGCGCTTTCCTCCCACGTCAGGTGCTGGGGGCGGTGCATCAACTGCTGGGATTGCACGCATGTAAACTGCGCGAATGACCCATCGGGTGTCTCATAACCCCAAATCCGCTGGCTTTCCGAATACATCGGATCGCCGCCGTTACAATGCTCATCGTCGCCGTCATCTTGGTTGCAGTGGATAACCACCTCATCCCCAACTTTCCAGCGCTTGACCTTGTCACCAACAGCCCAAACGATGCCGGCCGCATCTGAGCCCGCGATGTGGAAGTCGGCCTTGTGCACGTCAAAGGGGCTGATCGGAATACCAAGGCCCGCCCAAACGCCATTATAGTTCACACCAGCAGCCATCACGAGAACCAGCACCTCGTTGCTATCTGGCTTAGGCACATCAACGACCTCAAGCTGAAACGCCTTATCAGGCTCGCCGTGGCGCTCACGGCGAATGGTCCATGCATGCATCTGCCCCGGAACGTAGCCCAATGGCGGCATTTCACCGACTTCATAAAGGTCTTTCTCGGGTGCAGTGTACGCAGTTTGGTCGAGGGCCATTTCAGTCTCCATCACTTGGTTCCAGTGTTGCCGCACCGCAGAATCGATGCTGATGCGGACTGAATACGCGATGGCAAAGTAACTTTGCAACCATAATTAGGCAGTTTTTGTAATTTAATTACTCTGCAACTGCAGAAATACTGTCCGACTTTGCTGCATCTGCATCAAAGTGATGCGCGATTGAGTTGGCGTAGAAGGTCAGAATGTCTTTGCCCTTTTCAGTCACACTCACACCGTCTGGCGATTCCCTCACCAGGTCACGCGCGGTCAAGCGACTGATCGCATCTTGGACAACCTCTGCCGCAACTCGGTTCGGACTTGGCAAATGACGTTCTTTGAGCATGGTAATTGAACGTGCCACGGATACTTCCAGCTCCGACATCGTGACGCGCTCGGCCATCAAGATGTGTCGCGAAACAAGCGGCACACCTACGACAGGGGTGACGTCTGCAATCCGCTTCATCAACTCATTCGCGATCTGTTCGGTCAGATCATGAGTGGCGTCGGCGTGATACTTTGACAGCTCAAGCGGCTCGCCAAAACTAACGGAGGCCACGCCAAAACCACGAAAGCGGCGGGTCAGGCGCAGACCCACGTGACGGGCGACACGCGCAAAGACACCAATCAATGGCGGCTTGAATTTGCGGGTTCCAGATTTATCGGCCGCAATCAGGATCGTGTCTTCAAGCACGCGATCGTAGTTTACAGCGACGGGCACAAAAATAACTTCGCGCGCATCAGGATCAAAATCATCCACGATGTAATTCAGCAATCCCATGCGCGGGGGGGCCAGCAAACCATTCAGACTTAGCCCGCCTTCTGGAAACACAGCCTGACTAACACCGCCCCGCGTGGCCATTTGCACATAGCGGGCAAGCACTTTGCGATACAGCGCACCACGTGAACGGCGCCTGATAAAGTACGCGCCCATCGCACGGATCACAGCAGACAACGGCCAAACGCGGGCCCATTCACCAACCGCATAGGACAAGGCCCCTGCATTCGCTGCTAGATAGGTCACAAGGACGTAATCCATGTTGCTGCGATGGTTGATGACAAAGACGACCGCCGCATCTGGATCAATCTCTTGCAAGCGCTTGCGATCAAATGTGCCGAGTTTGATGCGGTACAAAGACTTTGAAAGCCACCGCGCCAAGCGAATGCCGATACTAAAATAGGCGGTCGCCGAAAACCCCGGTACAATTTCCCGGGCATAGCGTTTGGCCTGCTCAAAGGCGACATTTTCGGGGATCTTTTCTTTGCGTGCGTGTTCAACAATCGCCTGCGTGACATCAGGGTCATAGATCAGGCGTTGGATCATATCGTAACGACGCGCCAGTTTGAACGGCTCAATCGGACGCTGCAGGCGTTCGTTGACGCGCGAAATAACACGCTCCGCCCGTTTGCGGAAAAACCAACGGACAGACGGAAACAGAAAATGGGACGCAAAGGTCACTGCGGCAAATAGGACAATCAGAACGAACGCCCAGATAGGCAATGAGATGGTTTGCGTCATGACCTGAAACTGACAGGGAACGACCGATAGGTAAATCCCGTCATGCCGCAACGCAGCGAATTGACAGCGCCATAAAATGTCCGATAAATAGCAACTCGTGTAATTTAATTACGCAAACTGATTCAGGAGACCCGCACATGTCGCAAACGCAGAAAGACCGCCCTTGGCTGTTCCGGACATATGCAGGTCATTCGACCGCCTCTGCATCAAATGCGCTTTATCGCGGGAATCTTGCCAAAGGGCAGACCGGTCTTTCCGTTGCATTCGACCTGCCAACGCAGACGGGCTATGACAGCGATCATGTACTGGCCAAGGGCGAAGTCGGCAAAGTCGGCGTCCCTGTCAGCCACCTTGGTGATATGCGTGCGCTCTTCAACGACATCCCGCTGGATCAGATGAACACGTCAATGACGATCAACGCGACAGCGCCTTGGTTGTTGTCTCTCTACATTGCCGTTGCGGAAGAACAAGGTGCAGATATCAGCGCCCTTCAGGGGACCGTCCAAAACGACATCATCAAAGAATACTTGTCGCGCGGCACCTACATCTGCCCGCCAGAGCCATCGCTGCGCATGATCACAGATGTGGCCGCCTATACCCGTGAACACTTGCCCAAATGGAACCCGATGAACGTGTGTTCCTACCACTTACAAGAAGCAGGGGCGACGCCAGAGGAAGAGTTGGCCTTCGCATTGGCCACCGCGACTGCTGTGCTGGATGATCTCAAGGGCAAAGTGCCATCTGAGCATTTCCCCGCCATGGTCGGGCGCATCTCATTCTTCGTGAACGCAGGCATCCGCTTTGTGACCGAGCTTTGCAAAATGCGGGCTTTCGTCGAACTCTGGGATGAAATCTGCGCCACGCGCTACGGCGTAGAAGACGCCAAATACCGCCGTTTCCGCTATGGTGTGCAAGTCAACTCGTTGGGGCTGACCGAACAACAGCCAGAAAACAACGTCTACCGCATTCTCCTTGAGACACTCGCTGTCACGTTGTCTAAAAACGCCCGCGCCCGCGCTGTGCAATTGCCCGCATGGAACGAAGCGCTCGGCCTGCCCCGGCCTTGGGACCAGCAATGGTCACTGCGGATGCAACAAATCCTCGCCTATGAAACCGACCTTTTGGAATTCGACGATCTGTTTGACGGTAACCCAGCTATTGACCGCAAAGTCGGCGAACTCAAAGAAGGTGCCCGTGCGGAACTTGCCCAGATCGACGGGATGGGCGGCGCTGTTGGTGCAATCGCCTACATGAAATCGCGCCTGGTCGAAAGCAATGCCAAGCGGATTGGCGGGATTGAACGTGGCGAAACAACCGTCGTGGGCGTCAACAAATGGCAAGCAGGCGAACCGTCGCCACTGACCGCAGGCGATGACGCCATCATGGTGTCCGACCCAGAGGCCGAGGCCGATCAGTTGCGCCGCTTGAACGCATGGAAATCCGACCGTGACGACGACGCCGTCAAAGAAGCGCTCGAAGCGCTGCGGGCCGCAGCAAAAGACAGCACAAACATCATGCAACCCTCGATCGCTTGCGCCCGCGCTGGCGTGACGACAGGTGAATGGTCTGACGTGATCCGCAGCGTCTTCGGCCAATACCGTGCGCCCACAGGTGTCAGCAGCAACCCGTCCAACCGAACCGAAGGGTTGGAGGAATTGCGCGAACAGGTCGACCTTGTCAGCACTGCCCTTGGTCGCCGCCTCAAATTCCTGGTCGGCAAACCGGGGCTCGACGGGCATTCAAACGGTGCCGAACAAATCGCCGCGCGCGCACGCGATTGCGGGATGGAGATTGATTACGAAGGCATCCGCCTGACACCCGAAGAGATTGTCACAGCTGCCCAAAATGGTGACTGCCATGTGATCGGGCTGTCTATTTTGTCAGGCTCGCATATCCCGCTGGTACGCGATGTGATGAACCGGTTAAGGGCTGCAGGCATCACACATATCCCGGTGATCGCCGGCGGCATCATTCCCGACGACGACGCAAATGAACTGCGGGCCATGGGTGTGGCCCGTGTCTATACGCCAAAGGACTTTGAACTAAACAAGATCATGGGTGACATCGTCACGCTTGTTGATCCTCGCTCTGTCGCAGCCGAATAGGTAAATCGGGCTTTCCTGCCCCCATGACTGCGCCTAAACTGGATCTCATCCAACAATGAGGTCCAGTGATGACAATCCATATCGGCGCCGAAAAGGGTGATATCGCCCCAACCGTATTGATGCCCGGCGACCCCTACCGCGCGAAATGGGCGGCAGAGACGTTCCTGCAAGATGCGCGCTGCATCAACGAAGTCCGCGGTATGTTGGGGTTCACAGGAACATGGAACGGACATCCCGTCACGATCCAAGGATCAGGCATGGGCATGCCGTCACTGTCGATCTACGCCAATGAATTGATCAAAGACTACGATGTCCAGACCTTGATCCGCATTGGGTCATGTGGCGGTATGCAAAAACACGTCGGCATCCGAGATGTGATTTTGGCAATGACAGCCTCGACACTTTCAACGCCCTCACGCGGGATATTCAAAGAGCTCAATTTTGCCCCCTGCGCCGACTACGGCCTGCTGGCGGCCGCACATGATGCTGCCAAAGCGAAAGGCGTGCCGACACATGTCGGAGGCATCTATTCGTCGGACGTATTCTACGACGAACGTCCAGATCTGAACGAACAGATGGTCCGTCATGGTATTCTGGGTGTCGAGATGGAAACTGCAGAACTCTATAATTTGGCCGCACGACACGGGCGTCGTGCCTTGGCCGTTCTAACCGTAAGCGATCATTTGATCACGCATGAAGCGCTACCGGCAGAAGACCGCGAACGGTCATTCGGTGATATGGTTGAAATCGCACTTGCGGCTGCGTTTGCATAAAGGGGCTTTGCTCCCTCAGGCCTTGAAGCCAAATGGCCCGCGTTAAACGACCCGCTCGACCATCATACCTTTGATGTGCGCGATTGCCTTGGCAGGGTTCAAACCCTTGGGACAAGTCTTGGCGCAGTTCATGATGGTGTGACAACGGTACAGTTTGAACGGATCTTCCAATTCATCCAAACGCTCACCCGTCGCTTCATCACGGCTATCAATGATCCAGCGATATGCATGCAAAAGGGCGGCTGGGCCCAAATACCGATCACCGTTCCACCAGTAGGATGGGCAGGACGTTGAACAGCACGCACACATCACGCATTCATACAAACCATCAAGCTTTTTGCGGTCATCAATCGACTGCTTCCACTCTTTGGCAGGGCGGTTCGTTTTCGTCTCGAGCCACGGCATCACGGACGCGTGCTGCGCGTAGAAATGGGTCAGATCCGGGATCAAATCCTTGATCACTGGCATATGCGGTAGAGGGTAGATTTTCACATCGCCCTTCACTTCATCCATCCCGTAAATACAGGCCAGCGTGTTGATACCGTCGATGTTCATCGCGCAAGATCCGCAAATACCCTCACGGCAAGACCGGCGGAACGTCAGCGTCGGGTCAATCTCATTCTTGATCTTGATCAGCGCGTCCAACACCATCGGCCCACAGTCATCCATATCGATGAAATACGTATCGAGCTGTGGGGTTTTCCCATCGTCAGGGTTCCAACGATACACCTGTACCTTGCGCAGGTTGGTGGCACCCTCGGGCTTGGGCCATGTTTTGCCCACTGTCATGCGGGAATTCTTGGGAAGTGTCAGTTGTACCATCTTTTGTCGTTCCTTCCGTCTAAGGCGCGAGGCCTCAAATCCTTACATATCGCGCAGGCGTGCGGGCCGGATCGGCGGCTCGCCTGTTAATTTCAAAACGCAACTTTCATAGACTGCGGTTGGGTCCAATCCACGGATCGCATCAGCACTGATGCCGATACTGCCGCTGGCAAATGGCCCACTATTGCTGTTAGTCCCCAGCGTTAGACCGATCTCTGGTCCTTGTGCCGCACGCGCCCGTTCCTCGCAGCGATCAGCCGCGCGTTCGGGCGTGATCGGCGAACAGGCCGATACCAGCGCGACACCGAGAAGGGCCACCAATCGCATCATAAGTTCAACCCGAGCGAATTGTTGACAGTGCACCTTACCGTATCAGGCCGTTGCGCGATCTGAAGGATCAGGTTTGTCGTGGCTTGGTTCGACCCGACAATCGCGCTTTCAGCGATCTGGATAATCTCACCCGACGACGCATTATCAATAATGCAGTCCGTCAAAGGCCGTGCGTCCACACCGGGGAACCGGGCTTCGACCGTACTGTTCACCACGCCCTTAGCTGCATCCCGCGCCAAAACGTCGCCTGTCGACCCCAAGTCTTGCAGACATCCCGCAAGCATCATTGATGCGACGGATAAAGAGACCGCAACACGCATCAGAACGTCCGCTCTTTTGGTGCGATCTTCGCTTCTGAAATGCCGCCTTCGGCTTCGGTGGTCAAACCTTCAGTGATCACAGGACGGTAGCTGAGTTTAACATTCGCCGCATCAATATGGCTCAGCGTATGCACCCGCCATTTTTCATCATCGCGCGTCGCGTAATCTTCATGCGCATGCGCACCGCGGCTTTCCTTGCGCGCCTCGGCACCTACAATCGTGGCCAATGCGTTGGGCATCAGGTTCGTCAGTTCCAGCGTTTCCATCAGATCGCTGTTCCAGACAAGGCTGCGGTCGGTGACGTAAAGGTCGTCCATCTTTTCCGCAATCGCCGTCATCTTCTTGACGCCTTCACCCAGTGTTTTGTCAGTTCGGAAGACGGCGGCATCGGCCTGCATCGCCTTCTGCATCTCAAGACGCAGTTCCGCTGTACCAACAGTGCCTTTTGCATGCCGCAGCCCGTCGAAACGATCAAAACATGCATCGACCGACGCTTGGTTCAATGTCGGGTTTGGTCCCGCACGGTCTACAACCTTACCTGCGCGGATCGCCGCGGCGCGGCCAAAGACCACAAGGTCAATCAGGCTGTTTGAACCCAAACGGTTTGCACCATGCACGGATGCACAACCCGCCTCACCCACAGCCATCAGGCCGGGTACGACAGCGGTCGGATCTTTCTTGGTCGGGTTTAGCACCTCTCCATGATAGTTCGTCGGGATACCGCCCATATTGTAGTGCACGGTAGGCAAAACCGGGATCGCTTCTTTAGTCACGTCAACACCCGCAAAGATACGTGCTGACTCAGAGATACCGGGCAGACGTTCGGCCAATGCCTCTTTTGGCAAGTGGTTCAGGTTCAGGCTGATGTGATCGCCATTGGCACCAACACCGCGGCCTTCGCGGATTTCCATCGTCATGCAGCGGCTAACGTAGTCACGCGGGGCAAGGTCTTTATAGTTGGGCGCATAACGCTCCATAAATCGCTCACCTTCGGAGTTAGTCAAATAACCACCTTCGCCGCGTGCGCCTTCGGTAATCAGGCAACCCGCACCATAAATGCCAGTTGGGTGGAACTGCACGAACTCCATATCCTGCAACGGCAGACCCTGACGGGCCACCATACCGCCACCGTCACCTGTGCAGGTGTGGGCAGATGTGGCGCTGAAATACGCACGGCCATAACCGCCCGTCGCCAGAACAACCGTTTTCGCATTAAAGACGTGCATCGTGCCGTCATCCAGCTTCCATGCGATCACACCCTGACAGATGCCATCGTCAGACATGATCAGATCAAGGGCGAAATATTCGATATAGAACTCGGCCTGCTGTTTCAGCGACTGACCATAAAGCGTGTGCAAAATCGCGTGGCCAGTCCGGTCAGCAGCGGCACAAGTGCGCTGCACGGGCGGGCCTTCACCAAACTCGGTTGTATGGCCACCAAAAGGACGCTGATAGATCTTGCCTTCTTCGGTCCGGCTGAAGGGCACACCGTAATGCTCAAGCTCATAAACCGCCTTGGGCGCTTCGCGGGCAAGGTATTCCATCGCGTCGGTATCACCCAACCAGTCAGAGCCTTTGACCGTGTCATACATATGCCACTGCCAGCTATCAGGACCCATGTTGCCAAGCGAAGCAGCGATGCCACCTTGGGCTGCCACAGTGTGCGACCGGGTCGGGAAAACCTTGGTGATACAGGCAGTCCGCAGACCTTGTTCCGCCAGACCCAATGTGGCCCGCAAGCCAGCGCCACCGGCCCCTACAACAATCGCGTCATAGGTATGTGTTTCGTATTCGTAGGCTGCCATCTTGGGGGTGCTCCGAAAGAATTAAAGGGCGATGCGGATGATTGCGAAAATCGCAAAAGCAGCCGCCGCGTAAGAGACGCAGATCATGCCGATGATCGCGGCCTTGCGCGCGAACCCATGGACATAGTCTTCGATCAGGGTTTGCACACCCAACCGGTAATGAAAAAAGCCAACCAGCATGGTCAGGATCGCGACAACAGCCGGGAACGGACGCTGGTAGTAGGCAATCACCTCTTCATAGGGCGATCCAAGAATCCAGCCGAAGGTGAATATGAAGAGCGGGGTCAGGATCAAAAGGGCCACAGAGGTGACCATCATCTGCCAATGATGCTCGGTTCCGGTCTTAGCAGAACCCATGCCGCTTGCGCGTTTACGGTCGGTCAAAAATGCCATGATACGATCCTCTTAAACGACGATAACGGTGAAAATGGTCAGCAAGACTGACAACACCACCATCATTTGGGCTGCAAGCTCGGACTTATCGACGTCAAGCATACGTCCGCTATCCCAAACCAAGTGACGCAGGCCACCCAACAGGTGATACCAAAGGCCCAGCACCGACAGCGTCATGACCAGATCACCAAACCAACTGGTGACAAAACCGTTGGCCGTGGCAAACGCATCTGGCCCAGCGGCGGCAGCGACAAACCACCAAACGATCATCAAGGCCGCCACGATCAGCGCGTTACCTGTAATCCGGACCAAGATTGAGGACATAGACGTCCACTGTGGTCGGTATATCGTCAAATGCGGTGAAAGCGGGCGATTGCCCCGGTTCACGTCAGACATAGATGTTCCCTTCGTTGGCATGTGTCGTCCGGCAAGACGACGCCTTGAGGTTCTTTTTGCACCATTAATTCGCGAGAGTCACGCACAGCAAGCCCACCAAACCGCGAAAAAAGGTCGCGAGGACGATGGTTTCTCACTCTTGTGATCACACTTCGAAAAACTGTGATCACAAAAACTACCGCGGGTCGAGCAAAGCAACCGACTTGGTCAACTCCCTCAGCAGCTTGCGGGTAATTTCCCTAGGATAGTCTTCAAATGTATCAGCGGTCGCAGCAAACGCCCCCGGGCCGGTAATGACGTCGCTCTCAAAATAGCGCGTTAGTCCCGGCAAGCTGGCCTCGATCACCAAAGCATTCACCGTGACACCCGCCGCCGCAAGCTGAGGCCAGACTAAATTTGGTAGCCTGCCCTCATTGCTTGGCCCATCACCCGAGATGTCGATAACATGCCGCTCACATTCTGGCACCTGTGCGAAGTATGGCAGCGACAACTGCAAAGCTTCACCAATCGCGGTTGAAAAGTTCCGCCAAACACGCGGGGTCGAGGTGACCTTTTCGGCGAAGGCCAAAACATCCGCGTCATCGCGCATCGTAGTCCAACCGATGACAACCTCTTGGCGGTTGGTCCCAGTCCACTGCATCAGCGCAAGTTTGGATTGACCGCCCACCAATGCCCCGGAAACAGCGCTGTCCAGCAATCCCGCGGCCAAACCATCCATCTGAATGCGGTACTCAGCCGGATCAACAGACCCGGACACATCGACCGCCAGCATCAATGCCACCTCGCAAGCCTGCACAGGAGTAGCGAAAGTCAGAAAGCTGGCACAAAAGATCGCTCGCATAAAAACACCCTAACGGGCGGGCGGGCTAACACAAATCACAACTCAGATGTTAAAGCGGCATCAACGCCCAGTAGTCCAGGTCAAGCAATACGTCGGGGTGATACTTGCCATCCTCCCCACGTAAAACGCCCGCCTCGCCTTTCGTCGCAACCAGCCGCAGTCGGATAGCACCCACACCCGGCGCATCAGTTTCAGCTATGTCCAACACCTCAGACCACGCCCGTACAGTATCACCCGCAAAACAAGGGTTCGCATGCGCGCCGCCGTTCAGGGCCACAATCATCTGCGCGTTGGCCAGCCCATTAAACGAAAGCGCCCGCACCAGTGAAATCACATGACCACCGTAGATCAACCGCTTGCCATCTGGCCTATTGGTCGCATCAAAATGCACTTTGGCGGTGTTCTGCCACAGGCGGGTGGCCAGCATATGCTCGGCCTCTTCAATGGTGACCCCATCAACGTGATCGATAATCTCGCCCACGGCATAATCAGCCAAGCGGTGCGGTTCACCTGCTTGGGCAAAGTCATACCCTGCAAACGTCAGCCCATCTGGGACACTAATATCAGACGCAGCAACCGCAGCCGACAACTCCGGGATCACCGTATCTGGCGCAGCACCATCGCCGCGCTTGCGCACCATGACCCAGCGCACATAGCTCAACACAACCTCATCGCGCTGATTGCGCCCTGTTGTGCGGACCCATACAACACCGGATTTCCCGTTTGAGTTCTGCTTGACCCCGATCACTTCAGACTGCGAAAGCAGCGTGTCGCCTGGATAGACAGGCTGCAGCCAGCGCCCTTCGGCATACCCTAGGTTGGCCACAGCATTCAGCGACACATCCGGAACGGTTTTGCCAAAGACCGTATGAAAGGTGACCAGGTCATCAACAGGCGAGGCGGACAAACCGCAGGTCCGCGCAAATTCATCCGACGAATAAAGGGCCCCGCGTGCAGGATAAAGCGCGTGATACAGCGCCCGCTCGCCCCCTGAAATCGTGCGTGGCACCGCGTGGGTGATCACATCGCCAACGGCGTAATCTTCAAAAAAGCGGCCTGCGTTCGTCTTGGTCATTGCTGTCCCAACTTCATATCTGGGGAATAGGGGGTATCGATGTCTTTCGTTACCGCTTGGCCGCAGCGCATCACGCCATTGGCGTGGTCAAAGGCGTAGGTCGGATCGCCATAAAGCTCCCATCCTTTGGCCATCGCCTCAGACACCTTGTGGCAGAAGGCCGACGTGTCATCTTCGGTCAACAAACGATATATTTTCATGTGCTTACCCCCAAGGTGTCACGCCCAAAGCAAAGTGGATGGCCATCACAACGCTGACCATCACACAGGTCACGACAACGGCGACGATTTCTTTTTTCACAGGCGCACGCTCTGGCCTTTCCCAAGGCCCCTCTTGCGCATTGATCAGCAGGATTTCGACAATCGCCCAAGCCAGTAATCCGCCAAACAGGATGAACGAAGGTGTGTCGCCATTCACCAGCAAATGCGCCGCAGCCCAAATGGAAAAGCCCGTCAGCTGCGGGTGGCGGACTTTGGTGCCCAACCAGATTTTGACGTCCTTGGCGGCGCTTGCTGCATAGAAATAGAAGGCGACAACCATCAGCAGGTTATTGATGCCCACCAACATCGGTTCGCGCCCCCAGTAAACCGCACCATCAGCGGCGCGATAGCCAAGAACCATCAGCACCACACTGGCCAGAATAGCGACCGCCATCACCGGATACCCTTTGGCCCCCAGCGATTGCCGCACACCCGGTGCAAGCCGTTTGAACAAATGCGCGGCCCACCAAAGGGCAACGCCTGCGATCAATAGTGTCATGTGGTCTCCAATGCGGCGATGGCGTCAGCTTTGGCCAAGGTCGCCCGCGCGGTCACGATATGCAAGTTTTCAACAATGCGGCCATCCACGACGGCGACGCCCTGCCCTTCGGCCTCAGCGGCCTCAAACGCCGCAATCTGGCGGCGGGCCAGATCAATCTCATCCGTTGTCGGACCAAAGGCGGCGTTCGCGATGGCCACCTGCGCAGGATGGATCAAGGTCTTGCCATCAAAGCCCATATCGCGGCCCTCTTCACATTCGACACGGAGACCGTCTTCGTCCTTAAAGGCATTGTAAACACCATCGAGCGCGACAATCCCCGCAGCCTTGGCAGCCAGCATACACATCTGCAATGACGTCATTAGCGCTGCACGGGTCCGCGAATTCAGATCTTTTGCCAGATCATTTGTGCCCAACACAAACCCCGCAATACGGGGGTGCGCAGCAATACTCGCCGCATTCAAAATGCCCTGCGGCGTCTCCATCATCGCCCAGATCGGCAGATCGGGCACCAAAGCGGCCAGCGCATCGACATCGTCAGGGCCATTCACCTTAGGCAACAACACAGCATCGCAATTCATAGCAGCCACGGCAGCTGCATCCGCCGCACCCCATTCGGTATCCAGCCCATTGATGCGCACGATCTTTAAGCGCGCGCCGTAGCCATCATCAGCCAATGCGGCATAAAGCGTATCCCGCGCCGCGACCTTGGCATCGGGGGAAACGGCATCTTCCAAATCAAACAAGATCACATCGACAGGCAACCCCCGCGCCTTATCCAAGGCCCGGTCCTTGGACCCAGGTATATAAAGTGCAGAGCGGTAAGGGCGGTCATGCATCGAATCTTCCTCGCAATATTGTTGCGCGAACAACGCCAGATTTAGACAGATCATTCAAGGCAAAATTGCCGCAACGCAGCGACAGGACCCATCGTTACGGTGTGTTAACCATTTTCGCGCAAGTTGAACGCAGAATTTGATCCACTTGGTCAGACGTGCCGATCCGGCAGTGGCCTTTCGTAAAAGGGGAACAAAAATGAGACGCACTTTCTTTCTGATGTCCTTTGGCATCGGTGCCGCACTGCTTGCCGCCTACCCGGCCAGCGCCCAAACCGGCAATTGCGCCGATCACGCGCAAGTCGTGGAACGCTTAGGCGAACGCTATGGCGAAAGCAGACAATCCATTGGGCTGGGCAGCGATAACTCGGTGGTTGAGGTGTTTGCCTCCATGGACACAGGGTCTTGGACCATCACTGTCACGCGCCCCGGCGGCCCCACATGTATGGTTGCGGCAGGCCAAGCCTATCAATACCTCAATGAACCTTTGGCAAATTTCGACAGCCAAAGCTGAATGGCAGGTCCGGCTTATGTCACCGCGATCCAGATAAGCCGGACACCCGTCAAAACCAGCAAGACATAGGTCAACGCAAAGAACAGCCGCTCTGGCACCAAATGATGGGCTTTTACCCCAATCCATGCACCCAACAGGGCAAACGGGGCCAAAAACAAACTGCCCATAATTGTGTCCCAACTAAAGATACCAAGGAATGCATAAGGCACCGCCTTCATCCAGTTGATCGCCCAGAAGACAACGACCGTGGTCGCTTGATAGGCGGTCTTGCTCAGGCCTTGGGACAGCAAAAACACAGCAGAGGGCGGCCCACCTGCATGGCTGACAAAACTGGTAAATCCGCTGACCATCCCCGCAAACCATGACAATGGGGCGGAGAATGGCATCTGTTTTACGGTCAACCAGCCCAGCGCGCGTGACCATTGGAACGCCACGAAGGCCAAACAAATCACTCCGATCAAGATGCGAAACACATCCGCATCAACGATGGCATAAAGCCATGCAGCAATAATACAGCCCGGGATCGCACCGATCATCAACCCTTTGGCAGACGGCCAATGCCATTTGCCCCAATATGGTCTCAGCGTCGCGGCATCGACCAGCATAAACAGCGGCAGCACAATGCCCAAAGCCGCCCCCGGCGGGACCACCAGCGCCAGAATCGCACCAGCCACAAAAGCAGCTCCAGAGCCAAAACCACCCTTGGAAATCCCTCCAAAAATGATCGCAGGGATGCCGACTGCAAAAAATTGCCACCCATACTCAATCATTAGACGGTTCCGAAAACTGCTGCATTCACCTTTCGTTAGCGGTTTGCGCGGACCTTGACCACTCTGTTCCGGGCGATGCCGCGATGCAGCACTCTTGCGCAAATGGGTTCAAAGGCTTACCCAAACGCCGAAACCAAATCACCAAAGGACCTGTTTCAATGGCCAGACCCAAGATTGCCCTTATCGGCGCCGGACAAATCGGCGGCACGCTCGCGCACCTCGCAGCTGTCAAAGAACTCGGCGATGTTGTGCTCTTCGATATCGCAGAAGGCATCCCACAAGGTAAGGCGCTTGATATCGCTGAATCCGGCCCTGCGGCCAAGTTTGACGGAAGCTTTAAAGGCGCCAACAGCTATGAAGACATCGCAGGCGCAGACGTCTGCATCGTGACAGCCGGTGTTGCACGCAAGCCGGGCATGTCCCGTGACGACCTGCTGGGCATCAACCTGAAAGTCATGAAATCCGTCGGCGAAGGCATCGCCGCTCACGCGCCGAACGCATTCGTCATCTGCATCACAAACCCGCTCGATGCGATGGTTTGGGCGCTGCGCGAATTCTCTGGCCTGCCCCACCACATGGTTTGCGGCATGGCGGGTGTTCTGGACAGCGCACGCTTCCGTCACTTCCTTGCGGATGAATTCAACGTCTCGATGCGCGACGTCACAGCATTCGTACTCGGCGGCCACGGCGACACGATGGTCCCACTGACACGCTATTCCACCGTTGCAGGCATTCCGTTGCCTGATCTTGTGGACATGGGCTGGACCACACAAGACAAACTGGACGCGATCGTGCAGCGCACACGCGACGGCGGTGCAGAGATTGTTGGATTATTGAAAACTGGCTCAGCCTTTTACGCACCCGCAACATCCGGCATCGAGATGGCCGAAGCCTACCTCAAAGACCAAAAGCGTCTGTTGCCATGTGCGGCACATGTTGATGGTGCTTACGGGCTTGATGGCTTCTACGTTGGTGTCCCAACCGTGATCGGTGCAGGTGGCATCGAACGCGTCGTCGAGATCAAGATGAACAAAGAAGAGCAAGCGATGTTCGACAAATCTGTCGACGCCGTGAAAGGCTTGGTTGAGGCCTGTAAGGGCATCGACGACAGCCTCGCATAAAAAGCGACATCATCCGAATGCGAAAAGGGCTGCCCATTGGGCGGCCCTTTTTCATGTCCGCTTTACGATTTACGGCGGTAGGCCAGCACATCTGGCTTGTTGCGTTCCAGCCAATGATCAATCGCAGCCGGACTAAGGTCGCAAGTAACTTCCGGAAAATACTCCGCGACGGCAGGCAACGGATCAAACGATGGTGTGTGCCAAAGGCCCAACCTTGTCAGAACGCCTACAACATCCGCATCTGGCTGCTTCAACCGGCGGTAAAGATCAGGTGCGTCTGGCAAAAGATTGGCCTGCTTACTGCGATGATCTGACAAAGGCATACCGTCACGTTCATGCAGCGCCTGCATCATGCGCGTCAGCTTGTAGACCCAATACCGCGGCGTTAGCCCTTCAAAATGCAGTAATTCCAAATCGTCAACAGGCGCACGCTCCAAGCGCAAGTCTTGATCCGGGACTGGCGGGCGCGGCCGGTGGATCGACAGACGCATGGCGCGACCTGTGCGCACAAACGCCTTGCCTTGGGCATGCCCTGTCAAACCGCGATACGTCAGATCAAAGTCTGCCCCGAAAACCTTACGCCCGCGATGCGCTGGCTCTCGGAAAGGACGGCGAAACGCACCCTCAAAAATGCTAACACCATCCTCATCCGATTGATGATTGCGTTCAGCCACAGGGATGACAAGGCAATCAACCGCATCTGATGCAGTCGATAGCACCGTATCAACACGGTCCTTAGCCCATACAAACTCATCCGCATCGCTATGCAAAATCCAGTCCGCATCCGTCTGCACATACGCATCATGCGCATTGCGAACCTGACGCACCTCATGGCGGCGCGGCCTACTTTTGCCCACCCGCAGCCAATGGGCCTGATCACAAGCAACAACCTTGACCTGCGGCACAGCGGCAAGCAGGGTCTGCACCGGATCGTCAGGACGATCACAATAGATAAACACGCGCGACGCACCCATCGCTAAATGCCAAGCAACAAACGCCAGCACCAGCGCGGGCGGTTCATCAACCGTGGCCACAACGGCCCATGTTGGTCTGTTCTGCATCATGGGGACTTTGCTATCATTAGAACGAATCTTTAAAAACTGAATAAAGTTGATCAAAATCAAGGTGCGGGCATATTTGTGATCACACCAAAAATTTCTGTGATCACAAATGTGCGAATTTCCACTGATTTGACATTTTTCGCTTATAACCCCTGATTTTTCCATGTTTAGCTGCTGGCAACCGTAGCCACATTGGAATTGTCCCTATGAACATTCACGAATATCAGGCCAAAGCTTTGTTGCGCAGCTATGGCGCGCCCGTCTCGGACGGTCGCCCTGTGACCCGCGCCGAAGATGCCAAAACAGCCGCTGGCGAAATGGACGGCCCCCTTTGGGTCGTCAAAGCACAGATCCATGCAGGTGGCCGCGGCAAAGGCAAATTCAAAGAAGCCGACGCGGGCGAAGCAGGCGGTGTGCGTTTGGCCAAATCGGTCGAAGAAGCCGCGACTGAAGCCAAAAAGATGCTGGGCCGCACATTGGTCACACATCAGACAGGCCCAGCCGGCAAAGTCGTCAACCGCATCTACATCGAAGACGGTTCTGGCATTGAGACAGAAATGTACCTCGCCCTTCTCGTTGACCGCCAGACCAGCCGCATTGGTTTCGTCTGTTCTACTGAGGGCGGCATGGACATCGAAGAAGTGGCTGCCAACACGCCAGAGAAAATCCTCAACTTCACCGTTGATCCGGCCACAGGGTACCAACCATTCCACGGACGCCGCGTCGCCTTCGCGCTGGGGCTGACCGGTAATCAGGTCAAGCAATGCGTGAAACTGATGGGCCAACTGTACCAAGCCTTCGTCGAAAAAGACATGGAGATGCTGGAAATTAACCCGCTGATCGTCACAGACAGTGGCGATCTGAAAGTGCTCGACGCCAAGGTCGCCTTTGACGGCAACGCGGTCTACCGCCACGCCGATGTGGCAGCATTGCGGGATGAAACCGAAGAAGACCCCAAAGAACTCGCGGCCTCCAAGTTCGACCTGAACTATATCGCGCTCGACGGTGAGATCGGCTGCATGGTCAACGGCGCGGGCCTTGCCATGGCGACGATGGACATCATCAAACTCTACGGTGCCGAACCTGCCAACTTCCTTGACGTAGGCGGCGGTGCGACGAAAGAGAAAGTGACCGAGGCGTTCAAGATCATCACCTCTGACCCGCAGGTCAAAGGCATCCTTGTGAACATCTTCGGCGGCATCATGCGCTGCGACGTGATCGCCGAGGGCGTTGTCTCCGCGGTGAAAGAAGTCGGTCTGCAAGTGCCCCTTGTCGTACGGCTTGAAGGCACGAACGTCGAAGAAGGCAAGCGCATCATTAATGAGTCCGACGTTGACGTTATCGCAGCGGATGATTTGAAAGATGGTGCGGAGAAGATCGTGAAGGCGGTCAAAGGATAAACGTAGGGCGGGGTTCTCCCCGCCGTGCATCTCATCGGCGGGGAGAACCCCGCCCTACACCAAGAATTTCCAAGGAGGCCCCCATGGCCATTCTCGTAAACGAAAACACCCGCGTTATCTGCCAAGGCCTCACCGGCTCGCAGGGCACATTCCACTCTGAGCAAGCGATTGCTTACGGCACCAAAATGGTCGGCGGCGTGACCCCCGGCAAAGGCGGGCAAACCCACCTCGACCTGCCGATCTTCAACTCGGTGCATGAGGCGAAACACGTGACCGAGGCCAACGCCTCTGTCATCTACGTGCCGCCCCCCTTCGCTGCGGACAGTATCCTTGAAGCCATCGACGCCGAAATGGAGCTGATCATCTGCATCACCGAAGGCATCCCTGTCCTCGACATGATGCGTGTGAAAAAGGCGCTGGAAGGTTCAGCCTCTCGCCTCATCGGCCCCAACTGCCCCGGCATCATCACGCCGGATGCCTGCAAGATCGGCATCATGCCCGGCCACATCCACAAGCGCGGCTCGGTCGGCGTTGTGTCCCGTTCCGGCACGCTGACCTATGAAGCGGTCAAGCAGACCTCCGACAGCGGCCTGGGCCAGTCCACAGCCGTGGGTATCGGCGGCGACCCCATCAAAGGAACCGAACATATCGACGTGCTGGATATGTTCCTTGATGACGACGAAACGCATTCCATGATCATGATTGGCGAAATCGGCGGGTCCGCCGAGGAAGAAGCCGCCGAATTCCTAACCGCCCAAAAGAAAAAGGGCCGTTGGAAACCAACAGCCGGTTTCATCGCCGGACGCACCGCCCCTCCCGGCCGCCGCATGGGCCACGCCGGTGCGATTGTCGCAGGCGGCAAAGGCGACGCGGAAAGCAAGATCGAAGCGATGAAGTCCGCGGGTATCGTGGTGGCAGACAGCCCCGCGACACTGGGCGAGGCTGTGCTGGAAGCGATTGGGTAGGTCGGGGTTCTCCCCGACACAAACAAAGGCGGGGAAAATCCCCGTCTCACGAAAAGGCGTCTCGGGCGTGGCCCGGGACTTAATCATCGGCAAACGCATTGAGGTCCCCTCATGAACGATCATTCCCCCAACGACGTCTTCCACGCCTCCTCCTTCCTGCAAGGACATAACGCGGAGTATGTGGAACAACTCTACGCCCGCTACGCCGATAACCCCGGTGCGGTGGATGAGTCGTGGCAAGCGTTCTTCCGGTCCTTGGGCGATGCCCCTGCGGATGCCAAGGCAGAGGCCACGGGCCCAAGCTGGGCGCGTACTGATTGGCCCCCTGCCCCAACGGATGATCTGACCGCCGCCCTTGATGGCCAGTGGCCCGCCGAACCTGAAGCGGCGGGCAAGAAGATCAAAGAAAAAGCCGCGGAAAAGGGTGTCGCATTGGATGAGGCGCAGGTCCGCGCTGCTGTCCTCGATAGTATCCGCGCGCTGATGATCATCCGCGCCTACCGTATCCGTGGCCATCTGATTGCCGACCTTGATCCGCTGGGCATGCGCGATCAAAAACCGCACCCTGAACTGGACCCTGCGAACTACGGCTTTACTGCCGCGGACATGGATCGCCCGATCTTTATCGACAATGTTCTCGGCCTCGAAGTCGCGACGATGACCGAGATTATGGCGATCGTGCAGCGCACCTATTGTGGCACTTTTGCGCTGCAATACATGCATATTTCCAACCCCGAAGAGGCGGGTTGGCTGAAGGAAAGGATTGAGGGCTACGGCAAGGAAATCGCGTTCACTAAGAACGGGCGTAAGGCGATCCTGAATAGCCTTGTTGAGGCTGAAGGTTTCGAGAAATTCCTGCACGTCAAATACATGGGCACCAAGCGTTTCGGCCTTGATGGCGGCGAAAGCCTGATCCCCGCGATGGAGCAGATCATCAAACGCGGTGGTCAGCTGGGCATTGATGAAATCATCATCGGCATGCCCCACCGTGGCCGTTTGTCCGTGTTGGCGAACGTGATGGAAAAACCCTACCGCGCGATCTTTAACGAATTCCAAGGCGGGTCATTCAAACCCGAAGACGTGGATGGTTCAGGTGACGTGAAATACCACCTCGGCGCGTCCAGTGATCGCAGCTTTGATGACAACACTGTGCACCTGTCGCTGACAGCGAATCCCAGCCACCTTGAGGCGGTAAACCCCGTCGTCATCGGCAAGGTCCGCGCGAAACAAGACCAAAAGAAAGACGAAGACCGCACCCGCGTCATGGGCGTCCTGCTGCACGGTGATGCGGCCTTTGCGGGCCAAGGCGTTGTGGCCGAAGGTCTGGGTCTCTCTGGCCTGAAAGGGCACAAAACCGGTGGCACCATGCATATCGTGGTGAACAACCAGATCGGTTTCACCACGGCCCCGCACTTTAGCCGCTCCAGCCCCTACCCCACAGACATCGCACTGATGGTTGAGGCCCCGATCTTCCACGTGAACGGCGACGATCCAGAGGCTGTCGTACACGCCGCCCGTGTCGCAACCGAATTCCGTCAGAAATTCCACAAGGACGTGGTCCTCGACATTATCTGCTACCGCCGCTTTGGACATAATGAGGGCGACGAGCCGATGTTCACCAACCCGGTGATGTACAAAAAGATCAAAAAGCAAAAGACCACACTGACGCTTTACACCGAACGGCTGGTGCGCGACGGTCTGATCCCCGAAGGCGAGATCGAGGACATGAAGGCCGCGTTCCAGGCGCACTTGAATGAAGAATTTGAGGCAGGCCGCAACTTTAAGCCCAACAAAGCCGACTGGCTGGATGGCAAGTGGTCTCACCTCGACCGTAAAGACGAAGACTATCAACGTGGCGTGACAGCGATTGAGGACGCGACATTCAACGCGGTGGGCGAGGCGCTATCGAAAGCGCCCGAAAACTTTCCGTTGCATAAAACCATTGGCCGTCTGATCGAAAACAAAGCCAAGATGTTCGAGACCGGTGAAAACATCGACTGGGCCACTGGTGAAGCGCTCGCATTCGGGTCACTGCTGACAGAAGGCTACCCTGTGCGCTTGTCCGGCCAAGATTGTACACGCGGCACATTCAGCCACCGCCATTCCGGCCTGATCAATCAGGACAACGAAGACCGGTATTACCCGCTGAACAACATTCGCGAAGGCCAAGCAAACTACGAAGTCATCGACTCGATGTTGTCAGAATACGCGGTGCTGGGTTTCGAGTATGGCTATTCACTGGCCGAACCCAACGCGCTGACCTTGTGGGAAGCGCAGTTCGGCGACTTCGCCAATGGTGCACAGATCATGTTTGACCAGTTCATCAGCTCAGGCGAGAGCAAATGGCTGCGTATGTCCGGCCTCGTTTGCCTGCTACCGCATGGGTATGAAGGGCAAGGACCTGAACACTCAAGCGCACGTCTGGAACGGTTCTTGACCATGTGCGGCGGCGACAACTGGATCGTGGCCAACTGCACGACACCGGCGAACTACTTCCACCTGCTGCGGCGTCAGCTGCACCGGACTTTCCGGAAACCGCTGATCCTGATGACGCCAAAGTCGCTGTTGCGGCATAAAATGGCGGTGTCCAAACGCGAAGAATTCACCGTTGGATCGTCCTTCCACCGCGTCCTTTGGGACGATGCACAACAAGGCAACTCGGACACCAAACTGGCGGCTGATGACAAGATCAAACGCGTCGTCATGTGTTCAGGCAAGGTTTACTACGATCTGCTGGAAGAACGCGATGCGCGGGGCATCAAGGATGTCTACATTATGCGTTACGAACAGTTCTATCCGTTCCCCGCGCAATCAGCGGTCAAAGAACTCGAACGGTTCAAAAACGCTGAAATGGTCTGGTGTCAGGAAGAGCCGCGCAACCAAGGTGCGTGGTCATTTATGGAGCCCAATATCGAATGGGTCCTCACCCGGATCAAAGCCAAACACACGCGGCCCGTCTATGCCGGACGCGCCGCCGCCGCCTCACCTGCAACAGGTCTGGCCAGCAAACACAAAGCAGAACAAGCAGCCCTCGTCGACGATGCGCTGACCATCAAAGGAACAAAGTAATGAGCACCGAAGTCCGCGTCCCAACCCTTGGCGAATCCGTGACAGAGGCCACTGTCGCCACATGGTTCAAACAACCCGGCGATGCCGTTGCCGTTGATGAAATGCTCTGCGAGCTGGAAACAGATAAGGTGACGGTCGAAGTGCCAAGCCCGATCGCAGGCACCCTGTCCGAAATCGTCGCCGCCGAAGGCGAAACCGTTGGTGTTGACGCGTTGCTGGCTCAAATCGCCGAAGGCGATGCAGCGCCGGCCCCTGCGGCCAAGAAAGAAAAACCCAAAGCGGAGGCAGCCCCTGCCCCAGCAGCCGCTGCAAAGGACGTCGAAGACGCCCCATCTGCCAAAAAACTGATGGCAGAAAACAACCTCTCTGACGTTGCAGGCACCGGCAAAGACGGTCGCGTGATGAAAGAGGACGTATTGAACGCCCTCGCCTCACCCGCACCTGCACCAGCCGCTGCACCGCGCGCACCGGTCGCCGCAGATCAGGCAGAGCGCGAAGAGCGGGTCAAGATGACCCGCCTGCGCCAGACCATCGCCAAGCGCCTGAAAGACAGCCAAAACACCGCCGCCATGCTGACCACCTACAACGAGGTCGACATGACCGAGGTGATGGCCCTGCGCAACGAATACAAAGACCTGTTCCTGAAAAAGCATGGCGTCAAACTGGGCTTCATGTCCTTCTTCACCAAGGCCTGCGTGCACGCCCTCAATGAGGTGCCAGAGGTAAACGCCGAAATAGACGGCACCGATGTAGTCTACAAAAACTACGTCAACATGGGGATCGCGGCGGGGACGCCAACGGGCCTTGTGGTGCCAGTCATCAACGACGCCGACCAGATGTCGTTTGCGACAATCGAGAAAAGCATCGCCACGATGGGTGCCAAAGCCCGCGACGGCAAGCTGAGCATGGCCGAAATGCAAGGCGGCACCTTCACGATTTCGAACGGCGGGGTCTACGGCTCGCTCATGTCGTCCCCCATCCTGAACCCGCCACAGTCGGGCATCCTCGGCATGCATAAAATCCAAGACCGACCGATGGCAATCAACGGAGAAGTCGTGATCCGTCCGATGATGTATCTGGCCCTGTCCTACGACCACCGGATCGTCGACGGCAAAGGGGCGGTGACGTTCCTTGTGCGGGTGAAAGAAGCGCTTGAGGACCCACGGCGGTTGTTGATGGATTTGTAAGGAGCATTCGGTGAAAAACCGAAAGCATAGAATGGTGATTTGCGCGATTGGCATCTGCATTGGTTCCATGTCTATCGCTGAGATGACTCTGAGTGAATTGACAGTCATGCAGATAAACATGTTCGGAAAGGACCCATGTTTGGATCTCATGGTGCTTCAAGACAACTTTTCGAACTCAAACACGACTGAGTTCGAAAAGGTGAAGTTGTGGCACAGCTATGTTACCGCAATTGGAGATTCGAAGTTTTCCGAAAGAGAGGATCGGTTTGCATATGCGATGGGCTGGCTGGCAACAGAGTGCTTTAAGCAACCAACGTTGCCAATGTCTGAAATTGTGCAACGATCACCTAGCTAACAAATTCAGATTCTGGACAATTCACAATGACCCCCGAACTCACCGTCCTCGCCCTCGCTGCCCTCCTCCAAGCCGCCCAGTTCACCCTGATGGCCATCCCCGCCAACATCGAGCTCGGTGTCGGCAAAACGCTGTCCCCCCGCGACACCAGCCGCATGGGCAAGCCGATGGTCGAACAGGTCAGCGACAAAACGGCCCGCCTGATCCGCGCGATGAACAACCATCTTATGCCAAAGGTTTATCCTCTGCGATGACAAGCCGCACCGCTGTTCTGTCTTGTATGAAAGACGAAGGAATCTTTCTGCTGGAATGGATCGCCTATCACAAAGCTATTGGGTTTGATGAAATCTGGGTGGCGACAAACGGGTGCCGTGATGGGTCTGATGTGTTGTTGGATTGCATGGCGGACCGCGGGTTGGTGCGCCACATCCACAATGTCGTCCCGGAAGATGTCCCGCCACAACGCGCAGGCATTGAGGTGGCACTTGCTGCGCCTGAAATGGCCGATATTGACTGGCTCTTATTCATCGATTCAGATGAATTTCTAAATATTCACGCGGGCGACGGCAAAGTTGCTGACCTCATCAAACTTATACCAGCGCATGTGTCCGCCGTCCCTTTATACTGGCGGTTGTTTGGCGATTCTGGAATGGCGCAGTGGGATGGCGGCTTTGTCCTCCAAAGTTTCACCAAAGCGCAATATGCGCCGCGTCCGCGTTACTCGCTCACCAAAACAATCTTCCGTCCCAACCTGTTCAAGAGTGGGCGAGACCATATGCCAAAACAGCCCGTCATGGAAAACCCAACGGTGATGACCCTCGAAGGATTTGACATCGACCCGTCACCGTTGTTCAGACCGCGATTGAACAGGTTTGCGATCCCAATTGAGCATCGCAATTGGGACAACGCTGCGATCAACCATTATGCCGTCAAGACGCCCGACATCATGCGGCTGAAGACAGATCGCGGAGATGGCATGGGATTGGATGCGTCGAAATACACCCCGGGCGAAAAACACCACCGTAGCCATAATCTGAATGACGCCGACGATCGTTCGATCCTGCGCCATTGGGATGCGGTTCTGCGCACATTGGAGGACATATTGGCGGACCCCGAGATTGACCGTCTTCACAATCACTGCCGCGAATGGTTTTTTGCACGGCGTGATGCACTCGAACACGGACGGCAGAACTAATGCAAAAGACAACTCAATTTACGCCAGTCTGGCTTTCGATTGTTTTCGCGGCCAAAATGCGGAATGTAACCGGGACGACGCGAATGAACGCGACTTATAGAAATTACAATCTTTAGGGCCCATAGCCACATGACCCCCGAACTCACCGTCCTTTGCCTCGCTGCCCTCCTTCAAGCCGTCCAGTTCACCCTGATGGCCATCCCCGCCAACATCGAGCTCGGTGTCGGCAAAACCCTGTCGCCCCGCGATACCAGCCGTATGGGCAAGCCGATGGTCGAACAGGTCAGCGACAAAACCGGCCGCCTGATCCGCGCGATGAACAACCATTTTGAGGCGCTGATCCTTTTCACCATCGCCGTCGTCGTCATCACTCTTGGCGACAAAGGCACCGGTTTCAGCGCCGTCTGCGCGTGGGTCTATCTGGCCGCCCGCATCCTTTATATCCCCGCTTATTATTTCGGCCTCGCCCCGTGGCGTTCACTGATCTGGTTTGTGGGGTTCCTCTCAACCATGCTGATGATACTGTCAGCCGTAATATAACAAACTGTACGTACAGGTTCTGTACAGAATATGTACGCAATATTGCTCGCTTAAGGAGACCCCATGTCCAGCTATGATGTCATCGTAATCGGCGCCGGCCCCGGCGGCTATGTCTGCGCTATTCGCTGTGCCCAACTGGGTATGAAGGTGGCCTGCGTCGAAGGCCGCGAAACGCTGGGCGGGACATGTTTGAACGTCGGCTGTATTCCATCAAAGGCGATGCTGCACGCAACCCATATGCTGCACGAAGCCGAGCACAATTTTGCAACCATGGGCCTAAAGGGCAAAGCCCCGTCCGTCGATTGGAAGCAGATGCTGACCTACAAGGACGAAACGATTGCCCAGAACACCGGCGGCATCGAATTTTTGTTCAAAAAGAACAAGATAGACTGGCTCAAAGGGTGGGGGTCCATCCCCGAAGCCGGAAAAGTCAAGGTCGGCGATGAGGTCCACGAGGCAAAGCATATCGTGATCGCCTCCGGGTCCGAGGCATCGTCGCTGCCCGGCGTTGAGGTGGATGAAAAAACCGTTGTCACATCTACAGGTGCGCTGGAATTGGGCAAGGTGCCTAAGAAGCTTGCCGTCATTGGTGCAGGCGTGATCGGGCTGGAACTGGGTTCCGTTTATGCCCGTCTTGGGGCCGAGGTTGAGGTCATTGAATTCCTTGACGCTATCACCCCCGGCATGGACAAGGAAATTGCGCGTCAATTCCAGAAAATGCTTACCAAACAAGGTCTTAAGTTCACCCTTGGTGCCGCCGTTCAGGGTGTGTCTGTCAAAAACAGCAAGGCAACCGTCACCTACAAGCTGCGCAAAGACGACAGCGAACACACGCTGCAAGCCGACACCGTTCTGGTCGCCACAGGGCGCAAACCCTTCACCGATGGTCTTGGTCTTGATGCGCTTGGCGTGGAAATGTCAGACCGCGGTCAGATCAAAACAAACGACAAATACGCCACCAACGTCGCAGGCATTTACGCCATCGGCGACACGATCGCAGGCCCAATGCTGGCCCACAAAGCCGAAGACGAAGGCATGGCTGTCGCCGAAGGCATCGCAGGCCAGCATCCGCACGTAAACTACGGCGTGATCCCTGGCGTGATCTACACCCATCCAGAGGTCGCCAATGTGGGCGAGACCGAAGAAACACTGAAAGAACAGGGGCGTGCCTATAAGGTTGGCAAGTTCCCCTTCATGGGCAACGCACGCGCCAAGGCCAATTTCGCTGGCGACGGTTTTGTCAAAATCCTTGTGGATGCAGCAACCGACCGGGTGCTCGGCGCCCATATCATCGGTCCAATGGCCGGTGATTTGATCCATGAGATTTGCGTCGCGATGGAATTTGGTGCGGCGGCGGAAGACCTCGCACGGACGTGCCACGCACACCCGACGTATTCCGAGGCTGTGCGCGAAGCCGCACTCGCCTGTGGCGATGGCGCAATTCACGCCTAGACCGCATGTCCATCCCTAAGAAAGCAAGCGATTCCCTTGAATGGAGGTGCGCTTGCAGTTGCAGCGTTCACAAAGCACCTGCTGCAAAAACAGCACAGTCATCGCGCTTACGCTTGCAATTTCCGTGCTGTCGCACCCTTATTAACATACGGACGCCACAATTTTCCGTTTTCAGTGGTGTGAATAGTACTTAGTAAATCCGAGAATCCCGTATGAAGCGTTTCATTGTCGCCTTTTTCTTGAGTGTCCTGGTCACCAGCCCGGCCTATGCCTTTACCGCTGATAGCGGTATGTTTGACGACCTAGAATATGTCGCTGATACAAATATTGCAGCGCCTAGCGGGCAGGAACTCGCTCTGTGTCATCAAACACGCGATCTTCGTATCTTAGGCTATACCCTCTCGAGCAACATCATAGGTTACGTGCTTGCGGTCGACAAATGCGCAGGACAGGCGGAACGGCCGTTTAGCCAACAGCAGATGGAAACAGCCCAGTCACTGAACCTGATTGATGCAAGCCTGCCATCCGTTGCTGAAAATAGCCTGCAACGAAATATCCAGAATTATGGTATCTGGATTGCGATTTGTCTGGCATTGGTTGCCGTCATTCTGCGTCGCTTGAAATCGCTTATGGGGTTGGATCCGACCTCTCCGATGCGCAAAAAGGCCGCGCAACGCATTCTGACCGCGATGTGCTATATGGGAAAATGCGATGGCATTGTCGCCTCGAATGAGATTTCGACAATCACCAAGACGGCCAGCCGGTTGACCCGGCAAAAGGTACAATCGAACGAAGTTGTCCGTATTTCAGACCACATCGATATGGATTTGACCCCTCAGGACTTTCTTGATTTTGGCAAAGGTCTGAGGGATTCCGAAAAGGACACGATGATGCGTGGGGCTTTCGTTGTTGCACTTGCAAGTGGTCGGATCATTCCTTCGGAATATGAATTTTTGACCAATCTCGCACATGGCATCGGCATGCCGGGAGAAGATTTTCGTCGTGTCATGAATACTGCGTTGTCGGACCTCGACTTATATCCAACCTCTTAAACGCTAGCCCTTAAGCATCCGCAGACCCTGCGTTGCGTCCGCCCGCACTGCCAAGCGCAAGCCAGGGTCATCGCCTGCTTTGAGTGCTGATAAGATCAGTTTGTGATGTGCTGGCGGTTCTGTCCGATTGAGCCGCCCATAGAGTGCGCACATCGTCGGTCCAAGCTGGAGCCAGACAGTTTCTGCCATAGCCAACATCGCGGGTGCTTGTGCGCGCAGGTAAAGGGTGCGGTGAAATTCGAGGTTCAGGCGAATATAGCCCGTCGCATCATGAAGCGCGATTACCTGATTGACGCCTTGATTGATCGCCTCCAACCGCTCAATCAACGCAAAATGTGCACGTGGCAATGCGCGTGAGGCCAACTCAGGCTCAAGCAAAGCACGCAATGTGGCCAGCTCTTCGATACGTTCATTGGATAAGGCGGGCGTTGATACGCGGCCTGATGATGACAAGAACAGTGCCCCTTCCGCAACCAATCGGCGAACCGCTTCGCGTGCTGGGGTCATAGAGACGTCGAACTTCTTTCCGATACCGCGCAGGGTTAGCGCAGCGCCGGGGGCAATTTCGCCATGCATGATCTCAGTGCGCAATGCGCGGTAGACCCGTTCATGGGCGGCTGTGGTATTATCTTGGGGGCGAGGCTGGATCAACATACAGCATTTGTGATCACAATTCGCAGATTGGTCAATCGTCGAAAATAACCCGGTGCAATTGGTCGCCGTTGTCCTTTAGCCACCTGCGATGCTTATCAAAGTCTGGGCAAAGTCCAGCAACCACTGCCCAGAATTCGGGCTGATGGTTCATCTCAACAAGATGCGCGACCTCATGTGCAGCTACGTAATCCAGCACCTCGGGCGGCGCCATAATCAGCCGCCAAGAATACATCAACCCGCCCTGACTAGAACAAGATCCCCATCGCGACCGCGTATCCCGGATCGACAAGCGTGTGTATTCCCGCCCCAACTGGTGCGCATACTTATCCGACGCCCGCGCAAGCGCATCACGGGCCAACAACCGCAAAAGCACTTTGACTTGCGGACCGGAGGGGGACGCGGCAGACACTGCAAGCTGTCCGTCTGTGATAACTGCCCGCTTACCGGTTCCCACGACAATCGGATGTGGCACGCCAAAGACAGGTATGGATTGCCCCGGTGCGATCGTCGTAGACGGTCGCATTTGTTGCAGGTGACCACGCAACCAGTCCTCTTTCGTTTGCAAGAAGGCGATTCCCTCGCGCATCGCTGCGCGGCGAGGCAAAGTCAGGGTCACACGGCCATCAAGACGCGACACCCGCAGCGATAATCGCTTGGCGCGGGCGGAATGGCGCAAAGTGACCTCAATCGGGGGGTTGCCTTCAAGCGTATGACGGCCCATATCCAACTACTCATATTTCATGTGCCAAAGGCTTTGACACAGCACCTTGCTTATGGCAATTGGCATCGATCACCCGCAAGGGAAGACCAAGTTTTTGAAGGGATAGCCTATGCCTAAGGAAGAGTGGGGCACGAAGCGCCTTTGCCCCGAAACCGGCAAACGCTTTTACGACCTGAACGCCACTCCAATCATCAGCCCCTACACGGGCAATGAAGTGGCCGTCGACACATCCAAGACCCGCACCATGGTTGCGGATGCTGAAGATGCGCAGACAACGAAGAGCAAAGAGAACACCGAAGAAGAAGATCTGGTGCTCGACGACGACGACGACAGCGATGACGTCGATCTTGGCGATGATGTCTTGGAAGACGATGACGATGATGACACCGTATCGCTTGACGAACTGGCCGATGTGCCAGCCAGCGACGACGACTAAGTCAATTGCTCCGGGCGCGATTTTCACTTGATCTCGCCCGGAACGCTGCATAGACAGCACCAGCACAGCGTATGCTGTTAGGATGGGGCCTTAGCTCAGTTGGGAGAGCGCTTGCATGGCATGCAAGAGGTCAGGGGTTCGACTCCCCTAGGCTCCACCATTTTCTCTCTCAGCGTCCGTGACTCTGCGATATTCGCCATACAGTCCAGGTCTACTCGGTTTCTGCGACTGTTATTTGGTAGACCGGGTTGAAACCAACACCTCGCACTACGCCTGACGCAAAATCAGTCATGATCCGATTTGGCCCAAGGATGGTCGCCATTGGCATGGCGCTACCATCCAGCAACTCGGATGCGGCCTTATCCAGCGGAACGGCGGTGATTACGGTGTTCTCTGGAAGATCAAAAAGCAAAGTCAATTCGATCGGTGATGGTACGTGAGAAGGTCAGGTTGCCTTGGTTGAAAGACTTGGCCACGATACTGTCTTATATGTGAACGTAGAGGGCGCGGGCGCGCTGACCGTAAACGTAAGCGGTCAACATAACCAAAACGTCGGGGACACAGTACACTTGAAGCCTAACGCGCAATTCATCCATACATTCGACCAAGAGGTTCGCCCAATGACGGTGTGATCATTTGAACGTGGTGCCCATGAGCTCGAGCAGACCAACGGTAACGGATGTCATACACAAAGCTGTTGTTTCGATCGCAACAGTATCGCGTGCGATGCCTCAGCCCAACGATGTTTAATCCTGGCATTTCCAGCATGCGCTTGCCACGACGCGAATGGGGTCAACTGGCGGCACGTAAGCCGATCGCTGTCCTTGAAGGTCAACCAAATGCAAGTGATCCACTTATGATCACACCTGAACTTGTCGTCCGGGTAAGCACGGCTGCCCCTCGAAGGCGGCCAGAGAACCACAATAATAAGGAGCAAAATTGATGATCCGCGCAGTCGTTTGGGGCGAAAATGTCCATGAGAAAAGGAGCCAAGTCGTTGCTGACCTATATCCCGAAGGCATGCACACTTGCATCGCAAAGGCGCTACAGGATGGCGGCATTCAGGCGACGACCGCAACATTACAAGACCCCGAGCATGGCCTGCCGCAAGCGCGGCTGGATGACACGGATGTGTTGATTTGGTGGGGCCACGCCGCCCACGGTGATGTCGACAATGCAGTGGTCGAACGCGTGGCCGATGCGGTTTACGGCGGGATGGGGCTGATCCTTTTGCACTCTGCCCATTTTTCGAAGATATTTAAGAAACTGATGGGAACCCCGTGCAATTTGACATGGCGCGAAGCTGGTGAACGTGAGCGTCTTTGGGTCACGTCCCGTCATCACCCAATTGTGCGCGGGCTTCCTGACCATTTTGAGCTTGAGCAAGAAGAGATGTACGGCGAACCCTTCGGCGTCCCTGAGCCACTCGAGACTGTCTTTGTCAGTTGGTTTCAGGGAGGCGAAGTTTTTAGATCCGGCCTGACCTATAGACGTGGCGCCGGCAATATATTCTACTTCCGGCCGGGACATGAAACCTATCCAACCTACTACGACGGAAACGTACAAAAGGTCTTGGTCAATGCCGTCCATTGGGCCGCAAACCCTGAACAGCGTATTGTCGATGTGCATGCCGCACCCAATATTGATGTCGCACAGGCGTTAGAGCCGATCACGGCGCGTGGCCCCAAGCTGCATGCTGAAGGTGAAGATGGCTTTCGCTAGAAAGCGCAGAAAAATAATATGTTTTCAATTGAAACGGCTTTGCGAGGCTCTTGAACTTAGTATCGCAGCCCCCGCAGCGCCGAAATCATGATCTGGCAACAATTCGACGAGTTTGCTCTCTTTAATTTCAACCTCAACAGATCCCTTCATCACCATGACAGCGCCAAGCCCCGTGCGGGCAAATTGAAGTGCCGCTGCACGGTTCGTCACCCTGTCAGTTCGCGCAAAACGTAGAGTAAAGGCATTGCCACCATTCCGCGGGGTTGCAAACAATCGCCTGTTGGCCTGACTGTAGAGCAACGACACATCAATATGACCATTTTCATCAACGTGTGTTCTCATGCTGGACACGACAACCAAAGGCACGTTGACGTGTGATCGAGGCTTTTCAAGCGGCGCCAATGAAGACAACCCTCACCTTGCATGTCGCCCTATTATTCAAGCACCGCACTTGATCTACGTTCTACAAACTCTGGCGCACAGTTCAAACTGCCAACACTGTTTGAAATCGGATCGATGATTGCGGTCACCAATGCGTTCCCTGCCTCTTGTCCGATACGGCGTGCGGGCAGCCGAACCGTTGTCAAAGCTGGTTCGATTTCTGAAGATCCCTTAAAATCACCAATGCCCACAACCGTGACGTCATCGGGAACCTTCAGACCGCTTGCTGTTGCGCCGTAAAGTGCGCCAGTTGCCAGAATGTCGTTGCCACAAATCAGTGCCGTTGGCCGATTTGTTTGCGCGAAGAGCTTCTTCGCGTCCTGCTTTGATTCTGAAATGCTATAGACAGTTTCAAGCATCCATTCCTTCGGCACCTCGACACCGGATGCATGCAACATATTGATGACAATCTCGCGCCTTGCCAAAGCGCGGTCGTTGCCATTTGTCGGGGGGAACATGCAAGCGACATCCCTATGCCCTAACGCAAGGACATGCTCTGCAATCAATCGGCCAGCTTGTTCGTTATCGGCACCAATTGAGGGAAAACGCGAAGTTTCTGAATAATTCCACATCAACACGCAGGGTATTTCCTGGCTATCGAGGAGCTGGAAAACAGCCTCATCATGGTCAAGCCCTGTCAACACAACGCCATCGACGCGGTGCTCAAGGAACTTGCGCAAAATCGCATACTCGCGTTGCAGGTCGTAACCGTGCGAAGCGAGCAGAATTGTAAACCCTTGCTTCGCAACCGTGTCAGAAAAGGCCTGAACGACTTCGGCAAAGATCGCATGATCCAAGGTTGGCACCAAAACACCGATTGTGCCTGACCTGATCCCATGGATTGTTTGAGCGGCCCGATTGCGGATGTAGCCGGTTCTGCGGACCGCGGAATCGATCTTCTTGCGCGTCGTCGTTTTCAGCAACTCGGGATGATTGAAGTAACGTGAAACCGTAGAAGGGGAAACACGTGCTGCCTTGGCCACGGTGATAATATCCGCTTTTTTAGATTTATTATCAGACACTTGATCCACCATTCTTGGGAATTTATGAAAACATTTGCAAAACTATTTTCATCGCTTAGCGTAGTCGGTCAAGCCTAAGTTTGGGAGGAGTTGGGCAAGATGGAATTCCTGTTCTACATGGGCGACGTCTTTACCCCGATTAATTTCGGGTTGCTGCTGCTCGGAACCATTGGAGGGCTGATCCTTGGTGCAACCCCCGGGCTTTCGCCGACAATGGCGGTCGCTTTGCTTATCCCTTTCACGTTTCAATTGGAGCCCCAACAAGGGCTCATCCTTCTGGGGGCTGCATATACATCGACAGTGGCCGGTGGTGCAGTCAGTGCCATTCTACTTAAAATTCCCGGCGCGCCTGCGAATATCGCAACGACCCTTGATGGACACACGATGGCGACGAAAGGCGAAGGTGCGAAGGCACTGCAACTGTCCTTTATCGCCTCAGCCATTGGCGGCCTCTTTGGTGTGTTCCTATTGATCTTTCTTACCCCTGTTCTTGCCCAATGGGCGCTGGCGTTCGGACCGTCCCATTTGTTCTGGCTTGCGATCCTTGGTGTCACGGTTATCGGGACGTTGGATTCCAGCTCGGTCGTGAAAGGGCTATTGTCTGGCTGCATCGGCCTGTGGCTCGCGACCATCGGGTTTGACGATATCATGGGTGCCCAACGCTTTATCTTCCACCCGGCTGTAAGTGGCGGCATCAACGTAATCCCCGCACTGATCGGCCTATTTGCGATACCCCAAGTCATCACAATGTTCACCAAAGGCCGGTCCAGTGACGATGCCGAGATTATCAGCGTCAAGAAACATCCTATTCGTCTGGCTTTCGTCGAAGTGTTTAAGCGCAAGACTGCATTGGCCATCGGTACAATCACCGGATCCATCATCGGTTTGATCCCCGGTGTCGGCGGGCAAATTGCCGGTCTTGTCGCCTACGACCAATCTAAGAAATTCAGCAAAGAGAGCGAAAAATTCGGGACGGGTCATAGCGAAGGTGTCATTGCCGCCGAAAGTGCGAACAACGCGATGGTTGGTCCTTCTTTGGTGCCGCTTCTGACCCTTTCAATCCCCGGTTCACCAACTGCTGCGGTCCTTCTTGGCGGACTTTTGATCCATGGTATTTTTCCAGGCCCAGATCTGTTTCTAAACTACCCACAAGTCGCATGGACGTTCATCGATTCAATGCTGATCGGCCAGTTGTTGATGTGCATCTTCGGCCTCTATATCGCGGGATTGGCCGCAAGCGTTGCGCGCGTTCCCCATGCGGTCATGGCTGCCATTGTGCTGGGGCTTGCCGTATTTGGCAGTTACTCGGTCCAGAACTCTATGGGTGATGTCTATGTGATGGCGACCCTTGGACTGGCCATGTATTTTCTTGAGCGCTTCGGCTTCTCGGCAGCCCCACTTGTCCTTGGCTTAATCCTTGGGCCGATTGCCGAGGCGAACTTTATCCAAGGCTCTATGATTGCGAATGCGACCGTCGGCACGGGTACATATTTCTTCACCGGTTGGCTGAACTGGCTGCTTATTCTGATCGTCGTGGCCTCAATTTGCTACTCGGTCTGGATGGAAATCATGGCCCGCCGCTACACCACCAAAGACGACGCCGTCGCGAAAGAAGAGGCGTTGTCATGACCGATCTGCCACGCAACCAGCATATCATTGCATCTGGCTTTATCGCATGTGTTGGCGTCAGCATTGCCTACATCAGCTTTACCCAAGAGCCGGCAGCTGCGTTCATCTTTCCGCGCCTGATCTCATCCGTTTTCGCCGTCTTGGCGATCTGGACTTTCGTCAAGGCCATCTTGGGACGCACCAAGGTTGGCAATGGGATCAGCGCTGATGCTATGCGCAACATGCTGCCCGGTTTGGTTGTCGCGATTGTCTACGTTTACTGGGCTGCAAAAGCGCTTGGTTTCTACACTGCAACGACGATTGCTTTCTTCGTTTTGCTTTCACTTTACGATCCAGCACCCCACTCGGAGTTAAAGACCTGGGGCAAACGGATCTTGATTACCGCCGGTTTCATGGCGGTCATGTATGGTCTTTTCGCGCAGCTGCTGAACGTCTTCACACCGCGAGAGATCTTTTTCTGAACCGCACAAGCGGCAGATTGAACCCTAGGGAGGAAACTATGAAAAAATGGATTGCAGGGGCCGCGCTGGCCTTAGCCACAATGACAGGAACGGCGTATGCTGACGGTCACGGCGACTATCCGGAGCGGCCGATCATGATGATGGTCAGCTATGGTGCCGGTGGTGCGACTGATTTTCAGGCGCGTATCGTGACCATGACGGCTGGCAATGAAGATGCGCTTGGTATGCCTATCGCGATTGTAAACCGCCCCGGTGCGGGTGGCCGTGTTGGCTGGAATTGGTTTGCGACTGAGGCCGAAGCAGATGGCTATACGCTTGGTGCATATAACATCCCGCACTTCGTCGCACAGTCGATTGAGGGTGGAGTGTCTTATTCGTCCGACAGTTTTGAGCCTATCGCAAACTGGGGCGCCGACCCGGCTGTGTTTGTTGTGGGCGCTGACAGCGACTTCAACTCAATGGCAGACGTTGTCGACTATGCCAAAGCAAACCCCGGTGGATTGACCTTCTCAGGCGCTGGTCTGTTCGTTGGCCACCACATTGCAGCTTTGCAGCTTGAAAAAGCAGCCGGTGTAAAGCTTGCCTATATTCCAAACAACGCTGGTGGCGCAGGTGCGATGCGTGCCGTGATAGCTGGCGAAGTTCTGGGCGGCGTGAATAATCTGTCTGATGCGTTCCGTGCACAGGCCGCAGGCAACGTCAAAATCCTGGGTGTGTTTGATCTTGAGCGCAACGCAGAGTTCCTGCCAGATGTTCCAACCATGATGGAACAGGGTTTTGAAATCGACAACGCATCCGTGAACTTTCGCGGTGTAATGGTACCCAAAGGTACGCCTCAGCCAATCATCGACAAACTGGCCGCAACGGTACCTGCGATGTTTGAGAATGGCCGTGTCCAAAGTCGCATGGCTGCAGGTGGCTCGCCCATGCAGATCATGACACGTGACGAAGTGCTCGCGATGTGGGCCGCACGTCAAGAAACGCTCGAAGAGCTTTTGGCTGGTCTTTAAAACAACTGCGCAGCACCCGACATAAGGTGCTGCGCATACTTGAACAGGAATAGACCCATGAACACCGTTGATCCCATCGCAGAGGTCGAAGCTATCATCGCCCGGGCGCGCACTGCACAGGGCGTTTTTGAGCGTGACGGATCACAAAAGGCTTATGACCGTGCGGCACAGGCCGTAGCGTGGGCCATCATGGAACCATCACGCAATCGCCATCTTGCAGAGCTTGCGGTTGAGACAACCGGCCTTGGCAATGTGCCCGACAAGATCACCAAAAACCACCGCAAGACGCTGGGGCTGATGCGGGATATTCAGCATGCCAAGACACATGGAATCATCAGCGATGATCTAACGACAGGCATCACCGAAGTCGCACGCCCAATCGGCGTGATCGGCGCGGTTGTTCCTTCGACAAATCCGGGCGCGACACCTGCGAATAACATCATCAATGCGCTCAAATGCGGCAACGCGATTGTCGTGTCGCCCTCACCAAAAGGTGTGCCCACATGCCAAGCCCTGCTGGGTTATATCCATACCGAATTCGATAAACTCGGGATTGACCGCGATCTGGTCCAGATGATCCCTGGGCGCGGTTCAAAAGAAAAAACACAGCGCTTGCTTGAGATCGCGGATTTGATCGTCGTGACCGGTAGCCAGAATAACGTCAAACGGGCCTACACGTCCGGCACACCGGCATTGGCGGTGGGTGCGGGCAACGTAGCCGTAATCATAGATGAGACGGCTGATCTGGCTGCGGCCGCAGAAAAGATCAAAGCCTCGAAGACTTTCGATAATGCAACCTCTTGTTCGTCCGAGAACGCGATCGTTGTTGTTGACGCCATCTATGATGCCTTCGCGGCAGAGATGGCGCGTACGGGTGGTGCGTTGATCAAAGACGAAACCAAAGTCACGTCGAAACTTTGGGTGAAAGGGCATCTGAACCCCCAAGCGATTGCGCAAGACGCGGACAAAATGATCGCCGCCCTCGGGCTGACTGACCAAGTGCCCGTCGATACCGCCTACATTGCAGTAGAAACCAAAGGGATCGGTCCGGACCATCCATTGTCTGGCGAAAAGCTAAGCCGCGTATTGACTGTCTATCGTGCCAAAGACTTTGATGACGCCGTCCGCATCACGCATGAAATCGAGGTGCACCAAGGCGCAGGTCATTCTGTAGGCCTGCACACACAGTCCCAAGACCGGCCGCTCACACTTGCCAAGGCAATCCCCACCAGCCGCGTTATTGTGAACCAAGCGCATACTTTCGCGACCGGTGGGTCGTTTACCAACGGTATGCCCTTCTCGTTGTCGATGGGATGTGGGTCTTGGGGCGGCAACTCGATCGATACCAACCTGCATTGGCGCCACTTCATGCAGTCAACAAAGATCGTCCGCGAAATCCCGGCCAATGAACCGGCTGTTGAAGACATCTTTAGTGATTATTGGGATGAGGCTGGTCAATGATCTTTGAAAAGGCGGCACCACCCAAAGGCACCGTGAAAGATTGGTTAGATGCGCGGGCCTTGGAGGATGGCACGGCCGTTTTTTTTCCCGAAACTGGCGAAAGCCTGAGTTGGCATGCACTGCGTGATGATGCGCGTAAGATGGCGCAAGGCCTGATTGGGCTTGGGGTCAAGCAAGGTGAAAGCGTGGCCATTGTTCATCCGAACGGGCGCGAAGGGGTATTGTCGGTTTACGCAGCACTTTACGGCGGTTTTCGCGCGACCATGATCAATTTGGCAGCGGGGCCTGCTGCGATATCCTATGCGCTGGAACATAGCGGGGCGCAGTTTGCCTTTGTGCATGAAAGCCAAAAAAATCAAATTGGAACTATCGCACCTGATGGTCTGACAGTTATCGCGCCTAAGATGTTACAGAACCGCACCGAAATTCCTGAATTTCAACCAGATCAACATGCGCTGTTGATGTATACTTCTGGCACAACAGGGCAGCCCAAAGGTGTCGTTCATAGCCACGCAAGCCTGCTGGCAGGCGGATGGACCACAGCGATCGCGCATGATTTGTCACCTAATGACTGTGGCTTTTGTGTTTTGCCGATCTACCACATCAACGGACTCTGTGTGACGATGATGGGCGCGCTAGTCTCTGGCGGTTCACTCGCGATGACGGCCAAGTTCTCAGCAAGCAAATTTTGGGATCAGGCGGAGCAAGCAGAAGTTACATGGTTTTCGGTCGTGCCAACGATCATCAGCCACCTTCTCCACAATGACGCCAATCCCAGCGCCGAGGTTTGTGCCCGATTGCGGTTCGGACGCTCTGCGTCATCTGCCCTTGCGGTCGAAACACAATCTGCATTTGAAGACCGTTTCAACGTCCCCATCATAGAAACCATGGGCCTGACTGAGACGGCAGCGCAAATCCTGTCCAACCCGTTGCCGCCCGGCATCCGTAAAATTGGGTCACCCGGGATCGGGTATGGCAACGAAGTGTGCATCCTGACTGAGGACCTTGAAGCCGCCCCCGCACATCAAGAAGGCGAGATCGCGATCCGCGGGCCCAATGTTATGGTAGAATACTTGCATAATCCTGATGCCACACAGAAAACATTCGCAGGGGCATGGCTGCGGACCGGCGATCTGGGGCACATTGACGAAGACGGATATGTCTTTGTCACTGGGCGGTTGAAAGAACTGATCATCAAGGGTGGTGAAAACATCGCGCCGCGCGAAATTGATGAAGTGCTATACTCTGAACCGGATATTATAGAAGCGGCTGCCTTTGCCCGGGCCTGCAAAAGTTACGGCGAAACAGTAGAAGCCGCAGTCGCGATCAAGCCCGGATCAGAATTATCCGAGAAGGCGCTGATCGAGCTTTGTCACAACCGTCTGGGAAAATTCAAATCCCCTGACACCATTCACTTTTTAACCGAACTACCCAAAGGTCCCTCTGGCAAGATACAAAGATTAAAGCTGGCTGATCTGGTCTGAGCCGAACGGCAACGCTGCATTTAAATGCAAAATAGCAAAGCCGTTTAAACGCCAACAAATTTTGCAGAAATATCCGGGGTCAGAGCTGTCATCCGGTCGGCCCAAACGGTTTTCCCGCGTTCCAGAATGACGGCTTGGTCGGAGACCAAGGACAGCTCTCTCAGTGACTTATCAATCAACAGGATCGCCATACCTGTTTCTTGCTTCAACTTGCGCACTGCCGACCAGATTTCCTGCCGGATTAGCGGGGCAAGTCCCTCGGTCGCCTCGTCCAAGATGAGCAGGCGCGGGTTTGTCATTAGGGCGCGCCCAATTGCCAACATTTGTTGCTCACCACCTGATAGCGACGCAGCCCTTTGGCCAGCACGTTCACCCAAGCGGGGGAAAAGATCAGCCACCGTTTTCAGCGTCCAATCACCGGGGCGTGCGGCAGCGATCAAGTTCTCGCGCACGGTCAAGTCAGGAAAGCAGCGCCGCCCCTCGGGCACCAATCCAACACCAAGACGCGAGACCTTATGGCTTGGCAGGCTGTGCAAATCTTGCCCCAATAAACGCAACTCGCCCTGCGCATTGATCATCCGGCAAATCGCTTTCACGGTTGTGGATTTGCCCATACCGTTGCGCCCCATTAGCGCGGTGACCTCGCCCTCAGCCATGCTCAGATCCACTCCAAACAGCGCTTGTGAACTGCCGTAGCTTGCCGTGAGCCCTTGGAGCGTCAGCAAGTTCATGCCTCCTCTCCCAGATAGGCTTCGCGCACTTGTGCGTCGTTTCGAATCTGATCTGCTGTGCCGGTCGCGATGATCCGGCCATAAACCAAAACGCTGATCCGGTCGGCTAATGCAAAAACTGCGTCCATGTCATGTTCGACCAGCAAGATCGGCGCCTCTTCCCGCAAACCATCTAGAAAGCTGGTCATTGTCTTCGAGCCCTCGGCACCAAGGCCTGCCATCGGTTCATCCATGATAAACGCTTTGGGTGACAGCGTCAGCGACACCGCCACCTCAAGCTGGCGGCGTTGACCATGGCTAAGGTTTGCCACGATCATGTCTTGCTGATCCAGCAATCCAACACGGTCCAATCCGGATTTTGCGCGTTCGGTCAGATCAGTACGGCCCAATGCCCGCGTCCAAAACGACCAAGGGCTGGCCCTTGCGCCAAGCGCACCCAGCACCGCGTTTTCCAGCACGGTGTCTTCCATCGCCAGTTCCGATATCTGGAACGTCCGCCCCAGCCCCGCCTGTGCCCGTGCGCCTGTAGATAGCCCCGAGATATCGCGCCCCAATAACGAAACGGTCCCAGCATCAGGCACCAGCCCACCACAGATTTGTTTGATCAACGTGGATTTACCCGCGCCGTTTGGACCAATGATGGCATGGATCTCGCCCGCGCGTAGATCAATCGAGACATCATCTGTTGCCTGCAAAGCACCAAAGCGCTTGCTCAGACCATGTGTGGCAAGGATCGGGTCAGACATGTGCGCCCTCTTTGCCGGTTAGCAACCCAAGGATACCGCCCCGCGCGAACAAGACGATGCACAACAGGATCACGCCCAGATAGATGTGCCAGAAAGACGTCAGCCCACCCAAGAAATGTTCTAGCGCGACGAAAACGCAGGCCCCGATTACCGGCCCCATCAGGCGCCCCACGCCACCAATGATGATCAGCACAATCAGTTCACCCGACAGCTGCCAGCTGAACATTGTGGGCGATACAAAGCGATTGAGGTCAGCAAACAACGCCCCTGCCAATCCGGTCACAGCGCCCGAAATCACGAATGCCAGTAGTTTCAATTTCATCGGATCAAGACCAACCGCTTCAACCCTTGTGGCCGATTGTCGTGTCGCGTTTAGCGCCAACCCGAAAGGCGATGCTTGCAAGCGCGCGTATAGGAACAAGACACTACACAGGATGACAAAACAGATCGCAAAGAACTGGATGGGGACCAATGTGTTCAGCCCCGGGAAATCATTGCGGATATAGATCGACAACCCGTCTTCGCCGCCATACTGCGCCCAAGAGATCGTGAAGTAATAAAACATCTGTGCGAATGCCAGGGTGATCATAATGAAGTAGACACCCGACGTGCGCAGCGTCAGCTTGCCAATCACATAGGCCACGATCGCCGAAACCGTCATCGCGACCAGCCAGATCACGGGCATCAACTTTGTGCCACCTGTGCTGAAAAATCCAAGGTTGAGGGTGGTGTAGGTCTGCGCATGATAGGCCAGAATGCCCATCGCATAACCGCCGATCCCAAAAAACAATGCGTGGCCAAAGCTGACCAACCCGCCGATTCCAAGCACAATGTTCAATCCAACGGCTGCAAGTGCAAGGATCACTGCGCGTGTCACCAGCGTGATCGTAAACGGCTCATCGACCACGAGCGCATAAAGCGGCAGTGCCAGCAGCCCAAGCAAGACGACAGTATTGATCGCACGCTCATTCAGCTTCATGTCCGTGCTCCGAACAGACCTGTGGGTCGCCAGATCAGCACAAGGCCCATCAGCATATAGATGCTCATCGATGCCAGCGCTGAACCTGACTTTTGGGCGGCCCCTGCCTCCATGAACAGTTTGAAGAGTTCAGGCAGGAACACCCCACCCAGCGTGTCAGTTAGGCCGACCAGCAGGGCGCCAACGAAGGCCCCCCGAATGGAACCAATGCCACCAATGACGATCACCACAAAGGCAAGGATCAAGACCGGCTCTCCCATGCCGACCTGCACCGATTGGATTGCCCCTACCAACGCGCCCGCAAGCCCGGCAAGTGCAGCACCAAGTGCAAAAATCAGTGTATAGAGCTTTGAGATATCAACACCCAAGGCACCAATCATTTCACGGTCATTTTCGCCTGCGCGGATTTGGATACCGATGCGCGTGCGCTCAATCAGCGCCCAAAGGCCAAGGGCCACCAAAAGGCCGATCGCGATCAACGTTAGACGATAAAGCGGATATTGAATGCCCCCCGGCAAAGTCACTGGACCGGACAACGCATCAGGAATGTCCAAGAACAACGGAAAAGACCCAAAGACCCAGCGCGTGCCTTCGGAAAAGATCAAGATAAGCGCAAAAGTCGCCAAAACCTGATCTAAGTGAGCTGCTTTATAAAGCCTTCGGATCACCACCATTTCAATGATCGCGCCCGCAAATGCCGCAGCAATCAGCGCGGCGATAAGCCCCAGCAAGAAAGATCCTGTAAGCCCCGCCACAGCAGCCGCAGCAAAGGCCCCCACCATATAGAGTGACCCATGCGCAAGGTTGATCAACCCCATGACACCAAAGATCAAGGTCAGCCCGGCGGCCATTAAGAATAGCATGACGCCAAATTGCAGACCGTTCAGGATCTGCTCAATGATAAGTATTGAAGACATGAAAACCTTTTGATGTCGGGCGCATTGTGACGATGCGCCCGACGGTCACAGATTACATTTTGCACATTGCCGCATAAGCGTCTGAATGGTTTTCCAATGCAACCCCGATGATCTTGTTGGTGAACACATCACCTTCCTGAATCACCTCGCGGGCATAGATCGTCTGGACCGGATGATGGTTCGGTCCAAACGCAAAATCACCACGTGTGCTATCAAAATCAGCGGCCCTTAACGCGTCACGGAACGCATCTGCATCATTGGGATGTGCAACTGACAACGCTGACAGCAAGAGATTTGCTGTGTCAAAACCTTGGCTTGCATAAAGCGAAGGCAGCCGGTCGTATTCCGCTTGGAAGCTATCGACAAAGGCCGCATTCGTCGGATTGTCGATGTCTTTGTTCCACTGACTTGTGTTCACGACGCCCAAAGCTGCATCGCCCACCGCTTGCAAAATACCTTGGTCAAAACTGAAAGCCGGACCAACGACAGGGATATCTACACCGCTGTCCGCGTATTGCTTCAGAAAGGAGATCCCCATGCCACCCGGCAAGAAGAAGAACACGCTATCTGCACCCGAAGCGCGAATTTGGGCGATCTCGGCGGCGTAATCTGTCTGACCAAGTTGGGTAAAGACTTCGCCTGCCAGTTCGCCATCATACATGCGCTTGTAACCCGTTAGCGCGTCCTGACCTGCCGGATAGTTGGGCGCAAGGATGAAGGAATTGGCGTAGCCTGCCCCATTCGCATATGATCCCGCAGCCTCATGCAAGTTATCGTTCTGCCACGCGACGTTGAAATAATTCTGATGGCAGCCTTGGCCGGCCAAAGGCGAAGGTCCGGCATTAGGCGAAAGGTAGAACACATCCTGATTGACCGCAGCAGGCACGACGGCCATCGCAAGATTGGACCAGATAATGCCGGTCATCACATCAACCCGCTCCGACTGAATCATCTTGTCTGATAATTGCACCGCGATATCTGGCTTGCGCTGATCATCCTCGATCACGACTTCGATGTCATCGCGACCTGACTGTGCAATCGCCAGCATAAAGCCGTCACGCACATCAATGCCCAAACCAGCGCCGCCGCCGGACAAGGTGGTGATCATTCCCACCTTCACATCTTCGGCCAACACACCTGTCGCACAAAGTGCTGCGGTGGCGGTCGCAAGTATTAGGTTCTTCATTTCGTCTCTCCCAGTCTTGTTCTATCACCCGACGATCGTCAGGAATTGTGATCGCCCTCTTTGGGGCGTTTTATGTCGCATCCTGATCATCTTTGTCTGATGCAGGCGCCGCTTCAACATGTTCTTTGAATTCACCAGACATGTCACCCTTTTCCCGGCCCTTCGCCAAAAGAAGAGGTGCATTCAACCAGCCCAAGCGGGGTTACGCCTTCTGCCTAATTTCGTGCAGAACCGTTTAAACGATAAGCTTTGGGTGTAACCCCTGTTTCTTTCTTGAAGGCTTTGTAGAACGTAGATTTTGAGTTGAAGCCAACCTCCAACGCAACAGCCAGAACAGAACCATCGCCCGCAAGAATAAGCGGTTTTGCCGCTTTGATCCGCCACTGTCCGACATAGTCAAAGAATGTTGTGCCAATTTCTTGGTTGAGGGTTTGCGATACGTGATTTGGGACCGCGCCAATATGTTGGGACAGTTTTTGTAGTGACAGGTTTGGATCAACGTACAGTGCGTCTTGCTGCATCGCTTTTTCGATTCTTTTGGCCAGCTTTGCAGCATGATCTGTCGTCAGCGCTGAACGGGCGTACTTGGGTTCGGGCTCTGGTGCTTGTTCCTCAGTGTCAACCACAGGCCATGTTTTGAATGCAAATACACTGAGTGAAAGCAGACAACAGGCCGTCAAGCCGAACAGGACTTCGCCAAAGTAGAACGAACCGCTGCCAAAATTCTCATCTGCAAGCAGTAGCGCACCAGCGGCCCATATGAATACAAACATTGCCATGACCCAATCGATCCAACGCAAGTCACGGTTCTCTAAGTTGGAATATAACGTCCTGATGTGTGTGCGATACCGGGTCAGCCGTCTGACGATCGCCAATAGGTAGACAAACGATGCAACGAACCAGCAAAGAATGAGTGCAAATGTTATCAGAGCAAGCGTTGCCGGTGCGTTGCCCATCGGAAGCTCCCCCAGGATGAACATGGTCGTCTTCGTCTCAAGTGGCAAAACCCAATAGCCAAGGCACACTAGAAATCCAACGACGGGCATGGCCAGATCGCGCCAAAGGATCCTTGGTGCTGATCCCTGTCCGGTTTTGGATCCGACATAATAGTAAATCGCAGCCGGCAATGTGAGCAGCATCACAAACGCAAAGGGCAGGTAAAACACATAAAGCGCCTTCCCGAACGCCCATGACACCGGCAGCGCAACGATAATCCCAAATGCGCCGAACACCATACACAGGCTGAGCCGTTCTGTTCGATCCGCTAACTGCGCAAAGGTGCTGCAAAGCCCGGTCAAAGCAATACCAATGCACAGACCAGCGAGAGTGAGAGTGGCGGTATCTTCCATACCACTTGTTACGCTGATTGCGCGGCACGCATCAATCCGGGGCATCCGGTCTTAGTTGCGCAAAAGGTGCACGCCGTCATGCACGGACGACGTACACCGAAAATCAAGAGATACCGACCACCAATTCACGCAACACATAGGATGTAGTATGCCCACCTTCGATTTCTTCGCCGTTATCTCACATGTCACGCTCGGAACGCTGGCTGTGGCAATGGGCGCAGTTGCGCTTGCAATGCGCAAAGGCGGCGCACACCACATCGGCGCTGGGCGCGTTTTCGTTTGGAGCATGGGCCTGTCGTCAGTGCTTGGTGCGATGTTGGGCGCGCTGAAATATGAAACGCTTTGGATTACGTTTCATGCCGGACTGCTGGGGGCAACATTGGTCGCTAGCGGAGTGGTCGTATTGCGGATCCCAACCATGAAGCGCTTTTTCTCCGCAATAGCTTGCGTCAACGCACTCAATGCCGCAGCTCTTTTTGCTGTGGGTATTTACGCCATGCAATTACCTGAAGCACGATTCTTTGGATTTCCAGCCGAAGATTACCTTTTCCTCTTTGGCATGGCGGCCATAGCGGGCATTGGTGATCTGCGTATGATCCTGGCCGCGGCCGCATCAAACAATCGCAGGATCGCCCAGCATCTTTTGCGGATGTGCATTGGGTTTTTCATCGCGGCCGGATCGGCGTTCACTGGGCCCGGTGCGTCCGCTTTCCCGAAAGTCATACAAGACTCTGGTATCTTGTCCCTTCCTGAGCTGCTGATCATCGCCACAATGGTCTACTGGCTTTGGAAAACGCTATGGCGCGTGCGCAGGACAGAAACGAAATCAACTGTCTCAATGCGATTGCGATAACTATTAGGAAAGGCCGTTTACTTTGAGCAATCGCAAGACAGAACCTGTCGCTTGCCCTAAGACTATCTGACTTAGGAACGTGGGCGCGCCCGACCGTTCATGCCACTTGCACGCAATTGATTTGGCCTGCGCGGTATAACGGGTGATCTTGGTGCCGCATCTTTGGGATGGTCGCAAGGCGCATCTTTTGAAACAACCGCCGAGATGAACGCAGCGACATCAAATTCACTTTCGTCGGCAGCGCGTGCCAAGGCCTTCTTAAGAGCGCGGTTCGACAACGCAGCTGTTAGTTGAGAGGCAAGTGCACGACGCAATTCATCATCAGAGTCAGCAGATTTGCCGCCATTTGCACAGCAATCAGACTCTGAAAGCTCGAAGCCAGCTTCCTCAAGGAAAAGTCGCACGATTGGGGGTGCAGCGGTCACAACATCGGTTGTATGGGGATCACGAAAAAATGCGACAACGGTATTTGAACGGGCTTGCCCTTGGCTGGTAAGTCCCTTTGCCGCGGCCAATCCACCTGAATTAGCAGCATTGTCGACGGGATACATCTGGAAATCGTAACGCAACATAGTTTCAACCGAAAATTAACAGCCTATTCACCAAGTATAGCCAATGTGGCAAGAATGAGCAAAGAGTTTGTCTTTATTTGTCCAATTATTTTCCTTTAAATAGCTTTAGGAAAGGTTAATTTCCGTGACAAAAGTCACAGAAGAGCCCAAAAACGCCCGCTAACGCCGCCGCGATAGGTTAGGCGGTGCCAACGTCTGGCGCAAAACCAGTCGGGATCGCAAGCCAACAGATTCGAGCGGAATCCCTTCGCGCAACAAACCTGCCAACGCTTTGCCAGCCTGACGTCCCATTTCGCGGTGCGGCACATGTACGGTTGTCAGCGCGGGGTAGGTAATCTGCGCTAATTCGATATCATCAAAGCCGACAATCGACAGATCATCTGGAACAGAAAGACCCATTTCTCGGGCGCGTTTTAACGCACCGACCGCCAGAACATCATTTCCGCACAAGACAGCCGTCGGACGTGTCTGCAGCGACATAAGTTGGTCCAACCCAGCGGCCCCTTCTTCAACCCCATAGGATGTCTCAATACAATTCAGCAATGACGGGTCCAACCCAGCCGCTTTCATCGCGTTCAGGATGCCTTGGTAGCGTGCTGAAGCGCGGTCATTTGACGACATATCAGCCGAAATCATCGCAAGTCTGGTGTGGCCAAGTGAAATGACCTTGGCCGCCATTTCTTGCATCGCGGCGGTGTTATCAAAACCAATCGATGGCTTGTCAAAGTCTGGATCAAATGCCCAAGTCACCAAAGCTGGCACACCTTGTGCATTAAGAAATCGGAAGATTTCTGGGTCACGCCGGTAGCCGATCAACAACAGCGCATCAGCCCCACGCGCGACAAGCGATCTTATTTGTTCTTCTTCGGTCGCAGGATCATATCCGGTACTGGCAACCAACATTGTGAAACCGTGGTGTCGTAGTTCTTCCTGAAAGGCCTCAAGACCACGCGCAAAGATAGCGTTCTCCATTGTCGGGATCACGGCGCCAATCGTATTTGTTCGCCGCGCGGCCATAACCCTTGCGCCAAAATTCGGGGAATAACCTAACTTTGCAATCGCATTCTGGACTTTCTCGCGCGTTTCCGGGGCGACCTTGTCAGGGAAGTTCAGACACCGAGACACTGTCGCTGTCGAAACCTCGGCCGCGTGCGCGACATCATGCAAGGTCGGGGTGGGTTGAGCAGCGATTGTCTTTTCTCCCTTTATTGTGTGGTCCACGACATCTTTTAACCAGTTTTCAGACTACCGCATAATCAAACTAACGCTGGGTCAATGTAAAGGCTTGCATTACATCAATGTAAAGGCTTACATAACGGCAAGAATCATCGAGGTAACGAGGGGGAGCGACGGGATGACGACAATCTTTGCAGATGTTCAACTTTCCCCTGCCCCGTGCATCAAGGGTATGCGCCCCTCTCGTCCTCTGACCTACATCGCAATCTCTTTTTCCTAAGTAAGGCAAATCACGCATGGCACTTGAGTATCTCAAAAAAGCGACCCTCACGGCACAGTCTGGCGCATCCGACGTTCACGACCTTGTCAAAGGCATCCTTGATGACATCGAGGCGGGCGGCGACGCCAAGGCGTTGGAGTATGCGGCCAAGTTCGACAAATACGAAGGCAACGTGATGTTGACGCCGGAAGAGATTGAGGCGGCCTCTGCCTTGGTGCCTCAAAAGCTCAAAGAAGACATTCAATTCGCTCATGACAACGTGAAACGCTTTGCCGAGGCACAAAAAGCGACAGTCAGCGACATCGAATATGAGATCGTCCCCGGGCTAATTGCTGGTCAAAAAGCGATCCCTGTTGATGCGGCGGGTTGCTATGTCCCGGGTGGCCGTTACAGCCACATCGCATCGGCTATCATGACCGTCACAACAGCCAAGGTTGCGGGTTGTAACCACATTGCCGTCGCCTCTCCACCACGCCCCGAAGTGGGTGTTGCCCCTGCAATCATCTATGCCGCCCACATTTGTGGCGCTGACAAAATCATGGCAATGGGCGGTGTCCAAGGCGTGGCCGCAATGACCTTTGGCCTGTTCGACCTGCCCAAAGCCAACATCCTTGTCGGTCCCGGCAACCAGTTTGTGGCTGAAGCAAAGCGTATCTTGTTCGGACGCGTCGGCATCGACATGATCGCTGGCCCTACGGACAGCCTGATCCTTGCAGATAAATCTGCCGATCCGCACATCGTCGCGACCGACCTCGTCAGCCAAGCCGAGCATGGGTATAACTCACCTGTTTGGTTGGTCACCGATGACCGCGCATTGGCCGAGGACGTGATGAACCGTGTCCCCGATCTGATCGCTGACCTGCCAGAAGTGAACCGCGACAACGCTGCCGCCGCATGGCGCGACTATGCCGAAGTCATCTTGTGTGCTGACCGCGAAGAAATGGCCGCATGTTCGGATGACTACGCACCAGAGCACTTGACCGTCCAAGCCGAGGATCTGCCTTGGTGGCTGGATCGCCTCAGCTGCTATGGCTCGCTTTTCTTGGGCGAAGAAACAACCGTGTCCTACGGCGACAAAGCATCTGGCACGAACCACGTTCTGCCAACATCGGGTGCTGCATCATACACCGGCGGCCTATCGGTCCATAAATACATGAAGATCGTCACATGGCAGCAGGCCACGCGCGAAGGGTCCAAGCGAGTCGCCGAAGCCACCGCCCGTATTTCGCGCCTTGAAGGGATGGAAGGTCACGCACGCGCAGCTGATGTGCGTTTGGCCAAATACTTCCCCGGCGAAAACTTTGACCTGACACCGAATGAGTAATCCTAGCGATCTCTTTGACCTAACGGGTCGTGTTGCTTGCGTCACCGGCGCAAGTGCGGGCCTTGGGCAGCAGGCAGCACGAGCGCTGGCAGCGGCCGGGGCCAAGGTCGTTGGCGTTGCACGCCGTGCCGAAGCCCTAGACGACTGGGCCGCTTCGATTGGTGACAATGCGGCAGTTGTCGCAGCAGACCTATCGCAACGCGACCAGATCAAAGAGATTGCAACGAAAATCAGTGCACCTTTCGGGGTGCCTGACATCGTGGTGCATGCCGCGGGCATCAACACACGCGAGACAGCCGACGATGTCACAGGCGCGGGGTGGGATGTGACAATGAACCTGAACTTGGCGGCTCCTTTCTTTCTCAGCCAAGCATTTGTGCCTGATATGAAGGACCGCAAATGGGGGCGGATCGTGAATTTTGCTTCATTGCAAACCAGCAGGGCGTTTCCCGGTGGCGTGAGCTACGGCGCTTCAAAGGCGGGCATTGCGCAATTGACGCGGGCAATGGCCGAAGCATGGTCCAAAGACGGGATCACAGCGAATGCAATTGGTCCGGGGTTCTTTCCAACTGAATTGACCGGGCCCGTTTTTGCAGACCCCGAACGCGCAGCGCGTAATGCCGCAAACACATGTGTGGGTCGCAATGGTGAATTGTCGGATATCGACGGCCCACTCCTTTTTCTTTGCTCTGACGCATCCGCATATGTCACCGGGCAGGTTTTGATGGTCGACGGGGGATTTACAGCCAAATGAAAGCGCTTGTTTACGACGACGTTGAGACACTTGTGTATCGGTATATGGCCGATCCCGTGCCAGCAGCCGGGCAGAGCCTGATCAAGATCGAAGCCTCGGGCATCTGCGGATCAGATATGCATGCCTATCTTGGGCACGATGAACGACGCCCTGCCCCGGTTATACTTGGACACGAAGCCGCGGGCACTGTCGAAGGCGGCGTATTGAACGGTAAGCGTGTGACGATCAACCCACTCACAACATGCGGGCTCTGCAAGGCATGCAAATCTGGCCGGGATAACCTGTGCCCGGATCGCATGATCATCTCAATGCCGCCACGCGAAGGTGCGTTCGGCGAATATGTTGTGATGGCTGACCGGAACCTTGTCGAAGTGCCTGATGGTGTACCACTGGCCAAGGCTGCCTTGGCCGAGCCGTTGGCCTGCGGCTGGCATGCAGTGCGACTGGGTGCTGATGCGCTTGATATGCCACTCGCTGATGCACGATGTGTTGTCGTTGGAGGCGGCGCGATTGGTGTGGGTGCTGCTTTATGTCTTCGGGCCTTTGGGGCAACAGACATTCACGTCATTGAGCCCAACGCAGTACGTCGCGAAACATTGGACAACATCGCAGGTTTCACCGCCGTTGAGCCGGGTGAAATTACCGAAGCCGACCTTGTGATCGACGGTGTCGGCTATGCCGCAACGCGTGCGGATGCCACAACGATCACCCGCCCTGGCGGTGTGATCATGCATATCGGGCTCGGCGAAGGCACCGGTGGCTTGGACATCCGCCGAATGACCTTGCAAGAAATCACATTCATCGGAACCTACACCTACACTGCCCAAGATTTCCGCGACACAGCGGCGGCCATCTTTGACGGACGGTTGGGTGCACTAGACTGGACAGAAGAGCGGCCATTGTCCGAAGGTGGGCAGGCCTTTGCTGATATCCGTGCAGGGGTTGTGGCCGCACCAAAGATCATTCTGCGGCCCTGAACCAAAGACAAACCTAAGGAGACTTCAGATGTACAAACATATTATCGTCCCAATGGCCCTTGACCATGGCATCTCACAAACGACCATGGAAATTGCACGTACCTTGCTTGCCGAAGGCGGCAAGATCACAGCATTGCACGTCCACGAAGCCCCCAATAATTCCGTCGGCGCCTATGTCGAAAAGTCAGTCATGGACGATGCCTTTGCCCGCGCAACAGCCGAAATGGAATCTCGTGTTTTATCCATGGAAGGCGTTGGAGCGCTAACCGTGCAAGGTCACAGCGGTCGGACAATTGTCGACACCGCCACCAGCCTAAAGGCAGATTGCATCGTTCTCGGTTCTCACAAACCTGGTTTAATTGACTACCTTCTTGGATCGACCGCAGCGCGCGTTGTTCAGCACGCACCATGTGCCGTGCACGTCGCCCGCTACCCCGCCTAAACCACCCATTAACCCGCAACGCGCCATTCTTGGCGCAATCAGGAGACCGAAGCCCTTGGATATCAGCAAGAAGATCGTGGATGACCTTGTCGCCAACGATGTATCCTTCATCACGACTGTACCGTGTAAACAGTTGGCCGGTGTGATCGACGAAGTCGAAGCACGCCCGGAAATCTTTCACATCCCGTCGAACAAAGAAGACGAAGGCATGGGCCTGTGCGCGGGTGCATTCATGGGCGGTAAACGCCCTGCAATCATCATGCAGAACACAGCGATTGGTGTGACCATCAACACGCTGGCGACACTGACACAGTATTACCGCATGCCTTTGCCGATGCTGATCAGCTACCGTGGTGAGCTGCGTGAACCAGTGGCCTGTCAGGTTGAAATGGCTGTGCACACCAAAGCGCTGCTGAACCAGCTGAACATCCCCACCTACCACTTCCATAAGGAATCAGATGCGGATGAGCTGGACGCGATCCTGAAATACACCTTCATGTGCAACAAACCTGTGGCGATCCTGACGGATGCGTCCTTCTGGGGAGGCTACGGCGACCAATGATCCGTTCTGAAATCCTGCGCGAAATCGCGCCCATCCTTCATGATAACCTGGTCGTTTGTAACATCGGTCTGCCCAGCCAAGAGCTGCATATGATCGACGACAACGCCAAGAACTTTTACATGCTCGGCACAATGGGTTTGTCATCATCCATCGGTCTGGGCCTTGCCTTGGCACAAGACAAAACGGTCATCTCAATTGATGGTGACGGTTCGGTTCTGACGAACCTTGGTACGCTGCCAACGATCGCGAACAACGTAGCTGACAACTATATCCTGTTGATCATCGACAACGGCTCGTACGGCTCTACCGGTGATCAGCCAACTTATGCGGGCATGAAAACCAAGCTTGAGAACGTGGCAAAAGCCTGCGGTTGTGAAAACGTCGTGGTCTGCCAAGACGTGGACACAGGCAAGACCCTGCAAGCGGCGATCGACAGCAAGCAGATGACAATCATCGTCAGCAAATGCGACAGCGGCAACATCAAGCTGCCGGTCATCACGATGGACCCCGTCGTGATCCGTGATCGTTTCATGAAAGCGGTCGCCAGCTAAATGGCTGCAAAGATTCATTCAAGCGAGGACGCGCGCAGGCTCGCCCGTAAGCGCCTTCCTTGGATGGTCTTTGACTATATCGACGGTGCCGCAGGCACCGAGACAGGGGCCGCGCGTAACCGTGCGGCCTTTGATAACATGGAACTGCGCCCGCGTGTTTTGCGCGATGTGAGTGATCGGTCGTTGTCAGTTCCTTTGTGGGACAAGCCGACCAACGCCCCCTTCGGGATCAGCCCGATGGGGATGTGTAACCTATCCGGTCCCGGCGCGGACATGATGCTGGCGCGATTGGCAGCACGCGAAAGCGTGCCCTTGGGCGTGTCCACTGTCGCATCCACCGCGATGGAGCCACTGATCGAAGAGGCCGAAGGCAACGCGTGGTTCCAGCTTTACTTTAGCGGCGATGGCACAGACACTTTCAAACTGGTCGAACGGGCCAAGGCCGCTGGATACGACACAATTGTCCTTACCGTCGACGTCGCCGAAGTGGGCCGCCGCCCGCGCGAATTGCGCCACGGTTTCACCATGCCATTCAAAATTGGCCCCAAGCAGTTCATCGACTTCGCATTGCACCCGCGCTGGTCGCTAACATCGCTGTTCGCCGGCAAACCGCAAATGGCGAATTTCGACATGGATGGCTATGACTTTGACCGCACTGAAAGTCGCGCAAAGGCGGATTGGGACACCCTAACCAAACTGCGCGACATGTGGCCGGGCAAGCTGGTCGTCAAAGGCGTTTTGGACGTCGAAGATTCTGTGGCACTGAAAGCGGCTGGTGTTGACGCGATCCAAGTCTCCAGCCACGGCTCACGCCAACTCGACAGTGCCCCGCCGCCGATCCTGAAGCTTGCAGAAATTCGCGACGCTGTTGGTGCTGACTATCCGCTGTTCTACGACACGGGGCTGCGCAGCGGCGAAGATGTCGTCAAAGCTTATGCGCAAGGTGCGAACTTCACATTCTTCGGGCGCGTTTTGCAGTTTGCAATCGCTGCAGGTGGCGAGGAAGGATTGCATGAACTTTGGGACGTTCTGAAAAGCGAAGCGAGTATCACGCTTGCACAAATTGGCGAACGATCATTGATCAAATAGTGCGAGAGGATGCCGCGCTGGCGCTATGTCTAGGGCCCACACATTCGGGACAAGATGCAGGTCAATTGACCGTATGAGACCACCCCAAATTTTTTCCTCTGTCACCGCAATTCAGATCACAATCTGAGCCCCCCAGAAATCGATAAGTTGATCCAAACATGCTTTGCGTTGTGCATCAGTTTCACCTGCAATCCGTTCCACACGAAACCCAAAGCGTTCAAATCCAGCGTTGTTCTGATGGGACATGATCACCAAATCGCATTCTTTTTCAATCGCCAACGCTGCATAGCGCACGGCCAAGTCTATTGATTCTTTGTCGGAAATCCGCGTGGTTGCGTCATCCAGCACAACCGCAATCGTCGCACGTTGTGATGCCCCGGTACTCTTCAAGAGGACGGGCATTTCTGCTTCATGGAAAATGGCACGCCCAACATTTTTGTGTGCCAGATTGTTTTGCTTCACCAAAAGATCGTCCAGATCTGCCGGACACTCCACAGAGGCCCGCATGATGATACTGACCCAATCTTGCGTTGCTTTGTCGGCCAAAAAGCTCTTATCCGTGCGTAACGCCGTCATCATTGGGCAATCTCCAATATGCTTTGGGCAGCCGCACCAATGCCTGGTTCTGGCAAATTAAGGCCACGCAAGTTTTCACGTAGAACGTCAGACTGCCCGTCCAAACATTCATCAATCTTTTTGGTCAGAGTCAAAAGCTCCCATGGTTCCAACATGATCGCGACCTCTCGGTCGGCGGCTGCTTTTCCACGGGCACGCTGGTCATCCATAAAGCTTGCCATTTGCGGCACAAAGATCGTTGGGACCTTTCCATAAAGCGCCTCGTGGAAGGAATTATAGCCGATGGCCGACACAAACAAATCCGCCATTTGCACGAGGACGCTCGCGTGAACCGACTGTACCACGCGTGTGTTTTGATATTGGAACCACCCCGGATCGGTTGTTGCCGTCGGCCAGACCACAAGCACATGCATCACGTCAGACCGGCCCTCAAGATGGGCACAGACAGTGTTGACCTGGGCACGGCGATCAGCAGCAACGCCACCGCCCAACATAGTCACAACCAAGTGTTTGCCGTGAAGACCCAAGTTATCCTCAAGCTGCTTGCGCAAAGTTGCCTTCTCTTTGGTATCTTGCAGCGTTTGCTGAACAATCGGACCGACTTGCACCAGATTTTCATCGTAACGCGCAGGCGCGTTTAGTTCATCAAATGCCTCTGAAGGTACAACAATCCGGGAAAAGGTCTTTTGACGGTCAAGTGCCACCTGGTTATTTTGACTTGCTTGCCATAATCCGCGCCGCACCCACACACTGCGCCGCCCATGATCGGCAGCTGCACGCATCACGCTATCAAAGACATATCCACCATCAAAAACAGTGATCTTTGCCTCTTTCGCGGCTGCCGAAAGACGGGCCAGATTGACAATGTCATTCTTATGGCTTGCCTGCTTTTGTGTACGGCTGACCAACGGAACTGTGTCAAAACCAGATGCAGTCAGCATGCCAATGCAAGACGGGAATGCTCCAAATTGCGGTGTTGCCGCGTCGCGCATCGCGTCGGCAATAAGACTGCACCGTTTCGCGTGCCCCAATCCAACGCCATTCGTTGGAATGAACAGGACGGGCGGCTTAACGGCCTTACGTGCTGGCTTTTGCGACAGAGGGGGCTCGCGCAACCCGGCCAGAATATCCGGTAATTTGAAATACGCGGCCAAAGAAGAGGACGTCACTGTATCTTTTATCTCATCCAGGTTTGGCAGGATTGATTTGGTGAGCCAGTCCGCCAAGTCAGATATTTGAACCGGGCCTGCGATCATCTCAGGACGGCTTTGCTGCCAAAGACGGTCCATCGTCGCATCGATCAGTGCTGCACCTGCCAACGTCAAATTAGCAACCAACATCTGGAAACGGGGCCATGTCGACGGTTTTGCAAATAAAACGGCAGCATCAAATCGCGCGGCAAGTGCCCGAGGTAAAAGCTCGCCCAGATGCCAGACTGGCACATTATACCCGTCGACATCGATCCATTTCTGCTTCTCAGCACCTGTCGTAATGATCTCAATCGTAAAGCGAGAGGACAGTGCAAGCGCACGGATCGCTTCGCGCGCATTGGGCTTTTCGAGGTCAGGAAAAAATAAGCCAACCGTTGGTTTGCTGCGCGGCATGTGCGCAACCGGAGCTGCAAAAATTGGCACACCCGTGTAGGGTAATCCGGCAATCTCGGGCGGTGAGAAAAGCACCGGTTCTTGGTTCACCGCATGCGCAATGCGCGACGAAATTGTAATCTCTGACTGCCGCGTTTGGAAATGCCCCATTGCCATGCATTGCAATGACCCACACTTAGCAAAGTTGCGTATCTCGTTTGCTTTGACTTGGCTTAACTCTTCGGCTTGAAGAATAAGCAAGCTATCTGAGGCCTGAGGGTTCGCGTTTGAAATGAAGGACGACAGGTCGAATTGATGCGCGGCACTCAGGTCTTCAGGCATACTCTTGCCTGCAACAACAACGGGCAATTCATGCGCACGCAGTTGAGATAAGAAGACGGCAAGCGCATCATATGCAGCGGAATCGGACCCGCCCGTTTCACAAAAAATCATAGAGTGCCTCCAATTGCTCTCCGGGCTGAGCCCTGCGTGAGGTTTGCGCTAATAGGTGTTGAAAGCGGTCCTGAACGGCGGTCGCGTCAAAGTATCGCAACGCGGCTTGCCCGCGCAAAACTTGGGCTTCATAGAGCGCAGGGTCGGCGATCATCCGGGCAACAATCGCATCAACGTCTTCCGGGCTTGCTGCGATCACGGCATCGCCAAAAGTTGCCGCAGTCGCGGGCGATGTGATGACAACTTTGCCCGCAGCGATCGCCTCCGCGATGACGCGACCAAAGCTTTCTTGCAAAAATGGATGGGTAAAATAGACGAAGAAATCTATCGTTTTCAGAAACCTATCCACCGGCTCCGTCCCGAAATCCAAAAGATCCCAGTTCTGCGGTATATCCTCGATGCCCAGTCCATCAGCGCCCAAAATACGAACGCTTTCACAGTTTTCAGAAAAGGCGCACAGAAGCTCGGGCAATGGTGGGAATTTATCTGCCCCAGGGCGGGAATGCCGCCCGCGACGATCACGCGGCGCATTTGTTGGCGCAATAAGCGTAAAATCACAGATGTTTGTCCAGTCTAATGGTGCGATATCCCAGCTGGTCGGGTTCTTTGACATCCAGTCAGATGTGCATTGCCTGTTCCAAGTTGAGATCGGTGCAAGGTACTTTTTGCGTGCCACCGCGTTCTGACTGATCAAATCAAGACAATGGGAAACATCAAAACCTTCTGGCCCGTCGGGGCGCACGAAATTCTCATGGCAAATGACAAACAAACGATCACAGATCATGCGGGTTCTTAGTGTCGTATCGAATTTCAGAAAACAGGGGTTATGAAGTGCGACAATATCTGATGCAACAACGTCTGGGTCCCATATCAGAGGGACAGATAGATCGGCACAGGCCCTTGCAATAAGCGGATGAACTGTTTTGCCTTTGAAAAAGTTAGACGAGATTGCCGTCACAGACAGATCGCATAGTGGTGCAAGCGCATACAGTTCACGCGCGACCGCTGATGATGTGCCGCCGTTGAACCTAGGGTCAATTACAAGGTTCAGCCGAAGCTGTTTAGTAGGGACCATTCTGGTCCTCCTTCAAAATCCGAATTTTACCGGATCGTTATCTTGAGAATATCGCGCGTCAGCCCGCTGAAAGAGCTGCGGGCTGACGCGCAAAAAACCTATCGCATCAGTACAAAGACGAATCTGTTTTCGACCGCGCAAGAATATCCTGCAGGTCATCTGGCATCGCACTTTGAAAGCCCAAAGACGTAAAGAAAGTCCGTTCCGGCGGTGAATTCACATATTCACGCAGCATCATGGAAAGCTGGCTATCATCCAGCAATGACAGGTTCTGCAAAATGTAGCTGCGTAATGCTGCTTCATCGCCTGCTTCGACAAGCGCCCTGATTTGGGCAACCTCTGAACTGCCCAAGGCATTCACCGGCCCTGCAAGGGAACCGGAGAGCGCCATTGCCGCAAACGCCAGTGATAGTTTCTTCAACTTCGTCATTGTTTCATCCTTTACCCGCCACCAAATGTCTGGGGACCGGATTAAAGGGCAAAGGTGAATCAACAGTTACCGAAATCAGGTATTTTCACAGAAACCAAAGACTGGTTAAGCCGGCGTTCGGCTTTAAGCGGCGACGCCTTCAGACGCAGCTTCCTCCTCAAACGCTACCCACTGCAGATCACCATCATAGCGCTGCGCCATCGCCCCATCTGCATCAAGCGTGAACAAATGCAGCCACCGGTTATCAAACAGCGCACGAACATTTGGGTGCTTGTCCAAAATAGCGGTGATTGCCTCGATCGGGGCCTCAACACAGACTGACAGACGCAGCGGATCATGTGTGTATCCTTCGCCATCATGCACGGATTGCCACGGCAGACCGCCGCGCAGCGCACCGCCATTGCCTTCGACCACACCGATTCCGCCGGTTACATTGTGCAACAGCTTGTTTCCTGCGCCAAAGACAGTGGGCGCCACGACCGATCCGTAATATTGCAAGCTAATCCAGCTGGCCACAACGACAGGAGCCGTCAGGATCAGTTCTAACACCCCGAAACCATCGTCTTTTTGCCAATCATAATCATGCAAGAACGCACGGCCACCAAGGCCCTTGCCTTTCGTCCGAGAACGCGGTGCTGCAATGAACGCTTTACAACCAGCCAAAGCCCATTCTGGCCGCGTTTCAGACCAGTCACGGCTCCGTTTGCCAATATCATCGCCATTTGCGGCACGGGGCAAACGTATGGCCCTTTCGGTCCGCGCCAACTTGCCCGCAGCGGTCAACCAATCGTGTGACATCTTCAGGTGACTGTGGTGCTTATGCCCTGCAAAATCGCCGTCATAGATCGTGACATCATCAGTCGTTGTGTCATGTAGACCGCCAACAAATAGCGTATCGTCAGGGATTGTGATGCCGTTCTCAACCAGCCCTGCGCGCACATCTTTGTCATTCAAGATACCTGCCAAAAGCCGGGCGTTCACTTCGCCAGTGTACCCACCACATGCACCACAGTGCAGCGCACTTGCATGGGGGTTATTTACGACATTTGCACCGTGCCCCAACAACAGAACCAAGGGGGCAAAATTATCAGTCATCGACATCGCGCCTAGAATTGCGGTGGCGGCCGCAATGCGATCATCCAGGCCAAAGCTGTCATCGAGGACAGGCGCATGGCTGTCCGGCGCTTTCGCAGCATCCATACCCAGCGCATCCCGCAACAGCTTGCCCACGTAAATCGGACCGGATGCTTCGACAAAGGCAAACGATGACACCGCCGCCAACTTAAACCGCCCCCAAGCACGACCTGCACGCGCCGTAAACCGTGCATTCTGATCTGCCGTTGCATCCCCTGCACCGCCCGCTTTGCTGGTCACACCATGGGTCAGCAGCACAGGTAGACGTTTTTCCGCCACGTCTGAGGCAAAGCTTTGGTGCGACGCGGTCAAGCCAAAGAAACCAGCAAAGCCAAGCGTCTGGATACCCGGATCAACGCTTTCCAGTGCACGGCGGAACACTTCGGACCGCACGTCGATACAAAAGGCAGCCTGCATGGCAGGGCGTCCTGCGGGTGTGGTGGCGCTGGGCATGCTCAGGGTGTCCGCGAGCCCGCGTTGGCCTGCAAATTCGGCGGCCGTTTGCAAGACGGCGTCAATGAGCTGATCTTGGGATGGTGTAACCGGGGCTGCATGTGCGTCACGCACCTCGGCCCATTTTGCCTCAATCTTGGACGCGTATTTTTGATACAGCGCTTGTTCCCAAATCAGGCGGATCGTCAGCACATCTGTCAAAGTCAGATCTGTACCGCCGGCCAGTTCCGCCTGCCATAGGTGATAACGGGCCACCTGCGACCAACCACCCAATCCAAGCAAGAGCTGATGGAAATAAGTCTCGCTTGCTTCCGGCGTCAGTCCCAGTGCATCAGATGCATCCACAAGCGATGTGCGCATGCGTGCCGCGGTGTTTGCAACCAAACTGCCAAAGCCAGATAATCCGGCAATCTCAGCCGTCAGATCACGGCTTGCGAAATCACGCCACGCGTCAAATGCCCGTCTGCCCGGTTTGTTTTGCCACAGGGCTTGGCCTGCATCAAAATACCCTGCGGCCCACACTCCAATGCGCTCTTCCACGATGCCCGGCCAGTCGATGCCGGAAACGTCTGCGGCAAGGTCTGCAACAGTCGGCAGCGCCGCATGCGATCCGGCAGCCGTTTGCGCTGCGGCCTTCAATCCGGCGACATCTTGGGCTGCAGCTGGAAACTGTGCCAATGCCGCACTCAGGTCAGTATCAATGATCGTACCATCTGCAATCTTGTCCTGATACCAATCGCGCGGCATCGTGACGGATGTACCCGCGACGCGGTCTAACAAGGCTGCGACTTGCGGCAAGCTTTGCTCTGTTTGCCCCAAGAACGGGTTCACTGCGACCGATGAGGACAGCGGCCAAAGCGGCGGAATGGCACGGCCAGCGGCGTCGGCCTTGGCGATCACTTCAAGGTGTGCGCCGGAATAGCCTGCGTATGTCTCAGCTCTCATTGTGCCTCTCCTTTGTTGGACGGTTTCCGTTTCCAGCCGCCCATAATCCGGTCAGAGACCGCGTTGATGTAAAGCCCGTTCGACAGATGCACCCGCACGCCCTGTGCGGCAGGGTGATAGGACCACAAAGGCAGTGTTGCTTGGGCAAGGGCGACCAGACCAAAGCTGATCATGGCCAGTAAGATCAATGCCCATTCCAACGCGCCGGCCGGTGGGGTCGCGGGCAATGTGCCAGCGGTCAGCCACTCTGATGCACGCTGCAAAACGAGGTAGCTTATGGTCACTGTGCCTGCATATGCAGCCGTGCGTTGGGTTAGCGCTTGGGGGGCTTCGTCAGCAAAACCTTGGGCCAGCAAATAGGCCACCCCGAAGATCAGGATTGCACCAAGGGCCACGGCTTGCGGCGACTTGCCCGCATAGTCAAAGCCCAGTCCGAGGATTGCATAGACAACGCCATAGATGACCAATGCGATCAGAAACGCCCGCGCGACAGCCCCCAAATTGGGTACGGCAACCGGCCCCGGCTTGCGAATGGCGGCCACATTCTGGACCGCATTCCCCGCGGACAAAAACGCATGCGCCTTATAGAGTGAATGTGCCACGATGTGCAGCAAAGCCAGCGGGAACAGCGCCAAACCACACTGCAATATCATAAAGCCCATCTGCGCGATGGTCGACCATGCAAGGGACGCTTTCACTGTCGGTTGGGTCAACATAACCAAACCGCCAAACAGCGCGGTAAATCCGCCCACCATCACTAGGATCGCCAAGACCAGTGGCGAGAGCAGCATAACGTCGGCAAAACGGATCAATGCAAATCCGCCTGCGTTCACAACACCCGCATGCAGCAAAGCAGAGACCGGGGTCGGCGCCTCCATCACTTCGGTCAGCCAGCCATGGGTCGGAAACTGGGCAGATTTCAAAATGGCGGCAAAGGCGATGAGAGCGGCAGCCGCAAGGGCCATACCCCCGCCTGCACCTTGTCCTGCCTGTTCCAGAATGCCTGAGATTTGGGTCGTCCCATAGGTGCTAGCCAGCAAGATCGCTGCGCCAATCACGGCCACATCGCCAATCCGCGCCATGATATGTTTCTTATGCGCGGCACGCTGTGCAGCGACCCGGCCCGGATAGAACAACAGCAGCTTATGCAAACACATGCTGGTCGCGATCCATGCACCGACGAACTGCGTCACGTTACCTGACTGGACCAGCAGTAAGACCGCAGAGAGTGTCGCAAGCAGCCAAAAGGTAAACGCATCCTGCCGCTCTTCGCCGTCAAGATATGTGCGGGCGTAGCGGACAACCACCCAACCGATGAAAGTAACAAGTAGCAGCATGACGACACTGACGATATCCAGACGCACCGATAGGCCAATGCCGAAGAGGCCCAGCAAGAAGCTGTCACCACTGCCGTTCATGGCCAAAACAATCGCCGACACAACGGCCACTGCGATAGCACCCAAGGTCGCTTGCTCGGCGAACTCTGCGCCTTTCTTCACGGATACCCCTTCCATAAGGCTCGGCGCAAAGGCAGCGGCCAATAGAATAAGTGGTGCGAGCAGGGGAAGAGCGTTGAGCAGCATAGGTGGTCTCCATCGCGTGGTTCATTTCCTGATGGAATAGGGCACTGGCTTAAAGATAAAAAATACATTGTTTAACACAAATCGTTCACTTAAATAGAACGTTATGGCTGATATGAATTACAACCACCTGCGGTATTTCTGGGCGGTCGCCCATGACGGCAACCTGACGCGGACGGCAGGCAAGCTGAACCTGTCGCAATCCGCGCTGTCAGTGCAGATCAGAAAGCTGGAAGAGCGCCTTGGGCACGCCTTGTTTGAACGGCGCGGGCGGCAATTGCACCTGACCGAGGCCGGACGGATCACTTTGGACTACGCGGATACGATTTTTGATGCGGGCAAAGACCTGCTTGGCACGCTTAGCCAGCAAGGGCGGCCACGTCAGGTCTTGCGGGTTGGCGCGCTGGCGACACTATCTCGCAACTTTCAAATCGCGTTTCTGCGCCCCCTGCTGGGCCTGTCTGATGTAGAACTTGTCTTACGGTCGGGCACCTTGGTTGAACTGCTGCAAAGCCTTGAAACGCTCAGCCTTGATGTCGTCCTGACCAACCGCGCACCATTTCATGACGCGATGTCGAACTTCACGTCACAGCCCATCTCGGACCAACCTGTCAGTTTGATAGGAACGCCGAAACGACTGGGCCAAGACGTCCCGCTCACAACGCTACTCCGCGACAACCCGATGATCGTGCCGACCGAGGACAGCCCCGTTCGCGCAGGGTTTGACCGCCTTTGCGCGCGCGAAGACATCAGCCCCACTATCGCGGCAGAAGTCGACGACATGGCGATGATGCGCCTTTTGGCCCGCGAAGATATCGGCCTTGCTGTGTTACCGCCCATCGCAGTGCAGAACGAATTGCAATCGGGCATGTTGGTGGAATCGCAGCACCAAATGGGTCTGTCAGAGAGCTTTCACGCCGTGACCGTCGCCCGCAAATTCCCCAATCCGTTGTTAGGCAAACTGCTCGCCGAAGTGCACTAGTCTCTTTTCGGCATATCAAGCCCAACCTGTTGGACCACATCAGCAATCTGCCGCAATTGGCCTGCCAGCGGGTTGGTCTTGCGCCAGATCATCCCCACTGTCCGTTTTGGTTGCGGCTCAGCAAAACGGCCAATGCAAACCGGGGCCGAGCGCGTTTCCACAGACACTGCCATTTCGGGAATCAACGTCACCCCTATCCCTGCACCAACCATCTGGACCAGCGTTGAGAGTGAACTGCCATCCAGCCCTTCGCGCGGCAATGCGCTTTGCAAATTACAGAACGATAGTGCCTGATCGCGAAAACAGTGCCCTTCTTCCAGCATTAACAACCGCATTTCACGCAACGCATCAGGGCTAGGTACGACACGGTCCGCATCCGCAATCGGGCGCACCAACATCAGGCTTTCATCAAAAAGGGGAACTTCTTCAAAACCGGGCTCTGACACAGGCAAAGCGACAATCGCCGTATCGATCCGCCCGTCACTCAGTTCCTCAATCAGTTTTGGGGTCACGGTTTCACGAATATGCACATCTAATTCAGCATGAGCCCGCGCCAAATGGCCAATCAATCCCGGCAAAAGATAAGGGGCAATCGTTGGAATGACCCCAATACGCAAACGGCCAACCAACCCATTTCGGGCGGCCCGGGCCATTTCGCCAAGTTCATCCACGCCACGAAGAATATCGCGCACGCGCAGCGCCCAATCTTCACCAAAGGCCGTCAATCGCACCTGTCGCGGCCCGCGTTCAAACAAAGGCGTGCCAAGGTTCTGTTCAAGTTCTTTGATCTGCACAGACAATGCTGGTTGCGAAATCGCGCAAGCATCTGCCGCACGCCCGAAATGGCCATGGCGGGATAAAGCTTCGAAATAGCGCAACTGCTTTAACGTGAGATTCTTCATAACTTGAAGTTATGAATACGATCAAAAATTGCAACTTAAAATAATTCTAAAGAAGTGATATCGCAACGTGGAAGCCGCAGACCTCTGCACTACCTGTTTGCGGTCAATTGAAACCAATATCGGAGATCAGATCATGGACGGTAACGACGCCGGAAAATGCCCAGTCATGCACGGGGCCGCACTGCAATCAACACACAGTGTCCGCGGGAACAAAGATTGGTGGCCAAACCAGTTGAACCTGAAAATCCTGCACCAGAACGCCCCTGCGTCTGATCCGATGGGCCTCGACTTTGACTATGCGGAAGAATTCAAAAAACTGGACCTGAAAGCGCTAAAAGCTGACCTTCATGCGCTGATGACCGACAGCCAAGACTGGTGGCCTGCGGATTATGGCCACTATGGTCCGTTCTTCATCCGCCTTGCATGGCACGCCGCAGGCACTTATCGCACGGCAGATGGCCGTGGTGGTGCGGGCTCTGGTCAGCAGCGTTTTGCGCCGCTTAACAGTTGGCCAGACAACGGCAACCTCGACAAAGGGCGTCGGCTGCTGTGGCCGATCAAGCAAAAATACGGAAACCAGATTTCTTGGGCTGACCTCTTTGTGCTGTGCGGTAACTGCGCAATGGAATCGATGGGCCTGCAAATGTACGGCTTTGCCGGTGGCCGCACTGACACATGGGAACCCGAAGAAGACGTGTACTGGGGCCGCGAGGAAGAATGGCTTGCCACATCTGACAAAGCCAACAGCCGCTATTCCGGCGACCGCGAACTAGAAAACCCACTTGCCGCCGTGCAAATGGGCCTGATCTACGTGAACCCTGAGGGGCCAAACGGCAACCCTGATCCGCTGGCATCCGCCCGCGATGTGCGTGAAACATTCGCACGGATGGCAATGAACGACGAAGAAACTGTAGCACTGGTTGCAGGCGGTCATACCTTCGGTAAAGCCCACGGTGCAGGCGACCCCGGCCTCATGGGACCAGAGCCAGAAGCCGCCCCGATGCAGCAAATGGGCCTTGGGTGGAAGAACGGATTTGAAAGCGGCAAGGGCGTGCACACCACGACCAGCGGCATCGAAGGCGCTTGGACGCCCACGCCTATTACGTGGGACATGAGCTATCTTGAGACGCTCTTGAACAACGAATGGGAACTGGGCAAAAGCCCCGCAGGTGCAAACCAATGGCATCCCGTTGGCGGCGCCATGGGCGACGCCGTGCCAGATGCACATGACAACACACGAACCCATGCACCGATGATGACCACCGCCGATATGGCGATGAAACTGGACCCCGACTATGCCCGTATCTCGCAGCATTATCTGGAGAACCCAGAGGTCTTTGCAGATGCCTATGCCCGCGCGTGGTTCAAGCTGACACACCGCGATATGGGACCAAAAGTTCTGTATCTGGGTGCCGAGGTCCCTGCCGAAGATCTAATCTGGCAGGACCCGATCCCAGCGGTTGATCACGACCTGATCGACGCGTCCGACATCGCGGCATTGAAAGAGGATATCCTCGCCTCCGGTCTGGCCAATGCTGATCTGGTGTCTGTGGCTTGGGCCTCTGCTTCAACCTTCCGTGGGTCCGACAAACGGGGTGGTGCCAATGGCGCACGCATCCGTCTGGCCCCGCAAAAGGACTGGGACGTCAACGAGCCTGCAACGTTGGACAAAGTGCTGTCGACATTGACTGCCGTGCAAACAACCTTCAACGAAGGGCAAACAGGCGGCAAGAAAGTGTCACTCGCTGACCTGATCATACTGGGTGGCTGTGCAGCGGTAGAAAAAGCTGCCAAGAACGGCGGTCATGACATCACCGTGCCATTCACACCGGGCCGCATGGATGCATCGGCAGAGCAGACTGACGCCGCAAGCTTTGAACCGCTTGAGCCAACAGCCGACGGTTTCCGCAACTACCTGCAAGCGGACTATTCGGTGCCTGCCGAAAAGCTGCTGGTAGACCGCGCACAATTGCTGACGCTGTCCGCGCCAGAAATGACTGTGCTGGTTGGTGGTTTGCGGATGCTAGGTGCCAATGCAAACGGGTCCAAGCATGGTGTGTTCACCGACAAGGCTGACACATTGACCAACGATTTCTTCACGACCCTCGTCGACATGGGGATCGAATGGACGCCAGCAAGCGACGACACCTATGAAGGTCGCGACCGCGCCACCGGCGAAGTCAAATACACAGGCACACGTGTTGATCTGGTCTTTGGTTCCAACTCGCAACTGCGGGCTTTGGCCGAGGTCTACGCGCAGAACGATGCGGGCGCGAAGTTCGCGCAAGACTTTGTCGCCGCTTGGTCCAAAGTCATGGACCTTGATCGCTTTGATGTGACCTAAAACAATCGGGCGCGGCCTACACATGGCCGCGCCCGTCCTTTATGGCAGACTGAACCCAATAAGATCGGTCGCCACATGCACACCCAAACATTGATCATCGGCGGCGGATTGTCTGGCCTTTCACTTGCGTACCAGCTTGCCCAATCTGGGCATGACTACCAGCTGATCGAGGCCCGTTCGCGATTTGGTGGGCGCATCAAGTCGTTAGACGTTGATGGCGCAAAATTCGATCTTGGCCCATCATGGGTCTGGCCGGGACAAACGCGTGTGGCAGAACTGGTATCCGATCTCGGCCTGCATCTGTTTGAACAATGGAGCACGGGCGACCAGCTCTATGAACACCCCACTGGCGAGGTTGCCCGCAACGCTGGTTTCATGTCGATGGCGGGGTCTTTTCGCATTGCAGGTGGCTCAAGTGCTATGACCGATGCCTTGGCCGCACGCCTCGATCCTGCACGCATTCACCTTGGCAAATCGGTCAGCGCGATCGACGACAGCCTCAAAGTACAATGCGCGGACGGTCAATCCATCACGGCCGACCGCGTGGTGCTTTGCATTCCACCCCGGCTGACTGCACAGATTGCTTTCACCCCTGCCCTACCAAAAGCAGCGACTGCGGCCTTACAATCTATCCCAACATGGATGGGCGCCCATGCGAAATTTGTGGCCGTCTATCCAACACCGTTCTGGCGCGATAACGGCCTCTCTGGCGATGCCAGCAGCAGACGCGGACCCTTGGCAGAAATCCATGACGCCAGCCCAGAGGATGGCAGGTATGGCGCATTGTTTGGCTTTATGGGCTTGCCCGCAGATGTGCGTAAACAAGCCGGGAATGCGTTGGCAGCGGCCGTGATCGACCAACTTGCCAATCTGTTTGGGCCTACAGCGCGATCTCCAATTATGACAAGCCTAGAGGACTGGTCCCAAGCATCATTCACGGCAACACATGCAGACGCGACGCCGCCACCCGGACACCCGCCCTATGCAGTCCCGCTAGCGGTTCGCGACATCTGGAACGGCAAAGTGTTATTTGCCACCACCGAAATGGCGCCAGACAATGGTGGGTTGATCGAAGGTGCGCTGGCAGCAGCCGAAGCCGCTGCCGCGCAAATACTTGGGCACTAGGTTATTCGGCTGGAACCAACGCAGGTCCCGCTTCAAACCGCTTCGCACGACGTTCACCCAGCATCAACATTGCAGGGGTAACCAATAGCGTCAGTACGGTTGCAAAGACCAAACCACCCGCAATCGCACTGGAGAGTTCGGTCCACCACTGGGTTGAAGGCGCCCCATAAACAATTTCCCGCGTGAAAAAGTTGATGTTCAACCCAATCACCATCGGCATGAGACCCAACGCCGTTGTGACAGAGGTCAACACCACCGGGCGCAAACGCTGCGCACCTGTGCGCAAGGCGGCCTCAAGCGACGAATACCCTAGCGCCTTCAACTGATTAAACGTATCAATCAGAACGATATTGTTGTTCACCACAATGCCCGCCAAAGCGATCACACCAATACCGCCCATGACGACGCCAAAGGGACGGCCGGTGATCATCAAGCCCAGCAAAACACCCGCGATTGAAAACACAATCGCCGACATCACCACGAATGCTTGCCAGAAGCTGTTGAATTGGGTCAGCAAGATCACGAACATCAACCCAATCGAGGACACAAATGCGCCGATCAGGAAGGTCATGGATTCTGCTTGTTCTTCGGCTTCACCGCCGAATTCAACACGGACGCTCGCGGGCAGATTAAGGTCTGCAATGGCGGCTTGTAAGGCCACCGTCTGATCATTGGCCAGCACACCCGTAGCTACATCAGCGGAGATCGTAATCACTCGCTCTTGGTCAATGCGGGTAATGACACCACTGCGCGGGGCGGGAATGAAAGACACAAAATTCGAGATCGGAACAAGGCCTGCATCGGTGGGCACGCGCAGGGCCTCAAGTTCAGCCAAAGTACGGTCACCGGCTGGAAAGCGCACCACAATATCGACTTCGCCGTCACCATCCTCGGGGCGATAGTCAGCCACTGTGATGCCGCGGGTTAGCAATTGCACGGCCTGTCCCAGAACGGCGACATTGGCACCGCTACGCGCAGCCTCGGACCGGTCAACCGCAATCTGCCATTCAACCCCCGGGCTTGGGCGGGTATCGACCACGTCGATAAAACCACCCATGCGGTCCATTTCGGCGATGATCGAGTCAATGGCGGCTTCCTGCTCGGCCTGAACATTGCCGACAACTTCAAGGTTGATCGGTTTACCGCCACCGGGGCCGCCGGAATCTGTTTGAACCTGCACATCGATGCCCGGGATTTGAGCCATATCTGTGCGGATATCTTCGGCAATCTTGGCAACAGGTCGCCGCGTGTCCCAATCCGCCAGTTCCAACTGGATCGCCCCAATCGCATCGCCTTCATTCCCCCCACCGGAACGGGCATAGACGCTGGCAATTTCATCATAAACGGCAAGCCGCGCTTCAACCTGACGCACCAAAGCGTCCTGCTCATAGACCGAGAAGTTGTCCTTGGCACGCACCTCGACCTGGGCGTACTCTGGTTCGACCTCGGGAAAGAACGTGAGGCCATTGCCAAAGCTGCCATAAGCCACAAACGACGCCACAAGTGCCATCATCGCAAAGCTCAACGTGGTCCAAGGCCGCAAGATCGACCATTCCAGGACGCGCACATAGCCACCCATAAAACCGGTCATCCGGCGCGGATCACCATGTTCAGCGGCGTATAGCTGCGCCTTGGACTTTGCCGATTGCGACTGGCGTTTGCCGATGACGCCGCCCATGACCGGAATAAAGACCAGCGCCATAAACAGCGATGCAGATAGGGTAAAGATCACAGTGATGGGTAGGAATTTCATGAATTCGCCCACGACACCTGACCAGAACAACAACGGAAAGAATACGCAAAGTGTGGTCGCGGTTGACGCAATGATCGGCCACGCCATGCGCTTGGCGGCAAAAGCGTAAGCCTCTTTGGGGGATTTGCCTTCGTGCAGATATCTATCCGCTAGTTCCACGGTCACAATCGCGCCGTCCACGAGCATACCCACCACAAGGATCAGCGAAAACAGCACAACGATATTCATGGTAAAGCCCATGAAATAGAGGCCCGCAACGCCCGTCAAAAATGCACCGGGAATGGCCAAACCAACCAGCAAAGACGATCGCAAACCCAATGCGTAGACCACCACGATCATGACCAAAATGATGGCGGCAATCACGTTGGCCTCAAGATCAGAAAGCATAGATTTCACAGTTTCGCTTTCATCCAACGTATAGCGGACCTGCACGTTCTCTGGCCAGTCGCCTTGGGTCGCTTCTACGACTTCACGCACTTCGGCAACGGTCTCAATAATATTGGCACCGACACGTTTCTTGATCTCAAGCGCCAACGCTGGCTGGCCATCAATGCGGGCAAAGCCAGTGGGGTCTTCAAAGGTGCGGCGGATCGTGGCGACATCTGCAAAGGTGACAACAGTTTGGCCGCGTACAAGAACAGGCAAAGACATCACATCTTCGATGTCTTCGATCAGACCGGGCACCTTCAGAACCAAGCGTCCTGCTTCACTTTCAATCGCTCCAGCGGCAATCAATTGATTGTTGTTGGTGATTGAGCTGATCAGCTCATTGAAGGAAATATTGTAGGTTTCAAAAACCGTGGGATCGATCAGAACTTCCATCAATTCTGTGCGCTTGCCACCCACATCCACCTCAAGCACACCGCTCAGCGCCTCAATGTCATCTTGCAGGTCTTCGGCAAGCGCGTTGAGCGTGCGTTCTGGTACCGGGCCAGACAGGATCACCGTCAGGATCGGGAACAAGGCCGTATTGATCTCGGTCACGATTACCGTGGCATCAGACGGCAGTTCGCTTTCAACTTTGTCAGCGCCTTCGCGGACCTTATCCAAGGCCTCATCCGCATCAAAACCAGGCTCAAAGTCTAGCTGAACTGCGCCACGCCCTTCACTGGCTGTCGCGGTCATCGACTTAAGTCCGGTCAGTGAGGCGAACTCTGTTTCAAGTGGGCCGACCAAAACATCCTCTGAGTCTTCTGGCGAGATGCCATCGACAGACGCCGATACAAAGATAATCGGAATTGGGATTTCGGGGTTACTTTCCTTGGGGATCGCACTGTAGGACAGTGCACCAACGGCAAGCAAAAACACCAAGACGAGCTGGACGACCTTGCTGCGATTGAACGCCGCATCGATCGGGGCGTTCATTGGGATACACCTGCTGTCTGTTCGGCCCCCTCAATACGGGGATCAACGACATCACCTGCATTCACAAAGCCTTGGCCAACAGTGATGATCTGGGCGCTTTCAGGCAATCCCGTGACCCAAACACCATCTGTTTGCGCACGCACGATGGCAACAGGTGCAAAGGCGACAGTATTATCGTCTTGCACGGTCTTAATCCCAAGATCGCCGTTCGTCCCAAGCGACAAGATCGCAGGCGAAATAAAATGACCACGCGCCTGCCCTGTCGGTATCGCGATACGTGCACTCAGACCTGCCGGCATCACGCTATCAGGATTATCTACGGTGACTTCTACGCGAAAAGTGCGGGTTTGCTGATCCGCATTTGCGCCGATAAAACTGACCACACCCGGGCGCTGCTCACCTGTGATGAACTGGACCTGCGCATTCTGACCCGTCTGAATACGAGACAGCGCTTGCTGAGGAACTTGGATAACGACCGTCAAAGGATCATTGTCCAACACTTCGGCGACGACATTGCCAGCATCAACAAATTCGCCTTCATCCAAGGTCATGTCGTTCAAGCGACCGGCAAAAGGTGCACGGATGATCGTATTTTCCAACTGCTCCTGTGCGGCAGTCGCTGCCGCATCTGCGGCGGCTTTAGCTGCGCGCGCATTGCTGACACGGTCCTCGGTCGCGACACCCCGGTTTTGCAGCTCGATTGCGTTTCTTAGATCTCGCGTCGCTTGCTCTTGCTGGGTCTGCGCCTGCAAAAGCTGTGCTTCGATCGTTGCCGCATCAATACGACCAAGTTCCTGTCCAGCGGTCACAAGATCACCACGCCGGACGGCAACAGAAACGACCTGCCCGGACGTTTCAGCCTGAATGTTGGTCGCGCGATCAGGCTCAGACTGGCCTTCCGCGGAAAGGACCAACTCTACATCATCAGCTTGCGAGGGCATGACGGCGACGGCAATGGCACGTTGCGTAGGGGTTTCTTCAACAGCATCCTCGGATAAGTCCGATGGCAAAATATAGCCACTGCCCATCCAGCAAACCAAGAGCAATGCCAGAAAAACAGCAACCCACTTTGATCGCCCAGCGCCCTTATCGGCTTCAAATGTCAGTTTTCCAGCCAAATCCGTCTGTGTATCTTGCGCCATCGGGCAACCTTTCAGAGTTGTTTGTGCATGCACAGCGCCGCCAAACGTCGTCTCAAGATTGTAGATAGGCCCGCCTGAAACGAGTTACTAGAGTTGAATGTTCCGGACTTCTTGCCCGAACGACCTAGAGCATTTGTAGTCGACTTTGGGTCAACAACGCGATCAATGTATCTTTTGCCTCGAGCCGATGCATGCGGTGGACCTCTTCGGCCCGCGCTGGATCACCCTTGGCAATGGCTTCCAAGACTGCGCGGTGATCTTCGTTTGACTGGGACGGCAGCGGACGCAAATACAGCGTCACGGCCTTTGCGCGGCGGACCTGATCTGCCATCATCGCAACGGTCGACATGACCCTGCGATTTCCGCCAAGGCGCACCAGTTCGGTATGGAAATTATCATCGGCCACGGCCCAATGGTCACGGTCATTTTCACCAAGAGCGGCTTCCATGTCAGTGATGGTCTGTGCAAGTGCAGCCAGATCTTCATAGCCATAAGCCTGCTCGGCAGCTTGCCGTGCCGCCATGCTTTCTAAAGCTGTAAGCACATCATAGATTTCTTCCATGTCACGCACCGAGATTGGTAAGATCTTGACTCCTTTTCGTGCCTGAACTGCGACCAACCCCTGCGCTTCTAGCGTCAGTGCGGCCTCTCGAACCGGGGTGCGCGACATGCCCAGCCGCTTTGCGAGTTCTGTTTCCAAATGGTTCGATCCGGCGGGAAGGGCACCTGAAAAAATCAAATCGCGCAGCTTTTCGACTGCGATTGTCGAGTTGTTCTTTGGCCTAATTTCGTCGGTCCTCATACCACGGCAACCCGTCGTTGTTGTTCAGCAGATGCATAAATTGCTTGCTCAACTGCAATCACACTTAGATAGTCGGCAGCCTCGTTTTCCAACGCGCCGTCTGTGGTCATTGCGGCGACGACGTGCTGCTGCAAGGCATGTGTGCAATCCCCGCCAAATCCGTCATGGTTATCCGGGGCAAGCAATTGTTGCTGGGTCTGCTGACCCACAGCACGAAAATGCACAGCACCATCCCCTGTTAAAGTTATCGCGCCATTTGTTCCTTCAAAGAGCGCCTCACCCATCGTGCGTCGCGTGTTATCAGCGGCGTGATCAAGGCAACGGTTGCCATCAAAGACCCCGCGCACACCATCCGCATGATCAAACACGACAAAGCCAGCGTCTTCGCCCACAATAACCGGGTTCACCCGACGCAAATCCGCGTAAACATGGGTGGGATTTCCAAAAAGGAAACGAAACACATCAACGAAATGCACACCCGTTTCGTGGATCAATAGACGTGGCATGTCCCTAAAGTAAGGTTGGCGATCCAAATAGGCGTCCTTGCCCTGTCCATCGCCAGGCCGCAACCGAAACGTCGCCTGCAATGGCTGCCCGATGCGGCCTTGGTCAATGGCTGTCTTGATCACGCGATACCATGGCTGAAAACGGAAATTCTCATGTATGACAAGCGGGATACCTGCGCGGGCCACGAGGCTTGTCATTTCCCGCGCTTCTTCAAACGAGGTGCAGAACGGTTTCTGACAAATGATCAACCGGACTTTCGCGGCAACTGCAACTTTGATCGCTTCCGCCTGCCCAAATGGCGGTAAGATAATATCAACAATGTCCGCCTCCACCGCGCCCAGCATGTCTTGCATATTTGTAAAGGCTGCGACGCCCGCGGCTGTTGCCCGATCAGGATCAAGATCGCAAACGCCGACTAACTTTGCATCTGACATACGTTTCCAACTGCCAATGTGGAACTGCGCAAAATAACCCGCGCCAACACATGCAACCTGCACAACCATCAGCCCAGCGCCGCCATGATTGCCTGCCCTGTCTCATTGGTCGTTGCGTGACCACCCAAATCGGCCGTCACCGCCAATCCCTCTTGCATGATCTGCTCAACAGCTTGCCGAAGCCTTTGCCCATCAGCAGTCATTGCACGCACGTCGTGGCGCAGCCCAAGCCATTCCAACATCATGGCCGCTGAAAGGATCATGGCCATTGGATTGGCTTTGCCCTGCCCTGCAATATCGGGGGCAGAACCGTGGCAGGGCTGAAACACCGCTTGTTCCAGTCCGATATCAGCAGAGGGCGCGACGCCCAAGCCGCCCATCAAACCTGCGCCAAGATCCGATAGAATATCGCCAAACATGTTCTCGGTCACCAGCACATCGAAATCCCAAGGTTTCTGCACCATCCAAAGCGCTGTGGCATCGACATAAGCATGGTCCGCGATCAGGTCGGGAAAGGCCTTGGCCTCTTTGTCAAAAATGCTGCGAAAGAACGCGAATGCACGAAAAACATTCGCCTTGTCCACACATGTGACACGGCCCGGTCCTTGGCCGTAAGCCTTGCGATCCTGCGCCAAAGAGAATGCAAACCGAAACAGCTTTTCCGACACATCACGGGTAATGCGCAAAGTTTCACGGGCGTCGTCTTGCGTGACCTCACCTGTGCCTTGGGTATAGAATAACCCCTCGGTGCTTTCACGGATCAATACAAAATCGACTTCGCGGCCGTCCGGAATTTTCAACGGGGTCTTGTGACCGGGCCCAATGCGCACGGGCCGCACACCTGCAAATAGATTGAACGCTTTGCGCAGGTCAATCTGCGGCGAAATTTCGGTCCCGTCGTCGTAACGCACGTCTGGCAAACCCATCGCGGAGAGCAAAATAGCATCGGCCTTTCCAGCCGCCTCCAGCGATGCAGCCGGAAGGCTATCGCCGGTCTTGGCATAGTGTGCAGCACCGGCAGGATATGCATCAAACGTCAGATTATACGCATCAGATTCAGCGGCAAGCTGTTCCAACACCGCGACCGTCGGCGCCATGATTTCCGGCCCGATACCGTCGCCTTCAAACACGGCAATATCAAAATTTCGCGCCATTTTCCGTCCTATCTCGCTATCAATTCTTGACAATGTATACATTAATGTATGCATAAGACCAGAGCGATATTTGAAAATGTCGTGCCGACGTGCAACCTAACCAAATGAACTGAAAGGACTGCTAATGTTTGCTGTCTGTGTGACATTCCAACTCAACCCCGGCAGCACCGCGGCATTCCTGCCGTTGATGCAAGAGAATGCACGAACATCCTTGCGCAATGAGCCTGCATGCCACCAGTTTGATGTTCTAACCGACACAAGCAAACCAGACACCGTGTTCCTTTACGAACTCTATGAAGACAAAGCCGCGTTTGACCTTCACTTGACCAGCACGCATTTTCGCACCTTTGATGCGGCAGTTACATCAATGATCGCTGCAAAAGACGTGCAGACATGGGATACAATAGCGCAATGACCGATTGGGAAGTTCACGCTGTCAAATACGCCGACCGCAATGCGCGCGCCCGTGGCGATAGCTTTATCTTTGATGACAATCACGACGCCCCACATGCGATGGATTACTTCATGTGGGTCCTGCGACGGGGCGAAGAGGTCATCTTGGTGGATACTGGTTATGACGATGAAGAAGCCGCAAACCGCGATCGTCCGATCCGCATGAACCCACATGCGGCTTTGGCTCCTTTGGGGTTGCGCGCCGAAGACATCACCACGCTTATCGTAACCCACCTACACTATGATCATGCAGGCGGGTTGCATCTGTTTCCCAACGCAACGCTGCATATGCAAGCCGCCGAAATGGCCTTTGCGACGGGCCCGTGCATGTGCCACGACGTGCTGCGGATGCCATTTACTGCCGAACATGTCTGCGAAGCGGTCAAACGGCTCTATTCCGGAAAGCTGATCTTTCATGACGGGGATGGCCAAGTTGCGGACGGCGTGACGGTCCATTGCATCGGCGGGCATTCACGAGGGCTGCAGTGTGTGCGCGTGCGTACCTCTGCGGGTTGGCTTGTCCTCGCTTCTGATGCCGCACACTACTATGAAAACTTTGAAGCGCGTAAACCCTTTCCAATCGTCGTTGATCTGCAAAATATGATGGACGGCTACGATACACTTTATCGTCTTGCTTCAGCGCCCGAGCTGATCATCCCCGGCCATGACCCGCTTGTCAGGCAGCACTTTCCGCAAGGGATCGCCGAGCACATCACCCGCTTAGACCAAGGACGCAAAACATGAAAATCGGTGTCATCGCTGATGATTTCACAGGGGCCTCTGACATTGCGCTAACACTGGCCGAAGGCGGTATGCGCACCGCACAGTTTGTCGGCATTCCGGATGGGCCTGTCGATGTCGACGCAGGTGTCGTCGCGCTCAAATCCCGCACGATTGCAGTGCGTGATGCGGTAGCCCAAAGCCTTGTGGCGTGTGATTGGTTGCTCGCACAAGGGGCGGAACAGATCATCTTCAAAGTCTGTTCAACCTTCGACAGCACCGACGCGGGCAATATCGGCCAAGTGACCGAGGCCTTGGCTGAACACCTGAACACCAAACACGTCATGGTTTGTCCCGCATTCCCTGCGAACGGGCGTAGCGTTTACATGGGGCACCTCTTTGTCGGCGATGTATTGTTGAACGCCAGTGGCATGCAAGATCATCCACTGACGCCGATGACAGACCCTGACCTTCGACAGGTCTTGGCAAGGCAAACCAACTGGCCTGTCGGCCATCTGGCGCACCCGACTGTCACTGCTGGGGCAGGCGCGATTTTGGATGCCTTGCCGGACGAGAAAGCCATGCTGATTGTTGATGCAATCACCGATGCGGATCTGCACAGCCTTGGCAAAGCGGCAGCAGGGCAAAAACTGCTCACCGGCGGCTCTGGCATCGCCATCGGGTTACCCGCAAACTTTGGCGCGACACCCTCTATTCCAGCATGGGACGGGATATCCGGACCCGGCGTGGTACTGTCAGGATCCTGTAGCCGGGCCACACGCGGTCAAGTCTCAGCATTCGCAAAACAAACACCGACACTGGAAATCACAGCAAGAGAGGTGATGGCAGGCGATGTTACCGCCGGAACTCTCGCCGATTGGGTGATGGCACAAGACACAGCACCCTTGGTTTATTCCTCTGCCGACCCTGCGATTGTGGCACAGGCCCAACAGGACTTTGGCCGCGACGTCATTGCCGAGAAAATCGAAAGGCTTTTTGCCTCGCTCGCGGCGACACTCGCGGCACGGGGGATCAAACGCATGGTCGTGGCAGGTGGCGAAACTTCTGGCGCTGTCGTGACCGGATTGAAGGCGCAAACGCTTCACATTGGCCCCAAATTGGCCGCAGGCGTCCCCGCCCTGAGGCACGGCGATATGGCGCTTGCACTCAAATCAGGTAACTTTGGGGCAGAGGATTTTTTCTCAACAGCCCTGCGCGACATGGAAATCAGCACATGACCGAAGACGCACTTGCCCGTGAAAACATAACACGTTTTGCCAAGTCGATCTTTGATCGCGGGCTGACCTGTGGGTCATCTGGGAACATCTCACAACGGCTCTCCGACGGAACGATCCTTGTGACACCAACTGGCAGTTCCATGGGGTTTCTTGATCCAGCACAGATCAGCCGTTTGTCAGCAGATGGACGGCACCTTGCAGGAGATGCACCTACCAAAGAGGTCGGGCTGCATACTGCGTTTTACGATACACGGGCTGAAACCGGGGCCGTCGTGCATTTACACCCAACCCATTCGGTGGCCTTGTCTATGTTGCCCGACATTGATCCCGAAAACGTCCTGCCGCCCCTGACACCCTATACGATCATGCGTCTGGGCAAGGTCAAACTATTGCCGTTCTTTCTGCCCGGCGATCCGGGTATGGGCGCAGCTGTGCGCGGTTTGGCAGGCAAACGCAGTGCGGTCTTATTGGCCAATCACGGTCCGGTGGTCGCAGGCAAAACGCTCGACGCGACAGTCTACGCGATGGAAGAACTGGAAGAGAACGCCAAGCTGGCCATTCTAACCCGTAGCTTGGATGCCATCGGGATGTCTGACGCCCAGGTCGCCCAGGTCGTCAGACAGTTCAATGTGGACTACGACTAACCTTCGTCTGGCAGCGTAAATTCAACCCGGCGGTTCAAAGCGCGGCCTTCGGGGTTATCACCGCCAGCCTCGGTCCGGTTTTCAGCAATCGGATCGGCCTCACCGACGCCACGTGCTGTGATCACGTCAGCCTCAAAGCTGGTGTTCGCGATTAGCCAATCACGCACGGCATCTGCCCTGCGTTGACCGAGGTCCAGGTTGAACGCTTCATCGCCAACAGAATCTGTATGACCCGTGATCTCCAGAGAAGGCACATCGCTGAGTTTCTCGGCCACGCCGGCTAGAACGTCCAATGCAGCAGGGTTCAGCGACGCGTCACCAAAGCCAAACAAGACGTCGGATAGCATCACCATCGCATCAACTTCGCCGTCTTCATTTGTGCGGACAGCTAAATCAGGGTCAGCGGCGGCCACTTCCTCTAGGGTTGGTGTTTCATCTGCCATGACGTCATCAGCCATTGTGTCGTCTGACATCGTCTCTTCAGCCATCGTTTCGTCGGCCATCACTTCGTCAGCCATGGTGTCTTCGACCATCTCAGCGTCCGTGGTTTCGTCGGCCATTTCAGCTTCCATAGCATCGTCGGCCATATCTTCTGACATCGTGTCTTCCGACATAACCTCTTCAGTCATCGGCTCATCGGCCATTGCCTCTTCCATCGCATCATCGGCCATCACGTCATCTGCCATCTCTTCAACAGCGTCTTCCATGACCTCTTCCGCCATCGTTTCAGTTTCCGTGGTCTGCTCTTGAGCAAGTGTTGTCGTGGCCGATGCCGCAAGCAGGCAAAGGGCAATCATGTAAGTGGTGCGCATCTGAGGGTCTCCGTCATTCTAAAAAGCGTCACCACCCTCTTAGTTGGCGGGATAGGTTGGGGTAAAATGAACACTCATCATATTGGCGTCAGGGAATGTTGCAGTTTGCGCCATACTGCATCTGGACATCTGCACATGGGTTATGCGCAACTAAGGCGTACCCAACTTGCAGGTCGACTATGCCGAAACTCAAAACATCATCCGCAGCCCTTGTCGCAGAGGCCCGCGCACGTATCGAAGAGGTCGAAACCGGCGATGCAATCGCTATGCTTCATGACCCTCAAGTCACTTTTGTGGATTTGCGCGACATCCGCGAACGGCAACGCAGCGGATCCATTCCCGGCAGCTTTCACTGCCCGCGCGGGATGGCCGAGTTCTGGATTGACCCCGATAGCCCCTATTTCAAAGATGTCTTCGGCGAAGACCGCACCTTTGTTTTCCACTGTGCATCCGGCTGGCGATCTGCACTGACAGTTGCGACGCTTAACGATATGGGTTTTCCGGCAGCACATCTTAAGAACGGGTTTTCAGAATGGGCAAAAATGGGTGGAGCCATCGACAGCCCCGAAAAGACCTCTTAGACCACGCCCATGACCGCAGACGTACATGCCCCTGAATTACGCCCCCTTGGGGTCGATGGCATATTGGTACGTTTTGCGCGGGTCTTATCCGAAGACGCAAATGCACGCGCGCTCAGCTTTCGTAGTTTGGTCGCGGACGCTGCAATCACAGGCGTGACCGAAGTTGCGTCTTCTCTCGTGTCCGTGCGTGTTGGCTTTGACCCTGAACGCACCACCCGCGAAATTGTCACGAAAGCCATCTCAGCCTTGCTGGATACCCCTACTGCCACGGACCTCGGGCCCCGTCGGCAGTGGCGCATTCCAGCGGCCTTCAGCCCCGCATTTGCACCGCAATTGCAAGAGGTCGCGACCCTGGCCGGGATCACACCCGCGCAAGCCATCGCCGATATCGAAGCCACGACTGTGCGTGTCATCGCGATCGGCTTTGCACCCGGACAACCTTACCTCGGCATGCTACCCGATCATTGGAACGTGCCGCGTCAATCAGAGTTGACCGAAGGCCTGCCACGCGGCGCGCTGATTACAGCCGTGCGTCAGTTGATCATTTGGGCCGCCGATGCACCGACAGGCTGGCGTCACATCGGACAAACCGCATTCCGCGTCTATTTGCCCGAAACATCACAACCCTTCGCTTTTGAACCCGGTGATGCAGTGCAGTTTCAAGCCGTATCCGACACGGATTTTCGCGCAATCCAACAGAACACCGACACCAACGGTGGTGCCATTTGCGAAGTGCTACGGTAATGCCGAAACTGACCATTCACAGCGCAGGACCCGGCCTGACAATCCAAGACCTCGGGCGCCCCGGATGGAAAGCCCAAGGGTTGTCCACAGGTGGCGCAGCTGATCCGCTTGCATTGTTAGAAGGCGCAGCTTTACTTGGTACAAATCCAGCCGACGCCGCAATCGAAATGATGGGCTTGGGGGGGACGTTCAGCACAAGCGAAGGTGTGCGGTTTACCTTAACCGGCGCTGTCATGCAGGCCGACATCGATGGCGAAAACGCAGCGCACAATTGCACGCATTTTTTGCCTGCTGGCGCAGAACTCTCGATCCGGGGGGCGCAAAAGGGCGTCTATGGCTATCTGCGCTTTGCTGGCGGGATGACAACAGACCCGATCATGGACAGCCGCGCGACGCATCTGACAGCAGGTATCGGGGCACGGCTACAAGCCGGTGATACCTTGCCATTGGGTCCAGACCCAAAGCGCATGGCTGCTCCACAAAAACTGCCACCCTCAGACCGTTTCAAAGGCGGCATGATCCGGATCATGCCCGGACCACAGACGGACTTCTTTGATCAGCAAACGCAGACCGCATTCAGCGCCATGACTTTCCTGCGCAGTGCAAAGGGCAACCGGCAAGGGATCAGACTGGACTATGAAGGTGGCGATTTCAGCACCACGGGCGGATTGACCCATGTGTCCGATCTTATTGTGCCCGGTGACATCCAAATCACGGGTGCAGGTGTCCCCTACATTCTACTTGCCGAATGCCAAACTATCGGGGGTTATCCCCGGATCGGCAGCGTTATTCCTGCGGACTTGCCCAAGATCGCACAGGCCGCTCCGGGCACGCCTTTGCGGTTTCAATTTTTGTCGCTCGCAGACGCCGATACAACAGCGCAGTCATATGATGCGCAACTGCGCGCGATCACAAAGATGTGCCAGCCCATTATCCGCGACCCGCATGACATTGCCGATCTGCTGCGCTACCAATTGATCAGCGGGGCGACCCCCGGCGATGACCTTGAAAGGCCCTGACATGACACGCACCGTCGACTTAAATGCTGATATGGGCGAAGGCTTTGGGCCATGGCAGATGGGCGACGATGCGGCGCTGTTGGATATCGTCTCATCCGCAAATATCGCCTGCGGGTTTCATGCAGGCGACCCCGATGTCATGGATGGAACGATGCGACTAGCCGTCGCAAATGGTGTTGGCATAGGTGCACATCCGGGGTTCGCAGACCTCAAAGGGTTCGGGCGCAGGCAACTGCCGCTCCCGCATCATGAAATCGCCAACGCGGTCGCCTATCAACTGGGCGCTGCACAAGCGATGGCCAAGCGGGCTGGTGGGTCAGTCAGGCACCTGAAACTGCATGGGGCGCTCTCGAACATGGCATCGGTCGATTACGCTTTGGCGCGGGCGTGCTATCAAGCGGCCCTCGACGTGGACCCCGACATCGTGATCATGGTGCTGGCTGCAACAGCGATGGAAGACGTCACGCGCGAGTTGGGCTGCAACTGGGCAGGCGAAATTTTTGCTGACAGGGCCTACAATGATGACGCGACTCTGGTTGATCGCAGCAAACCCGGCGCCGTACTGCATGACGCGACAACCGCGGCACCGCGCATACTGGAAATGCTGAACGCCGGGGCGATTATCTCAGAATCCGGAAAACACATCCCTTGCCAGATTGACACCATCTGCCTGCATGGGGACACGCCCGGGGCTGTGACGATGGCACGAGGCATTCGGCAGCACCTCTCGGATGCCGGTATCACAATCGCCAAGCTTTGAAGGAAACACCATGGAACTGAACGCTGATTTCGCGCAACGGGTTTTGGTCAACACAACTGATCTGCCTTGGCAAGCGTCACCCATGCCCGGCGTTGACCGGCGCATGCTTGACCGGATCGGGGACGAAGTCGCGCGGGCCACATCGATTGTACGCTACGCACCCGGCAGCACGTTTTCGGCACATACACATACAGGCGGTGAAGAATTCATCGTCCTCGACGGTGTCTTCCAAGACGAACATGGCGATTATCCAGCCGGCACATACGTGCGCAATCCACCCACAACATCGCACACACCGGGCGCTGCCGAAGGTTGCACGATCTTTGTCAAACTCTGGCAGTTCGACCCTGATGACCGGACACAGTTTCGCAAAGACATGACCGCTGGGCTCGCGTCCTTAGGGGCAGGCATCACAGGCCAAACACTCCATCAAGACGATCGTGAAACAGTACGTTTCATCTCGCTTGCACCGGGCGCTTCTCTCGCAGAAACGCCCACCGGCGGCACCGAGTTGCTGATGATTTCGGGTAGTGCAACCGAAGGGGCCGACACGCTGAGCACAGGGGCATGGCTGCGCTTGCCACAAAATATCCCGCTAAAGATCACAGCAAACAAGGCAGGAGCCACGTTCTGGATCAAGACAGGCCACCTGCCATTCGCTAAAGCCCCGACTGTCTGATCACCCTCATTTCTCATGTTCGAAAATACCTCGGGGGAGGAGCGCAGCGACGGGGGCAGCGCCCCTGCCAACCTATCTCAAGCGCGAAAGCCTGCTGGTATCTGGTCGTCGCCATCTAAAACCAGCGCTGCCATCACAGCCCCCACTTTCGGTGCCATACCAAAGCCAATCTTGAACCCACCATTCGCGATATAGTCGCCGTCCCGCGTTGGATGCACGCCCAAGACAGGGGCCCGACTCTTGGCACGCGGGCGCACACCGGCCCAACGCTCTAAGACCGCGGCACCATGCAGGATCGGAAATGCACTCACCGCGCGGTCCAACACATCATCCAAAGCCGCATCAGTTCTGATAGGGTCATCAAATTCGCGCTCAGAAGTTGACCCAATCGCGACGGTGCCATCCCCATGCGGAATAATATGCAAAGCATCAGCAAACAGCTGCGGCTTGCCTGCTGCATCAAAGCGCAACAATGCCGCCTGCCCCTTGACGCCATTGCCGCCGATCTCTTGCATACCCGGCCAGCCTGTTGCCCAAACGACCTTGCCTTCAGGCAGACCTTCCGACAGCACCTCACCGCCAAGCGCAATCACAGCATCCGCCAAAGCACGGGTCGCCCGGCGGGGATGGATCAAGGCGGACAGAGTATCATGCACGACCATGCCACTGGGCGATGGTGGCATCCAAGCGGCGCCATCGGCTGATACTACCTCCCAAAGCGCTTTGCCTTGCCAAAGGTCTGCAGCAGTCGCAGCACGCGCACGGGCCAGATCCACAGCACGTGCGTCCGCCAAAGGCTGCAAGCGGCCAGTCCGGGCATAGCCCACATCTGCGCCACTCAACGCCGACACGTCGCGCCAAAACGCTGCGGCCATGATTAAGCTTTCAAACTGAAACGCTTTCTTCTCATTCCAATTCTCAGGCACGTGCGGGGCCAAGGCCCCCACCAAGCCACCGCTGGACCCAGACGCCACGCCATGCGGATCAATCACGCGCACCTGCGCCCCTTTGCGTGCACAAGCATAGGCCACCGACAGACCAAACACGCCCGCCCCCATGACTGTCACATCAGCCGTTGCCATTCGTCATCCTTCCGCTCAAAGATGGGGCAGTGGTAAGGCAAGGGCGCATGACAGACCAGACAGCAAAACTCGACTGGCGGGATGGTGTGCCGATCGCAACTGCGTTCGATGACCCTTACTATTCGCTTGAGAATGGACTGGCTGAAACGGCACATGTGTTTCTCGCGGGTAACGACCTGCCTGCACGTTTTGGCGGCGATTTCCAGATTGCAGAGTTGGGGTTCGGAACCGGGCTGAACCTGCTGGCGACTTGGGCAGTTTGGGCCGACGCAGGACGACAAGGCACACTCCATTTCACGTCATTTGAGGCCTTCCCAATGGCAATTGACGATATGCGCAACGCCCTTGCACATTTCCCGCAAGTCGCCTCCTACGCCGACATCCTGATGTCGGAATGGTCGCCCGACAAAGAAGAGATCGCCCTCACCAACGGCCCAACGCTGCATGTCATCAAAGGCGACGCGCGCGCAACCTTGCCAGCTTGGCACGGACACGCCGACGCGTGGTTTCTAGATGGTTTCTCACCTGCAAAGAACCCCGAACTTTGGCAACCTGACCTGCTGGACGCTGTTGGCGCTCACACCAAACCGGGGGGTACCGCTGCGACCTATTCTGCGGCAGGTCACATCCGGCAAAGCCTGAGCGATGCTGGTTTCGACGTCACCCGCGTGCCTGGCTATGGGCGTAAACGACATATGACCCGCGCAAGGATGCTGGATGCAAAATAACCCGCGCCTCGGCATCCTCTTGATGATCGCCACGACGTTCGTCTTTGCGGTCCAAGACGGCATCTCGCGGCATCTGGCGGAAAACTACAATGTCATCATGATCGTAATGATCCGATACTGGTTCTTCGCTGCCTTCGTCATAACAATCGCCACACGGCAATCCGGCTCCATCCGGGCGGCGGCTGCCACCCAGCAACCCCTTCTCCAAATTGCACGGGGCACGCTGCTTGCGGTCGAAATCTGCGTTATGGTCAGCGCCTTTGTGCTGTTGGGCCTTGTCGAGAGCCACGCTATTTTCGCCTGTTACCCGTTGTTGATCGCGGCCCTGTCCGGGCCTGTCTTGGGCGAGAACGTCGGCTGGCGGCGTTGGGTTGCCATCGGTATCGGGTTCATTGGTGTGCTCGTGATCTTGCAGCCGGGATACACTGTCTTTGCGCCAGCAGCGATCATCCCACTGGCATCAGCGCTTATGTTTGCGCTTTATGGTTTGCTCACGCGCTATGCGGCACGCAAAGACAACACGGCCACGTCTTTCTTCTGGACCGGCACATCAGGTGCCGTGGTCATGACGGTGGCAGGCGTATGGTTTTGGGAACCCATGACAGCCTATGATTGGCAATGGATGGCAGCACTTTGTCTAACTGGCGCAGGCGGGCACTGGCTCTTGATCAAAACCTATGAGGTGGCAGAGGCCAGTGAGGTCCAACCTTTCGCCTATTTGCAATTGGTCTTCGCCAGCGCCATCGGGATTTTCTTACTGGGGGAAACATTGCGCCCAAACGTGGCAATCGGGGCAGCGATTGTGGTCGCAGCAGGCCTTTTCACACTTTGGCGGGCAAAACAATCCAGTTAGTTTACGGGCGTGCCGAGGGCCTGACATCCGGGCCGGTTTGGGTCGGTCTTGCGCGTGGGCGCAGCGTTGGTTTTTTCCCGATCAGTAAATCAGTAAAGCGCACCGGGCCCGTGCGTCCGGTCAGGCGCGCCTCATAAACAGGGATGCTTTCAGTTACGCGCATCACGTAGTTACGGGTCTCGCGAAATGGGATGTGTTCGATCCAATCAACGACATCCATCTCTAACAATCGCGGATCACCGCGCTCATCCATCCAGCGAATGGGGCGGCTGGGGCCTGCGTTGTAGCCAGCTGCAATCATGACTGGGCTTGGACCGAACTCTTCTTCCAGATACGCAAGATAGGCCGTGCCTAAAGTCGCATTATACTGCCAGTCATTCGTCAAGCGGCCACGGGCATAGGGGAGGCCCAGATTTCCCGAAACCTCTTGGGCCGTCGCTGGCATCAATTGCATTAAACCAAGCGCCCCAACAGGGCTTCCGATGCTTTCGTTAAATTCACTTTCGCGCCGGGCGATAGAAAGTGAAAGCGCGGGGTCAGCAGGCAGGTCTAGGGCTGCCATGTCATGAATAGGATAATAGATCGCAGGAATAAGGATGCCCCGCGCAACAGCCGCCTTTCCAAGAAGGATCGTATAACGATGTTCATCAATCTCACTCAGATAAGCACCAAGTTGGGCCAGTTCAGTCGCATTCAATGTGCGGCCAAGTTGCGCGAAAAACGTAAACGCCGCTCCACGTTCACCGCCCGCCAATAAGATCAGCGCAGCTTGCACAATCTCATCGTCAAACACCGGGGCGTTCTGCCAAGCGACCTGTGTGCCAGCAAGCGTTGGACTTAACGGACGACCCACCTTTTCCGAGGCCAGGAGCCCATAAAAACTGGTCTGATGTGCAGCCCCTGCACTATAAGCATCGGCGGCCAACGTGGCATTACCTTTCACCTCATGGGTACGGCCAATCCAATAGTGCATGCGTCCCAGCGAAATTGGGCTGCCCGACGCCCGCAAGGCATTCTGAAAATGGCCAAGCGCTTGGGCCGGATCACCCAAATACGTCAATGAAATATAGCCTGACAGCCACTCAAGATCAGCATATGAACTGCCACTTGTCAGAAAGTGACGCGATGCCAATAGATAGGCCTGTTCCGCCCGCCCTTCGCGCATTTCCCACCGAGCCAAGACACGGCGCCACCCAGACCAGCGAAAAGGCTCGCCCAAAGCGGCGCGACTGGTCGAGCGTTCGAGCAGCATCTTAACCGCATCAGTGCGCTCACCCCGACCAGACAGCCAGGAATAGCGATCATAGGCAAACCCGGGATCTAGACGCAGGGCCGCGGGCACCTTCGCAACTAATGCAGGAAGGTTTCCTGCGCGGGTAATGTACCCGATACGTGCGGCAGCCAGCGCAGATTGATCTTCAGGCAAAAGCGGCAGCATGTGTTCAGCCTCTGCCGCGCGGGATCGCCACAGCAATTCATCTACGCGAGCCGCATGAAACGGCTTTAGGTCTTCCGCGAAGGCGGCGGTCATCGCCTCTTGCCCGTCCTCAGACAGGCGGCGCTCAATCCAAGTGGCGCGCAATACATCACGCGCCTTTTCGGGTTGATCCAAGGCAAGGTGCGCTTGCGCCAAACGCACAGCCCCTGCGCCAGTCAACGGCGTCCTGTCACCAAACCAAGCCACTCGTTCCGCAGGTGGAATGCTATCATCGATGGCCAACTCTGCTTCGGATCGCAGTCTATCTAATCCAGGCCAATCCGCTCGGCGAGAAAGGAATGCGCGATACTGCGCAAACTCGGCTTCGCCCGCGCGCAGGCGCAACCACAACAGCGTATCGGCTGTGACCGAACCTGCCTCTTGTGCAATCTGGCTTGCGACATCCCAATCAATATCGCTGGCATCAATGGCCGCAATGCTCTTGGGATCGACTGATTGAGCAGCCAAAGGGGCCGCCACAATACACGCCATAACAAGGCTTAGTTTTCTTACTAGGTTCACTGCGCGTCCCTTTTGAACAGGAAGGTAACCTGTGTTGGCACAATAACAACTCACAAACATGACAATCAGCGGAAACCCGACTGCGTTCTGGACAAAACGAACAACTTGTAGGATTGACCAACTGCGCTTAGTGTCCGCGCGATTTTATCACGGCCAATCACGGCCACCAACAACAAGGAAGCGTGCCATGTTTAAGGGATCTCTCCCCGCCCTCGTCACGCCGTTTTCGAACGGCCAAGTCGATGTTGACGCGCTAAAAAAACTAGTGAACTGGCATGTGGACCAAGGATCGCATGGGCTGGTGCCTGTGGGCACAACTGGCGAAAGCCCGACGCTGACCCATGCCGAACATGATTTGGTTGTTGAAACAGTCGTCAATGAGGCGGCAGGACGTATTCCTGTGATTGCAGGTGCGGGCTCGAACAACACAGCCGAAACCGTGCGCCTTGTGATGGCCGCAAAAAAGGCCGGGGCCGATGCAGCACTGGTTGTGACACCTTACTACAACAAGCCGACACAGGCTGGGTTGATCGCGCATTTCACCGCTGCCGCCGAATGTGGTTTGCCGATCGTGATCTATAACATCCCGCCGCGTTCCGTCGTCGACATGACGCCAGACACAATGGCCGAATTGGCCAAGCTTGAGATGATCATCGGTGTGAAAGACGCGACAGCTGATTTGTCGCGCGTCCCTGCGCAACGCATGCGCTGTGGTGCGGATTTCATCCAGCTGTCAGGCGAAGATGCAACTGCACTTGGTTATAACGCACATGGTGGCCACGGCTGTATTTCCGTGACGGCCAATATTGCGCCCAAGTTAATTGCCGAGTTCCAAGAAAGCACGCTGGCCGGCGATTATGCCAAAGCGTTGACCCAGCTGGATCGCTTGATGCCGCTGCACGAAGCGGTGTTTACAGAACCCGGTTTGGTGGGTGCGAAATACGGTATGTCTTTGCTGGGCATGTGTAGCGAAGAAGTGCGCTCGCCTTTGGTTGGTTTGACGGATGCGACCAAGGAAAAAATGCGCAAGGCTATGGTTCACGCGGGTCTGTTGAATTGACGTAACGTGGGTGTAAACCCACCTTACTTTTCTACTGCGCACTGGCGGGTTTCAGTGGCTTGAACCACGCATTGTTTAACCGCCACAATCCAAAGGCCAGCGGGATCGCGGCCAGACCACCAATGACATAGGCCAATGGCTCGTCGTAGAAGCTTTCAAACATTTGCGTATAGGCATGGATGCCCGCAAAGGTCATGGCGGTATTGAACATGCCCCGCTTGTTGGCCATCGCAGCCCAGACAATCAGTCCGGCCAACAGCAACGCCCAAACGATGGAATACACACCTTCACTGATCGTGAATGCCTGTGCGCGGAACGCATCACGTGCGTCGTTGTAAGCAGTCCAATCTCCTGCGAAATCGGCATAAACCGGGCCCCAATAGCTGCTTCCGACAACATCACCCCAAATACTGCCAACCAAGAAGCACAAATTCGCCACGACAAATGCCATGATCATCAACACACCCGCTTGCCGGGACAAAGCAGGCCCGCCACGTCCGGCCACCCAAAGACAAACCGCAACCAATGCGCCCAACTGCAAGATGCTCAGCGTGGATTCGGGTGAATAAAAGACATAGGCGGCTGTGAAATAATACGTGCCCGTGTCCAACATCTGCGCAAAAGGTACGATCGCAAGCGCGGTGATGATGCGCAAATCCAACGTCAATCCGAGGGCGGCTATCACCGCAAAGACATAGAGGTGGATGAATGGCATAGGCCAACCATCAAGATTGAACTCAGCGGCAGCGGCATAAACGCCGGTCAAATGCAGTGCGGCGGCCATCACCAAAACGGCACCGTAAGCAAACCGCAAACGCGTAAATCCCATGCGGAACCGCCAGAAAAAGAGCCCGCCTAACACCGCGCCAATCGTCGCCATCGCAAGCCCCGCGATGTCTGGCACTTTATCGGCCAGTTCAATCCCTGTGCCAGATATCAACATGCCCGCACCGATCAGCGCACTGGCGTTGCCAAACATGCGGTAAAGTTCAGCGCCGTAACGCAGGATCAACAAGCCCGACCCTAGGAAAAGACCACCACAAACGGCAACGCTCGCGGCACTTGCCAAGAAAAAGACCAATCCAAGCGTCGCCGCCAAGATACCTGCAATCAGCAATGTATTGACGCAAAGCGCGATCATCGCAGCACGCGCGCGGCTTTGGATTTCATCAGCTTGGCTGGTGTTAATCACACCATCTGACACAAGCTGATCGGTTTGGGCGACGTAATACATGCGGCCTCCTGACTGAATTTCAGATGGGATAGGCCAATTTTGAACATTGTTCAAGTATTAATTTTGGAGCCTGATCCAATCTTGTGCATAGGTCAGCTCATTGCAGCCGCCAAACTGGGCCGCCCGTTCCAATTCCTTTCGCAGCGCCGCGACGCGGCCTGATCCCATGCGCACGCCGTCCTCTGGCCAAAACGCGCGAACGGCCAAAACACTGCCTTCGCGTTTCATATCAATGCGCCCGATCAAACTGTCGCCTTCCATCACTGGAAACACATAGTACCCGTACTTGCGCTTGGGCGCCGGCACAAAAATTTCGATCCGGTAGTGAAAACCAAACAAGCGTTCGGCCCGCTTGCGGTCTCGCAATGCAGGATCGAATGGCGACAAAATACGGATACGGGGCACGGGCGCAGCGACCGCCCTATCCATCAGGTCAGGCCGCGCAAAGGACCGGCGCAGCTTTCCATCTACGCCTTCAACATCGATCTCAACGATTCGTCCTTCGGCCAAGGCCGTCGCAGACCACGCTTTCGCCTCAGCCGGGGTAACATGATCCCAAAATGCAGCCAACTCGCCACTGGTTGCAAAGCCCAAGCGGTCCAAGGCCCCCGCGCAACACCATTCAATCGTATCCGCTTCTTGGTGGCGGCTGTTGAGATGTTCAGGCGGGATGACACGCTCGGTCAGATCATAGACCTTGGTAAACCCCTCACGGCGCACAACAGACACTTGCCCCGATCGCCACAGATATTCCAAAGCAGTCTTGGACGGATGCCAATCCCACCAACCGCCCGACCCACGGCTTTCATCCGTGCCGACTTGACCAGAGGTGCAACAACCATTGTCAGAAATCTGGCGCAAGACCTCATCAATCTTGGCGGTAAAATCGCCCCGCCGCCATTCTTTCCAACGCTGCTCCATCCGCACGGCATCGCGGGCGAAACGCATGCGCCAATGGGCAAAGCTCTCCATCGGGATAGTGGCTGCATCATGTGTCCAGTGCTCAAACACCTGACGGTCGCGGTGCAATAGGTGTTGCAACGCCTTGGGGCGGAACTGTTGGCGACGGGACCATAGGATCAGATCATGGGCGCGAGCGAAGGTATTCACGCTGTCCAATTGCACAAAGCCAAGATTGTCGATGACCGCCTTTAGGTCAGTACCTTTACCAGCCCCCGAAGGCCGATCCGACAGGCCGTGTTTTTCTAGAAAAACATGGCGGGCCGTACGGTTTTGCAAAACGGGCACAGTCATTGGCAATCTTTCAACCCTCAGTGATGTCAGGCGCAGGTTGTCCCCTGCCCTTGTGCCAACGCAAAGCTTGGCCTATCTGATGCCAACTATGGCCAAGAAACCCGAAAACAAAAACTACAAAGTGATCGCTGAAAATCGGCGTGCCCGTTATGATTATGCCATCGAGGATGACCTTGAGGTTGGCATTATCCTGACCGGGTCCGAGGTGAAATCACTACGCATCGGCCAATCCAATATCGCAGACAGCTATGCCAGCGTAGATGATGGTGAACTGTGGCTGACGAACGCCTACATCGCACCCTATGACCGTGCCATGTTCAGCCATGAAGAACGGCGCAAGCGCAAGCTCTTGGTGAAAAACCGCGAGTTGGCGCGCCTGTGGAATGCCACAAAACGCGACGGCATGACCCTTGTGCCGCTGGTGATGTATTTCAACGATCGTGGGCTGGTAAAGCTTAAGATCGCGACGGCTAAGGGTAAGAAAAACCACGACAAACGCCAGACAGAGGCCAAGCGTGATTGGGGCCGCCAAAAGCAGCGCCTGTTGCGCCACGGGGATTAACCGCAAGGTTTTCCCCTTACCCTAACGCGCCCAAAACCCGATCATCTGCACCTGAGACGTGAGCCAATGATTGGCCCACGCCTTGTGGCGCCGTCTTGGATCGACATTTTGCGCCAGCAAAAACAAGGCCTTTTGGAAGGGGATCACCATGGAACAAATCATTCTTCAGCTCGTATCGGGTGCAGTCGGCGGTAACTTGGCCGGTGGGGTTATGAAAAACCTCTCGCTCGGGACGCTGGGTAATTCAATCGCGGGCATCATTGGCGGCGGTGTAGGCGGACAAATCCTCAGCGCTGTTCTTGGCATGTCTGCCGGAGACGGCGGTATGGATATCAGCAGCATCCTGACGCAAGTCGCAGGCGGTGGTGTTGGTGGTGGTGCCGCTTTGGCCATTGTTGGCATGATCAAGAATGCGATGGCCAAGTAAGCCTTCTACTTGATTTGATTTGAAACGCTCGCAGCAGCCCTGCGGGCGTTTTTCTTTGCCCGATCACAGTGTGCGAGTGGCGACGAAGGCTTGTCATACAAGGCCCTGCGCGATACCTGTCCCCCGATTGCTTTGAAGAAGCAGAGGATGACTGCGACAATGGCGGATGACCCAAAAACACTGGTAAGCACCGACTGGCTTGCCGCGCACCTCAAAGACCCGGATCTGCGGATTTTTGATGCCTCTTGGTACATGCCGGACAGCGGTCGTGACGCGAAAGCCGAATACGCCACAGGTCACATCCCCGGCGCGCGCTTCTTCGACATTGACGAAATCAGTGATGGTCGGTCTGAACTACCGCATATGGCCCCGCCTGTCGAAAAATTCATGTCACGCATGCGTGCGATGGGCGTGGGCGATGGACATCAAGTCGTTGTCTATGACGGCACGGGCCTATTTTCTGCCGCCCGTGTCTGGTGGCTGTTCCGCCTGATGGGGCAAACTAATATCGCCGTTTTGGATGGTGGCCTGCCCAAATGGGTCACTGACGGGCACAAAGTCACTACCGCGGCCCCTACAATCCGCGACCGCCATATGACAGTAAAAATGGAACCGCACCGCGTTCGCGATGTGACCGATGTCGCCCGCGCTGCCAAACTGGGCGACTACAGCATCATTGATGCCCGCGCACCCGGTCGTTTCAAAGGCGAAGACGACGAGCCGCGCGAAGGTATGCGGTCCGGCCATATCCCTGGATCACAGAACGTCTTTTACAAAGACTTGCTCAGCTCGGATCAGACCATGAAAGACCCAGCCGATCTTGAAGCGATCTTCAAGAAAGCAGGCGTCGATCTGTCCAAACCCGCGATCACCACTTGCGGGTCAGGTGTGACCGCTGCGATCCTCTCACTCGCCCTTGAACGGATCGGCAAAACTGATCACGCACTCTACGACGGGTCATGGTCCGAATGGGGCATGTACGCCGACCTTCCAATCGCCACCGGAGCCTAAGAAATGCTGGAAAACCTCACCGCCCAACCTGCGGATAAAATCCTCGCCCTCGTCGCCAAATTCAAGGCCGACCCGCGCACCGATAAGGTCGATCTGGGCGTCGGTGTTTATAAGGACGCAACAGGCAACACCCCCGTCATGCGGGCCGTGAAAGAGGCGGAGCGCCGTATTTTGGCGGACCAATCTTCCAAGGCTTACACTGGTCTGGCTGGCGATCCTGCGTTCAGCGCCGTAATGAAAGACCTCGTACTGGGTGACAGTGTGCTAGATGAACGGGTCGCTGCCGTTGCCACGCCCGGTGGCACTGGTGCGATCCGCCAGGCGCTGGAACTCATCCGCATTGCCGCCCCCAAAGCCACTGTTTGGCTGTCCAACCCGACGTGGCCAAACCACCCATCGATCATCAAATACCTGAGGATGAGCATGGCAGAATACCGCTATTTCGATAGCGAAACACGCGGCGTTGACTTCGACGGCATGATAGCTGACCTGCAGAACGTCGCAGCGGGCGATGTCGTTCTCCTGCACGGCTGCTGCCATAACCCCACCGGCGCAAACCTAACATATGAGCAGATGGCACAAGTCATCAGCCTTCTGCAAAACAAGGGCGCCGTTCCATTCGTTGACATTGCCTACCAAGGGTTCGGCGATGGTTTGGCCGATGACGCCAAAGCCACACGTCAGATCGCCAGCAGTTTCGAGAATTGCCTGATTGCGGCAAGCTGCTCTAAGAATTTTGGGATTTACCGCGAACGGACGGGCATCTTGATGGCTGTCTGCAAGGACGCCGATCAACAGGCGCTGACCCAACAGAACCTCGCGTTTCTGAACCGCCAGAACTATTCCTTCCCGCCGGATCACGGTGCACGTGTGGTGACCACAATCCTGCAAGACTCTGATCTGCGTGCCGATTGGGAAGCCGAGTTGGAAGAAACCCGCAACGGTATGCTGGCGCTGCGGCAGCAGTTGGCCGATGAACTCAAACGCCTGACCAACAGTGACCGTTTCGATTTTCTAGCCCATCACCGTGGCATGTTCAGCCGTTTGGGAACCACACCGGAACTGGTTGAAAAACTGCGGGCCGATCACGGGATTTACATGGTGGGCGACAGCCGGATGAACATTGCTGGATTGAATGCGCAGACGGTACCTGTGTTGGCCAAAGCGATTGTCGAAGCCGGCGTTTAATTCAGGAAGGCTCTTCTGCATCGCTCTCATAATAGGAGGTGAAATGCTGTGGAGTTAGGCCATGCGTAGGTTGCTCATAATCATTGTCGCAATCGCAGTGGCGCCGCTTCTGGTGCTGGCAGGGCTTGTTCTGTTGCATGGTTTTCCGACCAAATACATGGACCTGAATGATGATCAGTTCGTTTCACCGGCAGAGGTGATCCGTAGCCTCGACCTGGGACACAGAACGGCACGGCAAGGGGACACAACTTGCGTTGAGATTTTCCAGTTGAAAGACGGACAAGCCATCAAACACATCTGCTGGTAGCGAAGTTGCCGTAAGGCAGGCATGCTGCAACTGCAAAATACGCTTGCCCCTGTGCGCGCAATAATCTACGCCACAAGAAACCGCTGACGCAATAATCATACCGCAAGGATCGCTCATGTCATTCCGCCTGCAACCCACGCCCCCTGCCCGTCCAAACCGCTGCCAACTGTTTGGGCCCGGTTCAAACACCAAACTATTTGAGAAAATGGCGGTAAGTGCAGCAGACGTGATCAACCTTGATCTGGAAGACAGCGTTTCACCGTCCGATAAAGACACAGCACGCGCCAATGTGATCCAAGCGATTAACGAGGTCGACTGGAACACAAAATATTTGTCGGTACGAATCAACGGTCTCGATACGCCATATTGGTACAAAGACGTGGTCGACGTGCTGGAACAGGCAGGCGACCGGATCGACCAGATCATGATCCCCAAGGTCGGTTGCGCCGCAGATGTCTATGCGGTCGATGCGCTGGTCACCGCAATTGAAACCGCCAAAGGACGCAGTAAACCAATCAGCTTTGAAGTGATCATCGAATCCGCTGCAGGCATCGCCCATGTCGAAGACATCGCCGCCAGCTCACCCCGCATGGCGGCGATGAGCCTTGGGGCCGCTGATTTTGCCGCATCCATGGGCATGCAGACGACGGGCATCGGCGGCACGCAGGAAAACTACTACATGCTGCATGGCGACACGCGTCATTACTCCGATCCATGGCACTGGGCGCAAACGGCCATCGTAGCGGCGTGCCGCACACATGGCGTGCTGCCCGTGGATGGACCTTTCGGGGATTTCAGCGATGATGAAGGGTACCGCGCGCAGGCCAAACGGTCTGCCACGCTAGGCATGGTCGGCAAATGGGCGATCCACCCTAAGCAGATAGCACTTGCCAATGAGGTGTTCACACCATCTGAGGAAGCGGTCGCCGAAGCACGCGAAATCCTTGCTGCGATGGAAGACGCCAAAGCACGCGGCGAAGGGGCGACCGTTTACAAAGGCCGCCTCGTCGACATCGCGTCAATCAAGCAAGCCGAAGTGATCGTGCGCCAGTCCGAGATGATCGCGGGCTGACGCGACACCGCCTATTGGCCGGCTAGCTTTAGGCGGCCAGCTGCAAATGCGTCTCGGCAATCTGATGCGTCGCGCATGATGTCATCTTGAAGCAAGGGCGTCGTAGTCATGCCCGGTCCAGCAAAGCGCATGTCATCGCATTCGCCATCATTGGACCAATCGCCCGCATCATTGCCAAAATCGATCGTGCCGTCAGATGAGACGCCCGCGAGCGTCAATTGGCCAGCCTGATACGCCATCTTGCAATCTGTGGCGTCAGCCAACACGTCGTCCTGCAGCAGCGGTGTTGAGGTCAAACCCGGCCCCGTAAAGCGCCCGTCGTCACATTCGCCGTCATTCGCCCACTGGCTGCTGTCATCACCAAAATTGATTGATTGGGCAAACGCAGGATTTGCTAAGCTCAGAGCAAAGGCGGCAGTAATAGTTAAAATGCGCATATAAATTTCCTTTCCCGCGACAATTTGGCAAGAGCGTCGCCTGTTTGCGGCATCATTGCAAATGGCAATAATGTGGCAACCGCCTGCCGTTGCACTTGGGTCATCCATACGCCATATAATAATGAACGCATGCAAAAGGCCCGCAGCCATGACCCAATACCTCGACTTTGAAAAACCGCTCGCTGAGATAGAAGGCAAAGCCGAAGAGCTGCGCGCGATGGGTCGTGACAATCCTGAAATGGACATTGCCAAAGAAGCAGCCGCGCTGGACAAGAAAGCATCTGACCTGCTGACGTCGCTTTATGCCGACCTGACACCTTGGCGCAAATGCCAAGTGGCACGTCACCCCCAGCGTCCACACTGCCAAGACTATATCGATGCGTTGTTTACAGAATATACGCCATTGGCGGGCGACCGGAACTTTGCAGACGACTTATCCGTTATGGGTGGTCTCGCCCGTATCGACGGCATGCCTGTTATGGTCATCGGTCATGAAAAGGGCAACGACACCAAATCCCGCATTGAGCGCAATTTCGGCATGGCCCGCCCCGAGGGATACCGCAAGGCGATCCGTTTGATGGAACTGGCGAACCGCTTTAGTCTGCCTGTCATCACGCTTGTGGACACGCCCGGCGCCTACCCCGGCAAAGGTGCCGAAGAGCGCGGCCAGTCCGAGGCGATTGCCCGTTCGACCGAAAAATGTCTTGAGCTGAAAGTGCCCCTGATCAGCGTCGTGATCGGAGAAGGTGGTTCTGGCGGGGCTGTGGCATTCGCCTCAGCGAACCGGGTCGCGATGCTCGAACATTCGATCTATTCAGTGATTAGCCCCGAAGGTTGTGCATCAATTTTGTGGAAAGATGCCGAAAAGATGCGTGAATCTGCAGAAGCTTTGCGCCTCACGTCCAAAGACTTGCATGAACTCGGCGTCTGCGACCGTATCATCCCTGAACCGGAAGGCGGCGCACATCGGCACCGCGATGAAGCGATCAAATCAGTCGGCGTCGCCTTGGTCACCATGCTGAACGAATTGCGTGACCTTTCCGGTGACAAACTCCGCGCGGATCGGCGTAACAAGTACCTCGCTCTTGGGTCCAAAGGGCTCGCGGCCTAGGCTTGCGCGTTCTCAAAGGGCATTGGCAGCTTCTGTTGCTGACAGCGGTGGTATTTGCCTTTTGGCAAACAAAGGCTGTCGTCCCACTCAAGATCCTTATCGTCTTTTTCCATGAAGCATCCCATGCAATCGCTACTGTCCTGACTGGCGGCGAAGTCATCAGCTTGTCGGTATCACCAGACCAAGGCGGACTGGTCATAAGTCGCGGGGGAAGCCGTTTTTGGACGTTGACCGCAGGCTATCTAGGATCACTGTTGATTGGCATTGCTCTCTTGATCGCTGCCACACGCACAAAACTTGATCGGCAGATCATGGCGCTTTGTGGCATCGTCATTCTGATCATCGCTGGGTTCTATGTACGAGAGACTTTTGCCCTTGGCTTTACCATTGGCACTGGCATCGTAATGATCGCGGCATCAATCATTCTGAACCATAACATCAACGACATGATCCTACGGGTCATCGGCCTGACAAGCATGATCTATGTACCCTTTGATATCTTCAGCGATACCATCGCGCGGTCCAATTTGCGGTCAGATGCACGCATGCTGGCGGAAGAATTCGGCGGCACGACTGTTATGTGGGGCGGGCTGTGGTTGGTGATCAGTCTTGTGATGATCGGTTGGGCGATACGGCATGTCTTGGGACGCAGCAGCAATTTGACCTTGCGTTAGTTACCACATTGTCTGCTGTGCACGTGCAGCCCAATTTGCGTCATATGCATCACCATCAAAAGCTGCTTCCTGTTCGGCAAGAAGGTCTCCGATTGTCGGCAGGTCTGCGCTTTCGTCTTCAGACACCCATGTGCGCGCACGCATCAGTGCACGGGCGCATTGGCTATACACTTCCGCAATCGTGATCACCACAATACTGCGTGGCTGTCGCCCCATCTGATCAAACCGCGCCAATAGTTCAGGATCCAAAGACACAACAGCGCGACCATTGACCCGGATCACATTGTTTGATCCCGGCACGACAAACATCAAACTGATCCGGCCATCAGCCACGATGTTGCGAAGCGTATCCATGCGGTTGTTCCCGCGCCAATCGGGCAAAAGCAAGGTTTTCGGGTTCAGTTCCTGCACCACGGGGCCGTCATCGCCACGTGGGCTTCCATCAGTGCCATCTGGCCCAATCGTCGATACCATGCAAAGACGCGAGGCCATGATCCATTTGCGATAGAGTGGGGTCAGTTCCGGGGCAACTTTGATCAATGAGGCTTTGCCGGGCGCACCATAGAGTGCTTCGAGCGTTGCGATGTCGGTGACAACGTGATCAGCCATGAAAACCCGCCTCTTTATTCAAGCGGTCCGAGGCGGTCTCAATATCATGCTCAAGCCGCTGCATGAATTCATCTACGTCCAGCCCCGGCTCAATCCGCGGCAGAAACTCAAACACGGCAGTCCCTTGCTTGCGCATGACACCGCGTTTGGGCCAAAACACTCCAACATTTGTGGCAACGGGCACGACAGGCTGGTTCAGCTCACGGTAAAGCGCACCTGTGCCAATCTTGTACTTCGCCTTCACACCCGGCGCGATACGGGTGCCCTGCGGGTAAATGATCAACTGACCCGGATCAGCGCGACCCGCCTGCACATCTGCCACCATCTTCTTGATCGCCTGACCACGCTTGCCCCGGTCGACAGGAATGCAGCCAATGCGCAATCCAAACTGACCAATAATCGGTGCGTACTTTAGAATGGCTTTGAAGATGAATTTGCCGCGCGGCATGGCACCATAAATCATGAGCACATCAAGGAACGATTGATGCTTGGGGGCGACCATCACCTCATCCGTTGGGGGATCACCCCGGATTTCCGATTTCAATCCAATCATCCAGCCGGCGCTCCACCGAATATAACGGCAATAGGCATGACAACCTGCAACAGCGCCCTTGGCTGAAATGATAGCTGCCGGCAAATACAGGATGCCTACAACGAGCATCGCCAAATACATCTGCGCGTTAAAAATCAGCGACCGGACCCATTGGATTGCATTGCTCATGTTTGTTCCTTCAACCGGCGAAAGGCCGCAGCGCGGGTCGCAAAGAACGCAACAATTGCAGCCAAAGCCGGGATCAGCAAGGGCCAGATCCATTCAGCACCCTCAAAGCCGACGCTGGTTAGCAAGCTGCCAGAGGCACTTCCTTGAGGCATCAAGAGCACGACAACCACACCAATCACCATGCCAGCAATAGCCCCGGCACCAGCACGCAAGGTGAAACGACGGACGAACGCACGGGCGATATAAGCGTCTTTCGCACCCACAAGGCGTAGGACACTGATCACCTGCACATTCGCAGCAAGGGCGGCTTGTGCGGCCAGCGTTATCATGGCGCCCACTGTCGCACCGATCAAAATGATCACTGTCCAGCCAATCAGCCGCACACGGGCAGCCGCATCCAGCAACGGTTGGCGCCAAGCAGTGTGATCATCCAAAATCGCACCGGGTACTTGGGCAGTCAAACGGGCACGCAAACCATCAACGTCATAACCGTCACCATCGGCCACAATCTCAATCAACTGGGGCATCGGAAGGGCATCAAGGGGCAAGTCGGGGCCAAACCAAGGCTCCAAGAGCGCCTGCTGTTCGTCCTGCGACAATGCACGGACATTGCGAATACCCGGTGTGGTCTCAAGTACATCAAGCGCTGACAAAAGTAGCGCATCGGCCGAGACCGGATCGGCAGGCAGTCGCAAGGTGGCGGATTGCGCCAGCTCCTGGGCCCAAACACCGGCCACGCGGTTGGTGGTTAGCGACACTGCCAAAGCAATGACAGCCAAAAACGCCATCACAGCAGCCACAAAAACGGTCAAGCGGGCGGTCATGCCGGTATGCGGCACGGTACGGTCGGCCTGTGGATCGCCGAAAATAAGGTCCAACATCGCCTTCACAGCTCGGCCCCCGCTTGCTGTAATTGTCCGTCTTTCAAGCGCAACACGCGCGCACTGACATCAGACTTGGCGGCACGGATCATTGCCAGATCGTGGGTCGCGATCAGGATTGTCTTGCCCATCTTGTTCAGCTCAATCAACAGGCTCAGCAATCGCTGCGACATTTCCCAATCAACATTTCCAGTAGGTTCATCGGCGATGATCACATCAGGGGATATGATCACAGCGCGGGCTAACGCGGCGCGTTGGCGTTCGCCACCCGACAATTCCGCTGGCATCTGGTTGGCCTGCGCACCCAACCCGACCCAATTCAGCAACTCTTCCAAGTTGCCCCCGACCTCGTTTGCCCGGCCAGAGACAGTCAGCGGAAGCGCTATATTTTCCGCAATACTGAGATGATCCAGAAACTGGCAATCTTGGTGCACAACGCCAATACGTCGGCGAGACATTGCCACCTCATCGCGGTCCAAAGCGCCTGCATCTTGGCCAAAAATCCGGACTTTACCCTTAATCGCAAGCAAATCAGCATAGCAAAGACGCAGCAAAGTTGTCTTTCCTGCACCTGATGGACCTGTCAAAAAATGAAACGATCCGGGCGCAAGTGTCAGAGATAACTGGGAAAAAAGTGCATTACCCCGATACCCATAAGACACATTCTCTAGTTCAATCACTGCGGTTCCCCTGAGCCTACTCCGCTCTTCTGCCCAAATCTGCAACAGGTTTCAATGTCTGCGACTATCCCATGCGCAAAACCTTTGCGTTTAGCGCAACCATTGATAAATTGACGCCGGTGATAACAATAAATTAGCAAGTACACCGGGCAGAAGGAATTTGAACATGAGGCTGATTTGCCCCAACTGTGACGCGCAATACGAAGTGTCTGATGATGCGATCCCACCCGGTGGTCGCGATGTTCAGTGTTCGAACTGCCAACTGTCTTGGTTCCAAACCGAAAAACCGACCGTTCCCGGTCGCATCACAGCAACACCAGACACCTCTTCAGAGCCTGAAGTTGATGAAGCCGAAACCGCATCAGACGCCAGCGAAGTCGAAGCATCTGAGCCAAAGCCAGATACCGCAGAAGAGCCCACCGAAGCCCAGACGCCTGAGGCAGAGCCTGAACCAAATGCTGATCCAGCACCGCAACGCAAACAATTAGATGACGCCGTCGCGAATATATTGCGCGAAGAAGCATCATTCGGCGGCCCTGCTGTTGCGACCGCAGGCGCAATAGCTAAACCCCCACAAACCGAAGCAGCACGCCCTCCTGTTCCCGTCACAGAAGACGCGACGCGACAGCGCATCGCGATGATGACTGAGGAAGAAGGCGGCACCCGCACTGGCACGCAAACCCCCGAGACGGCGCAAGAGAACGCAGACAAGGCGCACCTGCGCACCGTTCCAACAATCAATGAAATCAACGCAACCTTACGCGCACGTGCGCAGGCTAATGATACATCAGGCCTGACAGAGTTCGAAAAAGAAGAGGCAGTGCAACGCAGCGGTTTCCGTCGGGGCTTTTTCTTAATCCTCGTTCTGTTTGCGATCTTGTTCCTGCCCTATATTTTCGCAGATCAAATCACCGAAAACCTGCCACAGACGACTGATATCATGAGCTCTTATGTCATGACGGTTGACGGTCTCCGGTTCTCACTCAGCGAATTTGTGAACGGGCTTCGGTCAGAGTAAATCGGTGCCCAAACCGGGGACCGTTACAATAGCTTAGAACTGATCCAGCAATCTACGCAGATAGTCGCGCTCAATCTCGGGCCGGCTTTGCTGTGCGGAACGTCTGCGGATTTCATCTAGCAGTTCTTCGGCGCGGCGGTTGATATCTTCACCACCTAGCAATTCCTGATCGGTGCCCAACTGGCCCGTATTGCCCATTTCACGCCCCAAAGGATCACGTTGCCCGGGGGCGGGACGACCGCGCGCTTCACCTTGCTCGGACCCCTGGCCCGGTTCTGCATTTTGGTTTTCTGCCAAGGCTTGCCCCAGTTGACGCATACCATTGCGCAAAGCGTCCATTGCTTCCGCTTGTTGATCAATGGCCTCGGCCAAGTCACCGTCGCGCAAGGCATCTTCAGCCCCTTCCATCGCCCCTTCGGCACGTTCAAGCGATTGGCGGGCAATATCGCCTGCTTCACCACCAAGATTGGGCAGGCCTTCGCGTTGGCGCTGCAACTCTTCGCGCAAGGCCTGCTGGCGCTCGGCAAGGCTACGCTCATCGCCTTCACCGCCTGCGCCATTGCCGCGCTGTTCACCACTTTCGCTGCTTTCGCCGACACCTTGACCCCGACCTTGCTGACCACCCTGACTGGGGTCAGAGCCTTGGTTGCCCTGTTGGCCGGGCTGCTGGCCCGGCTCTTGGCCTTGTTGGCCTTGCTGCCCCTGTTGACCTGACTGTTGACCCTGCTGCCCTTGCTGGCCCTGCTGTTGCTCGCCTTGATCACCTTGGCCAAACTGGTCTTGCAGATCGCTAAAGCTATCGTCAGACAATTCTTCCTGCTCGCGCAAGGTATCTTCTAGGTCTTGCATTGATTGCTCGCCTGGGCTGGGCGGGCCATCGCCACCTTCACCTTGGGTGACGCGCATGTTTTCCATCATCTGGTTCAGCTGTTCCATCAGCTCTTGCGCCTCGGCCATGCGGCCCTCTTCCATCAGTTCTTGGATGCGGTCCATCATCGCCTGCAGCTCGTCCATGCCCATCGGCTCGCCCTGCTGGCCGCTATCGGCCTGATCGGTGCCGTCATTGGGCTCCATCTCTTCGGCCAACATGCGCATGTAATCGTCGGTCGCCTCACGCAGCTCCTGCATCAGTTCGGCGATTTCTTCGTCAGAGGCGCCATCGCGCATCGCTTCGGCCAGCCGCTCTTGGGCACGACGTAGGCGTTCACGGGCATCAGCCAAGCGACCGTCTTCTAGCTGAACAGCGAGCTCCCAAAGCGCCTCAGCAATCTCGGCTTGTACGTCATCGGTCAGGCCAACATCTTCGAAATTATCGAGACGGCGAATGATCGTGCGTAGCCGCAGGTATGTCGTCTCATTCGAGAACAGCCCTTCGGGGCGATGCGAAACGGCACGCAAAATTTGATTCACGCGCCCTGCATTCGCCTTGGACCACATCAGATCACGGCGTTGTTCAATCACGGCCTTCGCAAAGGGCTGAAAGAACCTGCGACCCGGCAAGATCATCGGCTCCGGCGGTGTCATGCCAGTCTGTTCGGCCGCGTCAATCACTTCGAATTCGAGCGTGACAGGCAGGTTTGCAAAAAGATGTTTGCTCAGATTGTCGACTAAGAATTCGTCAAACTCTGTCCGGTCCCCGGTAAAGGGCATTGGTAGGTCCAGAACCAGCGGATCAAAGGATTCGGGATCAATTGTCAAACCGTGCTGGCGATCGACTTGTGCCAAATCCAGAGTGATCTTGGCCGTTCCAAATTCCACACCATAGTCATCAAACGCCGTGAATGGCTGCGACAGCTCGCCGGTTGCATCGGATTCGATTGGACCTGTCAGATCAACACCGGGCACCGCATCAGCGACTGCGGTGACGTCCCAGCTTGTCTCGGTCTCTCCGGCAATCGTCAGTGTGCCAGTTTGGGTGATGCTGAACTGCTGCTGCGCATCAGAGGCAGACCCGATTTCACCTGTGCGACCTGACACGGTCTCGGCGACAGTCAAAGCACCTACTTCGCCATAAAGGCGCAAAGTCACTTGGCTGCCCTCAGGCACGCGCAGCGGACCTGCTGGAATGTCGTTCAGGTATATCGACGGCTTGCCGGTGTAGTTCGGAGGCTCAATCCAACCTTCCCAAACGGGGCCCGTCGCAAGCGTTTGTTCGCCCCCTGTTACAATTTCGCCGACCGATGCAACACGGAACAGCGATCCAAACATCAAGGCAGCGACAAAGAACAACAGCGCGATAAAGCGCAGCCCATAAGGGTCTTTGTCTGCAACGCGTAAGTCAGGCTCAACAGGACGCGCCTCTTTGGTGCGCTCGGCCATCCGCTCAAGGTGCGCCTTCCAAACAGCTTGCGATGCCAGATCACCATTGCCGATCGCTTGGGTGTCGGCGATGGCAGCAATCGGGCGTCCAGGCATAGCGGCATCAACGCGTTCCAATGCCTCCGCCCGAGTTGGCATCCGGAACCAGCGTACGCCGTAGCCAAGGGTGCCCAGAAGCGCGATCACAGCAACAACAGTACCGCCCCAGAAAACCTCAAGCGGCATAAGATCCTGCCAGCCCATCATCAACGGGGCGAGGATCAGAAAGGCAACAGTCCAAAACGGCCAGAAATTGCGCACAAGCCGCTCAGCCACCATTCCCAAACGGGTGGCAGCAACAGGAAAGCGCAAGTGGCGCATCAGGTCTTGGCTGTTTTTCAGCGGGCCTCTCCCATTCATCGCGCGGCGCGGTGGTTACAGGCCTACTCTAACCACTCTGGCACCGTATCGCGTGCAATCATTTCTTCATAGGTAGGGCGTGCGCGGATAACTGCAAATTGATCACCGTCGACCAGAACCTCTGGGATCATAGGACGCGAGTTATATTCTGACGACATCACAGCGCCGTAGGCCCCAGCTGAGCGGAAGGCGACCAAGTCATCTGCCGCAACTTTGGGCATCTCGCGGCCTTTTGCAAATGTATCACCACTTTCACAAACCGGACCCACAATATCGTATCTGGCGGGTTCTGCCCCCGGGGCAGGCTCTTCAACAGGGATGATATCGTGCCACGCTTCATACATCGCTGGACGGATCAGATCATTCATGGCCCCATCGAGGATCAAGAATTCTCGGTCTTCACCGGATTTCACATAGATGACCTTAGTCACCATGAGCCCCGCATTGCCCGAAATCAGGCGTCCAGGTTCAATCTCAATCTCGCAACCCAAATGACCAACCGTGCGCTGGATCAAAGCGCCGTAGTCCGTGGGCAATGGCGGCGCCTCATTAGACCGCGCATAAGGAATACCCAAACCACCACCCAAATCGAGGCGTTTGATTTCATGGCCATCCGCACGCAATTGCTCGGTCAGCTCAGCCACTTTGTTGTAGGCCGCTTCAAATGGGGCAAGCTCGGTCAGTTGCGATCCGATATGCACATCAATGCCCACGACCTTAAGACCGGGCATCGCACCCGCCATCGCGTAAACCTCACGCGCACGGCTAATCGGGATTCCGAACTTGTTCTCCGACTTGCCAGTTGCGATCTTGGCGTGGGTCTTTGCATCCACATCGGGGTTCACACGGATCGTAATTGGCACGACAGCACCCAACGACTGTGCGACCTGATCTAACACGATCATCTCCGGCTCGCTTTCGACATTGAACTGGCGAATGCCACCTTCAATCGCGAGACGCATTTCATCGGCGGTCTTGCCCACACCAGAAAACACAATGCGATCACCCGGCACGCCTGCGGCCTTGGCACGCAGGTATTCGCCTGCGGACACAACATCCATGCCAGCGCCAGCATCGCCCAATAGTTTGATCACCGCTTGGTTCGACAGCGATTTCATCGCGAAACACACAAGGTGGTCACCCCAAGCCAACGCCTCGTCAAACAAGGTAAAGTGACGTTTCAACGTCGCCGTTGAATAGACATAGAACGGGGTGCCCACGGCAGCCGCAATCTCAGCGACGGGAACGTCCTCGGCGTAGAGTGCGCCGTCACGATAGAGAAAATGATCCAAGTCGGTGATCCTTGTCCAAAACCAAGCTTGGACATAGCAGATCAGTGGCAAAGACCAACCCTGATTTAGACGCGGACGACACCCACTTGGGGCAAATACATCACGCGGCTGCGCAGATAGAGGTAAAGCGGCAATCCACAGCTGACACCAATGCAATAGGTCGCAGGAATCGCAAGCAGGCTCAGCCAATTGCGGTTCTTGATTGCTTCAACCAAAATCCAGATCGTCAGGCTGACAGCGGCAATGGTCAAATCCCAAACCAAACCACTGGTGGCGGTATTCACATGCCACGCATCGACCATCGCCATGATGTCCCAGCTGTTGGTCTGAAACCACTGGATGAAGTAATACATCGGGTGGATCGCACCCCATACGGCTAACAACAAATAGATATTGCGCATTATAAACCCACCCCGATTGATACCGTTCCGTTTGACGCACCGACACTCGCGTTCGTGTTTACACCGTTGGATCCCAGGCTCAGGCCCAAGTTTGCTGTCGGTTTCATTGGCGCACCGTCCGCACCACATGCGGCCAAAGCAACAACGGTCAGGATCAATGCGATACGTCTCATTTCAATACCTCTTTCCAATGCGCCACCTGAGCGCGGACCTGTGCCGGCGCGGTTCCCCCGAAACTGGTGCGGGACGCAACCGAATTTTCAACCCCAAGCACATCAAACACATCTGCTCGGATGCCGTCGTGCACGGTTTGCATGTCCTCCAGCGTCAAGTCAGGCAAATCACAATTCTTGCCCTCTGCCATCGCCACCAAAGACCCTGTCACATGATGCGCGTCCCGAAATGGTAGCCCAAGTTCGCGCACCAGCCAATCGGCCAAATCCGTCGCCGTCGAAAACCCACTTGCGGCAGCGGCTTTCAGGTTCTCACGCTCAGCAGTCATATCGGCCACCATGCCAGTCATCGCAGCCAAGGCCAGCATCAGGTTATCGGCGGCATCAAAGGTCTGTTCTTTATCTTCCTGCATATCCTTGGAATAGGTTAGCGGCAGGCCCTTCATCACGGTCATCAGCGCGACATTGGCCCCGAAAATCCGGCCAATCTTGGCACGGATCAACTCGGCCGCATCCGGGTTACGCTTTTGCGGCATGATGGAGGATCCGGTGGACCACTTGTCCGACATCTTCACAAAGCGGAACTGGGCCGAGGACCAGATCACCAATTCCTCAGCCAAACGGCTGAGGTGCATGGCACAAATGCTGGCGGACGCCAGAAACTCTAACGCGAAATCACGATCAGCGACCGCATCCAGCGAATTGGACATTGGGCGGTCAAAGCCCAGCGCTTCTGCCGTCATCTGACGGTCAATCGGGAATGACGTGCCTGCAAGCGCCGCAGCGCCCAAAGGTGAGGTGTTCATCCGCTTGCGCGCATCCGCAAACCGCGACCGATCACGCGCGAACATTTCCACATAAGCCAGCATATGGTGGCCCCATGTGACGGGCTGCGCTGTCTGCAAATGGGTAAAGCCCGGCATCACCCAATCAACGCCCGCGTCGGCCTGACCAAGCAAGGAAGCTTGCAAAGCGGCTAACGCCTCATCCGCTTGATCGCATTGATCGCGCACCCAAAGGCGGAAATCGACAGCCACCTGATCATTGCGGGACCGTGCGGTGTGCAAACGACCCGCCGGTTCGCCAATCAAATCGCGCAACCGCGCCTCAACATTCATGTGAATGTCTTCCAACGCGGTCGAGAACGGGAATGCCCCCGTTTCAATCTCTGACAATACGGTGAGCAGGCCTTCCCGGATCGCCTCGGCATCGGTATCTGTGATGATGCCTGTGGCGGCCAACATGGCGGCATGGGCACGTGAACCTGCGATATCTTGCGGCGCAAGGCGACGGTCATACCCGATTGAGGCATTAATCGCCTCCATAATCGCGTCTGGTCCGGCGGCAAAACGCCCGCCCCACATGGTGTTTGCAGATTTGGTCATAAAGGAAGTCGCCTGTGCGTAAATTGATGTCTGCTCTGCTTTATACGGCCCTTATGGGTCTTGCAAATACTGGCCACGCTGACGTGGCCACAGCACAGGCGATGCGGGAAGGCGACATGCGCAAACTGATCTTCCATAGCGCACCTATGGAAAGCTCTGATGTAGCGTTCATCAGCGAAGACGGACAAGACATGACGCTGGCCGATTACCAAGGCAAACACATCGTCCTGAACTTCTGGGCCACATGGTGCGCGCCCTGCCGACACGAAATGCCACACCTATCAGCGCTGCAAGAGGCAATGGGTGGCGACCAAATGGAAGTCGTGACAATCGCCACCGGACGCAACCCTCTGCCTGGCATGCAACGGTTCTTGGCTGAAATCGAGGTAGACAACCTGCCGCTGCACACCGACCCCCGCCAAGCACTCGCGCGTGGCATGGGTGTCTTGGGTCTGCCCGTGACAGTGATCCTTGACCCTGAGGGGCGCGAGATCGGTCGCATGCAAGGTGACGCAGATTGGTCAAGCGAGAACGCGATGGCGATTATGAAAGCCTTGATTGGAGCCGAGGGTTAGGGCGATCGGCCAGAGCTTTTGCCGCAATCCAGAAAACATCGGTAGACACAGTCGAGATTCAACACTCAACGCTACGCTTTCTGTTCGGCAACAATGCGGGACTGTGCGGAAATTTGCGAAGAATGCGCCAATGACAGCTCTTAGGTCCCCTACTATTCACAACGAGAAACCAATGAACCTGCCGGTCTGCTGCCCGGATCAGGACTGGAAATGCCTTATCATTGCGGCAACACCATCGCTGTAGGAAGTGGGCACGAAGTCGGGAAATCGCCGCCGGAACTTGCTGTCTGACATGATGTAGTCGCTCTTGTATTGGTAGTTCATTTCATGAACCTCGCGGATCAGCGGCTTGAACACAGATAGACCGCGCAGGATCAAATCGGGAACATGTATCACCTTGTGGGAGGTTCCAAGCTGTTCGTTAAAGAGCGCGGCCATGTCTGACACGCGGACGGCTTGCCCGACAGGTAGATGAAATTCTTCGCCGTAAGCTGCATCGTCCAGCGCGAGTTTCACCAGTGCGCATCCTATGTCTCCGGTGTAGGCATATGTGTGCTGTGGGCCTTCGGGCATAGCAACTTGTGGCGGCTTGCCTCGCAGCATGTTTTCAAGAAAGCTGATATAGAAGGGCGAATTCACTGCGCCCGGGCCGTAGAAATCCGCCGCTCGTCCGACTGTCGCCCGCACGCGACCGGCACGATGCGCCTCCATCAGGATCTCGACCGCGGCCTTGCGCGCCGCGCCTTTTCGCGAAGGCGGTTGGCGCGACGTGGTCTCATCAAAGGGCACCGGGAGTGGTGCGGGCCCGTAGAGATAGATGTTGTCGAGATAAACAATCCTGGTCCCTGTTTTTTCACAAGCCGTGATCAAAGCCCGAGAAATTGCCGGAAAACCGGTCGTCCAGAGATCGGAATTGTAGGGCAGGCCGACGCAGTGGTACACGACGTCCGCGTCGCTCAAGACACGCGTCAAGGCATCGGCATCCATTGCATCGGCATCGGCCCGCGTCAGCGCTTTTCCGTCAATGCCGTTCGCCGCAATGGCCTCAATGGTTGCACGACCGATGGCTCCATCGGCTCCTAGCACTGCGTGATATCCCATCCCCAAGTTTCCTTTCCTGCCAGTACCGCTGCTTATCATCGAAAGGAGCCACCGAATAGTCGAAAGGCAATTGAAAGTGGTCGAGAAACATGAGCACCTAGGTAACGGAACCAGACGTTCGTTCAAAGCGCAGCATTCGACGAAAAGGGTTAAACAGTCACCCCCAGCCCAAGCGCACCCTAAGCCCGCCCCGCCGTCGCAGATAACAACAATGGATCTACCCCCAGCAGCTTTAACGCCGCCGCCCATTTGCCTGCGTTATCCGGCCCAAACAATATCTCATCATGCGGTGGGCTGGTCAGCCAGCCGTTCTGGCCAATCTCATATTCCAACTGCCCCGGTCCCCAACCGGCATAGCCCAGCGTCATCATCGACACATCGGGGCCTTGGCCGCAGGCGATATCTTCCAGCACCTGCAATGTCGCCGTCATGCGGAAATTATCATCTACGTCCAGCGTGCCGTTGTCAGACGCATAATCATTGGAATGCAGCACAAACCCGCGCTGCTGTTCCACCGGGCCGCCATAATGCACGCGCACATCACGGGCACCCGCGGACACCGGAATGTCCATCTGCTCTAACAGCTTTGCGAACTTTATCTCGGGCTGTGGCTTGTTCACGATCAACCCCATGCCGCCCTCGTCCGAATGGGCGCACATGTAGATCACTGTATTGGCAAAGCGGGGATCGGACATCTCGGGCATCGCGATCAACAGTTTTCCGACAAGGTTCGAATCTGAAACAGTCATGCCTCTAAGATGGGAAACAGGCGCATGGGACGCAAGCGCCAACATTGCAAAGGCTGGCGCAAACGTGACTTCCCATTGCAGCCCGAATGAATAAATAAAAGGCATGCGCAAGAACATGCTGATCCCTTTCGCCCTCATGGCCCTACCAACCTTTGCGGTTGCGCAAGATTTCAACGATCTTGCACAGTTTGAGGTGTTGTCAGGGTGGCGCAATGCGGACGGTACGCATGTGGCGGCGGTGCAGATCACGCTGAAACCCGGTTGGATCACCTATTGGCGGGCCCCGGGCGAGGCTGGCATCCCCCCACAATTCAGCTTTACCAGTACAAGCGATATCACAAGCATCACACCGCATTGGCCAGTGCCGGATGTCTATGACGATGCAGGTCTTCGCTCGATTGGCTACTACGACGGCGTCGTCTTTCCATTAACTGTTGATGCGACCGGGCTTAGCGGTGATATTCCTGTTTCGGGCGAACTGACGATTGGGGTGTGCGATGAAATCTGCATTCCCGTCACCTTCGCATTCGACACGCTCTTGCCCACTATCGGGCAGTCCGACCCTTTGATTCACGCAGCCTTCGCCAACCATGCGCTGACCCCGCGCGAAGCCAATGTCGGCAATGTGACCTGCCAGATTGACCCGATCAGCGACGGATTGCGCATGACCGCCTCGATTGATGTCGCCCAAAAGAACGCGTCTGAATATGTCGTGGTTGAGCCCAGCGATCCCCGGATTTGGGTCTCGCAAGCGGAAACGACCCGCGTCGGCAACACACTCAGCGCTACTGTTGAAATGGTCCATCCCAGCGGTGAACCCTTCGCTTTTGATCGCTCGGGTGTGCGGATCACGGTACTGGGGAATGACGGCTATGCCGTGGATCTACGTGGCTGTAGCGCAGGCTAGCTGCGCGCCCGGCGCAAGCCTTGGCCAAGCAACGCGACCACATAAATCGCCACTAGCAACACCATAAGCCCCGCAACAAACACACCAAATGCAGCGCCCATGCCACCATTCAGCACCGGCAAAATGGTTGTCACGGCAAGCAACGGTGAACCTGTGAAGATCATCGGCCCAACGGTCAGCCCAAACAGGGCCAACGCCCCAAGTGCGCCTAAACCTGCGGGGACAAACATCGCCAAACGGCGGCCGCGCAAAGCCCGCTTGGCCGATTGCACCTGCCGGTACACATCCGCCTGCATCGCCATGACCGAGGGCACAATCAATAAGACCAACACCATGCCAAAGGCCAAGCCAAAGACCAGCGTGACGACAGTCGGCTTTAAGAATTCTGCCTGATTGGACCCTTCATAAAGCAGCGGCGTCAAACCCAATACGGTCGTCAGGGTCGTCAGCAGCACCGGGCGCAAACGGTCCACCGTGCCATCAATAATCGCGGGCACCAGTCCCCGATCCTGCGCGTATTCATCCACGGTCGTCACCAACACGATACTGTCGTTAATGATAATCCCCACCATCCCGATCAAACCCACGACGGTGAACATACTCATTGGGATGCCCCACACATGGTGGCCGTAGATTGTGCCAACCAGTGCAAACGGAATAATCGACATCACGACAACAGGGCGCGTCCAACTGCTAAAGATCCAAGACAGCGTCAGGTAAATCCCCAGCAGCACCAAGATCAGCCCGGTCCGCGCATCATTGAGGAACCGTTGCTCCTGCTCGCTTTGACCGGACAGCTGGGTCTCAATCCCAAAGTTACTTTCCACGCGCGGCAAAATATCGTCGCTGATAATTTGCTGTATCTCTGTTGCGCGGGCGGCATCCTCATCATCCAGATCACCGATGACTGAAATCAACTGAATACCATTCTCGCGGCGCACGGTCGAAAATCCAGTACGGCTTTGAACGGTCACAACATCGGCCAATGGCACATAGATACCATCAGGTGTGCGTATTTGGGCGCGGTCCAAAAAGTCTGCCGAAAGCTCGCCCGGCGGCAATTCAACCCTGATCGTGGCCGAGCGTGCCCCGTCGGGGAAACTCGCCGCTTCGATCCCGCCCAAACGGTTACGCAAGACACGGCCCAGCCCGTCAATACTCAGGCCCAGTGCCTGGCCTTGCGGGGTCAACTCTAGAATCAATTCTTCTTTGTCATAGGACAGTGTATCTTCCAGCCCCGACACTTCGCCAAACTGTGCAAGCTCAGCCTTCAGCGCCTCAGCGGCGGCCTTCAGCGTGTCACTATCTGCGCCAAACATCTGCACATCCAAGCTGTCCGCACCGGGGCCAGAGCCCCACCGACGAAAGCTGACCGTTTCAGCCATCGGGTGCTGCACAACGCTTTCCTGCAATGCGGCAACGAAGGCAAAGCTGGTGTAGGGGCGGCTATCGGCGTCAATCAATTCGATCGTGATTGACCCCAATTGGTCGGCGTCTTTGGTGTCGGACCCTGCAATCGCACGGCCAGAATTGCCACCAATCTCAGCCACTACAAACTTCAACGGGTTGGTGCCATGCTCGGCTTCATACTCAGCGCCCAGCGCTTCGGCGGCACGTTGCATTTCGCGCATCATCTCAAACGTATCGTCGCGGGTCGCACCGGGTAGCATCGCAAAGTTGCCGGTCACTTGGCTTTGTTCGGGTGCGTTAAAAAAGCGCCAACTGACGTCGCCTTTGATAAAAAGAGAAATCTGGCTCGCCAACAGAACAAAAGCCATCGCAAACACCGGATAGCGCGCTTTTACCACAAGCCCCATAAAAGGGCGGAACAGCGTTTCTTTAAACCAGTCAAAGCCACGGTTCACAGTACGTGAGGGCCAATCGTACCAATGCTCTTTGGCAGAATGGGCCATCGAATGCGCAAGGTGGTTGGGCAAAATTAGAAAGCATTCCACCAGACTGGCAGCCAGCACAACAATTACCGTGAATGGAATATCCGAAATCAGATCACCAAAGCGGCCACCGATAATCACCAGACCAAAAAAGGCAATAATCGTCGTGATCGTCGCAGAAAAGACAGGGCTGAACATGCGCTTGGCAGCACGTTCAGCGGCAACGGTCGGATGCTCACCCAACTGCCTGACCCTGAAATCGGCATGTTCACCAACAACAATGGCGTCATCCACCACGATCCCCAGCGTGATGATTAACGCGAAGAGCGAGATCATATTGATCGTGATCCCCACCGCATACATCAGCGCAATCGCGGCCAACATCGCGACGGGAATACCAAAGGCGACCCAGAAGGCCGTCCGCGCATTCAGGAACAAGAACAGCAGGCCAACGACCAACATCAGCCCGGTCAATCCGTTTTCCAACAGAATGTTCAAGCGGGCCTCGATCAGCTCGGCACGGCCATTCGTCAAGGTAATCGATACGCCATTGGGCAAAGATGCGGTCAGCTCTTGCGCGACCTGCTCAACGGTTTCCTGCATCCCTATCGCGTCACCTTGGGCCGAGCGTTGCACACGCACCTTGATCGCTGGGTTTTCGCCCACGAAATAGGCGCGGTTGCGGTCAGTGCCTTCTACCCGCACGGTTGCCACATCATCAATCGTCAGCTTTGATCCATCGGGGTTTGATCGCAGAACAATCGCACCAATTTCTTCTGCCGTCCGCTTGGCGACACCGGTGCGCACACGCGCATTGCTTGACACATCACCGGCAGGATCTGCCGCCGCTTCCTCGGCAATACGCGCGGAAATATCAGACAGACCGATGTCGTATTGAATCAATGACAGCGATGGGACTTCGACAATCGTCGACGGGGCCGCGACGCCTTGCACGATCACTTGGGTCACACCTTGCGCAAACAACCGTGTTGAAAACTCATCCGCGAAACGGCCCAATTGATCCACACCAACCGGGCCCGTGATCACAACGTCCGTCACACGATCAGACCACCCACCGCGCCTGACCGAAGGTTCATCGGCATCTGCAGGCAAGCTGGTTGTGCTATCCACAGCCAATTGCACATCTTCAGCAGCGCGTTCGATGTCGTAACCGGGGTCAAATTCGATCCTGATTGATGCGCGACCTTCCACAGATGTGGCAGATGATGACGTCACCCCTTCCACACCCAGCAACACGGGTTCCAACACCTGCACGATTGCCGCGTCCACATCTTCGGCGCCCGCACCGGACCATGTGACCGACACTGTCAGATCATCGACAACCACATCGGGGAAAAACTGCGCCCGCATATTCGGAAAAGCGAACAGTCCCGCGGTGAGCATCAAGACCAACAACAGGTTGGCAGCGGTTCGATGACGGGTGAAATAGGACAGAATGCCGCCCGCGCCTGCGTTTAGTTTCTCACCCCCGGTCACCATCAGCTGCCCATCCGTGCTTCAAGGCGATTGACCGTCTCAGATGACACCTGTTCTTCTTCAAGCTGGCCAATGATACGGGCCTTCACGTCGTCAGGCATGCGGCCATCTGTGACAAAGGCGATCAGTTTGGCACGGCGATCGGCATCCAATGTAATCATCTCAGGCTCAGGTGCGGCCTCAATACCCCCCGGCAAAATCGGACGTACCTTAATACCCGCACCCAGTAAGGGGGAACGCTCGGCAACAATCGTAGCACCCACATTTGCGCCGACACCAATGATCACGTCGTCACCTTGACGGCGTAACAGTGTCACATCAGCGGACCTAAGGCGGTCTTCTGCGCCAACGATCAAGACCGTTTGGTCTGGGGCGACCGCAGTCGCTGGCACAAGGGCGACGCCCTGCAAGGCAGGCTCATTTATCCGCACGGTCACAAAATCACCGGGGCGAAAGCCGGGGGCTGCGTCCAGTTGCGCAAACAACAAGCGGCCTGTCTGCCCCGCACCGACGGCCGCCCCTTCACGGGTGATCTGACCATCTGCACGCAAGTTTACGCCAGACACATCTAAGGTCACCGCAATCGGCGCATTGGTCAACGCACCTGCGTCATCCAACAGCCGCGCGTACTGAGACGTCGAGACACGAAAAGACACTTCAAGCCGGGTCGGATCAACCAATTGTGCAAAGCGTTCATTTGCTGTCACGCGCCCACCGGGGCTGATCGTGACGTCAGCCAATGTACCGTCAAACGCTGCATAAACCTCTGTGTCCGCAACCGCGCGTTCGGCTTCTGCGACACCGATCTGGGCGCGGGCCAAACGTGTTGTAGCCTGATCAATTCGCGCCTGTGCCGAAGCCGCAGATTGCCTGCGCGTCAATACGGCGGCTTGCGCAGATGACGCAGCAAGTTCGGCTGTTTCAACCGCCGCCGCGGTGCCAACACCGCGTGTTTCCAAATCACGCGCACGGGTCAAAGCCTGATCGCGCAAGGTTGCTTGGGCACGGGCTGCGGTCAACTCATCCTCAGCCAAAATCAGCGCACGTTCTGCATCGCGCACCTCGGCTTGGGCATCCTGTAAATCAGCGCGGACACGGTCCAAGGCCGCTTGCGCCTCCACCGGATCAATGCGCAGCAAAAGCTGACCTTGCGTGACGGCACCACCTTCGACCAGAGCATCGTTGGCCTCAAGCACTGTCCCGCCTGTTGCACTGCGCAGATCAAGGGTGCGTTGGCTGCGGAGTTCACCAAACACGGTCAATTCGGGAACAATCGTTTGTGGCTCCAACGTCACCACATTCACGGCCAACACGCGCTCACGTTGTGGGAAGCTGCGGGGTTCTTCATTCATCCGCGCCTCAACAGCGCCGCGCACCATGCCGCCCGCCCAAGCAATCAGGGCCAGCGTCACCGCCAGCAAGAAAACACCCGTCAAACTTCGACGTAGAAACCGCATCATAAATATCCTTGGCCTAGCTGGTAACGTAGGCGCACGCGCGTTGCTTTCCAGTGATACGCACGCAGGCGTTATTTCCGTCGCAAATGTTCGTCTAAACGGGGCATGATTTCCACAAAATTGCAGGGACGATGGCGATAATCGAGCTGTTTGAGCAAGATTTCATCCCATGCATCCTTACAAGCCCCCGGCGATCCGGGCAGCGCAAACAGGTACGTCCCTTGCGCCACGCCCGCCGTCGCCCGGCTTTGCACGGCAGAGGTGCCAATCTTTTGCATGCTGACAATCGTAAAGATCGTGCCAAAAGCGTCGATCTCTTTTTCATAAACATCGCGGTGCGCCTCGACTGTGACATCACGACCCGTCAGGCCCGTGCCTCCAGTAGAGATAACAACATCAACTGCATCATCCGCGCACCATTTGCGCAGTTGTTCGGCAATCTGATCACGCTCATCGGCAATAATCTGACGATCCGCCAACGCGTGCCCTGCTGCTGCAATGCGGTCCACCAAGGTTTGACCCGATTTATCATCGGACATCAGGCGCGTATCGCTGACGGTCAGGACCGCGATACGGACGGGCATAAAATCCTTGCTTTCATCAATCTGACTCATCGCGCCCTCACAAACATGGGTTGGCGACAGGCAAGCGCGGGGTCGACATCATACCCGTGACTTCTGCGGCACCCTCGGGTGAGAAAATACGGTCCGCCAAACGCGTTACCAAATCAAGGTTCGAACAAAACGGCCGCGCCCCTGCGATCTGCGATGCAACCAGCGCGTTGTAACGCTCCTCAACCATTTCATAGGTCGTCTGCGGCACCACATTTTCCGCATAAAAAGTCAGCGCCTGTTTCAGATACGCAGCCTGCGTATCAACCTGATCCGCAGGCAATTCCGCCTCGCAAGCCTGCATCGCACTCTCAATCGTGGCCAAGATACTTACGAAACAACCCATCGCGCCCTGCCCGCCTTCATCCAGACCAGTATACCCACGCGGCAGGCTTTCATCGCGGATCAGGGTCACGTCACCAAGGCGCAAAAGCGAGCGTGTCTCGGACACATCCTCAACCTCAGCCGCGCTCTGTTCAAACAAAGCCGGATAATTGATCAAATCCAAAGGATCAGCCGCCACAGGCCCCGCACACAAGGCGGCAATCATCGCTAGTCGTTTCATGTCGTGTCCTTTTTACCCGCGCAACCGCGCGTTCAATGCCAGCAAATCCGCCCAAGCCTCACGCTTGGCAATCGGATTGCGCAACAGATAGGCCGGATGGAACATGGGCAGGCAAGGCTTGCCTAAAACCTCGGTCCAACTGCCCCGCATCCGCGTAATGCCCGTGCGCCCCAATAAGGCCTGACAGGGGGTATTCCCCATCAAGACAATGATCTCTGGATTAACCAGTGCGACATGCCGTTCCAAAAACGGCAGCATCATCGCGATTTCATCTTTGTCCGGCGTCCGGTTCGACGGCGGACGCCACGGCAGAACATTGGTGATATAGACACTGCGCGCCGCATCATCCGCCGCACGGCCCATCTGGATCGCCTCAAGCATCCGGTCCAGCAGCTGCCCTGCACGGCCCACAAAAGGACGCCCCGCGCGGTCCTCTTCACGCCCCGGCGCTTCGCCAATGATCATGACGCGGGCGGCCGGGTTGCCATCACAGAACACAAAACTGCGGGCACCCTTTTTCAGCTCACAATGCTCAAACGCTTGCATCGCAGCAGATAAGGCATCCAGATCAGAGGCCGTCTGCGCCGCAGTGTGCGCCAAACCAACCGCATCAACCTCAACCTTTTTGGGGGGCATTGGTGCCGCCGTCACAGGTTTTTCAGGCACAGCAGCCTTCGGAGCAGGCTGAGCCACCTCTAACGCATAGCGATCCACCGGCGCGTCCAGAATAGCATCTGTTGCCCCCAATTCGACCTGCCATTCTAACAAGGCGCGATCGTTCCAATATGTGTCACTCGAATCCATTACACCCACGTTATGACGGATCGGCGGGGATGTGCAGTGCTTGTGGCATTGATGCGGTCACACGACACGCCTATAAGACCTCGAACCGCTGACAAGAGGGCCCTCATGACATTCCGCGCCAAGCATCTTTTGGGCATTGAACCTCTGCATCCCACCGAGATCACAACACTGCTTGATCTGGCCGACAGCTATGCCGATCACAACCGGCGCGGCATCGCCCACCGCGATGTGCTGGCGGGGCTGACCCAGATTAACATGTTCTTTGAGAACTCGACTCGCACGCAGGCGAGTTTCGAGTTGGCGGGCAAGCGTCTGGGTGCCGATGTGATGAACATGGGAATGCAGGCATCATCGATCAAAAAGGGTGAAACGCTGATTGATACGGCGCTCACGCTGAACGCAATGCACCCCGATCTTCTGGTCGTGCGCCATCCGCATTCCGGGGCGGTCGATCTGCTGGCGCAGAAGGTGAATTGCGCCGTGCTAAACGCAGGTGACGGCAAGCATGAGCATCCCACCCAAGCCTTGCTTGACGCGCTGACCATCCGCCGCGCCAAGGGGCGTTTGCATCGCCTTTCCATTGCGATTTGCGGCGATATCGCACACAGCCGTGTGGCGCGCTCAAACATCATGCTGCTGGGCAAGATGGAGAACCGTATTCGTCTGATCGCACCCCCAACACTGATGCCTTCAGGCGTTGCAGACTTTGGCGTCGAGGTCTTCGAGAACATGGAAGAGGGTCTTAAAGACGTCGATGTGGTCATGATGCTCCGCTTGCAAAAAGAACGCATGGACGGTGGTTTCATCCCGTCAGAGCGTGAGTATTTCCACCGCTACGGGCTGAATGCCGAAAAGCTTGCCCATGCGAAACCCGACGCCATCGTTATGCACCCCGGCCCAATGAACCGCGGTGTTGAAATTGACGGCACAATCGCCGACGACATCAACCGGTCAGTCATCCAAGAACAGGTTGAAATGGGCGTCGCCGTGCGTATGGCCGCAATGGACCTTTTGGCGCAAAACCTCCGCGCCAGCCGCAAGCCGACCGAGGTGTTGGTATGAGCGAAACCTTCCAAGTCAGCGCCACGGAACGCGGTGTCATCCGTATTTTCATGGCAAACCTGACGACCGAACAGGCGGCCAATTTCACCGAAAGCCCCGATGAGAACACAGCCGCACCCATCAATCGCGCATTGGGTGTCACCCATCTGGACAGTGATTTCGTTGAACTGTTCCCGCTCAGCAACCTCGATGGTGTCGGCCTTGCCGGCTACCTGACCGACGGTTTGGGCGTCGCGGCAGAAGACGTCAAACCCAATGCTTCTCGTCTCAACGCGATGAACGGTCAGGTCTGTATCGTGCTGTCACAAGCCTTTGGTGGCTTTGAGACCACAATCACTCCAACCGCCCCGCTGAAATGGATTGGCACCTACACCGAGGAAGGGGCGAGCGTGAAATTTGAACCCCTGCCATCAGACGGGGCGAAAGGCGCAACCGAAGCCCCTACCGGCAAACCACCCAAATCCGACGCTCGCGTCGGCGGCATGATCGCAATGTACGCGCTGATCGCCATGTTTGCCTTTGTTGGGCTGCTTATCTGGGTGGCTGGCTAATGACCCACAATCCATCCAAAATATCTGGATCACACTTATGACTGCCACTTTCTTTGCCAACGCCCGCTTGATTGACCCGGTCGCACTGACCGACAGCCCCGGTGCGCTGTTGATCGAAGACGGCCTGATCAAAGAGGTATTTGACGCAGGCGCCACCCCACCCAAATCCGCGAATGTCATCGATTGCGGCGGCCAATGCCTAGCTCCCGGGATCATCGACATTGGCGTCAAAGTCTCGGAACCCGGCGAGCGGCACAAGGAAAGCTTCCGCTCTGCGGGCCGCGCTGCTGCTGCAGGCGGTGTAACAACAATCGTCACACGCCCCGACACCCTGCCCGCCATCGACACCCCCGAAACGCTGGAATTTGTTGAACGGCGTGCAAAGGAAGATGCGCCTGTGCATGTGCTGCCTATGGCTGCACTGACCAAAGGACGCGACGGGCGCGAAATGACCGAAATCGGATTTTTGCAAGACGCAGGGGCGGTGGCCTTTACGGATTGCGATAGGGTCGTCACCAACACCAAGGTCTACAGCCGCGCCCTGACTTACGCGCGGTCCCTCAACGCTTTGGTGATCGGTCATATCCAAGAACCGGTTTTGTCCGACGGCGCCGCGGTCACCTCTGGCAAATTTGCGTCATTGCGCGGCTTGCCGGGTGTCAGCCCAATGGCCGAGCGCATGGGGTTGGACCGCGATATCAGTCTGCTGGAAATGACCGGGGCCCGCTATCATGTTGACCAGATCACGACAGCACGCGCCTTGCCCGCATTAGAACGGGCCAAACGCAACGGGTTGCAGATTACCGCAGGCATCGGGGTGCACCATTTGACGCTGAACGAATTGGACGTCGCCGATTACCGGACGTTCTTTAAGCTCAAACCACCCCTGCGCAGCGAAGAAGACCGGGTTGCGGTGGTGCAAGCCGTCGCAGACGGGCTGATCGACATCATCAGTTCCATGCACACACCACAGGACGAAGAAAGCAAACGCCTGCCTTATGAAGAAGCCGCCAGCGGTGCCGTAGGCCTTGAGACTTTGCTACCTGCAGCGCTGCGTCTGTATCACGCCGAGATGATCGACCTGCCACGCCTGTTCCGCGCTATGTCACTAAACCCGGCAAACCTTTTGGGTCTCAGCGCCGGCCGCCTGCAAGCAGACGCCCCCGCTGATCTGATCCTCTTTGACCCTGACGCTCCATTCCAGCTGGACCGCGCCGCACTCTTGTCAAAATCCAAGAATACGCCCTTTGATGGGGCACGGATGCAAGGTCGTATCAAAGGGACATGGGTCAATGGCAACAGAATTTGGGAGGGAACCTAATGCCTGACTTGGTAAGCACATATGCTGTTTTGTCGCTCTGGGCTGTGATTGGATATCTGGCCGGGTCCGTCTCAGGTGGGATGATACTGGCCCGGGTGATGAACCTTGGCAATCTGCGCGATATCGGGTCCGGCAATATCGGGGCCACCAATGTTTTGCGCACCGGCAATAAGAAGGCCGCCGCTCTGACTTTGCTATTCGACGCGGCAAAAGGGGCGATTGTGTTTCTGGCCGCGCGGGCTTTGGCGTCCGAGGATGCGGCACAAATTGCTGCATTGATGGCCTTTATCGGGCATTGCTTTCCGGTTTGGCTGGGCTTCAAAGGCGGCAAGGGCGTTGCGACCTATTTTGGAATTCTTCTGGCGGTCAATTGGCAGATCGGCCTGATCGCCTGCGCCATTTGGCTCGTCGTGGCAGCCGTGACACGCTACTCATCATTGGCTGCGCTGGTGACGGCAGGTTGGATTCCGCTGGTTATCGGATTCATCACAAACGGCGAAATGTTCTTTCTATCAGCCGCACTCTGCTTTCTGATTTTCGTTCGCCATCTGGGCAACATCAAACGGCTGCGAGATGGAACGGAAACAAAGATCGGTGCAAAAGCCTAGTAGCTATACTCACGATAAATCCGCTTTAGATCGCCATCCCAATCACCATTGTAATGGTCCAGCAACTCGTCCGCTGGGGTCTTGCCGCTCTCAATCGTCTCATGCAGAGCATTCAGGAAATGCGTCTCATCGGCGATCAAACCACCCGCACCCGGCATCGCGCGGGCTTTCAATCCCGCCTCTGAGATCGCGACAACCTCGCGTGCCAGATCATGCATGTTGATCCCTTCGACCTGCGCCTGCAAACCATCGACCGACGCCGCCACGCGCAATGCTTCGCGCTGTTCCACCGTCCAATGCTTACACAGGTCCCAAGCGGCATCCAAAGCGGTCTGATCATACATCAGCCCCGTCCAGAATGCAGGCAGTGCACATAGACGACGCCACGGGCCACCGTCGGCACCGCGCATCTCAATAAACTGCTTCACGCGCGCCTCGGGGAATACAGTCGTCAGGTGATCTGCCCAATCCGACAACAGCGGCTTTTCTCCGGGCAGTGCAGGCAATTCCCCTTTCAGGAAATCGCGGAAAGACATGCCCAGCGCGTCAATATATTTGCCATCGCGGTAGACAAAATACATTGGCACATCGAGAACCCACTGCACCCAAGCCTCAAACCCAAAGCCTTCGTCAAACACGAATGGCACCATACCTGTGCGGTCGGCATCCAAGTCGCGCCAAATCCGTGAACGCCATGACTTATGGCCATTCAACTTGCCTTCAAAGAACGGCGAATTGGCAAAGAGCGCTGCCGCAACAGGCTGCAACGCAATTGCCACGCGCATTTTCTGCACCATGTCGGCCTCGGACCCGAAATCGAGGTTCACCTGCACGGTACAGGTCCGGCGCATCATGGACGTGCCCATGGTGCCAACCTTTTCCATGTAGTTGTTCATCAGCTTGTAGCGGCCCTTGGGCATCAACGGCATCTGCTCATGTGACCATTCAGGGGCAGCACCAAGGCCGATAAATTTCACACCAATCTCGTCCGAGACTGACTTCACTTCGGCCAAATGGACATTCACTTCATCGCACGTCTGGTGGATCGTCTCTAGTGGCGCACCGGACAATTCAAGCGCACCACCTGGTTCAAGACTGACGTTGGCGCCATCTTTGGTCAGACCAATGATTTTGCCTTCTTCTTCTACGCGGTCCCAACCGAAACGGCCCTCAAGCCCTTCCAAAACGGCTTTGATAGAACGCTCACCATCATAAGGCAGCGGCAACAGGCTATCCTGACAATACCCGAACTTCTCGTGCTCGGTGCCAATGCGCCAGTCTGCTTTGGGCTTGCAGCCCTTCGCCAGTTCTTCGGCAAGTTGATCGTGGTGCTCGATTGGGCCGCCGCCGGACTGTGGAATAGACATGAGACTTCGCTCCGCTCGTGAATAAAGTGTTCTCCGAGACCTGCCCGAAGGGTGCGGTCAATGCAAGAGCGGCTTGACCCTACTCCAGACAGTCACCCGCGCATCAGGTGTGTGTGAAAGCACATCTAAAACAGTGTTGGTTTTGATATCGGGCAGACCGGCAAAGACATCGAACAAATCTTCGGCACCTTTGGCATTGATAGGAATGTTCAAAATCTGGCCTTCAATACTGGTCAAAACCCAACTTGGGTCTGGGTGGCTGGCGGGATCAATCTCTAGGCGGCTCAGGTCCGCCACATCCATAATACCCCCATCAAGCGGACCAAAGTAGGCCAACCGGCGTTCGCGGATCTGTACAACGCCGGGGCCATCGCCATCTTGAGCAAAGCGGGCACGCTGCACGCCAGCAATGGCCCATGCGATCCCGACCAGGCAAAAAATATAGCCCAGCCACACGTTTATTCCGACACCGCTGAGAGCCCACCAAATGCCGACCAACAGCACGACACCTGCCAGCAAGACCTCGCGCCAACGCCAGAAAAATGCACGCACTTCGGGCCGAAAGAAGTCACCCATAGGTCACCTGTGGTTCTTGATAGCCAAGCATAATGTAGTGGCCCGTGCGCTGAAACCCAATCGCCTTATAGGCTTTGCAAGCGCTCTCTGACACCGCAATCACCAGACGGTCACCAGGTTTTGTGTGGGTCATGCCCAGTCACCCAGCGCCTGTTGCCAGACTGTTATTGCCGCAACGGCCGCCGTATCTGCACGCAAAATCCGTGGCCCAAGACTGACCGCGTGCGCGAAGGGCAAACTGCGCAAACGCTCACGCTCGGTCGGTGAAAACCCACCCTCAGGCCCGATCAAAATCGCCCAAGGGCCGTCTATTTGTGGCAAACCAACAGGATCACCGATCAAAATTTCGTCACAAAACATCAGCTGGCGATCATTGGGCCAATCGGCCAAAAGACGGTCCAGCTTTGCCAGATCATCCACTGGCGGCACAAACGTCCCGCCACATTGTTCGGCGGCTTCAACTGCATGGGCCTGCAACTTGTCTTGGCGGATACGGTTGGCGCTTTGGGTAAAGTCAGTTTGCACCGGACAGACCCGCGCCACACCCATTTCCACTGCTTTTTCGACGATAAACGCGGTACGCTCTTTGCGGATCGGGGCAAACATCAACCACAAATCTGGCGGCATCTGTAACGGGGCGGTTTGCACCGCACATTGCAAAATGCCTCCTTTTTTGCCAGCCTTCACAACCTCTGCGTCCCATTCGCCATCACGCCCATTGATGAGCGAGAGCACGGTGCCTTCAGCCAAACGCATAACCCCGAAAAGGTAGTGCGCCTGCTCCTTGGACAGAGGAACCGATTGCCCTTCCCCTAAGGGGTGATCTACAAAAAGCCGAACCTTGGATGCCATGAGGCGAACCATATGACCGAAAATGCCCAGACGCCAGAGCCGAACGGCGCCGTTGCAGACGCCGCAAAAGACAACTGGGTCGACCGGTTCGCGCCTGCGTTTAGCCGACCTTATCTGCGGCTTAGCCGGGCAGATCGGCCTATCGGGACATGGTTGTTATACGTCCCTTGCCTATGGGGACTGTCGCTGGCAATCTTGGCCACCGACAGCTACAGCCAACACGATATCTGGACGATCATAGGTTGTGGCATCGGCGCCTTCTTGATGCGTGGAGCCGGATGCACTTGGAACGATATCACGGACCGGGACATTGACGGGTCCGTAGCACGGACGCGGTCACGGCCTATTCCTTCGGGGCAAGCGACAGTGAAAGCCGCTTTGATCTGGATGGTCGCGCAGGCGATCCTTGCGTTCTTTATCCTGATCTCGTTTTACCCGACAGCGATCTTCTTGGGCATTCTCGCGCTGGCGCCCGTCGCAATCTACCCATTCGCCAAACGGTTCACATGGTGGCCTCAGCTATTCTTAGGACTAGCCTTCAACTGGGGGGCGTTGCTGGCTTGGGCTGCACATACCAACAGCATAGGACCTGTGCCTATCGTGCTTTATTTCGCTGGGATCGCCTGGACGCTATTCTACGACACCATCTATGCGCACCAAGACGCCGAAGACGATGCGCTGATCGGGGTCAAATCAACGGCACGGCTGTTTGGCGAAGACAGCCGCAAATGGCTACGGTTCTTCTTGACGGTGACGATCATCCTCTTCGGATTGGCCGTTCTATTGGCCGCGTCTGAACGGTCGCCACTGTCGCTCGTCATCGCAATCGGTGGGCCTTGGGCGTTGGGCTGGCACCTGACATGGCAGCTGACCCGCTTTGATCCAGAAGATAACGACGGACTTCTCAGGATATTCCGTTCAAACAGAGAAGCCGGGCTCATTCCTCTGCCATTTTTCGCCTTAGCCCTTCTGGTGTGATTGAACCCCACGCCGCAGGGGCCTATGCAGTCCCCAGAACAACGACCGGAAACTTATGCGCCTTTCAGCACTCTTTACACGCCTGATCGTCTTCTCGGCCGCTGGCGCTTTGTCCGTCACAGCGGCCCAGACGACCGTGACTGTGGTCGAAGAACGGTCGGTCTTGGCAGTGCAGGAAACGCTTGTAGATCAGGGCTATGAATGGGCCACCGTATTGGGTGACGGCTTGCAAGTCATCCTTGAGGGCGAAGCCCCAACCGAGGCTGTGCGCTTTCGTGCGATCTCGGCCGCGGGTGGCATGGTTGATGCAAGCCGGGTGATCGACAACTTGTCCGTGACCGATTCGGAAATCATCAAGCCCCCCGAATTCGCTATTGAAATTCTGCGCAACAATGCGGGTGTGTCGTTGATCGGGTTAATCCCCGCATCCACTGACCGTGACGCACTTGCCGAGCGGATCACGGATATCGCCGACGGATTGCCTGTCACAGACCTGTTGGAAATTGCGGACTATCCCACGCCTGATACTTGGCGAGACGCGCTCAACTATTCATTGCGGGCGTTGGAACTGCTCAATAAATCAAAGATTTCGGTGAACGCAGACCGCGTGAACGTCAGCGCGATCTCAGACAGCCCCGAAGAAAAGCGGCAGCTTGAGACAGCACTCGCACGCAACACCCCCGATGGCGTGCGACTGGCCGTGGACATCAGCGCACCGCGCCCCGTTATTTCACCCTTCACCGTGCGGTTTATCCTTGATGACGAAGGCGCACGTTTCGATGCCTGCACAGCCGACACAGAGGACGCGCTGAGCCAAATCCTGACGGCCGCGTCCGAGGCAGGTTTTCAAGAACGTGCAAACTGTATTTTGGCACTTGGCGCACCATCACGCACATGGGGCGATGCCGTTGCGCAATCAATCACCGCCATCGACAACATGGGTGGCGGTACGATCACAGTTGCTGACACTGACGTCACATTGATTGCGCCTGCCGGAACCGGGCAAGCAACCTTCGATAACATCGTAGGACGCCTTGAGAACACGCTACCTGATGCCTTTGCATTGCAGGCCGAACTGACCGCTTTGCCGACTGAAACAACTGACGAACTGCCGCAATTCACAGCCACCCTTAGCCCCGAAGGTGTTGTCCAACTACGCGGACGTGTCCCCGACGAGATTACCAACACCGTCGTCAAGAACTTTGCCAGCGCACGGTTTGCGCAGCGTGATGTCACGATGGGCACCCGTATTTCCGATGGCCTGCCTTCTGGTTGGTCCGTCCGTGTTCTTGCCGGCATCGAAGCGCTGTCAGAGTTGTCCAACGGCGCTGTCATCGTCGAAGCCGATAAGTTGCAGGTCCGCGGGAATACCGGAAACGAAGATGCCAGCGGCGCGATTTCAAGATTGTTAATCGAGAAACTGGGCCAAACCGCAGACTTTGAGATCGATGTAACATACGTCCAAGAGCTTGATCCCATCGCAGGACTGCCAACGCCCGACGAATGCATCGCCCAGATTTCTGCAGCGACGGATGGCCGGAAAATCACGTTTGACCCTGGCTCAGCCGATCTGACTGCTGATACCCAACCGGTTGTCGACGATATCGCAGAAATCCTGAAAGCATGTGGTGATCTAAGGATCAGAGTATCCGGCTTTACCGACAGCCAAGGGCGCGAAGTGATGAACCAGCAGTTGTCCCAAGACCGGGCCGATGCGGTTCTGACAGCGCTCCGCGCACGTCGGGTGCCTGTGTCGACATTCGAATCCATCGGGTTTGGTGAAGAAAACCCGATTGCAGATAATGACACCGAAGAAGGACGCGAGGCGAACCGCAGGATCGAATTTAGTCTGATCGTCCCGGAATCCACAGTTGAAGAAACCTCCACGCTTGATGAATTGGCGGCAGAGCCAATCCCGGAAGACCCGGTGGAAGACACAGATGACACCACGGCAGAAAGCGAATAGACCAGCCCCATGAACAGAACCGAATTCATCATCGCGACGGCTGTCATCCTGTTTGTGGCCTTCATGCTTGGCTGGTTTGCCAGCTGGCTGGTTAACCGCTTTACACGGGTCACCAAAGCCGAAGTAGGCGAGCTGGATAAGATGGCGCAGGCCCTGCACGAGGCAGAAGAAACCCGCGATCAGGCGATCACGTATCTGCAACAGCGCGAAGCCGAGATCACCAACCAGCTGAGCCAAACTGAAGCGGAACTACGTGCCGCGATGGACGGATTGCGCGAAGCACGCCAAGAAGCAGAAGAGTTGCGCGGGTATATCGAGCGGCAGAACGCTGGCTAACGCGGCGCAGCGGCCCGCCTAAGCCGGTCATTGATCGCACGGCCCAATCCGCGATCAGGAATAGGCGATACCGCTATACGTGCCGCACCCATCGCATCAAGTTCATGCAAACACGCGAACAGCCGCGCGGCTGCCTCGATCAGATCGCCAGCAACCGATAGATTCAGCGCCGCATCGACCGGACCAAACCCAAGCAGCACTTCACCCTCTTCAGCGTAAGCTGCGTTCAAACGCACCTTACCTTGCGGCGCATAGTGGGACGCCAACTGCCCCGGTGCTGTCGGCAAGTCGGTGTCTTGTCCCTGAACTAACGGCTGGCCCAAACAGGCCTCCAAAGCCTCAACTGGAATACCACCCGCACGCAACAAAGCAGGTGCGCCAATACAGCTGACAATCGTCGATTCAACGCCGACACTGCAGTCACCGCCATCAACGATCGCATCAATCCCAGCACCCAACCCAGCTGCAACATGTGCGGCAGAAGTAGGACTGATCCGACCAGACGGATTAGCTGACGGCGCCGCGATAGGACCACCAAAGGCTTGTAAAAGTCCACCCGCAACCCGATGATCCGGCACACGTACAGCCAGCGTATCCAATCCAGCCGTGACCAGTTTGGAAATCCCCGCAACCGCCCTTAACGGCAACACCAAGGTCAATGCCCCCGGCCAAAATGCATCTGCCAACTGCCGCGCAGTATCATTCATCTCACAATAATCTGCGACTGCCGCAACATCCGACAGATGCACAATCAACGGATTGAAACTGGGGCGCCCCTTGGCCGCGTAGATGCTGGCGACTGCCTTGTCATCACGCGCATCCGCACCCAAACCATATACCGTTTCGGTCGGAAATGAGACCAATCCACCCCGCGCGAGAATCGCCGCTGCTTTTTCTAATCCGGCAACATCTGGGGACAGCATCAGCAATTGTTCATCATTCATGACGTGGCGTTTTGGTTGAAGGGGGGCCGCGCTGGGATAGGTTGGCCGTGTAAAGGGATGCATAGCCCTCGTACCCGCTTTTGCCAAGCGACTGTATATTTTGGAGACAGACCAATGCCTTATCGCGCGCCAGTCAGCGATTTTCGCTTCTTGATGGATCACATTGTGGGCTTTGATGAGGTCGCCGCAACAGACCGTTTTGCCGATGCGACCCCTGATATGACCAAAGCGATCCTGACGGAAGCGGCCAAGATGTCCGAAGAAATCCTCGCACCTTTGAACCGTGTGGGCGATCTGCATCCTGCACATCTGGATAACGGCATTGTGCGCACATCCCCCGGTTTCGCGGATGGCTACAACGCCATTGCCGAAGGCGGCTGGATCGGCATGTCCGCCAGCCAAGAGGTTGGCGGTTTGGGTCTTCCCATGACCTTAACCACGACCGTCAATGAGATGATCGCGAGCGCATGCTTGTCATTGCAACTCAGCCCTTTGATGACCCAAGGTCAGATCGAGGCGCTCGAGCACCACGCATCCGATGCGATCAAAGACCTCTATATCCCCAAGTTGATTTCCGGCGAATGGAACGGCACGATGAACCTAACCGAACCTCAGGCGGGATCAGATGTCGGCGCATTGCGCACCAAGGCTGAACCCAACGGCGATGGCAGCTATGCGATCACCGGCCAGAAAATCTATATCAGTTGGGCCGACAATGACTTCACTCAGAACGTCTGCCACCTTGTGCTGGCCCGCCTGCCAGACGGCGTGAAAGGCACCAAAGGCATCAGCCTGTTTATGGTCCCTAAACTGATCCCAGATGCTGACGGTAACCCCGGCGAAAAGAACGACCTGCGTGTGGTCAGTCTTGAGCATAAGATGGGTCTGCACGGATCACCGACTGCTGTGATGGAATACTCTGGCGCAAAGGGCTGGCTTGTCGGAGAAGAACACGGCGGCATGGCTGCAATGTTCACCATGATGAACAACGCCCGTCTAGGCGTCGCGGTCCAGGGTGTCGGCGTTGCCGAAGGTGCGCTGCAACATGCGCTGGCTTATGCCAATGACCGCAAACAAGGCAAAGCCCCCGGAACAGGTACGATCATTGAACATGCAGACGTGCGCCGCATGCTGACGACGATGAAAGCCGACACATATGCCGCCCGCGCAATCACATTAATGAACGCTGTTGCCATCGATATGGCCTTGGCTACAGGTGACGACAGCTGGCAGGCCCGTGCTGCGTTTCTGACACCCATCGGCAAAGCCTTTTGTACCGACGTCGGTTGCGAAGTGTCAGCCACGGGCATTCAGGTCCACGGCGGGATGGGCTTTATCGAAGAAACCGGTGCCGCCCAGTACGCCCGCGATGTGCGCGTGGCGACGATCTATGAAGGCACCAACGGTATCCAAGCCATGGATCTTGTCGCCCGCAAATTGATGGACGGTGGCGAAGCAGCCTTCGCCATTTTGGAAGAGATCGAACAAGGTGCAGAGGCCGCAAAGACCACGCATCCCGAATTGGCCGAAGCAGTTTGGCAATCCGCGGAATCCTTGCGTGAAACAACGGAATGGCTGGTGGCCCAAGACGATCTGAACGACCGTTTCGCAGGGGCCGTGCCATACTTGCGGGCCTTTGCCCGTGTGTTGGGCGCACATGTCCATCTGGCAAGTGCGATCATGGGCGACGCCGCCCGCGCACGTCTTGCAACCTTCTATATCAAGCGTATGTTGCCCGAACATGTGGGCCTTCTGGTGCACGCACGTGAAGGGGCAAGCGATCTTATGGCCATCACCGCAGACGACCTCGCCGCCTGATGGCAGACAGCCACAGCGGCATCCGCTACCCTTATCCCGACGCGCCCGCTGAAGGTGAAGCCATCACGGTCGCCTCCGGTGTCTTATGGATGCGTTTGCCCCTGCCCATGGCGCTGGATCATGTGAACATCTACGCGCTGGATGACGGTGACAGCTGGACAATCATCGACACCGGCTTTGCATCGCAACGCGGGCGTGCCATCTGGGGTAAACTGCTGGAAGGACCATTGGCAGGCAAGCCCGTGTCCCGTGTCATTGTTACTCATCACCACCCTGATCATGTGGGTCTTGCCGCGTGGTTCATTGAAAGTGGTGCCACACTTGCGATGCCGCGCACCGGCTGGCTCATGGCACGCATGCTGACGCTGGACGTGCAAGAGGTGCCCAATGCCGAAGCGCTGACGTTCTACAAACGGGCTGGCATGGATCAGGCTGTATTCAAGAAACGCAAATCAGAGCGCCCCTTCAACTTCGCCGATTGCGTTGCCCCGCTCCCCCAAGGCTACACCCGCCTGATAGACGGCAAAACGATTCTGATGGGCGGGCGCACATGGGACATCCGCATGGGCGATGGACATGCGCCCGAACACGCAACATTCTGGAGCCAGGACGACAATTTGGTCATCGGTGGCGATCAACTGTTGCCGTCGATCAGTCCCAACCTTGGGGTCTATCCCACAGAACCTGACGCAGACCCTGTCACAGACTGGCTGCGATCTTGCGAAAAGTTCCAAGATTTTGCGACTGCCGACCAACTGATCTTGGGCGGGCACAAACTGCCATTCACCGGCCTGCCGACGCGGCTGAGACAATTGATCGAAAACCACCACAGCGCACTCAGACGGTTGCTGGCTCATCTGGACGAACCACGCACCGCCGGCGAATGCTTCATCCCGCTTTTCAAGCGGAACATCAGTGGCGGGGAATACGGCCTCGCGTTGGTGGAGGCCGTTGCCCACCTCAACCACCTCCACCAAGCGGGCCTCGCAACACGCAGCATGCGCGGTGATGGCGCATGGGTGTTTCAAGCGGCCTAAGCCGCCGCCCGCCCCTTTTGTGGCGAGATCGCCAAACCGTCCCCAGTCAGAACACAGATCGTATCTGTTGGAATTTCAGTCCAGCGTTCTGCAACACCGCAAAGCGGCTCGGACGCCAAAGACCGCCCACCGTTATCCAACACACCGGACGCATAGAGCGACGGCGGTTGGCCTCCGCTGGCATAGCGAAACGCATAAAGGGCCTGCCCGTCCGAGAACACGCATGTCAGCTTGATCGGACCATCAGCACCCGCAGGGCCAATCTGGTCTAAGGTTGCACGCATAGCGGCCGCGGGATCATCGTCCAACCCATTCGCCAGCAACGTCAGAAAAATCATCTCACTATCGGTCGTGCCTTGCATCGCTTCAAACAAATCATCAGGCAAAGCGGCCAACATGCGACGGCGGATCGTTTTGAAATGCGGGATCTGGCCGTTGTGACAAAACGACCATTTGCCATACTTGAACGGGTGACAATTTGCGCGGCTGGTCTCACCCATGGTAGAGGCCCGCACATGGGCAATGAACAAATGCGACCGCACCATCCGGCACAGGTTCGTCAGGTTATCATCCGCCCAAGCAGGCAGCACATCGCGGTACAAACCGGGCGCATCATCGGCACCGTACCAACTGATGCCAAATCCATCGCCATTCACGGCCAGCTTGGCCTCAGTCGCGTGCTGGCTTTGCTCCAACAGCGAATGGGCGGGACGGACAATTATATTCTCAAGCGGGATGTCAGGACCAGTGTAGGCCGCAATACGGCACATCTAGTGACGGCTCTCAATGCGGGCATGCAGACGCTTGAGGATACGACTGGCAGTGGTTTCACAAAGTGCCGGAATGATCGCATGCACCAAAGCAGCAAGTGCCGCAGCCCCCAGCCAAAAGGCAAAGCTGAATGCAAACCGCATATGCTGAAAATAGGTCTCATCGACAGTCGCTGGATGATCCAGAAACATTGCAACAATTGGGTTTTTGCGTGATGTGGTGTGCGATGCATCGGACATGTGTAGGTTCCCTTATTGGCTTTTGTACAAAATACCCAATCACCCGGCATGAGTGATCCCAAATTTAACTGTAAAACGCGCATATTTCGGGATACTGTCCCAACTATGAACCATAAGCTGGACCACATAGACCGCGATATTCTGCGAAACCTGCAAACCGACGCCACCTTGTCCGTCGATGACATCAGCGCGGCAGTGAACCTGTCACGCAACGCCTGCTGGCGGCGCATAAAAGTGATGGAGGATATGGGCGTCATCAAAGGGCGCGTTGCTTTGGTCGAACCTGCTTTGGTCGGCGTGCCGCTGACCGTCATGGTTCTGATCAAAACAAATGCCCATGACAGCGGATGGCTGAGACAATTCCAAGCAACCTTGCAAAGTTTCCCCGAAATCGTCGGCGCCTACCGGATGACAGGCGATCTTGATTACGTGCTTCGGGTGCGCGTCGCCGACGTGCCCGCCTATGATGCGTTCTACAAGAGGCTGACATCACGCATTTCTGTATCGGATATTTCCGCAAGTTTCGTTATGGAGGAAATCAAGGAAACAACAGCGGTGCCAGTATGACCAAAGAGACAATGGAAATTGATACCTCAGCCGAGCTGCTGGAAAACGACATTCTTCCCAAATGCCGCGAAATCCACACGAACCCAGAAACGCAGGCCGCAGGGCAGGTCATGCCCAAAGCGCTGCAAGAACCGGTTGAGAAGAAGAGCCCGGCCCAGTGGGCCTATGAGCGGATCATCATGTACATCCAGAACTTTGAGAAACAGCTCGATAACGACCACGAAGTGGGCCTCGGCCTCGCGGGTGGGATGACCGGCGTGATCAAGATCGAAGGGCTGGGGTACTACGACCCCGACATCGTCACCTACTACGGCATGAACGAGGCCGGTGCGCGGACCCAATTGATCCAACACGTCAGCCAGTTGAACGTGACGCTGGTTGCCAGCCCCAAACACATCGACCAGCCAGAGCCAAACCGAATTGGGTTTCGACTGGCGTCGGCGCTGGATGGAGAAGACGCGTGATTTGATTTGGCCGCTTTGCGGACAAAGCTGCCGTTTGCTGCAGCCCAATTAACGACCGCTATACAGGCATTTCTTGATCGTGTAGAATAATCAGATGTTCGATGGATCAACTTCTGGCCGTGCGTTTGAGAGCGAGTTCGCCCCGTATGTTTTTGGCGTGATTACTCTCGTTACAATCGTTCTTTGGCTTTGGTTTCACTTCGAAATCCGAAAGAATGAAGTTGACAGCCAATCTGAAGACATTCGGGATGAGTGAAATCTTAAAATTCGCTAGTTGCTTCTAGCGAGCAATAGCTGACCTTCAACTTGCTTGCAGCATCCGACAATTTAGGCTCAAACCCACCATTCGCAGCAGTCCGCCTCAGCGTTCATTTCTCACCCTGTGTCGTGGAGTTCATAGCCAAAACACGTGATCCCACACCTTCCCATCGCAAACGAAAAAGATGTGACCACCTGACCGCGTGACACCGCCCTGTGAATCGTCTATTCGGTTACCAAATCAGATGACGAAAGGGCCAAATCATGGCTGATCACAAGCACGGCGAAATGGACACATCAGTTCAGGAAAAAACCTTTGACGGTTTCATGAGCATGACGACCAAAGCATCCATCGGGATCATCATTTTCCTGATCTTCCTTGCACTGGTTGCAATCTAAACCCACATGGATCGCCGCAGCTTTCTGATCGGTCTGCCGCTGGCCCTATCCGCTTGCTCCGCGCAAGAGGTCTGGGCGCCAGAAGACGTGGTCGCAAGGGCTATTCACCGCGAGCCAGGGCGCAGCTATCTGACGCTCTACACCATGCGCAATGTAGGCTCTGGCAACGGGGCGCACACATCTTTGCTGATCAACGCCAGTCAACGTGTGCTGTTCGATCCGGCTGGGTCTTTCAAGCAAGAGGTCATGCCCGAGCGCAATGATGTACTTTTTGGTGTCACCCCGCGGCTGGAAAAATTCTATGTCAGCTTCCACGCCCGAGAAACATATTATGTCGTCGGACAAACCGTGGATGTGGCGCCTGAAGTAACCGAACAAGCATTGAACTTAGCTTTGGTCGCCGGCCCTGTCCCACAGGCGAACTGCGCGCGGGTGACATCGGGGATTTTACGCCAACTGCCCGGTTTCGAAGGGTTCCGTCAAACATGGAGCCCGACCAAGATCGAAGACGACTTTGCAAAGCTTCCCGGTGTGACGACAGAAGAATACCGCGAAGATGACGCGGACGATAAAACGCTCGCCTTAGAAGAAATCTCAGCGATCCTCAGAGAAGGGCAGTGATCCCCATCGCGGCATAAAGCGTCGCAGCACCGCCCAAGATCGCCCACAATACATTGCGCGTCCAAATCCCGATCAGCACAGTGGCAATCGCCGCCAGCATGCGCACGGGATCAAACTGGCCATCCGTCGCGACAGGCCACAGGACCAAAGGGGCCACCATCCCCGGCAGCACGGCGACAGGCGTGTAACGCAGCAGTCGCAAAACAAAGCTAGGCATAGGCCGATCACCAATCAGCCCCAGGAATGAGAACCTGATCAAGAACGTGCCCACGCCCATAACAATGATTATGGTCCAAATTTCGACAGTGGAATACGTCATGCCCCGCGCCTTTCCGTCCAAATCTCAACCAAGGCACCGGCCAACATCGCGGCACCCGCGGCAATCAATAGCCCGGTTCCAGCGGGCATGCCGACCAATAACAAACCGACCGACACCGAAACAGCAGCCGCCGTCACATGTGCGAGTGATTTGATCATCGGGGCAACCATCGCCAAGAACATGATGGGCAAGATAAAATCCAACGCCCAAGCGTCAGGAATAGCCTGTCCCGCAACAATGCCGACAAAAGTCATCCCAAACCAAAACGGCGTAATCGGGGTCGCCACGCCAAGGAAATACTGCACACGCTGGGGCACAGTCATCTCGGGCCGCGCCTCATAGCGGGCGATAGACGTGATATAGGTCTGATCAAAGTTCAGATAGGCAATACAGGCCCGTTGCCACAATGGGGCCGCGCCCAGATAAGGCACCAAAGACGCCGAATACATCGCCATGCGCAGGTTCACTGCCAATGCCGCCAAAAGCACAAACGCAATGCTTGCATTCTCAACCATCAGCTGCAGGGCCGCAAACTGCGCAGCCCCCGCGATCACCAAAACGGTAAATCCCATCGCCTGCGCCAAGGTCAGCCCCGCATCGGTAGCAATCACACCAAAAAGGGTCGCAAAGGGCACCGCCATCAAGATGAACGGCGCACCGTCACGGACACCGGCCCAATAGGCGGATTTGGCAGGTGTTTTCACGGTAGAAGTCGTCATGGCTTTGCCCTAGCTTGGCGGCGTTGCAACAGGCTTAACTACGCAAATGGGAAATGACAATTGGCGCAGATCGACGACACCTCTGGTTACCTGATCGCGCCCGATCCAAGTGCCGCACGATTGACCCGCGCGGTCACTGGAACCGACCAGAAAGGCAAAGCTATCAACATCAACGTGGTCGAAGAACGCCCGCTGACGATCTACCTTAACTCCCAAGAAATCGTCACCGCGATGACTATCGGCGACTACCCTGCCTACCTCGCACTCGGCTTCCTGCGCAACCAAGGGATGCTGCACGCGGATGATGTGATCAATGGCGTCGACTACGACGAAGAACTTGAAACTGTCGTGGTGCGCACGCAAGCGCAAACAAGCTATGAGCACAAACTCAAAAAGAAAACGCGAACCAGCGGCTGCGCTGTCGGCACGGTCTTTGGCGACATGATGGAAGGGCTCGAAGGGGTCACCCTACCCCAGACCCAAGTGCGCACATCCGACCTCTACACACTCGCCGCCATAATCAACCGCACGCCCTCGCTGTACCTCGAAGCGGGCGCGATCCACGGCACAATCCTGTGCCAAGGCAACCGCCCGCTGGTCTATATGGAGGACGTCGGCCGCCACAACGCCGTCGACAAAATCGCAGGCTGGATGCTGTCCGAAGGGGTCACCGCCGGCGACAAAACGCTCTACACAACAGGGCGACTGACCTCTGAAATGGTGATCAAAACCGCAATGATGGGCATCCCCATCCTCGCCTCTCGCTCAGGCTTCACCGCATGGGGGGTCGAGATCGCCAACCAAATAGGACTGACACTGATCGGCCGCATGAAAGGCCAACGCTTCGTCTGCCTTGCAGGCGAAACTCGCCTCATCCGCGATGCTGATCCCACCCAAATCGCCGATGAGCCCCGCAAATCCGGACGTAAGGGATCCAAATGACGCTCTCTTCACCTCGCTCATCATCTTGGCCCAAAAACTCCCGCCGGAGGCTCCTGCCCGCGCCGCACACGCAGGTTCAGTCATGAAACAGCCCCTCGGTGTTATCCTCGCAGGCGGCCAAGCCACGCGTATGGGCGGTGGCGACAAGGGGCTGCTCCCTTTGGGCAATGGCACCATCCTCTCACACGTCATCGACCGGCTGGAACCTCAGGTCGCTGACCTCGCTTTGAACGCCAACGGCGACCCCACGCGCTTCAACCACCTCAACTTGCCTATCATCCCCGACAGCATCACCGGTTTCGCAGGGCCCCTATCGGGCGTCCTCGCAGGTCTCGATTGGGCTGCATCCCAAGGGGCCAGCCATATCGTCACCGCTGCAGCCGACACACCATTCTTTCCTTGCGATCTGGTCCCGCGCTTGCTGCAATCAGCCGAAGTCGCAGGCACCCAAATCGCCCTTGCCCACACGCCCGACGGACGGCACCCAACCTTTGGGCTTTGGCCCACGGCACTGCGTGATGACCTGCGCACAGCTTTAAATGACGGCCTGCGCAAAGTCGTCCTGTGGACCGATAAACACAGCGGCACCACCGCGCATTTCCCCGATGACACTGCCTTTTTCAACGTCAACACGCCCGACGATCTGGCCAAAGCGGAAACCATGCTATGAAAATCTACGGCATCGTGGGCTACAAAAATGCAGGCAAGACCGGACTGATGGAACGGTTGGTCACGGAAATCACAGGGCGCGGCTTCACCGTCTCCACCCTCAAGCATGCGCACCACACATTCGACGTCGATCACCCCGGCAAAGACAGCTACCGCCACAGGCACGCAGGCGCGCACCAAGTGCTGCTGTCATCACGCGCGCGCTGGGCGCTCATGACAGAACTGCGCGACAACGACGAACTCCCCCTCTCAGACCTCATCAAGCAACTCGACCCCGTCGATCTGATCTTGGTCGAAGGCTATAAACGCGACGCCCACCCCAAGATCGAAGCATATCGTCGTGAAACAAATCACCCAGTGATCGCAAAAGATGACCCAACGGTGCGGGCCGTCGCCAGTGATTGCGCACTCGACATCACCCAAACCATGTTCGACCTCAACGACACGAAAGCCATTGCCGATTTCATTTTGTGCGAGGTGGGGCTTTGAGTTTCGACAAAGTCATCATGGTCGATTGGTCCGGCGGCAATGACCGCGGCGCGTCACCCAAGAAAGACGCGATCTGGGCCTGCATCAGCAGCGCAGGCACAGCAGAAGAACCCATCTATCTGCGCAACCGCCAACTGGCAGAGGCGTGGTTGATCGACACATTGAAGACGCTCCAATCTGCAGGCCACCGCGTCCTTGTCGGGTTTGATCTGTGTTTCGCCTACCCCACCGGTTTCGCCACCAAACTGGTCGGCTCTGAGGACACGCTCGCGCTCTGGGATTGGTTTGAGGCACGCGTGAGAGACGACCCTAAATCCAACAACCGTTTCGATCTGGCTGGTGAAATTAACACGCTTTTCCCCGGCACAGGGCCATTCTGGTTCAACGGGCTTTCGCGCGATATCGCACATCTTCCCCGCAAAGGACTGGACCGCACAAACGATCACGGCCTGTCTGACAAACGCGCCGCCGACAAAGCCATCCCCGGCAGTTTCTCACCGTGGCAACTTGCAGGCGCAGGGGCCGTTGGCGGGCAAGTCATCATGGGCCTGCCCGTGCTATCACGCCTGCGCAAACGGTTTGGCAACTCCCTCTCTGTTTGGCCATTTCAAACCCCTGACACACAGATCGTGCTCGCCGAGACCTACTTCTCAATGCTGCCTGATCTTGTGGCGGATGACCCCCATCCTATTAAGGACGCGTCACAAGTATCGCTCTACGCTCGGGCTTTCTCAGCCTTGGCATTTCCAGACCTCGCGAAAATGATGGACGTGAAAGCAACCTCCGAAGGGTGGGTGCTTGGTGCGGAACACGCAGACATCTTGCGCAACGCTCTCGCCGGACCACCGCCGCTGAGAAACGACTGCTTTGCGATGCCTCAAGGCGCACACTGGACACCCGTGGCCGAGGCTCACCAACACCTTCGCGAAAGGCTCACTTGCGTCGTTGGCACGGAAGTTCTGCCACTCCAAGAGGCGGCCGGACGCCTCCTCGCCCAAAATGTCCAAGCCGCTAGGTCACACCCGCCTGCCCCTAACGCCGCAGTCGATGGCTATGGTTTCGCAGGCCCCGCTGCGGAAGGTATATCGCGATTAAAGCTTGTGGAGGGACGCTCTGCCGCTGGTACACCATATGATGGCATCGTACCCAGCGGACACGCCATTCGTATTCTAACAGGGGCCAACCTGCCTAAAGGTGTTGATACCGTCGTCCTACAAGAAGATGTCGGGACTACGAACGCAGAAGTCAGCTTTCACGGCCCCCTTAAACGTGGTGCAAATGCACGAAACGCTGGCGAAGACATGCAAGCCGGGCAAACGATCCTGCAAGCTGAGCGAAAAATCACGGCGGCCGACCTTGGGATGCTGGCTGCCGCCGGCGTCGGATCCGTCACTGTGCATAAACCACTGCGTGTCGGCGTTCTTTCGACAGGGGACGAATTGCGTGAACCGGGCGATGCGGCCACGACCGGAGAAATCTACGACGCCAACCGCCCCATGCTGTGCGCGTTGCTGGCAAGCTGGGGATATCAGGTCGTTGACCTAGGACGCGCACCCGATGATCGCGACACGCTGCGCGGTATCCTCGACAGTGCCGCCTCTCAGTGCGATGCAATTCTGTCGTCTGGCGGGGCGTCCGCAGGGGACGAAGACCATATGTCAGCGCTTCTTGCAGACACAGGGTCTTCTGCTCTTTGGCGGATCGCAATGAAGCCCGGACGGCCACTTGCGCTTGGCCTATGGGAAAATACACCCGTCTTTGGCTTGCCCGGCAACCCGGTGGCTGCGATGGTCTGCACACTTATCTTTGCGGCACCATCTCTCGGCGTCATGGCGGGCGGGCGGTGGCAGGAACCCACACGCTACCACCTGCCCGCCGCTTTTACGAAAACCAAAAAGACAGGACGACGCGAATACCTACGCGCCCGGATTGAAGAGGGGCAAGTAACCATTTTTCCGTCCGAAGGCTCTGGGCGGGTATCAGGGCTCAGCTGGGCAACGGGACTTGTAGAACTGTCAGATCCCGCGCAAAAGATCGCACCCGGTGATTTGGTCACCTACATTCCGTTCAACAGTTTCTGAGCCATGAAGATCACAGTCGGCATCCCCCAAAAAGACCGCGAAGAAGCGGCAGCCCTCTATTGGGAAGCATTCGGTGAAAAGCTGGGCTTTACGATGGGACCAAAATATCTTGCGCTCATGTTTGTGCGTTCGGTCTTGCGGCCTGATCACGGGATCTGTGCGCATGATGACGATGGCAAGTTACTTGGGATCGCAGGGTTCAAGACCTCGGTCGGCGCATTGGTTGGTGGGAATTTCACAGACCTGCGCAAGACCTATGGTTGGACAAGTGCGGCGATTAGGGCCTGCCTGTTGTCGTTGCTAGAGCGCGATGTTGAAAACGAAAGGTTTCTGATGGACGGGCTCTTTGTGGCACCTGAGGCGCGAGGACTGGGTGTCGGCACCGCCTTGCTGGACGCTATTTTTGAAGAAGCCAAACGGCGCGGATATACCCAAGTGCGGCTGGACGTGGTGGACACGAACCCGCGTGCCAAAGCGCTCTACCGCGATGTCGGCTTCAAAGAGGTCAACACCGTCAAGATCGGACTATTGAAACACATCTTCGGGTTCAGCGCGTCCACCACAATGGTCCGCGACGTCTAGCCCGAGCCGATGATCGCACCCGCCGCAAAGACCAAAGCACCGCCCAACACGACCTGAAATACCGCCTTAAGCCAAGGTGTCTGCATGAAACGGTTTTGGATCCAGGCGATCGCCCAAAGCTCAATAAAAACAACGATCAGCGCGATGATCGTGGCTGTCCAAAAGTCTGTAATCAGATACGGCAGGGCGTGGCCCAAGCCGCCAATCGTGGTCATCACGCCAGCCGCCAAACCCCTCTTGTATGGTGATCCGCGACCCGAAATCTTGCCATCATCCGATGCTGCTTCGGTAAAACCCATCGAAATTCCAGCGCCCACGGATGCCGCTAAACCCACCAAGAACGTGGTCCAGGTGTCTTGGGTCGCAAAGGCGACCGCAAAAATCGGGGCCAGTGTCGACACCGATCCATCCATGAGCCCCGCCAATCCAGGCTGAACCCAGGTCAAGACAAACTGGCGATGTGCAGCGGTTTCCTCTTCTGTCTTGGTATCTCCATCCAAATGCTGATCAGCGAGCGCCTGCGCCTTATCGGTATGGCCTGCCTCAGCTGCAGCCAAATCACCCAATAACTTGCGTGTCGCCGCATCAGTCGTGGCGGCTGCCGCACTTAGATAAAATCGCTCGGCGTCCCGCTCCATCTGTGCAGCTTCATCCCTGATACGTTCAAGCCCAAGGTTCTCCATCAACCAAACCGGACGGCGGGCATAGAAACCCGACACATGTTCGCGGCGGATCAAAGGAATCACATCACCAAAACGTGCCGTGTGCAGATCGATCAGGCGGCGGCGATGGCCGTCTTCTTCCTCGGCCATACCGTCGAAGATTGCTGCAGATGCCGGATAATCGCCGCGCAAATGCTCGGCGTATCCGCGATAGATGCGGGCATCATCTTCTTCAGATGAAATGGCCAATGCCAGGACCTCTTGCTCTGACAGCTCATTAAACCGGCGGCGATAGCCAAATCCTTGTAGCATCATACGCTCCCACATTAGAATAGTTCTAAAGTAGGATGGCTTTCAAAAAGCTCAAGTCAAAAAAGTGAACCGTTCAGTTCATTTTGCTCTTGATTTCTAAACTGAACGGTTTAGTTATGCCCTACGAACAGAAATTCACAAGAAGGAAACACATCATGTCCCGTATCCTCACCGCACTCACCGCTGCCGCATTCGTTGGTATCGCCGTCCCTGCCTCTGCTTTGTCTTTGCAGGTTAACTTCCCAACGCTGACTTACCCCACGCAGCCCGCCCCCGAGGTCAGCCAAGGGTGTGCCGATCTAACAACCCTTTCTGGCGAAACTTGCAAAACCCCAGCCAAGTAACGCCAGCATGGCGATGGGACCCCTCATCCCCTCGGGTCCCATCGCCGCTATCTCCTTGCCCGAAGTAAACTGTTCAGTTTATGATGGCGGCCTGACAAGGAGCGCCCAATATGCCCGACGGCACAATAGAACCCAAAAAAGGACGGAAATTTGATCAGGTGCTGGAAGGCGCCCGAAATGTTTTCCTGTCTGACGGTTTTGAAGGCGCATCTGTCGATGACATTGCCAAAGCAGCAGGTGTGTCTAAGGCAACGCTCTATAGCTACTTCCCCGACAAACGCTTTCTTTTCATGCAAGTGGCCAAGACCGAATGCGCCCGCCAAGCCGACCACGCGATTGAGACAATCAATATGGACGCGCCCGTGCGGCAGGTCCTGCATGATATCGCAATCGAAATGCTGGAATTTGTAACCTCACAATTTGGCAAACGTATCTTTCGGATTTGCGTCGGCGAAAGCGATCGCTTCCCTGAACTAGGCCGCGAGTTTTATGAAAGCGGCCCGATGCTGATCCGGGACCGTCTGGTCGAATATTTTCAAAAAGCCGTCGACAAAGGCGAGTTAGAGATCACAGATTTCCGGCTGGCCGCTGACCAATTCCATGAATTGTGCAAAGCCGATCTCTTTCCGCGCATGGTCTTCAATATGACCGACGAATTCACCCAAGAAGAGAAAATGCGCGTCGTTGATGGTGCGGTTGATATGTTTATGGCGCGCTACGGGGTCTAAGCCAAGCGGCGCACTGCCTCGTTGCGCCCTTTACCACCGCATTCCCTTTTGCGTCGAAGGAGGGCCTTCTGTTCACGCTGACCCCGCTATCTCAATATGTATGCGTTTCGCAATCGAGTACTCAGAAAGTAGCATCTCAACCTCTTTAGCAGCGCGCTTCGCCACACCACTCCGAACGCGAAAGATGAAGACCGGCTCAAAACGGTCTATGTTGCTTTCTGAGAAGTCATATCTCGAGTTATGATGCAGGCTTGCCCAAACGTCCTCGTACGCATGCATGCATTCAACTCGCTCGTTGTCGTCGTTTGGATAGAAAATCAGCCTGACATCCACTGTATCATTCAAAACTCGACCACGGCCCGAATAGACTTACCCGCATGCATCAACTCAAAACCTTCGTTGATGTTATCAAGCGTCAACTTATGGGTAATCATCGGATCAATTTCGATCTTGCCCTGCATGTACCAGTCCACAATCTTCGGCACATCCGTCCGGCCAGACGCACCACCAAAGGCAGTGCCGCGCCAGCTGCGACCCGTGACCAATTGGAAAGGCCGCGTCGAAATTTCAGCGCCCGCAGGGGCCACGCCGATAATGATACTCTCACCCCAGCCTTTATGGGCGGCCTCCAATGCGGTGCGCATCACGCCCACATTGCCTGTTGCATCAAAAGTATAGTCGGCACCGCCACCCGTCAGTTCAACCAAATGGGCGACCAGATCACCTTCAACCTCTGATGGGTTCACAAAATCGGTCATGCCAAAGCGCGTGGCCATCTCAACCTTGCCGGGGTTCAAATCGACACCAACAATCTGATCAGCCCCTGCCATGCGCAGACCTTGAATGACATTCAGACCAATACCGCCCAAACCAAAGACGATACCAGTCGAACCAATCTCGACCTTGGCGGTATTAATCACCGCACCAATGCCCGTGGTGACGCCGCAGCCAATATAGCAAATTTTATCAAACGGCGCGTCCTCACGGACTTTTGCAAGCGCGATTTCAGGCAAAACAGTATGGTTGGCAAATGTCGAACAGCCCATGTAGTGCAAGATCGGTGTGCCATCGAGCATGGAAAAACGCGACGTGCCATCAGGCATCACACCGGCCCCTTGGGTAGAGCGGATTTTTTGACACAGGTTCGTCTTGGGGTTCAGGCAATAATCACACTCACGACATTCCGGCGTATAGAGCGGGATGACGTGATCGCCGGGTTTCAGGCTGGTCACGCCTTCGCCCACTTCCATCACGACGCCAGCACCTTCATGGCCCAAAATGGCCGGAAACATGCCTTCAGGGTCAGCGCCTGACAACGTGAACTCATCGGTGTGACAAATGCCTGTCGCTTTGATTTCTACCAAAACCTCGCCCGCTTTTGGGCCTTCTAGGTTCACTTCCATCACCTGCAGCGGCTTACCCGCCTCAAGTGCTACTGCCGCACGTGTCCGCATGTTGATCAACTCCCTTTACTTGCGATGACGATCAGGCAAACGGCGGGAAATTTCAACAACTCTATGCAGCGCAACTTGCGTTTACCGGCAAAGACGCGACAATACCCCAATGAAACGCATGATCGCTCTTATCGCATTGGCTGGCTGTACCGCGGCCGATCCGCCGCTCCCTCCGCAACTGGAAGACACCTGTGGTGCAACGGCATTCGCCGCGCTGATCGGGCAGAATGCCACTGCGTTAGAGCGTGTTTTGCTATTGGGCCCGGTCCGTGTGATCCGCCCCGGAGATGCCGTCACAATGGATTTCCGGCCCGATCGCGTGAACTTTAAGATCGACGATAACGAAACGATCCAAGCCATCGACTGCGGTTAACAAATTCTTGGGAACCGGAATTCCCCGATGTCACGAACTGGGTGGGGGCTATTGACCGCGACATCGGGGTAGCATTCCGCTATGTCCTGAATTTCGCAGTGACTTGTGTTCGGAGTTGGTGGGCTTCGCGTCGGAGCGGTGTTTATTTTACGGCAGAAAAAAGGCATCGGCAGAAAGCCGCTTGATTTCGGGATCGGATAGCGCAACTCTGAGGCATGACCTTTCAGCCCGCTTCATCGTTTCGCGCCCCAGAACAGGTCGCTTTTCACCGTACAGAACTCAATGTGATTCTTGGTCTCTATGGCCGCATGGTCGCGGCTGGCGAATGGCGCGACTATGGCATGTCGCACCTGCGCGATGTCGCGGTGTTTTCGGTCTTTCGACGGACAGCAGAGAACCCGCTTTATAAGATCGAAAAGCGCCCCAAGCTGCGGATGAAGCAAGGGCAATATGCGGTGATCGGGATGGACGGGCAGATCCTGAAACGCGGCAATGACCTACGACAGGTTTTGCGTGTGCTCGAGCGCAAACTCATTCGCGCCGTCGACTAAAGGCGCTTGCGGGCAATCACTGGACCATCACCCTGCGCCTCAATCCGCAAAATCGCACGGTCAATCGGTTCATAAACTGTTGCCATATGATGCGCATTGGCATGGATCATCGTTTCGGCATCGACCATCATCCCAACGTGACCTTCCCAAAACAATAGATCGCCGCGTTGGTCGTCACCCGTCGCATCTGCACCCACTTGCGTCATCTGCATGTCGCTGTCACCCGGACAAGCAATGTTGCAGGCCGTAAGTGCAGCAGTGACCAGCCCCGAGCAATCAATCCCACGCGTCGAATTTCCACCCCACAGATACGGCACACCAAAGAACAGTTGCGCGACCGAGGCTGGGTCGGCAAAGGGGCGGTCCAACTCTCGCAAATGCTTTTTGGGGATGAACCCGACATTCGTTTCGAAAAACTTGCGACGTTCATCTAGCACAGTGACGCGTGCGCCAAAGGGCAGATGATAGCGATCCAGCGACTTGAAATCTTCTTCCGCATAAGCATGGGTCGCCGTTGTGGATACGAAATGCGAGGGCGCAGACGCCGCACCAAGTTCATCGCTGCGGACATATCCAACATATCCATCCGTCGCTTGCACAAAGGACCAGCCGTCTCGGTCCTCGAATACCGACGCATGTGCGCCTAGCAAAAGCTGTCTGTCGCGCGGGCCGTCAGGGATGGCGCGTAAATCTAAAATGGGCACAGCCACCGTCGCAGGCCAGGCTTCAACATAGCGTTCCGCCTCAACCGATCCTGCCAAATGCATCGCGGCCACACGGCCATTGGCGGGCGTCAAGCGGCGGTCGGTCACAGGTCCAACATCTGCGGCAAAGCCTCAAGCACTGCGCGGGCGCCCATGCCCACACCACCACGCGGACGCGATGGCGCAGAGCTTGGCTGCCAACCATAAATATCGAAGTGCATATAAGGGCTTTCCACAAAGCGGCGCAGAAACAATGCAGCAGTAATTGACCCAGCAAAGCCACCTTTGGGGGCGTTATCCAAATCAGCAATCCCTGGCTCGATCATCGGCTCATAAGGTTCATGGAATGGCATCCGCCAAACCGGATCAGCAACCTTGCGCGCAGCCTTGGCGACAGCGTCGGCATGGGTGTCATTGTCCGTAAAGAACGGCGCAATATCTGGTCCAACGGCCACGCGGGCCGCACCTGTTAACGTCGCCATTGAAATCACCAATGCCGGATCATCTTCGTCCGACAAAGTCAGCGCATCCGCCAGCACCAACCGGCCTTCAGCGTCGGTATTGTTAATCTCAACCGTCAGACCTTTGCGTGACATCAGCACATCTTGCGGGCGGAAGGCATTGCCATCAATACCGTTTTCCACTGCAGGGATCAGGACACGTAGACGGACCGGCAAATCTAGGCCCATAATCATATGGGCTAGGCCCAATACAGTAGCCGCACCGCCCATGTCTTTTTTCATCAGGCCCATCGACCCACCCGGTTTGATGTTCAAACCACCGGTGTCAAAACACACGCCCTTGCCCACAAGCGTCAGTTGCGGGCCGGCGTCACCCCAGCGCATATCGATCAACCGCGGCGCTCGGGTCGACGCGCGACCGACCGTATGAATCATCGGAAAGTTGCTGGTGATCAGATCATCGCCTGTGATCACATTGATCTGGGCCTCATGCTCAGACGCCAAAGTCCGCGCCGCCTCTTCCAGCTCGTCGGGACCCATGTCTGAGGCAGGTGTATTAATCAGTTCGCGGGTCAGTGCTTCGCCATTAGCAATGATCGCAATGCGGGCGGCATCGACCTCTTCGGGGGCAACCAGTCCCGCGATTGGGTCCGAAGGGCCAACATAGCGATCATAACTATAGCCCGCCAAAAGCCACGCAAGCGCCGCTTCATCCAGATCATCTCCGCTTAGCCCGCTGGCAATCTCATAAGTGCCATCTGGCAGCTTGCGGGCCATAGCACCCATATGAAAACGGTCACGCGCACGGCTGGCAGCACTGCCATAACCGACCAGAACCTGTGAAATGCCACCTTTGGTATCAGGCACAACCAAGACCTGCCCCAACGATCCACCAAACCCTTGTGCATTGGCCCATGCTTGCCCTTCAGGGGGTAACGCAGAAAGCGCAGTTTCCACGGTATCACCTGTGACCACATGGATCGGAATGGCAGCATCAGTCGGTTCGGCAAAAGCCAGCGGCATGGCGTATCCTTTTGAATTTGTTCACGTCACAACCTGAACCAGCAACCAACTGGCTGCAAGGTTAGATCATGACGCAGTCTACAAATCCCGGAAATTCCACACCTCTGTCACCGCCATGTCAAACCCGCGTTCAAGCCGGGCCATCGTGGCATCCAATGCAATGCCATCTTGCTGGGCCAGACAGGCACAGACATGACCCGCGGCAATTGACACTTCGGTCAATCCAATCTGATCAGCCACCACGCCAATACGCAGGGCAGGTCTGTTCATCGCCGGAAAATCATGCACGGCCAAAGCCCTTTGCAACATATCCAAACGCATCGCGATGTCTTCTAACATGCGACAGACGATTTCCTCGGCTTCATGCGTATCGCGTTCCGCAAAAAGGCGGATCATGGGGGACGGGTCAAAATGCAACTGATGCTGACACGACAACAAAACGACATCCGGGGATGCGTCGATGAACGGGGTCGGGAAGGGTGTAATATTTTCCATGAACAGGCTTTTAGGAAAACAAGGTTCCCATAAGGTTGAGACGTATGCAAAAAATCGCTCGAAATTCTTAAAAATGCGACGTATCTGTGCAGGAACAACGAAAGACACCGTCATGGATTATGCCCGCCCCCTGCCCGCTTATCTGGTCAACCGCTACCATGGTTGGAAGGCAACCATCTATACTGAGAACCGTGGCTGGTACCGCCGTCTGGCCGAAGACGGGCAACACCCCCGCTCAATGGTGATCTCTTGCTGCGACAGCCGGGTACACGTGACATCAATCTTTGGGGCGGATCAGGGCGAGTTCTTTATCCACCGCAATATCGCCAATCTGGTCCCACCCTTTAACCCCGACGGGCACCACCACGGCACATCGGCGGCCGTCGAATACGCGATCCGTGGACTTAAGGTCGCACATCTGATCGTGCTTGGTCATTCAGGCTGCGGCGGTGTTGAGGGGTGCTATAACATGTGTTCCGGCAACGCGCCCGAACTGGAAGAAGCCAACAGCTTTGTCGGTCGCTGGATGGACATCCTGCGCCCCGGCTTTGCGGACCTACCTGAGGGTGATGATGCGTCACGCAAGCAAGCGCTTGAGAAAGCGTCTGTGGTCATTTCGCTGGAAAACCTGATGACTTTCCCCTTCGTGAAAGAAGCGATCGAGAGCGAAGCGCTGACAATTCACGGCCTTTGGAACGACATCGGCGAAGGCAGCTTGGAAAGCTACGACCCTAAATCGGGCACGTTCAAAGCGATCTAAGGCCGAGGATTAACCTTTCAACAAAGGTTGCTCATTGGCGATGTGACGGCTGACCAATTGCTTAATATGTTTCCCTTTTTCAGGAATATAGCGGGCAGGTTTGGCCTCATAAGACGCCGTTTCCAACGCGGGGAACAGCAATAGAATTTCATCGCGTGCCGCTGCAGGAACCGACTTCAACGCCTCAGGGCCTGTAAAAAGACTCTCAGACGCAGCGCCCTCTGAAAAGACAACTTCGTGCTGATCAAACAAGAAATGGTAGTAGCGCACCTCGGTCACAGGTCCGTCGACGTAAATGCCGGGTAATTCTGTCAGTTTGATCGCAGGGACAAGCACTTCTGCTTCGCCAAAGATACGCTCGGCAATGCGCGATGAAACCAATATGCGATGCTGCCGTGACACCAGCAGATCGCGTTTTGGCAAATCATTTCCCAATGCACCAGCCGTGATCCGAACCGGGCGCAGCTTTGGGTTCTGCAACAACGCAAGCGGCTCGACCTTCATCGATCCTACCCAGCGGATTTCTTGGAAACCGTTGTCTTGGGTCCGGACCATATCGCCGGACTTAAGGTCCTCTACGGCGACATCACCGTCACGACACGCAATCAACGTGCCATGCGCGAAGCAAACAACAACTTCGTTTGGAACATTCGCGATACCGCTGGCATTGTAAGTAGTTCCAGTGACAATTGGCGTTCCACCGGGAAACTGGACCAGATGGGTTGAGATAAAGTTCGCACCACCACCAATGACCATGCCCAATGCATCAACACTGCCCGAGCCATCGATTTGTTGCTGCCATCCAAATGCCAAGGTCTGGCCGACCCACGCGGCCGGCAAAGAGCCAGAAACACCAACAATAACCGGAAGTGCCCCGGTCTCAGAATCTGGATTGTTATCACCAATCCCGAACGCATCTTCGTCCGACAACGTGATCTGACCGACAACACCCAAAGACGTAAACGTGGTCCATGCGGTGCCCGTTACCCCAATTATGTCAATACTATACGTCGCCATCGCGGACCTCTTTTCAGTTGTGGCACCGACAAAAAGTCTACTCTAAACTGTGTTTCTAATATGACCCACATTGATATGCCTGCGCAAACAAGACACTAAGTCATCTGGCCAGCTGCGTACTAGGCAACCCAATCTGCTGATTGCATTTCACGCAAACGGCTTGCAGTCCGCTCAAATTCAAACGTACCGGTGCCTTCAACATACAACATTTCAGGTTGCGCCGCAGCAGAACAAATCAGCTGGACCTTTGCCTCATAAAGCGCATCAATCAACGTCACGAACCGTTTCGCTTCATTAAAGTTGTGGCGGGACAGTGCCGGGATATCTTCAAGGATCAAAACCCGCACTGCATCGGCCAATGCAAGATAATCAGCAGCACCCAAAGGCCGCCCGCATAAATCAAAGAATTTCGCCTTGGCGACCCCGTTGTGATAGCTGGGCAGTTCTACTTGCCGCCCTTTCACATGCAAGGTCAGCGTTTCTGATTGCCCATTGCTTAGCTTCGCCCAAATATCTGCAATTGCCTGGCGCGCCGTATCATCTATCGGGGCAAAATAACTCGGCGTTCCTGCCAACCGATCCTGACGATAGTCGGTCTCGCTCGCCAGTTCATGCACAACCATTTTTTCCTTCAACAATGCAATGAAGGGGGTGAATAACTGTCGGTTCAAACCATCCTTATAGAGATCATCTGGCGGTCGGTTCGATGTGGTCACAACCACCACACCGCGCGCAAACAACGCTTCAAACAAGCGGCCCACCAGCATGGCATCCGTGATGTCGGAAATCTGCATCTCATCAAACGCCAGAAAACGGACTTCATCGGCCAGTTTCGCCGCGACCGGTGCAAGAGCGTCATCAACACCCTTCTTGCGGGCCTCGGTCATTTCGGCGTGCACCCATTGCATGAACGCATGAAAATGACGGCGCTGCTTTGGCGCGTCGACCAAGTCATACAGCAAGTCCATCAGCATAGACTTTCCACGCCCCACACCACCCCACATATAAAGTCCAGGGATGGGATCTGGCGCTTTGCGAAAAAATCCACTGCGTTTGACGGGCGCGGCAAGGGCAGCGCGGACACGCTCTAGCTCGGGCAACACGGCCAGTTGCGCACTGTCTTGATAAAGCGTGCCCGCCGCAACTGCCTGCTGATATGCATCTTGAACTGTCATTAAATTTGCATACCGCCCCTTGTTAAGCAGAGCAATCTAGTCGCGCAGCGCTTCTCGCAAAGCATCGGCCATTTCCGCGCCATGTGTGTATGGCATGCCATGGTCTGCACCGGCGACGACCTCTTGATTGGCGTCACGATTCCAGAGCCCCAGCAGGCCAACCGCACGCAATGGAATGACCGGATCGTTTTCCGCCCAAATGGCTGTGACAGGGATGCCCTGACGAAAGAGCTTGCGATGATCTTCTTCCTGGCTTTCTGCAAGAATGTGACGTCGGCTGGACAGCACAGCGGGCAAATACCCCCTGCGGGTGACCTGTCTGCGTTGGGCCTCAAAGATTGCTTCGATCTCACGGGTCTCACCACGTTCCGGCAAGGCTTTCAGAATGCGCCGTTCAGCAAACGCGGCATGCAACCAATCGCCAAGCACAGGCACGCGGCGGCAAAACTTGGAAAAAGCGCTTTCCGAGGTGTGAACGCCGCCGCTGGCGAATAAAATCACCTGCTTGATACTGTGCGGATAGGCCGTTGCAAAACCGGTCGCGATATTGCCGCCCATTGAGTACCCTGCGACGGTGATATCCTCAGCCAGCCCATAGTAAGCACACAGGTCAGCCAATTGCCGGGCGAAAAATGCGCGGTCTTGCTTGCCCTTCGGCGCATCCGACAGTCCACGCCCATAAAGGTCATACATCAGCACGCGGTAACCCAAACGGCCCAACCCGTCGGCAACAGCCTCCATCGAAATCATCGGTGTCTGCACACCGTGCACAACAATGGCAACTGGCCCGCGCGTGGGCCCGGCCCATTTACAATGGGTCACTCCCTGTGACAGCTGTATGAATTCGCCGGTCGCGCCATGGCGTTCGGTCGGTCCAACAATAGGTTTGCGGCGCTCTAAATAGAACGGACGTATAGCGATATACGCAAAGGCCAAACTGGCCAAAACCACCAAGAACCACATTAAAATCAAAAGCGCCTCATCCTCAGGTTGCGGCGCCTATTACCCTCAAGTTGACCAGGCTTCCAGTATATATCTGCTAGTCATTAAGTCGAGGTGCGCACCACCGCCATTCTTAAACAAGGTAATCTCGTCGGGATTATGGCGACGGAACTGATCTAGTTGATAAAAATCAGCCTCCACGTCGCTGGCTTTGAAGGCACCCGAGGCGATCGGAATTTTCAGCTCACCGATATGCCCAATCGTGGTTTCGCGGCTGTCCACAAAAACGCGGGCACGGTTCAATGCCTCATCATCGACCTCGCGCATATCAGGGCGATAGGCCCCGATCAGGTCAACATGCTGACCGGGCTGCAACCACGCCCCTTTGATCAACGGATCGGTGGACATCGTTGCCGATGTAATCACATCAGCAGTTTTCACCGCCGTTTCCAGATCATCCGCAATCGCGATGTCTGGGAACGCGGTCTGCAGCGCCCGTGCACCTCCGGGCGAGCGGTTCCAAACTGTGAACTGCGCATCAGGAAAGGCCGCACCATAAGCTTCACGCAGCGAATGCCCCACGGTTCCCGCACCCACAATCAGGATATTCTTGCTATCAGGCCGGGCCAAACGCCGCGCGGCCAACAGACTATCGCCCGCAGTCTTCCATTTTGTGACCAGCGCAAAATCGAGGATCGCTTCCAATGCGCCATCCTGACCAGAAAACAAATTGACCGCCCCGCCAATCGCTGGCTTGCCCTGCGATTTGTTACCGGGAAAAATCGTGGCGCATTTCACAGCCAACCCCAGCCCTGCAATCCAAGCGGATCGGTTCAACAGCGTATTGTTCCCTTCATACAGAAACACATCCGCCACATCCGCCTTCGGCCCCTCGTGACCTGCCGCCAAAGCATCGGTCAGCGCCAACCAATCAAGCTTCTTCTGGCCCTCTTCAAAAGGGATCATCACAGTCATTGCGCGGCCTCCTTGGTCAACAACCCCTCAGACACCAATCGCTCAGCCCACGCCTGTGGTTCTTCAAACAAATGTGTCTGCCAACCACGTGCGGCGGCGACATTGATGTTATCAATCCGGTCATCCGCAAACAGCAATCCACCTGGGGGCACACCGCAATCCGCCTCAACCCGTGCGTAGATCTCGGCGTCGGGTTTAATCACCCCCATATGGCCCGAGATATAGCGACGGTCGAATTCCTTTAGGAACGGATACACAGGCTCGGCCACTTCAAAGGTCTGAATACCAAAATTTGTCAACGCAAACACTGGCACACCCGCGCCGCGCAGCGCCCGCAACAACCGGACCGAGTGATCAATCGCAGGGGCCGCCATCTCAATCCAACGGTCATGCCACATCATCACTTCGTCATGCCAATCAGGGTTTGCCTTGGCCGCAGCCTCAATCGTGTCGCGAAAATTGCCGCCCCGGTCGACCTCATCATTGATGCCATGCAAGTCGATGGCGGCAAACATCGCACGGCGGCGGTCTTGACCAATCACGCTGTCAAAAAACCGCTCGGGCTGCCATTCGATCAGCACGTTCCCAATATCAAAGACAACTGCCCGAACGCCTGCCATGGTTACTCCTTCGTTTGCACATCAGCCTAACGGCGCAATGGACGCTGTAAAGCAATCGGTTTGGTCTGTGCCTCACGCCAAATGGTGAACAGGCCCGCACCAAGTATCAGGGCCATTCCCAGATAGTCCCAAACACCGGGAAATTCTTCAAAGACGATCATACCAAAGATCACCGAAATTGGCAGCGCCAGATACTCGAACGGCGCGATATATGAGGCCTCGGCCACACGGTAAGCTTGGCTAATCAGATACCCCCCGATGCCGATACCAATCCCGATAATCAAGAAGACCGGATAGTCTGCCACAACCGGCCAGCTCCAAGCGCGGAACAGAAATGCCAGCGATGGATCAGACTGATCCCCAAAGCGGCCATCGCCCACAAGCAAGCCGAACATCACACCCACAATGATAAACATCAGTTGGATATAAAACGCCATTGTCGCTGCACTCTCAGTGCCTCCGATGCGGCGGGTGATGATGTGGATGCCAGCATAGCAAAATGCCGCCGCCAATGGCAGGATCGAAGCCAGTTGAAACGCCTCGGTGCCCGGTCGCATCATAACCAGCACCCCAATGAACCCCACGGCAATCGCCGCCCAGCGCCTTGGGCCCACAACCTCGCCCAGAAACAGGACCGAGAACATCGTGATCACCAGCGGGCTGATGAAAAAGATCGCCACCGCATCCGCCAAAGGCATCGCTGCCAGACCCAAAAAGAAGGTCATATTGGCAAAGACAACACAAAGCCCGCGCAGCATATGCATCTTCAGCTTTTTGGTGCGGGCAATGGCCCAGCCTGTCGTCAGTGGCGCAATAATGGCCACAATAATGACCAGACCGATCACAGAGCGGATCAACACGACCTGATGCAAAGCATACCCGCCGCTCAGAAACTTGATCGCCACATCATTGATCGAGAAGAAGATCACCGAGATTGACGCGCAAAGGGCGCCCAACTTGGCAGGCGACATCTGCATCACAGCTTCGCCGCCGCACGCAAACTGCGCTCTAGCCCATCCAAAAACCGCGCCCTGTCTGCTTTGCCAAAAGGCTTACCGCCACCTTGCCGAAACGGATCAGCCGCCCGCATATCCGCCATCAAATCACGGGTCGCCAGCACATTGCCGATATTGGCCTGCGTCAATGGCTCGCCATTATGCTTTAGGACCAGCGCGCCATTCTCAATGCAGCGCGCCGCCAACGGAATATCGCCAGTAATGACAACATCCCCCTTCGTCGCACGATCAGCGATCCACATATCCGCGACATCCGGGCCATCGGGCACCACAATAGTCTCCACAAACGGATTGGGCGACGGGCGAATACCGCCGTTGGACACCACAAAAATCTTCAGCTTATGCCGCGTGCCAACACGCTCAACCTCGGCCTTCACAGGACAGGCATCGGCATCAACATAAATCACGCGTAAAGCGCCTCAGCATGGAACGCGACATGGTCTTCCATGAATGTCGCGATAAAGAAATATGAATGGTCATACCCCTTCTGCAATCGAATCTGCCCTTCCTGCCGCTTTGCCGCCATCGCCTGCGCAAAATGCTCTGTCCCCAGTAAATCACCAAACTGATCATCGGTGCCGGTATCAACCAGGATCGGCCCATCAAACCCCGACCCCTGCATCAGCAAAGTCGCGTCATGCGGACCCCAGTTCGGCTCATCACCCCAATAGGCGGCGAATTGTTTGCGGCCCCAATCACTGACCGTAGGATGACAGATGGGCGCAAAGGCGGACACAGACTTAAACCGCCCCGGCAACGCCATCGCCATCGTCAACGCACCATGGCCACCCATCGAATGACCTGTGATTGACTGGCGGGACATATCGAGCGGGAAATTCTCAGCCAGCAATGCGGGCAATTCATCGGTCACATAAGTCCACATCTTGAAATGCTGATCCCAAGGGGACTGCGTCGCATCAATATAGAAACCCGCACCTTGGCCCAGATCATAAGCCTCATCATTGGGCACATCATCACCACGTGGTGACGTGTCAGGATAAACCAACGCAATGCCCTGCTCGGCGGCCCAGGCCTGCGCACCGGCCTTCACCATTGCGTTTTCATGGGTGCACGTCAGGCCGGATAAAAACCACAACACGGGCACCGGGCCATGCGCCGCTTCCTCTGGCAAAAACACAGCAAAGGTCATGTCACAAGAACAGGCCTTTGAGCTATGCTTAAAGACGCCCTGCGTCCCACCATAACAGCGATTTTCTGATATCGTTTCCATGCGCGTACCCTTTCGTTTGAACAAGGGCTAGCGCAGGTTCATAAACTTGTCACCCACGCAATGATGAACGACACAGTCACAACGCTGATCGCGGTCGAGATCAAGATCGACGCCGATACACGCGTGGGTGCCACGCCATAGTGCTGGGCCAAGATATACACATTGCCAGCAACAGGCAGGGCAGCAGCGGCTATCATCACGCCAGCTGCATAAGGATCGACGTCAAAGATAAAGAGAGCGGCCACTGCAACTGCAGCTGGATGCAGCACCAGTTTGCAAAACGACAACCAGCCTGCAATCGCGACACGCTCGGCTGATTTACTCGCCAGCGACGCGCCAATCGCAAACAGCGCACCCGGTGTTGCGGCGGCCCCCAGCAGACCTAAAAAGTCATTCACAGGACCGGGGATTGTTAGGTTATTGGCAGAGACCAGCAAACCCAGCGAGATCGACACGATCATAGGGTTCTTGATCAAGCCCACGGCCACAGTCCACAGCACCTTAGGTGACATACGGCCATCGCGGGACCCTGTGATCAAGATCACAATCAAACTGCCAAAGACGATTAGATCAACGGCCAGCACCATCATCACAGGGCCAACAGCACCTTCGCCCAGCAACAAGACCAGCATCGGAATACCCAAGAACCCGACATTGCCAATTACCGCACACTGCCCCTCAACAGCGGCCTCGGTCATCGGCACCATCCGGCGACGGGCGGCACGCACAGCAATCAGGTAAACAACGGTGGACGCACTGAGATAGGCCAAGACAAACTGCCAATCGAGGATCGCGTCCAACGACAGATTGGCCGAAAACCGAAATAACATGGCCGACAGCGCAAAGTAGAAAACGAACTTCGTCAGATAGGCGGTCGCCTCTTCTGAGAAAAACTTGGTGACACCAGACCCATAGCCTAACGCGATGATCATAAAAAACGGGAGTGTCTGAAGGAAAATATCCAACATCGGGGTCAGTCAAACGTCCCGGTTGAACGGCCCAACAGCATAAAGGCACGGGCAGTGCGTGTTTCGGCCAACGCCAGCAAATCAGTATCGGTTGCGTCTGGTTCAAAGCTAACCAGCATCTGATCAAAGCACCGCAAGAAGTGATGCACCGAATCCCGAAAAATCGTATCCTCGCGGGTGCGGGTACTGACCAAAGACAAATAAGTCTGGTCTTTGACCCCACCCAAAGGATCAACATCCTTGCCACGCACACCTTCGGCAAACTGACGCCAAAGATCGGCTGTCGCCGGTTCGGGACGCAGATCATCCATGTAGATGCCGTCTTGGGACAAAAGCGTCAGGACATCTTGGCTTGCCTGTACCAGTTTGCGCGCAGAACGATCCCGCAACGCACGCCGCAAAGCAGCAAAGCCTGCGGTGTCGTTCTCATCATCAGGAAAGTTGAGTGCCATTATAAAATCAGGGCGATTAATCGGCGGGTTCTCATCATCAGGCGGCGTCTCAAGCGCCAACGCAGGCTGATCGCTTGGGGCCTGCGGGGCGGCACGCGGGACAATCAATCGCGATAACTCGCGCTTGGATGTGAAAGAGGATGGCTGCGTTGTTTCAGGTTCTGGCGCGGGTTGCGACGCGACCGTTTGGGGCTGTACAGGTGTTGCCGCCTGCTGCTTGGCAAGGGCACTTAATCGCTGCACCTCAGCTTGGGTCAGATACAGGTCTTCGCGCAAATGACGGGCCGTACGGGCCAACAAAGTTGCAATCCAGATCAGGCCTGCGGGCACAAAAACGGCAATCACAACCAAAACCCAACGGCCCAGCGCAAAGTCACCATTGCCACTGTCGCTTGTCATCGACAGCCAAAAGAAGATGCCAATCACAATCATCCAGCCCACGGCAATCGCAATACCAATTGCCTCGCCTTGGGTCAGACCTTCGGCCTCACGGGCCCTGTTATTGTACGATTGCTGCGCCATGTTTTGCGCGCTTTCTATTTATAAGTGATCGACAAGATTTCGTAACTGCGGACACCACCGGGGGTGCGCACTTCGACGCTGTCGCCTTCATCTTTGCCAATCAAGGCACGCGACAAGGGCGATTTCATGTTCAATTTCCCATTCTCGATATCGGCCTCATATTCGCCGACAATCTGATAGGTTTTCTCTTCATCGGTCTCTTCATCGACCAGTTCGACAGATGCACCGAATTTGATCGTCCCCGACAGCTTGGCCACATCAATGACATCAGCCAGTGAAATCACGCCTTCCAGCTCTTTCACACGACCCTCAATGAACGACTGCTTTTCTTTTGCGGAATGATATTCTGCATTCTCGGACAGATCGCCATGCTCGCGTGCTTCGGCAATCGCACGGATAATCGCCGGGCGCTCGACCGTTTTCAGGTGCTTCAGCTCGCCGTCCAGCTTGTCAAAGCCTGCGCGGGTCAGTGGAATCTTGTCCATCGTCACATCCCTCCGAGGGGAAAATTTATAAATCGAGTGTTCATAGTCTATTAGAGGCCGCCCAAGTCAAGCCTTACCCGCGATTTGATGTCGCGTGAGCCAGTTTTGACGTCGTGTCTTGATTGCCCCTTAACACCTCTTGAGGTAACGCTTAGCGGGATTAAATTAAAGGGGTGAAACGCCCCAGTTCTTAAAGGATGTGACATGGCCGAGATTGAACGCGAAGCGATGGAATATGATGTTGTTATCGTTGGTGCAGGCCCCGCTGGTCTGTCCGCTGCGATCCGGCTGAAACAATTGGATGCTGACCTGAACGTCGTCGTCCTTGAAAAAGGGTCCGAAGTGGGTGCGCACATTCTATCTGGCGCCGTGCTTGATCCTGTCGGTCTGAACAAACTGATCCCGGATTGGAAGGAAAAAGGCGCACCGCTGAACGTGCCTGTTGTCGAGGATAACTTTTATATGTTGGGTGAGGCCGGTCAGCTGCGCATCCCTAATATGTTGATGCCACCACTGATGAATAACCATGGCAACTATATCGTCTCGATGGGCAACGTCTGCCGCTGGATGGCCGAACAAGCCGAAGAAATGGGCGTTGAGATTTTCCCCGGCATGGCCTGCTCCGAGGTCGTCTATGGCGACAACGGCGAAGTCAAAGGTGTGGTCGCCGGCGAATTCGGCAAAAACCCTGACGGCACCCCCGGCCCATCCTATGAGCCCGGCATGGAACTGCACGGCAAATACGTGTTCTTAGGCGAAGGCGTGCGTGGGTCCCTATCCAAACAGGTGATCGCAAAATACGACCTTGCGGCGAAATCCGACGTGCAGAAATACGGCCTTGGCATGAAAGAAATTTGGGAAATCGACCCGGAAAAGCACAAAGAAGGCACAGTCACTCACACAATGGGCTGGCCTTTGGAAAGCAACGCAGGCGGCGGGTCTTTCATCTACCACCTTGAGAACAATCAGGTCTATGTCGGTTTCGTCGTTCACCTGAACTACAAAAACCCACACGTCTTCCCTTACATGGAATTCCAGCGGTTCAAGCACCACCCACAGGTGGCCGAACTGCTCAAAGGCGGCAAGCGGGTCGCTTACGGCGCACGCGCGATTTCCGAAGGCGGGTATCAGTCCATGCCACAGCTTGAATTCCCAGGCGGTGCGCTGCTGGGCTGTGCCGCCGGCATGGTCAACGTGCCCCGGATCAAGGGCAATCATAACGCCATGCTATCCGGCATCGCAGCTGCCGAAGCTGCGGTAGAGGCAATCAAGTCCGAGCGCAGTGGCGATCTGTTGGATGGCTATGATGCTGCCGTCCGCAAAGGCGAGATCGGTGATGACCTTAAGAAAGTGCGCAACGTCAAACCACTGTGGTCCAAATATGGGCTGCTCGCCTCGCTCGGCATAGGCGGTATGGACATGTGGATGAACACCTTCGGGATCGGATTCTTGGGCACATTGGCGCATGGCAAATCCGACGCCGACGCGACCGAAGAGGCCAGCAAGCACAAAGAAATCGACTATCCGAAACCCGATGGCACGCTGTCGTTTGACCGCCTGACCAACGTGTCGTTCAGCTTTACCAACCACGAAGAAAGCCAACCGGCACACCTGCACCTGACCGACCCAGACGTGCCGGTGAGCGTAAACTTGGCGAAATACGCGGGTCCATCAGCACGCTACTGCCCGGCGGGTGTGTACGAGTTTGTGGGTGAAGGGGCGGAAACAAAGTTCCAGATCAACTTCCAGAACTGCGTCCACTGCAAAACCTGCGACATCAAAGACCCCAGCCAGAACATCACCTGGACAGTCCCCCAAGGCGGCGACGGGCCGAACTATCCGAATATGTGAATGACAAAGGGTCCCTAAGGGGGCCCTTTTTTTGCCTGCATGCTATAGGTCTTGCATGAAGCTGACCAAATACGTCTTTCGCAAAGTGACGGCAGATGACCGCGACCTGCTCGCGTCATGGCAATCCATGCCACATGTACAGGAATGGTGGGGCTCGGATGAACCCCATGGTGACAACACGCTCGATGATCCCCGCGTTGCGCGTTGGATCGTTTCACAAAACGATCAGCCCTTTGCCTTTATGCAAGACTACACCGTGCATGGCTGGGACAATCACCACTTCGCGCAACTGCCAAAAGGGGCCCGCGGGATTGACCAATATATCGGTGATGAGAGCAAGTTGGGGCAAGGGCACGGATCAGCCTTCATCGCGGCCCGTATACAGGTGCTTTTTGATGCAGGCGCACCCGTCATTGCGACAGACCCACACCCTGACAATGCACGCGCGATTGCGGTTTATCGCAAGCTTGGGTTTGACGTCTTTGGTCCGCCGCAAGAAACCGAATGGGGTTTGATTCTGCCGATGCAAACGAAACGAGAGGCCCTTCTTGCTGGATAAAGGGGACAAGTTTTGCTTAAGTGATGCACCCGCATGAGGCAGCGTATCTGAATGATCTGGACGTGTAACCAAACCACAGCCACCCCCGCAGGCACCGTCGCGTGGGGCAGCGCAGGCACTGGTCCGGCACTTGTGCTCGCGCATGGTTGGCCATGGTCGTCCTATAGCTGGCACCGTGTCATCCCCACACTCGCGCAGCAATTCACCGTCTATTGGTATGACATGCCCGGATATGGGAAGTCCGAAAAGCAACCCGAACAACGTACCGGCCTCGATGTTCAGGGCGAAATCTTCGCCTTTATGCTCGCACATTGGGAACTGGACCGCCCCCGCGTCATTGCGCATGACTTTGGCGGGGCCACAACGCTGCGCGCGCATTTGTTGCACGGCTGCGAATTTGACCGATTGGTGTTGATGAATGTCGTGGCGATGCGGCCGTGGGGATCGGCGTTCTTTGATCATGTTGGGCAGCATGTTGACGCTTTCGCTGGTCTGCCGCCACACATTCATAAGGCGGTGGCACAGGCCTATATTGAGGGGGCATTGGTTTCACCAATCAATAAAGAAGATCTAGACGCACTCATCGCGCCCTGGACCACCGAAGACGGACGCATCAGTTTCTACCGCCAGTTCGCCCAAGCCGAGGAACGCTACACTGCCGAGGTCGAACCTCTGTTTGGCCAGATGCGCTGCCCGGTCCACATCCTTTGGGGCGAAGATGACCCTTGGATCCCACTAGACCGTGGCCGCGCCTTGCATGGTCTGATGCCAGACGCAGGCTTTGAAACACTTGCTGGCGTTGGGCACTTACCACAACTTGAAGCGCCTGATCGCGTGCTGACGGCACTGACCAGCTTTCTGATGGGCTAAGCCCGAAAGCACCCTACCCCGTATACCGCTCTGGCGCATAAGGGGTCATATCAATGTTCGGCGGCTGCCCATCAATCATTTGCGCAATTAAACGCCCAGTCTTAGGCCCCGCCGTCAGCCCCACATGCTGATGACCAAACCCAGTGTAAATGCCAGACTGCCCCAACTGCCCAATCAAAGGCACACTGTCAGGCGTCGAAGGGCGAAACCCCATCCATTCCTGCGTGCCTGAATAGGTCAGGTCAGGAAAAGCCGCCTTGGCATAGCGTTTCAGCAAGGCCACTGGCGCCTTGCTTGGCCCTGCGTAATGATCCCCCAACTCAACCGTGCCTGCACAGCGCAGTCCCATATCCATCGGGTTCACCCCGAACTTGCCCGCTGTCACCATCATCGGGTTGCGGGGCATCTGGGATGGGCTTTCAAAAATCACGTGATAGCCGCGCTCGGTTTCCAACGGGACCGACAAACCCAGTTTCTTCATCAGTTCTTTCGACCAAATGCCAGCAGTGATGACGGCCTTCGCACAGGCAAAGACCCCCTGATCAGTTTCGATCTGATAGATATGCCCGTCCCGCTTTTGCAGATCACGCACCTCGGCCTGCACAAAACGCCCGCCTTGCTTGGTAAAGTAGGCGGTCAATTCAGTGATGTACTGGCCAGGGTCCGTGATATGGCCTTGCCCTTCCAACACGGCCAGACATTGCACATTTGGGCCAAGGATCGGCTCGCAATCCTGCACATCGCGACCCGTGATAATCTGCGGCACAAACCCTGCGCGCTCTTTCATCCGCCACGCATAGGCGTCGGCCTCAAAATGGGCTTGGGACGTATAGGCATAACTGAACTTACTGTCGCTGATCCAATGCTCCAACGCAGTGCCACGCACTAGCGATTTGTGCTGATCGACCGCATCGGTAAGGATGGGGATGAGGTTAAAAACGATCCGCTGTGTGGCCGCATCATTGGCATGCGACATATACCGGGCCAACCAAGGCAGCAACTTTGGGAAATAGGCCCATTTCATGAACAACGGGCTATTGGGGTTCAGCAAAAGCTTTGGCGCATCCCGCCACAGTGCAGGCGATGTCACCGGGGCCACAGCCCATTGCGCCAACAACCCCGCATTCCCATAAGAGGCGCCCATGCCGGGCGCACCCTTATCCATTAAGATCACCTCATGACCAGCACGCTGCAGCCAGATTGCAGTTGAAACACCGCACATACCGGCACCGATAACAATGATGGGGTCTGAGGTCATAGGGATCACCACTTTTCAGCGACAAGATGCCGAAAACCGCGCTGAAGCAAGCCTTGTCAGCCAGCCGCATCTCAACATGGCTTCCGTTTCGCAACTTCGCGCCTATGCTGACGCTATGAAAGTGTTCAAACCCCGTGTCTTTATCCTGATAGGTCTTGCAATCTGTGTCGGTGGGTTTGTGTACGATATGATCTTCGCAGGCATCCCCTATCAGGACCCATCACCAGAGGTCTATGCGAACTGGCGCTACCATTCCCGCATCGGCTCAAACGTGGTTCTGTTCGGGCTCGTCGTTCTTCTGCTGGGTCTGATGTGGGGGGCGACAGCTTGGATAAAACGCAGGTTCATGCCGTCAAACTAACGACAGACGCTTTTCCCGATCAAAACTCAAGTTCAGAAATGCGTTCCAGACTATCTGCGAGCGCTTCATCAGGCGGGGGCATGCGCCGTCCAGCGTGCTTTACCAATTTTTCGATCAAACGCATGTCATAGCGCAAAGACGCATTGTAGGTCGTCAATTCCTTCGTAGACCGACTAGTGATATCAAACTGTGACCCAATGATCAGCGGGGCCCGCTGCGGGTGCATGAGCTTTGTGAGAAGCAACAAATTCAAAAACCGGGTGCCGTCTTTGCGGGCATTCGGGACGATAAACTGGCTTTGCTCTTGTGTGTCATCTGCCAAGAACCCGCGAATGCGCTGGGTCACCGGACCAGCACCGGTCGCAGGCTGCAGGAACCGACAGTTCTTGCCCAGCATTTCAGTGCTGGAATACCCCGTCATTTCCGAAAACGCCGCATTGATGATCGTCAGCGGAGCGTCCGGCAAAGACGCATCCGCGACAACGACTGGCACATTCGACTGGTGCACCAGCTCTTCCAGACCTTTCGGATTCAATCGCGTGTTCAAACTATGTCACCCATCTACTGCACCCAGAATCAGCCTTTCACGCCAAAAGGCGGCTTACCCAATCTTGGTTAATGGGGCTCTGGGGCGTAAATGCGGCGAACATATGGACGCATTTTGCCGGTCTATCTGAGAACAAATCCGCTGGGCCATTTCAGCTGATACTCTAACGTGACGCTTTGCTGATCCCCAGCGGCCAAATCCAGATCCCATTCCAGAATACCACGCATCCCATCTGGGTTGGTGCGGGTAACGGCAGGGCTGGCGGTGAATTCCACCTCAAGATCATCCTGCTCTGAATACGGGATTGCATCGCGCAGTTTCACGTCCCAATCCTGCCCGGTCAGGTTTTCGACAGTCATCACAGCCTGTTCGGTCAACTGGTTGGTTGTTGTAAAGACACCAACATCACCTTCGGATTTGTTGGGAACAGCACGGGTCAGGCGCAAACCATCCAATGGTCCAAAGCCCATCTCTGTGTCCGCACCCGCGGCCAAAAGGGGCAATTGGCTAAACCCGATCATCGTACCATCCGCAAAGACAAGCGCTTGGCCCGGCAGCATCACTTCGCCAGTATCATTGGTAAACTCAGCCATGCGGTAGGCAATCTGATCTCGGCTTGGGACGGCTTCGGCCCAGACATCTGCGTCAAAGTTCAGCGTGTCCAAAGGCAGGCGCAAATCCTCAACACCGTTGCGGATATCGACGCGGCCCGGATAGATATAAGTCACCGTTGCACCACTGAAATCAGCCTGCGCCGTCATCGGGGCCGACGCTGCCATGACCTCTTCGGTTGCCTCACCAATCATCGCACGGGACAAGCTTTGCACGCTGTCCGACATCATAACGACACCGCGTTCGCGCTCTAACGCATCCTCGGAAATGATCCGGCGCAAAGGGGCCCAAACGCCGCTGGGGCCTGTTTGCTCACCCGGACGGGCCGTAGACAAGATCAGCTGCACATCATCCCAATCCTGACCAGTTTGCTGGCTGATCACGACCGCACGGTCAATATCCAAGGCCGCATCATCGCCTGTCGTTAAGCGCATGTCATAGACCGGCGACCAATTAGCAAACCCCTCTACCGAACTCACATCCACGGTCACTTCGCCCGGCTCGGCCACTGCCAAAGTGAACGTCAGAACCGAACCATCCTGCGCGGGTTGCAACAAAGCGGCCAAGGCTTGCTGGGCATCCTGCAATGCCTCGACATCATCTTTGCGGGCCAATTCAGCCGCCTTCGCCTCTTGCTCGGCGACAAAAGCAGCCTCACGCGCGACCAAAGTCTCGGACCCCACCATCTGCGCCAACGCGCGAATATCTGCCACGGATGCAGCCGTCAGCGCCTCGCCCGCACTGGCCTGTGACAGGCTTTGCAAGAACGCGATCTGTTCATCCGCAGCCTGTACACGCAACCTGATTTGGGCGATCTCAGCGGCGCGATCGCGCAACACGGCCTCAAGGCGCTCAACCTCATCACGGGCGGCAACAATCTCGGGGGCCGATTGATCCGGGGTCACAGGCAAGCGATCAAACGCCAAATTCACTGCTCCAACTTGGGTGCCCGCAGGGGCAGCCAGCCGCAGGCCCTCGGTGGCCAAGCCTTGGGGCATACCGGGCACGATAATCTCATGCTGGCCGGCCGGTAAATCCAAAGTGACCTGCCGGGTAACCGTGGCCAGACCGGGATAGATCGTCACCGTATCGACACGGGCCTGCGCGGTGAATGTGTCAGCAAACGATGGGGCCGCGAGGGCGATCAAGCTGGTGGTCAAAAAGAAGCGAAACATGAATGGTCTCCTGCATATGTTGCATATCGTTATACAGGGTTTGACGGATCTGCGGGGGCGATCCTTGGGTGATCCATCAATTTTTCTTCAAGCACACAAAAAACCCAATTAAAGGCTCAACGATATTGGGCCGCTGCGATGAATTCGGAAAATGCCTCACACCAGATCACCACTGATGTGTAGGCCTCCAAATCAACACCTTCGGGGATATCGAGCGCGAAACCCTTGAAGGTCTTCACAGATCCAATCACGACACTGTCTGCTTTTGCGAATTCATCCTCATGTTCAACAAAAGCAGGGGTCAGATAGACCATATAGTCCGGCCCAGGGGCCAGCTCGCCTGTATGCACGATTTGACCTTGGGTCAGGCTGATCGTGCCCTTACCCCAATGCAAAAAATCATTGCCGCGCAAGTCCTCAACGATCTCGGCTGTATAGATCGCGTCCTGCGCCATTGCTTCTAAGGTGGCTTCATCAGGGGACGGCGGGGCAGTAAGGATGGGCAACAGATAAACGCCCAAAGCAAAGCCCGCGGCCACCGCTATGCCATGTGTGATTGTTCCAAAAATTAACCGTCGCATGGGGGCATCCTATCCTGTTCGCCAGTCTTTCCAATATTATCAAACCAAGAATGCAAAAAGGGCGCCCGCGCAGGACGCCCCTTTCAAAGTTCATTCAGGCAAAACTCAGCCCTTCTTCAGGCACTCACGTCCCAACAGCTCTGCAATCTGCACCGCATTCAAGGCCGCACCTTTGCGCAGGTTGTCAGACACACACCATAGGTTCAGACCGTTATCAATCGTGCTGTCCTGACGGATACGGCTGATGAACGTCGCAAAATCACCGACGCATTCAACAGGGGTGACATAACCACCGTCTTCACGCTTATCGATGACCATGACACCTGGCGCCTCACGCAGGATATCGCGGGCCTCATCCTCATCCAGAAAGTCTTCAAACTCGATATTCACAGCCTCGGAATGGCCGACGAACACTGGCACGCGTACGCAAGTGGCCGTGACCTTGATCTTGGGATCAACGATCTTTTTGGTCTCGGCGACCATCTTCCACTCTTCTTTCGTCTCACCGCTATCCATGAACTTGTCGATATGCGGAATGACGTTAAAGGCGATCTGCTTGGTAAACTGCTTGGGCGGTTTGTCGTCGGTGGGGTTATACATCGACTTGGTCTGGTCCCACAGCTCATCAATGCCGCCTTTGCCAGCGCCGGAAACGGATTGATAGGTGCTGACGACAACACGCTTAATGGTGGCGCGGTCATGCAAAGGCTTCAGTGCAACAACCATCTGTGCGGTCGAACAATTGGGGTTCGCAATGATGTTTTTCTTTGCATAGCCGTGGATCGCATCAGCGTTCACCTCTGGCACGATCAAAGGAACGTCCTGATCATAGCGATACAAAGACGAGTTATCGATGACCACACAGCCCGCTTTCGCAGCCTTGGGCGCATAAATCTTGGTGGCGTCCGAGCCAACGGCAAACAACGCCATATCCCAGCCCGTGAAATCAAAGGTATCAAGGTCTTTCGTCGTCAGTGTTTTCTCGCCAAAGCTCACTTCTGTGCCCAGCGATTTCCGGCTGGCCAGCACGGCCAACTCGTCAACCGGGAAGGCCCGCTCTGCGAGGATGTTCAACATTTCGCGGCCCACATTCCCAGTGGCGCCCACGACGACGATTCGATAGCCCATTTGGCTGCTCCTTGTGACAGATGCGCCCCTTTACCTTGTGGCTGGGTGAAGGGAAAGGGGGCTGCATCGAAGGGGCGATCAATTGCGCATTTCAAACACCCAATTGATAGAGGTTCCGATCAACATGATTTTACCCATCACAGTATAGTTCACCTTGTGCTTTGCGTACGTGCGATGAAATCTAGAGCAGTTTGCGCGACGGCTTTCCATCCGCTGTCAAAAACCAACGAGTGCCCTGCCCCTTTCATTTCAACGAGCTCTGTCAAACCAACGTTCTTTCGTTGCAAACGGTAACTGGCCCGCGAAATCGATAGGGGCACTGTGTGATCTCTCTCGGCAGAAACGACCAACAGCGGCCCACGATCTGCCGCGCGGGTATTGACCTTGGCTTGGGTCCAAGGAATGACATTTGCAAACGCCGCCTGAAACAGCGGTAAACCCGGTGCAGGAACATGATGGGCTTCAAAGAGCGTTTTTGCCTCTGCATCCTCAATGGCATTGGCAAACCCGTACTTGAACTGTGGGTAAGTCAAAGCAACAGCGCGCCCACGGTTGAATGGGTTGGACAGTACCGGAAACGTGGCCTTCAAGACCGAGATTGGCAGCGGCAGAACACCACGGAACGGTGCAGGCGAAATCGCTACCGTGGTCTCCGCAAGTCCCCGCCCGGCAAGGATCTGCACCATCAATCCCCCGAAAGAATGTCCAACCAAGATCGGTTTCCGATCCAGTTTTTCGACAACGGCCTGGCAATGGTCCGCAACATCCGCAATGGATCGCTTCGCCATCGATTGAGAGTTTGCATTGGCTTGCGCGACGGTCTCAGGGTCACCCGGCCAACCAACAGACACTGTCGCAAATCCTGCCTTTTCAAACAGATCGGCCCAGTTCTGCCATGATGAGGCCAAAAGCCAGAGGCCATGTATAAAAACCACTGTCGGCTTACCACTTTCATTGGCGGCATTCACTTCAGCGGCTTCGCGTGCTGATATGTTTGATGTTTTAGTCATGTTGTCCCTACTCATCGTCTAGAATTTGTCGCAAACTACGCAGAGTAAGGGATTCCGAGAATGACCGAGACATCTGAAAACCTAGCCGAGAAGCTAAATCAGCAACCAGCCGTCACTCTGAAACGGAGCGATACGCTGTCCGAAGTACTCGACATCATCCATGTGCATGGCGAACAGGCCCTCGTAATTGCACCGGATGCGCCCCAGACGATCAGCTTTCAAGATGCAATGCCTTGTCTGCATATCGTCGAACATGGTGACATCAGCATCCGCGTTGAAGGCTTACCCGACCCGGTCAAAGTTGGTGCCAATCAGTTAGCGCTCTTACTACAAGGACACGCACATGAGGTTGACTATGGCGGTGGCGGTAATCCCGCCCCGATTGCGGCGGCCATGGCAAAAAGCCGGATGCCCGATGCGCTCCAATATGGGACAAGTAACACCACACGATGCTTTTGGGGCAGCTTCTCATTTTATGGCGATTTGGCCGAAAGCGTTCTCAGGGGAGTGCCCCCCGTTATCGTCATAAGCGATCTCAAACAAAATCCTATTGATTGGCTCGATATGAGTTGCCAGATCATCCTTGACGAGACCCGCAGTGAACGCCCGGGCGCAAACGTCATGGTGTCACGCCTGCTTGATCTGATGCTTGTTCAAATCCTGCGTCGCTGGGCAAAAGAGGCCGAGACAGCCCCCGGTTGGCTGGCAAGTGCGACAGACGAACGGATCAGCAGGGCCACAACTGCCATCCATGAAAATGTAGCACACAACTGGGACATTGAAGCGCTCGCTCATCTTTGCGGAATGTCACGATCCAGCTTTGTGGCGCAGTTTGAAAAAGTTATGAAACAAGCACCTGGCGCCTACCTCCGAGAGTTACGGCTGGCCAAAGCAGCCCAGTTGCTAAGGTATTCGGGCGCCACGATTGAAACGATCTCCGAACAAGTGGGTTATACATCAAAAGAAGCATTTAGTCGGGCATTTCGAAAACGGTTCGAGACTTCACCATCGGCATGGCGTTCCGTTCAATGACCCAAAGCGAACAGCTGACCGTCCCGCCACTAGACACCCCCGCCATCAATCCTAAAGTGGCCCCATGACATCACCCCAAACACCCCAATTTGCCACCCCTGCCCCACGCGGCCTTTGCACGGACTGCGGCGTGTCGCGCATGGCGGACCCATCTGCTTGCGGCAAAGCCTGCCAGTTCATCAAGCCCGACTATCCTACGGCAGAAACCACCATCCACGGCCGTACCGCGCAAAGTGAAGGTGACGAACGCTTTTTTGGCGTCACACAAGCCATGTATCGTGCCGCCCTCACCCCTGCGCGTGAGGGTGCGCAATGGACGGGTCTGACCACACGCTTTGCTGAAAGGTTGTTGGAAACTGGCGCTGTCGATGCGGTCCTGACCATGGTGCCCGACGAGACCGATAAATGGCGTCCCCGCCCTGCGATCATCACCGATGCAGCAGATATGAAACACGCGCGTGGCATGCGCATGGGTTATGCGCCCTTGCTGGCGTTGCTGGAACCCGCGCGCGCCGCAGGTCACCGCAAGATCGCTGTCATCGGCATCCCATGCCAAATCTATGCACTACGCGCGATGGAGGCGGACCTTGGGTTCGACCGCATCTACGTCATCGGCACACCATGTTCCGACAACACAACAACCGAGAATTTCCACAGTTTCTTGGAACGGCTGACCGATGCACCCGAAACCGTGACCTACCTTGAGTTCCGCGCAGACTATCATGTCGAGCTGCGGTTCACGGACGGCAGGCAGCAGCTGATCCCGTTCCTCAAATTACCGCTCTCGGACCTCCCCAACGACTTCTTCCCAACCACCTGCCGCACCTGTGTCGACTACACCAACAGGCTGGCCGATATCACCGTGGGCTACATGGCTGGCGAAGGCGACCAATGGCTGATCGTGCGCAATGATCGCGGTGCAGAAATGCTGGCCAGCCTTGGCGATGAAGTCACGCTGAACGCCCCCGGCACACGCGGCAAACGGGCCGGATCGGTCAAAGGGTTCGTAGAAAACACGCGGCTTGCCGCCGGCGGCCTGCCCTTGCGCCGGATGCCTGATTGGTTGCGTGGGATTATGGGCTGGCTGATGCCAAAGATCGGGCCACGGGGCCTGGAATTCGCCCGCGCACGGCTGGAAATGAAAGCGTCCGAAACCATCCTACACCTGCGGCGCGAAGAACCTGCCAAGATCAAGAACATGGTCCCCGAACATGTCTGGAACCTTGCCGCTCCTTACGATCTGCACCCTGAGGCGGGCGAAAAAACCGACTAGACCGGCATCGCCGTGGTATTGCGCACCGTCCGTAAAGCAAACGACGACTGCATCTGCGCGACCCCCGGCAAAGTCGCTAAATAGCGGCGGTGAATGCGGGCGAAATCCTCGGTGTCGCCCGCCACGACCTTCAACAAATAATCCGCCGTACCCGCCATCAAATGGCACTCCAACACATCCGGCACGCGGGCCACGGCCTTTTCAAACGCATCCAAAACCTCATCGGCTTGTCCGCTCAATGTGATCTCAACAAAAACTGTGGTGGGACGACCCACTTTGCGTGGATCCAACAAGGCCACATAATCGCGGATATACCCGTCTTTCTCTAACCGCTGCACGCGGCGGTGACAGGCCGAGGCAGACAGGTTAGCCAAATCAGACAGCTCCGCATTCGACATGCGGCCTTTCTTCTGCAAAACCTGCAAGATTCGGCGATCAATACTGTCTAGTTCCATTTCCCGCACGATCCTTCGATAAAATTGCCTTGCTGCACACACTTCTACCAAGGTTACCGCAAACATCCAAGGAATTCCCCGGTGTTATTGCGCAGCAACAGGCAGATAGTTTCGCTATGAAATAGGGAGGAACGGGTCATGCATATCGGGTGCCCAACTGAGATCAAACCACAAGAATTTCGTGTCGGTCTGACACCAAACGCTGCACGCGAGGCCGTCAATCACGGCCACAAAGTCACGGTTCAGGCGGGTGCTGGCAACGGCGCAGGCTTCACCGATACGGACTACACCCAAGCGGGTGCGGCAATCGTTGGCACAGCGGCTGAAGTGTTCGAAATCGCCAACATGATCGTAAAAGTGAAAGAACCACAGGCGATCGAGCGGAAAATGCTACGCGAAGGTCAGATTTTGTTCACCTACCTGCACCTTGCCCCGGACCCTGAACAGACCAAAGACCTGATGGAAAGCGGTGCTACCTGCATTGCCTATGAAACGGTCACAGACAACAACGGCGGCTTGCCCTTGCTGGCGCCAATGTCCGAAGTCGCGGGTCGGCTTGCCCCGCAAGTCGGCGCATGGACGCTGCAAAAGGCCAATGGCGGTCGCGGCGTCCTGATGGGCGGCGTCCCCGGTGTTGGACCGGCACGCGTCGTCGTGATCGGCGGGGGTGTTGTGGGCACACATGCCGCACGGATCGCGGCGGGTATGGGTGCAGATGTCACCGTGCTTGACCGGTCTTTGCCGCGCCTGCGCTATCTTGATGACACCTTCGGAGGGCAGTTCAAGAATAGCTACGCCAGCGCGGGCAACACCATTGAACTCGCCCGCGAGGCCGACCTAATCATCGGCGCTGTCCTCATCCCCGGTGCGGCAGCACCCAAGCTGATCTCACGCACGCAACTGTCCGAATTGAAACCAGGTGCCGCCCTCGTGGACGTGGCCATCGACCAAGGTGGCTGCTTTGAAACATCTAAGGCCACGACCCACGAAAATCCGATCTATGATGTCGACGGCATCATGCACTACTGCGTGGCCAACATGCCAGGTGCCGTGGCGCGGACATCGACCATCGCACTTGGCAACGCGACGATGCCTTTCATGCTGTCACTGGCCGACAAGGGCTGGCGGCAAGCCTGCGAAGACGACCCACATCTGCTGAACGGACTGAACGTGCACGCAGGCAAACTGACCTACTATGCCGTTGGCAAAGCGCTGGGAATTGATGTGTTGTCACCTGCGTTGGCGCTGAAACAGTAAGCTTGTCGGGACCTGTCCCGCTCTGTAGCGTTCCATCATTCAGTGATGGGACGCGCACATAATGCCCCAAATCGACATTAACGGACGCTCACTCAACTATCTCTTAACCGGGGATGGGCCTGAGACCATTGTCTTTTCGCACGGCTACTTGATGCAGCACCAAATGTTCGCCGCCCAAGTCGCTGCCCTGAGCAAAACCTATCGGGTCATTGCATTTGACCATCGCGGGCATGGCGAAAGCGGGCCATGTCAGGACCCGTTCGGCATCTACGATCTGGTCGATGATGCAGAAGCGTTGATTGATAGCGTCGCCCAAGGTCCCGTCCATTTCGCAGGTATGTCCACGGGCGGCTATGTCGGGCTGCGGCTGCTTTTGCGGCGTCCCGATTTGTTCAAATCTATAATCTTGATGGACACGGGCGCCAACGCCGAAAGCGCTGCCAGCCTCAAGCAATATAACCAACTGCTGTTCGTGGTGCGGTTGGTCGGTATCCGGCCGCTGTTGGGCCGCGTCCTGCCATTGCTGTTTGGACAGACAATCCGCCAAGATCCTAAGCGACGCACAGAATACCAGCAGCTGAAAACCTACATCAGCGGGCTAGACCGCACCTCGATCCGGCAATTTGGTCGGGCGGTTTTCGACCGCGATGATGTGACAGAAGCCCTGCGCGACCTCGACAACCCACCTCCTGCCTTGGTTATGGTAGGAGCGCAGGACATCCCCACACCACCCGCAACCGCACGCGCCTTGCAGGATGCCATCAAGGGATCAGACCTGATCGAAGTGCCAGATGCGGGGCATACGTCGCCATTGGAAAGCCCCACCTTTGTGACAAACGCGATCACTGCGTTCCTCGCCCAGCAGGCATAGAAAAGGGCACGCTGTTGCCAGCGCACCCTTTCAAAATCAACGGATGGATTTAGGCGTTGGCCTTCAATGCATCGCGGATCTCTGCAAGCAGCTCTTCCGCTGTTGGGCCCTTTGGCTCTTCGACCGCTGCCTCTTCTTCTTTGGCGGCGGCATCTTTGATCTTGTTCACGTTCTTCACCAGCATGAACACGACGAACGCGATGATCAGGAAGTTGATGATCGCCATAATGAAAGCACCATAGGCGAAGATCGATCCACCTGTTTCACGTGCGGCTTCCAGTGATGCACCAGCAGGCACGTCACCTGAAAGAACGGCGTAGTTGTTAGTGAAATCAACGCCACCGGAAACAAGGCCGATCAATGGGTTAATCAGATCGCCCACCAGCGATGTGACAATCGCGGTGAACGCAGCACCGATAATGATACCAACGGCCATGTCCATGACGTTGCCTTTGGCGATGAAATCTTTGAATTCGTTAAGCATTGTAGTCCCCACAATTATTCAGCTTTGGCGCGCGGCTCTGATGTCCACTGCGCAACTGCGCACACTGTTAACCATATTTCTCCACACAGGCACGGGTTTTATTCCGAAACTTTCCCCTTAGCTTGGGGTGACAGAAACATTCGCAAAGGACTTCGCCAAATGGCTGACCTCTCCGCATTCCCGATCACTGAACGCTGGCCCGCCAAGGACCCGTCCGTGATCCAACTTTATTCATACCCAACGCCGAATGGCGTGAAGGTATCCATCGCGCTCGAAGAGATGGGACTGGCTTATGAGCCGCATCTTGTCACGCTCAGCGACGCTGATGTGAAAAGCGACGCTTTTCTTTCACTGAACCCGAACAACAAGATACCTGCAATCATTGATCCAAACGGACCCAACGGCCCAATTGGAATTTTTGAAAGCGGTGCGATCTTACTGTATCTTGCTGAAAAATCTGGGAAATTCATTGGCAAAGATGCCGCAGACAAAGCCAAAATCACGCAGTGGCTGATGTTCCAAATGGGCGGTCTTGGGCCAATGTTGGGCCAAATGGGCTTTTTCTACAAGTTCGCAGGCAAAGACATCGAAGACCCGCGTCCACGGGAACGTTACCGCGATGAAGCCATCCGTCTTTTGGCCGTTCTGGACAAGGAACTGGAAGGCAAGGACTGGATTGCGGGTGACTATTCCATCGCGGACATGGCGATTGCACCATGGCTGAACGCACTGGAATACTATGGCACAAAAGATGCAGTCGGCTATCACGACCTCAAAAATGTGCCCGCCTATGTTGAGCGGTTTTTCGCGCGACCAGCGGTGGCAAAGGCCAAGCGTATTCCTGATCCGTCATAAACGCGCGTAGGCCGGGGTGTTCCCCGGCTTACACGCTGTCGGGGCAGGCCAGCACCTATGGTAGCTTGCCATTCAAAACATACTGCAAGATCTGCACGACCTGCTGTGGTTCCTCAACCACTGCCAAGGCCGCCGCGTCGACTTCCTTCAACGGATGTTGGTGTTCCGCCCCATGCATCACGATCAGTGACTTGCCCAAGGCCGCGGCGTAGCCCGCGTCAAACGCCGCGTTCCACTGCTTGTATTTCTCACCAAAGCGCACGACGACAATATCGGCGTTCTCAATCCCGTGGCGCGTACGGATCGCATTCAGATTAGCGCCTTTATTGTCATGCCAGAACTTGTTGTCCTCAGCCCCCATGATCGCCACACCGCAATCATCCGAAGCATCGTGATCTGTGACCGGGCTGTCAAAAGCAACATCCAGCCCCGCTGCACCTTGTGTAATCTGGTCACGCCAATCAGTGTGAATTTCGCCGGAAAGGTAAATCTTAAGGGTCATATCTGGGGTCCTTCAGTTCAATTGCTTTTGGAAATAGACCTTATTAGCCTCGCGGCCAGTCTCATGCCACCCTCGTCTTCGATAGAACGCTTGCGTGGTGGTCATTTCCACATGGGTCGCAAGCTGAATGGTGAAGTGCCCTGCAGCAGCAGATGCATCACACGCCGTTGTAATCAATGCCTGCCCCACGCCGTGCCCACTTGCATCAGGATGAACAGCAAGGTTTGCGATATGTGCCTGACCGTTCAAGACAAGAACAATGCCGCCTTGCACGCGGCCGCAAATATCCGCGACCCACACGTTATGGTCGCGAATATCATCACCAATCCCTTCGGTCACTGGCGGCAAACCAAGCGCCTGAAAAGGAGCATAGGCCACTTCAATAACTGCGGTCAGCTGCGCCACATCTTCAGGCGTGGCGCGGCGTATCTTCATCCCCGCAGTACACCACCTGTGGCTTTGCTCACTTTCTCAATAATCTTAGCGCTCACCGCTTCGATATCGGCATCTTTCAGCGTGGCCTCGGTCGGCTGCAAACGCACGGTGACTGCCAGCGATTTCTTACCGTCGCCCAAACTGCCGCCAATGAATTCGTCAAAGACACGCACATCTGAGATCAGCGCTTTGTCAGCACCAGCAGCGGCGTTGACCAGCGTCAGCGCCTCAACCTGCGCATCCACCACAAAGGCAAAGTCACGCTCGACCGCTTGCAGATCGGTCGCGGCCAAAGCGGGGCGCGTCGTGGTCTTTTTCTTAGGAAGCGGCACTTCATCGGGCCAGATCGCAAAGGCGACGGCTGGTCCTTTGATATCCATGTCGCGCAGCACGCGCGGGTGCAATTCGCCAAAGATGCCCAGCACTTTCTTCGGACCAAGGCAGATTTTGCCGTGACGGCCCGGATGCCACCAATCGTCAGCACCGCGCAGGATTTGCACCTTTGCAGGGGCCCCGATCGCAGCCAGAACAGCCTCGGCATCGGCCTTGGCATCATAAAGGTCGACCGGACGCGATGTGCCGTGCACATCCTTTGGCCCGGTGCGTCCGATAAGAACACCTGTGACCAGGTTATGCTGCTCGCCCGGCTCACCACCATGGAATCCGGCACCAACTTCAAACAAAGCGATGTCCATAAAACCGCGTGCTTGGTTACGGGCCGCGGCCCGCAACAGCCCACCCAACAGGTTCGGGCGCATGTGCGACATTTCCGAACTGATCGGATTTTCCAACATGGTCGCGTCGTCGCCACCACCAAACAGCTTGGCCGCTTGCGCATCAATAAAGCTGTAGGTCACGCATTCATTGTAGCCCAAAGCCGCAGCCGTCCGACGCGCAGCCTGCTGGCGCATCTGGCTTGGTGTCAAAATCGGCTTGGGCACGCCTGCATCAACGCGCGGTAAAGGTTTGCCTTCCAGCTGGGTCAATGACGCAATCCGCGCCACCTCTTCAACCAGATCCGCCTCGCCTTGCACGTCGGGGCGCCACGACGGGACATGCGCCATGTTGCCTTCCATCCGGAAACCAAGATCGGTCAGGGTCACACGCTGCGTGGCCTCGGGGATGTCCATCCCGACCAGTGAGATCACACGCTTGGCGTCCAATTTATACGCACGTGAGGTATCCGGCACGGTGCCTGCTTGGACCAGCTCAGACGCTTCGCCGCCTGCGTGATCGACGATCATGCGCACCGCATGTTCCAAGCCTTCAGGGGTGAACGCGGGGTCAATGCCCCGTTCAAACCGGTAACGCGCATCAGAGTTAATTTTCAGCGCACGCCCGGTGTAGGCGATCTGGACCGGATCCCAATAGGCGCTTTCGACAAAGACGTTCACGGTCTCTTCGGTACAGCCGGTATCAAGCCCGCCCATAACGCCCGCGATGCTCTCTGGACCCGTGTCATCAGAAATGACCATCTGACCCGCTTGCAATGTGTATTCTTTATCATCAAGCGCTGTCAGCACCTCACCACCTGCGGCGCGGTGCACACGCAGGTTGCCTTTGACCTTGTCGGCATCAAAGACGTGCAGCGGGCGGTTCAGATCATAGGTGAACCAATTGGTGACATCGACCAGAAAGCTGATCGGGCGCAGGCCAATGGCGCGCAACTGTGCTTGCAGCCATTCGGGACTGGGGCCATTTTTAACGCCTTTGATCAAACGACCACAGAAAACGGGGCATCCATCCAGCGTATCGTCATCAATAGACACATTCAGGTTAGACTTAAAACTGGCTGGGACCGGATCAACCGCAATGGGTTTCAGCTTACCCACACCGCGGGCCGCTAGGTCGCGCGCCACACCGCGCACGCCCAATGCGTCGGGACGGTTAGGTGTGATCGCGATCTCAATCACCGGATCAACCTTGTCAGGCTTGTTGACGGCCAGCCAATCTGTAAAGCGATCACCCACCTCGCCCGATGGCAACTCAATGATGCCGTCGTGTTCTTCCGACAACTCCATCTCGCGCTCGGAACACATCATGCCGTAGCTTTCAATGCCACGGATCTTGCCGACGCCAATGGTCGTATCAATGCCGGGCACATAGGTGCCGGGGCTGGCGATGACGACGGTGATGCCTGCACGGGCATTGGGGGCACCGCAGATGATTTGCGTGGGGCCTTCGGCTGTATCGACCTGACAGACCTTTAGCTTATCCGCGTCAGGGTGCTTTTCGGCACTGACGACCTTGCCGATCTTGAAATCGGCCAGTCGTTCAATCGGGTTCTCGATGCCTTCAACCTCAAGCCCAAGGTCGGTCAACGCATAAGCGATGTCAGCGACAGAAGCGTCGGTTTCAAGGTGGTGTTTCAGCCAAGAAAGCGTGAATTTCATGGGTTGGTCCTGCGGTTCAAAAGCGTTGCACAGGGCTTATCGGATAACGCTGACAGGGGAAAGACCAAGCGTTACTCTTACAAAATGCCAAGTAGCCGCTATATGCCGTTAAAATAAATGTCAAAACTTCAACAAGACTGTATGAATTGACGCAAGTGTGTTTTTAATGAGTCGCGAGATATGACCGGGTTTAAGTATCTTATGCTGAGCAGCGTCTTAATCGCTTTAGCGAGCCTTCTTTCTGTGAACTATGAAAAAATGAAAGAAGATGGAAGTTTGGCTGTCCTGTTTTCCCTCCAAGGCTTTTGCCGAAACGAGACAATCATGGCTAATTTTCCTTTAGAAGTTGATTGTACCGATCGCATGGATGTACGCCGGTTTACGGTTTCCCGCGACGCCAGTCAGTTTGAAGTGCATCAACCCGAAGAGATCGTTCAAATCGGGCGCGAAAAAGACTAACGCCCTTGGTGCGCTTTGGCCCATTTTGACACCAGCCATGCCGGGATCAGGATCACGGCCCAACCTGCCGCATTGATCAGGGTCAGCCGCAGCGCCAGATCGCGTGGCATATCAGAGGTCCACATTGCGATGTGGCCGCCAATGATGAAGGTCAGCAGGATGATCAGCCAGATGCGTTGCATGGACTTTGTATAGCGCGGCGCAAGCGCCGGGGAAAACCCCGACCTACAACTCGCGCCCGGCTAAGTCCTCGACCAATTCGAAATGTTCAAACACCAGCATCATTTCGGGATCGAAATGGCCGCCCCGTTTAAAATATGCCTTGTGGTCTTTGCGCCAGCCAACCAAAGCGTCGTTTTCGCCCTCGGCCAGCGCCATCTCTTCGGTCACGTCGCAATAGCGGATTTCCTGCACTTTGGTGGTGCGGATCACCAGCGCAGGCGTGCCATCCCAATTCGCCGCGATATCGCAGCGACCCACGACCGGCATCGCTTCAGGCTCGCCTTCGAAATCAGCGAGTGCGGCACATGTCGCGGTCTTCTTGCCTTGGCGGACTAAGGCAATCAGGTGTTGGCACAGTTCAGCGCTATCGCCGAATTTGAACGTGCCCGCGCCGGGGTATGTGTCTTGCAGGTCTTCGGTGTCGTTGGTCATTTCTTGTGGCCTTTGTGCGCGTGAGTTTTACGCACCTTACATTGGTTTTAATCAGAACGGGAGGGCAGCGCCCGGACCTCGGGGAGGCGCCGAAGCGGAGCTGTTTGGCGGAGCGTTAGGTCAATCGGTGAGGCTGGCGTTGATCGATACGTTGCAAAAGCGCCCTCCCCATGGGGGAGGGTTTGAGCCGTCTTGGAAATGATCCAGTGGATCATTTCAGGCGAAAACGGGCGGAGCCCCGGCCCGGGCGCTGCCCGGCGAGCCGGGCAGGAGGATCGGCTCTTGCTGCCCTTACTCGCTCAAACTCAGCCAAACATCATTGATACTAACCACTCAGCAAGAATTACGCCCAAGACAGTTGTCACGATAGTTCCTAGGTTTGAGCGAACATTTTCGTAGATCTTTTTCCACCAGGGTTTCTGATCAACTGCCAAACGATCGAGATAGTCACGCCCTTTAAGCGTGAGCCTGACCACAGCTTGATCGTTGGTTCCAGAAAATTTCCCGTCAAGATACTCTTCTTTAATTAGATCTTTGACAATAAAGCGATCATCAAAACTCAACTTAGAAAGTTTCGCATTTACCGAACCACGACCCTCTACTTCCTCAAGAAGTTTCTTGGTCCTGATCCGCCGATCACTCACCTACTCAACCCACCATGCAACGTCGGCTGATCCAGTGCCGCGAACCCATAATGCCTTAGCCACCGCAGATCGCTGTCAAAGAACGCCCGCAAATCAGGGATGCCGTATTTCAGCATCGCGATCCGGTCGATGCCCATGCCGAAGGCAAAGCCTTGCCATTCCGCAGGATCAATTCCACCGGCCTGCAGTACCTTGGGGTGCACCATGCCGGAGCCTAGAATCTCAAGCCAATCGTCGCCCTCGCCTACTTTCAGCGTGCCGCCTTCCCATGAACAGCGGATGTCGACTTCGGCAGACGGCTCAGTAAAGGGGAAGTGGGACGCGCGGAAGCGGATGTCGACGTTGTCGACCTCAAAGTAGCTTTTCACGAACTCTTCCAGCACCCATTTCAGGTTCGCCATCGAAATGTCTTTGTCGATGGCAAGACCTTCGATCTGGTGGAACATCGGGGTGTGCGTCTGGTCATAATCAGCGCGGTACACGCGACCGGGGCAGATGATGCGGGTTGGCGCGCCTGTCGCCTCCATCGAGCGGATTTGTACAGGGGACGTATGCGTGCGCAGCACATGCGGCGGGCGGTCGTCGCCATCCGCGCGGCGGGTATAGAACGTGTCCATCTCGGCCCGTGCGGGGTGATGACCGGGGATGTTGAGCGCGTCGAAGTTGTACCAGTCGCTCTCAATCTGCGGGCCCTCAGCCACGCGAAAGCCCATGTCTGCGAAGATCGCGGTGACCTCTTCGGTCACTTGGCTGATCGGGTGGATCGTGCCTTGGCCACGGCTGCGTGACGGCAAGGTCACGTCCAACCATTCGTCTTTCAGACGCGCATCTAGCGCCGCATCGGCCAGCCCCATTTTCTTGGCAGCCAACGCCGAATTAATCTCATCCTTCAGCGCGTTCAGCGCGGGGCCGGCGACCTGGCGTTCCTCTGGTGTCATCTTGCCCAGTTCGCGCATCTGCAAACTGATCTCGCCTTTCTTGCCAACGGCGCGGACGCGCAGGTCTTCGATCGTGGCCTCATCAGCGGCATCGGCAATCAAGCCAAGGTATTTTTGTTTCAGATCGTCCATGGGGCGCCTCTTGCAATCGTCCCTGCGGAGTTAGCGAAATGCCCCGCTGGTTGCAAGCAACACCAAAGGCCCGACGGCCCGTGAAGGGCGGCCAAGCAGTGGGATGGATGGTCTATAGGATAGATCAAGATGGGACGGGCCCGTCTGCAATGGTCTCTGATACCGGCAAGCGCGGTGAAGCGGCTTGTCGGAGCAATCGCAGGGTCTGCGCCCGGTTATGGGCGGTCTGCGACCCGTAGCGAAACCTGATCTTGGGTGTAGGGCGTCGTACATGCCCCACGGTCGGGTGGATATCCGAGGGGGAGATTAGGGTTGGTATGGTTTTGAACAGGTAAAGGGTGCGTGCGGTGGGGGTATGGCGCAAGGTGGCTTGGAGCCCAAACTTACATTCTGTTACAGACAGGAGAATGTCGGCTTTTCATAGTCTTATTTGGAAACCAAAATGCAAGTCACCTTGCGATGTTCCTCTGTTTTCAACGCCAAAACACTTCAGCGCGGTGACGACTTGCAGTACAATTTCCCCAGACCACGACGATCCATCACGCGCCCGATGCTTATCGTAAACACCTATGGCCACATCCTTTAGTTTTCGATGTCGCATTCGCGTGTGGCCGCATAGGTTCGGATAGCATCCCTCAGATTTTTCAACTCTTCCGGAAACTGTGCGGCAATGCTGGTTATGGAACCTTCTACATACGTGACCGACCCATATTTCGAAAAAGAAATGCGGCGGTTCATCGCAGCAACGTGCTCGACTCTCCGATGTAGTTCAAACTCAAGCTCTGCCGAAAAACGGTCATGTTGCATTGCACCCGGATAGGGCCAATTTGCTTCAGGGTATTGTTCACGTACCCAAGTATTGAATCGAAAAACTGGGAAAAAAAGTTCATCGTAGTTGTCATCAAACTTCAATTCGATAAGGAAGTTTTTCACCCCATTATTCGTAACGTCAAATACTTCGGCAGAGGAAAAGTCTTGAATTGAATCTAGGTTGATGTAGCGCCAAACAGCAAAGTACCCGTTATTCTCTTCAGTCGGTTGTATCCGACGCATGTAAGCCAAGCGGCAGCCATCAAGTTGAGTGACTTCATAGCCAAGCCCCACGAACGCTTCTTTCAATTCGAAGCTCTCTGAATCCGCGGGTTGCCCGTTTGCTTCCGTCATCAAAACCGCTGAAAACAATGCAAAGGCCCACATCACCCGCGATTTTTCCAAGAAAGCCTCCTCAGCTTTGTACTTCCACAATCACAAAGTGAATTCCGTATACCGATTTCATAGGCTTACTCAGTGAACCTTAGTACGGCGACATCAGTTCGTCGAGACGATTGATTTTATGAGCTACATTATTCGCCAAAGCGGTCATTCCACAACAATCTTCCAACGGCAGCTCCGTCCGCACAAAAGACATTCGGCCAAATGCATGAGCTGACGGTAAATCAAAAAAGCCGCCCCAAACGGAGCGGCTTTCATAACGTAATCAAGTGCTCTGGCTTAGGCCGCCAGCGCATCCTTGGCTTTGCCGACGACTGCCGCAAATGCCTCAGGCTCGTTCACGGCGAGATCGGCAAGGACCTTACGGTCGACTTCGATCCCGGCCAGTGTCAGGCCGTTGATGAACTTGGAATAGTTCAGTGTTTCGTCAACCGAACGCACACCTGCGTTGATCCGCTGGATCCACAAAGCGCGGAAGTTGCGCTTGCGGTTGTGGCGGTCACGGGTTGCATATTGATTGGCTTTGTCTACCGCTTGTGCCGCAACCTTGAAGGTCTTGGAGCGACGGTCATAATAACCTTTCGCCTGATCAAGAACTTTCTTGTGACGACGATGAGTGACTGTACCACCTTTAACGCGCATATCCTAAATCCCTCTAATTAACGTGCGTAAGGCATCATCGGTTTGATGATACCCTCGTCAGCTTTGCAAAGTGTGGTTGTGCCACGGGCATTGCGGAGGAATTTGTTCGAGCGCTTGATCATACCGTGCTGCTTGCCGGCTTGCGCCGCTACAACACGACCAGAGGCCGTCACTTTGAACCGCTTTTTGCAGCTCGATTTTGTCTTCATCTTCGGCATTTCCGTCTCCTATTTAAGTCGGTCGAAACGCGCGGCCTCGGCATGCCATATCAGCCGGACGCGCGGGTTGAGCGCAGCAACTACGACAGCATCTGTTCTATTGCAAGAGGTGTTTCATCAAACAGCAGCGTTTTAAGGCAGTTCGTTAGCTATTCACGAATGACCCGACGACCCCAACGATGACGTCATCCACCGAATCTAGGGAATATACGCCGGGGTTTTCCTGCACGGCATAGAAAATTGCCCCAACGCCCAAGATCACCATGACAACGGCCGCCTTGGGCCAGCGCCAATCGGAATAGGCGCTGACGGCTGATGGGATAGAAAACGCGATTAACACAATACCAAGTACAAAAATGCGGTCGAGATCCATTGGTATCGTCCTGACGATTTGATTCGATTACGTTATTCTTGCTCAACAGCGTAAATCAAACGTTCGGCACAGGGCGCAACCCGCAAAATATTTGTAGAGCCAGGTGTGTTGAACGGGACACCCGCTGTGACAACAACCATATCGTCTTCGCCCGCGAGGTCTTGGGCTTTGGCCGCACGGACCGCCCCGATGACTGCGTCCTTGAACCGGTCGACGTGTCCCGTGACGACACAGTTCGTGCCCCACGACAGGCACAACCGCCGCGCTGTCTCAATATGGTTGGTCAGCGCAATGATCGGCACACGCGGCCGTTCGCGCGATACCAAAAGCGCTGTCGTGCCAGATTGTGAGAAACAGCAAATCGCTTTGACGTCGGTCGTTTCCGCGATTTCACGCGCGGCAGACACGATACCATCGGCGACGGTTTTACCTTCGGATTTGCGCGACGCCTCGATGATGTCGGTATAGGTCGGGTCTGCTTCAACCTCGCCTGCGACGTTATTCATCGTGGTCACTGCTTCGATTGGGTAAGATCCTGCCGCAGATTCAGCGGACAACATGATCGCGTCAGCGCCTTCATAGATCGCGGTCGCTACGTCTGACACTTCAGCACGGGTCGGCATGGGCGAGTCGATCATGGATTCCAGCATTTGCGTGGCCACGATCACAGGCTTGGCCGCCGCACGGCATTTGCGCACCAGTTGCTTTTGGATCGGCGGCACGTTTTGCACAGGCAGTTCCACACCCAAATCGCCACGCGCGACCATAATGCCGTCGGACACCTTAAGAATTTCATCAAAGGATTTCACTGCATTCGGCTTTTCGATCTTCGACAGGATCGCCGCGCGCCCTTTGGCCAATTTGCGGGCCTCATCGACGTCTGCTGCGCGTTGTACAAATGACAAGGCCAGCCAATCGACACCCAGCTCGCACACGAATTCGAGGTCTTTGCGGTCCTTAGGCGACAAGGCCGCCACAGGCAGTGTCACGTCAGGGACGTTTACGCCTTTCCGGTTGGAAATTGTCCCACCAACGATCACTTCGCAATTTGCGAAATCAGCACCGCAGTCTTTGACCCGCAGTTTGATTTTGCCATCGTTGACCAAAAGATGTGCACCTGGCTCAAGCGCGTCAAAAATTTCCTTATGGGGCAGCTTTACGCGGCTGACGTCGCCTTCGGCGTCGTCCAGATCAAGGCGGAAGTCCGCACCCGGCACCAGCTCTTCTTCGCCATTGGCAAAGACACCCACGCGCAGTTTTGGTCCCTGAAGGTCAGCCAAGATGGAAATTGGGCTGTCGAGGTCCTTTTCGACCTGACGGATGATTTCGTGACGCACCTTAATTTCAGCATGATCACCGTGGGACATGTTCAGGCGGAACACATCTGCGCCAGCTTCATGCAGGGCGCGGATCATCTCGTAATCATTGGAAGCAGGGCCGAGTGTGGCGACAATTTTTACGTTGCGGTGGCGTCTCATATCAAATCCTTCGGGCATCAATGGCCGTTAGCGGTAACAGCTGGGGTTGCGCCCTTATTGCGCAATTCCATTCCGCCTTCAACTAGCCTAAATGCTGTATCAAAGGAATGACACGGTAATGACGCACACTCCATTCGAAATCATCGGCTCAGACAGGCCAGGACGCTGGCTGATCGCCTGCGATCACGCGACGAATATTGTGCCCGATTGGGTGCATGGCGGCGATCTGGGTTTGCCTGCCGCTGACATGGACCGCCACATTGCCTTTGACATTGGGGCCGCAGGGGTAACCCGCCAATTGGCCATGGCTTTGGACAGCCCTGCAATCCTGTCGCGCTTTTCCCGGCTGGTTGTTGACCCCAACCGGGGCGAGGACGATCCAACGATCATGATGCGCCTTTACGATGGGACAATTATTCCGGGGAACCGCAACGCTGATGCGGCCGAAAAAGAGGAGCGTCTGGCCCGCCTCTACCGTCCCTACCACGCGGCCTATGCGGATTTGGCAAACAAGATGCGCGATCCGGTCATCTGCGCAGTGCATAGCTTTACCCCGCAGCTGAATGGCCGCCCGCCCCGCCCTTGGGAAATTGGGGTCCTGCACGCAGACGACGACCGCATTGCCGCCCCTTTTATCGCCGCCTGCCGCGCCCAAGGGTGGTGCACGGGCGATAATGAACCCTATGCAGGCCATTTGCCGGGCGACGCCGTGGACCGCCATGCCTTGCAATACGGACGGCCAAATTTGTTGATCGAACTGCGCCACGATCTGATCGCAGATGCCGCCGGACAAACCCTTTGGGCGAACAGGCTCGCCCCATTATTATCTGACGTACTGGCCCAATCAGGCCTTTAAGGAGAACCGCCATGGACGACCAAACCCGTATTGAACTGGAAGCTGCCGCTTTCCGCCGCCTGCAAAAGCACCTGATGGAAGACCGGACCGACGCGCAAAACATCGACATGATGAATTTGGCCGGCTTCTGCCGGAACTGCCTGTCGCGCTGGTATCAAGAGGCCGCGAATGAGCGCGGGATCGAGATGAGCAAGGATGAAGGCCGCGAGGCGTTCTACGGAATGCCGTTTGCGGAGTGGAAAGAGAAATACCAGACCGACGCGTCGCCCGCCGCCAAAGAAGCCTTTAAAGACAGCCACGGATAGGACCCCGCCATGCTTGAACGCCTGACCGCCTTTTTCGGGAACCCCGCCGGATACCACACCCCTCTGCCCGAGGCAGACGCAAGCCACGCCATGGGCGCGTTGCTGGTGCGGGCGGCCAAAGCCGATGACGCCTATCTGTTCGAGGAAATCGCCCTGATCGACCGTATCTTGGCGCAACGACACGCGTTGAACCCGATTGAAGCCGCCAAGATGCGGGCCGAATGCGAATTGTTGGAACGCGAGATGCCCCGCACCAGCGAAATCGCGACGATCCTGAAAGAGGCGATCAGCACGAGCGAGAAAGAAGCGACGCTTGTGGCACTCTGGCGTGTGGTTTTTGCGGACGGGGTGAAGCGGGTTGAGGAAGACCGGCTGCTGCACCGGATCGAAGAGGTGCTGGGGGTGGCACCGGCACGGGCGAAAGAATTGCAGGCGCAGGCTGAGGGGTAGGTTTGGGGCGGTGATCTACGGCTGCGTCCGATTGTGACGAAGCTTGCGGAGACAAAGGCATTTGAAAAAATGGGGCGAACAGGGTCACTCCGAACAGTATACCAATGGGTGAATGGGTATTTTGCGAGATTGTTTTGAGGCGATAGCGCATGAAGTTAGGGATAAAAAGATGACCTGGGGTATTTACGAGAATGTATCGAGTTTTGGCAGCCACATGCCCGGTGGCAATTATGTTGACTATGATGAGTCACTAAAGCGCTATTACCACGACAGTATGAGCGATGAAGAGCGCGCACCGTTTATAGAAACCGGTAGGTTGCAGACTGGCTATGCCTCATTCGTGACCAAAAAATTTACGGAAGAGTCCGGATATGTCAAAGACGGTCTTCCCCCCGCCAGTCCTGTGCTGGATCATGAAGCCCCAAAAGTGTTCCGGCTGGCTAAAAAGCCAGCAAAGGGTTTGAGCGCAATGATGCAGCTTGGTTATCGCTCTGTAAGCGAGGCGTTAAAAGCCAAGATCGAGGCGTTGGAGCCGGGGGTTCATGATTTTTGGCCCATGAAGATCCTCTTGCCAAAAGGAGAAGAGTGGCCTGAGTTGTATTACACAATCCGTGTCGGGCGCTATATGGACAGTTTTCGTCCGGAAGAGAGTGACGAAGGGTCATGGCGCAGGCCAAGTGGGAAACTGTATTTCGTCGATACTCCGAACAAAAAGTGCTTTTCCGGCCTTGCTATGTCGCAATCTGTGATTGGGTCGGCACATCTTTGGAAAGAGCGTGCTCTTGGGCGGCCCGAATTCTGCATGTCTGACGAAATGCACGCAGCATTTGTCGATGCAGGTTTCACAGGGTCCAAACTTTACAAGCTGAAGGACGTGCCTTGATGAGTTCAGCAAACTTAGAACGGATGTTCGCACCCATATGGTAGAACGCTTCCAATCGCCCCACATCCTATCTTTATCCGCGCAAGAACCCACCCAACAGGCCGCCCCCATGCCCACCATCCAATACATCTACTCCGCCCATTCCGCCTTTGCCTATCTGGGCTCGGCCAAACTCATGGCCCTTTGTGCCCGGCACAACGTCACTCTGATCCATAAACCGATCCTGCTGTCCCCTGTGGTCGAGGCCCAAGGCAGCCAGCCGTTTCATGCCCGCACGCAGGCCCATGTCGATTACTTCTTTGGCCGCGAGATTGAGCGTTGGGCGCAGTTCCGCGATGTCCCAGTGATGCCCGCGCGGCCCACGTATCATGATGCGGATTACAGCCTCGCCTCTGGCATGATCATCGCACTTGGGGATCGCGGGGCGGCGGTGGATGCGATGGCGCACCGGATACTTGAGGCGCATTGGCGCGATGATGCGGACCTGTCCAACCCCGTGACACTGGCCGCGATTGCCGGTGACTTGGGCCACGACGCGCAGAGGTTGATCGCGCAGGCGGCCTCAAATGCCTGCCAAGACGTGCTGCGCGCCAATTCCGATTGGGCGCGCGGGCAGGATGTCTTCGGCTCGCCCACTTATATTGTGGATGGTGATGCGTTTTATGGGCAGGATCGGTTGGAACTGGTGGCGCGGGCATTAGAGACACCTTTTGCGGCACCGGATTGGCGGAACCCTGCGGTGGATGGGTAGGGTTGGCCGGCTGCATCCAATTGTGACGCGTTTGGTGGTTACCGAGACGTTGGAGAAGATGGGGGCGCAGAAGGATGCGGCCAAGAAAGGAGATGAATGATGTTGTGGACTTTTGATGTGCCGATGCTGGGCGCGGTTCTTGTGAATGAAGAAGAAGGTGTGACTGATGACTACACGGTCGTGATCAACCCACTTGATGGGGATCTGAAGGCCGTTCGGCACGTCGACCAAACGATTGACATAGGTAGCGGTCCGATAAGCCCGGTTGATAACTTTGTCGCAGGCCGCGCTGTTGATCCGGCCCATTTGCCGACACGGATGCTGATAACATCCACGGTCGGACCTGTACCAAAAGGTAAGATCAAACTGCCTGACGTGATGATTGAGGGTTTCGCGACAATCGTTCATGCCCGGGTTAGAGACATCATCGCAAAGCAGGAACCAGACACGCATCAGTTTGTCCCGGTGACGCTGGAATGGAAGGGTGAAGAGCCGGTGGGGGAGGACTATTACTTCTTTGCGCCCTGCACTCGACTTTTTGCGTTGGATCACAGCAAATCGGGCCCCCACATGAAATACTTCACGCCACATCCAAACGTGGTGAACCCGCGTGACGATGTTGAGGCTGGTTATCTTTCAACGAAAAGGATGAAGAAGGAGTTTTATCCTGTCTTCCATCGAAGCCGCGTTGTAGATGCCCAGATCTTTGGCGCCGGCGATGTTGGCACCTCAATGTTGATGATCACCGATGCGGTCAAGGACGCCTTTGACGATGCAGGGGTCACCGGCCCAGTTTATCAAGGGCCTTACGCGCTGTCCGATTAGGCATCAAATTAGAACTTTCTTTCAAACGACTGATTTGGCGGGATTACTATGGCGCAATTTGATTATCTTCTGACTTTTGGTAAGGCCGGAGCAACCACTTGGGCGGGTTTGTTTGAAAACCGGTCTGCTGGCAACAACGCGCAGCAAGCATAGGGTGTGCATTCATGCGCACTGGTGGACGTGATCCGGCCTACACCGCGACTTTGCGGCTTTCGTCCAGATAAATCTCGCGCAACCGCGCGGCCACTGGCCCCGGTGTGCCTGCGCCGACGGCCACGCCGTCAACCTCAACCACAGGCATCACGAATGTGCTGGCGGAGGTGATAAACGCCTCATCCGCCTCTTGTGCCTCGGCAATGGTAAAGCTGCGTTCTTCGACCTGCATCTGCGCTTCTTTGGCAAAGCGCAGGACAGCCGCGCGGGTGATCCCGTGCAGGATTTCATTGCCCAGATGCCGGGTGATGATGGTGTTGCCTTTGATGATGTAGGCGTTGTTGGACGTGCCTTCGGTCACTGCCCCATCCTCGACCATCCATGCGTCATCGACGCCCGCGGCTTTGGCCATCATCTTGCCCATGGACGGGAAGAGCAGTTGGACCGTCTTGATATCGCGGCGCGCCCAGCGCTGGTCTTCGATGGAAATAACCTTGATGCCTTTCTTGGCGGCAGGGCTGTTGGCAAGGCCGGGTTTGTTTTGGGTGAACAGCACCACAGTTGGGTTGGTCGTTTCGGGATCAGGAAAGACGAAATCGCGATCATCGGGCGCACCACGGGTGATTTGCAGATAGATCATACCTTCTTCGATGCCGTTGAGCCGGACCAGCTCGCGGTGGACCTCTAGCAGATCGGGCAGCACGGCGGGGTGCGGCATATCGAGTTCGTTCAGTGACCGCTCCAAGCGTTTGGCGTGGCCCGCAAAGTCGATCAGCTTGCCGTCCAGCACGGATGTGACTTCATAGACCCCATCGGCCATCAGAAACCCGCGATCAAAGATCGATACTTTGGCTTCGTTTTCTGGCAGGTACTCGCCGTTGACATAGACTGTGCGCATGGTCATCCCCAAAGTGCTGCGGCGGGCGGGTGCACGCCATGTTCATCGAATTTCAAAGGTTCATTACGGTCTTCGGCCAATAAGAGCGGCCCGTCAAGATCGGTAAACGCCACACCTTGGGCGAGGATTGTGGCAGGTGCCATGGCAAGCGACGATCCCACCATGCAGCCAACCATCACATCGTAGCCTTCCGCCAAGGCTTGTCGTTTCAAGGCCAACGCTTCGGTCAACCCACCTGTCTTATCCAGCTTGACGTTCACCATGTCGTATTTGCCGCGCAAACCCGGCAGGCTGGCGCGGTCATGGCAGCTTTCATCGGCGCAGACAGGCAAAGGCCGCGCGATGTCGGCCAGCATATCATCCTGTCCGGCGGGCAAAGGCTGTTCGACCATCTGCACACCAAGACGGATCAGATGGGGGGCCAGATCGGCGTAAACCTCGGCGGTCCACCCTTCATTCGCATCGACAATGATGGGCGCATCAGGGGCACCCCGGCGGACAGCCTCAAGACGGGCCATATCGTCAGGTGTGCCCAGCTTGATCTTGAGCAAAGGACGCGCCTTATTCTGCGCCGCCTGCTGTTCCATTGCAGCGGGGGTATCAAGCGACAAAGTATAGGCGGTGATTTCCGGCGCAGGCATCGGCACACCCAGCAAATCCCAAACACGCTTGCCGGCACGCTTGGCCGCATGATCCCACAACGCGCAATCCAGCGCATTGCGGGCGGCACCCGCAGGCAATGCATCTGGCAGGTCAGGCCAAGCGCCCTGAAACCCTTCAATCTGGGCCGTGACACTCTCCATCGTTTCGCCATAGCGGGCATAAGGTACGCATTCACCCATGCCACGGACACCGTCTGCTTCAACTGTCACAGTCAAAACCTCGGCCTGCGTGCGCGACCCACGGCTGATCGTAAAGACCTGCGCCAATTGAAACACATCATGACTAACGCTGATCTTCATCTTTCCCTCATCATCTTGCCTAGAAAACTCCCGCCGGAGGCATCAAAGTTCTTCTAAAGCATCCACCAAACGGGCGGCACCTTGACGGAAAGTATCGACGGTCGGCAGACCCATGCGGTCTTCAACCTCAGCCATATAGGCCAGTGCGTCCTCTTCAGACAAATGCTGTGTGTTCACCGAAATGCCAACGATCTGGCAGGCGGGATTGGCGACGCGGGCAATCGGCAAGGCCGTGTCACGCAATGTCTCGAGGCTGGGCAAATCGTAGTCTGGCAAACCGCGCATATGTGTGCGGGTCGGCTCATGGGCGAGGATCAATGCGTCAGGCTGGCCGCCGTGGATCAGGGCCATAGTGACCCCTGAATACGACACATGGAACAGGCTGCCTTGGCCTTCGATGTGATCCCAGTGGTCGGCGTCATTGTCAGGGGTCAAATATTCGACCGCACCGGCCATAAAGTCTGCGATGACCGCGTCCAAAGGCACGCCTCCACCGGTGATCAAAATGCCGGTCTGACCTGTGGGGCGGAAAGTTGATTTCATGCCACGCTTATGCATCTCGGCATCCATCGCAAGACCTGTGTACATCTTGCCCACCGAACAATCGGTGCCGATGGCAAGGCAACGCTTGCCTGTGCGCTTCACACCGTTGGCAATCGGATAGGCCACAGACGGAATGCGCACATCAAACAGGGTCCGCCCATTCACGCGGGCAGCGGCCACCAGTTCATCCTCGTCGCGCAGCAGGTTGTGCAGGCCAGAGGCGATGTCGAACCCCATTTGCAGGGCTTTCACCAAAACCTCTTTCCATGCCTTTGAAATATAACCACCACGGTTGGCGACACCGATCACAAGGGTCTTGGCACCTGCGGCATAGGCTTCTTCCAATGTCAGATCGGTAATGCCCAGATTGGCACCGCAGCCGTCCATGCGGAATTGACCGACCGCGTTTTCGGGACGCCAGTCTTTGATGCCTTGCGCCACTTTGGCGGCCAGTTGATCAGGGGCATCGCCGAGGAACAAAAGATAAGGGGTCTGGATCATGGAAAGGCTCCGATAACAAAGGGATTCGCGTTGGCCCGACGATATCGCGCAATTCATTGCAATTTCATCGCAGAATAGGTCGATGGTGATTGATAATGCGACAGAATTGCCCGCCAAATGTCCTATTTACCGAAGAAACCACCGTTAATGATGTAAGGTGGATGAAAATCCACCTTACCCCAACAAAAAAACCCGGGCGCGAACGCCCGGGTCAGTTTCAAAAGCTGATAGGAAGGGTATCAGCCTCTGCCAAACTCTGGATAGGCTTCCATGCCAAGCTCTGACACGTCCAGACCATCAATCTCAGCCTGCTCGGACACACGGATGCCCATGACACCTTTCAGAATTGTCCATGCCACAAGGCTGACCACGAAGGTGAAGCCACCGATGGCGACAAAGCCGATGAACTGGGTCACAAAGCTTGCGTCTGCATAGACCGGCACAACGATCGTACCCCAGAAGCCTGCGACAAGGTGAACCGAAATCGCACCGACCACGTCATCGATCTTGAGCTTGTCAAAGAACGGCACTGCGAAGACCACGATGATACCACCGACAGCACCGATCCAAAGCGCACCAAACAGTGTGGGCTCAAGCGGGCTGGCTGTAATGGACACCAGACCAGCCAATGCACCGTTCAGCACCATTGTCAGGTCAGGCTTTTTGTACATCACGTTTGTCGCGATCAGGGCTGCAACAGCACCGGCCGCTGCGGCCATGTTGGTGTTGGCAAAGATACGGCCCACGTCTGTGATGTCGCCCACAGTACCCGCAGCAAGTTGCGAACCACCGTTAAAGCCGAACCAACCCAGCCACAGGATGAATGTACCCAAAGTGGCCAATGCAAGGTTTGAGCCCGGCATCGGGATTGTCTTGCCATCTTTGTACTTGCCGATACGGGCACCAAGGATGATCGCACCTGCAAGAGCCGCAAAACCACCAGCTGCGTGCACAACAGTTGAGCCAGCAAAGTCATAGAAGCCCATCTCGGACAACCAGCCGCCGCCCCACTGCCAGCTTGCGCCGATTGGGTAAATCAGACCAGTCAGGATGACCACGAAGATCAGGAACGGCCACAGTTTCACGCGCTCGGCCATTGTACCGGACACGATGGACGCTGTTGTCGCACAGAACATCAACTGGAAGAAGAAGTCGGAGGCAACAGACGCATAATCAAGTGCCGCATCAGCAGCGGCCAGACCAACAGGTTCAAGCTCTGTCGGGGCGAATGTGCCGAACCAACCGGGGATGATCCATGCATCGCCAGGGTACATCAGGTTAAAGCCAACCAACCAATACATGATGGCTGATAGTGAATAGAGTGCGATGTTCTTTGTTAGCTGTGTTGTGACGTTCTTGGAGCGCACAAGGCCTGCTTCCAGCATGGCAAAGCCTGCGGCCATCCAGAACACCAAAAAGCCGCCGATCAAGAACAGCAAAGTGGTCATCAGGTAAGGGCCGATCTCGTCAAAGCTCGGGGCGGCATTCTGTGCCAGCGCGAAAGTCGGCAGCAGCGTCAACGCGGCCCCGACTGTAAGATACTTGGTAAGTTTCATAGTTTTGTCCCTCGTTCCGCGATCAAAGCGCGTCATCATTGGTCTCGCCGGTCCGCACGCGAACGGCGCTTTCCACATCGAGCACGAAAATCTTGCCGTCGCCGATTTTCTCGGTCTTGGCAGTGGTTGCGATGGTGGACACGACCTGATCGGCCATGCTGTCCTGCACCACGATTTCAAGTTTGACCTTTGGCACAAAATTCACTGCGTATTCCGCACCGCGGTAAATCTCAGTGTGACCAGATTGAGAGCCGAAGCCCTTGATTTCAGACACCATCATGCCGCGCACGCCTACGGTGGTCAGTGCTTCACGCACTTCCTCCAGCTTGAACGGTTTGATTGTTGCAATGATGAGTTTCACGTTCTTCCCCTTGCAAATTCTCTTGCAGACCCTCGTTTCGGCAGCGTCTGCTTGCACGCATACAAAGAGCGCTAGAACCCCCGCCCGGCAAGATTGCCGCACATGCATAAAGAACAGTTAATCGACTCTATTGCACAATTTTTGCACAAATTAATCACTTCGCCTAATAATTAAGCAAGTTAAAAATGCGTTCATCGCGACTCATCCGTGCTCTACATTTGCAACGGACCGCGCTATAGTCGTGAAAAATAGACCAAAGCAGTCAATCGAGCGGATTATGAGTGGAAACGGCAAAAAGCGGCCCCCTTTGGTGGCCGACAAGCGCTATGCAGCCAAACCGGCAACCAAAAAGAAAAAGCCTGCGCCCAAAAAGGCGGCAGCCAAACCTGTCGCGCGTAAGCGGAAAGCTAGTCCCAAAAAGGCCAAGCCACGCGGTTTCATTGGCTGGCTCCTGACACCGTTTCGCTGGCTCTTTCGTCTGATCTGGGCGTTTACATGGCGTGTTGGTCTTGTTGTGAGCCTGATCATCGGTGGCTTTTCGTTTTACTTTGCCAGCCAGATGCCTGCCGTTGCAGACCTGATCGATCAGCGCACCCGTGGTTCCGTCACGATGACCGATCTGTCAGGCGAGGTCTTTGCATGGCGCGGCGATCAATTTGGCGGAATGGTCACAACCGATACCGTGTCTCCGCATCTACATAACGCCGTGGTCGCGACCGAGGATAAGCGGTTCTACCGTCACCTGGGCATTTCGCCCCGTGGTATTGCCTCTGCCGTACGCATCAACCTGCGCGAGGGCCGTGGGCCTTTGTCTGGTAACGGTGGTTCGACCATCACCCAACAGGTGGCAAAACTGCTGTGTCTTGGCGTGCCTTTCGATCCCAACAAATGGGACAGTGAACGCGCCTATGAGGCTGATTGCCGCCGCACGACCCTGTGGCGCAAAGCCCGCGAGGCCGTTTTCTCGGTCGGGATGGAGATCGCCTATACGAAGGAAGAGATCCTGACGATTTACCTGAACCGTGCTTACCTAGGCGCAGGTAGTCGCGGGTTTGAAGCCGCAGCCCAGCGCTATTTCGGGATTTCCGCCGCTGAAGTGAACCCCGCACAGGCGGCGATGTTGGCAGGCCTGCTGACTGCCCCCTCTGCCAATGCCCCCACCCGTAATCTGCAACGCGCCCAAGATCGCGCGTCCATTGTGATCGGGTTGATGGAGGATCAGAGTTATATCAGCGCCGCCCAAGCCCGCGACGCCCGCCTGAGCCCCGCCACTTTGTCCGAGGCGGCCCGTGCCAGTTCGGGCGGTTTCTTTGCCGATTGGGTGATGGCCAGTGGCCCCGAATTCTTTACCCGCAACACCACCGAAGACGTGATTATTCGTACAACGCTTGATCAACGCATTCAGACGGCGGCCGAAGATGCGTTGATCCAAGTGTTCCAAAACGATGTGCGCGAAGGGTCAGAAGCCCAAGCTGCGATTGTTGTGATGTCTGCCGATGGTGCCGTCCGCGCGATGGTCGGTGGCCGCAATATCAGTGCTACTGGCGCGTTTAACCGGGCCACCCAAGCGCTGCGACAGACCGGATCGGCGTTTAAGCCGTTCATCTATGCCGCCGCCCTTGATCTGGGCATGTCGCCTTATGACATGATCGACGATAGCCCGACCTGCTGGGAACGCCGCGGGTCGCCCTCTTGGTGCCCGGAGAACTACGACCGTGAGTTTATCGGTCCCGTGACGATGGTTGATGCCTTGGCCACGAGCCGGAACATTCCTGCAATCCTGGTGTCCGAAGAAGTAGGTCGGGGCTTGGTGAGTGATGTCGCCAACGGCTTTGGCGTTCAGGGTGATCTGGCTGCTGGTCCCGCGCTGGCGCTGGGTGTGTCGGAAAGTACTTTGCTGGATATGACGGGTGCCTTTGCCGGTATTTTGAACGGCGGGTCTGCTGTCACCCCATATGGCCTGACCGATCTGCGCCTGATGGGTGACGATACCGCACTGATGGACGCCACAGGTGTCGGTATTGGCGAGCGGATCATCCGTGAAGAGGCCGCCCGTCAGCTGACTTGGATGATGACCAAAGTCGTCGAAGAGGGCACGGGCCGCCGCGCCCGTATTGATGGGTGGCCAATCGCCGCCAAAACCGGCACGACCCAAGGGTCGCGCGATGCTTGGTTTATTGGCTTTACAGGTGACTACGTGACAGGCGTGTGGATGGGCTATGACGACAACAGCCGTTTGACTGGTGTCACTGGTGGTGGATTGCCCGCCTCGATCTGGCGCGAAACCATGTTGCGCGTGCTCAGCGGCAAGCAGCCGACCGCCTTGCCGATGATGATCCCGCAACGTCCTGCAACGACTGGTGTGCTTGAAAGCCAAGGCGGACAAGCCCCTGCGCAGGATATCCTGAACCTGCTCGATAGTATCCTGACCGGAAACTAGGGGTTGGGTGCTTCGCAGCGATCGTAACGGAAGGCGTAGCCATTCCAGACCATGTAGAGGCCGGTGTCTTCGGCATCGGCCATCAACATGGCGCGTTCAGTCCAGCTCTCGCCTTCGCCTGAGCACTGCATCTCATAGAGTGTGGCATCCATCTGGTCGACATCGACCGGGTTGCTCATCCGGCATTCAACCTCGACCCCATAGAAGATGTTGTCTTCGATCTTGAGCGATCCACCATCAACGCCAACCAAGGCGCATTCCGCATTGGCCGTTTGTTTGTAGACCCCGTCATAAGGGTTGGCGAAGGCTGCGGCGGGTAACAGCGCCACCACCAGCCCGAAATTTGTAAAAGTCATTCTCATCAGACGCGCATCTATGCGCAATCTTGGAGATTCGTTCAATCATTCTTCCATCTTAGGGGGAAATTGATGATTTCTCTTCATCTTGAGGGCTCCTCGCGACGCTAAGCGCGCGCAAATATATCAATGAGCCTTCAACGTGACAGTCCATGTAAATTCTCTTTCCGGTCGGGGTCTGTTGTCGCAAGCCAGACGACAAGGCAGGCCGCTTTATTGGACTGTTGGCGTTTTCAGCTTCTTCGTGAACCTGCTGATGCTGACCGGTCCGCTTTATGTAATGAATATCTACGACCGCGTTCTCAGCTCTAGGTCGTTGGAAACCCTTGTGGCTTTGTCTTTGTTGGTGGTGTTTCTCTACAGTGTGATGGGCGTTCTAGATCATGCACGCGGCCGGATCATGGGCCGTGTGGGCGCACGGTTTCAGGCCCGTCTGGACCGGCGGGTCTTTGATGCGGTGACCACGGCCAGCACGCTGCCCAACCCGCCACGTCACGCAGCAAGCGGATTGCAGGACCTCGAAGCGATACAGAAACTGATCACCTCACCTGCGTTGTTGGCTCTGTTTGATATGCCATGGGTGCCACTGTTCTTTCTGGCGATCTTTGCGTTTCATCCAATGCTGGGGTTATTGGCCATCGCTGGTGCTGGCGTTTTGTTGGCGGTCGCTTTGTTGAACCAAGTCATCTTGCGCAAGCCCCTGATGGCCGCGAACGCGGCGCGGTCGGACGCAGATAACAAGGCAGGCGAAATCTACCAAGACAGTGATATGATCTTGGCCATGGGGTTGCGCAACGCCGCCTTTGATCGTTGGCAAGCTGCCAGAAACGCATCACTTAGCGGGACCACAGCGGCAAATGACACCGCTGGCACCTTCACGACATTTACCAAGACGTTCCGGCTGTTCTTGCAGTCAGCGATGCTGGGACTGGGTGCATTCTTGGTTTTGCAAGATCAACTTTCACCCGGCGCGATGTTGGCCGCGTCGATCCTATTGGGCCGCGGATTAGCCCCGATTGAGATGATCGTGTCACAATGGGCAATGTTTCATCGCGCCCATGAAGGGTGGCGAAATCTGGCAATCTTATTGGATGGCGTGCCTGCCGCACCCACCCGTACAAAACTGCCACGACCCAAATCGCAACTGACTGTCCAGCAAATCAGTGTTGTACCGCCCAATGGTCGAAAACCAACACTTCGGATGGTCAGTTTTGAGGCCGCCGCCGGTCAGGCCATTGGCGTGATCGGCGCGTCTGGTGCAGGCAAATCAACGCTTGCCTATGCATTGACAGGGTTATGGCGTCCTGTTGCTGGAAGTATCCGATTGGACCAAGCCCCGCTTGCGCAATATGACCAGACTGATTTGGGGAACTACATCGGCTATTTGCCACAGCAGGTCCCCCTATTTGAAGGCACCATAAAAGAAAACATCGCCCGCTTGGCGGTAACCCCCGACGACGCAATGGTTGTGACCGCGGCCCAGTCTGCCGGGGCCCATGCGATGATCTTGGACTTGCCCCAAGGCTATGACACGCTGATTTCACCCCACGGTGGGCAACTGTCAGGCGGGCAAATCCAACGCATCGGGCTGGCGCGTGCGCTCTTTGGTGATCCGCTGATCGTGATTTTGGATGAACCCAATGCCCATCTCGATAACGAAGGGTCTGTGGCGCTGAATAACGCGGTTAGGGCCTTAAAGGCCGCCGGCAAAATCATCTTCATTATCGCGCATCGTCCATCGGCTCTTCAGACCTGTGACATGTTGTTGGTTCTTGAAGACGGCGCCCGCCGTGCCTTTGGGCCAAAGGATGTGGTCCTTGCCGAAAGCGTCGCCAATCATGCGGATGTCGCGCAGGCTGTCGGCAAAATGGGCGGTGCCGCGTGACAGATCAGCCCGCAAAGACCTGGCCTGTTGTCAGGCCGATCATGGTCGGGCTGACAGCCCTTGTGGTTTTGATCGCAGGGTTTGGTGTTTGGGCCGTGTCAGCGCCCATTGCAGGTGCATTGATCACCTCTGGCCAAATCGAAGTGGATCGTAACAGGCAGGTTGTGCAGCATCCTGACGGGGGTGTCGTCATTGCGATCGCGGTGGATGAGGGTGATGTTGTCCAAATGGGTGACCTGTTGTTCCAGCTTGATCCAGCGATTTCTCAATCAGAGTTAGCAGTGGTTGAAGGCCAGCTTTTTGAAGTTCTGGCCCGCCAAGCACGTCTGACGGCGGAACGCGATGATGCGTCCACCCTGACATTCAGCCCCGCCTTATCCCAAGAGACGTCACAACACATCCGGGCGTTGATGGACGGACAAGAGCGCTTGTTTAAGGCCCGCCTTGCAGCCGAAGAAAGCGCAGTTGCCCAACTGACCTTACAAATTGCACAAATCGCGGATCAGCTTGATGGGATCACGGCACAGCAGGTGGCGTGGACAACACAGCGCCAGTTGATTGCGCAGGAACTAGACGACCAGCAAATTCTATTGGACCGTGGGTTAGCGCAGGCCAGTCGTGTCCTTGCCTTGCAGCGTGAGGCGGCCAGCATGGCAGGGTCTGTCGGCGCCTTAACTGCCCAAGCCGCGCAAGCATCTGAACGCATGACAGAGCTGGAATTGCAGAAACACGCCCTTGGCGCGACACGCCGGACCGAAGCAATTACCCTGCTGCGCGATTTACAGATCAATGTGCTTGAACTGACGGAACGGCGCCGTGCCTTGCGTCGCCAGCTGGACCAATTGGACATACGCGCACCCGTCGCGGGCATTGTCTATGGATTGCGTGTCTTCGCACCGCAATCGGTGATCCGCCCTGCCGACCCTATGCTTTATATTATCCCACAAGACCGCCCTCTGGTGATCGCTACATCGATTGCGATTGCCGATGTCGACAAAACCTTTGTTGGCCAGAACGTCACCTTACGGTTCCCGGCATTCGATCAAAGACAAACACCTGAACTGCAAGGCAGGGTGACACTAGTTTCTGCCGATGCATTTGAAGATCAGACCTCAGGGACTGCATTCTATCGCGCCGAGATCATGCTGAACGAAAACCAAATGGACCGCCTGCCCCCAATGACAACCCTGATCCCCGGCATGCCGGTTGAGGTGTTTATCCGCACCGCCGATCGTCGCCCGATTGATTTTCTGACCAAACCGTTCACGGATTATTTTACCAAGGCCTTTCGCGAACCCTGATTGCGCCGCCCCCAATTGCCCGCTAGCGTCCAGCCAAAGCATTCAGGAGACGTGCAATGAGCGTGATTGAAACGAAACTGACCGAACTTGGTGTGACCCTGCAAGACGCCCCTGCCCCGCTGGCCAATTATGTGCCCTACGTGCAGACTGGCAATCTGATCCACGTGTCTGGCCAGATTTCAACCAATACTGATGGCATGATCAAAGGCAAGCTGGGCGATACAATGTCCGCTGAAGATGGTGCTATCGCCGCCAAAGCATGTGCAATCAGTTTGCTGGCCCAACTCAAAGCTGCGTGCGGTGGCGATATTGACCGTTTGGTCCGTGTTGTGAAATTGGTGGGTTTTGTAAATTCGACCTCTGATTTTGTGGACCAGCCAAAAGTAATCAACGGCGCATCTGATTTTCTGGCCGAAGCGCTGGGTGACAAAGGCCGTCATGCCCGTTCGGCTGTCAGTGCCGCCAGTCTGCCTTTTGGTGTGGCTGTGGAAATCGAAGCGATCTTTGAAATCAAATGACCCTGCCCGCCTCTTTCTTTGCCCGCCCCATCACACACCGTGCTTTGCATGACCGCAAAGCGGGCCGGGTAGAGAACAGTGTAAAGTCCATTCAGGCCGCTTTGGATGCAGGCTATGGCATTGAGATTGATGTCCAATTGACCAGCGACGGGCATGCGATGGTGTTCCATGATGATCTACTGGATCGCCTGACCGCTGAGACAGGCCGCGTGCGCGACCGCAGCCGCGCCGAACTAGAGGCGATCCCGTTGACCGATGATGGTGGAATGATCCCGTCGCTTGAGGCGGTTTTGGAAATGGTTGCCGGCAAGGTCCCATTGTTGATCGAGATTAAGGATCAGGATGGCGAGATGGGTCCAAATGTTGGTCTGCTGGAACAGGCAACTTGCGTAGCGCTTGAAGGGTATAAAGGCGATGTCGCGCTGATGTCATTTAATCCTCATGCCGTTGCGAAATGCGCTGAATTCGCCCCGCATCTGCCGCGTGGTATCACGACCTCCAGCTATGAGGGTATGTTCTGGCCCGAGGTCCCCGAGGCCACCCGCGACACGCTACGCGAAATCCCCGATTACGACCGCGTAGGTGCATGTTTTATCAGTCACGAATCCACAGATCTGGACCGCCCCCGTGTTGCGACCTTGAAAGACCAAGGTGCGCATATATTCACCTGGACTATCCGGTCGGCTAAGGCCGAGGCAGACGCCCGCCGTATTGTCGATAATGTCACATTCGAGGGCTACTTGGCTTGACGCCGCCGCCTGTGCGCCCAAGTTGCACTCTATGACTGACGCACCCATTGAGATCACAGCCCACCCTAGCATCAACGCGATTGAGGCGTCCGATTGGGATGCCTGTGCTTGTCCTGAGGCTGCAGATGGGCGTCCCACTGATCCGTTTACAACCCATCGGTTCTTGAAAGCTTTAGAAGACAGCGGATCCGTTGGCCCCGGCACAGGCTGGCAGCCGCGTTATCTGGCCGCCAAACAAGACGATACGCTGATCGCCGTCGCGCCGCTTTATGCCAAAGGGCACTCGCAAGGCGAATACATCTTTGACCACAACTGGGCCCATGCCTATGAAAACGCAGGTGGGCGCTATTACCCCAAGCTACAAATTGCGGTGCCCTTTACCCCTGCGACGGGCCGGCGGTTTCTGACCAAGCCAGGACATGAAGTGAATGGTATGTCTGCCTTGATCCAAGGGGCTGTTCAGATTGCGGCGGATAACGAAGTGTCGTCGATCCACGCCACGTTCTGCACCGAGGCCGAAGCAATTGCGGGGGCCGAAATGGGCCTGCTTACCCGCATTGGCCAGCAGTTTCATTGGGTCAATGATGACTATGCGGATTTTGACGCGTTCCTTGGGTCACTTTCCAGTCGCAAGCGCAAGAACATGCGTAAGGAACGGGCGCAGGCGAATGATTTTGGTGGCGAGATTGTTGAGCTGACAGGGGATCAGATTACAGAGGCCCATTGGGATGCGTTTTGGGTATTCTACCAAGACACCGGCAACCGCAAATGGGGCACGCCATACCTGACGCGGAACTTTTTCCACTTTGCCCACCAGACGCTCCGCGACGATATGTTGATGGTGCTGGCGATCCGTGATGGGCGGCCTGTTGCGGGTGCGCTTAATTTCATCGGACGCGACACGCTTTACGGCCGCTATTGGGGCTGCACCGAACATCACCCCTGCCTACACTTTGAGGTCTGCTATTACCGCGCCATCGACTATGCCATCCGGCACGGATTGGCCAAGGTTGAAGCCGGTGCGCAGGGCGAGCACAAACTAGCCCGCGGGTATCTGCCTGTCGCCACCCACTCGTTGCACTGGTTTGGTGATGCTGGGTTCAAAAGTGCGGTTGAGAACTACCTCGAGGCCGAGCGTGATGCCATCGACAATGAGATCGAAGTGCTGACCAGCTATGGCCCGTTCCGCAAAACCGATATGGAGGACCACCAATGACCGAGAAATTGACTGACATGACACAAATCGACCCGCTGCTGAGGAACGGTTGGACCTTGGTCGATGGGCGCGAAGCGATCTACAAAAAGTTTATCTTTGCCAATTTCGTTGAGGCTTTTGGTTTTATGACCCGTGCGGCAATCCATGCCGAAAAGCTGAACCATCACCCCGAATGGTCAAACGTCTATAAGACCGTCGAAGTGACCTTGACGACGCATGACTCAGGTGGCCTAAGCGCGCTCGACGCGCAGCTGGGCGCGATACTGGACAAACTTGCCGGGGGCTAAATTGGACGCTTTTTTGAATACTGTGATTTGGGATGGCAAATCTATCGCTGATCTTTTGACGCTAGAATTTTTGGCATCTGCTGCGGGCAATGTACTGGCGGCGATCGCGATTCTGTTTGTGGGTTTTGTCATCGGTGGCTGGGTGCGGCGCAGAATAACGTCGCTTGGCGGCAAACATGCCCACCTCGACATCACGTTGTTCAACTTTTTGGGCAATATTTCACGTTATGTCGTTATTGGTTTTGCGTTTCTTTTCGTGCTCAACACATTTGGCGTGCAGACCACGTCCTTTGTCGCGGTCATCGGTGCTGCGGGTCTGGCGATTGGTCTGGCCTTGCAAGGCACGCTGTCGAATGTGGCCGCGGGCGTGATGATCGTATTTTTTCGCCCGATCAAGATCAGTGATTTTGTTGAGGTGAATGGTCAGATGGGCACGGTCAAGGATATCACACTCAACTACACCGAACTGGCAGCAGTCAGTAACGTGCAGATCATCATTCCCAACTCTCAGGTGTGGGGCAATACGATCATCAATTATTCCAGCTATGATACCCGTCGCGCTGAATGGGAATTCGGTGTGGGGTATGGTGCTAATCTGAAACTTGCCGAAGACACGATCCGCGATACGATCATGGCCGATCCCCGTTCAATGACCGAGCCCGCGCCGTTTATTCAGGTCAACAACTTGAACGCCAGCTCGGTTGATTTTCTGGTACGCGTTTGGTGCAAAAGCGGCGACTATTTCGCCTATCAAGCCGATATGAAGCGGCAGGTGAAAGAGGCGCTGGATGCGGCTGGTGTAGATATTCCGTTCCCGACACGGACTGTTGTGCAAGTGCAAGGGTAGAATTCGAAGAATTCATCAGGCAACCAACGCCAGATGGTTTGAAAAAGCGTCTTGCGAATGGCACCGATAATTAACACTCAGCGAAAATTCATATTCGCGCTGTTTTATTAGTACGTCTTGTTAACGAGGGAATTTGAGATGTCTACAATCATGAAATCTGCACTTATGGCGGCTGCGATTGGATTTTTCGCAACGACTGCAAATGCTGCGACCATCTATGCACAATCTGTGACAGCTGGTAGTGTGACCTGTAATGTTGGCGTTCAGAATACTGATCGTGCAGACATCTGTAATTCTTTGGGTGCAGAGGACGTGGGCGGTTCTTTCAGCGCAGGTGGCTTTACTTCGACTGCCAACTTTGAAGAGCTTGAGTACTCTTTTGGCGGCTTCTTCACGGGCCCAATGACGATTTGGGAAGTAACCGGCGGAAGCACAAACAATCAAAGCTATGTCGAGCAGCTGACGTTTAAGCTCTTTAACTCAGTTACCAACGCAATGCAGTTTGGCTCTGTCGTTAATGTTGATGGTGTCGGCGACGGGATCGACCGTTGGAGAATTGAGACTGAGTTCGCAGGTGTCTTCGACAGCTTGTTCGTCAGCGATGCGTCCAACCTGTCAGGCAACCGTGATGGATTTGATATCGACGCTATTGCCGTCGCAGCAGTTCCGTTACCAGCATCATCGCTGCTTTTGCTTGCAGGCCTTGGCGCATTTGGCGCGATGCGGCGCAAGACGAAAGTCTAAACTCTCCGGTTCTTAGTGAATATGTTGATTGGGCGGTTCTTTGAGCCGCCTTTTCTTTTGGTCACACATGTCATTCAAACAAATAGACCCGGTCGTTTGACCGGGTCCTTTGTGTCTCACATGATTTTGCGCGTTTAATCCATCGCGGCCAGCAACGTCTCACCTGCCGAGATCTCGCATTCCCCGGGGCTGAGTTCTTCGTTGAGGATTTTCACCTCGCCGTTGTCGACAAGCATGGAATACCGCTTGGAACGTTCAACAAACCCCACGGCTGAAGCGCTGAAGTTCATCCCGATCTTGGTTGTAAATTCGCTTTCGGCGTCGGCCAGCATTGTGATCCCTGCATCCGTTGCACTCGTGCTTTCGCCCCAAGCCTGCATCACGAATGGATCGTTGACAGCGATGCAGATGATTTCATCCACGCCTTTTTCTTTGAAGTCGTTGTAGGTCACCATAAAGCTGGGCACATGTGCTGTTGAGCACGTCCCAGTATACGCGCCGGGCAATCCAAAAATCACAACTTTGCGGTCCTCGAGCTTGTCCGATAGCAGGACTTTCTTAGGTCCATCGTCGCCCATCACAAGCAATGTCGCATTTGGCAAAGTGTCGCCTGTCTTAATTGTCATATCCGTCGCCCCTGTTCGCAATTGTTTCTGCAGTCGCTTCACATATAGAGTTTGCACGAACAAGTACCAGAGGAACGGAAAGGTAAACGCGCATGACCCATGTTGTCGTCGTCGGTGCAGGCCAAGCAGGTGCATCGCTTGTCGCGAAATTGCGCGCTGTCGGTTTTGAAGGTGAGATCACTTTGATTGGCGCCGAAAAGGTCCCGCCGTATCAGCGTCCGCCACTGTCAAAAGCTTATTTACTTGGCGAAATGGCCGAAGAGCGGTTGTATCTGCGCCCTGCCGAATTCTATGCCGATCAGGACATTTCCTTGCGTTTAGACACCCGTGTTACCGGGATCGACAGTGCCACAATGACCATCACCCTGAGCGATAGTGAAACCCTGGCTTATGATGAGTTGGCCATCACAACCGGCGCACATCCGCGCATGCTGCCTGCTGCAATCGGCGGAATGTTGGACGGTGTGTTTGCTGTTCGTGACCTCAGCGACGCTGACGCGATGGCCCCGGAATTCACTGCCGGCAAGCGTGTTTTGATAATTGGTGGCGGATATATCGGGCTTGAGGCCGCAGCCGTGGCATCTAAATTGGGACTGCAGGTCACATTGGTTGAGATGGCTGACCGCATCTTGCAGCGTGTTGCGGCGCCTGAAACCTCAGACTACTTCCGCGCCCTTCATCAATCACATGGTGTCGATATTCGCGAAGGTGTGGGCCTTGATCGTCTGTTGGGTGACGACCATGTCACTGGCGCGATTTTAACCGACGGCACCGCGCTTGCGATTGACTTCGCCGTTGTGGGTGTGGGTATCACGCCTGCTGCTATTTTGGCGGAAAGCGCGGGGATTGATGTGGGTAACGGGATCACCACGGACAGCCATGGCCGTACCTCTGACCCGCATATTTGGGCAGCGGGGGACTGTGCATCGGCCCTGTTCAACGGCCAGACAATCCGCATCGAAAGTGTAGGTAATGCGATTGATCAGGCTGAGGCCATTGCCGTGAATATCGCAGGCGGTGATCAACCCTATCAGCCAAAGCCTTGGTTCTGGTCAGATCAGTATGATTGCAAGTTGCAGATTGCGGGGCTGAATACCGGTTACACTGATGTGTATGTCCGCATGGGCGATGCCCCCGGTGTGCAATCCAACTGGTATTATGAAGGCCCGACATTGTTGGCCGTTGATGCGATGAATGATCCACGTAATTACATGATTGGTAAGCGCTTGATCGAGGCAAGCCGCAGTCCTGATCCCGCTGTCATTACTGACCCTGCTACTGACATGAAAGCGCTACTGAAACCGTGAGGATCATTGGTGGCACCCATCGCGGCACCGCGCTGGCCGCGGTTGGCAAGGGCGATGCTGGCGCGCATCTGCGCCCAACGACGGATCGCGTACGTGAAAGCCTGTTCAACGTGCTGCAAGGGGGCCGCTTTGGAGATCCAATCAATGGGGCCCGTGTCTTGGACTTGTTTGCCGGAACGGGTGCGCTGGGGCTAGAGGCATTGTCGCGTGGGGCCGCGCATGTCACTTTCGTTGACAATGGGCGCGTGGCGCAAAAGCTGATCCGCGAGAATATCGCAAAGCTGCGCAGGCAAGACGACATCACAGTGCTGGGCACGGACGCCGGTAAGCTACCGCAAGGTGACCCCTGCGATTTGGTATTTCTTGATCCCCCATACGGGTTGGAATTGGGTGGCAAAGCATTGGCTGCTGCGCAGGCTACGGGGTGGCTTGCCCCTGACGCGCTGATCGTTTGGGAGGAAAGCCGCGCCCAAATCGCACCACCCGGCTTTACCAGTTTGGATCAGCGTCGTTATGGCGACACCTGGGTAAGTTTTCTGCGCCATGACGGTTAAGTTGGTGATCTTTGATTGCGACGGCGTGTTGGTCGACACAGAAGCCGTGACCAATGAGATCATAGCTGGGTTTCTAGGCCGGTGCGGACTGACCGTTCCTGAACATGAAATTATCACGCTGTTTTCCGGCGGCACCATGGCATCCGTTGGTGTCGAAGCGACCAAGCGCGGTGCTGTCCTGCCCGAAGGGTGGTTGGACGCGATCTATGCAGAGGTATTTGCTGCCTTGCGCAAAGGCGTCGCGGTCATCGCGGGGGTTGAGGACCTGATCAATCGCTTGAAGGCGCAAGGTGTGGCGATTGCTATTGCCTCAAACGGGCCGATGCCAAAAATGGAGATTACCTTGCAGCCTTCCGGTCTTTGGGATCAGTTCACGGGCCGCATGTATTCAGGCCATCAATATGGGCCGAAGCCGAACCCCGATATGCTGTTCAAGATCATGGAAGATGCAGGTGTCACCCCCGCCCAAACAGTGATGATCGACGATATGCCCTCTGGCTGTCGCGCTGCGCAAGCGGCTGGTGTGCGCTGCTTTGGGTATGTAGCTGACGGTGATCCTGCCCGCTTGGATGGCACGGGTGCGATCAAAGTTTGGACAATGGCAGAGGTCGCCGATTTGCTGGAATTACCAACCTAAGGTAGGCTCCTCAAATGACCGATGCGACCGACTTCAACAGTATGCCAAAGGTAAGCCGTCAAGAACGCGCAAGCGTACCCTTACCTGCGCCAGTGCCATTTGGCGCACCGCTTCTGATCTCGGACTGTGTGAACCCTTTGGCAGGTGAAACGCTGCTGAGTTTGCTTTGGAAACGGATGGACGGATCGCAGGACCCAACCTGAAACCGTTAGAGCAGTTCGGCGGGTGCCACCCACCAATCCATTTTCGCCACCTGCACGATTCTCGCTACATGACGGGCCGTCGCCATATCTTTGACCAACCCAAAGCAAGTGGCCCCCGATCCCGACATACCAGCCAAAGAGACCGCAGGCATTGATCTGAGTTTCCCGATCGCCTCGGTGATCTGTGGTGCAATGACCTCGGCTGGGCCTTGCATATCGTTGCGCTGTGCCGCCAGCCAACGCACAAATGCGTCAAAGTCCAACCCTTCGGGCAGTTCTGACATGGGGCTGCCGTTCTTGGTGGTCATGCTTTTAAAGACTTGTTGGGTCGGCACCTCAACGGGGGGGCGCACAAGCACGAGGGCACATTCAGGTAAGCGCGCAACGGGTGACAAGACTTCGCCAATTCCGGACATCCGCACGGGCTGCGGCGCACCGACACAAACAGGGACATCCGCACCCAACGCGATCACTTCTGGCGCTGTCGCAGGCAATGGGGCGACCTGCCAAAGCTCTGCCAACATCTTGAGGGTTGCCGCGGCGTCAGACGACCCACTGCCGATGCCGGCCGCATGCGGCAAGTGTTTTTCCAGCGTGAGTGCCGCACCTTTTGGCACTCCGCGCACCGTGCGCAATGCCTCGGCTGCACGCATAACCAGATTGGTGTGATCTGTCGGGACCCCGGTCGAGAAAGGCCCACTCACGGTCATGCGCAAATCAGGGGCCACGCTGGCGCTGATCTGATCGGCGACATCCGCAAAGACGACCAGACTATCCAACAGGTGATAGCCGTCATCCCTCTGCCCGGTGACATGCAAGGTCAGATTAACCTTGGCGGGGGCGCTGGTTTTAATCGTCGCCACTGGCAATCCGAATGGGGGCGAGCCCCTCATCGACCAACACCAGATCTAACCCACGCTGTAACTTGTCACGAATACGAAGTGCTTCTTCCTCAATGGGGTCAAAGGACAGCGCACGCTGCCACTGAAACCGCGCTTCAATTTCGCGGCCCACAGCCCAAAACGCATCACCCAGATGGTCGTTGATCACCGGGTCGACCGGTTCCAAAGACGCCGCACGTTCAAGATGCACGACCGCTTCGGCGTAGCGTCCCATTTGGAAATAGACCCACCCAAGGCTATCCACGATGGCCCCATTATCAGGGCGCGCGGCAGCAGCTGTTTCGATCATCTCCAGCGCCTCGTTCAACTTTTCGCCGCGCTCGACCAAGGAATAACCAAGGTAATTCAGGATCTGCGGGTGATCGGGACGCAACGCAAGTGCCGCGCGAAAGTCGGCTTCGGCACCCGGCCAGTTATCGACCTTATGATTGGCGATGCCGCGGGTGTAGTGCACGAACCAACGGGCGCTATCTGTATCTGAATACAGCTCGAGCGCCCGCGTGTAGGTCACGATAGCTTCATCAAACCGTTCGACTTGGCGTAGCGTATCACCCTTCGTCGCATAAACTGCGGGAAGGTCAGGGTGACTGCGGGTGAGGGCCTCTAGCACTTCGATTGCTGCATCTTGCCGGTCAGCTGCACGCAGCACCTCGGCGCGTCCCAGCTCAGCCGCGTGAAATGACGGGTCATCGACGGCAACAGTCGCAAAGACTTCGTTTGCCAGATCATATTGCTCTAATTCTTCGAGCAGACGCGCGGTCATCAGGACGGCTGGCGTATTCTCAGGCCAAAGGTAGGTCGACGCCCGGGCATACATCAACGTAAACGGCGTTGGCGCATCACCTTGGACGATGCCCGCGATGACGTGAAACAGGTCTGCCAATCCCTGGGTAGGGGTGCGCACCGCATCATATGCAACCGCTTGATCAGCGGCGAGCATTTCGCGCAGTTGGGCGACCCCGGGGTCGCGTTGATCACCAAAAATACCGTCAATGATCAGGATCGCATCTTCGTTGCGCCCCAGCTGGCTGAGGATTTGCGCATGCGCAATGGCACTTTGGCGGCTGTAGCGCATCCCACCGGGCACCTGCGCTGACAAAAGCGCCTCCGCGCCTTCAAAATCACCAACGGATGCCAAAGCGTAGGCTTTGTGCGTTTGCCCGTAAACCAACATCCCATCGGCCTCGATCACCTGATCAAAGCTTGCAAAGGCGTCGGACATCTCGCCCAGTGCCAAATGCGCCCAAGCCTGCGCCAACCCGTCAACCAAAGGCCCGACGCTGCGCCCTGCCTCGAGCGCATTAAAGATACCCGTCCAGCGGTCCGCCTTTGCGTCCGAAATCATCAACGTCAAATGCGCAACTTGGCTGTCATAACCTTGATCCACGATGAACTGCGCGATCGGCACGGCCCGTTCGATCTGACCCAAGGCCACAAAAGACGTCATGCCGTTTTCAAGCAAATAAGGGTTCGTCGGATCAGCAAGCAGCCCTTGGGTGAAATGCCCGGCAGCTTCGGCGAAATCATGCGCCAGAATGGCCTGCCGTGCGGCAAGATATGAACCAGCGTCAGGGTCAGCTGCGACGGGTGCGGCGCCAACCAATGAGAGGGCCAGCGCGGCTCTGCAAATAGCACTTTTTATCAATTTTTGTATTTCACCTCTGCTCGCAATTCCCGCACCCTAATAACGGAAAGCATGGCATGCAAATCACGCTTGGTCACAGCGGCAATTTGTTGCGGGTCTGCTGAAAGATGAAACGGCGGAAAACAAGCAGATGTGCCATCCCGGCCCATCTGCTTGCCCTGCCTAATACTGCCCGCACGCACCTATTAATTATGGCGCTTCACGTTAACAGCGACACTACGCGATGAAGTGATTCGCCGTCAAGTGACTGATTCGCGAATCGGTCAACTTGTTGGGGCGTAGACCCTGCAAAACGGATCAACCGGGACCGGGCTGACGAAAAACGGTGTTTCGGGTGGCATCCCACTTTCCTCAATCCAGACGCCGTTAAAGCAGAAATCCTGCGCATAGCTGCCAAGGTTGAACCCAAAGCCGGGGTTCCCGCAATCCATAGCGGTCCCATCTGCGTTCCATGCTTGGCTGACCCCTACACCCATTTCGCCCGGTGTCATGAACACACTGCGACCGGGGTCATAATTCAGCATCCAGCTGGTGCCCTCTTGCAGGTTGTCCAAGGACCATTTGCCCATCAATTGTCCGTCTTGGTATCCGGCAATTCTGAACAGCGTCACATCGTCTTCGGTCACGACGGGTTTGTTCAAGGCCACTGGGTTCAGGCTCATCTGGCCTGTCATTGTATAGCCGTTCGCACCTTCCCAGCAGAAATAGAAGTCAGCGGCGTGGGCGCTGTTCGCAACAACACAGGCCGTGACGACAAGACCGCGGATCATGCTTCATTCTCGCGAATGACATGCCCCGCGAGGTAGAGCGATCCGCAAATCAGGATGCGTGCATTTGGTGTGCTTTGTTTGATCCGCACGATGGCCTCTTGCACCGTGTCGGCCGTTGACGCCACAAGCCCGACTTTTTCGGCCTCTGCTGCGGTCTCATCCGCCTGTAAGGTTGCCGCCTCACCGGGGATGGAAACGGCTGTCAGGCTATCGGCCACGCCCGCCAGATGCCGCAAATAGCCGCTGACGTCTTTCGTTTTCAGCATGCCGCAAATCAAATGCGTTGGGCGCGGTGGTTGGGCCCGTAGTGTATCCGCCAATGCCTGACCCGCCGCCGGATTATGTCCGCCGTCCAGCCAAAGTTCAGCAGGGGCCGCGAGTGCAACCAACGCGCCTGTGGTCAGCTTTTCCATGCGTGCAGGCCAAAAGGCGCGGGTCACTGCCGCCTCGCAAGCCGCCTCGTCTTTGCCCAGCGCGCGCAACGCTGCAATCGCACCACCTGAGTTCATCACTTGGTGGTGCCCCGGCAAGTTCGGAAGCGGTAAGTCCAGCAATCCGCGCTCATCTTGATAGATCAGCCGGTCACGTTCCACACTCACATGCCAATGCTGACCATGCGCGAGCAGCGGAGCGCCGAGTGCTCCCGCACGGGCCTCAATCACGTCCATGCTTTCTTCGTGCTGTGGGCCAACCACACACGGCACGCTGCGTTTGATGATACCTGCCTTTTCACCAGCAATCGCCGCCAGCGTATCGCCGAGGAATTGTTGGTGGTCTAAATCGACAGGGGTGATGATTGTGATGGCGGGGTCTGCGATGACGTTTGTCGCGTCCAAGCGTCCACCAAGACCAACTTCGAGCAATGTATAGTCGGCAGGCGTCTCAGCAAAGGCCAGCAGACCTGCGACTGTCGTGATCTCAAAATAAGTGATCGCCTCAGGTCCGTTCGCCACATAGCAACGGTCAAGCACGTCCGTGAGCGCCTCTTCGGTGATCAGATCACCTGCCAACCGGATACGTTCGTGAAAACGCGCAAGGTGTGGCGATGTGTAGGCGTGGACTTTGGAACCGCCCGCCTCTAACCCCGCGCGTATCATCGCTTGGGTTGATCCTTTGCCGTTGGTGCCCGCGACATGGATCACAGGCGGCAGGCGATTCTGGGGATTGCCGACGGCATCGAGCAGACGCCAGACACGATCCAAAACCAAATCCATGACCTTGGGGTGCAAGGCCATCATCCGTTCCAGGATCACATCAGAGCGTTTGGTCACTTTTCTTCAGCCGCCGCTTCTGCCGCTTCGATTTCTTCAGCTGCTTCAGACTGAATTTCGGGCGCAGGCAAGTCACCTTTTACAGGTGCGCTTTGCTGCATCAGCAGGCGCACGATTGTGACCAATTCGTCCTTCAGCACGGTCCGGTTTGTGACCCGGTCCAACATCCCATGATCAAGCAGATATTCAGCGCGTTGGAAGCCTTCGGGCAGTTTCTCACCGATGGTTTGTTCGATGACCCGCGCCCCGGCAAAGCCGATCAGCGCGTTGGGTTCTGCAATCTGAACGTCGCCCAGCATAGCGTAGGACGCGGTCACACCACCCGTTGTCGGATGCGTCAGGACGACGATGTAAGGCAGCCCCGCTTCTTTCAGCATCTGCACCGCAATTGTCGTGCGCGGCATTTGCATCAGGCCAAGAATGCCTTCCTGCATGCGTGCGCCACCGGCGGCAGAAAACAGGATGAGGGGTCGTTTGAGTGCGATCGCACGTTCCGCCGCAGCCACAATCGCGTTGCCGACATACATCGACATGGACCCACCCATGAAGGAAAAGTCTTGCACCGCAACGACAACGCCGGTCCGCCCCATTTCACCTTCGGCGACCAGCATGGCGTCTTTTTCGCCAGTCTTCTTGCGGGCTTCCTTGATCCGGTCGGTATAGCGTTTCTGATCGCGGAAATGCAGCGGGTCGGCTGTGGGTTCGGGAACCGCGACCTCAACAAAGACGCCGCCATCGAAGATCGATGTCAGGCGGTCCCGCGCACCGATTGCCATGTGGTGATCGCAGTTGGTGCAGACATTCAGGTTGTCAGCCAATTCGCGGTGAAACAGCATCGTGCCGCAGTCATCGCATTTCGTCCAAAGATTGTCCGGCACTTCACGGCGCGAAAACAGCGAGTTGATCGTGGGGCGGACGTAGTTGGTAATCCAGTTCATCGGGCGCGGCCTTTATGCGGTGTTACACAATCAAATATGACGAGGCGTCACGAAATGCAATCAGCGCTGAATGGCAATCCTTGCCGCAAGCCATGTTATCAAAACCGATAGCGCAGACATGATCAGGTTAAAGACCACCCACGGCGTGCCAAGGGCGATGATTTCAGCGCTGATCGCGTCGGGGTCGATGTAGTCGAACAAAACAAGTGCAAAGCCCGAAAACGGCCATTCTTCAATGGCAACAAACAGCGTCGCCACAATGTTCACGCTAAAATGCAGCCCGATGGCGGCCCCCAGCGTGCCTGTCCGGGCGGTGAGGTCCGCACAGGCCAATCCGATCAAGAACGCCCAGAATGCATAAACTATTCCTTCGGGCACGGAATTGCCGTTCCAATGGTGCCACGCGCCAAAAACTGCTGAAGGCAGGATCATCCAGACCCAAGGGCTTTTTGACAAACTGCCAAGTTGTTGCTGCAAATAGCCACGAAAGACGATCTCTTCTGTGGTGATCTGGACAAACACCACCAGCATCGCAATTGGCAGGATCGCGAGCCAAGAGATGATAGACCTAACATGCGCTACCTCGCCCCATGTGCTAAAGGGCAGCACGATTTGCACGGTAAACAGCACAACGCCCACACCAACCGCCACTTTGCGCAAATCGAAGAATGCGGTGCGGTAGGGGCCGATCAACGACCAAAACCCCCGCCCATGATAAAGCCATAGCGCTTTTACAAAGACGAAGGCTGCGATGCCGAACAACCCAAAGCTCAGGATCGACGCTAAGGGCGACGCCATTTCATAGAACTCGGCGTAGATCGCAGCTGGCAGAACCATGTAAAGCAGCACGGGCGACAGGAAGAATGCAATAACGTATGCGCCAAACACTGCGAACACAGATTTCAAGCGCACTTCGTGCTGTGCGGCTTGGACAAAGTGATCATGTGGTGCGTAAGGGTCTGACATTGTCCGACCCTATCCGACAAACCACTGACCGCAACGGCTGTTTGAAGGGCTTGCGCCTTGCCTGCCCTCTATTTAGACCGTTTCTAACAGTTGCGAGGAGACCCCCAAAATGTCCAAGACCCCAGTCGACAAGACAAACCTGCCCAGCCGCCATGTGACCGAAGGCCCATCACGTGCGCCGCACCGGTCCTATTTCTATGCGATGGGTTTGGACGAAGAGGCGATCAAGCAGCCTTGGGTGGGTGTTGCGACGTGCTGGAACGAAGCGGCCCCTTGCAACATTTCGCTGAACCGTCAGGCGCAGGCCGTCAAACTAGGCGTCAAAAAGGGCAGCGGCACACCGCGAGAGTTCACCACGATCACCGTGACTGACGGCATCGCGATGGGCCACGAAGGCATGCGGTCGTCGCTGGCATCGCGCGAAGCGATTGCTGATACGGTCGAGCTGACGATGCGTGGCCACTGCTATGATGCGATTGTGGGTCTGGCAGGTTGCGACAAATCCCTGCCCGGAATGATGATGGCGATGGTGCGTTTGAACACGCCGTCTGTCTTCATTTACGGCGGTTCTATCCTGCCAGGTCGCTTGGACGGCAAAGATGTCACCGTGCAGGACGTCTTTGAAGCGGTTGGTAAGCACCAAGCAGGCAATATATCTGACGCGGAACTGGAAGTGCTGGAACGTGTGGCTTGCCCATCCGCTGGTGCCTGTGGTGGCCAGTTTACCGCCAACACGATGGCCTGTGTATCCGAGGCGATTGGTTTGGCCCTCATGAATTCATCCGGCGCCCCTGCCCCTTACGAGTCCCGTGATCAGTATGGCATCGCATCCGGTGAAGCCGTGATGAACCTGATTTCCAAAAACATCCGCGCCCGTGATATTGTCACACGCAAGTCGCTAGAGAATGCCGCCCGTATCGTAGCCTGTACTGGTGGATCGACAAACGCGGGTCTGCATCTGCCAGCGATTGCCCATGAAGCGGGCATTGATTTTGACCTGATGGACGTCTGCGATATCTTCCGCGACACCCCTTATTTTGTCGATCTGAAGCCGGGTGGTCAGTATGTGGCCAAGGATCTTTATGAAGCAGGCGGCGTGCCTGTCGTGCTGAAGGAATTGCGCAAAGCGGGTCTGATCCATGAGGATTGCATGACAGCCTCTGGCCGCACCATGGGTGAAGAGCTGGATATGATCAAAGGCGAGGCGGATAACAACGTCATCTATTCCGTTGAGAACCCGATCACCAAAACCGGTGGTGTTGTGGGTCTGAAGGGCAACCTTGCCCCGGAAGGCGCGATTGTGAAAGTCGCGGGTATGAACACACAAGAACAATCGTTCACGGGTCCTGCACGTTGTTTCGAGAGCGAAGAAGACGCGTTTGAAGCCGTGAAAGCCCGCCAATATGAAGAAGGCGAAGTGCTGGTTATCCGCAATGAGGGCCCATCAGGCGGCCCCGGCATGCGCGAGATGCTGGCGACCACAGCGGCGCTGTCCGGTCAAGGCATGGGCAAAAAAGTGGCGTTGATCACGGATGGCCGCTTCTCAGGTGCGACACGCGGGTTCTGCGTGGGTCATGTCGGCCCAGAGGCGGCACATGGTGGCCCGATTGGGCTGCTGGAAAATGGCGATGTCATCACGATCAATGCGATCACAGGTGAGTTGAAAGTCGACCTCAGCGATGAAGTGCTGGCCGAACGCAAGGCCAACTGGAAAGGCCCGAAAGAGACGATCTATGCTTCGGGTGCGTTGTGGAAGTATTCGCAGTTGGTTGGCGGCGCGCGCTTAGGTGCCGTGACGCATCCCGGCGCGAAGGACGAGAAACACATCTATATGGACCTGTGATCCGGATGATCCGCACGTTTATTGCGCTTCTTGGGCTGCTGGCATTGAATGCCTGCAGCCTGCTTCCCACTGATACAGGCGTGCCATCGCGTTCGGTCACCTTGGGGGATGGGCTCGTTACAGCGACGACACCCGATGGGTATTGTGTCGATGATATTGCAAGCCAGCCAACCCGCGATTTTGCGGTGCTCTTGCCATGCGCTGTGCTTGGGATCGGGCAAACAAGGCCAGATGTCGTCGGGTTTGCGACCATACAAGTGGGTCCTACCGATAGCGGCGTTATTGTCGATGATGTATCGGCATTGCGTGATTACCTAGCAACTGATGATGGTGTGCGCCTGCTCAGCCGGAATAGCGATGAGAGCGATATCGAAATCCTTTCTAGTCAGGCGTTCGACAGTCAGGTGATGATCTATTTTGCGGACGCAGGGCCGCCGCCTTTGGCCGGGTTGCAAGGCGATGAATGGCGTGCCTTTACGGCCGTGAATGGGCGGCTGGTCACGATTGGTGTACGCGGGCTGGATGTTGCGCCGCTGACAGAGGGGCCGGGTGCGACGTTACTGAAAGTGGTGTTAGCTGGGGTAAAGGCTGTTGTGATCCCAAGCGAAGAGCCCACGCCCGAAACTTGACCCGTTTCCAAATGGACGCTTGTTTGGCAGACTATAGACCGGAAGCTAAGGAAACCTCTGCACATGTCTTGGCCTTTGCAAAACCAAATTGACCGGTTTCTGCGGCGCCGCGCAGTCAAGCGTTGGCGCAAAGCGGTGCATGATGTACCTGCGATGGACCTTGCCACGCTTGACGCCAAAAATGACGTCGCCAAAAAAACACTCCGGGCTGTGTCTGCGTTCAAACTGGAGGCAGAGTGCAGGCTTGCTTTGCCGCGCATTGGATCACAGAAGTTCCCACAACCTGTTGGAACGGACTGGGCTTGGCGTCCGAAACCTTGGCGTGCCGCTGTGGTGCCAGCCGGGCTGATACCCGCCCTTTCAAAAATGGAAATGACCAACGAATTGGTTGTCTTTCATGATTGCAAAAGGGCCGAAGTCAGCCTGCGCCAGACCCGCAACACCCGCGAGGTCGATCTGGCGCCGTTTGGTGTCACACTTGCGGCCTATCACTTTGAAGGCAGCTATTTGTCATTGGTCATTGAGATTCCCAAAGCATCCTGTGAGGGTCTGAAGAAACGTCATTTGATCCGACTTGCTGCGGTGATCGAGAGCGAGCAACCCTCCAAAATCTATGCCCGCCTGAACGTCAAAAATGGCCCCAATACCGAGCAGGTCTTGCTGACATTGCCTGATGACAGGCCCGAAACGATGGTCGAGTTTGATTTGGCCTATAGTGGCCTGAATGAAAAACGGGCCGAGCGGATGTGGGTTGATTTGATGATTGAAAGCCCTGCGATGAACCGGATTGATCTTCGCGATCTGACACTGTGCCGCTATCCGCGTGCTGAAATTTAAGGAACGGGCCCGATGCAGCTGATCAATGCACACATCAAGGCCGGTATTTGGCAGGGTGATCTTGTGGGGATGGGTGAGACAGCGCCAGACCTGCGCATCACACATCTGGGCAAGGCCTTGCAAGATATCGCCATGACCTATGAGACAGCCAACGACGTGTGGCAGATCACTGTGCCAATTCCATCAGATTTGATCAACGACGGTGTGCAGACTTTCGTTGTGAGTGATGGCTTTGGAAAAGCCCTTGGCTCGTTTGCGATTATTTGTGGTGAGCCACTCTCTGACGATTTGCGTGCCGAGATTTCGCTGCTGCGTGGTGAGCTGGAATTGCTGCAAAAAGCGTTTCGCAAACACTGCGCTGAGACGTAGCGACGGCTTACGTATAAGTGGTGCAGTTGGATGACTAAAATACAGCCCATAAACTCATTGTGAGAAAGACAACCAGTTCGCATTTCGCCCCGTAACAACAACGTTAACAGGGAACGAAAGGAACACCCAATGAACCGTCGCTTTGCAATTAAATCCACATTCCTCGCCGCTGGCGTAGCTATTGCTGCCGCTTGTGCACCTATGATGGAAAAAGAGCCTGATATCGTCGATATCGCGGCATCTAACGGTAGCTTCAACACACTGGTTGCTGCTGTGACTGCTGCTGGCCTTGTGGATACACTGAAGGGCGAAGGTCCATTCACAGTATTCGCACCAACAGACGCAGCCTTTGCCGCATTGCCAGCCGGCACTGTCGACAGCCTGCTGTTGCCAGAGAACAAAGATCAGCTGGTATCGATCCTGACATACCACGTGGTCCCTGGTGCGGTCACATCCGACCAGCTGGCCGGTCAGCATCTTGACGTCGCAACCGTAAACGGTGCCGAAGTGCGCGTAAACGGCAGCAACGGCGTTAAAGTCAACGATGCCACAGTGACCACAGCGGACATCATCGCGTCAAACGGCGTGATCCACGTGATCGACAGCGTTCTGCTGCCATAAGTCAGACCGGATAAGCCCAACCGCTTCCTCTCCCCGGATGTGCGGTTGGGTGGCCCTTTCAGGGCATCCCTCGGCCCCATCGCTGCAAAGCGGTGGGGTTTTTTGATGTGGAGTGGATGGCCGGTTTGAGGCTAGCGTCGGATTTCCTAGTCCATTAAAGACCTAAGCGCAGCCGCAGCGAAAGCACACTTCATCCCGCAAAGCGAACATTCCCAACCCTACAAAAATCTCTCCGATCACCTGCCCAGCACCCTTCCTACTTCAACGCCCGCGCCAAAAACGCCTTTGTCTCTTCCCGCTCTGGCGCATCAAACAACGCCTCGGGCGGTCCTTCTTCGATGATTTTGCCATCTTTCAGGAAGCACACTTTGTCGGCCGCCTGACGTGCAAATCCCATCTCATGGGTTGCCAGCACCATCGTCATGCCTTGCTGTTTCAGCATCAACAAGACATCGAGCACTTCACCAACCAATTGCGGGTCGAGAGCGGAGGTGATTTCGTCGAATAGCATCACTTCGGGTCGCATTGCCAAGGCGCGGATGATCGCCACCCGTTGTTGTTGTCCGCCGGACAGCTGATCGGGGTAGTTGTGCATCCGGTCGGCCAGACCGAAGCGTGTGAACAGCTCTTTCACTTCACCCACCAAATCCGCCTTGGACCGGCCATGCACCCGGCGTGGGGCCAGCATTGCGTTTTCAAGCGCTGTCATATGCGGGAAAAGGTTGAAGCTTTGGAACACCATCCCAATCCGCGCCCGCACGCCTTGCGGGTTCAAACCCGGTTCGGCGATGTCTTCACCATCGAGGAAAATCTCGCCATCTTCGACCGCTTCCAACAGGTTGATGCAGCGTAGCAGCGTCGACTTACCCGCACCAGACGCCCCGATCAGGCAGACCATCTGCCCTTCTTCCACGTTCAGATCGATGCCATCGCAAACGGTATTCGCGCCGAACTGTTTGACCACGCCGCGCAGGGAAAGTTTCGCCATCAGCTGCGGTCTTTTCTTTGTTTGGACATCAGGTAGTCGGCATAGCGGGTGGCGGGGATAGTCACGATCAAGAAGATGATCGCGGCACCGACATAGGGCGTGAAATTCGCGGTGAGCGATTTGAATACACCTGCTTGCCGGAAAATCTCAACCGGGCCGATGAAGCTGAGGAGCGATACGTCTTTTTGCAGCGCGATCAGCATGTTCATTTGGGATGGCACGACGTTGCGGATCGCTTGGGGTAGGACGACATCGCGCATGACTTGCCGTTCGGACAGGCCTAGCGATAGCGCCGCTGACCTCTGACTTTGGTGCACGCTGTCGATGCCAGAGCGAAAGATCTCCGCGACATAGGCCGAATAGGTCAGGATCAGCGCAAGCGAGCCCCAGATGTAGGGTGAATTCCATGGGCGCGGCAGGCCGAGGCCGGGGATGCCGAAACCGATCAAATAGACGGTGAGGATCACAGGGACCCCGCGAAAGATGTCTGTAAAGGCGGCCCCGAAGATACGCAGCGGGAAAAGCGCTGGGGATTTTGCGTCGCGTGCCAAGGCTATCAGTAGCCCAAGGATCGCAATCGCGGGGGCGGACCATGCGAAGATCATCAGGTTGATCTTGAACGCGTCCAACAGTTTGGGAAATGTGTCGGACAGTACATCGCCGTTGAAAAAGCTGCGCTGCACCTTTTCCCAACCGGGCGACATGGGCACGAAGATAATAAGGCATGCGACGACCACCAGTGTGCTGGTCGCCGCGATGATCAGGGATCGCTTGCGCTGCTGGGCCTCATAAACTTCGCGGCGGGTCATGCCCGCCGCTTTGATCGTCGTCATATTAGAAGTCGATCAGTGGAACACCGGTGGTGTCTTGCAGCCAAGTCGCCTCAATCGCGGCCAACTCACCGCTCTCGGTCAACGCTGTGAGGGCTTCATCCACGCAGGCTTTCAGCGGATTGCCCTCTTCCATCAGCATCCCGAACTGGTCAGGGTTATCGCTGGCGTCAGGGGCGAATTGGCCGATCACTTTGGAGCCTTCGATCATGACTGCACTGAGGAACAGAGCTGTCGGCAAGTCGAACAAGGCTGCGTCGATCTGGTTGGCAGACATCGCCGCATTCACATCAGCGTTGTCGCCATAAAGCAGCGGGTCGCTGGTGGGTTGCACGATACTGGCCAGTTTTGGCACAGCCGTCGTGGACCCGACAGCGCCCCATTTCAATTCGCGCAATGCCTCAAGCGTGGCTTCAGTCTCGGTCGCGCCGGGGCTGACCAGAACGGCCATTGGGGCCGTGTAATAGGGCGCCGAGAAATCGACGACCTCGTCACGGGCTGCCGTGATCGAATACTGCTGCATGTTTACGTCAAAGTTCTTGGCACCGGGTTGGATCGCTTCATCGAAGGATGAGCGCACCCAAACCACGTCATCAGCGGCAAAACCCATTTCGGCCGCAACGGCGTAAGCAACGGCAGCTTCAAACCCTTGCCCGCTTTCAGGTGCGTCATCCAGCACCCACGGGTAGTAGGCTGGATTGCCAGTCGCGATGGTGAATTGACCCTCTGTCAGGGTTTTACCGGCAGCGCAGTGGCCGCCAGCGGAGGCGGTTGTCGATGTAAGAGCGAGCGTCGCTGCCACGATTGAAAGTACTTTTGTCATTCTCTTTTACCCTCTGTTGGTCCCGTTTGCAGGAAAGGTAGTTTCCCAACCCGAAGGTGTCCAGCAAAGGTGGAAATTGTTGTCCGAATGACGCAAAGGCCATTCGGACAAAAAGGCCTAGCTCATCAGTTGTCCGGCTTCTGGGACCCAATGGAAATCTGCACCGTTCTTGCCGGTATCGACATAGCCCACGGCTGGGAACGGCATGTGATACCCAATCGCAGGCACGCGGTCCGCCGCGATCATGCCTAAGACGTTTTTACGTGATGCAGCAGCGCCCGCTTTGTCTGCATCAAAGCGCACTTCCCAATCAGGGCGCGCCAATGACCAAACCGGGTGGTTTGCTAGATCGGCAAAAATCACAAGACCCTTGTCCGCGCTATCAATCCGGTAAACCATATGGCCGGGTGTATGACCAAAGGCTGCCATGCCTGTGATGCCGCTGACGACATCATTGCCATCACCAACAAAGGTCATTTGATCTGCCAGTGGGCGTACATTGGCCTCAAACCCATCATTTCCGGCACCCGCCCAATGGTCATATTCAACCTGTCCTGCAACATAACGCGCGTTGGCAAATGTCGGCGCACCACCGTTCATCAAACCACCAATGTGGTCGCCATGCATATGTGTCAGGACAACGATATCAACCTGATCGGCCGTATATCCCGCGCCTTCAATTGCTGACAGTGTCGCGGCGGCATTCAACCCTGTGTCGAACAAGACCAGCTCTGATCCGGTGTTGACCAGCGTTGGCGTGAAGAAAAACTGCGAGGCATCAGTCGACAGGAAATTCTCGCGGCTGACGGTTGCGAATTCTTCCTCTGACACGTTCATCCCAAAAATACCTTGCGGATTTTCACGCGGAGTTGTGCCACCAAGGATCGTCGTGACCTCAAAATCACCAATCATGAAACGGCGGTGTGATGCAAAGCTGGCACCCTTCATTGGGGCGTCGGCCTGTGCGGCGCCTGCGGCTAAGCCAGCAAAAGGCAATGCTGTACCGGTGGCAAGCAGGTTACGGCGGGTCAGATTGGTCATGTGATCTCTCCTCTTGGTCATACGAAATAACTGCATGACCAAGAGATAGAGCGAAATTGTCGCAGGTCACTCACACCTGTGTGAGTGCGCGCTCAGCGGTCCTTAGTTGTCGCCAAGCCCAGTTGGACCCAACGCGTTCAGACCTTTGAGAATATCAATGGCATAAGCCAGTTGATAATCATCCTCACGCAATGCCGCAGCAGTTTCGGCGCGCGCGCGATCTTCCTCGATCTGGCGAATTTCGTCCTCGCTCAGGCTGTCGTTCGCAAGCGATCCGCGCAATCCCGCCTCGGTCCGCTGTGTGCGCTCTTCTACCTCTTCCTCGGTCTCTTCGCGAGGCCGTGGCTGTTCAACGATGATGTCAGGCGAAATGCCCAGTGATTGGATCGAGCGACCCGATGGCGTGTAATAACGCGCAGTTGTCAGGCGCATCGCACCATCTTGGTTCAGCGGGACAACTGTCTGCACGGAGCCTTTGCCGAATGAATTCGTACCGATCACAATCGCGCGGCGGTGATCTTGCAGCGCACCTGCGACGATCTCGGACGCAGAGGCAGAACCACCGTTGATCAAAACCACAATGGGTTTGCCTTCGGCCAGATCACCCGGTGAGGCATTGAAGCGATCCCCATCAGCGGCTTCACGTCCACGGGTCGATACAATTTCACCGGCATCAAGGAATGCGTCGGAGACGTAAACTGCTTGGCTCAGCAAACCGCCGGGGTTGTTGCGCAGATCAAGAACGATGCCATCGATATTATCGAACCCGCCCGCTTCTTCGACCTGTTTTCTCATGCCGTCTTGCAGGTTCGGGAATGTCTGTTCGTTAAACGTAGTAATCCGCATTACAACAGCGTTGCCTTCGGTCCGGCCACGCACCGCGGTCAGCTTAATGGTGTCGCGAATGATTGACACATCAAACGGTTCGACCTCGCCTTCACGCACGATGGTCACAATAATCTCTGCACCGACAGGACCACGCATCATACGCACAGCCTCATCCAAAGTCAGGCCAAGCACGCTTTCACCGTCCACGGCCGTGATGAAATCGCCAGCCAGAACGCCTGCTGCCTCTGCGGGGGTGCCATCCATTGGTGAGACAACTTTGACCCAACCTTCTTCCTGGGTGACCTCGATACCAAGACCACCAAATTCACCCGAAGTGCTGACACGCATCCGCTGTGCGGCTTCGGGCGACAAATAGCTGGAATGTGGATCAAGCGATGTCAGCATGCCGTTGATGGCCGCTTCGATCAGCTCGCGATCATCGACCTCTTCCACATAGTTGGATCTGATCCGTTCAAAGATATCGCCAAAAAGATCAAGCTGCTCGTAGACATTCGTCTCGGCCTGCGCCTCTTGTGCCAACAGCGGACCCGCCACTTGTGTCGTCGCAATCAATCCTAAGACGGCGCCGCCGGCTGCTGCTAGTATCAACTTTTTCATCGTATATCCTTGCCTACTCAACCACAAACCACGTGGCAGGGTTCACGGGACTTTGCCCTTCTCTGACCTCAAGATAAAGGGCTTGGGCCGCCTGCCCAGTGCCAGTGCCCACATTTTCGGTCAAAATCCCGTCATTAAGTGTCGTATCGGCGCCCAAAAGACCAATTGGCGCACCCGCAGGCAAGACCTGACCGATTGCGCCAAAGACCTCGGCAAAGCCTGCAAGCACGAACATCACGTCGACGGCGGGCTCTAGTATCACAACAGTGCCGTAGTCCAGCAATTGACCCTGAAACAGAATGGTTGCTGGTGCGGGGGATACCACCAAGGCACGCGGTTCTGCAGCGATCCGTATTCCGGCGCGACCGCTACCGTCGTCGGGCAAGACCACACCAGCAACCGGTAAGGACAAATCACCTTGGGCGGTAAGCGTTTGTGTTCCATCTGGACGGGCACTTGCAACCTGTGCGGCAAAATCATCAAGCGTTTGCGCACTGGCAACCAACAAGGCCGTCTGCACCGGATCATCTTCAAATCTTGATGGTAGATCGGTGCGCTCAGACACGGCCTGGCCAAGGGCGGCGCGTGCCGTTTGCGCACCTTCCAATCCATCACGGAGTGTTTGTGTCGCTGCATCCTGCGCCATTCGTATCGACCGCGTGTCTGCCAAAAGCGTATTGAGCCGTTCGACTTCGCCCCGCAGTCCCGGTGTCACATCAGCAACCAGCATTCCCGCACGAACTGTATTAAGCGGCCCATCAGGATGCGCCCGCAGAACCGGTTGCGGCGTTGCACTAATCGAAGACAGCACTCCCAAGAGCTGGGCAAACTCCATGCGGCGCAGTTCCAATTCTTCGGCAAGAATACCTTCGCGCAGGGCAATTTCGCGTTGTTCCGTCCGCATGGCCGCTAATCCGACCTCATAGGCCTGCACGGTCTGGGTCAGCGCCGCGATCCGGTCGCGCGCACCTTCAGCCGCTTGCAATTGCTCTTGTGCGGCTTGCAACTGTGCCGCAGCATCCTGTGCAGTTTGCTGGGCCATCGCACTGGTGGCCAAAAAGAGTAGGAAAGTTGCGAAACGGATCATCGGACGATCAAGCTCCGACCTGTCATTTCGGGTGGCAAGTCCAACCCCATCAGATCCAACACCGTAGGCGCCAGATCAGCCAAACGACCATCGCGCAAGGTCACACCCTGCGGCCCGCCAATCAACGCAACCGGCACAGGGTTCAGCGTATGGGCTGTGTGTGGGCCGCCCGTTTCAGGATCAATCATCGTTTCACAGTTGCCGTGGTCCGCAGTCACAATCATCGCGCCACCTGCTGCTTTAAGTGCGGCTAAGACCTGACCCAAGCCACGATCGACGGACTCGCACGCTTTGATCGCAGCATCCAGATCACCCGTATGACCAACCATATCAGGATTGGCATAGTTGGTGACAATCAGATCATAGCCTTCCTGGATGGCTCTCACAAAGTGTTCCGTCACCTCGCCCGACGACATCTCAGGCTGCAAATCATAAGTCGCCACATTGGGTGATTTGGGCATATAGCGATCTTCACCTTTCTCTGGCACCTCAATCCCACCATTCAAAAAGAACGTCACATGGGGATATTTTTCCGTCTCGGCCAAACGAAATTGGCGCAGGTCGTGCTTCGCGACCCAAGCACCTAAGGTGTTTTGGATATCGCGCTTAGGAAACACTGTTTCAAACCAACCGTCATGGGCGTCCGAATAAGACACCATTCCCAGCAAAGCCGCCAACTGCGGCTGCGTGCGCTGGAACCCAGCAAAGTCGGGATCAGCGATCGCCGCCAAAATCTCGCGGGCGCGATCCGAGCGGAAGTTCAGACAAAACAGCCCATCACCTGCCGCAACACCCGCATAATCGCCAATCACGGTCGCGGGAATGAACTCATCGGTCTTGCCATCAGCATAGGCCGCCGCAATCGCTTCCAATGGATCATCGGCCTGCTGACCAGTCCCATTGATCATAGCATCATAAGCGGTCTCAACCCGTTCCCAACGGTTATCACGGTCCATCGCAAAGTAGCGGCCGATGACAGTGACAATGCGTGCCACTGGCGGCAACTTATCTTGCAGAGCCTGCATGAAAGCATCCGTCGACGACGGTGCCACATCTCGCCCATCCGTAATCGCATGAATAGCAACCGGCACATCCGCATCGGTTAGCGCCTTGGCCGCGGCAACAATGTGATCCAGATGGCCGTGCACACCGCCATCCGAGACCACACCCATCAAATGCGCGGTCCCACCGCTTTGCTTCAACCTGTCAATGAACCCAACTAGCGCGTCAGCATGATAAAAAGAGCCATCCTCAATCGACATCTCAATCTGGCCCAGATCCATCGCGACAACACGACCTGCGCCAATATTGGTATGCCCCACCTCAGAATTCCCCATCTGACCCGTGGGCAAACCTGCATCATTGCCATGGGTCAAGAGCTGGGCTTGCGGCCCTTGCATCACGCGATCAAAATTTGGAGTGTCGGCCTGCTTGGGCGCATTGCCTTCAGTGGCATCGCGCAGGCCCCAGCCATCAAGAATACACAGGACAACAGGTTTCGGCACAGGCATCGCAAAGCTCCATCAATCTTCAAAAGACGTCTAACGCAGGTCGCGTTTCAGGGAAACCGCCTAAGCTCTATCATCTTGCCTTAAAAACTCCCGCCGGAGGCTCCTTAGACCCGATGATAAGGCCCACCCGACAAAATCGAGGCGGCACGGTAGAGCTGTTCGGCCAACATCACGCGCACCAGCATATGCGGCCACACCATTTTACCAAAACTCAACGACGCATCAGCGCGGGCGCGCAGCCCCGGATCAATGCCATCCGCGCCACCAATTACAAAGCTGACATCCTGTCGCCCTTGGTCGCGCCACGTGGCCAGTAGGTTCGCAAAGTCAGGCGAGCTCATGACCTTGCCGCGTTCATCCATGGTGCAGATCAGTGCGCCATCGGGAACAGCGCGGTCCAGCAATGCTGCCTCAGCGGGCATCCCGCCACCCTTTTTGTCCTCAACTTCGATCAATTGCGCGGGTCCAAGGGCCAGTGCCCGCCCGGTCCGGTCGAAGCGGGTCAGATAGTCATCATAAAGGTCGCGCTCGGGCCCTTTGCGCAAACGGCCCACAGCGCAAATTTGCACGCGCATCAGACGGCGGTCGCCGCCCCGGGCTGCCACATCTTTTCAAGCTGATAGAACTCGCGCACTTCGGGGCGGAAGATGTGCACGATAATATCGCCTGTGTCGATCAGAACCCAATCGCCCGTATCTTTGCCTTCTGTCTTGGAGATGATCCCAAACTCTTGCTTGACGCGATCGGCCAGCTTTTCAGCCATCGCCGTCACCTGACGTGTCGAACGACCAGACGCGATGACCATATAGTCACCAATCTCAGACTTGCCGCGCAGATTGATCTGCACGATGTCTTCGCCTTTGTCTTCATCAAGAGATTTCAGAACAGCCGCCAAAAGGCTTTCGCTGCTTGCTTGCGGGGCCGTCATTGCGGCAACCCCGGCATTGGCTGGTGTACCAGCCGCTGTAGAAAGAGACAGTTCATTGTCCTCCTTAAAGCACGTCGTCATGGCCCCGACGCGAGGGCATAACTTGAAATTAGCAATGCTTCAGAGGTTTTTCAACAATTCGCTGAAGCGAAGGCGTGCGTGTCGCGGATTTAGGGCAAAGATGCAAGGGCTGCGCGTTATGACCTTGGGTCGATGAATGCTTTGCCGTCAGGCATTGCCAAAACCTCTGGCAGTTTCTCCATCGCCTGCGACAATGGCACAACCCCGGCTACATCTGTTGTCCATTTACCTGAAACGAAGCGTTCTTGGATTTCGACAAACGCCTGCATGACGCGTGCCTGATCTACTTGTTTCATCCAACGGGTCAGCCAGAACCCTTCGATTTGTTTGCCACGAAAGATCATCTGGCCCAACTCAGAGAGCGCGGGCGCTTCGGTTGAGAGCTTCCCGTAATTCACCCAACGCGCATGGCTGGGCATTGCAAAGAACAGGTCTGCCGTGAATTGATCGCCCACCGCATCCAGCAAGATACGTGGTTTGAGTGTTTGGAAAATCGTTTGTGCTGCGCCCAACGGATTTAATTCGCCAGTCACGATCACCTCAGCTGCGCCCAGTTCTTTGAGAGCCTTCGCTTGTTCCGGACGCCGGACAACCGCGATCGGCTTGATCCCATGATCCCGGCCCAGCGCGATCAGCAGTTTGCCCAATTGCGACCCTGCCGCATTCAGCACGAAACTATCCGCGCCACTTTCCTTCACGATATCGAACATCGCGATGGCGGTCAGTGGGTTCACCAGTTGTCCGGCTGCATCAACTTCGCTCAGGTCAGGGCGGCACGGCACCAGACCGTTTGCGTCGGTCATCGCATACTCGGCCCATGTGCCCGAAGCGGTCGCAAAAAAGCTGACCCTTTGGCCGATGAGGGGCGTGTCGCCTGCGACAACCTCGCCCACAGCCTCAAATCCGGCTGGCACGCCCTTAACGCGAGGCTGCCCGTATTCGCCTTTGATAAAATGAATGTCCGATGGATTGACGGCAGCCAGATGCACTTTGATCAACGCTTGGCCTGCGCCGGACGTTGGCACAGGCACTGTCAGGTCTGCCAGAAACGGTGATAGGTCAGTGATGCTCGGCCCTGTTTGCGTGCCTGCAAACCCGTCTTGGGTTTGGATCAGCGCACGCATTTCGCGGGGCACGGTCATAGATCAAACGTCGCAAAAACAGGTGCATGATCGCTGGGCTTTTCCCATCCCCGCGCGTCACGCAAGACGCGGCTGCTATGGCCCGCATTTTTGATATCATCTGTCGCCCAGATATGATCGAGCCTGCGGCCTTTATCTGCGGCATCCCAATCTTTCGCGCGATACGACCACCAGCTGTAAAGCTTGCCTTCGGTGATATCGTTGCGAGTCACATCAGACCATGCGCCTGCGTCCATGACTTCGGCGAAGTGTTCAACTTCAATCGGGGTATGGCTAACGACCTTAAGCAGTTTCTTATGATCCCAAACGTCATCTTCGCGCGGGGCGATATTCAAATCACCTACCAGAATGGACTTCTTTGGCTTGGCCACATGATAGGCATCACGCATATCGGTCAGGTAATCGAGCTTATTGCCAAATTTCTCATTCACTTCACGATCTGCCACATCGCCACCTGCTGGCACATAGTGGTTGTGGATCGTCACGCCGTTTTCGAGCTTACCCGCAATGTGCCGCGCATGGCCAAGTTGCGCATAATCTTCAGCCCCGGCCTCAACCATCGGGATCTTGGAGAAAATCGCGACGCCGTTGTATCCCTTTTGCCCGCGCGCAACCATGTGGGTGTAGCCCAGCGATTGAAACTGCTCGAGAGGGATCTTGTCGACCGGGCTTTTGCACTCTTGCAGACACAAAACGTCTGGTGCCTCGTCCCGCATCAGCTTTGCCACGATATCCTCGCGCAGACGGACTGAGTTGATGTTCCAGGTAGCAAGCGTAAAGGGCATGAGGCAAACTTTCTCTAGAGTGCGGTTTCAGGGGGCCTAGGCGACGAGAGTCGCATGAGCGCGAATGTAGCCGGTTACCGTGTTTCTGCGGTTCAGAACTGGTCCATTCATACGCGCAATCGCGGCAGGATGCTGTGGATCAAGCACACCCAACCGCACTAAGAGTGCTGCAATCACGCAATCGCGGGCGCGTTGTGCGCCGTCCATCACTTTGATCGCAATGCCAAGACGCTTTTCAGGGATGATCGCAACAAACACGCCTTCTGCGCCGGTTTTTATCGCCACCTTATGATCCATGGCCCGCATCAGATCGGTGCAGGTCCGGGTTTCGCCTGCAACGAATTCGGGGCATGTCGCCATCGCCTTGGTCAGTCTTGCCGCAGCGGTGCTACGGGTGTCCGAGCGATCCTGCGCACTGGCAAAGAACGCCATTGCACGCGCCAACCCGTGAACAGTGCAAGCGTGATTAGGCGCAGAGCATCCGTCAATCCCGTACATCGGGCTGGTTTCCTGTGTGACGTCCTCAAACGCAGATTTGACCGCTTGCTGCACTGGATGATCGATCAACTCATAATCTGCAGCCGCGCCAAGGTGTTTGGTTAACGTCAAAAACCCTGCATGTTTGCCAGAGCATTCGTTGTGGATTTGACGGGGCGCTTGATCGGCCCTGATCAACGCATGCCGCGCCTCTTGATCCATTGGCATCGCTGGCCCGCAGCGAAACGCATCATCGTCCAGACCAAGGCCGCTCATCCATGTCCGGACCAAATCAGTGTGAATGGCTGCTGCATTGTGAGATGCTGACGCCAAAGCAAGGTGCTGATCCGATAATCCATCGGCTGCGCCACTTTCAACCAAGGGCAACGCCTGGATCATTTTGCAAGACGATCTGGGGTATATCATTTTGCTGGGATCACCCCATGCCTCGACAATTTGCCCGGTATCATCGCACACAACTGCGTGACCCTGGTGTACGCATTCAAGCAGATCTCCGCGCCACACTTCGACCAGATCAACAGGTTTTGCCATTTTATTGCCTTTTTGGATTGTATAAGTCGTTGGCGTAGCGCAGTGCAGCGCGAAGGGGCTTTCCCCGACGGGCGGATTTTTGCTATGCTCTACGCTATCGAGTTGAACAACGTCTCGCCAGTCGAAAAGGTGCCGCAAGATGCGCCACGGACCGGATGAGGCATCCAGAGGCAAGGACAGCTTGGAGGCTGTAAAATGATTTTGAATTTTTCGCGTATGATGAGCGTTTCTCTGGCATTGCTATTGGCCAATGCTGCAACAGCGCAGGAAGAAAGCGATAATCGCGTTTCTGCCAACACAGATTGGAGCGTTTTTGTTGAAAGCGACCCAAATGAATGCTGGGCTGTGTCGGCGCCTAAGGAAACCGTAAACACCCGTGACGGTAACGCTGTTGACGTGCGCCGCGGTGATATCCGCCTGATTGTGTTCTATCGCCCATCCGAAGGCGTGACCGGTCAGGTCATGTTTACCGGCGGCTATCCGTTTGCCAACGAATCAACTGTCAGCATGCAGGTGGGCGACACCACCTTCCAGATGTTCACCCAAGGTGAGACCGCATGGCCCGCCACAGCCGAAGATGATGCAAAATTCGTGGCCGCTATGAAGCGTGGCGCCAATGCTGTTTTGACCGGTCGTTCTGGTCGTGGCACGCAAACACAAGATACATTCAGCTTGCTGGGCTTTACCGCAGCTGTCGACGAAGCTGGCAATCGCTGCGCGGGCTAAACCACTTGTTCAGTTTATCAAAAGAGGCGGTTTCCTTGTGGAAGCCGCCTCTTTCTCTTATATGCCCCGTAATCCCAGTTTGAGAGTGACCCCATGGACGCCAAGGCCCCCATTACGCAGGACGTGCTGACTATTCCGCGCAAGCTGCCAGACGGACCGCAGAACCTGATTGGTCTGTCCCGTGATCAAATGCGCGATGCCTTGATTTCGGCTGGCACGAAAGAAAAACAGGCCAAGATGCGGGTGGGCCAGATTTGGCAATGGATCTATCACTGGGGTGTCCGCGATTTTGGCGAAATGACGAACCTGTCCAAAGATTACCGCGCGATGCTGGCCGAAACTTTTGTGATTGAGCTGCCCGAGGTTGTGACCCGCCAGGTGTCGGACGATGGTACGCGCAAATATCTGGTGCGGATCGCGGGCGGTCACGAGGTTGAGGTTGTCTATATCCCTGAAACCGATCGCGGCACGCTGTGTATTTCCAGCCAAGTCGGCTGCACCTTGACCTGTTCGTTCTGTCATACAGGTACACAGAAACTGGTCCGCAATCTAACTGCGGCTGAAATTGTCGGCCAAGTTATGGTCGCCCGCGATGATCTGGGCGAGTGGCCAGTCCCCGGCGCGCCCAAAGATGAAACCCGGCTTTTGTCGAACATCGTTTTGATGGGCATGGGCGAGCCGCTTTATAACTTTGAAAACGTGCGTGAAGCGATGAAGATCGCGATGGATCCTGAGGGGATTTCCCTGTCGCGCCGCCGGATCACGCTTTCAACGTCAGGTGTGGTGCCAGAGATCGCACGCACAGCCCAAGAAATCGGCTGTCAGTTGGCGATTTCTTTCCACGCGACGACAGACGACGTGCGCGACCGCTTGGTGCCGATCAACAAGCGCTGGCCGTTGGCCGACCTGTTAGATGCGCTGCGAGAGTACCCCAAAGTATCGAACTCTGAGCGGATCACATTTGAGTATGTGATGCTGGACGGCGTGAATGATAGCGACGCAGACGCCCACCGCTTGATCAAACTCATCGAGGGCATTCCGGCCAAGATTAACCTGATCCCATTCAACGAGTGGCCCGGTGCACCTTACAAACGGTCCTCAAACAACCGCATCCGCAAGTTTGCAGATATTATCTATCAGGCTGGTTACGCGTCACCGATCCGCAAACCTCGTGGTGAAGACATCATGGCGGCCTGCGGACAGTTGAAATCAGCGACGGAACGACAGCGCAAGTCAAAGGCGCAAATCGCGCAAGAAGCTGGACTGTAGGTCGCAGCATCTATCCCTTTAGAAGAGTTCGCCCAACTCATCCGCAATCAGTTCGGGTGGTTGATGCATGTCGATGCGTGCAAAAACGTCCTGAGGCGGCTCTAACGTTGCGAATTGGCTGTGCAATAAAGACACTGGCATGAAATGGTCAGAGCGTTGCGCGAGGCGCTTGGCGATTACATCCTGCTGGGCGTCTAGATAGACGACCCGCAAGTCTTGGATCGCTGCGCGCAGGTGATCCCGATAGGATTTACGCAGCGAAGAACAGGCAAAAACCGTAAACCCATGTTGTCGCTCTTCGTTCACCTCGACGGCCAGTTGCGTCAGCCAAGGCCAACGCATCTCATCCGTCAGAGGCTTGCCCTGCGCCATCCAATCGACATTGCTTTGTGGATGATAGTCGTCACCATCGAGAAAAACGCCGCCGTAGATGTCCGCTATCATGCGGCCGACCGTGCTTTTGCCCGAACCGGATACCCCCATCACTAGCACAGCATCAAACATTCTAACGTCCCGGAATCACGCCCCGCTTTTCGCCTTTGCCTTCCCAGTTTTCCAAGGCAGCGATCGCCTCTTCTGCTGTATCAACAAAGCGAAAGAGTTTCAGATCATCAGCAGAAATTGTGCCCGCATCGGCCAGCGCATCCCAATTGATGATCTTTTCCCAAAAGTCTTTGCCAAACAGCAAGAACGGCACCTGCTCCATGCGGCCCGTTTGGATCAACGTCAGCGCTTCGAACATTTCATCCAAAGTGCCAAAGCCACCAGGAAATACGCAGACCGCAGAGGCCCGCATCAGGAAGTGCATCTTGCGGATCGCAAAATAGTGGAAGTTAAAACACAGCTCTGGCGTGACATAAGGATTTGGCGCCTGCTCATGTGGCAACACGATGTTCAGGCCGATAGAACGCCCACCTGCTTCTTCTGCGCCGCGGTTGCCCGCCTCCATCACACCGGGGCCGCCGCCTGTCACGATGACGTCGTCAGTGCCACCGGATTCCATCGATTTAGCGGTCATCATTTTGGCAAAGCGCCGCGCCTCTTCATAAAACGCTGACAAATCAGCAAGCGTTTCGGTGCGTGCAGTGTCTTTCTTGGCCGGTTCAGGAATACGTGCACCGCCGAACAATACAATGGTCGAATTCACGCCCGCCTCGTTCATCAACATCTCAGGCTTCAGCAATTCCAGTTGCAACCGCACTGGTCGCAGTTCTTCGCGGCACATGAAATCATCATCGGCAAAGGCCAACGCGTAAGACGGCGCACGTGTTTGCGGTGTATCGGGGACTTGCTTTACCTCTTCGCGGTCTTGGTGGCTGTCGCGGAACGGGTGGTGGCGGTTGTCTTTCATAAGATCGGTATCCTGCATTTTGGTTGCCCGCAGAGTTGCCCGACATCGCCAAAGATGCAACGCATTACACCATACATTGATTGATCCGCCCTTCCCCGCTAGATACCGCGGTAAATTATCAGACCGGAGAATCCTCATGTCCAATGCTGCCCTAGAGACCGCCATCGAAGCCGCGTGGGATGCCCGCGATACCATCACGACGTCCACCCAAGGCGAGACCCGCGAAGCGATTGAAGATACGCTCAATGCGCTGGATAGCGGCAAATTGCGCGTGGCAGAAAAGCTGGAAGACGGCAGCTGGCATGTGAACCAATGGGCGAAGAAGGCGGTCCTTTTGTCCTTCCGCCTGAACGACATGGAGCCGATTTCCGGCGGCAACGGTGGCAGCAGCTGGTGGGACAAAGTGCCCTCCAAGTTTGACGGCTGGGGTGAAAACCAATGGCGTGAAGCAGGCTTTCGCGCAGTCCCTGGATCAATCGTGCGCCGCTCAGCCTATATCGCCAAAGACGTTGTCTTGATGCCATCCTTCGTGAACCTCGGCGCATACGTCGATGAAGGTTCCATGGTTGACGGCTGGGCCACTGTTGGGTCTTGCGCACAGATCGGTAAGAATGTGCACCTTTCTGGCGGTGTCGGCATTGGCGGCGTTTTGGAGCCGATGCAAGCGGGTCCGACCATCATCGAAGACAACTGCTTTATCGGTGCCCGGTCCGAGGTTGTTGAAGGCTGCATTGTGCGCGAAGGCTCGGTCCTTGGCATGGGTGTGTTCATTGGCCAGTCCACCAAAATCGTGGACCGCGAAACCGGCGAAGTCATGTACGGCGAAGTGCCGCCATATTCGGTTGTCGTGGCCGGTTCCATGCCATCCAAGAACAACGTCAGCCTGTACTGCGCAGTGATCGTCAAGCGGGTGGATGAGCGGACACGTTCTAAGACTGGCATCAATGAACTGCTGCGTGATTAAATGATCATCAGCCGCCTTCTGGCGCGCAAGCGCATCGCGGCGGGCATACGCCCGTCGTTTAAGGCGGCTTGGTTGCCAGTGGCGGCTGATATCTTGATGATTTCGCTTCTGCTGGCGTCATTGTTTTTGCCCGCGGTCTCGCTGACACTTGTGATGGACCTCACGTTGTTTTGGCGCATCCTTGCGCTGATGTTGGTGATCTACGCGCCTTTGCAAATCGTGATTATCGTCTCAACGATCTGGGCGGTCAGGTCCCGCTGGGAAGAGAAAGAAACCAAATGACCAAAAAAGAGAGCCGCCAGCAGGTCTATACGCTGCTTGTCGAAGTGGGTCGAAACGCCGGCGATGGCCTGCCGGAAGAGGCCACGGGTGCCGCGCTGATGTGCTATGCCAGCGGTATCGATGAGGCCGAGGCGGTGCGCGAAACGGTAGCGATCCTCAAGCAAGCGGACCTCGCGCCATTGGATGTGTCGGGGTACGGCACGCTCGAGGAACGTCTTGCCGAAGGGCATGATATCGCGGATGACGAAAAAGAGCTGATGGCGCGGGCGCTGGAAGAAAACAGCGTGATCGTCGCACAAATGACCCCATTTTTTGATAAAGCCTAGCGCAATCCCGCAGCCATGACAGTCATTCTGCAAGACGCTTTGCCAGACGCACAAACAGGCGATCCTCGCTTGCCCGGTACGATGCCTTGCGACCCTGACGACTGGCTACGCGTTGATGAAGCCTTTGCTGCGCAAATGGCCTATCGGACAAAGCTGTTGGCAGAACAGCCGGACAAAGTATTGTCTGAGACGGGCTCGGCAGGCAAAGAAGTGCTGGAAGAGGCGCTCCGCATCCTTCCCAATCTCGGTTTTGAAGTCTCGCAAACACAGGTCACTTGCCCCGATGGTCGGATGGTCCCTCTATGTTGGGATGCGCCGCTCGCAACGCTTGGGCATCTTGTGCAAGAGGATATTTGCGTACTTGAGAAACGTGGTGACGCGCATGTTTTGACGGGTGCCGTCTTGTGTTTTCCGGCCAATTGGCGGCTTGCAGAAAAGATCAACCATCCTTTGATAGGTATCCACGCGCCCGTCCCAGAATATGACGAAAATATCGCCCGCCGTGTGCAGCGTTTGTTTGATGGCGTGCGTGTTGGCAAACCAATGTGGCGGTTTAATAAGCTGTTCTATAGCGATGCAGACCTGCATCAGCCCTACAAGAAGGTGGATGATGCGGTGACTCCCTTTATCCGAACCGAACGTCAGTGCATTTTGCGTCTGCCCCGCACCGATGCTGTTATTTTCACCATCCACACCTATGTCGTGCGAAACGCGGCCTACTGATAGGCGCGCCCCGCCCAAGTCCGCAACAGATGTGCATCATAAAGTGGCATCGGCATCACCTCATCCCCGATCACGGTCGTCGCGGGCGAAAGATGCCGGACGTTTGGCACACCAGTCATGCAACGCGCACCCACCTCTAGCCCACCGGTGACATCGCAAACCGTAATTGCCCTTTGCGCAATCAATTGAGTGGTCAGCGGATCGTATAACGATCCTTGCCCAGCACCTGCGCAATTGATCACAAAGCCGGTGTCATGCGCGGTGATATTGCCAGCCTTATCGCGGGTAAGCACTTGTGCGCCTTTGTCGTTATGCGTGATCTCAATCACACCACCACCCAAAGTGCGGCATTTGCCCAGCTTCATCAGCCGGTGGAAATCAAGGATGGTATCGCGCGTCCCGCCCCGCAGCCAATGGCGCAGGGTGCGCGGAACCAGTCGCGCCTGATCGGCATTGGGCACAAAGTATCGCAGCCCATGTTCAATGAAATAGGCGCGGAACCCGGCACGAATTTCGCGCATCTCATCGCCCTGCAACCGGGCAAGCTCCATCGCGGCCCAGACTTCATCCAGAAAGCTTTGCGCGGTTGCATGCCCACCGGTCAATACGGGTGTGGTCAAACGGCGGGGCAGTCGCGGCACCAAGGGCGGCGGCAACCCACCGCTGGGCGAACAAGCCACATTATTCAGGTCATCATCGGGGATCAGCGATTGGCACAGGCGCAGCACGTCCAGCATGGTGGCGTTCGCACCAATGCAGAAAATCTCGGCCCCTGCTTTGATATGCGCAGCGATTCGCGCTTCGTTTCCGAACAAGGTCGGCGCACTGAAAGGCCCATCATCGCCCGGCAAGCGCTGATTGGATGGCCCGCCAGAAGCGATGTCGATACTATCCGCGGTCAGGACGTCGCCTGTGTCTGTTGTCACCGCCAAGCCGTTTGGCAGTTGTTCGAGGCTGATGGCCTGCGCATCAACGACATTGATCGTGATCCCACGCGCCTGCAGACCTGCATAAATACCTGTCATCTGCTCTTGCATGAAATCACCGTAAAAAGCGCGTGGCGCGTTCAGACCGAAGGTATCGCCGCGCTGAAGCAAGGGCTGTGCGGCACCCAGCCAATTGGGTTGCCGCCCTTCCATCTTCTGACGCAGCCCTGCCCAATTCTGCTCGAGCCAAACCGCAAATGCCGGATCAATATCATCCGCTGGTGAATTCAGCAGATAGGCATAGCACCACGGATCAGCCGGGTCTTGGTCTGCATAAGCTGCCCCCCGCCCCAGTTGGGATGCATTGCGTCCCAAAACTGTTAGCGTATCTCCGGACGCCAAATCGCACTGCGCCACAAAGGCGGCCGCCGTAATTCCATCGCCCACCACAATATGGTGGCGCCCCTTTGGCTGGGGGCGGGAATGGTGCGTGCTCTGGTTTGTCGTCATAGCGCAGATATTTAGCGCAGTGCGCTTGGATGTATAGCCCCCGACCGCGGTTTGCATCCCTGCATTCTTCCCGCTAGCCATAGGCGTAAAGGAGACTGCATATGCCGATTGATCCCGTCGCACTGACCGCTGATTTGGTTCGATGCCCGTCCATTACACCTGTCGAAGGCGGTGCGCTGGTCTTGCTTGAGGACGTCCTGAGCAAAGCGGGGTTCACCTGCACCCGCGTGGATCGCGGTGACGTGTCTAACCTTTACGCCCGCTGGGGTCGTCAGGGCGCGAACCGCACGTTCGGGTTCAACGGCCATACTGATGTTGTGCCTTTAGGGGATGAGGCCGCTTGGACCATGCCGCCCTTCGGGGCCGAGATTAAGGATGGCTATCTTTATGGTCGCGGGTCCACGGACATGAAATCCGGCGTGGCTGCCTTTGCCGCCGCCGCGATTGATTTCGTCAAGGATACGCCGCCCGATGGTGCCGTCGTGCTGGCAATTACTGGGGATGAAGAAGGCGATGCCATCGATGGCACCACCGCTTTGCTGGATTGGATGGCGACCAACAATGAGGCGATGTCAGTCTGTTTGGTGGGCGAACCCACTTGCCCTGATGTGATGGGTGAGGCGATGAAAATCGGGCGTCGCGGGTCCATGACCGCGTTCTTCACGCTGACCGGCGTGCAAGGCCATGCAGCCTACCCCCACCGTGCCAAGAATCCGATGCCTGCGATGGCACGGTTGATGGATGTGCTGTCTTCGCGTGTGTTGGACAATGGGACGTCACACTTCGATCCGTCGTCTTTGCAAGTGCTAACCATTGATACAGGCAATCCGGCCACCAATGTCATTCCGTCGCAAACCAAGGCGACCGTGAACATCCGTTTCAACGACACCTACTCCAGCGCTGATCTGACCACCTGGATGCAGGACGAAGCCGATAAAGTCGCAGCCGCGTTTGATATCCAAGTTGAGATGCGCGCGAAAGTGTCGGGCGAGAGCTTTGTCACGCCACCGGGCGACTTGTCTGATCTGGTGGGCCGCGCGGTTGAGGCCGAAACCGGGGTGAAACCTGAACTGTCGACCACAGGCGGCACATCGGACGCGCGGTTTGTGAAACATCACTGCCCGGTTGTAGAGTTCGGGCTTGTCGGCAAGACGATGCATCAGGTGGACGAACGCGTCTCGGTCGAACAAATTGGACAATTAAAGGCGATCTATACCCGCATCTTGCAGGATTACTTTGCATGATCTCTGTCGTCAAAGACTACGCGCCTTGTATCGCGCTGCGCCGTCAGGTGTTCATCGACGAACAAGGCATCGCCGAGGCGGATGAGATTGACGATCTTGATCCTGTTGGGGTGCATCTGTTGGCCACGGTTGAGAGGCAACCTGTTGGGACCGCCCGCATTCTAATGGATGGTACAACTGGCAAGATTGGTCGGATTTGTGTGGTGCCAGAACAACGCGGCACGGGGCTTGGGGCTGCATTGGTCAACGCATCGATGGATTATCTGCGCGAGCAACCCGGTGTGACCCATGCCAAACTCGGCGCACAAGGCCACGCGATTGGGTTTTATGCCCGCCTTGGTTTTGTCGCCACTGGCCCTTTCTACGACGATGCAGGCATCCCTCATCAGGACATGATCCGAGAGTTGTGATGACGCCCGCACCCGACCGTGCTAGGCGGGTGTTATGACACGTATTCCATCCAAAGCCGAAATCCTTGCGTGGATTTCAGAACACCCCACCAAAGCCGCCAAACGCGATATCGCCAAGGCCTTTGGGATCAAAGGGGCCGCGCGTATTGACCTCAAACGCTTGCTCAAAGAGCTGGAAGAAGAAGGCAAGCTGACCAAGCGGCGCAGCTCTTATCGCGATGCCGAAGAATTGCCGCCGGTGGCCGTGTTGGAAATTGTCGGCGCTGACGCGGACGGTGATTTGTTTGCCCGCCCGTTGGAATGGAAAGGCGAAGGGGCCGAGCCGCGCATTTTGATGATGCTACGCTCGAGCGATCCCGCCCTTGGCGCGGGTGATCGTATTTTGGGGCGCCTGACTGCCGATCAAACGGAAGAACATAGTCACACTGGCCGCATGATCCGCCGGATCGGCACGAACCCACAGCGGATTTTGGGAGTTTTTCGCCAAGCGTCTGAGGGTGGCCGTGTGCTGCCCATCGATAAAGGGTCAGACAAACAATGGGTGGTCGCCACAGGTGCGACAGGTGGGGCCAAAGACGGCGAATTGGTTGAGGCGGAACAGGCCGGACCAAAAGGCCGCATGGGTCTGCCAAAGGCACGCATTGTCGCCCGCTTGGGTGACCCGACCGAGCCGCGCGCGGTATCGCTAATTGCGATCCACCAGCACGGCATTCCCGATCATTTCCCAGATGAGGTTGTGACCGAGGCAGACCATGCCAAACCCGCTGGCGTGAAAGGGCGCACCGATCTGCGTGACATGCCACTTGTCACCATCGACCCATGGGATGCACGCGACCACGATGATGCGTGTTTTGTCGAGACCGATCCTGATCCGAAGAACAAAGATGGCTTCATAATCTGGGTCGCGATTGCGGATGTCGCGCACTACGTGACCCCCGGCTCTGAGCTGGACCGCGAGGCGCGTAAACGTGGTAACTCCACCTACTTCCCTGATCGTGTGGTGCCGATGCTGCCGGACCGTTTGTCGGGTGATCTGTGTTCGCTGCACGAAGGCGTTGAACGGGCCTGTCTGGCCGTCGCGATGCGTATTGATGCGGCCGGGAACAAGATTGATCACGCTTTCCATCGGGGTTTGATGAAATCGGCAGCCTCATTGAACTACGAAGAGGTGCAAGCCGCCGTTGACGGGCAACCCAACGACAAAGTTGCGCCCTTGATGGATGAGATCATCGCGCCGCTTTATGCCGCCTTTGCCGCACTCATGAAGGCACGCGCCCAACGCCAACCGTTGGAATTGGACCTGCCCGAGCGGCAGATCGTCTTGGATGACAATGGTAAAGTCAGTTCGGTTCAGTACAAAGAGCGACTGGACGCACACCGCATGATCGAAGAATTCATGGTACTGGCGAATGTCGCGGCGGCGGAAACGCTGATCGCCAAGAAATCGCCGTTGCTTTTCCGTGTGCATGAAGAACCAAGCCCTGAAAAACTGGAAGCCCTGCGAGAGGTCGCAAACGCCTCTGGTTTGGTGCTGGCCAAAGGCCAAGTCCTGAAAACGGCGCATCTGAACAAGCTGCTCAAAGGGGCTGCAGGTTCTGAAAATGATGAGCTGATCAATATGGCGACCCTGCGGTCGATGACGCAGGCGTATTATTTCCCTGAGAACTTTGGGCACTTCGGGCTGGCATTGCGTGCCTATGCGCATTTCACATCGCCTATTCGCCGCTATGCGGACTTGATTGTACACCGCGCGTTAGTCGCGTCGCATGGCTGGGGGGACGATGGGCTGAGCCCTTGGGATGTGGAACATCTGACAGAAACCGCCAAACAGATCAGTGATACAGAACGGCGATCAATGACCGCTGAACGGGACACAACCGACCGCTATCTGGCGGCGTTCCTGTCCGACCGTGTTGGGGCAGAATTGACCGGACGCATCAGTGGAATCGCGAAGTTTGGTGTCTTTGTGAAACTGGATGAAACCGGTGCCGATGCGATGATCCCTATCCGAACCTTGGGCCGCGAGTACTTCCACTATGACGCAGAAAGCCAGACGTTGATGGGGTCCGATACAGGCATCGTCATTGGCTTGGGGCAACGTGTCACCGTCAGGCTGGCCGAAGCCGCACCAGTGACAGGCGGATTGATCGTGGTGCTGCTCGCACTCGAAGACCGCATCATGCCGCAAGGTCCGTCGCGCGGTCGCGGGAAACCTGCGCGACGCAAGGTCGGATCATCACGTAAGAAAGCCGCCAAGACCGCGCGTAAGGTGAAACGCACACGCAAATAAGCGCGCTATTCCGGCTTAAGGTGATAGGTCAGCCCATGCTTGATCAAAAGTCGTAGGCGCTCGGGCACAATGTCGTTCGCACTAGCAAAGATCACAGCGCGGTTGCCTTCGATGCGGTCCATTTCCGGAAACGTCGCAGCATAAGTGCTGATGATTGTCGTCCCACAATGGGCATAGATCGCGGCCTCGCCGGCCTTTGTCGCACCAATGCGCAGGGTCGATCCCGATTTCGTTTCAGGCGTGATGTAAGACGGCTGGCCCCAACGGAGCGTTTCTTCGATGGCGCCAACCTCAGGCGTCTGCGAAGCAATCTCGAAAACCAGTTCGCGCAAAGCTAACGCTGTCTTGCGGGCCCCACCCGGCATCGCTTGATAGACGTCAGCAACGGCGGGGTTGGCGAATGGGGTGTTTGAGCTTGAAGCCATCTGCGTAGCTTAGCAGGGAATAGCTGAATGGCAAAATCATGACAGTTTACGCTTTATTCGAAAGGTTCCGGCCTGCAGGTACCGCCTTGCATACAGCTGGTCAGCATGTCCAAGGCCGCTTCGGTCGGTTCTTCAAATATCCGGCCACCACATGGCCCTGCACGCATGGTCACGGGTGGCGCTGACGCCGCGACGAAATAAACGGCATCTACACCACTTCGCGCAGACCCGCACCAAGGGCCAGCGCAATCGATCTGCAAGATCACGTCGCTGAAATAGTCGTTTGTGAAACCGGATTGGCCGAGGCTCTTGCCGCGGAACTGGGCCGCAATCGGAGCCGGTTCGCGGGTTTGATCCGTGGATACGCCTTCGGGCAAGGCCGCCTCGTCAAAACGCAGCTGGCCGTAAAGGACGAAATAGCTTTCCGGTGCCTCTGACAGCCGTTGGAATGTTTCTATCGGGTCAGGCCGCATGCAGCTTAGCGCGTGAGATTGCCCAGCAATCAAGGCAAGTGATGCGGCAAGAAAAAGCTGTTTCATAGCGGATTTTCCTTTCGCTGGGACCTAAAGCTTCGCACCGAATTCCGCCAGGACCTGTTCGTAGACTTCCCGTTTGAAGGGGACGATGTTGGCGACCAGCTGATCAGCAGGCATCCATTTCCAAGCGGTGAATTCCGGCATTTCTGTCTCAAGATCGATCTGATTGTCGAGCCCGTGAAAGCGCATCAGATACCATTTCTGTTCCTGCCCGCGATACCGCCCTTTCCAGATGTTGGGGACCAAGGCATGAGGCAGATCATAGCGGATCAATCCTTGGCTTTCGGCCTCAACGGTCACAAGCTTGGGCGGCACGCTGGTTTCTTCTTGCAGCTCACGCAGAGCAGCATCGCGGCTGCTTTCGCCTTTATCCACGCCGCCTTGGGGCATTTGCCATGCATCAGTGTCACGGTCTTTGCGTTGGGCCACGAACACATGTCCACGCGGATTGGCCAGCATGATGCCGACACATGGGCGGTAAGGCAGATTTGCGATTTCGTCAGGGGTCATGAATGGGCCTTGATGTTTCATTGGGCGTCTGGTCGGTGTGGCCCAAGATTAGGATCATTGCCAGAGGTTATGCGATAACAAGTCGGGTGTCATGGCGAATGCGGGCGGCGATCCAACGCAGATGGTCAGGGCGGAAAGCAACGCATCCAGCGGTCGGGCGGCCAGGTCCACGCCACGCATGGATAAAAATCGCAGACCCGCGTCCTTTGACGGCATAGGGCCAGTTCCAATCCGTCAGAATGACAAGGTCATACATGGGATCAGCGCGGCGCAACCGTTCATGGCTGTAGGGATGCGGGGTGCGCACCATCATGTTGTAGTCCTCGTCGCGCACATCGTCTGACCACAGGTCAGATGGGCCTATAGGCAGCGCCCAATTTGCTGGTCGTGCCATCCGGTCAGGACGGTAAAGCATGCCGACAATGCGGTGTGTCCCGCGTGGCGTGGCCCCATCGCCTTCTTTCTTGCGATCGGTCAACCCACCACGCCCGATAGTGCAAGCAAAACGGCGGTTCAGAAAACGGACATGGGTTGGTGTGAGAACAAAATCGGTTTGCTTCACAAAAGGTGCCCTGACTTCGCAGCCTTTGTTGCGAGGTATGCATGATTATGCGCGTTCTCGCCCACTTTCAGCGGCACCCTCTCAACCACAGAAATCCCGCAGGCGTCCATGCGTGCCACCTTGGCGGGGTTGTTTGTCAGCAACCGCACAGAGGCAAAACCCATCCGCTTCAAAATTTCGGCACCGATGCGAAAATCACGTTCATCGTCTTCAAACCCAAGACGGTGATTGGCCTCGACGGTATCAAAACCTTGGTCCTGCAAGGAATAGGCACGCATCTTGTTCGCCAGACCGATCCCGCGCCCTTCTTGGTTGAGGTACAGCAACACACCCGCCTCTTCTTTACCCATCTGGGCCAGGGCACCACGTAACTGTGGGCCGCAATCGCATTTCAACGACCCAAGCAGGTCACCGGTAAAGCAAGCCGAATGAAGCCGCGATAGCACAGGTTTGCTGCGGTCGGGCTTGCCGATCTCCACGGCATAATGTTCTTCGGCGCCATCATCGGGTCGGAAAATGTGCAGACGACCTGCTTCTGACACATCCAATGGCAAACGCGCCGAGATGATCGGGTTCAAAGGGCTCAACCCCGTATCCAATGCCGCATCTGCAGGAATAAGCGTCAGATTGTTATGCGCCGCGAACCCCGCAGCATCGTCCAAAGCCAGAACAACAGTCGCTGGCAAAAGCCGGGCCGCCTTAGCCAACGCAATTGCAGCACGGTGCAAATCGGCTGATCCATCACGGACCGTTTGAAGTGGCCCTTTCATCGGCGCACGCAGATCATCGGCGGGGTCGGCGATTGATCGGACCCAGTTCAAATTTGCGTCTGGGGGCAACACAATGCGCGCGATGTCGCCGTCATAAGCACGCGCTTTCAAAGTCTGCGCACGCCAACTGGTCACGGCCAACACGGCCTCGCCCCCGAGCGTGCGTAAGTCGGCCAAACGGGCGGCATCTAAGGTTTCAGCGGCAAGCACCAGCGCTCCACCTTCCAGCACAATCGGCACCCCCATGCGCAAATCTGCGCGAGCGCGGGCCAGTCGTTCTGTAATGTCCGGGGCGAATGCCATGGGTCTCAACCTCTGATTTGTTTCAATTCATACCCGTTTGCACGCCAAAGTGAAACATTAGCACGACAAATCACACGTCCGTGTGAAACTGCGAATGGATCGGTTGTTTGAAACGTAAACAAAGCACAAATCTAATGACGTAACGAAGGAGAATGTCATGGGACAACTCAAAAAGATTCTACTGGTCGACGACGACGACGACCTGCGCGAAGCACTTGGCGAGCAATTGCTGATGACCGAAGACTTTGACGTCTTTGAGGCAGACGATGGTGCCAGCGCCATGGTGAAAGCCAAGGAAGGCCTGTACGATCTGATGATCCTCGACGTAGGCCTGCCAGACACCGATGGCCGCGAACTTTGCCGTGTGATGCGCAAGCAAGGTGTGAAGTGCCCGATTGTGATGCTGACCGCCCAAGACAGCGATGCAGACACCATTTATGGCCTTGATGCCGGTGCGAATGACTACATCAGTAAGCCTTTCAAATTCCCCGTACTTTTGGCCCGTGTCCGCAGTCAGTTGCGCACCCACGAGCAGTCAGAAGACGCTGTTTTCCAGCTTGGGCCCTATACGTTCAAACCGGCCCAAAAGCTGCTTGTGACCGAGGATGAAAAGAAGGTTCGTTTGACCGAAAAAGAAACGAATATTCTGAAATTCCTGTACCGTTCAACCGACGGTGTTGTGGCCCGTGACGTGCTGTTGCACGAGGTTTGGGGCTATAATGCGGGCGTGACCACGCACACATTAGAGACACATATTTACCGTCTTCGTCAAAAAATAGAACCAGATCCGTCCAATGCCCGCCTTCTTGTGACCGAATCTGGTGGCTATAGATTAGTGGCGTAGTACGAAACCCCGGTGATTTTGAGCCTTCCCTCTCAATCTCACCGGGTCCCAAGTTCCCGCCGGAGATCGGGTTATATCTCCACCTCCCTGTTGGACTTGCCCGGACCTTGTGTCCGGGCTTTTTTTTGGGCTCTAGTTATTTCTAACGAAACGCTTACCTCTATCGTGACCAATCCAAAGGAGAGACCCGATGAAAGCCGCCAAAGATTTTATGGAAGAAGCCAATGCAGTCGTCCCACGTATGAGCGCGGAAGATGCAATCGCGAAATATAATGCCGGTGGTGGCGTTTTTGTCGACGTGCGTGACAGCGGCGCGATTGCCCAAAGCGGTACTATCAAAGGCGCCCACCGTATCGCCCGTGGCATGATGGAATTTGTCGCTGATCCTGCGACACCATTTCACAATGACGCTTTGGCGAAAGACGCGGATCTGTATCTGATCTGTGGTGCTGGCGGCCAAGCCGCATTGGCGGGCAAGACCCTAAAAGACATGGGCTTTGAGAATGTCACCAACATCGGGGGCTTTGGAGATTGGAAAGAGGCGGGTGGTCCAACCGAAAGCTAGCGCTTGTCGCGAGTGCCTGGATGCCTCCGGCGGAAGTTTGATTGGACATAGAAAAATTAGGTGCTGTGGCTCAGTCGAGAGCCTGATCCCAATCGCCAATCAAGTCGCCGATATCCTCGATCCCAACGGATACGCGGATCAGGTTTTCTGGAATACCGGTATGCGGTTCAATCGTATGTCGGTGTTCCACCAAGCTCTCTACTCCGCCAAGTGACGTCGCGCGCAAAAAGAGTTTGAGCTTGCCCACGACAAGTAACGCATCTGTTTTGCCCCCTTTGACAAGCACCGATAGCAAGCTGCCATAACCACCCGACATCTGCGATTGGGCCACATCGTGTCCCGGATGGGAAGGCAGGCCAGGGTAGAACACGTCTTTAACCCCGCCATGCGCCAGCAGATGTTCGGCTAAAGCCTGTGCATTCTGGGACATCCGCTCGACCCGCAATGGCAAGGTGCGCATGGCACGTGTCAGCATCCATGCCTCAAACGGACCCAAGATCGCCCCTGCCATTTTACGATCTGTGCGGATCATGTCCCAAATCTGGGCATCAGCTGCGCCGGTCGACAAAACACCGGCTAAGACATCTGAATGCCCATTGATCCCTTTGGTGGCGGAATGCATCACGATATCAGCGCCAAAATCCAAACCACGCATCAAAATAGGCGTAGCCGCTGTCGCATCAACGACCAAAGTAGCACTGGTCGCAGCCCGGATCGCCCGAAGATCGACCGTTTTCAGCCACGGGTTTGATGGCGTTTCAACGAAAACCATGTCCGCCTTTGTTGTCTGACAGGTCGCCAGCAATGCATCCGCGTCAACTTCGATCAGGTCTATCTGGCGTCGTGCGCAGAACTCTCTGATCCAAGCTGTTGTGCCCCAATATATCCCGGACTGCACAATGGCAGACCCGCCGTTCGGGAGCGTCCGAAACACCGCAGCAATCGCCGCCATGCCAGATGGAAACAAGAGCGTGTCTTGCGCCCCTTCTAGCCTGCGCAGAACCTCTTCTGCCTGACGCAGATTATCGGAATCGGACCGGGAATAGATGTTGTCGGGACGCACCAATGCATAGTCTTCGTCCCGCAAATAGGTGGTAGACGGCTGCAGCGCCGGCACGACGCCACCAGATTGTGGATCAACGGCACCTGCGGCATGTGCAGCGATCGTAGCGGGCTTTGCGTTTTTATCCATACCGTGTTGTGCCGTGCACTAGGGGCAGGATGCAACCCTACATCATCAACGCGCCGACCGAGCGTTCTGTGAATACCCGGATGTAATCGCCGGGTGACGAACCTGCCCAGAACACGATCAGCCGTGATGGATTTTCTTTATCGATCCAAACCAGATCGCCCTGCTCTAACCCGCGCAAACGCGTCGAGACATAGGTCACAGAAGTATTGGCCAGAAAATCTGTAGCACCCATCGTGTCTTGATAAGCGGCAATGCCCAAGATCGGCGCATCGAAATCAATGAAACCAATATGCTCGCCATTCAGGCTGTCAAAGAACACATAGTGGCTGGCCACCTCAGTGCCCGCGGGCAAAATGCCGTCTGGATCACCGATATCCACACGGATTGGCGTCTCAAGAATAATGTTCTGGTTCTCATCAAATCCATAGAGGTGATCTGTGTTAAAGTTGTCTTCGCCCACAGTAAAGCCAATCTCGGGGTCCAGTTTGATGAACTCCCCAGTCCCGCGTTGCTGCAGAATGCCACCGCCCGTTATGGTAGCCTGCGCAGTGCTAGCGCAGATAAGCAAAGCGAAGACTGATCCAATTGGGCGCATATTTCCTCGCATTCAGATGGGTCGGGCACGTTTGGGTCGTTCGAGCGTTCTTAGGTGACAAACTCGTCTCGACTATAACCTTGTAAGAACAGCAGTGCCGTCAAATCACCGTGATTGATCCGCACGTCACACTCGGCTTGGACCGTTGGCTTTGCGTGAAGTGCCACGCCTGTCCCGGCCCGCTTCAGCATGCCTAAATCATTGGCGCCATCGCCAACGGCCAAGACCGACTGCTCTGATATGTCCAGGCGTGCTGTGACGTCTTCTAAAGCCGCGACCTTTGCCGCTTTGCCCAAAATGGGCCGCCCGACGTCACCCGTCAGCTTGCCATCAGAGACCAGCAACGTATTCGCACGATTTTCATCAAAGCCTAGCGCCAATGCAACGCGGGTTGTAAAGGCCGTGAACCCACCAGATACCAGCGCGGCATAAGCCCCGTTTGCTTTCATCGTGTTCACCAATTCATACCCGCCGGGCATATATGTGATCCGTTCATCCAAGACCTGCTCGATCATCGCCTCTGGCAAATCTTTGAGCAGCCCAACGCGTTCAATCAACGCGTCTTCAAAGTCCAACGCGCCGTTCATGGCCCGCGCAGTAATGTCAGCAACGCGCGGACCGACGCCTGCCTCTGCGGCCAATTCATCGATGCATTCCTGCCGGATCATCGTGCTGTCCATATCGGCCAACAACATTTTCTTGCGCCGCCCGGCCATCGGTTGGATCACCAGATCGACGCAAGCATTCTGCAAGTCCGCCCAAACGTCCCACTGATTGTCGGGCACTTTCGTGATTGGGAACTCTGCGGCTTCGTCGACGGCCAGCCAGTTTGCATCGCCGCCACCCCATGCGTTGCGCAAGGCATCAACCAATGCGGTATCTAAATTGCGCTCGGTGGGTGTCGTGATCAGTGTAACGACCTGCATTGGGGACCTCTTGTTAGTTTAGCCACGGTTTAGCCCCGTAGGTCGGCGTATGCATCCCAAAAATACGCTCAGAGCTGAGATGACAGGTTTCCGATCGGCGACACAAAGATCGTAAGAAACCTCTCATTCGCCGGAATTGCGTGGTTTTTGCGGTTGTGACCCGCAGCACCCGACAGTATCCCCACAGATGGGACACCCTTCCCCAACGAAGGGCGCATATCTGTGAGGATACCAGTGATGGCTATCAATAAACCGGCGACGCGGCCGGCTAATCCGCGTTTTTCGTCTGGCCCTTGTGCCAAACCCCCCGTCTGGAAATTAGATGCACTGAGTGACGCCCCTTTGGGTCGGTCGCACCGTGCCGCCGTTGGCAAAGCAAAGCTGGCCGAGGCAATTGACCTGACCCGCGAGATTTTGGGCGTGCCTGCGGATTATCGCATTGGGATCGTGCCTGCCTCGGACACCGGCGCGTTTGAAATGGCGATGTGGTCGCTGTTGGGCGAACGCCCTGCGCAGATGGTTGCTTGGGAGAGCTTTGGTGCGGGCTGGGTGACCGATGTGGTCAAGCAGCTCAAGATTGAGGCGACGACGCATACCGCCGAATATGGCGAAATCGTCGATATGGCCGCCCTAAATTATGACAACGATGTCTGCTTTACGTGGAACGGCACGACATCAGGCGTGCGTGTTGTATCGGGTGATGTGATCCCGGCAGATCGTGCGGGTCTGACGCTGTGCGATGCGACCTCCGCTGCTTTTGCCCAAGATCTGCCTTGGGACAAGCTGGATGTGACAACATTCTCTTGGCAAAAGGTGATGGGCGGTGAAGCGGCCCACGGTATGCTGATCCTATCGCCCCGTGCAGTAGAGCGGCTGGAAAGCTACACCCCTGCATGGCCCTTGCCCAAGATTTTCCGCCTGACCAAAGGTGGCAAACTGATCGAAGGTATCTTCCGTGGCGAGACAATCAACACGCCGTCGATGCTGGCGGTTGAGGATTATCTGGTCGCCTTGAAGTGGGGGCGTTCGATTGGTGGTTTGGACGGGCTGATGCACCGCGCCAATGCCAATGCGCAGGCGATCTGGAACTTTTGTGCAGATAAGCCGTGGATCGCAAACCTTGCCGTTGATCCTGCGACAAGGTCGAACACATCCGTTTGCCTGAAGTTCACCGATGACCGCATCAGCGATGGTGCTGCTTTCGCCAAGGCCGTTGCGAAACGGCTGGAGGTCGAAGGCATCGCCCTTGATATCGGCGCTTACCGCGATGCCCCAGCAGGTCTGCGGATTTGGTGTGGTGCAACGGTTGAGACGTCCGACATTGAGGCTATGTTGCCTTGGCTTGAATGGGCATTTGAAGCTGAAATCGGCTGATCGCAATTTTCTAGAAAATTACTGAAAGCCCGCGTTTCTAGAAATTCGGGTGACACACAGACATCAAAGGAGCGGCATCATGGCCCCCAAAGTACTTATCTCTGACAAACTCTCACCTGCAGCCGTGCAGATCTTCAAGGATCGCGGCATTGACGTCGATTTTCAGCCTGACCTTGGCAAAGACAAGGACAAGCTGTTGGAAATCATCGGCAACTATGATGGTCTTGCGATCCGGTCGGCCACAAAAGCGACCGAGAAAATCATCGCGGCGGCCACCAACCTTAAGGTCATCGCCCGTGCCGGTATCGGTGTGGACAACGTCGATATTCCGGCCGCGTCCAAGAAGGGTATCATCGTGATGAACACGCCCTTCGGCAACTCGATCACGACCGCTGAGCACGCGATTTCCATGATGATGGCAGTGGCCCGCCAAATCCCTGAGGCGAACGCGTCAACTCACGCAGGCAAATGGGAAAAGTCCCGCTTTATGGGCGTGGAACTGACAGGCAAAACACTGGGTGTCATTGGTGCAGGTAACATCGGGTCTATCGTGATTGACCGTGCCCAGGGTCTGCGGATGAAAGTTGTGGCTTACGACCCTTTCCTGTCGGAAGAGCGTGCCACTGACATTGGCGTCGAAAAGCTTGAGCTGGATGAACTGCTGGCCCGCGCCGATTTCATCACCATGCACGTGCCTTTGACTGATCAGACGAAGAACATCCTCTCAGCGGAAAACATCGCCAAACTGAAGAAAGGCGTGCGCATTGTGAACTGTGCGCGTGGTGGTTTGGTTGATGAAGCAGCCCTCGCAGAAGCGCTGAAATCCGGCCATGTCGCTGGTGCAGCGTTCGACGTTTTCGCGGTTGAGCCTGCCACTGAGAGCCCTCTGTTTAACCTACCCAATGTCGTGGTCACCCCACACTTGGGTGCTGCAACGACCGAGGCGCAGGAAAACGTAGCCTTGCAAGTGGCCGAACAAATGTCTGACTACTTGCTCACCGGTGCCGTACAAAACGCGCTCAACATGCCGTCCGTGACCGCCGAAGAAGCCAAGGTCATGGGCCCATGGATCAAACTGACAGGTCACTTGGGCAACTTTATCGGCCAGATGACAGATGAGCCGATCAAGGCGATCAACATCCTGTTTGACGGTGAAGCCTCTGAGATGAACCTCAAGGCCCTGACCGCGGCCTCTATCGCGGGCATCATGACCAAGGCGAACCCAGACACCAACATGGTCAGCGCGCCCGTGATCGCCAAAGAACGTGGTGTCAAAGTGTCGACCACCAAGCAAGATCAGTCTGGCGCGTTTGAAGGTTATGTTAAGGTTACTGTTGTGACAGAGGCACGTGAACGCTCTGTCGCGGGTACTGTGTTCAGCGACGGCAAGCCACGTTTTATCCAGATCAAAGGTATCAACATCGATGCCGAGATTGGTGAACACATGGTGTATACCACCAACGAAGACGTGCCGGGCATCATCGGGGCATTGGGAACCACGATGGGCGCGAACAACGTGAACATCGCGAACTTTACCCTTGGCCGCTCCGAGGCGAAGGGCGAGGCGATTGCGCTGCTTTACGTTGATGAACCCGTGCCAGCGCCTGCGATCAAAGCGTTGGAAGCGACCGGATTGTTCCAGCAGGTCAAACCGCTGACGTTCAACGTATAAACCGCAAATGAGCCCCATTTACGCGATTGGTGATATTCACGGCCAGAAAGAGATGCTGGATCATGCGCTTGGATTGATCTCAGCAGACGGTGGTGAGAACGCGCAAATCGTATTTTTGGGGGATTACACAGACCGCGGGCCGGACAGCCGGGCCGTGGTCGAGACGCTTGTCGCGGGGCGGGATGCTGGACGGAACTGGGTTTTCATTAAGGGCAACCACGACCGGCTGTTCACCCGTTTCGTGCGTGAAGGCCGCGAGCATGACCTGCATATCAGGTCAGGAATTAGCTGGTTGAACCGACGACTAGGAGGGGAACAAACGCTCGCCTCTTATGGGATCCATGGCGTCATGCACTTTGCGCAACAGCCAGACCCTGCCCTCGAAATTCTGACCCACTTTGAAGGTCAGGATGGTTGGATCGAGAAAGAGGCCCTCCAAGCTTTGGCATCTCGGTTGGTGCCAGAAGCGCATTTGGCGTTTCTGGAAAGGCTGCCTCTTTGGCATCAAACGGATGATCTGTTCTTCGTTCACGCCGGATTGCGTCCGGGACTTCCGCTTGCATTTCAAGACCCAGAAGATTTGTTGTGGATACGTGAACCATTTCTGACCAGCCGCGAAGATTTTGGCCGTTTGGTCGTGCATGGGCATACAGCCCTTGATCACCCGCAGCACTTTGGTAACCGAGTCGATCTCGATGGTGGTGCGGGTTATGGCAAGCCTTTGATCCCGGCAGTTTTTGAAGGCCGCGACTGTTGGCTTTTAACCGATGAAGGTCGTTTGCCTTTGGCGCCTTAGTCCCGCCTGATGACGCCTGTGACCGCAGCCGCACCGATTGCCGTGACGATCCAACCAAGGGCGATCAACCACCACCGCGCCCACCATAGCCACCAACCCCACGGGCCGCGTGTGGTGGATGGGGCCCAGGCCGCCTCTTGCCCCAGCGACACAATCGGCACGACCAAATCGACAGCATAAGAGACCGCATTAAAGGTCTCATAATCGCGCCCAGCCGTCAGGACCGTGGTGCCATCAGGGGCGAGCATATATTTGTCTGACCACACCTTGGCAGGGTTTTGAATATTGGGGTCGGTCGCGAGTGTTTGCCAACTTTCAGACATCAGCACAGGGCCAGCTGTCGGGGCAAAATCGCCTTCCTCCCAAGACCGGTCCGCAAGGAGCCAACCGACAAAGACAAGCGCCAACAACATGTAGAAACTGCGTTCGGGCTTATGGCCGTAACCCACAACAAACCCAAAAATCTTGTCTGCAATCAAACTACCTGTGTTGCGCCAACCCACCCGCAAATTGTGCCAGCGCTGCTCATCCCGAAACTGCTTTTGCGCCATTTTCAGGGTCGTCTCGCCCACATCCAATGCGCTCTCATCCTTCGGATGCAGCAGTGCAAGTCTGGCGACATGCGGATCGCCCGGGCGCCTCGCCTTCAGCGCCTCGATAGCTTCCCAACGTACTTCCGCTGGCAAGTGACTGGCCTCAAGCAGCGCTCCACGCCAATCCCGTTCGCTCCGCCAGCGTGCGCGCGAAGCTTTCCGCTGTTCTTTTTCTTTCGCAACCATAATGGCCCGCGCATCCGACCGATGCCCGGTATCGCGCAGCAACTTGGCCAGTTGCTCGTAAGGTTGTGGATAGAATTCGCGCCGCGATACAGCGCCCATTTTCAGCCACGCCAATCGGTCCGGCACATTAATGCCGCCATGCAACACATCATAGATGAACCCACTGAGCGATAGGCCCTCGCACATAGCCCAACTCTCGGGATCATCCCAAAGATCGCCCACATGAGCCGAAGTCAAATCGACCCGACCCACCACATCCTGCAGCCGGCGCCAGATAAAGCCTTCACGCACAATCAGCCGTTGTGCGTTCAGCGCATCACCTTGTGCATGGCGCATCGTGGCGTGGGTGCAATCCAGCACCCCATTAATCTCGGCCCCCATGAAACTGACTTCACCGTCAGTTGCGGCATAGCGCAGAAAAGCGTCACCGCGGATTTGCGTGCTTTGGGCATTCAGAGCAATCCCTTCAGGGTTATGAAACGCAACGCCAATGGCAACCAGCTGCCCCCCAATTTGTGCACCCAAAAGACTGACCTGCCCACTGGCTGTCGTGCCTTCAAGCAGAACGCTGCTGGCGACCTTCATGCCTTGCGCCTTCAACGCTGATCCTTGCGGGTGACGCAAAGTGGCTTGGGTGCACGACAGATGTCCTTTGATATCACTGCCTGACAGAGACACCTTTCCATCAATGCGGCTGCCATTCAGTGTCAGGTTTCCACTGATCTGAATGCGGGCTGCATTGATCCCATCCACCATCGTGCAACCAACAATCGCTAACCCATCAGCTTGTAATTGCACCATTTGGGGGCGCTCTGCGAAATGACAGTTAAAGAAATCAATTGGACCGCGTGCATGGGTGAAACTGAGATCCAACTTGCCTGCGATCCATGCCCCATTGACCGTAATGCCCGACGGCTGTGTTTTGAAATCAGCACACCCCCCCAGGATTAAATACCGCAGCAATGCTGCCCTGATCAGCACAATCGGTGCTTTTAAGTTTGGTACGGTCAGACCAATCCGCGCGGTCGTTCCCGCCTGTGCAGCCTCTAGCAGTTCCAGCTCGGCGGGCGTCAGCAGATCATTGTCGCGCAGCTGCACAACTTGTGCCCAGCGGGTGATCAGGTGGAGGTCTTCATAGCTCATATGGGCACGCTAGGGCGACTACCCGATGCTCGCAATGGTTTTCGCCCTTTTGAACCGCGCCCAAGTGCCGTAGACCGTTGCAATGCCGATTGAATTCACCAGCTTTGACGCGATCCTTGACCATGGGTTTGACACTTTGATTGACGTCCGCTCGCCTGCGGAATTCGCCGAAGATCACGTGCCGGGCGCGATCAACCTGCCAGCCTTGTCAAACGCGCAGCGCCATGAGGTCGGTACGATTTACAAACAAATCAGCGCGTTTGACGGGCGCAAGATTGGCGCTGGCATGGTTGTACGCAACGTGGCTGACCACATCGATGGGCCACTGATGGAAAAAGACGGCGCTTGGCGCCCGTTGGTCTATTGCTGGCGCGGAGGGCAACGGTCAGGAGTCTTCTCGACGTTACTGTCTGAAATTGGCTGGCGTGCCGATACCATCAAAGGCGGGTACACGGCGTTTCGGCGCCTTGTGAAATTCAGCCTATATGATGACCCGCTTATGCACCGCCTCATCCTGCTTGACGGGTATACCGGGACCGCAAAGACCGAGATTTTGCCGCGCCTTGCCGCACGTGGCGTGCAGGTAATTGATCTGGAGGGGCTGGCTGCGCATCGCGGATCTTTGTTGGGGGAAATGCCTGGCGGTCAGCCGTCGCAGAAGGCATTTGAGACAGCCTTTGCATGCGCACTACGTCCATTGGACCCTGACCGTCCTGTTGTGGTCGAGGCAGAAAGCAGCAAAATCGGCCAAATCGCTATGCCGTCTTCTGTTTGGGCAGCAATGCTGGCTGCCCCTCGCATCACGATTCAAGCGCCTCAAGGCGCGCGCGCTGCCTATCTGGCAAAAGCCTACCGTGAAGTGATCGAAGACCCACAGGTTGTCGCAGAAAAACTCGAACCTCTGCGCCGCTTACGTGGCCATGCGACAGTAGATCGCTGGATCTCATTGTCGCAAAACGGCGCATTGGTCGATCTGTCGCTTGCACTGATGGTCGATCACTATGATCCATCCTACGCCAAGTCGCGCCGGATTGATGAACGCGACGTCTTGGCAGAGGTGACAGTTGAAACGCTTGATGATGCAGGCCAAGAACGCGCCGCGGACGGAATTGCCGCCGCGGTCAACGCGTTTTGATATCCGGCCCTGATGTGATTTCACCAACAATTGCAGCGCCGTAACCTGCGTCCAGCAGTTTCTTTAGGGTGGCATCGGCTGATTTGGCAGGAACAGCGGCCAAAAGCCCGCCCGCCGTTTGTGGATCAAAGAGCAGATCAAAGGCGGGTCCTTTGATTGGACCTGCGCCGATTCGATTGTCCGCGAACAACGACGAACGCACGCCTGTGGCCGACAGCTCTAACGCGCCATTCATCACCGGAATCGCACCCAAGTCCAGAACCGCACCGACCCCGGACGCATCACAGATCCCGCGCAAATGTCCAGCCAAGCCAAAGCCGGTGATATCTGTCATCGCATGCGCTTTGCCCAATATGACCGAAGCCTTCGCCTGATCTTGCATCATCGCCTCAAGACATGCCATGACGTTGGCACCTTTGGCTTTGCCAGCCATCTCGGCCGCCATGATGGTGCCGCTGCCAATGGGTTTGGTGATGATCAACGCATCACCCACCTTGGCACCGGCCAGCGTGATCGGCGATTTGGTGAGGCCCGTGACCGTGAAACCTATCGTCAACTCATCGCCCAGCGACGAATGCCCGCCGATGATTTTTGCGCCTGCATTGGCAAAAACATCTGACGCCGTCGTCATGATTTCGGCCATGGTGCGTTCCTGCAACGCAGCAGACATGCGCGGCAAAATCAGGCTGGCAGTCGCGGCCTGTGGTTTGGCGCCCATCGCCCAGATGTCGCCCAGTGCATGCACGGCGGCAATCCGGGTCATTACGACAGGGTCGTTTGTGAGTGCACGCAGGTGATCTGTGCTCATCACTTGGCCGGGCTGTATTTCTGCGGCATCGTCGCCAAAGTGATCGCTCAGCACGTTTTGCAATGCAGCACGCCCTACCTTGGCACCGCAACCGCCACACATAGGTTTATCGCCTAGCACCTCTTTCACGCCCAGCGCAGTCGTGCGCGGGAGTTTCGGTGCAGCCATCGGATTGAGCGTATCAAACTGATCCATGAATTTGCGGTCGATATAGTCTTTTAGTTTCCACAAAAGCGGGCCCTCGCGGGCCGTTCCGAATTTTTCGGCCAACGCAGATTTTTGCCCCAATGAGATCAGCTTCAGATAATCCCGCTGTGGTTTGTAAGGCCGCAAAGTACCACCGGACAACGCAGCCCTTAGGTTGTCAAAAAGCACTGGCGCTTCGCGCACCGCATAGACGCCCGCCTTTGGTCGCGGATCATGGCTAAGGTGCGCACAATCACCGACCGCAAACACCTCAGGCGTGCTGGATTGCAGGTTGGCATCCACCGTGATGAAGCCCTCATGCAACGCAAGGCCAGTCTCTGCGATCCAGTCATGTGGCTTGGCGCCGGCTGCGCCTGTTGTGAAATCACTGCGCACGGTGCGTCCATCATGAAGCACGATGCCTTCGGCGAAAATCTCGGTGACTTCGGCGTCTTCGATAATCTCGATGTTGTTGGCGGTCAGCGCGGCCAACATCTTTTGTCGCGCTTTATAGCCGAGCGCCGCCAAGACGCGGCTGCGATCAATAAGGCGCACGGTAGGGTTTTTGTCACGCAAAGCATGCGACATGGCCAGCGCCAGTTCAGCACCAGCTACGCCGCCGCCGATAACCGCGATCTGCGGCGCCTCGGCTTGGGCGCGGAAAGCATCCCAGCGGGTGGCAAAAGTGCCCAGCGGTTTGGCGGGAATGGCATGTGTCGTAAAACCCGGCAGGTCCGGCATGGCCGAGGTGATCCCGATATCCACTGCCACGACATCATAGGCAATGGGTGGGCGTCCTGCGACATGGATTAATTGCGCGTCTTTATCGATGGCCGTCGCATAACCGTTGATGATCCTTGCACCAGCAAAACGGGCGAGTTTGACCAGATCGATATCCAGCTCATTCCGCGTGTAATGCCCTGCTACAAAACCCGGTAACATACCTGAATAAGGCGCGGTCGGCCCCGGATTGATCACCGTCACCCGCACCCCCGGCAAAGGGTTCATACCCCAACTGCGCAGAACCAACGCATGGGTATGACCACCGCCGATCAGCACAAGGTCACGGGTGAGAGGTAGACTATTCATAGTGTCGTTGTAGCGGGCACAGGATCAGGGGGAAAGCCACTGTCCTTGCCAATGACGTGCACGTGAATAGCTAACACGGCGATGGTCAGCCCCAAGGTGAACCGCGTCGATTGTCGTCACATGGCAATGCAGGACCGCAAAGGTCGCAGGATCGGGGTTTTTGACATAGTTCAAAGCCGCCTCAATTGGCGTGCCCGGTGGCGGGGTCACACCGTAAGACTGTTGGGCATGATCGGGGATCTTTTCCCACAAAGCGCGGGTATCAGCGCCATGGCTGATCGTTACCTCGGCTTGCAAACGGATTTGCAGGTCTTGCTTGGCATCCCAAATATGGAGTGCGGCACGGGCTGTGGCCTGCAAGCTTTTGATTTTGTCCGAATAGAGATCGGTATGCACCGTCACCAATCCGGCCTCACGATCAGCGGTGCGCAACACGACTGTCCTTGCTTCGGGCCAACCGTCCGGCGATATCGTTGCAAAAGTCGGACGACGCGCGGGGTGTTTCGCATCAGCGACGCCGCGCCCCAATGTCCCCCAGACCTTTGTCAGGATACCGTCTGCCGTTTCAAACCATTCACTCATAGCCTGTCATCTCCAAATACCCGATCCCTGCGTGGCTGCCAGTGACTGTCACTGGTCCTTCCCAATAAGGGACACTGGTGGTCATCCATGCATCTTCGTTGATCGCCCCAACCGTGACATCCAGGCCTCGGTCAGGCAGCTCAACGCGCCAACGCACAGGCACATCTGCATTGTTCACAGCCAGTGGCGTCGCCTTCAGTGCGCCATCGGTGTAAGGCGTCGTTTCCCCCTCAGGCGTGATCCAAGTGGCTGAGGTAAAGTTTTTGCCATCTGTCTGCTGCAGCCGAAAGCCCATCATTTTGTCGCCATCTTCAAAGGACAGTGAAAACCAGTCCCATCCGGTTTGATTATCCGCCAAAGGCTGCGAGGACCATTCGCGATCAAGCCAAGCATTGCCGGTCACTGGGATATCCCCATCAGACAGTTGCAACACGCCTTCAATCGCGAAAAAGGGTTGCGAATAATAGTATGACGCCTGCCCTGCACCCGATTTCACTGAGTAACCTGCATCGCCGTGAAAGATCAGCGGGCCTTGCGCCGTCAGCGCCATGTCGTAGGCAAAATCCGGTGCACTTGCTGTCATACGCATCCTGTCCCAATCGCCCTCTAGCGTCCAATCATCAATCCACGCTTCAAAAGGGTCGGAGGTCACACCTGCCTGCCCGATCCCGCCGCGTGCCAGTCTTTCGCTGACGAAATGCGCATCAGGCGTCGTCACAGCAGCATGGCCCATCCAGAGCTGCGGCGCGGTCCAGCCGTCCCCCTCTTCAGGCGCAAGAGCAGATCGAAAGAGTGTCCATTGCAATCCATAGGGCGTGCCATCTTCTGCCGTCAGATTGGCAGTCAGGTACCACCACTCAATGCGATAATCGGGATGTGCACCATGATCTGCGGGAAAGCTGAATTGGGGGTTTGGTTCTGGAACCGAGAAGCCGTCGGCATCAGTGCCGAGGCCAGCAAACCCCTGTGCCATTGCGGCCATTGGCCAAAGAACGACGAAGATCAGAACCCTAACGCTCATTAGAAAACACCTTTAACAAATCCGCAGGCGGCGTCCGCGCCAAGCGGCGTGCTGGCCAAAGTGCGGCAAGTGCGGCTGCCAGCACCGCAAACAGCCCAAGGCGCGCATAGTCGATGGGGAATAAATACATCGGCAGCTTCCATCCGAATGCCGCCACATTGACGACCGCCAAAAGCGCCCACGCCAGCGCAACCCCAAGCGGCAAGGCAACTACTGCAGTGAGCAGGGCCAATAAAACAGCCCGCACCAATTCCAGCTTACCGATCTGCGCCCGTGTCATACCCATTGCCCAAGCCGGTGCCAGCTGAGGTACCCGCATACTGGCGAGTGTCAGCAAGCTCATCAAGATCGCGAAACCCGCCACCGCAAGAGTAAGGATATTAAGCGCCGTTGTAACCGTGAAGGTACGTTCAAAGATGGCAAGCGAGATCGCTTTGATGTTGGCCTGATTGACAGATTGCACCGCCGGAATGCCCGTTTCAGCTTCTAAATTTGCGACAAAACCCGCAACCGCAGCAGGGTCCATCCGCAGACCGTAATTGCGCGGCGTGACATCGGGGTAGAGCATACCAAACACCCCTTCGCCAATGACGGCCTGCCCAATTGGATTGCCATAGTCACCATAGACCCCCGCAACCACAAAAGGTCTCCCTTGCAAGGTTATCTCATCCCCAACATTGAGCCCCGCACGTCGTGAAAGTTGCTCATTGATCAGTACGGTCTGCCCAGCAAAGGTGGTGTCCCAAGGTTGGGATCCTTGCTGCAAGAATACCCAATTGTCGCGGTAAGTGGCGTGATCGCGTGCACCATAGACTTCGGTCGGTTGTCCTGCGATCGCAACATCAGCATTTTGAATTGGCAGAACAATCTCAGTGCGGCCTTGTGCGAATGCGATCAATGCCTCTGATTGCTCTGTGTTTTCGGTTCGCACATAAAGTTCTGATGCCAGACGTTGTTCAAGAAAATCAGTGAACGTCAGGCGAAAGCTAGACACCATCGTCGATACGCCTACGTTTGCTGACATGGCCAACAAAAGCGCCATCAAAGCAAGCGACAGTCCCGGCAATTGCTGACGCGTGTCCGCCCAAAACCATTGCCCCGTGACCGACTGCGCCGTTCTGCTTGCAACGGCCAAAACCCGATCCAAAATAATCGGCAGCGCAAGGGCCGCGCCAATCAAAAGCGACGCAAGCAACGTAAATCCACCAACCAAGCCGTTTGCGGTGAACATCATGACCCCCGCAAGCCCAAGCAACCCAGCCGCCAAGATGCCTTGAACAACTGCGCGTTTGCCCGCCGCCATCGCCAATGCACGCGGCTGGGCCGATGCGAGCAATGGCATCTTGGCAATCTGATAAAGTGCTGCACTCGCCGCAATGGCAGTGCCGCCCAGCGCTATCACAAGGCCCGACACCCACCACGCAGGACGCAATTGCAATGTTCCTGATACGTCCGCCCCATAGAGTCCGCGCAAGGTGGCGGCCACATCAGGCAACAACAAAGCCGCGATGACATAACCGAGCCCAACCCCGATGATCCCCGCGACCACGGCAAAGAGCATCAGTTCTGCCGCCATCAGAACGACCAACCGGCGCAACGGGACACCGAGAGCACGCAGCGTGCGCACGACTGGGCGACGTTGTTCAAATGCCAATCCAATCGCCCCATTCACGATGAAAATCCCGACGGCAAAGGCAAGCAAGCCAAAGGCAGTAAGGTTGAGATGAAAACTATCTGTCAGCCGCCCGATATCGCTGGTGCCTTGCGCACGTATGACAACAAGTTCAGGCGCAATGGCTTCAATGTCGGCACGGCCCTTGGGTTGACCGGGTACGATGATAAGACTGTCGATCTGATCGGTCCGGTCCAGCAGCCGCTGCGCCACGCCGATATCCGTGACCGCAGTGCCCGGTGCCGCCTCAGGTGTGACGATGATGTTCAAATCTGGTAGCTGGCCCGCGGTTTCTGCTGTTGCAAAAAGTTGCCCTTCGCCGGACAAAAACGCAGTGATGTCACCGCCCTCGGCCGGTGCGACCGGACCAATGCCACCGGGTGCGGTCAAAGGTTCTACCCCTACAATGCGCACGCCATCCAAACGCCCCTGCACGACTGGGCTGACCAGCCAGCCCGCGCGACGTAGCTGCACGTAAGTTGATTGCGCGATAGGTTGGCCGTCACGACGCACCAATCTGTCATACTGCCCTTCACCCAAAGTGGCGGCAGCGGCATCATAGCTGGCACGCGCCTCGGCATTGATCGCCTGCACTCCGGACCACAGGGCAGTGGCCAATGCCAAACCCGCCAGCAACGTAAAAAGCTGCAAAGGATTGCGCCACCAATGGGACAAGAGCGCCTGTAAAGTGGCCCGTGTCATGCCACCTGCCCTGCACGCAAATGCAGGCGGCGCGACATACGCCCGGCAAGATCGGCAGAGTGTGTCACCATCAACAGACCTGCATCTGTTTCTGTCACCAGCTCCAACATCAAATCAAGGACGGCTGCGGCCGTCGCTTCATCCAGATTACCTGTTGGTTCATCTGCCAAAACAAGCTGCGGTTTTGCTGCGAGGGTCCGCGCGATCGCAACCCGCTGCTGTTGACCACCCGAAAGCTGTTCGGGGTACTTATTCAATTGAGCCGTCAACCCCATGCGGTCCCCCAGCGTTGCATCCCAAGCCGGGTCATGTTGCCCCGCAAGGCGGGCTTGAAACGCAATGTTGTCCGCAACCCGCAAACTGGGGATCAGGTTGAACTGCTGAAACACAACGCCAACTGTTCCGCGCCGCAAAGCCGCGCGCCCATTGTCATCAAGCTGGGCGATGTCTTGACCAATGAGCTGGATCTGGCCTTGGTCAGGTGCATCCAGACCACCGATAAGATGCAACAGCGTGCTTTTGCCACTGCCAGATTCGCCTGTCAGCGCCAGCGTTTCGCCAGCATGCAGGGTCAGATCAACGCCGCGCAGCACCTCAAAAGGGCCATCGGCGGTGTGATAGGTTTTGTGAATATCTTTGACAGTGAGTAGCATGTTTTTCGGCCTCTGGATCAGAGGTAACACGCAAGGCCCAGAAGGAAACGGTTCATGTGCACTTTGCAATAGACGCAGTGCGATTGCCTACGCGATCTGACGCAAAAAGCGCGTCACGGCCGACAAGGTCTTACCCCATGTCGGATGATAACCCGCATCTGGCCCTCCGCCCCGACAGGCAGCGCCAATGGAAGGTGATCAAATCCAACAATCAATCTTCGTCGTTTCCATTTTTGTTTTGCCCGTTGCTATAGCGCACGAGCAACCAAACAACGGCAATGAATACGGCGACAACCACCATCGGATTGCCCCCGGTCAAGTCTGATAACATGACCACCTCTTTTTTGTATGCGATAGTATACATGTAGTTGTGTTTTGCTAATTTTCAAGGTTTGCCGCGACGTTCCCCTGTTTCTTTGGGCGCACTAGGGTACGATCTGAGCGAAATGAAACGGGGGATCCGACATGACTGATATCGTTATTTTAGGCGGTGCACGCACGGCGATTGGCACTTTTGGCGGGTCTTTGGCAGGGACTTCCCCGATTGAGTTGGGCACAATCGCAGCAAAGGCTGCACTGGAACGATCAGGCGTAGAGGGTGGCCAGGTAGGGCATGTGGCCTTTGGTCATGTGATCAATACTGAACCTAAAGACATGTACGTTAGCCGCGTCGCGGCGATAAATGCGGGCATCCCTGATACGACACCTGCGATGAATGTGAACCGCCTTTGCGGGTCCGGCGTACAAGCGATCGTGTCAGTGATGCAATCGCTGATGCTTGGTGATGCAGAGTTCGGCCTTGCCGGCGGCGCCGAGAATATGAGCCGCTCGCCATTCATCGTCTCAGACCAGCGGTGGGGCGCGAAGATGGGCGACGTCCGCACGCGCGACATGATGCTAGGTGCTCTAAACTGCCCATTCGGGACCGGGCATATGGGCGTGACCGCAGAAAATGTTGCAGGCGAGCATGATATCAGCCGCGCCGAGCAAGATGCCTTTGCTTTGCAAAGTCAGGAACGGGCAGCGGCTGCAATGAATGCCGGATACTTTGACAGCCAGATCACACCTGTCCCGATCAAAAAGCGCCGCGAAATGGTGGATTTCGTGACCGACGAACACCCAAAGGCGACGACGCTTGATGCGCTATCGGGTCTGCGCCCAGTCTTCCAAAAGAACGGATCTGTCACAGCGGGCAATGCCTCTGGCCTGAATGACGGTGCGGCAGCAATCGTGCTGGCAACGGCTGAGGCTGCGCAAACGGCGGGCCTAAGACCTAAGTTCCGCATTCTGGGTTATGCACACGCAGGCGTACGCCCCGAAGTCATGGGCATTGGCCCGGTACCTGCTGTTGCGAACCTCCTGGTGAAAACCAAACTGACTGTCGACGATTTCGACGTGATTGAATCAAACGAAGCTTTCGCTTCACAAGCGCTGGCCGTGTCAAAAGAGCTTGGCTTTGACCCTGCCCGCGTGAACCCCAATGGTGGTGCGATTGCACTTGGCCACCCTGTGGGCGCGACTGGCGCCATCATCACTGTCAAAGCGATGTATGAGCTAGAGCGCATCGGCGGCAAGCGTGCCTTAATCACTATGTGCATCGGTGGTGGCCAGGGCATCGCACTGGCGATTGAGCGGATTTAACGCAGGTCAGACACTTGCGGTCGCAGTGCACCTATGTTTGTTGACGGCAATACCATCAATGAGACGTTAGCACCGTGACCAATCGCCCCAAACTTCGCCATGTCGTCTTTTTCAGCGCCAAGGACAAGGCGGACTTACCACGTATCGTGGAGGGTCTTGAACTGCTGGCTGGCATTCCGCACGCCAGTGCGTTTGAAGTGCGGCAGAATACGCAAAACGACGCGCTGTCCTCCGAAGTCGATGTGATTGTCTATGCCGAGTTTGAAAGCACTGCGGCATTGGCCGCTTATAAGGCAGATCCGCTGTATCAGGCCTCGATCAAAGCTGTCCGACCTTTGCGCGACATGCGCATTGCGGCGGATTTCTAAAAACCGATTTGTTTTTGGCGTTCAGCCAGTGCCGCGACGATGCTCATGGCAGCAAGGGATGAACTGCGCGGGTTTTCGGGCAACCCCTTACCTGCAATCGTAAAGTGAAAACTGCCAAAGTCACCAGTCGCGGACACTTCATGAATGTTCTCAGTAATGGTTGGGTCAGCAATCAGCTGTACATCTGTCTGATCCAAACCGATCCCGGCAAAGGCAACAGCAGCAGCCACATTCGCGTTCTTAGGATACTTCAGCGCTGCATCCCGTGCGGCACCAGCAAAGTGCACGGTTGGGGCAGTGATAGTGTCTAAATCAATTGCTTTCTCGGCAGGTGATCCGCGCCATCCATTTGGCGGTTTGCGCCCTGTGTAGCTGACCTGCGCAATCGCCCCCGCAGAGGCCCCGCGCAACGCATCCAATCCACCTATCGCACCACTTAGCAGTTGCAGCCGTGCGCCACCGCGTGAAGCCGCATCTTGCAACGATTGCTCGATACCGCGATCAGCCAAAGCGCCCAAAGACACCGTCAGCACATCAATGCCCATGGCCAAAGCAACCGGACCATGTGCCGCCAATGCCTGATGACCACCACAGTCGATTACGAAATCGGGCCGGGATGGCAGATCAGTCAGGTCAGAGATCAGTGGCGGGTTTTCATCCAAAACCTCTTTGCCGGGGCGAACCACTTGCGCAATCTCGGTGATCTTAAGGTCTGGCAGTCTTGCCCGCACATATTGGGCAATCGCGCCATGCCCGATGATTGCAACCGAAAGGCCCATCAGATCGGGTAATCGCGCAGGAACACCCATTTGTCGCCTTCCGACAAATCAGGATCATAGGCATAGCCGCCAGACGTAAAACCTTTGATTTCATCCGCCTTGGTCAGGCGGTTTTCAACCACGTATCGTGCCATCGCACCACGTGCGCGTTTGGCAAAGAAGCTGACGATGCGCGGCTTGTCTTCTTTGACTTCCATAAAGACCGGCGTGATCACCCGCAGTTTCAGCGCCTTGCGATCCGCTGCACCAAAATATTCCTGACTGGCACAGTTTATCAGCGTGTCTGCCCCAACAGTCTCTGCCTGTGCATTCAACGCTTTGGCAATGGTGTCGCCCCAATAGTCATAGAGTGTCTTGCCCCGGCGGGTCTTCAAACGGCTACCCATTTCCAAACGGTAAGGCTGGATTGCATCTAGTGGACGCAGCAAACCATAAAGACCAGACAGAATGCGCAAATGGTCCTGCGCCCATGCCAAATCATCATCAGTCAGCGTCTTGGCCTCTAGCCCTTGATACGTGTCACCGTTAAAGGCCAAGGCCGCAGGCTTTGTTAGCTCAGCTGTAGGCTCAGCCGCGAAGGCCTTGAACCTGTCGCGGTTCAGGCGGGCCAAATCGTCCGAGATACTCATCAAACCTTTCAGTTCTTTCAGCGTCAGGTTCTTAGCTGTCTTTGACAGACGCACCGCATCTTCCTGAAAATCAGGCGCAGTGGCGGCGACCTCAACCGGGTCCATGTCGAGGGATTTGGCGGGGGAAACAACTACGAGCATTGCGGCATCCTTTTGGGGCTTGGCACAGGATGTAACATGGCAGGCAACATTGACCACCCCTTGGGATGGAGAAGCTGAAAAGTTAGCTAGTGCGCGGTAGGGGAATTAGTTCAGCTGAACCTGCAAAGGGTACAAGCCGTCCTCAAACGGACCGAAGAGATCATCCAGATCAGGGTGATCGACAGGTTCACCGGAATAGTCAGCAACAAGGTTCTGTTCAGACACGTAAGCCACATAAAAGCTCTGATCGTTCTCTGCCAAGAGATGGTAGAACGGTTGATCTTTCTTGGGACGACTGTCCTCAGGAATGGCCTCGTACCATTCGTCCGTGTTTGAAAACATCGCATCCACGTCAAAGACAACACCCCGGAAAGGGTGCTTGCGATGCCGTACGATTTGGCCAAGATGATATTTCGCGCGCGTTTTGAACATGGTCTTCCTACTTATGCCCTTATAAGTCTGCTGCAACTGCAAAGTCCACGGTCAGCGCCAACAATAAAAGGAAACAGTTTGTGAACCTCGCCCTGACAGTCTTGAATATCACAGCACCAGTCTTCCTCTTGGCGGCTGTTGGATTTGTTTGGGTCAAACTGGGTTTTGAATATCGGGTCGAGTTTGTCACGCGCATGGCCATGACGTTGGCGGTGCCCTGTCTGATCTTTGTCGCACTGATGAATATTGAGGTGGAACCAGCAGCACTCGCCGCGCTCTCACTTGCGTCATTTGTGGCCTATGGCCTCGTGATGCTGGGGTGTTTCATTGTCGTTAAGGCCGCAGGGCTGAATTCACAAACCTATTTGGCGCCCTTGATCTTTGGCAACACAGGCAACTTGGGCTTGCCGCTGGCGCTGTTTGCGTTTGGCGAGATCGGGCTGGGCTATGCCGTCGTTGTCTTTGCAATCATGGCGATCTTGTCGTTTACCATTGGTATCTGGATGGTCGCGGGGGCTGGTTCATTCAAACGCGTCATCCAAGAACCCTTGGTGGGCGCCACGTTGCTGGGCGCGTTGTTTCTTTGGCAAGGTTGGAAAACACCCGAATTCCTGACCAACGCAATCGAATTGATTGGCCAGATGGCGATTCCGATGATGCTGATCACCCTTGGTGTGGCGGTCGCACGATTAGAGACCAAAGCCATGACGCAGGCGGTGGTCTTGTCAGTAATCAAAGTGCTGATCTGTGCCGCGGCAGGCTGGGCCGCCGCGACCTGGTTCGGGCTTGATCCGGTCGCAGCCGGCGTATTGATTGTGCAAGTCGCAACGCCCGTTGCAGTGACGTCCTATTTGCTTGCTGAGAAATACGGGGCTGATGCGCAACCTGTTGCGGGGCTTGTAGTGGCCTCGACTTTGCTTTCAGTGCTCGTTTTGCCGCTGATCCTCGCATTTGTGATCTAACTGACGCGTCTTGGGGATTCCCAGACAGCGACAGACCCGCTATGCTGAAAAAAACAAAGAAAAGCGAGAGGCAGATGAGCAGTATCTTTCGCGCCATGGCATGTGTGATGCTTTTAGCCAGTTGCAGCGGCGGATCGAGTTATAACTCGGCCCCACGCAATCTGGATGATGCATGTAGTATCGTGTCCGAGCGCCCAGAATATCTTCGTGCATTCCGAGCGGTAGAGCGCAAATACGGGGTTCCCGTCCCGTCTTTGATGGCGATCATCTATCAGGAGAGCAAATTCATCGGGAACAACCGAACCCCGCATCGTTATGCGTTAGGTGTGATCCCAGTGGGGCGTCAGTCATCGGCATTTGGCTATAGCCAAGCCTTGGACGGCACATGGAAAGAATATCAAGACGGCCCAGGCGGGCGCGGCGCGCGGCGCGATGACGTCTTTGACGCCACTGACTTTATGGGTTGGTACATGGCGCAAACCGTTGAAGAAACGGGCGTTGCGATCAATGACACCCGCAACCAATATCTTGCCTATCACGATGGGCGCACTGGCTTTAAGCGCGGCACATGGCGGTCCAAGAGCTGGCTGGTGCGGATCGCAGGCGAGGTCGAAGGACGTGCGGTGATGTACGACCAACAATTGCGGTCATGTCGCAAGCGGTAAACAAAGAGGGCGGCCCTTCATTGGACCGCCCTTTCCTGATCTAGACCAAGATGACTAGTTTCCGCGGTTGCGGGTCTCGGCGTTGATATTGAACAGAATGTCACGGATCACACTACCCGAGATCAGATCATTCAGGATCACCGTGGTTTCAGTTCCCAAGTCATCTGTAACGACCCATTGGCGCAACTCAATCGGGTTCGCTGTGAACACCATCTGAATGCTGCCGTAGTTCGGGTTGTCGGGATCCTGCGCTGTCACCGTTGTCGTGGTGCCGTCAGACACGACATTTGTCACCATCCGCTCGCGAACCAAATCGACATTCTCTTGTAGGATAATGCTTAGCGGCGTCTGGTTCAGCGGATAGCGTTCCGGACCCGTGTTGGAACGCGCATCAAAGACCGCCAACTGGCCACCACCCGCCATCACCAGCGCATTAGACGGTGCGTTATACTCAAATCTGATGCGGCCGGGTCGTTTGATGTAAATCTGACCAGTGCTCAGCGTGCCATCTGCGTTGATCTGGGTGAAACCGCCCTGCGCCGTTTGCAGCTGGTTGAGATAGGCCGAAACCTGCCCCAATGTCAGTTGTTGCGCCGTGGCTGCTCCTGCGTAAAGCGTCAGTGCGAGGGCCGCGATGATGGATAGGATACGTTTGCTCATGTCTCTTACCTATGTGTCTGGGTGACGAAATGCACCCTTTGGATAAGCGATACAACAGCATGTGACCCAGTGTTAAGCGATATCACGCCCGATGATTATCAATAGCACGTCTGGCCGTAGCGGGCCTTGTGGTGGTGCAAAACGAAAGAATGCGCCGACAAGGGCGCATTCCAGAACGGTTCATTCACTTCGCTTTGAAGGCTAGCGCATCCATACTTCGACGCGTGTGTACTCTGAGCCAGCAACTTGGCCATCGACACAAGTGGCAGGTGACACATTACCAAAGCCGTAAGACGAAACAGTATATCCGCCCGCGGACAGTGTGTTTGCGGCATTGCGTTCCAACAGACCTTTGAATGCGTTCGCTGCCGCTTCAGAGGCTGCGATAGCTGCGTCACTGCCTGCAGCACTTTGACCGTATCCAACAAAGATCACCTCACGTCCGGCAGTTTCACCGGCCTCAAGCAGATCGATTAGGTCAATCAACATGGCACGGTTCCATGCACCCTCTGGGCCGCTTGCAGGTCCACCCGTCATTGTCGGTGAAAGGCGCTCAGCGTCAAAAAGAACTTGGAACATTTGGGCTGCAGCCGCGCGCTGAGCGTCATCAAAAGTTCCTTCAAGCAAACCACTGAGACGGGCGTTCTTTTCACCGCTGTCCATCATTGTGGCGCTGTGATTGATAAAGCCTTCGTTCTCAAGCAGACCCTGCGCCACATCACTGGATGCGAAATCATATACTTCCGTAATAAGGCTCGTGCTGGCTGGCGTGTTGTAGGTCGCCATCACCGGGCGCGTCAAAGGGTAGTCGCCGGAAATGATGTTGAATTCAGTCGGTGCAACAGCGATGCCGCAAGAACCGGTGACATCAACCATCAGTGCATCATCGGCATTCTCGGTGCTAACAATGCTTACGCTACCCGGAAACTGATTGATTGACGCGGCCACGCCTGCCTCGTCGGCCATCGTCAGAACATTGCTAGAAATCTCTTTTCCGGCAGGGTCCATGATGAGACGCTGCAGCTCAGCCCCGATTTCAGAATTCGGCGGCAACCTGAGCGGTAAGATACCAACGTCTGCGCCGCCAACCTGCGACCAATTTGTGACTTCACCTGCAAACACGCGGGCAAGATCATTCACCGAAATCTGCGATATGCCAGCGTTTGGCGCGACAACCACCGAAAACGCCTTGAGGCCAAGAAGTTGATGGGTCAGGCGGGTGTTCGTTGCCCAAGCACCGGGTGCCGCATAGGCTTCTTCGGCTGTGCCATTGAGCGACACAGCTTCGATTGTAATATCAGGGTCGGTTTCAGTCGCGACCTGCGTCAAGGTCGCAGTTTCACCGGTAGATGCATTTTCAAGGCGAAGTTCATCGACGGACGCAAGTTCAACGCGTGTCTCGGATGCATTCGTGACAGCATAGGCGCCCGTTATCGTCCGGTGAAGGTCACCATACTCTGACAAGGTGAAACCAACGGAAAGGTCTTCGGATGCCCCCAGAACAATTTCTGGTTCGGAACCGCGCACACCCTGAAAAGCATCAGCCGTCAAACCAAAGTCATTGGACGCCATGACCTCGGCGCAACCATCGCCGATACAGACAACCTCAGACGCCGGCACGGCAACCAGACCAACCGAAGTCTGTACCTGCACCATTACGCCATTATAGCCGACGATTTCCCCTTCGACATTGATGAAGTCATCGGGAGAGCGCAACTCAACTGCCTGTGCAAAAAGCGCAACCGGCGCAACTGTACAAAACAGGGTCGTAGCAATTCTTGACATCATTTTACTTCAAAGCTCCAGCAAACCGTCAGATATTTAGTTGGTTCAGACCTATAGAAAAACACTCAATACTGGCAAAACTTGGGAGATCATGAAGGAATCCGCATTATTGTGCGGGTTCTCGAAACAATGTGATGGCCCTTATTTCACAAGTTCTTTTGCATTTTAGCGTATTTAGGCGCAACCGCTCTTTCACAGTCTCGCCACATTGTTACGTTTACACGCGACTCACCTGATCACAACCCAATCGCAGTCCTGAAGATTGAAAATCTGGGCTATTTTTCAAAGCTTTTTGATCAATCAGATCAAAGTCTCATTATTTATCTCATCGGTGGAACGTGCCAAGGCAGTAAAATCGAACAACTTTGGGTCTAGCAAGTGTGATGGCCGCGCGTTCATAAGCGCCCGAAACATCACCTGACGACGTCCGGGGCTATTTTTTTCCCATCCATCCAAAAGTTGCTTCACCTGCTGACGCTGCAACCCATCCTGCGATCCACAAAGATCGCAAGGGATGATTGGGTAGTTCATTGCTTGAGCAAACTTGTCACAGTCGGCCTCAGCCACATGCGCCAAAGGACGATACAAGAATAGATCACCCTCTTCATTGACCAGTTTCGGGGGCATCGTTGACAGCCGTCCACCATGGAAAAGGTTCATAAAGAACGTCTCAAGGATATCATCGCGATGGTGACCAAGGACAACGGCTGAACATCCTTCTTCGCGCGCAATCCGGTAAAGGTTGCCACGACGCAAGCGGGAACAAAGCGCACAGAAGGTCCGGCCTTGGGGCACCTTGTCCATAACGATTGAATATGTGTCTTGATATTCGATCCGATGCGGCACACCCATTTTTTCAAGGAACGCAGGCAATACGGTCGCAGGAAAATTCGGCTGGCCTTGGTCCAAGTTGCAGGCAACCAATTCGACAGGCAACAAGCCACGCCATTTCAACTCGTACAGCACCGCTAGTAACGTGTAGCTGTCCTTACCGCCTGACAAGCAAATCAACCATTTGGAACCGCGTTCGATCATGCCGTATTGCTCAATCGCTTCGCGCGTATATCGGACGATGCGTTTACGCAGCTTCTTGAACTCAGTGGTGGTTGGCGCACCATGAAAGAGCGGGTGGATTTCAGCTTCATCTAACATCGCTATGATATGCCAGATCACTATTGCGCTGCCTAGAGGCATCCGAATGCCCTGCTAAACCGTATGAAGCAGTAGAATATGGAGAACTTGAATGCGCCTGATCCTTGCCGCCGCCTTTGTCCTGCTTGCTGCTTGTACTGGAAAACCTTCTTTCGACGACGCGAGCCTGAGCGACCGCAAGCTGAATCTTGAAGAATTCTTCGATGGCGAGCTTGTCGCTTATGGGCAATTCCAAGACATCCTCGGCACTGTGCGCCGTAGCTTTGTTGTCACTTTAAACGGGGATTGGGACGGCGAACGCCTGCGGCTGGTTGAGGATTTCATCTATGAGGACGGATCGACAGAACAGCGCATCTGGACTTTGACAAAGACCGGCGAAGACGCCTGGGTGGGCACCGCTCCTGGCGTCATCGGCGAAGCCACCGGAATTGAGCAGGGCGACCGATTTAATTGGAAATACGAGATTGATTTGCCCGTGCCGTCTGCAGCAGGTGAAACAGAAACACTGCGTGTGACATTCGACGATTGGATGTGGTTGTTGAGCGAGGATCGCTTGCTAAACCTGGCATATGTAAAACGGTATGGTTTGGATATTGGGGTCGTGACGATTTCCTTTGAGAAGCTGTAGGCGGCGGACAGTGCCTGAGGAGAAGCAATAGCTGGTCTGCGGACGAAGTGAGCTTTCGCTGCGGCTGCGCCAATGACTGCTTATGGAACATCGCTTAAATCAATGTTGTTGTGCTGAGCGCTTTTCGGAGGATTTAAGTGTTTGTTGGTGGGCTCCAAACCAGACCAACTTCATCATTCTCTGTCGAGGTAGCAAATACGATCTGATTGCGTGGATCGCACACCGCAAGAATCGAATGTGTATGGCGCATTATGCCTTTTGGCATTTCCAAAAATAGCTTGGTAGCGCTCATATGACTTGGCATATCTCTTCGTGCAAGATTGACATGCTTGAAGTCACCTACACTCAGGCTGCGGCCAATATTGCATTGCCACAGAGACGCCTTTTCCAGATCGCTATGCTCAATCGCTTTGGAGAAGTATTTGAAATTGAAAGAGTTTGTTTGATCGACGGTTCTTTGTGAATTTTCGATGGTATCTGCACAAACCGAAAGCGCACTTCCTTCATGATCGAAGTACAAAGCGAATGTTATGATTTCTGGGCCATTTTGGTTTGCTGCCGACCGCAAAAACGTAAGTGCTTCGAATATAACACCGTCGACAAATTCTGGTTCCATTTGCGGGTCCTCTGACTGCAGGAAATTTGGCTACTCGGGGGATACAGGATCACTGTGGCCCCGTCGATGCGTTTTGGAGAACGCAGATAGAGCTAGGTCCGACCGTGGCAGGTCCATCAGCCAATTTTTTGATCAGTGGACATTCGTGCAGCCCGCAGCATCGGTCACTTTGGGCTCAAACCCGACATTCGCCGCAACTGAGAAGTTGCATTGTGGCGTGAATTGCCTTTAGTCCGGCACGTTATCAATTCCCGACCCACCCCATGGGTGGCAGCGCAGGATGCGCCGCACTGTCAAATAACTACCTTTGATTGCCCCGTGCTTTTCAAGCGCCTCAAGCGAATAGGCTGAGCATGTCGGGTGATACCGGCAGCTCATCCCCACCCAAGGCGACAGTACCATGCGGTACGCCCGAACGGGCAGAGAGACGATAAAGGCAAAGGGCGTCATCCGTGGACCTTTTTCATGGCGCGGCGCATGTCAGCGACCAGTGTCTCAAAAGATAAGGTTGCTGTGATGTCTTTGCGACCCACCAGCACATAGTCCCAGCCATCGCGGCCCATCTCAGGCAGAACGATGCGCGCCACTTCCCGCAGGCGACGCTTGGCCCGATTGCGGGCGACGGCATTGCCGACCTTCTTAGAACAGGTGAACCCGACGCGGATACCCGCAGCCTCGCCATCGCTGCGCTTGCGGCCTTGTAGGTGGATGCCGGGGGTGCCTTGGCGACGGGCGTTTGAGGCGCGCACAAAGTCGGCACGCTTGGTCAATACGCAAACAGAAACCGCCGGAGTGCCCTGATCAGGCCCAACCGGCGGTTTCAAATCGGTCAAAACGGCTGTTGCGCTTACGCGCTCAGCTTCGCGCGGCCTTTGGCACGGCGATTGTTCAGGATCTTACGACCAGCTTTTGTCGCCATACGTGCGCGAAAGCCGTGACGGTTCTTGCGAACCCGATTTGATGGTTGGAACGTGCGCTTCATAGCGTGCTCTCCGGTTATTGGCCAAACCCCATTGGGGATTCGAAGCCGAACTACAATTCAGACCCGTCCTTTAGAGGGGGTCGTATTACATGTCAACGTAATCACGGGGGTCAAACTGCAACAATTCACATATTTCGATCACATCAAATGTTACAGTCTTCACGGGCAATACACATAAAACTGAAACATCCGGGGTGCTTTACATCAATGCGCCGTGAGGTGGGTATCGCTGTGGCCACGTTGCGTCCATCTAACCTGCAACCAAGACAGACACACATTGGACCCGAGAGATGACCGACATGACCGAAGCCCCCGCCACAAACCCGATGCTCAAGAAGCTCCCCCTCATCATCATCGGCGTCGTTGCCGTGCTGGGTGCGTTCTTTCTGCGCGATTACTTGACGTTCGAAGCGCTCGCCGAGAACCGAGAGGCCCTGCTCAGTTTTCGTGACGCCAACTATCTACTGACCGTTCTGGTCTTTATCGCAGCCTATGTGGTGATTGTTGCCTTCTCCCTCCCTGGGGCAACAATTGCCACCCTGACCGGTGGTTTTCTGTTTGCGACCTTCCCGGGTGCATTATTCAACATGACCGCGGCGACAATCGGCGCAACAGCGATTTTCCTTGCCGCACGGTGGGGGTTTGGTGAAAGCCTTGGCAAGAAATTGGAAAACTCGGACGGTGCGGTCAAAAAGATCAAAGACGGCATTGATGAAAACCAATGGTCCATGCTGTTCCTGATCCGTTTGGTGCCAGCTGTGCCATTCTTCCTCGCAAACCTGATCCCATCGTTCCTTGAGGTGCCCCTGCATCGCTTCGTCATCTCAACCTTCTTCGGCATCATCCCCGGTTCGGTCGTGTACACATCCGTGGGTGCTGGCCTTGGCGAAGTCTTCGCCCGTGGCGAGACCCCGAACCTTGGCATCATCTTTGAGCCACAGATCATCCTTCCTATCATCGGCTTGTGTGTACTTGCCGCTCTCCCTATCGCGATCAACGCTATTCGCGGCAAGAAAGGCCTTTAAATTATGAACCGGATTAAGACAGATATTTGTATCATCGGTGGCGGCTCTGGCGGATTGTCCATTGCAGCGGGTGCGGTTCAAATGGGCGCGAAAGTGGTCCTGCTGGAAGGCCACAAAATGGGTGGCGATTGCCTGAACTATGGCTGCGTGCCGTCTAAGGCCCTGATTGCATCCGCAAAGCAAGCACATGCCATGTCGCACGGCGCACCCTACGGTGTAGGCGAGGTTGAGGCACAAGTCGATTATGCCGCCGCCAAAGACCACGTGCATGACGTCATCGCCACCATCGCCCCTGTCGACAGCGTTGAACGCTTTGAAGGCCTTGGCGTGCATGTGATAGAGGAATTCGGCAAATTCATTTCCAAGACCGAAGTGCAGGCTGGCGATAACATCATTGAAGCGCGTCGCTTCGTGGTTTCGACCGGTTCTGGCCCATTCGTGCCCCCAATCCCCGGTTTGGATACCGTCAAACACTACACCAACGAAGACATCTTTGATTTGCGTGAAAAGCCCAAGCATCTGATTGTCATTGGTGGCGGCCCTATCGGCATGGAAATGGCGCAAGCACACCGTCGTTTGGGCTGTAATGTCACTGTCATCGAAGGTGCCAAGGCTTTTGGCAAGGATGACCCCGAAATGGCCGCTTTCGTTTTGGAAAAGATGAAAGACGAGGGCATCAATATCATTGAGGAAGCCCAAGCCGAAAAGATCAGCGGTGAAGGTGACACGATTACAGTGCATACGCCCAAAGGTGATTTCACTGGGTCACACCTACTGATGGCCGTCGGTCGTAAGGTAAACACAGATAAGTTGGACTTGGACGCTGGCGGCATTGCACATGACCGTTCAGGTCTCAAGGTCGGGCCAGATTTGCGCTCAGTGACCAACAAAAAGGTCTATGCCGCCGGTGATGTCGCGGGTGGGCTGCAATTCACTCATGTTGCCGGTTACCATGCTGGCGTTCTGATCCGGTCAATGCTGTTCGGTCTGCCGTCAAAGCAGCGCACCGACCATATTCCTTGGGCAACCTACACAGATCCTGAACTGGCTCAAGTTGGGTTGACTGAGGCGCAAGCCAAAAAGAAACATGGCACAGCACTCGAAGTGGTCCGCTTTGATTTCCACCACAATGACCGACTGATTGCAGAACGCAAAAACAAAGGCTTGATCAAAGTCATGGTCGTCAAAGGGCGCCCTGTTGGGGCATCTATTGCAGGCCATATGGCTGGCGAGTTGATTGGCATGTGGGCCATGGCGATTGCAAACAAAATGAAGATGTCAGCCATCGCCAACACCGTTCTGCCTTACCCCACCGTAAGTGAGGTTAACAAACGGGCCGCGGGCGCTTACTTTAGCCCAAGACTCTTCGAGAGCTCGAAGGTAAAGGGTATCGTAGGCTTTGTGCAGCGTTGGCTGCCATAAGCCCCAAGGCGAGGTAGTATGACCAACTCACTTTCAGGTCGATTTCTGATCCTCACGGTGATCTTCGTGATGCTGGCCGAGATTTTTATCTTCGTGCCTTCCATTGCGCGGTTCCGTGAGGACTATTTGCTTGCGCGGCTAGAACGTGCGCAGATTGCATCACTGGCGCTGGAAGCGGACGATATGATCAGCCCTGCGCTTGAGGCTGAACTGCTGAAAAACGCGGAAGTTTATAACGTCGTGCTGCGTCGTGACGAAATCCGTCAATTGGCCCTGTCTTCACCCATTCCATCGCCGATCACGGCAACCTATGACCTGCGTGACCCAAGCAGCATGACACTGATCAGTGACGCGCTAAGCACATTAATAGATACCGAAGAGCGGATAATCCGCGTCATCGGCAATCCGGTGCGCGATGGCGGTTTGTTGATCGAAGTGACAATGGACGAGATGCCTTTGCGCAATGCGCTGCTAGCCTACGGGCGAAATATTCTATTCTTGTCGGCATTCATCTCAGTCATCACGGCCAGTTTGCTATTCCTTTCCGTACAAATTCTGCTCGTCCGCCCGATCAAAGGGGTTGTCGATCACATGCAAGCCTATGCCAAATCACCAGAAGATGCCCGCCAGATTATCACTCCTTCGGCAGGTGTCCGGGAACTGCGCGATGCTGAAGAGGCGTTGCAGATGATGCAGACGCAGCTGACCGGTGCGCTGAAGCAAAAGGAACGGCTGGCGCAATTGGGTGGCGCTGTGGCCAAAGTTAGCCATGACTTGCGCAACATCCTAACCTCGGCGCAATTGTTCACCGACAGAATTGAATCCTCAGATGACCCACTCGTCAAACGTATGGCGCCCAAATTGGTCGGATCTATTACACGCGCCGTGAACTTGTGCGAAACGACACTTGCCTTTGGACGCGTTGATGAACCCGCCCCCGCCCTGACACGGGTAAACCTTGCCCAGATTGTTGGTGACGTGATCGATAGCGAACGGCTTGCCGCAGCGGACTATCCGCTGTCATTCTCAGAAGACATCCCAGCGTCCATGACCTTGCGTGCCGATGGGGAACAATTGTTCCGGGTGATCTTCAACCTCGTGCGCAATGCGCGCCAAGCGATCATGGCCACTAATCAACCCGGCGAGATTTGCTTGCAGGCAACAGAAGACGATCAAGCATGGCATCTGACAATTACTGACACAGGGCCAGGTTTGCCAAAGAAAGCGCAAGAACATCTGTTCCAGCCTTTCCAAGGTGGGGTGCGCAAAGGCGGCTCTGGCTTAGGTCTGGTCATTGCCGCAGACCTTGTACGTGGACATGGTGGCAGACTGGAACTGCAACGCACAGACGACAAAGGCACGACCTTTATGATCCAGCTTCCAAAAGAGGACCTTGCACTTGCCCCTGCGGCAAATGACAAAGAATCTGATTTGGGCCTTGCATCAGATCACAACCGGGTCTAAATCCCACGCTACGCGGATTGGTAGCTCAGTTGGATAGAGTACTTGACTACGAATCAAGGGGTCGGGGGTTCGAATCCTCCCCAGTCCGCCATTTTCTCTGATATTGCTGAGACGCTTTTCATATTGGTATACTGGCGCAGCTCGACACTATGGCCTTGCCCAAGTTTCGAACGGTTTTCGTGTCGCTGAGTTGGGTCCCAATCGTCTTGAGGGCTGTTGTTGTCGGTTCTTCCCGGCGCTCTTTTTCTTTGGCATTAATATGATTGCCACAAACAGCCAAGCTTGGAAGACGAACGACACACTCTTCTACCGTTACGCCGCGCTGTCTGTCTCACGAACCCCGTTTCAACAGAATTGACTCACATAATTTATATGTCTTTTTTCACATTTTCTCACTCCGCCTAATATTTGGGCCAAGTCCGCCTCAAATATGCCCGATTATTCATCGATCTGCGAATAGGAATTTGTAGATAGAGAGTACAAAATGTTACGGAAAGTTATCGCAGCCGCCGTGCTGGCGACCCTTGTCGCTGGCCCGGCACAGGCGCAACAAGCCTCATCAGGCGTTTCACCTTTTGTTATCAACACGCTGTTCATCGTATTCTGTGGCGTTCTCGTCATGTGGATGACTGCCGGCTTCGCAATGCTTGAAGCAGGCTTTGTGCGTGAGAAAAATGTTGTCACGCAATGCGCCAAGAACATCGGCCTCTTTGCCATCGCATCAACGGCCTTTATCCTGTCGGGTTACGGTTTTATGTTCCCCGGAGGCAGCTGGATCTTACCCGGTATCATCGGGTTCAACGGCGCCATCGAAATCAACGATGTGGTCGAGGGCGGTTCTAATTTCGTGGGCCGTGGTCACGCTGGTGCCGCGGACATCTTTTTCCAATCGATGTTCTGCGTGGCTGTTGTTTCGATCGTGTCCGGCGCCATTGCCGAGCGCGTGAAACTGATGTCCTTCTTTATTTTTGCGGCCATTTTGACCGCCGTCATCTATCCGATCCAAGCCTCATGGGCGTGGGGTGGCGGTTTCTTGGCGACAGACCTAGGCTTCAGAGACCTCGCTGGAAGTACAGTTGTTCACGTTGTTGGTGGCACAGCCGCCCTGACAGGTGCTCTGTTCCTTGGCGCGCGTAGCGGACGCTTTGTTGACGGCAAAAAAGTTGCGCTTGGCAACTATTCTTTGCCAATCGCGACTGTTGGCACCTTGATCCTATGGATGGGTTGGTACGGCTTTAATGCTGGTTCTTACCTTAGTTTCTCAACTGATGCAGATGCGTCCAATGTGGCACGCATCTTTCTTAACACAAATCTGGCTGCTGCAGGCGGCGTGATTGTTGCTGGATGTGTCTCTTATTTGCGTGAGTTCCGCTTTGATCTTTCATTCATGTTGAATGGCGCACTTGGTGGTTTGGTTGCAATCACGGCAGAGCCTCTCTTTCCAACACCATTTTGGGCCTTCGCGGTCGGCATGGGCGGCGGTCTGATCATCTTCTGGGCCACGCAAGTTCTTGACTACTTCAAGATTGACGATGTGGTCGGTGCCATCCCTGTGCATCTGTTCTGCGGTGTGTGGGGTACGATTGCTGCTGGCTTTACCAACCCAGACGCAAGCGTTTTGGGTCAGCTGTCTTCGGTTTTGATCGTCATCACATATGTGGGCATCACGACAAGCCTTGTTTGGATCGCGCTGAAGGAAACCATTGGGATCCGCGTGTCAGCCGCCAAAGAAGAGTACGGTATCGACAAAAGCGACTTTGTGCTGGAAACCTGATCTTCCGGCCCCACCAGACAACTGTTCTGACCAAGGCAGACGACCTAAGTTTGCCTTGGTCAAGATCACAAAACGATATGTGCCAACGATATAATGAGTAATGGGTAGGTGAGTTGCGAAAAGTGCAGCAAGCTTATTTTGGAGAATAAGAAATGAAGACGCTGATGTGTGGTATCGCTGTTTCGCTGGGGCTTTTGGCGACCAACGTGATGGCCAATGAGACCGTGAATGTCGATGGTGAAGAGTATTTGCTGTCTGACTTGATGGCGAACTGCCAAAGTATCACTGATGATCCTGCAGCACAGATCGCTTGTTTTGCGGCGATCTCCCGGCTCATGGAAGAACAGGGTAGCGCAGAGCAAGAGCCTGATGTGTCCGTGGTCGAAGCTTTGGGTGTTTTGCGTCAAGTCGCCGAATATGAGGACGGCGATTCAGGTCTGTCGATCGTTGGATCAGACTGCAATATCCAAGTTGTCTACTACGCCAACTATTTTCACATCAGCCGCCGCAACGTGTCATCCATCGATTTGTTCAATGCACAGTTCGACGCATCGAAAATTCAGCTAGATCAGACTGTCCAAGTACAGGGTGCGCAGGCCCCTTTGTTGAAAGGGGTGATGGCCCCCGGTGCTAAGGCACAGGTAAGCGGTGGTATTGCGCTTGATTCTTCGCAACAGAACTTCACACCAAAGTCGCCTCGGGCGACGATGGGCGACTATGCAAGTGACGTTGCCGGTCAACTGCAGCCCAGCGAAGCGCAGACGTTTGAGTTTGTATTATTTCATCCACAGCGCAGCAATGACAGTGCTGAAATCTGGGGTGCGTTTGAGACTTTTGTAGAGTCGTGCAGACAGTCCCCTCCATCTTGGAGCTCACCTGCCCAAAATGATGGCTAATGGCACTTTGCCCGGCTCCTGCAGCCGGGAATCAACCCCAAGCCACTTTTGGAACAACAGCAACTCTTTGAATCTTCCTACCGCGCCTTCATCTGAGCGGCCAATCAGCTCAGCCCATTTTGCTTGCGACATCCAGCATACGGCATGAAAAGCCCCATTCGTTGTCGTACCAGCCAAAGACGCGCACCAAACCACCTTGGGTGACGCGTGTCTCCGGCAATGATACGATAAGGCTCTCAGGTCTTGCACGCAGATCCGTCGACACCAAAGGTTTATCGGTCGAACCGATGATACCTGCCTGAGCGCGCAAGACGGCATGCACCTCTTCTAGCGCGACAGAGCGGTTGAGAGTGACGGACAGATCAACCGCCGACACAGACGCCACAGGGACACGGACCGCAGCGGCTTCGATCCGCCCGGCGATGTCAGGCAAGACTTGGTTCAGCAATTGCTGCGCTGAGGTCGTGGTCGGCACCATAGAGAGAGCAGCAGCCCGGCTGCGCATCATATCACCGCGCGGGGCATCAATGGTCGGCTGGCTGCCCGTATAGCAATGAATCGTTGTCATCCAACCCGTCTGCAAACCCCAGGTGTCATCAATCAGCTTGACCAACGGAGCCAATGCATTGGTTGTACAAGATGCATTGGACACGATCCGTTGCCGGCCAAGCAACGCATCGTTTGCACCAAGGACAATCGTAAGGTCAGCGGCATCAGATGGTCCTGAAATAAGAATACGGTCGGCACCCGCGCTTAAGCCTCGTTCTGCGATGTCCCGGCTGTTTGCCTTACCGGTACATTCCAGCACAACATCAACACCCGACAAATCCAAAGTGGAAATATCATTGGTGGTCGTGAGCGGAATTGATCTTCCGTCAATGATCATCGCATCACCTTCAAGCGACACTTTCCCGGGATAAGGACCAAAGACACTATCATATGCAAAGAGGTGCGTCCGGAGCTCTGGCTCAGCGATATCGTTGATGCCCACGATTTCGACCTGAGGCCATGCACCTGACGAATGCGCCCGCAGCATGGTTCGTCCGATACGTCCGAAACCGTTGATAAATACACGCATCTTAAACCCGCTCCTTGTACTATTTTTGATGCTGCACATTTCGGCGTGACGCCACAAGCAAGGTTTATGTTTGGCGCATTTTCCCCTTCGTTGTCGGAAGTTCATAGAATCAGACAAGGCTCAGGCAGATTTCGCCAAGAGAATCGGATTATTAAGCGCTTAGATTCGCTGCACCGCCGCAAGAACTTTATGCAGCCCAATAAAATAATGGGAATGGCGGCCCAGCGCCGCCTCATTTGGATTAAGAGACACAGGGTGGACACAAAGCCATGTGTTTTCAGTTAAAATTGGATTTTATCGGCGAATTCCCGCCGGTCACTGTTTCCCAAAATGCGCACAATGGTAAATAATCGTATTGATTAAGAACCACTAAACAACAAGTTAGCGTCACTTTTTGGCCTAATTTGAATGAGACTTAAAAGCCTCGGTCAAGAAACCGTTCCGTGTTTGAAGAATTAGAGCTGGATAGACAGATGGCTAAGCCGCAAGCGAAAGAGAATACAGACGAGAAGGACAGCTTTGTAGATGAGCTGAAGCCGGGCACAAAGTTGATGCACGGTCAGTACACTATTGAGAGCTTCCTAAACGCAGGTGGTTTCGGCATTACGTATCTGGCCCGCGACAGCCTGGATCGTAAGATTGTTATCAAAGAGTGTTTCCCCGGCGCTTTCTGCCGTCGCAGCCGTTATGTGGTTCAGGCCCGTTCCCGTGCGCACCAGAATGAGTTGAAATCTATTGTACGCCTGTTCGTACAAGAGGCCCGCAGCCTTGCTAAACTTGACCACCCGAATATTGTTGGCGTCCACCAAGTCTTCGAAGACAATGACACTGCCTACATGGCGCTAGACTTTGTCACCGGCCGCGACCTTCTGGATACCATCGAAGATCCAAACCACGGTCTGACACCTGCACAGATTAAATCGATCCTGAAAGAAGTTTTGGGTGCGGTTGGCTTTATCCACGACCAGTCCATTCTGCACCGCGACATTTCACCAGACAACATTTTGATCAATGAGGAATTCCATCCCGTTCTGATCGACTTTGGTGCCGCCCGTGAAGAAGCGACCAAGCAAAGCCGCGTGCTTTCTGCGCTTCGCGTTGTGAAAGACGGTTATTCACCGCAGGAATTCTACATTGCTGGTTCCGATCAAAGCCCAAGCAGCGACCTCTACGCGCTCAGTGCATCTTTCTATCACCTGATTAATGGCGACGTGCCACCGAACTCACAGGCGCGTCTGGCAGCGATCGCTTCCGGCGAAGCTGATCCATATGTGCCACTGGCTGGTCGCTTCCCTGACTATGAACCAGAATTCCTGGCTGCTATGGACAAGGCATTGGCCGTCCTTCCAAAAGATCGTGTGCAATCTGCAAAAGAGTGGATTGAGATAATGGGTGGCGAGCAGGGCAATGTGACCCCGCTGAACGTGTCATCAACACCTACAGAAACTGTGGCACCTGCAGCTGCAGCTGCCGTGGCATCTGATACCCAAGAGAAGTCTAAGATGCCATTGTTGCTGGGATCAGCAGCTGCCGTCGCTCTTTTGGTTGGCGTCGGTGTCTTCTCGATGTCTGGTGGCGAAGAAACACCTGTTGTTCAGTCACCAGTTCCGACTGAAGCACCCGTTGTTGCCGAAGCCCCTGCTACAACAGAAACACCGTTTGTATTTCCAACCGTCAACAATGAAACACCCGAGGTTGCAGAGGCGCCAGTCGTCGTAGAAGCCCCTGTTGTTGAAGAAGCACCAGCCGAAGAGGTTGCCGCAGTTGTCGAACCTGCGCCTGTTGAGGAAACAGTTGCCGAGGAATCAGTTGCCGAAGAAGTTGCTGCAACCCAGACACCACTGATCACGGAAGCACCTGCTGCAGTCGTTGAGCAGGAAGCGATTGTACCGCCTGTTGTGGTCGAAGGCCCGGCAATCGTTGATGTTCCTGCACCTGCTGTTCGTCCATCAGTACGCCCTGAAAGCGTCGAGCTGGCTGCATTGCCAGAGCCAGAGCCACTGCCAGAACCGGTCGAAACACCGCGTCCGGTCATTGACCAGCCAACAGATTCGGCTGCTTTGCCAGAAGCCACTGCAAACCGCACACCTGCGACATCAGAAATTGCTGAAGTCGATTTGCCATCTACCCCGGACACGATCTCAGCCATTGGGAATGGTCCGGAAGTTGAAATTGCGGCTGTCACACCTGGCAACGAAATCATAACCGAGCCTGAAGTTTCTGAAGTTGAAGCGAGTTGGACTGTGCGTTTGCCATTTGTTGCAGCCGGTGCGCAATCTAACATCATCGCAGAGGCCGGTCCTGTGTCGCCTATCTGGGTTGAGCCTGGCCTAGTAATCACTGGCGTCAATGGTGTTGCTGTTGATGCGATTGCGGATATTGCCGAAGTTCTGCGTGCAGAAGTCGGCGGCGGCGAAGTTGCCCCAGCAATTCCAGTTGCGTTCAACACCTTGAACCCTGCATCTGGCGAAGCCGTGCAGCACAACTGGATCTTGCCGGTCGTACAAAGTGTCACGCTCGAAGACGGCACGCGCTTTGAAACAGCATTCAACGGCTCGGGCTGGAGCACGTCAGTGGTTTCACTTGACCCTGCCCAAGGCGGTGGACTGGAAATGGGCGACGTTATCACATCCTACATCCCAACCGGTGAAGTATTGGATCAACGCGACTCACTTGCGAAGCTCTTTGAGCGGGAATTCGAAAACGGTACGGAGCAGTTCATGTTTGCCGTACAACGCGATGGAAGCCTCTGGGTTGCCTCGCTCGCCTCAACAGGCACCACAGAGTAAAGCGCGCCAGAGTAAGCCCACCGCGGCAACAGCGTGTTATGTAAATTGAAAGGTAGCTAAGATGAAATTCATTCGTGATTTGCTTGGTAAGAAGCGCAACGAAGAAGCGCCAAAGCGTTCCATGACGCGCATTGAGTCACTGGAGCAATCCTATCGTGACACAATCGGCGCACTGGACGACGAATCCGGTGCATTGGCCCCTCCACCCGTGACAAATCCGATGGATGTTCTGGCTGGCCGCCCGCAAGAAGCACCGGCTGTGGCACCCGAAGCTGATTTCGCGGCTACCCCACCACCAGCGGCACCTGCGGCTGTCAACATCTGGGACCTTGAGGATGATGGTACTGCAAGCGCACTACCAGAACCGACACCTCCACCAATGCCAGCGCCTGCAGCACCTGTTGCTGCAGAAGCAGCAGCAGCCTCTGCAGCGGCGGCACGTTCGCCGGCGCGGTCACGTCGCACCAAAACGCGCCTGATTGGTTTTGAGAAGTCTGATGGCGATGTCGTCGATCTGTTCAACGATGCCCAAAAAGCTGCGCCAACAAAAAGCGTGAAGTTCCCTGTTGGCTGGATCGTCGTTGCAGACGGCCCAGGCCGCGGCGAGAGCTTCTCACTGTTAGCTGGCATGTCGCAAATCGGTCGTGGCGAAGATCAGGCAATTCAGCTTGATTTTGGCGATAACTCAATTTCGCGCACCAATCATGCAGCGATTGTTTTCGACAGCAGCACAAATGAATTCTTGCTTGGTCATGGCGGCAAATCGAATATTGTTCGCCTGAACGACAAGCCTTTGATCAGCAATGAATCGCTGAATACGGGGGATCTCATCCGTATCGGTGAGACGGTTCTGCGCTTTGTTGCCTTGTGTGACAAGTCATTTAATTGGTCGGAAGGTACGGCCGAGGAGGACGAAGATGTGGCGATCGCCTGAACCTCGTTTTGATGTCGCTTCGGCGATTTGTCAGGGCGGGCGAGACTATCAAGAAGACGCAATTGTCACCGATTTTCCATTCGGGTCAGACAGTGGTGTCGTCGTTCTTGCAGACGGAATGGGTGGCCATGCTGCCGGTGACGTTGCCAGTAAGATCGTCGTCACAGAAGTCTTTAGCGAACTCAAGTTTGAAAGTGCGAACTTTTCAGACTTTGAAAGCGAAATTCCTCGGTTCCTGACAGAATCCGCGTCCAATGCGAACAGCTACGTGCGTGAGCATGTACAATCCCATCCGGAAACGCGCGGCATGGGGGCTACCCTTGTGTCTGTCGTTTTGATCGAGAACCGGATGTATTGGATGTCGATCGGGGACAGCCCGCTTTATCATTACCGCGCAGGTAAGATGAAGCAGTTGAACGAAGATCACTCGATGGCGCCGCAAATCGACTTTATGGTCAAGCAAGGTCTGCTAGACGAAGAAGCCGGCCGGAACCATCCAGATCGCAATTGCCTTACTTCTGTGATTTTGGGCGACCGCGTGACCAAGTCGGATTGCCCCAAATCTCCGTTTGAACTGCAAGTTGGCGATATCGTCGTCGTATCCAGTGATGGTCTGCAGTATCTTGAAGATCCTAAGATCCAAAAGATCCTGCATCGCTATCGTCGCAAGAAAGCAGCCGAAATTGCTGGCTATCTTTTGGAAGCGATTGAAACACTGGCTGATCCTGATCAGGACAACTGCACATTCTCAGTCATCAAGCTGAACCACAACAAGCCGGTTATTCGCGCCATCCGCGCCAAGCCGATTGGGCATGTCGATACACCAACATCGACAGTCACACGTGTGGTCGAACTCGACGACGTTAAAAATGTGGCAGCAAAACCAGATCCTAAGCAGAATGTAGCGTCAGACGGCGAGCCCACTGTGATTAAGGAAGTGAAACCGCTCAAAAAGGTTGAGCTTAACGACGACATTGATATGACAGGAGAGGTTGATGCGGCTGTGCCGCCGGCTAAGATTGCCGCCGGAGGGAAGTAATGTCGAAACAATCTTTGGGGACGCGGGTTCAGTCTGAGCTCCAGCAGGCCGTTGATAGTGGCCTGCTTCCCGAGTCTATTCATAAAAAAGCAGAAGATATCCTAACGCACCTGCAAAAGCCGGTGCGTTTGGCGCTTATGGGCATGCCGGAATCTGGCAAGTCATCATTGATGAACCTTTTGGTTGCGAATGACGTCATCCCCAAAGGGGTCAGCCTGCCAACGCTACAATTGCTGTATGGCGAAACGGAACAGGCGACCTGTACTCTGCCTGATGGGTCCAAAAAGGTATTTGGCACTGTCGACCCCGCAGCGATTGCGGCCCTTTCGCCTGTTTTTGTCGAACTGCGGATGCCGCTTGCAGCACTTAAAAAGATTTCTATCCTCGAGGTTGTCGCACCTGAGGACTCAAACGCGATCCACCGGGCGTCTCAATGGGCCGCGAAGCGGACTGACGTCGCTTTGTGGTGTACCCGCGGATATAGCCAAGAAGAGCAGCGGATCTGGTCTGCGATGCCTTACACGATCAAAGATCACGCATTCTGCCTGGTCACGCACGCCGATTTTCTAAAGTCTGGCGGGATGTTTGAAGCCGCTGTAGGTGCCATAACAACCGCTGCGTCCGACGACTTTAAGCACGTTCTGGCCATTTCAGCGCCACAAGCAATCAGCGCCCGCCGCGCTGATGGAACTGTCGACAAGGAAACGATGCGTGAAAGCGGCGGCTCAGCACTTATCTCGGCGGTATTGAAAGAGGTTGAGCGCGGGCGCCAGGCGGCTGTGGATAGCGGTGACGTCTTGTTGCACCAACATGCGGACGTCATTGCAAACATCAAAGCGCAAGCCGCAGCGACAGTTTCAGATGTGGACGTGGGAGAAGCAGAGCCCGAGGCAATCGCAGAAGCCAGCCCTGAGCCAGAACAGCCAACTGAGGCTGCAGTTGAAGACGTAATCGTCGAAGCTCTTGAACCGGATCTTCCTGAAGAACCACCCGTTGAAGAGCCCGTGCCTGCCCCTGCGGCCAAACCCGCAGCACGTGACGCGATTTCGCGTCTACGCGAACTCGCCGCACGCAAAAATATGTCGCGTGATGCAGCAGCAGCACCTGCGCCAAAGCCAGCTGAGCCAGAACCAGAACCCGTTGTAGCCGCTGAGCCTGAACCCGTCCCAGAACCGACTGAAGAGAGCACCTCGGTCGATGCCGAAGTCCTTCCGCTTCAGCCTGAAACACGTGAAGCCTATGAGCATGTCATCGAAACGATCGAGGAATGTGGCGCTGATCTTGTGGTAGCGATGGAAGAACACGGCGACAAAGCACCGGCAGAAGTTATTGCGCTGACGGTCGCGCATATCAGGTGGCTTTGTGACTATCTGAACGAGAATGGTGATGACACTGACCCGTTCATGAAGCGTGCACGCGACACCGCTTATGACGCTGCCGATATGGCACAGCTGATGGAATTAGAAAAACGTGATAGCGCAGCCCTTGAAGCCGTGACCCTATTGCTCCAAATAAAGCGAGAGTTGCAAGCTGATCTGGCGGCGTAAGTTGCTGCCACAGTTGTCAAATTATTAGCTTTTGCGCCATACTTTTGCCGCGCTGGTCTGTTTCCATAATGGCAATAAAGTGGGTGTTTTCCTAGCTATTTGGCTGTTAGGGGAACTACTGTTAATGCTGGTGTGAAGATTTTGTTAAGGACGGACAAGGATGAAGATGGAAGAGGTCGCAAATGAGGATGGTCTTGCCGTCCCGCCTGAGCAAGCGCCCTTCATGCGACTTGGCCTAGAAAAGCTTGACGCTTTTCACGATGAAGTTGTCGATCTAGAAGCCACGCTCGCGGACGTCGTCAAACTTGGCGGTCAAGACGCTGAGAAAAAAGCTGCCAAGCTTATCAAGCAGTTACGCGCGTTTGAGCCGAGCATTACGATGATTGGACAGATCAAGTCAGGCAAGACGTCATTGGTGAATGCGATGGTTGGTCGACCAGAATTGCTGCCTGCCGACGTGAACCCATGGACATCGGTTGTCACCTCACTGCACCTGAATGCACCCTTGCCCGCAGATGCCCCAACGGCGACTTTTCAGTTCTTTAGCCAAGGCGAATGGGACCATCTAGTCGAGAACGGCGGCCGAATCGGTGAGCTGTCTGAACGGGCTGGCGCGGATGAAGAGCTAGAGAAAGTACGCGCTCAGATCGCTGAAATGCGTGAAAAGACCAAGCAGCGACTTGGCCGTAAGTTTGAATTGTTGCTAGGACAGAAACACAACTACGCCGAACTTAGCGACGAATTGGTGCAGCGTTACGTCTGTATGGGCGACGATTTTGAGGATATGGAAGAGGACGATCAGCAGGGCCGTTTTGCTGATATCACGAAATCCGCTGACCTCTATTTGTCTGCCGACAAGATTCCGATGCCGATCTGCCTGCGTGACACACCCGGTGTGAACGATACCTTCATGATGCGCGAACAGATCACGATCAACGCGTTGCGTGATAGTCGCATCTGTGTGGTTGTTTTGTCTGCGCATCAGGCGCTTAGCTCGATGGATATGGGCTTGATCCGCCTGATTTCGAATGTGAAAGCGCGCGAAGTCGTGATCTTTGTGAACCGCATCGACGAATTGTCGAACCCCGGTGAACAGGTTCCAGAAATTCGCGACAGTATTTTGCAAACCTTGGCCGACAACAACGGCCCGGAGAACCCACAAGTCATCTTTGGCAGCGCGTATTGGGCCAATATGGCTCTGTCCGAAGATCTTGACGATATTGTCGCTGACAGCGCCGAGGCTTTATTCAACTGGGCCGAAGCCGCACTTAGCTCTGAATCCGCAGGTATGGAAACCAAAGAACTGGTCTGGCACCTTTCGGGTGTTCCTGAACTTTACAAAGCATTGTCCGAACGTATTTCAGAGGGCCCCGGTGCCGAGATTCTTTCGGCGTCGCGCAAACGCGCATTGAACCTTGTCGGTGGTGTACGCACGTCCAATGCAGTTGTGTCCATGCGCCTTGATGGTGACACGGTAGAAGTCATGTCTGGCGACAAGCTGACTGCACACCTGCAAGAATTGGAAGAGCAAAGCATGAAAGCGCTTGATGAGCGTCTTGATATTGCATTCCAGCAATTCGGATCGCGTGTTGATCAGTCACACAAACGCTTCCTTGACCGTGCGCTGGAATCGCTGCTGCAGCACCTTGAGGCGAACGGCGAAGAAGAAATCTGGCAATATAGCCCTGACGGCCTGCGGATGTTGCTACGAACCAGCTATCAGGTCATGCGTCGTAACGTGACGTCGACCTGCCAAGACGTTTATGGGACGGCTGCTGCAGAACTGGCAAACACATACCGGTCGGCATTCGGCGTCGATGTTCAAAACTTCACCATCACCCCGCCTGCCCCACCTGAAATTCCGGCACCAGTTTCACTTGGGCAAACCATTGCGCTGGACCTACAATCATCCTGGTGGAAAGGTTGGTGGAAACGCCGCAAAGGCTATCGGGCCTTCGCAAGCGGTTTCTATGACCTGATCGAGGCTGAGACTGCGCCAATAGTAGACGAGCTGAAAGTGCGGCAAGCAGACGAAATTCGGGCCCGCGCAACAACAGAACTGCGTGAATTCAACGCCGAACAACGCGCAATTCTGGAAGACATCAGCAGTAAGTCTGAAGTCGCGATTGACGATTTGGAAGATATTTTTGGTATTACTGCACAGCAAGAACGCGACGATCTATTCGACTATATTTTCGAAGAACTCAGCGAAAGCGAACCGCTGCTTGCAGTCGGAGTTGATAAATGAGTTTGGATGAAGCCGAATCTGGCGTCCGCCGCAAACCACGCATCGCCTTGATGGGCGAATTCAGTGCCGGCAAAAGCACCCTGTCCAACCTCTTGATGGGCCAAAACCCGTTGCCCGAAAAGGTCACTGCAACACGCCTTTCCCCCGTCTGGATTTCACAAGGGACGAAGGCCCCTTATCGCACAGATGTGGATGGCACCACCGAGCCTGTATCGATTGAGAACCTAGAGCAGATTCCCGTCGAACAGACACGCAACATCCGTCTTTTCCTCGAAGCCGATATCCTTGAGGTCTGTGACCTGATTGATTTTCCCGGCATCTCTGACCCGAATATGTCGTCTGCCGTTTGGGAACGCATGTTGCCCGAAGTTGATGCCGTGATTTGGTGTACCCATGCGACACAGGCCTGGCGCCAGTCCGAAGCCGCAGTTTGGGACGACATGCCTCAGGCCGTCCGTGAAAACTCGATCTTATTGATCACCCGCTTTGACAAGCTGACAAACGACAAAGACCGCAATCGCGTCGTCAAACGTGTCAGCCGTGAAACTGACGGGATGTTTGGCGGCACATTTCCGGTCTCGCTCTTGCAGGCTATTCAGGCAGGCGAAGATTATGACAAATGGGAAGCAAGCGGCGCTGGCCCCTTCACGACGCATTTGATTGACGTCATCGAAAAGCTATCAGGCCTGACAGCGCGGACAGAACTACCACTTTATAACGTGGATAGTTTATCGGACATTCCGCAGCCTGTTGTTGCCCCGGTCATGCCAAGACGTGTGCAACGAGCCGCTGACAGTGGGCGCGCGACACGTGAAAGGGCCAAGGCAGGCGCCACTTTGCGCCCACCTGCGCCAACACCTGACCAGATATAACACAGCCCTTATGGACAATTGCCTTGCGCAGGCTTCCACAAGCCGTGCAATTACCTTAGTCATGAGGAAACGTAGTTATAAAAGCAGGCCATAAATGGTTGTTGATGAGTTGGATGCTTTGCGGGACAAATACAAAGGCTGCGATGCGCTGGCCTTTGCAGATTTGTCTACAAAAATGATCCTTGTTACTGATTCCGGTTCAAACTTACGTCGCGAGGCACTAGATGCCTTATGTACCGAAGCTGCATTGCTTTTGGGTGTAAACGGGGAACCCGCTTTGGCTGACAGGCCAAGCGATCTCGCCTCGGCTGCAAGCCCATCACAGCTGCGGGTTTTTGTACGTGCGGCAGATGAACCGAACGACGTTCTTTGTTGCATCTGCGGCCCAAAGATTGATGCGGCCGCATTTGTTGCTGACGCGAGTGAGTGCTTAGACCGCATTAGTAGCGGCGATTGAAACGAAGAATAGAAAAGCTGGAAACAGGTTTATGAACGATCTGAATGCTTTGGCAGAAAAAATATCCGCGCTGGCGGCCCAAGACGTCGTCGTCTCGGCCGATGGCCGCGCAATGGAAATCGACGATAGTGTATCACCCGTCGCAGCGATCCTGCGCGAGGTAAATGATACCATTCTTGAACGTACTTTGGTTTTCACATCGAATGCCATCACTGTTCACGCAATTGCGGCTGGCCGTCGTTTGCGTGGGATTTTGCGCGTAACACCTGAAGCTGATGCTGAAATCGTCGGTCAGATTTTGTCTCGCGAAGAACCGGAAGCTGTGCAATCTGCCCATGAGTTGCTCGAAAGCTTGTTTGGCGATGCCACCGGAATGACCGTTCAAGTTTTGCCGGCTGAGCCATTTGGCAAAGGCGGTGAGCGTGGGATATCTGCCCATGGTCTCGCGGAGCTTTGGGGCGTCGACACCACACAAGAACCAAAGCCACCAATGGATCAGTTCTTAGGCGTGAATGCCGGCTCCTTTAAATCCCTGCTGCATGTCCGCAAGGGTGAAATCATGAAAACTTCGGGTGATTTTGCAAAGCTGCAGAATATCTGGAACACCCAAGTTCAGGCCTTCCGCGAGGCCCATAGCAAAGTCGCAAAAGGTGAAGCAGGCGCCCAACTTATCTGCCTTGATAGCGCATTTGATGATGGGACTTCTGCAGCAATGGCCCTGTATGAAAAAGACGTTGCGATCATCGCATATCAGTCCGACCATTTTGGAAAAATGCAGTCATCCTGGCAACGTATCTTTGCCTGATGCATCCTGCTGCTTCTTCCGCAACACCTGCGCCGACCTTTTTTGAGGGCTTCGAAGAGCTTACTTTGGACACGCCTGAAGGGTCCATTTTTTATCGCATTGCAGGCGATGGTCCGCCACTTGTTCTGCTGCACGGCTATCCGCAAACATCGGCGATGTGGCACGCGGTTGCCCCGATACTGGCCCGAACCTATCAAGTCATTTGCCCCGATCTACGGGGATACGGCCGCTCACTAAAACCCCAGACTGATGCCACCCACAGCCCTTATTCCAAACGTGCTATGGCCGGTGATGTCTTGGAAGTGATGAATGCGCTAGGCCATGATCGTTTTCTCATTGGCGCACATGATCGTGGTGGTCGCGTTGCACACAGGCTGGCGGCGGACCATCCAGACCGGGTCATCGCCCTTTCGACGCTCGACATTGCCCCGACACGCGAAATGTACCGCGATGCGGATAGCGGATTTGCCCATACCTATTGGCATTGGTATTGGCTGACTTTGCCAAGCCCATTTCCAGAACGATTGATTGGGGCTGACCCTGCATTCTACTGGCTTAGTAAATGTGGCGCAGGCAGTGCGGGGCTTGCACCCTTTGTGCAGCAAGCTCTGGAAGAATATCTGACCTGTTTTGCGACCCCTGATGCCATCCATGGTGCATGCGAAGACTATCGCGCCGCGGCAACAATCGACATCGCACATGACGATGCGGACCCGTCCAAACTGCCGATGCCCTTGCTTGCGCTTTGGGGGCAAGACGGGGCGATTGAAGCGCATTTTGATTGTCTAAGACTTTGGAAGGAACGGGCAGCAGATGTGCGCGGCTGGTCCTTGCCCGGCGGACATTATTTGGCCGAACAGCACCCTGAGAAAGTGTTGGCGGCTTGGTTGCCGTTCTTTGCTGAAATGTCTGCTTAGGTCAGACGCGCGGGAAAGCCTTCTGCGCGCAATTCAGTATCGAGTAAGTCTTCCAACAACTTCACGATCATCGGCGATTCCGCGTCGCCACCGTAAGCCGCACGCGCGGCGACATAGGTTTGCTCTGTCGCAGCGGCCAATTCCAATGGCACCTCAAATTCGCGCCCGAACCCCATAGCGAACCCAAGATCTTTCAGCGCAAGATCGATATTGAACGCCACATCATATGACCCGTTCAAGACCAACGCCCCTTCTGTTTCATGCACGAAAGACGTACCCGACGACGCCTTGATCGCATGCCATGCTTGGCCCAAATCAAGACCGCCGCGTTTGGCCAGCATCAGTGCCTCACCACAGGCTTTGAGGTGGATGAAAGCCAGCATATTGGTAATCACTTTGATGATCGATGCTGATCCCAAGGGTCCCATATGAAACACCTGATTGCCCATGGCCTGCAGCGCAGGCAGATGAGTTTCGAACATATCTTTGTCGCCGCCCGCCAGCATCGTGATGTTACCCTGCGCCGCCAAATGAACACCGCCAGTGACGGGTAATTCCATCATACGCACATTCTGGCTTGCTGCGGTCTCAGCGAATGCCAACACCTCTTCGCGTCCCAAAGTCGACATTTCGATCCAATGCGCCCCATCGCGCATAGCAGGAAGCATTTCAGATGATACGGCCTGCGATACAGCAGGCGATGGCAAACACGTGATGACATGGTCGACATTGGCGGCCAGTTCGGCCGGGTTATCCGCCCATTTCGCGCCCAGCGCGATGGCATCTTTCGCCGCTTCCCGATTGATATCGGTCACCGTCACGTCCATGCCTGCGCGTAGCAGACAAGCCGCGCAATTCGCCCCAAGATTGCCTTGGCCGATGTATCCGTAGTGCATGGGGTATTCCTATTCGAAGTAGATATTATAGTCCTTGCGGATCGCCGCATCGACGGCAGGATCAAACTTAATCTGCGCATTGTCGAGAATTTCATTCTTTCGCTTGATCGCTTGGTCCAGCAGCATCGGGCGGCCAGCCTCATTCCATTCCTTTGGGCTCATCCGGTTGCCTAATGTTGGGTAGATGTACTCAGTTTGCATCAGTTTCAGCGTTTGATCCGAGCCCAGATAATGGCCGGGGCCGTCCAGACAAACAGCCTTCATCGCCTCGATTGACGTGCTGTCTGCAGTCACATCAATGCCGCGCACCGTGCGCAGGACCTGACCGATGACATCATCACCCAACACAAGTGATTCAAGACAAAACCCAAGCAACGACGCGTGCATACCCACGGCCTCATACGCCATGTTCAGGCCTGACAAACCTGCAAGGACGTTCGTGATCCCTGTTTCCCAGCCCGCCTGCATATCAGGTAATTTCGAGTCCGAGATCCCAGCCGCAGCCCCGCCCGGAATGTCATAAAACCGATGCATCTGTGCACAGCCTGCCGTCAGCAACGCTTGTTCCGCCGACCCCCCGGACATTGCACCTGTACGCAAATCGGACACGAAGGGCCATGTGCCAAAGACGGCCGTGTGACCCGGCGCCATGGCGTTGACGTAAACGACCCCGGCCAGACATTCGGCCACGGCTTGTACGATGGCCAGTGCGATGGGGGCGGGCGCTGTCGCTCCGGCCTGTCCCGCTGACAGCAGCAAAACCGGCATACCTGCGCGAATACACGCCTCCATCGAACGGCAACTTTCTTCGGCGAATTTCATCGGCGGCACAACAAAGCAGTTAGAGTTCGACATGAATGGCCGCGCGCGCCACGCCTCTTCGCCACCCGCCAAACGGTGTAGAAGCTCAATACAAGGGCCAACATGACTGGGGTCATCAAACGATGTGCCAATATGTTTTGTCGTACCGGCAGTGGACGCATAAATCGTGTTCAGGTCCATCTCGAGGTTATCGGGGATGTCCCGCGCCACCATCGCACGCTGGAAAAAATGCACGTTATCCAGCGCATGGGTGATCTTGGCCGCGTCATGTAGGTCTTGGGCCGTACTGTCACGGTACGTATTCGTTTCCAAATCGACAACATGAACGGCGGCCCCTGCCGTCCCAAAATGTACGTTTGATCCTGTCAAATGCAGGTCATATTTCTCTTCGCGACCGCACAGCGTAATATTGCGGGCCGCCTTGGCAAGCATGTCTTCAACAAGGGTACGCGGAAACCGGATGCGACCATCATCCCCAAGGATCGCGCCCGCTTTGGTCAGGATTTCAACGCCTGAAGGCGGCGCTTGCGACAGGCCAATTTGTTCAAGCGCATCAAGGGCGGCGTTATGTATTTGCAGCACCTCGGCATCCGTCAAAGGCTTATATTGGCCACCCGGAAGCCCGGCGCGCACAGGGCGCATATCTTCGGACAATGGCGCACTGCGCAGTGCCACACGCGCTGCGCGGCCACCGCTACGCCCTGCTCTTTTCTTTGTCTCTGTCATACGCATGCCTCCCCGCAATACTGAGAGTATTCAATCAGACAGGACAGCGATCAATCTGCTCCTTCGGTCATTATTGATCAGTATTACCGATTAGTACAAAGTAATCGTATGCAGATTGAATTGATCGACACCTTCTTGGACCTTTGTGAAACCAAAAGCTTTAACCAGACCGCAGATCGGCTTGGCGTGACTCAGTCTACGGTATCGGGCCGTATCAAATCATTGGAAACTATCGTTGGTGTGAAACTATTTCTTCGATCCCGTTCAGGCACAGCGCTGACGACCGAAGGCCTAAGGTTCGAACCCCACGCACGCAGCTTGCGGCATGATTGGGTAAGTGCGCTGAATGCGACCCGTGACACGGCTTTGACCGGTGTGACGATGCGCATCGGGATGCAGCATGATTTGATGAGTGTCGCGATCAAAGAACTGATTGACCGTTTGCGGGATATTCTGCCTGACACCGCACTTTTGTTCGAAGCTGATTATTCGGGGCAGATGTGTTCTGACCTGATTTCCGGCCAACAGGATATCGCCGTCCTCTTTTCGCCCGTCATTCAACCTGATCTCTATTTCGAAACCCTAGGAGACGTGCGCTACGTGATGGTTTCAACCGATAGCAACAGGTTGGATGATATCGACAAGCAGCGGTACATTTTGGCGAATTACTCGGCTAGCTTCGCCTACGCGCATGCCGCGTTACTCCCCGACTTTACACATGTCACACTTTCGGTTGGCCAGAATGCCGCAATGGTGGATTTGCTGACATCCCTTTCCGGATCCGCCTATGTGCTAGAACACTCTGCGAAAGCCCTTGTCGCTTCGGACCAGTGCCAAATGGTAACAGACGCGCCGCCGATTATGCAGCCTGTCTTTGCAGGTCTGAACGTACGCAACCGGCACAGGGCCGCTTACCGCAAGCTGACAAAGGCTCTCCATGCGCAATACGGCACAACCACAACACTAAGGTCACGCGACCGCCATATGGTGCGCGACACCTGAGACTTTATTGGCTCATTTCAAAGTCAAAACTAATGGACCCAAGCGATAGGTCATCCTCTGCACCACTATTGCCAATGCCTGCGTCACAGCCAGCGTTCGTTTCCAAACCATCTACCAGCCCACGCACGTTCGCGTCCGCCGCCTCTTCGCGGCATCTGCCGATTGTGACCAGCAGTTCTGCCAATGCCTCTTCCTGACGCCCAGCGCCTTGGAACACGACGCCCGTTGGGTCGATGCGGGCAGAAATGATGTTGCTCGTGACGATTTCACGGTCTTTATTTAGTGTGAACTCAAGCTCGCCTTCGCGCAAACCGTTCGCCGCAACTGTCAAAAGCTGAATATCCATGTCTTCACGGCGGCCTTTGAACTCTGATTCAGCAAACAGATCGAAGGTCCGCAAACGGAATGTGGCTTCGTCTTGCGCGATCACATTGCTGACCTTCACTTCGGTATTGGCAAGCTGGATTTCACCGTTGGTAAAGCGGCCATAGTCCATCACAACTTTGCCTGATGCCGTGCCGACGTTGGACCCTGTTCCGATATTGCGCGCACCCAACAGAGTGTTGAACGCGGGAACATTTCCACCAACGATACCCGTAAAGGACGGGTTGTCGCCCAACACCTTGACGTCAACCGTTTCGGCGAATTCGTCAAAGCCGCCAGATAGGCGCAGCGTCATGTTATCACCCGGGGTCACGTCACGCAGGTTTGCGTCAATCGTGCCGCCGTTCAGATCAGCAAGACGTTTGATTTCGGCATAGTCGACAACAACCATCGCATCTTCGCCAAGCGACGTGATGATCAGATCGGCTGGAGCATCAAAATTGACCTGGCCAAATCGCCCGGTTGGGCTTGCGATCAGGTCCAATGCGGCCTCGTCGATCAAGTCAAGGTTGCCGCGGCCAACATAATCGACCGAGATATCGCTGATAGCCTGCAAGGTCACAACACCGGGTGCACCAACGATACCGACCTCCAAAGGTCCGGTCGTGTCCATTCGGCGAAGCGTTACATCGCCCGTCTGCGAAATCGTGTATCCCGGCTGACCGCCATCATCGGCAAGGGCCATATTGATGTCATCCCGGGCATATTGGTTCAGGACCGCACCATCAGCCAGACGCATGCGCTGGCTTTCCTCGGCCGCACCGTTGATCGCACCACCAAAGGCAAAGAGGTTGACCTCCGGCGCAAGGATGGTTGCAGCCGGCGTGTCAATCGCGCCTTCACTGCTGATAACCGCAACACTTGCAGCACCAGCTTCGGCCAACGTCAGGTCACCAGCGCTGAACACATCAAGTACGTCTGCACCTGTGACCGCTTTGGTCACGATCAGCGCTGTTTGCTCATCGATATGGAAATCTTGCGCTAGCACTGTTGCATCAATTTCGGCGACTTGCGTCCGCAACCTGATCGGGTCTGCATCGACGCGGCTATCATTGGCCTGCAGCGTCGTCACCGCACCCGTTGCATCAGCCACAAGATGCAGTCCAGCCGCATCTGCGACACCAACACGTCCACCAAAGGTCAGTTCAAGCGCCTGATCCGTGGCATTGCCGGTTTCAATCCGAGAGATGACGATATCGCCTTCAACCGCCGCTTTGATCGCGCCCGATGTCGACCGAATTTCTGTGTCCGCAGCCATCCTTAGGTCTTGCGCGAACGTCAGGTCTTGGGCACCCTCATTGGTGACGATCCCGTCATCTACCAAAGTAATGTCACCTGTTTCCACTTCCAAACGCAGATCAGCAGCAGCATCGCCATTCAAGGCAATGCGTTCAATCTGCATATCCCGGCCAAACAATGTCACATCAACGGAACCCGTCCGCGACAGCAGGTCCAACTCATTGACTTGCAAGCGGGCTGTGTTGGCCGCGCCAATTGTGCCTTGGGCGATGATTTCTGCACGGTCCGCTGTGGCTGTGCCAATCTCAAGCGTGCCGCCCGCATCGATATCCAACAGGCCTGCGGTGTCAGCCGCGACGATCTCAAGATCGCCACCCGTTGTGATCACCGTTTCAGAGGCAGGGTTGTCAGATTGGACCAAGCTATTGATCACCAGATCGTCCGCTTCGGCAATGTAAAGATCGGTCGATTGCGCAGTCATTGGATCAAGTCGCGACGTGAATGACAGGTTTGTCACTTCGGTCGTGATCGGCTGAACCGCCGTGCCCCACATGCCAAGCGTTGAAATCTCAAGCGTGCCGCCCACGATATCTGTGCCACCATTCGCCAAAGACGTCACATCGGCGTCCGTGGCAAAGCGCAAGGTCGCACCTGTATCAAAGCGCACAACATCCGGGCCCATCAGTGTCAGCGGTGACGTCTCGCCAGTGACAATTCGGCCACCTGCAGCACTGTTGAATTCACGTAGATTGAAGACCTCTTCGGTCACCGCAACTTGGATGTCACCTGAAGTCGAGATCAAGCTGATCTGTCCGGTCTCATCCTTTGTGACCAGACCTAAGGTTTGTGTGTCGGTACCGATGCTAGCACCATTCAGGACGATATCCGCCGCATTCACGCGATCCGCAGTGCCGCCAAAGAAGTCAGTGATCGCGCCTGCCGCATTCAGAACCAGTTCCTCTTCTGCGAACGCCAGCACCAGTGCAACGTCACCATTTGGTGCGTCCACATAGGCGGACGTGCCACTGGCAAACTGTAGTGATCCACCGGCACCTGTCGTGACGGTTAACGCATTGTCGATAGAACCAATACCACCAACGCCAGATTCAATCTGGATCGATCCGCCATTGATCGCGCTTGTCGATGTGCCTGCATTGGTCAGATTGCCATTGATGCGTAATTCAACGCGGTCAGGCCCAGTGATTTCACCAACTTGGATCGCAGAGCGGCTGGCCAAGTAAACATCATTTGCCGCGTTGTTCACGCTGAGAGTGCTGACAGCGACATCATCAACAATGTTGGCAGCGATCACGTTCAGATCGTCCTCTTGACGGACGATGGTGTTGCCATCGGCGTCATCAACCAGATCCCCCGGCAAAGCGACAGCAAGGATTGCCAAGACATCAGGCGTCAAAACCGCGTCTTTGGCGATAACAAAGCCATCAGTCAGCTCACCTACACCAGTGGCTGCAGTCAGTTTGATTTCGCCCGGCGCTGTAATATTCGCCTCTTCGATACGTGTTGTGGTCGTCGACGTTGCAGCAATCGTGGCACCAATATCGACACCGAATCGTAGTTCATCCAATGTCCATGCCATGTTGCCAAAGAGCGTGGCTTTTTGCGCATCGCTGATGGCAAATGGCGCGGCATCCAAATCTGCGCCAGTGGCTGTGGCATAGTCAGCATTGTAGACAGCATCGACATCATCAAACAGCGCGTAGAATGCAACCTGATCAGCAACGTAGTTCGCAACGCGCGCATCGGCGACGTCGCTCATATCGACAACACCGTCTGTCACGCCGCGCAGCGCATTTTCTGCCTCAGTATCAAGCGTAAAGGTTAGCGGTGATCCATCGCCGCGCTCCTGCCAATACGCGACATACCGCGCTTGTTGTGCTTGGTTATAGGCCGTAACCTGTTCTTGCTGACGCGCGGCGGCACCATCATCAAGGCCCAGAAGACCGCCCCAGAGCGTCTCAAGCTCGGCAATCGTCCGCAGGTCCTTGATCTCTTCTGAATTGCGATCAACGATAGCACCCGCCGCCGCTTCCAGACGAACCGATCCATCAATTGAAGTGACGCTGCGCAGACCCAAATCTTCGCTTGGGGCAAGGATATCAATGTCACCCTGCGCCATTGCATCGAGCGCGCCATCTTCGGTGATCACGCGCAGCGGCATCGTTTCATCCGCGCCCAGCGCACCGGCACGCGAAACCAACGTAACATCAGAACCTGCAATGACACTGCTATCATCCTCGGCCACGATGTTACCGGTGGCTTGTAATGTGATCGTGCCAACCCGAGATGTGCCAACCGCATTGTTGCGATTGGTTGTGCTGATATTACCAACGGTCAGGTTCGCCAGACCCTCTTCAAGAGATGTGATATCCTCAATGAAAATCTGATCTTTCGCCGCGGCATTCAAGACACCACCGTCGCTCAGGCTGATGCGCATTGCACCGCCTTGTTGGTTGCCGATTTGGCCGTTCAACGCGGAAAGAGACAGACTGTTACTGCTGATCGACACGTTCTTGTTGTCGGTCAGGATCGAGCCTGCATTGGACGTCACCGTGATATCCGCCGCGGTCGCACGCACGTCGCGGTTAAACAGGATGTCGCCCACCGATGTCATGGTCGTGTCACGTACCGTGCCGTCGTTACCAGAGAAGCGAATGCCAATCGCCTTGTCGGCACGGAAACGGTGCGTGTCCGTAATTGTTTCGGCCATGATGAATTCTTCGACATGAACGAATGTATGAAGCCTGTTGTTATAATACTCGCGACTTCGCTGATTGGGGTCGATGTCATAGATCAATGGGGTGGTACCATCCACGCTGCCCAATAACCGCTGATCACCCGGCCACAGGTTCAGATCAGGTGCGCCTCGGGTAAAGACACCCGGTTCTGCTGGATCGTCCCAGTAGTAAATGAGGTTGGTATTTCCTTCGTTTTGTTCGCTCAACAGCGCGCTCACATTCGCTTCTAAACTGTTAAAGAATGTGAGGTCGATCTTCTCGCCACCAAATCTCGTAACTTCATAGCCAGCGGCATCGATATCGCTCGACTGGACCTGCGTGTTTGAGCGGACATGATCATAGCGGTAATCGTAGCTACCGACAGACGCCACAACAGGGCTATAGCCATCCGCGGGTTCGGCGTAGCTATGCAAGATCTCGGTGCCGCCAATTTTGCCAAGCGAATAGTCTGCACTGCCCACGCCAAGTGGAATTTTAGTCAAGCGATAAAGTTCGCTAACTGGCAAATCGATCCCGAACTGGACGTCGCCCGTGACCAATTCGACCTTATAGCGCGCCATCTTATAAAATTCGACGGTCTGGTTCACATACAGAATGTCGCGACCGGCTGTTGGTGCATATTGCGTTGTTGAGGCATTCGTCAGCAAATAGCCCGGCGTTGTTGATGATCCAATTGTGCCATCATTGAGATAGACAGCTGTGTTCGTGCCGGGAATGCGGTTGCTGTAAACCTGCACCTGCGAAGGCAAGGTGGAACTCGGCAAGCCTGTTGCGGGATCAATGGGTGCTTGGTAGCGATACTCTGTTGTTTCAAAGTCCTGCACAATGGTGACCGCACCCTCGTCATCCGTGACAGAGTATGAAAACGGTTTGGATTGGTCGCGAATACGGATGATACCAGCGCTATCTTCACCATCGCCCAGATCAATTGCGTTGAACATGACTGGCGTCGTGATCTGAGAATCCAATCTGATGGACCCCAGTCCATCAATCGCTTCCAACGACCCGCCACCGGTCGAAACAATAGACCCTGTGATATAGATCGCGCCGCCGTTGACGCGCAGGGGCTCAACCTCAACCTGTTGGGTGGTAAAGTTGTAGTAGAGCTTTGCGTTCGTCTCTGCGGTGATCCCGTTCAGATAAGCGACGTCAGCTGCGGGCACAAATGCACCGGTGGGACGATGACGCAATTCAATCCGGTCTGATCCATTGGGCTTTTGCAATGCATCAATTTCAGCCTGCGCCGAGGCCTCTATCCCAATAGTATACTGGCCTTTGCCCGCAACAATCGGTGCTGTGATATTCAAGTATTCGGCAACAAGAACAACGTTGCCGCCTGCAATGATACCTGCATCAGGGTTTGGCGCTGGTATCGATAGCCCTCCCTGCGCACTGCGTGAGTAGAAATAATCGTTCCTGCCGCCGTTTGCCCGCACGCCCGTGTCATACAATTCGCGGCTGAAAGATTGATTTTGCTCAATCAGGTTCGTCCAGGTGATGTATGGGGCAGGTCCCGCATAAACCAATCCAGGCTGTGGTGTGACGATCTCAATATTGCCGTTCGGGGCCAGCAACGTGATGCTCTCACCCTCGACGTTCCCGCTGGCGTAGATTGAGCCATTGGCAGATTCTGCAATGATTTCACCTTGGCGGTTTACCAAACGGCCAGTGATTTCAATATCACCACCTAAGCCGCCCGGATCAGATACAGCGACCGAAATAGTGTTTTCACCGTTCTTCGCACCGCTGAGACCCGCGATGGATACATCAAGATTGTAGTCGCCGTCGTTCAGCAGAACTTCGTTAAAGCTGATTTCGCCGCCTTCAACATTGGTGATTTCAAGTCCGGTCAGGTTGACCACTGCGCCAGATACCGCAGACACCGAAATGTCGGCTTCATCTGCAGCAGACAGGCTGCCACTGGCAGACCCAGTGAGGCGATCTGCCGTGATGGCAATTGATCCTTCGGAGGCACGCAAGTATCCGATGTTAATCCGCGAAAGAATACCACTGCCCAATGACGCCAGACGGCGATCATAGGACAAAATAACTTCTTGCAGTCGCTCGGCCTCAGCCGCATCAATCCCGCCGGCATCGATTGTCGCTTGTACATCTGCCCGCAAGGCCGTGATTGCCGCGCGTTCATCGCTATTGGCAATGACCTCATAGAATTCTGGTGCTGGTGCATCGTCTTGCGATTCAAAGCCGCTGCCATCGGCAAGCGGCAGTTGGCTATTGTCCAGAACATTGTTTTCGTCAAAGGCAAGAATGCGGCGGTTGTATGCACCCGAACGCAAGACGCCATTCACCACGACTTCGCTATCGGTGTTATCGATCGTTGTTCCGGTCTTGATATCGATAACCAAAGATTTCCCAACAAGTGCAGCGGCGCCTGCCGCCAATTCCAGATAGAAATCTTTGGTGACGCCATAGCCGCGCACCAGTCGATCACCATTGGATGCGTTCACTTCGATATTTTCGTACGCGATGATCTGCGCACGATCGTTCCCTTGGTCACCCGCCGTACCAATTGTGACATTGCTGGTGATATTAGCCAGCGCAATAGCCTTTGGCTGTAGCAAAGGCGTCGTTGGCAACAAGGTCCGGTTAAAGGCACGCGCCTCGGCGTTGACGACCATCGTTTGCGGTGTTTGACCAGAATAGCCCGCATTCAGCAGAATATCGCGATAGCTTTCAAGGTATGCGCCACTTTCAATCGTGACATTACTGTCAGAGTTATAGATCGCGCGCGCCTTGGCTGATGGAATACCCGCCAGACCAGACGCCGTGGAATCCTGTTGTGACCGTACCGAAGCTGTCGCACCCGAATTCACAGACAACACACCTGTCGTCAGGATTGTAGCGTCTTTGATGGTTACATTGTCCGTGTGATTGACGGTCACATTTGAATCGCCGAACGGAAGGGCAACAGCACCTGCCGCATCCAACAAGACATTGTCACCAATCCCATAGTCACTGCGCGTGCTAATCTCGTAGATCTTCGCAAGATCAGGATCGCCAATCTGCAAAAGCGTCGCACCATCATGCACCGTCGTATCAACGGTGAAGTTCGCGACCACATCGCTAAAGAGCGCAGCACCCGTAGCAAGGCCCCCTGACAGGCTTTGCATGTTTGGCGCATCACTGCCCCGATAGGCGCTGTTACGTGCTGTGATGTTTGCAAAGTTGGAATAGGCCGTGACACCACCACCGATATTCAGATCAACATCCGCATTCATCAGCGTAGAAGCTGTCGCACCAGAGACACCCAGCAAAGACGCCGAGCGGTTATCAAAACGCGAATCCACGCGTACCGATTGCGCAGAACGGACAGCCAATTCGCCGTTAAAGCGCGTGTCTTCTGGGCTATTCACATCACCTGCAATCAACAAGACTTCGTCGCCAGCGCCCATACCGATGTTCGTCTGGGTCGTCGCGTTATGATACGCGCTCGCAGCGCCGCCAGAGCCTGCAACAATCCCGCCAGCACCAGCTGTGACATCGACGATAATCCGCTGCGTATTGTCCGCTGCGATCAGCAACGTATCACGCGATTTCAGCGTTCCGCTCACAATATCGTTTCTGACGACCGCCTTTGATCCGCCCAGTTGCCCCGCATCTGCGATCACGACGCCAACGGCCAGACCGCCAGCAACCTTGCCGCTTGTTGTGGCCCGTGTCACGACACCGTCTACACCAGAAGACCCAGTCCGCAACAAAAGCGCACCCGTGGTCGCTTCGATCGCCGTACTCACAACTGCATCCGCGCCACCATCAATGACCGTAGTCACCGTGTACGCAGAATTTGCGCTAGATGTGGCGCCGCTGCCTGCTAGCCCACCTGCCAGCGTTCTAGTTTCAGCGTTAGCCCACACGTTCTGGCCATTCTCTGAGCTGATTTGCGTATCAATCTCTACGCGGCTTGCCCGAATGGCCGCGGCGTTAATGTTTGTGTCCAAACGTGCGTTCAGCTCGGCATCGGCAATCGACACCACAAGCGCACCTGCACCCGCCACGGCCGCACCTTCGGACACAGCATTCACAACCCCAGCGTTCGTGTTCGCAAGGCGAACCACTGTGCCGCCAGCGATTTCTACGCGGTCAAGGTTTAGCGTTGAAAGGGCCGAGTTTGTCGCAACCGAGAAAGCACCCGCACCGGCCAAGAAACCAGCACCCTGGGCCGTGATCGATTTCGCAAATGCGCCTGTTTGATCGGACACAGACACATCGACCGAGGTGCCGCGCAGCGTAGTCTTCGCCTGGCTATCATCATGCCCCAACGTGATGTTTGCACGACCTTTGTTGACGACGTCGGTGTAAGTGCCGCTGACAGACGCAACGCCAGCCGCACCAGCGGAAAGGATTTCGGCCCGCGCGATATCGCTCCGCTCTGAGATGATTGAAACCTGGTTCGCACCGTTTTCACCCGCAAGCCCACCAATCACGACACCGTCGGCAACATCAACATTCGTGTCAGAGTTCAGATCAATGAAGGATACACCCGCACCCAACCCAACAGCCGTCGCCACCGAAACCGCAACAACATTGCTTGCAACTTCGTTTGGTGTAGTCGTACGCGCCGAAATGTTGACGGCATTTGCGGCCTTCAACGCGGCCAATTGGCCGATTGCGACGTCCACTTTTGATGACAGGGTCACCGACCCGACAGATGCTGTCATGCTGGCCGCTGTCAGCGACACAATCTGGAAATCCTGCAAGACGCTCGCGTTGACGGCTGCATTCAACGTCAGGTCATTCGCCGCGGTGACCCGCGCGTTTGCGCCAATTTGGACACCAACATCACGCAAACCACCAGTCCCTTGTTGCGACAGCTGGGTGGTATAACCGATATCATTCGCATCAGATGAATCGATGGCATCACTTCGGTCATTTTGGCTTTCCGAAACGGTAGCACTGGCACCTGTCTGACTAAGAAGTGCGCTTGATGTTCCAGCATCCCCGACCGTATTTGTATCGCGATCAAGTTCCTTGTCACCTTCGGCCAGCGTTGCATTAGCCTGATCACTTTGCCCGCTTGCTTCGCCATCAATTGCGATTACAGACACGATCACATTCAAAGCAGCCGCGGCTATCGCACCCACCTTCATATTCGCTGTCACATCGCGGTTCGCGATGGCGGAAATAGTGACGTCATTGGTGCCTGTAACTGTGGCATTTGGACCAACGAAAACCTTAGCGCCGCCCGTGAAGTTGACCACGTTAACGGCACCACCGATGCCCGCACCGCCACCAAAGGCACCGCCGATATTATCGATAATGTTGGTGTTCTCAATCGCTTGGATTGTCACATCTCGGCCGTTCAATACCTGCTCATCAGCAATGGAAACAGTCGTCTGCGTACCCGCCAGCGAAACAGCAAGGGACAAGGCCCCACCAGCAGCACCAGCGCTGCCAGCCCGTGCAGTATTGTTCAAAGTCGTGGTCGTTGTCGCATCTACATTCAGGTCTTGCTGTGCACTTAACGCTGAATTGATCCTTACCTCTTCTTCACTCGGCGTCCCACCAATCGTGGACGCAGAAGCATCGCGAATGGCCTGTGCCTCGCGGATATCAACCAAAGCGTTTCCATGCAGCACGTTCGCAATTGCCGCGCCCGCGCCACCAACTGTGCCAACAGCCACATTGCCAGCGCTTGCAGTGATTCCGTTTGTATTCGAGGCAAGCAGTGCGACATCGCCGCCACCATTCGTCCCGCGCGCCGTGACACGGGCACCGGCAAGCACCAGCTGAGCATCGGACTTAATGCTATTGTACCCAATGCTCATGGATATGGCGCCCTGCCCGGCCGCAGAAAGTCCGCGGGACGTCAGATTGATATTACTGACAATCGCCGCATTTAACGTGACAGTATCTTCGGCCATCAAGATGCTCGGGTTCACCTTGGTTCTTGCCTGCGACAAGATCAGGTTGCCATGCCCCGCGCCACCGGCCGCGACGGTGCCCGCCGCCTGAACCAAGAGTGTTTCATCATCGATCACGTTGTTCACATTGGATGAGATCAGCAAATCTTGACCGTCATTGGCGACGACTTCGCTTGTGCTATTACCGAAAAGGCCTAGGAAGACTGCGTCATCCGCCTCAGACGCCGCGTTGACGTTGATCGTGCGGCGGGTATTGATCGTGACGTCACCACCATAAAGCGTGCCATCCTTCGCATTACCAATGCGGGTCACCACATTGTCGGCAAGCGTGTTATAGGTGAACGAAGCGGCAATCGCAGCCTTGCCCGCGGCGGTGGCGGAAGCCGCCAAAGTACGCACATCCGTATAGGCACGCGCATTGATCACAACACCACGCGTAGCGGTTCCTAGCGCCGGGCCAAGATCAAGCGCAGTCTGCCCCATCCCAATAATATCAGCGGCATCGATTACTTCGGTTCTGACCTGATTTTCAGTGCGGTTAATCACCAGCGACATGCCAAGCGCAGCCACGCCCCCACCAGAGAAATTGACGCTGTCGTCCAAATTCGTGAAGTCGCCTTCATCGCCCAACAGGGTAGCGAGTGTGTTGGCCGACGACAGGATCGCCACTGTCCCACCTGCCCAGATCCGGGAGCCGCGACCCATGCCACCGACTGAGGTCAGCACGTTGTTATTTATCTCGTTGTAAATCGCTGAGCCCGCGACAGCAGCCGTTCCAGCCGCTGAAATCGACATCGCTACGCTGTCTGTTTTGACATAAGCGTCAGCTTGAAGAGTGGTGTTCTGTGTTGTCAGAATTTTGCTATCGCGCAGGACTGTTGTGACATCCATATTTGATTGATTTACGGCCGCAGAAAGCCCCGCAGCGCCCGTAACCGCCCCCGCCACTGCGTAAGCCCGTGTTCTCAAATCTGCGTTCGCGTAAGATTTGACAGTGGCATTGCGCGCAAAAATATCGGTATCGCTTACCGCGATCTGTGCGCCACCGTCGTTCAATCCAACAGCTGACGCTGCACCGATACCACCTTTTAACGCCAGTGATGCGCCACCTGACAACGCGTCTTGGAACGTCGCGACCGTTGCCTCAAACGTGGCATTGCCTGCCGTGGTCACCTGCGTATTTGCCAAATCGACGACAGCTGAACCTGAGATTTCTGAGAGAGCGACAGTGCCAGCGACACCAAGGAAACCAACTGATGCCGCAACGCCAACTGCGTCGGCTTGGGTCGCCTGATTGGCAGACGCTGTGACCGCAGCATTCGAGGTAGACCCCATGATGTCGACATCATCGATATCAACCAACGCATCACGATTGGAATCGATTTGCGCAACTGAAAGACCGATACTTCCACCAGTGCCAACGGACGCCGCACCTGCAAAAGCGGCCAGTTGATTGCTATTGCGCGCATTGAAAATTTGCGCTCCTGAGCTTGTAAGAGACGCATCAGAAAGTGCGACAGAAGTTGCGCCATTCTGCTCATCTATCCGGGCGTAAGACCCACCACCAGACAGGCTTGTGCCGCCAACAAACGGCAGGCTTGTCGCGAAAGTCGCAGTCGCCGCATTGTAGATCGAGCGGGTGCCATCAACCGAATTCAAGGTGATTGTGGCAGCCGAGATCGTAGCACCGGAAATCTGGGTGCTGATAGTCCTGTTGTCAGTTTTCGTGGCGACTGCGCCAGCCAAGGCAGCGGTGCGCTTGATCAGACCTAGTGACGCAGAAACCGCGCCAGCAGCGCCAATGTCAACGGTATTGTTGTCAGCCAACATGTCCAAATCACCACTCAGAGTGATTGTTGCATCCGTCTGGATATAGGCACGTGCATCGTTCTGCTGCATCAAGTTCAAACCCAGCGAACCAGACCCGGCCAAAGTGGGTGTGATCAGTGACTTTGCCGACCCGAGCAAAACCTTGGGCGAGATCATGTTAGCGCCCGCCGCACCCAGTCCGCTTGCTGAAACAGAGCCAGCGACACCTGTGGCAATAACAAAACCACTGTTTGTGGCGGTCACATCTAGGCCGCGTGCATTCGTCGTTGCACCTGTTGCAACATCATTGCCAAACCACGCCTGCGTGTCCCGGTCGATAATGTTGATCGCTCCGCTCACCCCAAATGTGTTGCCGCCAGAGCGCCCAAAAGTACCAGCTGCCGTTAAGACATCGCTGCGATCTGCGGCCCTGACAGTGATATCACGCGCGGTGATCGTTGCTTGCGCATCAACGCCCGCAAATGTTGTTGTTTCAAAATCAGTGACAGCCATGGCGCCGTTCAGCGTTTGTGCTGAACCGCCCGCCAGATCTCCGGCCCGCGCTGTCGTAATCTGGAGATTGTTGTTTGTCGCGGCGACGGAAAGATCACCAATATTGGTCAGCGCAGCATCGCCAACGATGGCCTCAACCGTGCTATACATACGGGGCACGCTGACGTTTGCGCCCATCAGCTTTCCAGCCGTCTCACCCAGCGAACCCAAGAGAGAACTTCCAGCACTTGCAGTGCCGCCATGGCCAAAGAGCGCCATTTGATCCGCAGTAACATCAACGCTGGCCGCATTTGTAATCGTCGCGCCATTTGCAACGATCGCGCGCGTATCATTGTCGGTCTCAAACATGTTGATGCTTGCGCCAAACGCCTTGTCAGGGCTAGCCCCGTCAAGCGCTTGCACACCGACCTGACTGGCCAAAAAGACGTTAGGGGACGTCAAATCCAACAGGTCTCCAAAATCTGGAATAACGTCAGAACCACTGCCATCCATGTCGGGCGCGAAGTTTTCAAGGTCGAGCGCACCACCCACTGCGTCCTTGAACGCCGAGACGACGGGGGCAGATTGGTACTGGGTTTCAGCGTTGACGGATATGTCGCCGGCCCTGGTAATGGTCGCATCTTTTCCGATTTCGGCAGTGACCTTACCGCGCAATTCGGCCACAGACAGCGCTAGAAACGCATTCGTGCCGACGGTTGAAAAACCAGAACCATTGCCGATTTCGCCTGTCACGACACGGACCAAACCCGGCGTTACCACGCCACCCGCCTCGGTCATCGTCGCATAGCGTTGCACCGCATCAATTGAGACATCCTGGATGGCCGTCAGTCGGGTCGCGCCAACCTCACCACTCGCATAGCTGCCGCCAAGCGTTACAAGGGTTTCGTCGTCAAAGAATTGCAGATCAACTGCCGCGCCCTTCGAGCTTTTGTTTGCGAAAGGCATCTGATTATCGCTGAACGTCTCGCTTAGACCATCGGTCGCAATCTCAATCGACGTGCTGATCGGATCACTGGTGATTGCGTCCAGCAGATCGGGCGCATCGCCCGCAGCAGTGGCAACGGTCGTGTGCGTATTTGCAAAATAAAGCGTTTCAGCGTCGACATCGAGGCTGACAACATCAAGTTCTCCGCCCAGAACGGTTTGAGTCAAACGGTCGGCCGCGGAATAAGTGAACGCAAAGGTCTTTTCTGCCTCGGCTTCACTTCCAGCTGCACGGTTGGATATCTTGTGCGTGACGCCAGTCAGCGCACCTGCTTGCAAAAGACCAGCGGCATCAACGCTTGAGGTGTTTTCAATCCGTAGTTGGTTGTTCAGCGCCTGTTGCGTCGCAACCAATGAGAACGCCTTATCTTCACCAGTCGCCGTAATATCAATGTTCAGGTTCTCAGATGCCGTGCTGGCTAGAACAACATCACCCGCGGTCGTCGTAATATCGCTGTCCGCAATAACGATCGCACTGTTTGTGGACTGACGCGCCAAGGCAAGGCTCATCTTGCCGCTCTCGGGCGAGATGTCGATCGTCGTTTGGCTATGGCTGTGAATAAACACAGCATCGCTGTCCGCGTCATAAGCTGCCGCTATTTGCGCATCAGCCGCCACCCCGACCCAGTTGTCGTCAGCAATATCGCTGCGCACAAGGCCGCTTTCACCCAAGAATCCGTTCTGCGCGACTGCATCACCTGACGGTGCATCGACCAGTGGACTGGTCCAACGGTTAGATGCCTCAAGCGTCGAGCCCGTGATATTCACGCTTGAGGACGCATTGATCTCTTCCAATTGCAACGGGCTCGCCGCCAATTGTTCGGTTACCTTTGCCTCAACACGCGCAAGCGCCTGATCTTTCATCGTCGTGATCAGACTATCGAGGTCAGACACATTGCTAAATGCGCTCTGCAAGCTTTCCACGTCATCGTCAGAAAGCACGTTGGTTGACTGTGCCGTTGCGGACAAAACGATCGCGCCCGATTTCAAAGAAGCGTCTGTGATCGCTATAGAGGCCTGTGCATCTTTGTTGCCAAAAATCGGATCCAGAATGGTCGCAAAGGTTACTTCGGTTTCAACACTTGCGATCAAAGCAATACGGCCATCTGAAACGCCACTTGTTGTGTCGATATCGGCGGTCACTTCGATCTGATCGGCCACACCAATGACTTGGCCGCCTTCGTCTTCGGCATTGGCTCTGATCGTACCACCAATCTGCGCGGCGGATGCGCCGAACCGGATTACACCATTGGAAACAGCCGCATTCGTCGCAGATGCAACACCGTCAGTGTTGACCGCACCACCCTCAAAACCGTCTTTCTCGTGTGGAACTGTCGCACGGATCGTGCCGTTGGTAACCAGATTGCCAGCCGTCCATAAGCTAAGGGCATGAGCATTGATGACCGAGTCCATGTCGAGGGTGATATCGCCATCACCCAGCGCCGCAGTATTGTCGACGATATCAACAACATCAGAGTTGGCATTCGCCGTCGAAATCGTCAGGCGGTGGGCGTTAATCTCACCTGTTGCGCCAACAACCCAACCATCAGGGTCGACCAAGAACGCGTTGGTCGTGTTGCCGCCGCCATCTTCATGTTTGAAATTCAGCGTGCCATAAATCGAACTCGCACCACCGCCGGTGACAATGTTAACCAAAGCGTCACTGCCGCTTGGCTGTACAAGGGTCAGGGTATTGTCGACCTGTAGGTTGAATTCAGTGAACCGGTTGATACCGATCGATGACTCGACGACTTTGGTGGTGATCGTCCGGTCATTGGCAGCACCGGATATGGTTGCGTTATCTGTGTCATCAAGGACGACCTGTGCATTGGCCGGAGATAAGGGGACAACGGCAGCAGTTAAGACACCCAAGAGCGCCGTACTGCTGGAAAGAAAGCTTTTACGCTTCGTGTCTGAAATCTTTAACATGTCGTCCCCTTCGCGCCTTAGCGCAGTGCGTCCAGCCCGGTGGCAAACGCCTCTAAATCAACCAATGTCACGATAGGATCCGAAGTCGGCTCCATGCGGTACCCAAACAAGATGGCACCAGCAGCATTCATCGCTTCAATTTCATCTGCCTCAAGGACGAGCGCCGCTTCGCAGATGCCGCCCATGCAGCGTTGCCAAATCATCTCGCGCTGCGGGCCGTCTTCGTCACCATCAAGGCGGTAAACTGCGCCGCCGGCCAGATAGACATCGCCGGGCACCTGCGCCAGCATGACCGCGGCACCGTTTTCGACCGGCTGCACGATAAAGCGGGCAACCAAGACATTGCTGTCACGCAACACCTGTTCTTGCAGCAGCCGGCACACATTGGTGTTCACCGTGACGGCCTGGCAAGACACAACCCATTGGCCGAACTGTGTGTTGATCGCGACGTCGGCATTGTCCTGATTCAGGTCAATCGGATTGGCATTTTCCTGCGCCAACGCAGGCGCAGCAACCGCCGCGGACAACGTCAGACCAAGGATGAATTTGCGTAAAAACATATCGAAGCTCTCTCCCTAAAAACTATAAGTCAGTCCCGCGTAGAAACGCGGTGAATTAACATCTTTGAAGCCCGTCGTTTCTTCAAGCGGCCAACCGATCTTGATGTTTCCGGTGGCTTGGCCGTACTGAAACGTGCCGCCGAGTCCCGCTGAATAGAGGGTCTCGTTCTCATCCAGTGCGACCTCAGGTCCACGGAAAGTTTGAATTAAGCCAACATCAGCAAAGGCAAACAGAGCATTCTGAACGGCTGCATCTGGGCCGCCAAAGCAAGGGGCATTGCAAGTCAACTGAAAGCTAGTCAGCAAACCACTGTCACCCGAGCGGACATCCTCGGGGTAGCCAACCAGACTGCCAAGTCCGCCCGTAGAAATACGCAATGCACTTGGAAGGTTTTGATCGGGTGCATACTGGAATTGCGTTGCTACGAACCCCGAGAATTGTGGAGTGAGCGTCCTGTTATAGGCCACATTTGCAAACAACTGTTGGAAGGATCCATCCGTCGTAGCAGGTCGTGTCGATGTCGCATCACCGAAACGCAGCCCCACGTCAGCTGAAAGGCTTGCCAACGGGTAACTGCGGGCCATAACAACGCGCGCATCCATGTAGGTCAGTGTCGTATCCTGCAGAATTTCGTCAGCAATGGTGGAAACGGCATTGTTTGCGGTGGCGTCTATCTGGAACTGGTAGAACCGGTCGCTTTGAACCCAAAAGGGCTGCTTATACTGGATACCAAGCTCTCTTGAGCTTGATCCAGACTTAGCCGCTGCAAAGGGGCCCTCAACAACATCCTTTTGAGCCGCACTGCCCGAGAATGCCATCACGCCACCGAATGAAGCAACGGGGATACTATACCTTCCATTGACAGAGAACCCACCAGCCGTGACCGACGCAGAGGTCGCGATGTTGTCCAAACGCCCCGTCAAATTGTTCCTATTCCAATTTACACCCAGCCTTGTGCGCCCTTCTGAATCGTTGCCATAGTTATCAATACTCGCCGACCAGTTAGAGGCCGATGGGACTTCCAACCCGACGATTTGGCGTGTCGTACCGGACTGCGCACCCGGCTCAAATCCGATTGAGGGCACAGTGCCATAGGCAATTTGAAAATAGCGGATTTGGGCTGCAAGATTGTCATAATCCGGGAATTCACCAGCGGAGTCTTCAAACACAGTACCCAGAAGCTGCTCTTGAAACGGTGATTCTGCGTTGTAAGTGACGTCTTCAAGCACCGCCTCAACAAGCGTTAGACGCAACACACCGCCTTCAACAACATCTTGTGGCTCTAAGACCACGGCCGCAGTGACAATGCCTTGCGCGCGGTAAAGCTGGGTCACATCTTCGATCATTGCGGTGACGTTTTCAAAGGCAATTGGCGTGTTCATGTAGGGGGCGATCGCACCCTGAAGGGCATCGTCCTCGAGGTAAACACTGTCGTTGAAAGTGACGCCTGATAGCGTAAAGGTCTGCGCTTGTGCAGGTTGTGTCACCGCAGTCATGAGAAAGAAAATGGAAAGAAGGAGGGCTTTTTCGCAGAATAGGGACGGGATTTTCTTACCTGTATTGATCAAAACATCCACCTATTCTTAATCTCCGGCCCCACCAAAAACTACTGATGCGACCATGCACAAATTAACTAACGGTTCGTGCAAAACCGCTTCTTTCCGCTTCTGTCTCTAGGTGCAGTGAACATAGCCCATTACATCTAAATTTACCGACGACACGGGCACGCCGATTTCTATATATTTCAGCATCTAAGTCAAAACAATCTCGCCCTGCAGGCTACAATCAGACAGAACGAGGTCGATTGTCGATGCGTACATCCGTATGAAAATAATTAACCTTCTCTTGACTAGTTCGCAGAGAATTGTGGAGGAATTGCGGCGTCCAGCAGGCGCAAGTTGCGCGATCAAGTCTTCGTGAATACGTGCTGTGAGCTGAAAGGGCGTTTGTGCAGCGGAAAGACGCGCGACTTAGGATCATTTTATCGGCTGGCCGAGCCGTTATTACCGTCAGCTTCTAACATTTACATAGCAAAACTGGCCTGACCAAGAATGATCATGCTACAGAATGCAGTATTTTGGTGATATTTGGTTGCGGGAGTTCGTCACTACCGAAAGCGAAAAACGGTTGTATTGAACGTGTAGGGCTGAGTGCAAGACATCAGCATCTAACCCAGATAGTCGATGATCGGACAATCGGGGCGATGGTCACCTCGGCATGATGTCACCAGATGCGCCAACTCATCATGTAGGGACTGTAACTCTCGCTGCTTCTCTTCTATCTCTTCCAGTCGCTTAGACGCTATGCGTTTCACTTCTGCACTGGTGCGGTCTTGGTCCTGATATAGTCCGAGAAGTTCACGGCACTCTTCGATGGTGAAACCAAACTCGCGTGATCTTCGGATGAACACAAGCTTTCGCACAGAAGCATCGTCATAGGTGCGATACCCTGCATCAGAACGCGACGGAGCCTGAACGAGGCCAATGTCAGCGTAGTAACGCACGGTTTTGACGGGGAGGCCCGCAGCCTTTGATGCAGCCGAAATATTCACCGAACTCACCTCTTGACCTTCCAGTTACTGGAGAGATTAGGTTGATGATGAACGAGTTTCAAGGGTGCCATGCGGATGGATGCCCGCACCTGCGTAAGGGAAGATTGACCATGCCCAAAGATACCGCCAACAGAACTGCCACCCTCTATCGGATGGTAATGACCGATCACATGTGTCCGTACGGATTGAAGTCGAAAGACTTGCTGGAACGTCAGGGCTTTCAAGTTGATGATCGCCACCTCACCAGCCGTGACGAGGTTGATGCGTTCAAAGCCAAGCATGATGTAAAGACGACGCCACAGACGTTCATTGATGAAACCCGCATTGGTGGCTTCGACGATCTAAATGCATACTTTGGGAAAGCCACCAAAGCTGATGATGCCACGACCTATAAGCCCGTGGTTGCCTTGTTCACGGTCGCTGCGTTGATGGCTGTTGCAGTCACCTGGCTCATCCTTGGCACTATGTTCACTGGGCGGACGGTTGAGTTGTTTATCTCGATTTCAATGGTCTTGTTGGGTCTACAGAAACTTCAAGATGTTGAACGGTTCGCCACCATGTTCCTGAATTATGACCTGCTGGCTCAACGATGGGTTCGATATGGATATATCTATCCGTTTGTTGAGACGGGTGCGGGGCTGCTCATGATGGCGGGCGTTCTCACCTGGTTGTCTGCACCAGCCGCGTTGTTCGTTGCAAGCATCGGCGCGATCAGTGTGTTCAAGGCGGTCTATATCGACAAACGCGAACTCAAATGCGCTTGTGTGGGCGGGGACAGCAAGGTTCCACTGGGCTTTGTGTCACTTACAGAGAACCTGATGATGATCGGCATGGCAATCTGGATGCTCTCGAAGCTGTGATCAGAAAGCGTTTGACCCTCCACCTACTGGAAAGCTTAGCAACACCAAGAAAGACATGAGGAGCAGTGCACCCAATGAAATCGACTATCGCTATTGTCGCTATTTTGGTTGCAGGTGGTGTGGGCTACGCGATGTGGCCCATAGTACCGAACACCACAACGACAGACGCTGCTATCGTCATGGAAGACGGAGTTCTTGCAAATGTCCTGCTGCCTGACACGCTGTCCCAGAATGCCCAGATCGGGCAACTCGCTTATGAGGCCAAATGCGCGGCTTGCCACGGGCTGAATGCGGCGGGCCAAGATGGCGTCGCACCGCCGCTGGTCCACGTTATCTATGAACCAAGCCATCACGGTGATGAAGCCTTCCAAAGGGCTGCTGCCATGGGCGTTAGGGGCCACCACTGGCCGTTTGGCGACATGCCGCCAGTTGAAGGTGTAACGCGGGGCGATGTCACCATGATCATTGCCTACATTCGAGAACTGCAACGTGCCAACGGGATCAATTGATCTCCAACAACAAGACTGGAAACAACAATGAAAGCTATTCTACTCGCAGGCATGATCGGGATTTGGGCGACAGGTGCGATGGCACACTCGCCCCTAGACGCAACGACACCAGCTAACGAGGCCATCGTCACCGAGATGCCGACCGAAGTCTTGATGAACTTCAAGGGTGACATCCGCCTGACGCGGGTCGCGATCACACATGCCGACACCCACAATATGGACATGGACCTTGGCGAACAAACGGCGTTCACACAGGAGTTTGCCTTGCCAATGCACGACATGGGAGCAGGAACCTATGTGATCGAATGGCGTGGGCTGGGTGTAGATGGCCATGCCCTAAACGGTAGCTTCAGCTTCACTGTCGAATAACGATGCCTGATGCGTTCGGTCTGGCGGCCATCGTCACAAAATTTGCCCTCTACCTTGGCGTGATGACTGCGGCTGGCACTGTCATGGCGACGCTGATGTTTCGGCTAGATCGCACACGTGGTTTGGCCGCAGCATTCGCTGTTCTAGGGTTGGCGGCGACCATCCTTGCCTTCTCATTACGCGGAGCCAACCTGACGGGTGATCTCAGCGGTATGACTGACCCAGAGATGCTGGGCCTGCTATGGACGACCCCTGTCGGTACGGCATTGCTATTGCGTTTGGTGGGTCTCGGCCTGTTGATCGCTGGCTTGTTCATGGGGCGTGTTGGAGCTTGGGTCTCGGCTCTCGGTGGAGTCGTGGCGATCTGGTCATTCGATCACGTAGGACACGTCTCTAGCCGAGACACGACGCTGCTCGACATCGCTTTGACGTTGCATTTGCTGACCGTCGCACTGTGGATCGGTGTTCTCACGCCATTGAAGCGCCTGGCATCGCTACCCGACACCTTTAACATGGCTGCGAACGTGGGGCATCGATTTGGCGTTGTTGCGACCGCTACAGTCCCCGTGCTGATCATCGTCGGCGGTTACATGGGCTACCAGCTTGTTGGGTCGTTCACCGCACTTATCGGGACTGGATACGGACAGGCATTGATCATCAAGGTTCTTCTCGTAGGTGGTCTGCTGGGGTTGGCTGCGGCCAATAAACTTCGGTTCATTCCTGCGCTCCGAGCAGGTGATTCAGCCGCTGCAAGCCATCTATCCAAATCTATATCGGTTGAATGGTTGGTCATCCTTGCTGTGCTTGGCACGACCGCTGTTTTGACAACACACCTGACTCTGCCAGCATGAGGCACCACATGAATAGACGACACTTCTTGGCCTCCGTTTCAGCCACCGCGATCTTACCTATGCCCACATTCGCAGCCGAAGATACGTTACGATTGAAGGCAGAAGCGGTGACGCAACAAATCCTACCAGATGGAAATGGCGTGACATCGATGCTGGGCTTCAATGGGTCAATGCCAGGTCCAGAACTGCGGGTGCGTCGTGGTGAGCGTGTGAACATCAATGTTGAGAACGGTCTTGAAGAAGGCACCGCAGTGCATTGGCACGGCATCAGGCTGGAAAACCAGATGGATGGCGTCCCGATGTTGACGCAAGAGTTGATCGAACCCTTCGACACCAAAACCTATAGCTTTATCCCGCCAGACGAAGGCACTTATTGGTATCATTCGCATTACATTTCTCATGAACAGGTCGCACGTGGCATGATGGGACCGTTGATTGTTGAGGACGAAACGCCCCCAGATATCGATCACGACATCACTGTGTTGATGGCAGATTGGCAAATGCAGGAAGATGGCAGCCTATCAGATGAGTTCACCGATATGCACAGTGTCGCCCATGGCGGTTACATGGGGAATTTCGCCCGTGCGTTCCTGTCCCAAGATCAGGTGAAGATTGGGGATAGGGTCAGGTTTCGGTTGATCAATGCAGCGACGAATCGCATTTTTCCTGTAGCGGTAAGCGGCGTCAGCGGAATGGTTGTGGCCTTGGATGGCATGGCTCTATCGGAGCCACGTCCTATGGCCGAGCTTACCCTCGCACCTGCACAACGGGCAGACTTGATCGTTGATGTCACTGGCCCCGTTGGGTTTGATATGTTGACCCGTCAGGCACCATATCGGTTGGCTGATCTGGCTGTGAGTGGCACAAATACGGATAGGGTGGTTGGGCCGATCATGGCTCTGTTACCTCCCAACCTGCCAACACCTGTTGATCCCACGCAACATCTGACGTTGACGATGATGGGGGGTGCAATGGGCGGTCGCCACGATGGCGACAACATCTGGGCGTTCAACAACGCCTCGGACCTACAAGGTGACCCGTTCGGATCATTCCAAAATGGCGAGACTGTGCGGATCACATTTGTAAACGACACCTCGTTCCCGCATGGCATCCACCTGCACGGTCACCACTTCTATGAAGTCGATAAGAATGGTACCTTGGGCGACCTGCGCGACACAACTTTGGTAAACGCAGGTGAAAGCCGTGATGTCATCTGTGTCTTCGACAACCCTGGTCGTTGGCTGCTGCACTGCCACATGCTCAGCCATGCCGTTGGCGGAATGCGCACGTGGGTGAATGTGGCATGAGGTGGGTGATCCCAATCTTACTGTCGCTGGCCTCCACTGCCACTGCTGATCACAATTGGGATCACCGCGACATCGTTGCAGGGCAAAGCCTGTATGCAGACAACTGCGCGTCGTGCCACGGTGCCAACCTGGAGGGACAGCCGAATTGGCGAACCCCAGACGCTGATGGTGTGCTTCCTGCACCGCCTCATGACGGGACAGGTCACACGTGGCACCATGATGATGAACTGCTGTTCGAATACACCAAGCTCGGTGGCGCTGCTGCATTGGAGATCAGGGGTGTAACTGGGTTCAATAGCGGGATGCCAGGTTTCGGCGAAACACTCACCGATGACGAGATATGGGATATCCTCGCCTACATCAGATCAACTTGGTCTGAGCGAGAACGCGAAGTGCAAGCCAGCAGGAACCCACCGCACTGATTGCACACCAACCCGAAAAGTATTGGGTGCTATGGCAGCGCATATTTCCCACGGCCAACACGGATCAGGCGACCATCATCACACAGTCCCCGCAGTGCGCGGTAGCAGGCTTCATGGCTAAGATTGATGCGGGTCGCCAACTCGGTGACCGTTGCATCGAGGTAGCCTGCCTGAACAGCCGCCAGAATGCGTTCTTTGGCTGACGGGATTGCCAGCAACTCGATGTGTGCGCGGTACTGTTGGACCTGTACAGCCAGCAACCTTGTGAAACCCTCAGAAAACGCAGAATTGTATTGCATCGTTACAATCACATCTACCTTTGCGATCTTGGTGACGCTCCCAGCCGCAGTGCAAATCGCGTCGCAATGGTAGGTCTCTGAGAAGACTGATGCCTCCGCAAACAGCCCGCCCGACAATGCCCTGTGCAAGGTCAAAGTATCGCCACCCAATCCAGTTCGTTGCAGCGTCACGCAGCCAGAAACGACACGGTAAAGTCCCGATGTTGTCTGAGTCTGGCGAAACAGCACGTCACCCTTCTGCATTTCAATTGTGCGACACGCAGTCCTGGGCAGATGGGAGAAGGGATCAGAAAACATATGATCCAGATCATAAAGAATCAGAGTGGAGTTGGCTAGGATGATCAAGAAATAGGAGTGTTCAATGAAACTAGGTCTTTTATCAGCAGCCATGATGTTCGTCGCATCGGGTGCTATGGCACAACATGCGCATACGTCGGGGTCACCTAATGAAACGGGTCAGTCCCAGTTCGCGGCGATTGCTGAGATCGTCACCCTGCTGCGTGATGACCCAGACACGGATTGGGCGCAGGTCGATATCAAAGCTTTGCGTGATCATCTAGTGGATATGGACAATGTGACGACGAGGGCATCGGTTGAGCGAAAGGTCGATGGGTTGAGTGTGACGTTCACAGTCACGGGTGATGACGTGGTAGAATCGTCCATCAGACGCATGGTGTTGGCACATAGCCCGATGTTGCAGGGATCATCGGATTGGACCGTCACCGCTGGGGAAATAGATAACGGCGCATCGATGCTGGTTCAGGTCGGGTCAGATGAAGAGTTGAATCAAGTGCTGGGACTGGGATTCTTTGGGTTGATGACAATCGGTGCGCATCACCAACAGCACCATCTCATGATCGCGACTGGGCGGTCGCCACACTAATCGCTTCGTTTCTCACAAACGGTCGTTATTCGAGTTCTCAATTGCTCAGACTGAACATGCACTCCTGGCCCATAAACCACATGCATCAATTCTCTCATTTCCCCCTATCGAAACCGTCACGCCATCCCGCTATGATGTCGATGAGTTTTGAGAAAGGGGATTGGATGAAGGTTGGATATGCACGGGTCTCGACTGATGGCCAAACCCACGACGCCCAGATCAACGCCTTGAAGGCGGCGGGATGTGATAAGATTTTTGTCGAGACTGCTTCGGGTGCCAAGAAGGACCGTCCTGTGCTGGCAGAAGTGCTGGAATACCTTCGACCTAGTGCAGACGATAAGTTGGTGGTCTATAAGCTCGACCGTGTTGCCCGCAGCCTTCCACATCTCATCGAGATCATGGAACGTTTGAACACGAACGGGATCGAGTTCCAGAGTTTGACCGAAGCCATCGACACGAAGACGCCTGGTGGGCGGCTACTTTTCCACGTCATGGGAGCAATTTCTGCGTTTGAGAGGGACCTCGTGATCGAGAGGACCCAAGCTGGCCTGAAGGCTGCCAGGGCGAAAGGAAGGGTAGGTGGACGCCCACGGCGGATGACCGAAGATAAGGTCAATGCTGTCCGTGAGTTGCTGTCCTCTGGGACGCCTGTGAAGGACGCAGCAGCGGCTGTGGGGGTGTCGGTCCCAACACTATATCGATGGCTGCCAGGTGCTTCCCGAATGAGCGTTGAGTGAACTAAGGTGAAATACCTAATTTGTCAAAGAACGCAGCGTGACGTGCCTTGGCCCCTGATATCAGATCAGAGTATGATGTAACTTCCATGAAGATTTTGAAGTGACTGTCCCACCGATAGTACGACTTTGATCCAGCCTTCTTGTAGAAGCCATTTAGCCGATCCATCACATCCCGAAGGCTTGCTGTGTCATCGGCAACAATCTGGCACATGAATGGTGTATCGGGATCAATGGGACGAATCATCCGTCCGTCAAATCTATTGGCTTCACCCGCACTTCGTAGCTCTTTCACGTAGTCCTGCACCTGTGTGAAAGGATTGTCGGACATAGTATAGTCGTCACGCTTCGGACGCTTAAACTCGATGATCGTGATCGGTTCGAGGGATGCCCCTTTTTCAAACCCCATGCCAAGATCGAACAGCGTGATATCGGGACGACGTTTGTCGATACTGTCAGCCTGAGCCTTTAGTTGCTTGTCCGAATTGAAGTAGGAATAGAATGCCAGCCGATCGTCGATGATCCACAGGTTATGATCTTCATAGTCGAGGTCACTCTTGGTCGAACCGAGAGGGCAGATAAGCTCATGCACTACCTTCTCATAGTGCGCCTTCTCAGCGTCGATGTCGTCGAACCCAGATCGATCTTCGAACATGTCGAGGATCAATTTTCGTTTGTAGATGTATTCGGCCAGCGATGACAAAGACTCGTCCTGCAACTCAGAAACATATTCCTTAGCTTTCTGGTCGATGTCGGGCAGGTCTTTGGATTTGGCTTCAACGAACTGGCGTCTGGCCTTTTTGTATTGCCGAAGGGAGTGACGGGATAGTTCTACAAAGATGTCTTCGTCTTTCTGTGTTGCCAAAGACAACTTGCTGGCAATCTCTGCGGGGTCTTTGGCAATGTTGTAAAAACGCAGGTGTTCGTTGCGCACATCTACGATGGTCTGAATTTGTCTATCCCGAACCTTATCAATCTCCACCTGCAAGAAATCCTGCATCCCGATGATGCATTCCCGCTTCAGTTCATCAATAGTGTCATCCCCCAATGAAAACTCTGTGCGAGTATCGTTGACGGACTCGTTCAACATCGGGCCTTCGAGATACCCGAAGAACGCATATTTCCCGTCGATGGCCTTCAGGCCGATCACGCTATCCATTTCATGACGCTTCACTGCCCGCCCATGTGCGCCGAAGAACAAACCGTTCGTCCCCGTCTCATCATCTGAATACTTCTTTGGGACAAGGAAGCAGTTGAGTGACAGCTTTCGTTCTTCACCATCGACCTGAACTTTGATCGGGTAGGTCTTGTCACGCACCATGTCTTCGGTGAACTGATCAAACAAAATGATACTGTCTTCGAAATCCATCAAGGTAATCTTCGGGCAGTCGATGTTGACAAAATAGTTGATGAAATGTGCGACAGTTCTAACAGCGATGGTCTCAAGCTTGACGGGGACATGGAGGGCATATGCGACCTTTAGGGGCGTAAGCCTGATCGTGGTGCCAATCTCTCCTGTTGCCGACCCTTCGACCAAGTTCGATATCGGTTCACTTGGGTCAGCCACAAAGTCGAACTGTATCGAGGCCACACCGCCATCGGATACATACTTGCTTGATACCCCAACCTTGTCGGCGACCTTCAGCCACAGAAGACGCCCTACGCCTTTACCGCCAAACTTCACCTTCTTCATAGAGTCAGACTTCCTGAAGGAAATCATGTTGTCCAAATTCAGCCCGATACCGTTATCCGTAATGATGAATCCCGTATAAGAACCTTCGTCATTCTGGGTCATCTCAATGTCGATGACGCCTGAAGCTAGGCGGTCGTTGCCGAAGCGTTCCCCGATAGCATGGATCGAGTTCATCAGCGCCTCGAACATCGGCTGGAGCGTGTTCTTCGGTGAAGGGGCAAGGGAGAGGTTGTTGATGCGTCCAATCGGGTCTGACAACCAGCCTGTTTCAACCATACCCGAATCCTTCACTTATCGATCTCAAACCTAGCCGCTGGTTGTCACTAATGAAAGGAGGCCATGTTTGCCCGCTAAGAGGTGGGGTTATTAGTAAGTGTGCGAAGCGAAGCAGCGGCGAAGCCAAAGGATGGACATCGGTCGAACCAACAGGACTGCATCTGATACCCAACAAAACATGACCTAAGGCTTCACAGTCCATCGATCAAATTCATGGTAGTGGGTATCAGGATTGATCCCCGAACAGTCAGTCATCGAATCCCACTCGGCATCATAGGTCAGGGGCCTTGAACGCAGGTCTCGCACTCGGCCCTTCAGGTGTCGCGGCACTTCAAACGGCGGTAGTAGGCCATGATCGCGGTGCAGTTCGATCTTGTGTTCACCATCTTTCTTCCCCTTACCACCAAGTCGATCTTCGTCCGTCGTCATGTCAGCATCGATCATCCGAATGTAATCCATCTCCGACTCAGAATACCATTTCTGTGCATGTGAACTCTCAACGGAATAATACAGCAGCTTTGGTCCTACCCGATCCACAAACTTCGCCCACTGGACGATGGCTGCATTCAGGTCGATGACAGATTGATCGACGTGAGTGTTCATGGTTGCCCCATAGAACGCCGCAGACATCCGCCGCATCAGTTCGTCTGCGGTCTCACGTTCGCCGCCTTTGGTCTTCCGCGTCGGAGGCTTGAACAATGCTATCGGCATCTTGTTCACGTATGACAGTATCTTCGACAAGTGATCGAGGAGCTTCTTGGTTCCTTTCACCTGGTCAAACTGCACACGGTTCCAACTCGGAGTGGATGATGGATAGGTCTTGCGAAGCCAACCTTCCAGCACCTCCTTGTGGGGAACGCGGGTGAAGAAATGTCCAGTCAGGGTCCATCCGCCAGCATCGGTCGCAGTCACCCCAAGCTGCTTCAGCAAGCTGATCGACTTGGGTTCCGTTGTAAGGTCCTCATAGGTCTTCAGATCGAACTCCAGGGTGCCTGCCATCATCACACCATGGCGTTTGCGCCCCATATGGGCCACCGCACGTTGCATCCCCTTGTGAGCGGCTACCATTGCCTCTTCAAGCTGATCGAGGTTCTCTGCGAAATCAAAGACGATGGTGACCAGATACAACTCCTCAGTGACCCGTGGGAACACATACCTGTTTTGTGTAGCGAAGATCAGACGGGTCTCTCGTTCATGACGCCAGATCGGGCATAGAGGGAAGTCCTTCTTCCGCTGAGTCGGTTTGGCCCTCATCTCGTCAAGGATGCGCTGACAGTCAGGGTCGTGTGGGTATTTCCTCAGGGCTGTGATCGTCTTACGTGCCGCATCCAGTTCAGTTTCAAGTTGGACCCGTTCGAGGATTTGCCCATATTCCGTCTGTGGGTCGAAAGCCGCCTTGAACTCGTCACTGAAGGTATCGTCCGTACCTAGCTTCTTCTGGATACGGCTGAGTTTTTTCGCGTCGATACGTCTGTCAGCAACAGCACGGCCTTGAGGTGAGAACGCCAACTTTCCATCCTTTCGGACGGTCGTCGTGTTGGTAACGAATCTCTGCTTCTTCATGCTCAAAGTCCACAATCCACCCTGGTGTATCGTGAGTCTTTGTCGATCAACCGTTCTACACCTGTTCAACATATATAGGGTTGGAGCGGTGATAGGTGAAACAGGTGTTAGATATCTGTTTCTCGGTCGTTCAACACGCCATCTGCATAAATAAGGTTGGAGGTATCAGCATGAAAAACACCAAGAACACTTTGGCAGTGCGTTCAGTTTCGGGCTTCACCCGTGAACGTTTGGATCAACTCAGGTCCTATACAAGGCTTACCTGTGGCAGCCTTATCGACGATGCAGTCGATGCCTTGTGGAGGGAATACGTGGCTGAAGGGCATGAACTGCCATGACGTGAGAACAGTTCGCACCCAGGACTTGAAACCGAAAAATTCTCACGTAGCTTCGGGTTAAAGGACTTGGCTTGTCACCTTGTCTTAGGCTCTGACTCCCTTGCTGATATGCAGTCGGGACAACTGCTGGGATCGTGTCCCCTATGAAGGCAAGGTCGAGTCAGAGCCTCACATGATTGCTTCTGATGTAGTTAGTGACTTCGGCACAAGGGGCGTGTCGATCCATCATTTTCACCATATCGGGGTTTTTGGTCCGTGGGTCGGTGATGCCCAATTCCGCATTGAGTAACCGAACAGCACCCCCGTGCAACTTCACAGCTAACAATAGGCGCGGAGTGAAACCACTAGGCCAATCTGCTGTGGCAAAGGAGGATGCCAGATATGGTTCAAGAAGTGCTTCGTATTCCTGGGTCATCAACATCTTCACCTTCCGTGTGTAAGCTTCAGGAACACTTAGGGGCCGTGCCCCCATCGTTCGACGGATTGAGTTGCGATGAAAAAGTCGTTCCAAAATCACCTGACGTGCCTGACTTGAGATCACCAATGTAAGTTCAGTCAACTGGGGGCAATCCAGCCGCCTCACGCATCCTGACATCTACGTCCTCACGCCGCGACCCAGCCAGCATCTCATCGTAAAGGATGACATGTGTCGGCAATTCACCATGGTCCTCCAGATATCGACTGACGAAGGAATTGTAGATGCCATACTTGAAGCCGATCCGTTGGCTGCGCCCCCACATGCTGGGATGCATCAAAGGACTACGGCGTTCACAGAGCAAGACATCGTTGCGGTAGAGTTGGAAATACAAGTCTTCGCCACCCTCACCATAGTGGGCATAGACGGTGACATCATTCCACCGCCCACGCCATGTCGCCATGGACCCAAGGCTGCAATAGGTGTCGTCAGAATACAGGATGTAGGGGCTGTCATTGAAGGTAAGCTGCCACAGCGGAAAAGCCTCACCATCGACCTTGACTTGAGACAGGTGTGTGTTGGCACGACCAAGGCTCACGAAGTCGGATGGAATGTATATTGAGTAACCATACCAGATGCCCTCGTGAGGCTCAGAGAAGCCGTTCAGGGGGTGTTCTCGCCGTTCTACCCGTCCTCGGTCATTGGCACAGTCGTCCCAGCCCCTGCTGCGGCCACAGTCGCCATCTCTGATCTCGAACCGCTGTGCCAGTTCACCACGACGGGTAAAGCCGCTTACCATTGCGAATTGGTAAGATGCACCATGCGATAACGGGGATTCGATGCGTGTGTTTTCAAGGATGTTCGTGGCGTTCTGGGCTAACGCTGGTGATGCCAACAGTGCCAAGACGAATGCCGTGAACGGCCCAAATCTCACCAAATCAGATACCACCTGAGCGATCCTTCATCATGACGGGTTTGAGTCAAGAACGCCACTAAGTGGATATTCCAAACATGATACGCCATATTATGACGGTAAATGAACAAATACGCCACATGGCGTGACTCTACTAGCAGGGAAAAATCGGCGATTATGACAAACGAACAACAGCAGGTAGCTCACGATGGCCAACAAGGTGCCGAACAACATTGCAAGATTTCGCAAGGCACTAAACCTGTCTCAGGCTACGTTAGCAGGTCGTCTCAACATATCCGTCACGCAGTTATCTCGACTAGAACGTGGGACATCATCACTCACGCAGGAACGGATGATGGAACTTGCCAGAGCCTTCGAGATCGAGCCTCACGAGTTGTTCCGTTATGCCACATCCAGGGAGAAGCTTGAGTTGGACCTGATGCGTGAGGTCATCGTCCAACTCGATGAAATGGTAATAAGGCTGGGCATATCGTTGTCACCACAGCAACGGGGGGACCTCACCATCGCGTTGTATCGCCTTGAAACGAAATTTCTCAGCGAAGCCGACCTGGCAGAGCATGAGGTCGATCTGAAGAAATTTGAGGATATGGTGAAAGCCCTGAGGTGATCGTCAATTGATGAAGACAATCTCGGCGATCTCAAACCGCTTCTGATCAACGATACGATGCAAGCTACCCTCATATGCCGCACGAACCCAGACACCATCAGAACGGTAGGTCCAGAACACGTTGCGATATTCTCGGTGGTGAACCCTGATCTTTTCGATGTTGTTATCTGACTGAAGTCGCCCTGTGCTGCCATCGTCCTTAATCTCGATAAGAGCAATACTGTCTTTGCTTGTCCGATTAACCACACCTACCACGAAGTCTGGGAAGAATCGTTTTCCCGAAGGCAACATCAGACGTGTCGCCCACGTTTCATTTTCGGGGTTACGCAGCCACCACTTCACTGCACCCGAATTGTCCTGATCGAGTAATTCGGCAAAGGATCGTTCTTCAAGATTCATCCGTGCAGGGTAGACGCCATAGGCTGATCGGTTCGCTGGAGCCAAACCATCTGGACCGAAGTATTGCAATGGAATTTCGGCTGAGTTGTCGAGGCGCGTATTGCGTCCGTTCGCCTCTTTGATCGCTTCCTTCAGGGCTTCGGGCTGCAACATTCCCGCAAGGTCTATTGCACGACGCATGTCTGTTTCTGTGACATCCAACCCGTCGTTTTCCACAATGGCCTTTAGTTCATTCAGCAAGGCCCGCTTCAGTGCGCGGATGTCGATGGCATCATTGAATTGGAACGCAAGCTGGGCGCGTTCAGCAATCTTTGCGTTTGAAAGACGAACACCAAAGTCCATGCCACCATCATCGCTACGAACTTCCGCCACGACTTCACGAAACAATTCTTCAAAGCTGAGATGGGCTTTTGTCTTCCGTTTCATTAGCAGTGACTTGAGATCAGCCCGCTGACAAAACGACTTTGCGATGTCGTCTATCATGGCATTGATGCTGGTTGGATCGGGTGCAAGTTCCCGCCACAGGGCCTTTGGCAATCCAAGGTCGTGCTTCAATGGATAGGCCCGCAAGTTGGGGTTGGCGGGAATAGGGTCAGCAATAGCTGCTGCGGACGCAGGCAAGCCAGTGAACAATGGCACCTGCACGGCACTTTGCCATGCTTCGCCCTTTTGGATGGCCTCATCTTGTGCTGGTAAGGGCAATTCTGTGACCGATGCATGAACCATTCCCGAAGCAACGAGACTATGAAGACGGTCTGTGCGTTCCTGCTGCGTCTGAGGTGGTGGTGGTAAATATTCCCGCTGTTCTTCGGCGGCTTCAGCAGGAGGCGTCGGATCAATATCCATGAAATCCAGACGATCCGTAATCAACTCGATGCTTTCCTGCACCGCTTTGATCTCGTCGACTGCGGATTGCAGGCCAACCTGCATGTTGGGGTCCGTCAAGAACACATACCCAGAGTCGAGAAGCTCGTCCTGCTTGTGGAATGGCCGCACCAACGGATGCACCCGCATAATCCGTCCCACGATCTGAAGACCGAAATCCGTCCCACGGTTTGGACGCACGGATACCAGGCTCCACGCACGGGGGGCATCAAACCCCGTCGCCACGGCAACCTTGAACACCAGCACTTCGATATCAGGATCATAGGCCAGCGTATGGAAATTGGGATCAGGTTCACCAGAAATATGGGTAGCAATCGCCGATGATGGAACACCAACATCGTGCAGCTTTGCCTTGACCCGCTCAACGGGATCATCTTCACCTTTGGCCTGATCTTCGACCTGCACCAGCAGCAGTGGTGTCAGCGTAATACCACGTGCATCCAACTGGTCTTTGATCCGCAGGTGCTGAGACCAAGCCGCAGTCAATGTAGCCTGTTCGTGATCGATCAACGCTTCGTCACCAGGTCGGAATTGGATCACACCCAGCTTCAACCCAACCTTGTTCAAACCTGCATCGACAACTTCTGATCGTGGGATCACAACGCGACTGGCAACTTCAACACCTGCTTGAGTGCTGAACGCCTCCAGTCTGTCATCGTTCGGGGTCGCTGTGGCAAGGATCGTGAAGTCAGGTCGCAGTGTATCAAGATAGAACCGTGCTGCGGCGTTTGCATTGGCCCCGAAGTTCAGGTGCGCCTCATCGATCACCACGCCGACAAAGAACCCTTTGGAACGCCACTCAGCAATCAGATCATCAAGGGACAGTTTGCTTTCCGATGTACGCCTAACTTTACGGGCGTTGGCATTGTTGGCCGCAACCGTGGCCCATGTCTGAATGAACACGTCACCATCATGAGTTCCTGACGCTTCGCGGTCTTTACCAACGTCACGCAGACGCAGCGATCCAGCCTGCTCTGTCAGGGCATCACGTGTCTGTGTCACCAGTCCAGTGTAGGGTGCGAACCACAACCACACTGTGGGGCGGCTCAGGGTGCCACGCAGCCCCTCTAAAACACGACCAAGCACCAGAGTCTTGCCAGAGCCTGTGGGGCTTTGCAGCAGCGTCACGCCCTGCTTCAAGGCGATCTGGTTACGTTGGTCAGGGTCCGTTTCGTGCAGTCGTGCAACCTTCGTCACCACACCTGTTAGGGCCTCAACCGCATTGGTCTGGTATTTCGCCAAAGCGTAGCGGTCACTCATGCGCGAAAGGCTTTCACAAGTGTTTCCCGAACGGGCGATACATCGATATGCATCCCATCAAGGTGCTGCGTGATCTGCCCAGGTGCCCATGCATACACATGAACGTTTTGCAGGGTCCGTGGGCGCAGCCATTCGATCAAGGACAGGTCGAATCGGTCCACAAGCACCAGTGTGGCACCATCGCCCTCATGCACATTCCACGGCTGGTTCGCATCGTAAGGCGTAAGTGGCAGACCGTGGAAAGCTTCCAAACAGGTCCAAGCATCAGAAGGGTCGAGGTCATAGTCCAGGTCCTCAAAGTCGATCTGCTTGGTCCGCAGGTAAGCAAATCCCGCTGCAAGGTCCGCGTATTTCTTGTCGTCAGACGCATTCAATCTTCTCACACGTTCGGCGGTGACATCCCGACAGATGTTCTTGTCAGGGTCGTCTTCAGTGGCCTCAGTAGAGGACACCATGATGAACCGACGATCATCATTCTCCTCACCGTTCAGTTCCATCACGGCCTGTGCGGTAGTCGCCGAACCTGCAAAGAAGTCGAGGACGATATCGCCTGGTTGGGTGGCTTGCCTGACGAGTTCCCGTATCAACGAAACAGGCTTGGCATAGTTAAAAGCCTTCGCACCAAACACGGACTTAATTTCTTTTGCACCCTCATCGTTTGTTCCCACAACAAGTGTGTTCGAACCATCATCCACCTCAGCGGCTTCGGCCTTAGGGCTGATCCAAGTTGAAAGAGGCTGCCTAGTGTTTCTTAGGTCCTTTTTGTAACGCTTGAATGCTGGAGTCCCAAATCCGATACGCTTCCCAACCCAAAAATCGAAGTGAGGAAGGTCAGGTGTAATCATTGGTGATCGGCCTGAGTAAGGAATTTCTTTTGCCTCACAAGCTGCAAGGAGTTCCTCTCGTGTTTCGAAGACTTTGACAGTCGGGTCATCAGGAAATCGAATGTGACCCGCTTCAATCCACTCCTGCATGAATCGAGTCCTTGAAGAAGCGGAGATTTCTTTAGACGGATAAACCCAGACTCGGTTGGGGTTAGGTGGATACCAGATGTCGTTTTGTTCATCATGAAGGGGGTAGAACAGGTTTGGTCGTTCTGCATGGCTGAAGCCGAGCGTAAGATCACTTAGACGAAACCAATCATCTTTCTGGGCGTCGTAATTCCTATACATTGAATAGGATTTTTCATTTCCTGCGAACCGAAACCCATCTTTTCCGAACACAAGAATATGTTCATGGTCCGCGCTCATAAATGCTTGATGGTCAGCGTTGGACCCTTGGCGTGTCCGCCATGCCAATGAGCCTAGACGCATCCCTGGCAACGCTTCATCCGCCATCAACTCCAACAAGGCCCGCTGGTCATCATTGATGGAAATCAGGATCACACCATCCTCGGCCAGCAAGTCACGTGCCAACGTCAAGCGGCGGTAAAGAAACTCCAACCAAGTGGACTGACGGAACCGATCATCCGCGCTCATATATCGGTCGTTGTAGACCCAATCCTTGTTGCCCGTGTTGTAGGGCGGGTCAATGTAGATGCACTTCACACGGCCACGGTGCGTCATCCGCAACCACCGCAGGGCATCGTAGTTGTCACCCTCGATCACCAGGTTGTCCCACGGTGCGGGTTTGTCCGACAGATCACAGTCGATCTGGGCGACGATGAAGTCGTGGTCCAATGCCTTGTCCGCATCGATCTCATCCCGTTCCCATACCAGCCCAAGCTTCTTGGTGCGGTCGTGCTTCTCCAAAAGCTCGATCAGTTGGGTCTTGTTGAGATCATCGTATTTGCCAGTCATCGGAAATCCAGTTTTTCAAGGACATTAGCCTTGGGCTGCCAAAGTGAACAGAGGCCAAAGAAATGATTCCACGGCTGGTCTTGAAATTAAGTATGTTAGACCACATCTCACCCACAATGTGATGTTCCCTTGCTTAGACGTTCAGTCGGAGCCGAACCACATCTAGGTCAAACGACAACGTATTCGGCGCTGAGGCGCTGAGCCTATTTGTGCGCTTCATTAACTGGAACTGAGGGTGGAAAACTCAGACCCAACGAACGGGCCTGTTTATGGACACCCAAACTTTAGTCTCGGATCAAACTCCGACGCGACCTAACCCCCAACACCAGTCGAACGCAGTGGATGAAGCCCTTCTCATGCTATGTCGTTTGATGGGCAAGCAATGTGCATTGGACTTCATGCGCGATCCTGACATTCTGGACGAAGGGGGATCAGAATGACTCGGTGTGCGATTTACTGTCGATATTCGACTGATATGCAGAAAGAATCGTCTCTCGTTGATCAAGAACGAGAGGCACGCGAGTATGCAGAACGGCACGGTTGGACCGTAGTTGGTGTTTATGCTGACGCGGCCATGAGTGGCGGATCATCTAATCGCCCCGACTTTGAACGTCTCAAAGCAGATGCTGATCGTGGTGCATTCGACGTGGTTCTTTCTGAATCCCTTGATCGCTTGTCTCGCAACCTTTCCGTCAGTTCCCAACTTCTTGATGAACTCAATTTCGCGGGCGTTCGACTGTTCACGATCCAGTACGGTGAGATGAACAAAATGCTTGTCGGCGTCATAGGGGCAGTCTCAGATCAGTTTTCGTCGGACCTGCGTGATAAAGTTAAGCGTGGTCAAAAGGGGCGTGTTCTCCATGGTAAAGTCGCTGGAGGGGTGGGCTACGGTTATACCGTAGGCGAACCAGGCGAACGAAAAATTGACCCCGAGCAAGCGTTGGTTGTGCATCGCATTTTCAACATGTTCGCCGACGGGGTCAGCCCAAGGGCGATTGCCAAAATTCTGAATGACGAGGGCATTGAAGGTCCAAAAGGCAACGTTTGGAAGGACACTACCATTCGTGGCCAACGTGATCGTGGCACTGGCCTGCTGAACAACGAAGCTTACGTTGGGCGACTGATTTACGGTCGCACCCAATACACGAAGAACCCGAAGACTGGGCGTCGGGTATCTCGGCCCCAACCTGAAGAGAATTGGACCGTCACTGAAGTGCCTGAACTGCGGATTATTGACGACGAACTCTGGCACCGTGTGAAAGAACGACAAGCCGTGAATACAATTGTCATGCCACGTGATGGCGACAACCGCGCAATGAACCGTGTGCACAGGAAGGTGCATCCTTTGTCTGGGGTCCTGATCTGTGGATGCTGTGGTGGCCCATTGGCCATTACCGCAAAGAATCGATACGGATGTTCTGGTTACCGCGCATCTCGCACATGTGAAAATAGTCGGACCATTCCTCGGAAAGAAGTGGAAGATCGGGTCTTCGAAGGGCTGCGCTCTGGTCTGTTGAACTCTGACTACCTTGATACCTTTGTTGCCGAGTTTCAGAGAGAGGTAGACCGCCTTCGCAAGGCAACCACATCGGAACTGGCGTCGAACAAGAAACGTCTGGCCAACGTAGCACGTCAGATTGATCGCATTGTGGATCACATCGTCAACGGGACCGATACCAAGAGCATCACAAGTAAGCTTGTTGACTTGGAAGCCGAGAAGGAATCGTTGGAAGCTGAAGTCAGTCAGTCCGAAGACAGCACCACTGTCATCCCGATACATAATATCGGTCAGGTCTATCGTGCCAAGATCAGACAACTTACTGATGGCCTGAGTGACCCTGCTATCAAGCTCCAAGCCATTGAGGCCATTCAGGGCCTAATCGACCACATCAAGGTAACTCCAACAAACACTGGCTTTGACGTGGAACTTCATGGTGAGTTGGGCGCGATCATGGAAATGGTAGACCAAAACGACCGACGCCCCGCAGTTGAAACTGCGGGGCGTTCGTTGTCAGTGGTTGCGGGAGTAGGATTTGAACCTACGACCTTCAGGTTATGAGCCTGACGAGCTACCGGGCTGCTCCATCCCGCGCCAAAAGCGCACCTCAGAATGTCGAATTTGAGGTGAATCGTTAGAGAGATAACTTGTACTTCTTATTAGGTTTGGCAATGACTTACTCTCCCACGCCTTAAGACGCAGTACCATCAGCGCTGCGGCACTTAACTGCCGAGTTCGGGATGGGATCGGGTGTTTTGCTCGCGCTATGATCACCAAACCAAAAAAGAAGTACAAAACATCAGCTAGGTAGTATGCACTACCATCGTTGTTCCTTGATCATCGTATACTGATGATTGTGTGTGTATGAACTTTGATTTGCCAGTCTTACTATTACTGGATCAAATCAAGCCTATCGAGCAATTAGTACCAGTCAACTGAACGCCTTACAGCGCTTACATCTCTGGCCTATCGACGAGGTGGTCTACCTCGGCTCTCAGGGATATCTTGTTTTGAAGGGGGCTTCCCGCTTAGATGCCTTCAGCGGTTATCCTGTCCGATCATAGCTACTCTGCACTGCCGTTGGCACGACAACAGATCCACCAGTGGATCGTTCACCCCGGTCCTCTCGTACTAGGGGCAACTCTTCTCAAATATCCTACACCCACGGAAGATAGGGACCGAACTGTCTCACGACGTTCTAAACCCAGCTCACGTACCTCTTTAAACGGCGAACAGCCGTACCCTTGGGACCTGCTCCAGCCCCAGGATGAGATGAGCCGACATCGAGGTGCCAAACGGTGCCGTCGATATGGACTCTTGGGCACCATCAGCCTGTTATCCCCAGCGTACCTTTTATCCGTTGAGCGATGGCCCTTCCACTCGGGACCACCGGATCACTATGGCCGTCTTTCGACTCTGCTCGACTTGTCAGTCTCGCAGTCAGGCTGGCTTCTGCCATTGCACTCAACGAGCGATTTCCGACCGCTCTGAGCCAACCTTCGCGCGCCTCCGTTACAATTTGGGAGGCGACCGCCCCAGTCAAACTACCCACCACGCAGGGTCCCGGACCCGGATAACGGGCCGCGGTTAGACATCAAGCAGAATAAGGGTGGTATCTCAAGGGAGGCTCCACCGAAACTAGCGTTCCGGTTTCAAAGCCTACCACCTATCCTGCACATACTGTGCCTGATGCCAATGCGAAGCTATAGTAAAGGTGCATGGGGTCTTTCCGTCTAACCGCGGGTATCCTGCATCTTGACAGGAAATTCAATTTCGCTGAGTCCACATTTGAGACAGCGGGGAAGTCGTTACGCCATTCGTGCAGGTCGGAACTTACCCGACAAGGAATTTCGCTACCTTAGGACCGTTATAGTTACGGCCGCCGTTTACCTGGGCTTCAATTCGGAGCTTGCACTCCTCCTTTTAACCTTCAGGCACCGGGCAGGCGTCAGACCCTATACGTCGTCTTGCGACTTCGCAGAGCCCTGTGTTTTTAGTAAACAGTCGCCACCCCCTGGTTTGTGCCCCCGCCCAAAACTTGCGTTCTGAACGGGCCTCCTTCTCGCGAACTTACGGAGGTATTTTGCCGAGTTCCTTAAATGTGGTTCTCTCAAGCGCCTTGGTATTCTCTACCAGTCCACCTGTGTCGGTTTAGGGTACGATCTTATAGGAGGGCTATTTCCAGGAACCTCTAAGCAGCCCATTCAATCCGATAAGGATGAACTACCTTCGAGATCCGTCACCACTCCATGGCCCAGGAATATTAACCTGGTTCCCATCGACTACGCCTTTCGGCCTCGCCTTAGGGGTCGGCTTACCCTGCTCAGATTAGCTTTAAGCAGGAACCCTTGGACTTTCGGCGAGGGAGTCTCTCACTCCCTTTGTCGCTACTCATGTCATCATTCTCACTAGTGATCTCTCCACCGGATCCCTCACAGGCCGGCTTCACAGAAAATTCCTTGCGTCCAATACCACCCGAAAGTGGTTAAGGACGCATGGAATTATGTCACACTACGCTCTGCTACCATGCACTATGTGCATCCTAGACTTCGGCTCATGGCTTGAGCCCCGTTACATCTTCGCCGCAGGACAACTTATTTAGACCAGTGAGCTGTTACGCTATCTTTAAAGGATGGCTGCTTCTAAGCCAACCTCCTGGTTGTTTTGGTCGTCCCACCTGCTTTCCCACTTAGCCATGAATTAGGGGCCTTAGTCGTAGGTCAGGGTTGTTTCCCTCTCCACAACGGACGTTAGCACCCGCTGTGTGTCTGCCGGATATTACTCATCGGTATTCGGAGTTTGATTAGGATCAGTAAGGCTGTGGGCCCCCATTACCCATTCAGTGCTCTACCCCCGATGGTATTCGTCCGACGCTCTACCTAAATAGATTTCGCAGAGAACCAGCTATCTCCGAGTTTGATTGGCCTTTCACCCCTAGGCACACCTCATCCCGACCTTTTTCAACAGGTGTGGGTTCGGACCTCCAGTAAGTGTTACCTTACCTTCATCCTGGACATGCCTAGATCACTCGGTTTCGGGTCTAATGCATCTAACTCAGTCGCCCTATTAAGACTCGCTTTCGCTGCGCCTACACCTAACGGCTTAAGCTTGCTAGATACACTAAGTCGATGACCCATTATACAAAAGGTACGCTGTCAGGCCTCAAGGGCCCTCCAACTGATTGTAGGCGTTCGGTTTCAGGTACTGTTTCACTCCCCTCGTCGGGGTGCTTTTCACCTTTCCCTCACGGTACTGGTTCGCTATCGGTCAGTAAGGAGTACTTAGCCTTCGAAGGTGGTCCTCCGATGTTCAGACAGAATTTCACGTGTTCCGCCCTACTTAATACGTCTGATCATGCTTCTTATACGGGACTGTCACCCACTATGGTTGGCCATTCCAGACCATTCTAATCACACTCACAGCTCGGCTGGTCCCCGTTCGCTCGCCGCTACTAGGGGAGTATCTATTGATTTCCTTTCCTCCGGGTACTTAGATGTTTCAGTTCCCCGGGTTTGCTTTTTTAACCCTATGTATTCAGGTTAAAAATACCTGTTTTACCTTATTATTAATCACCCCGAAGGATAATAATAACAAAGTATCAGGTGGGTTGCCCCATTCAGAAATTCATGGATCAAAGCTTATTCTCAGCTCCCCATGACTTATCGCAGAGTATCACGTCTTTCATCGCCTCTTACTGCCAAGGCATCCACCAAACGCCCTTTTCGCGCTTGATTTGATCCAGAAATAGTCAGACTACTTCTGTGGGCCCTCCCTTTTGTAAAATCAAAAGGGCCCTTAATCAAAATGCATACATTGCAATGTCAGCCGCTGGTTCGCAACTGACACTGTTCGAACAAGATTACTCTTGTTCCGGTTAGTGTACTTGACTTGGAACAAAATAGACTTGCTGCAGATGCAGCTGGTAGATCCTTACGCGGACTACCATCTATTCTGATGTTTTGTATCTCTCTAAACGATGTCAAATGATCCGAAGATCAAGTCGTCCAGTTGGACGGCAAAACAGCGATGCTGCTTAACGGTCTAACTGGTCTATTTGAAATGGCTCTCGGCGATTACTTCGTAATCACCTGCCGCCACATCCAAACTGTGTCTGAATGGTGATGGTGGGTCGAGGAGGACTTGAACCTCCGACCTCACGCTTATCAGGCGTGCGCTCTAACCACCTGAGCTACCGACCCATCTGGTGGAGCGTATCGGGATCGAACCGATGACCCCCTGCTTGCAAAGCAGGTGCTCTCCCAGCTGAGCTAACGCCCCATTAGGTGCGTCCCACTCTGGGTGGAACTGAACTGAAGAGATATGAGGACGGCTTGGCTCTAGGTCACGTCCAAGGAAGACGTGCCTGAATTGACCGGCTTTGATTGCCGATCTTGCTAAGTGTTCCTAGAAAGCGCGCCAGTCACCGAAATGACTGCCTGCTTTAACAGGGAACATCCTTAGAAAGGAGGTGATCCAGCCGCAGGTTCCCCTACGGCTACCTTGTTACGACTTCACCCCAGTCGCTGATCCTACCGTGGCCGCCTGCCTCCCCGAAGGGTTAGCGCAGCGTCGTCGGGTAGAACCAACTCCCATGGTGTGACGGGCGGTGTGTACAAGGCCCGGGAACGTATTCACCGCGTCATGCTGTTACGCGATTACTAGCGATTCCGACTTCATGGGGTCGAGTTGCAGACCCCAATCCGAACTGAGACATCTTTTGGAGATTAACTCACTGTAGATGCCATTGTAGCACGTGTGTAGCCCAACCCGTAAGGGCCATGAGGACTTGACGTCATCCACACCTTCCTCCCGCTTATCACGGGCAGTTTCCCTAGAGTGCCCAGCCGAACTGCTGGCAACTAAGGATGTGGGTTGCGCTCGTTGCCGGACTTAACCGAACATCTCACGACACGAGCTGACGACAGCCATGCAGCACCTGTCACTTGGTCTCTTACGAGAAAACTAGATCTCTCTAGCGGTCCAAGGATGTCAAGGGTTGGTAAGGTTCTGCGCGTTGCTTCGAATTAAACCACATGCTCCACCGCTTGTGCGGGCCCCCGTCAATTCCTTTGAGTTTTAATCTTGCGACCGTACTCCCCAGGCGGAATGCTTAATCCGTTAGGTGTGACACCGAAGGGCAAGCCCCCCGACGTCTGGCATTCATCGTTTACGGTGTGGACTACCAGGGTATCTAATCCTGTTTGCTCCCCACACTTTCGTACCTCAGCGTCAGTATCGAGCCAGTGAGCCGCCTTCGCCACTGGTGTTCCTCCAAATATCTACGAATTTCACCTCTACACTTGGAATTCCACTCACCTCTCTCGAACTCTAGACTGATAGTTTACAGGGCAGTTCCAGGGTTGAGCCCTGGGATTTCACCCCATACTTTCCAATCCGCCTACGTACGCTTTACGCCCAGTAATTCCGAACAACGCTAACCCCCTCCGTATTACCGCGGCTGCTGGCACGGAGTTAGCCGGGGTTTCTTTACCAGATACTGTCATTATCATCTCTGGCGAAAGAGCTTTACGACCCTAAGGCCTTCGTCACTCACGCGGCATGGCTAGATCAGGCTTTCGCCCATTGTCTAAGATTCCCCACTGCTGCCTCCCGTAGGAGTCTGGGCCGTGTCTCAGTCCCAGTGTTGCTGATCATCCTCTCAAACCAGCTACTGATCGTAGACTTGGTAGGCCGTTACCCCACCAACTATCTAATCAGACGCGGGCTAATCCATCACCGATAAATCTTTCCCCCGAAGGGCGTATACGGTATTACTCTCAGTTTCCCGAGGCTATTCCGTAGTGAAGGGTATATTCCCACGCGTTACTAACCCGTCCGCCGCTCACTCCGAAGAGTGCGCTCGACTTGCATGTGTTAGGCCTGCCGCCAGCGTTCGTTCTGAGCCAGGATCAAACTCTCAAGTTGAAAGCATCTTGCGATGCTAACCTTGACGTTCGAACCTCTGCACATCACCACTTGGCCTTACTGAAACCAAATGGCGTTTTCTCTGTTTATCGTGCTTCAGTTATCAAAGATAACTGGAAGCCGTCCAAACAGTGAAGCTGACACTCTATCATCGAACCGAAGTTCTAAGAGCGTTGATATACAGACGTCTGATCCATCGAACTGAACCAAACCGCCCACATATCTCTTCAGATATATCAATTTCAAACAGCGTAGAGACAAAAAAGAACTAGATGCGCCGTAACTTTGTGGCGCGCCTGGCCTGTAGTATCTCTGTTTTTAGTCTTGCGTCTCGTTGCCGTGTGGCCCGTCTGGCGCCCCGTTGGTGCTTGTTAGCGCCGCCGGTGAGGGGGGTTCTACGGTTAGTGGCTGATACCCGCAACCCCTTTTTTCGAGAAAAGTGCATTTTTTGTGAGAAACATGATTTTCTCCATGTTTTGAGGGGGTTGTGGCAATTTTTATTCGTGGCCCTAGGGTAAGATCGCAATTTTCTTAGGCGGAATGGAAACAGAACATACCAGATTTTGGGTTATCCACAGAGTCTCCCACAAGACTCGCACAGACTCGGGCAGACTCATTGCACCAAATCACCCTGAATCGGGGTGATTCACGATTCAGTAACCAATTTTGGTGCGAGTCGCAGGGACCGATTCATTAGTTAGAAGTGTAACGCCCCGGGAATCGCAGCAGCGTCGTACTATAGCTATCAACAACATGGGTTTTGGCAAAACTCCGAATCTTCTGAACCTGATAGCGCGAGGCTACTACGGCCAATCGCATATACGATATTCGAAAAGAGTCTCGTCTCCATCTCTTAGCCAGCAGCAAAAATAATACGCTCACTACCCGCCCAACACATCTTGTTTGAGAAATGCTATTACCTTCTCAGGGTTATTTTCGCGGTCACTTCGTCTCAACAGTAACGTAGGGCGTCCAATATCCAATATCAGATCGCGCAGGGCGCAATACACATCGAGCTGGGTCCAATCTTGCGTCGTACCAATCTTGTGGGTAACGGCTTCATCTGGCAGCAGGAAAATATACGCGGTGTGATCCATGAAGTGTTGAGTCGCAGTTCGGTCCTGCGCGAGTATCTGTTCGGCAAAAAAATGGGCGATACTGTCATCCATAATAAAACCACGCGGCATCCCTGAGGATTTGGCGGCCAAACCCAGCCGGACGACCTCACAGACACGCTGCGAAATTGCGGCTATTGTCTCTAATGGCAGATCTGCTGACTGTAGTCCGTCCAAACGGCCCCAGAGTAGGCTCTTGATATATCTTGCGACAGTGGCGTCTTCTACAGCATCACCCAAGAGTCCTTTGGCATGGCGCTCAAAAAACCAATCCTGATGAAGCCTTGGGACAATTTGATCGCGCAATGTAGTTTTGCCAACACCGGACGGCCCAACAAGCTCCACGATCCAGCCATGAGTTGGTCGCATGGCGGCGGCACGTGTACGGGCCGCAGGCTCTACCCTTGCAATATCGAACCCAAGGTTTCGTAGAATTTTTTTTGGTGAAACCGTAGACATGGCTCAATACGCTCCGTGGCACTACGAGTAGTCACATTGACTGCTTGCTCATTGTCCTAATTAATACAAAGGGCGTTAAGCACTTTGCTGTCGACGCTCAGACGATACGTAACGAGTCGCAATAAGCCCTACGATCACGAGAATATAGATGATTGGCTCAAGCTGGAAACCCTTCACCAGCCATAAGTAATGTATCGCCCCGAGGATGGCTGCGGGATATGTCAGCTTGTGCATCTTGCGCCAAGTGGCAGCACCCAGCTTGCGCACTGACAGATTGTTCGATGTCACGGCCAATGGGATCAGCATCAGGAACGACGCCATGCCGACTGTCACATACGGGCGCTTTACGATCTCGGTCCAGACGCGGCTGACGCTTTGCACATCAAGGATCGCGAAGACAAGAAAATGGGCGAGGACAAAGAAGAAGGCCGTCACACCAATGGCCCGGCGAAACTTGATTAGGTTCACGCCCGTCCACTTGCGCAGCGGCGTGACCATCAGACCCGCGACCAGTAAGATCAAAGCGATCTCGCCGTACGCACGCTCAAGCACATTGATCGGTTCGACCAGGTAGGGACCAATCTGATTAAGGGCGCGCCAAAACTCCCAAACTGCATAAACGGCGCCTACTATATATATAGTCCACGCTGGGACCCGGCGCAGACCGCCGTTGATGGTTTGAGAAACGCTCATCTTAAATATCCACCGTTAGGTCTTGGCCTTCGTAAAGGCTTGCCACTTCGGGATATCCGTTGAACATCAGCGTGTCCTGACGGGACGCAAACAGACCGCCACCAATGCGGCGCTCGCTTGCTTGGCTCCAACGTGGGTGATCCACAGTTGGGTTCACATTACTATAGAACCCATATTCACGCGGGTTGGCCACATTCCAGCTGATCGGGGGCTGGGTATCTGTGAGGCGAATTCCAACAATAGATTTGATTGACTTAAAGCCATACTTCCACGGCACGACTAAACGAATAGGCGCACCATTCTGGTTATAGAGTGGCTCGTCATAAATACCGGTCGCCATGATAGTCAGAGGATGCATCGCCTCGTCCAAACGCAGACCCTCGACATAAGGGAAGTCCAGAACGCGGCGCTGCACGCCGATCATGTTCTCTGGCTGGACGGCGGTTTCAAAGGCCACGTATTTGGCACCGGACTGCACGCCGACCTTATTCAAGATATCGGCCAGTTCGATCCCGTTCCATGGAATAACCATCGACCATGCCTCGACACAGCGGAAACGGTACAGGCGATCTTCGACAGTAAGACCCGCCAACAAATCATCCAGAGCATATTCGCCCGGATTATCGACCATGCCATCAACTTTGATCGACCAAGGCGATGTCTGCAGCTTGTGGGCATTTGCGGCCGGATCACCTTTGCCTGTGCCAAACTCGTAGAAGTTATTATAGCTTGTGATCTCTTCCAGCGTATTGGGCTCCAGCGCGTCTTGGGCAGATGCGCCACCTGCCAAACCAATAGCGCCCAGGCCAACTGTACCAGCCAAAATCTGGCGGCGGTTCAGGTAGGCCGCCTTTGGCGTGATGTCGTCTTTGGTCAGTGTATTGATCCAGCGATATGCCATTTGGCTCTCCGTTCTTTTCGATTCTCAAATCATATAGGGGATAACGATTGAAAGATGTCTCACGTTGCCGCCAGATCATTGAAATGTTCCAAATTTTGGGCGGTTCAATCACAAAGACTCACGCAGCTGTGACTGGAAACGCAAAATTGGCGTGGCTTAGGCTGCGTTGGAAAACGGTCAAGTCGCATCGGCAGAATATCCCCATAATCCAAAGCAAAACTCCCTCGTAATAAACACATTGCCAACAAAATGGCGCAACCAAAATCTGGGAGACTACCAATGCTACGCAGAACTTTTATCGCACTTACAGCAACAGCCGCACTGACAACTTCAGCTTTCGCTGATGGCCACTCAAAAGACATCGTGGACACAGCTGTTGAAGCAGGCACATTCACAACACTCGTCGCTGCCGTACAGGCAGCTGGTCTTGTTGACACGCTGAAAGGCGATGGCCCTTTCACAGTGTTCGCACCAACAGACGAAGCATTCGCAGCGCTGCCAGCAGGCACAGTTGAGGGACTTCTCGAAGATCCAGAAGCACTGGCTGCGATCCTGACGTACCACGTTGTTGCAGGCAAAGTGATGTCCACTGACCTTTCAAACAACATGATGGCGACAACAGTGAACGGCGCGGACGTGACAATCATGACTGAAGGCGGCGTGATGGTTGACGGTGCAAACGTTGTGGCGGCTGACATCGAAGCATCTAACGGCGTGATCCACGTCATCGACGCAGTGATCCTGCCAGCAAGCTAAACGTTTCTGTCAGGTTTGATCAGAAAGCCCCGGCCGCTTGGTCGGGGCTTTTTTTATCCTGAGTGCTGACAATATGATGCCCTAATAGCAACCAGTACGCGCACGTAACAAATTTTTTGGTATGCCATATTCTAAAACAATTCTTCTCAATTCGGCCCACATTCAACCACAAGACTCAGTGATTACCCCCATTGTTCGTTAGCAAGTACCTGTGTTTCTACAATTCATATTTTTTCGTATGAGCAGGAAAATAAATGCTGGGTAAGTTCAAAAATAGAGTTCTCATATCGCGTTGCGCACATGGGGATTCAGCTACCGGATTTCGTGGGCTTCTCAGAAAATTCCATCGGGATGAGAGTGGCACAACGACGATCGACTTCACAATTCTGTCGGCAATCACATTGGTCTTTGGCATAGGTGCGGGACAGGCAGTATTAGTGGGCGCCCAGACTCTTGCGACTGCTGTTGCAGCTGACATGGGCGCAATTATCCCGTCAAATTCTTCTAGCGGAAGTATAGGCGGCGGCGGTGGCGACAGTGGCGGTGGCGACAGCGACAGCGACAGCGGTTCTAACGGCAGCAGCGGTAATGGCGGTTCTAACGGCAGCGGCGGCAGCAGCGGTAATAGCGGCAACAACGGTTCTAACGGTAACAACGGCAACAACGGCAGCAGCGGTAATAACGGCAACAACGGTTCTAACGGTAACAACGGTAACAACGGCAACAACGGCAACAACGGCAACAACGGTAACAAAGGCAAAAAGAACTAAAGCCGTTCCTTGCCTCTATCGCGCCACATACCGATCGCGACGGTGATTAATCGCGATGATCAAGTTAATCACGACAGCACCCAACAATGAATACATCACCAGCACCGGATCAAAGAGGAAAAACGCCAACCCAAATAGGCACAGATCAAAGATCAGTTGTACCCATCCCGCTCGGAAACCCGTTGTATCCTGGATCAGCAACGCCACAACGCCTAGACCACCCAATGACCCGTTATGCCGAAACAGAACCAAAAGAGCGACACCGGTCAACGCGCCAAAGGTTAATGCTCCTAACAATGGGTCGAGGTGTGTAAAGACCATGCCCAGCGGAATGATCTCGGTCAGGATCGAAAGCAGCGTCACCGAGACAAGAGACTTGATCGTGAACGCGCGGCCCAACCTGCGCCATGCCAGAACATAGAACGGCAGGTTTACGACAAAGAATACGACACCGAACGAATAGCCGCTGAGGTATGAGATGATCACAGCAATCCCGGCTGTTTGCCCGGTAATCAGCCCCAGCGTTGTAAGCAAATGCAACCCGACCCCTGCCAGAAAAACGCCCAGCGAGATGCCTTGGACATCGTCCATAATGGAATGAACGGAGTTTGATGAAGGTTCTGCCATAGTGTCCTTATATGGCAGTTATGCTGACCTACAAGAGCCATACACAAAAAAAAAGGGCGCCCGAGAGCGCCCTTCTGTCTTAATGCACGACCGCGTCTTCGGGTGGTTGTTTGCTACTCGATGACACACGGTCACCCACCAACAACCCATCGACGCCGGCGCTGACGGATATCGTGTCGCCATCCATGACATCACCGGCAAGGATCATTTCCGCCAGTTGATCTTGCAGCGCACGCTGGATCACCCGCTTAAGCGGACGTGCACCGAACACCGGATCATAACCTTCGTCGGCCAACCATTTCAGTGCAGCATCATCCAGATCAAGCCGGATATTGCGCCCTGCAAGTCGCTTCTCAAGCCGGCCCATTTGGATGGTCACGATCCCGGCCATGTCTTCCCGTGCTAGCCGGTCAAAGATCACAGTCTCATCCAGACGGTTCAGGAACTCAGGCCGGAAGTGCGTCCGCACCGCGTCCATCACATCCCGCTTTGCCTGTGTCGCATCACCGCCATCAGGCAGTTGGCTGAGCGCTTGCGCCCCAAGGTTTGACGTCAGGATGATCAGCGTTTGCTTGAAATCTACGGTGCGGCCCTGACCATCGGTCAGCACACCATCGTCCAACACCTGCAACAGCACGTTGAATACATCCGGATGCGCCTTTTCGACCTCATCAAACAGAACCACCTGATACGGACGACGACGCACCGCCTCTGTCAGCACCCCGCCTTCGTCATACCCGACATAGCCCGGAGGCGCACCGATCAAACGGGCGACGGCGTGTTTTTCCATGAACTCAGACATGTCGATGCGCACCATCGCGTTGTCATCGTCAAAGAGGTAGTTCGCCACCGCCTTTGTCAATTCGGTCTTACCCACGCCGGTTGGCCCGAGGAACAGGAACGAGCCCAAAGGCCGGTTCTCGTCATTCAGTCCTGCACGCGCACGGCGCACGGCGTTGGCGACAGAGCGCACAGCCGGCTTTTGACCGATCACACGCTTGCCCAACTCGTCTTCCATGCGCAGCAGTTTGTCGCGTTCGCCTTCCAGCATTTTCGAGGTCGGAATACCCGTCCAACGCTCAACGACTTCGGCGATCTGTTCAGGGCGCACCGCCTCTTCGACCATCAGATCGTCGCCGGCTTCAACCTCCGCGACCAAACGCTCTAATTCAGGGATCACACCATAAGACAGCTCGCCCGCTTTCGCGAGGTTGCCTTCACGTTTGGCGATATCCAGATCAGCGCGGGCGCGGTCCAGCTTTTCTTTCACGTCACGCGTGCTTTCCAGCTTATCCCGCTCGGCCTGCCATTTCGCAGTCATCTCTGATCCGCGATCCTGCAGGTCGGCAAGTTCTTTTTCCAACCGCTCCAAACGATCTTTTGAGGCTTTGTCGTCCTCTTTCTTCAATGCCTCGCCCTCGATCTGCAATTGCAGGATCTGACGATCCAGCGCATCGAGCTCTTCGGGCTTGCTGTCCACTTCCATGCGCAAACGGCTCGCCGCTTCGTCCATCAGGTCGATCGCTTTGTCAGGCAGAAAACGATCCGTGATATAGCGATGCGACAGCGTGGCGGCGGATACCAACGCGCTGTCCGAAATACGGACACCGTGGTGGAGTTCATACTTTTCTTTGATACCACGCAGAATGCTGACCGTGTCGGTGACGGTCGGTTCTTCGACAATCAACGGCTGGAAACGGCGGGCCAAGGCCGCGTCTTTTTCAACGTATTTGCGGTATTCATCCAATGTCGTCGCGCCCACACAATGCAACTCACCCCGTGCAAGCGCGGGTTTGATCAGGTTGGCGGCGTCCATCGCGCCGTCGGCTTTACCTGCACCGACAAGCGTGTGCATCTCATCGATGAACAGGATGATTTCACCGGCGGCAGATTCGATTTCTTTGAGAACCGCTTTCAGGCGTTCCTCAAACTCACCACGGTATTTGGCTCCAGCGATCAAGGCCCCCATATCCAGCGCCATCAGCTTTTTGTTGCGCAGGCTTTCGGGCACGTCGCCATCAATGATGCGCAAAGCCAATCCTTCGGCAATGGCTGTTTTGCCGACGCCGGGTTCGCCAATCAAAACCGGGTTGTTCTTGGTACGGCGTGACAACACCTGCATCGCGCGGCGAATTTCTTCGTCGCGGCCAATGATGGGGTCGATCTTGCCTTCGCGTGCAGCCTCAGTCAGGTCGCGGGCATATTTCGCCAGCGCTTCAAAGCTATCTTCAGCCGTCGCACTATCGGCAGTGCGGCCTTTGCGGATGTCATTGATCGCTTCATTCAGCTTTTGGGCAGACACGCCGCCCGCATCCAAAGCATCCTTGGCCTTGGATTTCACCAATGCCAATGCAGTGAGCAATCGCTCAACGGGGACAAAGCTGTCACCCGCTTTCTTAGCCACTTTCTCGGCCTCATCGACAACCTTGGCTGTCACATTATCAAGGTATACTTGGGCACCCTCGCCCGACACCTGAGGCATCTTAGCAAGGCTTGCATCAACAGCGGCCAACACTGCCGCCGGGTTTCCGCCCGCACGGGTGATCAGATTGGACGCAAGCCCCTCTTCGTCATCCATCAGTGCTTTGAGCAGGTGTTCAGGCGCAAGCCGCTGGTGGCTTTCGCGCATTGCGATCGTCTGGGCGGCTTGTACGAAGCCGCGCGACCGCTCGGTGAACTTTTCTAAGTTCATGGGTCTCTCCTTTGTTAAGCGCCCGGATTTTATGGTGCCCGCTATGCAGCACACCTAGTTTGGGCCTCGACCAATAAATGGGGACTAAAGCCTGTGCCCGCAAGGTTCGCCCTCAGTATTTTGCTAAGGGGGAGATTGAGCAGTTTATTCCCCGCGTATTTTGTCCGCTTATCGCGCACAAAGATAAGGTGAATTAACTTCTGCTGCTGAGGCAGAATTCCACTCACGCGACCCCCTCCTTGGTGGTCTTTGGTGATGACGACCAAGGCGTAGTGGCGCGGCCCCGGGAGAGGCTGCGCCATTACATTTGCACCCCCCGCCTGCAATCGCTAGACCCCCTTGGAAACAGCCTCAAGGAGTGTGCCCAATGTCTGATGACCGTTTAATCGTAGCGATGGACGTGCCCAATGTCTTAGATGGTTTGGAATTGGCAAAGTCTTTGGGCGATAGCGTTGGATTCTATAAAATCGGGCTTGGTATGCTCACAGGTGGTGGCCTCGCGCTGGCCAATGAGCTGAAGCAGGAACATGACAAACGCATTTTCCTAGACATGAAGTTCTTTGATATTGGCGCCACGGTTGAGGCGGCGGTGCGCGGTGTGGCCCAATTCAACTTTGACTTTCTCACAGTTCACGGCGATCCGCATGTGGTGCGGGCGGCACGTGAAGGGGCCGCTGGGTCTGATATGAAAATCCTTGCTGTGACGATCCTGACGTCACTTGATCGCGATGATCTGGATGCCTCTTGCATCAAAGAGGGCGATGTCGCCGATCTTGTCCAAGAACGGGCTGGTCTTGCTTTGTCCAATGGGGCTGATGGTGTGATCGCATCCCCGCAAGAAGCCGCTTTGATCCGCGCACTTCCTGAAGCGGACGGAAAACTGATCGTCACCCCTGGTGTACGCCCGGCCGGTGCCGCTCTTGGGGATCAAAAGCGGGTCATGACGCCAGCGCAAGCCATTACAAACGGTGCGGACCATGTGGTTGTAGGGCGCCCTATTTGGCAAGCCGCCAGCCCGAAGGCTGCGGCGCAAAGCATCTTGGCTGAACTGGCCTCACCGCAAGAAAAGACCCCCAACCTCTAGGGCTGGGGGTCCAATTCGATTTGGCATTTTGGGTGGCGTCAGTCGTTGACGTCAGTTTCCCAGATCTTCACCTGTCCGGTCTTAAGACCAAAGAACTTGCGCATCGCCAGATAGGCTATCAGCGACAGAACCGCGAAAATCACAAGCGTCAGCGCCAATCCGGATGCCGAGACGCCGATCAAGATCAGCAGTCCCATCACACCGGCGCCAATGGCGAACCCCAGAAAGATATAGCCGGGGATCAACACTTCCAGTGTTGCGAGGATGAGCGCCCCCGACATCCAAACCCACCATTCCGTCCATAAGGGCATTATCCACGTCCTTTCAACATTGAGAATGCGTTTGCGAAGGCATCCAGCGCGTTGGCAGGCAGAACAACTGTCTGGCTTCCGGCACCATCACCCAGCTTTTGCAAAGCTTCGACCTGCTTTAGGGCAACCTGATACTGCGCTGCCTCCAAGCCATTTTCGGCAATTGCAACAGCAACCACTTGGGTCGCATAAGCTTCGGCATCGGCCAGTACCCGACGGGCCTTGGCGTCTTGCTCAGCCGCATAAAGTTCCGCATCCGATTGCAGCTCGACGGCGCGCTTTTGGCCTTCGGCCTCTGTCACCTGCGCACGACGCGCACGTTCGGCGTTCAGCTGTTGTAGCATCGCTTCACGGGTTGCCTGATCAAGGTTCACGTCCAAAATTTCGGCGCGGGTCACTTCGATACCCCAGTCATCGACCTGTTGGGCGACTTGGGTACGCACAGCCTCGATCAAGTTCGAGCGGTTAGCCTGCACCTGATCCAGCTCCATGCGGCCAATCTCGGACCGTACGATACCGGCCACGGTGGTTGAGATCGCGCCATCCACATCGCGGATACGGTAAACGGTCTTTTCGGGCTCAATGATCCGGTAAAACACCGATGTTTCGACCTGCACCAACACGTTATCCGACGTAATCGCGTCTTGGTTCATGGACGGCAACTGGCGCTCAAGGATCGATACCTTGTGCCGGACACGGTCAAGAAACGGTACGATAAAGTTGATACCAGGCCCCAGAACTGCACGAAGCCGTCCGAGCCGTTCAACAACAAACTTCTCTGACTGCGGCACGATGCGCACACCGGCCGAAATACAAACGATGATGAACACCGCCAGCATAAGCCAAAGTATGTTTTGTCCAAAGAATTCAGCGATTAAATCTTCCATATGTATGTATCTATCCCTCTATTGTTGTGAAAGGTAGATAGGGACGATCTAGGCCAATTTCAATGTATGCTGTGGTATACTGTTACTTTTAAAGCGTGCTGTGACCACAGAACCGATGGTATCGGCGGTGGCCGGGCTTAGGGTCCAGCCTAGGTGACCATGCCCTGTATTATAGAACACACGGTCATTCTTACCTGGGCCAACACGCGGCATCATATTTGGCATCATTGGACGCAATCCCGCCCAAGGCACGCAGCTTTCAGTGGACACATCAGGGAAATGCTCTTCGCACCATTTGACCAAAGGGCGCACGCGGCGCTCGAGAATATCCCGGTTCTCGCCGTTAAACTCTGCTGTACCCGCGATACGAAAGCGATTCTTGCCTAAGCGGGATGACACAATCTTAGCTTTATCATCCAGCAAAGACGTTGTCGGCGCTGCGGCCTGACTGATCTCGTCATCCAAGTTGACGGTGATCGAATAGCCTTTGACCGGATACACGTTCACGCGGTCACCCAGCTTATGGGCAAACTTGCGACTGGCAACACCTGCAGACACGACAATGGCGTCATAGCGTTCTTCTTGGCCGCATTCGACGTGAACACCATCATCGCGCACATGCAAATCGGTGACAGGAGTGCCCAACTTGAACACGACACCTTGTTTCTTCAACCAGTCAGCCAAGCCGATGGTGAATTTGTGAATATCGCCGGTGCTGTCGCTTTCCGTCCAAAAGCCACCAATAATATCACCGCGCAAAGTCGGCTCTTTTGCCATGACTTCGTCAACGGTCAGCTCATGCCGCTCTAGCCCGCCGTCCGCTAACAAACCATTGACCATGCGGGCATGGTTCAGGTCTTTTTCGGTCTTGTAGAAATGAAGGATACCGGCAGGGCTAAAGTCAAAATCAACGCCTGACTTTTCTGCCATCTCGGACAAACCCGCACGCGCAGCAACGGCCATTGCTGCTGTTTTAGTTGTGTTCGACTTATAGCGTGGGATGTTCGCCAAAAACTCGGTCATCCAGCTGACTTTGTGCCAGCCTGGGCGCGGGTTCACGAACAATGGCGCTTCGCCTTCAAACATCCATTTGATGCCCTTCAGTACAGTTGACCATTGGTTCCACACTTCCGCGTTGGAGGCGCTCAACTGGCCACCATTGGCGAAACTGGTTTCCATTCCGGCATAGCGCTGGCGGTCATAAACCGTCACGTCAAAACCGCGGATCATCAATGAATAGGCAGTGGTCACACCGGTAATCCCGGCACCAAGAACAGCGATAGAAGGCATGGTAATTCTCCTTACCAAATGCCCCCGCCGTCTGCTGTACCTGAGAGATTCACCCATATGCGGGCTTGCTCCTTCGGCGGACCATCTAAGGCCTCTCTTCGGCGTGTTACACTCCAACCGGTCCTTTTGCCTGAGAGTGACCGGGGCGGTTGCTCCTTCGGCGCCAGACTGAACCGGTCTCTCCCGGTCAGCGTGTTTCCTATTGGAAACTCATAGACAGATTGCCGCTCAAAGCAACCAAAAAACGGCAGGCGCTGGACATCATTACCAAACTTGATGTCATCCACTGTCGCTGCAGGCAATTGCGCGACAAGAAGCAGCTTTCGCATGATCATACGTTCACCACATTCGCGCATCTTACACTATCATCTTGCCCGAAAAACTCCCGCCGGAGGCACCTGCCCGTTGTGTCCAAGTGCGGCCATCCATATCCTAGCACAATGCCCGCCCTTTGCCGCGATTGCTTAACCACCTTTGACAATGAAAACCGTTGTCCAAAATGCCGTAGCCCAAGGGTCACACGGCACCCTGAGCTGTTTGACCTGACCATCGCGCATATGGATTGCGATGCTTTCTATGCCTCAGTGGAAAAACGGGACAATCCCACACTTGCAGACAAACCCGTGATCATCGGTGGTGGCAGGCGCGGTGTTGTGTCAACGGCGTGCTACGTCGCGCGGATCAAGGGCGTCAAATCAGCGATGCCAATGTTTCAGGCACTCAAACTCTGCCCCGAGGCTGTGGTCGTGCGTCCAAACTTTGACGCTTACGTTGAGGCGTCCAAAGCGATCCGTGAAATGATGGATGAACTCACGCCCGTCGTTGAGCCTCTTTCGCTGGATGAGGCCTTCATGGATCTGACCGGGACAGAACGTCTGCACCATGCCCCACCTGCAGTGATGTTGGCGCGACTGATCAAACGGATGAAAGATGAATTAGGACTGACGGGATCCATTGGCTTGTCCCACAACAAGTTCCTCGCAAAGGTCGCATCCGATCTGGACAAACCACGCGGATTTTCGATCATCGGCAAAGAGGAAACGACTGCCTTTCTACGCCCCAAATCCGTACGTTTGATCTGGGGCATTGGACCTGCGGCGCAAACCAGTCTGAACAATGCGGGCATTCGCACCTTCGATGATCTATTGCGCTGGGATCGGCGCGATCTGCATGAACGGTTCGGGGGGATGGGCGAACGGCTCTATAGCCTGGCAAGGGGCGAAGATGGACGGCGGATTTCGTCACATAGCCCAGTTAAAACGCTCTCAAACGAGACAACATTCAACGAAGATACCAGCGACGTCGATATTCTCGACGGACACCTTTGGCGAATGGCAGAAAAGGTCAGCGCACGCGCAAAAGCCAAAGACAAAGCAGGCAGGGTCGTGACGGTAAAGTTGAAGACCTCAGACTTTAAACTGATCTCAAAACGGCAAAGCCTGCGCCATCCCACGCAAATTGCCGATACTGTTTATCGCACAGCACGTGGTTTGTTCGATCAAGTCAGCGACCGCGGACCGTTTCGGTTATTGGGGGTGGGTCTGTCAGACATCACATCCGATGCGGATGCAGACCGCGAAGGCGACTTGCTTGATCCCGGCGCACAAAAGCGTGCACAGGCGGAAAAAGCTGCCGACAAAATCCGCGAGAAGTTTGGCAAAGACGCGATCATCAAAGGACGTGCACTGCGGTAAAAGTAAGGTGGGTCTTGACCCACCTGACACGCAGCACTTACGGTTCTCGCAAACGTCACATAAACAACAGGAGGACAGTGCTGAATATGCGTATCACCCGTCGACTTCAGCATGGCCCCCGCCAAGCCCTGTAAATCTGTTTGCAGGGCTGATCAGTCCACGATCCGCCCAAACGCCGCCTTTGCGGCACCTTATCTATGTGACTGAGACTTCCTATGACAATCATCAACATCAATGCCCTTGGCGTGACCTTGGGCGACCCGCTTTTTACTGACCTGAATCTCACAATCTCCAAGGGCGACCGCATAGGATTGGTCGCCGCGAACGGTCGAGGCAAGTCCACCTTAATGGGCTGCATCGCGGGCAATTTTGAGCAGACTACAGGTGACATCACTCGTGCACGTGGATTACGTGTCGGCTTCGTGGAACAATACGTGCCTTCATCCGCAAAAGACCAAACACTCTACGACATGGTTCTCGCGGCCTTACCTCAAGAGCAAGCGGACTACGAAAGTTGGCGCGTCGATGTCGTGCTCGACGATCTGAAAGTGCCTTATGATCTGCAACAAAAACCACTGCGGGAACTGAGCGGTGGCTGGCAGCGCACTGCGCTTCTTGCAGCTGCTTGGATCAATGACCCTGACATCTTGCTTTTGGATGAACCGACCAACCACCTTGATCTACACCGCATTGGATTGCTCCAAGATTGGCTTGGCACCCTGCCCAAAGATACGCCTGTCATCATTACCAGCCACGACCGCGCCTTTCTCGACGCCACCACCAATCGCACGCTGTTCTTACGCACCGAGCGGTCCCGCGTCTTTCCACTGCCCTTCAGCAAAGCCCGCGATGCTTTGGCCGAAACGGATGAGGCCGACGAGCGCCGCTTTGCCAATGACCTGAACAGAGCCCAGCAATTGCGCAAACAAGCCGCCAAGCTCAAGAACATTGGCATCAACTCAGGTTCGGACCTTTTAATCACCAAGACCAAACAGCTAAGCGAACGCGCCGCCAAGATCGAGGCCGCTGCCAAACCTGCCCATCAAGAACGCGGTGCGGGTGACATCAAGCTGGCCAATAGCGGGACACATTCCAAAGCGCTCATTGCGCTCGATGACGTGGCTATCGAAACACCTGATGGACGGCTACTTTACACCACAGGCAAGAAATGGATCGGACAAGGCGACCGCGTTGTCTTGCTTGGCACCAACGGCACCGGAAAGACCCAGCTGGTCAAAATGATCAATCGGGCGATTGAGGGCGAAGTTGCTGGGATCAAATCTGCTGCCACAATCGCAATGGGATATTCAGATCAGCATCTGAGCCAACTTGATGATGCCGACACCCCCATGACGGCAGTTGCCGGACAGTTCGACGTGGGCGACCAACGCGCACGCGGACTGCTGGCTGGTGCTGGCGTCAACATCCAAATGCAAGACACCAAGCTTGGCGCGTTGTCAGGTGGGCAAAAGGCACGCCTTGCGATGTTGATCCTGCGCCTTAAACACCCGAATTTTTATCTCTTGGACGAGCCGACAAACCATCTGGATATCGAAGGACAAGAGGCGTTAGAGGATGAATTGATCCACCATGGCGCCTCATGCTTGCTAGTCAGTCACGACCGCAGTTTCCTACGCAATGTCGGCAACCGCTTTTGGCAGATTGAACGCAATCGGCTGATTGAGGTCGATGATCCCGAGACATTCTTGGCGCAAGAGATGACAAACTAGGACCGCAACCAAGCGACCACACATCCTAAGCCAAAAGTGGTTTGGCGTTCTTGGCGTGCCGCGACACCAGTTGCTTTTGGCGGCGACCCGACGGGATATAGCGCACCGGTTCAGGGTCATAATTCATGTGCGCGACTTGCGGAAAGATCGTCAGTATCTCATCGCGTGCATCACTGTTGAGCGCTCTAAGTGCTTCGGGGCCTGTGAACAGGCTCTCTGTGGGGGCACCTTCCGCAAAAATCAGTTCGTGTTGTGCAAAAAGCAGATGGACATACGTAATCTGATCGATGGTTTCATCTACAAAAACACCCGGGAAATCCGTTAACTTGATCGCAGAGATTAGAACTTCGGCGCGACCAAACATGCGCTCCGCAATCTTAGACTGGACCAGCATCCGGTGCTGGCGTGATACCAATAGATCATTGCGCGGCAGCCCCCCGCCCAGCGCACCCGCTGTGATCCGAACGGGGCGCAAATTTGGTGACCGTGCCAGATCTTTCGCGTCATAGTGGCGTCGGCCGATCCAACAAATGTTCTGCAAGTCGCCATTCGCCGTAAGGACAGCATCCCCCACCATCAACGTGTCTACGCATTGTGTGCCAGTGCCTGTCCCAATTTGCGTCCCACTCGTCAGGCATGGGATCAGCCCATCCTCGAACGCAATAATACCGACGACTTCGGTCGTGTGACCGGTTTCACCGTCTCTTGATTGCTCTTCATCAATGAAAACACCGACGTCCGTATTGGATTGGCTGGCAATCGATACATTCGCCGTGTCAGGTCCATCCAGCGTTTGGGTCTCCGCGAGGACGACGCTGTTGGTAAAGGTGCCGCCCAACCCGAACGTCGACACCGTCTGCGTCACAGTATCACCTGAAACGCTCGCTGTGCCGCTTTCGGTGTCGCCACCCGCCTGAATGGCGATCCAGCCAATTGTTTCAGCACCATGCACGCCGTCTTGGGCTTCTTCCTCTTGCAAGGTCAGATTAAACCCAGAGGCCGTAATGGCCGACGGATCACTGTCAACCGTCGTCGTATCGTTATTTGACATGACAGAGGTCAAAACAACGGGCGGGTCCATGAAACCGCCCGCGAATGTCGCGCTTCCACCGGTATTCTGACCCGTGCTTGAAACGGAACTTGTGCCGGCCTCAATGGTGCGGCCATCAGGCAAAGTGTGCACCCCCTCTTCGATCGCAAGCCAGTTTATCGTCTCGACGGCTGGGTGCGGGCCGTCCAGATACTCCCATTCTTCCAAAATGAATGTGAAAGACGTGGTGTTGCCATCAGCATCGAAAGTTTCGCCAACCAAGCGGATGACAATATCGTCACCGCCATTGCTGGTTGCGGTAAATGCAAAAACAGGATCGGTCAGCGCTTCGGTCAGGTTCACGGTGATCGGTTGATTTTCCACAGGGGAACCGGTCGTGATACTCCCTGCTTCACCAATCGCCATATGTCTCTCCGAACGGGCGTAACCCGCAAGCCTTCCTAATCAGTGCGCACATCTGTCGTCAGTCTAGGTGTGTGCCTGCAGATTTTCAATCTTGGGGCATCGTAGCACCTATTCTGCCGCCACACGTTGATCTTCCGGCAAACCGATTTGGGCGATTTCGGAAATCACGCCGTTCAAAACCGCACGGAAACTATCAAAATTTTCACTCGGCTCCCGCGTGCGCTCGTTCATATAAAGAGCGCGGTCGATTTCGACCTGAATGGCGTGTTGCTGACGCGAGGGGCGACCGTAATGCTGCGTAATAAAAGCACCCGCAAATGGCATATTCCGGGCCACACGAAAGCCTGCGCTAGCGAAAGCCGCCTCAACCTGTTCGACAATGGAACCTGCCGCCGTTGCTCCAAACCGATCGCCTAACACGATGTCTGGACGTGGACTGCCCGGGAGCCCTACGTTTTCTAACGCCTCATGCGGCATTGAATGGCAATCAATCAAAATTGCCTCACCAAAGGTGTTGTAACTCTCATCCAACAGGGTCTGCAATTGGTCATGATAAGGCCGCCAATACTGCGCAATACGCTGGTGCGCTTCGACCAAGGTCAGCTTGCCGCGATAAATTTGACGGCCATTTGCAACAACGCGTGGAATGACGCCAAGGCCGCTTGCGATACGGGGGTTGTGGGCACTGCGGCGCACGCCCTCAATCAAAGCAGAGTCTAATTCATCAGCGCCCCTGTTAAGATCGATATAAGCCCGTGGTGCTTTGGCCGTGAGTAAAGGTGCACCCTTGGACGGCACGGCTTCATACAGCAGATCAACATACGCATCCTCGGACGAACGGATCTCACTTGCATTCAAAACAGCGCGGCGAAGAAAAGACTGCGGATAGTCGCGCCCGCTATGGGGCGAAGCAAAGACGACGCTCGTTGTTCGCACGTCTGGCCGTGCTAAATTGTAAGCAGATTCGAGCAAGCTTTTCGTCCCTTCATGCCAATAGATAGCGCATTTTGGGAAAATACCAAAAGCCCTTGATCCCTCTCACGACTCCTTTTATAGACCGCACGACTGACGCGGCTCGCCCCGCGTCCTATTTCGTTATGGGACGATGGTGAGGCGCTGATGACATGGATGATTAGCTCAGCGGTAGAGCACTTCGTTGACATCGAAGGGGTCACTGGTTCGATCCCAGTATCGTCCACCATGAATTCACCGGACCTTCGGGTCTGAACAGCAACCCCAAGGCGCAAATCGCGCGCCGCGACAGATAGGAAACGACCATGAAGGTACGTAACTCCCTCCGCTCGCTCAAGCAGCGCCACCGCGATTGCCGCATCGTGCGCCGTAAGGGCCGCGTCTATGTGATCAACAAGACGCAACGCCGGTTCAAAGCCCGTCAGGGCTAAACCTGCGACAGCAGTTTTTTGAGAAGGGTCGCACCGATGGTGCGGCCCTTTTTCGCTTTCATAGATGTGCGCCGCACGTATGGTGGATCATGATCCTCCATACAGGTTGAACGTCGTGCAAACCGATTCACTTTTCACCCCTTTCACACTGCCTTGTGGTGTCACACTGCAAAACAGGGTCGTGAAGTCGGCTATGTCAGACTCACTTGGCGACGGCTGCGGCAATCCAACACCTGAACAGATCAGGCTTTATGAACGCTGGGCGAAAGGCGGCCCTGCGTTGACAATCATTGGCGAAGTGCAAGGCGACCCATATGCCGCGGAAAAACCCGGTAATTTGGTACTTGGTACACAGTCAGACACAGTGATGTTGAAAGAGCTAACCGAACGCGGCACACAAAATGGAACGCTGCTTTTTGCACAACTCGGACACGCTGGGGCAATGACACACACACCCATCGGCAAACCAAAGGGGCCGAGTGCGTTGTCATTTCCCGGCCTTGCTTGCGACGCCCTTACAAACGCCGAAGTCCAGGCCTTGCCGGCCGCTTTTGCACGCACGGCTTTGCACGCCAAGAATGTTGGCTTTGGCGGTGTGCAAGTTCATGCCGCGCACGGTTTTTTGCTCAGCCAATTCCTCTCACCTTTGTTTAACAAGCGTAGTGACATCTATGGTGGGACGTTGCCAAATCGCGCCCGCCTACTGCTTGAAGTGATCGATGCTGTGCGTGACGCTGTCGGTCCAGAGTACCCTGTGATCCTGAAACTCAATGCAACTGACCAATTGGATGGCGGGTTCACCGAAGCCGAAGCGCTAGAGGTCTTGGCCCTGCTCGATCAAACCTCGATTGATATGATCGACATCAGCGGGGGTACTTATTTCCCCGGCGCCAAATCAGCCTCTGACAGCGCGGGCCATGGCCCCTATTTCGCGGCCTTTTGCAAAGAGGCGCGGGATGTGACGGACAAGCCACTGATGTTGACCGGTGGTATCAAGACCAAGCAACAGGCAACCCATATAATTAAGACAGGTCTAGCCGATGTCATCGGTCTTGCGCGTGCCTTTATTGTTGATCCCGATTTGCCAACGACATGGCGCGACACTGACACAGACATAACTTTCCCCCGATTTTCAAATCCCCCCGAAGGTGGTGTCACCGCTTGGTACACGCAACAGATGACGCGGATCGGCCAAGGCAGCCCCGTTGATCTAACTGCTGATCTTGATCAGGCTATCGCCGACTATGAAGCCCGCGACGCAACCCGTAATGAGATCTGGAATGCGCATTTCGGCAAGCTGCGCTCTCAAACAAAAGGCTAGGTGTTCGCGACTTTTCGGGATCAGCCCTAGCCAATCTTATCGCAGTCACGTTACGCTGCCACGGACACGTTCATGTGCAGAAACAAAAGGAAAGTGCCTCATGACCCGCCTCACATTTAAGACAACCACATTTGCAGCACTCATGCTTGGTGCAGCCTCTCCGGCGCTGGCACAAGATATGTGTGGTGGTAACGGACAGTGGATCGGTGGAGATGAGGCCAGTTCTGACATCACAACGGCTGATGCATTTCGCGAACAGATGGCGTTGGTGCTTGGCGGCAATGATTATGTGTCGCTATTTACGCTTAGCGCACCGACAGATGTCCGCATCGAAGCGGCTGGTCGGGGATCGGGCGATCCGATCATTGACCTTTTGGACAGCACAGGCGGTGTGATCCTCTCAGATGACGATTCAGGGGGCAATTCTGCATCACGCGCGGAAACATCACTGGATGCAGGCACCTATTGCATGTCCATGCGCAGCTATGATGGTGGACCAATGACGGCATTTGTCCGGATCGGACGCCAGGATCAAGAACCACTTACCGACGGTATCAACACAGGTAGCGGCAGCGAAAGCTTGGGCAGTTGTGACAGCGCTGTCCCCTTCGGCGACTTGGGCAACAGCATTTCTGCTTCCGTCGATGAAACACCTTACTACAGCTTTGAACTTGACGGTCAGACCCCCATCACCATCGTCGCCGAGAATGAGTCTGCTGATCCTGTCATCACCCTTTACGGTCCGGGCGAAGCCTATATCGAGGAAAACGATGACTATGACGGTCTTAACTCGCGGCTTGATTTTCTAGATGGTCTGGCCGCAGGCACGTATTGCTTGGGCGTCAGCGCACTCAATGACAACAGCCTGCCGATCACGGTCAGCATCAGTGAATACGATGCAGAAGAGGCGCTACAAGGTCTCTATGCCCGCGGCGAAGCAGCTCCGCCTCTTGATGGCAGTATTCCTGTGACTGATCTTGGTGTGTTGACATCCCGTTTGCGCCAAGACGTGCAGGCAACCGAAGATGTGACTTGGTTTAGCATTGATTTTGACGACGCTGGCTTGCTGGTTGTTGAGGCAATCGCGAATGGAAACAGCGACCCTTGGCTGGTCGTATACGATGATCTGGGGCGTCAGGTTGGACTAAACGACGACTATGGCGACAGTCTCGACAGCTTGGTCGCAGTACGATTGCAGGCAGGTACCTACGTTATTGGGGTGCGCCAGTATGACGGTGGACAAGGATTTATTCGCTTGTTGGCTGAACGATATGTGCGCGCCCAATAGGGCTGTCGATCCTCAAAGAGCAGGGTTAATTTACGCGACGATACGCCTCTGACCAGCCGAGCAACGGACTGGTCAGAAGGTCAAAATGGTGCTGACATCGCGTTCAGCTACGCCGCCCCCGTTGCAGCATCATTTACCGCCCAAAAGTATCAGCTAGTAATCGCGCAAGCGTGGGTTGATCAAGATAGCCCGTCGCCGTCAAGTTGCCTTGCCGCTGGTAGCGCCCAATCGCACGCCGCGTGTCGTTGTCAAAACGCCCATCGACACGGCCCGGATTAAAGCCAAGCTGCTGCAAACGGTTCTCTATAAGACGTCGTAAGACAGGATTAATGTTCAATGCCTGCTCGCGATCACGCGCGGCATCGTTATTCGTTTCCTGAGCTGCGGCTAGCTTGTTGCGGGCCTCGCCAGCAAAGATGCCCTCGGGATAGCGCTCCAAATAGGCCCGATACCCTGCGGGCGTGCCACGCGCCCCGGTTTCTTCCCAATAGTCGCGATCAAGTGCCAGGGCTTCTTCACGTGCGCGTTCTTCTTCTGCCTCAATTTCAGCGGCACGGCGGCTGGCTTGGGCATCAATGCGGTTGATCTGCTCAGTCGTCAGGTACGACGTCTGTGCAAAACCGTTGTCCTGTTGCCAATTGCGGATCGCGCCGCGTGAACCGGGGCCAAAGATGCCGTCCACACCGCGTGTACTGAACTCAAGCAATGTCAGATTGCGCTGAATGGCCCGGCGTTCATTGCGCGTCAGATTTAACCCGTCTTCTGCAATCTCGGCCAGACGGATAGGATCGTTTTCAATCTGATCGAGCCTGCGGCGTGCTTCGCCCGCAAAAGGGCTACCCGGGTTATCAAAGATAAAGTCGCGGTAGCTGTCAGCGGAGTTCGCCTCTTGGGCATCGTTCCACGCCCGCAAAGTTGGATCGATCGTTGGCAGTCTTGGGGCAGTTCCAACGTCAGCCGCTTGCAAGACCAAGCTTTGCGGTTGGTAACCAACCATGTTGAGCCGCCGGTTATTGCGCACGTATTCGACGACATCGCCACCGGTCACCGTTACAGCCTCGCTTAGCACGCCTTCAATGCGTCCAGGCTCGCCATAAACAACGGTGACACCTTGCGGCACATCTAAGCGCCCCACACCTTCCCGCAGATAGCTTCCAAAGCTACTAAACCCATCTTGGTCATACCCCAAGACAAGCACGGCCTGCCCCGGCGTGCGCGCCAAAACTTCCATCACGGTATCGACTGATATGGCGTCATCTAGACCAAAGGGCGTCGGGGTATTCGCGTCTTCAGCCAAGAACCACGTTCGATTTTCATCGGTGACAAAGCGCCCCGACAGACCAACGACCAAGCGATCCGCAGTAAGCGCGTCATTGGCCAGCTGCTCAAGCAAACGCTTCATATCACGGGCTGATCCGTTGGAGAGGGTAGACACCGCATAGCCCGCATCACGCAGCTCTTGTGCCGCGTTCAAAACTTCGGTCGCTTCGCTTACGCGACGAAGATCATCATAGCGGGCCACACCCATCAATAAGGCAGCGTCATCAGCCAAGGTAGGCACAGCAAGTCCGGTCAGGGCGGCGATCAGGGGCAGTTTGCGCATAGCGCGTCTCCTTTGGTTATTCCTGCAGAGCGCCGCAAAAGCGGTGTTCCACACCAAAGACGCTAAGCCATCGCGTTGCTGCTATTCAATAACGCACCAAATCAAACAGGTTCTTACTCTGCCGCGACCGAAGCTTCGGCCTTTTCAACCCGCACAGCCGAGAACTTGAATTCCGGAATTTTGCCATAGGGATCAACCGCCGGATTGGTCAGCACATTCGCCGCGGCTTCGACATAAGCGAAAGGCACAAAAACCATATCAGGGGCCACCGCCCGGTCTTCACGCGCCATGATCGTGATGCTGCCACGACGGCTGGATACGGTAACCATGCCCCCGGGTTCAACGCCCAGTTTGCGCAACGTGGACGGGTGGAGCGAGCAGTTTGCCTCGGGTTCGACCGCATCCAATACCTTGGACCGGCGGGTCATGGACCCCGTGTGCCAATGTTCAAGCTGTCGCCCAGTCGTCATGATCATCGGGTATTCCGCATCAGGTGCTTCATCCGGCGCAATCACGCTGGCAGGTGTGAACTTCGCCCGACCATTTTCGCGCGGAAAGCCATCGCCAAAGACAATCGGTTGGCCGGGGTCTGTCGGCGAAAGCGACGGATAGGTAACCGCGTTCTGCTCTTCCAAGCGGTCCCATGTGATGTTGGACAGCGATTTCATCGATAGCGCCATTTCACCAAAGACCTCTGACGGATGCGTATAGGTCCAGTTCAGGCCCAAACGCTTAGCGAGTTCGGTCGTGATCCACCAATCCTCTTTTGCGTCGCCGGGTGGCGGTACGGCTGGCCGGCCCATTTGGACTTGGCGGTTGGTATTAGTGACCGTGCCGGATTTTTCGGCGAAGGCGGATGCGGGTAGGATCACGTCAGCGTAGTTGGCCGTTTCTGTGATGAAAATATCCTGCACGACAAGGTGCTTGAGCTTCGCTAGCGCATCACGTGCATGTTCAACATCCGGGTCAGACATGGCCGGGTTTTCACCAAGAATATACATCCCGTGAATATCGCCTGCATGCACGGCATCCAAGATTTCAGTGACCGTCAGACCTTTGTTGGGATCAATCGATCCCTCTTGCCAAATCTCTTGGAACGCCGACCGCACCCCATCATCGCCTACTGGCTGATAGTCTGGCAGGAACATCGGGATCAGGCCCGCATCAGACGCACCTTGTACGTTGTTTTGCCCACGCAGCGGGTGCAGGCCCGCACCGGGACGCCCCACTTGGCCGGTCATCAGCGCGAGGCTGATCAGGCAGCGCGAATTATCGGTGCCGTGGATGTGCTGGCTGATGCCCATACCCCAGAAAATCATTGCAGCTTTCGCACCTGCAAAAGTCCGCGCCACATCACGCAGCGTTTCAGCAGGTATGCCGCAAATCTCTTGCATCTTCTCTGGCGTAAAGTCGGCCAGATGCGCCTTCTCAGCTTCCCAGTTTTCTGTATAGGCCTCGATATATTGGCGATCGTACAGTTCTTCTTCGACAATCGTATGCATGATCGCGTTCAGCATCGACACATCCGCGCCGGGCCGGAACTGCAACATATGCGATGAGAACCGCTTGAGCGCTTGGCCGCGTGGGTCCATCACGATCAGCTTGCCACCGCGTTTGGTGAACTGCTTAAAATAGGTCGCGGCAACGGGGTGGTTTTCGATGGGGTTGGCACCGATGACGATGGCAACGTCAGCGTTCTCAATCTCATTGAACGTCGCGGTGACAGCGCCAGAACCCACGTTCTCCATCAGTGCAGCAACGGATGATGCGTGACACAACCGCGTGCAGTGATCGACGTTGTTGTGGCCAAAGCCTTGGCGGATCAGCTTTTGGAACAGATATGCTTCCTCATTGGTACATTTGGCCGAGCCAAAGCCCGCGACGCCTGTACCACCAATGTTTTTCATGCCGCTTGCGGCGACATCCAACGCCTCTTCCCACGATGCTTCGCGGAAATGGGTTTGCCAGTTGGCCGGATCGACGTTCAGCCCCTTTGCAGGTGCATCGTCGCGGCGGATCAGCGGTTTTGTCAGGCGGTGATCATGGTGAATATAATCGAAACCAAAGCGGCCTTTGACGCACAAACGCCCTTCGTTCGCTGGGCCGTTGATGCCTTCAACGAACTTGACCTTATTGTCCTTAATCTTCAGCGACACCTGACAGCCGACACCGCAGAACGGGCAGACGCTTTCGACCTCTTTGTCATAGTCTTTAGTATCGCCCATCTGGTTTTCATCGGTGACGGTCGCAGGCAACAGCGCCCCAGTGGGGCAAGCCTGCACACATTCGCCGCAGGCCACGCAAGATGACGCGCCCATTGGATCGTCCATGTCGAAAACAGGGTAAGCATTGCCGCCACGCCCCGCCATGCCGATCACGTCGTTCACCTGCACTTCGCGGCAGGCTCTCACGCAGAGACCACACTGGATGCAGGCATCGAGATTGACGGACATTGCAACATGGCTGTCATCGAGCAATGGAATATGATCTGGTTCTTGCTGGGGGAAACGGCTTTCGCTGACATCCTGTGTCGCGGCCATATCCCATAAGTGGGACGATTTATCGTGGGCGACATCTTGGGCTGGCTGATCAGCAACCAACAGCTCCATCACCATACGCCGCGCTTGCTTTTCGCGGGGCTGATCGGTGGTTACGACCATGCCTTCAGACGGTTCACGGATACAACTGGCAGCCAGAGTACGCTCACCATCAATGGCAACCATGCACGCACGGCAGTTGCCGTCTGAGCGATAACCGGGCGCCGGTTTGTGACATAAATGCGGGATGACCAGACCACGGCCATTGGCGACTTCCCAGATTGTCTCGCCCGGCTCTGCCGTCACGGATTGTCCGTCGAGCGTGAATGTAATGCGGTCTGACATTGGGGATTCTCCGGGCTGAACTTGCCTAGACTACACCATTTGCACCGATTTGCCGAAAGGCCGTGCGCGACCGCAAGCGGCGCATTTGCGCCATGCAAGATTTCCGATGGGCTACAGGCGTTTCTGTTGCACCGCGGACAAGTCCGCTTATGCGAAGGCCATCATGTTGTTGACCAAGAAGATCCGCAGAATTTCGATACCAACCAGAACGACAATCGGCGTCAGGTCGATACCGCCCAGATCAGGCATAACACGTCGGATACGGCTGTAAATCGGATCAAGGATGCGCTCTAGACCGTACCAAACCTGACCAACGAATTCTTGGCGAATGTTCAGGACCTCAAAGCGGATCAACCAGCTCATGATAAAATGGGCGATAACAAAGAAACGGATCACACCGAGGATGAGCAGGATGGCTTGGATGATGGTCAGCATGTTAGCAGGGCCTTTTGTTTGGTCAGCAAGGACCTAAGCGTTCAAATCACTTACGACAAGCCCGTGGTTGCCGCGAGGTCAAAGTTGACGCGCACGTCAAGTGGCCCCATTTCTTTGCGTAAGGGAAAGGACCCACTCATGTACCCTATCATCCGTGTTCTTAAAGAGGTCGTGATGGCGCGGCGTATGCCTGATCTAGGCCCGCTCGATAGCCATGTGTCTTATCACCGCTGTTGGCCCCAAGACCTTGATTACTATATGGAAATGAACAACGGGCGCATCCTGACTATTCTTGACCTTGGCAGAACCGGTCTTGCCCAGCGCGCAGGATTACTTGCAGCTTTGCGCAAGAATGGCTGGGGTCTGACCATCGCCGGTTCATCGGCGCGCTACCGCAAACGTATCAGGCCATTTGTAAAATTTCGGATGGTCAGCAAAGCCGTGGGTTGGAGCGAGCGCTTTTTCTACATGGAACAATCGATCTGGATAGGGAACGATTGCGCGGTTCAAGTTCTTTACCGTGCGGCTGTGACCGACAAGAATGGCATCGTAAACCCAGCGCTTGTTTTCGCGGCAGTCGGCATGGATCAACCCTCACCGGAAAAACCCGCGTGGGCGCAAGCCTGGATTGACGCAGACAATACCCGGCCATGGCCACCGGAAGACGACGGAACGTCCTAAGAAAGAATTCTTGCCACTCCCCTGCTAATCTGTGTCTTATCTTGCTCAAAGAAGAGCAGGGGCAATGACATGGCAGTCGCAAAGAAACGCATCTGGGGATGGATGGCTTTTGATTGGGCATCACAGCCTTTCTATACGCTTGGTCTGACCTTTATCTTTGGCCCTTATTTCGCTGTTGTTGCGACCGAATATTTCCTTGGAACTGGCCTGGATCGCGACGCAGCAAACGCACAATCGCAAGCAGTTTGGTCCGCTGGACAAACAATTGCGGGTCTGATGATTGCAATCACCGCCCCGTTTCTTGGCGCTTTTGCCGACAATTCAGGGCGCAAAATGCCTTGGATCGCGTTCTTCTCGGTTGTTTATGTCGTCTCGGCGTTCATGCTGTGGGGTCTGACACCGGACGGGTCAGCACTGATCATGATGCTGATCATCTTTTATGTTGGGTTCTTTGCTGCAGAAAGTGCGTTGAACTTTGTAAATGCCATTCTGCCATCGCTGGGGAACGACCAAGAGGTTGGCCGCATTTCTGGGTCGGGCGCCGCATTTGGATATTGGGGTGGCGTCACATCGTTGTTCATCATGTTGCTCTTGCTGGCCGAGAATGACCAAGGCGTGACCCTATTGGGCAATGCGCCGCTCTTTGGGCTAGACCCAGACATGCGCGAAGGTACCCGTTCTGTTGGCCCATTTATCGCGATATGGTATGTCATCTTCATCATCCCTTTTTTCATGTTCGTTCGGGACGATCCCAAGGCCGAGAAGAAGTCGACCAAGCTAAGCGCTGTGTGGGGTGAACTGGTTGAAACCCTGCGTTCAGTGTTTCATCGCAAGAGCCTGCTGAACTTCCTTGTCGGCTCGATGTTTTACCGCGATGCGCTAAATGCGCTTTATGCTTTCGGCGGTGTCTACGCCGCCCTGGTGCTTGATTGGCAGACGATCCAGATTGGTGTCTTTGGCATCATCGCAGCCATCGCGGCTGCAATAACCACGTGGCTGTCAGGGCTAGCCGACTCTCGCGTTGGCCCCAAACCCGTTATTCGGGTCGCTGTGTGGGTTCTGATCCTCGTGTCCGTCGTCATCGTTGGCATGTCACGTGAAGCGATCTTTGGCATTCCCTTCGCCGAAGGCTCCGGAACTCCTGATATCATCTTCTATATTTGTGGTGTTTGCATCGGTGGCGCGGGTGGCGCGGTCTACGCATCGTCCCGTTCCATGATGGTGCGTCATACGCATCCGGACCGCCCTGCTGAAGCCTTTGGTTTGTTTGCGTTGACCGGTAAAGCGACGGCATTTCTTGCACCGGCATTGATCACGCTGTTCACGATCATGACTGGTAACAATCAATTTGGGTTCTTGCCCGTAATCTTTCTTTTCTTGTTTGGCCTTTTCTTGTTACGCTGGGTCAACAAAGACGGAGATCGCGCAGAATGGTCCGCTACATAGTCGCAGCAATAATCAGCCTTGGATTGGCCGCCTGTCAGGCACAAGAGCCAGAGGTCGTCAGTCTGGCAAGCCAAAATTCAAATGATAACCGCATCGCCAAAACACTGTTTGGTGCGATGCCAACCGGTTCGGCCCAAGCTGCGCAGCCCTATGGCGGATATGCGCGGGGCTGTCAGGCTGGTGCACAGCAATTGGCCGAGACGGGGCCCACATGGCAAGCGATGCGCCTGTCCCGCAATCGCAATTGGGCGCAACCTGATACGCTTGATTATGTGCGTGACCTCAGCCGTTTTGCAGCCACCCAATCTGGTTGGGAAGGGTTATATGTCGGTGACATGAGCCAGCCACGCGGCGGCCCCATGTTGACAGGCCACCGCAGTCATCAAACCGGGTTGGACATCGATTTTTGGATGCTTCCACCAGATCGGCTCGATCTGACGGTTGCAGAGCGCGAAAATATCTCGTCCATCTCGATGCGACGTCAGGCGGGGGCGTTCACAAACGACAGATGGACGCCGCAGCATGAAGCGATCATCAAGGCTGCAGCCTCTGATCCACGCACAGCACGCATCTTTATTTTTCCCGGCGCAAAGGTGGCAATGTGCAACTCGGCCACTGGCGATCGGAGTTGGCTAAACAAGGTACGCCCTTGGTGGGGCCACCATTATCATTTCCACGTCCGTCTAAACTGTCCGGACGGGGCGACAGGATGCACAGACCAAGCGCCACCTCCGCCCGGTGATGGATGTGATGACGCCCAAGGTTGGGTTGACCGTATCCTGAACCCACCGCCACCTGACCCAAACGCCCCACCGCCGACACCAAGGGCCGAACTGACAATGGCGAATTTGCCCGGTCAGTGCCTCGATGTGCTGAACGCCCAATAGGTGCTGCGATCATTATGTCTTTTGGCCCTTGCTGGGGCCGTGCCTGTCTCTGCGGACCCAATCTACCTGGGCAGTTACGAATGGACGATTGATGACCCCAACTTTGGCGGTTTTTCCGGGCTTGAAGTGTCCGAAGATGGATCCAGTTTTATTGCCCTAAGCGACCGCGGCAATCTGATAACGGGTATATTTCAAAGGCAAGGTGAGATAATTTCCAGCATTGAAGCCGGCCCGATTCACCGACTGCGACGTGAATTTGGCATTCCATTAGACCGTGAATTTAGCGACAGCGAAGGGCTCGCGGTGGCACCTGATGGGACGCTCTCTATCTCTTTTGAATGGAAACATGGCTTGCGCTTCTTAGAGGCGCCAGATGGCCAAGTGTCTGATCTGATCACCACTGAAGCTTTTGACAACTTCCAAGACAATGCGTCCCTGGAAGTCCTTGCCATCGGCCCCGACAGTGCCCTCTATACCATGCCAGAACGGTCAGGTCGCGCATCGCAACCTTTCCCAGTTTATCGTCTGCTTGACGGCACATGGGATCAACCCTTTACGATCCCGCGGCGTGGCGCTTTCCTGCCTGCAGGCGCAGATATCGGCCCTGATAATAGGCTATATATTCTGGAGCGGGATTTTGTAGGTGTTGGCTTTCGCACGCGCGTCCGGCGCTTTGATTTGGAAGGAAACGGCGAAGAACTGGTTCTTGAGACGGGCCTGAGGGTGCATGACAATCTTGAAGGGATCAGCATCTGGGAGGATGATGCTGGCCTCCGCATGACGATGATTTCAGACGATAACTTTCGCAAGTTCCAGCGCACCGAGATCGTCGAATACCGATTGACGGACTAGGCATGGGGCGTTAGGTCGCCGTTGTCCCCGCATCCGGGGGCCAAGTGCCGCACCCTTGTCAAAACGGATTATACAAATGACACGCATCCTTCCCGGCGTTATCGCCATGGCCACCATCGTTGTGGCATCTAATATTCTTGTACAGTTCCTGATCCTTGATGGGTTGCTGACCTGGGGGGCGTTCACTTATCCGCTTGCGTTCTTGGTCACTGACGTGATGAACCGGGTTTATGGGCCAACGGCCGCGCGCAAAGTTGTCTTCGCGGGCCTGATTGTCGGGATCATCTGTTCGTTGATCGGTAGCCGGATTATGCTGCAAGGCGACGGATTTGAGTATCCAGCCGTTGCGCTGCGCATCGCCATTGGATCTGCCACTGCATTTGTTATTGCACAGCTTCTCGATATTGCGGTCTTTCAACGTCTCAATTCTGGCTCTTGGTGGAAAGCACCGCTGGGCAGCACATTGATGGGATCAACCGTGGATACTGTCATCTTCTTCTCCATAGCCTTCGCCGCGGTCTTTAATGGGTTAAGTGCCTCAGCCGCAGAAGAGATCATGTGGGCGCAGGATGCCGCACCATTCCTACTGACTGGTCCGGAATTGCCGCTGTGGGTCACATTGGCCGTCGCTGATTGGGGCGTGAAGCTGACCATAGCCCTGCTTGCTTTGATACCGTTCCGCATCATTGTTACGCGCCTGTTGCTGCGCAGCGCATAAACACGACATCAGGTATCTTTTTACTTGAAATATACCAAATCTGTGCGAACCTCCTTTCAGGCGAAATTTTTGAAAGGAGGTGATCCAGTGCATCATGAGGTATTGGAGAAGTGTGTCGGGACAACTTGGGAGGATCGCAGCTAGGGCAGCCCTTGGCTGAAGATAACCTAAGGTGGAGATCCTAACCGACCCACCTCCGTAAATCAGGAAAGGGCCATCCCATCGTCGGGGTGGCCCTTTTTCTTTTGCGATAGTGGCGTATGTAAAGGTGGAATGAGAGACCGTCGGTTTCATAATGTGAGAAAGGAGCCTCCGGCAGGAGTTTTTAAGGCAAGATGATAAGAGTGAATGACCAGATTGAGATCGCGGATTGGGAGCTAACAGAGAGCTTTGCAAGATCGTCTGGTCCTGGGGGTCAGAACGTCAATAAAGTTTCAACCGCCGTCGAACTGCGGTTTGAAGCTGCGCGTTCTCCCAATCTGACACCTCAAATAAAGGCACGCCTTAAACGATTGGCCGGGCGGCGCTGGACCCTTGATGGGGCCTTGGTGCTGTTTGTACAGGAAACCCGTAGTCAGGCCCGCAACCGTGAGATCGCCAAGGAGCGGCTGGCAGATTTGATCAAACGCGCCTGTGAAAAACCAAAACGCAGAATTGCAACGCGCCCGACCTATGGTTCCGTCAAGCGGCGGCTGGCCGGCAAGAAAGCACGCGGCGAAGTGAAAGCGCTCCGAGGGAAAGTTGAAGAATAGAAACTTGGGCTTCGTCATCAGATATTAAGAAATACAGTTAATATTGGTCGGCATCACACTCTTGGATGCCTTTCTATGCTACAGTTACAAGTCTTGGTCCCACCCATTGTCGCGTTGATGGCCTTAGCCTTTCTTTTCAACGCTGTACTGAACAAATTTCAGGATTCCCAATATCGCCAAGTGGCATTTGGACTTTTGTTTGGTGGCGTTGTTGTACTTGGCATGGCCAATCCGCTGTCGCTGGGCGAAGGGCTTATTTTTGATACCCGCACTTTGATGGTAGGGGCCGCAACAGTGTTTGTTGGACCGCTTGCCGGGGGCATCGCGATGGCCGCCGGCATAGTTTGCCGCATTTTGATTGGTGGGGCGGGCACTGGTGCAGGTATTGTCGGTCTTGTTCTCGCGTTCAGCCTCGCAATGTTTTGGGGGTCTTTTGTCAGACATCGCTTGAAAAACCACATTTTGCATGATGCAGTTTTTGGGCTATGGGTCACGTTTTCGGCTACCGCCTTTTTTGTTCTTCCCTTTCAGCTTGCACTAACGCTGATAGCTTCAGTCCTGCCGACGCTTTTGTTCGCGAATATTTGCGGGATGGTGATCGTGGGGTTGGTGTTCCGAAAAGAAGTCAACCAATTTGAGAATGCGAAACAACTGGTTGCGTATGCGCAGACAGATTCTTTGACGAGCTTGCTCAATAGGCGGGGAATGGATGCCAAAATCGACGACACGCAATTTGACCCCACTATCGGCCATGCATTGTTTTATTTTGATATCGATAACTTTAAATACATCAATGACACCTATGGCCATCCGGCCGGTGATGCAGCTTTGGCAATTCTTGCAGCACGGATAAAGGACAGTTTGCGCGACGAAGCGGTCTTTGCCCGCCATGGTGGTGACGAATTTTCGATCTACCTTCCAAAGATCGAAGCCGCCGATGTGCAGTCGGTCGGGAACAGGCTATGCGATTGTGTTTCGCAGCAGGCCTTTACGTGCGATGATATCACATTCGATGTTTCCATCAGCATTGGCGCATTTTGGAGTAGGGAAGATATTCCCATACAGCAGATGATTGACCAAGCGGACACACAACTATTGTTGGCCAAGCAAGCTGGCAAGAACCGTGCTCAAGTAGCCTATGACCGAGGCGATCAATCCGCGGCAGTTGCATAAAGCTTGTACGATCGCCGCACCAGAACGACACGTTTCTATTTGAAGCTTTGAAGCGCGCTATGATTGGCTAAGACGGAGAACGGCTTATACCACCACATCATAGGCATCTTGGTCGCCGACGCCAAAGACGCGTTTGTAACGCGCAACTTCTGCCTCTGGGCCCATCGCTTTGTTAGGGTTATCGCTCAGCTTCACAGTCGGATGCCCATTGGCGGCAACCGCCTTGCAAACCAATGAGAACGGCGCCAACGCATCATCTGCAACAAGGCCTTTGAAATCATTTGTGAGCATCGTGCCCCAACCAAAGCTGACACGACACCGCCCTTCAAACTGTCTTTGCAACGTCACAATCTTATCTACGTCTAGCCCGTCAGAGAAGATGACAAGCTTGTCGCGCGGGTTTTCTCCGCGTGCTTTCCACCATTCGATTGCAGTTTCCGCGCCTGCCGCCGGATCACCACTGTCAACACGAATACCTGTCCAACCCGCCAACCAGTCCGGTGCGCCGTCAAGGAACCCTTTGGTCCCGTAAGTGTCAGGCAGAATAATCCGCAAATTGCCATCATGCTCTTCCTGCCAATCGGCAAGCACATCGTAAGGGGATTGACGTAGATCGGCGTCCGTTTTCGCCAGAGCGGCATAGACCATCGGTAATTCATGGGCATTTGTCCCAATCGCCTCAATCTCGCGCATCATTGCGATGCGGCAATTTGAGGTTCCGGTGAAGTTGGACCCAAGCCCTTCCATCATCGCTTGCACACACCAATCTTGCCACAAGTAGGAATGCCTACGACGGGTCCCGAAATCGGCTACGCGAAGATCCGGTATCGCTTTGAGTTGATCAACTTTTTCCCAAAGTTTGGTCATCCCCCGTGCATAAAGCACCTGAAGTTCGAACTTACCCATGTCTTTGAGAACAGCGCGACTGCGCAACTCCATGATGACAGCCAAGGCCGGAATTTCCCACAACATCACTTCCGGCCAGGTGCCCTCAAACGTCAACTCGTATTGACCGTCTTTTTTCTCAAGATGGTAGGGCGGCAATTGCAGGTTTTCAAACCACTCCATGAAGGCGGGGGTGAACATCTGGCGTTTGCCATAAAATGTGTTGCCGCGCAGCCAGGTGCTTTCACCGCGGGTCAGACGCAGCGAGCGGATGTGATCCAGTTGTTCGCGTAATTCACCTTCGTCAACAAGGTCAGCAAGGCGGATCGACTTGGTTCGGTTGATCAAAGAAAATGTAACTTGCGTCTCTGGGTGATTACGAAACACGGACTGGCACATCAGCAGCTTATAAAAATCCGTGTCGATCAACGACCGCACAATTGGATCGATCTTCCATTTGTGGTTCCAGACCCGTGTCGCGATATCGACCATATTCAGTTCCCCCTGTCGGCGCTTCCGTGTTAGATCAAGAGGACGCGGGTGTGGCAAGGGGGCCGTTGAGACATGGCATTGCGTTACGATTTCGACATGGTGGCGATGGCGCCGACAGGTTTACCGGATCAATTTGATGATCTTGCGGTCACTGGAATTGCCGCTGAGAAGGTCGCGATGTTTCGCGACCCTGCCACAGTGGCCGCACTGAAACAGGCCGATATCGCTGTGCAGACCTATTTCACAGAAAGTGGCTTTGCCTTACAGCAGTTTGATAGTGGTGCCCCTCCCGGGCGGTTCGCAATGCGGGATGAAGATGCGCGTATCGACGTCATTGATCGCCTATCAGCAAACCTAGAGGCGCATGACCTTTCCGCTGTCAATTGGGGCGGTTTCGACTTTGAGGCCTTTATGGATGCGCTTTCCGTGGCTGAAGCTGTTGAAGACACCCTTTTGGCGCCGCCAAAACCAACCCCCGAATATGGCATAGAGCTGGCAAATGCACGTGCGGAATCACAAAGAAACAAAGGGTTTCGCATGATGGCGATGGGTGGTCTGTCGCTTGGTGTCATCCTTTTGATATATGTCGTTGGGCAGATGCTGACCTGATCAACACCCTGTCGACTTGCGCGTAAGGCAACCACTGTCATGACCACCTCACCCTATTCCGTGCGTCTTGTTGGCGCGGTCGTACTGGCGATGACACTTATTGTTGGTGGCGACGCAGCCGCGACGGTGCTGACGGGTACAGGTTTTCCGCAGACTTTTGTCGCATGGACGCGTTTTGCCTTAGCGGCTGCACTCTTGGCGCCGTTTTGTGGATTGATGCGCGCCGATCTTTCGCACTTTCGTGACTGGCGATTGTATCTACGTGCGGGACTGATTGTAGGTGGCATCGTTAGCATTTTGACCGCGCTGCGGACCGAACCGATGGCGAATGTGTTTGCCGGCTTTTTCGTTGGGCCTGTGGTGTCCTATTTTCTGTCCGCCGCATTGCTAGGCGAGCGCATAACACCCCTGCGCACCTTTCTATTGTTAGTCAGCTTTGCAGGCGTTTTGCTTGTCGTGCGTCCGGGGTTCGGCATGACGCCCGGGATGGGTTTTGCAATTCTGGCTGGTTGCTTTCATGGGTCTTACCTTGTTGCGACGCGCTGGTTGGCGGGCTCTTTCCGGCCAAGGTTTCTTTTGTTTTCTCAGCTGTTGATTGGTGCGGTTCTTTTGTCCCCATTCGCGTTCTCAACAACGCCCGCTTTGACCCTACCGATCTTTGGTCTCATCACTATTTCGGCCTTGGGCTCTGCTGGGGGCAACCTATTGCTAGTTTTGGTCAACCGCACCACACCGGCAGGCGTCGTTGCGCCTTTGATTTACAGTCAACTGCTGGCAGCGATGGTGATCGGCTGGATGGTTTTTGGGCAATGGCCAGACAGCCTAAGCCTGGTTGGGCTGATCGTCATTATGGTTGCCGGCGTATCATCTGTTTGGTTTGCAGGTCGCGGCCGCTAACCGATGGTTACGCCAGCATTCGCCATCTCGGTCTTTGCCGCGTCGAGGGATCCGTCAAAGTCAATCGCACGGCAGAGTGCAAAGTCAACTGTCACGTCAAAGCCCAACTTCGCGGCATCGACAGCCGAATAATTCACGCAGAAATCCGTCGCCAAGCCCACTAACGTCAGCCTATCGATACCACGGTTTCGCAGATAGCCTTCCAAGCCTGTTGGCGTTGTTTTGTCGTTTTCAAAGAATGCGGAATAGCTATCGATCGCTGGGTTATACCCTTTGCGGATGATCAGGTCGGCTCGGTCAGTTTGCAAATCGGCATGAAACGCAGAACCCGGCGTGCGCTGAATACAGTGATCCGGCCATAAAACCTGTGGGCCGTAGGGCATTTCGATCATGCTCATCGGATCGGCATTATGCGTAGATGCAAACGAAGAATGCCCAGCAGGATGCCAGTCTTGCGTCAAGACAACGGCATCGAAATTTACCATTTTGGCATTGATACCTGCGACAATCTCATCCCCACCTGTCACAGCCAGTGCACCGCCGGGGCAGAAATCATTTTGAACATCGATAACAAGTAATGCTTGGGTCATGGGGCGCTCCAGTTTGCTTGCGCCGAAAATAGCGTGTTCTTTCGGCGCCTGCGACCGCTTTGTGCCTACATGCACGAAACAGGTCTTGTCAGCGTCCGTTGGATTTCATATCAGCCGCATCTTTCGTTTATGAATAAGAGGACGACATGGCGATTTTGGGTATCGACTTTGGAACCTCTAACACAGCAGCTGGCGTCATGGCCGGGGATCGCCCGCATTTGATTACGGTCGAACCCGGGCGCAAGACGCTGCCAACTTCGGTGTTCTTTGATTATGATCGTAAGGTGACGACATATGGTTCGGTTGCCAATGCGGCGTTAATTGATGGGCGCGAGGGCCGGTTCATGCGCGCGCTAAAATCCGTTCTGGGCACGCCTTTGATGCGCGAAAAGCGCCAGATTGCCTATGAGCGACTGACTTTGATTGAGGTCGTTGCGCGGTTTCTGCAGATGATCCGCGAACGGGCCGAGGCCGAAACGGGGCAAACATATGAAATGGCCCTGTCAGGCAGACCCGTCCGGTTTCATTCAACCAATGCTGCTCGCAATGCGCAGGCCGAAGTTGATCTGCGCGAGGCCTACATGGTCGCGGGTTATCAGGATGTGTCCTTTTTGTACGAGCCTGAAGCGGCGGCGCTTGCCAGTGGCCCCCTTGCCAAAGGTGAATTAGGTCTGATCGTTGATATTGGCGGCGGCACATCCGACTTTTCCGTTTTTGAACGTAACGGTGATCTGACCAGTATCATCGCAAGCAACGGTGTACGTGTTGGCGGAACAGATTTTGACCGCTCTATCAGCATCGCTGAAGTCATGCCATTGCTGGGGCGTGGTGCGGAAGTCCGAAATGCGATAGGCGACGGTCGGCACGTGGCCCCCAATGCGATCTTCAATGATCTAGCAACTTGGCAAAAAATCCCCTTCGTCTACACCGCCGAGAACCGCAGCATGGTTGCAGACTTTGCCAAACTGGGCATCGATCCAAAGCCGTTTGGTCGCCTCAAGACGGTTCTTGAGATGGAATTGGGGCACGACATCGCCTTTGCGGTTGAGGCTGGGAAGATTCAATTGAACCAGCCTGACCTGGCTGAGGCTGGTATTGATCTGCGCGTCATTGAGCCCGGGTTATGGGCACAGCTAACCCAAGCCGCGATGGACGATTTGCTTGCTTCACATGCAGCTCAGATCGCGAATTGCGCGGAAGAAACGCTGGAAATGGCTGGCGTCGCGCCCGATAGAATTGCCAAGATCGTGTTCGTCGGTGGTTCAAGCCTTCTGAAGGTCGTCGAGGATGTGATGGTTGCTATGTTTCCGCATGCCGCGTTGGAACGCGCAGAGGCGTTTACCGCCGTGGCAGATGGGCTGGCCATTGCTGCATCGCGTGACTTGCCCCTTTGAACGGACAGGCGTATCTGAAAACCCATGTATACCGTCGCTGCCCTTTATCACTTTACCCGTTTTGATGATCCCGCTGCCTTGCAAGGGCCTTTGCTAGACCTGTGCAAATCTAATAGCATCATGGGTACGCTTCTTCTGGCCAATGAGGGTGTGAATGGCACGATTGCTGGTGATCGCGTTGGGATCGATACGGTCTTGGCCCATTTACGCGCCCTACCCGGCTGTTCTGACCTAGAGCATAAAGAAAGTAGCGCAACGGTCGCTCCTTTTCACCGCATGAAAGTGCGTCTGAAGAAAGAGATCGTGACAATGGGACAGCCCGATGTTGACCCTGTTGCGCGTGTCGGGAACTACGTTGATCCAGCGGATTGGAATGACCTGATCAGCGCACCTGATGTGGCCGTGATCGATACCCGGAATGACTATGAAGTTGCCATCGGGACATTTGAGGGCGCGGTTGACCCGGAAACCAAAAGCTTTGGCGAATTCCCCGCGTGGTGGGAGAAAAACAAACATCGCTTTCACAATAAGAAGGTTGCGATGTTTTGCACTGGCGGCATTCGGTGCGAAAAATCGACAAACTATCTGTTAGGCCAGGGCGTTGAGGATGTTTATCACCTGAAAGGTGGTATTCTGAAGTATCTCGAAGAGGTGCCGCAAGAAGATAGTAAGTGGGACGGTGACTGCTTTGTCTTTGATGCCCGTGTGAGCGTGGGACATGGTTTGGAAGAAGGCCCGCATATTCTGTGTCACGCCTGCCGCAGGCCTATTGTTCCAGAAGATCGTGACAAGCCCTCATTCGAACAAGGTGTGTCGTGCCACCAATGCATTGATGAAACGACGGACACCGATAAAGCCCGTTTTCGGGAACGGCAAAAGCAAATGCAGTTGGCCAAAGAGCGCGGGACACATCACATTGGTGGGCTCTAGGCGCGGATGACTGATCAGCCAAACCCACTCATGCCTCAATTTACGGCACTTGCGATAGGTTTGGCCGGTGGGCTCTTGGCCTATTTCGCAGGGTTGCCATTGCCTTGGATGCTGGGGCCGATGATCGCAAACACTGTCGCGGCCATGTTGCGGGCACCGATTGCCGGACCTGATCAACTGCGGCCCTTTGTGATTCCGATCATCGGGGTCATGCTAGGATCAGGTGTGACTGCCGAGGTTTTTGGTCTGCTTGGCGGTTGGCTCGTAACACTTCTGCTGCTGCCAATTTTCCTAGCTTGTGCCTCTGGCATTTCTTATGCGGTCTATCGGCGGATCGGCAAATACGACCCGGTGACCGCGTTCTATTCCGCGATGCCCGGTGGTTTGAACGAGATGCTAATCCTTGGCGGTGAGGCAGGCGGAGATGAACGGAGGATTGCGCTCGCGCATGCTGCGCGTGTTTTGATCATTATCGTTTTTGTTGCCTTGTTCTTTGGCTTGATACTCGGCGTATCAAGCGGTGGGCGTGGGGCGATCCAATGGATTGGGGTCTTTGAAATTACCTCATTGGACTATGCGGTACTTGCTGCTTGCGCTGTTTTTGGTGCGCTATTGGGCAAGAAACTGGGTTTGCCGGCTGCCCCTGTCTTTGGACCAATGATCCTGAGCGGGATTGCGCATATCGCGGGGTGGGTAACTGTGGCGCCGCCAACGGTCTTTGTAATTGCGGCACAGATCACCATCGGAACGGTCATTGGCACGCGTTTCATCGGTGCGACATTGGCCGAAATCCGGACGGACATTGGCCTGTCCGCGGTCGCTTCATTCCTCATGCTGGTGGCCGCAGTCGGATTCGCAGAGCTGATCGTCATCATCAGCGGCATTCCATTGGCACAAGCATTCTTGGCATTCTCGCCCGGCGGCCTGACCGAAATGTCGTTGCTGACCCTCGCGATGGAGCAGGATGTGACCTACGTGTCCATCATGCATATCATCCGCATCACCTTGGTGATTGCGATGGCACCGCTGGTCTTCAAAGCGCTCAGGCGCAAACCCTAAAAGTCGAGATTTTCGACGTTCAACGCGTTGTTCTGGATGAATTCGCGCCGTGGTTCTACAACATCGCCCATCAGCTTAGTGAACAGATCATCCGCTTCGGCCAAATCTTCGACCTTCACCTGCAACAACGTGCGCGCATCCGGATCAAGCGTCGTTTCCCACAGCTGATCTGGGTTCATTTCGCCCAAGCCTTTGTAACGCTGCAAGGACAGCCCTTTTTCGCCCTCTTCAAGGATGGCTTTCAGCAGGTCCAAAGGACCATGGATCACCTGACTGCGATCTTTGCGGACCAACGTCGCTGGCAGGTTGTAGACGTCCTGCAAACTTTGGGTAAACGTCCCTGTCCGGCGTGCTTCGCCACCGCGCAGCATAGGTCCATCAAGCGTGCGGACCTCTTCAACACCGCGCAGGATACGGGCCAGACGCATGCCCTTGTCTTGCGTAATGCGGCCTTGCCAACCGCGCTCCCATTCCAACGCGATAAGGTCAAGCCTTTGGGCCACGCGATCGGCCGCCCCTTGCAGGTCGTTGTCGACGACGCCCGGTACAAAGGCACCCGCAATTGCAGCCTGTTCAAGGATATGACGGGGATAGTGCGTCGGAAAGGCTTCCAGGACGCGTTTCAACTGACGCGCTTCGTCCACAACACGGCGCAGGTCATTGCCGCTGATTTCTTCGCCATTCCCTTGGCGCAACATCGCACCATCAATGCCTTGTTCGACAAGGTATTCGTCCATGGCTGGTTGGTCTTTCAGATACACTTCAGACTTGCCGCGCGACACTTTGTAAAGCGGCGGTTGCGCGATGTAGAGGTATCCACCTTCAACAAGTTCCGGCATTTGGCGGAAAAAGAAGGTCAGCAGCAACGTGCGAATGTGCGCACCGTCGACATCGGCGTCAGTCATGATGATGACCTTGTGATACCGCAGTTTGTCGATATTGAATTCGTCACGGCCAATGCCCGTACCCAGCGCCATAACAAGGTTACCAATCTCTTGGCTGCCCAGCATCCGGTCAAAGCGGGCACGCTCAACGTTCAAGATTTTACCTTTCAATGGCAAAATCGCCTGCGTGCTGCGGTCACGGCCGGTTTGGGCAGAGCCACCAGCCGAGTCACCCTCGACCAGGAACACTTCGGTTTTGGATGGGTCTTTCTCGGAACAGTCCTTCAGCTTGGACGCGTTAAAGTTCACGTCCATCGCCGATTTGCGCCGGATTTCGCGGGCTTTGCGGGCGGCTTCACGTGCGGCCGCGGCCTCAACAATCTTGGAAATGATCGCCTTGGCGATCTGCGGGTTCTCTTCGAACCACTCATTCAGTTTTTCACCCATCAGGTTTTCGACGGCAGGGCGCACTTCAGAGCTAACCAATTTATCTTTGGTCTGGCTGGAAAACTTGGGATCAGGCACTTTGACTGACAGCACGCAAGTTAGCCCCTCACGTGCATCATCGCCGGTAAGCGAGACCTTTTCCTTCTTCGAAATCCCCGTCTCAGTCGCGTATTTCGCAATCGCGCGGGTCAGCGCACCACGGAAGCCGGCAAGGTGTGTACCGCCATCGCGCTGCGGGATGTTGTTTGTAAACGGCAGCACCATTTCATTATAGCTGTCGTTCCACCACATCGCGACTTCGACACCGATGTCATCACGTTCGCCGGTCACATAGATCGGCTCTTCCATCAATGGGGTCTTGGACCGGTCGAGGTATTTCACAAATTCTTTCACGCCACCGTCGTAAAACAAATCAGCCTTCAGCGGTTCTGCAGGACGAAGGTCTTCCAAAATGATCCGCACACCAGAGTTCAGAAACGCTAATTCGCGCAGACGTTTCTCAAGGATGTTGAATTCAAAATCACGGTTGCTGAATGTCTCAGTTGAGGCGAGAAATGTGACCTCGGTGCCTTTGCGCCCATTGGCTGGGCCCTCAACGCGCAAATGTTCGGTCGTAAAGCCACCCTCAAACCGGGCGTAGTGCTCTTTGTCGTCGCGCCAGATGCGCAGTTCCAGATAGTCAGACAGCGCGTTCACAACGGACACGCCTACGCCGTGCAGACCACCCGAGACTTTGTAGGAATTGCTGTCGAACTTACCGCCAGCGTGCAGCTGGGTCATGATCACCTCAGCCGCCGAAACGCCTTCTTCCTCATGGATGCCCACTGGAATACCGCGCCCATTGTCGCCCACGGTGATCGACCCGTCACCATTGATTTTCACATAAACATGGTCGGCGTGACCGGCCAGCGCCTCATCAATGCCGTTGTCCACGACCTCGTAAACCATATGATGCAGACCAGAGCCGTCATCGGTGTCGCCGATATACATGCCCGGACGCTTGCGTACCGCCTCTAAGCCCTTGAGAACTTTGATGGAATCAGCGCCGTAGTCTTCTTGCTTTTGTGGTTCGTCGGCCATGGGGGAAATCCTGTATTCTTATCCCCAAAATATATGCGTTTTGGGGCAGTTTGTCACGCGAATGACACAAGATTTTGTGGTTTTCGACGAACCCTCAGGTCAGCCCAACTACGACGCCAACACCAATCAACAAACACCCCGCAATGATGTTCATTTTGCGCACTGTACCGGGCGATTTTAGCAAACCGCGCACCCGATCAACTGAGGCCGCTAAGATCAGATTCCCTAGCAACGGGACAACAAAACTCAACGTGCAAATCACCACCATATCCAGTGCAGTGACGGCACTCAGATCAAAGAACCCTGGCAACACGCCCATGTAGAACAACACCGCCTTTGGGTTCCCTATGATCACCGCAACGCCTGCCAAGAACCCGGCCCACATGCCCGGTTTCGTCAGGCGACTATTGGCATCCAGCGCATGATCCGCGTTGCGGATCAATGCCGCCCCCATCAGCATAAAGACAAGGATGGCGACGTATTTCAGGACATCCATGAACCCTGCGAACTCAGACACCAGCCAGGCGACGCCAAGGACCGCCACAAGCGGCCAAAGGATATCTCCGATCGCAACGCCCAGCGCCAACGGCCATGCCGCCTGAAACCCGCCAGAAAGCGACCGTGCAAGCAGGGCAACCCAGACAGGGCCCGGCGTCATGAACAAGATAACCAGTGCACCCGCGTAAAGCAGCATGTCGTAAAATGAAATCGTCATATCAAAAGAGATGCCCCAGCAAGTCGACGTCCGCAGTGTCATCCCACGTCTGATCGCCGATGGCCATGACATGCAGCGCGTCCGTCGGGCGGGTCACGACCTCTTTTGAACAGCTGTCCTCAATCTGGGTATAGCGCAGTGTGTTCGTCACTTTCTTAAACCCGCGCCTTTCATAAATCGGGTGATCAGCGAACAGCAAAATAAAAGCCGCCTGCGTGCCCGAGGCGATTTTGATCGTTTCCTTCAACAGCATTGATGCAACACCTTTACCGCCATGATCTGGCGCTGTCGCGACCTCGGCCAAACCAATAGTCGGGACAAGCGCATCACCCATCCGAATGGCCCGATAGCATAATGCAACATGCCCTATAAGCCGGTCACCTTTGCGGCCAAGAACACGCAGATGGTGGTGCTGCTTGTAGAACGAACGCCCCTCAAATCCGTCATCCTTGCCAAATGCGGCCTCAAGCAATGCGGCTATCTCGGCATCAATGGCCTGTGTCAGCGCGATTTCATGATGGGTTTCAATCTGCATCTGGTACGATTGATAGACTGCCATCTTCATTCAATTCCCAAAACGGGTTCTGCGCGACCTCCCAAACATGGCCATCAGGGTCAGCATAGTAACCCGAGTATCCGCCCCAAAACACCTTTTCAGGCGCTTTGAGCGCTGTGGCACCGGCCTTGAGTGCTAGGGCATAGGCCGCAGCAACTTCTTCGGTTGTCGTGAAATTTTGCGCCAGCGTGACTGCACCCGTGCCAAGCTTGGCATCAGGCCGCCCTTGGTCGTTGGCCAGCGGGCCTAAGCCAAAAAACCCCAGCACCATGCCGTTGATCTGGTAAAAGACGACTTCGCCTTCGTCACTTGTCGGGGTCCAGCCCATTGCACCGTAAAATGCTTTGGACCTCGCCAAATCAGCCACACCAAGAGTGATCAAAGTAACGCGCTGAGGTGTCATGCTGTTTCCTTCTGGTTGACGACGGATTGTCCATCTAATTCAGTGACTTCAATGTATTGAGCGCGGCCGCCCAGTTCTGCGAATAGCTCAGCTCCGGTGCCTGTCATAAAGGCCTGCGCCCCTAGGCTGCATATTTCATCATAAAGCGCCGCGCGGCGTGAAGCGTCAAGATGTGCTGCGACTTCGTCCAGTAGCAAGATTGGGGGGGCGCCAAAGTCACGGGCGAGTGCACGCCCATTGGCCAGGATCAGGCTGATCAAAAGCGCCTTTTGCTCTCCTGTTGAACAGTCCTTCGCAGGCACGCCCTTATCCGCGTATACCGCAACAAGGTCGGCACGATGGGGCCCAATCAACGTGCGGCCTGCAGACATATCGCGGTTGCGGTTGTCGGCGAGGGCTGCTTGCAGGTCATCTGGGATCGGGTCTGCTGCAGTCAGTGACAAGGTTGCCGTTGGAAAAGCCGTTGTCGCCGCTTCTTGCGCTGCGGTCAGTTCTTCAATTGCGCGGTGGCGGTTCTTTTGGATCGCAACCCCTGCCTCAGCCATTTGTGCCTCAATCGCGGTGTACCAGTGTGCGTCGCGCACCATGTCTTTCAGCAACCTGTTGCGTTCGCGCATGGCCTTTTCGTACGTCAGCACGGCCTCTGCATGGGTCGGCTCAAAGCTAAGTGTCGCACGGTCCAAAAATCGCCTACGCCCTTCGGCCCCTTCAATCCAAAGACGGTCCATTGCGGGGACCAGCCATAGGACCCGCCCGATCCGGCCAAGTGCAGTTTGAGGGGCCGATTTTCCATCAATACGAAGTTGTCGTGGGTTACCCGCCTCGGCCCATGTTTCGATTTCATGGGTTTGGTTGATAGATTGAAGAACGGATGTAATCTTCCAGCCCAGCGCCTCAGGCCTGCGCGTCAGATCGTCGGCACCTGCACGGCGTAAACCCCGACCGGGGGACAAAAGCGAGACGGCTTCGAGGATATTGGTTTTTCCCGCACCATTCGGTCCAAAAATTGCCAATGGCCGCCCATCAAGTGTCAGACCCACACGCTTATGCGAGCGGAAATGCGAGAGCGCCAGATCAGACAGCGCAAGCTTGCTCATGGGTGCTGCACAGGATTTTCAAAAACCCTGCCTTCAAAATTTTCGAGAATTTTGGGGCCCGTCACACGCGCATCGGCATGACGACATAGACGGCGGATGTATCATTGCCCTCACGCATCAACGTCGGATCACCGGCTGTGTTGAACATGAACACGGCATTCTCGCGATCCACCTGACTGGCAATTTCCAGCAGGTATTTGGCGTTAAAGCCTATCTCCAACCGCTCGTCCCCATAAGCGACGGCCAGTTCCTCTTCGGCAGCACCGCTATCAGGCGCATTGACGGACAAGACCAGTTTGTCTTCATCAAGCGACAGTTTCACAGCACGAGAACGCTCGGATGATACGGTCGCCACGCGGTCCACTGCTTTGGCAAATTCACTGGCGTCGACTTCCAACTTGCGTGTGTTCCCTTGCGGAATAACGCGGGTGTAGTCGGGGAAAGTGCCGTCGATTACCTTAGACGTCAGGGTGATGTCCGGGGTCGCAAAACGGATCTTTGTTTCGGACACGGACACAGCGATTTGCATATCATCATCGTCCAATAGTTTACGCAGCTCACCCACTGTTTTGCGCGGCACGATCACACCGGCCATATCGGCGGCACCATCGGGCAGGTCAGCGTCGATGCGCGCCAAACGGTGACCATCTGTGGCAACACAGCGTAGCACTTTACCGCCGTCACTGTCTGAGACGTGCATATAAACGCCGTTCAGGTAATATCTTGTTTCCTCGGTAGAAATCGCGAACTTCGACTTGTCGAACAAACGGCGCAGCACTGGTGCCGGGGCCGAAAAGTTCGCGGCATATTCGGAAGATGCCATTACAGGGAAATCTTCTTTCGGCAGCGTCGCCAAAGAAAAGTTTGACCGCCCCGCTTCAATGGTCAATCGACCAGATGCGCCATCTTCGGTCAGTGTGACCAAAGCACCGTCCGGCAGTTTGCGCACGATTTCGTTCAACGTGACGGCAGATACTGTCGTCGCCCCTGCCCGCTCAACCTTTGCAGGTGCGCGGTCGACAACTTCGATGTCCAAATCTGTCGCGCGGAACTGAACACTATCGCCTTCAGCCTCAACAAGCACGTTTGCCAAGATTGGGATCGTGTTGCGCCGCTCGACAACGGATTGCGCTTGCGCGACCGCTTTCAAAAGTACCGCACGTTCAATGCTGAATTTCATGTCCCAATCTCCGCATATCTTGATACCGGGCGTTGCCGGGACGCAAAATGTACCCGATTCCGCGCCACTCTCAAGCGATTTGTTGGTTTATTCCTGCAAAGCGCGGCGCAAGAGTTCCAGATCATCGGCGATCTGGCTATCCAACGCCTTCAGCTCTTCGATGCGCTTGACCCCGTGCATGACGGTTGTGTGGTCACGGCCACCAAAACGACGCCCAATCTCGGGCAAGGACCGGCTGGTCATTTGCTTGGCCAGATACATGGCAATCTGGCGCGGGCGAGCATAGTTTCGCACGCGCTTGGGGCCAATCATATCGGAAAGGCGGATGTTGTAATGCTCGGACACTTTACGCTGGATTTCTTCAACCGTGACCTTGCGATCCGACGCTTTGAGCACGTCTGACAGACAGTCTTGCGTCAATTCCAGCGTGATTTCACGACCAACAAGAGACGCGAACGCAAAGAGGCGGGTCAACGCGCCCTCAAGTACACGGACGTTTGTAGAAATACGGTGTGCCAGAAATTCCAGAACGCCATCGGCTATGTCAAGTTCAGGATACTGCGCGGAATACACATCTACCTTGGACTGCAGAATACCAAGACGCAATTCATAGTCGGTCGGGTGTAGGTCAACGACCAAACCACATTGAAGACGCGATTTAATCCGCTCTTCGAGGTCTTTGATCTCGCCCGGTGCGCGGTCTGCAGAAATGATGATTTGCTTTTGGCCGTCTACGAGGGCGTTGAATGTGTGAAAGAACTCTTCCTGCGTGCTGTCTTTGCCCCCAATGAATTGGACGTCATCGACCATCAGCACATCGACAGACCGGAACAGCTGTTTGAAATCCATCATCTTGCGTTCGCGCAATGCTGTGATGAAGCGGTACATGAACTGTTCGGCCGAGAGATATAGCACATTCAATTCAGGCGAGCGTTCTTTCAGCTCAGCCGCGATCGCATGCATCAGGTGGGTTTTACCAAGACCTACGCCGCCATACAGAAACAGCGGATTAAAGGTGACAGGGCCGCCTTCAGCCACACGGCGGGCGGCGGCATGGGCGAGCTCGTTCGGTTTACCGACGACAAACGTATCGAAGGTAAACCGCGAATCGAGCGGCGCTCCTGTGTTCGCTTTATTACGGACCGGCTTGTTTGGTGTCTTGGTGTTATCAGCTGGGCGCGTTTGGCTAGGCACACGAAACTTGAGGCGTTGGACGTCTTCGCCGGCAGCATTCATATGGTACATGATTTGATCGCCAAAATTCTGGGACACGTAGTTGCCAATAAAGTTGGTCGGGACATCAAAGACCGCAACACCATCGGACAATTGTGTGAAAGAGAGTGGTTCAATCCAGCTTGAGTAGCTGTTCGCGCCTAAAACGCTCTTGAGTTCTCTTAACACTCTTGCCCAGATATCGTTCGTCATTTTGTCCCTTTGCCCCAAATCTTGCCTACGCTTCTACCGGGCACCCGCAGGCGCCCACGACACAAAGACCGGGACAAAAAAGACATGTCGTTCAGGTTGCCCAACCCGAACGGATAGTCTTCTACCCAAAACCATAGACCGCAGCACAGGACCCGCATCCAATAAATGCATGATCGCGCCAATCGGCAGCTAAAGGGCCACAAACAGCAGGCTTCCCCAAGGAGCAGACCTTGGTTTTGCCGCAGACACAAATGAACGTAGTTTTGCAGCTTTTGCCACTTTTTCCACGCCACTTTTGCATGAAGTTCGCAGCTTTTTCTGACAATAACCTTATGTCACAAAGGACATTTCGATGATCGTCAACTGCGCAAACCCCCTCATGTCCCCCCGGAACGATGTGAATCGCATGAGCAACGTAGCAAGGGGTTTGGGGAGGCTTCAACACAACATCGCGCTTGACTCAGTGATTGTCCAAAAAGAATCTATTGGCCCTTTGAAAAGTCAGGATTTCTGCGCGGCCAGATCACACCGACACAAAAAAAGCGCGCCCTGCATGGGCGCGCTTGAAATCTTCATTCTCTGCAGTTTTGCGCAGAATCACGCGATCGCTTTGACCCGTGAAGACAGGCGCGACATTTTGCGCGCTGCTGTGTTCTTGTGCATCACACCTTTGGTGACGCCACGCATCAATTCAGGCTGTGCGGCTTTCAACGCAGCGGCTGCGGCTTTCTGATCGCCAGAGGCGATCGCCTCTTCTACAGCGCGCAAATATGTACGGATGCGCGAACGGCGCATTTTGTTGACTGCAAAGCGGGCTTCGTTCTGACGGGCGCGTTTTTTCGCCTGAGGTGAGTTTGCCATGTGTTCGTTTCCTAAGCTGGGCCTGAGATGGGCCTGAGATGGGCCAAATTAATATCTGTAGCGCTGCAAGCCCAAGCCCCGGGTTTTCGAACCGGTAAATCTGGCCAAAGCGGGCCTCACACGCATGTCTGGGGCGGCTGATAGGATAGTTCAGATAAAAAGGGAACCCCAAAAAGCGGGTCAGCGGTCCCTGAACTGCGCTTCACGTTTCTCAGTAAATGCCGCCATGCCTTCGCTTTGATCGTCAGTCGCAAAAAGGGAATGGAACAAGCGGCGCTCATAATTCAGGCCTTCGGCTAGCGTGGTCTCATAAGCCCGATCGACAGCATCTTTGGCGGCCATCGTTGCTATCTGGGATTTTTCACTAATCTTCTCAGCTGCGGCTTTTGCCTCCGCCAACAGTTTCTTGGCAGGCACGACGCGGCTGACCAGGCCACTGCGCTCCGCCTCTTCTGCGTCCATGAAGCGCCCGGTCAAATGCATGTCCATAGATTTGGCCTTGCCCACAAAGCGGGTCAGACGCTGGGTGCCGCCAAGACCTGCAATCACACCAAGGTTGATTTCGGGCTGGCCAAACTTGGCATTATCAGCCGCAATAATGAAGTCACACATCATCGCGAGTTCGCAGCCCCCGCCCAACGCATAGCCCGCAACGGCTGCAATGATAGGTTTGCGCGTCCGGTTGAAACGATCCGTCTCGTTCTCAAAAAAGCGTTGTGTGTACATCTCAACAAACGACTTGTCGGCCATCTCAGAGATATCTGCACCGGCGGCAAACGCCTTTTCAGACCCCGTGATAATGATGCAACGCACCTTGTCGCTCGCGTCTGCCTCTTCCAGTGCAACACAAACTTCGCCCAGCAACTTGCTGTTGAGCGCATTCATCGCGTCTGGTCGGTTCAGTTTTATGGTCGCGATATAGTCGCTGATATCCACGATGATTGTCTCAAAGGCCATGCTGCCGTCCCTGTTGCCGCTGGTCAGGCCCCAAGGGTTAGCAAAGCTCACGCGTGGATCAAGCTATCTTTGGCATTGCGGACAAAAGAAAGATGAGCGTCCGGATTGCACGATTCGGGTGATTATTCTGTCACAACCGGGGGTTACGCATGGATCACCTTCGCGGTCATAAACCTGAAAAACATGCTGAAAGTAGCCTAACTCACCGTCCGACTGGCGATAATCCCGCAACGAAGACCCGCCAGCGGCAATGGCTTCGGACAAAACGTCGCGAACAAGCGGCACCAAAGACGCGACACGCGCCTCGCTGATCCGTCCAGCTTTGCGTGCGGGATGAATACCAGCCCGAAACAAAACCTCGCAGACATAAATATTGCCAAGCCCTGACACAATGCGCTGGTCCAAAAGCGCCGATTTGATCGGCATATTGCGCCCTTTCAGACGCCCGATCAGGTCGCTTTCATTGAACGCATTTCCCAAAGGCTCTGGCCCCAGATCACGGATCAACCAGTGATCGTCCTGTGTCGCGGTGTCCATCAGGTCCATCGCGCCAAAGCGCCGCGCATCGTTGAACGTGATGCGCGCGCCATCGTCCATATGAAAGACAACATGGTCATGTTTGGCAGGAACTGGATGCGGATGATGAAATTCACCCACCGTATGCCCGGAGATCAACATGCGGCCCGACATGCCCAGATGAATCAACAGCGTCTCGGCGCTATCAAGATCAACAAGGATGTATTTTGAGCGGCGGCGCAAACCCAAGACGCGTTTGCCATCTAACCGTTCAGCCATGCGATCCGGGAAGGGCCAACGCAGGTCTGGCCGGTTCACATCCGCACGCGCAATGACATGGCCCTCCATCACGGGGGCGATGCCAGCTTTGACAGTTTCGACTTCGGGTAACTCAGGCATGATGTACAGTCATTAGCCCTATTCGCTGCCCCCGCCTAGAGCCAAAGCCAACCACCGTGGCACATTGACAGTTTGTCTATCCGTGCACTTGGGTATAACCCCTTTCGGGACAGTATTCAGGCGAAAGCATGACATGACCGACAAGCCAGCGACCACCACCCACTTCGGGTTTGAAACCGTCCGCGAAGATGAAAAAGCAGGCCGTGTGCAAGGTGTCTTTTCATCCGTTGCCAGCAAGTATGATATCATGAACGACGTGATGTCAGGCGGCGTCCACCGCATCTGGAAAGATGCAATGATGGATTGGCTGGCCCCCCGTCCTGGTCAGCGATTGCTAGATGTGGCGGGTGGAACAGGTGATATTTCGTTCCGGTTTTTAAAACGTGCAGGGCGTGGCCACGCCACAGTTCTCGACATCACAGAGTCTATGCTGGTCGAGGGACGCAAGCGGGCCGAAGCCGAAGATATGTCAGACAGTCTCGATTGGGTCGTCGGCGATGCAATGGCGCTGCCTTTTGAGGCCAATACTTTTGATGTCTACACAATCAGTTTCGGCATTCGGAACGTAACCCGCCCACAGGACGCACTTAACGAAGCCTTCCGCGTGCTGAAACCTGGTGGACGTCTGATGGTGCTGGAATTCAGCCAACTACCGAACCCGATGATGCAGGCCGCATACGACGCATATTCCTTCAACGTCATACCCCGCATGGGACAGATGATTGCGGGTGATCGCGACAGCTATCAATACTTAGTCGAATCAATCCGAAACTTCCCGGATCAGGACACGTTCCTGAGCATGGTGCGCGAAGCAGGATTCGGGAACGCCAAGTACCGCAATATGACGATGGGTGTTGCCGCACTTCATTCGGGTTGGAAGCTCTAACATGCGCGGCCCCCATAACATTATTCGACTGATACGCACCGGTGCGACGCTTGAACGGACAGGCGCGATGAAGGTTGTGTTGGACGCGTTTGATACCGGACCTGTGTTGCGCATTTTGTTGCGCACGCTTGTATGGCCATTCCAGTGGCTTGGATACAAAGGCGACGTCACAATGCCGCCCGCCGTACGTGCACTTTCGGCGCTTGGCCCGGCCTACATCAAGTTCGGGCAAGTGTTGTCAACGCGCCCCGACGTCGTTGGGGATCAACTGGCGGTTCAATTGCGGGTATTGCAAGACAAACTACCTCCCTTCTCAATGGGTGAGGCCAAGAAGGCGATCCAATCTGAGCTGGGAAGCTCATTCGATCAACTCTTTTCGTCATTTTCTGAACCTGTCGCAGCCGCATCTTTGGCACAAGTGCACAAGGCGCATCTTGCCGATACAGGCGAAGCCGTGGCCGTTAAGATCCTGCGACCAGGGATCGAACGCGCATTCCGGACCGACATTGATGCATTCTACTTTGCAGCCCGCACGATCGAGGTCTTGTCACCCGCTTCGCGCCGCTTGCGTCCGATGGATGTGATCACCCATTTTGAGGGTGTGGTCATGGGTGAACTGGACCTGCGGCTTGAAAGCTCTGCCGCATCGGAATTTGGCGCTAACACAGAAAACGATACAGGCTTTCAGGTTCCCAAAGTACGTTGGCATCTATCCAGCAGGCGCGTGATGACAATGGATTGGGCCGAAGGGACCAACATTGGCGTGAATGACGCGCTTGATGCCGCTGGTCACGATCGAACAGAACTGGCGACCCGTGTCTTGCAGTTGTTCCTGAACCAAGCATTACGCGACGGTTATTTCCATGGTGACATGCACCAAGGGAACCTAAAGGTCGCCGCCAATGGAGACATCATCGCCTATGATTTTGGGATCATGGGGCGCATTGATGAGTACACGCGCCGCGTCTACGCCGAAATCCTGTTTGGGTTTATCCGCAAAGACTATCAACGTGTGGCCGAGGTGCATTTTGAGGCGGGCTATGTCCCTGCTGACCAAGATGTCGATGAGTTCGCACGCGCACTCCGCGCCGTAGGTGAGCCGATTTTCGGCATGGACGCGAGCCAGATTTCAATGGCGCGATTGCTGAGCTATCTCTTTGAAGTTACCGAACGCTTTGGCATGGAAACCCGGACAGAGTTGATTTTGCTGCAGCGCACTATGGTTGTTGTAGAAGGCGTTGCCCGCTCGCTCGATGCACGCATGAATATCTGGCAAGTGGCGAAACCTGTTGTCGAAGACTACGTCAAGCAAAGCATCGGGCCAAAGGCCTTGATCGAAGATTTTGCAAAGACGGTGCGCATCCTATCACGGTTTGGCCCGCAATTGCCGCGCTTGGCCGAAGATGCACTGATCCGTGTGAACAACCCGCCACCGCCACCCAAACCACAGCGGCGCATCGCCCGACTGTCTTGGATGGCTTTGGGCGGTGTTTTGGTTGGCGGCGCTGTCTGGATCAACTCTCTTTTTTAGGAACCGCCATCGCGCAAGGCCGTGACTTGATCGCTGGCGATGCTGGCACCCCCTGCCAAAAGCAAAGTCGTTTGCCCGCTATCCAAGCGTACCTCCGTCACTCTCCCATAAGCTTCTACAGGATTCTGCGCGATGACTTCGCCGTTCGACTTGCTGATAATCTCAAATTGATATGTACCTGCAGGCAGTGGCTCTCCTCCTGTGCCAACGCCAGCCCATTCAATTGACTGTTCGGCAGGCCGGATTGGCAACCGTTGCACCTCATTTCCTGCCGCATTGCGCACAACAAGTTCCGCGGTATCCGAGGCAACAATTTGCGTCGATGTCAGCGTCAAAGGCTGACCATCAAAATATACGTTAGCAGTCGACCGCACCTCTTTGCCAACAAGGCCGGCCATATCGATCAAGCCACCTGTGCTCATTTGGGTCGTCAGCGACTTCAAAAGGTCATTGGTCAGGACGGCCTGTTCGACACCAGAGAATGTCGCGAGCTGGGTCGCATAGTCGGTCGAATCAATTGGGTTCAGGGGATCTTGGTATTTCATCTGCGCCGTCAGCATTTGCAAAAAAACTTCAAAATCCGAGCCAATTTGGGTTGCTGCCGCACTTTGAACTTCGGGCGTGCCTGTTGTCGGGTTTAATGTTTGCTGTGTAATTTCCATTGGGGTTCCTTAAACGCGTAAATCCAAACCAGCGGTGGCATTCTTAGGTAAAAAATCAGTTGTCGTTGCCACGTCTTGAATCTCAGGCTCGCCACTGTCCTCTGGCTGCTGCGCCTTTGCATGAGACTGCGCATTCTGATCGCCAAACGAGAATGCAATCGACTTGTACCCAAGGGCGCGGAATTCCTGCGCGAGCTGGTCTATATGACGGCGCAGCAGGTCCTGTGTTTCAGCCCTTTCAGCAAGCACGTTCAATGTGATCGCACCATCGGCCGCTGATAGGCTAAGCCGCACACGACCCAATTCTTCGGGATTCAACGCAATTTCTGTTGTTTTGCTCGTGGTATTAGTGATCGCTATCGCAATTTGGTTGGCGACTTGGCGGGCCGTTTCAGGTGTGGCGCTGGATGTCGCACTCGTTTGCGTAACTTGTGTCGTTGCCACACGTTCTGTGACAGCACCACCCATCGCCACTTCAGAAATCGCCACCTTTACGGTCTTTTCCACCTTTTCTGACAGTGATGGCATCACCACCTGAGCCAACATGACAGCTGGTGGTGGACTCTGTATTGGCTTTGCCGTTTCCACCTTTTGAATGGTGGCAGAGGTCGCTTCACGTGGCACATCTTTGCGCTGCTCAAACCTTTCAGGGGACGGCGATTGCGCGGGCTTCGCATCAGTCGCTACAGCTTTGATCAGCTGATTACTTTCAGTTTTCAAATGCGTCGCAGGTTCAGCCCTGAGGGGCGGCTTGGCTGCATCCTCCGTTTTTTCTGCACGGTCTTTGGTAGCAAGGTTTTCAAGGATTTTTTGTTGCGGCAACCGCCCCTCAACCACCGTTTGCGCAACAGAAGGCCGGTCGGCTTGAACGAAGGCTTTCTGCCCTTCGCTGTTGGCTATTTTGACGCTCTGAGACGGATCTTTTGAACGCAATACTTCTGGTTCGAGAACTCGTTTCACTCTTGAAAGATCAGAATTGCTCGTCTGATCGGTCTTGACCAAAGCCGATGGCAACTGTTCAGCAGCAAGATCAGGACTCACCTGCCTGTCGTCCGCTTCGATCGTCGCATCTTCATCGCTTAGGGTGGCCGGCTCTTGCCCCTGACCTTCAGAAAACATCTCGGCATCTTGCCCCATCAGAACTGCCTTCAGTTCATGCGGATCAATACTATCAACGTCCGCAATGGGCGCATCAGTCGGTCCAGTGACAAGATCGCCGAAAAGATCCCCTTCTGATCCTTCTACGTTCGTTTCTTTTGTGGGCGCAGCCTTCGAAGAAGTGGTGCCACTTTCCGTTAGAATTGATGGAATCATCGGTTCTCCGATTGGGTTGTTCGTCCGTATCTTTGATCCAAAAAACTTACTGAATGTTTAGGACTATCCGCCATTCTGCAAAAAACCAGCCGGAGAATCCGATGACTTTGATAACTGACCTGCCCGCGCCGAGGCCCATCGCAGCGATACCAGACTATGTCAATTCAGACACTAAGCTACGTGAAGCCGCGCAAAAGATGGAGGCGACTTTCCTTTCAGAAATGCTGAAATCCGCAGGCGTGGGAAAACCACGCGACGCTTTCGGCGGCGGCGAGGGAGAAGATCATTTCTCATCATTTTTGCGGGATGCCCAAGCGGAAGAAATGGCCAAATCAGGAGGGATCGGCCTTGCCGAAGCATTGTTTGAAGCCATGAAAGTACGCAGCCTTGCCTGACCCATTGATCGCTGAATTTCACAAGGTTCTGAACGCCGAGCGACAGGCGCTTATATCCGCCCAATTTGATCTACTACCTGGGTTCTATACACAAAAGGAAGGGTTCTTGACGCGGTTAGTACAGTCCAATCCGCACAAAGCGGAACTGCGATTGATCAAAGCCAGCATGGACGAAAATCAGGCTTTGCTGGCGGCAGCAATGAAGGGCGTTGCGGCCGCCCGTGAACGACTAGAGGCCCTGCACAACGTGCAGAACGGTCTGAGCGTTTACACGGATGAAGGGCGGGTTGAACTGGCACAAAGGCGCATGCGCACGCTCGAAAAGAAGGCGTAATTTCAGTCAAATTCGATATATTTCAGGCACCAGAGTTAAGGGATTGTTCAGTCTAGATTGGTTTATCGGTCATCACCGCCAAAACGGCGCACCGACCTGCCTTGTCAGGTGGTTTCCGTCAGAATGACGCTTCAAACCGCAGAAAATCTGCGGATTTCCAAACCAACCCGGTGCAAAGCACCAAACTTGAAGGGCCATATACTATGGCCACTTTCCAAGCACCACCATGATGCCCGCCGCCAGCGATCACTTTCTTGCGCTTGATTATTGTTGGTGCGTTTGTTCCAGCTGCCATCCTACTACCTCATGACTTCACCCAACAAAGGGCATAACGGAGCAGAAGTGAAAGCAGGCTTAACGGAACAATTCTATGAAAATGAAGCGCTTAGACCTTCTGATCTAAGGCCTCACTGGCATCCGAAACAACAGATTGATCCAAGACGCGTTGCAACGCGGCACCACGGGCAAAGTCAGGGGTCGCATGTGTGCTCGCCTTAATCGCCTCGATGAACCTGCGATAGTTTGTGAGCACTGGAACAGGCGCGACCGGAGTCCACTTTGCCTGTTGCAGATCCGCGCCGGCACATAAGGACAAACTGCTTTGAAATCCCTCAAAGCGCACATCGAGACCACCTTTCGTGCCATAAAGACGCAATCGCAAATCGTTGATATGACCACTTGCGAAACGACTTGCATGAATAACCCCAATCGCGCCGTTCTTCAGACTAAGGTGCATCGCCATGCTATCATTTGCGTCAAGCGTATAGGCGCCGATCTTGCCACCTTTTGCTTTATCAAAGGTCTTCAACCGACAGGACACGCGCTCTGCTTCTGATCCTGCGGCAAAGCTGGCAAAGTCCAGTATATGGACACCAACATCACCCAGTACCCCAAGCGATCCATGCTCAGACGACAACCGCCACAACCACGCATCTTCTGTGCGCCAATCGCCCCAATGATCTTGGGTCAGCCAACTTTGCAAGTAAGAGGCTTCAAAGTGGCGTACTGCGCCAATCTGCCCGTCTTGCACAAGTTGGGCGGCTTGCATCAACGCAGGGACGTTACGGTAAGTCAGGTTGACCATATTGACCACACCAGCGGCTTGCGCGGCCGCAGCCATATCCAATGCGTCAGCATGGTTTGTAGCAAGTGGCTTTTCGCATAAGACATGCTTGCCCGCGGCCAACAAAGGCATGGTGGTGCGGTGATGGATTCCATCCGGGGTCACGTTTGACACGGCATCGAATGCGCCCCATGCGACCGCGTCTGAAACGCTGGAAAAGGCATGCGGAATGTGAAATTCCTGATTGAAGGCTGCTAAGGCTTCGGCGTTCGGATCAACACCCCCCACGATTTGCACATCGTCCATAGCCACGAACGCTTTGGCATGGTCGTGCGCCATCGCACCCGTGCCGATGATCAGGACGCGGATCAAAGGTATCTGCCCTTGCTAGCCACATCTTTTGTCCAAACAGCTTTTCGAATTTCCATAAGAACCAACCTTCCAAAGCGCTTTGGAAAACTCTGCACGACTGACCACCCCCCGACAAGCCCAGAGTGGGCTGGCTGAAATGCAGCACAGTATAAGGGTGACAAGATGGCACACTGCACATGCGCCTTTACACTTGCCCCATACACATATGTCATTTTAAACTGACAGTATGAGTGTCACGTCAGATTTACAGATCAATCAAAGCCTACGCCGCTGGCCCGAGCCGCGGGCGATGCTGCGTTTGATCAAGCCTGTGACATGGTTTCCGCCCATGTGGGCATACCTTTGCGGTGTGGTCTCATCTGGCGTAAGCCCCTCAGGTCATTGGTTTTATGTGATCCTTGGCGTCATCCTTGCCGGTCCAATTGTCTGCGGCATGTCGCAGGCAGCAAACGACTGGTGTGACCGCCATGTGGACGCGATCAACGAACCTGATCGCCCGATTCCCTCAGGCCGCATTCCGGGGCGTTGGGGTCTGTACATCGCGCTGATCATGACCGTTCTTGGCTTGGCTGTTGGCTATCAACTCGGTCCTTGGGGCTTTGGGGCGACCATTCTGGCTGTCGCAGCCGCATGGGCCTATTCAGCTGAACCCATCCGTGCCAAAAAATCTGGCTGGTGGGGGCCGGGGCTCTGTGGATTGGCTTACGAAACACTACCTTGGGTGACTGGTGCCGCCGTTGTGGCCGCCGGCGCACCCAGCCCACAGGTCATTCTGATCGCTGTGCTTTACGGCATCGGCGCACATGGGATCATGACCCTGAACGATTTCAAAGCCATTGAAGGTGACCGCGCCACAGGCTTGCGGTCGCTTCCCGTCACACTCGGCCCCGACCGTGCGGCGCGTGTCGCATGCTGGATCATGGCCATCCCCCAAGCCATCGTGATTGGCCTGCTAACTTATTGGGACAAACCCGGCTTTGCGCTGGGCGTGATGGCGATGCTGGTCGTCCAGTTAGGTGCGATGCGCGTTCTGCTGCGCGACCCCGAAGGCAAGACGCCTTGGTATCAGGGCATGGGCATTCTTTTCTATATCAGCGGAATGATGATCGCCGCGGCCGCTTTACGCAGTATCGGAGGCTGAGATGACACTTTCATGGTTCCAGATCTTCCGACTTGGCTTTGTGCAAATGGCACTGGGCGCGATTGTTGTACTGACGACATCAACACTGAACCGGCTGATGGTGGTTGAGTTGTCACTGCCCGCAATCCTGCCCGGCCTACTGGTGGGCCTGCACTACGGCATCCAACTGACACGGCCCCATTGGGGGTTCTATTCAGACACTGGCGGACACAGAACACGTTGGATTGTTGGTGGGATGATCGCCCTCGCCCTCGGCGCCTTTACTGCGGCCTACGGCGTGCTCGCATTTGAGCAATCCTTTGCGTTTGGTCTAAGCGTTTCGATCTTCGCATATGCGTTGATCGGTCTTGGGGTTGGCGCATCAGGCACATCGCTGTTGGCCTTGCTGGCGACAACAACTGCTCCGCACCGCCGCGCGGCGGCGGCAACAATCACATGGCTGATGATGATCTTTGGTATCGCGATGACCGCTGGGATCGTAGGGCAATTCATTGATCCCTATACACCTGCGCTTTTGCTTAAGATTGTCGGCATCGTCGTTTCAATCGCAACGCTGGTGACCTGTCTCGCCGTTTGGCGGATCGAGCGGAACCTGATCGCCGTGCGCGAACCTGACCCGACCCCCTTCATGGATGGATTGCGCGAGGTGTGGTCCGAACGCAAAGCACGCAATTTCACGATTTTCGTCTTCCTGTCGATGACGGCATACTTCATGCAAGAACTGATCCTTGAGCCTTACGCCGGCCTCGTCTTTGACTTCACACCGGGACAATCGACCTCGCTATCCGGCGCCCAAAATGGGGGCGTCTTTATCGGGATGCTGACCGTGGGCATCGTCGCAACTGGGCTCAAAATTGGACTGCTGCGCAATTGGGTGATGGCAGGCTGCGTGGGTTCCGCCTGCGCACTGATCCTGATCACATTCCTTGGGCCAATGGGCCCGGGCGCACCGCTTGTGCCCGCTGTCGTCCTGCTGGGGTTCTTCAACGGCATGTTCGCTGTCGCCGCCATCGGCTCCATGATGGCACTGGCTGCCGAAGGGGCCGAGCGCCGCGAAGGGACCCGCATGGGTCTTTGGGGCGCTGCCCAAGCCATTGCCGCGGGCTTTGGTGGGTTGGTCGGTGCCGGCATGGTTGATGTCTTACGCGTCAGCCTGACAGACACCCAAGCCTTCGGGTCGGTCTTCATCGCCGAAGCCGCCCTCTTTATCGCAGCCACAGCCATGGCCGCCAAAATCATGGACCGCAAAATGCCGTCCGCCACCCTCGTTCCGGGAGAATAAGATGCAATATGATGTCGTTGTTGTGGGCGCAGGCCCATCCGGGGCCACCGCCGCAGAAGACCTTGCGCGCTCTGGCCATAAGGTTGCTTTCATCGACCGCGACGGGCGGATCAAACCCTGCGGCGGGGCCGTACCACCGCGCCTGATAGAAGACTTCTTCATCCCCGACGAACAGATCGTCGCCAAGGTGAACACGGCGCGCATGATCTCACCCACAGGACGGCAGGTGGATATCCCGATCGAGAACGGCTTTGTCGGTATGGTGGACCGCGAACATTTCGATGAATTTCTGCGCAAACGGGCGAAAGACGCAGGCGCGCATCGTTACACTGGGACATTCACCAAGATCGCGCGGGACGCAGACGGCACCCACGTGATCTACCGCGACAAGATCAGCGGCAATGAAATGTCGCTGGACACCAAACTGGTGATCGGTGCTGATGGCGCACGATCCAACGTGGCGCGGGCTGAAATCAAAGACGGGGACAAAATCCCTTATGTGATCGCCTACCACGAAATCATCGAAGCGCCCGAACCCACAGCCACCTATGACCCCGCACGCTGTGATGTGGTCTATGATGGCAAGATCTCACCCGATTTCTACGGCTGGGTCTTTCCGCACGGCGGACAGGCCAGCGTCGGGATGGGATCGATGATCAAATCAGTCGATGTAAAACAAGCGACCGCCGACCTACGCGCGGCCTCCGGGCTGACCGACTGCAAAACAATCCGCAAAGAAGGTGCACCGATCCCGCTGAAACCGCTGGACCGTTGGGACAATGGCGATGATGTCGTCTTGGCTGGTGATGCAGCAGGTGTCGTTGCACCCTCATCCGGCGAAGGCATCTATTACGCGATGGTCGGTGGACGGGTCGCCGCAACAGCCGCCGCCGCTTACCTATCAACAGGCCGCGTCAAAGACCTGCAACTGGCCCGCAAACTATTCATGCGCGAGCATAAGCAAGTCTTCCGGGTGCTGGGTGCCATGCAAAACGCCTACTATCGCAGCGATGAACGGCGCGAGCGTTTTGTGTCCCTGTGTCATGATGTCGACGTGCAAAAGCTGACGTTTGAGGCGTATATGAACAAGAAACTCGTCGCGGCCCGGCCGATGGCACACCTGAAAATCGGCATTAAGAACCTTGCCCACCTCACACGTCTGATCTCACCGTTGCGCACATGACCATTATGATCCCGGCCTGGGAAAACGGCACACTGACCCCTGTTGAAAAGCTAGACGCGCATCTGCGCGGGCTAAAACACAAAGCGGTCAGCATCTTCGTGATGAACCGCGGGCGTGTGCTGATCCAGCAACGGGCGATGGGCAAATACCACACCCCCGGGCTTTGGGCGAACACCTGCTGCACGCATCCCGAATGGGACGAAGACCCTACCGATTGCGCCGTGCGGCGCTTGGACGAAGAACTTGGGATCAAGGGGCTGTACCCTTCGCACCGCGACGAAATTGAATACCGCGCTGATGTCGGTGGCGGGTTGATCGAACATGAGGTCGTGCAGGTCTATGTAGCCGAAGCGCCGAATGACCTTAAGATTGTTCCAAACCCTGATGAGGTGATGAACACACGTTGGGTTGATTTCTATGATCTCTCGGCCGACGTGGCCCGCCATCCGGCGCAATACACGCCTTGGCTTCGGATTTATCTGCAAGAACACACGAATGCGATCTTCGGTGATATGCAGCGGGTTGGCTAAACCCCTTTTCGTTTGGCGCAATTCAGTGTTTATGAATCCCTCTAAGACAGGGGTTTGAACATGGCGCTTTGGGTATTTGGATATGGGTCACTTTTGTGGAACCCCGGCTTTACGCCCGTCAGACAAGTCAAAGCTTGCCTTAAGGACTATCACCGCAGCTTTTGCATGCTGTCCATCCATCATCGGGGATCAGAAGAAGACCCGGGCCTTGTGCTGGCCCTCGATACACAAGCGGGTGGGCAATGCACTGGTGTGGCGTTTCAGATTGCTGAAGAGGAAGAAGAGGCCGTCTTGGCGGCACTGCGCGAACGCGAACTGATCTCATCGGCCTACTACGAAGCCACGGTCGATCTGATCAGCGAAGAAGGCGAGACGATCCCGGCGCTGGCCTACATCATTAACCGTGATCATGTCCAATACTGCCAATTTGACCTCGAAAAGCAGGCACAGATCATTGCGCAGGCGGTTGGTGGGCGCGGACCAAATACCGAGTACCTTCTTAATACGGCAACGCATCTGACCGAGCTCGGCATCAAAGACACCGATATGGATTGGCTGGTCACCCGCGTGCGTGCTTTGACGGCAACATAAACAACCCCCGATTTTGTTTGGGTTTGCAGGCAATCGGCCATATGCTGTTATGCGAGCAAAGCAATCACACAATATGAGGACTCCCTCCTTTGTCGGATAAACGGGAACCCAAGGCACCGCCGCAGTTTTCACAACCCATTCGCCAACTTCTGTTCATGTTGATCGTGATCGGGCTGGTCGGGGCCGGCTTCTATCTGGGGCTGGAACAGATCACCGCGATCTACCAATCAAACGTCTACCTTAACGGGGTTATCCTTGGTGTCTTTGTGCTGGGCGTTCTGTCTTGCTTTAACCAAGTCTTCGTGATGATGAAGTCGGTCCGTTGGATCGAAGGGTTCGCCAAGGACTCCGGCGGGCATTCATACAGTGCCGTGCCATCACTGCTTGCACCACTTGCCACACAGTTGCGATCACGCGGGGCACGGACGCAGGTGTCCTCTTCCTCGGGCCGGTCAATTCTTGATTCCGTCGCCCAGCGGATCGACGAAGATCGCGAAATCACGCGTTATATCGGTAACGTCCTTATTTTCCTTGGCCTTTTGGGTACATTCTATGGCTTGGCTACAACTGTGCCTGCCTTGGTTGAAACCATCCGTTCCCTGAATCCGGGCGAAGGCGAAAGCGGCGCAGACATCTTTGCACGGCTGCAATCCGGGCTAGAGGCCCAGCTTGGCGGCATGGGCACCGCTTTCTCAAGCTCGCTTATGGGTCTTGCCGGATCGCTGATCGTGGGCCTGTTAGAATTATTTGCAGGTCACGGCCAAAACCGGTTCTACCGCGAACTAGAAGAATGGTTATCCACCATCACACGCGTTGGCATTGACGGTGAAGAAGGCACGGGCGGTGCGGACCTCAGCGCGATGGGGCCATTTGTCGAACAATTGGGCGAGCTGATGGACACCATCCAGATGCAGATGGGCCAAACGGATGCCGACCGGGAAGATAACGACCGTCGCTTTGCGTCCCTCGCCACCGCCATTGAAAAAATGGCACAAACCTCTGCTACGAATTCCAACACTGAGCTGCTGGAACGGGTCGCCCTTGGGCAAGAAGCGTTGATCCAGAAGATGGATGATAATGGCATGGACGGCATCGATGCAGAAAGCCGTATGCGCCTTCGGTCTATCGATGTGCAACTGTTACGCATTCTTGAAGAGATGACCGCAGGTCGCCAAGAAAGCATCGGTGATCTACGTGGCGAAATTGCGAATCTGACAAACGCGATCAAAGGCAGAGGCTGATCCATGGCGCTAAGCCGCAGATCATCGAACCGTTTTCAAAACGCCATTTGGCCGGGCTTTGTCGATGCGATGACAGGTCTCTTGTTGGTCCTGATGTTCGTTCTGACGATCTTTATGGTCATTCAATTTGTGTTGCGCCAGCAGATCACCGGACAAGAAACCGAACTTGATACACTTGGCCGCGAAGTGGCAGCTTTGACCGCGACGCTTGGGTTAGAGCGCGACACCAACGCCGCACTAACCGCCGACCTCGACAATGCAAACGCAGAGGCCGCTCGCCAAGCAGGCCGGATCGCTGCGTTGATCGCCGAACGCGAAACCCAAGACCAAGCGCTGGCCCAAGCCCAAAGCCAGATCACAGAATTCGAAGCACAGGTCGCCGGACTGCTCAGCGAACGCAGTGAAGCACAGGCGAATATTGCCGGACTGGAAGCCGAGCAAACCCGCCTTTTGACCCAACAAGAAGCACTCAATCTGGCCTTGGCCGCCGCCCGCAATGAAATCGACGAGGGCACAGAAGCCGCGCGTCTGGCCGCCGCCCGCCGTGAAGCGCTTGAAGCATTGGTTGCCGATCTTGAGACTGAGAATGACGCGAACACAACGCGCATCACAGCATTAGAAGCCGATCAAATCACCAGCGCCGCTGCGGCAGAAGCCTTGCGCGAACGGCTGGCAAATGCGGATACTGAACTGACGGCAATGACGCTGAACCTTGAACAGCAACGGCAAGAGGCCGAGGACACGCTTACGCTATTGGCTGCCGCCCGCGCAGCGCAAGCCGAACTAGACACTCTGCGCGGATCGCTTGAGGAACAAAACGCCGATCTGGCGAATGAACTTGCGCAGATGCAGGGCAATCTAGGCGAACAATCGACCGAGGCCGAACGCCAAGCCGCTTTGCTTGCCATCGCCAACGAAGAGCTGGCCGCCGAAGAAGCGCTCTCAGCCGAAAGCCAGCGACAGGTCGCATTGCTGAACGAACAGATCACCCAATTGCGTACCCAAGTTGGAAACCTACAATCCTTGCTGAACCTCGCAGAAGAAGCCGACCGCGAAGCACAGGTGCAAATTGAGACACTGGGCGCCCAGCTCAACACTGCCCTTGCTCGCGTGGTATCCGAAGAACGCCAACGCCGCGCTTTGGAAGAGGCTGAGCGGATCAGACTAGAGGCTGAAACAGCCCGATTAGAAGAGGAGGCGGCCCGGCTTGTTGCAGAGGCCGAGACATTGGCGGCCGAGGCTGAAAACCTGGCCCGCTTTAAATCCAGCTTCTTTGGCGAGTTGCGTGAAATCCTAGAAGGCCAAGACCGCATCCGCATTGAGGGCGACCGCTTCATCTTCAACTCTGAAGTTCTGTTTGAACCCGGCAGCGCCGATCTGGCTGAAGCGGGCGAAATTGAGATCGCCAATATCGCTGATATCCTGCGCAGTATCGCCGCCGATATCCCTGCGGGCATTGATTGGGTGATCCGCGTCGACGGTCACACCGACAATATACCGGTGGGCACAAACAGCCGGTTTGAGGACAACTGGGAACTCAGCCAAGCGCGTGCGCTGTCCGTGGTACGGTTCATGTCCAACGATCTTGGGATCGATCCCAGCCGGTTGGCCGCCAACGGCTTTGGCGAGTTCCAACCGATCAACCCATTGGATACGCCCGAAGCACGCGCCCAGAATCGCCGGATCGAGTTGAAGCTGACAGAGCGTTAACCGACGTAACGCTTCAGATAACCGCGCAAGTCAACCTGCGCATCCAATTGGCTGGCCAGCAGAAACATACCCCCGAATTTACGCTGCAAGAGTAGCACATCAATCGGGAGCGGGGGCGGGATAAACCCGTCTTCGGCCAACGCTATGCCAGCATCCTGCATCGCACGCGGCAAAGCTTTGTCGGTAAAATCAAACAAGCCATCCCGCCGCAAAGCCGCAAATGCCATTGCCATCATACCCGTGATCGCCGTTCGGTGCTGTGGTGCCGTGTCATGCGTGACAAACCCAATCTCTTGCGCGATCTCATCCATCAAAGGCTGATCATCTGCCAGACCTGCCGACAACAGACGGCGGTACTGATCAACTACCTCAGGGTCCAAAGCACGGGTCGCACCAAAATCGAGCAAAACAATCTGACCTGTGTTCGAATCATAGCGATAGTTGGCAAAGTTGGGGTCGGTTTGCATCAACCCATCTTCAAACAACTCTCGCAAGGTCAGCCCGATCATTGCATCTGCAATCCGGTCTCGTTCCGGCTTGGGCTGATCAAAGGCAGCTTCAATCGGATCGCCCGGAACAAACGACATGGCAAGCACCTTACCCGTGCTCCACTCTAGATAGTAAGACGGCACCGTAAAGGCAGGTGCATTCGCCAAAAGCTGGCCAAATCGTGCAAGGTTCTGGCCTTCATAGGCATAGTCAGTTTCAAGGTGCAGCTGTTTGCGCGCCTCTTCCAAATAAGGGGCCATTTCAAACCCTTTGGGTAGCAATCCAGACATCCGTAGCAGCGCACCCACATTGGCGACATCGCTATCAATGCTTTGGGCCACCCCGGGATACTGGACCTTGATCGCCAAATCAGTACCATCTTTCAGCTGGGCACGATGCACTTGCCCAATGGATGCCGCCGCAATGGGGTGGACATCAAACTTAGCAAACTGTCCCAGCCAACCGGTCGGCCAATTGGCATTCAGCACCTTTTTCAACTGCGCAGGGGGCATAATATGTGCATCATCGCGCAGCCGCGCCATGATCTGCGCTAATTCCGGCGGGAGGAATTCACCCGTATCCATCGACATCAGCTGGCCGATCTTCATCGCGGCACCGCGCATCTGTGCCAGCTTTTCGGTGACGCGCGTAATGTTCTGCGTGGTCATCAGTAAATCGCGCATTGCAGGGCGCTGACCCTTAGCCAGTTGACCAAGACCGTTCACGGCCATGTTGCCTGCAACACCAGCAGTCATGACGCCCAAGCGCGTGAACCGCGACATGCGTCCTGATGGGACGGCCATCGCGCGTGGCAAATTGCGATCTTGGCTCACTTGTACGTTTCCCGCCGGTCACCAAAATCACGCACTCGCTTGCGCCACGCGCGGTAACTGCCAGGCTTCAGATTGTCACGCATCAGAGCCTTCACATCTTTCTCAGGCACACCATATTCGCGGCGGATGTCCTGAAAACTCACGTGATCAGACAGCGCCATCTGGATGATGTCACTGACGTGGGCGGGGGTAAGGTCTGGTGTCTTTGGCATATGGAACGAAGTAGCGGTGGCGTCGCACAAGACAACCTGCGACCAATCGAATAATGCAATCGCCTTTGCCGCACCGCGCCCTATCTGGCACGCATGGACCGCAAAGAGCATTCACCCTTCATGCGCCTTTTTAGGCTTGCCATCGGTACATTGCGCCCGCCTCCGGGACGCAAGCGGATCATGACAGCACTTTTGTACGGAATAACATGTCACCTGATTTTTGCAGCAGCCGTGGTCGCGATGATCACCGCGATGTTCTTTGGGATGAGCGAAAGCCTCGGCCAGCTGACTGCACCTTGGAGCTATATTGCGAACGCGCTGTTGATCCTGCAATTTCCGCTAATGCACTCTGTTTTGCTAACGCCACGCGGATCGCGGATTTTGGGCAAACTGGCACCCGCAAGACATGGCCAGACGCTATCCACCACGACCTACGCAATTGTCGCGTCGATCCAACTACTGCTGCTGTTTGCACTTTGGACACCCAGCGGAATTGTCTGGTGGCAGGCAGAAGGAACAGCATTTGTTATCCTGTGTACGCTTTACGTGGCATCATGGGGGCTGTTGATCAAAGCCAGCTATGATGCAGGGGCCGAGGTGCAATCAGGGGCGTTGGGCTGGATGTCACTGGCTCAGAATATCAAACCGGTCTTTCCTGATATGCCAACGGGTGGAATGTTCCGGTTGATCAGGCAACCGATCTATGTCGCCTTCGCACTGACATTGTGGACAGTCCCGGTCTGGACACCGGATCAGCTGGCCCTTGCTATTGCGTTGACAGCTTATTGTTTGCTGGCCCCGCGGCTTAAGGAACGACGGTTCACCAAACGCTACGGGACTCGTTTTGTCGCATACCAGCGGCAAGTCCCTTACGCTATTCCGTCCTTAGGTTCGAAGAAATAAGTGCATGCTGCAGGTGCGGCAATGCGCCGTCTGCGCAACGGCCAAGAACATCCTATCTCTGTCAAAACATAAGGAATGCCCAATGTCTTTGATTGACCAAATCCCCGCCCGTGCGACGCTGAACGGCGCCAAAGAAACTATTGCGGAATGGCGCAATTTCTTCTTCCCAATGACGACAGAAGCCAAGATCGTTCTTGCGATCCTTGCTGTCGTGGCGCTTTGGGGTTTTGCCATATTCACTTTTGGTGTACCTGCCTTGGTCTGGCCGATGAAGATCATCGTACCCGGCCTGATCGTCAGCTTGGTTCTGCTGACTTGGGGTATGTAACCCAGATCTCATAACGTACAAAAAAGCCCGCTACTTGATCTAAGTAGCGGGCTTTTTCTATTCTATCTGGCAACCATTAGTCGGCGGTCAACAGTGGCGGCTTATCCCCACCACCTGCGATACGGCCTTGGGCCGGAGCCTCATACTTTAGTTCCAGCTCGCCCTTTTTGACACCGACCTTAACGATGCCACCTTTGACCAATTTGCCAAACAGCAGCTCTTCGGCCAGTGGTTTTTTGATATGCTCTTGAATGACACGGCCCAGCGGACGTGCCCCCATTTTCACATCATAGCCTTTGTCGGCCAGCCATTCAGCCGCCGCATTCGTCAGTTCAATATGCACGTTGCGGTCGATCAACTGCGCCTCAAGCTGAAGCACGAACTTCTCGACAACCTGCATGATGACCGGCTTTGGCAGTGCACCAAAGCTAATGATCGCATCCAGACGGTTGCGGAATTCCGGCGTGAACGTGCGTTCAATCGCGGCTGTATCCTCATCCGTGCGGCTTTCACGGCCAAAGCCCAGCGCGTTCTTCGACATTTCTGCTGCACCCGCGTTGGATGTCATGATGATAATCACATTGCGGAAATCTGTGGTCCGTCCATTGTGGTCGGTCAGCTTCCCGTGGTCCATCACCTGCAACAGGATGTTGTAGACGTCAGGGTGCGCTTTCTCCATCTCATCGAGCAAAAGCACACAATGCGGGTTTTGATCGACACCGTCGGTCAGCATGCCACCTTGATCAAACCCAACATAGCCAGGAGGGGCACCAATCAAACGGCTCACCGCGTGCTTTTCCATATACTCAGACATGTCAAAGCGCATCAGTTCCACACCCAGCGTATCGGCCAGCTGTTTCGCCACTTCGGTTTTACCAACACCTGTTGGGCCGGCGAACAAGTAGTTGCCAATCGGCTTTTCAGGTTCACGCAGACCAGCGCGTGCCAGTTTGATGGCAGATGACAGCGCTTCGATGGCTGTATCCTGACCAAAGACCACCCGTTTCAGTGACTTTTCGAGATCTTTTAGAACCTCGGCATCATCTTTCGACACGTTCTTGGGCGGAATGCGGGCAATCTTGGCCACGACATTTTCGATCTCTTTGGCACCAATCGTCTTGCGACGCTTGCTTTCGGCAACCAGATGCTGGGCGGCACCTGCTTCATCAATCACGTCAATAGCCTTATCAGGCAGCTTACGGTCGTTGATATAACGCGCAGACAGCTCAACCGCTGTCTTGATGGCATCGGCCGTGTATTTGATGCTGTGATGCTCTTCGAAATAAGGCTTGAGACCCTGCAAAATCTTGATCGCATCAGGGACCGAAGGCTCTGTCACGTCAATCTTCTGGAACCGACGCGACAAGGCGCGGTCTTTTTCAAAGTGCTGGCGGAATTCCTTGTAGGTTGTCGACCCCATGCAACGCAGCTTGCCGCCCTGTAACGCAGGTTTCAGCAGGTTCGATGCATCCATAGCGCCACCAGACGTCGCACCAGCACCGATCACAGTGTGGATTTCATCAATGAACAACACCGCATCAGGGTGATCTTCCATTTCGGTCATCACAGCCTTCAGGCGTTCTTCGAAATCACCGCGATAACGGGTGCCAGCGAGCAATGCGCCCATATCCAGCGAAAAGATTGTCGCCTTTGACAGCACCTCTGGCGTCTCACCATTCACGATCTTGAATGCCAAACCTTCGGCAATCGCAGTTTTACCAACACCCGGATCGCCCACCAACAAAGGGTTATTCTTACGGCGGCGGCATAATACCTGAATGCAGCGTTCAACCTCATGCGCGCGGCCGATCAATGGATCAACATCGCCTTTCGTGGCCTTTACGTTCAAATCAACGCAGTATTTTGCCAGCGCGCTTTCTTTTTCCTCACCCTCATTCGGGGCGATGGTTTCACCTTCTTCGGTGGACCCGGTGACAGGACGGGCTTCGCCAAAGGCCGGGTCTTTTGCGACACCGTGGGCGATAAAGTTCACCGCATCATAGCGGGTCATATCCTGCTCTTGCAGAAAGTACGCCGCATTGCTTTCACGTTCCGCAAAGATCGCCACCAGCACATTAGCACCGGTCACTTCACTACGGCCGGATGATTGCACGTGGATTGCAGCACGTTGAATAACGCGTTGGAACGCGGCTGTCGGTACAGCCTCGGACCCCTCAACATCGGTAATCAGCGTGGAAAGATCATCTTCAATGAAACCTTCCAGATCTTTGCGCAGATCATCCAAATTCACCGAACAGGCACGCATGACGCGGGCGGCATCCGGTTCATCGATAAGCGCCAGCAACAGATGCTCTAGCGTGGCAAGTTCATGTTTGCGTTCATTGGCCAGCGCCAAAGCGCCGTGAATGGACTGTTCGAGTGTGGTCGAAAATGATGGCACGTCTTGTGCTCCTTCACATCGGGGGCTGGCGTGACCCAACCGTGGCCTCTTACCCTTAAGGTTTGGTTTTATTTCCCAACCTTCAAGGACTTTTTTCTATTTTGGCATCACAAATTGCTTAATGCCGGGATTTTGACCTGCTTTTCACCACGCTCTCACATTATCGTGGTTAAAACTTGTCTTTCTGGGCCCGCACAAAGGTAAACACATCCACCGCGGATGCATCCTTCATGCCGAGGGCGGTTTTGAATTCGGGAATATCAGCACGCAAATAAGGATTTGTGCGCTTCTCTTCGGTCAGCGTTGAAGGGACCGTGGGTTGGTTCGCAGCACGCGCCGCTTCGATCCGCTTGATACGAGAGATAAGGTCAGGATTATCCGGGTCAAGGGATGCGGCGAAACGCGCGTTCGCTGTTGTGTATTCATGACCCGAACAAATGACCGTGTTTTCCGGTAACGCACGCATCTTTTGCATACTGTCCCACATCTGAGCAGGAGTGCCCTCAAACAAGCGGCCACAGCCAAGCGCCATCAAGCTATCACCAGTAAACACAAGCTGTGCATCCGCCATATGAAAAGCGATATGACCAACGGTATGCCCTGAGACGTCAAAGACATCGGTATACTGACCACAAACATTGAATGGCTCACCTTCGGCAACAGCCAAATCCAGATCGGGTAAGCGGTGGGCATCAGCACGGGCCCCGATGACACGCGCGTTGGTGCGCAAAGCGGCTACCCCGTCGATATGATCATCATGGTGATGGGTGAGCAGAATATCGGTCAGTGTCCAACCGCGCGCATCCAATGCCGCATGAATAGGGGCGGCCTCTGGGGCATCGATCAAAGCCGTCTCGCCGGTATCATTGTTGTGCACCAAAAACGCATAGTTATCTGACAGACACGGCACGACGACCAATTCCACGGCAGATGGGTTTGTCATGGCAATGCCCTTTTCAATTGATATGCTACGCCAACAGCTTTGCCGAAAGGGCCGGAAACCGCAATGCATCTCGACGTGTTAGACCTGCGAAACTTTTACTACCGCAGCGCGCTTGGGCGGGCGGCGCAAAAGGTGATCCGGGATGAACTTTGCGCAATGTGGCCCGAGGCCAAAGGGCAAGTTGTGGTGGGCTTTGGTTTCGCCCTGCCGTTGTTGCGGCCTTTTTTGAAAGACGCGCGGCGGGTGATCGGGCTGATGCCCGGACCGCAAGGGGTGATGCCGTGGCCCGCTGACGGCAAAAATGTAAGTGTGCTTTGCGAAGACACCCAATGGCCCATTGAAACAGGGCACGTCGATAGACTTGTGATGCTGCATGGGCTTGAGACAACGGAACAACCGTCACATTTGCTTGACGAGGCTTGGCGGGTTCTTGGGCCGGGCGGACGGGCCGTTTTTATTGTGCCGAACCGCGCGGGGCTTTGGTCACGATCTGATGCAACGCCCTTTGGGTATGGGCGGCCTTACTCGCTCAGCCAGCTTGATGCGCAGCTGCGGCGGCATCAGTTTGTGACCGAGCGCACGTTGTCGGCGCTCTACCAACCGCCATCTGCACGCAAGGTTTGGCGAAAGTCAGCAGATTTTCTAGAGAAGGTTGGACATAACCTGCCCGTCATTGCAGCGGGTGGGGTTTTGATGGTGGAAGTCAGCAAACAAATGGCGGCACCCACACGGCCCGGCTTGACCGAGGCGGTGCGCAAACCGCTCAAAGCGCTGGAGGGGATCGCAAAGCCGAAACCCAAGCCAGAAGCGGCACCTTCACGGGTGATCGTTGATGAAAGCTAACTAGCGCGGGTCTGCGAGGACCAGCACCCAATAAGTGTTTTGACCTGAGCCCGCTTTAGCTAACGCAAAATGTTCATGACGCGGATTTTCATTGTTTTCTCTATGGCCAGTCGTTGAGTTCTGCCATGCCACGAGTGCCGCAGCTTCGCTTTGCTGGCCCCATGCAATATTCTCACCAACCCAACTATACCTATAACCAGTATCGCTTACACGTTCCCCGATATCTGACCCGTCACTGCCTTCATGATCGAAAAAATCATTCGCATGCATGTCATTTGCGTGCCGCCGTGCAGCTTGGCCCAAAAGATCGTTATAAGTCACTGGTCCAGCGCTTACATTACTGCGCACGTCGTTCAGCATACTCTCAAAAGTTGAACTGGGGGCTTGTGAAATTGCAATTTGCGGAATGTCCTCGATAGGAATGTTGTTCTGACTGACGCTGACATTGCTACCAGCTCCGCCCGCACCTCCGCAGGCAGCAAGCAAATAAATCGCCGCGATAGAAAGAGCAGTCTTCATTTTATTCACTCCAAGAGACGTCGTCTCAGTAATTCGGATTCGGCGAGATACCCATAAGTAGGGCAGGATGGTCAGCTTTTAGGCAAAAGTATGACCATGCGGTTGGAGTTACGGCGGAATGCTGCTGATGCCGATGGTTTCCCCAACGAAAAACGCACCCAGCATTGGGTGCGCACCAAGTTGCCAATACCACTCGAACAGCTGTTGGCTAACATGCAGAAAACCATAGCGTACGGCGAGCGGTTCAACAGATCGTCATTTTGGGAAAGCAGCAACGATAGCCCACTTCTCAACGCCGCCTTGTTCAACTTTTGCGATTCCAAAGTCTTGGTAGGGCTGCGTCACGTCAGAGTCGTCAATGATCTGGCTGCCGACAAAGTCTCCTTCCCAAAACTGAAGGATCGATTCCACTGTGTAGCTACCGTTCTGGTCTGCTACTCCAATCCGGTCCCACAAATAGCCGTTGGCAGTTGCTATATCGCCGACATCTGGAAAGGTCATGTCTCCAACGGCCTCTCTTGACAACTTCTCCGACGAATACTCAGACGCAGTCGTAATCAATCTCGTGTCATAGTTCATCGGAGCTCGCGAGTTTGATGTGCGAACATTATTTAATAATGTTTCAAATGTCTGATTCATTAGTACTTCTGGGTCTACGGCTGGACCATCGTCACTGCCGTCGCCACCACCCATGCAGGCGGAAAGCCCTAAAACCGCAAATACCGCAATCAACTTCTTCATAGCAAAGTCTCCTAAATCCCCTGACATAGCTACTCGTTCGCGCCGGTTTGTGAACCGAATTTTTACAAACAATCCAACAGAAAGCGGTAATCCGCCCATGAAAACCCTGACTTTGCAGTATATTGCGACAATCCATCGCATTACTTGCGGAATGTTGAATACGTTGTATGCATCCTGCGAAATGACTGTGAGCAAGCCATGACACTTCAAAACCTGCGCCAATGGCTTGTTGCCATATGTCTTTTGTTCCTTGCGACAGTTGCAGTTGCACAACCCAGCCCCTCTGCCGCTCAGTTGCAGGCGGAAGATGCGCTTGTCTCTGGCAATCCAGATCAAGCGGCAACCTTGGCCAATACGATTCTGGCACAAAATCCCGACAACTTTGCAGCGCTCTATATCCTCGCTCTGGCCCAAGCCGATCTGGGCGACAATACGACCGCCGCACAAACAGCAAGCCGGGCCTATGCCGTCGGGCCTGACGAGGCATCAAAACACCAAGCCGCGCGTCTTGTGGCCAGTAACCGTTTTGCGCGGTCGCAATACATACGGGCCGAGTTTTGGCTGCGCCGCGCCGCGAACCACGCACAGAACGAAGAGGAAATCGCCGCCGTCGCCCGCGAATACCTGACCACGATCCGAGCCAATCCGCTATCGCTGCAATTCAACGCGTCCATCGCGCCTTCTGATAACATCAATGGCGGGTCTGAGGATGGGATACTTACGTTTGAAACGATCGGCTTGTCGTTGATCTTGCCTGAAGACCGACGCGCACTCTCGGGGCTGGCTTACTCAGGCAGCGCACGCCTGAACTACCGCCTGTCCGAAACCGACCGACAGCGCACCTCGCTCACCGGTTATCTGTCGGGTGAAACATTTACCTTATCGCAAGAATCCAAGGACCTGCTCGCATCATCACCCAGTGAAAGCGTACGCGACGTGAAAGGCAGTGATTTTGCCACCGTTCTTTTTGAGGCAGGCATGACTCATCGCCGCAATGACCTCAGCCCTTTGGGGCCGCTTAGTCTCAGCCTGAATTTCGGGACATATTGGGAAGGCGAAGAGCGTTTGATCAACTATCGCGATACAATCGTACAACAGTTCATTCCGATCGACAGCACCAACGCTTTCAACTTTCGGGCCTCTGCCCGTGATCAAAGGGCGCTGCTGCCGTCATTCCTCGACTCAAAGATCTATGACGTCAGCGGTTCTTACAGCCGTATCTTAGCGAACCGCGATCAGCTGCAATTCAGCCTGAACTGGCGCAAGAATGATGCGGGGCCAGAAAGCTCTTACCTCCAATACAGCGCAAGCATTGGCTATAGCCTCAACCAAAGGATTTTCGGCACCCGCCTCTCGACGTCGCTGAACTTTGGCACCCGCACCTATGAAGAGTTCACGACCACGCTCGATGGCCGCGACGACACGTTTTACACCGTCCAAGCAAATGCCATTTTTGAAGAACTCACCTATTTCGGCTTTTCGCCCAGCATGTCCATCTCGGCCACACGCACAGAATCAACTGCCGAAGAAAACACCTCGGCGACGACGCAAATTCTGTTTGGGATTGAATCGAACTTTTAGCGTCGATCCTTGGGCCAAAGCCCAGTATGCAGAAATGATGGAAAATACATTCGAGATCTTCATGGTTGCCACACCGGGGCTTGAAAAAGCACTGCTGGCCGAGGCCCATGAAAATGGCTTTGCCGATGCGGTCGTCACCCAAGGCGGCGTGACGTGCAATGGCACATGGGCGGATGTCTGGCGCGCCAACCTTGTGATGCGCGGGGCGACGCGGGTGCTGGCGCGCGTGGGCAGTTTTATGGCCTTCCATCTGGCGCAACTGGACAAGCGATCTCGGAAATTCCCATGGGCGGATATCCTGCGCCCGGACGTGCCTGTTCGGGTCGAAGTCAGCACCTCAAAGAAATCCAAAATCTATCATGCGGGGGCCGCGACCCAGCGGATCGAAACCGCGCTCAAAGAAGATCACGGGATGAAGATCAGCGCTGATGCGCCGGTCACGTTGAAAGTACGGATCGACGATAACCGGGTGACGATCAGCGTCGATACCTCTGGCGAAAGCCTGCACAAACGCGGTCACAAAGAGGCGGTAGGCAAAGCCCCCATGCGCGAAACGCTGGCGTCCTTGATGCTGCGCGAATGCGGGTATGATGGGAAAGAGCCTGTGTTCGACCCAATGTGCGGGTCCGGCACATTTCTGATTGAGGCGGCAGAGATGGCGATGGGCCTGAACCCAGGGCGCTCCCGCGATTTTGCGTTTCAACAGCTCGCGACGTTTGATCAAGGCACTTGGGAAACCTTGCGTAAGGTGGATCACATCCACCGCCCCACCCAAAACTGCCACGGCAGCGACCGCGATGCAGGCGCGATCCGCATGGCAACAGCCAACGCCGAACGCGCGGGGGTAGGAGAACACATCACCTTCCAAAACCTTTCCGCTACTGACATCAAACGGCCCGAAGGCCCAACCGGCCTGATCATCTGCAACCCGCCCTACGGTGGGCGGATTGGCAACCAAAACATGCTTTACGGTGTCTACGCTGGCTTAGGCGACGCAATCAAACGCGAGTTCGCTGGCTGGCGGGTCGGGTTGGTGACCAGCGAGGCGGGTTTAGCGAAAGCAGCGGGGCTGCCGTTCAAACCCAAAGGCGCACCTATCCCACATGGTGGGCTGAAGGTGTGGTTATTTCAAACCGGCCCACTGTAGGTCGGGGCCTGCCCCGACTCTCCCATTGATTGCGCGAATTAGGCGTTAGTTGAAGCTGCTCTCAAACCCCAACCTCAACCCGCTTCACTTCAACGCCTGCCGCCTGCATTGCTGTCGCCGCAATATCCACTGCCGTCAGCCCGGCATCCGCATACATCGCATCGGGCGACGCGTGATCGATGTACCGATCAGGCAGCGTCATTGTCCGCACTTGGCAGCGCCCGTCCAGCAGGCCGTCATTGGCCAAATCATGCAGCACCATCGCGCCAAAACCACCCTGAGACCCCTGCTCAACCGTGATCAACGCTTTATGGTTGCGCAGCAGTTGCCGGATCAACGCGCGGTCCAATGGTTTGGCAAAGCGAGCATCTGCGATTGTTGTGCTCACACCTTGGGCCGCCAGTTTTTCAGCGGCCTTGTGACACTCATTCAGATGCGCGCCAAACGACAGAATCGCCACGTCTGATCCTTCTTGCACGATCCGGCCTTTGCCGATCTCGATCAATTCACCACGCTCGGGCAAATCAATGCCCACGCCTTCGCCACGCGGATAACGGAACGCAATCGGGCCGTCGTCATAGGCCGCCGCTGTGCGGACCATATGCATCAATTCCAACTCATCACCCGCAGCCATTACAACCATGTTTGGCAAGGCAGACAGATAGCCAATGTCAAATGATCCCGCATGGGTCGGGCCATCGGCCCCGACCAATCCAGCGCGGTCAATCGCGAAGCGGACAGGCAGGTTTTGCAACGCGACGTCATGCACAATCTGGTCATAGCCACGTTGCAGGAACGTCGAATAGATCGCACAGAACGGCTTCAGCCCGCTTGCCGCCATACCCGCTGCAAAGGTGACACCATGTTGTTCGGCGATACCCACATCGAACACCCGATTTTCAAACCGCGCACCCATAATATCAACGCCGGTCCCCGAAGGCATCGCCGCTGTCACCGCTACAATGCTGGGGTCCAACTGCGCCTCGGTGGTCAAAGCCGACCCGAAAACCTTGGTGTAACTCGGTGCATTGGGCTTTGATTTCGCCTGTGCACCCGTCGCTACATCAAACTTTGATACACCGTGACCGCAATCTGCGCTTTCCTCGGCAGGCGCATAGCCCTTACCCTTGGTGGTACAAACGTGGATTAAAACAGGACCCGTCGCACGGGTACGCGCAGCACGTAGGACAGGCAAAAGCTGGTTCATATCGTGCCCGTCAATTGGGCCAACATAAGAAAAACCAAGCTCTTCGAACAATGTGCCAGAGCCACCGGTTTGCATGCCAGTCACTAAGTTTCGGGCGCGACGCGCATGATCGCGCAAAGGACCCGGCAGCGCTGCTTCAAACCCTTCGGCCATCTTATGCAACTCACCCATAGGCGAGGCATAGAGACCAGACAGATACTTTGACATCGCACCCACAGGGGGCGCAATCGACATTTCATTATCATTGAGAATCACAAACAAGCGGCGGCCTTCAGCGCCTGCGTTGTTCAGCGCCTCATAGGCCATGCCCGCGCTGATTGATCCATCGCCAATCACGGCAATCGCATCGCCCGTGGGCATCCCCATATCGCGGCCAACGGTAAAGCCGAGAGCTGCGGAAATCGACGTACTTGAATGCGCTGCACCGAAAGGATCATAGTCACTCTCGCTGCGTTTTGTGAAACCGGACAAGCCGCCTTCTTGGCGCAACGTACGGATACGATCACGACGACCGGTCAACACCTTATGGGGATAACATTGGTGGCCCACATCAAAAACAAGCTTATCGCGGGGGGTGTCAAACACCGCGTGGATCGCTGTTGTCAGTTCAACCACACCCAAGGATGACCCCAAATGCCCGCCTGTTTCAGACACAGCCGAGATCACCTCAGCACGGACATCATCAGCCAGATTGGCGATGGCGGTATCGTTCATGCGGCGGATGTCAGCAGGTCCTGCGACACTATCAAGAAAGGGTGTTTGGGGGCGATTAGTCATTTCGGCACCTTTGTGCTAATAAAAAAGCGCCGCAAACGGGCGAACCCGATTGCGACGCTAGTCTCCTGTAGCCAACAGGAAGGGAACTGGGGTCGAAACCCCAATATCGGGCCAGCCAGGGAGGGTAGCCCGATGGCATAGAATCAGGCGGGGCGTCGCGCGCCGCCTGATCCAATCTCGCTCAGACGTACGCAGCCTCTTCAACCGTGATCATCAGGGATGAGCGGTTGATCGGGTCAGGTGTGTCACGGCTTTCCTCAGGCAGGATACGGCCAATAAAGGCCATCGCTGCAATCACGAACCAAATGGCGATGACGACAACTGCCGCATAACCCGCACCTTTCAGCATCAAGAGCGTGATATCGGCCGTTAGCCTGCTCTTTTCGCTCATGTCGAGGATGTTATCGTTTTTCATCATCTCTCTCCTTAGTTCAGCGGCGCGTAGCCGTGCTGCTGCGCCCAAACAAACCAGTTATCAACAACCGTACCAGTCAACAGAATTCCGATACCGCCAGTCAGCGTTGTCAGAACTGCGAACCACCAGGCCCAGCGGTGAATACCTTCCATGGTAGCGTTAAAGCCCATGGTCCAGCGCCAGAACAGTGCAGCACGCTCGGTCGCGGTGCCGCGGTCAACGATCTGTTCGATCTCGCGCTCACCGCCGAAACGGCTGACCGCAAGGATCGTGGCCCCGTGCATCGCAAACAGCAGGGCAGAACCATAAAGGAACGCGATGCTTAATGCGTGGAACGGATTGTAGAACAGGTTGCCATATGTGATCGAAAACAGGTTCGTCCAGTCAAGGTGACTAAAGATACCGTAAGGCACCATTTCAGACCAATCGCCCATTAGGATCGGACGGAACAGACCCAACACAAGGAACAGCCAGATCGCAGATGCGAAGGCCCATGCCACGTGTTTGCCCATGCCCAATGCTTCAGCGCGCAGATAGGTGCGTACCCACCACGTCAGAACCGAAATCAGCAGGAAGAACGATGCGATCATAAAGTAACCGCCGTCATCCATTGGGGGCATGCCCAAACCGTAACCCGGGGAAGGCGGATCAAGCGAGAACCAGAACAGGTCGCGCAGGAAAATCGCCGGGTTGTAATCAGCTTGCGCCCAGAAGGACATGCCAACCATGACAAACCAGACAAGACCGGTCGCCAGCGAGATTACACCGAAAGAACCCAAATAGATCGGCCCCAACTGTGCGTTCCCAAACAGGCCTGCAAGCTTGGAAAAGCCTACGCCAGTGCCGCGGTCAATCGCATTGCCATCGGCGCCATCGAGCCCCATTTCAGGCGGTCCTTGGACCTGAACCTGGGTGAAAATGTTTTGATATTCAGCCATTGTTCATATCCTCCTACAGATCGACCCACCAAGGGAGTTCATAGTACCAGTCCCACCAGATGATCCATTCTTCGAACCAGACGGTGCCAGAAATCACGATACAAATCGCAGACCAGAAACCAGCGTTCAGCGCCAAGAACAGACCGAGGCGGTGAATCCCCAATGGCCCGATCGAATAGCCGATCAGATCACGAAAATACGTATCTTCGTGGTCAGGTGACTTGATCTCTTGTCCTTTGCCGGGGTTCACGGCCGACAACACCAAGGATCCGTGCAGTGCAAGCGCCAGACAGGTGGTGAAGAAGAACGTGATCGCGATCATATGGACCGGATTGTAGTGAAAGTTGCCATAGGTGTAGCCCACGTTGTTCACCCAATCGAGGTGGCTAAAGATGCCATAAGGGAACGCATGTCCCCAGGCACCCAGCAGCACCGGACGGATGACAACCAGGGTCACATAAGCAAAGATAGCCACGCCAAAAGCGAACGGCACATGATAGCCGATGCCAAGTTTGCGGCAAATCTCGACCTCGCGCATCATCCAGCTGACGAAGGCGCCGATGGCACAGATCGTGATGATCTGCCAAAGCCCGCCATCCAACAGCGGTGCGGCACCCAACCCATATTCAAGTGGTGGAGGGTTGATGGAAATCAACCACGGGTTCCACGTCGGGCCTTGGCTTGCCCCGTAAAAAATCAAAATCGTCCCTAGGACGGCGAAAAAGAACGTCGTAACCCCGAAGAAGCCCACATAAAATGGCCCTACCCAAAAGTCGAACAGATCACCGCCTACCAATGTCCCGCCACGGACCCGGTATTTTCTCTCGAAGCTGAGCTGTGCCATCTTCCAATCTCCATTCATTGACAGGCCCTGCGTCCCCATTGGGCGCGCCCTGTCATCGTCAATGTCGGTGTTTGCTACGGGCGGACGGAGGCCCGCCCGTAGCGTGATTTAGTCAGCCAAGCTGATTACATGCCGCCAAAGGCTTTCATGAACCAGTTTGTGCTTTCATTGCTCAACAGGACGAGGTGAATCATCGCTGCAAGCAGGAACAGGAATACGCCCTGAGCCACGAAGACGCGGCGCGGGTCGAATACCAGCCAGATTTTGTAGAACTGTGCCATTCAATGCTCTCCTTAAGACCAGTTGAACCAAGGAAGCTTGATGTACGTCAGTACGTGAGCAACGACTGCTACGATCGTGAAGATCGTAAACCCGCTCATGTAGACTGCGTGCAGCTCTTGGGCCTGCTCGTCAGTGAGACCTGTGAAAGACAGATCAGATTTGTCAGCCATGTTTTGTCTCCAAAATAAAATACTGACGCCGCGCACCCCCCGCGGCCGGGTTACGACAGAGGCTCTTCCTCTGCCCTAATCCACCATCCCGGGGGGGAATGATGAACATCGGATGCCCTTTCGGGCAAATGTCGTCGCCGTTGATCAAGCGCTAAAGATCTGTGGCGTAATAATGCGGGCTTGTGTCCAAGCTTTTGCGAATGGGCCTTTTTCCGGCAGCTCCATCCGGCGTCCGGCCGACAGCGCCCACGTCAGGATGCACAGTGGCAATGTGGCCAGAAAGATCAGCCCAAAATAGGCGTAATACTCGCGCTTTGGTGGTGCGGCCCTACCCCGTGAGATAGGCGCATCCGTTGTAAAATCAGTCATTTACGTCCTCCATTCGCATTTTCGAGTGTTTCGACGGTCTCAAGAACAACCCGGTCGTTGCCGGCGTCGAGGGCTGCACGCTCGGCTGCATCGCGCAGCGTTTTAGCGGCAGAAATACGGGTCAAGATCGGGTGTGTTGCCACGATCTCATCCAGTTTCGCTTGCGCATCAGAATCCCAAGGGAAATCGCGGCGCAGTGGTGTCAGGGTGGCGTCGGTTGCATCCATATCAGTGCCCAACGGCAGGATATGGAACAGCGCATCAAACAGTCCGTTACAAACTTCTTGCAGCAAATACGTCGCACCGGCGTAGCCCATAAACGGTGTACCCGTGGCACGACGGATCGCAGCACCGGGGAAGCTGGCAGGGATGAACACTGGCGATGGGCCATGCCCAGCCTTCATCTCAGCCATATACATTTTTTCATTGATAGACCCCATCACGATCAACGGGCGCTTGGTATGCAGCAAGCTGCGCACTTCGTCGTTGTTGGTTTTCTTCCCGCGCGTCCGGGCCACAGCGAAAGCACATGGGAAACCCAAGTCACCTTCAAGGAAATGACGCACACCGCGGGCATAAGTCTCATTGGCGACAATCGCGAACTCAGCAGTCGCAAAGAAATCCTGCGTGACAGACCGCCACAAATCCCAAACGGGCTTGATGGTCGAATGCTTCTCTCGCTCGATGAATGGTTCAGGGTCGAGGCCCGTCAATTCACCCAGCTTGCGCAGGAATTTCGTTGTGCTGTCGATGCCAAATGGAGCCTGCAAATATGGCTTACCCAGCACCTCACACAGACCACGACCAAATTCGCGGTACATCGTGACGTTCACATCGGCATTCACCAGATTGCGCATCTCAGCGACATGGGCGCCCAGCGGCATAACCATGTTAATCTCAGCACCGATGCCTTCAACCAAACGGCGTATCTCGGCCAGATCGGACGGCATGTTAAACGCGCCATACATCGGGCCCAAGATATTCACGCGTGGCTTTGCATCTTCTTCACGCTTCTTCTCAGGCGGCATCCGGCCTTTGGTCATACCAAATTCCGTGAAAATCCACGTCATCGCGCGGTCCGCACATTCCCACTGATCCTCATCAATGGTGCGGGGCAGGAAGCGCTGAATATTGGTGCCTTGCGGGGTCACGCCGCCGCCAATCATTTCAGCAATCGAGCCGGTGACAACAACAGCAGGCAAAGCCGGATCAAGGGTTTGCCAAGCACGCTTCATCGCTTCCTCAGTGCCTTCACCCATCTCGGTTTCGGCCAGACCCGTCACCACAATAGGCAACTCATGTGGCGGCAAACCGTCGGTGTAGTGCAAAACGGACGTCACAGGCAGGTTTTCACAGCCTACAGGGCCATCAATGACAACCTGCAAACCTTTGACGGCGCAGAACGCATAAACAGCACCCCAATATCCACCTGCGCGATCATGATCAGTGACAAGCATCAAATCATCTCCTGCGCTTTGGCAGCACGGGCCATTTTATCAAGCTTTTTCTGATGGTTGGCGCGGAAGTCAGGGCGCAAGTTCGGCGCGCCTTCCCAGACACCGGCGGTGTCTTCTTTGCCCACGCCCTCAAAGAACGCACGCATCGTGTCCATTTTTTCCTTACCGGCAATTGCGGCATTCACGACCTGTGCCAGTGACCCTGCACCGGCTGGCCCCATGAGTGGCCGTGCTGAGATGAGGTTGGTAAAGTAAAGCGATGGAATACCGTGTTCCTTGGCGTGCTGAACAACCGGTGTTGTGCCGATCGCGAGATCAGGTTTGATCGCGTCAACAGCAGCCAAGTCATCCTCAAGCGAGGCACGATAGACCACCTTCACACCACGCGCGGCCAGCCATTCGGCATCCGGGCGCGACCATTCTGTCTTGGGGCAAGCCGTGCCGACGTAAGGCACATCCGCACCGCTTTCGATCAGCAAACGGGCGACCAAAAGCTCGGACCCTTCGTAACCTGAAAGCGTCACAGTTCCGTTGATCTTAGACCCCTCAAAGGCACCTTTGATCGCAGGCAAGAACGCATTTTGCGCCGCTGCAATCTGGTCTGGCTTCACATTGTACGCATCACCAATCGCGGCCAGCCAATCAGCCGTGCCGTCGTGACCAACCGGGGCAGAGCCCACAATCTTGCGGCCAGCACCCTGAAATTCACGGATCGCTGCGGAATAAAACGGGTGGATCGCAGCGGCGACACCACAGTCAAGGGCCGCATAAAGTTCGCGCCATTCGCGTGTCGGCACCACTGGACCCGCAGCCAGGCCCATCGGGGCAAGCATCGCGCCAATCATCATCGGATCAGCCGGGAACATCTCGCCCAACAGCGCAACAGTTGGACGGTCATGTTTGCCACCAACAGGGCGCGCGACAGGTCCCGCTTTCACTTCTTCACGGGCATAGGCCAGCATTGCACCAGCCAAGACATCTTTGGCCTCAGCGTGTGTCGGAATGCCAAATCCAGGCACATCAATGCCCACGATGCGCACGCCGTTAATCTCTTTCGGCAACAACCGCAGCGGCACACCGGATGCCGTCGGCACACAAAGGTTCGTCACGACAATCGCGTCATAGCGATCAGGATCGGCCATATCGTGCACACTCTCGCGAATGTCTTCGAACAACTTACCAGTGACCAATGTTTCGGAATTGAATGGCACATAGCCAACAGACCGACGCGCACCATAGAAGTGAGACACGAACGTGAGGCCGTAAACACAGCAGGCAGACCCGGACAAAACCGTCGCAACACGTTTCATGCGAAGACCCACGCGCAAAGACCCGAACGCCGGGCACATGCTCTGCGGTTGATCGTGGGGACCTTGCGGATAGTCCTTAGCGTATTGATCCAAAATCTCGGATTTACCAGCAGCACGGGCGGCAGCCTCCATGGAACCTGCACTGGCAGTACAACCACCCTCTAGGGCCGTTGCCTGCGTGCCAGCGTCCAGCACTTCAGAGGTTTCTTCACGCGCAACACCCTCGATGATCTGGACCTGTCCAGCATCATCATAGCCAACTTCATAGCCGTGGGTGTCAGTCTCATGCGTCATCGTAGATGACCTCGAGGCTTTCTTTTGGCTTGGCATTTTTGCCGCGCATATCGACATCAGTGGCAGGCACCAACTGATAGTCGCCGCCTGTGTCTTTGGCATCGAACAGACCCAGCAGACCATCTTGGTCCAGCGGATTTGGACGCACAGGCGGGGCAATGCCCACGGCGTCAGCAAGCCCTTCAAACATCGGTCCCCACTCACTCTCATGTGTGCCGACAATCTGATAGTTCGCTGACTTCTTTCTTAGATCGTCGTTTTGTGGGATAGCAGCAAGGATTGGAATACTAACTGCCTCGGCGAAAGCTTGGGCTTCTCCAGTGCCGTCGTCCTTGTTGATAACAAGCCCGGCCACCCCAACATTACCTCCAAGTTTACGGAAGTATTCGACTGCAGAGCAGACATTGTTAGCAACATATAGGGACTGCAGGTCATTCGACGCCACCAAAATCACTTTCTGCGCCATATCGCGCGCGATCGGCAGGCCGAAGCCGCCGCAAACCACGTCGCCAAGGAAATCAAGCAAAACGTAGTCAAAGTCCCAATCGTGGAACCCTAGTTTTTCAAGCAATTCAAACCCGTGGATAATTCCACGGCCACCACAGCCGCGACCCACTTCGGGGCCACCCAGTTCCATTGCAAAAACACCGCCGCGCTTAAAGCAGACGTCGCCGATAGCGACCTCTTCACCGGACAGCTTTTTCTTCGCTGATGTTTCAATGATTGTCGGGCAAGCCTTGCCGCCAAACAGCAGGCTTGTTGTGTCAGATTTCGGATCGCAGCCGATCAACAGCACGCGCTTACCCATCTCGGCCATCATGTGGCTGAGGTTCGCAAGGGTGAAAGATTTGCCAATTCCGCCTTTGCCGTAGATCGCGATGATCTGCGTCTTTGACGTGGGTTCGCCCTGCGGCACTTCAAGGTTCGGCTCTTCGTTAGCCTCATCGCGCAGACGTTGGTCGAAATCCTTTAGGTTTGGAATTTCATCTTTCATGCAGTTCCCCAATTCAAGATCATTTTCAGACACGCAGGGTCGGTAAACGCGGTCTGGTATGCGCCGCTGGCGAGTGCGGCGGGTTGTTGGTGTGTAATCAGATCGGCCAGTTCCAAGACGCCTGCCTCGACCAGTGCTTTGGTGGCGGTCATGTCGTCTGGCGCCCATTCAGCACTGATGCGGAAACGGGCTTCTTTCATAAATGCGGGCGGAAAAGCGAATTGCAGTGGCGCTGTATAAAAGCCCGCCAGTACAATTTCGCCACCTTTGGCGATGCGACCAATCATGTCGTTCAGCAGGTCACCGCGACCGGATGCATCGTAGACGGATTCATAGTCGCGGCGTTCGTCCTGCTCAGGCGTGGTCACGTCGTAACCAACAGCGCCCTCCATACGGATAGGGTCGACCTCCCAGACGGTCGGTGCAGGCGCACCAGACGCGATGGTCAACCGGGCCAGTAAGCGGCCTAGCACACCGTGGCCAATAATCAGATCAGGAACAGCCTTGTTTGGTCCAGCCATGGCGTGGCGCGCTGTTGCGGCCAGTGCCAACAAGGCACCCGCAGCGCCAAGTCCGGGATCAATGCGCGTGACGCGGGCGGCTTTCGTCACCAGCGTTTCAGCAGCCGCCCCGAAAAGACCAAAGGCACCTTCATAGCAGCTGGCACCGGGCACAAAAACATGTTCGCCGACGCGGTAACCACTGTCGGCACCGGCTTCAACCACTTCGCCAGCGGCCTCATATCCGGGGATCAAAGGATAGCCCATTCCGGGGAACGGCGGCATTTCACCTGTCCAAAACAGCTTTTCTGTACCTGTCGAAATGCCCGAATGTTTGATTGCAACAACAATATCATCCGCCGCAGGGGGAACGATTCCCACCTGATCAAGCGCCAGCTGACCGGGCGCTGATAGGATAACTGCCTTTGTTTGCAACGTTTTTCTCCCTCATGACGCAGCTTGGAAGGCCCAAAACTGCGACACTCTGTCTCGCCCTAGTCTAGCCTTACACGCGGTTGTGTCAATTAATTTAGACACCTAAAGTGTCAACTAATCCTTACACCCTGCACGACCGCCGTAATATATGGCCGAAATGCCTTAGGTGTTTGAATTTGCTCAAAGCCTGCCTGCCCCAGCAAATCAGCAATCTGGGCCTGAGAACGGGCACGACCCGTGCGCATCGCCATGCAATACAGCGCGAAATAGGCGTCACCTGCCCGCTGCGGCGCATCGCCCCCTGTCATGGGTTCCGAAATCAAGATGCGCCCACCTGCTGGCAAGGCGTCATAGACCGACTTTAGTAAGGCAATAACGGTTTCATCGGCGTGATCGTACAACACGCGGATCAAGCTGATCATGTCGGCGCCTTGCGGCAGCGGATCATCCCGAAACGATCCCGGAACAATCTCAACGCGATCAGACAGGCCCGCACTTTCAAAACGGCTCGCAGCACCGGGTGCCACTGCAGGCAAATCAAAAAGAGACATCTGCAAATGCGGATGCGCCGCACCAACGGCCGCCAAAAACGCGCCTGTCCCGCCGCCGACATCAAGCAGATGTTGGCAATCACTAAACTTAACCGCCGCAAGCGTATCTTCGGCGACAAGCACCTGACTGTCCGCCATCAATTGCGAATAGGTTGCCGTTGTTGCGGGGTCAGTCGCCCCGTTGGCACCAAACACATAAGGCCAGAACTCGGCCAGTTCCGTCTCAACCTCGCCTTTGAAGAATGCGACCGGATCAGCAAGGTCTAGATACAGCACATCATGGTGGTCAATCATACCGGCCAGACCGGGAACACCGGCAAGGGCTGCACCCCGCGTCGTCAACGCATACCGACCAGAACGCCGCCGCTTGACCAGCCCGATAGACGTGGCCGCTGCAAGTAAGACAGGCATGCGGTCTTGGGGCATATCCGCTGCGTCGGCCAAGGCCTCAGATGTCATTTCGCGGTCAAGCAAAAGGTCTGGCAATTTAAGCCGGACGAAAGCTTGCAGGATTTGACTGTGGCAGAACCCGGCGACCAGATCGAACATCGCTTCGCCCTCGGATCGCACGATCCGTCGGACCAAAGGGAACCGCGCGGCCCAGGTCTGAAACCTGCGCGACGCAACCAACCTTGTCAGTCGACCGGATCGCTTTGTGGCCCCGCGGGGCAATGCAGGTTTGGGTTGGGAGGCGTCGAGATCTTTCATTATTCGCCGGGAACAGCAGACCTGCCACGTGCACCTGCAGGCACCAGTTTATCCGCATAGGCACGCACCATTTGCGCCAACGCGGCCTCACCGGGGCAGGATGGGATCGACGAAATAGCACCGCCCAGGATATCATCAAAACGCTGCACAGCACCCTGTACACCATAAGACGCTACCGCATTCGGCCGCCCGTGCAGATCATCTTGGCCAGCGGGTTTGCCCAAAGTTTGTTCATCACAAAGCGCATCGCGCAGATCATCGGCAACTTGGAATGCCTCACCAATGCGGGCGCCCAGTTCTTCCCAAGGCTCTGACTCCTGGCCAGCGGCCACAGCACCCATCTGGGTGGCGGCAATAAACAAAGCACCTGTCTTGGCCTGATGGTAAGCGGACAGATCGATCGTCTCTTCGCTTTCCCATCCTTGGCCGGCGCAAATGCCAAAGGGCATACCCGTGCGTGTGCCCAGAATATCGATCAGCTTGAGTGCACGGTCCGGCGCATCGCCGGCCGCACGGGCCAAAATCTGAAAACCCATGATGATCAAACTGTCACCCGCAAGCACAGCAAGCGGTTCCGAATAGGCGCGATGCAACGCAGGTTTCCCACGGCGCATATCAGCATCATCAAAGCAAGGCAGATCATCATGCACAAGGCTGGCGCAATGGATCACCTCTAACGCCACACCCGCAGCATTCGTCAGCTCAGGACGGTCATCACCGCATGCCATCGCCACAGATGTCAGGATCGTTGGCCGGATACGTGCGCCACCGGGGGTGACCGCATATTCCAACGCGGCCGCCAGCTTGGCCGGGGCCACGCCGCCCTGACCTGCCTTGATGGCCTGCGCCATTGTCGCGTCAATACGCTCTGAGATTCTCATGCGCGTCTCCTTTGCAATCTATAGTGTCAATTTTAGTTTACATATGTCAATGTAAATCAATCGTAACAAAAGACTCAGGGTTCGATGAAAGCCGAGACACCCAAAATCGTTGTGATTGGCGCTGGGATCGGCGGATTGGCAGCGGCCCTGCGGCTAAGCCATCAAGGCTGTGATGTGACAGTGCTGGATATGCACGGCGCACCGGGTGGCAAAATGCGCACGGTTCCGTCCGATGCAGGGCCGGTAGATGCAGGGCCCACGGTGTTGACCATGCGCACAGTCTTCGAGGATTTGTTCAACGATGTGGGTGAGAGCCTTGATGATCACCTCACGCTCCAACCGCTCACCACGCTGGCGCGGCACTATTGGGATGACGGCGCATCGCTTGATCTGGATGCGGACCCCGCCAAAAGCCTGACGAATGTCATTGCAGCCTTTGGCACCAAAGCGGGTCACGAATTCGAGGCTTTCTCGGCCCGCGCCAAACGCCTGTTCGACGCATTCGATGCGCCCATGATGCGCACGCCAGAACCGAACCAACTGGCGGTTACGAAAACAGTGCTCAGCCAGCCCAGCCTGATCCCTGACATGGCCCCACACCGAACGCTCGCTGGATTGCTCAAACAATCCTTCAGCGACCCAAGACTGGCGCAGCTTTTCGGGCGCTATGCGACTTATGTGGGCGGATCACCCTACGCATCTCCTGCAATCTTGTCGTTGATCTGGCAAGCCGAAGCGCAAGGCGTTTGGTCAGTGCAAGGCGGGATGCACCAACTGGCAGGTACAATCGCGAAACTGGCCCAAGCACGGGGCGCGACCTTCCATTACAACACCCCCGCCACACGGATCACCAAGCAAAACGGGCGGATCACCGGGGTGCAGACAGTAGACGGTCATTTCCCTGCCGATATGGTGTTGTTCAACGGCGACCCACGCGCCTTAGAAACCACATTACTGGGTGAAGCGGCACAAGAGGCCGTTCACAAACAACACACCGAACCACGCAGCCTATCGGCCTTTGTCCATGCCTTCGCCGCCATTCCCGACGGCGTTGATCTGGCCCATCACACGGTCTTTTTCGGACACGACCCGAAAGCGGAATTCAAAGCGCTCGCCAAGGGTGAAATGCCCACCGATGCAACCCTCTATCTGTGCGCACAAGACCACGGACACGCCCGCACAGACGGCCTGCAACGGTTTGAGATCATCATGAACGGCCCACCCGTGCCACGCGACCCTGCAAAGGAAAAATCCCCATGTCAGACACAGATTTTCAAACGGTTCCGGGACTTCGGTCTGACGTTCAGCCCAATACCGGGGCCGGACACACTGACCACACCGCAGGGGTTCGACACTCTGTTTCCCGCGAGCCTCGGTTCCCTTTACGGGCGGAGCCCGCATGGCCTGACGGCGGCATTCAAACGCCCGACGGCGCGGACAAAAGTACCGGGATTGTACCTGTGCGGGGGCGGGGCACATCCGGGGGCGGGGGTGCCGATGGCGACGCTCTCAGGGTCGCACGCGGCCGCGGCGATCATGACGGACCATGCTTCGACCTTGACGTCCCGCCCAACGGCTACGCCTGGTGGTATGTTGACGGGATCAGCGACTGCGGAACGAAAGCGGTCTCTGTCATAGGGTTTATCGGATCGGTGTTTTCACCGTGGTATGCGTGGTCAGGACGCAAAGACCCCGCCAACCACTGCTGCATCAACGTCGCGACCTATGGCCCCGGCGGACGCTTTACGATGACAGACCGAGGGCGGGCGGCATTGCATACGACACCCGATACATTCCAAGTCGGCCCTTCCTCAATGCATTGGAATGGCAAAGAGCTGGTCATCGACATCAATGAAATCAGCGGCCCGCCGATCATCAGCCGCGTGAAGGGCCAAATCACAATCACTCCCCACGCGATGACAAATGTGGAGCTGCCCCTCACCCCCGACGGCGCACATATTTGGCGACCTTTCGCACCCTCATCCGACATCAAAGTCGATCTTGAAGCGAAAGGCTGGCAATGGTCAGGCCACGGCTATTTCGACAGCAACTTTGGGACACGGTCGCTGGAAGAAGACTTTAGTTTCTGGACATGGGGCCGCTACCCCACGAAGGCGGGGGCGACCTGCATCTACGACGCGGTGCGGCGGGACGGCACAACACTGGACACCGCAATCGCATTCGACGGCGAGGGCAACGCCAAGACCGTCGACGCGCCACCCCGGACCCGTTTCAAGCGGTCCCTCTGGCAAGTCATGCGCGAAACCCGCGCTGATCCAGGTGTGATGCCAAAACAAGTGCTGAATATGCTGGACGCGCCGTTCTATTCACGGTCTGCGGTGCAAACGCAGATCGATGGAGAAGTGGTGACAGGGGTGCATGAGGCGCTGGATCTGAACAGGTTTCGCTCGCCGCTGATCAAACCAATGCTCGCGCTCAGGGTGCCGAGACGGAGGGGGTGGCAGGGATAAGGGTTAGCTTTGGCCCAAGTCGACAATTCTCGCTCTTGAAATCACTCAGAACAATGAAGGTCTTTCCCAAGAAGTTAACGGAAAAATGCCTTTTTCTTCGAGAGACTGTATCAGGTTGGATTCATCTCCTGATAGGTAGTGACTAAGCTCTGACTCTGTAATTCCAAAACACAGCAAAAGTCCGATCTGATGGCCGTGTATTTTTAAGGGCTCTAGAGCTTCAAAGTACAGTGCGGAGAGCGTGCTTTCTTCAGGTGTTGCCTCGCCGATATCCATTGTTTGCCCAGTTCCCAAAACAGCTTCGAAAGTGTATGGAGCCAGTTGGGAAATGAGATTTGCGGCAAATTCATCCTTGTTTTCCGTAATAATTACTAGCTCATAATTGCCTTGCGTGTTTCGCAGCTGCGATCCGTTAGTTGCCAAATCGGTTGTCGTGCAAACCACTTGTTCTGAACCGTTTCTGAACCACGCTACGTCTGCCGAACCACCAAGAGATAAGGGGACGGATGCGTGCCCGATCACTTCATCCATTTCTCCAAAACGTTTAGCCAATGCCCGAGTAACATCGATTTGTTCGATCTGCGGTTTTCTGCGAAATATTCTTCCCAACACTTCTACGGCCCCACAATTTGTTTTGGCTTTCCAATTACATGAAAGTTCACAAGTAGTGAATTGTGTTCGAACGACAGCTTCGTCCCGCATACCAACCCTTCACTCACCCACCCAACGTCACAATCACCTCACCTGCCGCCTGCGCATCATCCGCATCATGCGTCACCATCAGCACCGGCAATTGCCGTGCGCGCGCCCGGTCAAACACCATATCCCGCACTTGTGCCCGTAGCGCTGCATCCAGCCGCGAGAAAGGTTCGTCCAGCAGCAACCCACAGGGCTCTGACAGCAGCATCCGCATCAGCGCCACCCGCGCTTTTTGCCCGCCTGACAGCGTGGCCGGATCACGGTCTGCGAAACCACCCAGCCCGACTTCATTCAATGCTTCTTCAATCTTTGCTTTGCGCTCTGTCGCAGACCCACCCGGCTGCAATCCGAACGCCAGATTAGCCCCGACGGACAAATGCGGGAACAGCAGGTCATCTTGAAACAAGATGCCCACCCGTCGCTGATGCGGGGCTGCATGGGTGATGTTGTCGCCATCCAACCAAACCTCGCCCGTGGCCGTGAAGTCGGGTGCAAGCGTGCCTGTGATAAACGCCAGCAACGTGGATTTTCCCACCCCAGACGGCCCCATGACCGTCAGTACCTCGCCCGGTGCGATGTCGTGGTTCACCGACAATAGCGGCACGCCGCCTTTCGTGATCGTCACATCGCGCAGCGCCAATCCCTTATCCATGTCGTAACCCTTTTCTGTTTCGCCAGACCACTGCGGGGATCAGCAAAGCCAGCGCAAATGGCACCAACGCCGCCCCGGTTTGCATCAATCCGTAAACCCCAATCGCCCTGCGGTCACCGCCAGAAGCCAGTGCGACAGCCTCGGTCGTCAAGGTCGCCACGCGGCCCCCGCCAATCAGCAGCGTCGCAAGGTATTGCCCGACCGACACAGCCAACCCAACCGCCAAAGCGGTCAGGATAGGGCGCAACAGCATCGGCAACCGCACGCGCCACAACACGCCATTCGGACTGGCCCGCAAAGCCGCCGCAATCGTCCCCATCCGGCTGTCCCATGCGCGAAACGGATCGGCCAGTGACAGAAATACGTAAGGCAGCACGAACACCAAATGGGCCAGCATCACAGGAATGCGCCCAACATCAGCACCAAGGCTGAGCATCAGAGTTTGCAGGCCGGGTAGGAACGCTGTTTGCGGGATCAGCAACGGCAAATAAAGCAACCACACCGCGCGTTGGCTGAACGACAGGCCAAAGCGGTACTCTGCCTCTAGACACCCAATCGTCAGGATCAGTGCCACTAAGGCGACGGTAATCGCGATCAAAGCCGTTTCGCCCAGCGCCTCTAACGTGCCGGGGCCAAAGCGCATCCAATTGCGCCATGTAAAGGCGTCGGGAAATGCATCAGGAAACCCCCAGAACCCAGCGAAGGACCAGATGGTCAGCACGACAAGGCCAAGCAAAACACTCAACGCGCAAATCGTGCCAGCCGCCAAAGCGCCCACGGCCACGACACCGTCAAGTTTGCCACGCGCACCAGAGGCGATCCAACGCGCACCCAAGCGGCCAATAGCGAATTCTCCGAACCGCCAAAAGACCAATGCGCCGATGACCAAGCCCAGTTGCAACAGCGCCCCTGCAGCCCCTTCCAAGCGCATCGCAAGATCAGGGTCGGACATCCATTTGACGATCTGTACCGACAGCGATGGCGGCGTGTTCGGCCCAAGGATCACGGCAACATCCACGACGGACATCGAATAGGCCAAGACCACATAGATTGGCGGTCTGATTTGTGCGTAGACGCGTGGGAAAACTGTTTTGAGCCACCCGGTAACGCGGCCATACCCCAACGCCTGAGATATCGCGACGCTGCGCTGCGCATCGGCTTGACCGAGGGCCGCGAGGGTGATGAGCAACAGGAATGGGACTTCTTTGACGATCAGACCCGCGGTCATCGTCAGGCCCCATGTGTCTTGAACAATCAATAGGTCAGGTGGACGGTCCCAGCCTGTCACGACCGGCGACAACAAGCGTGACACCCAACCAGAGGGGGCAATCAAGAAGGCCAAACCAAAGGCGGCGGCGGCATGGGGCACCGACAACAAAGGCGACAACAACCGCTCTAACGCGCGGAACGGTTTAGTGCCGGACCACCCCGCCGTGATCAGCATCACGATAGCCAGCGATATTGATGTGGCCAATAACCCGGTTGAGATCGACAGAAACATCGCCCGTGGCAAGCCTGCCCAATCGAACAAATCGCGGAACGGGTCCAGTGATGGCCCCGTCAAACCCGCCGCGGGCAGATGCCCGAACGCGGGCAACAACGTCCCCCAAAGGCCAGCCACAACCGGACCCAACATCGCAAGCAATGTCAGGATTGGCAAAATCGGAAGAAAGCGGCGGCGGTTCATATTCGGTCCCATCCCGGGCAGAACCCGGGACGGGTCAGCACGATGTCAGGCTTACTCGGAAACACCGTAGCGCGTCATCCAATCATCCGCGATACGTGTGGCCCAGCTTGGGTGTGGTTCGGCCTGCACAGTGCCCAGTTCGGCAGGGGACAGGGTCGCGACACCCAGCTCAAGCGCGTCAAACAAGGCGCGGTCATCGTCAGACAGTGCATCCATGTTCAACACAGTACCATAGCCCAAAATCGCGGGGTCTTGTGCACGGGCCTGTGCTTCGGGCGACATCAGAAAATTGGCAACAACCATAGCACCCGCCTTGGAGCCAGAGTTGTAAGGGATTGCCACGAAGGACGCGTTGCCGATCGTGCCCTTGTCCAACACGAATGTGCGCACTGATGGCGGCAATTCATTGTTGGCAATCGCGGTTGAGGCGGCACCGGGGCTGAATGAGATCGATAGGTCCAACTCACCATCCGCAATCAGTGGGAACATCGCAGTGCCAGTCGGCGGATACGCCTTGCCTTCGCGCCAGAGGTTGGGCGTCAGTTCATCAAGGTAGGCCCAAAGGGGGGCGGTAACCGCATCATAGTTCGCGTCTGTTGCAGGATCGGCCAGCACAGACGGATCAGGCAGGATATCCACCAGTACCTGTTTCAGAAAGGTCGTGCCTAAGAAATCAGGCGGCTGCGGATAGCTAAAGCGACCGGGGTTGGCTTGGGTCCATTCCAGCAGGGCCTGCATAGAACCCAAACGATCGGGCATGTCAGCAGTGTCATGGACAAAGACAACCTGTGCCATCGCCCACGGGCTTTCAAAGCCGTCGGTGGGGACAGTAAAGTCAGTCTGCACCGTTTTGCCTTCGGCATCGACAACAGCCCAATTGGGCAACTGCTCGGCATAGGGGCCAAACAGCAGATCGGCCTCTTTCATCGCGGCAAAGTTTGCGCCGTTGATCCAGATCATATCGATCGCACCATCGTCATCTTCGCCAGCCTGCTTTTCAGACAGCACACGGGTGACTGCATCGGCGGTATCGGTGAGCTTCACATGTTCAAGCACAACACCATAATCTTCCATCACGCGGCTGCCGACCCATGCGAGGAAATCGTTTGTCGTGGTCGATCCACCCCATGCGTTCCAGTAAACGGTCTGGCCTTCTGCCTCGGCTGTGACGGCGTCCCAGTTAGCGGGATCAATGTCGGCCAAGGCAGGCACAGGGGCCAGCAATGCGGCCAATACGGCAAGATGTTTCATATATGTGGTCCTTTTAGTTCTTGTAGATCTGTTTGGCGGCATAAATCCGCAGTGTGGCGGTCGCAAAGCATAGGGTGCCAAACACCCAAGCCAGCGGGGAAAAGTAGGCAGGCAGCAAGCAAAGAATTACGAAGAACACGATGGTCTCGGTCCCTTCAAGAATCCCGTTAGAATAGTAGAGCGACTTTTGGCCCTGCGCGTCGGTCTTATGACCGTGTTTTTCGGCCAAGATCGCGTAGCCCAGAAAGCTGGTGCCGTTGAAATAGAACGACGCCAACAAGAATGCGCCAGCGGCCCCATTCACGGCTGGATCATAGATCACAAAGGCCATTGGGATCGCGCCGTAGAACAGAAAATCGGCGGCAATATCCAGATAACCGCCAAAGTCGGTCTTCTGCGTGGCACGGGCAACAGCCCCGTCCAAACCATCTGCAATGCGGCTCGCCAGTAGCGGGATCAGCGCCAACGCAAACTGACCGAATACAATCAAAACCGCCGCAAACAGCCCAAGACCCAAACCCATCAGCGTGACGCCATCTGCGCTAAAGCCACGCGATGCCAATCCGTGACCAATTTGGTTCAACGGCGGATCAATCAATTGACGTGCGAAACGGTCGAGCATGGGGCCTCATCCAAAGTTGAGGCACTTGTGACCGATGCGACGGCTTGACGCAATCAACCTGACGGGAATGTGAGTGAGTGCAATTTCAGCGACATCACCGAATGATGATTTGATGTGACTCGTACGCAGTGTAATTTTGCGCAACTGTCCCCTAACGCGGATTTCGCGCAGACAGACAGCACCCTCTGAAAGGTCTTTGATGGTACAAATTTTGGCAAGCAGCGCATTACTTTTCCGCACTCTTTTGGTGGCCGTAGTGCCGTTTCTCATCTCAGGTCCAGCACAGGCACAAAACGCAGCTTCACTCCCCGACTATGTCATAGCCGAATTTGGAAACCCGCCAGCGGTGCCTGATGGCCCAATTTCCGAAGATCTGCAAAGGGCAGTCCGTACCGTCTTTGTGGACAGTCTGGAAAAATCACTCTGGGAACGTGATCAAGAAGCAGCTTTGTTTGAAATCGCGGAATCCGGGGACCCGCGACTGGCGTGGATCATCAGCGACATGATGCGCTTTACGTGGCGACCCGAGTTTGACAACGCATTGGCAAGCGCCGCCGCCCAGTTGCTGGATATCGAAATCGACACGCCAAAACGCTGGGGTGTGATCACGGATCATCTGATTGCATGGGATATCCCATCCTACCCCGGCTATTTAGACACGAAACGCGCTATCTTTACTCAATTTGTCCCAGGCTGGGACCGCATCTTTGTGCCCGGCGACATTGACTGGCGGCTGGTGTCTTGGGGGGGCGTGCTGATTGACGACCGCCCTTACAATCAGACCGACGAGAACTGCAATTGTATCCCTGCCGCCGATAACCCTACCGTCGTCAGCGCAGAAGATGCCACGTGGTTGGATGACGATATTGTCTTTGGGATCACGATCAACGGAGAATCCCGTGCTTATCCCCGCCAGATCATGGAAGTTCGCGAAATGGTCAATGACACATTGGGCGGGCGTGATCTGGGCATTCCATATTGCACCTTGTGCGGCGCGGCGCAGGCCTATTTCACCGATCAGCTGCCTGCTGGCATTGAACGCCCGATCCTGCGCACCTCTGGTCTGCTGATCCGGTCCAACAAAGTGATGTATGACATCAACACCTATTCGGTTTTTGACACGTTTCTCGGCAAAGCCGTGACCGGGCCTTTGGCGGACCGCGGTCTGCAGCTGCAACAGGCGACCGTGATTACAACGGATTGGGGCACGTGGAAAGAAGCGCATCCTGACACTACAGTACTTGTCGAGGCGCTGGCGCTTGGCCGTGATTTCGATTTCCGCAATGGGCGTGATGCAGCAGGGCCGATCTTTCCCGTTGGTGATGTCGACCCACGCCTGCCCGTCCATGAAGACGTGATCGGCGCATTCACTGCATCAGGCGTTCCTGTCGCTTTCCGCCGGAGCACTGCATTGCTGGCTTTACGCGCAGGCGCGACCGTGGCCTATGACAACGTGCGCTTACAACTCGAAGCGGGTGGCATCCGGGCAGTAGATGCCGACGGGTCAGACCTTGGAAGCCATGAGGCGTTTTGGTTCGCCTGGTCGCAATTCCACGAAAACACGGTACTTTGGGAAGGCTAATCTGCGCCGACCTAGGCAGAACTGGCGATGCGGGGCCGCCCGCTCGCTTCAACCCGCAGGGTCGCTTCGATGAACATCGCGCGCGCTTCGACTGTGATCTCTGAGATATCGCGCGACACCGAAAACCGGATTTCCTCGACACCAGAGGCGCGGACCAACGCCTCGGCCTCTGACCGAAGTACAGCTTCAAGGGCGCCCAACGCTTCATCGCGGTCCGCAAAGGTTTGCGGTCCTTGGGGCAAATGCACTGCGAATGAACCTTCACCGGCGCTCGTGACGGTACCCGTCGCCTGCATCCGCACCTGACCGACAACCGCGCCAATTGCATTGGCCACGCCGCCGTGTTCCGGCAACACCATCCGCGTCCCCAAGCGGTCGCCAACCGCGCCATAATAAGTGGCAGCTGACGCCCCCAACCCAATGACAGGCACACCCAACGACATTTGCATTTGGACGACGCCTTTGTGATGCTCAAGGCCCGCTGTTGTCAGCGGATGCTGGGCCAATGCAGCTGGGTCAGCCCAGTCCAGATCGTCTTCGGCAAAGCCAGCCTGCAGCAAGCAATCGACCGTCTGTGCCGTCAGCTGATCGATGATCTGACGTGCAAGCGCGTGTCCGTCCTCAGCCAATCGTGTACCTGCACCTGTCCTGCGGCGTGCAAACAACGTCAGTGCCTTCAAAGCAGCCTCACCATCCCATGCATCGACCAAGCCCAATGCATGTGACGCGTCTGACGGCGTTACCCCTGCCACGATGACCAACCCACGGCCCACCAACCGGCCCAATGCGGGGCTTTCCATCCGCGATTGAACTGCGTGACCCAATCGAAGCGGACCATCTGCCAATCGATCCGCGACGGTCTGTTCACGCGCGTCCAAGCCTGCGGGCACTTGATCCCACAAGGGGATGACGAACTGACCACCATCAGACGCTGGAATATCCTGTGACAACCCGCGCTCCAAAGCGACATGGACCAACTTTGGATAGTGATGCGCCGCAAGGGATATCGGCATCAAACGGCGGGGCCCCAAGCGCAAGCCACCGTCCAACCCTTCGACCACATGGACTTCGCTATCGCCGCCAAGCCCCGTTGTGCGCATCGCCACGGCCTCAACCATGGTGCGGAACGGGCCGACAAGAGCACCCTTGGGATCAATCTTGGGGCGTCCGTCCCGTAGCAGACAAACGTCAGTGGTCGTCCCGCCAATATCACTGACCAGCGCGTCGGTTTCACCGCTCAGCCAACTGGCCCCAGCGATAGAAGCAGCAGGACCACTGAGGATCGTCTCAATCGGTTTTTCGCGGGCAATATCAGCAGACACCAACGCGCCATCACCGCGTACCACCATCAGACGCGCCCCAATACCAACGGCGCGCAAGTGATCCTCGCAGGCTGTAATCAAGCGGTCCAACATGCCGATCAAACGGGCATTCAAGACCGCGGTAAGCGCACGTTTTGGGCCGCCCAGGGCTTGGCTCAAGTCGTGGGAGCAACTGACAGGTCTATCCATCCGTGCCCGGATCATATCGCGGACAGCAATTTCATGCGCTGGGTTTCTGGTCGCAAAACTGGCGGCAACGGCAAAACCTGTGATCCCATCATCAAGATCGCCCAGCGCCGTTTGCAGAGTTCGCAAGTCGAGCGGCCTCGCCTCAGCGCCTGCATGATTGTGGCCACCGGCAAGCCGGATCACCGGGTCGCCACGCAGCGCATCAGTCAGACCCGCCCGGGTCAGATCTGCATCATCAAAACCAATCGCAATAAATGCGATACGCCCGCCTTGGCCTTCCACTAATGCATTCGTCGCAAGTGTTGTGGACAATGATACCATCACAATATCTGCACCACTTACCCCTGCATCGGCGATCGCGGCATCGATGGCCGCCCCAACACCTTGTGCAAGATCAGGTCGGGACGTCAGCGCCTTGGCCGAAGCAACGACAACATCCTTTGCTTCATCGATAACGACCGCATCGGTATAGGTTCCGCCAGTATCGACGCCCAAAAGATAAGCCATAGATCTGATCCATATTGCCTGTGCCTTGCAGATAAGCTGCAGGACGGCCTCAATTGCAACGCCAATTCATCATAGTTCTGCCAAAAGCGACAAATATCCGAGCGCAAGACTTTACGTTAACCGCGAGTTAATCCACCTTCCGCGCAGCAAGCAGGACGAAAGACCCAAGATGTTCAAGAAATCTATTGGCCAAGCCCACGAAAAGCTGGTGTTCAACCGACGCGTCCGCGTGCTTGTGGACGAGATCGGCAAGCTGCTCCCTGCGAATTCACAAATGCTGGATGTTGGTACAGGCGATGGACAAATCGCAAAGATGATTGGCGAACAGCAAAGCGGGACAACGGTGCAAGGCATCGACATTATGGAACGCGAAACGATCCATATTCCTGTGACTTTGTTTGATGGCACAACAATTCCAATGGACGACAACAGCGTCGATGTCGTGACCTTCGTCGATGTTCTGCATCATACCGATGACCCACAAATTCTGATCAGCGAGGCATCACGCGTGGCCCGCAAGGCGGTCATTATTAAAGACCACCTGAGCGAAAACAAACTTGACCACATGACATTGCGCGCGATGGATTGGGTTGGAAACGCGCCGCATGGCGTCGTGCTGCCGTATAACTATGCGCCGCGGCGCGATTGGGACAATTGGTTTACAAACGCAGGACTTACGACAGATGCGTTCGTGACTGCCATTCCGCTCTATCCGGCCCCACTTAGCTGGGTTTTTGGACGTAAACTACATTTCATCGCGCGACTTACGCCGACTGCGACCTAAAAATAATGTAGCGGCAAATCAGATAACTGGCGACTGCAGCAATGCCTGCTGTCACCAGAAAAAGTGCTGTATCAAAGAAAAAGTTGCGTGTCACAAAGCGGCTGGTCACTGTTGATACGATTGCAAGACTAGCCACTTGCGTCGCCCCATAAATCAACATCGCTGACCGACCGGTTTGATCCGCGCGAAACGCAATCTTCTTTTGCGCCCAAAAGGCCAATGGAATGCAAATGAGATATACAATCACACTGGTCGGTAACGGAGGCGCTTGGGCGAAACGGATAAGGGCGGCCGTCACAACTGCATAGCCGAGGCTGAAACTGCCACCCACTATGAGGAAACGTAGGAAAGTCTGCAGCTGCTGGGGCATTTTCATTCCGGCAGAACCGCAAACAAGAGCTGACCTTCGCCAGTCACAGGCACAGGGCGCAACCAGTCTGATTGACCACCGCTGGCAAGATCATCGGCGAAATCACCGGCATAGTTGTAACCCTCACAGAGCAACAAATGGGTCGCGCCAACATCGCGTAGGTAGGCAACCATCTCAGCTTCGACCAAGCCAAACGGAAAGACGCCATTCCCTAATGCCTCAGCACTGCGGTGGTAGGGGGCGGACAATCCAGCGTGATGCGTGGCCCAAATGAGGGTCGGTCCAAAATTCAGGTGTGTTAAGATAACACTTGGGGGCACCTCGTTAAGCGTGCGCATAGAGGAAAAAGACCGACAATTCGCGTCCGAATGTTTCGGCGTCCCGTCGTCCGGTTCAAGAATTGGCGCAAGTGGACCTATAATCATCGTCGGAGAGGTGATGATCGCAGCGATCGCGATAGCCATCAGACCCTTGGTCAAATCACGGTTCTTGAGATAGCCATCAAGAAAATACGCAGCCAGAACACCACCAACGATTGGCGCCACTGACGCAACCATTATGACAGTCCGCATTTGGACAAAGATCATTGCGGTGCCAAGCGCCCCCAGAATTAGTAGCAACCCCAGAGCTTGATTGCGATACGCTGTCTGGCTATGGCCCTGCCGTGTAGAAACCCACAGCCAAAAACCACCGAACAACGCCACAAAAACAGGTAATGTGAAGATGAGTGCAGCGACGAGGTTAGCCTTTGCATAGACTAAGCCCGGCAGCGCCTCAGTGATCCCGGAACTGATCGTTTCCTGCAATGCAACCGGCAGCTCCCCATATGGACCAGCAAGGCAAACTGACAGCATAGGCCATGCAAGTGCGAGACCCACTATGATCAGGAAAACCGTCACAGCCAGCTTTGAAAGCGGCGCCTGCAACCAGCGGGCAGCGGCAAAGGGAACCAAACAGCCAACGATCGCCATCGCAACAAGCGAAAGCGTGGGTAGGCCAAGCTGATCACAGACAGTTTGGGTCCAACGCACAGGCGGCGTTTGCCCCAACCAAAATACCACACTCGCGACGCCCAAACTGACGCAAAAAACAGTCAGTAGTTTTTGTGAAACGGGCGTCGCCAAGAACAAGGCACGCATCAGCAAAGTAATGCCAGCGCCTACGATAAAGGGCAGGCTCTCAAGTCCGATCGCAAGCGAAAAAGACGCCGCAACGCCGCCGACGATCCCTGCTGCCATTGGACGGCTCGGCCAAATCACGGCGAAAGATAGCAATACCATCATCAAGAGCTGGACGTTGTGATGATCCAAATCACCCGCACTATTGTGCAGGCTTGCGGTCAGCGGCCAAAGGGCGACGCACATCACCGCAAAACAAGCCGCTGATTTCCCAAAAATACGGCGCGTCCCAAACCCAATCGCAAGAATTGTCAGGATCAGGATCAGTGTCGGCCAGATCGTTGCCGCAAGCATTTCAGCCGTTTCCATCGGAAAGAACCACGACAAAGGGACAATGATCACGGCAATACCGACATCAATATAGCGGGACCAATGCAATTCGACCCCATCAGGCGGCAACAAACGATATTGCATCACATCATACCAACCTTGACCGGCAATCCAGTCACGCACAGTCAGCAAACGCATGATGTCGTCGTTGCCCATTCCACCATAAGTCGACAACAGACGGATACCATCGGTGATTGCCCCAAAGAGCGTCAGCAAGACGGCAAAAACCATGACCGCCCCAAAGGGCTTGTCCAGCACAACACGAATTCCAGGAATGTTCGTCATCAGTCAGGTTCATTTCTAATCGTTACGGCTGGTGCATAACACTAAGGTCCGACGCAAAACATCTTTCGACCTTTCCGCGCCCTGTGCATAGGAAAGTTGTTGCACAAAAGCCGCGAGATAGCAGATGTAATCCCTCACAAGGCCTGAATTGCGCCCCAATTGCGCAATATCGGTGTTTCCAACACGTGTTTAATCTTAAAGAAAATCTATGACTGAACTTACAATCCTAATGCCCTGCCTGAACGAAGCAGAGACGCTTGAAACCTGCATCGTAAAGGCCTTCGACTACCTCAAGCGCTCTGGCGTCGAGGGCGAGGTCTTGATCGCGGACAACGGCTCAACCGATGGCAGTCAAGAGATCGCGACAGGATTGGGTGCACGCGTCGTCGACGTACCCGTAAAGGGGTATGGTGCCGCGTTGGGCGCCGGGATCGCGAACGCCAAAGGGCGGTTTGTAATCATGGGTGACAGCGACGATTCATACGATTTTTCAAGTCTTGATCCGTTCGTTGAACAGCTGCGCGATGGGGCCGATCTGGTCATGGGCAACCGCTTTAAAGGTGGCATTGCCAAGAATGCCATGCCGCCGCTGCACCGCTATCTTGGAAACCCAGTACTTTCGACCGTTGGCCGCGTCTTTTACCGCACGCCTGTTGGCGACTTTCACTGCGGTCTTCGTGGATTTTCCCGCGAAGCGATCCTTGGTTTGGACCTAAACACACCGGGCATGGAATTCGCCTCTGAAATGGTGATCCGCTCGACCCTATTTGGGCTGGATATCCGCGAAGTCCCCACCACACTGAAACCTGACGGGCGCACCCGGCCACCACATCTGCGCAGTTGGCGCGATGGCTGGCTGCACCTGAAATTACTGCTGACATTTGCACCGTACTGGCTGTTCTATTACCCCGGACTGGCACTTTTCGGGCTGGGGCTGGTCAGTTTTACCGCCCTCATGTTCGGGCCTGTCTCTATCGGCAACGTCAGCTTCGACATCGCGTCCTTGATCTTGGCCAGTGCATTGATCCTAACCGGGTTCCAGATGGTGTGTTTCTACGCGCTTTCTCGGATTTTTGCGGTCAGGTTCAGCCTCTTGCCTACGTCAGACAGGTTTGAGCGGCTAAAATCGCGGATATCGGTTGATAACGCATGCATCATAGGGGGCCTGCTGTTGGTCGTCGCGATTTTTGCGACCCTCGCAGGTGTCTTCAGCTGGGGGGCCACAGGCTTTGGCGATTTGGACCCAAGCCGCATTGTGCGCCCAGCCGCGCTTGCCGTTGTTTGTGCGTCGTTGGGGGCGCAATGCATCACAACCGGGTTCTTATCTTCAATGCTGCAGCAACCACTGCGGCCCGGTAAGGTCTAAGCGGCTATTGCGACAACGAGCACCTTACCCGATAGTCTGGCTATGGATGACCAGAACCAATTAAAGCACGCCATAGACGGACGGCGCGATGATCTGATCGCGCTCACCCAAGATCTGATCCGCATCCCAACGCTGAACCCACCTGGTGACTGCTACCGTGAAGTTTGCGAGTACCTTGACAGACGGTTGCGCAAAACAGGATTTCAAACTGAACTGATCCGCGCGTTTGGCACCCCCGGTGATAGCGACAAATACCCTCGATGGAACATCGTCGCGCGACGCGAAGGCGGGACGACAGGCGATTGCGTCCACTTCAACAGCCATACAGATGTGGTCGAGGTCGGCAGCGGCTGGACCAAAGACCCCTTTGGCGGCGAGCTGAGCGATGGAAAAATCTATGGGCGCGGCGCTTGCGATATGAAAGGCGGGCTGGCTGCATCGATCATCGCCGCCGAAGCCTTCTTGGAAGTGCACCCCAAGTTTGCAGGTGCTATCGAAATATCAGGTACTGCCGATGAAGAATCCGGGGGCTATGGCGGTGTCGCCTACCTTGCGGAACAAGGCTATTTCGACCCCAAACGGGTCCAACACGTGATTATCCCCGAACCCTTAAACAAAGACCGTGTCTGTCTTGGGCACCGCGGCGGCTGGTGGGCAGAGATTGAGACGTTTGGCGAAATTGCCCATGGGTCCATGCCCTTCCTTGGCGACTGCGCCGTGCGGCACATGGGGGCGGTGCTGACCGAATTCGAGGACAAACTCTATCCGGCTATGGCCGCCCGCACGACCGATATGCCTGTGGTGCCCGAAGGGGCGCGGTCATCAACGATGAACATCAATTCCATCCACGGCGGACAACCTGAACAGCCGGATGACTATACCGGCCTACCCGCACATTGCGTGCCTGACAGTTGCCGGATCGTCATTGATCGGCGGTTCTTAGCAGAAGAAAACGTCGACGAGGTGCGCGGCGAGGTGAAGGCGCTGCTAGAGGGGCTAAAAGAAAGCCGGGATCGGTTTGAATATGACATGCGTGAAATCAACGTCGTGCTGCCCAGCATGACTGACCGCAACGCGCCCGTTGTGCAAACCATCGCCGCCGAAATCGAAAAAGTGCTTGGTAAACCGGCCGAGTTCGTGGCCTCACCGGGCACCTACGACCAAAAACATATCGACCGGATCGGCAAGCTGAAGAACTGCATCGCCTATGGGCCGGGGATATTAGAACTGGCGCATAAGCCCGACGAATACATCGGCGTCGACGATATGGTGGACAGCGCCCAAGTCATGGCAGGGGCATTGGTCAAAATCCTAACGTAGGTCGGGGCCCACCCCGACCTACGGCTTGCTACTCTACAAGAATTGGCTTTGGCAGTTTTGACAACACAATCATTTGGTCAATGGCTTCGAGATAATTAACATATTGCTCAAAAAGTGATGACATTTCTGGGCAAAGAGAGCCTTCGCGCATCCAGCTCGTCTGACATGATTGCGTCCAGCTACCCGACCCACGGTAAGCATGGCGAAAATCCATGAGCGGCGTCGCGCCATCTGCATCAGCAGCTTTACGTAACGAACTAAATCTGCAGTACCCGCTACAACTAATGTGAACAAATCGGTCAGCCACCAATTGCTTGCTCGAAAAAAGCTCTATGATTGAGCCATCGTCTGGACCTGCTGTCCAAATAGACAGGGTGTCGCTAATCGGCATAACTTGATTGTTGGGAATATCTGTCGGAGCGATTTCTTCCCCCTGCTCAGGCAACCTTGCATTAAGCAAAAAGTAAACAGACCGGCTATCGTAACTTGTTGAAGAATGGATAGGTGTTGGCGGCGAAAGGTAAAGGACTTCGCTTTGATGACCAGGTAAACTTGCGACATCAATATCGAACCAAGCAAATAACTCATCACAACAATCGTGGATAGGGACCCAACGATCAGCCGAACTGGCGGACGAAAAAGCTTCTTAGCAAGCGCTGATCTTGGTCATAATCACCAAACGCAAAACGCACTAACTCGACAGAGCTTTCGGCATCTGATCGGTCACCTTGATAAGTATATCGACGAAGCGGGAAATAAAAACGCCGATCCTCAAGTTCTATCGTGTGATACCCTTCTGGAAGTTCATCGCATTCATAAGTGCTACAAAGTCTTTCCCAATCTCGTTGACGCTGCTCCCAGAAATGAGCAGCTAATTCGGCGCCCTCAACATTCACAAAATTATCATCTTTTTCGGGTTGCTCATCGGCAATGATGTTGGACAGCTGAAATGCAATCAAAACAAAAACTGACATCCAAAAATAATGCTTCGGGATCATTTTGCATCCACCCTACTCGCTCCCATCTTCTCCAACGTCTCCGCATCCACCAGCTTTGTCACAATCGGATGCAGCCGCAGATCGCCGTCCTTCACCACTTGCTTGAAGTTCGCGATCACATTTGCCGTCGTCTTTTGGTTTGGTGCGATCACGTCCAGCAGCCAGTTGATGTCGCCCGACTGCCACTGATCCAAGTGTCTTTGATGCCGGTAGCGCGGCAAAGCCATCATCGCCATCGTGGTTTGTCGATTCATCATGCCCAAGACGTATCGGCTCTCGGCACAGATCGCCAGCAAAGCTTGCACGACGCCCCATTTTCGCCTGTTGGCGCTTGTCCCATTGTGCACTCAGGACAGGGATTTCCTATTATCAACAATCTGACCATTGGCAGACGCCCAGCATCAGTCACAGTTGCGTATCATCGTTGACAGTTCAGGGCGTCGCCGTCTAAGCCAAGAGGACAGCCATAAGACAAAGGCCCAAATGGACGTTTCGCAAACGAACCCCGACTTAGGGGCCGTTCTCCTTTCTTTCTACGAATGCCTGACAGACCCAAGTCAGCTTGATACCTTGATGGAAATGCTGACCTCGTGGCTGGACGACGAAGACGGCGCCATCGTTTCCCCGAAACTCGACTATCATGCAGAGCAGGCATGGCGGCTGCTTGGGGAAATCACGGCGTCAGAGTATCAGTCGCTGAGCGATCGAGATGCCCCAGCTCCAACATTCTATGCTGACGGTGCGGCGGTCGAGGCGGCGTTGCGCGATCAGGTCTCGTCTGAGGACCTGTCAAAGCTCAAAGGTTGGCTTGCCTCGGAAACGGACACAAACGGCTTGTTGTTGCGTGTCTTTGAAGACCAGTCGACTGAATTGGCTATTCTGACACGCGAACCGGGCAGTAACGGGTTTCTGGCCAGCCGCACAGGCTCTGCTTTTCAGCAACATATCTCAAAGTTTGTCGCTGATAGCTTTGATCTGACCAATGCCGAATTCACCTTGATACAAGAGCTCCTGTCAGGCGGCACACTGCGTGAAATTGCGGATCGACTAGGCAAGTCTTGGGAAACCACACGCAGCCAGGTGAAGACCCTTACCAACAAACTCGGGGTCAGCTCTCAGACCGATATCCTGAGGATGGCACATCAAGCTGCAAACTTGATACCACGACAACAACCCAAAGTCGCCGCGGCAGATAATGCCAAAGTCGGCAGGTTGCGCCGCCCGGATGGACGCACACTGATCTATGAAATTGATGGGCCAGCTTCAGATAAAACGCTGGTCTACCTTCATGGTATGACGCAAGGGCGGCATTGGCCCGAAAAGGCGCGTCAGTTGGCCAAAAACCGGGGGTGGCGTGTGGTTCGGATCAGTCGCGCTGGCCGCGGCCCTTCGTCGATCAACTTCAAAGAAAATAACGCACTGCTGCAGGATCACGTCGACGATGTGATGGCCGTTGTGAACCACGAGCAAATTGAAACTTTTTCAATCTTTGGTGCCGCTGATGGGTTTGCCGTCGGGTATCCTATCGCGCTGCAGCACCCTGAACGTGTCAAGATGATCATGGGGCTCGAAGTTGTCCCACCCATCCTGTCGCGCAAAGTGATCGCAGGCTTTTCAGGTAAGATGAAGACATTTGGTCTTGCATGTCTCTACGCGCCGAAGACTGTCAAATTCATGCTGGGGCTAGCGATGCGTCAACTGGAACAGATGGAAGACAGATACGCGGGGGTACATCCGCTGATTGGTGTCGAACTTGGCAAATTTGAAGATGCAGATGGCATTCGCGCAGACGATCTGAATTTCAAAGACCTGATGGTGCACAAAGCCGAAGGGATGTGGCGCGATGCCAGCTATTCGGCCCATGATTGGGCCTTTGCGGCTGAGAATTCCAACCTGCGCCCACGGGCAGCCCTGATCCATTGTGGCAACTCTATGATCAAATCGCCCGGCCATTTGGATGAGTTTGCACAGCGCATTGGCGCACCAATCTATCGGATCGATTCCTATCTGCCATATGTCTCTGCCGCTCTCCCTCTTATCTTGGACACGATGGACGCCAACTAACAGTTCCAAAGTAGTTGCATTCATTGGGCGTTGCAGACAAGCAACCAAAGTCAGAATTAGATCACAAACTGTGTGATTTCACCCATTCGGGTGATTGTTGCATGACACATCACGCCACTAAGTTGGGCGCCATTACGTGAGTGGTCTGACGCCCCGGAGAAGACATTATCTTCACATCATCCAGCGTCGAAGTTATGCCTTTAGACGGTAAATTTATTCAACATTCTATCCTGTGCCGGCATGGTCAAAGAGTAAGTTTGATTATGCGTGAGATTGTCGACATGGGTGGCAGTTTCCCAGCGTCTGCGCATGCATGACGTTGGGAAGCCCTGCCCACTCAGTGCAGCGCCGCTTAGACCGCGATATTGTCAATCAATCGCACACCGGCAAGCCAGGCAGCCGCAAATAGCCGCGCGTCAGGTTTTGTCTGGTCAAGCAAGGATAGATCGCCACCATCGCGTAATTCCAGATAGTCGATGTCGTTAAATCCGGCCGCCATGATCCGTGCTGTGGCATCTGGCAGCAAATCAGCCATGCTACCTCCTGCTTGTAGCTGTTCACGCATTTCTTCCATGACTTCGGCCAAGACCGGCGCGTAGACCCGCGACCGATCCGACAACAACAGATTGCGCGAAGACATTGCCAACCCATCTTCTTCACGGATCGTGGGGCAGCCGATCACCTCAACCGGAATATCCAAATCGCGGGCCATCCGGCGCACAATCTGTAGTTGCTGGTAGTCCTTTTCTCCAAAGAACGCGAAATCAGCGGACGTCTGGGTGAACAGTTTCGACACCACAGTTGCGACGCCGTCAAAATGCCCCGGGCGGCTTTCACCGCACAGCATATCCGTTAGACCCGAGACCGACACAGTCGTCGCAAACCCGTCGGGGTAAATCTGATCAGGCGCGGGCACATAGATCAAATCCACGCCAATGGACTCAAGCTTACGTGCATCCTCATTTTCGGTCCGGGGATAGTTTTTGAGGTCATCAGGATCATTGAACTGCTTGGGGTTCACAAAAATCGTCACAATCACCCGGTCGCATTTGTCCCGCGCCGCACGGGCCAGCGACAAATGCCCCTGATGCAGCGCACCCATTGTAGGGACAACGCCAATCGTCTCATTTGCTTTGCGCCAAAGCGCTGTCTGCTGGCGCAACCCTGCGAGGGTGCGTTCAATAGGTGCGATCATTTCGATGGGGCCTTATCTGCAAAGACATGCTCTGCGCCCGGAAACACCCGCGCCCGCACATCGGCGGCATAGGCTGCAATCGCCGCCGCGCCATCATCGCCCAGATGGGCGTAGCGTTTCACGAACTTCGCTTTGAACGCGGTGAACAGGCCCAACATGTCGTCTACGACCAATATCTGCCCGTCACACCCTGCACTTGCCCCAATCCCAATCGTCGGGATCGCAATGCGTGCGGTGATCTCATCAGCCAGCGTTTGCGGCACCTTCTCCAACACCACGGCAAAGGCGCCTGCCTGCGCCACTGCATCCGCATCAGCCAAAGCCGCATCTCGCGCCGCACCACGGCCCTGCACTTTATAGCCGCCCAGCGTGTTAATCGACTGCGGCGTCAGCCCGATATGGGCCATGACCGGAATTCCGCGGGCGACCAGGAACGCGATGGTATCGGCCATTGCGACACCACCCTCCAGCTTCACTGCACCCGCGCCCGTCTCAGCCATCAGCCGGGCAGCATTGCGAAACGCTTGTTCGCGGCTTTCCTCGTAGGACCCAAAAGGCATGTCGATGACCATCATCGCAGAGGTCAGCCCGCGTGCAACGGCCTGCCCATGCAAGATCATCATCTCCATCGTCACCCCAAGGGTCGAGGGCAGCCCGTGCAGCACCATCCCGACACTGTCACCCACCAGCACAAAGTCGCAATGTTCATCCATCATCTGCGCCATGGGCGTGGTATAGGCGGTCAGGCTGACCAGCGGCGTACCACCTTTGGCTGCACGGATATCATCGGGCATTGGGCTGCGTTTTTTTGCGGTGGCACTCATGTCAGGCTCCCTCTCGGTGGCAGGTAACTAACAGTCACATGGGCTGCTTTCTAGGGAAAATAATTGGCGTGACGGAAGGTAGGATCGATGCGAAAAGAGCAGCCCTGCAAGATTGATGCAATGGTCATGCTGCCTGATCCCTGCATGTCGTGTGGACATTGCCGGCAGGAAACGCCGGTTATCAACACCACATCGCATATAGTTCGGGAAATCCGGTGAAACACGGGTCAGTCACGCACACAGCCGCAGATCACCGTCCTTTACCACCTGCTTGAAGTTTGCGATCATATTCGCCGCCGTCAACCTGACCGGCATCAGTTGGAGAAACTTTCGTCAGACCCAATCAAACCCCTGCGAGGAACCAATTCTTACGCCGCACGCGTTTCTACGCTGCCAATATCGACCAGCGCTTTGGCCGCTTGTGCTGCCTCTTTGCCCTTTTGCACAAAATGATCGCGGAAGATCGCCATATGATGATCGGTTTCTTGAAACTGATGCGGCGTCAGGCTGACGGACAGCACAGGCACTTGGGTATCAAGCCCCACACGCATCAGGCCATCGACCACTGCACTGGCTACAAAATCATGCCGGTAAATCCCGCCATCCACGACCAGCGCGGCACAGGCGATCGCATCAAAGCGACCCGTCAACGCCAGCTTTTGCGCCAGCATCGGCATCTCGAACGCGCCGGGAACGTCGTAGACGGTGACCTGCTCGGCGGGAATTTCACTCAAGAATCCATCAAGCGCACGATCCACGATATCGGCGTGCCAACCCGCTTTGATGAATGCAAACTGGGGAAGTGTCATAAAGTGATCTCCTTTTGGTTCCGACACGTCACCCAAGGCATCACACGGGACACCATGCGCCTGACAGGCACACAACGCTCCGCATTCTCTTTCATCCGGACTATGACCGTCGGCTCAGGCATCTCACCTGATCTGCTGACCCTTCCAATTGGAAGGCGCTCGCGGGCTCGTGGGGTTTCCCACATACCGCCGGTGGGGAATTTCACCCCGCCCTGAGAATAGCGATGTTCTGGCAGGAACATTCCGGGCGGGCAAGGGTTTTTAGGCATGATCCGTGACGTCACAATTTGGACCGCCGTCGATGAAGACGCGAAGGCCATCCATGTTCTGACCCGCGATGCCTTTGCGCCCATGTCGTTTGCAGACGAGAATGACCAGCAATGACCCACCCGACTTCAAGCAGACAGCGATCTGACGCTGCCTTTGGCATGGCGGTGTGATCCAAGGGTTGCTACCATCTTTTCAACAGCAGGAGGCATCATGCGATTAAAGGGCAAAACGGCCATTGTAACGGGTGGCGGGTCTGGTTTTGGCGCGGGGATTGCGCGGAAATTTGCGGCAGAAGGTGCGCAGGTCTATGTGGTTGATATCAACCTGGACGGCGCCCAAGAAGTAGCAACCGAGATTGGCGGTACAGCCATCGCCTGTGACGTCTCTAGCGGCAAATCAGTGTCTATGCTTGCCCAAACCGTACTTTCAAAAGGGCCACTTGATATCTTGGTGAACAACGCAGGCATCACGCATTTACCCAACCAGTTGGAGGACGTAACCGAGGAAGACTTTGACCGCGTCTATAATGTGAATATGAAATCCGTTTTCCTGACTGCACAAGCCTTCGTGCCACACTTCAAAGAGCAGGGCAGCGGCATCATCCTGAACGTCGCCTCCACAGCGGGCGTTTCACCGCGACCGCGCCTGAACTGGTACAACGCCTCCAAAGGATGGATGATCACGGCGACAAAAACCATGGCTGTAGAACTTGCGTCCAACGGCATCCGTGTGAACGCGATCAACCCGGTGGCGGGCGATACGCCCCTACTGAAATCATTCATGGGCGAGGATACACCCGAAATCCGCGCCAAATTTCTGTCGACGATCCCCATCGGTCGCTTTTCCACAGCCGAAGATATGGGCAACGCGGCCTGTTTCCTTTGCTCGGACGAGGCCAGCATGGTGACAGGCGTCGCGATGGAGGTGGACGGTGGCCGCTGTATCTAAAGGACCGCGTAATTTGATTACGGATGTTGCAGGCCTTCGGGTCGGCAATGCACAGGATGATGACATCAAGACAGGTACGACTGTGTTGGTCGGTGACACACCATTCACGGCTAGCGTGCATGTGATGGGCGGTGCGCCGGGAACCAAAGAAACCGATCTTCTTGCACCTGACAAGACAGTCGAACAGGTTGATGCGCTGGTGCTGTCGGGTGGATCCGCTTTTGGGCTGGATGCCTGTTCGGGCGTGATGGATGGGTTGCGTGCGATGGGGCGTGGGTTTCAATTGGGCGCGATCAACATCCCCATTGTTCCCGGCGCGATCGTCTTTGACCTGATCAATGGCGGGGCCAAGAACTGGGACGAAAACCCCTATCGCGCACTGGGACGGCAAGCGCTGCAAAACGCGTCCGAGCAATTCGCGACCGGGACTGTAGGCGCAGGCACTGGCGCGATGGCGGCCATGCAGAAAGGCGGGCTTGGGTCAACGTCGATGGTATTGACCGATGGCACAACGGTGGGCGCATTGGTCGTGGTCAACGCTTTGGGCAGTGTCACCACACCGGGCGATAAACATTTTTGGGCGGCGCCATTTGAGATGGACGGAGAGTTTGGCGGCGCAGGACCAGACATGAAAACAGGCCATGTCAGTCCAGAACCCAGCCGCAAGGAACAGGCTATGATGCTGCAAGCCACCGAAGGCGCGAACACAACGATTGCGATTGTTGCAACGGATGCGCCACTGACAAAAACGCAGTGCCACAGGCTCGCCGTGACCGCGCATGACGGGATGGCGCGGGCAATTGTGCCGTCGCATACGCCATTGGACGGGGATCTGGTCTTTGGGGTCTCAACCGGCGAAGGCACGCCCATTGATCCAACGCAGTTCCGCATGATTGCAGCGGCAGGCGCTGTCTGCCTCAGCCGCGCGATTGCACGCGGCGTGTATGATGCGACCAAAGCGCCGGGTGACTTACTCGCAACTTATCAAGATATGAACCGATAGGCTTAGATCAGTCGCGCCGGGATCGCAGGCCCATTGCCCAGACCTTGCGCCGCATAACCGCGACCAGAAGCGTTGCGATCAGCATGATCGACAGCAGGGTCTTAGTCACTTGCTCCATCGCGCCAATGATTTGCAGCGCATGTACGACAGTCCCGATCACGGCGATTGCCACAAGTCCCGTGTGCCCCCAACGCCAAACCCGCAAAGGCAGGCGCGTGCGTTTCGCAGCAAGCAATGCCGCCCCAAAAACGGCCCACATCGCAAGTGCGCCCCAGATCGCAAATGGCGTCGGCGAGCGGAACAGAAGCACATCAATCACATCCGGCGGGCTGGTGATCCACAGACCCAACACATGGCCCACGACCGCCAAAACAAGGGCGATGCCGCCATAACGGTGCACGCGGCGACTGGTTTGCGCTGATAGCCCCGGCAATGCGCCAATCGCCAACAGTGGCTGCACCAACATGATCGCCATCCCCACGACACCCGCGAAACCAGCAGCGATGTAGATGGGCCCGCGCCATTGCAGCAGCGGGCTCATCGCCGCCGCAATGATGGGGATGAAAACGGCAAGACCAAGCGCACCCCATATGAGGGCAGTGCGCATGCGGTTAGGCGGGCTCAAGCACGAAATCTACGTGAAGGCTCGTATCATTGGGGCTGGCCATCAACGGGCGCAGGAACACGGTTTTGAATGCGCCACTATCATAAGCCAGGTGCGCATGGGCCTGCCCAAAGGCGGGCACGATCTGGGGCATTTCTAAACGAAACTGTCCATCCGCATCGGTTAACGTCGCACCATGGCTATGCGGATCACGTTCATGCCCTTCGGTCGTATGTGCCCACATCTGAATGCGTTGGTCCGGCAACGGCGCGCCATCACCGGCACGGCGCACGGTGCCTGTCATCCAAAAGCCACCGCCACCAATGCGGTCAACGATCGGGGCATCGGGGCGATAATTATTGGCGCCACCGCGCATGGTTAGAGTGGGGGCAACGCCGGCAGCCTGTGCAGGGGTCATCAGTCCAGTTGCCAATGCGGCTCCAGACGCCAGCATCAAACGACGACGTGTGAACATAGGAAATCTCATATCAAAGTCTCCACGGTAGGTTGCTTTCAAGGATAACACAGTTTGCGGCTGGCATCACAAGCGTCACTTTGTCCGTGAGGTGCCCTGCATCCGCGCCTGACGCAATGCCCGGATATCGCGGGTCGTGACAGACGGTGTCTTCGCGTTGGCCTTCACGGTTAGCGCACTTTTGTCGACATAGCGTTCCCACGTCAAAACAGCGGTCGCGAAGTACCAGCTAGAGGCCCACGCCATGACTAAGGTGCCGCGCAAGACAGTCCATGGGGCAAGGTCTGTCTGGAAAGGCAGGCTTTCACCCTCAAGAAATGCCCACTCAACAGCCACACAGCCATGACAATCATCAGCCCAATAACACCCTGACCGAACCCGGCAAAAGCGCGATAGTCCCATCCACGCCCACTGGTCGCAGCGGCAGCACCGGTCAAAGGCACCACAAAGGCAGCCGAGGTAAATGCAACAGGGGCAAGAAAGGCAAACAATACACCCGTCCAATAGGGGGAGACACGAAAGAGACCTACAAAAAGACCCAACGGATCGACCTCAATCCCAGCATAAACAAGGCCCCAACCAATCGCCGACATCACAAGGTTTAAAACGATGGCCACACCCTGAAAGATTATACTGAAATACAAACATACCGTCAGCTAAACACCACCATCAAGCGGTGCGACATGACCCCGCGCAAGCAAGGCAGAGCGCAACCCCATCACAGACAGCCAAACGGCGACCATACCGGGGACGAACCAACCAAGGATTGGGATGATGCTAAAGAGCGATAAGAAAAGCGCCGCAATCCCCAGAAAAGGCAACAAAATCAAATAGCGCCAGAATGTTTTGAGTGACAATGGAAGTGCTTGAATAAAAATAGGCATAGTTTTTAGGTAAGTATTACTGACATTAATTTCAAGGATTTAGACGCATTCCCCTGTTCAGCTTGCCTATCAAAGCAAACGGGCGCTGGTATCATGTACCAACGCCCGTCTCGTCGATTATGACGTCTCACGCCGCTTGGCGCAAACCGCTTTAGTTCAACGCAGCATCCGTGATCACGCTTGTCCACGCACCCTCTGGCTGTGCCGAGATCACCGGATCAGACCCACCAGCCAGCAAGGTATCAACCGTCCGCTGGAAGTCTGCTGGGTCAAGCGACCCATCCGATCCTGCAGTCAGCTTCGCAATCTCGCCCATCATACGGATCTGAGCGGCCTCATTCTGTGCACCGGTTTCGTCGTTATCCAGAACGATACCTGCCGCATCCGCTGGGTTCTCTTCGGCCCACTTCCAGCCTTTCATCGACGCACGCACAAAGCGGACCATTTTGTCGACGAATACGGGATCTTCCAGGTTGTCTTCCAGCGCGTAGATGCCATCCTCAAGCGTCGCAACGCCCTGATCTTCGTACTTGAATGTGACCAACTCATCCTCAGAGACACCTGCATCCAGCACCTGACCATATTCGTTGTAAGTCATGGTTGAGATACAATCGGCCTCACGGTTCAACAGTGGATCGACGTTGAAACCCTGCTTAAGCACAGTCACACCATCATCGCTGCCGTCCGTTGGAATGCCCTCTTGGCTCATCCAGCTGAGGAACGGGTATTCATTGCCAAAGAACCAAACGCCAATGGTCTTGCCGCGGAAATCTTCAACGCTTTCGATGCCGGTATCCTTCCAGCAGGTCAGCATCAGACCCGATGTCTTGAACGGCTGTGCGATGTTCACAACGGGCAGACCCTTTTCGCGGGCTGCCAGTGCAGAGGGCATCCAGTTCAGCATCACATCAGCGCCACCGCCAGCCAAAACCTGCGGGGGGGCAATATCAGGACCACCGGGCAGGATTGTCACATTCAGACCCTCTTCTTCATAATAGCCCTGATCCAGCGCCACATAATATCCCGCGAACTGAGACTGGGTGACCCATTGCAATTGCAGTGTCACATCATTGGCATGACCATCAGCATATGCTGTCCCACCCAGTCCTGCGGCCAGTGCTGCCGCCATTATAGTTTTCTTCATTCTCTTCTCTCCTAGTCAGTTGTTTGCCCTCTTTGCGGGGCTCATTTTGGTTAATTGCGTTGCGATGGGTGCCAAAAGGTCACCCGCCCCTCAATCCATGCCATCAGCCCGTAAAACGCGCTTCCCGCGAGCGCGGCGACAACAATTTCGGCCCAAACCATATCCAGTGCAAGCTGGCCAACAGATGTGGAAATCCGAAAGCCCATCCCCACAGTAGGTGAGCCGAAAAATTCAGCAACAATCGCGCCAATCAGCGCCAAAGTAGTCGCAATCTTAAGCCCGTTGAAAATGAAGGGCATCGCCGCAGGCAGACGCAGCTTGAACAGTGTTGCCCAATACCCAGCGCCATATGTACGCATCAAATCGCGTTGCATCGACGTCGTGTCGCGCAAACCCGCGACCGTATTTACCAGTATAGGGAAGAACACCATCACAGCGACAACGGCCGCCTTGGACTGCCAGTCGCTGCCCAACCAACGCACAAAAATCGGTGCGGTGCCAACAATCGGCAAAGCCGCCATAAAGCCACCCACAGGTAGAATGCCGCGTGTCAGAAACTCCGACCGATCCGCCAAGATCGCCACGGCAAAGGCCGCTATCATGCCAATGATATAACCTGTCATCGCGCCCTTGATGATCGTCTGCTCAAAATCTGCCCAAAGGGTTGGCAGCTCACCTGCAAACCGTTCCGCAATCATCGTGGGCGGTGGCAGGATAATTGGGCTTACCTCCAACATGCGCACCAGCAGTTCCCACATAATCAACAGGGTTAGACCAAAGATCGCCGGAACCAAAAGCTTGACCACGCGGCTTTGTGCCATGGCGCTGTTGGCCAACCGGGCGTTTACAAACCACCCAGCCCCCCAGACAGCCAAAGCACTGATGATCGCGGTTCCGGTCATGTAGCGTGCATCCCCATCCGGCGCAGCGTCCAGCGCTCCATCAGACTAAACAAACCGACGAGGGCGGCGGCCGTCAGCGCGGCTGCAAAAAGCGCAGCCCAAGTCACCATCGGCTGACCATATTGGTCACCCACCAACATCCGCGCACCAAACCCGGCGCGCGCACCAGTGGGCAGTTCAGCCACAATCGCACCCACCAAAGAAGCCGAGATACCGATTTTTAGAGACGCAAACAGATAGGGGACCGACGCCGGTAAGCGCAGCTTCCAAAACCCTTGGCTGGCGCTCGCAGAGTATGTGCGCAACAGGTCTAACTGCATCCGATCCGGGCTACGCAAACCCTTCACCATCCCGACAACGACAGGAAAAAAACTCAGGTAGGCGCTAATCACAGCCTTCGGAAACAACCCCTGTATCCCTATCGACCCCAGCATCACGATAATCATCGGAGCAAGCGCCAAAATCGGGATCGTCTGGCTGGCAATGGCCCACGGCATCACGCTCATATCCATCGCACGGTTATAAACAATGCCCACAGCCAGCAAAATGCCAAGGCCCGTGCCAATCGCAAAACCCAGCAAAGTGGCCGATAAAGTCACCCAGCCATGATAAACCAATGACCGTCGCGAAGTGACCTTTTTCAGCGCAATCGTTTCCCACATTTCAACCGCGACCTGATGCGGCGACGGCAAGCGCGGACGATCCAGCGAATAGGTCATGCCAAACAATTGCGGGTTACGCAAAGCCAGGCCAATACCAGAATACTCCTGCCGGGCGACAGGCGTATCAGGCGATACCGCAATGTCCTGCCGCTGCGCCAAATCAGCCGTCAGATGCATATTCATCGGCACCACAGAGACGACCCAAAACAAAAGGATCGCCCCCACAACGCTCAGCACTGGCAGCAATGATTTCACGCCAGCCCTCCAGACTTTCTATGTCCGATCAAACTTCCGCCGGAGGCATCTCTAATCATCAACATGCCCCGCCCGCAGACCATCACGCACCCTATGCGCAATCTCAATAAACGCGGCACTATCGCGAATATCCAAAGGCCGCTCTTTGGGCAGCGGACTTTCAATCACATCGGTAATCCGCCCAGGACGCGGGGACATAACGACAATCTTAGTCGACAAATACACTGCCTCGGGGATTGAGTGTGTCACAAACCCAATCGTCTTCTCGGTCCGGGCCCAAAGCTGCAACAACTGCTCATTGAGATGATCGCGCACAATTTCGTCCAGCGCCCCAAAAGGTTCATCCATCAATAAGATATCCGCATCAAAAGCCAAAGCGCGGGCAATCGAAGCTCGCTGCTGCATGCCCCCCGACAACTGCCAAGGAAACTTTTTCTCAAACCCGGCTAGATCAACAAGCTCCAGCACACGGCCCACCCGCTCATTCTGTTCGGCCTTGGAAAACCCCATAATCTCCAATGGCAGCTTGATATTGCCACCAATCGTGCGCCACGGATAAAGGCCCGCCGCCTGAAACACATACCCATAAGCCCGCGCCATTCGCGCCTCATCGGGCGTCATGCCATTGACAGAAATCTCTCCACCCGTCGGCGTCTCTAGTCCCGCAATACAGCGTAGGAACGTCGTCTTACCACAGCCCGACGGCCCGATAAACGAAACGAATTCACCCTTCTTGATCTCAAGGTTCACATCCTTGAGCGCATGCACAGGCCCATCGTTGGTTTCGAACGTCAGGTTCAAACCTTGCGCATTGATCGTCGTATCAGCAGTCACACTTCACCCCGCAGCCCCAGATTTGATCCGGGACCTTATCTTTCATCTTAACCTAAACCCCCGTCGCCGGAATACCCGTCCGCTGCACTGGCTGCGGTGCGGTCAGTTCTTTCCACGACGACAGCGCCTTGTTCACCGGCGTATTCGCCTCGCGTTTCACGAACTTGCCGTGGCCTTCCTGCGTGCGCACTTCGCCATCATGGATCGCCACATGGCCGCGCGTCAGGGTAAAGCGCGGCAGGCCCTTGACCTCTTTGCCCTCAAACACATTGTAATCAATGGCCGATTGCTGGCTGCCGGCGGTAATCGTCTTGCTCTTCGCAGGGTCCCAGACCACCAGATCGGCGTCGGCGCCAACCATCACAGCACCCTTATTCGGATAGCAGTTCAAGATCTTGGCGATATTGGTCGAGGTCACCGCCACAAATTCATTCGGCGTCAGACGCCCCGTCTCAACCCCATGGGTCCACAGCATCGGCATCCTGTCCTCAAGCCCGCCCGTACCATTCGGGATCTTCGAGAAATCACCAACGCCCGTCCGCTTCTGTTCGGTCGTAAAGGCACAGTGGTCGGTGGCCACAACACTCAGCGACCCCGATTGTAGACCAGCCCAAAGACTATCCTGATGCTGCTTGTTCCGGAACGGCGGTGACATCACGCGCCGCGCTGCGTGGTCCCAATCTTTGTTGAAATATTCACTTTCGTCCAACGTCAGGTGCTGGATCAGGGGCTCGCCCCACACGCGCTTACCTTGCTGACGGGCGCGGCGGATGGCCTCATGCGATTCTTCGCAAGAGGTGTGGACCACATAAAGTGGTACACCCGCCATATCAGCGATCATGATGGCGCGGTTGGTCGCCTCGCCCTCAACTTGACTGGGGCGGGAATAGGCGTGGGCTTCGGGGCCAGTATTCCCCTCAGCCAGCAATTTCGCGGTCATCTCGGCCACAACATCACCGTTCTCGGCATGGACCATCGCGATGGCACCCAGTTCGGACAGCCGATTGAAGGACGAAAACAGCTCATCATCATTCACCATCAACGCGCCTTTATAGGCCAAGAAATGCTTGAACGTGTTGATCCCGCGATCTTTGACCACAGTTTCCATATCGTTGAAGACTTGCTCGCCCCACCATGTCACGGCCATGTGAAAGGAATAATCACAGTTCGCGCGGGTCGATTTGTTATCCCAACGCTTGATCGCATCCAGCAGGCTTTCACCCTGATTGGGCAGGCAGAAATCCACGACCATTGTGGTGCCACCAGCCAAGCCAGCACGGGTGCCGCTTTCAAAATCATCGCTGGAATAGGTGCCCATAAACGGCATCTCAAGATGCACATGGGGGTCAATCCCGCCAGGCATGACATAGCAATCGGTCGCATCAAGCTCCTCATCACCCGACAGGTTCGGGCCAATCTCAATGATCTTACCGCCGTCGATCAAAACGTCCGCTTCATAGGTCAGATCGTGGGTCACAATGGTGCCGTTCTTGATGACTTTAGTCATGATCGTCTCTCCTTGTCGGCCTATTACAGGCCCTCATCTTCTCATGTTCTCAAATACCTCGGGGGAGGCCGCAGGCCGGGGGCAGCGCCCCTCTTACCCAACAATCTCCGCCGTCTCGACCACCGCATGAAACAGCACATCCGTCCCCGCAGTCGCCCATTCCGGCGAAATCTCTTCGGCCTCATTATGGCTCAACCCGTCTACACAGGGGCACATGACCATCGCAGTGGGGTAGATATCATTGATCCAGCAGGCATCATGACCCGCGCCAGACACGATATCCATATGGCTATATCCCAACCGCTCGGCCGCATCACGGACCGCGTTCACGCAGCCTTCGTCAAAGGCGGGCGGGTCAAACTGGCCGACAATCTCGCAGGAAAATTCAACACCGATCTCTTCACACAATTTCGGCGCACGCTCATCAAACTCGGCCACCATCGCGTTCAATTTGTCCAACAAATGCGTCCGCATATCGACGGTAAAGACGACCTTGCCAGGAATGATATTGCGGCTATTGGGATAGACATCGATATGCCCAATCGCCCCCACAGCGTTGGGTTGGTTCTTCATCGCGATCTCATGCACCAGCTCCGTCACCAGCGCCAAACCGCGGCCCGCGTTCTTACGCATATGCATGGGCGTTGACCCGGTGTGGCTTTCTTTGCCGGTCACCGTGCATTCAATCCAGCGCAGACCTTGGCCGTGGGTGACTACGCCAATATCTTTCTTTTCGGCCTCTAGGATTGGTCCTTGCTCGATATGCAGTTCAAAGAACGCGTGCATCTTACGATCGCCGACCTTTTCTGCGCCTTTCCAGCCGATCCGCTCCAGCTCATCGCCAAAGCGTTTGCCATCCGCATCAACGCGGTCATTGGCCCAATCCAGCGTATGTTTACCCGCAAACACACCAGAGGCCAGCATCGCAGGCGCGTAACGCGTGCCTTCCTCATTGGTCCAATTGGTCACCACGATTGGATGCTTGGTCTTGATGTCCAGATCATTCAGTGTGCGCAGAATTTCCAAACCACCCAGCACGCCCAATACGCCATCGTATTTGCCGCCAGTCGGCTGCGTATCTAGGTGAGAGCCGACATAAACAGGCAATGCATCCGGGTCTGTCCCGTCGCGTCGGGCAAACATATTGCCGATCTCGTCAACGCCCATGGTACAGCCCGCGGCCTCACACCACTTCTGGAACAGATGGCGGCCTTCGCTGTCTTCGTCGGTCAATGTCTGGCGGTTGCTCCCGCCTGCAATACCCGGCCCAATTTCGGCCATTTCCATCAGGCTATCCCACAACCGTTCTCCATTGATACGCAGGTTCTCTCCGGGGGCTGGCATGAGGGGGCTCCTTTGCTTGCATTTGACCAAGTGGTCAAAACAACGCTAACAGAGGGAAAGCACCAGTCAAGTTTTCCGCTCGGAATATAGGCTAATGTGGATAAAGCTGGCACGAATGGGCACGTCTGCCCAATTTCCGCCCGGATTTTGAGCGAAGGATGAGTATGAGCAAGCCGCCCACCCGTATCCAGCAACGCAATCGCGCTGCCATTTTGTCCGCAGGGCTGGATGTTTTTTCACAATTCGGGTTTCGTGGCGCGACGTTGGATCTGATCGCAGAGACCGCAGGGCTGTCGAAACCTAATTTACTTTACTACTTCCCTTCAAAGGACTCGATCCACTCTGCCTTGTTGGAACGCCTACTCGATACATGGCTGGACCCGCTCAAGGCCCTCGACGGCACCGGCGACCCTGTCAAAGAAATTATGGGGTACGCCCAACGCAAACTTGCCATGAGCCGCGATTTTCCGCGTGAAAGCAGACTTTGGGCAAATGAAATTCTACAAGGTGCACCACGTATCGAAAGCATCCTAAAAAACGATCTAAAGGTATTGGTCGACGAAAAGGCAAAGATCATCAAGACTTGGGCGGATGAAGGCAAGATCGCCGACATCGATCCCCATCACCTGATCTTTTCAATCTGGGCGTTCACACAGCATTACGCAGATTTTGACGTACAAGTCCGCGCTGTTCTTGGCGACAAAGCCCCCTATGACGGTGCTACGATTTTCCTCGATACGCTCTACGCGAAGCTGCTGCGCCCCTGATTATTCTGCAGCAACCGCACCCGGATTGTTGGGATGCGTTGTCCAGTTGGCGTATTCTTCCTCAACCACTTTGCCAGTGCGCGGATCAACCTCGCCTGGTGTCATCGCTTCCATCGTGATGCAATTCTCGACAGGGCAGACATCAACGCAAAGATTGCAAGCCACGCATTCCTCATCAATCACGGTGAAGGTCCGATCGTCTGACATCGCAATTGCTTGGTGGCTGGTGTCTTCACAAGCCGCATAGCAACGGCCGCATTTGATGCAGTCATCTTGGTTGATCTTTGCTTTGGCCACATAGTTCAGGTTCAGGTACTGCCAATCGGTGACATTCGGCACAGCGCGGCCAATAACCTCTTCAACCGACGTGTAGCCCTTTTCATCCATCCACTGGGACAGACCGCTTTTCATTTCTTCGACGATCTTAAAGCCATAGGTCATCGCAGCTGTGCAGACCTGCACGTTGCCACAACCCAGACTGATATATTCAGCCGCGTCGCGCCACGTGGTGATCCCGCCAATGCCACTAATCGGCAAACCATGAGTTTCAGGATTACGCGCAATCTCGGACACCATCGACATCGCGATGGGTTTTACGGCTGGGCCGCAATAACCGCCATGTGATCCTTTCCCGTCAATGGAAGGCTCAGGCGACATTGTGTCGAGGTTCACAGATGTGATCGAATTAATCGTATTGATTAAACTCACCGCATCTGCCCCACCGCGCATCGCCGCAGCCGCAGGTTTGCGCACGTCTGTGATGTTCGGTGTCAGTTTCACAATGACGGGTTTGTCGTAATACTGCTTACACCAACGCGTGACCATTTCGATGTACTCGGGCACTTGACCGACAGCCGCGCCCATACCCCGCTCGCTCATCCCATGCGGGCAGCCAAAGTTCAACTCGATCCCGTCTGCACCAGTGGCCGCCACGCGGGGGAGGATGTCTTTCCATGCCTGTTCTTCACAAGGCACCATGATCGATACGATCATCGCGCGATCAGGGTAGTCAGCCTTCACGCGGGCAATCTCTTCGAGGTTGGTCTCCAACGGTCGGTCCGTGATCAATTCGATGTTGTTAAGACCCAACAACCGCCTATCCGCACCATAGATCGCGCCATAACGGGGACCGTTGACGTTGACCACCGGCGGCCCTTCAGACCCCAGTGTTTTCCAGACGACACCGCCCCAGCCCGCCTCAAACGCACGGCGTACGTTGTATTCTTTATCCGTCGGCGGGGCAGAGGCCAGCCAGAACGGATTTGGGGATTTAATACCCAGAAAGTCTGTTGTCAGATCAGCCATGGTTGGTTTCTCCTGTCAAAATCAGCCGCAAGCGCCAAAGCGCCCAAGGGGAACGCGGTCAAGGTACACGTCCATATCTATATCATCGATCAGCACCAAACGCAGATGGCGTGTGCCTTGATCAAGGGTTTGGGTCGTCACCGGGTCAGTCGAGGCATCCGTTACATAGATGTTCCGGCAATCGATAACGCCGTGCAGTGAATAGGTCTTGATGGTCGGTGCATCTTGCCAATCGCAAATGGTATGTTCGTTGAAACCAATTGCATCCGGTTCAATGTGAATGTCCTCATTTGCACTGCAACGTGTCCCCAAAAACGGGTCAGGCTGCGCCATAGCAGCGGTGCCAAGGCTAAGTGCGAATATGAGGGTGACGCTTTTCACCCGTCCAAACCCATCAGTGTCGCATGAATATCCATTGCCGCATCGCGTCCTTCCGCGACCGCAGTGACTGTCAGATCATCACCACCACTTGCGCAGTCACCACCCGCCCAGACACCTTTCCGACTGGTGCGCCCAGCGCCAGTGATAGCGATTTTGCGGCCTTCAAGGTCTAATCCGCCATCGGTTGTCAGCGTCTGCCCAATCGCCTTGAACACCTGATCTGCGGCAAGACGTACGGTCTCGCCCGTCCCTGTCAGACCACTGCCATTGTCTGAGGTATATTCCAGCTCTATCTCACGCACCGCACCATTCCCGTGGATCGCGACTGGCTGCGCGTTGAACATCAACCGTACCCCTTTCGAGGCAGCAAGGTCCTGTTCATAAGTACTGGCACTCATCGCATCGCGGCCGCGGCGGTAGGCGATAGTGACATTCTGCGCGCCCAAAAGCTTGGACTGCACCGCAGCATCGACAGCCGTCATACCGCCACCAATGACCACAACATCGCGGCCAACTGGCAAGGTGGCCAAATCACTGGCTTGGCGCAGGTCTTTGATGAAATCAACCGCGTCACGAACGCCTTCTTTGTTTTCACCATCATTGCGCAAGGCGTTAACGCCGCCCAAGCCGACACCAAGGAAAACAGCGTCAAAGCAATGCGTGAGTGACTCCATGGTCAGTTCATCACCAAGGCGCATCCCTGTTTTAATCTCGATCCCGCCAATGCCTAGCAACCAATCCACCTCGCGCGCTGCGAAATCATCGGTGGACTTATAGGCGGCGATGCCAAATTCGTTGAGACCGCCTGCCTTACTCTCAGCATCATAAATCGTCACCGCGTGACCGTGCATCGCAAGCCTATGCGCACACGCCAAACCTGCGGGGCCCGCACCGACAACGGCAACTTTCTTGCCTGTCTCAGACGCGCGGTCATAAGGGTGGCGCTGCTTGGCCATTAGCGTATCTGTCGCATGACGTTGCAAACGACCAATTTCAACCGGTTTGCCTTCGGCCAATTCACGCACGCAGGCCTGTTCGCACAAGTCTTCCGTCGGGCACACGCGGGCGCACATGCCACCAAGAATGTTCTGATCGAAGATCGTCTTGGCTGCAGCCTCGGACGTACCTGTACTAATCTGGCGGATGAATAATGGGATATCGATGTCGGTCGGGCAGGCCGTCACGCAAGGCGCGTCATGGCAAAAGTAGCAGCGGTCTGCAGCGACTGCAGCCTCGTGTGGGGCAAAGGGCGCGTGCAGATCATCAAAATTCTCTGCAAGCGCATCTGCGGCCAACCGCGCAGTGGCAATTCCGGGTGTCATTGGGCTGGACATGGGTTCATCCTGTCGTGGCTAATCCCCTTCAGCCTGCCACAGTTTTATTTTTTATCAAATGGTAAATTTTTAGCATTTTGTGAAAACGCGCATTTCCTGATCGATAAATCGATCAAGAGGCCTCCGGCGGAGGTATTTTTGAACATGAGAATAAGGGGTTATGCTAAAAATGAAACGCGTCGACGGTGATCCGTTTACCCAATGTGAGCGCGTCTGCCACATGCGTCATCGGGGACACATCGACCTCTGATGAGCCATTTTTGACCAATTCTGCCATGTGATCGTAAAGGGCGGGGTATTCGCGATTGTTACCCGCCGCGATTTCAGTGCCATCAATGATCAGTCGGTCGCCGCCATCATGTAAGTGCAGCGTGCCTGATGTCGTCTCGACAGTGATGTCCCAGCTCTGTGGCCCCTGTTGCAGCCAATCAAAGTCGCCCGAGACATTGTTGGTCCATTTCAATTGGGCCGCAATAGGTGTGTCCCGGTTTTCAGGGAAGTGCAGGTCCGCCGCGCGCAGATGGAACGGCATTGGCAGGATTTCGGTAATAATTGAGATTGCATTGCTGCCCGGATCAAATACCCCCATGCCGCCGGGCGCAAAGACCCATTCCTGGTTCGGGTGCCAGCGCCGGACGTCCTCTTTCCAGTTGATATGTGCGCTCGTGATCTCTTTGTCAGCCAACCATGCCTTCGCAGGGGCAACGCCCTTTGCCATACGGCTGTGCCATGTGGTGTAGAGTGTTACGCCCGCCGCTTTGGCCATTACCGCCAGCGCATCCACCTCAGCCAAGGTCGCGCCCGGTGGTTTTTCAAGCATCACGTGACGCCCTGCCGCGATAGCTTTGGCTGCATAATCGTAGCGCGGCACCGGTGGCAGGCAAAGCGAGATGACCGGGATATCCGGTCGTTCGGCCAGCATTTGATCGAAGTCAGTGTAGGATTGCACACCATCGACGGTGCCTGCCCGGCTGACAGTCGCGGCCAAGTCCCAATCATCGCTACCCGCAATCGCGGGCACATGTTGATCCACGGCAATTTTGCCGATCCCTACCAAGCAAATCGGCGTCATCAGTGTGCTTCCTTGCCAACTGCATTGCCGCGATGCCCGACGAGGAAGTCAAAGTCTGCGCCCGTATCCGCCCCCATCACCCGATCATGGTAAAGCATCGCATAGCCACTTTCAGGGCGTGGGTTCGCGCCAGATTTCTCGGCGGTCCAAGCCTCCATGCGTGCGGCCAGTTCTTCGTCAGTGATATCAAGATGAATGCGACGCCCTGCGACATCCAGCTCGATGATGTCGCCGTCTTGGACAACAGCCAGTGGGCCGCCAACCGCCGCTTCCGGTGAGGTATGCAGAACAACCGTCCCAAACGCTGTGCCTGACATACGCGCATCAGAAATCCGCACCATATCTGTGATCCCTTTCTTCAGGATCTTTGGCGGCAGCCCCATGTTTCCCACCTCGGCCATGCCGGGATAACCGCGCGGACCGCAATTCTTTAGGACCATGACGCAGGTTTCATCGATATCCAGATCGTCGTCATTAATACGTGCCTTATAGTCGTCGATATCCTCAAACACGACCGCGCGGCCTGTGTGTTGCATCAACTCAGGCGTCGCGGCAGACGGTTTGATCACAGCGCCACCGGGGGCCAAGTTGCCGCGCAAGACGGCGATGCCACCTGACTGCGTCAACGCCTTTTCAACTGGTAGGATCACATCCTCATTCCAGTTTTTGACGTGTTTGACCTCATCCCACATCGACCCGCCTGACACAGTCAGCGCGTCTTTGTGCAACAGCCCTGCCTCGCCCAGCCGTTTGATCACGACTGGCAGGCCGCCCGCGTAGAAAAATTCCTCCATCAGGTATTTGCCCGATGGCATCAGGTTCACAATCGTGGGCACATCACGTCCCAAACGGTCCCAATCATCCAATGACAGCTCAACACCTTTCGTGCGTCCCGCCATCGCAAGCAGATGGATCACAGCGTTGGTGGAGCCGCCAATCGCGGCATTGGTGCGAATCGCGTTTTCAAAGGCGTCTTTGGTCATAATGTCGGACGGCTTCAGATCATCCTTGACCATATCAACAATACGCCGACCCGTCAGATGCGCCATCACCCGGCGGCGGCTATCAACGGCAGGGATTGCGGCGTTGCCAGACAGGGCCATGCCCAATGCCTCAGCCATGGATGCCATTGTGCTGGCAGTGCCCATCGTGTTGCAGGACCCCGGCGAGCGGGACATCGACGCCTCGGCCTCGACAAATTCCTCGGCTGTCATTTCACCCGCGCGGACGGCCTCGGAGAATTTCCACAGGTGCGTGCCGGACCCAACACGTTCACCGCGGAAGTGCCCGTTCAACATCGGACCTCCGGAGACAACGATCGCGGGCAAATCAACCGATGCGGCCCCCATCAACAGCGCTGGCGTTGTTTTGTCACAACCTGCCAGTAGCACCACACCGTCCATGGATTTGCCACGGATCGCCTCCTCAACGTCCATCGCACACAGGTTGCGGTACATCATTGCCGTGGGGCGCAGGCTGGACTCGGCGGGGGAAAATACCGGGAACTCAACGGGGAAACCGCCGGCTTCATACACCCCAAACTTCACCTTCTCGGCCAGATCACGCAGGTGCGCGTTGCATGGCGTCAGCTCTGACCACGTATTGCAAATACCGATGACAGGCCGCCCATCCAGCAAATCCGCAGGCAAACCTTGGTTTTTCATCCATGACCGGTGATAGATCGCGTCCTTTGACGACCCCCCGAACCATTCCTGAGACCGCAGTTTCCGGGGCCACTTGGCGGGCTTGAATGTCATGATAGGACTTCCTTTGATGGGGTTGTTGGGTCATCAATAACGCGCACCACATCCAATTCCAAGGAGCCGTCATGAATAGTCATCCACAAAACATGACCCACTGGACCGAGCGGGTCGATATGGCCGCAGCGTTCCGTTGGACTGCGCGATTGAACATGCATGAAGGGGTCGCCAATCATATCAGTCTGGCGATCAATGATGATGGCACCAAGTTTCTGATGAACCCTAATCAGATGCATTTCAGCCGGATCAAGGCGAGCGATCTGATCACGGTGGACGCCAATGATCCCGACACGCTGAAAGGACCAAATGCGCCTGACCCAACCGCTTGGGGGTTGCATGGAGGCATCCACCGTTTGGTGCCACATGCCCGTTGTGCGATGCACGTACATTCGATCTTTGCGACCGTGTTGGCGTCACTGAAAGATAGCCGCTTGCCGCCGATTGATCAGAATTGTGCGACGTTCTTCAATCGCTACGTCATCGACGATGGCTATGGCGGGCTGGCCTTTGAAGAAGAGGGTGCACGCTGTGCCGCGATGTTCACCGATCCCAAACAGAAGGTGATGATCATGGGCAATCACGGTGTGCTGGTGATTGGCGATAGCGTGGCCGAGACGTTCAACCGAATGTATTACTTTGAACGGTCTTGCGAGACATATATCCGCGCCTTGCAAACCGGGATGGCACTGCGGGTTCTGCCGGATGATATTGCTGAAAAGGCTGCGCAAGAATTAGAAGACTACCCTGAACAGGATGTGCGCCATCTGGCCGAACTCAAAGCGATTTTGGATGAAGAAGGGTCAAGCTACGCGACTTAATGAAATACCAGTTGCCGTATCTGATCTTGTTTCGTGGCTGAGAATTCCCATATCTAACAACGGACAAGAGGGGAGACGGCACAATGACACTGCAATCAATTGACCTGCGCGACCATAAATGGGGTTTGGCGTCGATCGGCCTTGGCGGCATTGCCTTTATAGTCACTGCGATTGTGATCTTTGCAGGCCCGTTCGCCCCACAGCAAAGCATCGGTTCAACTATAGGCGAAATAATTGGCGACATCAGTGTCTCTGCGTTCAAGACCGTCCGTGGTGACGAGCTACCTCCACCCGAAGTCGCGGCTTGGGATATCGACCGCGTCTTGATGATCACAGGTCCTATTCTGGCTATTTTAGCTATGATTACTGCGATTGTTTCCGCGTTTAAGCATGACCCCAAACGCCTGCCCACCTATGGCGCGGTCCTTGGCGTAGCTGCGATTTCGATGCAGTTCATTTGGTGGGTCGTGATGATTATTGCAGGTGTGGCCCTGCTCATTTCGATCATTGAAAGCGGCCCCAGTTTCCTCGAATTCTGACGCTAAACTTTTCGGAAAATAACCAATCGCGCCATATCGTTGCGGTGCGCCTTGTGCGCGCGATCATCGTAAATGCGCACATCGCGATGCGTCAGGTCAGTGATTTCATTGGCTAGCGCGGCGAAAGCGGTCTCAAAACCAGCTGATACAAAATGCGCTGCATTCACCGATATCACAAACAGCGCACCACTGGCTGCGACATCTAGCAGGTTGCGCAATGCCTCTGGCCCGACATGCCCAAGTGTAAACGTCCCAGCGCTGACGATACCACTATATGGTGCATTTTTCAGGCCGAGGGGCTTGGTCACGTCACAGGCATAAAGTCCACGATAGTCCCCTTTGGTTTGCGCGACTTGCAGCATGTCCTCTGACAGATCAATCCCATCAATGGATTCGGTATTCAAACCGCGCAAGATCGTACCAACAAGGCCGGTCCCCGCGCCCACATCCAAGACAGGGCCGCTACCACCTGCCCCGACAAATGCAAATGCCACCTCGCGCGGCAATTGATAGCCCTGCGCATCGCCAAACGCTGCATCATAGCTGTGCGACCACGTCCGGTAGAGGTCTTTCACCTCATCTGGCGAAGACATCGCATATGCATCATCGACATCTGGATTCTGTCCCATCCGCAAACGCTAACACAGGCTTGCGCATTCTCAAGCACTCAGGCACGAACACAGCATGACAAACACACTGCTTTCCTTCGGTCACGGCTATAGCGCACGCGCGCTATCACGCATTCTTTTGCCCCAGGATTGGCGTATCATCGGCACCACACGCTCGGATGACAAAGCGCCGCGCCTGATGAACGAAGGGATTGAGCCACGGATATGGCCGGGGGCCGATATGATCCCCGCGCTGAATGCCGCGACGCATGTTTTGATCTCGGCAGCACCCAGCGACGCAGGCGATCCGGTTCTGGCTGAACTGCACGATGAAATCGCCAAACGCGCTGATCAATTCGCATGGGTTGGCTACCTGTCCACAACAGGGGTTTACGGCGACCACAACGGCGATTGGGTCGATGAAAACACCCCGCTGACACCCGCCACCAAACGCGGCATCGCCCGGGTCAAAGCCGAGGCTGCATGGGCCGCCATCCCTGATCTGCCACTGCACATCTTCCGCCTTGCAGGTATTTATGGCCCCGGTCGTGGACCATTCGCCAAAGTGCGCAATGGTACGGCACGACGGATCATCAAGAAGGGTCAAATCTTTAGCCGAACACATGTCGCGGACATCGCACGTATCTTGGCGGCCTCGATCAACAAACCAAATCCCGGGGCGGCCTATAACGTCTGCGACAACGACCCTGCGCCGCCAGAGGACGTAATTGCCTATGCAGCAGAATTATTGGGGCTTCCGGTTCCAGAGGCCGTCGATTTCGAGACTGCTGAAATGACCCCGATGGCCCGCAGCTTTTATGCGGAAAGCAAGAAAGTGCGCAACGACCGGATCACGCATGAACTGGGGGTCGAACTGCTTTACCCTGACTATAAATCAGGGCTCAAAGCTTTGCTTGCGCAGGAAATCGGCGCCTGACGCCCCACGCGACGGCTGCATAAACAACCAATAGCACAAGTGCCGTCCCAAAATTGATGCCATAAAATACGGCACGATCTGCAAATTCCAGATCGTTCAAAAAGTCGTAAGGAATGCCGCTCGTGACAGTACCCAACGGGATGTCATTCAAAGGCTGCCACACCAATTCAGCCACCGCGATATAGACGCCGATCACACCAAACAGCCAAGCCATCGCAGCGCCAATTCTGGTAAAACTGCGATGGATAAAAAGCGCATCAATGATAATCAACGCAGGGCCCAACCCATGCCGGTAAATCTCAAGATGGTAATCGCTGAAACCACCGTCACCTGTGACCAAAACTGAGTCGTCGTAAAAAATCCGCCAATACAGGACCAAGACCATCGTATTCAGCACAGCGGTCATGCTGATAAAGCCATCCCAACGGCGATCCGAGCGCCCCTCTTCCATGGCCATTAGGCGGCTGAAAGCAAAGAACGCGCAAAAAAGACCCCAAATCGTCAGAAAACGAAACGGCCCACCAAGCACATCCCATTCGCCAAAGATCAGCGTGTGAATGCAATACCCGCCGGCCAACAAGAACGCAGTCCAGCGGAAAATCAAACGAGGGTTCATCGACATTTAAGGCTCTCTTTTTAGGCAGAGCATGCACAGGGCGTGCAATATCAGTCCAGCATAACCTCGCGTCGGGGGATGCTCTTGCTCAAATGTTGCAAACAACCCATATCAAAGGCGCATAAGACCAAAGGTTCAACCGATGACACTACGCCAGAAAACCGCTGCTTTGCTTGAAACCCCACGGGTCAGCAATTTCATTGTGGCCGTCATTATCTTTAACGCGATCATCCTTGGGATGGAAACGTCAAAGACCATTATGGCCGCGGCTGGCCCTTTGATCTTGCTGTTAGACAAAGTCTGCCTTGCAATTTTTGTGGCCGAACTGGCCGCGAAACTTTTTGCACAGCGCCTGCAATTCTTCCGCAGCGGCTGGAACATCTTTGATTTCATCATCGTGGGTGTTTCACTTGTACCCGGAAACGGCGGCCTATCAGTATTGCGGGCACTGCGCATTTTGCGGGTGTTGCGTGTTATCTCGGTCGTGCCATCCCTGCGCCGCGTGGTTGAGGGCTTTGTGACAGCCCTACCCGGCATGGGATCGGTGTTCCTGCTGATGGGGATCGTGTTCTACATCGGCGCAGTGATGGCGACCAAACTGTTCGGCGAAAGCTTCCCACAATGGTTCGGCACATTGGGCGAAAGCGGGTACTCGCTATTCCAGATCATGACACTGGAAAGCTGGTCAATGGGCATCGTCCGCCCCGTAATGGAAGTCTATCCCTACGCCTGGGCGTTCTTTGTCCCGTTCATCATGGTCACAACATTCGCCGTGGTGAACCTATTGGTCGGTCTGATCGTGAACTCAATGCAAGACGCCCACGCAGAGGAAGGGAACGCCGCGACCGATGCGTACCGCGATGAGGTGATGAAGAAGTTGGATGCGATTGAGAAGCGGTTGGATGCGCGAAAATAGTCGATACATTTCTCGATGGTGTACAGCAAAGAACCGCGCCTTTAACTAACCGCATCCGAAGAGGCGAGCATGTATCCGGCATCATAGCTTTGTTGCAAAAGAGCATTCCTGCGCTCAGGCGATCCCTTTGAACCGAAAAGAACTTCAAGCTTTGTTGGCGCAAAACCGAAATACCCGAACGTGCCTTTCATCCAAGCCGTTTCCATCGCAGCAAGGTAACCCGCATCTTCCATTTCATCCGAACGGGCCCCGGCAGGAACCAAAAGAACGCCACTACGAGTTCTTTGCAGTGAAAGTTCAGGATCGTCCAACTGGTCATAGGCCCACCCCCAAGCCCAGACACGATCAATCCAGCCTTTCATCATCGATGGCATGCCCCACCAAAACAGTGGAAAGACAAAGCAGATCGCGTCTGCCTTCGCGATCCGCGCTTGCTCTTTCATCACATCGATGGGTGTCGCCCTACCTTCATCTGAGTTGATGTCAGCCATTGACCAACGCGGATCAAATCCTTCGGCATGCAAATCCGCCAACTCAACGGAATGGCCCGCCGCTTTGGCACCATTCATAAAATGCTGAGCGACTGCGGCACTAAACGATGCGGGGTTTGGGTGATCAAGGACAACTAGGACATGCATCGTTTCACTTCCCGCAAAATCAAACCCTAAGCCCGCTTCTCCAACGTTGCCACACCCATGACCTCAAGCACCTTCGCCTCAATATGTTCAGCGTTCATGCCCGCCACATCATACATTGTCTTAGGGCTGGCTTGATCAATGAACGTATCTGGCAGCACCATGGACCGGAATTTTAACCCGTCATCGAACACGCCTTCATCTGCCAACAATTGCGCAACATGTGACCCAAAACCACCCACGGCTCCTTCTTCGACAGTGATCAGCGCGTCATGGTCGGTGGCTAGTTTCAAGATCATGTCGCGGTCAAGCGGCTTGGCAAAACGGGCGTCAGCGATGGTGGGCTTGATCCCCTTGGCCTCAAGCGCCTCACAGGCTGCGGTCACTTCTTGCAGGCGCGTTCCGAATGACAAAATCGCCACCTGTTTGCCTTCGCGGATCATGCGGCCTTTGCCGATTTCCAGCAGTACAGGGTCGTCCGGCATCTCAACACCCACGCCTTCGCCACGTGGAAAACGGAACGCGATCGGGCCGTCGTCATGGGCTGCAGCAGTTGCGACCATACGCACCAATTCAGCCTCATCCGCCGCCGCCATCACCACGAAACCAGGAAGGTTCGCCAGATAGCCAATATCAAAAGACCCCGCATGCGTGGCCCCATCGGCCCCTACCAGCCCTGCACGATCAATCGCAAAACGGACGGGCAAACGCTGGATCGCCACATCATGCACAACTTGATCATAGCCACGTTGCAGGAAGGTCGAATAGAGCGCGCAAAACGGGCGCATCCCGCCAGCAGCTAGACCCGCGCTAAACGTCACCGCATGCTGTTCAGCAATACCCACATCAAAACAACGGCTGGTATAACGCTCCATAAATTTGGTCAGCCCTGTGCCATCCGGCATCGCAGCGGTAACCGCACAAATCTTAGGGTCAACAGCGGCCAGTTTGCATAGGCTGTCCGAGAACACAGACGTATAAGACGGCGCATTGCTGGGCGCTTTGGTCTGCTCACCTGTGATCACATCAAACTTGGCCGTCGCATGTCCTTTGTCGCTGGCACGCTCAGCAGGGGCATAGCCTTTGCCCTTTTTGGTGATCGCATGGATGATAATTGGCCCATCGGCGCGGTCTTTTACCGTGCGCAGTACCGACAACAGTTGCTCCATATCGTGCCCATCAATGGGGCCCAGATAAGAAAACCCAAGCTCTTCAAACAGCGTGCCACCGACAGTCATATGCTTAAGCATATCCTTGGCGCGCTTGGCCCCTTCGCGAAATGGTTCGGGCAGCAAGGACACGGCCCCTTTGGCAGCAGCCTTAAATTCCTGAAACGGCTCGCCCGCATAAAGGCGGGACAAATAAGACGACATCGCACCCGTCGGCGGCGCAATCGACATGTCATTGTCATTCAGGATCACGATCAACCGCTTGCCCAAATGGCCCGCGTTGTTCATCGCTTCATAAGCCATGCCAGCAGACAGCGCACCATCGCCAATAATCGCAATCGCATCGCCACCTTCGCCGCCCAAATCACGGGCAACAGCAAACCCAAGAGCCGCAGAAATCGAGGTGCTGGAATGTGCGGCCCCAAACGGATCATAGGGGCTCTCGGATCGCTTGGTGAACCCGCTCAAACCACCCTCGGTGCGCAAGGTCCGAATTCGGTCACGACGCCCCGTCAAAATCTTATGCGGATAACATTGGTGGGACACGTCCCAAATGATCTTGTCCTTGGGGGCGTCAAACACAGCATGCAAAGCCACGGTCATCTCAACCACACCCAAACCAGCACCCAAGTGGCCGCCGGTCACGGAAACTGCCGCAATCGTTTCGGCTCGCAGATCATTGGCAAGCTGGCGCAGCTCGGCGTCGGACAGGCCCTTCATATCATCAGGCGTGTTGACGCGATCCAAAACAGGGGTGTGGGGTTGGTCTGACATTTCGACCTTTCTTAATGCGTACGCGCAATCACAAACTGAGCGGCTTCTTTCAATGTGTCCGCATCATCACCATAAGGAGATAGCGCATCGCAGGCCTCTTCTACCAGAGCAGCAGCGCGGCTTTTTGCCCCATCAAGGCCCAGTAAAGACACAAAAGTGGCTTTGCCAGCGGCAGCGTCCTTGCCAACGGCTTTGCCAACCGTGGCGGCGTCGCCCGTGGCATCCAAGACATCATCGGCAATCTGGAAAGCCAAACCCAAATAAGACCCGTAAATCGACAATGGCTCGCGCTCCGCTTCGGCCATGCGGGGACCAACAAGGGCAGACCATGAAATCAACGCACCGGTCTTTGCAGCCTGCAAATCCATGATCTGCTGCAGATCCAGCGGAACAGCGGCGGTCTCAGCCGCAATATCGGCAGCCTGCCCGCCGACCATGCCACGCACGCCAGCCGCGTTCGCCAAAGTCATCAAGAGATTAAGCTTCGCACGAGGGCCACATTCGGCCTGCACCAGCAATTCAAAGGCCAACGCTTGCAGGCCATCACCAGCCAAAACCGCCGTGGCGTCATCCCATTTCTTGTGAACAGTGGGCTGGCCGCGACGCAGGTCATCATCATCCATACAAGGCAGATCATCATGGACCAGCGAATAGGCATGGATACACTCAATCGCGGCGGCAGCACCGGCAGCTGCGACCGGATTGATGCCCAACATGCGCGCTGTCTCAAGCGCTAGAAACGCGCGCAACGCTTTCCCGCCGGATGCGGCATATAGCATCGCAGCCGGCACATCGCCGTCTAATCCACTTAGGGCAAAACCGATGCGGGCTTCAGCAATTTTCGATGCATTCGCCAAGGCCTCAGCCAAAGGCTTACGCTGAAGTGCCGCAACCTGATACGTCTGCGCAGGATCAACCATCGAGCGGGGCCGTTCCAGCAGGTGCACCACCTTCGCCCAATGTGATCTTGGCGACCTTTTCTTCGGCTTCTTTTAGTTTGGCTTCACACCGTGCTTTCAATGCCGCACCGCGCTCATAAAGGGCGATGCTTTCATCCAAGGCCACATCACCGCGCTCAAGCTGGCCGACCACGGTCTCCAACTCTTTGATCGCATCCTCAAAGCTCATGTCTTTTACGTCGGTCATCGGCCGCGTTCCTCCAGTACCTTCACATGGGCGGCTGCAGACGCACCCAATGCTGCCAAGTCATATCCACCTTCTAAACTCGATACCACCCGACCCTGACAATGCTGGTCGGCCACATCACATAGGCGTCCTGTCACCCAACCGAAATCCTCGGTCGTCAGGTTCATGCCCGCCAATGGATCATCCATATGTGCATCAAATCCAGCCGAAATTATGACAAGTTGCGGAGAGAATGCATTCAACCGCGGCAGAACGACCCGTTCCATCACATCGCGAAACGGCTTTGACCCGGTGCCTTCGGGCAAAGGCACGTTCAAGACATTATCAACACCCACTTCATGTGCGGCCCCTGTGCCGGGATAAAGCGGTGACTGATGGGTCGAGCAAAACAGAATACGCGGATCATCCTCGACCAGATCTTGTGTGCCATTACCGTGGTGCACGTCAAAATCCACGATAGCCACACGCTCTAACCCGTGATGATCCAACGCATGTTTGGCGCCAATCACGACATTGCCAAAGAAACAAAAGCCCATCGCAGTCTGGCGTTCCGCATGATGGCCGGGGGGACGCACAGCGGCAAAGGCATTCGCCACCTCACCGCCCATCACCATATCGACGGCACGGACAACACCACCGGCAGCACGGTAGGCCGCCTTCAGGGTGCCTGCAGACATATGGGTATCGGCATCCAAAGAGCGCCACCCTTCATGCGGGGCCGCCGCATGTATCGCATCAACATATGCCTGAGGATGGGCACGCAGCAGATCATCGTCCGCCGCTAAAGGGGCCTTCACGCGCTGCAAATCAAGATCACTCAACGCGCCCAAAACCGCATCCAACCGGGCCACCTGTTCAGGATGGCCGGGGGGCGTCACATGGTCCGCGCAATCGGCGTGGGAAATCAAAGCTGTTGTCATGCGGGTAAGAGACGAAATTCAGGGCAGAAGCACAACCGCCTTTTGAAGATCTCAACTTGTCGGGGGCACATCGGGTGATAGGCTGACGCTATGTTTCGTCTTCTCCTGCACAGCGCAATCATTCTCGTGTTGACGGTACTCACACAGGTTGGTGGCCTTGCTTGGCTTATAGCATTGATCTTTCGCAAAGGACTGCTTTCCTTTGCACTGATCTATACAGCAATGACCATTGCCACCCTCTGGATCGCGCCCATTTTTGGACGCACGGCGCTCAGTTGCACGGCTTCGGGGCCGCTCGAGGTACAAAGTTGGATGTATTGCGCCGCCAACCGAAACTACGTCACGCCCGCGCTCGCAGAGGTCCTTGAACAGACAGCCAACAGGATGGATCAGCGCTTTCCCGGCACAAAAACAGTCGTCCTCGATGCGAACTTTCCGTTCTTCGACAACGTCCCACTGCTCCCGCATCTGTCACATGACGATGGTGAAAAGGCCGACCTCGCTTTCTATTACCAGGATCAAACAGGCTACTTGCCCGGCGCAACACGTTCACCCATTGGCTATTTCGCATTTGAACAGGGGCCAAGTGATTGCCCGGACACCTGGCCATCACTCAGATGGGACTTCGACATGTTGCAACCGATCTGGGCTGACTATGCACTCGAGCCCGAACGCAATCGTGCGGTTCTTCAAATCTTGGCGAATGATCCACGCGTTGGACGGATTTTTGTCGAACCACATCTGGTCCAAAGTCTGGGTGCCGCCCATCCCAATATCCGTTTCCAAGGATGCCGGGCCGCACGCCACGATGACCACATTCATCTACAACTGAGATAAGCAATAGCCCGCTTAACTTCTCATGTTCCAAAATACCTCGGGGGAGGAGCGCAGCGACGGGGGCAGCGCCCCTTTACTCCGGCGCCAACATATACCCAGCACCGCGGACAGTCTGCAAATACCGCGGCTGCTTGGGATCCACCTCAATCTTACGGCGCAACCGTGTAATCTGCACATCCACGGCACGTTCCTGCGTCTGTCCACCGGACCGGCTCAGTTCCTCAACCAACCGTGTCCGCGTCACGGCTTCACCGGGGCACCCAGAGAAAATACGCATCAGTTGGCTCTCGGTAGATGTCAGCCGCACCAGTTGATCCCCATTCCACATCTCACCACGTTCAATGTCATAGCGGACCGGACCCATGTTCAGGACCTTAGGCAAAACAACAGCGGGTTCAGCGGCAGGGACACGACGCAGAATGGCGTTGATGCGCAACAACAGCTCTTTAGGTTCAAACGGCTTGGCCAAATAGTCATCCGCACCGGCCTCTAGCCCGGTAATACGATCATCCGTACCACCTTTGGCGGTCAGCAAGAGGATCGGCGTCGTGATGGTCTTGCGCAGATCACGGCACAGCGCCATGCCGTCTTCGCCCGGCATCATCACATCCAATACAATCAGATCAAATTCCAAGCCTGACAAAATACGCCGCGCATGGGCGGCATCACGGGCAGTACTGACCAAAAAGCCGGACCGCATCAGGAACTTTTGCAAAAGACCGCGAATACGCTCATCGTCGTCAACAATCAGCAGGTGGGCATCGTCGTTATTCATTCCGGTCTATCCTTCATCGCCTCATAATGGTGGCGGGTCTCTTCATCCATCATCGCTTCTAGCACCTGCCGAAATCCGGCAACGGCATCTGGACCGGCCGCACGATAAGCAGCGCGCATTCGGTCACGCTGGGCATCTGACAATTCACGTTCCAACGCCGCACCAACTTCGGTCAGATGCAAATGGCGTTCGCGTTTGTCACGTTGCCCCACGGTGCTGGCCACCAAACCGTCTTCAATCAAGGTGCGCAAGACACGATTAAGCGATTGTTTTGTAACGCCCAGAATAGACAGCAAGTTATTGACCGTTGTGCCCGGACTGCGGTGGATAAAATGTATGGCCCGGTGATGGGCGCGTCCGTAAGATTTATCATTCAAAATACGGTCAGGATCAGCCGTAAAGCCGCGATAGGCAAAAAACATCGCCTCAATCCCCTTGCGCAGCTGCTCATCCGTGAGGAACAGCAGGCTTTGGCCCATCTGCGGCGGTAAACCGTCACTCATGCGCGTTCTCCCAATTTCTTAGACATGACAATACGTCAGCTTTGTTGACATTCCAAGAATCAACTCGTAGTAAAACACAGAAACTACGCAATATTATGTCCGAAACGGACCTATCAGCGTAATAAATGCAAAACGGGATGGAGGATACGATGGCCGGTGCATATGACGACAGAGACGGAAAAATCTGGATGGACGGCCAGTTGGTCGACTGGCGCGATGCAAAAGTACACGTGCTGACGCATGCCATGCACTACGCATCATCTGTATTCGAGGGTGAACGCTGCTATTCCGGCAAAATCTTCAAATCACGCGAACATTCCGAGCGCCTGATCAAATCCGGCCAGCTGATCGACTTTGACCTCCCTTATTCCGTCGATGAAATCGAAGCGGCGAAACAAGCAGCCCTTGATGCCAATGGCCTAACAGATGCCTACGTGCGCCCTGTTGCTTGGCGCGGGTCTGGTGAAGACATGGGTGTCGCGGCTGCAAAAAACCCTGTCCATCTGGCGGTCGCAGTTTGGGAATGGGGTAACTATTATGGTGACGCCAAGATGAAGGGCGCCAAGCTCGACATCGCCAAATGGAAACGCCCTAGCCCTGAAACAGCCCCATCACAGGCAAAGGCAGCGGGTCTTTATATGATCGCCACGATGTCCAAACACGCGGCCGAGGCCAAAGGCTGTTCCGACGCCATGATGTTCGACTATCGCGGCTATATCGCCGAAGCCACAGGCGCGAATATCTTCTTCGTCAAAGACGGTGAAATCCACACGCCAAAGGCCGACGCGTTTCTGAACGGCATCACACGTCAGACAGTCATTGGCATGTTGAAAGACAAAGGCCTGACCGTCAACGAGCGTGTTATCATGCCAGAAGAGCTGGAAGGGTTTGAGCAATGCTGGCTGACTGGCACAGCGGCAGAAGTCACGCCCGTCGGTCAGATTGGTGACTACAACTTTGAAGTTGGCGCGATCACCCGCGAAATTTCAGAAGATTATGAGAAGCTCGTCCGAGCTTAAAGCGGTCGTATTTCGATGAACAAAGGGGCGCACTTGCGCCCCTTTTTTATGACGTCTTACCACGAATGACCTGTGCGTAGAATTTTGGGCGTTGATCTGTACCTCTGGGCCGATTGCGCCGTTGCAAGGTCAAGGTCGCAAGATGCGGACGCTTTCGGCGCTCAATGATTGCTGCACGCGCCAACGCCTTTGTCGAAACGGTCCTTGGTCTATCAAGTACATGTTTTGTCATGCTGTCCTCCGTTTTGATGTCCCAAGCATAGCATAAAACACCAGATTCGTGCATCTGCTTCTTCTCACTTTGCCGATCAGCACTTTAGCCGCGAGTTAAGGCCCAAAGCCGGAGTGCCCGATCAACTGTTACCAAATCAGAAACATTAAGCATCTATTTAAGTGTGTCAGCGTCTCAGTTCGGTCCGCTTTTGGTGGGATAGATGACGCTCTTATCATGTGAATGGTTCTATGGTCTCTCCCGCCACCCCAAATACATCGAAACCCAAGCTAACCGACGCTGAGATCAATTTGCGTCAGACCCTTAAGGCTGCACCACAAGATCTTTGGCTGGAAACATTGCGACGGGCCCCTGGGCCGGAACACGACAGCTTGGTTTACTGGATGCTCAACCAGACTGAGTGCGATTTCGCCATCGCGGTGCATGCGTTCTATCGCAGCAATCCAGCCTCTTTTCTGGACAACGCCAGACCACTACCACTGCGGCCCGGACCATCAGACATCTTTGCTCTGGTGCTGTTGAACTGGGACACAGGATCGTACCGGACCCATCGCTTGCAAGTTGACCCTGTCGATGTCGACAAACGGACCATTGCCCGGATTAATCAAAAGGTCATGGCACACCCCAACGGATCACTTCCTTTCAAGATTCCGCAGCGATTTCTGCAACCTAACGGCGGTACGGCACTGCACGTGCCACCCCATATGCATCCAGATGATGCGCCGCATCTGTGGTTGCTCTTCCACGAAATGGGACTGGACGTTGACCAGCATCCACCCGGATTTGCGCGACAAATTCGGCGTGCAAAGTCTATGTTCCAAAAGCTCCGGATCGGCGGTCGGCGCGCCTAAGTGCCGATATTCCCCGTCGCCTTACGCTGTTGTGCGCGTTGCAAGCCCAGCGCGCGTTCCCGCCAGATGATCAGCACACCTGCGGCAATAACAATCCCGGCGCCCAGCAACATTGTGCCCGTCGGAACCTCATCAAAGATGAAGTAGCCGATCAAAAGCGCCAAGATCATCGAAGTATAATCAAATGGCGCCACCAAAGACGCATCCGCATGACGATAACTGGTGGTTAGCAAAATCTGTCCAATACCACCCAGAAAGCCCGCCATAATCAACATCATCGCGACCTGCCATGGTGGTACGACCCAACCCCAAGGCAACGTAAACAAGGCCAAAACTGACGAGGTGATCGTGAACCAAAATACAATCGCCGCCGTCGTCTCGGTTGCCACCAATTTGCGCACGAACACTTGCGCCAATGCGGCCAGAACGGCCCCCATCAAGACGACAACCGCCCCCAAAGTCTCGGACGTATTCAACGACGCGCCCACAGAAAGTCTGGGCGACAGGACGATCAAAACACCAATCATGCCCAGGGCGACAGCAGACAACCGAAAGGCACGCACGTTCTCGTTGAGAAACATTGCTGCGAAGACGACCACCAGCAACGGGGCGGCATACCCAATCGCCGTGACCTCTGGCAAAGGCAACAACCCCAGTCCGGTAAAGCCAAGGCCCATCGCAGATGTGCCCACCAAGCCCCGCCAAAAATGGCCCATCGGGTTCTTGGTCTTCCAGCCATCGCGCAGCTCATGTCGGATCGCAAGCCATCCCAGAATAATAGGCAATGCAAAGAATGATCGAAAGAAGACAGCCTGTCCCGGCGGCACATCAGCTGACGCGGCTTTGACCAAACTGGCCATTCCCATAAACATGCACACGGACATAATCTTGAAAATAATGCCCCGAAGCGGCTGCATGATGGTTCCTCTCAAAGGCACACTATGCCGCGAGGTGACCACAATGAAGCCTTTTTCGCTTGCTAATAGTTGACGTTAGGGTATCCGAAAGCAACTCAGGCTAAGAAGCAGTACATGCAAGATAAAAACCAGACCCCCGCAAACATGTCCCCACGCGATTGGGTACAGATTTTGGCGAAATACCGTGACCCAAGCAGCATCCGTAGCAGCTTTGAGTTAGCGATCAGTTTGATCCCGTTTGTGGTGCTTTGGGTTCTGGCCTGCTGGGTCGCACAATACAGCTATCTTGCGGCATTTGCGATTTCTGCGGCCAATGGTCTGTTCCTTCTGCGCTTGTTTTGTATTCAGCATGACTGCGGGCATGGATCATTCTACGGCAACCGCAATGTCAGTGATTGGGTCGGGCGCGCTTTGGGCGTAGTGACACTGACACCTTATGATGTTTGGCGGCGTACTCATTCAATCCATCACAGCCACGCGGGCGATCTTGATCAACGCGGCATCGGTGATGTGATGACCCTAACGGTTGAAGAATATCACCAGCGCACGGCCTTTGGCAGGTTCCTTTACCGCGCCTATCGCCATCCATTTGTGATGTTTGGCCTCGGCCCAACCTATCTGTTCTTCCTGCAAAACCGCCTGCCCTTGGGTCTGATGGACCAAGGACGCAAATACTGGATCAGCGCGATGGGCACGAATGCCGCGATCCTGACGATCCTTGGCACAATCGTCTACTTCGGCGGCTTTCAGGCGCTCTTCCTCGTCTTCCTTCCGACAACGCTGATTGCAGCATCAATTGGCGTCTGGCTGTTCTACGTCCAGCATCAGTTTGAAACAACGCATTGGGAACAAAAAGAAGACTGGCAACTGCATGAGGCCGCTTTGCACGGCAGTTCACACTACGACCTGCCACCAATTCTGCGCTGGTTTACCGCCAATATCGGCATTCACCACGTGCATCATCTGTACAGTCGCATTCCATTCTATCGCCTGACAGAGGTCCTGCGCGACCACAATGAACTGGTCGAAGTCAGCCGCATGACCATCGCCCAAAGCATCAAATGCGCCAGCCTTGATCTGTGGGATGAAAAATCCAAACGCCTGATCTCATTCGCCGCGGCACGTAAACTGGCCGCTTAACCTGGCGTCACACGCAGTACTTCACCTGCATCAAGCAGCACCAAAACAGCGCCGTCATCCAGGACTTCCACATCCCGGATGCGGCCTACATCGGTCAGCATGCGCTCTTCCCCGATCACGCGACCACCTTCCATCTTGAGGCGTACCAGACCACCGGGGTTCAACGAGGCAATGAGCAAGTCACCTTGCCATTCAGCATAAGGGCCGTCGTAGAACATCATCCCACCCGGCGCGATCACAGGGTCCCAGTAATAAACAGGCTCTTCAAACCCCGGCGCACGCGCCTGACCATTGCCCACATCCGACCCACGATAGTTGATCCCATAGCTGACCACTGGCCAACCATAGTTCAGGCCCGCTTGCGGTTGGTTCAACTCGTCCCCTCCGCGCGGCCCATGTTCAATCGTCCAAAGTCCGCCGGGGCCAATCGCGGCACCCTGCATATTGCGGTGCCCCAGCGACCAAATCTGATCATCACCAGCGCGGCCAACAAAAGGGTTATCACTTGGAACAGTGCCATCCGAATTGATGCGAATGACCTTGCCATGGGTGCTGTCGATGTCCTGCACCAAAGTGCCGCTATCACCTGCACCGCGATCGCCCGTCGTAATCCACACCGTGCCATCCGCCATCGGAATGATCCGGCTCCCAAAGTGGCGACCATTGCGGGCGGGATCACCCTGCACAAAGATGTCCCTGACCTCACTCAAACTTCCATCAGTGGCCAACACACCACGGGCCGCCGCTGTCACCAAACCGCCGCGCACAGATTTTGCATAGGTCCAAAAGATCGTCCGATCCCGCGCAAAGCCGGGGGAAACGGCCACATCCAACAAACCACCCTGACCTTGGGCCGCAACATCCGGCAAGCCCGGCAGCGGGGCCGAGACGCGCCCATCTGAATCGATAACCCGCAAAGCGCCCGGTTTCTCGGTCACGATAAACTGGCCTGCACCCAAAGGGGCAATCCCCCAAGGGCTGTCCAAGCCGTCAGCAAATACTGCAACCGAAATTGGACTGCTCGGCAAGGCAGGAGCTCGGGTCTGTTCGGCAAAGGCGGGGGCGAAATCTGCGTTAGCACTGCCTTGGGTCACCTGCGCGAATGCAGCAACACCAGCAGCGGTGGCCAAGGCTATCAATGCAAGAATACGGATCATGATCAGGTCTCCTTTGACCTCAAGATAGCCCAACGCGCCGCATCGGCCACTGCCGGATCAGGGTCATCAACCAAAGGTGACACCGAAGCGATAAGGGCGGGGTCCCCAGAATTGCCAATCGCATAGAGCACATTGCGCACAAACCGATCCCGGCCAATCCGTTTGATGGGCGAGCCCGAGAACAACGCACGAAATGCCGGATCGTCCAACTGGGCCAACTCCACAAGCGGTGGCGCAATCAAATCATCCCTTGCGGCCAGCTTGGCATCGCGGCCTGCGACCGCAAACTTGTTCCAAGGGCAAACTGCCAAACAATCATCACAGCCATAAATCCGATTGCCCATCAGCCCGCGCAATTCCTCATCCACCGCGCCCTTGTGCTCAATCGTCAGATAGGAAATGCAGCGCCGCGGATCCAACTGATAAGGCGCTGGAAACGCCGCCGTCGGGCAAACATCCAAACAGGCTGTACAAGACCCGCAATGGCTGACCTCTGCCTCATCCGGTTCCAGATCGACGGTCGTAAAGATCGCGCCTAGAAAAAACCAATTCCCTAAATCACGGCTCAGCAAATTGGTGTGCTTGCCCTGCCAACCAAGACCCGCCGCCTGTGCCAAAGGCTTTTCCATCACCGGGGCCGTATCAACATACACCTTAATCTCGGCACCCGGCTGCTGCTCAATCAACCAGCGCCCCACACGCTTCAACCGCTTTTTGACAACATCATGGTAGTCTCGGTTCTGCGCATAAACACTGATCGCCGCGCGATCCCGCTCTTCCAAAACGGCCAACGGATCATGCTCAGGGGTATAAGGCTCAGCTAGCATCACAACCGACCGCGCAGCCGGCCACAACGCCGCGGGGTCACTCCGCCACGCCATACGCTCGGCCATCCACCCCATTTGGCCATGCATCCCCGCATCGACAAAGGCCTGCAGCCGCGCTGGCAATTCCGGCACCGCATCAGGGCGACACACCCCAACGGATGCAAAACCCGCCTCTTGCGCAAAGCCCAAAAGCTGATCCTTTAAGCTTCTCATGTTCAAAAATACCTCGGGGTGAGGACCGCAGGGACGGGGGGCTGGCCCCCCTTAAAAATCCAGATCAGCATAATGCGCAGCAGGTTGAAACCCGGGCACCTCATCCGCCAAAATCGACCGGAACGCAGGACGGGATTTGATCTTGGCATACCAATCCTTCAACACTTCATGGCGGTTCCAGTCCACATCACTGGTGTAATCCAAACAGGACAATTGTGCCGCCGCCGCAAAATCCGCCATCGTCATATCGTTGCCCGCAAGCCATCGACGCTCGTCCAGCAAACGCGCCATATAATCAAGGTGATATTTGATGGCTTTTGCACCTTCCTTCACATTCGTGCTGTCAGGATAACCACGGCCCATGACTTTGCGAAAGACACGTTCACCGGTCAGCTTTGCAGTGACCTCATGGTAGAATTTATCATCAAACCACCCGACCAAACGGCGCACTTCGCAGCGTGCATCGGCCGCTTTGGGCAGTAATGCAGGCGTCGGGTGCGTCTCTTCCAGATATTCGCAGATCGCAACACTATCCGACATCGTACGGCCATCCATCTTAAGGATCGGCACTTTGCCGGCGGGGTTACGGCGTAGAAAATCAGGATCCTGCTCCCAGTACCGTTCTTCAACCAATACCACCTCAATCTTCTTTTCGCCCAGACACAGACGGACTTTGCGGGAAAACGGGGACATGGGGTAATGGTAAAGGGTGTTCATGGTACGCTCGCGAAAAGGACTATTCCTTCAATGCCGCAACGCGGGCGTCTGATCAATGGCAGGGGTCAGTTTTCAAAGCAATCAGACCGCCCATCAGCGGCAATTGTCGCAGCACCACTGATGATTGAGGCCGCCCTATTGCGGGTAAATGAACTTGGATTACTCGCTGATCGGTTTTTGGGAGACGGCAAGATAGCCGCCAGCCGCGCCGCCTGAGTGGCGCTCAAATCAGCGGCATCGACGCCAAAGTAGTGCCGGGCGGCGGCCTGCACACCAAAGACGCCTTCATCAAACTCCGCCACATTCAGGTAGATCTCAACAATCCGGCGCTTGGACCAAACCGCCTCGGTCAGCGGGGTCCAAACCGCCTCAATCGCTTTGCGCGACCAACTGCGGCCATGCCACAAGAACACGTTCTTCACCACCTGCTGCGAAATCGTCGAGGCCCCACCGCGCCCGCGTTCCACCGCATCCTGAATTGCATTGACGTCCAACCCCCAATGCAAACAGAAATTTGCATCCTCTGCGGCCACAACAGACCGGGCCATCACCGGGGCGATGTCTTCTATGTCCACCCACACCTGTTTCACACTGACCAAACGGTGTGCTTCTGCCCGCATATACGGCGTGGTTGGTGGGTTAATCAGCGCGTAAAGCAATGTCCAAAGCAGCGCGAAAGCGAATACAGCCAAGGCACCCCAAAGAACCACCCGACGCATGAACCGCCGCACCCGCCCCGCAAGGGTCAGTTTTTTGGCTTTCTTCGCTGGTTTCTTCTTAGGTGCCGGCTTTTTCGCCGGTTTCTTCTTTTCTGTACTTGTTTCTGCCATCGCACCCATAAGCCACGGCAGCAGTTAACAGGTCAAGAAGATGGACCACCCCCGCGCACATTTAGGCGCGGGGGCGTGTCATTTATTCCGCAGGGATCGCCGCATCCTCAACGCTCAGCGGCGCGGGCAGATGCACCAGCATCTCTTTCGGACACACCTGTACAAAGTTCGCTTTCTCAAGGTCCCAGTGCTGCAAGATATCCGCGGCCTTCCGGCTGCCTGTCTCTTCTGCGTGCTGTTCAATCAAGCCTTTCAGCTGATCGTGCCAATGATCCACCGTCACCGGATTGGTCACCAGCGTTTCCATGTTGATCAGATCAGCCACTTCGCCTTTCGGATTATAAAGATACGCCATGCCGCCGGTCATACCCGCACCAAAGTTGGCCCCAATTGACCCTAGGATCACCGCAACACCGCCGGTCATGTATTCACACCCGTTGGTTCCGCAGCCTTCAATCACCACATGCGCACCAGAGTTTCGCACAGCGAAACGCTCGCCCGCACGACCCGCCGCAAACAGATAACCAGCCGTCGCACCATAAAGCACCGTATTGCCGATAATCGTGTTCTCAGACGCCACCAGCGGGCTAACCATCGGTGGACGCACGACAATCGTGCCCCCTGACAGACCCTTGCCAACATAGTCGTTGGCATCACCCGACACTTCCAGCTTTAACCCCGGAGCGGCAAACGCGCCCAGTGACTGACCAGCAGAGCCACGCAATTTCACCGTCAGGTGATCAGGCTGCAACGCGTTACGCATCCCAAACTGCTGCACAATATGGCTCGACGTCCGCGTGCCAATGGTGCGCAACGTGTTCTGGACAGCATAGTCCAGCTGCATCTTCTCACCATCGTTTAGGAAACGCGCCGCATCCTTCACAATTTGCGCATCCAGCGTGTCATCAACAGGATTGCGCGGCTTATTGCGATCATAGGTGATCGTATTCGCGCCATCGACCGTGATCAGCAGCGGGTTCAGGTCCAGATCATCCAGATGCGCCGATCCACGGCTGACCTGCGTCAGCAAATCAGCACGGCCAATCACATCGTCCAAAGACCGCGCCCCAATAGACGCAAGGATTTCCCGCACCTCAGTCGCATAAAAGGTGATCAGGTTCACAACCTTATCGGCATTGCCGGTAAACTTGTCGCGCAGCGCCTCATCCTGCGTACACACACCCACGGGGCATGTGTTCGACTGGCATTGACGGACCATGATACAGCCCATCGCGATCAATGCGGCGGTGCCGATGCCATATTCCTCGGCCCCCATCATCGCGGCCATGACAATGTCACGGCCCGTGCGCAGGCCACCATCGGTACGCAGCGTGATCCGCTCACGTAGGTTGTTCATCGCCAGCACTTGGTGCGCCTCGGTCAGGCCCATTTCCCACGGCAGACCCGCATATTTGATCGACGTGCCGGGCGATGCACCGGTCCCGCCATTGTGACCCGAAATCAGGATCACATCCGCCTTAGCCTTGGCCACACCAGCGGCAATCGTGCCCACGCCAGACGACGACACCAGCTTGACCGTCACCTTACAGCGCGGGTTGATCTGCTTGAGGTCATAGATCAACTGCGCGAGGTCCTCGATCGAGTAAATATCGTGGTGCGGTGGCGGCGAAATCAGGGTCACACCTTTGGTCGAGTGGCGCAAACGGGCAATGAGGTCAGTGACCTTCATACCGGGCAACTGGCCGCCCTCACCGGGCTTGGCACCTTGGGCGACCTTGATCTCAAGCTCTTCACAAGCATTCAGATATTCGGCCGTTACACCAAAGCGACCCGACGCCACCTGCTTGATCTTCGCAGATGGGTTGTCACCATTGGGTTCAGGGTGGAAATGTGCGGGATCTTCACCGCCCTCGCCACTGTCCGACTTGGCCCCAATCCGGTTCATCGCGACGTTCAAGGTCTTATGTGCCTCAGGGCTAAGCGCACCCAAGGACATGCCCGGCGTCACAAAACGCTTGCGGATCGCTGTGATACTTTCGACTTCCTCAATCGGAATGGCCGTGCCAAGTGGCTTGATCGCCAACAGGTCACGCAGGTGAATAGGCGGGTTCGACTGCATCGATTTGGAATATTGCTGCCACATGCCGTAGCTGGCGTTGTTGCAGGCGGCCTGCAACATATGCATGGTCTGTGCTTCCCACGCGTGCTTTTCACCAGACCGGCGGGATTTGTAGAAACCACCAATCGGCAGCACATCAGAGCCACCTTTCCAGCCACGCGCGTGCACTTCTTCGACCTTGGTTTGAATGCCGGATGTGCCGATACCAGAAATACGGCTGTGCATGCCGGGGAAGTATTCCGCAACCATCGCACGGCTTAGGCCAACAGCCTCAAAATTCAGACCACCGCGGTAAGACGACAGAACCGAAATCCCCATCTTCGACATGATCTTCAACAGGCCAGCATCTACAGCAGCGCGGTACCGGTTCATTGCCTCGGTCAGTGTGCCATCGATCAAACCGCGACGAACACGGTCCGCGATAGAATCCTGCGCCAGATAGGCGTTCACAGTCGTCGCGCCACAGCCGATCAGCACTGCAAAATAATGCGGATCAATACACTCCGCAGCACGCACATTGATGGAACAGAATGTACGCAGACCTTTCGAAGTCAAACCCGAATGCACCGCTGAGGTGGCAAGGATCATCGGCATCGGTACATGTGTTTCCGACTGGCTTTGATCGGTTAGCACAATGTGACCCGCACCAGAGCGCACCGCATCCTCAGCCTCGGCCCGGATACGTTGCAGGCCGGCATTCAAGGCGCCTTGACCGGGCTCAAAGACGCAATCGATCACGGCGACGTTTTCACCAAAATGGTGGACCATTTCGTCAAACTCTGCATTGCCCACAAAGGGGCTCGCCAGTTGCAAAATCTCGGTTTGCGAACTGTCTTCATCCAACACGTTCTTAAGGTTACCAAACCGGGTCTTCAACGACATCACACGGCTTTCGCGCAGGCTGTCAATCGGCGGGTTTGTGACCTGAGAAAAATTCTGACGGAAGAAGTGCGACAACGGACGGTAGGTTTTCGACAGCACGGCAGACGGCGTGTCATCACCCATCGATGCGATCATCTCTTTGCCATCCTCGGCCATCGGCGCCAGCACCTGTTCCAGCTCTTCGATGCTGTATCCGGCGGCCATCTGACGCTTGCGCAGCTCATCACCCTCATAAAGGGCTTTTTCAGCTACATCAGTCATCACGTCATTCAGCACGACAACCTTCTTGACCCATTCGCTAAACGGCTGGGCAGCGGCCAATTTGTCTTTCAGCTCTTCATCGTGGAACAAACGGCCTTCTTGCATATCCACGGCAATCATCTGGCCGGGACCAAGTGCGCCTTTTTCCACCACGGTGGCCTCATCAATCGGCACCATGCCAACCTCAGAACCCGCCACCAACAGACCATCACCGGTCACAACATAACGCAGCGGACGCAAGCCGTTGCGATCCAGACCGCCGCAAACCCAACGACCATCGGTCATCGCAAGGGCGGCAGGGCCATCCCAAGGTTCCATCACAGCGTTGCAATAGCCGTACATATCCTGCCACGCTTGGGGCATTTCCACGGCCTGTTGGGACCATGCCTCAGGGACCATCATTGTCTTGGCCATTGGGGCGTTACGGCCAGCACGGACCAAAACCTCAAACACGGAATCCAGCGCAGAACTGTCAGAGGCACCTGACGGGATGATCGGTTTGATATCCTCGGCCTTATCGCCAAATGCGCCAGAGGCCATGCGGATTTCATGGCTCTTCATCCAGTTGACGTTGCCTTTCAGCGTGTTGATCTCACCGTTATGAGCCAACATGCGGAACGGCTGGGCCAGTGACCACTGGGGAAACGTGTTGGTAGAATAGCGCTGGTGATAGATCGCAAAGGCGCTCTCAAACCGGGCATCCATCAGGTCGGGATAAAACTCGGCCACCTGCTCGGCCAGCATCATGCCTTTGTAGATCAGCGATCGGCAAGATAGCGAACAGACATACATGCCGCCAATGCCAGCAGCAGTCGCGGCTTTCTCGATCCGGCGACGGATAATGTAGAGCTCGCGCTCGAACTTTTCTTCATCCATGTCCTTTTCGCAGCGGATCAGGATTTGCTCAATCTCGGGGCGGGTTGCATTGGCCTTGTCGCCCAGCATCTCGCAGTTCACAGGCACATGACGCCAGCCATAGATATAGTGGCCCATGCGCAGCACTTCGCTTTCAACGATCGTACGGCATTGTTCTTGGGCCGCGAAATCAGTGCGGGGCAGAAACACCTGACCAACTGCAATCAGCTCACCCGCTTGGGGTTCGTGACCGGTACGGCGGATCTGATCTTGGAAGAATGGGACGGGAATCTGGACGTGAATACCCGCGCCATCACCAGTTTTGCCATCCGCATCAACCGCACCGCGGTGCCACACGGCCTTAAGCGCGTTGATACCCTTTTCGACAACACCACGGGACGGCGTACCATCAATCGACACCACAAGACCCACACCACAAGAGGCATGTTCATCATCGTCCTTATAGAGGCCATTTTCAGCCATCCACTGACGCTTGGCTTCCTCGGCTGCGACCCAAGTCTGATCATATGTTGTCATTTGTATTTCCTTTTAGAAGGGCCACCGCGCAAGGGTGGGCTTTTCATTCAGTTCTGTGCGCTAGGCAGTGCAGGATCAGTACGGTCCTTAGGGACGATAACCTGATTCAATGACGTTGCATTCGAATTTGGGACTGTCCGAGAAAAAGCCAGGCTCACCAGGATAGATAAACTCAACCGGAGACATATCGATCACTTGCTCAGGGTTTTCCTGCTGCCAGCTTTCGCCAAAGAAAAACAACCGGTGCTTTTCGCTGACAAACTGGCGGCCACTGCTTGCGTCGATCTCATTACCATCTTGGTCAATGGTGCGGCCTTGAAATTCGGTGTTCAACAGGATTTCACCGTCGATCTCGGTCGTCTCTCCTGTCAGCAAGTCATAACCAACATTCCGCTCGGTTCCACCGTCGGTTTCCAGCGTGAAATCCCATGTATCAATCTGGGTCTCAAACAGTTCGGTCAGCGATGCTGCGTCTTCGGTTGGGGTGACCAGACGCTGATTGCCCGTCACCTTATACGCCTCAACCCACTGAAACTCTGCATCGACCTTTTGCACGCTGAACACGCCTGCTTGGGTCAACAAAGCGATCCATTGATCACCGGGGTTATCGGCCTCACATTGCCAGACATTGGTCAAAACGCAGCCTTTGTACTGAACGGTCAGAACAGCTTCGCAGCCCTCTGGGGCCGAAAAGGTTTGCTGGGCGGCAACAGGTGTTGCAGCGGCAAGTGCGGTCAGGAGCATCCAAGGCTTCATCATTTCTTAACCCTTCAGGTCAGTATTGGTGACGTATGGTTTGCACAGCGTATGTACGGGGTATGTACAGCTTGTGTACGGGTTGCATATCACTCTGCGGCGACGTTTGCCGTCTGTCCCAGATACTCTAACATTGCCGTGGCCGCGTCACGCCCATCGCGAATGGCCCAGACAACAAGCGAAGCACCGCGCACGATATCACCAGCGGCATAAACGCCCTCAAGAGTGGTCGCCCCGGTGTTAAAGTCCGCCTTCACGGTGCCCCAACGGGTGACTTCCAGTCCATCAACGCCCCACAGTTTCGGCAGGTCTTCCGGTTCAAAGCCCAGCGCTTTGATCACAATATCCGCGCCTTCGACATAGTCAGAGCCTTCAATCAGTTCAGGTGCCTGACGGCCCGTTGCATCCGGTGCGCCTAGGCGCATCTTTTGGACTTTCACGCCAGTGACAGCGTCGCCTTCAAACCCGTTCGGGGCAGACAGCCAGACGAATTCCACGCCTTCTTCTTCTGCATTCTGCACTTCGCGCTGCGAACCGGGCATGTTTGCACGGTCGCGGCGGTACAGGCATTTCACGCTTTCTGCGCCCTGACGCACGGCAGTCCGCACGCAGTCCATCGCAGTATCACCACCACCGATGACAACAATGCGCTTGCCTTCGGCGTTCAACTCACCGCTATCAAATTCGGGCACATCATCGCCAAAGCTTTTGCGGTTACTGGCGGTCAGATAGTCAATTGCATCAACGATCCCGTCCGCACCTGAATCAGGCAGATCTCGTGTTTTATAGACGCCTGTCGCAATCAGCACTGCATCATGCTTGCCGCGAATGGCGTCAAAGGACAGGTCTTCGCCCACGTTGCAATTCAAAACGAACTGCACGCCGCCGTCTTCCAACTGTGCCATGCGCTGCATGACGATGTCTTTTTCCAGCTTGAAACCAGGGATGCCGTAAGTCAGCAAACCACCCCCGCGATCATAGCGATCATAAACAGTGACCTGCACACCCTGACGGCGCAGCATGTCAGCTGCGGCTAGACCACCGGGGCCTGCGCCGATGATGCCGACACTTTCGCTGCGTTCCGCGTGGGGGCGGATGGGTTTGACCCAACCTTCTTCAAACGCTGTGTCAGTGATGTATTTCTCGACCGAGCCGATGGTCACAGTGCCGTGGCCAGACTGTTCGATCACACAGTTGCCTTCACACAGACGGTCCTGCGGGCAGATGCGGCCACAAATCTCGGGGAATGTGTTGGTCGCTTGGGAAATCTCATATGCTTCTTCCAACCGGCCTTCGGCGGTCAGGCGCAGCCAGTCGGGGATATTGTTGTGCAACGGACAATGGGTCTGGCAATAGGGCACACCACATTGGCTGCACCGGCTGGCTTGCTCGGCGGCCTTATCGCGGGCGTACTCTGCGTAAATTTCACCGAAGTCTTCTTTGCGTAGGTTCGGCGGGCGCTTTTCAGGCATATCCCGTTCAACCTTGGTGAACTTCAACATCTTCTGACCAGCCATGGCTATTCTCCCGTTTGGCAAGGCGAACCGCCTTTTAAGATGCTACAATCTAAATGAAAAGGCAGTATTACTGACCTATATGAAAGAAATTTGGCCATCATGCAATGCAACAGGCCACAAATCGTTAATATTTAGGTCCGATAAGTTACCTATATCACCTCTTTCCCCAAGAAATAAGCAGGTTAGGTTGGGCCAACGAATCAAAGACCGGACGCATGACGACATTTCAACTGCTTCTTATCGCACTGATCCAAGGGATTACCGAGTTCCTGCCGGTGTCATCCTCAGGTCATCTGATCCTGTTGCCATCCTTATCTGGCATGGAGGACCAAGGCCAAGTGATCGATGTCGCAGCGCATCTTGGTACATTAGGTGCGGTCATTCTCTATTTCTGGGCAGACGTGAAATTGGCCTTGGTTGGGTTAACACGGCTGGCACAGCGCAAGATCGACACGCAAGGCGCGTTCTTGGCGCTCTGCCTGATCGTCGCGACAGTCCCAGTGATCATTGTCGGCCTAGTCCTGAAAGTCACAGGCCTATCCGACGCGATGCGCGGGATCGCTGTGATCGGCTGGGCGATGATAATCTTTGGCATCGTGCTTTATTGGGCCGACCAAAAAGGAACGACCGCCAAGACAGCCGCGCAATGGTCGCTGAAAGACGCCGTTCAAATGGGACTGTGGCAGGCTCTTGCATTGATCCCCGGCACTTCGCGGTCAGGCATCACGATCACAGCGGGGCGGATGCTAGGGTACAACCGCGCGGACGCGGCGAAACTGGCTATGTTGATGTCGATCCCGACGATCATCGCATCGGCAGCATTGCTGGGACTGGACGTGATCAGCACAGGCGACATCGGAGAAATCCGCGACATTGGCATCGTTGTGGTGATGTCGTTCGCCGCAGCATTAGTTGCATTAACGCTGATGATGCGCCTGCTGAAATCGGTCAGCTTTACACCATACGTGATCTACCGGATCGGATTAGGGCTAATCCTGCTTTGGATCGCCTATACTTAAGCCTTGAGGTTCTTGGCTGATTCCTTGATCGCGTCATACTGACCTGAGGGACGGAACCGCCACAGGTAATCAGGCAGCACAGCCTCCATCGCTGTGGGCTGTAGGCCAAGGGCGTCAAAACCTTTGGCGTCGTCAGACACCACATTATCAACCGCCAAATTGATCACCTGATCCTTGGTCACTGGACCTTTGACCAATCCAAGAGACAAAGTGCGCACGACACCAAAACCAAACGCCATCACTCGCGCCATCCAAAACGGCGTGTTCACGATCAAACGGCGACGGCGGACCACACCCAACATTACCTGCATCAATTCGCGGAAACTGTGTACATCGGGGCCGCCTAGCTCGTATACACCGCCCTCAACTTCGCCCAGCACACCTTTGACCGCTGCAGCGGCAACATCATCAACAAAAACTGGCTGAAAACGGGTATCGGCACCAATAACAGGCAGAACAGGACCCATGCGGGACATGCCAGCGAAACGGTTAAAGAACTGATCCTCTGCGCCAAAGATGATTGACGGACGCAGGATCATTGCTTGCGGCATATGTTCGATCACACCAGCTTCACCAGCGGCCTTAGTCTTGGAGTATTCACTTTGAGCACCGGCATCTGCACCAATAGCCGAGATGTGAACCATCCGTTCCACGCCGTGGGACGCGGCAATACGTGCGATCCGCGCAGCACCGTCGGCCTGCACAGCAGAAAACGTATTCTTACCCACCTCGTCCAGCACACCGACACAATTCACAACGGCATCGACACCATCCATGACAGACGCAACGCTGGCATCATCACGGATATTGCAAAACACAGGCTCGACCTGCCCGACCACACCGTATGGGCGCACAAACATCGCCTCATTGACGTTGCGCACAGCGACGCGCACGCGCCAGCCCTCTTTCGCCATACGACGAGCAATGTAGCGTCCGACAAAACCGGAACCGCCGAAGATAGTTACAAGCTGAGACATCGCTTTGGCCTTTAGATAAGGAGTTGGCTTTGGGTTTACCCCTCGGTCCAGTGTCAGACAAGGCGCAATGGCAATGAATCCAAGAGCCGCCAGCATTTTGTCCTCGAATCGCGTTGACAGAGGCGGGCACGGCGCGTAAATCGCCCGGACGTGACCTGCCCAGGTGGCGGAATTGGTAGACGCGCCAGCTTCAGGTGCTGGTGTCTGTATGGACGTGGAGGTTCGAGTCCTCTCCTGGGCACCATTTCACTCAGATGACGCTGACAATCGTCATGAAAATTCCCACGCGCACCGCACAAAATCAGATCCACCACAATGGCCCCAACTCATGTACGGGTGTAAGCGAGAGACTCTGGCTTCTGCGGTTTCCAGAACTGGCCCTTATTCTCTTTCAGCAAGACGCAAAGTTCCTCAGCCCGCATCGGCTTTCCGAAATGATAGCCCTGCAGGTAATCACACCCCATGGCGTTCAGCACCAAGGCATGCTCTTCGGTTTCGATACCTTCGGCGACGATACGCATCCCAAGGCTTGTTCCGATGCTAATGATCGAACCAACAAGTGCTTCCGAGGTCTTATCTTCGACCGCTGGTTGGACAAACTGCCGGTCGATTTTGAGAATGGACGGTTTAATCTGCAGAAGCCCCTGAATAGAGGCATGTCCCGTCCCGAAATCATCAATAGCGATGGTTACGCCCAGCTCATCCAGTTGGTCCAAAGTCCAGCGAAATGCGTCGGTCATGCGTTCAATAAAGACTGATTCAAGGATTTCGATTGTTAGCCGGCCCGGATCGATCCCTGATCGCTGGATATCGTGGATTAGCAGCGAATCCGTCAGTCGTTCGGCAGATGTGTTGACCGCAACGCTGGGAATACTGAACCCAGATTGGTCAAGGTCGGCCAAAGCATCACATAGCTTGCTAAAGACGATTTCGTCGATCCGGCGCAGAACACCGATATCAGCGGCTGCATCAAGAAATTCGACTGGGGCAAGTAATCCACGGACCGGATGCGCCCATCGTACCAGCACCTCAGCGCTGGAGATTTTGCCTGTTGCGACATCAATCACTGGCTGAAAGAACGGCACGAATTCGCCTCTTTCACAAGCAAGCAGCAGATCAGACGAAAGCCGTTTCGTGGCTATCAAGTTGGCATGCATCTCTTCTGTAAAGAAAGACCACCTGCCCTTTCCATGCGTTTTTGCATGATAAAGGGCTGTATCCGCGTCAGCGACAACCTGTTCGGGATTATCCATTTTTGCATCGGTAATGGCCACACCGACACTTGCGCTGACGGTCACGGTCTTATCCTCAAAACCAAACGGTATCTGTGTCCTTTGAACGATTTCATCGGCTAAGCCACTGATGTTCAGCGCACTATCACCCAGCGGCTTTAGGATGACAAATTCATCGCCCCCAATGCGCGCAACAAGATCGGTTTCATCCGTAAGATCGCGCAACGTCTCTGCGACCGAATTCAACAGACTGTCGCCTGCATCATGCCCGAGCGTATCGTTGACCGTCTTGAAGCGATCCACGTCAATGTAAATCACCGCAAAACTGGGCCCTCCGTCTTTCATGGCGGCGACCCAGGAACGAAACTCAACTTCAAAATGCCGCCTGTTTGACAGACCTGTGAGGGCATCTTCGTTGGACTCTCTTGTCGCGGATCTTGCCAATGCGTGAAGTTGGGTGTTTTCCTTTTCAAGACTTTGTATTTGTTGGTTAAGCTCTTGAATCAGCTCTATGCTAGGTGCCTTAACCTTTGTCGGGTCTTGTGACGGCACGGCCCGAGGTTCATCCATCAAACGCACAATTGAGCAAAGCCACCAACGGCTTCCGTTGTCCGCATTTGATAGTGGCACCCACGTCATTTGCTGCCAATAAAGCCCGCCATCTTTTCCGTTATTTTGCACTTTGACGGTGAACTGTTCCCAGTTCATCAGTTTTTCAATGATATGCAGGTGCTTTCCCTGCTCCATCTCATGGCCGATCAGAATCGTCCCGCGCTGACCGATCACTTCTGCTTGCGCATAGCCAGTAATCTTCGTGAATGCTTTGTTGCACCACTTCAGCTCCATAATGGCGCCGTCATCATCACAAGCTAAAGCAAGCACCAACCCTTCGGTGCACTTATCGCTGACCTGATCACGGATTTGGGTCGGTATCATGGATACATTCACTTCAAGACGCCTTTTGCAGACGTCAAAGAAACCATGCCAAAGTTAATTTATCCTACCATGTGCCAAAAAAAGTTGCGGCATTGCTAACGATTCAAATTTTCGAGAACTGTGTGCAAAGCACAACCACGGAAATCTGCAATGATTTGTGGTGCACCAATGCCCCGCTTTGCCTAAAGTAACCTTAGCCAAAATGGCGATAAACAAGAGCAGGCAAATATAACCTTGGCGACCTACTTTGTTCCTCCATTTGTGACCGTGACAAACATCGGCCGCCGCACCTCGGACGGTGACGATTATGTCGTCGCGAATGAGGCCACAGGGCAGTATTTTTTGGCCAACCAATCGACCGTTGCCTTGATGGACAGCATTAACCGTGCAGGCTCAATCGTGGCAGGTGTGCATGCCGCCAGAATGAACCCCGAAGTCGGAAAAGTCATTGTTGAAAAGCTGGTGCGCTTTGGTGTGCTGGTGCAACGCGGAACCACCCACCAAGAAAAAGCCGTCAAAGCGCCGATTGAAAGCAAGATGATTTCTCTGCGTTTCGATCTGATTGATGGTGCTGCTTTAACGCGACAGTTGGAGTGGGTCGGGCGTATTGCTTACTCCAAATTTGGCCTGTTCTGCTGGCTCTTGGCCGTCGTTGCGATGATGTATTTCTTACTGACAAATGGTGACAAAGCAGCGTTTGCTTTGCAGCAAGTACCCCAGTCAGGTCTGGCAGATATCCTACGCTTTGTCGTTCTGGTCGTCTTGCTAAAGATCATTCATGAAATGGGGCATGCGCTCGCATACCGCGTGATGTGTCTACGCGAAGGGCATGATCCCGGGCCGATCCGTATGGGTATTGCGATTTTCGCGATGACACCATTTCCCTTTACAGATGTGACCGGCGCTTGGCGGCTGCGATCAAAGTGGCGGCGTGCAGCTATTGGGGCAGGCGGGATTTATTTTGAACTGGGTGCGACGGCCCTGCTGACGATCTTTTGGGCGCAAACCAATGCCGGTGCCTTGCAAGTGACAATCTTTCAGGTGGCGATTTTTACGGCCCTGACAACAGTGCTGTTTAACTTCAACCCAGCGGTCAAATTGGATGGGTATTACGTCATGTCCGACCTGTCCGGCCAACATAACATTGCTGGGCGCGGCAGTGCGGCCGCGCGCGATTGGCTGACACGACGCTTAGGTGGCAAGGCAGAAGCCCCAGAAAAGCCATATCTAGGGTATTGGTTGATGTCGTATTCCTATCGCTGGATCCTGTTTGGCGGCATCTTCTGGATATTCTATCAGATGGATGAACGTCTTGCTGTGCCAGTTGGTATTGTCATCTTCATGACTTTGATCGGTCGTCCAGTTTACATGAGCCTTCGCGCCGCGTGGCGTAACGGAGCAAAATCGATGAATATAATCATTGCTGGTGGATTGGCGGCGGCCGTCTTTGGCCTGTGTCTTGTGCCTTTACCAGACCGTCTTTTGTTGGATGGTCGGTTGGTCGTGCATGACACCCGCTTTGTTTACGCAGGCGAAACTGCACGCGTGAACTTGCAGGATGATGCGGCAGGCATTGAACTAACCAACCCAGAGCTTTCGTTCCTGTCTCAGGACCTGAACTTGCGTCGGGCCATTTTAGACAATGCAGCGCGATCGGTGACCGGGTCGGCCCAAGAACAGGCCCGCCTGCAGAACGATGCAGCGTCATTAGAATTGATATCTGACGAATTGTCACAACGGCTTGCGCGGTTACAAGTTAGCGCAGCTCCGACCGAAGTGTGGGACCTCAGAGAGGCCGCGCGCTATGACGGATCATGGGTGCGTGCACAAAGCAGCACGCCATTGGCTGTCTTGTCACAACCGGCCGCGCCGCGGGTGTTGGTTTGGCTTGATCAGGCATTGGTCGAAACGGACCTTCTGACCCGTCAAGACAAATCAATCCGCGTGCGGGTGGCGAGCGATCCTAGCTGCGCTTTCACTGCCGACGTTACAGGTCAATTGGCCGACCTGATTGCCCTTGAAAATGCGTTCGGTCTGACCGCTTTTCCCCGTGACGCAGGCCCCGCTTGTCTGGCAAACTATCCCCAAGGTGCATCCGTCGTCGCACGGCTAGAAACCGCGCCAAAATCCATGTTTCAAAGGATGCAGCGCAGCATAAACAGGTTGTTGCAAAACCGGCTTCCGACGGGCAATGCAGAGCAGAGAATTTAAGGACAGAAAATGGTAAAACGACGCGCAACTGACAAAGCAGATGACTTGGTGATCAAAGACAAACTGCCCCTGCTTTATAAGACGCTCACGCCGATGACGCCGGACCGGCATAGTGATCTCTATCTTTCCGAAAAGCGCGATTATCAATTTGCCGCAGAAGCGAACGCCATTCCGCTGACATGTGACGAGTTTTCGCAAGCTTTGCAGCATTACCCGATTGTCATCGCTGACAGCGCGAACCCGATCCCAGTCGCATTGGTTGGGCTGAAACAAGGCCAAAATGACTATGTGATGCCAGACGGCAGCTGGAAACCGGGGTGCTATGTCCCCGCTTATCTGCGCCGTTATCCATTCATGTTGGTACGTGAAAACAAATCCGCAGATCGCAGCATCCTGTGCAGCGACCTGTCGTCGACATTGTTCAACACCAGCGGCAAAGAGGGCAATGCCCTATTCAACGAAGATGGCACCAACGGCGACACGCTGGCAACTGTCCTAGACTTTTGCCAACGCTACGACACCGCTGCTGCACGCACACGCACCGTGATGAAAGAAGCAACCGATCTGGGCCTTATCCAAAAGTCGACCGTCAACATCACACGTGGCGAAACGAAAGCACGTATTGAAGGCTTCGCAATGATTGCCGAAGACAAGCTAAGAGAGTTGCCAGACGCGACCATTGCCAGCCTTGTGAAGCGTGGCGTACATACGATCTTTGCGGCGCATCATTTATCGATGGCCAAGTTCTCGGACTTTGGCGGCCTGTGATGATACGCACGATCCTCTTTTCTATAGCGCTTCTAGCGGCACTCCCAGCGTTTTCACAGACGGTCACTGCCGTGCTCGAACCATCCAAGACCGCTGAGATCCGCTCGACCGTGGCTGGGCGCATCGCCGAGATTGCCGTCGAAGAAGGCGACAGGGTCGTCAACGGGGCGTCATTGATCCAAATGGACAACGCGGTGCAGATGGCGCGGGTCACTGTTGCGGCGCAATCATCTCGCGCTGATGGGCAACTGCAACGGGCAAAGGCCGCCGTCGACGAAGCTGCTGCGCGTGCGGACCGCATCGCGCAGGCCCGCACACGTGGCGCTGCCCAAAGCTGGGAGGTCGATGCCGCCCAACAAGCGCTGCGCATTGCCCAAGCAGAACAAATCATGGCACAAGAAGCGCAGGGACGCGCCGAAGGACAACTACAATTGGAAGAGGCGATCCTGGAAGAATTCCTGTTGCGCGCACCTTTTGATGGAACCGTCTTGCAGATTTTTAAAGAAACAGGCGAAATCGTTGACACGCAGCAAGTCTTGATTGCCTTTGGACACCTACGCACATTGGAAGCTACGGCTTTTATGCCCGTAACGGCGCTGAATGACCTGACCGAGGGACAGTCCATCGCTGCTGTCATTGATACGGGCAGTGACCGCATCAACGCGGACGTCACAGTACACCGCATTGATCCTCGCATTGATCCCGCCAGCCGGACAGTCCGCGTGACGCTGACCCTTGCCAACGCTGATCTGGCATTTCCCGCAGGCGCCACGCTAGAGCTGACCCCCGGTTGAGCGACGCTAAGCCCGATATCAAAGCGGACCAGAAAGAGGCCGCGCAAAGCCTAGCTGATGTCTTGGCGCAAACATTTTCTGTGCGAACAGATCGAGAGTTTGCAGACCGTTTTGCGGGTCTTGTTGTTGCATTGATCAACGCCAAGCCCGTCTTTGTTTTTGCGAAAGGTCCAAACGATGAGACGCCGGTCCGACTATCGGGTGTTGGGCGTGCGGATGACAAAGAGATACTGGCGGCTGTTGCTTTGCGCGCATTTGGTGAGGGCCGCGAAAAACCAATGCGCGACGAAGGTTTGATTGTGACGCGTCTTGCGCTGCCATCAGGTATGACTGGTGCCGTCATTTTGGCGATGCCGCAAGGCACGCAGATCGTCCAAGCGCTCGCGCATGAGCGAATCTCAACATTACAGGCTTTGGCCGCCGCGAGTTTCCAAAACACTGAAGTGATGCGGATCAGATCTGCCCTCGCCGCGGCCCATGGTCTGTCGAACCCGACCGACGAGGCCTTGCAGAACTTCGTTGATCAAACCGCGACACTGACCGAGGCCGAGTTTGTGGCTATCGGCTCATTTGATGGCAAAAAGATTGGCCACGTCACCGTGTCCGGACAAGGCAGCGGAAAAAAGCGTGCGGCCTTGCCGGACCGGCTTAAGCGTGATTTGCAGACAACCGGCATGCAAAAGCTGGTCACACCGTCCAAGCAATTCATGGGGGGTGAGGGCCAAGATCACGGTTTGGTCTTGGTGGTTGAAGGCATGGAGCGAAACGCTGAACTTGTGCCGCTCTTGGCATCGACGGTGCGCATTGCAGCGCCACGTGCACGGGCGAAAAAGCCGTTCTTGCAAAGGGCACGTGGTTGGGCGGTGGCCGCACTTATCCTTATTGGCGTGATCGCTGTCCCGCTCCCCGATGGCACCAAGCTAAGCGCTACTGTCACAGCTGAGAATTTTCGCATCATCACGGCCCCTTATTCAGCTGCTATCGTCGATGTGGCCGTGGCTGATAACCAAACGGTCATTGGTGATGAGACCATTTTGGCCCGCCTTGACGCAACCGATACCGTCAATGAACTTATCGCATCGCAAGCCGATTTTGCAGCGGCCCTCTTAGAGCGCGAAGGGGCCCGTGCTGACCGCAATGCCGCTGCATTGCGCAGCGCCGAGCTTGAAGCGGAGCGCATTGCGGCACGGATTACTTTGTTAGAAGCCCAACAAGAGGCGGCGACACTGATCGCCCCCATCTCTGGCCTTGTGATTGGACCAGACCTGCAAGGTCGGCGCGGATCGGTTGTCAGCCAAGGCGATGTATTGATGCAAATCGCCGATCCGGCAGCGTTTCGATTGGACCTGAACATCCAACAAGATCAGCTGGCCACGTTGGCACCTGACACGGCAGGTGTGTTTCGGCCTGACTTTGATCCATCGCTTGCGTTCGATGTGACATTAACTGCGATCTCGCCTGCTGCCCTCGATACGAACCGGGTCCCTGTCTTTCCTGGACAGGCGTCCTTGCCAAACGATACTGCCGAACTGCGCCATGGCATGACCGGTGTCGTGTCCGTAAACCGCGAATGGCGTCCCGCAGGTTTGCTGCTATGGGACGCCATCCGTGATTGGTTCTTACTGCGCTTGTGGCTGTGACTTAACGCGCACTGCCCGGCGTTGCTGTCGCGTCACTCAAGAACTCATAATTGAAACGGTTCAGGCCATCACCCAACGGGTTGGTCGACGCTTCATACATCCGCGCGACATTATCCGCTGCAATGTTCTCAAACACTTCATCAACCTTCAGGACATCGGCACGCAAGAACGGCATCTGATGGATGGCATTGGCATAGAAGGTCCGCGCATTATGCATCGCGTGATCCTGTGGCAGGATCGAAGACCGATCCGTTGACAGCTTCAGGTCATAGGCCTCTTCAAGAATGTCGGCACCCACGACAAGACTGCGGGTATCGTTGGCAAAAGCCAGACCTGTTAGGTCAACGTCATCGATCATCTCTATGGGTGCATCAAAGACATTGGAACCATCGTAGAAGTCCCAGAAATCTTCGCTGACCTGCTCATATTCAACCCGCGGGAAGATCGCGATCCAATGGCCACCAGAGTCTGCCATGATATGGCGGGTATAGGACAGCGCACCTGTGTCACGGTAAAGGCTGACTGTCACATTTGACCCCGGTTCAGCTGTACCCGAATAGATCGGGTCAATGGACAGAACAGGCAGGAACTTAGCGTCATCAATGCCCAAACCGGCCGGACGATCACGGGTCACTTCATCGGTCGGAATTGGCTCAACTTCGATCACCGCTTGATCTTGTTCTGTCTCTTGGCGGCCAGGATTATCAGGGTCAGAAGACCCGGTGACGACAGCCGTGTTCACCACATCATCAAGCACAACAGCCGCATACCCGACAAAGACATCGTAGGTAACCGTCAAAGATTCACCCGGCGCAAGGCGTGGGATTTCAACGATGATCGCTGCATCGCCTTCGGTAAGACCCGTTGTGACTGTGCCCAAAGCCGGATCAGACAGGACCACATTACCAGTCGATGTAATATCGAACGGCAGCGTATCATTGATGATCGCGTTATAAGACGAACTTGTCGCATCCGCAGCGTTGGTAACCACCACAGTATAGGTGATGGTATCACCCGCTGTCGGCTCAGAATCGCTCACCGCTTTGGTGATTGATAGATCCGGTTCGACAATCTCAACATCAACAGAGTCTGTCAGCGTATTCAAAGGCGACTGGCCCGTGACTGGCGTGATCGTCAAGCTGCTGTTGTTGGTCAACTGGACACCATCCACATTGGAAGGGATATCAGCCACAATCGCAGTGACCTGCACAGTGATCTGATCGTCAGTACCAACACTACCGTCGCTTGGGTTCACGACATTCGCAAAATCAAAGGTCAAAAGTTGACCTGCTTGTGTGAAGACAGGTGTATCCGAAGTTAGGTCCGTGCCGAAGACCGTTTCAAAGGATACATAGGTCAGTCCCACTGGCAACTGATCGGTCAACCGCACAAAGTCCATGTTGATCTCTGGCAATGTCAGCACCAAGTCAAAGACCACGACCTCACCGATGTTCAGATCAGGGATCGCTGAATCATGTTCGCCATCCACAGTGTCTGGATTGGATGTCGACGCAATTGTCTTTTCCAAAGCACCATTCGCGGCCACAATATGATCATCCGTGTCTGTCTGCGGACGTTCTGTGGTAGGATCAGGCGCAACACCCGGGAAGTTATCGTAAGCGATGTTTGCTGTGTTCGTAGAACTTGTCGCGGCCTCTGCTGGATCGGACGTCATGACCGCATCATAGGTCACGATCACGGTCGTATCTGGGCCAATTGCCGCAATATCAATCTCAAAGCCAGTGCCACTTTCATCAAGCGTGAACGGCACTGCTGTACCATTCGCAAGTGCGACAGACACGCTACCCTCGACAAAATCAAGATTGGCTGCAGCAACGTCATCAGAGATCGTCACGTCGTATGCGGTACCAAAGCCACCATTCTCAATCGTGATGGTGTAAGGCACCGTATCACCTAAGTTGACTGCGATGGGGCCTGTCTTCTCAAACGACAATTCAGGCTCAACGATATCAACCGTCTCAGTCGCAATGACTTCATCAAATGTAAACGGCCCGCTTGGGTTCGTCGCTGCAACGTTCAAAGTTGCAGTGTTTTCCAACTCATCCCCGTTTTCTGGGGTTGTGGCGGTGACATTGATGACACGGGCGTCAAGCTCAACCGTAATGATGTCATCGTCACCAATAGAACCGTCGAATGGGTTCGTGATCGCGACAAAATCAAATGTCGTCTCCTGACCAGAATTCGTGATCACAACACTGGAAGCCGACACCGCTGGCCCAGCGGTTCCTTCGATCATATTCGCACCTGCAGACACGAAACGCGCGTCGACGAATTCAAGCCCTTCGGGTAGCGTATCTACCAAGACAATATCATCCAACAGGATTTCTGGCAGATAGATCTGCAAGGTATAGGTCACAACCTCACCAATGATCAGGTCGACATTGTCAGCATTAAACTGATCACTGCCCGTCTGCGCAAAACTAGTGTCCGTTGCTTCCTTGGTCAGGAATGGAACAGTCGCGACCGAGTGATCGTCTGCATCGTCATAGTCACGACCTGGTGGATTGCCTGGATCATCGCCAGGAACAGTGTCGTACGCGATGGTCGCATTGTTGGGGAAGCTTCGCGCATCTAACGCATCATCATCCAGTTTGACTGTGAAATCGACCGTCAGGGTCTCACCTGCCAGCAAAGTTGGGATCGTCGCGTCAAAACCACCGGCACCCACACTGTTCACTGTCGGCGTCAATACCGTGCCACCCGGGGTGACCGTAAATATTGGTGTCCCTACGAGCGTCAGATCAGGGTTCGTCATCAGGTCTTCGATAAAGATATCGTAGGCCGGGCCAGTGCCGCTGTTCGTGATAACGAACTGGTATGGCAGCTCATCACCCGGGTTGGCCGCAATCGGACCAGTCTTTTCGATCGTCAGGTTTGGCTCAACAACAGTGACGGTCTCAGTTGCGATCACGTCATCTTGGATCGTCACGCCTGTGATCGGATCGGTGATCGCAAGCGTTGCTGTGTTCTGCAGCGTTGTCGTGTCGACGTTGCCTGCGATGTCTTGCACCCGGCTGACCACTTCAACCACGATCTCTTGTGTGCCCGTCGTCGCGTTGCCTTCGATCACCGCTGTGCCAAAGTTGAACACAACACTGCTGCCATCCGCCGCAATCGTAATGTTGGCATTCGTATCGGTGTCATTCGCCGCAAGGTTATCCGTGGTAACGGTGGTCACACCGTCGCCCAAAGACACAACGCGCGCCGATTGGGCCTCAAGACCCGTCGGAAGCACATCCGTCAGCACCAGATCACCCGAGCCCTCAGGCACAGTAATCGTCAAACGGTAAGTGATGTCTTCGCCAATGCCGACTTCTTGGTCCGCATTAGACGTGCCATCGTCAGAGGATTCAAAGTAATCCTTCGCCAAGCTCACATCAGGTGTTTCAATGTTCGCATCATCCGTCGGCACGGTATATCCATCAAGTCCCGCATCATAAACGCGGCCATCATCCGCATCCGTGCCGTCGCCCGCAGGATCACTGTCAAAGCGTGTCACCGAGGCCGTGTTCGGCAGATCACTCGAGAATGGCGCGGCATCCGTGATCTCAACATCAAAGGTGATCGTAATCGTCTGGCCCGGCAGCAAAACAGGCACAATCGCCTGCAAAGCACCTGTCGTGCCATCAAAGGCAACCGTCGGCGCATCCGCACCCGTCGGCAAAACGCCAGGGCCTGTCACTGTGACCGTCGGTGTGCCTGTGCCCTCAAGGCCAATATTGCTCAGCGGATCATCAATGATGATGTCATAAGCCGGACCCGTGCCCGTGTTCTCAGACAAAATCGTATACGTCACAACATCGCCCGCATCAGCCGTCAGCGGCGTCACCGTCTTATCAATATCCAATACAGGCTCAACAACAGTGACGGTCTCAGTTGCGATCACGTCATCTTGGATCGTCACGCCTGTGATCGGATCGGTGATCGC
>CANMDF010000001.1 GCA_947496605.1 uncultured Paracoccaceae bacterium | reverse complement strand
AGCCTCAGCCTCAGCCTCAGCCTCAGCCTCAGCCTCAGCCTCAGCCTCAGCCTCAGCCTCAGCCTCAGCCTCAGCCTCAGCCTTCTCTATGATTGGATTCTTTCCAATAGGTTCAGACCGCGTGGGCGCTTCGTCTTGCCGGGCTAAAAGGGCAGCGAGATCATCCTTGTAGATGTCTTCCTCAACATCTTTTGGCAGATCAAAAACCAACAGGCGCGATTTGATCCGCGTCCCGACCACCATCACCGGCAGGTCATCGCGTTCAATCAGGGCGTCGGGGCTAACGACCTGTCTGGCCATTTCGGTTGGGCCGAAGAAGACCTCTTTTTGGAAAGTGAAAGGCTCGGGTACAGCCACGAAGGCGACAGGTTGAAAACCATGGGCGGCGGCGAATGCTTCGGCTTCTTTCAGCGTCTCGCGGGCGACAGCTGCGATATGGGTCCGTCCACCGAATTTTTCGCTATCAATGACCAATTCATCCAATGCGTAGGGCGTTGCCCCATCCAAGGCTGCTTGCACATCCTGAGGGGTCGTCATTGTTCCGTTCAGGGCGATGTATTTGATCTGATCGAGCGGAATGATCAGCTTGGTGCGTAGCCCGTCGGGCTCAATCGCTTCGGCCTTCTCGCGCAGATGTGCGAGGTCCGCATCAAGCGTTTCGCTCGCAACATCAGCCCGGCCAATGCGTCGCCACCCGCGTGGCACGCGGTGCAAGAGTTCAATTCCGTCAAACGAAAGTGATAACGCAAAGTTGGTGATCATTCTCACGCTCTAGCATGTTGGTCCCACAGGCAAAACGCGTTTTGCCCCCACGCCGCAACCCTATAGCAGAAACCCGCCCACGCCAAGGGCATGGGCGGGTTTCGTGATGTTAGGCAGAGGCCTTAGACAGCGCCTGATCGAGGTCTGCGATGATGTCATCCACATCCTCGGTTCCGATTGACAAACGCACGATGCCCGGACCTGCGCCTGCGGCTTCTTGCTGTTCGGCGGTCAGCTGACGGTGGGTTGTTGATGCGGAGTGGATAATCAAGCTGCGTGTGTCGCCAAGGTTGGCGACGTGGCTAAAGATTTCCAAACTATCGACCAGTTTGATGCAAGCGTCATAACCGCCTTTTACGGCAACAGTGAACAATGCACCGGCACCCTTCGGGCAGATCTTGGGGATCAGTTTGGAGTATGGCGAACTATCCAAACCCGCATATGTGATATAATCCGTGCGCGGATCATCCTCGAGCCATTTTGCGACTTTCTTGGCGTTCTCGACATGGCGTTCCATGCGCAAGGACAGTGTTTCAATCCCCATAAGCGTATAGTGCGCGGCCTGCGGGTTCATTGTCATGCCCAGATCGCGCAGACCAATGGCGATGCCGTGGAATGTAAACGCGAGCGGTCCGAAAGTTTCAGCAAACTTCATACCGTGGTAGGCGGGCTCTGGTTCGCTCAGGCTTGGGAATTTATCGTTCGCGGCCCAGTCGAATTTACCACTATCGACAACGCAACCACCTGTGACGGTGCCGTTGCCGGTCAGGTATTTCGTCGTGGAATGCACGACCAAAGTCGCCCCATGCTCGATCGGGCGGCACAGGTACGGAGTGGCCGAAGTGTTGTCGACGATCAGTGGAATACCTGCAGCGTCAGAGATGGCCGAGATTGCGTCAAGGTCGGTGATATGCCCACCGGGGTTGGCAATGGCTTCGCAGAACACAGCGCGGGTGTCGTCGTCGATGGCGGCAGCAACTGCAGCATGATCGTCGAAGTCGACAAATGTCGCGGACCAGCCAAAGCGTTTGATCGTCTGGCTGAACTGCGTGACTGTGCCACCGTACAGACGGCTGGAGGCCACGATATTGCGCCCCGGTTGCATCAGCGGGAACAGCGCCATGATCTGGGCTGCGTGACCGGATGAACAGCACACACCGCCAACACCGCCTTCCAGTGTTGCGATGCGTTCTTGCAATGCAGCGACTGTCGGGTTGGTCAGGCGGGAATAGATATAGCCCACCTCTTGCAGGTTAAACAAAGCGGCGGCGTGGTCTGCATCGCGGAACACGTAAGCGGTTGTTTGGTAAATCGGCACCTGCCGCGCACCTGTCGCAGGGTCAGGGCGTGCGCCTGCGTGAATTTGCAGTGTATCAAAGCCGTAGCTTGGGCCATCGGTCATATCGGGTCTCCCTTTGAAATTCGTTGGCGCAAGGTGTAGGCGGAAATGACAAGCACCTCAACGGCCACGCGTAGCAAAGGACAATATCATGCCGCATCCCTTTCATTTAGCGTTTCATGTTTTGGATTTGGACGACGCCAGAGAATTCTATTCCGGTGGGCTGGGGGCCACAGAAGGGCGATCAACCGAAACTTGGGTTGATTTTGATTTCTTCGGGCACCAGCTGAGCCTGCATCTGGGCGAGCCTTTCGCCAATGCCCCCACCGGGAAAGTCGGTGGGCATATGGTGCCGATGCCGCATTTCGGGATTGTACTGCCCTTGGACGATTGGACCGCATTGGCGGGACGTCTGGAAGAGCGGCAGACAGATTTCATCATCGCACCATCCGTGCGGTTCAAGGGCAAGCCGGGTGAGCAATGGACAATGTTCTTCCGCGACCCATCGGGCAACCCGATTGAGGTGAAGGGGTATGCGGATTTGGCGGGCGTGTTTGCGACGTGAGGGTATGTGGCCCTTGTAAGCGAATGACGGGTTTGAGCCCAGATTTGCGAATTCTGCAGCAATGCCCAACGACCGCTTTAGCGAACTTCGTCTTCAAGCCTTTGATACAACGGACGCCTGACATATGACGTCAAAGTTCAGCGATCTCGCGATAAAACACATTTCGTGCGCTTTGTGATGCAGGCTGTCTGAAAGAGTTGGATCACCAGCCGAAATTTCGACCTCTGGTCGCAAAACGGCAGAAACGAATTGTCCAGAACCATCGCGGTTCATTTGCATCTCAGCCGTTGCACTGTCCAAATAGCTTTGAACAATCCACCCCGCTTCGGATGCAACATGTAAGAACCAAAGCATATGGCAGGCGGAAATGGCCCCCAACAAAGTATCCTCCGGGTTCCATCTGTCTGAAGCTCCAAGGAAAGCGGCATCGGCTGATCCCAATAGGGCCGGCTTCCCCTCGACTATGATTTCGTGATTTCTGTCATATGCCCGATAGTTGGCTGTTCCTTGCCCCAAGTTTCCGGTCCACTTGGTCGTTGCAGTATACGCGTGAGATTTCATATGCCTCTTTCCATCTATTGGATTTTAGGATACATGTATCCAAACTGGAGATGAGTCAATGTCGTCAACTCAAGAAATCGCCCTTATTCTGCGAGCAGAGATTCTCAGCGGCGCAATTCTGCCCGGTCAGGAATTGCGTCAAGAAGAGTTGGCGGCGCGATTTGGTGTCAGTCGCATGCCGATACGTGATGCACTGAACCTCCTTTCGCGTGATCGACTCATCACGCTGCGACCGAACCGCGGGGGCAAAGTGATTGCCCTCTACTCAAAGGACCTTGCCGAGATATTTGACCTGCGGGCGCTGCTAGAAATTGATGCATTGGAGCGAGCCGTGAAGAACATGGATGAACAGGCACTTTCGAACGTCAAATTAGAAATGAGGCGATGTGAAGTTGAGGCTGGAACACCCGAGTTCCCAATTGCGGATTGGCGTTTCCACAAGGCGCTCTACGCGCCAGCCAATAGAGACCGTCACGTCAACATGATTAAGGAATTGCGAGACCTATGCCAAATGCATCAGTCGGCCTATTCCGACCTTCGGTTGGCCGAAAGAAGGTGGTCAGACGACCATCGAAACATCGTCGACGCGGTCGAGATCAAAAACGCTGAACTTGCAAAATCTCTGCTGGCGGCACACCTTTGCGAGGCCGGAAGACAACTCTGCAATTCTCTATCCGGTAAACACGACGGTTAACCGCATGAGGTACAAAGCACTCATTTATTTGGGTTCATCAACTGGCAGCAAAGTCCGCGTTCCGGACATCCGCTCACCGCATCCAGAATCCGGCAGACTTAATCTGATTCCGAATTGCCTTTTCATGCCGTGGCAGGTTTTCGCGATCAAATAGCGCCCGCACTTTGTCCCCCCGTCCTTGATAGACCATCCGCTTGAATGGCTCGTGCAGCTTGAGCAGTTTTTTGATCTTGTTAGGTGCGGTGACCTCTTCCAGTGCACGCACTTGTGCGTCGGTTGCCGTGGCATAGAAGAGCGGCAGCAGACGGTAGTGGTAGCTGATGTCGCCATCCAGACCATCCAGTGCGGGGGCAGGGCGCCCGCCGCCAAGCCCGTGAATAACCAAAGGTAGAACAATCTGGTCCAGCCAGGGATCAAGCGGTTGAATCACCAGCTCGGAGGGCGGATCATCACGCACGCTGAGCGCGTATTCGGTAAACCTTGCCCCGAACTCTGCAGGGTCCGCACCGTAGAACCAGCCTGCGTTGAAATAGAGATACCGTTCCCAGTATTCATCGGGCTGTGTCAGATCGAGCGTGCTTTCGAAATCCAGCCCAAATCGGTCATAAAGTGATTTCCAGATCGCGGTGTATCCGGGCCAGTAGAGTTCCTCGACCGGCCAAGTCGCTTCACGCTTCATTGAGGCCGCAGGGCGTGCGAAATCGATGGAGAGGTCAGACAGCTCACCTGTCATCAAGGTGTCAGTGTCGAAGAACATGAAGGGCTCGCCCTCTGGCAAAATCTGCAAGCCTTCGATCTTGTTGCCTTGGGGGTAGGACTGTCCAAAGTGACGCGTTTGGAAGGGCACAATCCGTGCGCCTTGCGTTTCAAGATAGGTTTTGACGGGGGCGGACATCCGAGGGTCGTTTTGCCACAATGGGCCGGGTTGCGGCTCAGCGATGTAAAGCTGCCCCTTAAATCGCGGTGAATTTGCCCGCAATGAAGCGGTAAAAAGCATTGCTTCATATTCTAACCTACCGGCTTGACCGACGACCATAATATTAAAGCTTTGGGTCTGTTGCGATGACGTGGCCATCTACATTCCGATCATTGTACCAGCTGCGTCTGTGTAAACGCCTGAGGCATAGGGGCGCAACATGGTCGCCGAAAGGTGCATTGGCCAAAAGGGGCCTGCAAGTGACCGCGGTCGATGTCGGCATCGATGACCCGTTTGGGGAAATCAATCAGGTGGTCAGTTATTCTTCAATGAACTTTGTTCCGCATAATATGCGCATCCAAGGCGGCCAGACCTTCGTCGAGACCTTTTCTGCCATACCCCAACCTGAACCGATCGGTGGGCGTAGGTCCAAGATCAGAGCGATAAATTGTGCTGGGCAACAAAAGCACTCCACTGTCTTCCACAGCAGATTGGCAGAACGCGTCGACGCCGTCTGCCCCCTTGTACCTTGGGAATGCCATGCAGGATCCATCAGGTCGCTGCCATTCAAACAGGTCGGGGTGGCGAGCAAAGAAAGCATCCCACTTAGGCAGGTTTTCATCGACGATACTGCAATTGCGTTGTAAAAGGCCTGCGCGATTGTTCAGTGCAATTTTGGTCAGCCGTTCGCTTGGGCCCGAATTGCAGATCGACAGATAGTGTTTCATCCGCTCCATCGCGGCGATAATCGCGGCGTCCTGACATGCGATCCAACCGATACGCAATCCAGGAAGCCCATACGACTTTGACATAACATTCAACGACAACCCGCGTTCATATATGTCAGCAATAAAGGGCAGGTGCTGGGTACCCGTTTGCCCTAGTCCATTAAAAATCTCGTCATGGAGAATATAGATGCCGTGCGTACGACACAGAGCGACCAAGTCCATATAACGGTCGCGTGGCAGGATCGTGCCTGTTGGGTTGTGAGGGAAGTTAATGGTGACCAATTTTGTGTTTGGCTTGATAGCGTCCCGGATGCGGTCGATGTCCAGTGACCACCCATCATGCGGATCAAGAGGGACACCTGTCGCCTCACAGATTGCAACGGGCAAGGTCTCATGGCTTTGATAGTTTGGTGTGACGACAATGGCGTGGCTGTCTTGATCAAGGATCACGTTATTGGCCGCAAAAATACCTTCGCTGGCCCCCGCAAAACATAGGATATCGGCCGCAGTTTGCTGCTGATAGGTAGTTGCGATTGTTTCGCGCAGGTCGGGGGCACCATAGGTTTCGGTATAGCCCAGTGACATCCCTTCAAATTCTTCGCGTTCGGCAGGCGTTGCCATGGCCAAAAGGTCGCGCAAGGAAATGCTCTCGGCATCAGAAGCCGTCATGTGGTATCGCGCTTTGAACTCCCATTTGGAAAAGTGGGTCTCAAGGCGAAAATCGGGCAAGGTCGGCATCGTTGCGGTCACTCTTAAGGATCTAGTAAAAATGATTATCTTGGATCGCGGGCAAATCGAAGCGTTAATTGATTTGCAGGTCGCAGGGCCGGCAATTGAAGCGGCCTATGTGGCATCCAGCCAAGGTGAAGTGAAATTGCCACCTGTCGGCCACATCACGTTTGCTGACGTTTTGGCGGATTGTCACATCAAATATGGCCACCGAAAGAACGACCCAAACTTTGTGATCAAGGTTGCGACTGGGTTTCCGCAAAATGACCAATTTGGACTGCCGACGGGCAATGGATTGTCTTTGGTCTTGTCTGCCGAAACTGGCGCTGTTCAGGCAGTATTGCATGACGAAATGGTCATGACCGACATTCGCACGGGGCTGGGGGGTGCCATTGCCACGCGGTGCCTTGCCCGACCAAACTGCAAGAAAGTTCTCATAGTAGGGACAGGTCAGCAGGCGCGACGGCAGATCGAAAGCCATGTGGCGCTGATCGGGGATCATCTGACTTTTGAGGTCTGGGGCCGTTCGTTGGCAAAGGCAAAAAGGCTCGTCGATGCCATGAAGGGGGTTTGCAAGATTGCTGCCGCAAATAAACTGGCAGCTGCGGTGCAAAGTACTGACATTATCGTCACAACAACCGGCGCCGCACAGCCGTTAATCAAAGACGCTTGGGTGAAGTCGGGGACACATATAACGGCCGTAGGGGCAGATGCTCCGGGCAAGCAAGAACTGGAAACAGGTCTGGTCGCACGTGCCGATGTATTGGTCGCTGATTCCATCGATCAATGCGTGGATCATGGTGAACTATCCCATGCATGCGGTAACGATCTGATTGCACGCTCTACGTTGAAGGAAATCGGGAGCATTCTCGCGGGCAGCAGTGAGGGCCGCACAGGTGACCGTCAAATCACGATCGCTGATTTGAGCGGAACCGCCGCACAAGACATCGCAATTGCTGACGTTGTGATGGCGGCATATCGGAAGAATAGTGGTTAGACTGTGTAAGCGCAAAAGGGTCGGGATGAGGATTTGTGCCGATCTCATTGCGGACACGATGGGATGAAAATGGTGGGCGACCCTGGAATCGAACCAGGCGTGAGTCGCCTCGAGGGAGTTACAGTCCCCTGCCACACCTTGCGGCCTGACGCCCAACCAAGCGCTGATTACCTCTGGCCTCGGGGTGCGTCAACCGCAAAAGTGGCAAGAGGCGTGATCCTCTTCACAGCAGCACTTCAGTAAGGTATCGCCTGCCCAAACACGCAAGTTAGGAACGTAGATGAAAAAGCCAAAGTGGGTTATCGCCAAAGAGCAGGGCAAGCGTCTTGCCGCGCAAGAAACCGTTTGGCTTTTTGGTTTACATGCCGTGCGTGATGCGCTGGAGAACCCAAACCGCAAGAAACTGCGGTTGGTTGTAACCCGCAATGCGTTGGAGCGGTTGGGTGAAGCGGTAGCGCAAAGCGGTATGGAGCCTGAAATTTCGGATCCGCGCAAATTTGCGGCCCCGCTTGATCCGCAATCTGTCCACCAAGGTGCGGCGCTTGAGGTCAAAGCGCTTGATTGGGGCAGTCTTGAAGATGTAGCGCTGGGCGAGGGGCCTATGCCGCCCCGTATCGTTTTGCTGGACCGTGTCACTGATCCGCATAATGTGGGTGCGATTTTACGGTCAGCCGAAGTATTTGGTGCGCGCGCGGTTGTCGCGATGCAACGCCATGCGGCCCCCGAGACTGGCGCTTTAGCCAAGACTGCCAGCGGAGCGTTGGAACGTCAGCCTTATTTGCGGGTCCGTAATTTGGCTGACGCGATGACAGCCTTGCAGAATATGGGGTATCTGGTTTTAGGACTTGATGGTGAGGCAAGTGAGACAGTGGAGCAAGCTGTTGAAGGCAAGCGAGATCGCCCCATTGCATTGGTGATGGGCGCTGAGGGCCCCGGCTTGCGCGAAAAGACCCGCGAAACTTGCGATCAACTGGTGCGGATTGACGCGGCTGCTGGATTTGGTTCGCTCAACGTCTCAAATGCGGCGGCTGTTGCCCTATATGCTGTAAAGGGCTGATAGTTAGGACATCGCTGATGGGTGCGACAAAAATTGCAACTTGCTGTTATTGCGGCACGAAAGCGGCGCTGGTTCTGCGTGGCAAAGACAAGCATGAGCTAAGCTGCGGGAACTGTGGTGCCCCCTTGCGGGCATTGAAGATGTTACCAAAGCAGCCCGGACATGCGACTGCGCCTACAGCGACACCCGCCCGCCCGAGCAAACGTAAGCGTATTGAAAAATATCCTGAGTACCGCAAGGAACGTCCAAAAAAACGCAGGAAATCCAAAGGGTTCGGACGGCGTATGATGTCTGAAATTTGGGATGTGGTCGAAGACGTCGTCGACGAGATTTTTGACTAGCGCACGCCGCTTCACGTTTCGCTGATCGACACTTTCACCCCAAAACATATTGCATAGGTCTTGTATAGAAAGGGCACTGTTGGAACGCGTGCACTTTCATACACTGTCCCTCTGTTCCGCAACTTGCGCCCGGTTCAACCGGGCGCTTTTTTGTTTGGGACAAGCAGGCTAGGTTCGGATCATGGAGTATTCGAATGAACATTTGCGCCAAATCCTTAAGCGCACCAAGACTGTTGCGATTGTAGGTGTGTCTGCCAATCAAATCAGGCCAAGTTACTTTGTCGCGCGATATCTTGGACTAAAGGGATACCGCGTGATCCCTGTGAACCCGGGTTTGGCCGGGCAAACCCTGTTGGGCGAGACAGTGTATAGCGACGTCAGTGCTATCCCCGACGAGGTTGATATGGTCGACATTTTCAGACGCTCGGACGCGGTGCCTGCGATCGTTGAAGCATCATTGGCACGGTGGCCCAATCTACAGACGGTCTGGATGCAAATTGGCGTCATGCACGCCGAAGCCACGGCCTTGGCCCAAGCACGCCGCGTCGATGTCATTCAGGATCGTTGCCCCAAGATTGAATATCAACGACTGTTCTCAGAATTGCGCATGGGTGGCTTTGCGACCGGGATTATTTCTTCAAAATTAGGGCATTGACGACGCCGTTCATCGAAAAATGGCAATTGCCACAAAGAAGGCACAATTGTCGACCAAGTTAACCAAGTTGCCGTACGAAACCGATTCCATATGCATTAAATTGCAGATGCTTCGTGTTTGACTTTGCAGGTACAAGTGTAAGATTACATGTAAGTTCCCTGATCAGTGTTCGTTTTTCCGTTGTTCCTTTTGGCTATGGATAACCTATGCAAGAAACTAGAATAATCGACCCATCTCAAACCTATGACGCGGGCAGTCAAGCTGCAGCGTTGCCAATAGGTTTGGAGCTGCTGGGCGGAAAGTTCCGGATCGATCGTCAGATCGGTGCCGGTGGATTCGGGATCACCTATCTCGCCATGGACACGTTCCTAGAGCGTCCGGTCGTGATTAAGGAATGCTATCCTGAATCGATCTGCATGCGCTTTGGCCACCGTGTCACCGTCAATATGCCCCCACATGAGGCGCAATTCCGTAAAATTGTCGAAATGTTTATGCGCGAGGCCCGCAGCCTTGCCCGTTTGCGCCATCCCAATATCGTCAGCGTGCACCAAGCGTTTGAGGAAAACGGCACCGCCTATATGGTGCTCGACCTTTTCGAGGGTCGTGACCTGCTAGACGTGATTGAGGATGATCAGGACGCGCTGAGCCCTGATCAGGTGCGCGATATTCTGGTCAAAGTGCTGGATGCAATTGATCTGGTGCACAACAACGACTTGCTGCACCGCGATATTTCGCCCGATAATATCTTGCTTGATAAATGGGGTACGCCAGCGCTGATCGATTTTGGTGCTGCCCGCGAAGATGCCAGCCAGAAAACGGCCGCCGTTTCCACAATGCTGGTCGTCAAAGACGGCTACTCTCCGCATGAATTCTACATCTCGGGCGGTGTGCAGGGACCATGCAGCGATCTCTATGCTCTGGCCGCGACGATGTATCACCTTATCGCTGGTGAAGCCCCGCCCATCAGCCAAGCGCGCGTCGCGTCAATGGCCAGCCAAAGCGATGATCCCTATCAGCCGCTAACAGGTAATTTCCCGCAGTATGAGCCATCTTTCCTTGCCGCGATCGACAAGGCGATGAGTGTTCCACCCAAGGACCGCGTGCAGTCGGCCAAGGAATGGCTGACCCTGATCGAGCAGGAAAGCAAGAAGGTTAAGACCGTCAAAATCCCTGAGAACAAGACACTGACCAAGACGATCAGTGAATTGATCGAAGAGACCAACAAAGAGGTCATGACCGCGAAATTGCCAGAAACATTGCCCACACCAAAAGCAGAGCCTGCGCAAAAAAACGGTAAGTATCGCCCAGCATGGGTTGATGAATTTAACCGTGAAACGGTCGAAGTGGCTGAACGCAAGCGCCGTGAAGCTGAAATTGCTGCAGCAAAGGAAGCGGCAAGACAAGTTGAGCAAGCACGTCAGGCAAAACTTGCCAGATTGGCCAAAGAGGCAGAATTGGAAGCATTGCGTCAGCAAAAACTTGCGGAAGAAGAACGCGCCTCTGCGACAGGCATCATTGGCTGGGTGTCGCGCGGTAAGTCTGCCTAGGACCGCGCGGCCTTTTCTGCAATCCCAGAGGTGCCTTGACGGTCTTCCAGGACCTGCATGACGTCATCAATACACACATCACGTGCGGTCAGCATGACCAACAAGTGATAAATCACATCTGCGGCTTCCGAGGTCAGCCTCTCTTTGTCACCTTTGACCGCTTCGATGATCGCTTCGATCGCTTCTTCACCGAATTTCTCGGCGCATTTTTCGGGCCCTTTGGACAGCAGTTTGGCGGTCCAGCTGCTGTCAGGATCAGCCGTCTTGCGGCTTTCAATAATTGCGGCCAATTGGTCTAAGGTCATGTCAGCCTCACAGGGATTCCAGCGGCGGCCATATGTGCCTTGGCTTGGCCAATTGTATAGGTGCCAAAGTGAAAGATTGATGCCGCCAAGACGGCTGACGCACCACCTTCGGTCACCCCTTCAACAAGGTGATCCAAAGTGCCGACACCACCTGACGCAATCACGGGCACATCAACGGCGTCCGAGATTGCGCGGGTTAACGGCAAATTGAAACCAGCTTTTGTCCCGTCACGATCCATTGACGTGAGCAGGATCTCACCAGCACCTTTTGCGACAACGGTCTTGGCAAATTCAACAGCATCGATACCAGTTTCGCGCCGTCCGCCATGTGTGAAAATCTTCCACTTTCCGGGTGCAACGGTCTTTGCGTCAATCGCCACAACAATGCACTGCGATCCAAACCGCATCGCGGCATCTGCCACCACATCGGGGTTGGCGACGGCGGCAGAGTTAAAGCTGACCTTGTCTGCGCCCGCGAGCAATAGATCACGGACGTCCTCATGTGTACGGACGCCACCACCGATGGTCAGCGGCATAAAGCACTGCTCGGCCGTGCGTGTAACCAGATCAAAAATGGTCCCGCGATTTTCCTGGGTGGCCATGATATCAAGAAAACACAGCTCATCCGCACCCGCTGCATTATAGGCAATGGCCGCATCGACGGGATCGCCCGCGTCAATGAGATCGACGAAATTCACGCCTTTGACAACACGTCCTTCGGCGACATCAAGGCAAGGAATGATCCGGGTCTTCAACATGGCGTGATACCTAGGCTGAATTGCGTGAAATGGGAAGGGGTTGGGTAGCACTGCTGTGCTGTATCGCCTTAACTGTCAGCACTGGTAGGATGGGAGCTATGAAATGAAACTTGCAATCACCGCAGCCCTGATCGGGCTAAGTACGACAACACTTTGGGCAGAGAATATGATGAAGCCTTCACCACTTTCCGTCAGTGAGACCATCGACGGGCTAGAGGCGGCTGTCACTGGGGCAGGGGCTACGGTCTTTGCGCGCGTAGATCACGCAGCAGGTGCGCAAAGCGTCGGAAAATCGATCCCGGACGCAACTTTGTTGATCTTCGGCAACCCTGCACTTGGCACACTCGCCATGGAGGGCGACATACGCGCAGGTTTGATGCTGCCACTGCGGGTTCTGGCCTATGAAGACGCGGACGGGAACACGCAGCTGACATGGACCCCCGCAGAAGACCTGCTGGCGGGCCTAGACATCGCCCCTGATGCTGAAGTGATCGGCAAGATCAACGGCGCATTGGGCATGTTGACTGACAAAGCAATGCAGTAACTTTTGAACCGTCTCTGACAGCAAACCAAAGTATGAGGGCAGGCGAACCACGATGCCCTCATCATCTTGCCTCTATAAACTCCCGCCGGAGGCACCTGCCGCCACCGCATTTACCGCCGTAGGTGTGTCAGTGCGGCGTTCAAATCAATTGCACCATCATAGAGCGCACGCCCTGAAATGGCACCGGCGATCACGCCGGTCGCCTTCAGCGCTGTCAGATCACCCATCGAAGATACGCCACCAGAGGCAATCACAGGGATATCAACCGCGCGTGCAAGATCGGCTGTGGCATCGATGTTTGGGCCTTTCATGGCCCCATCGCGCATAATGTCTGTGTAAATGATCGCCGCGATGCCTGCGTCTTCAAATGATTTGGCCAGGTCAGTGACCATGACATCCGTCTCTTCTGCCCAACCGCGCGTCGCGACACGGCCGTTACGGGCGTCCAAACCAACAGCAACCTGACCAGGGAATGCTTTGGCGGCTTCACGCACCAATGCGGGGTCTTCAACCGCGACAGTCCCCAAAATGACCCGGGCCAATCCTTTGTCCAACCAACCCTCAATCGTGGCCATGTCACGGATACCGCCGCCCAATTGGGCAGGCACATGGCAAGCCTTCAAAATAGCCTCGACAGGCGCTGCATTGACGGGCGTTCCCGCGAAAGCACCATTGAGATCAACAAGGTGCAGCCACTCACAGCCTGCGGCGACAAACTCTTTGGCTTGCGCTGCAGGATCGTCGTTGAAAACGGTGGTTTGATCCATGTCGCCATGCACCAACCGCACGGCGTTTCCGTCTTTAAGATCAATGGCAGGATAGAGGATCATAGCAGGCACCTTTTGTAACTTATGACGCTTTATGCATGGGGCGGGCGGGATTGCAACGCAGCGGTGCGACCCAACGTCAGACTTGATAAGTGGCCCGGCACGCACGCATGATCGGCGCAGAACTCAGGGAGGAATTGAGGAATGAAGAAGTTTTTGATGATCGCGGCGTCACTGTTCGCTTTTGGAACAGCCGCATCTGCACAAGACGCAGCACTTGGCGTTTGGCAAACAGAGGTTGATGATGGTGCTTATGCCCACATCACAATCGCACCTTGTGGTGCCGCTGTGTGTGGTGTGATCAGCCGTACATTCAACGCGGATGGCGAGTATCAGTCCGAAAATATCGGCAAGACGCTGATCATCGACATGGTACCACAAGGCGGTGGTGCTTATGAAGGATCGGTTTGGCGTCCGTCTAACGACAAAATCTACATCGGCAAAATGGATGTGAACGGCAATGGCCTGCGTCTGCGCGGCTGTGTTGCTGGTGGATTGCTCTGCTCAAGCCAGAACTGGCAGCGCGTCGGGTAAGCCCCGCAAGACCTGTTAAAAAGGCCTCTGCGATGCAGGGGCCTTTTTCTTTTGGACTGTCAGGGCAGGCAAAACTAGCCTCAATCGTCAGCCCCAGCTTTGGACATTGCGAACAACATGTCATCTAGCATGTCTTCAAAAGCGCGCCCTTCAATGCCATGCGCAAGAGGAGCGAAGACAATGCTCTGAAGTCCCAATGATGTCGCCACGTCAATTGCAGCCGCAGGCGGCGCAGCCTCCCAAAGCAAGATTTGCGCACCAGTTTGATCAACAAGCGTTTCCAGATCTGCGATGTCTGCATCCGTTGGCATCGCGCCGGCTTCCCACTGCAGCGACGCAAGAGATAGGTCATACCGGCGGGCAAAATACTGATAGCGCGGGTGTGTTGTCAGGATGGTCGTGTCTTGAAGACCATCTAAAGCGACGGCAGCCTTCGCATCCAAAGCCTGCAAATCAGCGATCAGTGTTTCAAGCTGGGCGTTCACGTCATCCGCAGGTGCCACACCTTTGGTAATGATCGCGGAGGCTATTGCCTCAGCCTGCGCAATGGCGAGTATCGGGTCCAACCACGTGTAGGACGCGAGACCTTCATGTGAGTGTTCGCCACCATCACCGTGGCTATGGGTGATACTTTCGGTGATGATAAACTGATCTTCGATCGCGGCTGAGGTGTTGACTACTTTGGATCGTGGCAGCGACACCCGGTCGATCCATGTCGCAAATCCTGCACCGTTAAGCAGGATCAAGTCCGCGGATTGAATCATGCTGATGTCGGCGATAGAGGGTCGCCAGAAAGACGGGTCGACATCCCGTGGCACTGGAAAGACGACATCTGCGTCATCGCTCAACAGCCGCTCTGCGAAATACTGCAGTGGATAGTTCACTGCGACTACCAGTGGGCGGTCCTGAGCGACAGCAGCGCTGGACGCGAACACAATCAACGAGGCGGCTACCAAAGACCTAGAGATGCGCATAAACATTAGCTCTGACAGCTTTTTGCAATATCGTCAGGTGTCACGATCCAATAATTGTCATGGCTACCGGTATCGACTTCGATAAGCAGGCCTTCGGAATGATCGACGCTTGCGAGCGGGACAGATAGCGTCCCGTCCTCGCCGATCGGCAATGTTGTCAGTAGGGTACTTTGCCCGTCAAGAATACGCACTTCACCTTGTTGCACAGCGTTTCCGTTGGAAAACTTGGCCTCGACCAGCACAGCTTCGCAGCTCAATGATGCAAAGACGGTCAACTTGTGCGCTGACGCCGCAATTGGTGCGGCTGCGAGCAGGCTTGCAAGCGTGATGATCCGGATCACTGGCCTGTCCATTCTTCAAAATGCACCCAGACGACAGCACCCAGTTCAACGGCCTTGTCCTCGCCGTCTTGCGGCAGTGTATAGTCTGCTGTGTTAAGTGCGGCAAAGCCCCACCAGCCATGCGAGGGTGGCGCGTAGGTAAAGACACCGTTGGCATCAGCCTTGACCGTCTGTGTGATCATCAGCTCATCCGGCACCGTGGCACCCGCGCCATCGTTGAAAAACTCGACTTCAACTTCTGCGTAAGGCACGGCCTCGCCGTCCAATTTTACGATGCCTTGAAACACGTTGTGTCCCCATAGGCCAAATGGCTTCGACAGCGGCACAATCTCGGTCTTCAGTCCCAGTTCGGTGTCCCACCCGTCATCGTCGCCATAGGCGGTGACATAGGTCTTGGTATAGTGGATGATGAACGCGTCTTCGGCGGGTTCCCAATAGGGCTGGGGTTCCATCGCGAAAATATAGGTGCCTGGACGATCAAGCGGGAAATCAAGTGTATAACCTTGCTCGTCCATCACTGTCGCCTCCTCAAGATCGCTCAGCAGATCAGTTGTTGTGCCTTCATGCGTGACCGAAAATCCAACGGGTGCGTCCAACATCATGCCATCCAACTCAAACGGATGCGAGAATGACATCGTCAGCCCGACGCTGCGCCCATCTTGCTGGCTGATCATGGGATCGTCGGGAATAATCATCCCGTAGTGTGCCAGAGCAGGTGTCGCAGCAATGAGGCCCGCGAGCGATGCAGTGGTGAGAAAATGTTTCATAATGCCCTCTAGTTTGTTACGCACCAAGCGAGAGTAGCCATCCCACCCAAGCCTCGGCGTTACGCGCGACAATTGCCGCGCCAATTGCAGCAATCATTGTTGATAGTGATAGTAATGTGAATGTCTCGGCAGACAACAGCCGCAGGACCATGCCGCGCTTTGCCCCTAATTTCACCGCCGTGGCGATTTCTTTGGCACGCAACCGATAACTTAGAAAGACCGCCAGCCCGATGGCTGCAAAAGCGGCGATAGCGATGATCGTTGTTACAACATCCAAGAGTGATTTGATCCGGAAAATGCGATCAACGAGCCCTTGGATAACGCTTGCGGGTTCAATCAGCTGCGTTGGGTTTTCGCCGTCCAAGTAGCGCCCTTTCAGGATGGTCCCCGCACGCGTGTCGTTGGGTACAACGATCACAGCCGAGGTTGGAAAATTATCCTGGCTTCCGTGGAAATGAAAACTCTCGATATTGTCTTCGGTAATGCGCTGGTATTGGACCACAGCCGCGTTTGAGACAGCTTCACTCCCGGCGGCAACCTGTGCCGCGGTGACAACATCTTCGTGACCATGGCCAATGCCCTGGATGACCCAAGCTGTCTTGAGATCAACAAAGATCGCGTCATCATCGGGTGAATTGGTTGGCGCAAGCACACCGACAATGGGCATCTCAAGTGGATAGACGCCATCGAGGTCAAACAAATTTTCAGGGGATGAAACAAGCGCATCACCAACCCCTTTACCAAGGGTGCTTGCGACTGTTGCGCCGATCACAGCATCACCAAGGATCGATAAACCGCGTCCCTCAGAAAGGTCGAGCGCACGAAAATCAAAGTAGTCCAGCGACGTGCCGACGATACGGAACCCACTGGATGAAAATGCCGCATGTACAGGGATTGGGATGCCCAAACCGCTGTCCCAAATCGCCTCGACTTCGCGCATCGGGACAGGCTCGGGTCTCTCATCTGAAAAGTACAGTGCGGCCATCATCAGGTCCAACTGAGACCCGCGACTGCCTAATAACAGCGGCGTTGCATTGCCGCGCGCGATAAGGGCCCGCTCACTGGTGGACAATAAGATCTGTGTCGCTACCGGCACGAACAGGATCAGCGCCGCCACCAAAGTCAGCACAAGGCTACGCGCCCAGTGATAACGTAAATACGCAAAGGCAAGGTAAAGCGCATTCATGCCGTGGCCTCTTGGCGGAACTGCGCAAAATCCAAGACGCGGCCAAATCGCGGTAGCAACTCGTGATCATGTGTAACTGCCAAGAACGCAGCACCTGCTTCGCTTGCTTGTTCAAACAACAAATCAAGGATACGCGCTTTGCTGTCGGGGTCGAGGTTACCTGTGGCCTCATCTGACAAAATGAGTTTGGGTTGCGTCACAAGCGCCCGACAAATGGCAACGCGTTGTTGCTCACCTTGGCTAAGCGCTGAAGGGTGTCGGTCCAACTTATCACCAATGCCACAAGATACGGCTAAGGCTTCGGCCCGTTCTCGGGCCTCAGAGGTGAGGGTCAACGCGGGTGTTATCCGGTAAGGATAAAGAATGTTCTGCCGCGCCGAAAGATAGTCAAGCAACGCAAAATCCTGAAACACAAAACCAATTGTACTGGCCCTGAACCTACGCCGTTGCACATCTGACAAGGCGGACACATTCGTTCCATCCACGTCAATAGCGCCTTCATCCGGCGTTAAAATCCCAGCAATCAGGTTCAACAAAGTTGTCTTGCCACTGCCACTCGGGCCGACAATTGCGACACGTTCGTTGTCGTCGAGACTGAATTCAGGAACGCGCAGCTGAAAGCTGGTGGCGCTATATCGAAAGGTGAGATTTTGGACGTTGATCATCAGTTTGTCGGCGGCGCTAAGAAGGTTTCGCCAGCTGTGTCACGGTTGACCTCGAGCAAGGCGAAGTCCGCGATCCGCCAGGCCCCTTCAACAGGCAAAACCGTCAGATCAGCGCTGTAAGTGTTCCCGCGCACATGCAAATGTTCGGCGTGCCCAACCGTGCCGATCACCTGCCAAGACGCGGCAATCGCAAGTGCGCCACCATCGCGTGTCACACGGGTATTTAGCAGCTTGATTTCATGGATGGTTTGATCCGCTTCTTCCAAGCCGCCGCCAGCCATAGCACCTACCCGTTCCAGGTAGAGGTACTCTAGCGCGTCACCATGGGTGACGCTTGAGAGCGTGTCGTAAATCGCGTCTTCTTCGGTTTGACCAAACGCATCGTATACAACGAGCAACAGCGCAGGCGTGAGTTTCCAAAAATCTGCGCGAGCTTCTTCGATGGTCATGGGTTCAAGGCCGGGTGCCGCAAACGCGTCGGTTTCAGACACAACGTTTTTTCCGGACAAGAGCACCAATGCGGCAATGCCAATGCCGACCAACAAAACAAGACCAGCGAGGATTGAATTTCTGTTCATCGACGAAGCGTGTCCAACTAGAAAAGCGTTTGCGCGTCAAACTCTAACAGACGGTCACGGACTTCAAGTGCGACATCGTTTCCTAGCGTCAAATTGATCCGATGTCCCTGTTTCAGAGTGGGTGCCAGTGATACCCAGCTTGCAAGCGAGCACCAATTCAAACAGGTCCATGCTGTCGTGACCGGGTCCAGCCAAATATCACTCTGATCGCAATCCTGTCTCAACGAGCATCCCGCGTCGCTTGGCCTCATAATAATATCCACGCGCGTACCAGTTCACGGCTGTCTGCTCATCCCCGTCTGAGACCAGCCACGCACCGCGCAGATACCGACCCGCGTAGATCAGATTTGTTTCCGCATCCAGCAAACCCTCGGGTGAGCCGCGGTAACCCATTGTGCGTGCGGTTTGGGGCAAGATTTGCATCAAACCATAGTAGGGCCCGTTGCGTGCGGCGGGGTTATGTGTGCTTTCGCGGATGATGACGCGGTGCAAGAGCGTCACCGGAATATCATGCACGTCAGCATATTTATTGATCAATCGGCGCAAAGCCGGCGTTTCATTTGGATAAAGTGGAATGTCGGACGCGCGTGTCACGCTTGCGGTCTCGCGGCGGCGCCCGCATGCGGCCAACGCTCCGGCAGCAATAATAAAGAAATGACGGCGGTTTAACATATGTCTGCTCTTTCCTTAGCGCTCTTACTTGGCGCGGTTCTTGAATGATGCGTCATGTTTGGCAGGCTGCGCTTGCTATGCAATAGCGTTTGATGGGTTCAGGGTGCCCAACGCAGAAAGTTGCCAATCATCCGCAGCCCGGCAGCTTGGCTTTTTTCAGGGTGGAACTGTGTTCCAATCATCGTGTCACGCCCGATAATAGCAGTGACCTCGCCGGCGTAATCAACGTGGGCTAACCGCTCTGCCGGGTTGGCTACATTCATCGCATAAGAATGCACAAAATAAGCGTGTTCTCCGGTTGTGATCCCTTCCAACACAGGGTGTGGATGGTCGATCACCAGATCGTTCCACCCCATATGTGGCACCTTCAAGGACGCGTCGGAAGGCGCAATCTTGTGGATATCACCTGTGATCCAGTCAAAGCCGGGGGTCGGTTCATATTCATGGCCTGTGGTTGCCATCATTTGCATGCCAACGCAGATCCCAAAGAATGGACGCGCACGGGTCGTGACGGCCTCTGTGATCGCTTCTGCCAACCCCGTGCGGGCGAAAAGTTCTGCCCGACAATGCGGAAAGGCCCCGTCGCCGGGCAGCACGATGCGGTCAGCTTTGGCCACAACATCTGGGTCAGATGTGACCAGAATGGGGCCAGATGCGACCTCTGTCGCCATGCGCTCAAACGCTTTTTGCGCCGAGTGCAGGTTTCCGCTGTCGTAATCGACAAGTGCCGTGGTCATAAGCTGCCTTTGGTCGATGGAATGGCATCTGCTTTGCGCGGATCGGTTTCCACCGCTTCGCGCAGCGCACGTGCGACGGCCTTGAAGGCGGCCTCGGCAATATGGTGGGCGTTGAACCCGTGCAATTTATCGATGTGCAGCGTGATGCCGCCATGCGTGCTGAGCGCCTGAAAGAACTCGCGTACCAATTCGGTGTCGAACGTGCCGATCTTGCCAAATGGCAGATCAAGATTGCAAATCAGGTAAGGTCGCGCGGACAAATCCAGCGCACACCGCACTTGGGCATCGTCCATCGCAAGGTGACAGCTGCCATAGCGGCGAATGCCGCGTTTGTCGCCCAATGCCTGCGTTAGGGCCTGACCCAATGCGATCCCCACATCTTCAACCGTGTGGTGATCGTCAATGTGCAGATCACCGGTCGCGCGAATGGTCATGTCAATCAACGCATGGCGCGACAGCTGATCCAGCATGTGGTCAAAGAACCCCACGCCAGTTTGGTTGTCATATGCGCCGGTGCCATCAAGGTTGATGGTGACGGTGATATCCGTCTCGGCGGTTTGCCTTGTGATTGTTGCTGTCCGCATCGCGTCAGTCCTTTGGTGGTGTCACCGTTCTATAGGGCGAACGGGGGCAGGGGCCAAGCCCGTCGCAAACCCCTGTGACATTTTCAACAAAATTTAAGGAGTTGATTCTTATGATGGCGTTAGTTGCCCACATTCAGGAGAATCCTATGAAAGCCCTCATACTACGCGCCGACCCAGATGCATCATGCGATACCGCGCGTGCGCTGATCGATAAAGGGTTTCAAATCCTGACGGTGGATACACAGGCCGTTGCCCACGCATTGATCCGCGTGGACGCAATTGATCTGCTTGTTATGGATGAACGGATTGAGGGGCAGTTGACCCATGCTATTGCACTGTCCGGCGAGCGTAAAAACCCGAACCTGAGTGCAATTCTTTTGACCGATCGTGGTCGTGATGAAACGGATGATCTGTTTGACCTGATCCCCAGCCTTTATGGGATGATCGGCAGCGACGCAGCGTCTGAATTGGTTGCGCAATTGGCGGTGGCGGCGGTTGAAAAGCAAAGCACAGCTTCGGTGATGTCGGCACAAGAGGATACGACCGAAGAAGCAGAAACAAACGAAGTTGCCCCGCTTGTACTTGCACTCTCTGACATGACCCCGACTGAGGACGACAGCGAAAGCGGTGCACCCTGTTACGCAGATATTGCAATTGCAGCCCCGGCTTTGGCAGAGATCATGGCTGCTGAAAACCAAATTAGGCTAGAGAAAACGGTTCACCCTGATCCAGTAGCACAGAGTGAAACATGCGTTGTGCGTGATGTCGCGCGTCAGATTGCTGTCGTTGAAAAGACGGCGCTTGATAGAAAAGCGCTGTTGGAAAAGGTGGAAGACGTCGTCAACGAAGAGGTGGCATCGCTGTTTCGCAAGTACCCTTCGTCGGCTTATGTGCCTTTGCACACGCATGTTCGCGCGAATGCGGGTTAGCAAAAGTGCGAAGTTCGTGACGATCTAAGAACCGCATAAAACCAAAAGGCCGCAGCAAATGCTGCGGCCTTTTGGTTTTATGAATTGGAGCGGGCGATGAGATTCGAACTCACGACCTAAACCTTGGCAAGGTTTCGCTCTACCCCTGAGCTACGCCCGCGCACCAATTCGTGAGCCGTGATCTATAAAGAGTTACGCTGTTCTGCAAGACCAAAATCGCAAGAATGGGTGTTTTTCTGAAATAGCCCAGTTGCGGCTATTTTTGGGCGCCATAGCCATCCACGATACGCGCCCCTGTCCCAACATCGACGCTATGGATGATCAATCCGTCAGGCGAAAGCAGGCCAAGCCCATAGGCCCCCGGTTCATCAGTGGACAGTGACGTTGAGGGGTCGATCAGCTCAACGACCCCTTGATGACAAGGGCTCTTGAAGACCGTCCATGGCACGCCGCGGCTGTTACCAGAAATCGTCTGATGCATATGTCCACAAATCAAATGCAGGTTGCCGTGCCGGGCTAACAAATCAAGAACCTCAGGTCCATTTGTCAACATGATCCGATCCATCCCGACGACCCCTGTCTCAAACGGGGGATGATGAATGCAGACGATTGCATGCTGGTTTTTGCGTGTCGTCAATGCGTCTTCCAAGAACGCCAACCGATCAGAACACAGTAGCCCGGTATGATGACCCTGTGGATAGGGTGGCCCATCTAGCGAATCCAGTGTGATCAGGCGGTGGTCGCCGATGTCGCACCATTGCTGCACATGCCCAGATGCTGTCTGCGGCGCTTTGGGAAACCTCGCCAAAAATGCATCTCGCCGATCGTGATTGCCGATCATTGGAATAACCGGAACAGAGCATTGTTCTATGACCCGCGCTAACTCAGCGTATTCTTCAGGCAGGCCGTGATGTGTCAGATCGCCCAGTAGCACCAATGCAACCGCGTCGGGATGTGCGGCTGTTGCCGCGTTCAAAACATCAGTCAAGCGCTGCGACGGGTCCAAACCAATGATCGTATGCCCGGGTGCGCAAAGATGCGGGTCGCTGATGAAAATTATCTTTTGCACGGGCTTAGCCTTTAACTTGAATCAAATCCCACCTGTTCCCAAACGGATCACAAAAGACCGCCACTTGGCCATAGGGTTCATCACGTGGTGCTTCCTCAAAGTTCACACCATTGGCTGTCATCTTTGCATGATCGCGGGCGAAATCATCTGTTTGCAAGAAAAGCCAAACGCGCCCGCCCCCTTGGTGGCCAAGCGCCGCGATCTGCGTGTCGCCGACGGCTTTGGCGAGCAAGAACGCAGTTTGCGCACCCTTTGGACCGACACGCACCCAGCGCTTTCCACCGCCCATGTCGGTGTCTTCCAGCAAGATAAACCCCATTTGCTCTACGAAGAACGCCAGACCAGCATCATAATCCGGCACCAGAATGGATATCAGCGCAAGGTGCTGGCTCATTCAAACTCGACGAGCAAGTCTTTGGCGTCGATCTGGCCACCTGCTTGCACATGTACCGCTTTGACAACCGCATCACGTTCGGCATGGATACCCGTTTCCATCTTCATGGCCTCAATCGTCAGCAACAGGTCACCTTCTTTCACCTCTTTGCCGACAATCGCAGCAACTGTGGCCACGACACCCGGCATTGGCGCCCCAATATGGTTGTCATTGCCCACTTCTGCCTTGGGGCGCGAAATTTTTTCGGACGCAGCCAGACGGTTCATGACCCGAATGGTGCGCGGCTGACCGTTAAGCTCAAAGAAGACTTTGACTTCGCCGTCTTCATTCATGTCGGCAACGGCCTGCAGTCGAATTTCAAGCGTTTTCCCAGGGTCAATCTCGGCCACGATTTCTTCGCCGGGTTTCATTCCATAAAAGAAGGTGCGTGTCGGCAATGTCCGCACAGGCCCATAGGTCCGGTGACGGCCCGCGTAATCAAGGAACACTTTGGGATACATCAGATAGCCGTTCAGATCCTCGTCATCGACCGATTTGCCTTCAAGCTGGCTTGATAGATCGGCACGTGCGGCCTCAAGATCGACAGGTTTTAGGGATTTGCCGGGCCGGTCCGTGATGGGTTTTTCGCCTTTGAGAATCTTCTTTTGAATGGCTTTTGGCCAGCCACCGGGCGGTTGACCCAGTCCTCCGTGCATCATTTCCACCACGCTATCGGGGAAGACTACGTCGACCTTGGGGTCTTCGACTTCTGCGCGGGTCAAGTTTTGGCTGACCATCATCAAAGCCATGTCGCCCACAACCTTTGAGGACGGTGTAACTTTGACGATATCGCCAAACATCGCGTTCACGTCTGAATAGGTTTGCGCGACCTCATGCCAGCGTTCTTCCAGTCCCAATGACCGTGCTTGCGCCTTGAGGTTTGTAAACTGCCCACCGGGCATTTCGTGCAGGTAGACCTCGGATGCAGGTGCCTGAAGCCCCGATTCAAAGGCCGCGTAATGTGCGCGTACTTGCTCAAAGTAATTACTGATCTCGCGGATCGCCCGGATGTCGAGACCGGTGTCGCGGTCGTCACCACGCAGGGCTTCGACGATTGATCCCAGTGTTGGCTGCGAGGTGTTCCCAGACAGCGCGTCCATTGCCCCATCGACACAATCCACACCGGCAGCAGAGGCCGCAAGCACAGTCGCAATTGCAGCGCCCGAAGTGTCATGGGTGTGGAAATGGATCGGTAGTTTTGTTTCTTCTTTCAATGCCTTCACAAGCGCCGTCGCTGCGGCTGGTTTCAGCAATCCGGCCATATCCTTTAGGCCCAGCACGTGTGCACCAGCGGCCTCAAGTTCCTTGGCCATGCCAACATAATATTTCAGATCATACTTGGACCGGTTCGGGTCCATCAGGTCGCCCGTGTAGCAAATCGTGCCTTCGCAGACCTTTTCGGCCTTGATCACCGCGTCCATCGCGACGCGCATATTTTCCACCCAGTTCAGGCTGTCGAAAACCCGAAACACGTCAACGCCGGAGTTCGCGGCCTGTGCCACAAAACTCTGCACCACATTGTCAGGATAGTTGGTATAGCCAACCCCGTTTGAGGCACGCAGCAACATTTGCGTCATGATGTTTGGCATCACGGCCCGAATATCGCGCAGGCGCTGCCATGGGCATTCTTGCAAGAACCGGTATGCCACATCAAAGGTCGCACCGCCCCAGCATTCGACGCTGAACAACTGATGCATATTGGCGGCATAGGCGGGGGCTGCGTTGATCATATCGATCGACCGCATCCGCGTGGCCAGTAGTGATTGGTGCCCGTCACGCATTGTTGTATCGGTGATCAGCAGCTGCTTTTGGTCGCGCATCCAGTCGGCCACAGCCTCTGGCCCGAACTGATCCAGAATGTTGCGGGTGCCGGGTGTCACATCTGTCGTTGGTTTGACCGGTGGCCGCGGGGGTTTCACGTCTGCGGCTGGGCGCGGACGGCCTGCGGTTTCAGGGTGCCCGTTCACGGTAATATCCGCGATATAGGTCAGGATTTTTGTGGCCCGGTCGCGGCGTTTGGTAAAGTTGAACAGGTCCGGTGTCTCATCAATGAATTTGGTGTGGTATTCATTGGTTAGGAACACTGGGTGTTTCAGTAGGTTTTCCACAAAGGCGATGTTGGTGGACACGCCGCGAATACGGAATTCGCGTAGCGCACGGTCCATCCGCGCAATCGCCATTTCGGGTGTGGGCGCGCGGGCGGTGACTTTGGTCAGCAAGCTGTCGTAGTAGCGGGTGATTACAGCGCCGGAATAGGCGGTGCCGCCATCCAAACGGATGCCGGGACCCGTGGCCGAGCGGTACATTTGGATGCGGCCGTAATCGGGGATAAAGTTGTTTTGCGGGTCTTCTGTTGTGACACGGCATTGCAGCGCGTGACCGTCGAGTTTGACGTCATATTGTGATGCGCAGCCTGTCGCTTCCACCAATGATTTACCTTCGGCGATCAGGATCTGGGCGCGGACGATATCAATGCCGGTGACCTCTTCTGTCACGGTGTGTTCCACCTGCACGCGGGGGTTCACTTCGATAAAGTAGAATTCGCCGCTGTCCATATCCATCAGGAACTCGACGGTGCCTGCGCATTCATAGTTCACGTGTTGGCAGATTTTCTTGCCCAAATTACAAAGCTGCTCACGCTGCGTGCCGCTTAGGTATGGGGCAGGGGCGCGTTCTACGACTTTTTGGTTGCGGCGTTGCACGGAACAATCGCGTTCCCACAGGTGGTAGATTTGGCCATGGCTGTCGCCAAGAATTTGCACCTCAACATGGCGCGCGCGCATGATCATCTTTTCCAGATAGCCTTCGCCATTGCCGAATGCGGCCTCTGCCTCACGACGACCTTCGAGGACTTTTTCCTCGAGCTCATCCTCAGACATGATCGGGCGCATGCCGCGACCACCGCCGCCCCATGACGCCTTGAGCATCAAAGGATAGCCGACTTCGGCCGCTTCTTTCTTGATCGCTTTCATGTCGTCACCCAGCACCTCGGTTGCGGGGATCACAGGCACGCCCGCTTCCATGGCCACGCGGCGCGCGCTGGCCTTGTCGCCCAAGGCACGCATGGTTTCGGCTTTAGGTCCGATAAAGGTGATACCGTTGGCCGCACAGGCATCCACGAAATCGGGGTTTTCGGACAGTAAACCGTAACCAGGGTGGATTGCATCTGCGCCAGACATCTTGGCGACACGGATAATCTCATCAATCGACAGATAGGCGGCAACGGGCCCGAGGTCTTCGCCGATGCGGTAAGCCTCATCCGCCTTGAAACGGTGCAGGCCCAGTTTGTCTTCTTCGGCAAAGACAGCAACCGTCTTTTTTCCCATCTCATTGGCGGCACGCATGATACGGATCGCGATCTCGCCGCGGTTTGCAATGAGGATTTTGTTAAAGTCGGTCATGTTTGGTTCCTTCGCAGTTGCAGCATTGGTAAGGACCAATTGACGCAACGTCCATAACGATTACTGGGTAGATCGCAGCCTATTTGGCAAATCTTTCAGCGTTTTGGCCCCCAATTGACCCATGTTGCTGATCATGTCCTGGCGCAGAATGTCCAACACATGGGCGGCGCCGGGCTCACCCAAAGCGCCCAATCCATAGTGAAAGGCGCGGCCCAGCATGACGAAATTCGCACCCAATGTGATAGCGCGTAGCACATCGAGCCCGCCTTCGATCCCGCTGTCAAATATTACCGGCAGATGTGTAGCGGCCCGCACCAAGGGTAGGGTTTCGATGGTGGCGGGACCGCCATCGAATTGCCGACCTGCGTGATTGCTGACCCAGATTGCATCTGCCCCTTCATCGGTCAGGCGGGCCGCATCATCGGCGTTGCCAACCCCTTTGACGATGAGTGGTCCATCCCAAACGTCGCGCAAGGATTTGAAGTAGTCCCAATCAGGCGAGGTGCGCAGCAGATAGCCGACGTGTTCATTTGAAGGAAGGGTGCCTTTGACGTCAGAATAGCTTTCCATCAGGCGCAGGCGCGGCATCCCCGTTTTGCGGATACCGTTCAGCCAGGCGGGGCATTGCGCGGCCTGCATTGCCAAGCGCGGTGTCAGTTTGGGCGGTTGGGTCAGCCCACCACGTGTTTGCCGTTCGCGGCGCGATGCGACGGGGACATCGACAGTCAGGACAAGGGTATGAAAACCGCTGTCTTTGGCGCGTTTAAGGATATCATCGCGAATGCCCGGATCTCGTGGTGGATAAAGTTGGAACCACGCGTGATCGCCTGCGTGCGGTCCCACTTTCTCGGGCAATTGGCTGGCGACGGTGGACAATGTGTAGGGGATGTTCTCGCGTGTGGCCGTGCGGGCCAGCATCTGTTCCGCCCCCGGCCAGATGAGGCCTGACATACCCACAGGTGCGATGCCGATGGGCAGTGGATGCGTTTTACCCAGCAGGGCTGTCGACAGGTCCGGGTCGAATTCACCGTGCAATATTGAGGGGTTCAGCAGTACTTTGTCCAACTGATCGCGGTTGCGTTTCTGTGTGGCTTCCACCCCGGTGGCGCTGTCGAGGTATTCCCAAACGAAATGCGGAATACGCTGTTTGGCGCGGGCTTTGAGATCGGAAATGGCGGGGTAGCGGCTGTGAAGTGTCATAGGGCGCACGCTATGGTGAGTACAGCGCCTTTGGCAATGGTCGGAGCCTCCGGCGGAGGTATTTTCGGCCTTATGTATCAAACGCACCAAACGGGGTGTGAGGGGTGATTAGGACTCCACAACTGCAAGGCGTTGGTGCAGCTTGCAGATATGAATATATTAAGCAGAACATTTTCCGATACGTTCTCAAAGAGATTAGGCCAACTTTTCAGCGCCAGTGTGGCGGGATTGGTGGGGTGGCTATATTTGTATTTTGCACACGGCGAGGACTTCGCCTTGAGTGAATTGCCATTTGTCATCGGTGCGATAGTAGGCACCGCCACCTTCGTTGTCGTTCTGTTTGTATGGAATTTAGCCTGCGCTCCATATCGCATAGAGAAAGATAAGGTTGTAGACCTAGAAAAGCGACTTGAATCTGCCGTTAAGGCGATAGCTAAATCCCCCCTTCCGAATCCGATGTATCGCACCTTCACTTCTAGTGGTAGCGATCTTGCCATTAGGATTGATGACGCGCTGAGAACCGAAGATGCGGGCATAAGACACCTAACAGCTGCTGTGTTTGCTCATCATGAAGCGTCAAAAGAAATAGACTGGCCGTGCATATCCATCGACACAACCAGAGCTTCGCCAAATATCCAACTTCGGATTATTTCGGCTCACCTCAAGGCAGTCTTCGAAACAAGCTCTCGCCTTGACGAAAGCAAATCTAGAATATTTGCTGAAAAGCAACTGGAAAAGGATCAGAGCCTTATGTCTGAGCTTCCCAAGGCGGCAAAGGACTGAAGCATAAAGGCAGCAGTGAATTTTCCACGTGACAGTTTGTTGCGGATGTTCACTTCCTTTTCGCCAATCAACTCTGCCAGTTGCGCATAGGTAACGCCTTTGCGTTTCAACTCGGCTTTTAGAAGGTTCGACGCCTTCGTTTCCCATTCATTTTGCTCTGCCATGTGTCACCTATGTTATTAAAAGTATCATAAACATTACATAGGGTATTGTATTCGTTACGTCTACGTATTATATACATTACATAGGTAATGGAAAAGATACAAAATGGCACAGCACTTCCTTCTTTCAGCGGCATCACGCACACTTAGCCTTCGTAAGATTTACAAGGCTGGTGAGGAAGCCGCTCACCAGACGTTCTGCGAAATGCGCTGGCCTGAGACAGATGGCGAGGCAGTTTGCCCTCAGTGTGGCCATGACGAAACTTACAAGATCACTACGCGCCGCAAGTTTAAGTGTAAGGCATGTGCGCACCAGTTTAGCGTCACATCCGGCACGATCTTTGCAAGCCGCAAGATGGACTTTGTAGACCTGCTGGCCGCTATTTTCCTGATCGTGAACGCGTCTAAGGGCATGAGCATGGTGCAGTTGAGCCGTGATCTGGACTGCCAGTACAAAACGGCCTTCGTTCTGGCGCACAAGCTGCGTGAGGCAATCGCACAAGAGGTTCACACTGGTGAAGTGCTGGACGGTCACGTTGAGATTGATGGCGCATACTTTGGCGGTCACATCCGCCCTGCAAACGCTAAGGTTGACCGTGTAGACCGCCGCTTGAAGCGCCACCAGACAGGAAAGCGCCGCGTTGTGGTTGCTATGCGTGAGCGTGAGGGCCGCACACTGCCATTCATCGCTATGGGTGAAGGCGAAGGCGTTGCACTGGCAATTGAGAACGTAAGCCGTGACGCCACAATGTCAGCGGACGAAGCAAGTCACTGGGATATGCTGCATGACGGTTGGATGGTTGACCGCGTGAACCACAGCGAGATTTACAGCGACCACGGCAAGCACACCAACATGGTTGAAAGCTTCTTTAGCCGCCTGCGCAACATGATCGAAGGTCAGCACCACGGCGTGTCGCCTAAGTACCTGCACCAGTATGCAAACCACTCTGCGTGGCTGGAAGACAACCGCCGCACCGACAACGGCACACTGGCTCACATCGTTGTGTCTAACGCGATGGATGCGCCTGTATCGCGGAATTGGAAAGGGTATTGGCAACGGGCGGCATAAGTGTCATCCCAGTGAAAATGTTTACCTTTCGACGAAAGCCACTATTTCGGGAAAACGGCATGTCAAGGATTGATAAAGATAATTTCTGTATATAAGTCAGTGTTATCGAGAGGGTAGAAACATGTGGAAAATAGCTAGATATTCCTTATTGGGTGCAATTTTGGCCGTGTCAGCGAGCGGGTCCTTCGGTTTCGACTCTGTTGTCCCTGACGCTGTGGCGGCGCTACTCGGCGGAAGCGCCACAGCCGTTGCGATCAAAACAATGATACTCGTCTAGTAGCCTGTGCCAGAACTTACGCCCGAGTTACTCAATCAGAGCACCTTCCTTGGTGCTCTTTTTTTGATGGTTGTGTCTGCAGTGGTTCGCAAGAACCGCGGTGGTTCGTTCGTTGACGTAGATAGAATGACCCTTGATCTACTAAACTCCGCGGCAGTTGTGCCGCTGCTTGCGTTCATCGGAGGGTTGTTTTCCCTGATCTTAGGGCGGTGATGACATCTTCGAATAACATCCTCGTCGTTTTAGCATGCTCTGTGGCCTTAGTGTTCGTTTTGCGCAGCCTATTTAAGCCTGAAATTGACGTTTGACTCGCCACAACCACCCATCCGGCCCAAAGTCCTGCACCACACGCCCCTGCTTAGACAACCGACATAGCACCATATACACCCGCTGATTGGCTTGCTTACGGGTTAGGTCTGGACGCATCACATGCGCTACGTCTGTGATCTGGGGGCATGTCTTGGCACCCCGTTGCAACTCACCCAGCACCACTTGCCTTAGTAGCCTGCGCCTGAACTGTGCGGGGCGCTTGGGTGCGGGCTTTGGGATACAGCGCAGTGCCATCAAGGCCTCCACGTGATCCAGCCCTTCCCCCGCATGGTAGAGCGCTACAAGAGCGTTATTGATTGTCTTGTCCTGCATGGGGTTATCTTAGCGCAATCCCCTACTGGGGGACTGCGAAAACTTGGTGCGTTTGATACATAAGGCCGGGTATTTTTGAACATGAGAAGAGCAGAACGGAAGTAGAACAAGGCTTTTCACACGGCCCGCTTAGCGCTATGTGTGGGGGATGAGTAGTTTTTCTGAAGATGAAGCCTTTGAAGCGGCTGCTGTGCCGCTGAGCCAGCGGGCAATGGCGCGGCCGAGCACAGCCTATCTTGATGGGCTGAACCCTGCACAGCGCGAGGCGGTTGAGACCATGAGCGGTCCTGTGTTGATGTTGGCGGGAGCGGGCACCGGCAAGACGAAAGCGCTGACAACCCGGATTGCTCATTTGCTGACGACAGGTACGGCACGTACGCATGAGATTTTGGCAGTGACCTTTACCAACAAAGCCGCCCGCGAGATGAAATCACGCATTGGTGGCCTCATGGGCGAAGCGGTTGAGGGAATGCCTTGGCTGGGCACCTTCCATTCGGTCTGCGCCAAGCAATTGCGCCGCCATGCGGAATTGGTTGGGCTGAAGTCGAACTTCACGATTTTGGATACGGATGATCAGAAGCGGCTTATCAGACAGATCGCAACTGAGGACGGCATAAAGATTAAGTCCTCAACTGATCGCTGGCTTGCCGCCATTATCGATGGCTACAAGAACGCGGGTTGGAAGCCAGAGAACGTTCCGGCACACAATGAAATCAAAGTCGATCTGGAAACAGGGGCTCAATATCGGTCCGGTGAAAACGCGCCGCATATTAAGAGTATCTATTCAAGTGTTGATTTCTACAAGTATTACCAGAGCCGTTTGCTTGATCTGAACGCTGTCGATTTTGGCGATATTCTGTTGCATATGGTCACGATCTTTCAAAAGCACCCGGATGTGTTGGAGCAATATCAACGCTGGTTCCGCTACATTCTGGTGGACGAGTATCAGGATACCAACGTCGCCCAATATATGTGGCTGCGTCTGCTGGCCGCGTCCCATAAAAACATCTGCTGTGTCGGTGACGACGACCAGTCGATCTATGGCTGGCGTGGCGCTGAGGTGGGTAACATCTTGCGGTTCGAGAAGGATTTTCCGGGTGCGCATGTGGTGCGGTTGGAAGAGAATTATCGCTCAACCCCGCATATTTTGGCAGCGGCCTCTGGCGTCATTGCTGCCAATAAGGGGCGGTTAGGTAAAGAGCTTTTTACCTCTCGGACAGACGGCGAAAAGGTCCGTCTGATTGGTCATTGGGACGGCGAAGAAGAGGCGCGTTGGATCGGTGAAGAGGTCGAGGCGATGCAGCGTGGGACGCGTGGCATGGACCCTGTGGGTCTGGACGGCATGGCGATCCTTGTGCGTGCGTCCCATCAAATGCGGGCGTTTGAAGATCGCTTTCTGACGATTGGTTTGCCATACCGCGTGATCGGCGGCCCCCGTTTCTATGAACGGATGGAGATCAGGGACGCGATGGCCTATTTCCGGCTGGCCGTCAGCCCTGAGGATGATCTGGCGTTTGAGCGGATCGTGAATACCCCCAAGCGTGGTTTGGGTGACAAAGCGGTGCAGACCATTCAGCGCACCGCCCGTAGCAACGGTGTGTCCTTGGTTGAAGGTGCGCGACTGGTCTGTCAGGGCAAGTTGCTGGGTGGCAAAGGCCTGAAAGAACTGACGATATTGGTGGCTGGATTAGATCGCTGGGCGGGCCAGGTGCGTGCTGAGGCGGATACGCATGTTGAATTGGCCGAGATGATCTTGGATGAAAGCGGCTATACCGGATTTTGGCAGAACGATAAGACACCAGAGGCGCCGGGGCGTTTGGAGAACCTTAAGGAACTGGTCAAAGCCTTGGAAAATTTTGAGAACCTGCAAGGGTTTCTCGAACATGTCAGCCTGATCATGGACAATGAAACTGAAGAACAGGGTGAGAAGGTCAGCATTATGACCTTGCACGCGGCCAAAGGTTTGGAGTTCCCGGCTGTGTTCTTGCCCGGTTGGGAAGACGGGTTGTTTCCATCGCAGCGTGGAATGGATGAGGCTGGTACAGAGATGGTTGATGGGACGAGGATATCCAAAGGCTTAGAGGAAGAACGTCGACTAGCATACGTAGGCATAACTCGTGCTGAAGAAGTATGCACAATTTCTTTTGCATCCAATCGCCGTGTCTATGGACAGTGGCAATCTCAAATGCCATCCCGCTTTATTGATGAGCTGCCAGAGGATCATGTTGAGGTCCTTACACCGCCCGGACTTTATGGCGGCGGTTATGGTGCTGCTGGCATGTCCGCCTCAGCCTCGCCTGCCATGGCCGGTATGGTGGGTTCGGACCTGCATCAGAAAGCGCATAACGCGGATGTTTACAATTCGCCCGGCTGGAAGCGCCTGCAATCGCGCAGCCAGAACCGTGGCATGTCGATGCCGTCTGAGGCGCGTAATATGACCATTGATATGGATGCGGTTAGCGCCTTTACCGAAGGCGAGCGCGTATTCCATCAAAAATTTGGCTACGGCGAAGTGATAGGGATTGAGGGCGACAAGCTGGTGATCGAGTTTGATAAGGCTGGGTCAAAGCATGTTGTCGCACGGTTTATCGTGAGCGCCGACAAAGCGGACGACGTGCCTTTCTAGAAGGGCCCACCGCCGCAGTGCGCGGCGATGGGGTAGGATATCTTAGTCAAAAACTGCCGCAAGTGTATCTACGCTGACGCCTTCTTTGATCTCGCGTAAGCGGGCATAGATGAGGGCAACGCCAATGCCGGATAGCCCGTAAGTCAGACCAGTTATCAGCGCCATAAGTACCACCCCAACGCCGATACCAATTGAATTGGTGCCAAGCGCCGCAACAACGGCCCCGACAATGAATGTCGCAGCAATCATAAGCGCGAATGTACATATCCCAAGCAGAATGACAGCACCGATAATGGCCCAGCGGTAGTTTTTTGTCAGCGCTGCAGAGCGGCCCATCCCGCCAAAGCCCGCACGCTCGATCATGATCGCTGGCGTTGTTACGGCAAACACGGCGTAGATGTAGAGGCCGGGAATGATAAGCAAAAGGAACCCAATACCGGCCAGAATACCAATCGCGAAAGATAGGATGACGATTGGGACGACTGCTTTGAAAGCGGGCGCGATATAGCTGATCGGCTTGATCGGACGACCTAGTTTTGCGTCATAGGCCAGTTGCACCAAGAGTGCGATCGTCAAGCTTTGTATCGCAATGGGTACTATGATTTCCAGGATGATCACAATGACTGCGCCTGACGCGAATGGATCGCCAGCTTCCAGTCCAAGTGCGACGCCACCGCCGTTCAATCCTGTTGAGATAAGAAGGCCGATCAATGATGGAATAAAGGCCACGATCATCACTGCGACGATATTGCGAAAGAGAATAGAAAAGCTGTTGGAAAGGATGCTGCCAACGCCAAGGGGCGCTTTGGGTTCTGTGTAGGGGGTGCTTGTCATAGGTTTCAGTCCTGTCGTCAAAGGTGATCTGTGTCTAAACGATTGCCGCAAAATGCGGTTATTCCGCTAAGGAATTCCAGCATTGATGGCGGCTGAGGTAGGCGCACGTTGTCGTTGCAGCAATTATGCATCAGTCATCTGATGTCTGATCAGCATGAAATTTGTCCTGCCGTCGATCGCCGAAGAGTTGCTTTTGTTCAAGATGCGCACGCTGTGCGTTATAGAAGGCACGAAGAAATGCCACCCGGTCTGATGGTGGGATTGGGTCGGCAAAGCTGATCTTGCGCCGGATCTTTCCAATGACAGAATCCAACGTGGCGTGGTGTTGGGCGTGTACTTGGCTATTCGTGCGCCTCTCGGTCGCGCGCAGCAGGTCTTCTAGCGTTTGCAATTCCAAAGCGCCGTAGTGGTCCAGTTGATGAGCGAGGAAGGTGAACTTGTCTTTGACAGGTTTGGGTGTCGTCTCGGCAAGGTCTTTCAGCAAGATCGGGGTCGGTAGGTCGATGACATAGGTCCCTGCAATCATATCGCCCAAGCGTTGCCGACGTTTGTTCATCAGGGGCACCATGATCGTGCCAACGATCCAGCCCAAAGCGATCAGTGACGACCAAAGCGCTGTGGCGTCCAACGTTAGCACGAGTGTCGCGGGCAAAAATACTTCGGCCTCTTTCATCAAATTGCGAACGACCAACGCATGGGCACTGAGCGATAAGCCATCGCGCGACACGACTTTGATCTTCATCATACGCTTGCCGATCGTTTGGCCGTTCCACGCCAATTCGGTCACGACATAATAGGGAATGCGGATCACGAAAAACAGCATGGCCGCAACAGCACCTAACGTTTGTGGTGATGTCAGGTTCATCACGGCAAGTAAGATCAATAGGGCGATCATTCCAATGCCGGTGATCAAAATGTCCGTAATTTGCGCGCCAAACCGCGACCCCATGCCAGCCACTTGTAAGTTCAGTGGAACCCCCTCAGGTGGAAGCAGAACATTTGGGTCGGCCTTTGGGGTATTGGATGTGCGGCGGAACCTCATGATTGTGTTCTTCCAACGAGGGCGAACCACGCCAGCCACAATGCGCCAATGCTCCATCCGATCAACAGCCGCATATCAACGTCTTGAATCAACTGTCGTCCAAAGCCTTCTAGGAATGCAGCCGCCACCAGCATTAGCGCCGCAACAATCGCCAGTTTGGCCGCATCACGCGCGGCAATGCGCAAAGATTCCGACCGTGTGTATTGGCCCGGAAACAGCACGGCTGCACCTAACTGGATGCCACCACCACACGCGATACAAATCGCCGAAAGCTCGGTCACGCCGTGGATGGATAGCCAACCAAACATATCCCAACCTAATCCACGATCAACATGAAGGCCGAAAAAGACCCCCAGAATAAGTCCATTGTAGAACGTCAAAAGGATCGCAGGTGCGCATAAGAACACGCCCAAACCAAAGACAAAAATGGCAATCCGCGTATTGTGCGAGAACAGGAAAGTCGCGAAAGCCGCCAATCCTGATGCGTCGGGATCATCATCATAAATCGCGGCTCTTAGAAACTCGGTTGAGGCTCGCGGATCGCGCCCACCGGCAAGCTCTCCGGGCATCAGCACGAAGAACCAATCGGGGTTATCGAAGTAAAGCAAGTACCCGGCCAAACCGCCCAACCCCATGCTGAGAAACCCAAGCAAGACGAAGAACCATGAATTGCGCATCGCAACTGGCCCGCTTTTGCGCATGAACCGGCCAATAACACCGCGTGCGCTTTCTTGGGGGGCATAGACGGACAAGTAGGCACGTGCTGTCAACGCCTCGAGATATAACAGCAATCCCTTATCAAGCGAAATTTCGCGGGCAATCGCCAGAGATGTCGTTGCTTCGCGGTAAAGTGCGGCCAAATCCCGTGCTTCGCCGAAACTCATGCGTCGCAGACCTTGGCTTTCAGCTTGGGTCACCAATGCGTCAAGACGTTTCCAATCGCCTTCACGTTCTTTGCGAAACCGGGCAGAGCGGATCAGATCTGTTTGTTGTTCCATCAGATCAGCTCTTTTGCTTTGATTTCAAGGTAGTGTGAAATCAGTTGCGCGGTGACTTTGCCGGGTTCGGTATCGATCACTGTGACGCCCAGACGCGTCAGTCTTTCCATCACGATGCGGCGTTCATCAATCGATTGGTTTGCGGCGACCAGCGTCGCGACACCGTCCATATCGTCGGGGGCTTCGGCGACCATCTGTTCAAGCTCTGGATCGCGCAGGGTCACAAAGATCACCAGATGCCTGCGGGCGAGAATACCGATGTTTTCAATCAATAACTCAGCTGACGTCGTGTCGACAAAATCCGTAAAGATGATGATCAAACTGCGTTTAGGTGTGCGTGCGTTCAGCTCGGTCATCGCCAGTGTGTGGTTTGTTTCGCGGTTCACATAGGCCAAATCGGCGGTACGGCTGCGCAGGCGGGCAAAGGCTTTGCGTCCCGCGGCGGGCCCTGCAAAAATGCGCGGACGAACGTCATAGGAGTAAAACCCTACCAGATCACCGCCAATCGCAGCCGCCCAAGCGGTCGCTAGTGCCGCCGTGATCGCATGGTCAATCCGGGGCATACCTGCGATCTCTTCGCGCATCAGATAACCGTTATCGAGTGCGATGATCACATGGTGATTGCGTTCGGCCCGCAATTCCTTGGCAACCAAAGACCGTCTGCGGGCTGATCGTTTCCAGTCGATGGATTTCACATCCATCCCTTGTACAAAGTCCTGCAACTGGTGAAATTCAGACCCTTCGCCAATGGCGCGGTTTTCTTTTACACCGAACAAAGCGGAGTTGACCGATGATGTGATCTGTCCGGATTCAACCAGTCGGATGTTAGGGACAACCCGCAGCGCGGCGCCTAAGGCAAGTTTCGGCACATATTCAAACAATCCCCAACGCGACATCCATTTCAGCCAAAGATCTTCGCAAACCCAAGCGCCGCGCCTGACTGCCCGGCAAGGCACGGTCGCATGAGCGGATGCGCCATCCGTTTTGAAATTCAGAGTGTCGGGTCCACTTAGCCCTTCTGGCCAATTAATTTGGCCCACCAGCTGTGCTGGCGCATGCGCAACAGTCAATTTAACATCAACAGTTTCGCCAACAAACACCTCTGAAGGGTAGTCAACGGTCAACTGTTTCTGCCCTGAACGTGACAAGATCAGATCTACGATCACCGCGAAGGCAAGCACCGCCCATAACCCCACAGCGGCCGTTGCGGGGGCGTCGCTTAGGAAAGCGACCAGCATCGAAATCAGCAGGACCACCCCGCCAATCATTAGCAATCTGCGCGATGGGCGTATCAGTGTGGGGCCTCTACCTGATCAAGAATGTTTTCGAGGATTTGCACCGGTCCACGGCCTTCGATCTCGGCTGTGGGGCCAAGCACGATACGGTGGCGCAAGGCTGGTACGAACAGCCGCTTTACATCATCTGGCAAAGCAAAATCACGTCCGGCCAAAGCAGCAGCGGCGCGCGCGGCACTGGCAATCGCATCGGCTGCACGTGTCGACGCGCCGTAAGCGATTTCACTGTTTTCGCGGGTCGCCCGCACAAGGCGCAGGATATAGGCCAGAATGTCGTCTTTGAGGATGATCCCATCAATGATGGTACGGCATTCGGCCAAGACTGTGGCGTCCATCACCTTGTTCTGGGCATCCATATTGGCGCGGGTCTCAATGGGCTCTGCTGCGTGGGCTTTCAGCACTTCCATCTCGATGTCTTGTGGCGGGAAATCGACCACAAGCTTAAACAAGAAACGGTCCAGCTGCGCCTCGGGCAGGGGGTAGGTGCCTTGTTGCTCAATCGGGTTCTGAGTTGCGACAACCAAGAATTCGTCACCCAATGAATGGTCTGTGCCATCGATGCTGACCATACGCTCGTTCATGGCCTGTAGCAGGGCCGCTTGCGATTTGGGCGGTGCGCGGTTGATTTCGTCGGCTAATAGGACCTGACTAAAGACGGGCCCCTTGGTAAGCGTGAAATCATTGGTTTGAAAGTTGAAGATTGAGGTGCCAAGAACGTCGCCGGGCATCAGATCTGGGGTGAACTGAATGCGCCCGAAGTCCAGATCAAAGGCGGCGGCAAAGCTACGTGCCAGCAAGGTCTTGGCTGTTCCGGGTGGCCCCTCAAGCAAAACATGCCCGCGTGCGAACAAGGCCACCAAAAGCAGATCAATGATCTCTTCTTGGCCTTTCACGGTCTTGCCGATCTCGGCACGTAAGGCATCCGCACGGGCGCTGAGTGTTTCAAGTGTCATGGGCAAGTTGCTCCAAAGTAAGTTCAAAGGCTTCGACATAGGTGATGGCCGCAGAGGCTGGAAGACCCGCAGGCAGGCTTCGCATCTCGGACAACAGATCGTTCAGTTTCGTGGCAAGATCGGGTTTCAAGCGGGTCATGTGTTTGAGATATGCCGCCTCTTTGGCCTGTGTTCCCGACATGGCAGGTCCAAATAAAGCGCTGCTCACGGCGCTCATCCGCGCTGTCACATAGTCATCCAGCAATGCGCCGTCTTGACCCGTCATGCGCATCAGCTTTGCGCGTGCGCCGATCGCTTGGCCTTTGCGCGCACTTAGTTTGGATGCCGCATCTATGATAGGGCCATACCGCAGCCCGGCGCGCCAAAGGGTGATCAGCATCAATATTGCGCCTCCTGCCCATAAGACCGAGAACGGGTAAGCGAAGTACCGCAAAAAGTCTGACCAGCTGCGTTCGTGGGCGGTCACGTCTTCTTGTTGGGTAATCCAAATATCTTGGCTGTAGTCGATCAGGATACGGTTTTCTTGTGCAAGATTTGGTAGAAGGTTCTTTGCAATCAAGGCATTGTCGCCCAATCGCAATCCATGATTGTTCAATAAATCAGGGTCCGAAAGCACAATGATATCGTCGCTTGTCCCATCGATTGGGCAAAATGCAAGGATCATCTCACCGCGGTCCCCGATGATGGGGTCGCATCCATTGCCTTCAAAAACTTGGGCGACATAGAGCCGGGCTGTAAGACGCGAACCTTCGGCGGTTTGGTATGTGAAATCGCTAAAGGGGCGCGGGATATGGCCCAATGCGCCCACGCTTTCGCCGGCAAGCAACTGCAGCGTCGCTTGGGTATCTTCGCGGTCGATCAAAAGAGCGGGATGGCTTAGTCCGGTCAGTCTAACGCCTGACCGCCACTTTGGCAGGACGATCATCGTTTGCACCAGCGATGCACGTTCACGTAGTTGCCACGTCCAGTGGTCAAATTCGTCCTGCTGCAACAACAACTCTTCTTTGGTGGTGGGCGACGTGCGGCTGGTCACGAGATCACTGTCATAAAGCGGGATGATCGCCAGCCCCAAACTATCTGCGTTAATTGTCCAGCCACCCGCAAAGCTCTGAACATCATGTCCTTGGGACGAAAGCCAGGTTTCAAGGCCATCCATGCCTGTGGCTGAGCTGCGCAATTGCTGTTGCTGCTGGCTTGAGAAATACAACAATATCGCGATGCCGATCGCAACAAAGATTGCAATCATCACCAACTCGGGCCGTTGTTTGGTAGGCGAGGTCGGGGTGCTGGTGTCCGTCATGCTGCAAGCTCGCGGAAAAGCGGGGTGATCTGAGTGACGTGATGGGTGAACTCGGGTTCGCTGACATCGCGTCCACCAAATTGCACCCTTTCGCTGGCAAGAACAAGTTCACGAAGCGCCTTAAGATGGTTTTGGTCAGCGGGCAGACGGCGCAGCGCGTCGCGGTCTGTCCAACTGGATTGCAGCAACAAGCCGTTTGCGGTCACCGCTTTGCGCAACGCATTCTGTGTAAGCAAAATCAATGCGGCCCGGCGATCAGTCATACGCGTAATGTCTGCCAGGTTGCGGTTTTCAAACGCGGCTAATCCCATGGGCGATGCCATCTTGGCCCGGCGTGCGGCATGCGGGTTGTCAGACCGCGGTTGCAGCATGATCCCAAAATTACCGCTAAATCGGACAGATAGCAGAATAAGCCCAATCAAGATCGCTGCGGCGATCAGGCCGAATTGCCAAGACTCTCTTGGCCCGAACCATCTGGTGCCTTGAGGCCGTGCAACTGTTTCTAGCCGTTCTTGCGTGGTTAATTCTGGTGCTTCTGCTGTGGGATCAAAGTAAACGACATCACTGTCGATGCCTTGGCGGGCAACAGCCTCAAGATAGGCCTGACCAGAGGCCGACATCTCGGGCGTTGTCAAAGCGGCATCCTGCGCCGAAAGCGAAGATGCAATCATTGATGCAACAAAGGGTAGGGCCAAAAGCAAGCAGCGCATGCCTGAGTGATACAGCCGATGAATTGGGACCTGCAAACAGGTTGTGTATAAAGCTGTGTCGCAACCTGAATGCTGTGACCTGAATGCGCCATGTGAGAGGGAGCGATGTGGGTAATCAATCAGATGCTATGGACGCCAAGGCTCTCGCCAATTAGATGATGCATGGCGCAGTCCTCACGCGGTTGTTGTGCAATCAGGCACAAAACACACCTAATTTTGTCTTTGCTGGGAATGATTATCGTCGACATGCAGTCCGAACTTGCTCAGATATATGAACCGCATTTTCTCTATCTTGCATTGATCTCATTTGTCGGATGTTTGGCGATCATCATAGCTGCACGGTATCTCCCGCGTTTGCAGGGGCGTGCAAGCGATGCTGATGCTGTTCAATCTATGCATTCCAAGTTGACACCCCGTGTCGGCGGTTTGGCTATTTTTGGCGCTCTGGGGTGTAGTGTCTTTTTTTCACCTGTTCCCCTGACGGCCGGGTATCTTGGTTTTTTCATTGCGATGTCAGTCATGTTCTTTGTCGGACTTCGTGAAGATCTGGGGTTCCATGTGACCCCAAGGGTACGCCTGCTTGTTATTGTCGGTGCAAGTCTGCTTGTTGTGGTGCTTGTTGGTGAATGGTTGCCGCGTATTGGTGTGACCTACCTCGACCAGTTGCTGCAGTATTGGATTATCGGCGTTCCATTCACTTTGCTTATCACCGCAGGTGTCGCAAATGGGTTCAATCTGATTGATGGTGTGAATGGTCTAGCCAGTCTGACAGCAACGACCGCAGCAATCGCGCTAGCACTTATCGCGTCGCAGTCCGAGTATTTGCCGATGGCAAATGTCTGCATGATGTTTGCGACGGTTATCTTTGGGTTTTTCTTGGTCAACTATCCTTTCGGCCTCATCTTTCTCGGGGATGCAGGTGCCTATACTATTGGTTTCGTGCTTGTTTGGCTGGGTATTGCGATCATTGTGAACCAGCCCGAAGTTTCGCCATGGGCTGTTCTGCTGACGCTGTTCTGGCCTCTCGCTGATACCTTATTGGCGATTTTTCGCAGGAGACGTCGCGACAAAGGCGCGATGCTGCCTGACCGGCTACACGTCCATCAATTGGTGATGCGTGGCTTAGAGATATGTTTGCTGGGAAGCCGTCGGCGCAACATCTCAAATCCATTGACGACGCTTGTACTGGCACCATTCGTGATTGCACCGCAAATCGCCGGTATTATTCTCTTTGACAGCGACCGATTTGCTTTTCTGGCAGTCGTAGGTTTTCTAGGAATATTCTTTGTTTTCTATGTTGTTATGGTTGGGGTCGTGCAACGCAATCGGCTGCGAACAAAACACTAGGCTTGCATGTTATCATTCAAGCCAGTGACAATCTGCGTAACGGTCCGGGACACTGCAAATTCTCTTTCAAACAGATGCCCATCAACGGAGTGACTGTTATGGGGCGGTATCCATCTTTGTGATCAGCCGTGGGCACGACGTCCTGAGGCTTCGTTTGCTTTGGTGTATGTCTATAGTTGGGTCGCTGTTTGCGTCTATCGAGATGGATGTCTAGCGCAGGACTAAAGAATTGCGCGCTCTGCCTGTCATTGGCTTACCTGAAATAAGTATCAATGCTGGTGTTCACTACAAAATAATGGCGGCCTATTGTTAGAATGGTCGTCGTTGATTTTGGTTTAATCATTTTATCGGGGCTGATACGACGCTGCGTAAATGACGTACGCATGCTGTTTGGGATAAAAGATATGAACTATGGCCAAAATGATTGTTTTATGATCACCGGCGGCACCGGATCTTTTGGTCGTGCGACAGTCAAAAGACTGCTTGATTCAGATGCCGGAGAAGTGCGCATCTTTAGCCGCGACGAAAAAAAACAAGAAGAACTCCGTTTTTTGTATAGTGACCCGCGGCTCAAATTTATTATCGGTGATGTGCGGGATATGGAGGCCGTATCGCGGGCAATGCCTGGCGTGAATTATGTGTTCCACGCCGCCGCCCTTAAGCAGGTGCCATCATGCGAATTCCATCCGCTTGAAGCGATCAAGACAAATATTCTTGGCGCCGAAAATGTTATGCAGGCTTGTATCGACAAATCCGTTGATCGTTGTGTTGTCCTAAGCACTGATAAGGCAGTGTACCCAATCAATGCTATGGGCATGAGTAAAGCCTTGATGGAAAAAGCCATGGTTGCAAAATCCTATGTCAGTCAAAGTACAGTTTTTTGCGCCACGCGTTATGGCAATGTTATGGCGTCGCGCGGTTCGGTGATCCCGTTGTTCTTGAACCAAATTCATAACGGAAAACAGGTAACCATCACAGATCCAAAAATGACTAGATTCTTGATGTCGTTGGACGACTCGGTTGAGCTGGTAGACTATGCATTCAACAATGGGCGTTCGGGCGACATATATGTCCAGAAACAGCCTGCATCAACAGTGATGGAGTTGGCTATGGCATTGGCGAAAATTCTGGGCACTACTCTAGATCACAAAGAGATTGGCACCCGTCACGGCGAAAAAGTATATGAAACCTTGATTTCGCGCGAAGAGATGCTGCGTGCCACTGATCAAGGCATGTATTACGAGATTTCCCGCGATGAACGAAACCTTAATTATTCATCCTACGAACATAAGGGCAATGTTGTTCTCACCAAGATCGAGGATTACACCTCCGACAATGCTACGCGCTTGGATGGTGACGGATTGGTTGCGTTCCTGGTTGAAAAGCTTGGCGAGGACTTCTTTAAGAATGATCATTTTTGAGGCCCGCAATTCCTATGAATTGTTGGTTTCTTTTCTATTGGGCCAGCAACCACAAAATGCGGCTGAACCGGTCTGTATTTTAGGCATCAATTTGGACCCTAAGCTGGAATACGGTGCTATTGAACAAAGCGGCCTGGTGATGATCAATGTACAAGCTGGTCGATTTCAGGTAACACGAAAGATACTTGCTGGCTTGTGCAGACACCCAGCCATTCGTTTGAAGGACATCCGTCGCATATTTGTCTTCCACGAAATCAGCCCGCTTTCTCTGTGTGGCATTTTTGGCAAGCAAGTTAATCTGGTTGAACATGGCGAAATCAACTATCACGACATCACAAACGTCTATCCGAAGACGCACCCTTATCGCTTGTTGAAGTGGCTTTTTGGTCACTCTTTCGTAGGCGAAGGGCGGTTGTTCTCAACGGTCTACCTGAAGTCACCCAGATCGGCGCAAAGTGCTATACAGACAAAGGCCCGACAGTTAGACTTAGCGAGCCTATATGCTTCCATGCCCCTCGCCCAAAAGGCGGTATTGTGTAACCTATTCGCCTTTTCGCCCGTTAACCTATCCAAAAATGGCCCGGCGCGCTTGATTGTCACGCAGCCCTTTAGCGAGTTGGGCATGATGTCCGAGACCCAAAAAGTTGCGATGTATCGCGCCATGATCGCCCAAGGAGATGGAGCATTTTATATCAAGCCCCACCCCAAAGAGAAAACGGACTATAGCAAGGTCTTCCCCGACGTTCAGGAAGTCTTTGATCCCAAAATACCTTTTGAATTGCTTTGGCTTACCGGTTTGAGGGAACTAGAAGTCTATACTGTGCATTCCAGTATCGGCCGAATCCCTGGACTAAAGATTGTTCGATTAGGAGAAGCGTTTCTAAGTGAGTACTGTGATTGATATACCCGATTTTTCGGTGTTGATGAGTGTTTACATCAATGATGATGACGCATTCTTTGACCAAGCAATGGCAAGTATCTTGACCGATCAAACGGTCAAGCCGACACAAGTGGTGCTGGTTATCGACGGACCGATTCATAAAGCCAAGCAGCAGATAATTCAGCGCTATCAAGATGCGTTCCCCCACATCTTAGATGTCTTGCCTTTGCAACAGAATATAGGGCAAGGTCCGGCGCTCAATCATGGCTTGGTGCATTGTGCCCATGAATACGTGGCGCGTATGGACGCAGATGATATTTCAGTACCAACACGATTTGAGAAACAAATCGCTCTCGTTCGGAACCATCCCAATGTCGATGTGAGCAGCGGCTTTGTCGATGAATTCAATCGCCAAGACGTGGGCCGTATCCGTGAAGTGCCTCTTGATATGGAAGCGATCGTTCCCTTTTCTAAACGCCGTTCACCAGTCAACCACGGCGCATGTATTTATAAGAAAAGCAAGGTACTGGCTGCTGGGGGTTACACCAGTTTTGTCCAAGTTCAGGATTACGCCTTATTCGTGGAAATGTTGTGCGATGGGGCAATCTTCAAGAACCAATCAGATGTGTTGGTGCGTGTCCGGCTCTATGACGAATACGCTCGGAAGGCCGGTTGGAGCTATTTCAAGGAAGAGATAGGGTTGGCGCGCCACTTCTATTCAATTGGACATTTTGGTTTGCTTGGTTTTTTGCGTAGCATCATGTTACGCGCGGCGCCGCGACTGTTGGGTGCCCGACTGGTAGGGTTCCTTTATGGAAAAATACTGCGCTAGACCTTGGCAGATCTACATTAAATTGGCATGGTTCTACGTGGCTCATTGCACGCCATCAGTCATTTCTTCGGCGTTGCGATGCTGCTGCGTCTCGCTTTTTGGACATGCGATTTTATTCGATCCGCAATCCTCAATGAAGAACTTTCCAATCTGCAGTATATTTCTATTGGTCTGCTTTGTGTTTTTGCACCATCAAGTGCAGAGGGTAGACCCGTCAATGAGAAGGGTTAAGTTTTGAAAGTTGTTGTCCTTGGGGCTGCCGGTATGTTGGGATCGGCCTTATGCAAGCATATGGCACAACGGCATGATGTTATTGGTATTGCACGCCAGAACGGTCCTTATGTTAGTCATCATTGTGATCTATTGGACCCCGACTTGAACCCTCTTTTGGACAAGATCGGCGCCGATGTATGCGTGAACGCTGCCGCATTGACCAACTTGCAAACGTGTCACCGTCAAGTCGACAAAGCCTATAAATTACACATCTCACTTAGCGCGCTGTTGGCGCAGCGAAATGAGCGACAGATCTATATCTCAACGGACTCTGTATTCGACGGTTTCAGCCCGCCTAGTAACGGTTACAGCGAAACGTGCGCTCCATCGCCACTCAATGTCTATGCCCTGACCAAGCTGATGGGCGAAGCACCTGTCTTAAACAACGACGGGGTGGTTTTACGCACCAACATCTATGGCTTTAACCTAACGCGCCCAGGCAATAGCCTATTTGAATGGATCGCGGACACGTTGGCAAAAGGCAAGCCGTTGATTGGTTATCAGGACATGATCTTCAATCCCGTCAGTATTTTTCAGCTGTCCGACGCGATTGAGATTGTAATGATGAAAGACCTGCGCGGGCGCATCAACATTGGATGTGAGGAGCAGCTTTCCAAAGCCGATTTCTTGCTCAAGACCATCGCGCACCTGCGTCCGGGGTACGTGGACGTGTCTATTGTTGATGCTCCTGAAGGTGAAATTATCCGCCCCAAGAGCACTGTGTTGGACACACGTTATGCCAAGACGTTGGGCTTGCCGACTATGGATATTGATGAAGGCATTGCGCAGGTTGCGACGTTGCTCAAAGGCGTTTCCTAATAAATGGCTTGGCGTCGTGACAGAGTATTGAGCCTTGCATTACGCATCAGCGCTCTTGGTGCACGGTTTCTGCTGTTTTTCTGGCTGGCATTCTACCTGAGCCCTGCCGATGTAGGGCTTTATGGGTTGATCGCAGCTACAGTCAGTTACGGTACTCTTTTCATGGGGATGGATTTCCATCTATTTTCGAACCGTGAATTCAAACGTGCCGCTTTGGAAGACAGGTGGGATATCTTGCGTGCCAGCATATCCACTTATCTAGTAATCTACGTTCTTGCGATACCGTTCTTGATGATAGTCTTCATGGCAGACCTTTTGCCGTGGCATATCGCAGGAATGTTCTTTGCTATCTTGACCCTCGAACATATCGGGCAAGAAATTTACCGCATTTTGGTTATGATGGAACGCGTTGTTCTGGCGGGGTGGGTGTTATTCTTGCGCCTTGGGTTATGGGCCATCGTCGTGGCGATATTGATGATGTTAGACCCACGGTTTCAGACAATGGAAACCGTTCTGATTGCTTGGAGTATAGGCGCGTTACTTGCGGTCGTTTTTGCTATCCCGCCACTCTTGGAGTTACCGCGTGTTCGTTCTGTTGCTAAGTATGGGCGTAACTGGGTCAAAAGCGGTTTTCGTGTCGCGCTGCCGTTTCTGTTGGGCACATTGGCATTGCGCGGAATGGTCGTGTTTGACCGCTATCTAATAGAGTTTTTTGCCTCAGAGGACATACAAGGCGTTTACGTGCTCTTTGCTGGTATGGCCGCGACACTGCCCGCCTTACTAGAGGCAGGCGTATTTGCCTTCCTGAGCCCAAAACTGATTGCTGCTGCAAAGGAACAAAATCGCACTGGATTTGCACTGCTTGTCGCACGCATGCGTCGTGAAACAAATCTGGCCGTCGCGGGCTTCGTCATTTTGGGCGTAATCGGTGTTCAATTGGTTGTGGCTTACCTGCCAAACCCGATCTACGGCGCCAATATGGCAGTATTCTATATATGCCTTGCCGCACAAATCCCGCTTAGCATGTCTATGGTATTTCACTTTCCGCTGTATGCGCACGGTCACCATAAGCCGATCATCGTGACGCATATATTGGCGTTTGTAGTCTTTATCTCCGCCGCTTTTGCAATATCTTTGGCGGCACCAGTTCTTGCGGTGCCCTTAGCATTAGTTGTTGCCAACACTGGTTTGCTGATTGGCAAATATGCTGGCTATCGCGCCGGAGTGCATTGCCAAACATAGTCCAAGTAGGATTGTGGTTTCGCATTTCCCTACGCCTACTGGTCGATCCTGATATGTCGTAAACCTCACCGCTCAAGTATCAATAATGCTACTTTGCCAAGGTAGAAGCGTTCAAAATGAGGCAACTGACACATCAGTTTTGCCATCCAAGAATTACACTTCTACTTGGCTGGATTCCCATTAGGGTTAGCTTTGGGCACCGCGGTTACCAGACTGGCTGTCCGGTTTTCCTTGCAAGATTCCACGATATTGCGTCTAAGCTGTGTTGGCAAAGATCTGCCAACAGACAAGGATTGATCAACGAATGAAGCGTCTAAAGCTTTATAAAACTCAAGATCTTGCTTTGCTGATTGTGCCAGTGGGAAGCCCGCTGACGCAAGCCATGGATACAATGAATAAAAGTGGCCAACGCCTTGTTTACGTTTGCGAAAGTAATCAGCGATTTGTAGGTATTTTGACTGATAGCGATATTCGGAGGTTCTTGCTACATGAGAAGCTCGAAGGGGCGACGGTAGACGCTGCTTGCAATAGAGCCCCCAAGTTTGTGTTCAGTCCTAAAAACACAAATCAGCAGGCTGAAGACACATTGATGGACACGGGCATCGACCACATCCCAGTGGTTGACGATGGGCGACTTGTGGCCAGTTTCTATCTGGCTCCGCTACCTCGGGAGCTACCAACCGTTCTGATCATGGCCGGGGGCTTGGGTACACGCCTGCGTCCGCTGACTGATACTTGCCCCAAACCAATGCTCAAACTGGCAGGTAAACCAATCCTTAGCCACATTATTGCGCAGCTGAATGAACATGGTTTTGAAGATTTTGTGATTTCTCTAAACTATTTGGGTGAGCAGATAGTAAACTATTACGGCAACGGCGAAACCATGGGCGTGAGGATCCGCTATGTCCGTGAAAGAAAACGGTTGGGCACTGGAGGCGCTATCAGTCTGCTTCCCGCTGATGTGACTTACCCAATTGTTATGATCAACGGTGACATTATCACAGACCTTGATGTGACGGCCCTCTTGGATACCCATACGCAAACGGGCGCGGATGCGACGATGGTGGTCAGAAAGCATATCGTCGAAGTGCCTTATGGTGTGGTTGTGCACGATGATCAAAGTCGGTACCTTAGCAGTGAAGAAAAGCCTACCCTCGATTTTAGCATCAACACAGGCATTTACTGTTTGGGCGCCCGCGCGACGGCGCAGATCCCACATAACAGTTTTTTCAACCTGCCCAGTATTTTTGAAGACGATGCTGACAAACAGCTCAAGAAGCACGTATTTAGACATGAAGGCCGTTGGATAGACATTGGTACGATGTCTCAATGGGAAATGGCACAGGATCTATTCGAGTAGCATGTTGCATCATAGTATTTTTGAGCTCAGCCCGCTGGAGCAGCAGATCACTAAACGATCTCAAAGTTTCTTTGCGCAGGATTGTCAGGATCATTCCTCGACTTTATGTGATATGATCCGCGGACGAGATTTCTTGTTCATAGGGGCAGCGGGATCAATCGGGTCGCAGACACTGTCGACGCTGTTACAGTTTGAACCTCGCCGCGTGGATGTTGTCGATATTAGTGAAAATGGTCTGGCTGAATTGGTGAGAAGCTTACGATCAACAAATACCCATTTTAGTGTGCCTGCCGATTTCAACCTAATGCCTTTGGACTACACGTCCCAGATCGCGCATGACTGGATGGGTAAGCGTTATAAGAACTATGCGGGTGTTTTCAATTTTGCAGCCCTGAAGCATGTGCGTAGTGAAAAAAACCCTCATAGCATTGCGGCAATGTTAGACACCAATGTTGCGAAACTGATGACCTTTTACGATCGACTTGAAGATGCAGGATTTAGGGGGCGGTTGTTCAATGTTTCAACCGACAAAGCAGCCAACCCTAGCTCAATGATGGGGGCGACCAAGCGGGTCATGGAACATGCCATGTTTTCGCAAGCATTGCGCCGCGGTTTAGATGCACAGGTTACATCGGCCCGCTTTGCCAACGTGGCGTTCTCAAATGGATCGCTGTTGCAATCATGGGTTTACCGGCTTGGTTTAAATCAGCCTCTGGCTGTTCCAGAAGGCTGCTGCCGCTTTTTCGTATCAATGAAGGAATCTGGTCAGCTATGTCTCTTGGCAGGTATGTTGGGCAAAAATGATCACATCGCGATTCCCAACCTGGATCCAGCGGTGAACCTTGTCAGCCTGCAAGACGTTTTGGAGGAGTTTCTTGCTGAGAATGGTTTTGAGCCTGTCTATCTGACAGATGAGGCAAAGGCCAAAACAAGTGTGCATGAACTGAGCGGTCAAAAGAAATGGCCAGTCCTCTTAACGCCTTTAGACACGGTTGGCGAAAAACCTTATGAAGAATTCTTAGGCGGAAAAGAACAAGCCCTCGAGGGTCAAATGGGAAGCCTTTCAGAGGTCCCGTATTTGCCTGCACCAGACGTCGAGGTCATCGCGTTTCGCGATTGGTTGCGCCACTTGCTTGGACCTGATGCGACGTCCGACATGTTCACACTTGATTTGATCAAGGCAAAAATAGGTTCCTTAGAGCCTGCCTTTTTGGACACACATGTCTTGGCTAAAAATAACCTCGACGAACGAGTATAAATATGGATATCGCAGCGTTCTTTGATAATCCGACTTCTGTGCAAGATCGCGTGTATTTCATCGCAGAGATCGGGGTGAACCATAACGGCGATCTTGGCCTAGCCTACCAGCTGATTGATGTGGCGGTGCAAGCAGGTGCCGACGCGGTTAAGTTTCAGACCTTCACTGCCCATGATCTTGTGACCAATTATGCCGCCAAGGCACTGTATCAAGTGATGAACACCCAAGACGACAGCTCGCAATATGACATGTTGAAGTCGCTTGAATTAAGCCAGGAGGCGTTCCAAGAGCTACGTGCTTATTGCCAAGAGAAAGGAATTGACTTTCTGTCGACCCCGTTCAGCTTTGACGCTGTTGACCAGCTTGAGGCGTTGGACGTCGCGGCTTATAAAGTGAGCTCAGGCGATCTGACCCATCTGCCCTTGTTGCGGAGAATTGCGCAAACTCAAAAACCCGTGATCCTCTCCACCGGTATGGGGGAAATGGATGAAGTAGTAAGCGCTGTTCAAACGATACGCGATGCTGGCAATGCGCGTATCTTTGTGTTGCACTGTGTTTCCAATTACCCTGCCGCAGCGGATGAATGTAACCTCCGTGCCATGGACACGATTGCCGCAACGCTTGATGTTTTTGTGGGTTGGTCCGATCATACGCTGGGATATGCAATACCTTTGGCAGCTGTTGGTATGGGCGCGTGTATTATCGAAAAGCATTTTACCTTGAGCGTAGACTTGCCTGGTCCAGATCATGCTGCATCACTTGAACCTCAAGCATTGGCTGAATTGATCGCTCAAGTACGATTGGTGTCCAAAGCCCGCGGTGATGGTGTAAAGACCTGCCAACCTTCTGAGGTTGATACAGCCAAGGTCGCGCGTCGCTCAATTGTTGCAGCCCGAGACATCGCGGCCAACATGCCGATTACAGCCGATGACTTGGTATATCTACGCCCGGGCACGGGCCTTTCTCCAGCACAATCCGCAGAAGTGATAGGTGCAAAGAGCACCCGTGACATCAGCTTTCAAGAAGTTTTTGTGCAAGATATGATTACTCGAAGTGACTATGACTGAGTTTGCGCAAAAGATGGTCTTGCTGGGTGGCGGTGGCCACGCAACGGTTGTTTCTGCGGCAGCTCGCGCCCAGGGAAACGATGTCTTGGGCTACGTTGGCCCGCCGTCCTTGAAGCCTCAAACACTAGCGTGGTTAGGAGAAGATGAAGACTACTACGCAATTACAGCGGAATATGGAGATCATGTGTCCGCTTTTCCCGGTTTGGGCTGTGTCGACCGCCCATCCAGCCAACTGCGGCAGCAGGTCATCATGCCGTTTTGGGGAGACTTGGCACCCGCTGTGATCCACCGGCATGCAATAGTGGCAAAAACTGCGACGATCCAAGCGGGCAGCTTTGTTGCCGCGGGTGCTATTATATCTGAGAATTGCGTAATTGGGTCCGGCTGTATTGTAAACACTGGTGCTGTTGTCGATCATGACAGCGTCGTCGGTAACGGCACACATATCGCAACCGGTGCACGCATTGCTGGTGGTGTTTCAATCGGCGAATGGTGCTTGATTGGCGCAGGCGCTACCATCACACAAGAACGACAGATTGCTGACGGTACAATATTGGGTGCGGGTGCGCTGTTATTTGAGGATACCGACGCACACCAAACATATATAGGCCATCCAGCGCGTCTTGTTTCGTCCTAGCGCAAGCAATCCTTGGGTCCTAGGTCATCTCGGATGACGTATGGTTTGCTGACCCATCTGCGGTACAGATAGTGCAGCTATTAGCATGCGGGACAAAGCACTTGGTAAGCTGTAAGAGATGTCCGCTGAACGGGGAATTGATTGCCAAACCCCCTCACATAATAATAGACATCTCCAGAAATGGTGATTTGTGCAACTATGCTGTTTTAATTGATAGTCCGGTGCATGTTAAGCTCCGTCCCGCGCAACAAAAAAGAGTCTCGTTATGATATCTAAGCCGCGCGTCCTTGCTATCATCCCCGCCCGGGGCGGATCCAAGGGATTACCGCGCAAAAATGTACTGCCGTTAGGGGGGAAGCCCTTGATCGCTTGGACCGTTGAGGCCGCCTTGCAGGCGTCTTGCATCGATCATGTAATTTTGTCTTCTGATGACGTCGAGATTATGACGACCGCAGAGGAGTATGGCTGCGACGTCCCTTTTAGGCGGCCTGCGGAATTGGCCAGTGATACTACATCGACGGTTGATGTGGTAAGCCATGCCCTGCAAGGCCACCCTGGTTTTGATTACCTTGCCTTATTGCAGCCGACGTCCCCGCTACGTACGGCCGCACACATTGATGCGGCGTTCTCGCTCATGCAGAGCCACCATTCGAAGTCCGTTGTGTCGGTTTGTCAGGTGCAAAAATCGCCCCTCTGGATGTATCACATCGATGCGAGTCAAACCTTGGTACCTGTGATCCCAAAAGGAACGCAGGTCACGCGTCGTCAAGATTTACCGGATGCATTTTTGCTGAACGGGGCGATCTATTTTATCGCGGTGCGGGCTTTTCTAGAAGAGCGGTCTTTTTTGCTGCCCGATACTTTGGGCTTTGTCATGGAAGATGACGCGTCTTGTGATATTGACAGTGCGGCGGATCTGATGAGGGCGCAGGCCATTCTAGATTCAGCACAACAACAGGAAACGTTGACATCCAATAGTGCAGATGCTGTAGAAATTTAACCTAGTACGAAGACTAGTTGCCAGAGGAAGCCGCGTTTGATCCCTACTGCAGTACCCAATTTGAGCGGAAATGAAGCTAAGTATTTACAAGAATGCATAACCAGCACTTTCGTTTCTACGGCAGGTCCATTCGTTTCGCGCTTTGAAGCGGCCTTATCCGAGGTCAGCGGGGCTGGCCATGCGGCGGCGTTGTCATCGGGTACATCGGCCCTTCATCTGGCACTAACTGCATCTGGCGTTGGTGCCGATGATCTGGTGATTGTGCCTGCCCTTACATTTATTGCTTCGGCTAATGCGATCTCTCATGCGCGAGCCCAGCCGTGGTTGTTCGATGTGACGGTCGACAGTTGGACTTTGGACCTGGCCTTATGTGCGCAGCATCTTGAACAAGAAACACAGATGCGGAACGGGAATTGTTACCACTGCGAGAGCGGTCGACGTGTGGCAGCGTTGATGCCTGTGCTAATCATGGGCAACAGCGTGGATATTTCTGCATTTCGGCTACTTGCTGACCGATATAATCTGAAACTGATTATCGATTCTGCGGCAGCCATCGGAGCTACGATAGGCAGCCAACCTGTGGGTCAGTTCGGTGCAGATGCTTTGTGCTTTTCCTTCAACGGAAATAAAACTGTGACTTGTGGCGGTGGTGGCGCAATTGTGAGCGAAAATAAATTGATCGTTGAACGCGCAGCCCATCTTGCATCTACAGCACGTACAGGCCGCGACTATGACCACGACGAGGTAGGGTATAATCTGCGGATTACAAATCTTGAGGCGGCTGTTGGGCTGGCCCAAATGGAACAGCTGCCAAATTTTCTATCAGCTAAGCACAAGATTGCGAAGACCTACGCGGATTTTGCTGACCGCTATGAGATTCTTGGATCATTTCCGCAGGCCCGCAGTATTGACTCCACGCATTGGTTTTCTGGATTTTGGTATCGCGGAGGCGACGCTACGTGCGCACTGCGTTTCCGTACCCATTGTCAGGATGCGGGGATTGACTTGCGAAGTTTCTGGAAGCCGCTGCATTTGCAACGCCCCTACGCCGAATGCCTACGCACCGCGATGCCTATAACGGATGATTTGTGGCAACGTATTTTTGCAATGCCTTGTTCTACCCATCTTTCGAATCACGACTTAGGCTATGTTCTTGAAGTTGCTACTGGTTTTTGGGACCAGCAGGCATGACTGTGACCAACTACCGGGTAGCGGTGCTTACGGTCGGGCGGTCTGATTTTTCAATCTTGTTGCCTCTTCTGCACAAGTTACAATCTGCCCCAGACGTCTTGTTGGGGCTGATCGTGGCGGGTGGGCATTTCGATCCTGCCGGGGGCATGACAATTTCTGAGGTGCACGCTTCGAATATCCCCATTTGGGGGCAGTTCAATCATGGTAATTTTGAAAAAACCGCTCTTGGGGCGGGCTGCACAATGGGTGATACGACCAAGGCCGCCGCGCAGATTTTAGCTGAACTTAATTTGGACCTACTGGTCATTCTTGGGGACCGGTTCGAGGCACTTGCTTTCGGGCTGGCGGCGATACCACATGGAGTGCGTATCGCCCATATCAGTGGCGGAAGCATCACGCGCGGTGCGACGGATGATGTGTACAGACACTGCCTTTCGAAAATGGCTCATATCCATTTCTGTGATATTCCAGAATTCGCCGACCGGATCATCCGTATGGGTGAGCAACCAGATTTTGTTTTCCCCCATGGGGCACTTGGAATAGATGCATTAGCTGCCGCGGAGCCGGTGCCATTGCAAGATCTTTGTGAGCATTTCCAGCTACCTAGTATTTTCCGAAGTGGTTTTGCATTGTTGAATTTGCATTCAGAAACCCAGAATTTGTCCGCCGGCGCCGAACTGGCTAGCCAAATCATTAATGCTCTTGAGGTTGATGGCTTACCTGTGTTGGCCACTGCGCCAAACGCAGATCCAGGAGCAGAGGTTATAAGGCGCGCGATCACAGCAACCTGCCAAAGTCATGATCATTGGGCGTATGTTCCGCATCTCGGTGCGAAATATTTCGCATCAACGATGGGGCATGCGCAATTTATGATCGGCAATTCATCAAGTGGCATCATCGAGGCTGCAACGATGAAACTACCTGTCATTAATGTCGGTGACCGCCAAGAAGGACGGTACACTGGTAGGAATGTCTTTCATGTTGAGGCGCGCGCCGCTGACATCAGCCAAGCTATAACCGTCTTGCGTAGTCGTGACTTTCAAGCCGCTTTGAATACGTTGGCGAACCCTTATGGAGAGGGGGATGTGGGAGAGAAAATACTGGAGAGTTTGAGGTCTCTTGCGTTCGGACGCAGAGTGCCGCTTGCAAAGCACTTCTATGATGGGCCTCAAAAAAATTCATAAAGACTGAATCCCATGGGGGATACGTTACCTTTGGCGCAATGGTCTTTAGCGACCCGACAGGGTCTAGGCTTCAAATATCATAGCCCTTGCTGCTTGTGCAGACTTCTCGGTGGCACAAACGGCGTGAATGAAAAAAACGTGCGATTACAGTAGCTTGGGAAATTTAGGTCTTTAAGTCCAAATTAATGTGACAATTTATGTCTGAACCCAATCCCATCCAGACTGGCAAATGCGATCAATGCGAGCACAGTTGAGTAAGGGTAGAATAAACCGCCATCAACCAAGCTGTGTATGAACATCGTGGTGAACACAGCAAACGGCAAAATTGCCTGCTTTGGTTGACGCAAAAGGGCCAACAATGCGTTGCGCGAGAATGCCACGACCGCCGCGAGAATGATCAATGTGCCAACCACACCCCAATAAAGCACGAATTGAAGCCCTATATTGTGAGGTTGACGGAATGCCCTGCCTTCATATGCGGGTATTTGGCCCAAGAGTGCCGGGCCATGGCCGAAGATTGGGCTCTCTTTGATTGCAGCTATCGTGTGATGCCAAACAGCGGCGCGCCCCCCCAACATTTCGGTGCCTGTTTGGCTCATGGCGTCCACGCCCCGACCGAAGAGTGGCTTCCAAGGCAAAGCAGGTACAAGCTCTGAAAGCATGCTCAATGCAATCGTTACGCCTAATAGCACGAACACCCGCGGCCAATTCGGACGATACTTGTGCCACAGGCAGAAAGCTGCGACGACGATCAATCCGCCGACGACTGCAACTGAACCACCCCGCGAACCCGAGTAAATAAGATAAAATGCTGCTGCTGTGAAACAGCCCAGAGAGACCAAAGCACCGCTTTGAACCATGACATACCGAACCGCCATGACTGCGGCCGCCGGCGCCAAGAAATATCCAAGATGGCGAATGTTATCAAAAGCCAGGAAATGGCCTTCTCGGATGAGGTCGGGCCACCCAACCCAAGATATGAAGAATGCGACCACATGAATGAACCCGGTTACGCCTATGATTGTCCAAATTGGTGATCCCATCCCTGTGTCTTCAAGACGGGCATAGGCGATGACCGCGATGAAAAAGAGAAGATGCACAAGGCAAAACGTACCAATGGCCGGCGCTGAGGCAGCGCTTGATGCGAGCGTTGCCGCCAACACGTAGAGAAACAACACGATGACGATGGTTTTCTGAAGCCTGCTCAGCTTAAGAATAATCGCGCGTCCTTCAGGCAACCGAAGCATCATGAACACAAAGCAAAGCTGGGCCAAAGTTGTCGGAATTTGAGCGATCTCAACATAACTTGGTTTGAGATTGATCCCATATAGAAACAGTATCAATGAGGCAGCAATAACAACTGCTAACAGCAGTGTGGGCACGTTACTTTTCGTCAAGACATCGGTCTCCGGTGGGGATGATTCTTCGGCTTGCGTTAAACACTAATTTTTCTACGACCGCATCATGTATGTAGACATCATAAAAATGCGCTTCAGACGTCATTTTGGAATTTTCCATTTTCGCACTTGTAAGCCGGACGGTTCAGGTGTCCGCTAACTGGATGAAGATCACCGGACCTTTCCTTTTCATTTTGGCGACCTTGTTGATCGACGCAATCGGCATCGGCATCGTTTTTCCGATCATGCCGGACCTGATGGACCGTGTCGGCGCGGGAAGTACGGCGGAAGGCGCTCTCTGGGGTGGTATCATGATGTCGGCATATGCTGCCGCTATGTTTCTGTTTGGCCCGATCATTGGCAGCCTCTCAGATGCATTTGGGCGCAGGCCGGTCTTGATTGCGGCGCTTGTGACGCTGACGATTGATTACGTTATCATGGCGATGGCACAGACCTATTGGGTCTTGCTGGTAGGACGGGTTGTCGCGGGCATGGCAGGGGCCACCTATATTACCGCGACGGCCTATATTGCGGATATCGCCAAGCCCGAAGAACGTGCGGCCAGTTTTGGCATGATCGGTGCAGCTTTTGGCATAGGGTTTGTGCTTGGGCCAGCGCTGGGCGGGCTTGCATCCGGGTGGCACATCACGGCGCCTTTTTGGATTGCTGCGGCCTTATCAGCCCTAAATGTTGCATTCGGGATCTTCATTTTGCCTGAATCGCTAAAGCCCGAAAACCGCAGAGCCTTTGGCCGCAGCGATCTAAACCCCTTTGCGACGATCATGCGCGCATTTGCGATTCCCGGTCTTGCTATTCCGCTAATCTGTATCTTTGTCTTTGAGTTCGCCAATATGGTCTATCCCACGCTGTGGGCGTTCTGGGGGCGCGAGGTGTTTGCATGGGACGGCTTTACCATTGGTCTTACGCTTTCAGCCTACGGCGTTTTGATTGCGGTTGTCCAAGCTGGCATTCTGCCGCGGCTTACCGGGCGTTTTGGCGACTACCAGACGCTTGTGATCGCCACGATCGCGGCCATTGTTGGTATGGTTGGCTTTGGGTTTTCGACCACCGTTTGGGCCATCATCATCTTTTTACCAATCGCGGCCCTTTCTGACATGGCGCCACCTTTGATGACCGCTTTCGCCGCAAACCGGGTGGGCGAAGACCAGCAAGGATTGGTGCAAGGCGTGATCGCATCACTTGCCTCTGTGGCTGCGGTCGCAGCGCCGCTTGCTTTGACGGGGGTGTTCGAAGGGTTTGTGAATGATGACGGCATTTACCTGCCGGGTATGCCATTTCTTTTGGGCGCAGTTTGCATTGTGGCAATAATCCCGCTGATTTTACGGTTGAAGCCGGACGCGGCCGCAACCTAAGCCTAAGTTTGCCTCTTGTGCCGCTAATACCAGCAAACCGAATATTTGCGTTGGCGCAAAACTAAGCACCTTAAGGAATCCTGCGCGTTTTTTGGGCAAACCTGCCTCACATAGACGGCCTGCTGCGAATTCTCTGGTTCATTTCTGCACTGCGGCATCAATTGGGTGCGTTGGCAAGAACGTCAACGCCGCGCGAAGGGCCATCCTGGCAGATTGTCCCCCTCACGCGACTACAACATCACTGTTGCGGGTCCTGCCTATTTGGTTGGCTCTCCGTTGAAAAGGGGCGTCAACGTCCCCTCAACGACCCGCAGCGACAACGGGGATCTAAGACCTATGAAACTGAAAACCTCTGCTCTTGCATTGACCGCCCTGCTGGGCACCACCGCTATTGCCGCTGCTGAATGCGCTGACCCGATCAAAGTGGGTGTGCTGCACTCACTGTCTGGCACAATGGCGATTTCTGAGACAACGCTGAAAGATACAATGGAGCTACTGATCGAAAATCAGAATGCTGCTGGCGGCCTATTGGACTGCGAAATCGAAGCTGTTGTTGTTGATCCTGCCTCGGATTGGCCGCTGTTCGCCGAAAAAGCACGTGAATTGCTGACTGTCAGCGAAGTTGACGTGATCTTTGGCAGTTGGACATCCGTGAGCCGTAAATCTGCGCTACCTGTTCTCGAAGAACTCAATGGTTTGATGTTCTACCCGGTACAGTATGAAGGTGAAGAAAGCTCGAAGAACGTCTTCTACACGGGTGCTGCGCCAAACCAACAGGCGATCCCGGCGACAGATTACTTCCTTGAAGAACTTGGCGTTGAGAAGTTCGCACTTTTGGGCACCGACTATGTGTACCCGCGTACAACAAACAACATTCTTGAAGCCTATTTGCAGAACAACGGTATTGCTGCCGAAGACATCTTTGTGAACTACACGCCATTCGGTCACTCTGACTGGGCGACAATCGTGGCAGACGTCGTGGCGCTGGGTGCGGATGGTAAACAGGTTGGTGTGATTTCCACCATCAACGGTGATGCGAACATCGGTTTCTATAAGGAACTGGCCGCCGCTGGGATCTCTGCCGATGACATCCCGGTTGTCGCGTTTTCAGTGGGTGAGGAAGAACTCTCTGGCCTCGACACTTCCGACCTTGTTGGTCACCTGGCCGCGTGGAACTACTTCCAGTCCGCTGAATCCGAACTGAACGACGAATGGGTTGCGGCGTGGAAAGCCAAGATGGGCGAAGAGCGTGTGACCAACGATCCGATGGAGGCCCACTTTATCGGCTTTAACATGTGGGTGAACGCGGTGACCGAAGCAGGAACGACAGACGTCGATGCGGTACGCGAAGCGATGTACGGGCAGGAATTCCCGAACCTTACTGGCGGTACTGCGGTGATGTTGCCAAACCACCATTTGGCCAAGCCGGTCTTGATCGGTGAGATCACAGCCGACGGTCAGTTCGATATCATCAGCCAGACCGCAGAGGTGCCGGGTGATGCATGGACAGACTATCTGCCTGAATCGGCGATCCTTGTCTCTGATTGGCAGGAACTGGGTTGTGGCATGTACAACACCGAGACCGAGACATGCGTGCAGTTGACCTCTAACTACTAAGTTATTGATTGGGGGGTGCGGCTTTGTGCCCCCCAACATCAAAGTCACAAAGATCGGCATCAATACCTATGCTACGCAGATATATTCTGGCGCTTGTGCTGCTTTTCGCCCAGCCAATCGGCGCGAACGCGCAGACGCTTCAAGACATCTTACAAACCCACCAAGAAGAAGTTCTTAAGCCCGGGCGCCGCACAGTCGGCGTGGTGCTTGATGATCTGGTTGCCAGCGGTTTGCCACAGGCTGTGCCTTTCTTGGAAGCATGGCGGGATCGCGAGATCGTCCAACGCGAAAGCGATGGTTTGTTTTTCGCGGTGGCTGAGGATGGCGACACTGTTGCCTTGCGCGATCTTGATACCAACGAAGTGCAAACCACAGCCCCGGACACAGCGTTGACAGAAGCCCGCCCAAATGGTGGCGTGCGTCGTGCCATTGGGGATGCATTGGTGCAGTTCCAGTTGTCTGATCCGGACATCGAAAAACGACAAGCCGCGGTTAACGCAATTGCCCGCAGCATGGATGCAAGCCAACTTGCCCCTTTGCAAGCCTCAATCGAGGCTGAGAGTGATGCGGCTTTACTTGCCCAGAAAGAGCGGTTGGTCGGCATGCTGAACGCATCCTTCGCTGATAGCACGCAAGACCGCATCGCAGCGATAGAGGCACTATCTGGCGACTTATCTGTCGATGTACGGGCTGTCATGAACACTATTCTTGCGACATCGGCACATGTCGCTCTGACCGTTCCGGACGGCGCCAATGTCGCACAAATACTGGACGTTGGAACCGATCTGACACCTGCCGAGGCTTACGATCGTCTCGTTGCGGCCGAACTGGCCCCGCCTTTGGTGCCCAAATCAGCCATCCGTGAAGCTTTGATTGCGAATATTTCGGACGGCAGTGTCGGGGGTGTCGCTGTTGCTGAATTGAACACGGATGCCGCGCGTGAGACGGCATATGACGCGCTTGCTGCCGCAGGAAGCGTTGAGCCGCGCGTGACAACGCAAGCGCAAGCAGATGCTGTGGCCGCGCATATTTTTTATCTTTCATACGATGAACCCGACCCATCCATCACCGATGTCACCCGCACTGCACTGACTGCGATTGAAACCAAAGTGGGCCTAAGTCAAACCGTTGACCTAGGGCTTGATGCCTTGTCGCTTGCGTCGATTTATTTTCTTGCGGCGATTGGCTTGGCGATCACTTTTGGCGTGATGGGTGTGATCAACATGGCTCACGGTGAATTCATCATGATGGGGGCGTACACAGGCTTTGTAGTGCAGCAGTTTGTGCCAGATTATACGCTCTCGATCATTATCGCACTGCCGCTCGCGTTTGCGATCACGTTTGGGGCAGGAGTGGCCATGGAGCGTCTGGTGATCCGCCACCTGTACCATCGCCCGCTTGAGACGCTCTTGGCGACGTTCGGTATTTCCATTGCGTTGCAGCAACTGGCCAAGAACATTTTTGGCACACAAGCCCGTCCGCTGACCTCGCCTGAGTGGTTAGACGGTGCACTTGTGTTCAATGATGTGATTGCCATCAGCTATATCCGGATCGCGATCTTCGTGTTGGCGCTGATCTTTCTGGCGCTCATTCTTTACGTGCTCAAACGGACGCGGTTGGGGCTTGAGGTCCGCGCCGTTACCCAAAACCCCGGCATGGCCGCATCCATGGGGATCAACCCGGATCGTATCAATATGCTGACCTTTGGCCTGGGGTCCGGCATTGCTGGGATCGCAGGCGTCGCCATTGGGCTTTATGCCAAAGTCACCTCTGAAATGGGGGCCGACTATATCGTGCAAAGCTTTATGACTGTCGTTGTGGGCGGGGTGGGCAACGTCTGGGGGACGCTAGCGGGGGCGTCGCTGATCGGCTTCCTGCAAAAAGGGATCGAATGGCTGAACCCCAGCAATACGCTGGCGGCCCAGACCTATATGATCCTGTTCATCATCTTGTTTATTCAATTCCGGCCCAAGGGTATCGTCGCCCTCAAAGGCCGCGCGGCGGCGGATTGATATGATGCAAAGATCATTTCTCGCGCAAAACCCGTCGGTCCTTTGGTTCATCTCGATCCTCGCGGTCTTTACCGTGATCGTCACGTTGCTGTCGGAAGTGACGGGCGTGGACATGATTTCCACGTCTTTTGTCAAAACCCTCGGCAAGACACTGTGCCTGTGTCTGGTCGCTATCGCGATGGATGTGGTCTGGGGCTATTGCGGCATCCTATCCTTGGGCCATTTCGCGTTCTTCGGCATCGGTGGCTATGCCATCGGCATGTGGTTGATGTACGCGCGGACCGAAGGGATCGTGTTGGAAAGCCTTGCAGGCCAACCTATACCCGCAACGCCTGCCGAAATATCGGACGCGATTGGGAACCAGATCTTTGGCGTTGTCGGCAGTTCGGACTTTCCGATGATCTGGGCCTTTGCGGATAATCTGTTCTTACAGCTTTTGATGGTTGTCTTGGTGCCCGGCACGCTGGCGCTGGTTTTTGGCTGGTTGGCATTTCGTAGCCGTGTGACTGGGGTTTACCTTTCGATCCTGACGCAGGCGATGACGTTGGCATTGGCGCTCTATCTGTTTCAAAACGACAGCGGGCTGCGTGGTAACAACGGTCTGTCCGGTCTGCAAAACATCCCTGGATATGAAGGGGTGTCCCAGGCAACACTGTCGATCGTGTTCTTCATCGCCTCTGCAGTTGCCCTCGGTGCTGGCTATGTCTTCTTTGCGTGGATCGTGTCAGGCAAGATGGGCAGCGTCGTCAAAGGCATCCGCGACAACGAAGCGCGGGTGCGGTTCTTGGGCTACCATGTTGAAAGCTACAAACTGTTCATCTTCACAACCACCGCAGTCGTCGCAGGCATCGCAGGTGCGCTGTATTACCCGCAGGCCGGGATCATCAACCCCGGCGAGATTGCACCGATAGCGTCAATTTACCTTGCCGTATGGGTGGCGATCGGCGGGCGCGGGCGGCTTTACGGGGCGGTCATTGGCGCGGCATTTGTATCGCTTTTGTCGAGCTGGTTCACAGGGGGCGGTGCGCCGAATATCAACCTTGGTTTCTATGTCATTCAATGGACGGATTGGTGGCTGGTCTTGCTAGGGTTCTCGTTTGTTGTGGTCACACTGTTTTTCCCAAAGGGCATTGGTGGTTTGTTTGATATGCTGGTGAGGAAGCAATCATGAGTATGCTTCTCGAAGTCTCTGGCGTATCAGTATCCTTTGATGGGTTTCGTGCGATCAACAACCTATCCATCAATTTCGCCCCTGCCGAACTGCGTGCGATCATTGGTCCAAACGGAGCTGGTAAGACGACCTTTATGGATATCGTCACAGGCAAGACGAAACCTGACGAAGGATCGGTGATATGGGGTGAGCAGAATGCCTCGCTCTTGGGCATGTCCGAAAGTCAAATCGCGATGGAAGGGATTGGGCGCAAGTTTCAAAAGCCGACAGTTTTCGAAGCACAAACGGTGCGTCAAAATCTGGCAATGGCGTTGAAAACGCCGCGCAATCCATTTGCGGTCTTGATGCACAAAAAGACCAAGCCAAATGCCGAACGGATTGAGGCCATCGCGCTTCAGATCGGCTTGGAAGACAGCCTGACCCGTGTGGCTGGCGAATTAAGTCATGGTCAAAAGCAATGGCTCGAAATTGGAATGCTATTGGCACAAGAACCACGATTGATGTTGGTTGATGAACCTGCCGCTGGCATGACGCCAGAAGAACGCGAAAAGACGACCGATATCCTGAAAGAGGCTGCAAAGACACGCGCCGTGGTCGTCGTGGAACACGATATGGAGTTCGTACGGCGTTTGGATTGCAAAGTCACAGTCTTGCATGAAGGATCGGTGCTGGCTGAAGGCAGCCTCGATCATGTCACTTCGAACCAGACCGTGATTGATGTGTATCTGGGGCGTGCTCATGCTTGAGATTAACAACATTGACCTCAAGTACGGGCAAAGCCAGATCTTGTTTGATGTTTCGATGTCTGCGGCTGTGGGGCAAATCACAGCTGTGATGGGGAACAACGGCGTTGGGAAGACAAGCCTGCTCAAGGCTGTTTCCGGCCGCCATCCTGTCGCGCGTGGCGACGTTTCCGTCGCAGGCAAGGCCGTTCCCTTGGCGTCAGCATTTCATGCTGCCCGTTCCGGCATTGCCTATGTGCCTCAGGGGCGCGAGGTTTTTCCAATGATGACAGTGCAGGAAAACCTAGAGACTGGATTTGCTTGTCTGCCGAAAACCGAACATCATGTGCCCGATACGATTTGGGCTTTGTTTCCTGTCCTGCGCGAAATGCAGTCGCGACGCGGTGGTGATTTATCGGGGGGGCAACAGCAACAACTCGCCATTGCACGTGCATTGATCACAAAGCCCAGTGTTTTGCTTTTGGATGAACCGACAGAGGGTATTCAGCCGAACATCATCCAACAAATCGGCGATGCGCTTGAAACGCTGCGTGATCAAGGTCAGATGGCGATTGTGTTGGTGGAACAAAATGCGGATTTTGCCTATCGCATCGCCGGTACGTTCACGGTGATTGAACAGGGCAGGGTAAAGCGATCGGATGCGAAAAGCAGCTATTCCAAAGATGCGCTCATGGCTGACCTAGCCTTGTAACTGCTGGTGGCTTGATCATATTCGCTTTCACATAGCGACCAGACGCAATAGGCATCCCGTAGACGGCTAGTTTGGGACATATCATGGCGCAGAAATCCACGATCTATAAAGTAGAACTATCCGTGTCAGATATGGATCGTCATTACTATGAAACTCACAAACTGACAGTCGCCAAACACCCGTCTGAGACGGATGAACGGTTGATGGTGCGTCTTCTGGCATTCGCGTTGAACGCGCATGAACATTTAGAGATGACAAAGGGCATCTCGACTGATGACGAACCAGACATTTGGCAGAAAAGCCTAGGAGGCGAGCTAGAGATTTGGGTCGCCTTGGGTCTGCCAAGCGAAAAGATCGTGCGCCAATCTTGCGCTAAATCACAAAAAGTCATCATCTACGCCTATGGTGGCAGAACAGCCGAGTTGTGGTGGGATAAGATTAAAAACAGCACTATCCGATTTCATGGTCTGCAGGTGGTTAATCTGGGTCAGGAAGACACAAGCACATTGGCAGATATGGCCAGCCGCGCAATGAAGCTACAGGTCAATATCCAAGACGGTGAGGTGATGGTGAGCGTCGATGACCACATCGTCTACGTGACGCCAATATTGTGGAAAGAAGCCGCGAACTAAGAACCCGCGAAAAGCGAAAAGGCCGCCAAAGGCGACCCATTCAGCCACACCAAGTGTGAGGTGGCGGAGGAACAGGGATTCGAACCCTGGGTAGACTTTCACCTACGTCGGTTTTCAAGACCGGTGCATTCGACCACTCTGCCACTCCTCCGACATGGGTGTCTTAGCGGGTCATTTCTGATTCGAAAAGCAGGTTTGCGCTTTGGGGAAATCCGCCGACAAAATCGGCCAAAGCCTTCCCATCACCCCATTGGGGCGCTATCATTTTTGTGTAAGGTGGGCTGCATGCCAGTTGCGCCACGCGTGATTGTCCATCACAAGGGCATAGAGCAGTAATAATAATGGCCAAAAATGAGCCACGACCTGCGAAACCGCAGGTGTAATTTAGGGGGCAAAGATGACGGGCACGGTATTTATGAGTGGTAAGAAATGGCCAATGGCTTTGGGCTTGGTTGGCGTCTTGAGCCTTGCTGCCTGTGATGAAAATGGCGCGTTTACGCTGCCAACCTCTGATCCAGCGACTGCAGAGGCAACAGCGCCGCTGCCCGCGAATGCCTTGAATCAGCGGCCAGTGCGCGATGTTGACGTCGAGCGCCCAGACATTTTTGCAATTACCGATGATGGTCTTTGGGATGGTCGCCCGTCTTTGGGTGGTGTGTGGGTGGCACATCCAGAGGTAACAGACCCTGAGCGGGTCGTGATCCGCAATGTTGAGAGCGGCCAGGAAATTATTGGCGCTTTGTTCCGTCGTGAACGTGAAAACCCCGGCCCACTCTTGCAGGTGTCTTCGGATGCCGCCGAAACACTTGGCATGTTGCCCGGATCGCCCACGCGTCTTGAGGTTGTTGTCTTGCGCCGTGTCGAGGTGGAAGCCGAGGAAGAGCCCGTGAACCCGGTTGTTGCAAGCCTAGATGCACCAGTGGCAATTGAAGAAGAACCGCTGGAGCCCGCCGCAGAATCTGACGAAGCCGACACTGGTGCCGCGGCAGCAGCAGTTGCTACAACGGCAGTTGTTCTTCCGCCAGCATTAGAAGCTGCAACGTCTGCCGTTGAAGAAACAGCAGCGGCCGCAGCAGAAGCGGTTGTAGAGACGACAGATACAATTGACGTCTCATCTGTCTTGGAAGCCCCCGCGCCAGAACCTGTCGCGCTGCCTGAGGCCGTCCCATTGCCTGAAGGTACAATGGCGCAGATCGGTGTATTCAGTGTTGAGGCAAACGCCAACAGTGCGGCGCAGGCTGTCACTGCTTCAGGTATTCCAGGCATTGTCACACCAGAGGCACTCGGCGGGCGCACTGTGTGGCGCGTTACGGCTGGCCCTGTCGCGGATACCGGCACGATTGCGCAGCTCAAGCAACTTGGCTTTGTGGACGCATTCGTAATCGAAGATGCGCAGTAGCGCTTAGCTGAAAGGGACGCCTTTATGTTGCAATTTGATCGGCTGCGTCGTTTTGCTTTCATGGCTGTTGTCACGTTGATGCCGGCATGGGCGGGTGCCTTTGAGACTGGCGCGTCGGCGGCCTATATTTACGACCAATCGACTGGCACTGTTTTGCTCTCAAAGAATGCGGATACGCCGTTACCACCCGCGTCGATGTCAAAGCTGATGACAATCTACATGGCGTTTGAGGCTGTGGCCGATGGCCGTCTCGATATTAACGAAGAGCTTGCCGTTTCCAGTCATGCCGCCAGCTATGGTGGGTCGTCGATGTTCCTTGACACGACTGACCGGGTATCTGTCGAAGACCTGTTGCGCGGTGTCATCGTTGTGTCTGGCAATGACGCCAGTGCCGTTTTGGCCGAGGCACTCTCGCCCGATGGGACGGAAGCTGGTTTTGCCCGAATGATGACGGACCGCGCGCGTCAGATGGGCATGATGAACTCGACCTTTGCCAATTCAAACGGATGGCCTGCAGTTGGTCACCGCATGTCCATGGAAGATCTGGGCATTTTGGCAAACCGCCTGATCACTGATTTCCCGACGTTCTATCCGCTCTTTGCAGAAACAGAGTTTCCCTTTGATGGGCGGGTGCCTTCAAATTCACGCAACCGGAACCCCGTATTGGCGATGGGGATTGGCGCAGATGGCCTTAAAACAGGCCATACGCAAGAGGCGGGCTACGGTCTTGTCGGCTCTGCCAAGCAAGGCGACCGCCGCGTGATTTTTGTGATCACCGGATTGGACACGCGCGAAGCCCGCGCTGAAGAATCCGTGCGGATTATCAATTGGGCCTTCCGGCAGTTTGCCGAAAAAGAGGTGGCCGAAGCAGGCACGCAGATTGCCTCGGCTGATGTGTGGATGGGTGATGTGCCATCGGTTGGATTGACTGTCGCCGAGGATTTTTCGCTCTTGGTGCCAGTGTTGAACCAAGGCGCGATTGACGCCGAGGTCGTTTATGATGGCCCCATTGAAGCCCCCATAACTGCTGGGCAACAATTAGGTGAATTGGTGATCACGCTTGATGATTTGCCAGAGAAACGTATTCCATTAGTGGCTGATGCTGATGTGGCACGGGGCGGTTTTGCGACCCGCATGCGCACCGCGGCCTTAGTGCTTTGGCAAAAGTTCGGGCCCGGTGGCGCGGACGAGGTTGCTGAAGAGGCATGAGTAAGCCTCGATTTATTACGTTTGAGGGCATCGACGGGTCCGGTAAATCCACGCAGTCACGTCGGTTTGCCGATCACTTGCGTGCGAATGGCGAAGATATTGTCCTGACCCGCGAACCGGGCGGTAGCCCCGGTGCTGAAGAAATTCGTCAGTTGGTCCTGACCGGTGATCCCGACCGCTGGTCGCCAGAGACCGAGATTCTGCTTTTCACGGCATCGCGTCGCGATCATTTGGAAAAAACGATTGAGCCTGCGTTGGCACAAGGCAAAACCGTGATCTCTGATCGTTTTGCTGACAGTACACGGGTGTATCAGGGTGCGACCCGTGGTGATCTGCGCAGCATGGTCGATAGTTTGCACAGTCTCATGATTGGCCGAGAACCAGACCTGACATTCATCATTGATATGGACCCTGCCACAGCACTTGAGCGTGGTTTGGCACGCAAGTCTGGTGAAGATCGGTTTGAGGACTTTGGCTTAGGCTTCCAGGAAACCCTGCGCCATGGTTTTTTGGCTTTGGCGCATGCCAATCCTAAACGCTGCATTCTGATAGACGGCAACCGCACGCCGGACCAGATCGCGAGCGAAATCGCAGCTTACGCATGAGCGACGATGATATCCCACAGCCTGATCAGATCGCAGGGGCACCGCATCCGCGTGAAACCGCGACGCTTTTTGGGCAATCGAATGCCGAGGCCGATTTTCTAGAGGCATTTGGGGCAGGGCGCCTGCATTCAGGTTGGCTGATCACAGGGCCGCGTGGTGTTGGCAAAGCTACATTGGCATGGAAAATTGCGACGTTTCTGCTGTCTGATCCCGAAGTCGGGTTGTTCGGCGATCCAACCTTGGTCGTTGATCCTGACCACCCAGATGCGCGTCTGATCCAAGCAGGTGCGCATCCGCGTCTGTCCCTGATCCGCCGACCTTGGGATGAGAAGACCAAGAAGCTTAAGACAGAAATCACTGTTGATGCCGTGCGGGGCTTGAAAAAGTTCTTCCACATGTCTGCAGCAGATGGTGGGCGCCGTGTGGTAATTGTGGATGCCGCGGATGAGTTGAACCGTAATGCTGCCAACGCGATCCTGAAAGAGCTTGAAGAACCCCCCAGCGATTGCACGATCCTTTTGATCGCGCATCAGCCATCGCGCCTTTTGCCAACCATCAGGTCGCGTTGTCGCGAGCTGCGGTGCGCCCGGCTGAATGCCAATGATCTACAAAGAGCATTAGCGCAGGCCGGACATCCGTCTGAGCAATCTGAGAGTCTTGCCGCATTAGCAGGTGGCTCTGCTGGCGACGCGATCCGGCTTTTGAACCATGACGGGCTCGCGCTTTATGCGGAATTAGTCAAAACCTTCGATAAAATGCCGCGGTTGGATCGGCCATCTGCATTGCGGCTCGCGGATGGATGTGTTGGCAAGGCGAATGAAATTCGTTTTGGGATGACGCTCGACCTGATTGACCTCTTCCTGTCTCGGGCGGCCCGCGCTGGTCTGATGGGCGAACCCACGGCGCAGGGTGCGCCTGGTGAAGCCCGCCTGCTGACCCGAATTTCCCCTGATGACCGCGCAGCACGTCGTTGGGCGCAGTTGCAACAAGACCTAACCGACCGTTCCCGACATGGGCGTGCGGTGAACCTTGACCCTGCGGCGCTGATCCTTGATATGATTTTCAAGATAGAAGAGACGGCACAAGGGATCGCCGTAGCCTGAAAGCCGCGAAATGACCCAAGCGACCATCGTTGATAGCCACTGCCACCTGGATTTTCCCGATTTTGATGGGGAACGGGACGATCTGGTCGCGCGTGCCATTAACGCGGGCGTGACCCGGATGGTTACGATTTGCACCAAACTGCGTTTGGAACCCCAAGTGCGGGCAATTGCCGAAAGCTACGCACCGGTTTTCTATGCGGCGGGCACGCATCCGATGAGTGCAGCAGACGAGCCGCTTGCGACCTTTGAAGAATTGGTCGCGCTAGCCGAACACCCCAAGTTTGTGGGTATTGGTGAAACTGGTCTTGATTATCATTACACTGCCGAAAGCGCAGATATTCAGAAGCAGTCTTTGCGCGTGCATATCGCAGCGGCCCGCGAGACTAAACTTCCGCTCATTATTCATGCCCGTGCCGCCGACGATGACATGGCGCAGATTCTGCGCGAAGAATACGACAATGGGGCGTATCAGTGCGTCATGCACTGCTTTTCGAGCAGTGCTGCCCTTGCTAAAGCCGCGTTAGAGATGGATTTCTACCTATCCATGTCCGGCATCGCGGCTTTTCCTAAAAGCCAGGAATTGCGTGATATCTTTGCAGCTGCACCTGTCGACCGCATTTTGGTGGAAACTGACAGTCCCTACCTCGCGCCACCGCCATTTCGTGGCAAGCGCAATGAACCTGCCTATACCGCCCATACCGCCAAAGTTGGGGCCGAAGTATTTGGTCTGTCCTATGAAGATTTTGCTCAACAAACGACGGCCAACTTTGACCGCCTGTTCTGGAAGGCCGCCCAATGACGGATCAGTTGCACTTCCGCATTTTGGGGTGTGGGTCCTCTGGCGGGGTCCCGCGTCTTGGCGGACAATGGGGTGCCTGTGATCCGACCAACCCTAAGAACGCCCGCCAACGATGTTCATTGCTGATTACCCGCACCAGCGGCGAAAACACGACCCGCGTCTTGATTGACACAACGCCTGATATGCGGGCTCAGTTGCTCGCGGCTGAGGTCGGTACGCTGGATGCAGTCGTCTACACGCACAGCCACGCCGATCATGTGCACGGGATCGATGACCTTCGTATGGTTGTGTTTAACAAACGTGAACGCCTGCAAGTGTGGGCAGATGGTGCGACCAGCAACGATCTGCTGGGACGGTTTGGGTATGCTTTTGTGCAGCCCAAAGGGTCTTCTTACCCACCTATTCTTGAGCTGAACACGATCAAAGGCGACGTCACGATCAGTGGGGCGGGGGGCGATATTGTCCTGCGTCCGTTTGAAGTTGAACACGGCAACATCGACGCACTTGGGTTTCGGATAGCGGATGTCGCTTATCTACCGGATGTGTCCTCTATCCCCGATGATGTTTGGCCGGTGCTTGAAGGGCTCGACTATTGGATCGTCGATACTTTGCGGCGTGAGCCGCACCCAACCCATTCGCATTTAGCCAATACGCTGGAATGGATTGCTCGTGTTGCACCACAACGTGCAGTTTTGACGAATATGCACAACGATCTGGACTACGCGACAGTTGCGGTAGAGACCCCAGACCACATTGATCCCGCCTATGATGGTATGACCATTACCGTTGCAGCACCCGCGTAAGGATCCGTTATGGCAGCTCTGATTGACGTCATCCTGCCTGTCTTTCTGGTCATTGGTTTTGGCTATGTCGCTGTATGGAAAGGCTATTTTAGTGACGCTGGCGTCGATGGGTTGATGAAGTTCACCCAAGGGTTTGCCATTCCGTGCCTTCTTTTTAGGGCAATTTCGACCCTTGATTTGGAACAGAACTTCGATCTGGCGCTAATGGGCAGCTACTACTCCGCGTCCTTTGCATGTTTTGTCGTGGGACTGTTGGGGGCACGCTATATCTTTGGGCGTGATTGGGAGGACAGCGTCGCCATCGGGTTTTGCTGTCTGTTTGCCAACTCTTTGTTGCTTGGTCTGCCGATCACCGAACGCGCTTACGGCGTCAGCGCCCTTGAGGCAAACTATGCTATCATCGCAATCCATTCGCCGTTTTGCTACGCCGTTGGTATCACCGCGATGGAGATCGTGCGTAATCGTGGCGGCAGCATCGCGACGTTGCCGGGCAAAGTTCTCAATGCGATGTTTCATAATGCTTTAATCGTCGGGATCAGTCTGGGATTTGTTGTCAATCTGGGTGGCATCCCATTGCCCGCGGTCTTTACAGATGCGGTTGATCTGATGGTGCGTGCCGCGCTGCCAGCGGCGTTGTTTGGTCTTGGCGGCGTGTTGTACCGGTACCGACCCGAAGGCGACATGCGCACGATCATGTTTGTCGTGGCCGTATCGCTTATTTTGCAGCCTGCATTGGTCTGGTGGCTGGCAAAGGCCAACGATTTGTCGGATGCGACCTTACGGTCCGCCATCCTGACAGCTGCCATGGCGCCCGGCATCAACGCCTATGTCTTTGCGAATATGTACGGCAAAGCCCGCAGGGTGGCGGCGTCTTCGGTTTTGATGGCAACCGGATTGTCTATCGTGACGGTCTGGGTGTGGCTGGCGGCTTTGCCTTAGACACCCTCGACCAGCACGATCATACTGGTGGCGTTATCACGTCTGATTTGTGCCGCCTCCTGATAAGCCGGGTCGTTATAAAGCGCCTTGGCGTTTTCAAAATCATCAAACTCAAACACGACATGGCGGTCGAACTGCGGGCCTTCCGGGCCTTCAGATTGTCCACCGCGCACCAACGCGCGTCCTCCGTAACTTGCGATGATCGGCGAGTTCCGCGTGACATACTCTTTGTAAGCTTCGGCATCATGCAAGGTTACATGACCGATAATATATCCTTTTGGCATATGGGCCTCCTCTTTGCCCTCAGTACCTCATGCGCCGTTCAGAATGGCAAGCGATGTCAGCGCATGGACGGTTGACTTCATCAAGGGCACACTACCTTAGCGACAGGGCCTACCGGAGTAATCACATGCGCTTTCTGAGTATTTTTGCGATAATCTTTACGTTGATGGCGCAGATGTCGCTGGCACAAGGGCGGGCTGCAGGTGTTGGCGTGCAAGCGGTAGAAATGCGTGCTTTGGCAGAAACGGTTCCGGTTTTTGCTGATGTGACGACGGCACGTGATGGCAATGTCGCGGGGCGCGTTGCTGGCAACGTCGAAAAAGTTGCTGTGCTTGCAGGTTCGCGCGTTTCAGAAGGCGATCTGTTGGTTGAGCTGAACAGCGAATTGCTGACCATCCAAGTCGCCCAATCACAGGCTCAACTGGCTGAAGCCGCAGCAGGCATTGAAACCGCACGGGCCCGTGTCGACCGGGCGCGCATCGCACTTGATCGGATCGAAGCGTTGCGCGGGGGTACATCCTTTAGCCAAGGTCGCTTTGATGACGCACAGGCCGATTTTCTTGAGGCTGAGGCACAGTTTGTTGAAGCACAAGCACGCGAGAAAAGCGCACAGTCGCGGATCGCCGAAGCACAATATCAATTGGACCGCAGCCAAATCCTGGCTCCTTTTTCCGGTGTGGTCCTTGAGGTCAACACGATCCCCGGTGCGTTTATTCAAGCAGGCACACCCGTCGTACGCTTGCTAGATACCGATGCGTTTGAGGTGCAGGCTAACGTGCCGTCGCGCTATACCGCGTTTCTCGAACCCGGCCAGATGGTGACCGCCAGCACGGAAACCGGAACTGAAATTTCTTTACAATTGCGGGCCGTCCTACCCATTGAAAATCCATCGACGCGCACCCGTGCAGTCCTATTCGCAGCCCCTGAATTGTCAGACTTAGCCAGCGCTGCGGTGGGGCAATCCTTGACCGTTGAAATCCCCATTGGTGAAGCACGCGAATTACTGTCCGTACCCAAAGACGCTTTGGTGCAGGGCCGTGGCGGCTGGACCGTGTTTGTCGCGGCAGATGATCAGGCGCAGCCACGCCCGGTGACACTTGGTGTGCCATTGGGGGACCGCTACGAAGTGCTCAGCGGACTGGCCCCCGGAGATTTGGTGGTTGTGCGCGGGAATGAGCGTTTGCGCCCCGGTCAAGCGATCTCGGCCAACCTGTTGGAGACGAACTGATGGATTTCATCCGGTATGCGATCGAGAGGCCTGTTGCTGTCATCGCCGCCGTTTTGATGGCGGTTCTGTTTGGTATTCTGGCGCTGACCCAGATTCCAATCCAACTGGCCCCCGATGTCCGTAAGCCGATTGTAGTGATCCAGACGCAGTGGCCCGGCGCCGCCCCGTCCGAGATTGAGCGCGAGATTGTGAACCCGCAAGAAGAAACTCTGCGCGGTCTTGACGGTTTGGAAATTATGACATCGCGGTCCCGCACTGGGCAGGCAGAGGTTACGTTGGAATTCGCGATTGGCACAGATATGAGCCAATCGCTGTTGCTGGTGTCGAACCGTTTGGACCGTGTCGGCAGCTATCCTGCCGAAGCGAACGAGCCGACGCTGAACACGTCCGGCGCGGATGACAGCCCGATCGCATGGGTGCTGATCACGGCAGAGGATGGCAATACCCGGTCAATTTCATCTTACGGTGATTTCCTTGAGGATATCGTGAAAGACCGGGTTGAGCGTATTCCTGGCGTTGCGGCCGTAAATGTCTTTGGCGGCGTGACCCGCGAATTGCAGGTTGTTGTTGATCCACAGCGTTTGTCGCGCTTTGGGCTGACTGTGCCAGAGGTGGTCCAGCGGCTACGGGCTGAGAACATATCAATCTCTGCTGGCGATGTGGACGAAGGAAAGCGGCGCTATGTCGTACGCACTGAAAGCAACCTGAACACCGAAGACGCGATCCGCAATGTTGTACTGCGGTCCGATGCTGCAAGCGGCGGGACGGGGCGTGTTCGGGTTAGCGATGTGGCTGACGTAGCCTTCGCCTACAAAGAAGCGACTGCAAGACTACGGTTCAAAGGCGAGCCGGGTTTGGCATTCAACGTCGTGCGCGAAGCAGGGGCGAATGTCATTACCGTGATGGAAGAGCTCCGTTTGGTTCTGGCAGAACTACAAGCGGGACCGGTCGCAGCCCAAGGTTTGATCATGGAGCAAATCTATGATGAGACGATCTACATTGAGGGTGCCATCGATCTTGTGACCCAGAACATCTACATCGGTGGTGCGTTGGCGGCGCTGATCCTGATGCTGTTTTTGCGGTCCCCGCGTGCCGTTGTCATCATTTCGCTGTCGATCCCTGTATCCATTGTGGCCACATTCGTGGTGATGGCGGCCACTGGTCGCACGCTCAACGTCATCTCGCTTGCCGGGATTGCTTTTGCAGTTGGAATGATTGTGGATGCCGCAATTGTTGTGCTCGAGAATATCTACCGACTGCGAGAAAAAGGATATTCGCGGCGAGAGGCAGCCTATCTGGGTGCGAAACAGGTTTGGGGCGCGATCCTTGTGTCGGCCTTGACGACCGTTCTGGTCTTTGTGCCAATCCTGATCATGCAATTGGAAGCAGGGCAATTGTTCCGCGACATTGCCGTTGCGATTTCGGTCTCTGTTTTATTGTCGCTGGTTGTCGCCGTTACCGTCATCCCGGCATTGTCCAGCCGCTTGCTGCGGCGTGATGACCAAAAGGCCGTTGGCATTTGGGGCTTGGATCATTTGGCCCGTGGATTCCGTGCTCTTGTCATGGCCTATGTCCGCATGACAGTGCGCTTTCGCGTCATTGGCTTGTTGATGGTGGCCGTGATCGCTGGTGGCGCAGCTGTCGCCAGTTGGACGTTCCTGCCAAAGCTTGAGTATCTGCCAGAGGGGAACCGGAACCTTGTCTTTGGCCTTATCATTCCGCCACCCGGCTATAACTTAGAGACGACCGAAACCATCGCGCAGCGGATTGAAAATGTCGCGGCCCCTTTGTGGGAAGCGGCACCTGAAACACAAACCGAAGATGGCACGCCCGCTATCGATAGCTTCTTTTTTGTGGCCACACCCGGCAATTCATTCGTGGGGGCAGGGGCGGTCGACAGCCAACGTGCGGGTGAACTGATCCCGGTGCTCAGCCGTCCGATCTTTTCCGAGCCCGGCACTTTTGGTTTTATGACCCAGCCGTCATTGTTTGGACGCGGTGTTGGTGGTGGACGCACGATTGAGTTGAACGTCTCTGGCCAAGACCTAGAAGATATCTTGGGTGTTGCCGGGCGTGCTGCAGGGATCGTTTCCGGCCTGCTGCCACGATCCGAAGGGCACCAGTTCCGCCCTATCCCGGGTCTTGAGCTTGGCGCGCCCGAAGTGCGTTTGATCCCAGACCGATTGCGCCTTGCCGATGCAGGATTGGACAGTTCCGCCCTTGCTGCGACCGTTGATGCGTTCAACGACGGATTGCGCGTGGCCCAAGTTACCGTGGGTGCCGAACGTGTCGATCTTGTGCTAAAAGGCGATCCGTCCATCAATGAGGCAGCACGCACACAGGACGTTGGCAACTATCCTGTCGTCACGCCGAACGGGCAGATTGTGCCTGTGTCGGCTTTAGCTGACGTGATATTGACCGCGGGGCCGACCGAAATCCGCCATCGCGAGCGTCTGCGTACCGTCACGTTGGAGGTCCGCCCTGCCGACAATCTACCCTTGGAACAGGCCGTCGAACTGCTTGAACAAGAGGTCGTCGCCGCGTTGCAACAACAAGGTATCCCCGACGATATTCGCCTGAGTGTTTCGGGGACAGCGGACCAGCTGAGCCAAACGTGGTCTGCCATTCAGATCAATTTGATTGTCGCATTGATCATCGTGTTCCTAGTCATGGCGATCCTGTTTGAAAGCTTTGTGTTGCCACTTGTCATCCTGATTGCCGTGCCGATTGCAGCGGCAGGCGGGGTCGGGGGGTTAGCTGTGCTGAACCTGTATCAGACTCAACCGATGGATATGCTGACGCTGCTTGGGTTTGTGATCTTGGTGGGGATCGTGGTGAACAACGCCATCTTGATCGTGCATCAGACGTTGTTCCACCTGCGCGAAGAGGGGATGGACCCTGTTGCTGCCATAGAAGAGGCGACGTTTAACCGTATCCGCCCGATCTTTATGTCGACGCTCACAAGTGTGATGGGCATGCTGCCCTTGGTGATCTTCCCCGGTGAAGGGTCCGAGCTTTATCGGGGGTTGGGTGCCGTTGTCGTGGGCGGCCTTTCAATGTCCGCTTTCTTGACGTTGTTGACGGTGCCGCCATTGCTGCGCTTGGTCTTGCGCAAGCCCGAGCCACGAGCAGAGACCTTGGGTGCGGTTGCACCAGCTGAGTAAGGCAATAGGCGCAGCCACTGCGTTGGCTGAGCCAAGAAAATTCAAGTGAATCAATGTACATACTGTAAATGAGAATTATTCTCATTTAGATTTACAATTGCGACTAAGTCGCATAAGCAGCTTTTTGATTGACACGCTCTCTTCGAAAGGACACTTGAAAGATGATGAAACAAATTCTCTCCACCGCCCTTTTTGCCGCTGCGTTTTCAACCGCTGCGATGGCTGATGAGGACAAGTTTAAAGCGGTCACCACCTTTACCGTCATCGCTGATATGGCGCAGAACGTGGCTGGCGACGCAGCTATTGTTGAAAGCATCACTAAGGCAGGGGCCGAAATCCACGGATATCAGCCGACACCACGTGACATCATTCGCGCCCAAGATGCTGACCTGATCTTGTGGAACGGGCTGAACCTGGAACTTTGGTTTGAGCAGTTCTTTAGTAACCTGTCCGATGTGCCCAGTGCGACCCTGTCTGACGGCATCGCCCCGATGAGTATTTCATCAGGTGAATACGACGGTAAACCGAACCCACACGCATGGATGAGCCTAGAGAGTGCGCTGATCTATGTTGACAATATCCGCGATGCGTTTGTTGCAAACGACCCAGGCAATGCCGCGACCTATCAGGCCAATGCAGAGGCTTATAAGGCTGAGATTACAGCGGCTTTGGCCCCGTTGCGTGAACAAATCCTTGCGGTTCCCAGCGATCAGCGTTGGTTGGTCAGCTGTGAAGGTGCCTTTAGCTATCTTGCCCGCGACTTCGAGATGCAGGAACTGTATCTCTGGCCGATCAATGCTGATGCGCAAGGCACGCCACAGCAGGTCCGCCGCGTGATTGATACGGTGCGCGATAACAACATCCCGGCGGTGTTCTGCGAAAGCACTGTCAGCCAAGCCCCTGCCAAACAAGTCGCGCGTGAAACAGATGCAGAGTATGCCGGCGTTCTTTACGTCGACAGCCTGACTGAGGCGGATGGCCCCGTGCCGACCTACCTTGACCTGTTGCGTGTCACCACGGAAACAATCGCGGCAGGTCTGACTGAATGAGCGAAACACCCGGCATCATCTCGCGCAATCTGACGGTGACCTACCGCAATGGCCACACGGCACTGCACAATGCGAGCTTTGAGATACCAACAGGGACCATCACGGCCCTTGTGGGGGTCAATGGTGCCGGGAAATCCACGCTGTTCAAGGCGATCATGGGTTTTGTGCCTGCAGCCCAAGGTGACATTTCAGTTCTAGGTATTCCGGTCAGTGTCGCCTTGCGCCAGAATATCGTGGCCTATGTCCCCCAATCCGAGGAAGTCGACTGGACCTTCCCAGTTCTGGTCGAAGACGTCGTGATGATGGGGCGCTATGGCCATATGGGGTTCTTCCGCCGCCCCAAGCAGGCTGACCATGATGCGGTCAGCGTTGCCTTGGACCGCGTCAACATGGCAGAGTTTCGTCACCGTCAAATTGGTGAGCTTTCGGGCGGTCAACGCAAACGTGTTTTCCTTGGGCGCGCCTTGGCACAGGAAGGTCGGGTGATCTTACTGGATGAACCTTTCACAGGCGTAGATGTCCAGACCGAGGACGCCATCGTCGCCTTGCTGCGCGATTTGCGCGATGAAGGACGGGTGATCCTTGTTTCAACCCACAACCTTGGCTCTGTTCCCGAATTTTGCGACCGCACCATTTTGGTCAAAGAAACCGTGCTGGCTTTCGGGCTGACGCCCGAGGTCTTCACGCGCGAAAACCTTGAACTGGCCTTTGGCGGCGTGTTGCGCCACTTCGTTTTGGGCGGTGCCGATCTGCATGATGATGATGACAGCCGCCAAATTCAGGTTATCACCGACGACGAACGCCCTTTCATCGTCTATGGCGACGATCACCAAACCACCAAAGACGACACGAAAGAAACGACCTAATGGGCTGGCTGCTGGAACCCTTCAGCTACAACTACATGTTCAACGCCATGTGGGTCAGCGCCTTGGTGGGGGGCATCTGCGCCTTTCTGTCGGCCTATCTGATGCTGAAAGGATGGTCGCTGATCGGTGACGCGCTGAGCCATTCGATCGTGCCGGGCGTGGCAGGGGCCTATATGCTGGGATTGCCTTTCGCGTTAGGGGCCTTTGCTGCCGGCGGATTGGCGGCAGGTGCGATGCTGTTTCTTAACCAGCGGTCAGGGCTGAAAGAAGATACGATCATCGGCCTGATTTTCACGTCCTTCTTTGGGCTCGGTCTTTTTATGGTGTCGCTCTCGCCCACCTCCGTCAGCGTGCAGACGATCACGATGGGCAACATCCTTGCCATCACGCCGTCCGACACGCTGCAATTGGCGATTATCGGTTTTGTGACTTTGGCTGTGTTGCTCGCAAAGTGGAAAGACCTGATGGTCACCTTTTTTGACGAAAACCATGCGCGGTCCATCGGTCTACGGCCTGATGTCTTGCGCATTGTGTTCTTTACGCTTTTGTCCGCGTCCTGCGTCGCCGCCTTGCAAACAGTGGGCGCCTTCCTTGTGATCGCGATGGTTGTGACACCGGGGGCGACGGCGTATCTGCTAACAGATCGCTTTCCCAAGCTGTTGGTGTTGAGCGTTACAATCGGGGCAGGGACCAGTTTTGTTGGCGCATACCTAAGCTATTTCGCAGACGGGGCGACGGGTGGCATTATCGTATCACTGCAAACGCTGATCTTCCTTGCTGCATTCTTCTTCGCACCCAAACATGGCTATTTGGCTGCCCGCCGCCGGGCCGCGGCTGTTTTAGAGGCGAGCTGATGGAAACCCTGGTGTTCCCCTTCCAGTTCGCCTTTATGAACAATGCGTTCTTGATGATGGCGATCATCGCGGTGCCGACAAGTTTGTTGTCTTGCTATCTGGTGCTCAAAGGCTGGTCGTTGATGGGCGACGCGATCAGCCATGCGGTTCTGCCAGGGATCGTGCTGGCGTATCTACTGGGTATTCCTCTGATCATCGGGGCTTTCGTCGCGGGCATGTTCTGCGCTCTCAGCACTGGGTTTCTGGCTGCAAACAGCCGTGTGAAACAAGATACAATCATGGGGATCGTGTTCTCGGGCATGTTTGGGTTTGGACTGGTGCTCTACACCAAGATCAGCACTGACATGCATCTTGATCACATCTTGTTTGGCAACATGCTGGGCGTGGATCTACAGGACCTTTGGACCGCAGGGATCATCGCCACTTTGGTCGCTGTTGTCATCATCACCAAGCGGCGTGAATTTATGCTGCATGCGTTTGATCCGATCCAAGCGCAAGCGGTTGGATTGCGGGTCGGTTGGCTGCATTACGGGCTGCTGTCGCTGATTTCACTGACCATTGTCGCGACGCTATCGGCTGTTGGGATCATCCTTGCGATTGGCCTTTTAATCGCGCCGGGCGCAATTGCCTTCCTGCTGACCAAGCGCTTTGCGTTGATGTTGCCAATCGCGGTGGGCGTCACGATGGTGTCCGGTTTTGCAGGCGTCTATTTCAGCTTCTTCATCGACAGCGCACCTGCACCAACCGTCATTCTGGTGCTCACGGCCATTTTCATCGCTGCATTCATCCGTGCAAACCGTAAGATGCGGCAAACCACAGGCAAAGTGTCGGATTCCGCATTGAACGGTTGAGGCCTGCATGAAACGATGCAGTGGGTACGTGACACAAGGCAACACTTATGGGTGAAATCTGGGAAGGTCTGATCGCCGGATTTTGGCTGGTCGTGTCGCTTGATGCTGACCTTGTTGAAGTCACGCTGCGCTCGCTTCAGGTGACGCTGACCGCGGTTGTCATTGCCTCTGCCATTGGACTGCCTTTTGGCGCATGGTTAGCGATCCGCAGGTTCCGCCACAGACGGGCGACGATTGCGTTGCTAAATGCGCTGATGGGACTGCCACCCGTGGTGGTCGGGTTGATCGTTTATCTCTTGCTATCCCGTTCTGGCCCGTTTGGAGTGTTCAATCTGCTGTTCACACCGACTGCGATGATCATCGCTCAGGTCATCATTATCACCCCGTTGATTGCCTCAATCGCACATCAGGCGATCCGCGATATCTGGGCCGATTACCACGATCTGCTCATTTCGCTTTCGACGTCCAAGATCCAAAGGATAAAGACACTACTTTGGGATGGGCGGCGCGCCTTGATCACAGCCTCGCTGGCGGGGTTTGGCCGTGCCATTGGTGAGGTGGGTGCGATCATGATCGTGGGCGGCAATATCGACAATGCGACCCGCGTACTAACAACTGCAATTGCGCTGGAAACGGGTAAAGGAGATTTTGCACTGGCCCTTGGACTTGGCTTCGTTCTGATCGGTTTGGCTGTCGCAGTGAACCTTGCCATTCACGCTATTGGCCAGACCGAGAGTGAGGGGAAATGGTGACGCCGATCCTGCCGCTTACAATGTCTAGTGCTGTTGTGAAACGGCGCGGGCAAACCCTGCTTGGTCCTGTTGATCTGGATATATCGGCGCAAGGATTTACAATTGTTATGGGGCCGAATGGGGCAGGTAAGACCAAGCTTCTGCGGGCCTTGCACGGTATTGAACGGCTGGCCGCAGGTAAAGTGACTTGGCAAGTCCCCGTCGGCGACACCCAAGATCGCCAAGCTTTTGTTTTTCAGGCGCCGATCATGCTGCGCAGGTCTGTGCGCGATAACCTCGCCTATCCGTTGCGTTTGCGGGGTGTCGCGAAATCCGAAGCGTTCGCACGAGCCGCAGATTGGGCACAGCGCGTTGGTTTGGGTGATGCGCTTGACCGGTCTGCGCCGCGCCTTTCAGGCGGCGAAAAGCAAAAGCTTGCACTTGCACGCGCACTGATTGGTGAACCAGACATCCTGTTTCTGGACGAACCTTGCGCCAATCTTGATGGCCGCGCCACGCGTGAGATTGAAGCCATACTGAAGGACGCACAAGCAGGCGGCACGCGGATTGTGATGGCAACCCATGACATGGGGCAGGCCAGACGGTTGGCTGAGGATATCGTTTTTCTGATGCATGGTCAGGTGATTGAACGGGGACCGGCGCAGGCGTTCTTTGCCGGTCCACAGACACCACAGGCTAGGGCATTACTGCAGGGGGATATCGTCGAATGATCCGGGTGTTGGTTGCGCTGTTCATGATTGGGGCCACGTCAGTTTCGGCAGACACGTTACGTCTTGCCGTCACGACATCGTTTCAGAATTCAGGTCTGGCGGACGTTCTGTTGCCTGAAATTGCGGCAGATACGGGCATCTCAGTACAACTGCTTGTCGTCGGCACAGGGCAGGCTTTGCGTTTGGGCGAAGCGGGGGATGTGGATGCGATCCTTGTCCATGCTCGTGCAGCAGAAGAGGCGTTTGTTGCGCAAGGGTTTGGGACACACCGGCGAGAGATCATGTATAATGATTTCGTCCTCGTTGGCCCGTCAGACGACCCGGCGGCCATCGCGGATGCCCAGACAGTTCGCGCGGCAATGATCTCAATCGCGACGACCGAGGCAGCATTTGTCAGCCGAGGGGACGACAGTGGGACACACAAAAAGGAAATCTCTTTGTGGGATGCAGCGTCGATCACGCCCGATGGGGGGTGGTATCGGTCCGTTGGGACAGGCATGGGGGCCGCGTTAAACACGGCCTCAGCGATGAGCGCTTATATTCTGACAGACCGCGCAAGCTGGCTGAACTTTGGCAACAAACGCGACCTTGCGATGCTGTTTGTGGGCGATCCTGCACTGTTCAATCAATATGCTTTCATTCCAGTGAACCCCAGCCGTCATGCGCATGTGCGACATGCCCAAGCGAGCATACTTGAAGAATGGTTGTCGTCCGGTAAAGCAAAGACCTTGATCAACGGCTATCGGATCGACGGTGAGGCTGTGTTCACTTTTAATGCCGAATAGCCTAGCGCCCTAAGGTCGCCGCGATCTGCTCAGCCAGTTCCAGCAATGCGGCCGATTGCGCTGCTGAGATGCTGGTCACGCTGGCGTCCCGCATAGGTTGCGCAATCTCAAAGCTGTGGGTGCTGTCGCGAAACGGCGCACCCTCGCTGGCAACAAAGAACTGGCCGTTCAACTCAAACGTACCATCAAGGCCACCCAGCATCCGCTCGACGCGTACATCGACAGATACATCAGGCAGGCCGACAAAGGGCCAAGGATCAGGCCCAACATCGGTGTTCAAAATGTCGCTCAGCGTCCGTGTCAGAACAAGGGTGATCGCCCGCTCAGGCTCATCCGCCCAAAGCACGTCTTCACGAATGACAATCCGGCCATCCGCTGTTTCGAATGCGATCTCTTCTGCGGCGGCATATGTCGGCAAAGAGATCGTCCGCACCATTGCACTTCCGACCAAAGGACGCAGTTCAAGAGCGGACGGGAGCGGTGACAATGCGATACGGTCCGACAGTGGCGAACATGCGGCGAGGCCCGCAATCGCAATTACCAAAAGGCGTGAAAACATAGGGTTACCGTCCGATCAACAAAGAGTTTGGATTGCGTTCAATCGTCCTTGCGAGCGATGAAATCGCGTCAGATGCTTCTTGAATATCGCGCAAGGTTGCGAGCGTCTCGGCACTGAAGCGTGACCGTTCGCTGTAGCTGTTCACGACCGCCTCGGTCTGCGTCACCAGTTGGTTCGCCCGTGCAGCAAGGGCGGGCAGCGTGCTGACGGCATCCTCTACAGCTTTGGCGGCTTGGTTGGCAGAAGCCAAGGCGGCGTTCACATTTGCCACGGCCCCACCTTCGCGCACCTCATCCAGCAAGGCGCGCATTGTGGAGAGGGCGGCGTTCGCTTCGCGGGGAAAGGCGACGGCGTCATCGGTGCCTAGAAACGCATCAATCGCATTCAGGCTGTCTGTCGCTGAAGCAACAAGGGCCTCAAGTTCAAGCTCATTTGCGCGTGCAGTCAGGGCTTGGATATCAGCGGTAATCTTTGGCAGGTTCTGGGTCGCTAGTTCAAAGTTCGCAGCAACCCTGCCAGCCGTCACAACCGCCGAATCGAGGTTGGCAATCAGGCCCACGTCATTGGCTTCCGCGACCAACCCGTCCAAATCACCGATCACATCACGAAGATCACGGGGGATGGCTTGTACATCGTCCGAGTTAATCAGCTCACGAGATTCGTCTAAAAGGGCAACCAAGGCCGCAGGTGTCGCGCGGGTGTATTCGTCATTTGCCAGCCGTTCAAAGCTGTCCATCAAGTTGATGGCGCCATCCATCAGTTCCTCGACCGGTAGGGCGTTGATGCGGGCAAGCAGTCCTTCGGCTGTCGCGGCCACATCAGAAATCTCTGATGTCGTCGTCGGGATCACAGGAAAATCACCTGACGTCAGTGTCATAATGGCTGGCAGAGCGTCTTCTACTTCAACCAACTCGACGAACAACGTTCCGGCCAAAATGTTTCCCGTCACCATCCGGGCACGAAGGCCTCGGGTGACAAAATCAGACAAAAGTTCGAGGGCTTCATCGACGGTCGCATCGCCACCCATGCCAAGGCGCGAAGGTTCAATGGCTAAAACCGCTTGTAATCGCACTTGGGCATCCGTCGCTTCGCCGACCACGATTGCGTTCAGGTCAGAGACTTCACCAATCCGGATACCTTGGAAACGGACCTCTGAGCCAACGGCGAGACCACTGACGGATTGCTCAAAAAGAACCGCCACCTCAAGTATCTCGGCGTTGGGGTCTAAGAATAGACTGTCGCGTGCTTGCTGCTCGCCTTCAAAGATATCAAATCTGTGACCTTCGTTGATGGGGTTGCCACCTGACACGACCGTATCAAACGCAATGCCGCCTTCGATAACTGAGGCAAGCGAGCTGACATCCAGCGACACACCGCCTGTCCCGAATGACACACTAAAGCCTGAGGTGTCCCAGAACCGCGTACTGCTGGTGATCCGGCGATCATAGGGGCTCTCAATGAAGGCGTTGACGACGACCTGTCGGCCATTAAACGACAGTTCAGGTTTTTCGAGGTAGCCCACTTCGATGCCTTTGTGCAGAACCGGCGCACCTGCCGCGATGCTGCCGCCATCGTCTGCGCGTAAGACGACGCGAATACCGCGCTGGTTCGCACGGGTGAGGTTGGGTTGTTCTAGGCCCGTGAATTCAGTCTGCGCGACATCGGCATCGGTGTCCCAGTTTCCTTCAATGAAAACACCGGACAAAACCGTCTCTAGCCCGGTGATCCCGCGAATGGACACATCAGGGCGCACCACCCAAAATTGCGCATCATCATCAAGGAAAGGGGCGACGGTCTTATCAATGCGTGCGTGCACCAGGACATCCGTCAAACCTTCAGAAAATTCGACATCCTCAACTTCGCCGACAGTAACATCGCGGTACTTGATTGTCGTCTCACCTGCGGAAATGCCCGATGCGTTCTCAAAACTGATGGTGATCAGCGTCCCGCGGTCCGCATAATTCTGCCACGCGGCCCATAGCGAAATTCCTAAAGCTACCAAAGGCACCAACCAGACAAGCGACAAGCGCTGCCAAATCCGTTTCTTGACGGGTCTGACATCAAATGGCGCAGGGCCGGGGTTTGTTGGCTCACTCATGGCCGCGTCCTGTCTGCATCCCAGATCAACCGGCTATCAAAAGCCTGCGCCGAGAGCATGGTAAAAATCACCGATAGGGCAAAGCTGACTGCCGCAATACCGGGGTTGATCGTCGCTATAGTATCGAGTTGCACCAGTGCCGACAGGATTGCAACGACAAAGACGTCGATCATTGACCACCGGCCAATGAATTCAACGACCTCATAGGCCTTGTGGCGCTCATGTTGATTGTCTTTGGAATGGCGCTGGACGCTGATCGCAAGATACATGATCGCGACGAATTTCCCGACAGGGATCATAACAGATGCAATAAAGACAATGGCCGCGATGCCCCATGATCCGTGCTCAACCAACTCAACCACGCCGCCAATGATCGTGCTCTCTGATCTCTCGACCAGCGTTGATGTCAGTAGCATCGGATAAAGATTGGCCGGGATATAGGCGATCATACCGGCGATTAGCCAAGCCCAGACCTTTTGCAGGCTCTCACCATCGCGGCTTTGCAGCCGGCCTTCACAGCGTTTGCAGACACGGGTGCCCAAACGGTGCACCTGCCCGCATTGCTGACACGCAACCAAACCCGCATCTCGGGCGGTGATCAAGCTGTGGCTTTGTCCAGCGATTCCCAAATCGAATACCTGCAAATCAGTTGATCTTTTAGGACAGTGATCACCACCACCCCGGCGAAGGCCCAAAACGCAGGGCCGATGGTGACAGCCGCGAGGCCTGCCACTTTGATCAAGGCGACAGTGACGCCCACAATAAAAATCTCGGCCATGCTCCAAGGGCGCAAGCGTTCCGCCAACGCAAAGGCTCTGCGTGCACCTTGGCGTGGCCGTTGTTCACGGACCAAAGGACCAAGGGCATAGATCAATGCGCTGAGGCGAATAAGCGGGATCACGACGATGAAAAAGGCCACTGCAACGGCCAATGGGAACGCATACCCATCGTTAAAGGCCAGAACAGCGTCGATCACCGAGGTGGCGTTGTGCAGTCCACCTGCATCAAGCGTTAGAAACGGAAAGCTGACGGCGGCAATCATCATAATGAACGCTGTGAGTGCGAGGCTGAGGATACGCGCCATCGCAGCGGGCTGCGATGTCATCAACACAATCCCACATTGCTGACAATGCGCACGTGCATTCTCGGGCAACGCACTGGCCACATGCAGCGTGTCGCACTGCGGGCAGGCGACCAGATCATCAAGTGGCGTCGTTTCAGTGATCACGCGGGTTCAGGCTCCTGCCAGTGAAAGGGACTTGCCCCAAAGTTAGCGCAAGGTTATCGCGTTGATTGTAGATATGCTATGCCCTGTTCCACTTCAACGCCAGCTGCAGAGAGTGCCATGACAGCAACCCTTTTCCCAGCCCGCCCAACACCTGTGATCCCCGTGCAAGGGGCCGCTGGTTTCCCGGTCGGACGCATTTTTTGTGTGGGTCGCAACTATGCCGATCATGCCGCTGAAATGGGGCATGAAGTCGACCGCGAAGCCCCATTTTATTTCACCAAGTCCGCCCATGCTGTGCTGTTGTCTGGCCAAGACATGCCTTATCCACCGCGCACGGCGGACCTGCACCACGAAATGGAGCTTGTCGTTGCCATTGGTGCCACAGCTGTGAACATTGCCGAAGAAGACGCAATGAATGTGGTCTTTGGCTATGGCTCTGGTCTGGATATGACGCGCCGCGATCTGCAAGCGGCGTCAAAGGCCAAGCGCCGCCCTTGGGATACTGGCAAGGATTTTGACAATGCTGCGATCATCGCACCGCTGACACCAAAAGTAGATAACGCTGACATCGGACACCTGACTATCAAACTTGAGGTGAACGCACAGGTGCGCCAAGAAGCTAAGCTGTCCGATATGGTTTGGTCGATTGCGGAAGTGATCGCCGATTTATCAACGCTTTATACCTTGGACCCCGGCGATCTGATCATGACAGGTACGCCTGCGGGTGTAGGTCCTGTTGTCAAAGGTGACGTATTACGCGGCACAATTGGCGATTTTGCCCCACTTGAGACGACAATCATCTGATTGAATACGCCTTGCAGCACTGCGCTGGATCGCGACAATACTGCCCAAGTCTTGCCTGATGGAGGATCATCATGACCGTTTCCCGCCGCACGCTTTTAGGCGTATTTGCCGCCGCATGTATTGCAACCACCGCCACCGCCCAAGAGGTAACGCTAAGGCTGCACCAGTTTCTGCCAGCACAAGCCAATGTGCCTGCGCATATTCTGGATGTCTGGGCCGATAAAGTTGAAGCCGACAGCAATGGCCGGATCAAGATTGACCGCTTTCCATCCATGCAGTTGGGGGGCACGCCCCCGCAATTAATCGACCAAGCCATTGACGGTGTGGCCGATATCGTCTGGACCGTTGCTGGATACACACCGGGCCGCTTCCCGCAGTTAGAGGTGTTCGAGTTACCGTTCATTTCACCCGATGCAGAGGCCACGTCGCGGGCCTATTGGGAATTGGCCGAAGCGCGGATGATGAACACCGATTTCGCCGATTTCAAACCGCTTGGCCTGTGGGTGCACGGCCCGGGTGTGATCCATGCAAACCGCCCCATCACAGATGTGGCCGACCTGCGCGGCCTCAAACTGCGCGCCCCGTCGCGGACCACCACCACCATGTTCACCGAACTCGGCGCGACCTCGGTCGGTATGCCTGTGCCCGCGGTCCCTGAATCGCTCTCACGCGGTGTGATCGACGGTGCGGTCATCCCGTGGGAGGTGGTGCCCGCGTTGAAAGTGCAGGAACTGGTCACATATCATACTGAGTTCCCGGGTGATGCGCTCTACACGCTCGCCTTCATCATGGCGATGAACAATGACGCATACAATGCGCTGCCCAGCGAATTGCAGGCCGTGATCGATGCGAATTCTGGATTAGAGTTTTCGGCCTTCGCCGGGCGCACCCAGCAAAATGACGATGCACCGGGGCGGGCCTTGGCCGAAGAACGCGGCAACACGATCATCACATTGGATGAAACCCAAGTCGCCGCATGGCGCGAGGCCAGCCAATCCACCATCGACAACTGGATCGCTGAGGCGACCGAGGCAGGCCTTGACGGGCAGGGCATCTATGATGATGCCGTCGCCCTAATCGCCAAGCATAGCGCAAGCAACTAAGGCTGTTACGTGCTGCACACTGCGATCCAAAAACTCGCCTATGTCATGGCGCTGCTTGGCGGTGTCGTGCTGTGCCTTTTGGTATTGATGGTTTGCGTCAGCGTCAGCGGGCGCGAGCTGAGCGATTTGGCATTTTCGGGCTGGATCGGCGGGGTCGGTGACTGGTTGATCGCGCGTGGTATCGGCCCGATCTTGGGTGATTTTGAATTGGTCGAAGCAGGGGTGGCCTTTGCGATCTTCGCTTTCCTGCCTTTGACGCAGTTGAAGGGCGCACACGCCAAGGTCGATGTCTTTTCCAAAGGCATGGGCGACAAAGCCAACCGCGCCCTTGGAACTTTCTGGAGCGTGGTGATGGCGGCGATCATCATCTTGATCACATGGCGGCTGTTCGTCGGCATGCAAGACAAGATGCGCTACGGCGAGACGACCTATCTGATCCAATTCCCGATCTGGTGGGCCTATGCGGCCAGTCTGATCGCGGCAATCACCGCTAGTATCGTCAGCATCTACTGCGCCGCGATGCGCCTGACAGGTCAGCGCATCATATGAGTGACCTTGCGCTGGGCTATCTGTCTTTTCCCTTTCTGCTGCTGCTGATCTTCCTACGCGCACCTATCGGGCTGGCGATGTTGCTTTGCGGGATTGGGGGGCTGTGGTTGGCGACCGACGGCACTACGGTCTTTATGGCGCGGTTGAAATCCGAGGTCTTTTCAACCTTCTCCAGCTATAATCTGTCGATCATCCCAATGTTCCTGCTCATGGGCCAATTCGCGACCTATTCGGGCATGTCGCGGTCACTGTTCAAAGCGGCCGAGGCATGGTTGGGCCACCGCAAAGGCGGCATGGCGATGGCGTCGGTCGGGGCCTGCGCGGGGTTTGGGGCGATCTGCGGATCGTCGCTGGCAACGGCGGCGACGATGAGCAAAGTGGCTTTGCCAGAACTGCGGAAATACGGCTACTCCGGCGGGTTCTCAACGGCGACGCTGGCAGCGGGGGGGACTTTGGGTATCCTGATCCCGCCGTCCGTGATCCTTGTAATCTACGCCATCCTGACCGAGCAAAATATTGCCAAGCTTTTCGCCGCCGCATTTATCCCCGGGATCCTTGCTGCTCTCGGCTACATGCTGACCATTGCCATCTACGTGCGCCTTTACCCCGACCAAGCCGGGACGCGCCCGCGCATCCCTTATGCTGACCGCCTCAAAGCAATGGGCGCTGTTTGGCCCGTGCTGATCGTCTTTGGACTGGTTGTAGGCGGCATCTACAACGGCTGGTTCACCCCAACCGAAGGGGCCGCCGTGGGGGCAATGGGCACCGGATTGATCGCATTGTTTTCAGGATCGCTGAACTGGCAGGTCTTCCGCCAAAGCATCACCGAAACCGCGACGGGCACCGGCATGATCTTTTTTATCGTGCTGGGGGCGGGCTTTTACAATGGGTTCTTGGCGCTGACGCAAGTGCCACAAGAACTCTCTGCTTGGGTGACGATGCAAGGGTTTAGCCCGTGGATGGTCATGGTGTTGATCCTTGTTTTCTATCTGATTTTGGGTTGCCTGATGGACAGCCTGTCGATGATCTTGCTGACCGTGCCGATTTTCTGGCCAGTGATCTCAGGCCTTGATTTCGGAATGACGACCGAAGAGCTGGCTATCTGGTTCGGCATCTTGGTACTGATCGTGGTTGAGGTGGGATTGATCACGCCGCCGGTGGGGATGAACCTGTTTATTATCAACAGCATGGACAAAGAAACGCCAATGACGGCGACCTATAAATCAGTGCTGTTCTTTGTCGGCTCAGACGTGGTGCGGGTGTTCATCTTGTTGATGTTCCCTGCAATTACTTTGGTCTTTGTCTGATCCGCTTTATTGCGCGGCTTCGCCGTTCAACGCGATGTCGCAAGGCAACGCCTGATCGATGACACGTTGCGCGTTGGGAATATCATTGCCCTCGGCGCGGCGGGTGGCGACGGCGGGCGAATAATTTAGGCTCAGCCAGCGATGGATTAACCGCGCCCGCAGTTCTGTCATAGGCACATCCAAGCGAACGGAAAGATCCCAAAGATCGGCCAATGCGGTCCAAGGGGCCTCATCGAACATCAGGTAATTGCCTTCAACGATCACGACCTTAGCTGCGGCAGGGACCGCCACTGATCCTGCAATTGCCAGATCGCGTGTCCGGTCAAACGTCGGCGCGATTACTTCTTCGCCGGTTTTTAGCGCACGCACCAAGCGAACAAAGCCTGCGCCATCAAATGTTTCGGGCGCACCTTTACGCGGTCGCAAACCACGTGCTTCTAAAATGCCGTTATCAAGATGAAAGCCGTCCATCGGCACAACAATGGACTTGCGCCCTTGGGCGTTCAGGCGGCGGGCCAATTCATTGGCCAAGGTCGATTTCCCGCTGCCGGGTGCACCTGCGATGGCCACCAGATAGCGGTTACTGTCTTGGCCCAACACGCGTTCAGCCAACGTGTTGGTATGTTCGTTCAGGATATTCACTCTGGTTTGCCTCGGGTACGGGGTTTTCCCCTGTTTTAAGGAATCCTAACGCGAGAAGATGAATGAAGCGACATCTTTTTGCAGACAAGCGTGCAAATGCCGATGGGCGCTGTGACATTTTGCGGACAAAAGTGGCGGTCAGGCCAATGTTGCCCTAAGTTATGGCTGAGAAAGCAAAAATTTGGCGGTCAAAGGCGTGGCGACAATTTTGAAAGTATGGCGGGTCTTGGTTGCCGTCTGGACCACGGCGGGAGAAAAGCACCTCGGCTTGATCGCTGCTGGCGTCGCATTCTTTGGCATGTTCGGGATTTTTCCAGGCATCGCTGCGGTGATCGCGATTTTTGGCCTTATTGCGGATCCTGTGGTCATCGCTGAACAGCTTGCCTTGATGGAGGATATCATTCCACCCGATGCCTATAACCTGATCGCGAGCCAGGTCTTTCGTCTGGTCGCTGCACCTTCTGATGCTTTGGGCTGGGCCACTGTCGTCTCAATTGCGCTTGCACTTTGGTCATGCAGGGCAGGGGTCGCGGCGTTGATTGGCGGTTTGAATGCGATCGCAGGACAGCGCATGCGCAATGGTATCTGGCAAATGGCTGTCGCTCTGATGTTGACCGTCGCATTGGTGTTTTTGGCGATTGTTGCAATGACGGTTGTTGTGATCGTCCCCATTGGCCTTGCATTCATTCCGGTCGCAAACTCGACCGCTTGGCTGTTAGAAGGTATCCGATGGCTGGTTGCCCTGAGTGTCCTGATGATCGGCCTCAGCCTGCTTTACCGCTTTGGCCCGGCCCGTATCGGCAGCCGTGGTCGCTGGATCACTGTAGGTGCATTTGTCGTGATTGTTTTGTGGATCGCAGCATCGGCGGGCTTGTCGTTCTACCTGACGAATTTTGCCAGCTATAATGAGGTGTATGGCTCAATCGGTGCCGTCATTGGTCTGTTGCTGTGGCTTTATGTCAGCGCCTATTTGATCTTGTTGGGGGCCGCGCTGAACGTCGAGGTACACGGGTATGACAGCCACGAGACCGGCGACGATACGACATTTATTTAGGTGACGCGGGCAACCTGTTTGTAAGTCGGATCGTCCCAAAGTGCGTTCCCCATCACATCTGCGATCACCGCAATTGCGGCATCCACATCGCCTGCGTCAATGAACAACGGACAAAATCCAAAACGCATGATGTCGGGCGCACGGAAATCGCCGATCACATTGCGCGCGATGCAAGCCTGCATTGCGGCATAACCGTGCTCAAAGGCGAAGGACACTTGGCTGCCGCGCTGATGCGGATCGCGCGGGCTGGCGAGTGTCAGTTGCGGGCAGTGCGCCTCAACCCCCGCGATAAACTGTTCTGTCAGTGCGATGGATGCCGCACGCAGCGCGTCCATATCAACCTGATCCCAGATATCGAGCGACGCATCGAGGGCGGCCATCTGTAGGACAGATGGCGTGCCCACGCGCATGCGTTCAATCCCTGTACCGGGGCGGTAATCGAGGTCGAATGCAAAGGGCGCTTCGTGTCCCAGCCAACCTGACAGCGCGGGCTGACAATTGTCGATGTGGCGCGGCGCAACATAGATAAACGCAGGTGCACCCGGTCCGGCGTTCAGATATTTATAGGTACAGCCCACCGCGAAATCGGCGTTGCAGCCTTGCAGGTCCACGGCCATAGCCCCTGCGGTATGCGCCAAGTCCCAACAGGTAACAGCGCCCGCCGCGTGTGCTTTGGCCGTCAGCGCTTTCATGTCATGCAGCCGCCCCGTGCGGTAATCGACCTGCGTTAGCATCAGCACCGCCAGATCGTCGTTGATGTGGTTTTCAACATCCTCAGGCGGCACAACACGCAACTCGTGGCCGCGTCCAAGTGATTTGATCAGCCCTTCGGCCATATAGATATCGGACGGGAAATTCCCGCTATCGGTCAGGATCACTTTGCGGTCTGGCACCAGATCAATGGCTGCGGCCAACGCCTGATAGACCTTGATCGACAACGTATCACCCAGCACCACATGCCCTGCCTCGGCCCCGATCAAACGCCCGATGCGGTCGCCCAGTTCCGTGGGTTGCGCCATCCAACCGGCGCGGTTCCAGCCCGTAATAACCTTCTCGCCCCATTCCGCCGTCACCGTGCGGGCGACGCGGGCTTCTGTGGCTTTGGGCAGTGGCCCCAGCGAGTTGCCGTCGAGGTAGATCATGCCTTCGGGCAGATAGAACATGGCTTTGGTGACGGCGAAATCGGTCATGGGTGATCCTTAGATATTCAACAAAAGGGCGATCAGCGCCAATGTCGCGGGGACGGTTTGTGCGAACAAAGCCGCCTTTATTCCGCACATCGCCGCATAGATGCCCGCGACAATGACGCAGAGCAACAAGAAGATCACCATCTGTCCGCCCGCGACGCCCAAGACCAAACCGTAAATGAGCCCGGCGGCCAAGAACCCGTTATAAAGCCCTTGGTTGGCGGCCATCACTTTGCTTTCTGCCGCGAATTCAGGTGTGGTGCCAAAAACCTTGCGGGTGCGTGGTTCTTCCCAGCGGAACATCTCGAGCACTAGAAAATAGGCGTGGATTAGCGCCACAAGGACGATAAGAATAAGTGCAATCATCAGACTTGCCCTCCTGAAATTTGAATTGTTTGCCCGTTCACGCCCCGCGCCCCATCCGAGCACAGCCACATCGCACCGGCGGTGATTTCATCAACCTCAAGCAGTTTTTGATGTCGGTTACCTTTGGCGAAGACATCAAGTGCGCCTTGCTCATCAACACCGAATTTCTTCATGACGCCCGGTATCTGGGCCCGTACAATGTCAGTGTCCACATAACCGGGACAAAGCGCGTTAAATGTGATGGGGCGGCGCATGTATTCCTCGGACAAACCGCGGATCAGACCGATGACACCGTGTTTTGTGACCGTGTAAGGAATTGCGTTCTTGAGGCCACGTACACCTGCAATGGAACTGATCACGATCATACGGGCGGGGGTCGCATCCTCGAGCGTTTCCATCGCGGCCTGAAAGGTCAAGAAAACACCATCAAGGTTGGTTGTCATTGTCTTGCGCCATTGCGCCAGCGTGGTTTTTGCAAAAGGGCCGCCTTCGGCGATCCCTGCGTTGGCCACACAGATCTGGATCGGGCCACGTTCTTTTGCCGCAGCCGCGATGCCATCTCGCACCGATGCTTCTTCATCGACATCCATCACCAACGCATGCAAGCGATCAGAGGTCGCGACCACCTCGGCCAGCTTATCAGCGCGGCGTCCGGTGATCGTGACGTTCGCGCCTGCTTTCGCTAGCGCAATCGCGATCCCCGCGCCGATGCCCGTGCCACCGCCAGTGACCAGCGCATGTTTGCCTGCATGTTCCATGATCAATCCTCCGTTACGTGTCATGCTAACGGCACGGTGGGCATGGACAAGGGTAAAGCGCTTGGGCAGACATATGGTTATGAAATGGATCGACATACCCCCCGTTTGGTTGCTTTTCGCCGTCGTGTTGACGTGGTGGATTGCCGAGCTGCAACCGATGGGGTGGGCTTTGGGTGGGCCAATCACTGATTTACTCGGTGGGCTATTGGTCGGCGGCGGGATCGTGCTGATCTTGTTGGCTGCCGCTGAGATGCGCAAACAGCGCACGACGATCATTCCGCATATGGAGCCTGATCGGCTTGTGTCCTCTGGCATCTTCAAACGTAGCCGCAATCCGATTTACCTTGGCGATACACTGATACTGGCAGGGCTTGCCTTGCGGTGGGACGCGCCAATCGCGCTTTTGCTGGTCCCGCTGTTCATGTTCACGATCACGCAGCGGTTTATCCTAAAGGAAGAAAACGGGCTGCGGGTCAAATTTCGGGCTGACTTTGCACGCTATTGCCAAAAGACGCGGCGTTGGGTGTAACTGTTAGCGCATGACATGCGTTGTCATAGCTGCCAGTCCCTTGTGAAATATTCTTGCGCGCTATAATGCATCCTGACTGCTAGAACAGATATGGGGGATGGTCCGTGAAGATCGGCACACCAAAAGAGATATTTGAAGGCGAAGATCGGGTTGCTATGACACCTGCTTCGGCCAAAGACCTGCAAAAGCTTGGATATGATTGCATGATCGAAACAGGGGCAGGTGCTGCCGCTGGTTTCTCTGATCAGGCTTACAAAGACGCTGGTGTTGAGATCGCAAAGACCGCCACAGCCCTGTACAAAGCTGCCGACATTGTCGCCAAAGTTCGTCCGCCTTCAGATGCAGAAACCAAAAAGCTGCGTGAAGGCCAAACCCTGATCTCGTTCTTCTACCCGGCCCAAAACGAAAAGCTGATGGAGGCCGCCAATAAGAAAGGCGCCACTGTCATCGCAATGGATATGGTGCCACGTATTTCACGGGCCCAAAAGATGGACGCATTGTCGTCCATGGCCAACATCGCGGGCTACCGCGCTGTGATCGAGGCAGGTAATAACTTTGGCCGCTTCTTTACCGGTCAGGTAACTGCGGCTGGTAAAGTACCCCCTGCCAAGGTTCTGGTCGTCGGTGCGGGTGTTGCCGGATTGGCCGCGATTGGCACCGCGACATCGCTTGGTGCCATCACATACGCCTTTGACGTGCGCCCCGAGGTGGCTGAGCAGGTTGAGAGTATGGGCGCCGAGTTCGTTTTCCTCGACTTTGAAGAAGAACAGCAGGATGGATCGGCCACTGGTGGTTATGCCGCCGTGTCCAGTCCTGAGTTTGCAGCTGCACAGCTGGCCAAATTCCGCGAAATCGCGCCAGACATTGACATTGTTATCACCACAGCCCTGATCCCGGGCCGTGATGCGCCAGAACTTTGGACCAAAGACATGGTCGAAAGCATGAAGCCCGGTTCCGTCATCATCGACCTTGCGGCTGAGCGCGGTGGTAACTGCAAACTGACCGTGATGGACGAAAAGATCGTCACCGATAATGGCGTGACCATTGTTGGCTACACCGACTTCCCAAGCCGTATGGCCGCGCAGTCTTCGACACTTTACGCGACAAACATCCGTCACATGATGACAGATTTGACGCCAGAAAAAGACGGCACCCCAAACCACAACATGGAAGACGACGTCATCCGTGGGGCGACGGCCACGCACAAAGGCGAGATTACCTTCCCACCGCCGCCGCCCAAAGTGGCAGCGATTGCGGCTGCACCCAAAAAGGAAGCACCCAAAGAGCTTACGCCGGAAGAGAAGCGTGCGGCAGAAGACGCGGCCTTCAGACAAGAAACCAAGACGCAAGTGACCCTTTTGGGGGCAGGTGCCGCGTTGATCCTTGGCCTTGGCCTTATCCCGGGTATGCCTGCGAGCTTTATGCAGCACTTTATCGTATTTGTGTTGTCGGTCTTTATCGGCTTCCAGGTGATCTGGAACGTTGCACACTCATTGCACACGCCGCTGATGGCTGTGACCAACGCGATTTCGTCGATCATTATCTTGGGTGCTTTGATCCAAATCGGATCGACCAGTGCTTTGATCACGATTTTAGCGGCATTGGGTATCTTTATGGCGGCCGTGAATATCTTCGGTGGCTTCCTCGTGACACGGCGCATGCTCGCCATGTTCCAAAAGTCTTAAAGGGGCAGGGCAATGGAAAACGCATTCACAATCGCGGCCTATGTCGTCGCAGGTATTCTTTTCATTCTCTCGCTGGGCGGGCTGTCAGGCCAAGAAAGCGCGAAGCGCGCTGTCTGGTACGGCATCGCAGGTATGGCCTTGGCCGTATTCGCAACGCTGGTCGGGCCGGGCGCTGGTCTGGGGCTGTTGTCAATCATCCTGATCGCATTGGGCGGCATGGTTGGATACCAATTGGCCACCAAGGTCGAGATGACGCAAATGCCCGAGCTGGTGGCGATCATGCACTCGATGGTCGGACTGGCTGCGGTGTTCGTGGGCTTTAACGCCGACATTATGATCAACAACATGGGCGCACTGTATGAGGCGAATGGCCAAGTGCTAGGCGCCGTTGGGCCAGATGGGATCACTGCCATTGGGTTGCCGAAAGACGCCTACGAAGGGCTCAGCGCCTTTGGCCAATTGATCGCCAAGAAATCCAGTGTTGAGATCAGCATCCTGCGGGTTGAACTGGTACTTGGTATCTGGATCGGCGCGGTCACCTTTACAGGCTCCGTGGTCGCCTATGCGAAGCTGGCGGGTAACTCTAGCTTGCTGCCATTCAAGATCGATACAGGGGCGAACAAACTGCCCGGTGGGCATTTCCTGAACGCAGGTGCAGCAGCGCTGTCAGTGATCTTGCTGATCATGTATATGGGCGGTTCCGGCTCTTGGGCGTTGATCCTGCTGACTTTGGCGGGTTTGTTTATTGGTTATCACCTGATCTCGGGCATTGGCGGGGCGGATATGCCTGTCGTAGTGTCCATGCTGAACAGCTATTCTGGTTGGGCGGCAGCGGCGATTGGTTTCTCACTCGGCAATGATCTGTTGATCGTTGTGGGTGCGCTTGTTGGCTCCTCAGGTGCGATCCTGTCTTACATCATGTGTAAGGCGATGAACCGGTCCTTCGTGTCTGTGATCTTGGGCGGCTTTGGCGGCCCACAAGGCGAACAGATGGCCGTTGAAGGCGAACAGGTCGCGATTGATGCGGATGGCGTGGCTACAGCGCTGAATGAGGCCGATAGCGTCATTATCATCCCGGGCTACGGCATGGCGGTTGCACAGGCGCAGCAGGCGGTATCTGAACTGGTGCGCAAACTGCGTGCACAGGGCAAGAACGTGCGCTTTGCGATCCACCCTGTGGCGGGGCGTCTGCCGGGGCACATGAACGTGTTGCTGGCCGAAGCGAAGGTGCCATATGACATCGTGATGGAAATGGATGAGATCAACGACGACTTCCCTGATACGGACGTCGCCATCGTGATTGGCTCCAACGACATCGTGAACCCAGCCGCACAGGACGATCCAAACAGCCCGATTGCTGGCATGCCCGTGTTGGAATGCTGGAAAGCCAAGCAGGTGTTCGTGTCCAAGCGCGGGCAGGGCACGGGCTATTCGGGGATCGAGAACCCGCTGTTCTTTAAGGACAACACGCGGATGTTCTACGGTGACGCGAAGAAGTCTTTGGACGAATTGCTGCCAAAGATCGACTGATGTGAAATGTATGGTGGATCACGATCCACCATTGCGACAAAGCCCCGCTGTTTTCAGCGGGGCTTTTTTAATTGGTATCAATCAGTCACCCCGGCAAGCAAGCGATCCGCTGCCCGCTTGGTCTCTTCTTTGAGCGAGGCCGTTTGTGCAAGAATTTCACGCCCTTTGAGAAAATCCAACGCCATGTATTCATTGACTGGTGGTCGCAATAGAACCGTTTTTGGGAATTTGGAGGCAGCAGTCCGCACGATTGATTTTTGCATCATTTGCCCCGAGGCATAAGTGACATCAAGCTTTGAGGGCCGCTTCGTCGGATCGCCACTTGGGCCACCTGATACATCAACGGCAAGCACATGGTCCGCATGGCCCTGAACAATATCAATCGGGCATGGGTCAGTTGCATTGCCATCAATGAAAAACTGCCCATCGCGCTCTACCGGAAGAAAAACGGCCGGAATTGCAGAGGACGCAGCCATAGCAAAACGTAGATCACCGCGATCAAAAACCTCTGCGCATTGTCCGTAAAAGTTTGTGGCGGAAACCTTAAGCGGCACTTTGAGATCGGCAAAGTCACGAGGGAAGTCCTCAGGCAATACACCTTCAAGAACGCGCTCTAAGTTCAGCTCTCCGATCCGCGGACCACCTTCGCGAAAGAATGTCCCAAGGCTATCTGGACGCATGCGAAACACATCCCACATGACCCCTAAAGGGTCAGCCAAGACTTCGTCGACGTAAGCCAGTAATTCATCTGACGACATGCCCGAACACATCGCAGCACCGATGATTGAACCTATTGAGGAACCCGATACGATGGACGGGCTTATGCCAAGCTCTTCAAAGGCGGCGGCCACGTGAATATGCGCTAACCCGCGTGCACCACCCGCACCTAATGCCAATGCAAAAGTTGCCAACTTCTTTCCCCTTGTTCATGTGTCTGGAAAAAACAAAGCCCGCATTGCGGGCTTTGTCAGTTTCAATAAATCACAACCCTCTGATCCGAGGATCCAACGCATCCCGCAAACCGTCGCCGATATAATTCACGGCCAGCACGGTCAGCGAAATCGCCAAACCGGGCCAGAGCACCCTCTCAGGGAAGGCTGTCATCCGGTCGACACTATCGAACAGGATCTTACCCCATGTGGGGAAGTCAGATGGGAAGCCGAGCCCGAGGAACGACAAAGCACTCTCAGTAATGATGGCAGTCGCGAGACCCAAGGTGGCCGACACCATGATCGGTGACAGCACGTTAGGCAGGATGTGCCTTGTAATCATCCGCCGTGGCGGGGTGCCGATGGACCGCGCCGCCAGCACAAACTCACGCTCTTTCAGGGCCATCACATCGCCGCGCACGATACGGGCGGTTTGCATCCATGATGTGATGCCGATGCCTGCGACGATCAGCAGGAATATCCCGGTCTCGGGTCCGAACGCGGCGCGCAACGGATCACGGAACAAAAGCATCATCACCAGCAATAGCGGTAGGATCGGCAGCGACAGCACCAGATCGGTGAAACGCATCAGGCCCCAGTCGAGGCGCTTGAAGTAACCAGACAGTACGCCCACAAACGTCCCGATTAAGATCGCAAGGATCATTGCGGTCCAGCCAACAGCCAGTGAAATACGTCCACCCTGCATGATGTTAGACATGATATCGCGGCCAAGGTGGTCGGTGCCCATGGGACGTGCCCAACTGGTCTTGGCATCCCCATCCCAGATCGCCACATAGATCGGGCGCACGTCCTTGTTGCGGATATCCAGCTTGCCGGGGTCGACATCCCAGACCATCGGGCCAAAGGCGCAGAACAATGTGATGAAGGTCAGGAATATCAGACCCGCCATCGCCCCTTTGTGGGACCGGAACTGATCCCAGACATCCCACCATTGGTTGCGGGTTTTCTCGACGGCTTCGGGTGCTTGATCTTGGGCTGAGATATCAGTCATAGCGGATCCTCGGGTCAAGCACGCCGTAAAGGATGTCGGCGACCAGATTAAGCATGACGATCATCACCGCCAGCAAGAAGGTAATGGTCATGACCATCGGAATGTCGTTGCCCTGCAACGCAAGGATCAAAAGCTGGCCCAGCCCATTCACCTTAAAGATTTGCTCGGTGATGATGGCGCCGCCAAAGATCGAGGGGATGCCCAAGGCGATCACTGTCACCACAGGGATCATTGAGTTGCGCAAGACGTGGCGCATGATCACAACGCTTTCGGTCATGCCCTTTGCGCGGGCGGTGCGCACATAGTCTTGGCCCAAGTTGTCCAACATGGACGCCCGCATATAGCGGCTGACCTGTGCCGTTGTCTGCAACGCCAAAACCATGACCGGCATAATCATCTGCTGGAACTGGAACTTGAGTGTTTCCCAGTCGATGACTTCGTGGGTTGTGTCATAGATTGACGGCAACCAGCCAAGGTTGACCGAGAAGATCACGATCAGCAAAACGCCTGAAAAGAACGGTGGCACCGAAAAGCCAATCATACTGACAAAAGTTCCGGCTTGGTCGAAGACCGAATATTGTTTGTATGCGCTGATGATGCCGATGGGCAGCGCAATCGCGACGCCGACAACATAGGACATGCCCACAACCCACAGCGTCTGCGGCATACGCTCGGCGATTGTATCAAAGACCGGGCTGCGCGACTGAAAGCTGATGATGCGTTGGGCGCCGTCGGCAAGGTTGGTGCCAAAGATGCCGTCGATCCAGTACTGTGGTTCAACGATAAAAAACTGATAGAGCCATAGATAGAACCTTGTGTACCACGGCTCGCCCAGTCCCAGCGCTTCGCGCATACGCTGTTTGACGTCATCTGGAATGGTCAGTGGCATCTGACCCATTGGGTCGCCGGGGGCGAGTTCCAAAAGTAGGAAAATCACCAAAGCAATAAACAAAAGCGTCGGAATCGACAGGACCAATCTACGGATGGTGTAGTTGAGCATGAGGGGGCGCCTTGGGTTATGGTTTTGGGGTGGGGGTGTAAGGCGGGGATGACCCCCGCCTTACGTTTTGTCTGAACCGATTAACGGTTGTCGCCTGTGCGGTACCAGTCAGCGATGTTCCAAAGCTCACTGTCCCAAACGTTCAGGTTCACGCCACCAAGAGAGTTGGCATGTGCTGACAAACGGCCACGGTGGACCAGTGGGATCATGCCGCCTTGCTCGACCATCAGGTCGTTCAATTGACGGGCAATGGCCGCACGTTCATCTGCATCTGCTGTTGCGGTCAGCTGCGCGTGCAGCTGGTCGTATGCTGGATCGCAGAAACGGCTGATGTTCTCACCCTGCCACTGCGTCGCAGGGCTTGGTGCTTTGTCGCACAGACCGTTGCCGAGGTAGGCTTGTGGGTCTGTACCGTTGAACGTGTTCGCGTACATTTCAACGTCGGCATAGAACTTTTGGAATGTGTCAGGCGAACCTGGGTCACCACCAAAGAACACGGACGCGTCGATGTTGCGCAGCTCGGCTTCGATGCCGATCTCGGACCACCACTCTTTGATCAGGGCTTGGAAGTCCTGACGCACAGCGTTTGTGGATGTCTGGTACAGGATCTGCATCGGCACGCCGTTTGCTTCACGTACGCCGTCACCGTCTGTATCGAGGTAGCCAGCTTCGTCCAGCATTGCGTTCGCGCCAGCGATGTCCTGCACGTCACATGTAAACGTGTCAGAGTTGACCGCAGCGGGTGCAGGCACCCAGTTACAAGTCACTTTACCCGCTTGGCCGTAACCGACTTCGACAAGCAATGGACGGTCGATGGCCATGGACATGGCTTTGTAGACCGCAGGATCGCCCAAGAATGGGTGTGGACGCACAACAGAACGCTGATCATCGCCAAGTGACGGATCAGGGTTTGTATTGTTCAGCATGATACGCTCAACCAATGGACCAAAGCCCGCAACTGGCGTACCAAGGCCGCCTTCTTGCATGGTCGCGATCACATCTGGTGCAAGCTGCAGGTTCCAAGCGTAATCAAATTCGCCTGTTTCCATCACCGCACGACCAGCAGCAGTGGCGTCGCCGCCGCCTTTGAAGGTCACGGATGCGAACGCAGGCTTGCTTGCGTCACGGTAGTTTTCGTTGGCAACCATCTGGATCACGTCGTTGGTACGGAAGTCCGTGACAACGAATGGACCTGTGCCGATTGGGCCAAAGTTCTCATCTGTACACTCAGGTGCCTTGGCACCCATGCAATCAGCGAACTGAGCAGCTTGTAGGATTGGGCTTTCGCCGCCAACAAACGGGCCATATGGGAAGGGCGTTGGGCCCTCAAAATTCACAACCACTGTCAGATCATCAGGTGTTTCTACAGAAGATACACCATCAAACTTGGTCAGCTGCGCACAGCCAGACTCTGGGTCTGTGCAGTATTCGTATGTGAATGCCACATCAGCCGAAGTGAAAGCAGAACCATCAGACCACTTCAGGCCTTCTGTGATCTTCCACGTGATGGATGTCAGGTCTTCGGACACGCCACCGTTGGACACTGTTGGGATTTCGTCAACCAACCAAGCGGTCAATTCACCAGTTTCATTATAGCGGGCCAGAGGCTCGATCACCAAAGACGCGGCTTCAATATCCTTTGTACCACCAGACAGGAAGGGGTTCAGGATAGAAGGGGCTTGCCAATAAATGATTTTGACTTCGCCGTCGCGACCGCGCTCACCTTCGTGGGCGTCAGCGTAGGCCATCTGGCCCAGTGCTGCGGTTGCAACAGCACCCATGAGGGCTGTTTTGAGTTTCATGTTGTCGTCTCCTTGTTGGTCTTCATTGTGTGTGCTCTTTTTTTGGCCTCATGACCTGCCGTTTAGCCAGCAGTGCCGTTTTCATCGTTGTACAAATGGCAGGCGGTAAACCGGCCGGGTTGGACTTCACGATATTCGGGTTCCACGCGCTTGCAGATGTCCATGACAGACGGGCAGCGGGTGCAGAAATTACAGCCCTCAGGTGGGTTTGAGGGGGATGGTACGTCGCCTTTCAGGATCACGCGCTCAGTCGCGCGGGCAAGGCTGGGGTCGGGTTCAGGCACCGCAGATAGCAGCGCCTTGGTGTAGGGATGCAGCGGCTCGGCATAAAGCCCTTCGCGGGGCGCCAGTTCAACGATTTTGCCCAGATACATGACGGCCACACGGGTCGCGATATGGCGGACCATCGAAAGATCGTGGCTGATAAACAGATACGTCAGACCGAACTGTTCTTGCAGGTCTTCCAACAGGTTCACGACCTGTGCTTGGATCGATACATCAAGCGCCGCAATCGGTTCGTCACAGACGATAAACTTGGGGTTCAGCGCCAAAGCGCGGGCGATCCCGATACGCTGACGCTGTCCGCCAGAAAACGCATGTGGATAGCGCTTGGCAAACTTGCGGTTCAAGCCGACGGCATCCATCAATTCACCGACTTTTTCGCGTTTTTCAGCGTCGGTGCCCGTTGTGTGCTCATCAAGAGGTTCTTTGATGATGTCTTCGACAGTCATCCGAGGGTTCAGCGATGCCTGCGGATCTTGGAACACCATCTGCATAGTCGGACGCATTTCGCGCAGGTCAGGTTGTGGTATTGCGCCAATCTCGCGGTCATCAATCGTGATTGATCCCGAGGTGATGTCATAAAGGCGCAACACAGCCCGACCGCAGGTCGATTTACCACACCCGGATTCGCCGACCAGCCCTAGGGTCTCGCCTTCCATCACATCAAAGCTGACGCCATCAACCGCTTTCACTTCGCCCACGCGACGGCGCAACAGGCCCGCATGAATAGGGAAATGCATTTTCAGGTCTTTGACTGAAACGAGGGGCTTCTTGCTGTCATCAAGCATCGCGCGGCCCTCCTGTGCGGGCGTCGAAGAAGCATGCGGCATCATGGCCAGCGCCCAGATCATAACGCGGCGGATTTTCAACAGCGCAGCGGTCAAAGGCCACATCGCAACGGTCACGGAACGGACAGGATGTAGGCGCGCCTGCCATAATCGGCGGCTGGCCTTCGATGATGGTCAGACGGGACGCGCGTTCGCCCATGATCTTTGGGATCGTGGTCAGAAGGGCGCGGGTATAAGGATGCTGCGGGTTCGCAAACAGTTCATGCACTGGCGCATGTTCTACGACTTGGCCGCCATACATCACCATCACACGGTCTGCGATCCCGGCGATGACACCAAGGTCATGGGTGATCCAGATCACCGCCATGCCCAGCTTGTCACGCAACTCTTTCATCAGTTCCAGAATTTGGGCCTGAATTGTCACGTCCAACGCTGTTGTGGGTTCATCCGCGATCAACACCTGCGGATCACAGGCCAAGGCAATCGCGATCATCACACGCTGGCGCATGCCGCCGGAAAACTGGTGAGGAAAATCAGCCAAGCGTTGTTTGGCGTCAGGAATACCGACAAGCTCAAGCAATTCTTGGGCGCGAGCGGCAGCCTCGGCTTTGGACATGCCCATGTGCTTGCGCAGAGGTTCCATGATCTGGAAGCCGACATTGTAGACCGGGTTCAGCGAGGTCATGGGATCTTGGAACACAAAGCCAATCTTGCCGCCACGCACGGAACGCAGTTCTTCCTGGCTGATGTGCAACAGGTCCTTGCCGTCGAATTGCACCGATCCGCCACGCACATCCGCAGGCGGCGTAGGCAGCAGCCCAAGCAACGACATCATGGTCACAGATTTCCCAGACCCGCTTTCGCCGACAACACCCAGCAACTCGCCGGGTTTCAACGAAAAGCTGACGTCATTCACGGCGTGGACTTCGCCACCGCGCGTTTGGAATACAGTTTTGAGGTCCCGGACATCCAGGACGGGCAGCGCCCCATCGGGCATATAGAACCTCCCAAGTGGTTCAGTCTTCTTGTTTTTTTGCCCCAGCATTGTGTCTGCCGGTAGCGCTAGCCTTAGACGGTATCATCAAATTTCAATCCCGCAAGTCGAAACCTGTTTGCAGACGGCCATTCGACGCGCCACAGTAAAGAAGCTCTGGTTTTGCGTAGAAATTGATCGAAACTGAAATGCGTTCACCTGAACCTGAAAGGAAAACGATGACCCTTACAGCCCGAGACCTGATGGATCGCTTGGTCGGATTCCCCACAGTGAGTCGCGACAGCAATCTGGAATTGATTGATTTCGTTGAAGATTACTTAGGCGGATTCGGCGTGAAATCCACGCGTGTTCCCAATGAGGACGGCACAAAAGCCGCCCTATACGCGCACATCGGGCCTGAGATCGACGGTGGTGTTGTTTTATCTGGCCACACCGACGTCGTGCCTGTCGATGGCCAAGCTTGGGACACAGACCCTTTCACAGTGACCGAACGTCAGGGCAAGCTTTATGGTCGTGGCACTTGCGACATGAAGGGTTTTGATGCGCTGGCCCTGTCTGCCGTGCCCTTAGCGATTGAGAGGGGAATCAAGCGACCGCTGCAGATCGCGCTCAGCTATGACGAAGAGGTTGGGTGCACAGGCGCGCCGCCAATGATTGATCACATGGTCAGCATGGGGATGCCGCGTGCGGATACTGTGCTGGTGGGCGAACCTTCCATGATGAAGGTCGTCACAGGCCACAAGGGCGGCATTGGCTATCACATGCATTTCAAGGGATTTGAGGTGCATTCATCGCTGGCCCCAACCGGGGTAAGCGCAATTATGATGGCGGCCAAGCTGATCAACTGGGCCAATGACGTGAACGCCGAAAACGCTGCCATAGAACCAAGCGAATTGGCGGTGGATTTCTTTCCACCTTACACAACCTTGCATGTCGGCGTGATTAACGGGGGTACGGCCCATAACATCACTGCCAAAGACTGCCACTTTGGTTTCGATTTCCGTATTGTGCCGGGGGACGACATCGGCGCGTGGCAAGCCCGTTTCATGGCAAAAATCGCCGAACTTGAAGCTGAGATGAAAGCCGTCCGTCCTGAGGCCGCAATCAGCGCCGAGCAGTATTTTCACGTGCCCGGCCTCGTGCCCGAGGAGCAAGGGAAAGCCGAAGCCATGGTGCGCCAGCTGACCGGCGAAAACGCCAGCAACGTCGTCAGCTACGGCACCGAAGCTGGCCAGTTTCAAGAGCGTGGCTATTCAGCCGTGATCTGCGGACCGGGTGACATCGCCCAAGCACATCAACCCAATGAGTTTATTTCTGTTGATCAGTTCCAGCAGGGTGAAGCCTTTATCGGCCGACTGGTGGACATGCTGGCCAAAGACCCCACATAAAAACGCGAACCCAAAGGAGTATTTCTTCATGCCTGTCAAAAACCGCCTAGCCGACCTTCTACCTGAAATCACCGCTTGGCGGCATGACCTCCATGAGAACCCCGAAATCCTGTTTGAGACGCATCGTACGTCCGGCATCGTGGCCGATAAGTTGACCGAATTTGGATGCGATGAGGTGACAACCGGTATTGGACGCACCGGGGTTGTGGGCGTGATCAAAGGCAAAACCAATACATCTGGCAAGGTGATTGGATTGCGGGCCGATATGGATGCGCTACCGATGCAGGAACAAACGGACCTGCCTTATAAATCTAAAGTCGATGGGGCGATGCATGCCTGTGGGCATGATGGGCATACATCGATGTTGCTGGGGGCCGCGAAATACCTGTCCGAGACCCGTAATTTCGATGGCACCGTCGTGTTGATCTTCCAACCTGCAGAAGAAGGCGGCGGGGGCGGCAAAGAAATGTGCGACGACGGCATGATGGACCGCTGGGGCATCCAAGAAGTATACGGCATGCACAATTGGCCCGGACTGCCTGTGGGCGAATTTGCTATTCGTCCGGGTGCTTTCTTTGCATCTACAGATCAGTTTGACATCGTGGTTGAAGGGCGGGGCGGGCATGCCGCCAAAGCGCATCTGACGTTGGACACAACTGTGATGGCAAGCCAGATCGTGATCGCATTGCAAACGATCGCGTCACGCGTTGTCAGTCCAACCGAACATGTGGTGGTATCTGTCACCAGTTTTGAAACGGCGTCCAAAGCCTATAACGTCATCCCGCAAACGGTCCATTTACGCGGCACAATCCGCACGATGTCGAAGGAAACGCGTGAACTGGCAAGGCAGTCATTGATCGACATTGCCCAAGGTACAGCGGCAGCACACGGCGGGACAGCTGAGGTTGATTTCAAACTTGGGTATCCGGTAATGGTGAACAGCGAAGAACAGACCGAGTTCGCCGCCAAAGTCGCAACCTCAATCGCTGGCAAATGCGCCTTCGCCGATCAAACAATGGGCGGCGAAGACTTCGCCTTTATGCTCGAAGAGCGTCCCGGCGCTTATATCTTTGTAGGAAACGGTGAAGGCGCCGACGTGCACCACCCCGAATATGTATTCAACGACGAAACAATGCCAGCGGGCTGTTCATGGTGGGCTGAAATTGTCGAGCAGCGGATGCCTGCCGGGTAATCACGTTTGCTGGTTGAGCAGAGGGCCAGCCTGCGCAGTGTTCACCAAGGCATCCGCTGCTGCTGCGTAGTCGGGCAGCCTCGCAATCTCATCTGCAATGTCGTTGGCGGCCTTCCGAGTGCGCTGATCTGTTAGCACCGCATTGAATGCTTCTAGAATATCGTCGGTCTCGGGCTTAAGGACCGCGATACCATTTCCCATGGCTTGGATGCGTTTTGCATTGGTGGGCTGATCATTTCCAAAAGGGATGACTACCATCGGGACGGCATTGGTCATACCTGCGATGAGCGTGCCGGCGCCACCATGACAGACCATGCCGTCAATGATGGGGTAAATGCCTTCCTCAGGCACCCAGTCGACCACACAAACATTTGATGGTGTCGGGCCAATCATGTCATTCGTCAAAGAGCCTCCTTTGGATAAAACGACGTTGACTGGAAGTGTGGATACTGCCTCGATAATGTTGCGCAGGATCGCAATCGCTTGGTCAAAGTGAGCAGCCAACGTGCCCAATGAGACAAAGACCAAGGGGCGCTTGTCGGTATTTGCCCATTCCGGGATTGAGCTTCTGGCGGCCAGTCAACGGATGACGGCCGCTGCGCGGGACGGTCTTTCTGCGATCCAAAGCCGTATTGAGCAACCTATCGGGCGGCTGACAGTGACGATTGCGACGCCTGCTGCCCAAAGCCCACTTTCAGATATCTTATCGGATTTCGTTCGGCTTTATCCTGGCATTCAGGTTTCGTTTCACATCGGCGACGACAACCTGAACTTGGCAGGCTCTAACTTTGATGTAGCGATCCGCGGCATGATGACAGATCTTGATGATAGCGGATACATCGCGATCAAGCTTGGTCAGATCGAGTTCGGCGCCTTTGCCTCAACGAAATATGCGCAAAACCGGCCTGTGCCACGAACAGTCGATGACCTCGCTGATTGGAACAGAATATCGCAAGGCTGTTTATTAATTTCTTCAAAGACAGATTGCTGGCCGCTCCGGTGTCTGGCTGAATGCCCAGATCGCCCTTCGTTACTCACCCGCCTGTATGCGACATATGCCTGCTAACCTGACCATCAACCTGCTGGCGCGAATAGTCAAAATCGTGGCCCTTTGGTTTCAACGCGATTGCCGCACGGATCGCGTTCTCTAGATCGGCATCTGCCTCTGAGGCCCGCAAAGGTGCGCGTAGGTCGGAATGCCCTTCTTGGCCCAAACACGTGTAGATTTCGCCGGTGCAAGTAATCCGCACGCGGTTGCAACTTTCGCAGAAATTATGGCTGAGCGGCGTAATAAATCCGATTTTCTGACCCGTCTGTTCAACCCGCACGTACCGGGCCGGGCCGCCGGTCTTGTCAGGTAAGTCGGTCAGTTCAGACCGTTCGGCCAGACGTGCACGCAGGTCTTTGAGTGACCAATATTGCCCAAAGCGGTCCTCATTTCCCAGATCACCCATCGGCATGACCTCGATAAAGGTCAGGTCCATGTCGCGGGAGGCGCACCAGTCGGTCAGTTGTTCCAGCTCGTCCTCGTTAAAGCCTTTCAACGCCACGCTGTTGATCTTAACGCGCAGCCCCGCTTTCTGGGCGGCATCGATACCGCGCAGCACTTGGGGCAGGCGGCCCCAGCGGGTGATGTCGGCAAATTTTGCCTCATCCAGCGTATCAAGTGATACATTCACACGGCGCACGCCGGCAGCGAATAATTGATCGGCGTATTTCTCAAGCTGGCTTCCGTTTGTCGTCAACGTCAGCTCTTGCAAAGCGCCGCTTTCCAAATGGCGCGACATGCTTTGGAAAAACGTCATAATCCCGCGACGCACCAAAGGCTCACCACCGGTGATCCGCAGTTTACGCACGCCCAAACGTACAAAGGCCGAACACATGCGGTCCAGCTCTTCCAGCGTCAGCAGTTCCTTTTTGGGCAGGAACGTCATGTTCTCAGACATGCAATACACACAGCGGAAATCGCAGCGGTCGGTAACCGACACCCGAAGGTATTCGATGGTGCGGGCAAAAGGATCAATCAATGGAGCTGTCATGGGCGTAATCTAGGGATGGGCGGTGTGCGGCGCAAGCGGCATTGGGGTCGTTGCACTGGCCGTTTGCGACGCATAGACTGCGGATATGAGATTACTTTTGATGTTCCCGCTCGTGGCGCTTGCAGGCTGTTCCACCCCTTCGTTTCAAGGCATTTTTGGCGGCGTGCCAGCTCCCGCGGTTGCGGCGCCTGTGCCTACCTTGGATCCAACGCCGCCGCCTGCGCCACCTCAAAATGCTGTGACCGTCGAACAATTTGACACGACCAGCCAAGAAGAGCGTGACGCCGCCGTTGTTGTCGCAGAGCCAGCAGGCGAGCAGGCGCTGGGCACGACGATCGCAACGCTGGGCCCACCCGCAGAGCCGGGGATATGGTTGAAAACGGGTTTGGTATCTCAATTGACGCCCGGTCGGGCGGAGTATCAGGGCAAGACCATCAACATCGAATTGCGTCCGTCAGGTGGATCAGCTGGGTCGGGTAGCCAGATGAGTTTGGCTGCTATGCGTCTGATTGAAGCGCCTTTGACGTCTCTCCCAGAGATAACGGTCTTTGCTGACGCGCCTTAGTCATGCGACGTCTGGGCATGCAGTAGAACGTCGGAGCCAGAGGCGGGCGTTTTTTGGCCAAGACCAAGAGGTTAGGGTGCGTCTGAGGGTAACTTTCGCGCAGCCTCTTTGACAGCAAAGGGTTTCATGTCAGCCGCATGCGCATCCAAGAACCCGCGTACGCGTTCGGGGTCATGTTTGGACAGCTCACGCAGCCACCAAGCGATGGCTTTCTGGATGAACCAGTCATGGTCGGTTACGTAACCCGCTGCCCAGTGTAGCACCCGATCACGGATCGCTAAATCATTTGGTTTGGGGTGGTTTTGTTTCGTCCAAGGCAAGGTCATCACCAATGCCGCCCGCCTTGTCCACATGTGATCAGATGTTGTCCAAGCCTCAACTTCATCCAAACGAGCAGGGTCGGCCACAAGGCGCTTTTGCCCGGCGATAGAGGCGTGATCCGCGATAGCCCATGCATCGAATTCGGGCACCCAAGACGCGATCAGTGCCCACGCTTCCGCATCATCAGGCTTTATCCGCGCTTGCGTCAGCAGCTTAGTCGCCGCGATGCGCCCTTCATGCGTGTTGCCCTTCCAAAGGCCTTTGGCGAGGGCGAGGCGTTGGTCTAGGTCAACATTTTCACGCCATGCCTTGACGTGTTCATCGATCACAGGGTTCGCGACACCTAGGTAGGGGCGGTCGACCTTGTGATATTTGTGCATCTCAGCGGCTTTCGCCGGATCGCCCACGGCACGCAGTTGCGCGATGGCTATTTTTGCAGTGGTCATTCGACGGTCACCGATTTTGCAAGGTTGCGGGGTTGGTCGACGTCCGTGCCTTTGGCGACTGCCGTGTGGTAGGCCAGCAACTGCGCGGGTACGGCGTAGAGGATAGGGGCAAGAAACGGGTCGATTTCAGGCATGATGATTGTGTCCCACACGCCTTCAGCAGCTTCATCCGCGCCTTTTTGGTCGGTAATCAAAAGCACCTTACCGCCGCGTGCCATGACCTCTTGCATATTTGACACGGTCTTTTCAAACAGGTTATCGCGGGGCGCCATCACGATGACGGGGACATGTTTGTCGACCAGCGCAATGGGGCCGTGCTTTAACTCACCAGATGCATAAGCTTCGGCGTGTATGTAGCTGATTTCTTTTAACTTCAATGCGCCCTCAAGGGCCAGAGGATACATCGCGCCGCGCCCCAAGAACAGGATATCGCGGGTCTCGGCCAGCTTGCGTGAGACCTCTTTCGACTTCTCCTCAATCCCCAAAGCATGGTTCAAAAGCCCTGGTAGCGCACGTAGGTTCGCCAGCTTTTCCGCCAGTTCGGTATCGCTGATCTTGCCCCGCATCTGTGCGGCCCGCAGCGCAAGGATCGCAAGCGTGGTCAACTGACATGTAAAGGCTTTGGTCGAGGCCACCCCAATCTCGGTCCCTGCCAAAATGGGCAACGCCACGTCGCTTTCACGCGCGATAGAACTTTCGGGGACATTCACGACCGACATGATTTTGGCGGCTTTGCCGTCCATATAGCGCAAGGCGGCCAGCGTATCGGCGGTCTCACCCGACTGGCTGACGAACAATGCGACCGTGCCCGCAGTTACGGGTGGTTCGCGGTATCGGAACTCGGACGCGACATCGACCTCAACGGGGATGCCTGCAATCTGTTCAAACCAGTATTTTGCGACCAGACAGGCATAGAATGCGGTCCCGCAGGCGACCATCGTCATGCGTTCAACCTGAGCAAAGTCGATTTCAGGTTCTGGCATCGTGACGGCCGTGCCATCAGCGCTAATGTAGTGCGACAGTGCGCCTTGCAGTACGACAGGTTGTTCGGCGATTTCCTTGGCCATAAAGTGCTTGAAACCTGCTTTGTCGACGCGGGCTGTGTCAATCTGGATCGTCTTGATCGCACGGTTGGCAATGCTGCCGTTCACATCGCGGATTTCGACAGACGTGCGGCTAATAACCGCCCAATCGCCTTCTTCCAAATAGCTGATCCGGTCGGTCATGGGTGCCAATGCGATCGCATCAGAGCCTACGAACATTTCGCCTTCGCCATAACCAATGGCAAGGGGAGAGCCTTTGCGCGCCGCGATCAGCAGGTCATCTTCGCCATCAAATAGGAAACACAACGCATATGCGCCTTCCAGCCGGGCAATCGTTTTCTCTGCCGCATCACGCGGGCTTAGCCCTTGATCACGGTAGTAGTTGGCCAGCAGGGCGACAGTTTCGGTATCTGTGTCGGTTTCAAAGCCAACACCTTGATCGGCCAGAAAGGCGCGTAACTCACGGAAATTCTCAATGATCCCGTTGTGCACAACGGCCACGCCACCCGCGCGGTGGGGGTGGGCGTTGCCTGCATTGGGCGCACCATGCGTGGCCCAGCGGGTGTGGCCGATGCCTGCTTTGCCTGCCAGCGGATCGTGGACCAACGCATCGGACAAGTTCACCAACTTACCGACAGCCCGCCGCCGATCCAGCCGCAAATCGTTGATCGTCGCGATCCCGGCGCTGTCATAGCCGCGATACTCCAACCGCTTAAGCGCCTCGACCAATAAAGGCGCTGCTTCGTGATCGCCCAATACACCTACAATACCGCACATGGTTTAAGACCCTTTTGCTTTTCTGGCTTTCAGCTTGTCAAACAGGCGCACTGCAAAGCCTGTCTTATTTTCCTGTTTCGCACGCGCGACGGCCAAATCGCCTGCTGGAACGTTCTTGGTCACCACGGTACCGCTCGCGGTCATCGCCGCATCACCCACGGTGACAGGGGCCACCAGCATTGTGTTCGAGCCGATGAACGCATCGGCCCCAATTGTTGTTTTATGCTTAAAGACGCCGTCATAGTTACAAGTGATGGTCCCTGCGCCGATATTGCTGCGGGGGCCGATCTCGGCGTCGCCAACATATGACAGATGATTTACTTTCGCACCTTCGGCGATCTGCGCGTTCTTGATTTCTACGAAATTACCGACTTTGACGTTTTCGGCCAGTTCGGCACCTGGGCGTAGGCGGGCATAAGGGCCGACGACTGCGCCACGGGATACATGGCAACCTTCCAAATGGCTGAAGGCGCGGATGGTTGCACCGGATTCGACCGTCACACCGGGGCCGAAAACGACGTTCGGTTCAATGACTGTATCGCGGCCGACGACCGTATCATGGGCAAAGAACACGGTTTCAGGCGCGGTCAGTGTGACGCCGTTCGCTTGTCCGTCTGTGCGGGCGTTTGTCTGAAACAGTGCCTCGGCATGACTGAGTTCCGCGCGGGAATTGATGCCCAATGTTTCGGCCTCATCACAGCGCACCACAGTTGCCGTCAAGCCACGTGCGCGGGCGATGCCAATGATATCCGTCAGGTAGTATTCGCCGGCGGCATTATCATTGCCAATGGCATCAATAAGATCAAAAAGTGTCTCACAATTAGACATAATAACGCCGCTATTACAGAGATTTACTGCGCGTTCTTCATTTGAGGAATCCTTAAATTCCACGATCCGATCTAATTGATCATCTTTCGTGATCAACCGGCCATAGCGCCCTGGGTCTTCCGCCTCAAACCCCAGTACAACCACATCATGTGTGAGCCGCGCAGCGGCCATGGCCGCGAGCGTTTCGGGGCGGATGAACGGTGTGTCGCCATAAAGCACCAGCGCATCGCCATCGAACCCAGCCAGCGCATCACGCGCCTGTCTGACGGCGTGACCTGTGCCCAACTGCTCTGCTTGGATAACAACGGTCACATCTGGGTCATAAGCCTTCGCCGCTTTCTCAACCAGCTCTGCCCCATGGCCCGCAACCACAACCGTGCGTTCCGGCTCAAGCGCCGCGCCGGATTTCATCGCATGCACCAACATCGGGGAACCTGCGATTTCATGCAGCACTTTAGGCAAGTCGGAATTCATGCGCGTGCCCATGCCTGCGCCTAGGATAATCAGTGCGGTTGTCATTGCTGCCTCAAACCTTGTTGTTGATGCGACTTCTACTGCCCTTTTTTATTATCACAAGGGGATTGGGGTTCACATCAGTTTACATGGCGTTACAGAAAGGGTGTGAAAGAATTTGAGGGCAGGCATGAAGCGTACCGTAATCTTTGATCTAGATGGCACATTGGCCGACACAAGCGGCGACTTGATTGCCGCCGCAAACAGCTGTTTTCGGGGGCTGGGTTTGGGCGATTTGCTGGATCATGCCGAAGATGCCGCAACTGCCCTGCGTGGTGGACGCGCCATGCTGCGGCTTGGGTTTTCGCGGGTTGATGGATTTGGCAAGGCCGAGGTTGATGCGCAATACCCTGTGCTTCTGGCGGCCTATGCCGAGGATATTGATACCCACACAGTGATGTATCCCGGTGCAATGGATGCTGTAGAACGCTTGCTCTGTGCTGATTACGCCGTTGGGATTGCCACAAACAAACCCGAAGGACTGGCCGAAACCCTGATGACAAGCCTTGGCGTGCGCGATGCTTTTGCCTCGCTTGTGGGGGCCGATACCTTGCCTGTGCGCAAACCTGACCCTGAACATCATTTTGAGGCGGTGCGCCGGGCAGGTGGTGACCCCAAGCGGTCGCTGTTGGTCGGCGACACAGCAACCGACCGTGACACGTCGCGCAATGCTAATGTGCCGTCCGTTTTGGTTACGTTCGGACCGGGCCGCGATGATGTCTTGGCGCTTGATCCAGAGGCCACAATCGACAGCTACAATGAACTCGATGCGGTCGTTGCGCGTTTGATCGGCTGAATTGGCCTTATCGCCTGCGCCAAAGTGGGCATTTGACGCGCGGCAAAACCCCCTAAAGAATGGTCCTATGACAGAGATATTTACCGGCAGCTTTACCCAACAAGAACCGATTCCCGCAGAAGGGATCGCCGCCGCCAATGCGGTGATGCAATCCGGGCGCCTACACCGCTACAACACCAGCGGCGATGAGATCGCCGAGGCGGCATTGCTGGAAGAAGAATTCGCAGCAACCGTTGGGTCGCAATACTGCCTAGCGGTTGCCTCTGGCGGGTATGCAATGACCACAGCTTTGCGGGCATCAGGCGTAGAACATGGTGATAAGGTGCTGACCAACGCCTTCACCTTGGCCCCCGTGCCGGGCGCGATTGCAGCGGTCGGCGCAGTGCCGGTTTTCGTCGGCGTGACAGAAGACCTTGTCATCGATCTTGACGATCTGTCCGCCAAATTGGACCAAGCGAAGGTGCTACTGCTTAGTCATATGCGCGGCCATATTTGCGATATGGAACGGCTGATGATGATGTGTGACGCAGCAGGAGTCACCGTGATCGAGGATTGCGCCCATACGATGGGGGCCGCGTGGAACGGCATTCCCAGCGGGCGCTGGGGGCGGTTCGGTTGTTACTCAACGCAAACCTACAAACACATCAATTCGGGCGAAGGCGGTTTTCTGATTTGCGACGGGGCCGAAGACATGGCCCGCGCGATTATGCTATCTGGCAGCTATATGCTTTTCGAAAAACACCGCGCCGCGCCTCCGGTCGAGACCTATGCCAAGATCAAATATGAAACCCCCAATATCTCGGGCCGGATGGACAACTTGCGTGCAGCTATCTTGCGGCCACAGTTGCGCAATCTGGATCAGCAATGTGCCAATTGGAACGCACGCTATCGGGTTTTGGAAGATGGGCTAAGAGACACCCCCGGCCTGCGCATCATCCCGCGCCCGGACAAAGAACAATTTGTGGCCTCTTCGTTCCAGTTTCTGCTCTTGGACTGGTCAGCACAGGCCGTCGAGGCCGTGCTGGCACGCTGTGCCGCGCGGGGGGTTGAGCTGAAATGGTTCGGCGGGGCGGAACCCAAAGGCTTTACATCCCGTTACGATAGCTGGCGCTATGCCCCGTCCGAGCCGATGCCCGCCTCAGACCGCGTGCTGGCCGGGGTGGTCGATATGCGTTTGCCACTGACCTTCAGCTTGGAAGATTGTGCGATGCTGGCACGGATCATCCGCAGTGAAGTGTCTGCGGTCTATCAAGGGCAAGCCGCCGCTGAGTGACTTGCGCCAGCACTGAAGGCCGTTAATCTGCAAGACATGACTGATCGTCCTGAAATTGCACAATGCACGGATGCCGCCACTTTTCGGCAATGGTATTATCTCAAAACTGAACTGGTCGCATTTGCGCGGGCCCACGGGATCAAAACGACAGGTGGCAAGTTCGAGATCGCGGATCGGATTGCCTATTTTCTGGACCATGGTGCACCACCGGTTGAGGCGAAAACGACCCGCAAAGTCATATCCAAGTTCGATTGGCATAGCACCCCTTTGACGCCGGAAACGGTGATCACGGATAGCTATAAGAATACCCAGAACATGCGACGTTTCATGCAGGCAGAAATCCCTCATTACAAATTCTCGATCCCCTTCATGGATTGGATGAAGGCAAATGTTGGGTTGACCCTTGCCGATGCGGTCAAGGCTGCAAAGCAGATCGAGGCCGACAAAAAGGCGGGCAAGAAACAGCCCAACCAGCCCCATAACCAGTATAACGCCTATACACGGGCGTACTTTCACCACGTCCCAACAGGAAGCCAGCAAGAGCTGCGACGCCTGTGGGCGCTGCGCCGCAAGCGGCCGGGGCCATATGTGTTTGCACCCAAAGATCTGGATCTGCTGAAAGAGAAATGACTCGACAGGATGGCAGCCTGCATCCTATTAATGAACAAGCGTTCAATTAACCTGGAGCCAGCGATGTTTTACGCCTCAATGCAGTTTGACTTAGGCGAAGACGTCAATGCCTTGCGCGATATGGTGCATGACTGGGCGCAGACGCGGCTCAAACCGATGGCGGCCGCCATTGATGAAACAAACGCCTTTCCTGCGGGTCTTTGGGCCGAGATGGGCGACCTTGGGCTTTTGGGCGTCACGGTGGATGAGGCTTACGGCGGGGCAGGTATGTCCTACCTCGCGCACACAGTTGCGGTTGAAGAAATCGCGCGCGCCAGCGCATCGGTCAGCTTGTCCTATGGCGCTCATTCCAATCTTTGCGTCAATCAGATCAAACTGAACGGGACGGATGCGCAGAAAGCCAAATACCTGCCGCGTCTGATCTCTGGCGACCATGTTGGCGCACTGGCGATGTCCGAAGCGGGTGCTGGGTCCGACGTCGTGTCCTTGTCGCTGCGTGCGGAAAAGCGCAACGACCACTACCGACTGAACGGCAACAAATACTGGATCACCAACGGCCCCGACGCCGACACGCTGGTGGTCTATGCCAAAACTGATCCTGACGCGGGGTCCAAAGGCATCACGGCGTTCCTGATTGAAAAAGAGATGACCGGATTCAGCACATCAACCCACTTTGATAAACTGGGGATGCGGGGGTCAAACACAGCAGAGCTAATCTTTGATGATGTCGCGGTCCCGTTTGAGAACGTATTGGGCGAAGAAGGCAAAGGCGTGCGCGTCCTGATGTCTGGCCTTGATTACGAACGGGTCGTGCTGGCGGGTATCGGGCTTGGGATCATGGCGGCCTGTCTTGACGAGGTTATGCCATATGTCAGCACCCGCAAACAGTTCGGCGAACCGATCGGGAACTTCCAACTGATGCAAGGCAAGATCGCGGATATGTACACAGCGATGAACTCGGCACGGGCTTACGTGTATGAGGTTGCCAAGGCATGCGACCGTGGGACCGTGACGCGCCAAGACGCCGCGGCCTGCTGTCTTTATGCCAGCGAGGAAGCGATGAAACAGGCGCACCAAGCGGTGCAGGCGATGGGCGGGGCGGGGTTCCTGAACGACGCGCCAGTCGCGCGGCTGTTCCGCGACGCCAAACTGATGGAGATCGGGGCAGGGACATCCGAGATCAGACGGATGTTAGTGGGCCGCGAGATGATGGGGGCGATGGAGTGAACCGCATCTACCTCTTCCTCCCCCTTGCAGCCCTCATCGCCTTTGCTGGCTACCTCGGCCTGCAATCCGGCAAAATCCCCGGCGAGACCGAGATCATCAACCGCTATGCTGCCGCTTACATGGACACCGCCCCCAGCGGGGCCAGTCCGACCGACTGCGCGGCCAGCCCCCATCCCGATCCGGCCGTGCGGATGGTCATCAATTGCGCCCATCCGTTTGGCCTGACCACAACCTATTATGTCGGGCCGCGAGGCGAGGCGCTGCCAGAACCGCAAGGACCAGACGCATGAGACGCTATCTCCTCGGCGCACTTCTGTTCGCTGCGCCTGCTCAGGCACAGGACCTTTCGTTTTCGCCTGTCCATACTGAGGCTTGCCTGCAGGAGGCGGTGGGACGTGGCGAGCGGCTGGACTGTATCGGTGCCTCTGCCAACCAATGTATGCAAGACACCGCGGGCGGTGAAACGACCGTGGGTATGGGCGGTTGTCTGGATCGTGAGCGTGATTTTTGGGATGGGCGGTTGAATGCGGCCTACCAGCAGCTGTTGTCCCAGCAACGGAGCGATCCTGCGATGCTGGATGCATTGCGCGGGATGCAACGCGCTTGGATTAGCTACCGGGATGCGCGTTGTGACTATGAGTATGTGCAATGGGGTGGTGGCACAGGCGGTGGACCGGCGATTTTGGCATGCCTGATGCAGGCCACTGCCGAACAGGTCTTTGTATTGGAGCAAAACATCAGATGAGCAATCGTGACGCCCATATGCAGGCCCTTGAAAATGTCCGGTTGGCCGCTGAGGCAGCGGCGTTGGGCGGTGGTGATAAGGCCCGTGCACGGCATCTGTCGCGGGGCAAGATGTTACCGCGTGACCGTGTGGCGGGGCTGTTGGACCCCGGTAGCCCGTTTTTGGAAGTCGGGGCGACTGCGGCTCACGGCCTTTATGATGCCGCGGCCCCATGCGCCGGCGTGATCGCGGGCGTAGGGCAAGTGAACGGCCATGATGTGATGGTCGTGTGCAATGATGCGACTGTGAAGGGTGGCACCTACTACCCGATGACGGTCAAAAAACACCTCCGCGCCCAAGAAATCGCCGAAGCCTGCCATCTGCCTTGCGTGTATTTGGTCGATAGCGGCGGGGCGAACCTGCCCAATCAGGATGAGGTGTTCCCCGATCGCGACCATTTTGGCCGGATTTTCTATAACCAAGCGAATATGTCGGCCAAGGGCATTCCACAAATCGCGGTGGTCATGGGGTCGTGTACGGCGGGTGGGGCCTATGTGCCTGCGATGGCTGATGTGTCGATCATCGTGCGTGACCAAGGAACGATCTTTCTGGCGGGGCCACCGCTGGTGAAGGCGGCCACCGGCGAAGTGGTGTCAGCCGAAGAGCTGGGCGGAGGTGATGTGCACACGCGGCTGTCGGGTGTGGCGGACTACTTGGCTGAGGATGATGCCCATGCGTTGGCCTTGGCGCGGCAGGCGGTGGCATCATGTAGTATAGATAAACCATTGCAAAGCAATCGGTTGCAATCTGAACCTCCTGCATTTGACCTCGATACGCTCTTTGATGCGGTGCCCGCAGACCTACGTACGCCATATGACATCCGTGAAGTGATCAAACGCATCGTCGATGGCTCACGCTTTGACGAATTCAAAGCACGCTTTGGTGAAACGCTGGTTTGCGGTTTTGCCCATATCGACGGCTGGCCTTGCGGGATCATCGCCAACAACGGGGTGCTGTTTTCAGAAAGCGCCCAAAAGGGTGCGCATTTTGTCGAACTCTGTAGCCAGCGCAAAATCCCCTTAGTGTTCTTGCAAAACATCACCGGGTTCATGGTCGGCCAAAAATATGAAAACGAAGGTATCGCACGGCATGGGGCCAAGATGGTCACGGCCGTGGCGACAACGAAGGTGCCAAAGATCACGATGGTCGTTGGTGGATCATTCGGTGCGGGGAATTATGGCATGTCTGGAAGGGCTTATAGTCCGAATTTCATGTGGTCATGGCCTACATCGCGTATATCGGTAATGGGTGGCGAACAGGCGGCTGGTGTGTTGGCGACAGTCAAACGGGACGCGTATGAGCGGAGCGGCGAAAGCTGGTCTGCCGAGGAAGAAGCGGCTTTTAAGCAGCCCACAATTGATATGTTCACCGAACAATCACACCCGCTCTACGCCAGTGCACGGCTGTGGGACGACGGGATCATAGACCCCCGCAAAAGCCGCGAGGTGCTGGCTCTGTCGCTGGCGGCCTCTATGAATGCCCCGATAGAGGAGACACGCTTTGGCGTGTTCCGGATGTGAGTCATATGTTTCGTAAGATCCTCATCGCGAACCGTGGCGAAATTGCCTGCCGGGTGATCCGCACGGCGCATGCGATGGGTGTGCGTACGGTCGCGGTCTATTCGGACGCCGATGCAGCGGCCCAACATGTCCTGCAGGCGGATGAGGCGGTGCGGATTGGTCCAGCCCCTGTCGCGGAGAGCTATCTGCGCGGTGATCTGATCATTCAGGCCGCTTTGGATACCGGAGCAGAAGCGATCCATCCAGGGTATGGTTTTCTGTCTGAGAACCCTGATTTTGTGGATGCTGTCAAAGCTGCCGGATTGACGTTTATTGGCCCTTCAGCAGACGCGATCCGCGCGATGGGACTGAAAGATGCAGCGAAGGTGCTGATGGATCAGGCCGGCGTGCCTGTGGTGCCTGGCTATCATGGTGAACGGCAAGCCCCTGACTTTCTGGCCACACAAGCTGCACAGATTGGCTATCCCGTTTTGATCAAAGCTGTTGCCGGTGGCGGTGGCAAGGGTATGCGTCTGGTAGAACAAGCCCCAGATTTCCAAGAAAATCTGGCCTCCGCACAGGCAGAGGCACAAACCGCTTTTGGCAACGCAGATGTCTTGATTGAAAAATACATCACCTCCCCGCGTCATATCGAAGTGCAAGTCTTTGGTGATGGCACGGATGCCGTTCACTTGTTTGAGCGTGATTGCTCTCTGCAGCGCCGCCATCAAAAGGTCATCGAAGAAGCGCCTGCGCCGGGAATGAGCGATGACGTCCGCGCGGCGATGGGGGAAGCCGCGGTAAAAGCCGCCAAGGCGATTGGATATGCTGGGGCAGGGACGATCGAGTTTATCGTCGATGGCGGTGACGGTCTTCATGCTGATGGCTTTTGGTTCATGGAGATGAACACACGGTTGCAGGTCGAACATCCTGTGACAGAGGCGATCACGGGCATTGACCTTGTGGAATGGCAGTTGCGTGTGGCCGCGGGAGAGCCTTTGCCTGCACGGCAAGGCGATCTGTCTATCACCGGACATGCATTTGAAGCACGCCTTTATGCCGAGGACGTGCCTTCGGGGTTCCTGCCTGCGACAGGCATCATCGATCATCTGGCTTTTCCAAGTAACGCGCGGATCGATAGCGGCGTGATAGCTGGCGATGAAATCTCACCTTGGTACGATCCTATGATTGCCAAGGTCACAGTGCATGGCCCAGACCGTGCGCGGGCATTGCGGGCCCTTTCTGCGGCCTTGGATGCAACGCAAGTGGCAGGCACAGTGACAAACCTTGGTTTCTTGCGCCGTCTGTCGCGTGCACCTGATTTTATGACAGGTGAAGTGGATACCGGGTTGATTGCGCGTGATGCAGAACAACTTTGTGCGGCACCAGTCGCAACTGCGAAAGAGATTGCCATTGCCGCCGTAACAGCGGCTGAACTGGCGCAGGTTCCTTTGACGGGGTTCACTTTGTGGGCTCCTTTGGAACGACAGATAATATTGCACGATAGGGATCAAGACTTGGCCGTTGTGCTACAAGTGAAAAGTGCCACGGCTTGTGACGTTGTCGTTGGCGACACCAGATTTTCATTGCTACGACGCGGGGGGAATTGGGGGCTGCCTGCGGTTCTGCATGGCGATTGCGTAACTGTTTTTGGCGATGAAACTGTGACTTTCGCTATCGTAGACCCGTGCGACCGCGAAGGCACGGTTGTCGGCGGCGATACCATTCTGGCGCCGATGCCGGGGCTTGTGCGTGATGTCGCTGTTGTGATGGGGCAGACGGTTGAAAAAGGCGACCGCTTGATCGTGCTGGAAGCGATGAAGATGGAGCACGTTTTGCGTGCCCCGCGCGGTGGCATTGTGTCAACGGTGCCCGTGGCAGTCGGGGATCAGGTCATAGCGGGGGCATTGATGGTCAGCTTGGAGCCCGAGACATGATCCGATTACACCATTGTCCGCAAACCCGTTCAATGCGTAGCCTTTGGCTGTTGCAAGAATTGGATGTGGCATTTGAAGTGATTGAATATCCTTTCGATAAAACGCTGCGCGAAGAGCCATATCGTTCGCTGAACCCCACGGGACGTGTTCCGACACTTGAGATTGATGATGTCGTCCTGACGGAAAGCGGGGCGATTGCCGAATATTTGTGTGATCGGTTCCCGCAGGCGGGCTTGGGTCGCGACCCAAGTCACGCAGAGCGCGCATATTGGTTGAACTGGATCCATTTTGCCGAGACGATTTCGCAGCACACCGCCGCACTGACCCAACAGCATGTGGCCCTTTACGAAGATCATATGCGTTCGCCGATTGTGATGCAGTTAGAGGCCAAGCGGCTGGCGAAAACACTGCGCACTGTTGAGCAATCGCTTGGTGGTGAATTCCTGTTGTCTGACTTTTCTGCAGCCGACATTGGTGTGGGGCAGGCGGTTTATATGGCGCAGCATTTTGTGCGCCTTGATGGTTTCCCGCAACTTGCTGGCTGGTTTGCGCGATTGGAAGCGCGACCTGCCTATCGCCGTGCATTGCCGGATGGGCCGGGGCTTTATGCCAAATCCTATTATCCGCCATGGGAGATCAAGGCATGAACCTGCTGTTGTCGTTTGGGGCGCTGCCCCCGCGCGTGCCGCGCTCCCCCGAGGTATTTTGAACATGAGAAGATGGCTGTGATGGATGACTTTGTGCGCATTCATGAGGTTGGCCCTCGTGACGGGTTGCAGAATGAGGCGGGTGTGATTTCGGTAGACCGCAAAGTGGCGCTGATTGACATGCTGGGCAAATCGGGCCTGCGCGATATCGAAGTAGGTAGTTTTGTGAGCCCCAAATGGGTGCCGCAGATGGCTGATACGGATCAGCTATTGGCGCGGATCGTCCCCGTGACCGGTGTGCGTTACGCGGTTTTGGTGCCCAACATGCGGGGATGGGATGCTTTCTTGAAGGCAGATCGAAGCGATATAAGCACTGAAATCGCCGTTTTCATTTCCGCATCGGAAGGGTTTTCGCAGAGTAATCTCAATTGTTCGATAGCGGAGTCTATTGCCCGGTTGCGTCCTGTGATCGCTGCGGCCCAAATCCACAGCGTGACTGTGCGCGGTTATGTGTCATGTGTAACCGACTGTCCTTTCGATGGGCCCACACCGCCAAGCCGTGTGGCAGATGCGGTGCGGATGCTGCGCGATGTTGCACCGATCCCTGTGTCTTTGGGGGACACGATGGGGCAAGGCACGCCGGAGCGGGTGACAGAGATGCTGCGCGCCGTTTTGAACGAGGCACCTGCAGCGGAACTGGCAGGGCATTTTCATGATACCGCCGGCCGTGCATTGGCGAATATTGAGGCATCTCTTGAGATGGGATTGCGTGCTTTTGACAGCGCCGTAGGTGGTTTGGGTGGCTGCCCTTATGCCCCGGGCGCGCCGGGCAATGTCGCCACAGAAGCAGTTTTGGGCTTGCTTGATCAGCTTGGCATGCAAACAGGTATTGACCGCGATGTGATTGCAGATGCCGCACAATTGGCAAAGGACATGCGATGATTGACATGACAGTAGATGCGCGTGGGGTAGCGACCCTTGCTTTGGCGCGAGCGGACAAACACAATGCTTTGTCGCAAGCGTTGATCGATGCATTGGGCCAAGCCATGTCCAAAATCGCCAGCAGTCCCGACATTCGGGTTGTGGTGCTGACCGGATCGGGGCCTTCGTTTTGTGCGGGCGGTGATTTGGCCTGGATGCAAGCCCAGATGGCAGGTGATGATGCCACGAAACGCAGCGCTGCCGGATCGCTCGCTTATCTTTTGGAAGCAATCAATACTTTGCCGCAGCCAGTCATTGGTCGCTTGCAAGGCAATGCCTTTGGTGGTGGCGTTGGATTGGCTTGTGTGTGTGATGTGGCGATTGCGGATGAGAGCGCAAAGTTTGGATTGACGGAAACCAAGCTCGGGCTCATCCCGGCCACGATCGGACCTTATGTGCTGGCACGCATGGGCGAGGCAAATGCCCGCCGTGTCTTTATGTCCAGTCGTATTTTCGATGCAGCCGAGGCCGTCACTTTGGGTGTTATTGCCAAGGCCGTGCCTGCAGCGGAGCTTGATACAGCGGTCGAGGCCGAAGTCGCCCCATACCTGCAATGCGCCCCGGATGCAGTGGCGGCAGCCAAGGCATTTGCCCGCAGTTTGGGGCCGACAATCGACGAATCGGTAATTGCGCATTCCATTGACGCATTGATCGCCCAATGGGACGGTCGTTCAGCGAAAGAAGGCATTTCTGCCTTTTTTGAGCGACGAAAGCCCGATTGGGCCGTCACAGACGCGCCTTAATCGTCAGAATTGTGTCTCACTTCTGACCGATTTCGCAGTGCATTTTAGGTCTCGAAAAGGAGAGACCCATGTCTTTTGTATGGCCCACAAGTGAAGAAATCATTTACCGTGTTATGCGTTTGCGCCGTTTGATTGCGGTCGCAGTGATGATTCCTGTGCTTGTGATGTTGGGTGTTGCGCTGGTTGATCCAATGGTGCTTTCCCCTGAGCGTGCGACTGTTGCCTCAATGGCAGTTGCGCTGTTGGTCGTAGGGCATGTCGTGTTGTTTCCGAATGTGACGCTTGAGACGATCAGCCTGTCTTTGTCTGTGACCGCACTGGTTGTTGCAATGCCGGTGATCAAGATTGTCGCCAGCTGGGCCCCCGAGATGCATCAAACAGCGGCGCTCGTGCTTCTTGTTGCGCTGGCAGTGGCCGCAATGGGTGTCTTGATGGCGCTTTTGCAGATCGCGTTGAATGTCTTGGCCTATGCGGGCCCAACGTTGCGCCTGCGATTGAAAACGCGCCTTGAGTTGCCTTGCTCGGCAACCGTGGCGCATCGCCAATGTGCACTGCAGCCGCAGACGCGTCGTGGCCGTGTTTTGACTGGCCCTGCGGATGAGAATGGTTTCTTTGATGTGGCAGTTGCCGCAAATCACGTGCAGGACCCTGAAAACCCTGATCAGCCGCTGATCGTCAAGGTTGATGCAAAAGTTTTGACACAAACCGAAGCGCAGCATGACGTCATGATCGTTCTGCCCAATGGGTCAGTGACCGTAACATCGCAGTCGTTTACACCGACGCAAGGCGGTTGCCGTGTCGATGTGATCGATATGCCGGGTGATTTTACTGTAGGGATGCATGCGCTTTTCTGGATTACTGACCAGCAAGCAGATAACCTGACAGAGATGTCCGATATCATTTTGGGCCAAGACGCACGTGCCAATGGATTGGCCCATGGCGTTTCACTTTTGTCTGTGGCCGGCATGATCTTTTCGCCACGCCAACCCGTTGTGAACAGCGCCGAATAATTCCTTTCAAAATTTATGCCTGTGACACTCCGCTTGGTTGACCCTACGAGGCGTCAAAGGTATGCACTTTTTAGCCAACAGACGGCGTACCGATGTGCATGCCGAGCCGAAAGGAACACCCCTTGCAGGAAATGCTTTCCGAATACCTGCCGATCATGATCTTTCTGGGCCTTGCGATTGCGCTGGGCCTGATTTTGATTATTGCTGCGGCCATTGTCGCGGTACGCAACCCCGACCCAGAAAAAGTATCGGCCTATGAGTGCGGATTTAACGCATTTGATGACGCCCGGATGAAATTCGATGTGCGCTTTTATCTGGTCGCGATTCTTTTCATCATCTTTGACCTTGAGGTGGCGTTCCTTTTCCCTTGGGCGGTGGCTTTCCAAGACGTCAGCATGACAGCATTCTGGTCGATGATGGTGTTCTTGGGCGTGTTGACCATCGGCTTTGCCTACGAATGGAAGAAAGGGGCACTCGAATGGGAGTGATGACTGGAACCTCTGTGGGTGCTGACAAAGAGCATGGCGCGCAGCTGATCAATTCCGAACTGCAGGACAAAGGGTTCCTTGTGACCTCAACCGCGGACATCGTGAATTGGGCGCGCACCGGGTCCTTGCACTGGATGACCTTTGGTCTGGCCTGCTGTGCTGTTGAAATGATGCACACATCCATGCCGCGCTATGACCTTGAGCGGTTTGGAACGGCACCACGTGCCTCCCCCCGTCAATCTGACCTGATGATTGTGGCTGGGACACTGACCAACAAGATGGCGCCTGCGCTGCGCAAGGTCTACGACCAGATGCCAGAGCCGCGTTATGTGATCTCGATGGGGTCCTGCGCAAATGGCGGGGGCTACTATCACTACAGCTATTCCGTGGTGCGTGGCTGTGACCGCATCGTGCCTGTGGACGTATATGTGCCGGGCTGCCCACCAACGGCTGAGGCGCTGCTTTACGGTATCCTTCAGCTACAACGCAAAATGCGCCGGACAGGGACGATTGTACGATGACAGAGGCCCTGCAAGAACTTGGGACACACCTTGAGCTGAAGCGCACTGATTGCGTGCTGTCATGGGAAGTGGCCAATGATGAGTTGACAGTCACTGTCGCCCCATCGTCTTTGGTTACCTTTGTCGAGTTTCTAAAGAACGACGCGACCTGTAAGTTCTCGTCACTGATCGACATTACGGCCGTTGACTATCCCAGCCGCGCTAAGCGGTTCGATGTCGTTTATCATTTCCTCAGCATGTATCAGAACCACCGCATTCGTCTGCGGGTTCAGATCCGCGAAGAAGACATGATGCCGTCGATCATCTCGGTCCACCCGTCGGCCAATTGGTTTGAACGCGAAGTGTTCGATATGTTCGGCATTCTGTTTTCCGGCCACCCGGACCTGCGCCGCATTCTGACCGACTATGGTTTCCGCGGGCACCCACTGCGCAAGGATTTCCCGACAACGGGCTACACCGAAGTGCGCTACGACGAAGTGCAAAAGCGCGTCGTCTACGAACCCGTCAGCCTTGTGCAAGAATACCGCCAGTTCGATTTTATGTCGCCATGGGAGGGTGCGGAATACATCCTGCCGGGTGACGAAAAGAAAGACGAGAAAGCGGGCTGATGGCTGACGCCGCTCCTTTGCAAGGGTCATGCCTTTGTGGGGCGTGCACATTTACGGCCACCCCAACCAGTGCCAACGCAAATGTCTGCCATTGTGGAATGTGCCGCAAGTGGTCGGCTGGCATGTATATAGCTGTCGATTGCGGAACCAGTGTGACGTTTGACAACACTGACAGCCTTGGGGTGTATCGGGGCAGTGAATGGGGCGAGCGTCTGTTTTGCAAAGACTGCGGCACGTCGTTGGTTTGGCAAATGCAAGATGGCAGTGGGGCAGGGGTGTCGATCCATGCTTTTGACGATCCATCGCAATTTACCCTGACCAACCAGTGGTTCATCGACAAAAAACCTGACACCTATGCATTGGCCAATGACACACGCAGTTTGACCGAGGCCGAGACTTTGGCGTTATTCGCACCTGAAGGTGAAGACTGATGGTGGCTCCGACCCTTCTTTATTGCGTGGGGGCGACGAAGGCCGGTACGACTTGGCTTTATCGCTATCTGCATGATCATCCTGACTGCGCGATGCCTGCGGTGAAGGAAGCACATTACTGGGATACGTTTGATGCAGACCGCTGCGAAAAGCAGGTTGCGGCCTACCGCCTGCGCCTGCGCGACTTGCGTGGTGCCAAGCAGACGGCCCAGAACGCGGGCCGCGGTTGGCAGGTCGACAACTTGGACCGTCGCATCAATGAGATGAAAGCGTTGCTTGATATCCTAGAAGGGGATCGCTCGGGTGATCAGGGATATGAGAACTGGCTGCTGGGTGGGCGTGCAGACGCACAGATTGTCGCCGATATCACCCCAAACTACGCCACGCTGTCTGACGAAGAGCTTGCGCGGATGCGCGATCTGTCCCCGACTTCCAAATTTATCTACCTGATCCGCGATCCACTTGATCGCCTTTGGTCTCATATTCGGATGCAGGCACGCCGCCAGCGCCAAGAACATGAGCAGTACGAGAAGAAGTCGAACAATATCCTTTACCGCATCCTGAACCGCGACCAAGAGCAGCATATCCTTGCGCGGGGCGATTATCCTAAGATCATCCGCAAACTTCGCCGCGTCATTCCAGAAGGGCGTTTGCTGATCCAGTTTGCAGAGGATATGTTCACAACCGAAGGATTGGCGCGGGTCTGTGCATTCTTGGGTATCGCACCGGTCAAACCCGCGATAGAACGGGCCGCAAATGAAGGTCCAGAAGTCGTGATGCTGGACAAACTCCGCCCCCGTGCGCTGGGGCTATTGAATGAACACTATGAATGGGTGGCCCGCAATGTCGGCCCCCTGCCACAGCGGTGGCAAGACAACTTAGCGAGGGCCTAAGCCATGATGGACGGCGATATCCGGACAAACACATACGATGATGGATCGACTGATGCGGCCACGGACGAGCAGCAGATCAGAAACTTCAACATCAACTTCGGCCCGCAGCACCCTGCGGCCCACGGCGTGTTGCGTCTGGTGCTGGAACTGGACGGCGAAATCGTAGAACGCTGCGATCCGCATATCGGTTTGCTACACCGTGGCACAGAAAAGCTGATGGAAAGCCGCACCTATCTGCAAAACCTGCCTTATCTGGACCGTCTCGATTACGTGGCGCCGATGAACCAGGAACACGCTTGGTGCCTGGCGATCGAAAAGCTGACAGGTACAGAGGTGCCGCGGCGGGCCAGCCTGATCCGTGTGCTGTATTCTGAAATTGGTCGTGTTTTGTCGCACCTGCTGAACGTCACAACACAAGCCATGGACGTTGGCGCGCTGACCCCGCCGCTATGGGGTTTTGAAGAGCGTGAAAAGCTGATGGTGTTTTATGAACGTGCCTGCGGTGCGCGTCTGCACGCAGCCTATTTCCGTCCCGGCGGTGTGCATCAGGACCTGCCGGATCAGCTGGTTGAAGACATTGACACATGGGCGGTTGAATTTCCCAAGGTGCTTGATGACATCGACGGCCTGCTAACCGAGAACCGCATCTTTAAGCAACGTAACGCGGACATCGGCATCGTCAGCGAACAAGACATCCAAGACTGGGGCTTTTCCGGTGTGATGGTGCGCGGGTCCGGCCTTGCATGGGATTTGCGCCGTGCACAGCCTTATGAATGCTACGACGAGTTCGAATTCCAAATTCCTGTGGGCAAGAACGGCGACTGCTACGATCGTTATCTCTGCCGGATGGAAGAAATGCGCCAATCCGTGCACATCATCCGCCAAGCCTGCGAAAAGCTGCGCCATGAAAAAGGTGATGTGATGGCACGGGGCAAAATGAACCCGCCGACACGCGGTGAAATGAAGACCTCGATGGAGGCGTTGATTCACCACTTCAAACTCTACACCGAAGGTTTCCATGTGCCTGCGGGCGAAGTTTATGCGGCGGTCGAGGCCCCCAAAGGCGAATTCGGCGTTTATCTGGTGGCTGACGGCACAAACCAGCCGTATCGCGCCAAGCTGCGTGCACCGGGCTATCTTCACCTGCAAGCGATGGACTATATCTGCAAAGGTCACCAACTGGCGGACGTCAGCGCGATCATCGGCACGATGGACGTTGTGTTCGGCGAGATCGACAGATGACACTGGGCGATCTGATCCTAGGGTTGCTTGTGGCCTCTGGGTTTTTCGTCTCTGCGATTGTTTCGCGGATGTTCCGGGGCCGTATGGCGGGCATTTTTATCGGTGGTGTAACGGGCTTGGCCGTGTCGGTGTTTATCTTGGTCTATGGCCTGACAGATGTGTTCAACGTGGCACCTGCCGCGATTGAGAATTGATAAAGGAGCCTTTGATGATCCGTTCAATGACCCTGCTCGCAGGCCTGACCTTATCGGCATGTGCGATGCCGGTTGTCATACCAATGCCTGCTCCGGCACCGGCACCCGAGCCGATGGCTGCGCCATCTTCCGCGAAAGAGCGGTTTGTCAGCAGCGTCACAGCGAATGGCTGTGTGCTGAACAGCGGCAATCAGGAAATTGTACGCAATGAGGCGATATTGTCGCGCGAAGACCTTGGGCGTGTGATGACCGAACTGCGTAACGAGGGCCGTGCTGCAATCGATGGCGACGGCTTTCGCATTACCAGCGGGGCCTGTGCCTGAACGACAAATCCCTTGCCCGGCGCGGTCGGTGTGTTAGGGGAGTGATGGAAACTGGTGAACCTTGTTTCACCTCAACGATGTGACCGGAAAGACCAGATGCTACGCCGCCTTTATCACGACCAGCCTGAGACATTCGCTTTTACGCCTGACAATCAAAAATGGGCCGAAGCACAGATGAAGAAGTTCCCCGAAGGCCGCGAGGCATCGGCGATTATTCCGATTCTGTGGCGTGCGCAGGAACAAGAAGGCTGGCTCAGCCGCCCTGCGATTGAACATGTCGCTGCTATGCTTGATTTGGCTTACATCCGGGCGCTCGAAGTGGCGTCGTTCTACTTTATGTTCCAACTGCAACCGGTTGGGTCTGTTGCGCATATTCAGGTTTGTGGCACGCTGTCATGTATGATCTGCGGCGCTGAAGACCTGATCGGTGTATGCCAAGACAAAATTGCGGACAAAGCGCATGCGCTGTCTGCTGATGGTAAATTTTCTTGGGAAGAGGTTGAATGCCTTGGGTCTTGCGCGAACGCGCCGATGGCGCAGATTGGCAAAGACTATTACGAAGATCTGACTGCGGAACGCTTGGGCGAAATCATTGACGAACTGGCGGCTGGCCGCGTGCCGACACCGGGCCCGCAGAATGGACGCTTTGCGGCAGAGCCTTTGAAAGGACTGACCAGCCTGAAAGGGTATGACAGCGGCAAGACCAAGTTTAACGCCAGCGCACAACTTGCCACCGACATCGGCGATACGGTCAAACGCATTGATGGTACAGAAGTACCGCTTTTGGCGCCTTGGGTGAAAGACACCAAAGCCGCGCCTTCGCCAAAGGCAAAGGCCACAAAAACAACGCCTAAGACTGAAAAACCAAAAGCTGCGAAGAAGGCGCCGGCTAAGAAGGCCGCACCAAAGCCTCAAGCGGCTGCCGCAGAAGTGCAACCTGCGACGTTAAAAGCGCCACGTCAGGGTGGGGCCGACGATCTCAAGAAGATCAGCGGCGTCGGGCCAAAGCTTGAAGGTGTGTTGAATGACCTTGGGTTCTGGCACTTTGACCAGATTGCCAAGTGGACCGCCGATGAGATCGCTTGGGTCGACAGCCGCCTGAAATTCAAAGGCCGGATCGCGCGCGATAATTGGATGGCGCAGGCCGCCGACCTTGCAAAGGCAAAGTAATCGCCGCGTATTTAGGCGTTTCGGGCCTTAATCGGGGGCGCTAAGCTGCGGGGAACACCAGTATTTCTTTACCCGTTGCCTGTGTTTCGGGTAGAGGTATCAGGGAACGGGGAATTGCGCCGCTTTGGTGCGCACCTCGCATCAATCTGCAAGACTGCAATCGCAGTCACCTGAGGGAGAGTACGGAACATGAAAGATACAGCACCAATTAGCCTAGGCATCGTTGCGGTTGCCGCCTTGTTTGGCCTTATCGCAGCGGGGGTCGCGTTCGTTCTGTACGATATGGGTTTCCTCGGCTCTGCGTTCATGGGTGTCGTTGTCGGCGGTATTGCTGCGCTTGCACTGGCGCTTGGCTGGCGTGAACCAAATGAAAACCCAATGGGCACAGCTGCCCGGGTCGAAAAGCCTGCACCTACACCAGCACCAGCCCCTGCTCCTGCACCAACTCCTGCTCCTGCAGCTGCCGCGCCTGCACCAGTTGCAAAAGAAGCACCCAAACCAAAGGCCACACCAAAACCAAAAGCAGCGCCCAAACCAAAGGCCGAGCCCGCACCTGCGGCGGCGTCCGCCGATGGCACCCCGCAGTTCCTGAGTGCTGCACGTGAAGGTGGCCCGGACGACTTGAAGCAAATTAAGGGTGTTGGTCCAAAGCTGGAAAAGACACTGCACGAAATGGGCATCTATCACTTTGACCAGATCGCAGATTGGGGTCCAAAAGAGCAAGCATGGATGGATGACAACCTTGCTGGTTTCAAAGGCCGTGCAACGCGTGATGAATGGGTCCCACAAGCAAAAACACTGGCGGCTGGCGGAACCACAGAGTTCTCTAAAAAGGTCGACAAAGGCGGCGTTTACTAAACGCCAGCGATCACCATGGCCCCACACGGACACACCAACCAAGCCCGATCAGGACAACGCGCCGCGTTGTTTATGGCCGGTGTTGGTGTTTTCTGGGTCCTGGTGACACTGCTAGGGACAGAATACGGCTGGTCCATGCGGACAAGGGCGCTTTTTGACCTTGCAGCGCTCGCCGGTTTCGGGTTTGCCCTGTGGCAGACATATAGGCTTTGGCGCGCGCGCCAGAATGAGAAGGGCGATAGCTAATGCTCAAAGATGAGAACCGGATTTTTACGAACCTTTACGGGATGCACGACCGCACGCTGAAAGGCGCGCAGGCGCGGGGCCACTGGGATGGCACGGGTGCAATCATCAAAAAGGGCCGTGACTGGATCATCAATGAAATGAAAGCCTCGGGTCTGCGTGGCCGGGGCGGGGCGGGTTTTCCGACCGGTCTGAAATGGTCTTTCATGCCTAAGGAAAGCGACGGGCGTCCGGCGTATTTGGTTGTGAACGCAGACGAATCTGAGCCGGGTACGTGCAAAGACCGCGAAATCATGCGCCACGATCCGCATACGCTGATCGAAGGCTGCCTGATCGCGTCTTTCGCGATGAACGCAAATGCCTGCTACATCTACATTCGCGGCGAATACATCCGCGAAAAAGAAGCGCTGCAAGCCGCAATCGACGAATGCTACGAAGCAGGGCTCGTTGGGCCAAATGCCGCCAAATCTGGTTGGCCGTTTGACATCTACCTGACCCACGGCGCGGGCGCTTATATCTGCGGCGAAGAAACCGCTCTGCTGGAAAGCCTTGAGGGCAAAAAAGGCATGCCGCGCATGAAGCCGCCTTTCCCTGCGGGCGCCGGCCTTTATGGCTGCCCGACAACCGTAAACAACGTGGAATCAATCGCTGTTGTCCCAACGATCCTGCGCCGTGGCGGCGACTGGTTTGCGGGTATGGGCCGTCCGAACAACGCGGGCACCAAGCTGTTTGCGATTTCCGGCCATGTGAACAATCCATGTGTGGTCGAAGAAGAAATGTCGATTTCCTTTGAAGAGCTGATCGAAAAGCACTGCGGCGGCATTCGCGGGGGGTGGGATAACCTTAAGGCTGTGATCCCCGGTGGCTCGTCTGTTCCTTGCGTGCGTGGTGAAAACATGCGCGATGCGGTGATGGATTTTGACGCGTTGAAGGAAAAAGGATCGTCCCTTGGCACGGCGGCGGTCATCGTGATGGATAACTCGACCGATATGATCAAAGCGATCTGGCGTTTGTCTAAATTCTACAAACACGAAAGCTGCGGCCAGTGTACGCCCTGCCGCGAAGGCACCGGCTGGATGATGCGCGTTATGGCGCGTTTGGTCGAAGGTAATGCATCTGTTGAAGAAATCGATATGCTGCTCGACGTGACAAAGCAGGTCGAAGGACATACGATTTGCGCATTGGGTGATGCGGCCGCATGGCCGATCCAAGGGCTGATCAAGAACTTCCGGGACGAAATTGAGGACCGGATCAAAGATAAACGTATGGCAGGGATGGCAGCAGAATGATGACACGTGGATTGATGTTTGGTGCGGCGTTGGCTTTGGCTGCTTGTACAACAGGCAGTGCGCGGTCGTTTGACGACCCTGCGGTGCAAAAGCTGTTCGTGATGTCGACGCCAGAGTATTACGCCAAGCTGACCCTCGCCAATCGGGTCGCACAAAGCTGCGCACGTTACACCTATGATGCGGCACTTGATTCGTCTTTGAACGAAGCCCGCAACGAGGTAGGACGCGGGTCATTGGCTGCAATCAGCCAACGTAACGGGATCGAGCTTGAGACCGAAGTCAGCAAACGCAGCTTTGAAGTAAAGCACGGTGTTGATGTCACATCCGACGATCTTTGTACGGCGGGCGATGCCGAAGTTCTTGAAGGCTCGGGTCTTAGCGCGATGCTGATCCCATCCTAAGACCGATATGGCCTTTCAAAACACATTAGATGGGGCCGCAAGTTTCTGTGCGGCCCTTATCACATCTGCGGTTTGCGGATTGCCTGCTTGGTTTACTGTGATGGCGGTACGCGCCGAAATCGCACCTGTTTGGGCTTATGCTGCGGCCGGTGGCTTGGTTATGATCGGCGTGATTTTGACGCTGGCTTTCATCCGCAAAGGTCTTGCCGGTGTGGCCCCGACACGTCAAAGGCGTCGTTGATGTAAGGTGGGTTTCAACTGACTGCCCCGAAGAGGGAACGACATGCATCTTGCCGAACTGAACATTGGACGTCTTCTGGCCCCCACCGATGACCCGCGCGTGGCCGAGTTTATGAACAACCTTGATTTGATCAACGGTCTGGGCAAACGCATGCCGGGTTTCGTTTGGATGATGGAAGGGTCGGGTGAGCCGGGTCAGGGCAACACCGAGACATGTTTGGACGGCGATCCACAATTTGTGGCGAACTTGTCAGTTTGGGAAACACCTGAGCAGTTGCAAACCTATGTTTTTGACACGTTGCATGCCAAATTCATGAACCGCAGCAAGGAATGGTTCGAAACTTTGGTTCAGATGCATTTTGTCATGTGGTGGGTGCCCGAAGGAACCCAACCGACACTGGATGAAGCTTTGGCAAAGCTGGCCCACCGAGAGGCGCATGGCGACAGCAAAGAGGCCTTCGGCTGGGACTGGTTGCGCGCTAAGGCTGGATAGTGACGGCGCATTCGGTCCCATCTCGTGTTTGGGGGGCAATCTATTGTATGGCGTGAAAACGACTTAAAACCAGTGGGTTGGTATACGCATCACGATAGGTCTTGGTGCAAAAGGGGCGGTGTTTTGCCCGCTGATATTGAATATCCGCCCCGAAAGCGCGATCTCTTACTCAATAAAGCGGCGCTTGAACGACCGCACAGGAGATCGAGAATGAAGAACCTAGCCCTCACGGCCGTTATGGCCTTGGCCACTGTGTTTGCTGCAGGCAACCTATCGGCGCAAACCGCGCTCAAGGACGTGGCCAAAGTGCGCGATGGCATCATCTTTGTCGGCATGGCTTATGAGATTTCCGAGGAATGCGATGGGATCAGCGCCCGCTTGTTCCGCGGCCTTGGCTACTTGCGATCCTTGCGTAGCTACGCCCGTGATCTTGGATTTACTGAGGCAGAAATTGACGCCTATATCGATGATGACGACGAGAAAGATCGGCTTGAGGCAATGGCCCGCGCGGAATTGGCCAGATTGGGTGTCGTCGCGGGCCAAGAGGCAACGTATTGCTCTGTTGGTCGTGCCCAAATGGCTGCAAATACGCGCGTTGGTTGGCTGTTGCGCTAAGACCTTAAGACAGACGTAAAAAACGCAGGTTTTTTGTTGTTCAGACTGGCATCATTGGGCCTCACGCGCTAGAACGCGGTGCAACGCGTGTGGTCCCTTGCGATCTGGTGCGCGAGAGGGAACACATAGGACACGCCATGTCTGATCTGCGCAAAGTCGTCATTGATGGAAATGAGGTCGAAGTTGACGGGGCAATGACCCTGATACAGGCCTGTGAAGAAGCCGGGATTGAAATTCCGCGTTTTTGCTATCACGAACGGCTTTCTATTGCTGGCAACTGCCGGATGTGTCTGGTTGAGGTTGTCGGTGGTCCGCCAAAACCTGCGGCCTCCTGTGCCATGCAGGTCCGCGATTTGCGCCCTGGTCCTGAAGGCCAGCCCCCTGTTGTAAAAACCAATTCGCCTATGGTCAAAAAGGCCCGCGAAGGCGTGATGGAGTTTTTGCTGATCAACCACCCGCTTGATTGCCCGATCTGCGACCAAGGCGGCGAATGCGATCTGCAAGACCAAGCCATGGCTTATGGCGTCGATTTCAGCCGCTTCCGCGAACCCAAGCGTGCGACCGAAGATCTGGATCTTGGCCCGCTGGTTGAAACCCACATGACCCGCTGCATTTCCTGCACACGCTGTGTACGCTTCACGACTGAGGTCGCGGGTATTCACCAGATGGGCCAAACAGGTCGTGGTGAGGATGCCGAGATCACAAGCTACTTGGGTGAAACACTCGATTCGAATATGCAGGGCAACATCATTGATCTTTGCCCCGTTGGTGCGCTGGTCTCGAAGCCCTACGCTTTCACGGCCCGCCCGTGGGAGCTGACCAAGACGGAATCGATTGATGTGATGGACGCCCTTGGGTCGAACATCCGCGTTGATACCAAAGGCCGCGAAGTCATGCGGTTCTTGCCGCGCAACCATGACGGCGTGAATGAGGAATGGATTTCCGATAAAACCCGTTTCGTTTGGGACGGGTTGCGCAAACAGCGTTTGGACACACCCTACATCCGTGAAAAAGGTAAGCTGCGCAAAGCCAGCTGGCCTGAAGCACTTGCCGCCGTTGCCGCCGCAATGAAAGGCAAGAAAGTTGCCGGTCTTGTTGGCGATCTGGCCCCGGTTGAAGCGGCCTTTGCGCTGAAGCAATTGATCGAAGGGCAGGGCGGAAACGTCGAATGCCGCACCGATGGTGCAAAGCTGCCGATTGGCAATCGCTCTGCATATGTTGGTAACGCAACGATCGAAGATATCGATGATGCGCAGATGATCATGATGATCGGTACGAACCCACGCACCGAAGCACCGGTTTTGAACTCGCGCATTCGTCGCGCTTGGTCTAATGGGGCCAAGGTAGCGCGGATCGGCGTGCAGGATGATCTGACATTTGATGTGATCCCGGTTGGCGCAGGCCGTGACGAATTGGTCAGCTTGGCCGCGATGGATCATTCCGACAAGAAAGATACCGCTGGCGTGATGATCGTCGGCATGGGTGCTTTGAACGAAGCTGACGGCGAGGCGGTCCTCAGCCAGGCCATGAAAGCAGCTGAGGCTGCAAATTCTAAATTACTGATCTTGCACACTGCTGCTGGTCGCGTTGGTGCGATGGATGTGGGTGCTGTGACTGAGGGTGGGCTTGAGGCCGCACTTGAGGGTGCAGAGGTCGTCTATAACCTTGGCGCTGATGAAGTTGACGTCGCAGCTGGTGCTTTCGTGATTTACCAAGGATCGCATGGTGATCGCGGCGCGCACCGCGCGGATATCATCCTGCCATCTGCCGCCTATACAGAAGAAAACGGATTGTTCGTGAACACCGAAGGTCGCCCGCAACTGGCGCTGCGTGCCAGCTTTCCTCCGGGGCAGGCCAAGGAAAATTGGGCGATCCTGCGGGCATTGTCTGCAGAGCTGGACGCCACGTTGCCTTACGACAGCATGGCGCAACTGCGTCAGGCGCTGGTCGCGGCACATCCGCATCTGGGCGATATTGATGAGGTGGCCGAGAACGCTTGGCAGCCGATCCCGGTCAAAAAGCCGGGCAAAGCGGACTTCCGCAATGCCGTCACTGATTTCTACCTCACGAACCCGATTGCACGTGCATCCAGCCTGATGGCGGAACTGAGCGCGAACGCAAAGGCACGTAAATCCGCGCCGATGGCTGCGGAATAAGGACGACGACAATGGTTGAATTCTTTACCAACACCAACCTTGGCATCGTCCTTGTGATCTTGGGGCAATGTTTGCTGGTTCTGGTGCCGCTTTTGGTGGCGCTGGCGTTTTTGATGTACGCCGACCGCAAAATCTGGGCCGCTGTGCAGATGCGCAAAGGCCCGAATATCGTTGGTGCCTTTGGTCTGCTGCAATCCTTCGCGGATTTCATCAAATACATCGTCAAAGAGATCGTCGTGCCTGCAGGTGCTGACAAATTCGTCTTCTTCCTCGCCCCGATGATCGCCTTTGTTTTGGCAGTGATTTCATGGTCGGTGATCCCGTTCAACGACGGTTGGGTGCTGGCCGACATCAACGTGGCCATCCTTTATATCTTCGCCATCGGCTCGCTTGAGGTGTACGGCGTGATCATGGGCGGTTGGGCGTCGAACTCCAAATATCCGTTCCTTGGATCGTTGCGGTCCGCTGCGCAGATGATTTCTTACGAGGTGTCCATCGGTTTGATCATCGTTGGTGTGATTATCTCAGCCGGTTCCATGAACTTTGGTGATATTGTTGCGGCACAAGACGGCAACGCAGGCCTGTTCAACTGGTTCTGGGTCGCGCACTTCCCAATGCTATTCTTGTTCTTTATCAGCGCCTTGGCGGAAACCAACCGCCCACCATTCGATCTGCCCGAAGCGGAATCAGAACTGGTGGCGGGCTATCAGGTTGAGTATTCATCCACGCCGTTCCTGCTGTTCATGATCGGTGAATTGATGGCGGTCGTGCTGATGTGTGCTCTGATTTCATTGCTGTTCTTTGGCGGCTGGTTGTCACCCGTGCCATTCTTGCCAGACGGCATCCTGTGGATGGTTCTGAAGATGGGACTGGTCTTCTTCATGTTCTCGATGGTCAAGGCTATCACACCACGTTACCGCTATGACCAATTGATGCGGATCGGCTGGAAAGTCTTCTTGCCAATGTCGCTGGCATGGGTGGTCTTGGTGTCATTCCTCGCAAAATTCGAAGTACTCGGCGGCTTTTGGGCACGCTGGGCAGTGGGAGCATAATCAATGACCCAAATCGACTATAACCGCGCCGCGAAATACTTCCTCCTTCAGGATTTCTGGAAAGGCTTCAGCCTTGGCATGAAGTACTTCTTCTCGCCCAAGGCTACGCTGAACTATCCCCATGAAAAGGGGCCATTGAGCCCCCGTTTCCGTGGCGAACATGCCCTGCGCCGCTATCCCAACGGGGAAGAGCGCTGCATTGCGTGTAAGCTATGCGAGGCCGTTTGCCCCGCCCAAGCCATCACAATCGACGCCGAACCGCGCGATGATGGCAGCCGCCGCACCACCCGCTATGACATTGATATGACGAAATGCATCTACTGCGGTTTCTGCCAAGAGGCCTGTCCGGTGGATGCCATCGTCGAAGGCCCGAATTTTGAGTTCAGCACCGAGACCCGCGAAGAGCTGTATTACGACAAAGACAAGCTGCTTGAAAACGGCGACCGTTGGGAATCTGAGATTGCGCGTAACCTAGAGCTGGATGCGCCGTACCGATGACTGATCCAAACCCCTTTGAAGCGATGATGAAGATGTCCCAGGATTGGGCCAAATCGATGAATGTCGATATGGATGCTTTCGCGCCCAAAGGGTTTGAAAACCTGTGGCCGACGATGCCTGCCGAGACGATGGAGATGTTCTTTGGCAAGGGCATCAACCCCGATGGATTGGATGCCAAGACGCGGCTTTTGCTGACTTTGGCCGGACTAACCGTATTGGGTGCACAGGCCGAAGCGCAGATTAGATTGACCGTCCGCCATCTGGTAGAGGCGGGTGCCACAAAACAAGAAATCGCCGAAGCGATTGCCCAAATGGGCATGTTCGCAGGCGTCCCGGCCATGACCAAAGCCATGGAATTGGCCACAGAAGTCTTAGATAAGGACGACAGCGCATGACCGTCTTCGCGTTCACTTTTTACCTTTTTGCCGTGACGACTGTGACGGGTGGCCTGATGACTGTTGTCAGCCGGAACCCAGTGCACTCAGTGCTGTGGTTGATCCTTGCCTTCCTGTCCTCGGCCGGGTTGTTCGTGACTTTGGGCGCTGAGTTCGTCGCGATGCTATTGATCATTGTCTACGTCGGCGCGGTTGCGGTGCTGTTCTTGTTCGTGGTCATGATGCTGGATGTCGATTTCGCGGAATTGAAGGCGGAAATGACGAAATACCTACCGCTTGGGTTGCTGATCGGTGTTGTGATCATGATGCAATTGGCGCTGGCACTTGGTGTCTGGGGCTTTGCGGACGGTGTCGAAGGGCGCATTGCGGCACCTGCGGGCGATCTGGATAACACCCGCGCCCTGGGTCTGCTGATTTATGACAAATACATTCTGCTATTCCAGCTTTCGGGGCTGATCCTGCTGGTCGCGATGATCGGGGCGATTGTCCTGACGCTGCGCCACCGCGTGGATATCAAGCGCCAGAACGTGCTGGAGCAGATGTACCGTGATCCTGCAAAGGCGATGGAGCTGAAAGACGTCAAACCGGGGCAGGGGCTGTAGGCGGACATGCGTGACCTCGCCATCATATCAACCTTTGCGATGCTGATCGCCGGTCAGGCAAGTGCCCTGACGCTGGCAGATTGCAAGCGCACGACCCATCCCAGCCATGGTGGCGAAATCCGCCATGCTGATCTGGGCGAAGGCCGTGTGATGTGGATGGACTGGTGGTCGCTGGAAGGCACAGCCAAAGGCTATTCCCTTGTGGACTGCGCCAGTGGCGAGATGCTCAAGTTCCGCAGTGCCGAGGATAACATGGGCCGCCGTGCTGCGTTTGACCGCACCGATGATGCGCGTGATGTGTTGGACCGTCATCAATCCGGCGCCCGCGCGTTTGCGACGTTTGAACGGATCGCGAGCGATCTGGAATTCATCGCCCGCGATATCACCATCACGGTTGAGACAAATGAAACATGCGCTTGCGCTGCGGCTTATCCCGCGCTGCGTGGCGACAAGACTGAATTTATGCTGGCGGGTTAATTCCCGTTTGCTGCGAACAAAAGACCGGGGCCGGGCGCCTCAAAAGGAAGATACGTATGATCGGACTTGAACATTATCTCACGGTGGCTGCGGCCCTGTTTGTCATCGGGATCTTCGGATTATTCCTGAACCGAAAAAACGTGATCATCTTGCTGATGAGCATCGAATTGATGCTGCTGGCGGTGAACATCAACCTTGTGGCCTTCTCAAGCTATTTGGGCGATTTGGTCGGGCAGGTGTTTACCCTGTTCGTGCTGACCGTCGCCGCTGCCGAGGCCGCGATCGGCCTTGCGATCCTTGTGTGTTTCTTCCGCAACCGCGGGACCATCGACGTTGAAGACGTCAACGTGATGAAGGGTTAAGGATATGGCACTTGCCCTTCAATACAGCTGGCTGATCCCCGTGATGATTGGCGTCGCCGGCGCCTATTATTTTTTGATGCAAGATCTTGGTGCTGCATTAGACGACAAGCGCCTGACAGCGAAGACTGAGGACTAGAAGACCAATGGAAACCATCATCCTCTTTGCCCCGCTGGTTGGCGCCATCTTATGTGGCTTTGGCTGGAAACTGATCGGCGAAACGGCCGCCCAATGGACCGCGACAAGCCTGCTCTTCTTGGCGGCGATCCTGTCTTGGGTCGTGTTCCTGACATTTGACCCAAGCGCCCACCCCAACGGTGCCTATACCGTTAACATCCTGCGCTGGATCGAAAGCGGCACGTTGTCCACCGATTGGGCAATCAAGATGGACCGTCTGACTGCGATCATGCTGATCGTGATCAACACCGTTTCGGCGCTCGTGCACCTATATTCCTTTGGCTACATGGCCCATGACGAAAATTTCAAAGAGCACGAGAGCTACCGCCCCCGTTTCTTTGCCTACCTGTCCTTCTTTACCTTCGCGATGTTGATGCTGGTGACAGCTGACAACCTTGTTCAGATGTTCTTTGGCTGGGAAGGCGTGGGCGTTGCCTCTTACCTGTTGATTGGTTTCTACTATCGCAAACCGTCTGCCGGTGCCGCTGCGATCAAGGCGTTTGTTGTCAACCGCGTCGGTGACTTTGGTTTCGCGCTGGGTATTTTCGCCCTCTATATGGTGACCGATAGCATCAAGTTTGATGATATCTTTGCCGCGATCCCTGATCTGCACGATGCGACCATCACCTTCCTGTGGCGCGACTGGAATACGCTGAACCTGATTGCCTTCCTGCTGTTCATCGGTGCGATGGGTAAATCGGCGCAGCTGTTCCTGCACACATGGCTGCCCGACGCGATGGAAGGCCCGACACCAGTGTCCGCCCTGATCCACGCCGCGACCATGGTCACTGCGGGTGTGTTCCTTGTTTGCCGCATGTCGCCGCTGATGGAATATGCCGAAGCAACCACGAACTTTATCGTCTTCCTTGGTGCCACCACAGCCTTCTTTGCTGCGACCGTGGGTCTGGTGCAGAACGACATCAAACGCGTCATTGCATATTCCACCTGTTCGCAGCTGGGCTATATGTTCGTGGCCGCTGGTCTGGGTGTTTACTCGGTCGCGATGTTCCACCTGCTGACACACGCGTTCTTTAAGGCGATGTTGTTCCTCGGTGCAGGTTCCGTCATCCACGCGATGCACCACGAACAGGATATGCGGAACTATGGCGGTTTGCGCCATAAGATCCCCAAGACGTTCTGGATGATGATGATCGGTACGCTGGCGATTACCGGTGTTGGCATTCCGCTGCTTTACGTCGGCTTCCCGATTGGTTTTGCAGGCTTTGTCTCAAAAGACGCGATTATTGAGAGCGCCTATGCAGGCACCGCCGGCGGCTATGCCTTCTGGATGCTTGTTGTGGCCGCACTTATGACCAGCTTCTACAGCTGGCGTCTGATGTTCCTGACGTTCTATGGCACACCGCGCGGTGATGCGCATACGCACGACCACGCCCATGAGGCACCAAACACGATGCTGTTCCCGCTTTATGTGCTGGCCATTGGCGCGATCTTCTCTGGTATGGTGTGGTACGGGTCGTTCTTTGGGTCCAACGATAAGGTCGGCAAGTTCTTTGGTGTGCCTTACGCAGAAGCATCCGAACATGGCGATGACCATGCGGATGATCACGCAGATGACCACGGCGACGATCACGCAAAAGAAGAGGGCGGCCACGGCAAAGCCCACTACAACCTTGTCGGCGCACCGGGCGAAGGGGCGATCCATAACAGCCCCGACAACCACGTGCTAAACGATGCCCACGAAGTCCCTGTCTGGGTCAAGCTGACGCCGTTCGTCGCAATGTTGGCGGGCCTTGGTCTGGCCTATCAGATGTACATCCGTCGTCCTGACTGGCCACATAAGCTGGCCACGCAACAAGCACCTTTGTATCAGTTTTTGCTGAATAAATGGTACTTTGATGAGATTTACAATTTCATCTTCGTCCGCCCTGCATTTGCCTTGGGCCGCATCCTGTGGAAGCAGGGCGATACCAAGACGATCGACGGGGGTATCAATGGTGTCGCTATGGGGATCGTACCCTTCCTAACACGCCTCGCGGGTCGTGCGCAGTCGGGTTATATCTTTAGCTACGTCTTTGCGATGGTGCTTGGTATAGGCATTCTACTCACCTGGATGACGCTGTTTGGGGGAGCGAACTAATGGGCAATATTCTCTCACTCACAACATTCCTGCCACTGCTTGGTGCGGTAATTCTTGCGCTGTTCTTGCGTGGCGATGATGAAGCTGCACAGCGCAACGCCAAATGGGTGGCACTGGTTACGACAGCGGTGACATTCATCTGCTCGTTGTTCATCTTGACCAACTTTAACCCCGCTGACACGGGGTTCCAGATGGTGGAAACCCGTGATTGGTTGCTGGGCTTGCAGTATAAGATGGGTGTCGACGGTATCTCGATCCTGTTCGTGATGCTGACCACATTCCTGATGCCACTGGTGATCGCGTCCTGCTGGGATGTGAAATCCCGCGTCAAAGAATACATGATCGCGTTCCTGGTCTTGGAAACGCTGATGCTGGGCGTGTTCCTGGCCCTTGATCTGGTGCTGTTCTACCTGTTCTTCGAGGCAGGCCTGATCCCGATGTTCCTGATCATCGGCATCTGGGGCGGCAAGAACCGGATTTATGCGTCCTTCAAGTTCTTCCTCTACACCTTCCTCGGTTCTGTGCTGATGCTGGTGGCAATGGTTGCGATGTTCTCGGCCGCAGGCACGACGGACATTCCGACTTTGATGTCCTTCACCTTCGAGACTGAAAATTTCAGCATCCTTGGGGTGCAAATCATTGGCGGCATGCAGACGCTTCTGTGGCTGGCATTCTTCGCAAGCTTTGCAGTGAAAATGCCGATGTGGCCGGTCCACACATGGTTACCCGATGCACACGTACAGGCGCCGACGGCTGGTTCTGTGGTTCTAGCTGCGATCCTGTTGAAGATGGGCGGCTACGGCTTCCTGCGCTTCAGTCTGCCAATGTTCCCCGTTGGGTCCGAGGTGATGGGGCCGCTGGTTCTGACACTGTCAGCCATCGCGATTGTCTACACGTCGCTGGTCGCATTGGTTCAGGAAGACATGAAAAAACTGATCGCCTATTCCTCCGTTGCCCACATGGGTTACGTGACGATGGGCATCTTTGCGGTGAACCAACAGGGCATCGACGGTGCGATTTTCCAGATGATCAGCCACGGCTTTATCTCTGGCGCGTTGTTCTTATGTGTTGGCGTGATCTACGACCGGATGCACACGCGTGAAATTGACGCCTATGGCGGCTTGGTCAACCGGATGCCCGCCTATGCGCTGATCTTTATGTTCTTCACCATGGCCAACGTCGGCCTGCCGGGGACATCGGGCTTTGTCGGTGAATTCCTTGTGCTGATGGGCATCTTCCAAGTGAACACATGGATCGCACTGTTTGCGACCTCTGGTGTGATCTTGTCGGCGGCCTATGCGCTGTGGCTTTACCGCCGGGTGGTGTTTGGCGATCTGATCAAGGAAAGCCTGAAAACGATCACAGACATGGGTACGCGCGAGCGGGTGATCTTTGCGCCATTGGTCGCGATGACCTTGCTGCTGGGCGTCTATCCCGCCCTTGTCCTCGACATTATCGGCCCAAGCGTGAACGCGCTGGTCGGCAACTATGAAACCGCGCTGGCGACCTTTGAGGCCGCCACGCAGTTCGCTTCGAATTAAGGAAAGCCCGTTATGATTGGCGCTGATATCCAAATCCTGATGCCTGAGATTGTGCTGGCGGTTTACGCCATGATCGCACTGCTTGCTGCGGTTTATACCACCAAAGACGGCATGGCGCCGCTGTTGACTTGGGCGACGTCCGGTCTGTTTGTGCTGTTGGCGGTCTGGATCGGGATCAACGGGCAGGGCACGAACATTGCCTTTGGTGGCATGTTTGTAGACGACGGTTTTGCGCGGTTTGCGAAGATCGTGATCTTGCTGTCTGCGGCTGCGGTCTTGCTGATGTCCGAAAGCTATATGCAGCAACGCGGGTTGTTGCGGTTTGAATACCCAATCCTTGTGGCATTGGCCGTTGTGGGCATGATGGTCATGGTGTCTGCGGGCGACCTTATGGCGCTCTATATGGGCCTCGAATTGCAGTCACTGGCGCTCTACGTCGTGGCATCGCTGCGCCGTGATAGCGTGAAATCAACCGAAGCGGGCCTCAAGTACTTCGTGCTCGGTGCACTCTCTTCTGGCTTGCTGCTCTACGGTGCATCGCTGACCTACGGCTTTGCAGGCACAACACTGTTTGCAGGCATCATTGAAGCGACAGCAAACGAGCCATCCCTCGGCTTGCTCTTTGGCCTTGTCTTCTTGATTGCGGGCTTTGCGTTCAAGGTCTCTGCTGCGCCGTTCCATATGTGGACGCCGGACGTCTATGAAGGCTCACCGACGCCGGTCACCGCCTTCTTCGCGACAGCACCCAAAGTTGCTGCAATGGCGCTCTTCGCTCGCGTTGTACATGACGCATTCGGCGGCATCGTTGGCGATTGGCAACAGATTGTGGCGTTCCTGTCGGTGGTTTCTATGTTCCTCGGCGCGATTGCTGCAATCGGGCAGAAAGACATCAAACGCCTGATGGCGTATTCCTCCATTGCGCACATGGGTTTCGCCCTGATGGGCCTCGCCGCTGGTACAGCCTTTGGTGTGCAAGCGATGCTGATCTATATGGCGATTTATGTAACCATGAACATCGGTACGTTCGCGTTCATCCTTGCGATGGAACGTGACGGGCGACCTGTGACCAATATCGATAGCCTTAAGATGTACTCCAAGCGTCAGCCATTGCGTGCGCTGGCGATGCTCGTGCTGCTCTTCAGCCTTGCAGGTGTGCCACCCATGGTGGGGTTCTTTGGCAAGTTCTATGTGCTGCGTGCGGCCTATGATGGTGGCCTTGCATGGTTGGCTGTTGCCGGTGTGATCGCATCTGTGATCGGTGCTTTCTACTATATCCGCATCGTGTACTTCATGTACTTCGGCGAAGAGGGCGAACAACTCGACGGCAAAATGAACCCGGTGCTTTGGGCATTCCTGATGGGCTCTGCAGCTGTCATGTTGTTGGGCGTCGTGAACCTGTTCGGGATCGAGCCTATTGCGGCGGCTGCGGCGGCAACGCTTGTCAACTAGGCGCAATTTGCACCATTCTCAAAAAGGATGGTCACCAATCGCGTTCGACCGTCAGGGAGAGGCAGCGAATGGTGACGCATTATGAGCAAACTGCGGGCTGACAGCCATGATCACGGGCCGTGGCCAGAAGGTTACGCCCGCGTCTTGCTGAATACTGTAGACAGCACAATGGCCGAGGCCGTGCGCCGTGCGCCGAATATCGACCGCCCCACCTGGATCATGGCCAAGACCCAAACCGCGGCACGTGGTCGTCGTGGGCGCAAATGGGTGGTCCCGGAAGGTAACCTGAACGCAACCTTGATCTTCCGACCCGAGGCGACAGCAGTTGAAGCGTCCAAGCGGTCCTTCCTCGCAGCCAACGCGCTGTTTCAAGCCTTGGCAATCTATGTCCCGGCTGAAAAGCTATCGCTGAAATGGCCTAACGACGTCTTGCTGTCGGGTGGTAAAGTTGCTGGTATTTTGTTGGAAAGCAGCGGTCGGGGGCCGTTCGTTGACTGGCTGTCCATCGGAATTGGTGTGAACCTACGACACATACCCGAAGGCGTCACAGACGCCAGTTTCACACCGACAAGCCTTGCAGCAGGTGGCGGCGAAGACGTCTCTCCCAAAGACTTCCTCTCAACACTTGCCGACGCCTATGCGACACAAGAGGCGAAACTGCTGCGGCTCGGATTTGGCCGTATTCGCGATGACTGGATGTCCAATGCCGCGCGACTGGGCGAAGTGATCACCGCCCGCACCGGGCGCGAAGACGTCACGGGTATCTTTGACAGCATCGACCGTGACGGCAACCTTGTGCTGATCACAGGCACCGGACCCCGCGCCATCGCCGCGGCGGATGTATTTTTCTAAAGGAGACGGCACATGCTTTTAGCCATCGACTGCGGTAACACGAACACCGTGTTTTCCATATGGGACGGGACAGATTTTATCGCCACTTGGCGCACCAGCACTGAATGGCAGCGGACCGCAGATCAATACTATGTCTGGCTGTCCACACTGATGCGGTTTCAAAAACTGGATGTCATCATCACTGAGGTGATCGTCAGCTCGACCGTTCCGCGCGTCGTGTTTAACCTGCGGGTCTTTGCGGACAGATACTACAACTGCCGCCCGATGGTTGTGGGCAAGGCTGATTGCCGCTTGCCTGCAGAGCCGCGGGTCGACGAAGGCACACAAGTTGGCCCCGACCGCTTGGTGAATACGGCAGGGGCTTATGACCGTTTTGGCGGTAACCTGATCGTGGTGGATTTTGGAACCGCCACAACCTTTGATGTGGTCGCCGAAGACGGGGCTTATGTCGGTGGCGTGATCGCACCCGGCGTGAACCTGTCGCTTGAGGCGTTGCACAACGCAGCCGCCGCCTTGCCGCATGTGGATATCACGAAACCGCAGTCGGTGATCGGGACCAATACGGTGGCCTGCATGCAGTCGGGTGTCTTTTGGGGTTACATCGGCCTCGTGCGTGAGATATGCGCGCGGATCAAGGCAGAACGCGGCGTGCCCATGCAGGTAATCTCAACCGGTGGTCTGGCCCCGCTGTTCCAACAGTCCGAGCCACTGTTCGACGCGTTTGAAGATGATCTGACGATGCACGGTTTGACCGTCATCCACCAATATAACAAGGACACCGCATGAGCGACCGCCTGATTTATCTACCCCTCGGAGGTGCCGGCGAAATCGGCATGAACGCCTATGTTTATGGCTATGGCAAACCGGGGAAAGAGCGGCTGATCGTGGTCGATCTGGGCGTGACCTTCCCTGATATGGACGGAACACCCGGGGTGGACCTGATCCTACCCGATATCGCTTGGCTGAAAGCACGCAAAGCGCAAATCGAAGGTATCTTTATCACCCACGCCCATGAAGACCACGTGGGCGCCATCGGGCACTATTGGGAACAGCTGGGCGCACCCGTCTATGCACGTCCATTCACCGCCAATATCGCGCGGCGCAAGCTGGACGAACACGGGCACCCTGAAAGCGTGGTGAAGGTCGTGGGCGTGTACCCTGAGATGATCAAATGTGGCCCGATAACCGTATCCTACCTACCCATCAGCCATTCAATCCCTGAAAGCGCGGGTCTGTTGATCGACACACCCGAGGGCCGTGTGCTGCACTCTGGCGACTTCAAAATTGATGAAACGCCTGTTGTGGGTGATCCATGGAATGAAGCGCTCTGGGAAGAAGTTTCCAAAGACGGTGTCAAAGCGCTGATCTGCGACAGTACCAACGTCTTCTCGCGCGAAGCAGGGCGCTCCGAATCCACGATCGGCGACGCCATCGCCGATATGATGAAAGAGGCGTCAGGCATGGTTGTTGCCACGACCTTTGCCTCGAACATCGCGCGTTTGAAGACATTGGCGATTGCTGCACAGAAAGCGGACCGGTCTGTCGTGCTGCTGGGCCGTGCGATGCGCCGCATGGTCGAAGCGGCGACAGATGTGGGCATCCTCAAAGGGTTCCCATCCGTAGTATCCCCCGAAGACGCGCTGCAAATGCCACGTGAAAACGTGATGTTGCTGGTGACAGGCAGCCAAGGCGAACGCCGCGCGGCCAGCGCCCAATTGGCGCAGGGCAACTATATGGGGATTAAATTGAAGGATGGGGATACGTTCCTGTTCTCCTCAAAAACCATCCCCGGCAATGAGCGCGGTGTGATCCGCATCATGAACCAACTCTCCGAGTTGGGTGTGGACGTGATCGACGACGCAGGCGGCAAATACCACGTATCGGGCCACGCGAACCGGCCCGATCTGGCACGCCTTCACGCGATTACAAAACCACAAACGCTGATCCCGATGCACGGCGAACACCGGCACCTGCGCGAGCATGTGAAATTGGGGGCCGAGGTGGGGCTTTCGGGCATTGTCGCCGTCAACGGCATGATGATTGATCTGTCGGGCAACCAACCGACCGTGGCCGAATACATCGAAACGGGACGCACCTATCTGGACGGATCGGTGCATGTCGGGGCGATGGACGGCATCGTGCGCGACCGTATCCGCATGGCGCTAAACGGGCATATGATCGTGACGCTGATCATCGATGAAAACGACGAACCACTGGGCGACCCTTGGGTTGAAACATCGGGGTTGGCGGAAACCGGACGCAACAACGCGGCGCTGGTTGAAGTTGTGGAAGAAGACCTAAGCCAGTTTGTGAACCGCGCGAATGCCAAGACATTGCGGGACGATGTGAAGCTGGAAAAAGAGCTCAAGTCGATCGCGCGGCGGTCAGCGCAGGGCGAGATCGGGAAGAAGCCAGAGGTGACTGTGATTGTGTCGCGGTTGGGGTGAGATATGGCGTCGGGGTGAACCCCGACCTACTCACGTTGCCATAGCTTTGGGATAGCGCGTAGATCAATCCTGACCCCACGGGTACAAAGAATGAAAGTAATGGCTATTAAACTCAGCATTACGACCCCAAGACCTGATCCAGTCATGAAGAGTAGGCTCAGTTCACACTCCACGAGTTTGGTGGGAATTACTGGCAGAACCTCGGAGTGTGCAGCCGTAGGTCGGGGTTCACCCCGACACCCGCTTACCCCTTCGCGCGATCCGCAAAGCTCAACGCAATAAACGCGGGTGGCTCATCGCCCATGCCAACAACCTTCGGGCCATTATCACGGCGATCATTGCCGCGTCCACGTCCACCGCGGCCCCGTTCTTGCTTGGGCTTGTCGTCGCGCTTGGGCTTCTCTTCCTGCTTGGGCGCGTCGTCTTTTGGTGCGGCCTCAACGGGTTTGTCTTCGGCCTTTGGCTCTGGCGCAGGAGCGTCGTCTTTCTTGCGGCTACGGCTGCGTGTCCGCTTGGGCTTTTCTTCTGTCTTCTCAGGCTCGGCCGCAGTTGGGGAAGGGGCCGCTGCTTTGCCGCCCGGCACGTCCAAACGCGGGATCGTTTCCTTGACCAGACGTTCCACGTCTTCAAGGTTCTTCTCATCGCGCGGCACGCAGATCATGATCGCAACACCGGACCGGCCCGCGCGACCCGTGCGGCCAATGCGGTGCACATAGTCTTCGGCATGGCTGGGTACATCAAAATTAAACACGTGGGTTACGGCAGGAATGTCCAAACCACGGGCCGCCACATCAGAGGCCACAAGAAAGCGCAATTTGTTGTCGCGGAACCCTTCTAGGGTACGTGTGCGGTGGCTTTGGTCCAGATCGCCGTGGATCGGGGCCGCGTCATAGCCGTATTTATTCAATGACTTAGCAACGATATCGACGTCTGATTTGCGATTGCAAAAGATGATTGCATTGGAACATGCGTCGCCTTCGCCATCAATGAGTTTGCGCAGCAGTTCGCGCTTTTCAGACGGCTCTTTGGGCTTGGCTGACCCTTTGAACATGACAACACCTTGCTTGATGTTCGTGTTCGTCGTCGCCGCACGGGCGACCTCAATCTTGGCAGGGTTGGACAGGAACGTATTGGTGATCCGCTCAATCTCAGGGGCCATTGTCGCGCTGAAGAACAAGGTCTGGCGCGTAAACGGTGTGCGCTTAAAGATTTCCTCGATATCGGGGATAAAGCCCATATCAAGCATCCGGTCGGCCTCGTCCACCACCATGATCTTCACGTCCGTCAGGATCAGCTTGCCGCGTTCCAAATGGTCCAGCAAACGGCCCGGTGTCGCGATGAGAACGTCGACGCCTTTGTCGATGATCTTGTCCTGGTCTTTGAAACTGGTGCCGCCGATCAGCAGGGCACGCGATAGTTTGGTATATTTGGCGTAGGCGTCAAAGTTCTCAGCCACTTGTGCAGCGAGTTCCCGTGTCGGGGCCAACACCAATGAACGTGGCATCCGTGCGCGTGCACGGCCGCGGCCCAAAAGTGTGATCATCGGCAGCGTAAACGCAGCCGTTTTACCTGTACCAGTCTGAGCAATCCCCAAAACATCGCGGCCTTCAAGGGCGGGGGCAATCGCGCCGGCCTGAATGGGTGTGGGGGTGTCATAGCCGGTTTCAGCTACAGCTTTGAGAACCTTGGGGGCAAGGTTCAAGTCAGTAAATTTAGTCATGTACGTCCTATGCATGCGGATCCGGTCCGCAATCTATGAAAGGACGCAATTTCCCGAGCGTCCCGCGTCGTAAGCCTTTTCAGACCATAGTCGCCCGATAGCGGATATCACACAGTGCGTCAAGTTGAGCCCAGTTTTGCAGCCCTTTCGCGCATCGTGGCGAAACGACGAAAAACAGTGCTGTCGTCTGTATTGAGCTTCGTTAGCAAATGTCGCGCTAAGGTCCCGATATTTGGGGCATTTTCCGCATCGCGCCACAATGGGGCCAGCAAATGGGCCTCTAGATCGCCTTGCAGTACTGAAAAGTCCTTCATCCCCATCGGCATGGGCGATTTGTCGCGGTCTTGGGTGCGGAATGGTTCATGCGGTGGCCTGCCGGAAAATGCGCGCTCGGCCTCATAGATTTTCATAAGTGAGAACAGCATGTTCATGCGGGCCGCTAGGTTGCGGTCGGCTTCTGTTTGGCCATGTTCAGCGAAGGTAATGACCGCAGAGATGAGCCAGCGGGTAGGCAGATGTTCCAGCAACCATGCCTCCTCTTCAGCCCAAAGCCGCAGGAACAAGGCAGGTGCGCCGTCAGGGTAGGTATGTTTACGTAAATGCGAGATCAGCAGGCCGTGGAGCATCGCTAATTCGTTCTGGCCCGCCAATTCGCCCAGCAACATGTGGCGTTTCTTCTCAACACGGGTCAGCCCGTCAGGGCGTGGTAAAACCTGTGCAGGCAAAGGCATCGCGGCCAAGGTTTTGAATTCAACGTCTGCAGGCGGCAGACCACCGCCAGTCAGCATCGCCCGCCGCTTTTGATATTGCGGCAACAAGGATGCGATGCCACCGGGAAAGGTTTCGGTCTTGTCGCCCAAACGCGCCTCCTTAAACCATCATTTCCTTTGTCGCCGTCAGGGTCACATCTGGATAGTCCCGCTCGACCCGGTCGATGTCCCATTGCAGCCGTGTCAGATAAACGGTGTCGCCGTCGTTATCTGTCGCGATGTGCTGTTTGTTGGCATCTGCGAACTTATCCACCGCGTCTTTGTTCCCAGCCACCCAACGGGCAGATGTGAATTGTGACGCCTCAAAACGCACAGGTAGCCCATATTCCATCTCAATCCGGCTGGCGAGCACCTCAAACTGCAAGGCCCCTACAACGCCGACGATGAAACCTGACCCAAAGGTCGGCTTAAACACTTTGGCTGCCCCTTCTTCGGCGAATTGCATCAGGGCTTTTTCGAGGTGCTTGGCCTTGAGCGGATCACCCGCGCGGCAGGTTTGCAGCAGTTCCGGCGCGAATGACGGGATGCCAGAGACACGGATCACTTCGCCTTCGGTCAACGTGTCACCGATCCGCAATTGACCGTGGTTGGGAATGCCGATGATGTCGCCGGCCCAAGCCTCTTCTGCCAATTCGCGGTCCGAGGCGAGGAACAGGACAGGGTTCGCAATCGCCATTTGTTTTTTTGACCGGACATGGGTCAGTTTCATGCCCCGCTGAAAATGACCCGAGGCCATACGTACAAAGGCCACCCGGTCGCGGTGCTTGGGGTCCATATTCGCTTGGACCTTAAAGACGAAACCAGCAACCTTCTTTTCCTCTGGCGCGATGTTGCGCGGTTGCGCCGATTGCACCTGTGGTTCGGGCCCATAAGTCGCCAATCCGTCCATCAGTTCTTTGACCCCAAAGGAATTCATCGCAGAACCAAACCAGATAGGTGTCATTGACCCGTTCTGCAGCGATTCCGCGTCAAGCGGTGGCAGCAGTTCCTTGGCCATCTCAATCTCTTCAAGGAACTTTTCCAGCAGATGCGCAGGCACATGTTCAGCGAGTTTAGGGTCGTCCAACCCGCTGATCTCAATGCTTTCGGCGACCTTATTGCGGTCGGCCCTGTCCATGATCTCTAACTTATCGCGCAGGATGTCATAGCACCCCATAAATTCACGACCCACACCGATTGGCCATGACGCAGGGGTCACATCAATCGCAAGGTTTTCCTGAATTTCGTCAATAATTTCAAACGTATCGCGACTTTCACGGTCCATCTTGTTACAAAACGTCAAGATCGGCAGATCGCGCAAACGGCAAACTTCAAACAGCTTTTGGGTCTGGCTTTCCACACCCTTGGCGCCATCGATCACCATGACGGCCGCATCGACGGCAGTCAGCGTCCGGTACGTATCTTCGGAAAAGTCCGAGTGACCGGGCGTGTCGACAAGATTGAAGCGATACTTCTCAAAATCAAACGACATAGCCGATGCGGACACAGAAATGCCCCGGTCCTTTTCCATCTGCATAAAGTCTGATCGCGTGCGCCGTGCTTCGCCTTTTGCACGCACCTGTCCGGCCATCTGAATAGCACCACCATAGAGTAGAAACTTTTCAGTCAGCGTCGTCTTGCCCGCGTCAGGATGCGAAATAATCGCAAAGGTCCGGCGACGGGCGATTTCGGGGGGCAGTTCAGGGCGATTTGTCATGAGAAACGCTTTATGCGGTTGGGGCGCAAAGGGCAATCATCGTAGGTTGCTTAACACAACTTTTGGGTTTTGGGGTTAAGCCAACGGGCCGGGGGACTGGTCATGCAACATATTGTGTTGGTTTTGGGAATGCTGATTTGCCTTGCCGCTTGCGGCGGTGGGGGCGGCGGAGGCGGTACGAGTGGCAGTGGTGCCGGGATTGACCCACGTTTGGCGCGATTGGATATCTATGAGGCACAGAAACTTCGGGTTCTTGGTGATCCGGGGGCAGGGGTGATGGGTATGCCTATCACGAACGATGAAAACGTACCGACCGATGGGGATCTGACGTTTGATGGTTCCGCGTCTTTGCGCGTTGAAACCGCGATGCAGCCTTTGGTGGTTTTTGGTGACGCGCAGTTTCGGATCAATTTTGATGATGGCACGGCACTTGGCGAAGTTGAGAATGCGTTTGGTACAGATAGCAACGGCAATGTGGTGAATTATGCGGGGCAAATTGATCTTGATAGCGATGAGCCAGGGCAGAATATGGCCATCAGCTATGCCGGGACGCTCGCGGCCTCAGGTCAAATCCTAACGCTTGCCGGGGAAATGGATGGGGTATTCTTGGGCGATCAAGCAACTGCAATTGCCGCCTTCGATCTAGAGGCAGAAGTAGACCGCAATGGGAGCATCGAGGACGCTACTTTGGTCATGACACTTGAAGCGACATCTGGCGCAAGTCCCTAACTGGCAGACGCTTTGCGCAAAAGTGCGGTGGCTTCACTGGCCGGGATAAGGCTGGTCTTTACTTCATAATCCATATGCGGACGGTGCGCATGATCCGGTGATGACACGCCTGCAGGCAAAGCATGGCGCGTCCGGGGACTGATCAGATGCGATTCAGCGGCAATGCCTTCTGCGTAAATAATGTGGTGTTCATCAAAAATCAGCTGAAAGTAATCTACAAACCCGCCGCGACGGCGCAGTACGGTCGTGTGATCAACCAGATGCCGTGCTTTGATCAAGACTTCAGAGCGACCCGCACCCAAATGATCAGCACGTTGATAAATGAACAGACGGTGATCGGGGCGGACCACCAAATCGCGGGCGTTGTGTAATGCGCCTTCGGTGATCACAACAGGGGCAAAGCTGCCAGTGGCGCGTAGGGTCGCTTGTCCGATATGTCGAATGGGTTGTTTGCCGGCATCGCGTGTCAACACCATGTCACCTGCGGATAACTGCTCAATTGGCCGCATTTGACCGTCAGGCAACGTAATATGTGTACCACGCGCAAAAGACCCGCTGGCAGCCTCGGCAAAGCGCCGTGTTGCTGTGTGGCGCTCAATACCGACAAGTCGGTAATCTGTGACGGGCTTCAGCTCTCCCAGCGGGAGAAAGAAAACCGCAGCGACACTGTCATCTTCGACTTGTACCAAGATCAGGGCCTCAAGAGTGGCACCATCGGGACCCATGAAGGTCAGACAGCTATCAAGATGCACAGTGTCTCGCGCTGCATCCGCAGAGCGCAGGCCATTTCCATCATCAATCAGGTCCAGAGGCGCGACCTGCGCACCTGCGACTATCTGAAAAACATCATCCATGACCAAGTCGTCGGCAAAGGAAATAGGATCCCCCTTGGTGACACCATCGCTGGCAATCACCTGAACGGCATTAAAAACGTCAACTGTGATCGGGCGTTGGGTCATGGCGGTTGGGGTTACACTGTCTGGCGGATTTGGCCAAGACCGCAGGTCAAGATCGGTTCACTATTTGCCCAAGCCAATGTGCAGTGCTAGGTCCATCACTAAGGTAATCAAAAGGATGCTATCATGGATCTTGGGATCAAGGGAAAACGCGCGCTGGTGTGTGCATCATCAAAAGGTCTCGGGCGCGGCTGCGCCGAGGCTTTGGCCGCAGCAGGTGTCAATCTTGTGTTGAACGGGCGCGGTGCCGAGGCATTGGAAGAAACGGCCACCCATATTCGCAGCACGTACGGTGTTGAGGTTGTGGCGGTTGCTGCTGACGTGTCGACATCTGACGGGCAAGCCAAACTTCTGGCCGCAGCAGGCGACGTCGATATCTTGGTGAATAACGCCGGTGGTCCGCCTCCTGGCCTTTGGTCAGACTGGGACCGGGATGATTTCATAGCTGCGTTGGATGCCAATATGCTGGCCCCGATTGCGCTGATGAAGGCATTGATGCCGGGTATGATCGACAAAGGTTGGGGGCGTGTGGTGAACATCACGTCCGGATCTGTAAAGGCACCGATACCGCAGCTGGGCCTGTCCAATTCGGCCCGTGCAGGTCTAACGGGCTATGCTGCAGGCACCGCGCGGCAGGTGGCGCAGTTTGGCGTGAACGTGAACAACATGCTGCCAGGGATCCATGCGACCGACCGTGCGATCAGCCTCGATACGGACGTGTCCAAGGCGCAAGGCATTGATATGTCGCAGGCCAAAGCAAACCGCGAGGCAACAATCCCCGCCCGACGCTATGGCACCAAAGAAGAGTTTGGCGCGATGTGCGCCTTCCTATGCTCGCAACACGCGGGCTTTATCGTGGGGCAAAACATCGTGCTTGATGGTGGTGCGATCAACGCAACCATCTGATCACGCGACCGAAAAGACAGTGGGGCAAGGGCGCAGACCTTGCCCCGCAGCCCAAGTGTTGTTAGGTGCGCTATACCTTAATGTTTTCGTCAGGGATAGCACCCGCCCATGCAAGCCCCCCGTCTAGAGATCAAGAATATCGTCAAAGACTTTGGCGGCCGCCGTGTTGTCGATGACGTGAGCCTGACTGTAATGCCGGGGCAGGTGACCTGCCTATTGGGGCCTTCTGGATGCGGAAAATCAACGACTTTGCGCATCATTGCAGGGGTTGAAAGTCAAGATAGCGGCGCGATCCATGTGGATAGCAATCTGGTTTGCGATGCGGACTTCACTCTGCCGCCCGAGCAGCGCAATATCGGGCTGATGTTTCAGGATTTTGCCTTGTTCCCGCATTTGACCGTAGCGCAAAACGTGGCGTTTGGTTTGAAGGGCGGCAAAGTCTCCGACCGCGTGCATGAATTACTGGCCAAGGTCGGCATGTCTGCGCATGTGGATGACTACCCGCATCAGTTGTCAGGGGGCGAACAGCAACGTGTCGCCTTGGCCCGCGCATTGGCCCCGCGGCCTAAAATCATGCTTATGGACGAACCCTTCTCCGGTCTCGATGACCGCTTGCGTGATGATATCCGCGATGAAACGCTCGAAGTGCTTAAGAGCGAAGGTACGGCCGTTTTACTGGTCACACACGAGCCGGGCGAGGCGATGCGCATGGCTGATGAAATCGCCTTGATGCGCAACGGCAAGATCGTGCAGCAAGGTGCGCCCTACAACATCTATAATGCGCCTAAGGATATTGAGGCGGCGTCTTTCTTTAGCGATATCAATGTGATAAAGGGTAAAGTTGAGGGTGCATTGACGGATACACCCTTTGGGCAATTCCTGGCCCCAGGCGTGCCAGACGGCACAGACGTGGATATCGCGATCCGGCCACAGCATATCAAGATCGAATTCGACCGTGGCGGACGCGGCCCCAGCCCCACACCAGCTGAAGGCACCGCCGCACGCGGCGTGGTGCAAAGGGCGCGATTTATTGGGGCGTCTAGCCTAGTGGAATTCCGAATGGAGTTTGACGGATCAATCCTCAAGGCCGTGGTGCCGTCAGTTTTCCTGCCCAAACCGGGGATGCCGCTTTGGTTGATGATCCGGCGGGACAGGTGTTTCGTGTTTGCGGACAAATGATCGCTATTTGACCGCCAGCCTAATGCGTTTTGCCAGAAAAGCCATGAAAACCGCTGCAACGGCAAGAAACGCTACGCCCAAGAGCCATGCCGCCGGTGTGGAAAAAGCCTCGGCGATTGTTCCTGCCAAGATCAATCCGAGCGCACCCCCAAGTTGCTGTACCAGTGATCTTAATGACAACATTGTGGACCTTTGCCGGTCCTCTACACATCCATGCAAGATACTGCTGGCGGGCGTCTCAGTTGCACCAAGCAGGATGGAATACACAATGAACACGCCAACAAAGCCAAGGATGCCGTTCTGCATTGCCAGGCCGATCTGAACGGTGGCGATACAAGCGAAGACTGCCGCAAGTGTGATAGCGTGGCGGCGTTTGAACAGTCGGCTGATGTGGGGCGATAGCGACGCACCAAAGGCGATTGAGAAAAAGTAGGTTGCAGTCAATGCACCGATCACAGAGTTCGCGTAATTCTGGTTCAGCATGGGCTTGGCGTAGGTCGGCCAAAGAACCTCAACCGGATTTGTTGCCATCAGGAAAAGCGCTAGCGCCGCCAAGAGCAACGAAAGCGTTGGATGCTTTAAAGCAAGAAGGCCTGCCTCTTTGATGACCGAAGGGACACTGGCGAATCCCTGTTTGAGCACACTGGCTTTCATCGTGCGTGGTTTTTCCGTAATCGCAATGACGGTGTAAATGAACACGCCCAGCATCACGCCAAAACTCGCGGCATAAGAAACATCATAGATGCTGAAACCGATGCTTTCGGCCACCGCTCCGAAGGCATCTGGCAAGAGGCCGCCCACGACGGCGCCAATCGCCAAGCCCATCGCATTGGCCCACTGCGCCTTGGCAAGGGCAGGTTGTACGTCTACATTGGGTGCTGCGGCTTTGAAGGTTTCAACAAACCATGCATCAAGCGTGCCTGACCGCAAAGCACGTCCAAACCCGATAAATGCAAACGATAATGCCAGAACATAGAAATCGCGCGAAGATATGAACAGCGCCGTTGAGATCAGGCTGGCGACAACCGCCGTCAGAAAGACTGGCTTTCGTCCGATACTGTCCGCCAATCCACCGAATGGTAGTTCCAACACCATGGTTGTGAGCGCGTAGACACCGAAAAGCAGCGATATCTGAAAGAGGTCCATACCACGGTCCATCAACGCCAGCGCTACGACCGCAACGGTCAAACCCATCGCAAAACGGTCAAGAAACTGGTGCAGCTGAAACACCCGAATGTGCCGCCGCGCCGCATCTGTCAGGGTATGGAAGGAAAATTCGATTTCTGTCGCCATGGCCGCATCATCGGATTTGGCAAACCTAGTTACAATAGCTTGGCTGATCTCTTGCTGATCGACGACAGCTAACAGCAGTCATCGGCGCACTAAGAGGCGCGTGCTGACGCCTATTTCATCCGTCCCGCACGCCCACCGCGCCGTTTTGTAATCTGGCCCGCACGCGTTGGCAGGTCTGCCATCACCGCTTTGCGTGCATCAACCGACATGCCTGACCACGCCCCGATCTCATCAATCGTACGCAGGCATCCTGTGCACAGCCTGCTTTTGGGCTCGATCACGCAGACCTTGACGCACGGGCTGTCGATTTCGGCCCGTTTCCAGATATCGTCGGTATTTTCAGGGATGTTCATCCGTTCGCCTTTATATGCGCCATGCGGTCCAGCATGCCTTGCAAGATATAGCCCGCCGCCACGTGGTCAATGACCTCGGCGCGACGTTTGCGTGACGTATCCGCCTCAAGCAATGCGCGTTCGGCTGCAACGGTCGATAGACGTTCATCCCAAAAGGTGATCGGCAATGGCGTCAGCCGTTCCAGATTACGCGCAAAGGCGCGGGTAGCTTGGCAGCGCGGCCCTTCGGATCCGTCCATGTTGCGCGGCAGTCCCAGCACAAGGCCTGTCACCAAACGGTGTGTCGTCAGGTCCAGCAATTTGGCCGCGTCCACGCCAAACTTTTTGCGTTTGATCGTTTCCAGCGGCGTCGCCACTGACCGCAACACATCTGATACAGCCACACCAATGGTCACGGTCCCAAGGTCCAGCCCGGCCAGTGCGCCCATGTCAGGGATGGCGGCGACAAACTCTTCGGGGGTTTCGCAGATCATTCGTCCAACACACCGGCATCACGGGCAGCATTGGTCAGAATTTCCATGCCGCGCATGCTGCTGACAAACACCTGTTGGGCCTCGGTCCAGACTGTGCGTGCGGCGTCCTGATCACCCAACACACCGTAAGCGCGGATCAAACGGGCCCAGTCTTGGGCAGGTCCGCCCTCGGTTGCCAGCCGGTTTGCAAGGCCGGACACCATTCCGCCAATCATCGCTTGGCGGTCTTCAGCGGACATATCGGACGCGGCATCCATCTGTTCAAACGATGGGCCGCGTGCCTCGGGGACCGCATATTCGACACCGGCACGGTAGGCGGCGTCACTGACCTGTGCGCGTGCGCTGGCTATGTGAAAGTTGTTTGGATCGCCTGTTTCAATAATCACACGCCATAGACGTAGCGCCAGATCAGGGCGGTCTGTCTGGTTATAGAGCGCCCCCAAATAATAGCGGGCTGCGACGTTATCGTCGTCTTGGTCCAAAAGCTGGCGGATGACTTCTTCGGCCTCAGGGGACACGAAACCACCGGCGGCCACAACCTGAAGGTCCAGCAAGCGCTGCAGATCGGCGATTTCTGTGGCATCGCCCTTAATCACATTGACCTGGGCCTGCGCATCGGCGGCCCCCGCATAGTTGCGCAATTCCACCTCGTGAAACGCCAGCCGTGACCACGCCTCAAGATCATCAGGGCGAGTGGGGGCGATAATGCGCAACTGGTCAATGGCCTCGCGGTAATCATCGGGCACATCGACAGCGGGCGGAGCAGGGGCAGCCGCCTCTAACGCGGCTTGGGACGGGCGGTTCAGGCGCATTTCTTCGCTGGCGGCAAGGCGGTCCTGCAAGGGCAGATCAGGATAGCCGGGGGCGCCAAGCGACCAATAAGTGCCAAACCCAAGCGCCAACATGACTGCAATAATCGCAAAAGCCAGCCAACGGGTGGGTGTCGTTGCGCCATCCGGTGCTTTGGCTGCGTTGTTGGCAGCCAAAAGACGGCGGGCGACTTCGGTGCGTGCGCGCTCTGCCTCGCCTGCATCCAAGAGCTGGCGTTCCAGATCGCGGTCAATTTCGGCCAGTTGGGCGCGGTAGATGGCAATATCGGGGTTGTCGTCACCGATCTCTTTGGGGCGCAGCAATGGCATGACCATGATCGCGGTCACAGCAAGGGTCATCACAGCACAAACAAGCCAGAAAATCATCGGTTTCGCGTCCTTTTGTTGTCGTCCACATAAACGCCCAAACGCCCTATGAAAAGGGCCTGCGACGCCGTGACAATTCACGACGCCGCCAGCATGTCGTAAATAGCAATTCAGACGCCGCTGCGAGTATCCTCTTGGCCCTGCGCAGGGTCCAGATAAGATGCCAAGGCGAGCCCCGCTGACCACAAGGATTCTGAACCCGATGAAACGCTATTCCGCCTTTGCAATCGCCAAAGAAGCCATGCGCCAACACACCGGCTGGGACCGGGCGTGGGCCAAGCGTGAGCCTAAGAAGAAATACGATGTGATCATCGTGGGCGCTGGCGGACACGGATTGGCCACAGCGTACTTTCTGGGCAAGAATTTCGGGATCACCAATGTGGCGATCTTGGAAAAGGGCTGGCTTGGCGGCGGCAATACCGGCCGGAACACAACGATTATCCGGTCCAACTATCTGCAAGACCCGTCGGCGGCAATCTATGAAAAGTCCCGCTCGCTCTATGAGACGATGTCTCAGGACCTCAACTACAACGTCATGTTTAGCCCTCGCGGCGTCATCATGCTGGCCCAAACCCAGCACGAAGTGCGCGGGTATAAACGCACAGCCCACGCCAACGCGCTGCAAGGTGTCACGACCGAGTGGATTGATCCTGCCCGCGTCAAGGAACTCTGTCCGATTATGAACATCGACGGCCCCCGCTATCCGGTCTTGGGTGGCCTGTGGCAAGCACGCGGTGGCACAGCCCGCCATGATGCAGTCGCTTGGGGCTATGCGCGGGCCTGTTCCGACATGGGCATGGACGTGATCCAACAGTGCGAAGTCAAAGGTGTGCGCCAGGAAAACGGCAAAGTTATCGGTGTCGACACCACCAAAGGCCCGATTGATTGCGATAAACTGGGGCTGGTCACCGCTGGCCATTCTGGCGTGATGGCACAAATGGCGGGCTTCCGTCTGCCGATTGAAAGCGTTGCATTGCAGGCCTTGGTGTCAGAGCCAATCAAACCCGCGATGGAAATCGTGGTGATGGCGAACACCGTGCACGGTTATCTTTCGCAGTCCGACAAAGGCGAAATGGTTATCGGCGGCGGCACCGACGGGTACAACAACTATACGCAGCGTGGCTCGTTCCATCATATCGAGGAAACCGTTCGCGCCTTGGTCGAAACCTTTCCGATGCTGGCGCGGCTCAAAATGCTGCGGCAATGGGGCGGGATCGTAGATGTGACAGGGGATCGTTCACCGATCCTGTCAAAAACCCCCGTCGAGGGTGTCTTTGTGAACTGTGGCTGGGGAACGGGTGGCTTCAAAGCGATCCCCGGATCAGGTTGGGCCATGGCCGAGCTGATGGCCAAAGGGCAATCGCCACTGACAGACGAATTCAGCATGTTCCGTTTCCGCGAAGGCAAGTTCATTGATGAAAGCGTGGCAGCAGGGGTGGCGCACTGATGCTAGTCGCGCCCTTCTTCATCGTCATCAGGCACGTCGCCGCGGATGCGCTCTACGACCATAAAGAGAATGGCCGTCGAAAGGATCACTCCGATGACGATAAGCAACAGTTCCATGCATCCTACTTAAAGGGTCCGCAGCCGATGTGGACCTCGGCAAGCGTTGGCCGACCCAAATCGGCGGAAATGGCTACGATTTGCTCAAAAGAGGCGGGGATTTTCGCTTATGTTCCTTATTTTGCGGCTTCGTTGATGATGAAGGCGTCTCATAAGGAGGACGCATCATGGATGAATTCAGTCACGCAAAGACAAACACCTCAAGCGGTGGAGGCATCGGTTTCCTTGTGGCAGCCGTTATCGTCGTTCTGGTCTTGCTTTACGCGTTGTTCGCAGGCGGCGGCGCAACACCTGTCGACCCCGCGACAGTTGGCGCAACTGACGAAGGCGCACCTGTGCTTGAAGAAACCGCACCAACCCAGCCGGTTGCCCCAGCAGTGGGCGAATAACACCACTCTGACCACCACTCACACGACCACGGCCAAAGGCGGATGCAGCAATGCATCCGCCTTTGGTGCGTGGATGACAGTTGTACGTACAGGTTCTGTACGGCATCTGTACGCGTTGCATACCTCCAATATCAAAGGTTCCCCATGCTGATCCTGCATTGCCCTTGTTGCGGCGTAGACGCCGATGAAACCGATCTGCACGCAGGCGGCCAAGCCCATCTGAAACGTGAAGGGCCGGGGTCATCTGATGATGATTTTGAGGATTACCTTTTTATGCGTGAAAATCCCAAAGGCGTGCATTTTGAACGCTGGCGGCACGTTTATGGCTGCGGCAAGTGGTTTCATGCCGCCCGCTGCACCAGCACGCTTGAGGTGTTTGGCACTTATCCGGCCCAAACGCTGGAACCACCACAAGAGATCAAAGACAAGATATCGGCCAAGCGACCTGGCTGGTCATGGGGGACATTCCAATGAGCACGCGTCTGGCAGGCCAAGGTCGTCTGATCAACAAAGACAAAGCTGTCTCTTTTACCTTTAATGGCAAACACTTACGCGGGTTTGAAGGTGACACGCTCGCATCTGCTTTGCTGGCCAATGATCAAATGCTGATGGGGCGTTCGTTCAAATACCACCGCCCGCGTGGTGTTGTCGCCTCAGGTGCAGAAGAGCCCAATGGCTTGGTCAATTTGGGCACAGGTGCGGCGTTTGAACCAAATGCCCGCGTCACCACGACCGAACTATTTGATGGCCTGACCGCCCAGTCACAAAACCACTGGCCTTCGCTGGAATTTGATGTGGGTGCGATCAACACGCATCTGTCACGGTTCCTGCCTGCCGGGTTTTACTACAAAATGTTCATGTACCCCCGGTCGTTCTGGAAACATGTCTATGAGCCGATCATCCGTCAGTCCGCAGGTCTCGGCAAAGCCCCAAAGGACCGCGACCAAGATACCTATGAACATTTCCACTGTAGCGTGGATGTCATGGTCGTCGGTGGTGGTATTGCGGGCCTTGCGGCGGCGAAAGCTGCAGGGGAGCGCGGCGCACGTGTGTTGTTGGTGGAACAGACCGCAGATTGGGGTGGTCGCGCGGTTGTCGATACCCCCGAGATTGATGGTGTATCCGCGGAGGGTTGGATTAACTCTACCGTGCAAGCACTTGAAAAAATGCCGAATGTTGATTTGAGGCTGCGCTGCATGGGTGCGGGTGTTTACGATCACGGGTATACGCTGGCCTATGAACGGCTGACGGATCATGCGCCTGATTTGGGCGGGCCCCGTCACCGTCTGTGGCGTGTGCGTGCCAAGCAGATTGTGACCGCGACAGGCGCGATTGAACGGCCATTGTCCTTTGCGGCGAACGATTTGCCGGGGGTCATGCTGGCCTCTGCTGTGCGTGATTATGTGGTGAACTTTGGGGTCTCCATTGGCGATCGTACTGTGGTTGTGACCAACAACGACGATGCCTACCGCACGGCTATTATTCTCAAATCGGCTGGCCTTGATGTGCCGTTGATCGTCGATGCAAGGGCGCAGGCCGAAGGCGATCTGATCGATCAGGCCCGCGGTTTGGGCATTCGCATTGAAATGGGTAAAGGCATTGCCAAGGTCAAAGGCGGCAAGCGCGTTACGGGCGTGGCCCTGTGTGCGCAAGCTGGCGAAGGCGCAGTGTTGGAAGAGATCGCGTGCGACTGCGTCGCCATGTCTGGCGGCTGGTCTCCCGTTGTGCACCTTTGGTCGCATTGCGGTGGCAAGCTAAACTGGGACGCGGATCAAGTGATGTTCCGCCCTGATCCCGAGCGCGCACCGTCAGGTGCGGACGGCGAAGGGTTTGTGATTACGGCTGGCATCGCCAACGGGCATTTGTTTACGGCTGAGGCCATCAGCGATGGTTGGGCGGCTGGTCGCGCGGCGGCCAAGGCGGCTGGCCACACAAAACGTGGCGCACAGGCACCAATGGGCGAGGACGCGTTTGAGGGTCCGATTTCACCCGTGTGGTTGATGCCGCAAGGGGCGAACCATGCCCTGCGGTCCAAGGCTTGGTTGGACTTCCAGAACGATGTGAAGGTTTCAGATGTGCAATTGGCGGCCCAAGAAGGCTTTGAAAGCGTTGAACATACCAAGCGCTATACGACGCTGGGTATGGCAACGGATCAGGGGAAGTTGAGCAACATCAACGGCTTGGCGATCCTGTCGCAATCGTTGAACGCGGATATCCCCAATGTGGGCACGACAACCTTCCGTCCGCCCTATACGCCGATCTCTATGTCGTCGATTGCAGGTGCTGCAAAGGGGGATTTGTTCCAACCTGTGCGCAAGACGCCCGTTTCAGACTGGTCCAACGCCAATGGTGCCGACAATGAACCTGTCGGCCAATGGCGCAGACCTTTCGCCTATGTTCGCGACGGCGAAAGCGTGCATGATGCGGTCAATCGCGAGGTGAAGAACACCCGCGAAAATCTTGGACTGCTCGACGCATCAACGCTGGGTAAGCTGATCGTTAAAGGGCCGGATGCGGGCAAGTTCCTTGACATGATGTACACCAACATGATGTCCACGCTGCCCATCGGCAAATGCCGCTACGGGTTGATGTGTTCGGAAAACGGGTTCTTGTCTGACGACGGTGTTGTCGTGCGGATGTCCGAAGATACATGGCTGTGCCACACCACCACAGGCGGCGCCGAAAGCATTCACGCCCATATGGAAGACTGGCTGCAATGCGAATGGTGGGACTGGAAAGTCTATGTCGCCAATGTGACCGAGCAATATGCGCAGATCGCAGTTGTTGGACCAAACGCACGCAAACTGCTGCGCAAGCTGGGTGGCATGGATGTCTCAGCCGAGGCGCTGCCGTTCATGCAGTGGCGGGAAGGCAAGATCGGCGATTTTGATGCGCGGGTTTTCCGCATCTCGTTCTCAGGCGAGTTGTCCTATGAAATCGCGGTGCCTGCGGGGCAGGGTGCGGCCTTCTGGAGTGCTTTGATGGAAGCAGGGCAAGAGTTTGGGATCATGCCTTACGGAACTGAAACTCTGCACATCCTGCGGGCTGAGAAAGGTTTCATCATGATCGGGGATGAGACGGATGGCACCGTGATCCCACAAGACCTGAACCTGCAGTGGGCGCTGTCCAAGAAGAAAGAAGACTACCTTGGCAAACGTGCGCATCTGCGCAGCCATATGGCAGACCCAGAGCGGTGGAAATTGGTTGGGTTGGAAACGGTCGATGGATCGGTTCTGCCTGATGGGGCTTATGCGATTGCCGATGGCGATAACGCGAACGGCCAACGCAACACGCAGGGTCGTGTGACCTCAACCTATTATTCCGCCAATCTGGAACGCGGGATCGCGATGGGGTTGGTTCTGAAAGGACCAGAGCGCATGGGCGAGGTGATTGAATTCAACAAAGTGGACGGTACAACTGTGCCGACTAAAATTGTTGATCCGGTGTTCTATGATAAAGAAGGGGAGAAGCAGAATGTCTAATGCTGTCAGCGCATTACAAGGCAGAACCGCCCCCGGAGAAGTAACAATCCGCGAAGCGGGCTTGCGCGGTATGATCATCCTGCGCGGTGATCTGGCCGACAAGAAATTGCGTAAAGTCTGTGCCGACGTGACGAGCGTAAAGTTCCCCGACCAAGGGCAAGCTAATAGCGAAGGTGACAAGGGTCTTTGCTGGATGTCACCGGATGAGTTGTTGGTATTGGTGCCCTATACAGAGGCCGCGGATGCGATTGCAAAAATCGATGCCAAATTGGCAGGCACGCATTATCTGGCCGAAAACGTATCAGATGCGCGGGCGGTTATTTTGGTCGAAGGGGCGTTCTGCCGCGACGTGATCGCCAAACTCGCCCCTGCAGATTTGCACCCCGACAGCTTCAAACCGGGCGATTTCCGGCGGACGCGATTGGGGCAGGTGGCCGCCGCGTTCTGGATGCGCGATGAAGACACATTCGAAGTGATCTGCTTTCGGTCGGTGGCCGAGTATACGTTTGATTTGCTCGCGATGTCAGCGAAGTCCGGCGAGGTCGGGCATTTCGCCTGAAGTTTGATTTCTGACCATTCTTGTGGTTCACTTAATCCAATTATTTGAAGCAAATAATGGAGGCTGGTTTGGCACAAGCACTTGGCATTGGCGGCGTTTTCTTCCGGGCGAAAGACCCCGGCGCATTGGCCGCTTGGTACGAGACGCACCTTGGCATCAATCCTGCGCCGACATCGGCAGAGGCAATGCCGTGGATCACGCAACCCGGCGTGACAATATTTTCGCCGTTTGCAGAGGACACAGATTACTTTCCGGCAGACCGTGCTTTTATGTTGAATTTCCGTGTGGCCGATCTGGATGCTGCGTTGAGGGATTTGAATGCGGCTGGCATCGAAAGTGGCGAGATACTCGCGATGGATGGGGTGGGGCGGTTTTCACGTGTCCATGATCCCGAAGGCAACCCTATTGAGCTGTGGGAACCCGCGCAGCCGTAGCTCTGCGCGTTTCGGGCGTATTTGGCGGCCCAATGGCCGTCGCTTGCCCTTGACCTTCGCTGCCCATGTGACATCTATCACCTCATCACTTTCCTCAACACAGAAAGACCGATCACATGGCATTCTCACTTCCTGATCTTCCTTATGCTCACGACGCGCTGGCGTCCAAAGGCATGTCCGCTGAGACACTCGAATTCCACCACGACCTGCACCACAACGCCTATGTCACCAACGGCAACGCGGCGATTGCGGGCACTGAGTGGGAGGGCAAGTCCCTCGAAGAGATCATCGTTGGCACATATGACAAGTCGTCAGTTGCCCAGAACGGCATCTTCAACAACATCAGCCAGCTTTGGAACCACAACCAGTTTTGGGAAATGATGGGGCCTGATGGCAATGCGATGCCGGGTGAACTGGAAAAGGCACTGGTCGAGAACTTTGGTTCTGTCGATGAATTCAAATCCCAGTTTAGTGCCGCAGGTGCCGGTCAGTTTGGTTCCGGCTGGTGCTGGCTGGTTAAGAACGCTGACGGATCTTTGGCTGTGACCAAGACTGAAAATGGCGTGAACCCGCTCTGCTTTGGCCAAACAGCTTTGCTGGGTTGTGATGTGTGGGAGCATTCCTACTACATCGACTTCCGCAATAAGCGCCCGGTCTATTTGACAAACTTCCTTGATAACCTTGTGAACTGGGAAAACGTCGCCTCGCGCATGTAATTCCCGTCCATCTGGACAAATTCAAAGGCCCGTGTGACATCTGTCATGCGGGCCTTTTGCATGGGAGAAGACGATGATCGGACCAACGCTAGATGAGATCGTCGCGGCAAAGGCCGAAGTGCAAGCGGACCTGATTGAAACGCCTATTCTGCCGCTTTCATCCGCCCGTTGGGACGGCATTTTGCCTGATTGCGCAGGCGTGACCGTCAAATTAGAGCTGTTCCAACAGGCGGGGTCCTTTAAGGCGCGTGGCGCGTTACTGGGCATTGCGCGTTTGGATGCAGCGCAGCGGCAGGCCGGTGTTGTTGCGGCCAGTGGTGGGAACCATGCTTTGGCCGTGTCTTGGGCGGCAAAGGCGGCTGGCGTTGATGCGCTGATCACTATGCCCAAAGCCACCGATCCAGCACGTATTGCAGGGTGTGAGGCGCTGGGCGCCACTGTCACATTGCATGATGACATGGCGGGCGCCTTTGTGGCGATGAATAACGCCGCCGCAAACGGCCGTGCGCTGATGCATCCGTTTGAGGCCGCACATATGATCCTCGGGTCGGCGATTTGCGGGCATGAATACGCCACACAGGCCCCGCAAATCGATACCTACGTCATTCCTATCGGCGGGGGCGGCATGATCAGCGGGATGGCGTGTGCGATTAAGCAGATGAACCCTGATGCCACGGTCATTGGGGTAGAACCATTCGGCGCAGACAGCATGTCGCAAAGTTTCGCCGCAGGGCAGGCGGTGCGGATTGAGAAGGTCGCGACCATTGCTGATAGCCTTGGCGCACCATTGGCGATGCCACTGACCTATGGAGTGGCGCGTGCCCATGTTGACCAGATCGTCAAAATCGAAGACCGCGAGATGCTGGCGGCGATGGGGCTTTATCAAGAGAACCTTCGGATCACGGCTGAGCCCGCTTGCGCGGCCACATTGGCGGCGATCCTTGGACCTTTGAGGGGTGAATTGGCTGGCCATCAGGTCGGTATCATCGCCTGCGGCTCGAATATTTCCCTCGCGCGGTATGCTGCGTTGATGCCAGCATCATAAGATCTGGGTGCAAGGTAAAGGCTTAGAAAAGCCTGCTGGTCACAATTGTGTTGATTTTGCGGCGGAAATTGATTAACCAGAGATTAATAGTGTAAAAGGTTTCGCCGGAGGGTTACGGCTATGGGAATTCAGAAGTCATTAAAAGTTAGTATTGCGGCTGGGCTTATGATGTGCGCGTCCGCTGCATCTGCCGCGACTTGTAGCTCAGGTGGAACTACTTTCAGTTTGTTTACCCCTGATGACGACGCCTGTTTCGCAGGGAATGATACCAACAATATCGATGCTGCATTCGTCATGTTTGGTATGTCGGGGTGGAAGCTTGCTGATAAGAACGATGGGCCAGACGGTGATGGCAAGGTAAACTTTACCGGTGGCGTCATAAATGGCACGAAATCAGGCGATTGGTCTATCGATAAGCTTTTGGGCACGTCCAAAGTTGTTGTGAATCTCAAAGCTGGCAATGACTGGGGATCGTTCCTTGTAAGTTCGTTGTCGGGCACCTGGGAGACAAGTAAAGAGCTTTCACACGCGTCGATTTACTATATTGATGGCGACGCGATGGCGCCTATTCCGCTTCCGGCAGGTGGGGTCTTGTTGTTATCGGCCCTTGGTTGCGGCGCATTCGCCGCACGCCGCAAGAAGACCAACCAAACAGTTTAGTTCTCAAGAGAGCCTTATGTCCTCTCGTGTTGTGAGGGCATTGGGATCTCAGCAACTTGCGGATCCCCGTTGATCAGCGGCCTCCAAGATCTGTACTTGTCAGCTTCGCGATTATGCGGCTGAACGCAATGTGCCTCTCCATATTCTGGGTCTAAATTGACTGGTAGTTTAGCGACCGCCAAATCGTTAACGGTTACGGTTTAAAGACAAGCCTTCAGCATCGCCTCAAGCTCTCTTACATCTTCGGCCACTTGCACAAACCCGAGGACGTCATCGCCCGCAAAACCGCTATCGACCACATGCTGCAAAAGATCGCAAAGTGGGTCCCAAAATCCGTCAATATTCAGCAATATCAGCGGCTTGTTGTGTAGTTTGAGCTGGCGCCATGTCAGCGCCTCAAAGAATTCGTCCAATGATCCGGCGCCACCGGGCAGCACAACGACGGCGTCAGCGTTCATGAACATGACCTTTTTGCGCTCATGCATCGTTTCGGTAATCACAAAGGTATCAAGGTCGCGTTTGCCAACTTCCCAGTCCATCAGATGGGTTGGGATCACGCCAAAAGTCTTGCCGCCTGCCTCTTGCACTGCATTGGCGACGCGCCCCATTAGGCCCACGTCGCCCGCGCCATAAACCAGACGCCATCCGTTTTTGGCCAGCAATTGCCCTGTATCTTGGGCAGCTTGCGCATATTCAGGGATATTCCCGTCCCGAGAGCCACAGTAAACGCAAACTGATTTAGGATATGCTGACATTGTGGGTCCCTCACGCTAGCTTCGCTTTGACCGGTCATACCTGCGTTGTTAAGGTGCCTCAACCACCGGGGGCGGGGTATGCCAGAACTTGGCACTGCAAAAGGGACGAGCCGTGACAGAAGATGTGAAATCAAGCGCCAAGCCGCTGTTGTTGGGCGCGGGTGCCGCTGCATTGATTGCTTTCGTCATCTTTGTCTTGGTGCCGCAGCCTGAGATTTCAGAAGTGTTGCCTGATCCGGTTGACGAGGTGGTCGAAGCGCCCGTACCTGCGGACGCGCCTGCTGCGCCAGAAGAGATTGCGCAAGTGCCCGTTTTTGATACGTTTCGCGTCGAACCCGATGGTCTAATGGTGATTGCCGGTCGGGCAGAGCCGGGACAGGTTGTCGATGTCATCCTTGCAGGCGAAGCGCTCGATCGCGTGACCGCTGATCCTTCGGGCAGCTTTGTATCCTTGCCTGTCGCAGGCCCTTCGGATCAGCCGCGTCGATTGTCTTTGTTAGCCGATCCTGAAGGTGCTGCGATTGCATCGACGACAAGCTATATGGTGGCGCCGATTGCAGCACCTGTCATTGTGGCTGTCGTGCCAGAGCCAGAGGCGGCGCCTGAGCCGCAACAGCCCGAGATTGTGGTCGCAGAGGCCGCTGACCTTGTTGAGACAACGGATGTGGCCACAGCTGAAGCACCTGTCGTTGAGGTGCCGGAAGCGCCAGTTGCATCTGTGGCAGATGCTGTAATTGCTGCACCGCTGCCGCCAACAGTCCTGCAAGCCGACGAAGATGGCGTGCGCGTTGTGCAAGCCGCACCCAGCCTGAACGCACCAGAGGTTGATGAAAACGTGGCTTTGGACGCGATCACCTATGACCCGGAAGGCGAAGTGCAATTGTCCGGCCGTGCTGTCGGTGATGGTGCCGTTCAGGTCTATATCGACAACGAACCATTGACTGCGTCGCCAGTCACCGAAGGGGGCGACTGGCGCATTGATCTGCCGAGCATCGACACAGGCGTCTACACCCTGCGGATTGATGAGGTGGATGAGCAAGGCGATGTGGTGTCCCGCCTTGAAACCCCCTTTAAGCGTGAAGAACCTGAAGATGTCGCTGCCGTTTTGGCCGAAGAAACATCTCAGGACGGATTTGAGGTCGCGGTGCGTACTGTTCAGCCCGGTGCAACGCTTTGGGCCATCGCTGAAGAGACCTTAGGAAATGGCATTTTCTATGTTGAGGTCTTTGAAGCAAACAGCGATTTGATCCGTGATCCTAACCTGATTTATCCCGGCCAGATTTTCCGCATGCCTGAGATGTCGCAATAGCGTGGTTGGCTCTGGTCATCCGGCCAATCCGACTTTAGGTAGAACCCCCGCAGTCTCGGAGTTCTTATGCGTGGTCTAAGCAAAACTGAAGCCAATCTAAATGATGCCCAAGTGCAGGGCTGGAGCGTTATCCAGCGTGTCGTTCCCTATTTGTGGCCTGATGGTCAGGCGTGGGTGAAGCGTCGTGTGGTCATTGCGCTAGCGGTTCTTTTCATCTCAAAATTGATCGCGGTCACAACGCCGTTGTTCTACCGCGAAGCCGTCGATGCATTGGCCCCTGACGGGATGGATGCGGCGACAATGATGGGGCTGGGCGCTGTTGGCTTGACCATCGCCTACGGCTTTGCGCGTTTGATGACCGTGGGCTTTCAACAACTGCGCGATGTGGTCTTTACCCGTGTGGGTCAGCGGGCTTTGCGCCAATTGGCGCTAGAGACCTTTACCCACATCCACCGCCTGTCCATGCGCTATCACATCACCCGTAAAACCGGCGGTCTGTCACGGATCATCGAGCGTGGCGTCAAGGGTGTCGACTTCTTACTGCGCTTCTTGCTGTTCTCCATCGGGCCGCTGGTACTCGAGCTGCTGATGATCGGCGCGATCCTCTTTTTCCTGTTTGATGTCTGGTACTTGGCGGTCGTCGTGGTGACCATCGCGCTCTATGTTTGGTTCACGTTTAAGGTGACTGAATGGCGCGTAAAAATCCGCAAGGAAATGAACGACCAAGACACCGATGCCAATCAAAAGGCCATCGACAGTCTGCTGAACTTTGAAACGGTCAAGTACTTTGGCGCCGAGAAGTGGGAGGCCGACCGCTACGATGTTGCGATGGAGAATTATGAGGATGCGGCGATCCGCACCAACTATTCGCTCGCATTCCTGAACTTTGGGCAATCGGTTCTGATCACAGGCGGCTTGGTGGCTGTCATGGTCATGGCCGCTGTTGGTGTGCAACGCGGCGATCTGACCGTTGGCGATTTTGTCATGGTGAACGCCTACATGATCCAGATTACCATGCCTTTGAACTTTCTAGGTACCGTTTACCGCGAAATTCGTCAGGCGCTGATTGATATGGGCGATATGTTTGACCTACTTGAGCAACCCGCGGAGGTGCAGGACAAACCGGGTGCCAAGGCACTTGTGGTGAATGGCGGGCGTGTCGCGCTTAAGAATGTGACTTTTGGCTATGATGCTGCGCGTCCTATTCTAAAGGGGATCAGTCTTGATGTCGCACCGGGTCAGACCGTGGCGATTGTCGGATCATCGGGGTCGGGTAAATCGACCATCGGGCGCTTGCTGTTCCGCTTTTATGATGTTGGCGACGGTGCATTGTTGATCGATGATCAAGATGTCCGCGATATTACCCAAGCCAGCCTGCATGCCCAGATTGGCGTGGTTCCGCAGGATACTGTCCTGTTCAACGATACGGTCCACTATAACATCGCATACGGCCGCCCCGGGGCGTCCGAGCACGAGATTATTGCAGCAGCCAAAGCCGCCAAGATACATGACTTTATCACCAGCTTGCCTGAAGGGTATCAAACCACTGTTGGTGAACGGGGCCTCAAGTTATCGGGTGGTGAAAAACAGCGCGTCGGGATCGCCCGCACCTTGCTAAAGAACCCGCCGATTCTGTTGCTGGACGAGGCAACAAGCGCGCTCGACACCGAGACCGAGATGGAGATTCAGGCCGAGCTGAAAGCCATGGGCGAGGGAAGGACCGTGATTACGATTGCGCACCGTCTTTCGACAATTGCCGATGCAGACCGGATCGTCGTGCTTGAGGATGGCATCATTGTCGAGGAAGGTCGCCACGATGATCTGTTGGCTGCTGATGGGCGCTACGCGCATCTGTGGAACCGTCAATCAGAGGACGAACTGGTTTAATTGGTGGGGCAGGGCCGCCTGACCCTGCCACCTTTTCGTCAAGTCGCTTGGTTCGCAAATGCGACAAGTGCATCTAGTGCCTGGTTCCAGCCACCTTCGCCTGCGGTGCCTTCTGGCACGCCGACGTGCACCATTGTCATATGCGTTTTGCCGCCGTCTTCGGTTAGCTCTACGATCACTTCGGTAAAGTCGGGGCTGCCTGCGGGCATGCCCATGCTTTCAGGCGGGATCAGCGTGCCATCTGGTTGGCACATGGCCTCAGTATAGACCAACCGATTGGGCGCATTGAGTTCCTTGAAGACACCCGTGAACCACATGCTCATCTCTCGGTCGGGCGTTTTCATGTACATGTTGACCTTACGGGTGCCGCCGACCTGTACGTCCATTTCAGCGGTCGGGACATTCATGCCCATTGGGCCATACCATTGCTTGTAAAGCTCTGGATCAGTCCACATCTGCCAAACGCGTTCAATCGGGGCATCGAATGTGCGTTGCAGCCGCACCCAGTTGGGTTGATCAGTCATGATGAGGATCCTTCAGTTGATTAAGTAATTGGTCCATCGCATCGAACCGCGCGTCCCAAATGGGGCGATACTGGTCCGTCCAGTTAGCGATGTCTTGGAGTGGCTTGGTGTCCAGTGTGCAAGGGCGGAACTGGGCATGACGCCCGCGTTTGATCAGACCTGCGTTTTCAAGAACACGGATATGTTTGGAAATCGCCGGAAGGCTCATCTCAAAAGGTTCGGCAAGCATATTGACGGTCGCTTCACCTTGGGCAAGACGCGCGAGGATCGCGCGGCGCGCCGGATGGGCGAGGGCGGAGAACGTGGCGTCGAGTTGATCAGAGCTGTCCATATCCCACTAATAAACTAATGCGTTAATTAATCAATTGGTTTATTAAATGAGCGACTTAACCAAAAGAAAAGGCCCGCAACTCTGCGGGCCTTTGGTGTTATTCTGCGGCTTGCATCGCCGGTTTCAATTCCAGAGGAGGTAGCTTGTCAGGTTCACCATCGTCCCAGATGAATTCAGGCGCTTTGATCCGCTTGGCCTGTCGTGCCAGTGCCCAATCACGCGCGGCTTTGCTGCTGCGACCCATGGACAGTTTGGCCAGGAGTTGCGCGAACCACTGGACGTAGGTCACGAACCAGACCCGCACGGCCAGCATGGACGGGGTGAACACCAGCGTCAGCATTGTTGCAATCCCAAGGCCAAAGACCACGGCTGTTGCCAGCTGCTTCCACCAGAGTGCGGTTGGACTGTCGATAGAATAGCCACCGTTCATGAAGTCGAGGCTGAGGCCGAACATCATCGGAGCCAGACCTGCCATGGTCGTGATCGTGGTCAACAGAACAGGGCGGATACGGGCCTCGGCTGTGCGTGTGATCGCCTCGGCACGGGGCATGTATTTGCTGTATTCTTGATAGGTGTCGATCAAAATGATGTTGTTGTTCACTACGATCCCGGCCAAGGCGACGATGCCCGTACCCGTCATGATGATCGAGAAAGGTTGATCCATGACCAACATGCCCACGAGCGAACCTGCAGTCGACATGACCACAGCCATCAGCACGAGGATGGAATTGTAGATACTGTTGAACTGCGCAAGCAAGATGATGAACATCAGGCCCAATGCGCCCATAAAAGCGGTTTGTAGGAATGCACCGGACTCGGCTTGTTCTTCCTGATCGCCTGTCCATTCCCAGTCGATTGAGGCGGGCAGGGGGTTGGTGTCCAGCCACTCAGTCAGCACTGCAATGCGTTCGTTGGCGTTGAGTGGCGCCTCTGATGTCTCATTCCCGTCGACCAGCTCAGACAAGCTTGCAGCGGTCGTGTCGCCCAGCAGCGTGACAACGTCATAGCGGTCCATGCCAATGGCCTCTTCGCTGACGACGCGCACGACGGCGATCGCTTCGCCATCAACGGTCAAATTGGTCAGGCCCGCTTCGACACCAGCCTTCACATCAAAATACCGTTTCTGTTCAATCCGGTCGATCTGCGCCAGTTTTTGCACTGGCGTGCGGGTGATAAAGTTAGAAAGCGGGATCAAACCTTGATTGGTGCGTACTTTCAGGCTGTCCAGCGTGGACAGCACGCGGTCTTGCTCAGGCAATCGGACGCGGATCTCGATCTCTTCGTCGGAACTGTCGACGCGCATTGTGTCTAGCAAAATGCCACGGGTGACCATCTGCACCATCGCGCCTACGGTTGCGACGTCAGCGCCGTAGCGACCTGCCTTTTCGACATCGACATCGATTTGCCAGTCAATACCGGGCAGGGGCAGGGAATCTTCGATTGTGATCAGGCCAGGGGTTTGGTTGAACTGTGCACGGGCAAGGTTGGTCGCAGTGCGAAGTTCCTCAAAATCATCGCTTTTGAGGCGCAGGTGGACGGGTTTACCAGACGCAGGGCCACGTGATTGGGCCAAAATCTCGGTTTCGATACCGGGGATTTTGTTCAGTTCCTCTTGGATTTCGGCCAACACAACGTCGCCATCTAGCTCGGCGATGCCTGCGCGGTCTTCCCATGGAATTGTTTCCAGTTGGACCTGACCGACGGTGTCACCCGGTGTGCTGGCGCCACTGGCATCTGTGTTCAGACCACCGTCGCCGGCAAATGAGAACGCGGTAATGACACCGGGATGGGCCAAGACGACTTGTTCGGCTTGGCGCACAAGGTCGTCTTTTTCTTCCAAGGATAGATTACCGCGTGCACGGACATAGACGATGGCTTGCTCTGGTTCGGATTCAACGAAGAATTCAACACCGTTGTTGTTGGCACCGTAGTAGCCAAAGATCGAAAACACCGTAAAGACAACCGCACCAACGGTGACCAATGGCATGATGGGGTTGCCCGCGATGAAGTTCATGAAGTGGCCAAAAGGCGTGCGGCGATAGCCAGCTTTGATCGTCCTCGCCTGCCGCTCAATCTTGGCAGCACCTATTGTGATTGAAAGCAGGAATGCGCCCACCAAGAACAACATCATGCCGGGTAGCGAGTCGCTGAAACCGCTGGTTTGCACGGCTTCGCCTGTTAAATAACCGGGGTTCAGCGTCAGCATGGCACCTGTAAAGACGACCATGATCGCAGGAAATACCAAGAGCGCGCGAATGAACCACGGCAGTCGCGCCCGCAGCCAGTCTGACGTATCGCCAAAGACACGGCTCATCCGGCCTGTGACGCCGCCCATGACTGGAAGATAGACCAAGGCCACAACCAGCGACGCGGATAGGACGAAGATCAATGTAACCGGCAGCATGCCCATGAACTGTCCCGGTACACCCGGCCAGAACAACATCGGCAGGAACGCACAAAGCGTTGTCGCAGTGGATGAGATGATCGGCCAGAACATGCGCTTTGCCGCCTCAACATAGGCGTGCATGGGGCCCGTGCCCTCTTTGATGCGCTTATCGGCGTATTCGACCACCACAATGGCCCCGTCCACCAACATGCCTACCGCGAGGATCAGACCAAACATCACGATGTTCGAGATTGTGATCTCCATGACTGCGAGCAAGGCGAAGCAAAGTAAGAAAGACGTAGGGATAGCGAAGCCAACCAATAAGGCAGGGCGGGTGCCGAGGGCCGCCAAGACGACGATCATCACCAATGCGATGGCTGTCAGCACCGAACCCTCTAACTGGCTGACCATTGATGCTACGTTGCGCGATTGGTCATTGGAGGTGCCCACTTGGATGGCCGATTGCAGTTCAGGCGACCAGCTGGCGCGTTCTTCCTCGACCACCTCTTTGACCAATGCGGCGGTATCGATCAGGTTAAAGCCTTTACGCTTGACGACCTGCAAAGCAACGGTGTTGACCCCATTAAAGCGGGCGGTGCCGATGCGGTCTTCAAAGGTCAGGCGGATCGTGGCGAGATCACCCAGAGTGATCACCCGGTCGCCGTTGGTCTTGACGGGCAGGTTGTAGACGTCTTGGGGTTCGTCAAAGGACGACGGGATTTTGACTGCGAATGTACCCTGCGCGGTTTCAACTTCACCGGCCGCGATCAGCAGGTTGTTGTTGGTTACAACGCCAATTAATTCGCCCGCCGTCACGTTGTATGCTTCCAAGCGCAGCGGATCGATCACGACCTCCAGCATCTCATCACGTTGGCCGGCAAGCCCTGCTTCCAGCACAGCGTCAAGGCTTTCAATGCGGTCTTGCAGGTCTTTGGCGACGCGCAGCAATGTCCGCTCAGGCACATCGCCTGTCAGGTTCACGATGATGATGGGGAATTCGGAAAAGTTAATCTCATTGATCGAATATTGGTCTGCGCCTGCAGGAAACTGCGCCTCGGCGTTGTTCATGGCAGACCGGATATCGGCCAGAATCTTGGTCTTGTCCCAGCCAAATTCGAACTCAAGTGCCACACCTGCATAGCTTTCAGCCGCCGTCGCCGACATGGTTTTCAACCCGTCGAGATCGGAAAGCTCGGCCTCCATCGGTTTGACCAGCAGGGTTTCGCTGTCTTCGGCGGAAATACCGGGGAAGGGGACGGATACGAAAATCGCGGGGATTTCGATGTCAGGCTCGCCCTCTTTGGGCAGGCCGACATAGGCCATGCCCCCCGCCAATAGCGAGAGGGCAATAAATGCAAGAACCATCCGGGCGCGTGATGCAGCCCAGTCAACAAGACCGGTCATCCTTTGGCCTCCGTGAATGTCGGCGCGACTTTGACACCATCGATGACAAATTCCTGTCCGATGGTAATGATGTCGATGGCGTCAGGCAAATCCGTGACCCAGACACCTTCGGCGGTGTCGCGTAGCAATGTGACGGGCATGAATTTCGCGATGTTGCCTTCGGCAATAGACCGCACACCCAAAACCCCGTCATCATCAAGCGTCAAAGTCGATTGCGCGATCAAATGCGCTGTCCGGCCGTCAGAAGCGATAAGAATTTCGGCCGTTTGGCCATCGCTGATCGCCAAGTCTTCGTTTGCGACTGTCACTTCGACACGGAAAGTGCGTGTCAGCTCATCAGCGCTGCGCGACAGAAATGTCACGCGGCCTTGCACCTGTTCGCCACTGGTCAGACGGGCACCTGCCATTGCACCAACATTCACCTTTGATACGTCTGCTTCGGGCACGAACCCTACCAGTTTGATCTCATTGAGCTGGATGATCGTTGCGCACGGTGTTCCCGGCTGCATCAGCGAGCCCAGTTCCGCGGTGTCCGTTTCCAACAAGCCAGAGAAGGGGGCTGTGATTTGCAGCTTGTCGATCTCGCGTGCGGCAGAGGCTACGGCTGCTTGCGCCGCCTGAATGCCCGCTTGGGCGGATGCAACGGCGGAATTGGCACGCTGCACGCCCGCTGAGGCTGTTTCCATTGCTGCTTGTGCGCTGACAAGACGGGTTTCAGATGCAAACCCATCTTCAGACAGACGCTGTGCTGCGTTGAGGTTGATTTCAGCTTCGCGAACGCGTGCGCCTGCCTCTATGACGCCTGCTTGTGCTTCTGGAACGCGCCCCTCGGCCTCGGCCAGTCGGGCGCGTGCTTCGGCCAATGACGCTTCGCGCGTGCCGGGATCAAGGCGGCAAAGCAGTTCGCCTTCGTTAATGAATGCGCCTTTGCGGCGTGGTTCGGAAATAACCAGACCGGATGTTTCAGCAGCAACCGTGACCTGACGGGCCGCTTCGGTGCGTCCCCGCAGAATGACCGCGCTATCAATGGTCTGCGCGACCGAATGCATAGCGACCACGCCAACGAGAGATTCGCCCGTTTCTGGTGTGACCTCAGCGTTCACTTCTTCCATCGCGGCTGGGGTCTCCTCAGCAGAACTGCTTTGTGCAAACCCAACAAGCGTTTCGCGTTCAAACACCACCATATAAAGGCCAGCCAGCACCAAGATTGCCGTGATCACCGGAATGAGTTTCATATCATTGTCCCTTTTGGCCACCCATGCACACGGTTGCCTGTTGTCATAATTTGCTTTTCTTACGCGATATATCGCGACGTAGATCACATTTTTGTACTAAACCACTCAGTTCAGTTTACACCTAAGATGCCGTGGCGGCAAGCGCACTTTTGCGTGTCGCGAGGGGCATATCGGTACGCATTTCGTGCTCGCCTCTTGTTCATTGCGCAAGCTTCACGATATGTACGCGCAAAGACATAACAAAACCGATCAATAATTGGGTGCCAAGGTGAGCGACAGCGACAGTTTTATCAATGAAGTCACCGAAGAAGTCCGCCGCGAAAAGCTGTTTGGCTATTTGCGCCGTTACGGCTGGGTTGCTGTGGCTGCCGTGCTCTTGCTCGTTGGTGGTGCGGCTTGGAATGAATATCGCAAGGCGCAAGAACGAGCTGTTGCTGAAGCGACGGGTGATGCCTTGATGGCTGCGCTGGAAAACGAAGACCCTGCGGCGCGTGCCGCGGCGATGGCCCAAGTTGAAGGCGCAGGCGCTGCCGCGGCTGTCACAACGCTTTTGCGGGCGGCGACCGAGCAAGAGGCCGGTGACATTGAGGCCTCAGCTGCAACGCTGGCGGGTCTTGCTGCGAACCCTGATGTGCCTGAAATGTACCGTGATGTGGCTGCACTGAAAGCGGCGATGTTGCCAACCGAAGATGCGGTTGCGCGTCGCGCAAACCTTGATGCGCTGTCACAGCCGGGTCAGCCGTTCCGTTTGCTGGCACTTGAACAGATCGCATATATGACCTTGGCTGAAGGCGATGCTGATGGCGCGATTGCCATTATGCGCCAGATTGAAGAAGACGCCGGTGTGACGCGTGGCTTGCGCGAACGGGTTCAGACCCTCATGGTGGCATTGGGCGAACCGTTGCCCGACCCGGTGACCCAATAAAGCGCAGATTGGATCTGACACGTGACTTTCAAAGTAAGTATTGCCGCCGCACTGAGTGTTTTTGTTCTGGCAGCCTGTGGTGATGATGACGTGATCTTGCCCGGCGAGCGGTTCGATATCCGTGCAACGGGTGCAGTCGAAAACCAAGTCTTGCCTGTGAGTATACCAGTCGCGCGTGCGAATGCTGATTGGGGCCACCGCAACGGCAGCCCCAGCCATAGCATCAGCCATCCCGCGCTGGGGGCCGCCCTGGCGCAGGTCTTTGCGGTTGAGATTGGTGAAGGCGATAGCAACAGCGCGCGTATTACATCGCATCCAGTGGTCGCCAATGGCGTCATTTACACTGTTGACGCGCGGGCGCGGGTGACTGCGACAACCGTTAACGGCACAATTCTTTGGACCCGTGATCTGACACCGACCCGCGATAATGCGAGCGATGCATCGGGCGGCGGTATTTCCGTGGGCGGAGGCCAAGTTTACGTCGCAACAGGGTTTGGTGAAGTCACGGCGCTTGACGCAGCTACGGGCGCTGCCGTCTGGACCCAAGACCTTGATGCGCCTGCTGGTGCAGCACCTACTTTGCGTGGTGATCTGCTTTATATCGTTGGGCGCGACAGTCTTGCTTGGGCGTTGGACGCCACCAACGGCCGTATCAGGTGGCAACGCGCCGGCCTGCCTTCAACAGCGAATTTTGCAGGCGGTGCATCCCCCGCGGTCAGCGGCGATTTTGTTGTCTTTCCATTCCCGTCTGGCGAGGTTCTGACAACCTATCCAGCTGGTGGGTTGACCCGTTGGTCGACTGTTGTGTCAGGCGATCGGCTGGGTAGTGCGGCGGGGCTTATCAGCGATATCTCGGGTGATCCGGTGATTGCAAATGGCCGCGTGTACATCGGTAACTTTGGTGGCCGTACCGTTGCGATGAACCTTGAAGATGGCGCACGCCTTTGGACAGCAACCGAAGGGTCCGTCAGTCCTGTTTGGCCTGTCGGCAATGCAGTATTCCTAATCAATGATTTGAACGAGCTTGTCCGGCTTGATGCCAACTCTGGTAACCCTGTGTGGCGGACGTCATTGCCAACGTTTGAAGATGAAGAAGCGACACGCCGCCAGAAAAGCATTTTTGCGCATTACGGTCCGGTTTTAGCTGGCGGTCGTCTGATCGTGACGTCATCTGACGGGCTGATCCGCCAGTTCGACCCGACCTCTGGCGCGTTGATCGGTCAAGTCGCATTGCCCGGTGGCGCTGCGTCAGGTCCGGTTATTGCGGGTGAGACCCTTTACGTGCTGAGCAAAAACGGGCAATTGCACGCTTTCCGTTAAGCGACAACTGGTGTAGCTGCGCGGGACAAACGCCGTCAGGAGCCAAGACATGAGCTTTACCCTTGCAATCGTGGGTCGCCCTAATGTGGGCAAATCCACCTTGTTCAACCGTTTGGTTGGCAAGAAACTGGCCTTGGTCGATGACCAGCCGGGGGTAACGCGTGACCTGCGCGAAGGCGAAGGGCGCATTGCTGACTTGCGTTTTACCGTGATTGACAGCGCTGGTTTGGAAGAAGCGACCGATGACAGCTTGCAAGGCCGCATGCGCCGTCTGACTGAACGTGCGGTTGAAATGGCCGATGTGTGCCTGTTCATGATTGACGCGCGAGCAGGGGTGCTGCCCGCGGATGAGGTCTTTGCCGATATCCTGCGCAAGAAGAATGCGAATGTGATCCTTGCCGCGAACAAAGGCGAAGGCAAAGCGGCGGATGCCACGATCTTAGAGGCCTACGCACTCGGCCTTGGTGAGCCAATCCGCATGTCCGCCGAACACGGCGAAGGCATGGGCGAATTGATGGATGTTTTGCGCCCACTGCATGACGCAATGGCTGAGAAAGCCGCCGCTGATGCACCTGAAGTCGATGTTGATGTCGGCGAAGATGACGAGGATGCGCCGCGCGTTCCGACCAAGACCAAACCTTTGCAGATTGCCGTTGTTGGCCGCCCGAACGCCGGTAAATCCACGCTGATCAACAAAATCATCGGTGAGGAACGCCTGCTCACTGGCCCAGAGGCCGGGATCACCCGCGATGCGATTTCCGTCCAACAAGATTGGGGCGGGGTGCCGATGCGTATTTTTGACACCGCTGGCATGCGCAAGAAGGCAAAGGTGCAAGAGAAGCTTGAGAAGCTGTCCGTGTCCGATGGCCTGCGTGCTGTGAAATTTGCCGAAGTTGTTGTTGTCCTTCTTGACGTGGAAATCCCGTTTGAGCAGCAAGATTTGCGCATTGCTGACCTGGCCGAACGCGAAGGTCGCGCTGTTGTTGTTGCCGTCAATAAATGGGACGTTGAGGGCGAAAAGCAAAGCAAACTGAAAGAGTTGCGGCAAGACTTTGAACGCCTGTTGCCGCAATTGCGCGGCGCACCCCTGGTCACGGTTTCCGCCAAGACGGGCAAGGGCCTTGACCGTTTGCAGCAGGCGATTATGCGCGCCCATGAAGTGTGGAACCGTCGTGTTTCGACCGCCAACCTGAACCGTTGGTTGACGGGCATGCTGGAACAGCACCCACCACCCGCGCCGGGCGGCAAACGGATCAAGATGCGCTACATGACCCAAGTCAAAACGCGCCCGCCTGCGTTTGTTGTGATGACGTCACATCCCGATATGATGCCGGAAAGCTATAAACGATATCTTGTCAATGGCTTACGTGTCGACTTTGATATGCCCGGCACGCCGATCCGGTTGTTCCTGCGCGATCAAGGCGACAAGAACCCCTATAAAGATAAGAAGTCGTCGCAGCCGTCGCGTTTGTCAAAGCACCTTAAGAAATAGAAGCATCGCTGCGGCGCGTCATTGCGATGATGCCGAGCAGGATGACTGTACCGATCGCGGAAAGTGCGGACACTGTCCAAACGGCTGTGCCGTTCGCCATGATGATGCCCACCAAGGCCCAAATCACGGTCAGCCCGTAGGATGGTGCCGACGTGCGCATCAAGATCGACCCAGCAACGACCAATGCGCCGACGATCCCAATATAGGCCCAGCCCATGGCATCTGTCACAACGCCGTAACCTGCTGCTGTGCTGCCAAGTGATACGAAAGATGCTGCGGTCAACCAGCCTGCGTAGATGCCCACGGGAACCTTGAACCACCATTTATCCTTTTGTGGCGCATGCAAGAGTGCCATAATAGCCCCTGCAGCCATCACAAAGATCAGGATGGTTGCCCAAAGCGCGCTTACATTTGCCACGGCAAGCCAAGGTGTGCCGACTGCCAAGCTGATAATCAGCGGCTTGCGGGCTTTGTCCCACATCGCATCATGGCCCCGTTTGATCAGGCCGAACACAGCGGAAACAACCAGCCACCCGTAAATCAAACCCCAAATCGCAAAGGCATAGCCTTCGGGTTGGATCGGCGGATTGATCTGCGGGTTGGGCAATTGATCAGCACGAAAGCCGCTAAAGGGACTAGTCAGTGCAGGGGACACCACAAAAGTTGCAGTGAAAATGAGGGTGAGCAGTGCGTATATCTGTTTCATACCATCCAACGTAGTGCATCACTGCCCAATTCCATGAAAAGGTGGGGAAAAGCCGACTTGCGGCCCGCTTAACCTTGCGTCAGCATTAGCATATTCAACGAAGGACTTTGCCATGAAACGGATTGCTATTTTTTGTGACGGCACGTGGAACCGCCACGACGCAGTGAACCCGACAAACGTTGTGCGTCTTGCGCAAGCGGTTAAGCACACAGCCGATGATGGGCGCAAACAGCAAGTGTTCTACGTGTTGGGCGTTGGCTCTGGTCGCGGGTCTAACGCGGTTGCGCGTACGCTGGACCGGTTGGCTGGTGGAGCGATGGGCTGGGGTTTGATTGAGAATATCGAAGATGCGTATCGCGCGTTGGTCTTTTGCTATGAACCGGGGGATGAGATTTTCATCTTTGGGTTTTCACGCGGGGCCTATACGGCACGATCCTTGGCTGGTTTGCTGCGGTCTTGCGGCATTCCACCGCGTGAAAACGTGGGTCGGATCGGTGAAGCCATCCAGCGTTACCGGTCGCGGTCGCGCGATACCAAACCCGACGATCCCGCAAGCTTTGAATGGCGGCGTGATTTTGCACCCTATACGGCCACCAGCGAAGAAGAGTGGAACTGGCGGCAGAAAACAAAGCCGGGCCTATGCGTGAACCTGACCATCAAATACCTTGGTGTATGGGATACCGTTGGTGCACTTGGCGTGCCGGGGTATTGGGCCGCCGCACCGATCTTTAATAAGAAGCATCAGTTCCACGATGCTGATCTGTCGCGCACCGTTCTGGCCGCCCGTCACGCAGTCGCGGTTGATGAGCGCCGTAAGACATTTCCACCAGCCATGTGGTCGGACAAGTTGGAAGGCATGAATCGTCGTGCTTTGGGGTTGGACGAAGACACCAGTCTGCATCCAGACACCCGCGAAGACTGGCCTTACCGCCAAGAGTGGTTTCCCGGCGACCACGGATCAGTTGGGGGTGGGGGTGACCGTCAGGGCTTGTCGTCGTTTAGTTTTGAATGGATCGCACAAGGTGCTGAAAAGGCTGACCTTTGTATGGACCCTGAGGCGCTGAAGGAGGTCCACGAGGGCCGCAACATCCGCGAAGCGCTGGTGAATAAATCCGATGTGGGCCTGATGACCCGCATCATGAGGATGAGTGCGAAAGACCGCGAAGGGCCCAAGCGTGTCGTTGATGTCAGCCAGACAACATTAGACCGCGTGGCCTGTGATCCGACGTATTTGCCCAAGACCTTGGATACGGTGCTGGAAAAACTGCAAGAGACCATCACGAAAGATGATCTCTTGCCGCCTGATTAGACCATTTGTCCGTCGGCATTGATCCGCGTCTTACCGCGCAGGTACGGGTGCAGCGCAGCAGGCAAATCTACCGATCCATCGGCCTGCTGCCCGTTTTCGACAACAGCGATCAGTGCGCGGCCAACGGCCAAGCCTGATCCGTTCAGCGTATGCACGAACTGTGGTTTGCCGCCTGCTTCGGGCTTATAACGTGCGTTCATCCGGCGGGCTTGATAGTCGCCTGCAACGGAAACTGAGCTGATCTCGCGGTAGGTGTTCTGGCCGGGCAACCACACTTCGATGTCGTGGGTTTTGGTCATGCCAAAGCCCAGGTCGCCGGTGCACAGCACGACTGTGCGGTAGGGCAGCTCCAGCTTTTCAAGGATCGCTTGGGCGCAGCCTGTCATGCGGTCGTGTTCGGCGGCGCTGTCTTCTGGCCGTGTCACGCTGACCATTTCAACTTTTTCAAACTGGTGCTGGCGCAGCATGCCGGATGTGTCGCGGCCTGCGGACCCTGCCTCTGACCGGAAACACTGGGTGTGAGCGCAATAGCGGCGGGGCAGGTAAGATTCATCAACCGTCAGGCCATTGACGATATTGGTCAAAGTGACCTCAGCCGTTGGGATCAGCCACCAGCCGTTTGTGGTTTGATAGCTGTCTTCGCCGAATTTGGGCAATTGGCCGGTGCCATACATCATCTCTTCGCGCACCAGCACGGGGGTGATGGTCTCAGTCAGACCATGTTCTTCGACATGGACGTCCAGCATAAACTGCGCCAATGCGCGGTGCAGGCGGGCCACTGCGCCAGACAGCAACACAAAGCGGCTGCCAGAGAGTTTGGCGGCCGTCTCAAAATCCATGCCCGGACGAATTGCGGGGATGTCGAAATGCTCAACCGGGTCAAAGTCGAGGTTCTTTGGCGATCCATGGCGATGGATTTCGACGTTGTCGTCCTCATCCGCGCCGTCAGGAATGCTGTCATCGGGTAGGTTTGGAATGCCCATCAACAGATCGGTGAGGGCTGCATCTTCTGCCTTGGCCTCATCGTTCAAGGCCGCAATCTGGGCTTTCTTTTCGCCGACCAGCGCACGCAGCCGTTCAAATTCGGCCTCATCACCGCGGCCTTTGGCAGCACCCACCTCTTTGGCGGCTTTGTTTGCCTCGGCCTGTGCTGTTTCAGCGGCGAGAATTTTGGCGCGGCGTGCTTCATCCATTGCAAGGATTTTGGACGACACAGGCGCATTCCCACGGCGAGACAATGCGGCATCAAAAGCGGCAGGGTTGTCACGAATGGTACGAATGTCATGCATGGCGTCGGTCCTTTTGCGGTGTTTGGTGGCCGTCATATGCCTGATTGTGGCCTCCAAGTGAACTATGAAATGCGCCGTTTTACGGGTTCGCGATTGCTTTCGGCCAAACCCGCCCCCATATCGCATGAAAGCCTGATCAAAACAGGCCAATCGCGGTTGCCAATCATGGGTGCCGGACATAATGTGCCGCAAGTTTCCAAGGCGCAAACGCCACACGACCAAAAGGGATGGAATATGAGAGCCGAAGACCTAATCATGTTGCTGCTGATCTTTGCGATCATGTACTTCTTGCTGATCCGCCCACAGCAGAAAAAGCTGAAAGAACATGCCGCTATGTTGGCCGGACTGCGCCGGGGCGACCAGATTATCACCCAAGGTGGTGTTGTTGGTAAAATCGTGAAGGTCAAAGAAGACGACAGTAACGAAGTTGAAGTCGAAATCGCGAAAGACGTCAAAGTACGCGTGGTCAAGTCAACTATCGCCACTGTGATGAATAAGACCGAACCGGCGAAAACCTAAAATCTTGCCGGCGAGGCGCGCTTCATGCTGAATATTTCGTTCCCCAAGCTTGTGATGATCTGGCTGACCGTGATCGTCGGACTGACTTTTGCGATGCCCAATGGCTTTTATGGCCGGGTTGAAACCCACAATGACGCCATGGTGTTCATTGAAGAAGGTGTCACCAATGCGGAACTTGAAGCAGATGCGGCGCAGTGGCCGAGCTTTCTGCCATCCAGCCTTGTCAATCTAGGCCTCGATTTGCGCGGCGGTGCGCATTTGCTGGTCGAAGTGCAAGTTGAAGATGTGCATGTGTCTTTCCTTGAAGGGTTTTGGCCAACGGTCCGTGATGCACTTGCGGCCGAACGCGACACTGTTGGTTTTGTGACACGTGAGGAAAGCCCCGAGACTGAGCTCCGCGTGCGCATTTCTCAAGCTGAGGGTGCCACCCGTGCGTTTGAAATTGCACGCGGCTTGGCCACGCCTGTTGCGTCTTTCACAGGTGCCGCGTCCACCAACATTGATGTGCGGATCAACGGTCCGATCCTGACAATCACGCTCAGCGAAGCCGAAATGGCCGCGATGAACGAGCGGACGATCATGCAAACGCTTGAAATCATTCGCCGCCGGATTGATGAGGTTGGCACGCGCGAACCCACGATCCAGCGCCAAGGGTCCGAGCGGATTTTGGTGCAGGTGCCGGGTGTCGGGTCCGCCAATGAGATTATCGAACTGCTGGGAACCACAGCGCAGCTGACATTTAATCCGGTGCAGGGCACGACGAGCGACCCTGATGGATCGGCAGGCACAGGCAATATGATCGTGCCGTCGCAAGAGAGCCCGAACCTGCTTTATATTCTTGAGCGTCGTCCTGTTGTGACGGGCGAAGACCTTGAGAACGCACAGCTTGATTTTGACCAAAACGGCCAACCGGCTGTTGCGTTCCGGTTTAATACCTCTGCCGCGCGTGAATTTGGCGACTATACGCTAGAAAATATCGGCAGCCCCTTTGCGATCGTGCTGGACAATGAAGTGATTTCGGCACCCACGATCCAAAGCCATATCCCCGGTGGTTCGGGCATCATCACAGGTAACTTCACGGTTGAAGAAGCCACAAACCTTGCGGTTTTGCTGCGTGCGGGTGCTTTGCCTGCCGAACTGACCTTCTTAGAGGAACGCACAATCGGACCTGAACTGGGCGCGGACAGTATCGCCGCCGGTCAAATTGCTTGTATCGTCGCGGGCCTTGCGATCTTGGTTTATATGTTCCTGAGCTACGGCCTGTTCGGGCTATTCGCGAATGTCGCGCTAGTCATTAACGTCGGTCTCATCTTTGGCCTACTGAGCATCGTGGGTGCCACTCTGACGTTGCCCGGCATTGCGGGTATCGTGCTGACCATTGGTATGGCGGTCGATGCAAACGTGATCGTGTTTGAGCGAATACGCGAAGAGTTGAAGACCGCCAAAGGTCCGGCACGCGCGATTGAGCTCGGCTATGAAAAGGCGCTGTCGTCGATCATTGACGCCAACATCACTACATTCATCACGGCTGTGATCTTGTTCACCATGGGCTCTGGCCCCGTCAGCGGCTTTGCCGTGACCTTGGGCTTTGGCATTATCACATCCGTTTTCACTGCGATTTTCGTCACCCGGTCACTGATCGTGATCTGGTTCTCGCGCACCCGCCCAAAGACAATCGAGGTTTGATATGCGCTTAAGACTGGTTCGCGAAAACACATCTATCGATTTCTTTAGCAAAGCCCGAGTTTGGCTGGGCATTTCCATGGTTGCCATGGTCATCGCCTTTGCGTCGTTCCTGTATCAGGGGCTGAACTACGGCATTGATTTCCAAGGCGGCACGAGCATTCGGACGGACAGTTCGCAGCCCGTGGATGTTGCTGAATATCGCGCCGTTCTTGATGCGCTTGATCTGGGCGATATTTCTATTGCACCCGTTGACGATCCGCTTTTTGACGAAGACCAATATGTGGCTCTCGTCCGTGTGCAGGCCCAAGAGGGTGACGAGCGGATCGCATCAGAGACAATTGAAGCAATCCAATCTGCCTTGCGTACGATAGATCCCGGAATGACCTTTCCATCCGTCGAATCCGTAGGCCCCAAAGTATCGGGCGAATTGATCCAGACGGCCATAATCGCTGTGGCTTTGGCCGTTATCGCGATCCTGCTTTACATCTGGATGCGCTTTGAATGGCAGTTTGCTGTCGGCGCGGTCCTTGCGCTAAGCCACGATGTGATCCTGACGATTGGTATTTTCTCGGAACTACAGATTAAGTTTGATCTGGCGATTATCGCAGCTTTACTGACCATCGTTGGTTATTCGATCAACGACACCGTGATCGTCTTTGACCGCGTGCGGGAAAACTTGCGCAAGTATAAGAAAAAGGACCTCAAGGAGGTTCTGAATATCTCGATCAATGAAACGCTCAGCCGGACGTTGATGACCTCGGTCACCACAATGCTGGCGTTGCTTGCTTTGTTCATCTTGGGCGGTGACGTGATCCGCGGCTTTGTCTTTGCGATGATGTGGGGTGTTTTGATCGGAACCTATTCGTCGATCTTTGTGGCCTCTGCTATTCTGTTGGTCCTAGGGGTCAAGCGTGATTGGTCTAAGAAAGATCTGAACGCCGGCACGAAATACGGTCATATCGATACCTGAAGGGGGCAACATGCGCCTGAACGAAATCAGCTATAACGACGCAGTGCCGATTGACGGCTATGGCACGGGGTTCTTCCGTGTTGGCGGCAAGAAGTACGAGGGCGCTGTGATGGTCTTGCCCGGAGCCGTCAAGGGCTGGGGCGGGTTTGATGACACCGCGACTGTCTTGGAATACGTGGCTGATATTGATGTCTTGTTCGTTGGCACAGGCGCTGAGATCGCCCATCCACCCCAAGCGTTCCGCACCACTTTGGAAGAGGCGGGGATCGGGGTGGAAACTATGGCATCACCTGCTGCCTGTCGCACCTACAACGTGCTGTTGTCAGAGGGGCGGCGCGTGGCCGTGGCCCTGTTGCCCATCTAATGCTGACCGTTGAAAACCTGACCTGCGCACGCGGTGGTGTGCCTGTACTGACAGAGGTCAGCTTTGCGGTTGAGGCGGGTCGGGCCCTGATTTTGCGGGGCCCCAATGGGATTGGCAAAACGACCCTGTTGCGCACTTTGGCGGGCTTGCAACCTGCCACGGACGGCACGGTGCGTTTTCCCGAGGATGAGGGCGCATATGCCAGCCACGCTGATGGGATCAAAACTGCGCTGACCGTAACCGAGAATCTAAAGTTTTGGGCCGATGTGCATGCGGCGGATTTGCCCGACGAAATTCTTAAGACATTCGACCTGGCTGATTTGCGAGACCGTCTGGGTGGGACACTTTCTGCCGGTCAAAAACGCCGCTTAGGTTTGGCGCGCTTGGGTGTGATCGGACGCAAAGTCCTGTTTTTGGACGAACCGACCGTGTCGTTGGACGCGTTCTCGGTCAGAATGTTTGCCGATTGGTTGCAGAACACGCATCTGGCTGCAGGCGGTGTTGCGGTGATCGCGACCCATATTGACATGGGGCTGGACGCACCGGAGCTGGACCTGACCCCGTTCAAAGCAGCAGATGATGCAGGCGGCGGATCAGACGAGGCGTTCTTGTGATCGCGTTACTTCTGCGCGACCTGCGACTGGCAATCAGGGCAGGGGGCGGTTTTGGTCTAGGCCTTGCGTTCTTTTTGATCGTTGTGGTGTTGGTGCCTTTCGGTGTTGGCCCAGAAACAGAGCTATTGTCACGGATCGCGCCCGGCATTTTGTGGGTCGCGTCTCTCTTGGCAGCCTTGCTGTCGCTCGACCGTATCTTTGCGCTGGATTATGAAGACGGTTCGCTGGCACTGCTGGCGACCTCGCCATTGCCAATGGAAGGGGCGGCGATGATCAAAGCGCTTGCGCATTGGATCACGACGGGATTGCCTCTGACGTTAGCAGCACCCGCTTTGGGTTTTCTGCTAAGCCTCGCGCCAGAGGCCTATGTCTACCTTTTGATCTCGCTTTTGGTCGGTACACCTGCGCTGTCGATGATCGGAACCTTTGGGGCCGCTTTGACCGTTGGATTGCGGCGCGGCGGGCTTTTGTTGTCGCTGCTGGTATTACCACTCTACGTGCCAACCCTGATCTTCGGGGCTGAGGCTGTAAGGCGCGGCGCGGAGGGATTGGACCCGACTGGTGCGTTGATGTTGATGGGCGGCATTACCGCCGGATCGTTTGCCTTGCTGCCATTCGCAACTGCGGCTGTGTTACGCATCAATCTGCGGTGATCGGGGATTGAGGGTGTTTGGGATGAAGGATAGATAGCGCATATGTCGATGTGGGAATATGCCAATCCAAAGCGGTTCATGGGATGGACCAGACCGGTCTTGCCGTGGACCTTTGGGCTGGCTGGCGTTTGCCTTTTGGTTGGCCTGATCTGGGGGTTCTTTTTTACGCCCGATGATTTCCGCCAAGGATCGACTGTTAAGATCATCTATCTGCATGTGCCGTCTGCACTGATGGCGATCAATGCATGGATCATGATGTTGGTGGCGTCTCTGATCTGGGTTGTGCGGCGCCACCATGTATCGGCACTTGCGGCCCGTGCTGCGGCTCCTGTCGGTGTCGTATTCACCCTGATTGCGCTTTTTACAGGCGGTATCTGGGGCCAACCGATGTGGGGCACCTATTGGGCGTGGGACCCGCGTTTGACTTCATTTCTGATCCTCTTCTTGTTCTATTTGGGCTACATCGCGTTGTGGGAGGCGATTGAGGATCCCGACACAGCCGCAGATCTAACGTCCGTGTTATGCATGGTCGGTTCGGTCTTCGCGATCCTGTCGCGCTATGCGGTGCTGTTCTGGAACCAAGGGCTGCACCAAGGGGCGTCGTTGTCACTGGATAAAGAAGAGAACGTCGCGGATGTGTTCTGGTTCCCGTTGCTGGTCTGCATCGCAGGATTTGTGCTGTTGTTTATTGCTTTGGTCTTGATGCGGACACGTACCGAAATTCGCGCACGCCGTATTCGTGCCCTAGAAGCGAGGGCGCGCCGTGCCTGATTTAGGAACATATGCTGTCGAAGTGTTGTCGGCATATGCCGTCAGCATTGTGCTGCTTGCGGGCATCGTTTGGCTCAGCTGGCGGCGCTACGCAAAGGTGCGTGCTGCCTTGGAGGCCGTTGAGAAGAATGGCTAAAGTCTCGCCCCTTATGATCATGCCACCAGTGATTTTCGCGGCCTTTGCGGGCCTCGCGTTGGCTGGGATGATGCGTGATAACCCCGATGAGTTGCCATCGACATTTGTGGGCAATCAAGCACCGGCCATTCCCGCAGAAGCAGTGCAGGGCACAGCACAACTGACGGCAGATGATCTGCGAGCAGGCGACATCACTTTGGTAAATTTCTGGGCCAGCTGGTGCCCGCCGTGCCGGGCCGAGCATCCGAACTTGCTGGACCTTGAGGCGCAAGGGTATCGGGTCGCAGGGATCAATTTCCGTGACCAACAGTCGCTGGCCTCGGGGTATTTGCGCGACTACGACGACCCGTTCTTTGCCACAGCCTTTGATGAACGCGGACGGACGGCAATTGATTGGGGCGTGACCGCGCCGCCAGAGACATTCATCGTGGATGGGGACGGCACTGTTCTTTACCGGTTTATCGGGCCGCTGGTCGGTTCGGATTACGAGCAACGGTTCTTGCCCGAATTGGCGAAGGCCACGAACTAGCGCTTTTCCCACTGGGTTTGGAAGAATTGCAATTCCGCATCATCCGGATAACGGACCAGACCCTCGGCTAAAATGCTGTCGATCTGCGCCAATTGGTTGCTGTTCCAAAGCCCAACAAGTGTCACGAAATAGAGGCGTCCATTGATATCGGGCAGACCCAGACCTTGCCGCGCGACGCTGGCTGCGGTTCCGGGACGGTTCAGTTCATTCAGTGCAATCGCTGTGAAATACCACACGTCCTGCATGACGCTTTGGCGACTTTCCTCTGACATGGCAGTATCAAGTGAGAGGCGTTGTTCCACTTCGGAGCAATCGCGGATCGCGCCATTATACCTTTTGAGATCGGTCCTGACGGCACAACGCGACAACCAGCCTTGCCAATGGTCATCTTCATCCAGAATGGCGGTGTAAAGCGCCTCGGCCGTCGCAATTTGCCCTGACTGGCGGTAAGTCCACGCCAACATGCGTTTTGTCGGGGTGTTTGTCGGATCAATCGCAAGCACCGCGTTGAAATCAGCGATGCTTTGTTCAATGTCACCCAATTGGCGGTATGCGATCCCCCGATTGTGAAGGGCAGGTCCACGCACGGCGGGGTTGGTTGATCGTTTGGCGATCACCTCATTGCAGATCGCGATTGTTTCGGATGGGTTTGCAATGGCATCCGACAGAATGCAGGGATTCTGTTGATCGGTTTCTGCGATCGTTGGTGACGCAATGATAAGAGCAAGAACAATGAAAGAGTGACGCATAAAGCATCATACAAAATCTGCGTGGCTGAGGCGAGCCATCACTATGACGGCTCGCCCTTTTGTTATTTCGTCGGTGGTTTAGGCCGCTTTCGCCAGGTTCCGCAGCACATAGTGCAGCACACCACCGTTTTCGATATATTCGATCTCAACAGCAGTATCGATGCGGCACTTCACAGTGATCGCTTTCACCGTGCCGTCGGCCATCGTGATCTTGGCAGTCATTTCCTGCAGTGGTTTCACCGCATCCAAACCTTCGATGGTCACCGTTTCTTCGCCGGTCAGGCCCAGTGATTTACGGTTGTCGCTGCCTGTGAACTCAAACGGGACAACGCCCATACCAACAAGGTTGGAACGGTGGATGCGTTCAAAGTTCTCTGCGATCACGGCTTTGACGCCCAGCAATGCGGTACCTTTGGCCGCCCAGTCACGTGATGAACCTGCACCGTATTGTTCGCCCGCGAAAATGACCAATGGCGTGCCCGCCTTTTGGTGCGCCATCGCCGCGTCAAAGATCGAGGTTTGCGCGCCGTCGGGCCCTTTGGTGTAGCCACCCTCAACCCCGTCCAGCATTTCGTTCTTAATGCGAATGTTGGCGAAGGTGCCGCGCATCATGACTTCGTGATTGCCGCGGCGCGAGCCGTAGGAGTTGAATTCGCGGACCGGCACTTGGCGTTCCAACAGATATTGGCCTGCGGGTGTGGTGTCTTTGAACGAACCGGCGGGGCTGATGTGGTCTGTTGTGACCATATCACCGAGGACAGCAAGGACCTTAGCGTCGACCACGTTTTGGATCGTGCCAGCGTCTTTGGACATGCCCTGGAAGTAGGGCGGGTTTTGCACGTAGGTCGATGTCGCAGGCCAGTCGTAGGTTTCGCCTGTCGAAGTTTCGACCGCCTGCCATTTTTCGTCGCCTTTGAAGACGTCAGCGTATTTGCTGATGAACGCTTCGCGGGTGACGGTTTTTTCGACAAGTTCGTTGATTTCGGCTGAGGTTGGCCAGATGTCTTTCAGGAAGACATCATTGCCATCTTGGTCCTGCCCAAGTGGTTCGCTTGCGAGGTCAATGTCCATCGTACCCGCCAGCGCGTAGGCCACGACCAGTGGAGGTGAGGCCAGGTAGTTGGCACGCACGTCAGGCGAAATCCGCCCTTCGAAGTTGCGGTTGCCAGACAAGACTGATGTCGCCACCAGATCGCCTTCGGCGATTGCATCGGACAGTTCTTTCTGGATTGGACCAGAGTTACCGATGCATGTCGTGCAACCGTAACCGACCAAGTTGAAGCCGATCTTGTCGAGGTCATCTTGTAGGCCTGCGGCCTCTAAGTATTCGGAAACAACTTGGGACCCCGGCGCGAGTGATGTTTTGACCCATGGTTTGCGGTCCAGCCCAAGTGCTGCCGCTTTGCGCGCCACAAGGCCCGCACCGATCATCACGTATGGGTTGGATGTGTTGGTGCAGGATGTGATCGACGCGATCACGACCTTGCCAGATGACAATGTGTAGTCTTCGCCCGCAACCGCGACTTCTTTGTTCATCGGGCGCTTGAAGGTTTCTTCCATCTCGCGTGTGAACGCTGTTTTGGCGTCTGTCAGTGCCACATAATCCTGTGGCCGCTTTGGGCCGGAAATCGCAGGGACGATGGTGCCCATATCGAGGTGCAGGGTGTCTGTGTAGACCGGTGCGTAATCCGCACCGCGCCAGAATCCGTTTTCCTTGGCGTATGCTTCGACCAAGGCAATCCGGTCTTCGTCTCGGCCTGTGTTGCGCAGATAGCGCAGGGTTTCATTGTCGATCGGGAAGAAGCCACAGGTTGCACCGTACTCAGGCGCCATGTTGGCGATTGTTGCACGGTCAGCCAATGGCAGCACGTCGAGGCCAGCACCGTAGAATTCGACGAATTTGCCAACAACGCCCAATTCGCGCAGCATTTCGACGACTTTCAGCACAAGGTCGGTGCCTGTGGTGCCTTCCATCATTTGGCCTGTCAGCTCGAACCCGACAACTTCGGGGATCAGCATAGACACGGGCTGACCCAACATCGCGGCCTCCGCCTCGATCCCGCCAACGCCCCAGCCCAGAACGGCCAAGCCGTTGACCATTGTGGTGTGGCTATCAGTGCCGACCAGCGTGTCAGGGTAGGCCACTTCTTCGCCGTTTTGGTCTTTATCGGTCCAAACGGTTTGCGCCAGATATTCAAGGTTCACCTGGTGACAGATGCCTGTGCCCGGTGGGACAACGCGGAAGTTGTTAAAGGCACCTTGGCCCCATTTGAGGAACTGATAGCGCTCCATGTTCCGCTCGTATTCGCGGTCGACGTTCATTTGGAATGCGCGGGGGTTGCCGAATTCATCAATCATGACCGAGTGGTCGATGACCAGATCAACAGGGTTCAGCGGGTTAATTTGCTGGGCGTCACCACCAAGGGCGACAATGCCGTCGCGCATGGCGGCAAGGTCAACTACGGCAGGCACGCCGGTGAAGTCTTGCATCAAGACGCGGGCGGGGCGGTAGGCGATTTCACGGGGGTTCTTGCCGCCATTGTCTGCCCATGCAGAAAAGGCTTTGATGTCGTCCACAGACACGGAAAATCCGCCGTCTTCAAAGCGCAGCAGGTTTTCAAGAACCACTTTCAGCGCAGCAGGGAGTTTTGAGAAATCACCCAAGCCAGCAGTTTCTGCGGCCGGAATAGAGTAGTAAGCGACCGACTGGTCACCGACTGTGAGGGTTTTGCGGGTGTTAGCTGTGTCTTTGCCGACTGTGATCGTCATGGCGTTCCCTTTCGTGGCTGATGCGTAAGCAAGGCTATCGTAGATGGTGATGCACCATGCAGAATCGTCATGCAATGCGGCGCTTTCGCGCGTTGTATACGATTGCACACAATAAAGATCAACAGCGTTTGCGACTGAAACATTCCTAACAGATCACTCGCGATTGGTTGATTGGCCATTTCAGCCCAAGCTGATTACACCAGAGCTTGAATACAGAATTTCGAGGCCTGCCATGCGTTCCCTATTAGCTCTTCTATCCTTTGTTGGCCTGCTGCAGGCGTCCAGTGCGTTTGCACAAAACGGGCCGGTCGTGGTTGAGCTTTATACATCGCAAGGATGTTCATCTTGCCCACCTGCAGATGCAATGCTGCATGATTTGGCAAAACGCGATGATGTGATCGCACTGGCGCTACATGTCGACTACTGGGACTACATTGGCTGGAAAGACGAATTCGCCAGCCCTGCGAACACCCAAAGGCAGCATGCCTATGCACGCGCCGCCAATGCGACCACAGTCTATACACCGCAAATGGTGATCGGTGGCGTGGATCACGTTGTTGGGTCTCGTGCAATGCTTGTTATGGATGCAATCCAAGCGCACGCGCGGCAGGGGTCACCTTTTGATGTGAACCTGACGCGAAGTGGTAACAACGTGATCATCAATGCCGCCCCCGGTGCTGGCGGTGATTATGTTGTGCAGTTGGTACGTTATATGCCCGAACAGACGGTCTCTATTCGTCGGGGCGAAAACGCAGGTCGTAATCTGAGCTATGCCAACATCGTGACGTCATGGGATGTGATCGGTCGGTGGGACGGACGTTCGGCTTTGGCGATCCAAGCTGAGGCTGCGGGCGACGATCCGATCGTTGTGATTGTTCAGCAAGCGACCGATGGGCCAATCGTGGGTGCGGCAGAGCTGCGCTAGGCCGGCCAAACTATTTCCAACGACGGTGTACCCAAAACCACTGATCCGGATTGCGCGCGATCTGCGCTTCTAGTCGGGCGTTCATTTCCAGTAGCATATTGACTGGTGTGTCGTGGGTGATCGGGGCTTCGACCTCGACCTTAAATGACAGACCATCGGCCTGTCTGATCCCAAAGTATGGAATGATCTGGGCATCTAGTTTCAACGCGATCTCTGCCGCAGATAGCGATGTACGGGCGGGATGCCCCATAAACGGTAAGCGCTTGCCCTTGGCCGAGACATCGTAAAGCAACGTCCCCATGCCCCCGCCGCGCAAGTGCCGGACAAAGCCCATCGTGCCTTTGCGTCCTTGTGCAAAAACCGGCCCACCCCAAGATGTCATCGTCCTTGCGTAGTGATCGTTGAAGTAGGCGTTTTGCATCGGGCGATAAAGCCCGCCAATGGTATGGCCCATTCGTGTAAGGACTTGCCGCGGTGCTTCATGATTGCCGAAATGGGCCGTGACGAAAATGATTGGTCTTTGCGTCTTTGTGGCCTGCGTTATTGCATCTAGTCCGGGTCCGGTCGCTTGGGTATCTTGCAACCGTGCGCCGAATTCACGCCAGGAATAGTTTTCAATAATCGTGCGCCCGAAGTTATCGCAACATTTCGCGGCCAGTTTGCGACGTGCAACTGTGTCCATGTCGGGATAGATGCGCGTTAGGTTTTCTTCGGCCCGTTTGCGATACCCGGTCAAAGGGCCAATCGCGCGTCGCATCGCGCTGCCCATCATTGGGACGCGGGTTTTGTAGGGCAAGCGCATCAGCGAGCTGATCAGTCCGCGTAGCGCACGATCTGCCAGCCAGTCTGCCTTTGTACCTTCGATTGTGGTGTCTTCAGTCACTTAGCGTCCGGTGATTTGGGCAACCCTGTCCCGATCATGCTGTCGCGGGTGACCAGTTTGGCAAGGTCGTCTGCGCTCCAACCTTCGGTTCCTTCGGGGCGGGCAGGGATGACGACATAGCGCATGTCGGCGGTACTGTCGTGGACGCGAACAGTCGTGGACTCTGGCAATGTCACGCCAAACTCGGCAAGCACTTTGCGTGGTTCTTTGACGGTACGCGACCTGTAAGCGCGTGATTTGTACCAATCGGGCGGCAGTCCAAGCAGATTGCGTGGGTAGCAAGAACATAGTGTACAAACGACGATATTGTGTTGATCGGTCGTGTTTTCGAGCGCGATCAGGCGCATGGGGCCAATGTCAAAACCCATTTCACGGGTCGCGGCACTTGCATCTTTACGCAGGGCACAGCGAAACGCAGGATCTGTCCAGGCCCTGGCCACGACAGCCGCGCCATGGGACGGGTTACGTGCATCCATTGCATCAATTTGGGTGTTGATGTCAGCGGCGGTGGTTACACCTTTTTCGATCAACAGCTCTCGCACTGCGATTTCCATTTGCTGCCAGTAAGTTAGCGGATGATCGTCGTCTGGCCGGTAAGGATGGCCGGACGGTGATAGATGGTCGTGGTGATCATGGGGCATTGGGGGCCTCTGCCGGTTCAAGCCAATGGCTGTAGATTTCTGCATCTATTGTGTCATGTGGTGTTTCAGACGCAGGGCCCCAAACGTCGGCCATTGAAAAGCGGACCCGCATCAACGGCAATGGATCTCCTTTTAGACCGTAAGCTAATTGCTCTGGGTTTTCGAAAGGACCTAACGTGCGCTCAACCCACCCGACTTTGCCGCGCAGATAACTGGGCGTGCGGACATGACCCGGCGGCATGTCCGACCGGACCCGCATATACTCGCGATCACGCACTTGCGGCCTCGCCGTATGTGGCACCGCGCGCGGCCACCTCGGTCATGCGCTGTGCAAGTTCAGCCGTTGTATAAACCCCAGCCTCGATCAGGTTCTGATTCACCGAGGCAATCCAGCGCTCATAGTACGTCATTGTTTCAAAGGCATCTTCGCCCATGTCTTCAAGGACGCGGCGCAGGCCATCAACGGTGAAGTGGCCTTTGCTGGAAGCGATGATCATCAGCGCATCAACGCGTTTTTCCCAAAGAGAAAAGTCATGTTGATCGGTCGGGATGGGACCGGCTGCGGTGCCTCCCATGTCGTGCCATCGGCGTCCATCGAATGTGTTGTCTTCTGTCATAGCGGAAAGTCTAGAGCATTCTTTCCATGACTTGTATCACTATTCGTCGGTTTATGTGTCGTCGTCTTCCTCGGCCTCATCGGGGTCAATCAAGGTAATAACCCCACCATCTGCCATCTCACGAATGGCTGTTGTGACAGCCGACATCGCCTTCTCAGCATCGTCCTTTTTGATCCGCCCCCGTTCATCTGCATCTTCGCGCAACTGGCCTGCCATACGTTGCGAAATGCTGCTGAGGATAAATTCAGCCGAAGCCACCAACGCGTCATCCCCTGCCAAAGCGGCCCCGATCGCTGTAATCAAGACGTCACCATCCACGTTGCGAATGGTATTCGGAATATCGGTTGGTTTGACGCGAGGGGCGATATCCTTGAACGTAAAGATCGCTTTGCGGACGTTTGTTGCAAATTCCGGATCTTCGCCTGTGAGACCGACAAGCACATCTTCGCGGGTATCCGTCACCGTTGAGTTAAGGATGGCACCAAGACGCTGCACCGGCGCCTTTTCAAATGCGATATCAGGTGTTGTTCCATATTGCTCTGCCAGTGCTGCACCGATGCGTCTGACGGTATCGGGGGCGATGTTTTCTGTCTGTGACATCGCATATGTGATTCGACGCGCGCGTTCGCCCGGGATTTTTCCCAGAACCTCGGCGGCCTTGGCGACGGGTAGCTTAGACAATGTAATCGCGCAGATCGGGATGCTTTCAGCGGTCATGATGGCGACAATCCGCTCAACACTGAGGTCCACAATAATGGGCCAATGGTCACCGTTTCGCACGCTGTCCAATTGTTTGCGCAGCTGACCTGCCAGAACCGGACTAAGATGATCAGACAGGGCGGTAATCGCACCATCACGGGTGCCTGGGGCGGTTAGGCCAATCGCCTCAAGTTCAGCTGTGAATTCTTCTGCGACGGCGGAAACGGTTTCCTTATCAACCAATCGCAAAGCGCCAAGTTCCTCGGTCAGCATCAGCTGCAACGCTTCGGGCAATTGCCCGAGCGCTGGCGGTTGGCCGTCTTTAAGCAACATTTGTACAATCATAGCGGCCTTGCGGCGGCGCGTCAGGGGAAAGGGGGGCGCATGCATGTTCATGCGCGTTCATAAGCTGTTAGTCGTAAAGGAAGCGTTATCCCAAAGCCTTATGAACCTGGGTGCGTCACCATAATCGACATTCTTTTAAGCTGTTCGACCGTTGCATCATCCAGTTGTGCAGTTTCGGCAGTGTTGGCATGAATGCTGGTGATCAAAGCTTGAATTTTTGCAATTTCGGCGTCGTTGAATTCACGATCAGCATTTGCAAAACCACAGATTGTGCGGCTGTCCTCAGAGACAACTGAAATGACCAGACCGTATGTCATGCCGTGTTCAGCGGCTTTTGCCATGACACCTGCCGGGTCTTCAAGATTTGACCAGCGGTTTGATCCTTCGTTCTGAAAGGCCCAAGCGACCATGGGGTCCGACATCACTAGGCCGTTGCTTGAATAATAATCCAACCAAGCTTTTGGGTAGGTCTGAAACATGAATTTTGGGGTCGTGTATTCAATGTGAATTCCCAACGCATATCCTGTGGGGGCAAGCTGACTGAGCTGTTCCAGCGTTTCACTGATCTCAAATTGTGCCGAAGTCATGACGTCGTACTCGCTTTCCGGTTGCCAAGCTGAACTAAATCCAAATATGCTCTCTTAAGCGACAACCGCAATCATAGTAGATTGAACTTTGTCCAAGCGACAAGGAGTTTATGCTTACATTGCTTCTTTGAGGTACGTGAATGTCGACTTTATTGGGCCCGGAAGAGATTGGGCAGCTTGCTCCATCGGGCTATTATGTCGCGCTGCGTGTTGGTTTTGCCTTTCCGATGGAAGAGGAAAACGCGCTGCCGTCTGAATGGATCGCGCACTACACCAAACAACGGTATATGCTGTTTGATCCGGTCGTACGGTGGGCTTATGCCAACATTGGCGCAGTGCGCTGGTCTGCATTGGCCGATGATGATCCCAAACGCATTATTGTTCAGGCGCAAACCTTCGGTATGCGGTACGGGGTAACAGTTTCAGTTTTTGATGCCAAAGCTGATGCCCAGCGATCATTTGCGTCCTTCACACGGCCTGAGCGTGAATATACCGATCTTGAGCTGAAATTACTGCTGGCTTACCTGACCCGCAGGCACAATGAGACGGCGCCACCGACAAATTTGACCAAAGCCGAGCTCGAAGCCTTGGGGATGGTCAAAGACGGCAAAAGATTGAAGGAGATCGCGTTTGAGTTGAGTGTCAGTGAGGGTGCGGTCAAACAACGTCTTAAGAACGCGAAGTTGAAACTTGGTGCCAAGACCGGGACACAAGCTGCAGCTTTAGCCAATCAATACGGCTTAATCTAAGTAAACTTAGTCCTTTTTTTCCTGTTTCTGAACAATTAGAGCTAAATTGTTGATGTTATGGTAACATCATTTTTGGTGACGGTGGGGGCCGTTGCCGATCAGGGCACAACCAGAGGGAAAACTATGGAGAAGATTACTTTTAACCTGACCGAGCTTCATGAGCACGGTACGGCATTTTTTGAGTTCCTAGCGCTGCGTAAGCAGTTCTTTGTGGACCAATTAGGATGGGATATTCCGCACGATGATAATGTCGAGATGGATCAGTACGACAACCCCAAGGCGTATTATTCGCTCGTCCTGAGGGACGGGAAAGTTGTCGGCGGGATGCGTGCAATGGCTACGACGGCGCAATGGGGTGCGCACACCTATATGTTGCGTGACGCGGTTGATGGAAAGCTGATTGGTATTCCGGCAGACATTATTCCACATGCCGAAGTGACCCCCAATGTTTGGGAAGCCACCCGTGTTGTCATTTCAGATGAGCTTACCACGCATGCTGACCGCTCTGAATGTCTGGCACTTGTGCTCGACGGTGTTGTTGAGCAAGCGACCGCACAAGGTGCAACAGAAATTATCGCACTTTGCCCACCAGTGTTTGCGCGTACTTTGCGCCAGCTTGGCTACCCTGCGAAGATCATTGGTGAACCTTACATCAATCTGCATGACGAGCGTCGCTATGTTGCAATGGCGATGCCTGCTGTCCTTCGTACGGTGGAACCGAAACCGAAGGTCGCGCCTATGCCTCAGTCGACGCATTTGATGCAAAACCATGCGGTGCACGCGCCGTCCAAGATTTAACGCGACTGCGATAAAGATCTGGGCGCCTCTGGTTGGGCATTCAGATCGGTAACCCTCTAGTGTGTTCCAAAGACACGCGCAAAAATCGTATCAACGTTTTTCATGTGATACTGCAGATCGAATTTCTCTTCGATCTCTTCTGGGGAAAGTGCGGCCAAGACATCCGCATCGGCAAGGAGTTCGGTTTTAAAGTCCGCTCCTTGTTCCCAGACTTTCATCGCGTTGCGCTGCACCAGTTTGTAAGAATCCTCACGGCTGACGCCTGCTTGGGTCAGTGCCAAGAGAACACGCTGTGACATGATTAGGCCACGGAATTTATTCATGTTTGCCAGCATGTTGTCTGGATAAATGACCAGTTTTTCGATGACCCCGGCCAAACGGTTCAGGGCAAAATCCAACGTCACAGTTGTATCCGGTCCAATGGCCCGCTCAACAGATGAGTGGCTGATATCACGCTCGTGCCAAAGGGCTACGTTTTCCATCGCAGGTACGACGGACATGCGCACCAGACGGGCAAGGCCAGTGAGGTTTTCTGTCAACACAGGGTTGCGCTTGTGCGGCATCGCGGACGATCCCTTTTGACCCTTTGAGAAGAATTCTTCGGCTTCCAGCACTTCAGTCCGCTGCATGTGGCGCACTTCGGTGGCGATATTTTCGATGCTGGATGCAATCACGCCCAAGGTCGCAAAGAACATCGCATGACGGTCGCGGGGGATGACTTGGGTGCTAATCGGTTCAGGTTTCAGGCCTAACTGAGCGCAAACGTGCTCTTCCACGGATGGGTCGATGTTCGCGAATGTGCCAACTGCGCCCGAGATCGCACCGGTCGCAATTTCTTCGCGGGCGTTCACAAGGCGGGCGCGGCCGCGATCCATTTCAGCGTAGAAACGTGCAAAGGTTAGACCCATCGTGGTGGGTTCCGCGTGAATGCCATGGCTGCGGCCAATGCGAACTGTCTCTTTGTGCTCAAAAGCGCGGGTCTTTAGTGCGGCCAAGACGCGGTCCATATCGGCGATCAGCAGGTCAGCGGCGCGAACCAGTTGCAAATTGAATGTGGTGTCCAGCACGTCTGAGGATGTCATGCCTTGGTGCACGAAACGTGCGTCGTCTGACCCGATGTGTTCGGCAAGATGCGTCAGGAAGGCGATCACGTCATGTTTGGTGACCGCTTCAATCTCATCAATCCGCGCTACATCAAATTCAACGTCTTTGGCTTTCCAGACCGCCTCGGCGTTCTCTTTGGGGATCACACCAATCGCGGCTTGTGCGTCACAGGCGTGCGCCTCGATCTCATACCAGATGCGGAATTTGGTGGCTGGTTCCCAAATGGCGGTCATTTCTGGGCGAGAATAGCGAGGGATCATGGGTAACACCTTCTTGAGGGGGGGTGGGCAGAGGATTCCTGTCGCGTCATAAGGGTCAGGGGCGAAACCCTCAAGGGAGAGATCGCATGTTGCGGATATTGGCGGTGATGATTGTTGTACCGAGTGTGACGTTTGCCGAGGATTGGCAAGCGCTGGATGGGGCTCAGATCACCGCGGCGCTAACGGGTCACTCGTTGATTTATGAGAACGCGACGCAACAGTTCTATGCGTCTGGCCGCACGCTCTACAACGCTGGCCAAGATAGCTGGGGGTATTGGGCCGTCCGTGGTGAACAATATTGCAGCCAATGGCCACCGGGCGATCAGTGGGACTGCTATGATATGGCGGCGTCTGATGACACGCTGCGGTTTATTGGCGACGATGGCAGTGTGACCGATGGGGTATTGGCCAAATGATGCGCGCGCCGCGCGATTTTGTCGGCCAATGGGCGCTGCAACGCACAATCCAAGACCGATTGCATGGGCACCACGGTACATTGGAAGGTTCTGCTGAGTTTACGCCCAAGGATGCAACACATCTGACATATGATGAAACGGGTATTCTCACACTTGAAAATGGCACCCAATTGGAAGCGACGCGCCAATACCAGTGGACCTTCACCCCTGAGATGGTCACCGTGAACTTCTGGGACGGGCGGCTGTTTCATCAGTTTGTGCCGGCCAATCACGCTGCAGGCACAGATCATCCTTGCGGTGATGACTTTTACACCGTGCGCTATGATTTTACCGCTTGGCCGCAGTGGACAGCCGTTTGGACCGTGACGGGTCCGCGTAAGGATTATGTCTCAACCTCGACTTATCGTCCCCGTTAGCGCCATCCGACTTGCGCCGCGTCGCGGCATAGGCAATAAATCGGTAACGAAATAAACAATAGGGGAGAGCGGCAGATGGCCCTCACACTCAACGACAAAGCTCTGACCGAGGCCTTTGGCCCGACAGAAGGCACCGCATTACGCGTCAAACAAGCCGTTATGGTGATTCTGGGGATTATGGCGCTGGCGATTTTGGCCAAGGTTAAAGTGCCGATGTGGCCTGTGCCGATCACGATGGGCACATTTGCGGTACTGACAATTGGTGCCACATATGGCCCACGTCTGGGTCTGACGACGATCCTTGGCTACATGATCATCGGCGCACTTGGTTTCGATGTGTTTGCAGGTTCTACCGCTGAAAATGCAGGCCTGACCTACATGATGGGCGGCACTGGCGGCTATCTGGTCGGTTATGTGCTGGCTACTCTGGCGCTTGGTTTTGCGGCACGTGCTGGTTGGGACCGTTCGGTCTTGCTGATGGCCGTTGCGCTTTTGATTGCAAACGCGCTGATTTACCTACCCGGCGTGGCATGGCTGACTGTTCTTTACGAAGGCAAGACGCTGGCTTGGGCGGTTGAAGTTGGCCTGACACCGTTTGTCATTGGCGACGCACTTAAGCTGGGTCTGGCCGCGTTGCTGGTACCAGGTCTGTGGAAGCTAATCGGAAACGCACGCACTTAAGCAACAGCGATGTGATTTTTGAAGGGCGCAGCGTCACCGCTGCGCCTTTTCTTATGCAAGCTTTGTCGACACCGTTGAGGCACGTTCCAACGTGCGGTGGACAGGGCATTTATCCGCAATTTCTAGCAGTCTTTTGCGTTGCTCATCGCTAAGATCACCTTCGAGGCGGATAGACCGATCAAAGTGATCCACCTTTGCGCCTGACGGTTCGGCAGCATCTGCCGCGTGTTCTTTGGCGTGGGTGATATCGACGCTGACGCCCGAAAGGGGCCAACCTTTGCGCCGCGCATACATACGTATGGTCATCGAAGTACATGCCCCAAGCCCGGCGGATACTAATCCATATGGCGTGAGCCCTTTGTTGGTGCCACCGAACTTTGCAGGCTCATCAGCCAGCATGTGATGCGGACCGGATTGGATGTCTTGCAAGAAACCATTCGCATCTGCCTCGGTCACGCGCATGATACCTTCGGGGACCGTGGCCTGCGCTTTGGGCTCTTCCAGTTTCAGATAGCGCTTGGACCATGCGGCAATCACATCTGCCGCATATTCGGCGTCGGCAGGGCGGCTGATCAGGTGATCCGCATCGTCCAAAGTGACAAAGCTCTTGGGGTGCTTGGCCGCCAAAAAGATGTCCGATGCATTTTCAACGCCAACAGTTGCATCGCGCGGGGCATGCAGCACCAACAAAGACGCGCCCAGTTTCGCGATAGATGCTTGTAAATTGGCTTTGCTGACGTCTTCGACAAAGTCTTTTCCGATGCGGAAAGGACGACCACCAAGGGATACTTCTGCCACGCCTTGATCAACAATTTCAGGAATTGCATCGGCAAAATTGTGGGTCACATGTTCTGGATCGTAGGGCGCACCAATGGTGACAACTGCCTTTATGCTTTCAAGCATGGGTGCCGCCTTGAGCACAGCCGCACCGCCCAACGAATGGCCGATGATCAGCGACGGCGACATATCACGCGCGTCAAGGGCTTGTGCTGCCGCAAGCAGGTCATCCACGTTGGACGTGAAGCTCGTGTTTTCAAATTCACCTTCTGAGTGGCCCAACCCTGTGAAATCAAACCGCAGGACGGCGATCCCCATGGACGACAGGCGGGCCGCGATCCGGCGGGCGGCGGTAATATCTTTTGAACAGGTAAAGCAATGCGCAAACAGCGCCGTCGCAAGATGCGGTCCATTGGGCATATCAAGGCGGGCGGCAAGCGTATCACCCGCGTGACCTGTGAAGGTGAGCTTTTCGGTTGGCATATCGGGACCTTTCTTTGGCGGTCTGCATAAAATCTGCGCAAGAGATGGGCGTAAGTTGCGCAGCGGGCAATCCAATTTGCAAACAGTCGCGGCAAGGTGAGAGATGTTACGGACATGAAACTGATGATTTTAATGACGCGGGCAGGTGTGATTTGTCTTTTGCTGGCTGTGCTTTTTGGTTTTGCCGGCGGTGTGCACCCGGTTTTCGATAGCCTCTCATTGCTGCGCTTACCGCTGTCGGTGCTGTGTCTGATGATCCTTGTTTTCCCGATGGGTATGCGGTTGCGATTGATGATGGCTGCGACCGTGATGTTGGGCGCGGGCACGTCGGTGCCTCTGTTTTTTGGGACGCAAGGCACTGGTGACTTGCGGATATACTCCAAGAATATGTGGTTTGGTAACAAACAGTTAGAAGCGCTAGAAGATGACATCCGTACCAGCGGTGCAGAGGTGGTTGCTTTGCAGGAGGTTTCGTATGCCAATCGCGCGATGCTGGTCGCGTTGCGCGACATCTATCCCTATCAACACAGTTGTTCGTTTTCGGGCTGGAGCGGGATCGCGGTCATCTCACGCACGCCAATCTTGCAGACACGGTGTTCTGACAGGCGTTCTTTGGCAGCTGCACAGATTGACCATAAGCAAGGACCGGTGTGGGTGGCCTCTGTGCATCTAAGCTGGCCGTTCCCTTATAGTAATGCAACTTCGGCGCGCGCTGCATCAGACGTTCTGCAGACGCTGGATGGCCCTGTTGTGATGGGGGGTGATTTCAACATCTTCCCGTGGGCGCAGAGCGTTCAATCCATGCAGAATGCCGCGACGCTGCAAGTGGCACAGCCAGTCCGCCCGACGTTCGATCTACGCGGAGTGCCATTGTTGTTGGATCACGTTCATGCACCGGGTGGTGGCAAAGTCACCTATCGCGGCTTGCACGGGTCTGATCACATCGGCGTACTGGCGGATGTGTCGCTGCGCCGCTAAAGCCCCATCAATGCGGGGTCATGCGGGTATTTTGTCAGGTTCTCATATCCATCCTCGGTGATCAGCACCTGATCTTCCAGCTTGATGGAAAAATCACCATCTTCTGGACTGATTAGCGCCTCGACACAAAGTGTCATGCCCGGTTGTAGTTCATAGTCAAATGCGCCCGGCACCATCTTGTCCGGATAGGCGACCAGCGGCCATTCATCGCAAAGGCCGACGCCATGCATCAGACAACCGTATTTTAGTTTCTGGTATTTGTCGGGCAACACATGGGTGTTTCGGCTCAACTCTTCGATATTCACGCCGGGTTTGAGCATGTCCATGTTGTAACGGATATGTTCGACACCCACCTGCATGGCCTCGATCATATCGGCGCGTGGTTTTTGGTCGCCAATCCACCAAGTGCGACTGATATCAACGCAGATACCATAGGCACCAACAAGATCTGTATCGAATGCCACGATTTCGTTGTTTTGGACGATCCGTCCACCGCATTCTTGAAACCAAGGGTTTGTGCGAGGACCGGACGAGAGAAGGCGGGTTTCAATCCATTCACCACCACGACGGATATTCTCGGCATGCAGTACCGCCCAGATATCATCTTCAGACATATCGCCATTAGGCACACCCTCGCGCGCAGCTTTTTCCATGGCGTAGCAGGCTTCCTCACAAGCGTGACTGGCACAACGCATTGCAAGGATTTCATCAGGTCCTTTGATGCTGCGGGCTTTCTCGGTGAGCTCCTCGCCGGGGTGGACGGTAAAGCCAACGGCTTCGAGCGCGCGCAAACCATGGATCATGGGTTTATCGACGCCTAGTTGCATATTGCCACCACCGTGTTCTCGGATCACGTCACGAACTTCGTTGGCAAAGTTATCAGCGGCGGGAACGAGCTTGTCGCCGCGATCAAAGTAGAACAAATCGGCACCTGTGCGCTGCTCGTTCACTAAGGGGTTGAATTTACTCAGGAACATGCCGTTCTTGTAGTCCCACATCACCATATAGCCGTCTGCGCAGACGATGCAGGCGCGAAAGGGGTTGTGACTGTTCCAAAGCTGCATATTGGTGCTGTCGGTCGCATAGCGGATGTTGAGCGGATCAAACATCAGAATGCCACCGTAATTGCGGGCGTTCACGGCATCGACCAAGCGTTTGTGACGCCAAGCGCGCATGGCGGGCAGGTTTGGCAGATCCAGCCCAGCTGCTGCCCATTCATTAAAGGCCAACTGCGTCGGTCCAATCTCAACCCGATCTTGGTCATTGGGCGTGCCGTCACCAAGTGTTGCGCCACGCGTTGGATCGATTTTGCGGGTGTCACGATAGTGGGTATTCATCGTCGTATTCCTTGGCCTATCCAAGGCCAAGTATGCGTGCGTCACGGGTCAATTCATGCCCGTTTTCGACATTTCCCGGTTTTTTGTTTGCCCCTACAGACCGTCTTCGAGGGCGCCAGCGGCCACAACAGCATTGTATTTTTCGCGGTCAAACCACCAGAAATCGACGTTTCTGTAGAAGTCATAGGGCGCAGGCTCTTCTGGAATGCCATAGATATCCCAGACTGCAATACGATGTGCGCCCAGGTTCCATGCGCTTACCCAAATGTGTTTTGAGCGTAAAACACGGTCAAGCGCTTGGGCCGCTGTATTCAGATCTTCGCGCGACGTGGCCACGACGACCTTTTCAATCAATGCATCGACTACGGGATCAGCCAGACCTGTCAGGTTATTGCTGCCTTCTGCCGACGCGGCCGCCGATCCGTAGAATGCGCGTAACTCGGTGCTTGGTGTCGTTTGAACCTGCCATGCTGTGAAAGACAGATCAAAGTCAAAGGCTTGTCTGCGCTGCGTCCAAGAGCTGGGGTCAATCACGTCAAACTCAATGTCGATCCCTAAGGATTTGAGGTTCTCGGTGTAGGGAATAAAAATCCGTTCAAGGCTGCGGCTGCTGCTTGGAAAATCAAGCCGCATCGGCTCACCTGCGGCATTACGTCGAATGCCGTCATCGCCAACAACCCAGCCAGCGTCATCCAAGAGTGCGGCAGCTTTGCGCAGGTCGCTGCGGTGACGTGGGCGTTCGCCGCCTGCGTTGGGAATATGAGCTGGTTCGGTAAAGATTTCTGGCGGCAACTGGTCGCGAAATTCTTCGAGCAGGGCGAGTTCGGCCCCTTCAGGTATACCTGTGGCCTGCATGTCCGTGTTTTCAAAGAAACTATCGGTACGGTCATAGGTACTGTAGAAGATCGTCTCATTGGTCCACTCAAAATTGAAAGCATATTCAAGCGCTTGGCGGACGCGGATGTCTTGCAGGATAGGGCGGCGCATGTTCAGCCAAAGGCCTTGTGCGTTTGCAGGGCGGCCATCGGGAACCAACATTTGCTTCACCCATCCCGCCTGTGCCGCAGGAAAATCATAGCCCGTGGCCCAAGACGAGGATCTGTATTCGGCCCGCATTTGGTATTCACCAGCGGCAAAGGCCTCAAGCCCGACTGTGTCATCGGCAAAGTATTCGTGCACGAAGCAATCAAAGTTGCTGCGCCCTGCATTCACGGGCAAATCGGCGGCCCAATAATCAGGTTGTCTGCAAAAGGTGATCGAACGCGGAGCGTCTACATCCGTGACTTTATAGGGACCAGAGCCAAGCGGGATATCCATCCAGCTATCTTCAAAGGCCAGATCATCATAGAAATGCTCGGGCAGGATCGCCAGTTCGGCAAGGCTGCCCAACAGGCCGCTGCCTGCACCGGGGGCGAGGTCAAAGCGGATGCGATGGTCGCTTTCTGCGACCGCGGCTGTGACGTCAGCCAGCAGGTTTTGATAGAAGGGATGCCCTTCGGTTTGCAGTTTGTTGACAGTGAAGACCAAGTCTTGTGCTGTTACTGGCTCGCCATCGTGAAAGCGGGCTTCGGGACGCATATTAAACGCGACATAGGACAAATCATCGGGGTATTCGATGGTTTCCGCGACCAAGCCATAGAGCGCGTCAGGTTCATCATTCGCCCGCACCATCAACGTATCGTAGATATATCCGCCCACCTCGGGTGCTGAATCGCCTTTGATAATAAAGACGTTCAAGCTGTCAAAAGTAGTGTTTCCGAACAGCTGCCGCTGCTTCATCGTGCCGCCTTTTGGGGCGTCGGGGTTGGCATAGTCGAAATGGGTAAAGTCAGGCCCATATTTGAGATCGCCAAAGGTCGAAAACCCGTGACTGATGGTGACCTCGGCGAAAGCAGGAGTTGTCAGGGCGATCAACGCGAGCGTGGCTGGGTAGTTCAACTTCATGCTATATCTCCGGTATGGGCCGACGACAGAGTTACATGGTGAGCTTTGCTGTCAAGGGTGCGTGGGAGGGGGGATTGTCACGTTGCTGTGGGTTGAATCGTCGCTGAGATCGCAATGGGGGATGAAGCGATCAGTAGAGTGCCTCAAACGAGCGTCGGCATTGACTTAAGTTGTAACCCCTATTCCGCTCAAGATAATCAAAGCTGTTGTGACGACGGCAGATCACTGTTTAGTTTATAGGGTAGCGGCGAAAGCGGCCAAAGGATTGCGGAGCAACAAAGATTTGACTGAAGATGTAGAAACAAATGATTATTCTCAGGTCATTGAGGAGCTGATATTAGAACATTCGCGTCCCGCTGTTTACTTATCTCTTACATGTCCACCCCCAGCTCCACTTGATCGAAAAGGCACAAGTAAATTTGGGGGGCGGCCAAATCTTCCGCCTGATTTGGAGTGGCCTAGGGGCAAGGACCCCTACGATAAAACCAATAAGGAACTTGTAGATGGCAAAGCGCAGAACGTTGTTGTTGAATATCCCAATCCCAATCCCAATCCCAGCCTAGTCCAAAGAATTCTTGGGCGCCGAGCAAAATCTAAAATACGTTTCGAAACTACCAAAGTTTGGAAGACTAAACAGCAGCCGTTGTCATCGCGAAAGTCAGAGCCTGCGCCTCCCCTGCATTTTCTTGCGCAAATTAACTGCTCTGAATTACCTGAATCGCAAAAACAACTTCCGAAAATGGGCGCACTTTTTTTCTTTGCTCGCATGGATGACGAAGCGGTCTGGGACGATGATCCATTAGGTATTTGTGTGCTTTACTCAAACTCTGGATTAAGCGGTATACCCGAACGTGAGCCACCCAACGATACCTGGCAAATAAACACGAGGCATTTGCCTGCATTGGGAGCTTTTGGTGGTTACCGCGGCGAAAGGATTATCACCAACGTGGCAGATGAACAGGTTTTTCCAGAGTGGCCAATAGAGCTTTATCCCTTTACTCATATCGTAGATCCCCAAGCATTATATGGCGACCTTCCGTCATCTATTGACGCTGACGAGAAGTTTGATTTCTGGCAGGCATTCGAAAACGTTCGAACAGACCGGATCAAATCAACTTTGCCACAGGACCAACCAGTTGGGACGCCATTGACCCAAACGGCATCAAGCTCTCCTAAAGAAAGACATCAAGAGTGGCTCGCAGAGCAAAAACGAAAGCGAACGCCATGGCGTCATTTGCCTGAGCTCTTGACGGAACAGCTGTGTGGACTCTCAGTGTACATTACGGAAGTTGCGGCACATGTTGGCGCCGCCGCACAGAAAATACCCAAGGATCTTGATCGCCAAAGAAGAACAGAACTCAATGCTGTGGCTATTGATCGGGCTCACCTTATCGTTCAAGAAGCACACGATTGGATCGAACGCGTGTCAGGCTTAGCGCCACATGATGCTGTTCCTGACACAATGGCAAACGACTTCGTAACTTGGCTCGAGGACATCGCGAAGGCAAATTATATCTATCGTGTACAGAAGAATGAAAACGGCGAAGAGCAGACAACATATATGCCGCTTCTACGGCTAGATCGGTCGTACGGATACGCTCTAGAAGAAATTGCGCGCAATTCGGTGATCGATGGCGAGCTTCATGCGAAAACGCCTGATGCGCTTTACGCTTACTGCGACTTTACAAATGATTTTTCAGCCGACAACCATCAAATGCTCGGCCATTTTCGGAGTTGCCAAAACGCTTTTGATCTTACGAACGATGACGTGCACCTGCTGCGTTTGAACTCGACCAATATATTGCACTGGTGCTTCTGGGACGTAGGTGAGGCAACCTTCTTTATAAAGGTCGATGATCTTGCTGCAAATCGTTTTGATAGAGCTTGGGCAAGTATTCAAGGGTAGACTAATAAAAGACCCTGATACTTGATTAGCACACATTCGCTTATCTAGCAGCATGGGTAACTCGTGCTTCAAAGCAGACATTCGAAGCACGCAAAACCACTTCACCCATCTTGACAACTTCCCCACCTCCGAAAATAAAAAAAGGCCCCGCCAGATTGCTCTGACGGGGCCTTTTCAAACATTTGGGAAAATTAGCAGCTGTAGTACAGCTTGTATTCCATTGGGTGTGGTGTGTGCTCGTAGGCGTAGACCTCTTCCCACTTCAGTTCCATGTAGCCTTCCAGCTGGTCTTTGGTGAACACGTCACCGGCCAGCAGGAACTCGTGGTCTGCTTCCAGTGCTTCGAGTGCTTCGCGCAAGGAGCCACAGACCGTTGGGATCGCTGCCAGTTCTTCTGGTGGCAGGTCGTAGAGGTCTTTGTCGGAAGATGGGCCTGGATCGATCTTGTTTTTGATCCCGTCAAGGCCAGCCATCAACAAGGCCGCAAAGCACAAATATGGGTTGGCTGCTGGATCAGGGAAACGTGCCTCGACGCGCTTGGCCTTTGGGTTTTCTGCCCATGGGATACGCACACAACCGGACCGGTTACGCGCAGAGTAGGCGCGCAGAACCGGCGCTTCAAAGCCTGGGATCAGGCGCTTGTAGCTGTTTGTGGACGGGTTTGTGATCGCGTTCAGCGCTTGGGCGTGCTTGAGGATACCGCCGATGAAATATAGCGCTTCCTGTGACAGATCCGCGTATTTGTCGCCTGCAAAGATCGGCTTGCCATCTTTGTAGATCGACATGTTCACGTGCATGCCTGTGCCGTTGTCGCCCGCGATTGGCTTGGGCATGAATGTCGCTGATTTGCCGTAAGCCTGTGCCACGTTGTGGATCACGTACTTATATTTTTGCAGCTCGTCCGCTTGGTGTGTCAGTGAGCCAAAGATCAAGCCCAGCTCGTGCTGGCAAGACGCCACTTCGTGGTGGTGCTTGTCGACCTTCATGCCCATGCGCTTCATTGTGGACAGCATCTCAGAGCGCATTTCCTGCGCATCGTCGATTGGGTTCACAGGGAAGTAGCCGCCTTTGATGCCGGGACGGTGGCCAGTGTTGCCCATCTCGTACTCGGTATCTGTGTTCCAAGCGCCGTCGATTGCGTCGACTTCAAAGGACACTTTGTTCATGGAGACGCTGAAGCGCACATCGTCAAAGACGAAGAATTCAGCTTCTGGGCCGAAGTAGGACACATCACCGATGCCTGTCGACTTGAGGTATTCCTCAGCTTTGACAGCGGTACCACGTGGGTCGCGGTCGTAGGCTTCCATTGTGTCTGGCTCGACGATGTTACAGTTAATGCACACTGTCTTTTCGGCATAGAACGGATCGACATAGGCGCTTTCGGCCTGTGGCATCAGTTTCATGTCGGATTGATCAATGGATTTCCAGCCAGCGATTGATGATCCGTCAAACATAAAGCCTTCCTCAAGGAAGTCTTCGTCGACCAGATCAGCCACAACAGTCACGTGTTGCAGTTTGCCGCGTGGATCAGTGAAACGGATGTCGACATAGTCGGCTTCCTCGTCTTTGATCAGTTTCAGAACAGCTTTGTTGTCCATCTGTGATGTCCCTTTTTTGCAGAAGTAGTGTTGGATTATAGTGCGTCGTCGCCGATCTCGCCTGTACGGATGCGAATGGCTTGTTCGATAGTGGATACGAAGATTTTTCCATCCCCAATTTTGTCTGTTTTGGCAGCGCCAATGATGGCTTCAACTGCGCTGTCGACCTGATCGTCCGCTAAGACGACCTCAATCTTGACTTTAGGAAGGAAGTCCACGACGTATTCTGCGCCACGGTAAAGTTCAGTATGGCCTTTTTGGCGACCGAAACCTTTGACTTCGATGACTGAGAGGCCTTGCACGCCGACGTCTTGCAATGCTTCTTTCACTTCGTCCAGCTTGAATGGCTTAATGATCGCTTCAATCTTCTTCATGAGTGCGACTCCCCCTTGGTGTTTCGTCAGTGGTCAGACCATTTCTCTTGCATAGGGACAATTCGTAGCAGAACTTGAACGCAAGCTGGTCAGGCGAAAGACTACGTGTTGCCTAATTTTTGTGCAACTTGGTTGTTTGGCGGGCATTCTGCAAACTCTGGGTGCTGAAACAATGACCGAACTGTTAACTGCTGCGCAAATGAAGGCGATTGAACAGGCTGCCATTGATGCGGGCGAGGTGACTGGACTTGAGCTGATGGAACGCGTGGGGCGGGGCGTTGTGGCAGCGATTTTTGAGGAATGGCCTGAATTGGCGCCGTCTTGGGGGCCAACCCGTCGCCATTGTCCCTCGGACCAATGGCGCGACAATAGCGACCCCCAGGAGTTTAATGGGCAAGATGATAAGGGGCACCGCGCCGTGGTGTTGTGTGGGCCGGGGAATAACGGCGGGGATGGGTTTGTTGTCGCGCGGTTGTTCAAAGAGGCCGGGTGGGATGTTGAGGTGTTTTTGTATGGAGATGCCGGGAAGCTGCCGCCGGATGCGAAGGTGAATTATGAGCGGTGGTCTGAACTTGGCGAAGTCGCGCAACTGACTGAACGCGCCTTTCGACATGGTCGGTTTGAAGGCGTGTTCGCAGACATCTATGTTGACGCACTTTTTGGCATTGGTTTTAAGCGTCCTGTCGAGGGCGAATTGGCTAACTTTCTGAGACATCTGAATGGCTATGGTGGTGACGATTACCGTTCCCGTCTTGTTGCCATTGATGTGCCGTCCGGACTTTGTTCTGATAGCGGTAGAGTGGTGACTTTGCATCCTCGCGCAGCCGTTCCAATCGGCGTTCTTTCGCGGCTAACTGTGACATTCGACAGTCCGAAACGCGGCCACTTTCTGCAGGATGGTCCCGAGCATTGTGGGCGCGTTGCAATCAAAGACATCGGGCTGCAGAACTTTAGAGAATGCAAACCCAATCCGCATACTGGACGCGGCAATATAGTACGCTTTCCTGACACAACATTGGTGCTTGCTAAGCGACTGCAGCCTGATAAACGCCCGTTCTTTGCGCTAGACCCCGGGCGGTTCGCAAAAGGTGTCGGCCACAAATACTCCCACGGCCATGCCCTTATCCTCTCCGGTGGCGTTGGCAAAGGTGGTGCTGCGCGTCTTGCTGCCCGTGGTGCTTTGCGAGTTGGGGCAGGGGCGGTGACAGTGGGATGTCCGCCTGCGGCTTTGATCGAGAATGCGGCGCAATTGAATGCGGTTATGCTGTCTAGGGTGAAAGACGCAGGCGATTTGGGCGCTGTTTTGCGTGATCCGCGCATTAATGCACTTTGTCTTGGGCCGGGAATGGGGACGGGGCTGCGCGAGGCGGCTTTGGTTGATGCGGCGCTTGGCGGGGAGGAACCCCGCCCTACGGTTTTGGATGCGGATGCTCTGACGCTGTTGGCTGGCGATCCCGCATTGTTTTCCAAGTTGCATGATAAATGTGTGCTGACGCCGCATGGTGGTGAATTTGCACGCCTGTTTCCTGATCTGACTGAGAGGCTGGCCGCACCTGCCACCAAAGGCCCGGCATATTCCAAAGTGGATGCAACGCGGGACGCCGCAAATCGGGCCGGGTGTGTGGTTTTGTTCAAGGGTCCGGATACTGTCATCGCTGATCCATCAGGACGGTGTAGTATCAATGCGTCCGTTTATGAGCGCAGCGCACCTTGGCTGGCGACGGCCGGGTCGGGCGACGTCTTAGCGGGGTTCATCACCGGGCTTTTGGCCCGTGGATTCGCGCCGATGCAGGCTGCGGAAACAGGGGCTTGGCTTCATACCGAATGCGCACTTTCCATTGGTCCGGGGCTGATTGCAGAGGACCTGCCCGAAGAACTGCCGAAAGTCTTTCGCACGTTGGGCATTTAAGCGATTTTTCCTCTCGCATCCGCTGCATTCCTTTGCTAGACAGCGCGCAACCGGGGGCAGGCCCAAAACCTGCCCCTTTTGATCATGCGGGTGTGGCGGAATTGGTAGACGCACCAGATTTAGGTTCTGGCGCCGCGAGGCGTGGGGGTTCGAGTCCCTTCACCCGCACCAAAGTTTGAAAAAAGAAGGACAGCACATGAAGGTCACTGAGACCCTGAACGAAGGCCTCAAGCGCGGTTATGCGATCACCGTCACGGCGGCTGAACTGGATGCCAAGGTTGAAGAAAAGCTGAAAGAAGCGCAGCCAACCGTTGAAATGAAGGGCTTTCGTAAGGGCAAAGTACCAATGGCCTTGCTGCGCAAGCAGTTTGGTCAGCGTCTGATGGGCGAAAGCATGCAAGAAGCCATTGATGGCGCGCTGTCTTCGCATCTGGAAGAAACAGGTGACCGTCCGGCTGCTCAGCCTGAGATGAAAATGACCAACGAAGACTGGAAAGAGGGCGACGACGTTGAAGTTGACGTGTCCTATGAAAAGCTTCCAGAAATCGAAGATGTCGATTTCAGCAAGGTCAAGTTGGAGCGCATGGTTGTAAAAGCTGACAAAGATTCGGTCAAAGAAGCGCTTGATAACCTGGCTGAAAGCCCACAGGCTGTTGATTACCAGCCGAAGAAGACCCAAGCCAAAGATGGCGATCAGGTTGTTCTGGATTTTGTTGGTAAAGTTGACGGCGAGCCATTTGAAGGTGGCGCTGCTGAGGATTACCCACTTGTGCTGGGTTCCAATTCATTCATCCCCGGTTTTGAAGATGGCCTTTTGAAGGTCAAAGCGGGTGACGAAAAAGACGTCGAAGTGACCTTCCCAGAGGATTATCAGGCGGAAGCACTTGCTGGTAAGAAAGCTGTCTTCTCTTGCACCATTAAAGAAGTCAAAGCGCCAAAAGCGCCAAAGATGGATGATGAGCTGGCCAAGAAATTCGGCGCCGAAGATCTGGATGCTTTGAAGGCGCAGATCACTGAGCGTTTGGAAGCAGAATACACTGGTGCTTCCCGCGCGGTTGCAAAGCGTGGCCTGTTGGATGCATTGGATAAAAAGGTCAAGTTTGACCTGCCAGCGTCTTTGGTTGAAGCCGAGGCGAACCAAATTGCACACCAGTTGTGGCATGACGAAAACCCTGAGGTCGAAGGCCATGATCACCCCGAGATCAAGCCGACCAAAGAGCACACCAAACTGGCTGAACGTCGTGTGAAGTTAGGCCTGCTGTTGGCAGACATCGGTCAGAAAGCTGAAGTGAAGGTTTCCGATCAGGAAATGACACAAGCGATCATGAACCAAGCCCGCCAATACCCGGGCCAAGAACGGCAGTTCTTTGAGTTCGTGCAGCAGAACGCACAGTTCCGCCAGCAGTTGCAGGCCCCAATGTTTGAAGACAAGGTCGTTGACCACATCTTTGAACAGGCCGCTGTGAAAGACAAAGAGGTCAGCAAAGAAGACCTGCAAAAGGCTGTTGAAAAGCTCGAAGAAGAGTAAGTTCTACAGCTGAAGAATTTGGAAAGGGGCATCCGTATGGGTGCCCCTTTTTCGCTGGGCATTAGACGCCTGCGACGACATCATATGTAATCTCATGCTCGTCCCCAGCCGAATGGTCTTCAGCTTGGACTGTGTAAGTTATTTTGACGCTCTCAAAACCGATAGACACTGCTTCTGAGATGACGTCGTCATTTCCCGTTGGGTCGGTCTCAATATCAAAGCTGGTAAGGACACAGTTGGTCATCGTGATCACCAGATAGTCCAGATGCGCTTCACCAGAGTCTTTGCGGACCATCAACACGATCTCATCAAAGCTTTTGCCTTGCATGGCAGCCAGCGCCAAATAGGGCGTTGCCGCGTCAACGCTCTTGAACACAGTCAGGTTATCGACTTTTGGACGTGATCTTGAGCGCCCGCGTTTGACTTGCGCGCTCTTTTTGGTGCGTGTGCCCCACTGTATTCCATTGACGCTTATTTCACCGCGGTGATCGGGGTCGCGCGATTCACCCTGGATGTCTGGAATGCCGAGATTTCCCTTAAATGCCATGGTCTTATGTCCTTTCAAATACTCTTTTGCACACCCGGAAGAGCCTTTAAGCGCAACAGCCGAATGTTGACTTGTTTATTAAATGCGCTCCGGAGCGGGGCAAAATAGTAACTTATAATGCAGCGACTGTAGCAGAATATGCGTGAAATTGAAACTTAGGCTATTTTGAAGAAGCAGCACCGTATCCGACTATTCATCGTAAAGGCGGTTCTCATCGTTATGCTTTAACCGCGCTTCAATTTCCTCTTGGGTTTGCCCGCTACGAGATTGGTCAAAAAGTGCTTCACCATAAGTGGGCAGTCCATCGGTTGCGGCGGCCTGATCAGGTTTCCACAGCTTTGAGCGGATGATCGCTTTGCCACAGTGATAAAACGCTTCTTCGACCCGCACGACAATTGCAAATGCGGGGATGCGTCCGTTGATTTCCATGCTTTCGCGCAAGGGCACATCACGCACGATTTTGGCGCTGCCGTTAACGCGCACGACTTCGTTGCGGTTAGGGACCAAAAAAACGATCCCGATGCGACCCGTCTGCAGAATGTTTTGGAAGCTATCGAAACGGTGGTTGCCCGGACGGTCCGGTATGGCGAGCGTTTTTTCATCGACGACTTTGACAAAACCTGCCGGGTCGCCTTTGGGGGAGGTATCGAGTTTGCCTACGGCGTCGACTGTAGACATTACTATGAAAGGGCTGCGTTCGATCCAAACGCGGCAATGCGTGTCGATGTGGTCGAGGATCTTGAGGGTTTGGGCGGGGTGGATGCCGTCGATGACTTCACGTATTTCGGTTTCAGATGTCAGGATGTCGGTGGGTTGATATGGCATTGGCTGTCCCGCGAAGTGATCACTGAAGTTGGCCTTGATGCTAAAGGGGCAGGGTGCGCGAATACCAGAACTAATGTCCGAAACGAAAAAGGCCGCCCCATTTCGGAGCGGCCTTCATTTTCTTAGAAACTAAAGAAGATTAGTCTTCTTTTGTCTCTTCTGCGGCTGCTTCTGTTTCAACACCGGCTGATTCAGCCAGATCATCGTCTTCAGATGCGGCGGCGCCGATATCGTCGAACAGCTCTTGAATTTCGAATTCAGCAGCAGCTTCTTCTTCGGCAGCCAGTTCAGCGATGGATTTACCAGCGGCTTGCAATTCGGCTTCTTCAACGGAACGCGCAACATTCAGTGTGATTGTTGCAGCGACCTCTGGGTGGAGCTCGACAGATACGTCGTGCAGGCCCAGTTCTTTGATCGCGCCAAGCAAGACAACCTGCTTTTTGTCGACTGAGAAACCTGATTCTGTTGCAGCTTCTGCGGCGTCACGTGTTGTAACCGACCCGTAAAGCGAACCTGCGTCAGATGCAGAGCGGATGATGATGAATGTTTCACCGTCCAGCTTTTCAGCCAGTGCTTCTGCTTCTTTTTTGGTTTCCAGGTTGCGTGCTTCCATCTGGGCCTTTTCAGCCTCAAACCGTGCCATATTGGCAGCGTTCACCCGCAGAGCTTTGCCCTGTGGTAGAAGAAAGTTACGAGCGTAACCTTGCTTGACGGACACAACTTCGCCCATTTGGCCAAGCTTTGCCACGCGCTCAAGTAGAATAACGTCCATGTGATTTATTCCTTACTTTACGGCGTATGGCAGCAGGGCAAGGAAACGGGCACGCTTGATCGCACGGGCGAGGGCGCGCTGGTTCTTTGCACCAACAGCTGTAATACGGGCGGGAACGATTTTGCCGCGCTCAGAAATGTAGCGCTGCAAAAGGCGAGTGTCTTTGTAGTCGATCTTAGGGGCGTTATCGCCCTCAAACGGATCGGACTTACGACGACGGAAAAATGGTTTAGTAGCCATGATTGATGTCCTTTCTCAGATCAACGATTAGCGGCGCTCGCGGCGTTCGCCACGTTCTTCGCGTTTTTGCATTTGCACGGAAGGACCTTCCTGGTGCGCATCAACCTTGATGGTAAGCACGCGCATTACGTCTTCGTGCAGGCGCATCAGACGTTCCATTTCCTGAATAGCAGGAGCAGGCGCATCAGTGCGTAGCAGGGCGTAGTGGCCCTTGCGGTTTTTGTTGATCTTATAGGCCATCGTTTTGACGCCCCAGTATTCGTTTTCCAGCAACTTGCCGCCGTTGTCGGCAAGAACGGTTCCGAAATGTTCGATAAGGCTTTCAGCTTGCGTGTTGGACAGGTCCTGACGCGCAATCATGACATGCTCGTATAGCGGCATGCGTACTCCAGTTCATAATCAGCGCATTTCATAGGATGGGCGTTTAACCTTGCATGCGTCCCATCCACGAGAGGCTGCGCAGTTCATACAGTTGCAGCAAGGATGGGGCCTTATACAGCCCATATGGTGTGATGCAAGCCATGAAACACTAGGAAAAGAAGCGTTTTAGCAACATTGTCAGATTTCTTAACCCCGCCTTGAGCTTGCCCCTTTATTGCCGCCTTTAGTGACGATTCTAATAGGACGAAAAGAGGAGTGGGCAAAATGACAGACATGAACGCAATGGGTGCTGATTTCACAGGTGAAATCGCTAGAACGTCCCCGTTTGAAGTCGAAGACATCTTTTGGGGCTATAAAATCCGATCCGGCAATGGTGCGCCGTTTTCTGTGATGTTTGGCCAGGCGGTGTGCTTTTTCCTTGGCGTTTGTTTGATGACGGCAACCTTTGGTGTTCTTGTCCTGCCAACGCTGTTTTTTGATGGTGATGCGGGCATTATGCGCGCGGGTGCTGCTGCTTTGATGGGCGCCACCGCCTTTTATTTACTGTGGTTCGCAAGTCGCGGCACACAGACTGAAGTCCACGTCGACACGCAACAAAACGAAATTCGCGAAGTTGTCTGCAACCGTTCTGGTAAGCCCACGATTGTTGCGACCTACGCCTTTGAAGAGATTGGTGGCGTTTATCTGGATATCGAAGAAGCGGGCGGTCAAACCAACCTTTCGCTGGGCTATAGTGATACATCTCAGACCATTGCCGTTGCGACGGGAACCGAGGCGCAATTGCTGCCTTTGCGTGACCGCCTTGCTCGCGATTTGCTTGATATGAGCGAGGCGGAAGCGGACTAGTTCACGCCATCTCAAACGTTTCAAGCTCTGCTTTGATGAACAACTTGTGTTCATTTTTGAAGCTATGCGTTCAGTTTCCATGCGCTATCTGTGTGTCATGCACAGTCAACCTCTTGGAGACCTTTGATGAAAAACCTGATCGCAACTGCAGCCATTGCAGCCACAACACTGACGACAGCCGCATTTGCGGCGCCACAAAACTATGTTCTTGATGCCAGCCACAGCCAGATTGTCTTTAGCTATGACCACTTAGGTTATTCTACGAATTTTGGCATGTTCTCTGGTTTTGAGGGCGAGATTGCCTTTGACCAGGAAAATCCTGCGGCCTCTTCCGTTAATGTATCATTCCCGGTGCGCAGCATGCTGACAGGCTGGGAAGCCCGTTTTGAGCACTTTATGGGCGGTGATTTCTTTGATGCCGATAATGAAGAAATGGTCACCTTTGCCTCCACGTCGATTGAGGTGACTGGTGACGATACTGCGTTGATCACCGGTGATCTGACACTGAACGGTGTGACAAAACCTGTCGTGTTGGATGCTAAGCTGAACCAAGTTGGCAGCCACCCGATGGCAAACAAGCCTTGGGCGGGTTTTGACGCGACAACAACGCTGCTGCGTTCTGACTTTGAGGTTGGGAATTTCGCGCCATTTGTCAGCGACGAAGTTGACGTCATGATCTCTGTCGAAGCGATGCAGGCCGAATAAGCCGATCTGACGATTGTCTGCCGATAGCGGGCCGCGCCTTTGCGAGAAGGCGTGGCCCTTTTTGTTTAGCGCGTCGCTGTCAGTGCGATGTTGACGGTGACTGCAAATGCAAGGTTACTTTCGTCTGCCATGCTCTTGCCTATTTGGAACGTCTGCCTGTCGATGACGACAGATCCGGCCATCGAGGCGTTGTCCCCTTCAAGAGCAAGCGTGAATGGCAGTGTCAAAGGCGATGTGATGTCCTTGATCGTTAACGTGCCCTCAGCGATGTAGTTTTCACCATCCGCCATAATGTCCGCCACAAAGAGGGCTGTCGGGAAAGCCTCGGCGTCAAAGAAATCTGTCCCCAGCGCGTCGCCGGTCACTGAACCCAGTCTCAAAGAGCCGATCGAAATTGTTGTCTCGACCGATCCCAACACGCCGCTTCCAGTCTCGTCGAAGGTGATGGCTGAGGTCCAGTCTTCAAACGCGCCGCTGACTTCAGTACCAAATTGCGTAATCGTCAGCCCCAATTCGCCCTCTAGCACGGTCCATTCCGACGACACTTCGGCAAGGTCGGCCTGCGTGATGTCCGACTTTGCGGTATAAAGCCCGGCAGCTGCACCTGCGCCTGTAGCGATGACATAGATAGCGATAGCCGCAATGGGTGCGGTGAAGCCGGATTGATGGCGTCCTGAAGCGGGTGACGCGGCACTGCCAAACCACATCCGCGCAAGCGTGACGTCTTTGTCGATGAACTGGTGTTTGAGTGCGCCGGCGATGTGCAAGAGAATTGAGCCAACCATGATCTTGCTCCAGACCCAATGCAACCCGCCAAACAGTTTTGCGACGTTTTCGTCATTTGGCACAAAGGGCAGTTCTTGGCTTATGGGAAGCAAAACAGGCGCAAAGCCTTCGGTAGCTGCGTGATGTATCCAGCCTGTCAAAGGCACAGCGACCAAAGAGATATAAAGCAACCAGTGCACAAGTTCGGCCAGCATAGTTTCCATTTTGCGTTCTGGGTGCAGCGCCGCCGGTTTCGTTTGCGTCAACGCCCAGATGATCCGCGCCAACGCTACAACAAAGACGATGATGCCGAGTGTTTTGTGAAACGAAAAGAGTTGCGCCTTGAATGCAAGCTGCGCGTTGGTTTCATAAGGCAGGCGGTTTGCAATCGCCCCAAGCGGGATCACCGTCAGGATCAAAAGGGCTGTGAGCCAATGAAAGGTCTTGGTCACTGTTCCGTAGCTTTGTGTAGCAGACATGGGGGGCTCCGAATTGTTTGCATATTGTTAGCACGTCTAGCCGCGCTGCATAGATGAGGTTCTGTGCACCCATAAGCTTTGCTATGTGCGCATGTCTGTTTGCTTGTGCGATGGCCCGTGGCGCGGTAAGCGTCAGATAATAAACAGGCAATGATAGGGGGGCGTTCACATGCGCGCATTTGTATTTCCGGGACAGGGTGCACAGACAATCGGGATGGGAAAGGCGCTGGCTGATGCTTATCCAGCTGCAAGAGCCGTTTTTGATGAAGTCGATGAGGCGCTGGGTGAAGATTTGTCAGGTCTGATCTGGGGCGGCGAAATCGAAGATCTGACCTTAACCGCTAATGCCCAGCCTGCGTTGATGGCGACGTCTTTGGCCGCGATGCGAGCGCTAGAGGCCGAAGGTGTCACCGTTCAGGCCGCTTCTTTTGTGGCCGGTCATTCACTGGGAGAATACTCGGCGCTTGCCGCTGCTGGTGCGATCACCGTTGCTGATACCGCGCGATTGTTGCGCGCACGAGGGACCGCCATGCAAGATGCTGTTCCCGTAGGCGTGGGCGCGATGGCAGCTATTCTGGGTCTCGATTTTGATGCTGTCAAAGAAGTGGCTGCTGAGGCTGCACAGGGTGATGTGTGCCAAGCGGCCAATGATAATGACCCTGCACAAGTGGTTGTGTCCGGTCACAAGGCAGCTGTGGAACGGGCCGTTGATATTGCGAAGGCAAAGGGCGCTAAGCGTGCATTGCTACTGCCTGTGAGCGCCCCGTTTCATTGCAGTTTGATGCAGCCTGCCGCGGATGCGATGGCGCAAGCCCTGGCCGACGTCGAAATTCGCACCCCCGCAGTTCCGGTTGTCGCCAATGTACTGGCGCAGGCTGAAGCGGATGGTTCAAAGTTGGCTGATTTGCTGGTCAAGCAAGTCACAGGGTCAGTGCGGTGGCGTGAAAGTGTGATGTATATGGCGGCCGAAGGTGTCACCGAGGTTTATGAAATTGGTGCAGGCAAAGCGCTGTCAGGGATGATCAAGCGCATTGATCGTGCCGTTTCGACGGCCGCTGTTGGTACGCCAGATGATGTCGTTGCGGCTGCCGCTGCAATAAATGCATAGGATGAAGAAGGATTTATAGATGTTTGATCTAGAAGGAAAGAATGCACTTGTAACGGGTGCGTCAGGTGGCATTGGTGGGTCTATCGCAAAGTCCCTTTATGATGCGGGGGCAACTGTGGCATTGTCTGGTACGCGGGTTGCGCCGTTGGAAGAACTGGCCGCGTCTTTGGGTGACCGCGCCCATGTTCTGCCATGTAATCTGAGTGATGCAGAGGCGGTGACCGCTTTACCAAAACAAGCGGCTGATGCGATGGGATCGGTCGATGTCTTGGTGAATAATGCTGGTATCACGCGTGACAACATCTTTATGCGCATGTCGGATGAGGAATGGTCTTCGGTGTTGGAAGTGAACCTCACATCGACCATGCGTATGTGCAAAGGCGTGATCCGTGGCATGATGAAAGCGCGTTGGGGCCGTATTGTGAATATTTCCTCTGTTGTGGGCGCTACAGGTAATCCGGGACAGGCCAATTATGCGGCATCAAAGGCGGGGATGGTCGGTATGTCGAAGTCGATTGCCTATGAGGTTGCGAGCCGTGGTATTACCGTGAATTGCGTTGCACCGGGGTTCATCACGACAGCAATGACCGATAAACTTACAGATGATCAAAAATCAGCCATTTTAGCCCAAGTTCCTGCAGGTCGCATGGGGGATGCTGAGGAAATCGCAGCAGCCGTGCTATATCTTTCTAGTCCAGAGGCCGCTTATGTGACTGGCACGACCTTGCATGTGAACGGCGGCATGGCCATGTTCTAGCAAGTCGTCGCAATTAGACGGCTGAAAGCGTTTGCCATTGCGGAATTCTCTGTTATAGGCCACGCAGATTTGCTGAAAAGCGCATGTGACGTAACGTCAAATGTTGTGCGACGCAGATAAGGCCGTGCCCCAGACGGGGCGCATAAGATGGGGCGCAAGCCTTGGGAACAACGGGCGAAAGCCCATAAAAACGTAAGGATTTGATATGAGCGACGTTGCAGACCGCGTACGCAAGATTGTTGTAGAGCATCTTGGTGTTGAAGAAGACAAAGTGACGGAAGCTGCGTCCTTTATTGATGATCTGGGCGCAGACAGCCTAGACACTGTTGAGCTGGTTATGGCTTTTGAAGAAGAGTTCGGGATCGAAATCCCTGACGACGCTGCAGAGACAATCCAGACATTCGGTGACGCTGTTAAGTTCATCGACGGCGCACAGTAAGCGTTATTTAGATTTTGCTAGGCGGCGTCCCTTGGGGCGCCGTTTTGCTTTTGTTTGCGATCAACGCTGGCACGCACGAAGGCGACCGCCTCTAGCGTGATCGATTTGCGGAACTGCACGCCGCTGTAGTTTGCGTTGCTCCACATTACGGTGCCGATGATATCGCCGTCATCAATCCGCACCTCAATGGGTGTTCCCACGGGAATTGGATTGTCTTTTTCGTGTTTAAGCTTTGCGCCAAAGCAATTGATGTCGACGAGCATCCCTTCGATGATGCGGTTATTCCATTGGTAGTTGGTGATGTGTCTGGTATTATGCCGTTTCGCTTTCCTTTGGCGCAACAAAAGCCAATTGCGCAGGATCGGGACAGCGATTGCAATCATCGTCCCAACTGTCGCAACAATGACCAGTGTTCGCCAGCGAAACACCTCATCTGCGAGGGCAGAGAGCGTCTCGGCAACCTCGGCAAGGTCTTCTGCGTCGCTGCCTTCGCCGCCTGTGCCAGTGTTGGCTGCAGCCGATGAGCGTGCCGTTTCAAGATCGTTGTCGGTACATCGCAAGGGATGAAGGTGCGTTCTAATGGTTGCCAAGCTGGCGCGTTTGCTTGCTGTAAAATGCGGACGGACGGATTGTGGATCATCGAGACTGACCCTTTGTAACAGGTCTTGGGTATCGTCAAGAAAGCTGACAAAATCAGCGCCTGGCCCAGTAAACCGGTTTCCACCCACCGCATCCAGAACAGCCCTGTCGCCCAAGCCTGCGCTGAGGGCACGTAGTTGCCGAATGTCGGTTGCAAAGAGCGCCGTATTAGGGTCGCGCGCCAATCGGGCCTGTATGATCTGCAAGTTATCGAGTCGGTCAATCACGATACAATCTGCGTCGACGCGCCCGCTGAAACAGCACAGGCCAAGCATTAGCCCCGCCGCAAGTTTCCAAAGCCGTATCACCACATCACCTTTCGCAATTACCCCAGTCCTAGCGGTGATGCCTTAAGCGATGGTAAAATCTTGTGCCCTTTCCTTGCCGATCTTGTTTGCTGCCCTTGCCCCTAGGGTATGCGCTGCGCTATTAGAGGCACAAATACGCCAAGAGGTGAGGGCATAATATGCGTCGTGTTGTTGTGACAGGTCTGGGGTTGGTCACGCCCCTTGCAGATGGTGTGGAGAATACTTGGGAGCGTATTCTGGACGGACAGTCCGGCGCGGGTAAGATCACCGGGTTTGATCCCAGCAAATTGACCACCCAATATGCCTGCGAGGTGCCGTTGGGTGATGGCTCTGATGGCACGTTCAATCCCGATGCCTATCTTGAGCCCAAAGAGCAACGCAAAGTCGATACGTTCATCATTTTTGGTATGGCGGCTGCAGAGCAAGCCATCAAGGATTCTGGGTGGGAGCCCACGGATCGTGAAGATTTGGAACGCACGGGTGTCATGATCGGATCTGGCATTGGTGGTTTGAATTCCATCGCCAACACCGCCGTTATGATGGCCGAAAAGGGCCCGCGCCGTGTATCGCCGTTCTTTGTGCCGGGTGCCTTGATCAACCTGATTTCTGGTCAGGTTTCGATCAAATATGGTTTCCGCGGCCCCAACCATGCTGTTGTGACCGCTTGTTCGACAGGTGCCCATGCCATTGGTGATGCGTCCCGCCTGATCCAGCATGGTGATGCCGAAGTCATGATTGCTGGTGGCGCTGAAGCTGCTATTTGCGAGATTGGTATGGCTGGTTTCAACGCCTGTAAGGCCTTGAGCACACAGCATAATGATGACCCTACTAAGGCCAGCCGTCCTTGGGATACGGACCGTGATGGCTTTGTCATGGGTGAAGGTGCCGGCATTGTTGTGCTGGAAGAATATGAGCATGCGAAAGCGCGTGGTGCCAAGATTTATGCAGAGATTTTGGGGTATGGTTTAAGCGGTGACGCCCATCACATCACAGCCCCACCCCCAGACCATGAAGGTGCTGAACGCGCGATGCGTGCCGCGTGTCGCAACGCAGGCGTTGAGCCAAGCCAGATTGACTATGTGAACGCCCATGGCACATCCACGATGGCAGATACAATTGAGCTGAGCGCTGTTGAACGTCTGGTGGGGGATGCTGCGTCATCTTTGGTGATGTCCTCGACCAAGTCCATGACAGGGCACCTGTTGGGTGCTGCTGGTGCGATTGAGGCTATTTTCTCGATCTTGGCGATCCGTGATCAAGTAGCTCCGCCGACAATCAACCTCGAGAATGTTGATTGTGAGACTGAGATTGATCTTTGCGCCAATGGAAAGCGCCCAACCAAGATTGATATCGCGCTGTCCAATTCCTTTGGTTTTGGCGGCACGAATGCCTGTGTTGTCTTTGGGAAAGTTGACTAATGTGGCGCCATATCGCGTCAAATGCTTTTTCGTTTCTAATTGTCGGGTTGTTCCTGATCGCAGGCGTCGCGGCATGGGGAACGCGCGAATATAGCGCGCCTGGCCCATTGGAGGCAGCGATCTGTCTCGAGGTGCCGCGCGGTGGCAGCATCAAGCGGCTAAGTGCTGATCTAGAGGAGAAAGGTGCGATTTCATCGCCCTTTATTTTTGAGGTCGGCGCTGACTACACCGATAAATCTGGTGACGTGAAATTTGGCCGGTTCCGGGTGCCGGAGGCCGCATCTATGGAAGAGATTGTCGATATTGTAACCCGTGGTGGTCGGAATACTTGCGGTGCCGAGGTAATCTACCGTGTGGGTATTAACCGCACGATTGTCGATGTCCGTGAACTTGATCCCGCAACGAATGAATTTGTGGAATTGGTGAGCTTTGTGGCTGGCGAGCTGGAAGTTCCTGCCGCTTATGCAGAAGTCCGTGCCGATGGCGATGCGACCTACCGAGTGGTTATCGCTGAAGGGGCCACGAGCTGGCAAATTACGAATGCATTGGGCAATATTGATATTTTGCAGGCGGATGTCACAGATGCGCCGCCTGAAGGTGCTTTGGCCCCGCGCGACTATGATATCTCTGAGGGTGAAACGATTTCGTCTGTATTGTCCCGGATGCAGGAAACGCAAGTCGGCATTCTTGCTGAGGCGTGGGAAAACCGTGTTGATGGATTACCTTTGGAGACCCCAGAAGAGGCGCTTATCCTTGCGAGTATCATTGAGAAGGAAACCAGTGTGCCTGATGAGCGTCGTCAGGTGTCCAGCGTATTTGTGAACCGTTTGAACCGTGGCATGCGTTTGCAAACGGACCCGACTGTAATTTACGGCATTACCCGTGGTGAAGGCGTGTTGGGCCGAGGTTTGCGCCAAAGCGAGCTGCGCGGAGAGACCCCGTGGAACACTTACGTGATCCCTGCTTTGCCACCCACACCGATCGCGAACCCCGGCAAGGCAGCCATTGAAGCCGCCCTTAATCCCGATACCACGGAGTATATTTTCTTTGTGGCTGATGGCACCGGAGGCCATGCATTTGCGACTAATTTGGATGATCATAACCGCAACGTCGCGGTGTGGCGTCAGATTGAGGCGAATCGCGCTAATGACGGTTAAGATGCTGTCTTTATTAATAAATTATTAATTGCGCGTACGCCAGTCCTGTCTAGTTAAGTTGACAATCGGCTTGTCATTGCTGTAGTTTGCCAGTTGCTAGAAGACTGGGATCAGTGAACGCGATCCTTGCCGCTCGACCGTAACGGAAGTTTCCTTACAGGTCTGAATTTACAATGAATGAAACGAATGATGAGGGGCTTAGTGCCTCTGACTTAGCGGCTGAGAGGTTGGCTGAAGTCGATCGGTTGTCGCGCAGCATTCGTCTGCTGCTGGAGCAGATGATAGCGGCGTTCAAGAACGGCGATAACGTCAGCACCAAAGAAGTTTTAAACAAGTTAAGCGAGTTGCAAGCGGCGCACCTCAAGGTGATCTCTGCTGAGGATACATTTCATGCAAAAACCGGAACAGATATTGACGCAGATGCCATCGACTATGACGCGGTCCGGCTTGATGTCGGGTGCCGGCTTAATCGCCTCCGCCAAAGCCTCTTGGCAGAAGGATTTCCTTGCGATGCTGACACCAGAGCAGCTTGCAACGCTGCCTTATCTGTTCGACTTTTGGGCGATGCCTCATCAGATTGAACCGAGCGGTGATTGGCGCACTTGGGTGATTTTGGGTGGGCGCGGCGCGGGAAAAACCCGCGCTGGTGCCGAATGGGTCCGCAAGATGGTTGAAGGCGCTTTGCCACATGCGCCGGGGGCTGCCCGCCGTGTCGCATTGGTCGGTGAGACCATGGATCAGGCCCGTGAGGTGATGGTCTTTGGGGATAGTGGTATTCTATCTGTCTGCCCCCCTGATCGCCGTCCTGAGTGGATAGCAGGCCGTCGCCTTTTGGTTTGGCCCAATGGCGCCGAGGCGCAGGTGTTTTCAGCCCATGATCCGGACAGTCTGCGTGGTCCGCAGTTTGATGCGGTTTGGGCGGATGCGTTGGATGCCCTGCAGTTGATCGTGGGGCAAATGATCCCGGACATGCGTTGCAGGCAGCCTTAGGTGGGGGACTACCGCCGTCATCGACGGGTGCACGCGATGATTTGATGCAGATGCAGTATCTGCAGGCGGTCGTGTCCCACTTTGGTGATCCGGCACAGAACCCGGTTTCAACAATCTATGAAGGGCGCATGGTTGACACGCAGCGCATCCATCTTTGGGGATGGGACCCGCGCCCGTTTCCGTTTTGGCCCGGCAATCGGACGGCTTGGTCTGATTGTGATGATTATGCGCGTGGTGCCGCGCTGAATGGGCGATCGACGAATAGGTCACTTGCCTCTGTTGTTGCTGAAATATGTGAACGCTCGGGTGTGCGTGATTACGATGTCTCAGGCCTTTTTGGCGTAGTCCGTGGGTATGCCGTGAATGACATCACAACCGGGCGTTCTGCGCTGCAGCCTTTGATGGTGTCATATGGGTTTGACGCGGTTGAGCGGGATGGGCAACTGGTGTTTCGCAGTCGTGATGGCCAAGTGCACCATGCATTGGGAGATGCGGATATCGCTTATGATGCCGAAACGGATCTGAGCTTGTCGTTAACGCGTGCGGCGGCGGCGGAAATCTCGGGTCGGGTGCAATACGCGCATATCGCCGCTGATGGGGATTACGCTGCTGTTGCTGCGGAAATCGTTTTGCCCGGAGATGATGCGCCCACAGTCACACGCAGCGAGGCACAAGTTGTACTGACGCGCGCGGAAGGCAAAGAGGTCGTGACGCGTTGGTTGCAAGAAGCGCGGATCGGGCGTGACAGTGTTCGCTTTGCACTACCGCCATCGCAACTTGATATCGGGGCGGGTGACACCGTGGCGTTGGACACAGCAACGCATCAAGGGACCTACAGGGTCGACCGTATTGAAGAATCCGGCTTACGTTTGATCGAAGCGACCCGGATCGAGCCAGAGGTCTATCGCAGGCAGGCCGGTCTGGAAGATGCGGCACAACTGCAGCCATATGTCAGCCCAATCCCGGCTGAGCTGTTCTTTTTGGATATTCCGATCCTCACCGGCGATGAAGCACCACACGCACCCTATGTAGCGGCGGCGGGGCGTCCATGGCCGGGCAATATCGCGCTTTATGGCGCACCACAGGATAGTAATTACGGGCTATTGGATGAACTGACCGAACCTGCCACGGTTGGAGTGACACAGTCGACGCTTTCGCAAGGACCAACAGGTATTTGGGATCGCCAAGATGGCGTTGAAGTTAACTTAGTCAACGGTACGTTAAGTTCGGCTTTGCAATCAACTGTCTTGGCTGGTGCCAATACTATCGCCGTCGGTGACGGGACACCCGACAATTGGGAAATCTTGCAATTTCAATCTGCAACACTTGTGTCTGAGCGGACCTACCGTTTGTCCGGGCTGTTGCGGGGGCAGGCGGGAAGCGTGGGGTTAATGCCCGATGTTTGGCCTATTGGATCAACAGTGGTGCTGTTAAACGGCGTGCCGCGGCAGATCAATCTATCGGCGGCATCGCGAGGGATCGAGCGACACTATCGTTTTGGACCTGCGCAACAACCTATCAGCGACCCCAGTTTCCGGTATGTCACCGAAGCCTTTGCAGGGATCGGCCTGCGTCCTTACCCGGTGGCTCATTTGAGGGCGAAGACGACTGACGCGGGGCAAGAGGTGTCGTGGATCAGGTGTACCCGCATCGACGGAGATATTTGGGCGGACGGTGATGTTCCTTTGGGTGAAGTAACAGAATTATACCGCGTTAGGGTCTTGAAGAATGACCTTGTCGTTCGCGAGGAAACCGTGACGTCGCCGCAATGGGCTTATGGTGTAAGTGATTTGACCGCAGAGATTGGGTATGGGTTCTACACCATTGAAATTGCGCAAATATCAGAGCGCTTTGGCGCTGGGCTGACGTCCAATGTACTGCGGTATCTATGAGGCCGATCCAACTTGCCGACGTGGAAATAGCAGCGCGTGTCTTATTGCGCGTTGCGCCTGATGCGCGTGCGGCGATGCTTGCAAGCATGATAGATCAGACCCAATTGGCAGACAGCTATCGACAAATGCATGGCACGCCCCATCCCCAATATGGTTGTGGGACACTGATGTCATGCGCTGGGCATCTGGATCTAGCGCCAAGGCCTTGCCAGCTAGATATCGACGCCCTCGATACCTATGCGGTCGTGATCGCAGCGCTTATGGCCCATCTGTCACATCAAAATCAGTGACGTTCTATATCACAGCTTTGTTCTTGGCATCGTTGTCTTTTGTGCTCTAATACAAAGACCTGACAAAGCGAGGTGAGTGCAATGGCGCAACCACAATACAATCTGACCGAAATTGATCCTGTTTGGCATCGCATTTGCGAAGAAGCTGAAAAGGCGATTGCGGATGAGCCGTTGATGGGTGGTTTGATCCACGCGGGTATCTTGCATCACAAATCCTTTGAAGGTGCGCTGGCGTATCGGATTTCGATGAAACTGGCCTCGCCAGAGATGTCAGAACAGATTCTGCGCGAAATTGCAGATCAGGCATATGTTGCCGCACCTGAGTTGGCTGCTGCTGCCCGTGCTGATCTTGTCGCGATTTATGACCGTGATCCTGCTTGCCATCGTTTCATGCAACCACTGATCTTTTTCAAAGGGTTCCAAGCTGTGCAAGCCTACCGTTTGGCGCATTGGTTGCTCAAGAATGACCGTCGCGATTTGGCGTATTTCATCCAGATGCGCACAAGCGAAATGTTTGGTGTTGATATTCATCCTGCCGCCAGAATTGGGCAGGGGATCATGATTGACCATGCCCACTCGATCGTTGTGGGTGAAACGGCTGTTGTCGGCGACAACGTCTCGATGCTGCACTCAGTGACGCTGGGTGGAACAGGCAAGGAAGACGATGACCGCCACCCTAAGATTGGCGATGGCGTATTGATCGGGGCCGGAGCGCACGTGCTTGGCAACATCAAGATTGGTCATTGCAGCCGGATTGCAGCCGGTTCTGTGGTTCTGGAAGAAGTGCCACCAATGAAAACGGTCGCAGGTGTGCCTGCCAAGATCGTCGGCGAAGCTGGGTGTTCGCAGCCATCGATGACGATGGATCAGATCCTTAAAACGGTGATGTAGAACGCAAAAAGCCGATCCCACCGGATCGGCTTTCTCTATTTTTATTGCGTGATTTACGCCAACATTGTCATTGGGTTCTCTAGATTATCCTTGATCGCATTCAGCAGATCAGCACCCATGGCCCCATCAATCACACGGTGATCGACGGACAGGGTGGTGGACATCACTGTGCCCACGGTCAGTTCCCCGTCGGCGCCGACGATTGGCTTTTTCGCACCAGCACCCACGGCAAGAATAGCCGCGTGTGGTGGGTTGATGATCGCATCAAAGTTGTCGATGCCGAACATACCGAGGTTTGAAATTGCAAAGCTGCCGCCTTGGAATTCATGGGGTGCCAGTTTGCGTTCACGCGCACGCCCAGCAAGGTCTTTCATTTCGGCGGACAGGGCTGAAAGTGATTTCATTTCCGCATCTCGCAGAACGGGGGTGAATAGACCACCCTCAATCGCGACCGCAACGGCAACGTCCGACTTTTCAAAGCGCAGTGTGCGGTCACCGGCCCAAACAGCATTGGCGTCTGGCACTTGCTGCAGGGCCAAAGCGCAGGCTTTGATGATGAAGTCGTTGACCGACAGTTTCACGCCACGTGGCTCAAGCTGTTTGTTCAACTGGCTGCGGAACTTGAGCAATGCATCCAGCTGAATATCGCGGCGTAGGTAGAAGTGCGGCACAGATTGTTTGGCTTCTGTCAGGCGCGCTGCAATCGTCTTGCGCATACCGTCCAGTTTGACCTCTTCAAACGGGCGATCCGCATATGTCTTGAGCACAACATCCGTGGAAGGACCCGCGGCCATTGCGGCACCGGTTGCGGTGGGCGCGTCGGCCTTGGCAGCAGGCGCTGCGGCTTTCGGGGCCGCTGTCGCGTTTTCAACATCTGCTTTGACGATTCGGCCATGTGGACCAGAACCAGAGATCGTGGTCAGGTCCAACCCTTTGTCAGCAGCAATGCGGCGGGCCAATGGCGTAGCGAACACGCGCGTCCCGTCTTTCGCGGGGGCTGCAGGGGCAGGGGCCGCCGCAGCGGGCGCATCAGCGACAGGTGCCGCAGCAGGGGCTGCCTCGGCCTTAGCCGCAGGTGCGCTGCCGATATCATCAGCGCTTTCGCCGTCTTCCAGCAACACAGCGATCACATCGTTGACCTTCACGCCTTCGGTGCCTTCGGCGATCAAAATCTTGCCGATGACACCTTCGTCGACGGCTTCAAACTCCATCGTGGCCTTGTCGGTCTCGATCTCGGCCATGATATCGCCAGAGGATACGGTATCACCCTCTTTGACGTGCCATTTGGCCAATGTGCCTTCTTCCATTGTGGGCGACAGGGCGGGCATCAGGATTTCTGTTGGCATTGCTCTGGCTCCTTAACGGTAGGTGACTTGCTTGACCGCAGCGACGACTTCGTCGGTGGTGATCAACGCATGTTTTTCAAGGTTCGCGGCATAAGGCATTGGTACATCTTTGCCTGTGCAGGTGATGACTGGCGCATCGAGGTAATCAAACGCTTCTTGCATGATCACACCGCTGATGTAGCCGCCGACGCTGCCTTGCGGCCAACCCTCTTCGACGGTCACGCAACGGTTCGTCTTGCGGACCGAGTTCAGGATCGTAGCTGTGTCCATCGGGCGCAAAGACCGCAGGTTGATAACCTCAGCGTTGATGCCTTCCTCAGCCAGCTTCTCGGCAGCGGCCAAGGCATAAGTCATGCCGATACCAAAGCTGACAATCGTCACATCATCGCCGGCACGTTCGATCTTGGCCTTGCCAAATGGAATGGTGAAATCATCCATGACAGGCACGTCAAAGGATTTGCCGTACATGATTTCGTTCTCGAGGAAGATAACCGGGTTGGGATCGCGGATCGCTGTTTTCAGCAAACCTTTCGCATCGGCAGCAGAATAAGGCATCACAACCTTCAATCCTGGCACCTGCATATACCACGCGGCATAACACTGCGAATGCTGGGCCCCCACACGGGCCGCGGCACCGTTGGCGCCACGGAAGACCATCGGCGCACCCATCTGACCGCCAGACATATAAAGTGTCTTAGCAGCAGAGTTAATAAGGTGATCAATGGCTTGCATGGCAAAGTTAAATGTCATGAACTCAACAATGGGCTTCAATCCACCAAAGGCAGCACCCGTAGCGATACCAGCAAAACCATGCTCGGTGATGGGTGTATCGATGACACGCTTAGCACCAAACTCATCCAGCAAACCTTGGGAAATCTTATAAGCACCTTGGTACTCGGCGACTTCCTCACCCATCAAGAACACGTCCTCATCGGACCGCATCTCTTCGGCCATCGCGTCCCGCAGCGCTTCACGCACTGTGGTCGGCTTGGTTTCAACATCTGCGTCCCAGTCAGGGGTCACGTCCGCGACTGGTGCGGCAGGGGCCGCAGCAACAGGTTCAGCGGGTGCAGACGCAGGGGCCGCCTCGGCCGGTGCAGCAGCCGCAGGGGCGGCGCCAGCAGCGGGGACATCTTCACCTTCTTCGACAAGGATCGCGATGACTTCGTTCACCTTCACACCTTCGGTGCCTTCAGCGATCAGGATCTTGCCAACAATGCCTTCATCGACGGCTTCAAATTCCATCGTGGCTTTGTCGGTTTCAATTTCGGCCATGATGTCACCGGACGAAACAGTATCGCCCTCTTTGACAAGCCATTTGGCCAATGTGCCTTCTTCCATAGTAGGAGAAAGGGCGGGCATAAGAATTTCAGTTGCCATGGCTTACGCCTCCACTTCTGCGTAAATGTCTGTCCAAAGCTCTTCCAATGCAGGTTCTGGGCTTTCCTTGGAAAACTCAGCCGCTTCATTGACGGTCGCCTTGATTTCTTTGTCGATCGCCTTGAGGTCATCCTCGGTGGCGTGCTTGCCAGTCAGCAACATATCGCGGATTTGCTCAATCGGGTCACGCTCATCGCGCATCTTCTGCACTTCGTCGCGGGTGCGATACTTGGCTGGGTCGGACATCGAGTGGCCACGGTAGCGATATGTCTTCACTTCCAGAATGTAAGGGCCTTTGCCCGCGCGGCAGTGCGCCACAGCACGCTCGCCAGCTTCTTTCACGGCCAGAACCGACATCCCGTCAACTTCTTCGCCTTTGATGCCATATGCAGCACCACGTTCCCACAAAGATGGAGATTTGGTTGAACGGACAACAGAGGTGCCCATCGCATAGCCGTTGTTTTCGATCACAAAGATAACAGGCAATTCCCAAAGCTGGGCCATATTGTAGGTCTCGTACACCTGACCTTGGTTCGCCGCACCGTCACCAAAGTAGGCGAAGGTCACGCGGTCATTGCCCTTATACTTGTCAGAAAACGCAAGGCCGGCACCCAACGGCACCTGCGCTGCAACAATCCCGTGTCCTCCATAGAAATGCTTCTCTTTCGAGAACATGTGCATGGAGCCGCCCTTACCTTTGGAAAAGCCACCGTCGCGGCCGGTCAACTCGGCCATGATGCCCTTGGGGTCCATGCCGCAGGCCAACATATGGCCGTGGTCGCGATAAGATGTGACGCGCTTGTCGCCTTCATCCGCTGCGGCCTCAAGGCCGACAACGACCGCTTCTTGTCCGATGTAGAGGTGGCAAAAACCACCGATAAGGCCCATGCCATATAACTGGCCTGCCTTTTCCTCAAATCTGCGGATCAGCAGCATTTCACGGTAATGTCCCAGCAGTTCCTCGGCTGAGACGTTAGGTTTCGCGGCGGCCTTCTTGGGCGGCATGTGCTATCCTCCAGCGTGTTCTTAAGTAGTTTAGTATTAAACTATCTCATAAACCATGCGCGGATAAATTGCGAGTGTCAAAGTGACCGAACGTCAAGCGTTCGCGGAATAGCCGCGTTGCGTCTGCGGAATGTCAGGAATTGTTAGCGAATAACGATCTCATCCGCGCGGATCATGCCCAGCACGTCACGCGCTTGCTGATCGAGCAGATCAAGATCAAGAAAGTTATCCGACAGGCGGGTCGTCAGATTTTCCATCCGCGCGACCTCAGCCTGCAAGGCCGCCAGCTCCACCGCCAGTGCATCACCTTCGCCATTCACTTCAATGCGTTTGAACAGACCGTAGTCACCTTGAACGGCAGCAAACGTGAAATAGAGCCCCAGCATGATCATGCCCAGGAAATAGAACAAAGCGCCAAGTTGTGTGCGGCCGCGTCGGATCATGTATCTGCCTCAAACGTCGCCTCTCGCGGGCAACTCAAGACAGAATCGCATATCTGATTCGCAAAGGGAATCCCTAAAATGCGCACAATCGTGCTACTTTGATGGATGTTTTGGTGCATCCCTCAGATACTGTTGGAATAGATTTATAGTGAGGGCAGACAATTGAAGAATACCATTTCGATGATTGGGGCGGTCAGCATACTTACAGGCTGCGTTTCCATCGCTCCACTGGGATATGGAGCAGAGCCCACGCGCTTCACCTATTCCGAACCAAAGCAGTCTGGTCTCATCGCTGTCCGGCCCTTTCCTGGCCCGGAAGATGTCTGCCAAGTGATCGGCGAAAACCTCGTGACGTCGCCCCTCTTAGATGACAGCGCAATCCTCATTGGTTGTCCCAAACACGAAACGGGAGCGATTTCCGATCGTTTGGCCGATGGCGGACAGATCGTAGCGCACGCAAAACATTGGACACTTATCAGCATGCCGCAACGCTAGGTGCAGTTCAGGCCTTGCCGCGGTAAATATCCACCAGCTTGTTCAACATCGCCAATGCATCGCTCCGTTCACGTTGGAATGAGTTCCGCCCAATGATTGACCCGTTACCGCCGCCATCGCGAATGGCGCGGGCATCATCATAGACTGCGTCCGCGCCCTTGGCCGCACCACCTGAAAAGACCGTCAAGCGACGTCCACCCAATGCGCTATTCACACAGTGGCGCACACGGGACGCTTGGGTGCTGATATCAATCTTCTCGCTTTGATAAACCTTCTTTGCCTCAGGCAGGCTCAGATGATCGGTCGACAGTTTGATTTTGATAATGTGCGCACCCAGAAGGCCCGCAATCTGTGCGGCATATGCCGCAATGTCGATCGCTGTCTCACCGTCTTTGTCCAAGGCCTCACCGCGGGGATAGGACCAGATGACAGTGGCAATGCCTTTGGCAGCAGCCTCTTTGCGCATCTCGGCAATATCGCTGAACATGTTCAGAGCGGCAGAAGACCCCGGATAAATGGTAAAACCAATCGCTGAACAGCCTAAACGCAATGCGTCATCAACTGTTGCCGTAATCGCTTGGGTTTTGGGGGCCGCATCAGGGATCAGTGAATTGGCAGAATTCACCTTCAGGATCGTCGGGATCTGACCTGCAAAAGTATCAGCACCTGCTTCGATCATCCCAAGAGGGGCAGCATAGGCACTTAGCCCGGCATCGACAGCCAATTGGTAATGGTAATGTGGGTCATACCCTGCGGGGTTGGGTGCAAATGACCTTGCGGGACCATGCTCAAACCCTTGGTCAACGGGCAGAATGATCATCTTGCCAGTCCCACCCAGCTTGCCGTTCATCAACATGCCAGCCAATTTGGCCTTCACGCCGGGTGTCTCGCCTTCGTAGTTGGCAAGGATTTTCTGAACGGTTCTGGTCGTTTTCATGGCAGGCCCCTTTGTGCTGTTACCGCAGCGATAGGCGGGCCAGACAAGGGTTGCAAATGTGTTAGCGCAACCGGAGGCAATGTTACCGCAAACACATGCGCATGGCCCTTCTCATGTTCCAAAATACCTCGGGGGAGGCGCCAAAGGCGACGGGGGCAGCGCCCCTTTGTTAGGACGTCAGCGCCGCAACACCTGGCAGCTCTTTGCCTTCCATCCATTCAAGGAAAGCACCGCCAGCCGTCGAAATATATGTGAAATCATCGGCTGCACCGGCTTGGTTCAGGGCCGCGACCGTATCACCGCCACCGGCCACCGAGATCAGTTTTCCTGCCCTGGATAGTTCTGCGGCTTTGGCCGCCGCCGCATTGGTCGCTGCATCAAAGGGGGCAATTTCAAACGCACCCAGCGGGCCGTTCCAGACAAGCGTCTTGGCTTTTTCCAAGACCTCGCTGATGTAGGCCACAGTCGCGGGCCCCGCATCCAGGATCATCGCGTCGGCGGGGCAGGTGTCCGGCGCGCGTGTTTCATTCTCAGCACCGGCTTTGAATTCACGCGCCACAACGATATCGCGGGGTAGGATAATCTCGCAGCCAGCGGCTTGGGCCTTGCCTAAAATCTCGCGGGCCGTCTCGGCCAAATCATGCTCACACAGGGACTTGCCGACATCCATACCTTGAGCAGCCAGAAACGTATTCGCCATCCCGCCGCCAATCACCAGATGATCGACCTTGCCAACCAGATTGCCGAGCAAGTCGAGTTTGGTTGAAACCTTCGCACCACCAACAACGGCAACGACAGGGCGTTCTGGCGTCCCAAGTGCCTTTTCCAGCGCACCCAGTTCCTCGGCCATCAAACGGCCCGCACAGGATGGTAATAAGCGGGCAATCGCCTCGGTGCTGGCATGGGCGCGGTGTGCGGCTGAGAATGCGTCATTCACATAGATATCCCCAAGACCAGCAAGCCGGGCAGCAAAGCCTGCGTCGTTCTTTTCCTCGCCGGGGTTAAAGCGCAAGTTCTCGAGCAAGAGCACTTCATCGCCGTCCATTTCAGCCACGGCATCGCCGTAGTCAGAATTAACCCATGTGACAGGCAAGCCCAGCACATCGGCTACGGCAGGGGCGATAAGTTCCAGCGACATTTCAGGCACGACCTGACCTTTGGGACGTCCAAAATGAGCCATCAAGATCACTTTGCCGCCCATCGCCTGAATATCATCAACGGTTGGAATGATCCGTTCAATCCGCGTGGTGTCGGTGACGATGCCATCCTCTACAGGCACATTGATATCGACCCGCACCAAGGCATGCTTACCTGCAAAGTCCATATCGTCGAGTGTCTTCCAAGCCATCGTTATGCTCCTGTCGGTGTGTGATTTGTTGCAGGTGTTGCGGCAATCTGGCGCCCGCGTCAACCGGACCGCCTTGGCAATCGTGCCAATGGGCCATATGTCAGGTGCGAACAATTGATCAAGGAGCGCCCAATGGCCGATATCACCGACCCGGAAAACACAATCATCATGACACTCAAAGACGGTGACGTGATCATCCAGCTGATGCCGGACGTCGCCCCCGCGCATACCGCCCGCATGAAAGAGCTGGCACGTGCCGGCCAATACGACAATGTCTGCTTCCACCGCGTGATTGACGGGTTCATGGCCCAAACGGGCGATGTGGCTAACGGCAACATGGAAGACAACTTTAACATCGGTCGCGCCGGCACAGGTGGTTCTGATCTGCCTGATCTACCAGCCGAGTTTTCCAAGATCCCACACAGCCGTGGTTCTTTGGGTGCAGCACGGTCTGCGAACCCGAATTCAGCGAACAGCCAGTTCTTTATCAACTTCAAAGACAATGATTTCCTGAACGGACAATACACAGTCTACGGTCAGGTCATTTCTGGCATGGACCACGTTGATGCGATCATGAAGGGCGAGCCACCGATGAACCCTGACCGGATGATCTCAGTCAAAGTTGCTGCTGATGTATAAGGTCGCGACGATTTTGGCGGTTGTGGCCGCACCTGCGTTCAGCGCTGGTCTTGAAATTGATGTTGAAGGTGAGGCCAATGGCACCATTGTCATCGATCTCTTTGAAGAAACGGCCCCGCTGCACACAGCACAGATTTCTGCGATTGCAGATGCAGGCAGCTATAATGGTGTTGTCTTCCACCGTGTCATCGACGGCTTCATGGCCCAGACAGGTGATGTGCAAAACGGCGTGATAGGGGGCGATCTGTCCCGTGCTGGCACAGGCGGATCAGAGTTTGCCGATATTCCGGCTGAGTTCTCGGATATACCCTTTGAACGTGGTGTTGTCGGTATGGCCCGTGCGCAGAACCCAAATTCTGCCAATAGCCAGTTCTTCATCATGTTTGAGCCAGGCTACTTTCTGAACGGCCAATACACAGTCGTTGGTCAAGTGACCGAAGGGATGGAATTGGTCGATCAGATCAAACGCGGAACAGGCGCTAATGGTGCTGTGATCGGCAAGCCTGATATGATGGCTGCCGTCCGCGTCACCGAGTAACAAAACGCTTCAGCCCCCTCACATATCCGCGAGGGGGCTAGGCGAACCCCGCACAATCGGCCACCCTACGGCAAATAAGTAGGAAAACCCGATGCGCCTGATCCCCACACTCGTAGCCTTTTGCACCGCGGCCTCCATGTCTGTGGCCAGCCCTGAATTCTGGTCGTCCGAATGGCCGAACACGGATTTTGAAACGACGACGATTGAAAACTGGGTTGAGATCATGTCCGGTGGGCCCCCAAAAGACGGTATTCCTGCGATTGATGATCCGACATTCATCGCCGTGGCCGACAAGCCAAACCTGCAAGCCCGCGAGCCAGTGATCACATTGGAAATCGAGGGCGAGGTCCCGCGTGCCTATCCGATCCGCTATCTGACATGGCATGAGATTGTGAATGACGAGGTCGGCGGCATTCCTGTCGCGGTCACATTCTGCCCGCTTTGTAACTCTGGGATAACCTTTGACCGCCGTATTGCCCAAGGTACGCTCAGCTTTGGTGTGTCGGGTAAACTGCGCAATTCGGATATGATTATGTATGACCGCGAAACCGAGAGTTGGTGGCAACAAGCCATCGGCGAGGCGGTTGTGGGCGATCTGACCGGCACCGAACTGATCAGCCTGCCCAGCTGGATGGAAAGCTGGGGGGCGTTTGCCACCCGCAACCCAGACGGATTGGTCATGGAACAACCCGCATTTCGCAGAAACTATGGTGCGAACCCTTACGTGCGCTATGACAGCTCTCACCGTCCGTTCCTTTATTCAGGCGAAATGCCCCCCCATGACATTCCTGCTTTGGCCCGTGTTGTGCGTGTTGGTGACCGGGCTTGGCCGCTGACCAGATTATCCGAAGAAGAAATGCTGTCAGAGGCAGGTGTGAATTTCACTTGGACCGCCGGACAAGCATCGGCGTTGGATAGTGCCAACATTGGCGCGGGCAAAGAGGTGGGCAATGTACGTGTGCGCGACGCTGAGGGGAATGATCTGCCGCATGACGTGATGTTTGCTTTTGCGTTTCATGCGTTCTGGCCTGACGGTGAATGGATGATCGGCAATTAACGCAGTTGCGTGTTGTCGGTGTCGGAGCCTCCGGCGGAAGTTTGATGGGACATAGAAAGTCCGGGGTTTCGCTTGACAGTCTGCGCGTGTGGGCATGATCTGCGCGGATGGAAAAGAAAACTCAGATTGATCTGTTCGGGGCTGCGGCGTTGACAGGTTTCGCGCTCTTGCTTGCTTTTAATCAGGTTGTCATCAAAGTCACGAATGGTGGATTGCAACCTGTGTTTTTTGCAGGTGTGCGGTCTGCCGGAGCGGTTGTGTGTATCTGGCTATGGCTGCGCTGGAGAGGCATTCCTTTGCAGTTTGAAAAGGGGACCCGGGCCGCCGGGTTTTCGGTGGGCTGTGTGTTTGCATTTGAGTTCCTATGCCTTTTCATCGCACTTGATCTGACGGCCGTGAGCCGCGCCAGCGTGATCTTTTATTCGATGCCTGTCTGGTTAGCGATAATGGCCCATTTCATTATACCTAACGACCGTATCACTCCACTCAAAGCGCTGGGTCTTTGCCTTGCACTTGGTGGGGTCGCGATTGCGATTTTGTCGCGTGATGATGGCGCGGGCAGTTTTTGGGGTGATCTTGCCGCCCTTGGTGCCGCTATTGGCTGGGCTGTGACCGCAATGCTGGCGAAAGCGTCGTCCTTGTCACGGGTGCGTCCGGAAATTCAATTGATGTGGCAGGTAGGTGTGTCAGCGCCCCTGTTGCTGTTCGCTGCATTGTTCTTTGGACCGTTTATCCGTGATCTTGAACCAATCCACATTGCTGGATTGCTGTTTCAGATCGTTGTGGTTGTCAGCGCAGGGTTTATTTTTTGGCTGTGGCTTTTGTCGATTTACCCCGCCTCAGGTGTCGCATCTTTCAGCTTTCTATCGCCAGTGTTGGCAGTCGGTCTTGGCTGGCTGCTGTTGGGCGAAGAGGTTGGTCCCAGCCTGATCGCGGCCCTTGCTTTGGTGGCGATCGGTATCTTGTTGATTAATCGTCCCCTTAAGTCCCGCAAAACGTCCGGGTGACCTGCTCGTCTTTGGACGGTGCGCGCGCGAAATCGGTGTGCGGGGTGTAAGGTTCTGTGACCGCGTTGAGTAGCGCATGGAATGGCGCATAATCGCCGCCGCGCCCTGCAACGATTACCTCTTCAACGCGGTGATTGCGCGGGATGACCTGTGGGTTGGCTTTGGCCATGATTGCAGTCGCATCATCAGACCGGCGTAAATGCCAAAGCGCGGCCCAAGCATCAAACGCGTCGCGATTGATGAACTGGTCCCGAGACATCGTGGCGAATGTGTTGGTAAAGTCAGCCCCATCCTTAGCCATCAGATCCAAGAGGTCCGTGATCAATGTGCGGTCATCCTCGGTTGGGTTGGCAAGCCCAAGCTTTGCGCCAAAGACCTTCAGCCATGCGGTCTCATAAAGCGCGGGCATTCTGTGAACTGCCGCTGTGAAGTCCTCAACGGCGGCGTCCCGGTCTGGCATCAAAGGGATCAGCGCTGTTGCGAATTGCGCCATGTTCCACACGCCGATGCCGGGTTGATTGGAATAGGCGTAGCGGCCGAACTGGTCGATCGCACTGAACACACTGTCAGGATGGAATCCGTCCATGAATGCGCAGGGCCCATAGTCGATGGTTTCACCCGCGATAGAAACATTATCGGTGTTCATCACACCGTGGATGAATCCCAGTCCCATCCACTTTGCGATAAGGTCTGCGTAACGCGCAATAACCGCATCCAGCAACTCAGCAGGTCCGTTCGCTTGGGGGTAGTGCCGCGCGATGACGTGGTCGGTCAGCGCATGCAAGGCTGTCATATCGCCTCGACTGGCAAAATACTGAAAAGTGCCCACACGGATATGGCTTTGTGCGACACGTGCGATCACGGCACCGGGCAGCCGTTCTTCGCGGTAGACGTCTTCGCCTGTGGTGACTGCGGCCAAGGCACGGGTCGTGGGGACGCCAATCGCGTGCATCGCCTCGGACACCAGATATTCGCGCATCACAGGCCCAAGCCAAGCGCGGCCGTCGCCACTGCGCGAATAGGGGGTTGGCCCTGCGCCCTTTAGTTGAAGATCGCGGCGGATGCCATCGGTGCCCACTACTTCGCCCAGCAGTACGGCCCGCCCGTCGCCCAATTGCGGGTTCCAGTTGCCGAATTGATGGCCTGCGTACACTTGGGCAAGGGGTGCTGCGCCGTCAGGGATATGATTGCCTGCAAAGACCTGTGCGGCCTCTGGTGTGGTCAAATCTGCCGGATCAATGCCGAGGATGGCAGCAAGATCTGCGTTCGCCGCAATCAATTGTGGTGCTTCAACTGGCGTTGGCAGCTGTGCGGTATACATTTGCGCGGGCAGTTGCGCGTAAGAGTTATCAAATGGAATGCGCATTCTAAAGCCGCGCCAGACGGTCAGCGAGCAAGGCGTAAAACCCTTCTGCATCGATGTCCTTCATAAACATCGCATTCGCTGGCCGGTCGGTGACGCGCCACCAGTCAGCGACAGTCATGCCAAGGGTCAGTTCTGCCTCGGTTTCGATTTCGACGTTGATATGGCGGCCCTCAAATAGCTGCGGCGCGATCAGATAGGCGATAGTGCTGGGGTCATGCAGGGGTGCGCCCTCGGATCCATATTTTTCCATGTCGAAGCGTTCAAAGAAATCAGTCCAGGCGGCCACCATATCGCCGACCTTGGACTTCATCGCGCGAAAGGCATCGATGCGGGCGCGTGTTGTCAGCGCTTTGTGGGTGACGTCCAAGGGCATGACGACCAAAGGGACGCCTGCGCCAAATACGATCTTCGCGGCTTCTGGATCGACATAAATGTTGAATTCGGCAGTAGGGGTGATGTTGCCCACTTCAAAATAGGCACCACCCATCAGGACAATTTCCTGCACGCGTTCAATAATGTCTGGCGCACGCTCAAAGGCCACTGCAATGTTCGTCAGTGGCCCAATCGGACAAAGCGTGACCGTCCCGCTCGGTTCATTGCGCAATGTCTCAATAATAAAGTCGACAGCGTGCTGGTCTTGTAGCGGCATAGTCGGGTCGGCCATTTGCGGGCCATCCAGCCCGGTTTTGCCGTGCACATGTTCTGCTGTGACCAGTTTGCGTTTCATGGGCGCGTCGCAACCTGCAAAGACGCGCGTCTTTGGCTTGCCAGCCAATTCACACACGATGCGCGCGTTCTTTTCGGTCAAGGACAGCGGCACATTGCCCGCCACCGCCGTAATCCCCAGCACATCGATATCTTCGGGTGATGCAAGGGCAAGCAGGATCGCAACCGCGTCGTCTTGGCCGGGGTCTGTGTCGATGATGATCTTGCGCGGTGCCATGGGGTTATCCTGTCTTGGTCGTTGCCAAAGTGAAGCGACAGTCGGGCAGGGGCAAGGGGTTAGACGCGACCTTCTGCATCAAGACGCTGATAAAGTGCATCTGACGCGGGATCACCCAGCTCAAGGGCGAAGATGTAGGCATGGGTCAGATAGAAACAAGCTGCATCAGTATCGGCGGTTTGGTCAGCGGCCTGTGTATAAAGCGCGACCAATGCCGCGCGGTCGTCATTTGCATGTGCAGCAAGCAGGCGGTCTTGCAGCGATGTCATCCGCGGCCAAGATGCGTCGCAACCTTGCCTGCGACCCAATCATGGAAGCAATGGGTTGGACCATCCATCGCAGGGCTAAAGCGGCCCCCGTCGAAATTGGGTGCATAGCGGCCCTTTTGCATGCCTTCGACGACAAAGACATCTTCCTCGAATATGCCACGCCATTGCACAGCGTTCTTTTTGCGTAAGTCATCGTCAGTCTGAGGGGCGGCATAGAATAGATGGATATGCTCGCGCGTTTGTTCATAGGTGACAGGTTCCAGCACGATCACGAAAGTATGGTCGCGCTGCACACCCAGCAGGACATTGGGGTAGACGGTGATGTATTCGCCGCCTTCGGTCCATTTGTCGTCAAGGCCTGCAAAATCGGGGAACACGGTGCCATCATCGCCGGTCAGCTGGCGATACACCAACGTACCCTGACCAGAGAATTTGTCCTTTTCATCGATGTTATAGTGGTCTTCAAGACGGGAATAACTGTTCAGGCCGGGGTGCACCCATGGCAGGTGATAGCTCTCACAGTAATTTTCGACCGCCAGTTTCCAGTTTGTTTTGACCTCAAGGGTAAATGTGCTGTCGGCTCCGCCATGATGCATCGGTTGGTCAAAGTCAGACCAGCGGGCGATCAGATCGGCGTGGACCTCTTCAAAGGGGGCGGCATTGCCATCGATATTGATAAAAACGGTTTCAAACCAAATATGGCTGCGCACTTCGATCAGGCCGAGCAGTGATTTATCTATGGCATCGTGGGCGTTGTGGCCGGGACCGCCAACATGGGGCGTGCTGACCAATTTGCCATCAGTTGAATAACACCAAGAATGATAAGGGCAGCGGATTGCGCCTTCGATCTTCTTGGCCTCGGATACAAGGATCATACCGCGATGACGGCAGATGTTTTGGAATACGCGCACTTGGCCCTGTCGGTCGCGGACCAGCAACAAAGGCATGCCCAAAAATGTGATCGGCTTGGCGTCACCTGGTTCAGGGACGTCAGCGGCCACAGCAAGCCCTGCCCAATTGGCGCAAAGCACAGCCTGCTTTTCTACATCAAACACATCGGGGTCTATATAGTGCGCATTCGGCAGCCCGTTGGCCGTTTCAATCGGTCGGCGGACGGCATCAAGCGTCGATAGGGGAATGTCTTTGGCCATGATTCACCTCCTTGTGCTGCTTAAACCGTGCCAGAGACAGGGCAGGGCGTGCCGTCTGCCCGCGACGGCGACTTTTCTCACAGCGACATCAATAATTGGCGATGGGCCGAAGTTTGCCACTTGACGCGAGACGCGTCGGCCCACATTTGCCAGTCAGGGCAAACGATCGAAAACCCAGCGTGCTTTTGCGCATCACTGCCACAGAATTTGGCGCAAGAACGCCGTAATTCTTCATAATCGGACAGCGGTATGGAAAGGTGGAGGAAGGACGGCCAATTGTTTCGGTGAAGGCAACAATGTCTTCTTCATGTCCTTATAGGAGAACTAAAATGACACGTACACTTAAGCTGATCGCGCCAATTGCCGTACTCACCGCGCTGGCTGTTCCCGGCTTTGCCCAGAACGCCGAGATCGATATCAACGGCGACGGCATGTACAGCTACCCAGAGCTTCAGGCGGTGATGCCTGAGATGTCTGAGGATGATTTCACAGCGCTTGATACATCAGGTGATGGCCTGTTGGACGCGGGCGAGATTGCGGTCGCAGTCGAAGCTGGCATTTTGCCAGGCTAAATATGGGGACGCTCTGGTCCAGCCTCTGAACCAGAGCGCCTTATGCGTCCCTCGCGTCACGCCCCAAGCGGGTGCGAGGGATTGCAAAAGGGTGCGCCCGGATCCTCCCCCGGACGGACCTTTGATCGTTTAGGCGACTGCGCCACGCGATAGTGCAGCGACACCCGTGCGCGCGATTTCTTCCAGACCCAAAGGACGCATCAGTTCGGCAAAAGCGTCGATCTTTTCGGGTGTACCTGTGATCTCAAAGACAAATGATTCCAACGTGCTATCGACCACACTTGCCCTAAAAATATCGGCCAGGCGGATCGCTTCGATCCGGTCGTTGCCTGTGCCAGTGACTTTGAACAAAGCCAATTCGCGTTCGACTGACGGCCCCTCGACGGTCAGGTCGTTGACCTTATGCACATCCACGATGCGACCCAACTGCGCCTTGATCTGCACGATAATCTGCGGTGTGCCAGAGGTCACGATGGTGATGCGCGAGCGATGACCAAGGTGGTCCACTTCGGCCACTGTCAGGCTGTCGATGTTATAGCCGCGACCGGCAAAAAGACCGATAACGCGGGATAGAACACCCGGTTCGTTCTCGACCAGAACGGCCAGTGTATGGCGTTCTTCTTTGTCTGAAAACGTCGGCCGAAGGTCATAAGCAGAGTGGCTGGTAGCGCCTTTTTTGATTTTGAGCGGTGACATATGTTTGTCCCTTTAGTCGTTATTTTGTTGGTACACGGTGCGTACACATCCTGTGCACAATGCGTGCAGACGGATGTGCATCACACCATCACCGCGCCGCCAGCTTGAATGGCATTTGCTGTGTCGGCGTTTTCGCCGAGGATCATCTCGTTGTGCGGTTTGCCTGACGGGATCATGGGGAAGCAGTTTTCGTGCTTTTCCACCAAACAATCGAACAGGACAGGGCCGTCGTGGTGCAGCATTTCCATGATCGCATCGTCCAGATCGTCAGGATTGTCGCAAATGATCCCCTTGGCGCCAAAGGCTTCGGCCAATTTCACGAAATCAGGCAGTGATTCAGACCAGCTGGATGAATACCGCTCACCATGTAGCAGTTCCTGCCACTGGCGGACCATGCCCAAGCGTTCGTTGTTCAGAATGAACTGTTTGACGGGCAGGTTGTACTGCATCGCAGTGCCCAATTCTTGCATGTTCATCAACCATGACGCTTCACCAGCGACGTTGATCACCAGCGCATCAGGGTGGCCCATTTGCACACCGATGGACGCGGGAAATCCGTATCCCATTGTGCCCAAACCACCCGAGGTCATCCAGCGGTTGGGGTCTTCAAAGCCAAGGTATTGCGCCGCCCACATCTGGTGCTGGCCCACTTCTGTGGTGATGTAACGGTCGTGCTTTTTGGTCAGCTCTTCCAGCCGCGCCAAGGCGTATTGTGGTTTGATCACTTTGGTTTCTTGTTTGAATGCCAAACAGTCGACTTTCTTCCAGTCGTTGATCTGGTGCCACCATTTCTGGACGTTTTCCTTATCGGTCTTACGACCGCGGGATTTCCAGACGTTCAACAAATCTTCCAGCACATGGGCAACATCACCCAAAATCGGGATGTCGACCTTGATCACTTTGTTGATCGAGGACGCATCAATATCGATATGCGCCTTTGTTGATCCGGGGCTGAACGCATCCAAACGCCCAGTGATACGGTCATCGAAGCGGGCACCGATGTTGATCATCAAGTCACAGTCATGCATCGCCATGTTGGCCTCATACAGACCATGCATGCCCAACATACCCAACCAATTGTCGCCAGATGCCGGATAACAACCCAGACCCATCAGCGTGGATGTGATCGGGAAACCCGTGGCCGCAATCAATTCGCGCAGCAATTGCGACGCCGCTGGACCAGAGTTGATGACACCACCGCCGGTATAGAACAAAGGCCGCTTGGCCTTTTCCATTGCTGCGGCCAGTTCGGTGATCATTTCCATGTCACCTTTGACTTGCGGGTTGTAGTGCGTCTCAACCTGGCGTGCTTCGGTATATGTACCAGTTGCGAACTGCACGTCCTTTGGAATGTCGATCACAACTGGGCCGGGACGGCCGGATGTGGCGATGTGGAACGCCTCGTGCAGGGTGGGCGCGAGTTTGTCGGTCTCTTTCACCAACCAGTTATGTTTGGTGCAGGGACGTGTGATGCCAACGGTGTCACATTCCTGAAACGCATCAGATCCGATCATGAAGGTTGGCACTTGTCCGGTCAGCACGACAATCGGGATGCTGTCCATCAATGCGTCCGTCAGGCCGGTCACAGCGTTTGTGGCACCGGGGCCAGATGTCACCAGAGCAACACCGGGTTTACCAGTGGACCGGGCATAGCCTTCGGCGGCATGCACCGCACCTTGCTCATGGCGCACCAGCACGTGTTTGATGCTGTTTTGCTGAAAAATCTCGTCGTAAATCGGTAGGACGGCACCACCGGGGTATCCAAAGACTGTGTCCACGCCCTGATCAATCAGTGCTTGAACAACCATTTTTGCGCCCGTCATGGCTTTTGTCATTTTTCTCGCGTCCTGTCGCTGTGCCGTAGTCATAAAAAAACCCCCGAAGTTTCGGGGGCGCATGGGATCGTTATGGTTTTACCGTTACCGGCCCATGCGCGTATGTCTTAGAATGAGGACGACTAGTGTCATGTTGGTTCCTTCGTGTGCGCAGACATTAGTGCGACGCAAAAGGGGGGTCAACAGCCCGAATGCAGAAAATGTCGTTTGAGGGCGGTTTTTTGCAACTTTGTTTCAGGGGTTGGTTTTACCCCCTGACGTGAGCCTTGTTTTATTGGTAGCTTCGGCGCCGCCAACGGCCGCGCCCAATGCTCGCAATCTCGCTTCCAAAGAGGACGAGGTGGGCGATTGTCATGACGCAAAGCAAGACCGCTGCATAGGCGATGAGAATCTGCATCATTGGCACCTGAAAGTTCAGCTGCGGCAGGTTTGCGATAATCACAGGCCCGTACCAAGACACAAATGAAATCATGCCCATCGTGACAAAGGTGATCTTTTTACGAAATGGCACCCCATCCAGCATCGTGCGCCCGATTTGACCATGCATGAATGGGATAATGGTACGGTGGATGAAGACGCCGTTGATGGTCAGGATGGCAACGATCACCATCTTTGCCCAGACCTTTTCATTGCCCAGTTTGACCGGTTCGGTCATCCAGTAGAACACGAGAAAGCTGAGGCCAGTGACCCAAAGCATCTTTAGTCCGACATTCACGAGATCAGCAAGAAAGCGGAACATCTCAAACTTTTGCTGGGTCATTTCCTGGCCAAGGAAGAAGCGGATGATCATCAAGTCCAAAAGTGTCGCTGCACCAAGCCCCATCGACAGGCCTATAAAGTGGAAAATGCGGATAATGCCGCGGGTCATCTGATCTGGATCGCTTGAGAGGGCGGTCAAAAGTTGTGTGAGGTCCAACAGGGTAGCCTTTGTCTTGGGTGGCTCGCCCCCGCAAACCAGATGTCGCTTCAATCGTGCAAGACGCAGGCAATGCCGCGTCTTGTCCTGATTGAGCGGGCAAATGGCCCTGTTCGCAATGCGTTACTTTTTCAAAGACAATCTCGGCAGAATTTGGCCGATAAATTGTTTCTGTTCTATGACTTATGGCGCATCCTCGCCAATTTTGTCCCAAGTTCGGGTGTTAAAGTCGTCCGCATCATGGCGTTCACGCAATTGCTCGGACGGCTCACCCCATGCGCGGTTGACCATTTTGCCACGCTGAAACGCAGGTCTGCTCATCACGGCGTCTGTCCAGCGGTTGACGTGTTCGTAAGACGCCACATCAAGGAATTCAGCCGCGTCATAGACAAGGCCCTTAACCAACGCGCCGTACCACGGCACGGTGGCCATATCGGCAATCGAATATTCATCGCCACCAAGGTATTCACAATCCTCCAAGCGCTGGTTCAACACATCAAGCTGACGCTTGGCCTCCATCGCAAAGCGATTGATAGGGTATTCAAACTTCTCGGGGGCATAAGCGTAGAAATGGCCAAAGCCGCCGCCAAGGTATGGCGCAGATCCTTGTAACCAGAACAGCCAGTTCAATGTCTCGGTCCGCTCTGCGATTGTTTTCGGAAGGAACGCATCAAATTTCTCAGCCAGGTAAAGCAGGATCGCGCCGCTCTCAAAAACCCGCACGCCTGTGTCCTTGTCAAAAAGGGCAGGGATTTTGGAATTGGGGTTCACATCGACAAAGCCGCTGCCGAATTGGTCGCCTTCTTGAATGTTGATCAGCCATGCGTCGTATTCCGCGGCGTGACCTGCCTCCAACAGCTCTTCCAACATGACGGTGACTTTGACGCCATTTGGGGTGGCAAGCGAATGCAGCTGCAAAGGGTGCTTGCCAACTGGCAGGTCCTTGTCATGGGTTGCACCTGCGATGGGGCGGTTGATGCTGGCGAATTTGCCGCCGCTCTCAGAGTCCCAAGTCCAAACTTTAGGGGGGGTGTATGCGGGGGTGTCAGACATCATGCTTCCGATCTTTTGAATGGTGGTCCACCCTAAAGTGGGTCGGAACGTCGCAGGTGCAAGTGCAAGCGTTCGCGGAAATGAAAAATGGCGCACTAGATAAATCTAGCGCGCCAGTCTTCTTGGGAAATGAGAAGGGTGTTAGCCCTGTGTCATCGCACGGAATTCTGTGAGGTGACGGCGCACGATTTCAAACCACTCGCCTGTTTCTTTGATCGCGATCAAGCCAGAGTTAAACTCTTCCAGCATTTGAGCACCTTGTGGATTGTTCTTGGAAATCACTCCGTGGATTGTCAGAACCTGTGCAAGGCGATCGTTTAGACGAATTTGGTCTGTTGTACCTGTTTCGACCATCGCGCCGTCCGCTGTATCAACCGCGAGGGCGACAACGTCTACGTCACCAGCGACCAAACCCGTGAAGCACTCATTTGGATCAGATGGACGAACCCAAGTCACGTTTGGTTCCTTCAGATCGTTTTCTTCTAGTTGGAAGGTCGCATAACCGGATGGGCGGCAAACGACTTTGCCCAAGAGCTGACTGTACTCTGTTACTTCTGGTTCAGATGCGCGTGTGTAGTAACCGAAGACTTGCTCGAACATGGGCTCGGTCCAGTTAAAGTTGTTACAGCGGAACTGGCTGTCTTCACCCAAACGTGCAATTTGATCGCAGTTTGGTTTGAACCAGCTGAGGCTGAAGTCATAGGCGTGGTCTGTCACCAATGGTGTCAGGTGTGCGCCCCAGTCGTTGATAAAGTCGATCTTGTAAGGTGTGCCGCCAGCCGAGTTTGCAAGAGCGACGTTTGCAATTTCGGTGATCATCCCGCCTTGTGCCTGGGCTTCGTTTGCAAATGGCGCCCAGTTGGACCCTTGCGCGACGCGGATCTGACGAGTGTCAGGGAAAGGAAGGCGCTCAACGCCTACTTCTTCTGTCAAGGCGGCCGCTGTGGATGCGACGGTGTTGCCCAAGCAAGGGACATCAAGGCGCATGCCTACGGAAATGACGCCGGGGTTTGGGCCAACGGTGTCAGCGTTCGCGCTATAGATAATCTGAAAGGCGGACGCATCATCATAAGCTTCTGCAGCAATCTTGGACAACGAGTCGCCCGGCTGCACTGTGTATGTCGCACCGCACTGTACACTTTGTGCCGCAGCAGGCGTTGCAGTTGAAAAGAGAGCGGCAGCCATTGCTGCGCCGCAAGTTGTGGCCGAAAGAGCAATTGTTTTCATCATCGGAATTTCCTTTGGGTTGGGTTGTGGCGACGACTGACTGAACGGTTAACTGTTTACGAATTGGCATTAATGTAGGCAATTTGCCCAGTATTGTGTGGCGGCATTGCGGCAAGGATTGTGAAATTCTGTGACGGCATTTCATATTAGCGCCGCAATTCAACCTCCGAGGTCCTTATCCCAATGAAAAACAGGAATAAAAATGAAAAAATCGGGTGTTTTTATTAACCGTCATTCTGTCAACATTTCGCCGTTTTTCGGGTAATAGATGCCTTAACCGAAACTAAACCAGCGAGAATCCAACCATGTCCACACTTAAATCGCACGATGCAGTGACCAAACGCGCGGCACTGACGTCCACCAGTTTGATGGCCGTCGCAATCGCCAGTACTGGCCTGATGCTCACGACGCCACAGCAGGCGCAAGCACAGGAACAATGTTCGAATTATACAGTTGTACGGGGTGACACGCTAAGCGTAATTGCGGCTACTGCTGAAACACGTGGCGGCTTTCAGACGCTCTTTGACGCTAACCGTAATGTGTTGGACAGCCCCAACCTATTAGAGGTTGGACAGGTGCTCGCAATTCCATGTGCCGATGGGTCGTTGCCAACATCAGGTGCGCGCGCAACAACGGCGTCTACCGCACCTGCACCCACAACCGCCGAGCCTGACCGCGCTTTGCGTATTGTGACGGCAAGTGGATACGCGCCGTTTACAGATGAAGACGCACCGGGTGGTGGTTTGATCACACAAATGGTCGATCGCTCAATGGAATTGGGCAACCCCGATCAGGAATACGACCTGATGTTCATCAATGACTGGGGCTCACACCTTGAGACATTGTTGCCAACAGGGGCCGTCGATATGGTGTTCCCATGGTTCAAGCCAGACTGCGACAAGGTTGAAAACCTGTCACCTTCCAGCGCATTCCGCTGCACAGAGTTCAACCACTCTGAGCCATTCTACGAAGCACTTGTCGGGTACTATACTCTGACGGGTAGCGCATATGCAGGCGCCACGAGCTATGACGAACTGCTTGGTGCACGTTTGTGCCGCCCAGAGGCATGGTTCACCTTCGATCTTGAGGCTGTCACTTTGATGCCGCCGAATGTTGAGTTCACGCGCCCCGTCCCACAAGACGGTTGCTGGCAGTTGCTTGTCGACGGTGAGATCGATGTCATCACGCTGGATGCCTTGCCCGCAGAAGAAGATTACCGTGAGCTTGGTTTGGACGGCCAGATCGCCAAGATCGAGCCGCTGACATCTGCTGTGACAATGCACATCTTTGTCTCAAAGAATAACCAGTTTGCAAACGATGCGTTGCCTATCATCAACGCAGGTCTGGAAGAGCTGCGCCTGTCAGGTGAGTGGTTCAACATCGTCCGCGAGGGCATCAAGGACACTGTTGAAAACTAAGCCGTCATTTCTAGACTGCTTCGTGGCCCCGCGTATCCCAAGGCGCGGGGCCATTTTTGTTTTTGAAGGGGAAACTGCATGCTAGAACTTCGGCCCAACTGCGAATGGTGCGACAAAGATCTACCGCCCCATGCGGACGACGCGCGTATCTGTTCTTATGAATGTACTTATTGCGCGCAATGTGTGGATGATGTGCTCAAGAACGTGTGCCCGACTTGCGGCGGTAACTTTGTGCCGCGCCCGATCAGACCGGCAAAGGCCTATCATGAAACACCCAAATTGGGTTTGAATAACCGACCTGCGTCAATAACGCGTGTTCATTCACGGTGGAACAGGGATCAGTTGGCACGCATGACTGCGCTTTTGCACGATGTCGCCGCAAAGGACCGCTAGATACCAGTTCCCTGCAATACCCCATGCTCGAGGGCATAACGCGTCAGTCCTGCCGTGGAGCTGATCCCAAGCTTACGCTTGATGTTTTTCCGATGCGTTTCAACGGTTCGCACCGAGATATTCAGCGAATTTGCGACATCCTTGTTGGACTGTCCCTGTGCCAGTTCCAACAGAATTGTCTGTTCGCGGCTGGTCAGCGTTTCGCGCCCGTCGCTGATTTTGGGCTGCAATGACCCTTTGGCACCAGTGCACAGGTATTCGCCGCCCGCCATCACGGTTTCAATCGCTGTGTAGATCTCCTCGGTTGGCACGTCTTTCAGGATATATCCGCGTGCGCCGTGGCTAAGCGCGGTTGAGATATATTCAGGACTGTCATGCATCGACAGGATCACAATGCGCGTTTCTGGCCGTTCTTCCAACAACATCTCTGTCGCATTCAATCCCGATAATCCCGGCATGTTGAGGTCCATTAAGATCACATCGGGGGTCAGCTCATTCACCCTGTCAACGGCCTCTTGTCCGTTGCCTAGCGTGCCTACGACATCAATATCCTCATAGCTTTCCAATAGAGACTGGATGCCTTCAGCGACCATCGGATGGTCATCAACGATCAAAACGCGGGTGGTCATGCGCTTTCCTTTTTGGTGTTTTGTGGGCGTAGCATATGGCTCAAAGGCACTTGGGCTTCAATGACGGTCCCGGTTTGGCCGGTACGGGCAGACAAGACACGCAAGGTCCCCCCAAGCTGTTCAACGCGCTCCTGCATATTACGCATCCCAAGCCCGACTTCTTTGCGCCGGTCAGTGCGCGGCCACGTCATGCCGATGCCGTCATCCATAATCCGCAGCATCGCCCCTTTGCGGTGGCCTTTCAGCGCGATTTGTACATTTTGCGCGTCCGCGTGACGTTCAATATTGGTCAAGGCTTCTTGGGCGATCCGGTAAAGTGCGATGCGGGCCTCTTGGTCCAGACGGTTGCGGAAAACAACGGTTTCAAACTCAGTCGTAATCCCGGTGCGCGTGCTGAAATCATCGGTCAACGCTTGTAGGGCAGGGCCAAGCCCCAGATCGTCCAACACGCCCGGGCGCAAATCACGGCTGATGCGGCGCACCTCTTGGATGGTTGACCCCAACCCGTCGATGCCCTTGTTGAGGCTGTCACTGACCTGAGTGTCACCACCCAGTTTGCGCCGGGTCAGTTCCAGCGCATAGCGCACACCGACCAGCATCTGGCTGATGCCGTCGTGCAGTTCACGCGCCACGCGCCCGCGCTCTTCCTCTTGGGTGTCGATGATGCGTTGGGTGAGCTGCTTCAGCTTTGCGTCGGCAAGGCGACGTTCGCGCAGGTTCAGGAACATACCCGTCATGAACACGGCGACCAAGGCCGCCACAGCAATTGCCATAATATAGAAACTGGTGGTTCTAATGCGTGTCTCAACCTCGGCGCGGGCGGCGGCCACGTTTTCCAAGATATCGTCAATAAACACGCCTGTGCCGATCGCCCAACGCCAGTCTTGCAGGCCGTTCACATAGACAATCATCCGTTCCGTCGCCCCGGTGGATGGTTTGGGCCAATCAAAGCTGTGATAGCCGCCACCCGTGCGGGCAATACGGATCAACTCGTTGGTGATGGGCGTGCCATTCAAGTCTTCGAGATCAGTCCAGTTCTTGCCGATCAGGTAGGTCTGGCGCGGGGCCACCAGGTTATTACCGTCATAGTCAAAGACAAAAAAGTACCCATCTTGCCCATAAAGCATCGCGGCCAATTCACGGCTGACGGCTAGCTTTGCTTCTTCATCGTCGGGTGCTGCACGGCCATAGGTATTAACGACAGCCGTGCGTGCAATCGACAAATAGTTCTTTAATTCCGCGCGTTTGGTTTCAATCAGTTGGACTTCAAGCGCTTGGATTTCACGCTCGGCCAACTGTCTAGACTGTGCCGTCACAACAAGCGTGATCAGGAAAACTGCGCCGATAAGGGGCAGGGTGGCCAGAAGAAATACCTTCTGTCCGTAGCTGATGTTGATCATGTCACGCAGACGCGAAAGAAGGCCATTCATCCGCTGATCGTTAGCTAAGAATCACCTGCGAATCAAATGCCAAGAATCGGTGGCAGATGGGATGCGCTTTTCTGTTAGCGCCTAAACATCAGGCGATATTGGTCAGAAATTGTGACAAAAGCGGCATTTCTACGCAGTACTACGTATTTCACCATTTTTGACGCGGCGTTAGTCTGAGCACACGAAATCCATCTGTGGGCGCCGCTTTGCGCTCCACATTGATGTAACACCCGGGAGGTAACTTTATGGATCGTCGTTCATTTCTAAAGAATTCAGCACTTGGTGGTTCCGCAGCTGCGGCAACTGCACTTGCAGCACCTGCATATGCCCAAGGCAACCGCACGCTGACATTGGTCACAACATGGGGCCGTGGCCTTGCTGGTGTGCATGACGCCGCACAGCGTGCTGCTGACACAATCACCGCTATGTCTGGTGGCTCGCTTACCATCGACCTGAAAGCTGCTGGCGAACTGGTTGGTGCGTTCGAAGTATTCGACGCGGTCACATCCGGTCAGGCCGACATGTACCACGGCGCAGACTACTACTTTGTTGGTCAGCACCCAGGTTATGCGTTCTTCACATCCGTGCCATTCGGCATGACACCACAGGAAATTTCCAACTGGTACTACCAAGGCGAAGGCCAAGGCTTCCACGACGAGCTGGGTTCGATCTTTGGTCTGAAGTCGTTCTTGGCTGGTAACACTGGCCCACAGGCCGGTGGTTGGTTCTCAAAAGAGATCAACGGTCCAGAGGACTTCCAAGGTCTGAAGTTCCGTATGCCGGGCCTTGGTGGTCAGGCACTAGGTAACATGGGCGCGTCCGTACAGAACCTGCCAGGTGCAGAAGTGTACCAAGCGCTGGCATCTGGCGCGATTGACGGCACTGAGTGGATTGGCCCATGGGCTGACGAAAAAGCCGGCTTCCAGGAAATCACCAAGTTCTACTACACAGCCGGTATGCACGAGCCGGGCGCAGCCCTGTCTTTGGCCACAAACCTTGATGTGTTTGAAAGCCTGAGCCCAGAGCACCAGAAGATCATCGAGATCGCATCTGGCGAAGCACACCAGTGGAACCTTGCACAGTTCATGAACAACAACGGTGCAGCGCTTCAGCGTCTGCAGGCCGGTGGCGTTCAGGTTCTGGAATTCCCAGACAGCGTTTGGGACGCAATGGGTGCAGCTGCAAAGACAACGATGGACCAGTACAACGGCGACGACATCTATGACCGTATCCGTGCAAGCTACAACGCGTCCATGGCAGCATCATCTTCGTGGATCACACAGTCCGAAGGCGCCTACCGTCTGCAGCGCGACCGCGTGATGGCCTAAGCCACCACGATTGATCATGCCTGTATGATCTAGATCAATGTTGGGGCCCTTTGCACAAAGCATAAGGGCCCTTACGACAAGGGTGCGAAAGCATCTGCTACGACTTTCCACGAAGGGGAAAACGCATGGGCCTAGGCGATGCATGGGGTGGAAACGCGATAGGGTGGTTCTTTGGGAACCTGATCGACGCTTTCTTCAATTTCTTTTATGCGATCTTCAATCCGGGATCATGGCTGTCTTGGCTGCCATCGATCAACGGTGCGATGGAAACCGAACAGAAAGAAGCGTTGATGCGCTTTATCTACTACGGTGCCTCGGTCGAGTTCTTCTTCGTTGTATTCGCAATCTTCTTGGTCGTCACGACGATTGGCTTGATCAACAACCGCTTTATGTGGGGCTGTGTTCGCGGCCTTGAGGGGTTTGCCAACGTCGTCGGTCGTACTGCCGCATGGGCTGGTTTGCTGATGGTGCTGCAACAGATCGTCATCATCTTCATGCAACGCGTCTTTGCGGTGTCTGAAATCAGCATCGGTTTCGGTATCACCGTGACGCATGACGTCAGCTGGTGGTCCGAGCAGTTGAAATTCTACAACGCGATGATCGTCACGCTTTGTGCGTCATATACATTCGTCCAAGGCGGTCACGTGCGCGTTGACCTTGTTTATTCCGCGATCAGCTACCGCGCCAAACGCATGATCGATATGATCGGGTCGATGGTGCTGATGGTGCCTGCGGCAATCCTGACGTGGCTTTATGGGTGGTTCTTCTTGTGGCGGCATCTGGTGGTGCCGAACCCATCAGCGTCTGACACGTTGGAGCGCTTGCTGACCAAGGCCCGTGCGCTGCGCTGGAACATCGAAACCATCGGTTTCTCGCCTAATGGCTTTAACGCTTACTTCCTGTTCAAGGTCTTGCTGGTTGTCTTTACCGCGATGATCCTGCTGCAGGCCGTTGCCTTCTTCTACCGCTCGTATCTGGAGTGGAAAGAAGGACCCGAAAGCGAAGGCAAAAACCTCGATAAAGATAAGCTTGGCGATGAAACCGCTGAACTTGTCGCAGACATTCATTAAGATAGGGCGGTAGACACATGCTTTTCGGATTAGATGGCATCGAAGTCGGTATAATTATCGTCTTTCTCACACTTTTTGCAGGGATCCTGTCAGGCTTTCCTGTGGCATTCGCAATCTCGGGCTCAGCCGTTATTTCATTCGCGATTATCGCAGCACTTGATAGCTCGGGTCTGTTGATCCACGCGGCGGTTGATACCAATTCTGCTGAATACGCGGCCTTGATCGCAGAGGGGGTCAGGCCGGACGCAGTGTCCGTGTTTCGATACCCAGACTTGCCGCGATACGAAGACGTTTTGTTCCCCAACGGGTGGGAGCAAGCACTGGACCGCAACATCGGCTTTATGGTCAACCGGATGAACGAACGCGTTCTGGCGGGTCAGTCGATTGAGACACTGCTGGCGGTTGTCATGTTCGTCATGATGGGGATCGTGCTGGAACGGTCACGGATTGCAGATGAATTGCTGACAACGATGGCCAAGGTTTTTGGTCCTTTGCCGGGTGGTTTGGCCGTGTCCATCGTGATCGTGGGTGCGTTCCTTGCCGCATCCACTGGTATCGTTGGCGCGACTGTTGTGACTATGGGCTTGCTGGCGCTGCCAACGATGCTCAAGAACGGCTACTCGCCACAACTGTCTACGGGTGTGATTGCCGCCTCTGGTACGCTGGGGCAGATTATTCCGCCGTCGATCGTTATCGTGCTTTTGGGCACATTGGCAGGTGATCTTTATTCTGCCGCCCAAGAAGAACGCGCGCAGCTAGCGGGTTGTTCCGATGCGCTGACATATCTGGGTGAGCCTGCGGTTGTATCGGTAGGCACGCTGTTCCAAGCGGCTTTGTTGCCGGGAATTATGTTAGCTGTGCTTTATGCGGGCTATGCTTTTGTCTTTGCGCTGATCAACCCATCCAAGGCCCCACCCGTGCAGTTTGAGGACAGCACAGGCGGAGAAGTTATCACACGTAACGACAGCTTCACATGGTTCCTGGCCGTGCCTGTCGGCATCATTGGTCTGGCGATTGGCATGGGGCAGACGAACCTTGTGGGCACGCAGTCGGTGATCGTCGATAGCTTTACGGCATCTGGTCAGACCGCATCGCTGCGCACGAACGTCAGCGAGGATTGCGCTGCGTCGATGCAGGAACTGCATGGCGACGTGGCATGGCAGGCCGCATTGGATGAGCAGGCCGCCATCAACGACGCAGGCGGTGTTGAACAAGCGCGTGAACTGTCACCAGAAGAGCGTGCCGAGCGCGTCTTGCAGAAGGTTGATGCCGCGGCGCCTATCGGGACTGGCATTGCGATCTTTGCGGTCTTGATGGGTTTGATGTTGGCAATTGCACGCGGTGTTGCCCCAAGTGCGGACGGGCGGCCACTGATCATTGGTGCGGCGGGCGTTGGATTGATGTTGCTGGTTGATATCATCTTTGTCTCGCCTTTGACGACGCCGGGGCAAACGACGCTATTGATCGCGATCCCTGTGATCATCGCCTTCTACGGTTTGCGCTTTGCGGCCAAACTTCTTGCAGGAAATGAGATTTTGCGCGTGGTCTTCCCGCCGCTTGTTCTGATTGTTGCGGTGCTGGGGTCGATCCTTGGTGGTATTACGAACCCGACACCGGCTGCGGCTTTGGGTGCGGGTGGTGCGATCTTGTTGGCGACATACCGCAAGCTGCAAGACCAAGGACGGTCTGGCCGTATGGTGCTGCTGACAGCGGCGGCGATTGTGCTGATGCTGCTGATCGGGATCAACTTTGATATGCGCCTTGGGCAAGAAGTGGTCTTGTTTGAAAACCGTCTTGCCTATCTTGGTGCTTTCAGCTGCTTCTTGTTTGCACTGTTTGGTTTGCTCTGGTCGTGCTGGGTGCTGATTTCGGGTGGGGTGCTTGCACCTGTTGTGCGCGAAACGGCCAAGGTGACATCGATGGTCTTTACCATCCTGATCGGTTCGCAGTTGTTAAACCTTGTGCTGATTTCCTTTGGCGGCGAGCATTACATCCAACAGTTCCTGCGCTCGTTCGACAACGAATGGACCGTGTTCCTGCTGGTCATGCTGGTGCTCTTTATGTTGGGCTTCGTGCTTGATTTCCTTGAGATCATCTACATCGTTATCCCCATCGTAGGGCCGGTTATCTATGGCGGTACGTTCGATCCTAAATGGGTGACGATCATGATCGCGGTGAACCTGCAGACATCGTTCCTGACGCCGCCCTTTGGCTTTGCGCTGTTCTATCTACGGGGTGTTGCACCTAAGTCGATTACGACAGGGCAGATCTATAAGGGTGTGATGCCATTCATTGGTATTCAGGTCTTTGGCTTGTTGTTACTGGCATTCTTCCCGGCTGTGGTCACAATTGTGCCGAACCTGCTGAACTAAAGGCAGGGACCATTCTGCAAAAAAGGGCGGTGCCAGTGGCGCCGCCCTTTTTCATTGAAACTGTTTGTCGGGTTTTAACTGCGTCCGTCAGGCAGATTGATCCGGGCCACCTGTTCTGCAATCGGATCGGTGGAGAGGGGGTGCACCTCGGCGCTATAGGCATCAGGATCACCGATGGGGTTCCATGCGCCGCCACGAAACACCTCTAGACCTTTGAACTTGGCTTTGTAGTCCATCTTAGGGCTGCCGGGGACCCAATAGCCCAAATATACATAAGGCAGACCCAATTCGCGGGCGATCGCGATGTGATCGAGGATGATGTAGGTGCCCAATGACAGCTTGTCGTTGGCGGGATCAAAGAAGGAATAAACCATCGATAAACCGTCATCGAGAATGTCGGTCAGGCAAACGGCTGTCAGGTCTTCGTCTGCCGTGTATTCGATCAAGCGTGACCGGATCGGCGTTTCCTCGACCATGGCCGCGAATTCAAACATATCCATGTCTGCCATGCCGCCAGTGGCATGACGCCCATCAAGGTATTCGCGAAAGAGGTTATATTGTTCCTCAGTGGCCCAAGGCGATGTTGCGCGGCGATGCAGATGGGCCGCGCGTTTCGCAACACGGCGTTGACTGCGACTTGGCGCGAATTTGGAGACATCAATCCGGGCGGACATACAGGCCGAACAATCAGCGCAAGACGGACGATACAGGACATTCTGCGACCTCCGAAATCCCTGCTTTGACAGGCTATCATTCAGCTTTGTTGCGATGTCACCTTGGAGCGCTGTGAACAATTTACGCTCCATCCTGCCCTCAAGATAAGGGCAGGGCTGGGGGGCAGTCACATAGAACTGCGGAGCAATGGGGAGCGTGTGGCGCATGCAACTTCCGGTCGGTTTCGAGAAAGCTTAACAATGTGTTCACCATAGGCCAAGCCCCTCGAGTGTCGCATGCTTAATGGCTTGTGTTGATGGCCTCAGTGCCTAGAACCAGATCGGTCAGGCCCTGGCCGCGTTCGGTCACAAACATCAAGATGATTGAGATCAGTTGCAGCGGTGCGACAGCGATGCTGACCACATAACCAACGGTATGGGCAAGCGCGAGGCCTGAGGTAAGCGGTGCGCCTTCATTGTCGCGAAAACGGATGCCCATCAAGCGCATGCCCCATGTTGACGACCCACCTGCCAGTGTAAACCAGCGATAGATGAAGCCAACGACAACCATCAAGAATGGAAAGAAAAAGATACCAGTGAATGCGGTGAAAGGAAGAACCAAAGCGCAGAGCAAAGCGATAAAGACGACATCAAAGACCCAAGCAATGCCGCGCTTGATTGTAACGCCGTCGTAGAGACGGGGGCTAAAATCATAATCTGTGGCGTAATCGGATGACGTGGACATTGGAGGTCTTTCTGTTTGAAGGGGTAAAGGTGGGCGGCCCGCCGGGGACTGCAGGCCGCCCATTGTCAGTGCTGCACTTTATGCAGGTGCTGCACCGGTGTTTTCGTCGTCAGCGTCTGTCATCTTCTTGGCGCGGTCGTCCATGAACTGGTCAAACTCGGCCTTGTCTTTGGCGTCACGCAGACGCTTGAGGAAGGCTTCAAAGTTGTCTTGTTCTTCTTCCAAGCGACGCAGTGTTTCTGACTTGTAAGCGTCAAATGCGCTGTTGCCAGAGGACTTGCCCATGTGCCGGGCACGGCTGCGGGTCATTGAATTGCAAGACGAATTGAACATGCGTTTGCTCCAGATCATATATGCGAGAAGGGCTAGGCCGACAGGCCAGAAGAGGATAAAGCTGACAACCATGGCGGCGATCCATGCGCCTTTGCCCCGCTCATCAAGCCAAGACTCGGCGCGGGCAAAAAAGCCGGGGCGGTGGTCCATAGCCATCGGGGACTGGGATGTGGCGGTGTTCATGGTTGGGCTCCTTAATAACTGTTTGCGGGTTATGTGAATGATTTTCACATTACAGATATCGGAGTTATGGGCTTATCCTTCAAGCCTAAATGTAAATGTTTTTTACATTAACTTTTATTATGACGTAAAATCAGATACTTGGGCGTCAGAAACTTTCTGCAATGTCGCAGGATCAATCGGAAAAATATGCCGTGGGGTGCCCGCCGCTGCGTAGATAAGCGCAAATTCTGACAGTCGGGGGTCAAAATATGCAGTGATCGGGTTCAAATGACCAACAGGCGCAACGCCACCGATCGCAAACCCCGTTTGTGCCCTGATCAATGCCGCATCTGCCTTGCCCAACGGTTCATTTGCGACAGCACTGGCTTTGGCGATATCGACCTGATTGCCACCTGCCGTGATAAACAGGATCGCTTTGCCGCTGTTCTGTCCCGCAAAGATGACTGACTTGGCGATTTGATCCAAAGCACAGCCAGCGGCATCAGCCGCTTGTTGGGCAGTGCGTGTCTCGGGGCCCAATTCAACCGGCGTAATATCAAGCTTCGCGTCGGCAAGGGCCGCCATCACTCGTTTTAGACTTTTGCTCATGATGATCCTGTTCCTTTTTGAACAGTTTACCGCCGCGATCCGCATTGACCAGAGGGCAGGCGCACCGCAGTGTATGGCAATGGCATTCGCGACCCGCATCACCCGTTCACCCGCGCCCTACGATCAAGATCGCGGGCGAGATGCGCTTGTTTTGTTTCCAAACATCGAAGCATCCATCGCACAGGTTATCGCAGGTACGGCTGGGTGCAGCCCTTTCCTCGCCGAGCTTTTGCGACGTGAAACGGGTTGGATTGCAACCGCGTTCGAAGATCCCGAGGATGCCGTCAAAAGCTTGTTGGCAGGCATTCCAAAGGTCGAACTGTCCGAACTGCCTGCCCACCTAAGACAAGCAAAGCGGCGGATCGCACTCTTAAGTGGCCTTGCCGATCTTGGTGGCGTTTGGCCACTTGAGACCGTCACGCAGGTCCTGACAGATTTTGCCGATGCCGCCGTCCAAGCCGCGATCACGCGGTTGGTTGCGGCCGAGGTCGCACGGGGCAAGCTGCCCGCAGGCGGTGATCCGACAAATGCGGGCGGAATGGTTGTGCTGGCGATGGGTAAAATGGGGGCGGGTGAATTAAACTATTCATCCGACATCGACCTCATATGTCTGTTCGACGAAACGCAGTTTGACCCTGATGATTATCACGATGTGCGCAGCGCATTCATCCGGGTGACCCGCAAAATGACGGCAATCCTGTCGGACATCAAAGAAGGGGGCTACGTTTTCAGAACCGATCTACGGTTGCGCCCCGATGCTTCGGTGACACCTGTCTGTTTGTCGATGGAAACGGCTGAGCGGTATTATGAAAGCGTCGGGCGCACATGGGAACGCGCGGCCTTTATCAAGGCGCGGGTGTGCGCGGGTGACAAGGCGGCCGGTGCGCGGTTCCTTGAGACGTTGCGCCCGTTTGTATGGCGAAAACACTTGGATTTTGCGGCCATTCAAGACGCGCACGACATGCGATTGAAAATCCGCGATCACAAAGGGCTGCATGGGCCTTTGGTGCTGAAGGGGCACAATATGAAGCTGGGGCGTGGTGGCATCCGCGAGATTGAATTCTTTACCCAGACACGCCAGTTGATAGCAGGCGGACGCGATCCATCGTTGCGGGCCTGCGGAACGCGCGAGGGGCTGCAAGCGCTGGCACAAGCGGATTGGATACCCAATGAAACGGCCACGCAGCTTTACGATCATTACAGCTTTCACCGTGAGGTCGAACATCGGCTGCAAATGATCAATGATGCACAGACCCAAACTTTGCCAACTGATGATGCAGGTTTTGCGCGTCTGGCGGCGTTTATGGGGCAAGATGTGACAGGCCTCAAGACAGCGTTACGCACGCGCCTCGAAGATGTGCATACGCTCACAGAAGGGTTCTTTGCGCCAGACGCACCACAGACAGGGCCCGATGTGACTGAATGGGGGCAAGATGTGGTCGCCCGCTGGCCCAGTTATCCAGCGCTCAGAACAGCGCGGGCCACAGAAATCTTTGCGCGGATCACGCCCAATATTATGGCGCGATTGAAAGAGGCCACAAGGCCCGAAGAGGCATTGGCGCAGTTTGACGGTTTTCTGGCCGGACTGCCTGCTGGGGTACAGCTGTTTTCGCTGTTTGAGGCGAACCCGGAATTAACCAAGCTGATCGTTGATATTTGCGCAACAGCACCGGCATTGGCACAGCATCTTTCGCGGAATTCCGGTGTGCTTGATGCGGTTATCGGTGGCGCTTTCTTTGCCGAATGGCCGGGGCAGGCGGCTTTGACCGCAGAACTTGCTGATATTTTGTCGCGGGTAGATGACTATGAAACACAGCTGCTCACCGCACGCCGTTGGGCCAAAGAATGGCACTTTCGGATCGGGGTTCACTATCTGCGAGACCTGATCGATGCATCGCAAAGCGGGATCCAATACGCCGATCTGGCACAGGCTGTGGTGGCAGCTGTTTGGCCTGCAGTGGCACAAGAATTTGCCCGCAAGCATGGCCCGATGCCGGGGCGTGGTGGGGTCGTTGTCGCTATGGGTTCACTGGGCGCGGGGCGTCTGACGGCGACGTCTGACCTTGACCTGATCATGATTTATGACGCGCAAGGCGTTGAGGTTTCTGACGGCAATCGGCCATTGGCCACACGCCCGTATTTTGCACGTTTGACGCAGGCTTTGATCACAGCCCTAAGCGCGCAGATGTCAGAAGGCCGGCTTTATGAGGTCGACATGCGTTTGCGTCCTTCGGGGCGTCAAGGACCGGTTGCAACGTCGTTGGAAGGGTTCAAAGACTATCAAGAAAATGAAGCTTGGACATGGGAATACCTCGCGCTGACCCGCGCCCGACCGGTGGCTGGCGATCAGGGGCTGCGCGCAGATATCGAAGCGTTTCGTGCGACCCTTCTGAGAACCAAGTCTGAAAGCAAGACTATTTTGGCAGATGTCAACGATATGCGTGATCGGATCGCCGCGCAAAAGACGCAGCAGACCGGCTGGGATACGAAAATTGGACCTGGTCGCTTGCAAGACATTGAGCTTTTTGCCCAGACCGCCGCATTGAAAGTGGCAAGCACTGCGGTGAACACACCGATGCAATTGCATGCTGGTGTCGGTGGCGGTTGGTTGGATGCCGCTGACGCGGCTGCGCTGCGTGATGCTTTCGATCTTTTCTGGCAATTGCAATCGGCATTGCGGTTTTTGGCTGGATCTGATGTCGATTTAGAAAATCTGTCTGAAGGGGCGAAACGTTTGATCTTAAGAGAAACAGCAGCAAGTGATGTGGACGACCTATTTGCACGTCTGGATCGCGCGCAATCAAATGCGGCCTGCGTTATTCATGGCTACTTGAGGGATGCACATGTCTGACGATTTTTGCGATCCAAAAGGATTGATCCGCGATGCCTTTGCCATCGATGGCATTGCAGCGCCTGAGTGCCGCAGCATTTTTTTGGACTGGGCACTCGGTGTGCCCGGTGGCCATGATATGCGACGAGCGGTAAGCGCTTTGGTAGATCATTATGCATCGCGTGTGCCAGCCGATCACCCGATGCTTGAAACATTAAGAGAAGCATTGCAGGACCCTGGCACGCCACGCAGACGCGGGGGCCGAAGAGCGCGGGTGAATTAGGCTAAGCAGGTACTCAAAAGATAAGCTTTTGCATGCCTCGGCGTTCGCAGGTCAGCGGTGACGCGTTCTAGGGATCACTTCTTAGAAATCTTCCCAAACGGGTTGTTCGTTACCATTCACAGTTCTCTGAGAGAATGATGTGCACGGCTGCGTTTTCATGGGGGTATGCGTTTGTGCGATAGCGTGGCTCAAATGTTGGGGCGTTTCAGGTGCCGCGGCTGATGCGGCGAGATTGTTCGATGTTTTGAACTGACTGATCAGGCTGCTTAGTCTACGGGTTTCGGACGCGAGTTCGTTTCCGCGTGAGATAGAGTCCTGGACCATTGCCGCGTTTTGTTGTGTTACCTGATCCAACTGGTTCACACCAATATTGATTTCAGACAAACCAATGGCTTGCTCTTCTGCACTTGTGGCAATCTGAGACGTCATGGAAGAGATATCATTGACCTGCGTAATGATTTCCGACAACGCATCGCCTGCATTTCCCACCAATTGCGTGCCTTGCTGCACATGGCGCGAACTGTTTTCGATGAGGCCAGATATCTCTTTTGCCGCATCAGCTGAACGTTGTGCCAATGCCCGTACCTCTGACGCGACAACGGCAAACCCTTTGCCAGATTCGCCAGCCCGTGCTGCCTCAACCCCGGCATTCAGCGCCAAGAGGTTTGTCTGAAAGGCGATGTCGTCGATGACATTGATCACTTGCGTGATTTGGTTGGATGATTGCTCAATCTCTCCCATCGCACTGACGGCTTTGGCAACAATTTCACCGTTCTTTGTAGCCTCGGCACGGGCGCGGGCGACCGAATTATCGACTGATTTGGCATGTTCTGCGGCGGATTTTACGCTGGCGGTCAGCTCATCCAATGCGGCCGCTGTCTGTTCAAGCGTGGCCGCCTGGTTTTCGGTGCGTTGTGACAGATCTGCTGTCGCCGTATTTGTGTCGGTGGCCGTCAAGCCAATGCGTTGCCCGGTTTCTGAAACCCGCAAAATAGTTGATTTAAGTTCGCTGACTGCCGCATTGAAATTGCTGCGCAATTCATCATATTCGGGGGCGAAGTCTTGCGTAATGTGTGCCGTAAGATCACCCTTGGCAAGGTCGGCCAATTCAGACTTCATCGTATTCACAACTGTATCTTGCTGCGCACGTAGGACGGCCCGTTCTTTTGAGGCTTCATTGCGCTCAATCTGGGCATCTCTGAAAACGTGCAACGCACGTGCCATACGACCGAGTTCATGTTGATGTTCTGTGCCCGAGATTGCAACACCGTCATCGCCAGCAGCCAAGCGGTCGGTTGTGTCTGCAAGGCGTGCGACCGAGGTATTGATCCAACGGCCAATAAAGTAGGAAGCGATTATCGCGATCACCACTGCCAGAATACCAACAGTCGGAATAATTGTTTGTAACTGGCTAACGATTGCCGCCCCATTCGGTCCCAGCTCAGATTGTCGCACAGTGATTTCGTCATCCAAGATGTCGAAACCGCGTTCAGCTTCTGGTCCAATGCGTTGGAATACATCGTTCTGGAGCTTAGTGGTTGCGTCATTGAGTTGCCCAAACCGGACAATATTTTCAGTGAAGCCCGTAAGTGCATTTTCAAGGTCAGTCAGTTGGCCCTCGACCGGCCCGGTTGGGTTAAGGGCACGCAACTGTCGCAGTGTCCGTTCCAATGTGATGCCTTGCGCACCTACTTCTTCAAGATCGGCGGTAACCCCCGTCAACATGTACTGTTTGCTTAGCACGACTATCGTCAACGCGGCCTGTTGCGCGCGACCTGTCGCGGATACGAGGGCTGGGTTCCCGTTCTGGATGGCCGCCGCAAAAAGACTGTCAGCTGCCGATTTGGTTGCCGTTGTTTGGGTGTCAATTTCAGTGATGAGACTGCGCGTATCAGCAAGCTGTCCGGCAAGTTGCAGGAAAGTATCACGGTAGACAGCCGTTAGATCTGCCAGTCTTTGGATTTCGGCACGGCGTTCGGGTCCGATGTCTGATGCAGTGAGCATTGCGCTGGTTGCGAGGACTTCTTCAATATTGCTGATAACTGTATCGCGTTGCGCCGCGGTTGGAGTTTCGCGGTAGAGTAAGGTCGCAATTTTTGCCTCAAATAAGTCTTCCATCGCGCCACGCACGGCCGAAGATTGCTGCGTAATTGCCCTATATTCTGAATAGCCGGTCCCTAACGTACCTACCGATCTTTGCGCAAACAGCGCAAAGCCGATCAGCATAAGCGTCAGGATCATAAATCCACTACTGATCCGCCGTGATATTGGCCAAGATTCCAACATGCGTTGCTCCATCCTTAGGTCAGAGCAACGCATAAAACAAAAAACCTAACGGCAGATGAAGTCGCTTAAAGTCTTTCGAAAGTTTAGCTGAGCGCTGCCGCTTCGCGCGCCAATGCAGTGATCCCATCCCAATCACCTGCCAAGACCTTATCTTTGGGTGCAACCCAAGAGCCGCCGACACATAATGTGTTACTTAGACTTAGGTAATCATTGGCGTTTTTTAGGCTGACGCCACCGGTAGGGCAAAAGCTGACTTGCGGGATAGGTGCGCCGATAGCTTTCAACGCGGGTGCGCCGCCGTTTGCTTCGGCGGGGAAGAATTTTTGGACAGTGTATCCGCGTTCAAGCAGGCGCATGGCCTCGGATGCGGTGGCTGTACCGGGCAAGAGGGGAAGGTCATTGGCCTCGCATGCATCCAATAGCAGGTCTGTCGCCCCCGGGGACACACCAAAGGTCGCACCTGCCGCCTTTGCGTTCTCAACATCTTTGGGCGTCAGCAACGTGCCGGCACCGACTACGCCGCCAGGCACTGCGGCCATCTCGCGAATGGCGTCTAGGGCTGCAGGGGTGCGCAAGGTCACTTCAAGTGCCGGCAATCCACCTGCGACAAGTGCTTTGGCAAGGTCAGCTGCCACACTGGCATCATCAACAACAAGGACCGGAACAACAGGTGCCAAAAGGCAGACCTTCCGTGCGGCGGCTGAGGCATCTTGGGGGGTCATATTGCATTCCTTACGTGTGGTGCGCGGGGCATTTTCGGATGCCTCCGGCGGAAGTTTGATTGGACATAGAAAGACATTCGTTCAGACGACTACGCCTGCGCCGTCGGCTGCGAGCCCGACATTTTGGCGAAACACTTCGAACAGCTCGCGGCCAACGCCAGTGCCATTGCCTGTCAGGTCCGCGATCGCGGGTGTGCGTGTGGAAAGATCAACACCTTTTACCTCAATCGTTCCAGTGGTCGCATCAAGGCGGATAATGTCACCGTCGCGCACAAATGCGATAGGACCATGATCGGCCGCTTCTGGACAGACATGAATGGCTGAAGGCACCTTGCCTGATGCACCAGACATCCGACCATCAGTCACAAGCGCGACTTTGAGCCCGCGGTCCTGCAGCACCGCCATTGTGGGTGTCAGCCCGTGCAGTTCTGGCATCCCGTTTGATTTGGGGCCTTGGAAACGGACCACGATAATGGTGTCTTCCGTCAGCTCGCCTGCCTTAAAGGCGTCCTTCACGGCATCTTGGGTGTGGAACACGCGGGCAGGGGCTTCGACGATATGACGTTCGGGTGCGACGGCAGATGTCTTGATCACGCCACGCCCCAGATTGCCAGAGAGTTGCGTCAACCCGCCTTGGGGTTGGAACGGGTCGGATGCAGGGCGCAGGATTTTTTCGTTGAGCGATTTGCCTGCGCCTGGCGTGTATTGTACCCGTCCATCGACCAGTTTGGGTTCTTGCGCATAAAGACCCAAACCCTGTCCGGCCACGGTTTTCACTTCATCATGGAGCAGGCCTGCGTTGAGCAATTCACCGATCATATAGCCCAACCCGCCTGCGGCATGGAAATGGTTCACATCCGCCAATCCGTTTGGATAGACCTTGGCCATCAGCGGGGTCACTTCGGACAGGTCGCTGAAATCCTCAAGGTCGAGGATCACGCCAGCCGCCTTAGCCATCGCAGGCAGGTGAATAACAAGGTTCGTGGACCCACCCGTTGCCATCAGGCCGACAATGCCGTTCACAAAGGCCTTTTCGTCAAGAATGTCGCAGACTGGTGTGTAGTCATTGCCAAGTGCTGTGATCTCTAGTGCACGTTCGGTCGCGGCGGTTGTCAGAGCATCGCGCAAGGGTGTTCCGGGATTGACGAAGGATGCGCCGGGCAAGTGCAACCCCATAAATTCCATCAACATTTGGTTGCTGTTGGCCGTGCCATAGAAGGTGCAGGTGCCGGGACCGTGGTAAGACGCCATTTCAGCGGCCATGAGTTCTTCGCGCCCCACGTTGCCTTTGGCGAATTCCTGACGCACGCGGGCTTTTTCATCATTGGGCAGGCCTGACACCATTGGACCTGCTGGCATGAATATGCCGGGAATATACCCAAAGGTCGCCGCAGCCATCACGAGGCCGGGGACGATTTTATCGCAGACGCCAAGGTAGACCGCGCTGTCAAAGACATTATGCGATAAGCCGACGCCTGCGGCCAGCGCGATCACGTCGCGTGAAAACAGCGACAATTCCATACCTGTCTGGCCTTGGGTGACGCCGTCGCACATGGCCGGCACGCCACCAGCAACTTGGGCTGTGCCACCTGCTGCTCGGGCCGCGGCACGTACCAGATCAGGGTACTTCTCAAACGGCTGATGGGCCGAGAGCATATCATTATAGGCGGTGATGATGCCGATATTTGGTGCACGCGCATCGGTCAACGCGTCCTTGTCGCCACCCATTGCGGCATAGGCGTGGGCCTGGTTGCCGCATGTCAGGTGCGACCGGCGTGGACCCTCAGCTGCCGCGCGGGCCATCGTGTCCATATATTTCTGACGCGGGCCCTCAGAACGGGCACGAATACGGTCAGTGACTTCGATAATTTTTGGGTGCAGCGGCATGGCGTCCTCGGCTAGTTTCGCTTTTCGGCCTCGTACCATATCGTGTTAGCGCTAACAAGTGCCGAAATTACCGCAGGCTTGGCCATGAATGAACACATTGAAGGTTTTACAGGGCCAAAATCACTATGCTACGACGTCGCAACGAATAATGAGTAACTGAAATGATTAATCGCAGAAATTTTCTCGGCTTGCTTCCGGCATTTGGCCTGATGGGATGTAGTGGAAACTTGGGTCTGCAAGGCAGTGTTCGCCCCGAGATGGAGCGATCCTACAGGCTGCGCGAATTTAGCTTTGCCGCACAACCGGGCCTGAATATCGCTGAATCTGAATCTTATTATCCTTTTGCGGATGTGGTTTGGCGTGGTGATCCGATCGGACCGCGCATTCCTCAAATTGCAGCGATGTTTGAAGAGGCCGCAACACGTAACCGTGCCGTGCTTGATGGCGATTTCGCCGTAGACGTAGATGTCACCTTGATCCGCTTTCACGGTGTCACGAATAGAACCCGATACACTGTGGGTGGCGTCTATAATGTGATCTTTGACTTGACCGTGCGAAGTGCGACATCTGGCGAAGTGATTGAGCCGACGCGCCGGGTGTCAGGCAATCTTGACGCACCCGGTGGCGAACGCGCGTTTCGCCTTGATGAAGCCGGACAAACCCAAAAAGTGCGGGTGACAGATTTCCTGACCAGTTTGCTGCGCGCCCAATTGGTCTGACCTTGGCCCTTTCCAGCCCGCGCAAGAGCGGGTAGGAGGCGGATATGACAGATCAAACATCCCCCGCTGAAATGCCCGCCGCGACAATGCCCGTCGTCCGTCTTATCCCCAAAGCAGAGGCCCGTGCTATTCGCCACGGGTTTCCTTGGGTTTATGCCAATGAACTGGTGACAGACCGCCGCACCCGCAATTTGACACCCGGAACAATTGCCCAGCTTGAAGATGCGAACCGTACGCCGATGGGTGTTGTGACGGTGAACCCTGCATCCAAGATTATCTGCCGCATGTTGGACCAAGATCCAGCAGCGGTGATTGATCAGGCTTGGTTTACGGCCCGCTTGACCCGTGCTTTGGCGCATCGTGCACGACTTTATGCAGAGCCTTTCTACCGCCTCATTCATGCCGAAGCTGATGGGCTGCCCGGCGTCATCATTGACCGCTTTGGGGATCTGGCCGTGATCCAACCCAATGCTGCATGGGCTGATATGTTGATCGAACCACTCGTGGCCGCTTTGCAAGAGGTCACCGGAGTGACCACGGTTGTCATGAATGGCACAGGACGCGCCCGCACATTGGAAGGGCTGGAAGAGAAGACCGCCGTATTGGTGGGCACGGCCCCCAACGGCCCAATCCCAGTGCCGATGAACGGCGCGATTTACATGGCTGATGTGATGGGCGGGCAGAAGACAGGGCTGTTTTTTGACCAGCGTCCCAATCATGCGTTTGCGGCCTCTTTGTCAAAGGGTGCACGGGTCTTGGATATGTTTAGCCACGTGGGTGGTTTTGGTTTGGCGGCATTGGCCGCTGATGCGGCATCTGTTTTGGCAGTTGACGGGTCGGCACCTGCATTAGAACTGGCGCAACAAGGTGCGGCGGCCATGCAGGTTTCAGACCGGTTTGAAACGCGTAAGGGCGATGCCTTTGATGTGTTGACGGCCCTCGCTGATGAAGGGGCCACATTTGACGTGGTTGTCTGTGATCCCCCTGCGTTTGCACCATCAAAGCCCACGCTCGAGGCTGGTTTACGCGCTTATGAACGGATTGCACGGCTTGCGGCACCTTTGGTGGCAGATGGCGGGTATTTGATTTTGTGTTCGTGTTCGCATGCCGCTGATCTGTCGCGGTTCCGCAATGCATCGGCGCGTGGCATTGGCCGCGGCGGGCGACGTGGCCAGATTATCCAGACAGGGTTTGCCGGGCCTGATCATCCGCTGATGCCACATTTGGCTGAGAGCGGATATCTGAAGGCGCTTACTTTCCGCCTATGAGGGTCATGATCGACGCGTGTGTGCTGTACCCGACCGTGATGCGCGAGGTCCTGTTGGGCTGTGCCAAGGCCGGTTTGTTTGAAGCACGCTGGTCTGTGCGTATTTTGGAAGAATGGGCGCGTGCCGCCGGTAAATTAGGACCGGCGCAAGAGGTTTGGGCACGCGGAGAGATTGCATCATTGGGTGCCAGTTTTCCAAAGGCCACCGTGCAATACGATGAAGCGCAAGAGCGGCAGTTCTGGTTGCCCGATCCTGCCGATATTCACGTGCTGACTGCTGCAGTTGTGGGGTCTTGTGATGGTATTTTGACAATGAATGCCAAGGATTTCCCTAAGAATATCTTGGGCGATGAGGCCTTGCTGCGGTGGGATCCGGATGGGTTTGCGCTGCTGCTGTTCAGCGATGCACCGGATCAGGTAAAGAGCGTCGCCGAGCGTGTGCTGCAAGAAGCGAACCGACTATCAGACACACCGTGGACGATGCGGGCGCTGATGAAGAAGGCAAGGATGCCGCGGTTTGGAAAGGCATTGGAGGCTTAGTCCGCTTTGAACGGGCAGGTGCCTCCGGCGGGAGTTTTCAGAGCAAGATGATGATGTGGCAGGGTGTGCCTAGCTCGCGTTCCATTTGGCTTCATTTGCCTCAATCGCTGCGATCCGCAACGGTGTTTTTGGATGGCTCAGCATCCATGCCGGTGTCGCGGCACCCTGTGCGCCGGTCAGTGTTTCCAGTTTCTTGAAGAGCGTTTTTTGAGGCTCTGTTCCAATCCCGGCTTTGACAAGCAAGGCGGATGCGTAGGCGTCGGCCTCAAACTCATCACTGCGCGACAGGCGCGCGGCAAGGAGGCTCATCAAACCGTTTGCGATCCAAGGACCGACACCGGGGATAAACCGCCCCAAGATCATGGCCAATGCCGTGCGCATCGCGTTTTGTCCTGAGAAATCAATCATCCGCCTGCGCGAATGTCCCAAGGCAACATGGCCCATCTCATGCGCGATGACCGTCGCCATTTCCTCGGATGTGACTTCGCCTGCACGGTATTTGTTGAAAAAACCGCGCGTGATAAAGATGCGTCCGTCAGGTGCGGCAAGGCCGTTGACCGGTTCGATCTCATAGATATGCACTTTGATCCGCTCAATATCGAGCGCTTTGGCCATGCGGTCCATCAACACCTTCAGGATGGGATCAGCCAGCTCAGTGGATTTCGCGTCTAGCTCGCGTTTTGTACGCCACATTGAAAAGCGGTACATCGCAAGGCCGTAAAGTACGGCGAGCAGGATTGGTGCGAGTTTGATCATAGCCTAGATATGGGTGCGTTGCGTCATTTCTCAAGCCTTGGCGGCAGGCGCATTTTGTCGCTCGCGTGCTTTGCTGGATTGTATCAGCCAGACACCTAGCCCGATGGCAACGACGATCGCTGCAAGGAAGCCGGAAATGTTTCCAAGAAGATCTGAGATTTGGGTGAGATTGTCGGCGAATACATATCCTAAGCCCACGTAAAGCCCGACCCAGACGACCTCGCCAGCTGCGCCCCATAGGGCAAACCGCGGCCAGCTAAACCGTGATAACCCGCTGACATAGTTTACATAAGGCCCCAATGGTGCGACCAGCCAGCATGAGAAAAACACGCTGGAGCCGCCCCATTTAGCCATGAAATGTTCTGATTTTTGGCGCAGCGCATTGCGCTTGGGTCGGGCGGCCAACCAATTGCTGAGTTTGTCTCCAAGTCCCCGCGCGATCCAATACCCTGCGTTGTCGCCGATGATCGCCCCACAAAAAGCAGCGGCCGCAACGGCGGGAAGCGAAAGATCACCTGCAGCGGCAAAACCTCCGCTTGCCAGCATCAACAATGACGACGGCACGGGCAGGGCCAAGCAGCTGAGAAGTGTGACGCAGAATAGCAAAGGTACGCCATAGTCAGCGGCAAGTGCGAGGATGATCTCTGTCATTGTGATCGCCTTGGATTGGCTGCCCGCCATGCAGCGACAGCCGTATCGACGCGCGATTGCAGCTCATTCAAGGTTAGATCACCTTGTGCAGCAAGGCTTTCAAGAGAGATGCGGCGGGGTGGGGCATCAACATCCAGATCAAGGGCATTTTGGATCACCTCTGGCGGGACCCGATAGGATTGTGCGACATAGCGCGGGGTCATCCAACCCTCGAGGGATTGATTTTGATGCTGCGGGTCTGACCAATAAATGAATTGGCTGACTGATTTGAAGCCAAAGAAGCCTGCAAGACAAATGACAGTCACAAATGCCAGTAATGCCAGTCGGTTATGTTGCCAAAGGTCTTTCACGCGGTGCCACATTTATCGGTCAATCTGTTGTTGGGATCGGGTCAGAATTCTTAAAGGTTCTGTCGATCACAGGGGTTTAACGGCCCAGTGTCCGCATTCCGGCGTCGATACCTGACAAAGTCATCGGCACCATGCGATCTGGCCCGAAAATCTCTTGGATCATTTGAATGGATTGAGTGTAGGGCCAATAGCGTTTGTCTAGCGGATTGATCCACAGATGGTTGGGCCATTGGTCACGGGCGCGTTCAAGCCATGTGTGGCCGGCCTCTTCGTTCCAATGCTCATTTGCGCCACCTTTGAAGGCGATTTCATAAGGTGACATGCTGGCGTCGCCGACAAAAATGCATTTGTAATCAGGCCCATAGGTCCGCAATACGTCCCAAGTGGGGGTTTGGGCGTTCCAACGGCGCCGATTGTCTTTCCACACGCCCTCATAAAGGCAGTTGTGGAAGTAGAAATATTCAAAATGTTTGAATTCGGATTTCGCGGCGCTGAACAGTTCTTCGACCACTTTGATATGCGGGTCCATGGAACCGCCGATATCGAGGAACAACAGCACTTTGACGGCATTGCGCCGTTCGGGTCTGGTTTGCACATCCAAATACCCGTTTTCGGCCGTTGCGCGGATTGTTCCGTTAAGGTCTAACTCTTCATTTGCCCCATCCCGTGCCCAACGGCGCAGACGTTTGAGGGCGACTTTGATGTTCCGTGTGCCCAGCTCGACCGTGTCATCCAGATTCTTGAATTCGCGTTTATCCCAGACTTTGACAGCACGCTGATGGCGGCTTTCTTTTTGTCCGATCCGCACGCCTTCGGGGTTATAGCCGTACGCGCCAAATGGCGAGGTGCCCGCGGTGCCGACCCATTTTGAACCGCCTTGATGGCGGCCTTTTTGTTCTTCCAGACGTTTCTTGAGCGTCTCCATCAGCTTGTCAAAGCCACCCATGGCCTCAATTTCGGCCTTCTCGGCGTCGCTAAGGTGCTTTTCAGCAAGCTTTTCCAGCCAGTCTGCGGGGATATCAACGGCGTCTAGGACAGCGTCGTCAGGGATCGTGTCTAGCCCTTCAAATGTGGCAGCAAATGCGCGGTCGAACTTGTCGAGGTGGCGTTCATCTTTGACCATGATTGTGCGTGCCAAGAAATAGAACGCTTCGACATCATAGGTGGCCAATCCTGCTTTCATGCCTTCCAGAAATGACAAAAACTCACGCAATGAAACGGGCACACCGTTGCTGCGCAAGTTGTCAAAGAACGGCAGAAACATCGGTTAGAGCGTGCGCTGCAAAATGATCAAAATGAACATACCAATCACACCAAAGATGATACCAAAGACGGCGCCCCATTGCAGCATGTCCTTGCCTTTGCCGCCTTTCGACTTGGCACGCAATGCACCAAAGATTGCGCCGATAAGGATGCCGGAAAGTGGGATCATAATGATAGTGCCTCTATTGAGTTGGCGGTAAAGCTGGTGCCAAAGATGCGATTTCATTGAGCCGTTCGATCACGGCATCACGGTCGCCGAAGCCATAAAGCGCCCATCCCAGACTGTCCAGTCGCAGAGCCATCCCTGCGTCAGTGTCGCCTTGCAAATCAAGTGCTTCTGCTTTGAACATCATCAAGAGCGACATAAGCGCTGCGTTTTCATGCCTTTTGGCGGTTTCAATCGCAGGTGTGGTGATGTTGATCGTCGCATCCGGGTTGCGCGAGATCAGCGTGAATGCGGCCAATTGGAGCGCTACTGTTGCCGCGTGAATGTCCGTCATAGGTGTCTGGTTATAGGCGCGGCGGGCCGTGTTGAATGCACCCAAAGCCAATGCGGAATCGTTGCCGATTTGCAGCCGACCATAGGCATAATGTGCAAAACCTTCGCGCGGTCCCGTCCACCCTTTAGATTGCCCGATTGCAATCGCGCGCGCTGCGGCTTGCCGTCGGCGCGGTTCTGATGCGCGGTTGCCCAAGGCCTCGGCAATCGCATCGGACCATTCGCGTGATGTCGCAGACGGGATTTGTCCGCCGGGGCGTTGCCCACGCGGGTTTAGCCGGGCAAGGATACGTGGCAGACGGTCCACGACTTGGGCCTCAGTCATGCCGCTGCGCAGTTCTGGCGCATAGTAAGCCCGCAACATCAGCATATCAAAACCTGTTAATACGGCGTGGATGTTGTCGTCGTTAAAGACTGAATCGGGCAAGCGATAGAGATCGTTCAACGGCCCAAGCGCTTGGGCAAGCTCTTCGTGCAGGCAATCACGTACCTCTTGGGGCGTGACGTCGGATGGTATGAAAATCCCAGCCTTTGTGCGTGTCGGCAACGTGGCCCAGTTCAATGTCGGTGTATCGCGGGCAGCGCGCAGTTCCGGCCATGTCTGGACGCGCGGTACAACAAAGCAGGCAGCATTCGGTGCGATGCGTTGCAAGGTCCGGTTTGGAACAGGCTGGATGACGATATTCGCCTCGGCATCATTCGTCAGCCGGATGTCAATCCGTGCTTCGCGGCGCAATCGTTGCAAAAGGGCAGTCAGGTCCTCAAAGTTCTCAGGGCGCATTTCGCCAGCCACGCGTACAGTGATCGGCCCTTCAAAACGTGTGAAAGTGGGCAGAGTACGCCCGCTTTCCATACGGAAAGAAAGATCGACAAAATCCAGTGCCATTTCTGAATTTGGCCTTGTGGCGCGCCCGGGGCTATCGCCAGCAAAGCGCTGCATTTCAGGAAAATCCAAGCGAATAGGTTCGGGTTGCTGAGGGACCTCGGCACAGGCGGCGGCAAAGGTCAGCAAGAGCGCCGCAAGACGCCTCATGCGGGTCTCTGATACTTGATAAAGTTGGTCAGTTTACCCACGCGATCATAAAGTTGACGGCCTGTGTGGTTGTCATCTTGCGTCAGCCAATAAACCGCGGGGGCGTTTGCGTCATCTGCCGCAGCATAAACGGCTTCGATCAGTTTGCGCCCGATTCCAGTGCCGCGCACGGCAGGGTCGGCATAAAGATCTTGCAGGTAGCAGACGTTTTCTACACGCCAGCAGTGGCGATGAAAAAGATAATGCACAAGCCCCACAACCGTCCCGTCTTGCACGGCAACCATGCCATGAAAGTCCTGTGCATCATCACCCAACAATCGCGCGAATGTGCTGGCATAGACGGCTTCGGGGACGCTTGATTTGTAAAACGTCAGATAGTCAGTCCAAAGGCGGCGCCAATCGGCTTCATCACCGGCTTGCACCGGGCGGACTATCACGGAAGATGTGGTGGTCATCAGGTATGCTCTTTTTGTTCTTTGAGAGACAATAGCTGCCTTTGCGGGCAGGACCAGTCAATTAGCTGTGGGGTCTTCGACTGAACCCAACCTAGCGCTGTCCACGTGCCATAAAGGCCAACCGTTCAAACAAATGTACGTCTTGTTCGTTTTTCAACAATGCCCCATGCAGTTTGGGCAGGGCATTCGCGCCATCACGCTTCAGGTCTTCTGCTGTCAAATCCTCAGCCAGCAGCAGTTTGAGCCAATCCAGCACTTCTGAGGTCGATGGCTTTTTCTTGAGCCCCGCCGTTTCACGCACGTCATAGAACTGGGTCAAAGCGGCGGTCAGTAGATGTTCTTTGATGCCGGGATGGTGGACTTCAACAATCTGGCGCATCGTGTCGATATCTGGAAAGCGGATATAGTGGAAAAAGCAGCGGCGCAGAAAGGCGTCGGGCAGTTCTTTTTCGTTGTTGGATGTGATGATGACGATCGGGCGGTGGATCGCTTTGACGGTTTCACCAGTCTCATAGACGTGAAATTCCATTTTATCGATCTCTTGCAACAGATCGTTGGGAAATTCGATGTCGGCTTTGTCGATCTCATCGATCAACAGCACCACTTTACCATCCGCACCAAAAGCCTGCCACAGTTTGCCTTGCTTGATATAATTGGCCACGTCATTGACCCGCGCATCACCCAGCTGGCTGTCACGCAAACGACTGACGGCATCGTATTCATAAAGACCTTGCTGGGCCTTTGTGGTGGATTTGATGTGCCATTCGATCATCGGCAGGCCTAATGCTGCGCTAACCTGGCGTGCCAGCTCGGTTTTGCCGGTGCCGGGTTCGCCTTTGACCAGCAAAGGGCGCTCAAGCGTGACCGCCGCGTTCACGGCCATCGTGAGGTCGTCAGTGGCGACATACGTGTCTGTGCCGGTGAATTGCATATTCAGAAACCTTTTCGATATCTCGCGCAACCTAGCAGGTCGTCGCGGATCATCAACACCTTGCGAGGGTGGCAAAAAGGGGGGGTGACACCAAGGATCGAAGGGGGTAAACCCGCGACAAATTCGGGGAGGGTTGGCCGCGGACTTAGCCAGGCGCTCCCTAAGCGAAAGGGATTTACGATGAAGGCCGAAGTGTTTCTTGCAGACGATTATCGCCCAGCTGACGACGAACCATTCATGAATGACAAACAGACCGAGTATTTCCGCAGGAAGCTGCTGAACTGGAAGTCTGAGTTGATGGAAGACAGCCGTGATACTGTGGCTGGCATGAAAGACCAAACCCGCAATATCCCTGATGTGGCCGACCGCGCATCCGAAGAAACTGACCGCTCGCTTGAGCTGCGCACACGCGACCGCCAACGCAAGCTGGTCACCAAAATTGACGCCGCTCTGCGCCGCATCGACGAAGGTGAGTACGGGTACTGCGAAAAGACAGGCGAACCGATTTCGCTGAAGCGTCTGGATGCCCGCCCGATCGCCACAATGAGCCTTGAGGCGCAAGAGCGCCACGAGCGTCGCGAAAAAGTCCACCGGGACGACTAATATGGCCCACAACCAAGACCGCGACATCGCCATCATTGGCGGCGGTATTGGGGGGCTGACCGCTGCACTGGCCTTTGCGCGCAGTGGCGCAAAAGTAACCGTTTATGAACAAGCGCCTGCTTTGACTGAGGTTGGGGCAGGGTTGCAGATTACCCCCAACGGGGCGCGTGCGCTGAATGCGCTCGGGTTAGCCGATGCGCTAGAGTCTATTGGCATCACAGCCCAAGCCGTCGCGCCGATGGATGCGCTATCCGGTCTCGAGATCACGCGCTTTGATCTTTCCGCACAAAGCCCATCTTACCGCTTCTATCACCGCGCAGACTTGATCGACAACTTGGCCACTGGTTGCAGAGCTGCGGGCGTCACAGTCAAACTGAATGCGCGGATCGCCAGCCTGAACGCTGATGGCAGTTTCGAGGTGAATGGCGCCGTTATGCAGCCTGATCTGACGATTGGCGCAGATGGTCTTCATTCGGTTGCACGCAGCCTGATCAATGGCCCGGCCGCGCCTTTCTTTACGGGCCAAGTCGCATGGCGTGCGATATTGAACACCAACAAACACGACCCTGTTGCCCGTATCTGGATGGCGCCGGGACGGCATATGGTGACCTACCCCTTGTCCGGTGACCGCCTCAACATCGTCGCCGTGCAAGAGCGTAGCGATTGGGCGGCAGAAGGTTGGCACCACGCTGATGATCCCGATCATCTGCGTGCGGCATTTGCAGATTGTGGATCGGACGTGAAAAACATTCTGGGGGGCGTTGAAAAGGTCAATCTTTGGGGGCTCTTTCGACATCCTGTTGCCGAAAATTGGTTTGCAGGATCGGTTGCTATTCTTGGCGACGCGGCCCATCCGACGTTGCCGTTTTTGGCACAAGGGGCGAACCTCGCGATTGAGGATGCGTTCATACTGGCGCGATCTTGTGACGCGGCGACATCGCTGGAAACGGGCCTGCAAGACTATCAAACCAAGCGGCGTGCACGGGTTGTCAGAGCAATTGAGGCCGCCAACAGGAACGCAAGAAACTATCATCTCGCCGGTGTGCAGCGGCACGTCGCGCACGCGGGCTTAAAGGTCATGGGAAAACTGGCGCCATCAGCGTTCCTGAACCGGTTGGGGTGGCTTTACGACTTTGACGTGACGGGGTGAAAGGCCTCTTCGTCCCGCATAGCGGACATCCATCTTAAATAGGCACCGTGCCTACCAGTTCCGACTGGCTTGGTGCGTGACCCGTTGGAGCACTTTGTGACTGCGCCAATCGACGCGGTAAATCTCGTCCTCGATGCGGAAGTAGACCCAGCCATCGCTGACCACTGGCAGCCCATAATATCTTGCATTCATGATCATCGAATACTTGCCGCGCTCTAACACGTCTCCGATCGCAACAGGGCCGGGGGTCGGGGTCAGGCTTTGCGGCACTGCCACGCAATTCGTGCCAGCCACGGCAATGCGACACTGTGCTGTGCCGAATGTCGGCATAGTGCTGATCGCTATGATGGCGCATAAGAACAGGCAACGCATCGCGAAATCCCCAAGATCAGGTTGCGATCTTAGCCGCATTATGACCTAGGCAGCAAGGTCCACCCAAACTGGCACGTGATCTGATGGCTTTTCGCGCCCGCGCACGTCGCTTTCGATCCAGCAGGTGTTCAGCAGATCAGCGCATTGCGGGGTCAGCAGATAGTGGTCGATGCGGATGCCATCATTTTTGTCCCATGCACCAGCCTGATAGTCCCAGAATGAATAGTGACCTGCACCGGCTTCGCGCGACCGGAAGGCCTCGGTATACCCAAGGTTCAAGATGCGGCGGTACGCATCGCGGCTGTCTTGGCGAAATAGCGCATCTTCGTGCCAAGCAGCGGGGCGTGCTGCATCCTCAAATTGCGGAATAATATTGTAATCTCCACACATTAACGCCACTTCTTCATGTGCGAGCAGGTCCTGCGCACGCGCATGCAGACGTTCCATCCAGCGCAGTTTGTAATCGTATTTCGGACCCGGCGCAGGGTTGCCATTGGGCAAATACAGCCCGCAAATGCGCACGGCCTTTTCGCCTACAACGGTGGCTTCGATATAACGGGCTTCTTCATCATCAACACCTTCACGCCCGGCGCCTTGCGCACCCGGCAGACCGCGTGTGACGTCTTCTAGGGGTAGTTTTGACAGGATCGCGACACCGTTGAACCCCTTTTGACCGTGGGTTTCGACGTTATACCCTTTGTCTTCAAACACTTCGCGGGGGAAGCCCTCGTCTATGGATTTGATCTCTTGCAGGACCGCGACATCGGGCTGGGATTCGTCAATCCAGTCGGTCAATGCGCCAATGCGGGCTTTCACTCCGTTGATGTTAAATGTCGCGATTTTCATGGTGTGGCCCCTTAGTCGTTAAGGTTGTTTCTGGCCAAGGGGGCACGAAAAGGCAACTGTTGCATTTCATTCCTGCTGCAGAGGTGCCAGCAGAATGCCGTGAGAAATGCGGGTTTAATGATGATCGTTGTCAATCGATTTGATGTCTGGTGTACGGACAAAGCTGCCGTTGCTTATCCATCGAGACCAAAGGTATATTTTGTGGCATATTTACCTTTTGGTTAGTGCACGTTTTCTGAACAATAGCAATGAAAGACAACATGGCGAACGAGCTTACATCAATCACGCACCCCGTCGCGGTTGAAATCAACAACTGCAAGCAATTGCTAACAAAACTGATTGAACCGATCAACCAACGGCTGCTCACGGTGAGAATCGCAGATGCTGTTGCGCAGGAAGAAACGACAAGCGTTGGAGGTATCTCAAGTGTTCACCTCCTTGAAATCAAACCCGAAAGCGAGGTGTTCAAACTGAGCTTTGTTGACTTCGTTACTTATGCTGTGACCGAGGAAATGTATGCGCAGTCCAGTGATGAGCAGGTATCCGAAGGGGAATGGCTCCGCATCTACTCAAAATCATTTTTCCTAGACTTTGTCAGCAAGACTACTTGGGCGACATCAGAATTTCCGGGTCCGCTCGTTCATTACCAGATAAATACGCTGGACCATACTATCGACATTGTGACGTCGAAACCTCCTGAAATTGAGCGCATTTAGAGCGCAATTTCGGGTAGGTGCGGGCTCAAACCAGAAATTCGCGTAAAAAGCAGTCTCCGCCTCAATCTTACATCGAAAACGAAGTCCCACACCCACATGAAGATGTTGCATTGGGGTTGTTGATCACGAACCGTGCACCGATCAGTTCTTCGCTGAAATCAATGACTGCATCGGCCAAGAAGGGCAGGGAGACACTGTCGATCACGACCGTCTCGCCTTGCTCGGACAGCAGCAGATCATCGTCTTTGGCCTCATCAAGGTCGATCTCGTACTGAAAGCCGGAACAGCCGCCACCTTCTACCGCGATCCGCAGCGCTTTGCCTTGGGCGGATGCGCCAATCTCGGCCAATCGTTCAAAGGCGCGTGTTGTGACTTTGGGTGGGACGGTGAACATATGCAGGGCCTATCGGTTCTGTGTTGGCTGTAATATAGGGATGACAGGCAAACACGACAAGACAGGCAATCAAAGATGGCAGCGCCTTATGCAACCGATCCCGCAAATCCGCGGGGGCGGCTTTATGTGGAAGAAGAAAGTTTCTTTCGCTCGCCGTTCCAGCGGGATCGAGACCGGATTATTCATGCATCGGCCTTTCGGCGGCTGAAGCATAAGACCCAAGTGTTTATTGAACATGAGGGCGATTACTTTCGTACGCGTCTGACCCATTCGATTGAGGTGGCACAAGTTGCACGTACGGTGGCCGCTGCACTGGATTTGAATGTTGAGCTGACTGAGGCGGTCGCTTTGGCCCATGATTTAGGTCACACGCCTTTTGGACATACCGGCGAAGAGGCGCTGGATGCGTTGATGCAACCCTATGGTGGTTTCGATCATAACGCCCAAGCCCTTCATATTGTGACGAATTTGGAGCGCCACTATGCCGAATGGGATGGCCTGAACCTCACATGGGAAAGTCTTGAGGGGATTGCCAAGCACAATGGGCCTGTGACAGGAGACATCCCTTATGCCTTGGCCGCGTATAACGCACGCCATGATCTGGAATTGCACACCCATGCGAGTGCAGAGGCGCAGGCGGCGGCTTTGGCCGATGACATCGCTTACAACAATCACGACCTGCATGACGGGTTGCGTGCCGAATTGTTTAGCACGGATGAATTGGCCGAATTGCCGATCCTTTCGGACTGTTTTGCGCGGGTGGATGAGAAGTACCCCGACCTCAATTACTACCGTCGCCGGCATGAGGCATTGCGCCGGTTCTTTGGCGTGCTTGTCGAAGATGTGATCACCGTCAGCCGCCGCAATTTGACCGAACTGGCCCCAGCAACTGTGCATGATATCCGTCATGCTGGGCGGATGATGGTGCAGTTTTCGCCGGAATTGTGGACCGATCTAAAGGTGATCCGCAAATTCCTGTTCACACGCATGTACCGGGCCCCGGCCGTGGTCGATATGCGGGTGGTGGTGACGCAGATGGTGAATGATCTATTCCCGTTCTTTATGGAAAACACGGATGAATTGCCCAAGCAATGGCGCAAAGATGTGGCGGATGCGGCCGATAAAACGGCGCTCGCGCGGATTGTGGCCGACTACATCGCGGGCATGACCGACCGTTTTGCCATTCAAGAACATAAGCGTCTGATTGGTGGCGAAGATATTCCTGCCGGCGTGATTGACGGGAACTAAGGGTCGTTTCGCAAAAGTCTGCTTGCTCTGTGGGGCACGGGTGGTAAACCCCAATCAAACAACGCTTTTGGAAGAACAATGAACCTTTTTGCTGATATTCGCGCCCGGGTGCTGGATTGCCTTGACCAATTGGTCGCTGAAGGCACGCTGCCTGCTGACCTCTCTACTGCAGCCGTGTCCGTCGGGCCACCGCGCGATACCAGTCATGGTGATATGGCGACAAATGCTGCGATGGTGTTGGCGAAACCAGCCAAAATGAACCCGCGGGTGATTGCAGATGCGTTGGCTGCCAAATTGTTGGCTGATCCGCAGATTGCCGTGGCTGAGGTTGCAGGCCCCGGTTTCTTGAATATGCGGTTGGTGCCTCAGGTTTGGCAGGGTGTGGTGAAAGCCGCGTTGTCTGATCCAACTTATGGTCAGTCCAGCTTGGGGCAGGGCCAAAAGATGATGGTTGAATATGTCTCAGCCAACCCGACGGGCCCTTTGCATGTCGGCCACACGCGGGGTGCCGTATTTGGTGACGCGCTGGCGCGATTGTTGGATTACGCAGGTTTTGACGTCACCAAAGAATACTACATCAACGACGGCGGCGCGCAGGTCGATGTGCTCGCGCGGTCGGTCTACCTGCGGTACTTGGAGGCGCATGGGCAAGAGGTGGCTTTCCCTGATGGCACCTATCCGGGCGACTACCTGAAACCTGTGGGTGAGGCGCTGAAAACCAAAGTTGGTGATGTCTTCGTTGATAAGGGCGAGCAGTTCTGGCTGGAAGAAATCCGCGAGTTTGCGACCGAAGCGATGATGGACCTGATCCGGGCGGATCTGGCGCAGCTTGGCGTTGTGATGGATAACTTCTATTCCGAAAAATCCCTCTATGGTACGGGTTTGATTGAAAAGGCCATCGCCGAGTTGGACGAAAAGGGGCTGATCTATCGGGGGACGCTTGAGCCACCCAAAGGCAAAATGCCCGAGGATTGGGAGCCGCGCGAGCAGACTTTGTTCAAATCCACTGCACATGGTGACGACGTGGACCGGCCGGTGCAGAAATCCGATGGATCATGGACTTATTTCGCACCGGATATCGCGTATCACTATGACAAGGTACAGCGTGGCTTTGACCAGTTGATCGACGTCTTTGGCGCTGATCACGGTGGTTATGTCAAACGGATGAAAGCGGCGGTCTCAGCGCTGTCTGACGGCCAGGTGCCGCTGGATGTGAAGCTGACGCAACTGGTGAAGCTTTATAAGAACGGCGAGCCGTTCAAGATGTCCAAGCGGGCAGGAACTTTTGTGACCTTGCGCGATGTCGTCGATCAGGTGGGTGCGAATGTCACACGGTTCCATATGCTCACGCGCAAGAATGACGCTCCGCTAGATTTCGACTTTGACAAAGTGTTGGAGCAGTCCAAGGACAACCCTGTCTTCTACGTCAACTATGCCTATGCGCGGGTGAATTCGGCTGTCGCGAAGGCCAGCGCATTCGCGGACGTATCCGATGCCACGTTGGCAGGCGTTGACCTGTCCGGCCTGACCCACGACGCCGAACTTGCGGTCATCAAAAAGCTGGCCGAGTGGCCGCGCTTGGTCGAGATCGCAGCGAAGGGACATGAGCCGCACCGGATCGCGTTTTACCTCTATGATCTGGCATCAGATTTCCACGCGCTTTATCATCAGGGTAGCTCGGATGAGGCGTTGCGCTTTGTTCAAGAGGGTGACTCAGAAACAACACAAGCGAAAATTGCCCTCAATCGGGCCGTAGCGATTGTTATTTTGCACGGTTTGGGTATTCTTGGCGTCACCCCGGCGGAAGAGATGCGCTAACGCACAAAGCTGTCGGACCGAGCAAACGATGACCCCGCAAAGGGGCGCGAGAGGCGAGTATGGCAGTATATGATGAGGGGTTCGCCCCTGCGGTCAGTGCACCGCGTGTTACCAATTTAGTTAATTTCGCAGGGGCTGCTTTGTCCTTGGCCTTGATCCTTGGCGTTGGCTTTTGGGGTTACAAATTGATCGTCCGTGACGTCAGTGGCATCCCTGTTGTCCGTGCGATGGAAGGCGATATGCGCGTGCTACCTGATAATCCGGGTGGTGGCGTGGCCGCGCACACTGGACTGTCCGTCAACGAAGTGGCTGCTATTGGCGAAGCAGGCGGTCCCGAGGACCGGTTGGTTTTGGCGCCGCAGACTGCCGGTCTGGCCCAAGAAGATTTGGTGGCCCAGCCCGTTGCCGACGCGATTGCCAGTGTCGTGGCAGAAGAACCCGCTGAAACTGCCATTGCCCAAGACGACGTCAGCGCACTTGCGGCACAGTTGGCCGGGTTGTCCGTTGCAGAGGATGTAGCCGCAGAGGACGCCATCACAAAGATCTCGGCGAATGTGCCCGGTGTCGCGACATCATTGCGTCCGATTGTGCGGCCTGTGAATGCGCAAATTCCGATTGCAACAACAGCGCCAGCCGCCGCTTCAAACGAAGTTGCCGTTACAACCACGACATTCCCAGCAGGGACCAATTTGGTACAGCTTGGCGCATTTCCGAACCCCGCTTTGGCGGCCGAGGAATGGGACCGCCTGCAAGCACGTTTTGGTCAGTTGATGGGTGAACGCGGCCGCGTCATTCAGGTCAGCAATCAAAGCAGTGCAACTTGGTATCGCCTGCGTGCCAGCGGCTTTGCGGACCGGGCAGAAGCCCGTCGTTTGTGCGCAGCCCTGCAAGCTGAAGGCGCCGAGTGCATCGCTGTGGTGGTTAACTAAGTGCCGATGAATGCGACGATTTTTGGCCCTGAGGGGTTGGAGATCACTGACTGGGAACGTGGGTTTTTCCGCGAAGTGCAACCACTTGGCTTTATCGTTTTTGCACGCAATATCGATACGCCGGATCAGTTGCGAAGACTAACGCATGATCTGCGCGAAGCGGTTCAACGTGATGCGCCAATTCTGATCGACCAAGAAGGCGGGCGCGTCCAACGCATGCGCAGCCCACATTGGCGCGAATACCTGCCAGCCTTGGATCAGATGGCACAAGCCAAAGACCCCCTACGCGCACACTGGATCCGAAACCGCTTGATTGCTGCCGAACTGCATGACGTGGGCATTGATGCCAACTGTGCACCGCTGGCCGATATTGCTGAGGATGCCACGCATCCAGTGCTCAAAAACCGCCTATATGGCTATGACGTCGAAACAGTTGTGGCTGCTGCAAAGGTGTGTGCCGATGCGCATCTGGCTGGTGGCGTGTTGCCGGTGCTGAAACACATCCCCGGCTATGGGCGGGCAACGGTCGACAGCCACAAAGATTTGCCGCGTGTCGACGCCCCACGCTCGGAACTAGATACGTGGGATTTCGCACCTTTTGCCGCCCTTGGCGATGTGCCGATGGGGATGACAGCCCATATTGTTTTTTCGGATATTGACGCTGACGCGCCTGCGACAACATCTGCTAAAATGATGGAACTGATCCGTAAAGATATAGGTTTCGATGGCCTTTTGATGACGGATGACCTGTCGATGGAGGCGCTTTCAGGGACAATCGCGCAGCGTGCAGCGGCAAGCATTGCAGCGGGCTGTGACATCATTTTGCACTGTAATGGCAAGCCCCATGAGATGCAGGCCGTCGCCGACGCATCAGGTGCGATGACCGCGGCGGCAATCACCCGCGCAAATCGTGCTTTGGCAATGCGAAAAAACCCTGAAAATATTGACATCCCCGGTCTAGAAGCGGAACTTAGCCGTCACTTAGACTGAGGGCACATGCAGGGCGAAGATTTTCAAGAAGACACAGTCAGTGTCAGCGAGCGTGTGGCCGCTGAAGCTTTGATCGTGGATGTGGGTGCCTTTGAAGGCCCACTTGATCTGTTGCTGACCCTGTCGCGCACGCAGAAGGTTGATCTGCGCCAGATTTCTATTCTGGCACTGGCGGAACAGTACCTTGCTTTCGTGGAACAGGCCAAACGGCTGCGGCTAGAATTGGCCGCCGATTATCTGGTGATGGCGGCATGGCTCGCTTTCCTCAAATCCCGGCTATTGCTCCCGCCTGACCCATCAGAAGAGGGGCCTTCGGGCGAAGAGCTGGCTGCACATCTTGCGTTCCAACTGGAACGGCTTGAGGCGATGCGCAACTCTGCAGCAAAGCTCATGGCGCGTGATCAGCTGGGCCGTGATTTCTTTGCCCGAGGCATCACCGAAGATGTCCAACGCGTGCGCCGCGTCACTTATACGGCGACCTTGCTGGACCTGATGCAAGGCTATGCCCGTATCCGGACCCGCGACGATTTCCGCCCTTTCGTGATGGACCGTCAGCATGTGATGACGATGGAACAGGCGTTGGAACGGATGCGCGGTTTGATCGGTTTTGCCGGCGATTGGACCGAGTTTAAGTCCTATTTGCCTGATGGCTGGGACGCTGATCCGCAGCGGCGCCGTTCAACCACGGCCGCCACCTTTGCGGCGTCTTTGGAATTGGCCAAAGAAGGTAGAATAGAAATCCGGCAGGGCGAGATGTTTGCCCCCATTGAAATCCGCAAGAAAGTGCCCGGTGATGAGTAAAGACGCCCCCGAAAACGACAGCCTGTTCGAGGCCCCACCTATGGGCGAGCAAGAACGCATGGTCGAAGCGATCCTTTTCGCGACAGCTGATCCGGTCACCGTGACCGAACTAACAGGCCGCATGCCCCACGGCTGCGACCCGGCCGAAGCGATTGCCCATCTGCGCAAACGCTATGACGGGCGCGGTGTGAATATCGTCAAGGTTGGCGATGCTTGGGCGATCCGCACTGCAGGTGATCTTGGGTTCCTGATGCAAAAAGAAACGGTTGAGACCCGCAAGCTCAGCCGCGCTGCGATTGAGACATTGGCGATTGTTGCCTACCACCAGCCCGTAACCCGCGCCGAGATCGAGGAAATTCGCGGCGTCAGCGTCAGCCGTGGCACCGTCGATCAATTGATCGAACTGGAATGGATCCGCTTTGGCCGCCGCAAGATGACACCGGGCCGGCCTGTGACTTTTGTGGTTACGCAAGGGTTCCTTGACCACTTCGGGCTAGAGAACGCACGTGATCTGCCGGGGCTGAAAGAGTTGCGCTCTGCGGGCTTGCTGGAAAACCGGCCACCACCGGGGATGGCAGCGCTGAGCGAGGCAGAAGACAGCGACGATGATGAAGATCAGTCCGAGTTGTTTGAAGAGTAAGCCCCCCGCCTTATCTATGACCTAACCGCAAGGAGAGCTTCAGATGAACATGAACCGACTGATCAATATGGGGATGCGGATGTTGATGCGCAAAGGCGTTGACGTGATGGCCAAGCGGGGCAAACAGCCCGAAGACATGACACCCGAAGAACGGGCACAGGCGAAGAATGCGCAACAATCTGTGCAGAAAGCGCAAAAAGGCATGCGGGCAGCACGGCGGTTTATGCGGTAGGGTTGGATTTAGCTTGGGATGCTGCACTTTGACTGCTTTGCGGAACAAAGCCGACTTCAATTGCAGGTGCGTAAATGCCCAGTTTGACGAATCGTTCAATAAATGGTGGTTCTTTTCGAAACTGCGATCACAGCGATAGTAGATTTGGGACCACGACTGGCCTGAAGGTCATAGGTGATCGACATTTAGGTGGAAAGGGCTGGTCCTGATCGCGTTCATGACCAGCTAACCAACGGTCACAAGATCGCTTGGTGTGGCTGGTCGGTCCTGATCAGAATCCGCACGATAGAGCCTGACAGGACGATCCACCAAGTCTTTACCGCATTTCACGGCAAGTTCGATCCTGATGTTCTTGGGAACGAATGGGGCAAAATAATTGGGTAGGATGAGGTTGTCAAAATCTGTGGGCGAAACAAACCCCCCATCGCACAGTATCGCAATGTCCACGCCCCAAGCCATTAAATCGATATAATCGCATGCTGCCTTCTTCAACTCATCACGCAAAACAGCACCGCACCGGCACAGGGATTCTGCAGCACCTATGACATCCACGATCCGTAAGATCGGGCCCTTGGGTGTCTCAACCCGTCGCCAGATTACGACGGCATCAAGCGCGTGGTTTACGACAACACACTTGAGTGTGTACCTGTAATAGGGATGGTTAAAATATCTATTGACCAGATAAGCCCATGATTTACGCGGCGCGCCCGCTTTCGCAAGACTGTCGATTGCACCCACATCATGCGCTGGATCAATATCACGTAAGATTACTGCGTCATCAACGGCAAGTGGCCGACGGGCGCTTGGTGGGATACCCGTCGCAATAGATCCTCGATCGGGCAAAGTTTCGCCAAACAGCGCAACATGGTCCATCGCCCCGACCGTATAGCCCAATGCTTGATACATCGGGCGCACTATATCGGAGGTCCCGATAGCGAAGATCATCGCCGGCTTCATACGCTGCAACGTCTTGAGCATCTGAATGCCCAGACCAGGAACCTGCACGTCATCGCGGACTTTCCAGATAGCGAGCGCGATTTCGGTAAAATCTTCGTCGGGATCAAACCGCCGTATGGGCATATATCCAAGGGCGGCAACGAGCTCAGACGTGCCATCCTCCTGCACCATTTCCCCCACAACGAATGTCAGGTCGGTATCGGGGCGATCTGGATGCTGATGCTGCCACTCCAACAGCGCGGGGTGCGTAACAAAGATATGATCCGTGCGCCAATGCTCCTCAAGAAAAGCAAGCAGACTTGTCTTGTCCGTTTTTTGTGCAAAACGAAGAACTGTCTGTACGCTCATGCCGTGCTGCCGCCATCGACTGTTATGATAGATCCTGTAATTGCGTCCCCATCCTTCGACAGTAAGTACGACACTGCCCCAGCCGCGTCTTCAACCCTTGGAAGTCCCAAAGGCGCACGACGGCGGATAGAGTTAAGTTTTTCACCGACAAGTCCCGCAGTCATGTCTGTTTCCATGTATCCTGGCGCAACGCAATTTACGGTAATATTTATGCGTCCCAATTCGCGCGACAAAGAACGAGTGAATCCTTCTAAGCCAGCTTTGGACGCGGCATAAACCGCCAAACCATTAAAGCCAGTGGATGCGATGATCGAAGAAATGTTGATGATACGACCTTCACGTTCGGCAAGCATAGAGCGGCATCCGTATTTGGCCATCAAAATAGCCGCCTCAAGGTTGATGCGCAAAACCTGCGAGATTTCTGACCCATGCTGCGTTGCCAATACACCATCAAGCCCGATGCCCGCATTGTTCACCACACCATAAAGAGCGCCATGCTCGCGCGTGATCCCGAGCACTAGTTTTGGAATTCCATCGAGATCATTCAAGTCATACCTGACAAAATGCACATTCTCAAAGGTCGCCATTAAAGCTTCGTATTCGGGCGTCAGTTTTCGACCAACACCAATAACCCGATAGCCTTCTTTCGCCAATCGTTGGGATATTGCCAAACCCAGACCACGAACAGGGCCTGTCAAAAGAACAGTTTTCATTTGTCGTTCCTTAGTAGCTTTCCCGCCGCATTTACATCAAAGTCAGACACCACCTTTAAGAGGACAGGCATTTGATGCCGTTCAAGTAAAGATGCGGCATGAGACTCTACACTTTTCTTAATACTCTTTACCTCCGCGTCCGGATCCACAACAACTATATCGGCCGCAACGAGAGCCCCGGTAATTGGGTTGCTTCTAGCATAGACACGCGCAGCGGCCACGTCAGGGTGGGATAGAAGAACTTGTTCAACTTGTTCTGGGTGCACTTTATCTCCGCCGACATTGATCACGCCACTTGCGCGGCCCAGAAATATAACGCGGCCGTCGCGTATTGAGACGGCATCACCAGTGTCAACCCATCCGTCGTCTTGCGACAACACAGTTTGCTCCCCCAGATAGCGTGATGCAACATGTGGGTTACGCACGTGCAGTATATCTTCAACCACGCGTATCTCGACACCTGCAGGTGGGCTGCTCAGATAGCTTTCCGGAAACCCTGCTTTACCGTCGGCCACTGAAAAACCGACCCCGGCTTCTGTGGATGCAAATATATGTGCCACACGCGATGTCGGGTATCGTGCAGAAACGACGGAAAGTATCCGGTCATCGGCAATTTCTCCGCCCATCGTCACCTGCTTCAGATTCAACTTCTCACTATTAGGTATCATTGTGATTTTGCGCCAAAATGTAGGTGTTGCGCTTAAGTGGGTGCAGCCATGTTGTGAAAAAACCATCAGTTTGTCGTTCAGCGCCATGCCGTAATTTGGAGCAAGAAGCAGCGCGCCCGAACAGACCGATTGCAACAGTACCTGCATGCCGGCAAAGCGCGTATAGTCATAAACCATGCCCCACTTTTGTCCAAGTCCACGAGTGGCGTCGATCTTTGTTGATCGGGTAAGACTGGCGAACGAATGACTGACAAGTTTAGGTGTTCCAGTTGTGCCTGATGTTGTCATTATCCAGCGGGTCTTTTCCCCGACCACACCGTTCCACTGAGCACGCGCAGCGATCAGGGATTCAATTGTTGGAACCGACAGCAGACATTCGCTAGGCACCGCTAGCAAGGCAAGATCATCGGTAATAACCGCATCGCACTGCGCACGCGTGGCTAAACTGATATTCAAATCCGCATGAGCGGCTGGGGACAGCAATAAAATTTGCTGTGCGATGCCGTCCAAAACGCACAGAGCCCTCAAGGCAACACCCGCATCTGCAATGCAAAGCGCTACTTTGATGCCTGCCAGTCTGGCGGCATTCCTTGGCTGTGCGACAACACGCGCCTTTTCCCATACACCGCTAGATGAGAGTACCAACTCACGATCACCTGGTAGAGCATCAAGATTGTGTTTCAGGCTCATACTGGTTGGTTTTGGTGATAGAACTTAACAAATTCGCCAAACGTCTGCGGATAGAATGCATCTTTCGAGAGGCTGAACGGATCAAAATCTAATTCCTCTTCCAATTTTGTTACGAGAATAGCAAATCCCAAAGAGTCCAATCCCGTATTCAAAAGAACGGTATCATGGGTCATGGCTGCTTCCAGTTCACCACCAGTTTGCAGCTGATAGGTATCTTGGAATACCTGCAAAATAAGCGTCGCTAACGCTGTCTCAGTTATCTTAGTCACAGTGCGGTAATCCCTTAATCTAGTTTGCCTAATACGGATGATCTCCGTTGCCTATACGATCTAACGACCGCGCAAAAAAACGTCAAAATGTTATCGGCAATCGACTTTCCTGAGGTGGCGCAACCCCGTTGCGGCAAACGTTGGCCTAAGAAATCTACCGCTTTAATCCTCTATTTCAGGGATCGACAATAATACACCTGAACGCAAGCAACAGGAGGCACCTCCTGTTTTCTATTTTTATGCATTCATTTCTTGCATGACGATCGCATGATCTTCACGTGGGATTTCAAGAAGCGAGATAACATCTGGAACTGCGGTATTTGACCTAAATCCAATATCGACATCCATATCGCGCAAAACAGATAGCGTGCGGTCATCATAGTTGCCGCATGGGTGGGACATCGACTTGACAGATTTTCCACCAAGCAGGTCGTGCAAGTGATCGGCGTTTATCCGATATTCCTGTTCTTGGGATGCCCTGTTCAAACGTCCCATTTCCGTCGGATGTGAATATGAATGCAAACCAATACTATGCCCCGCCGCATTCAATTTCCGGACATGATCACCAGACATCCAAAGCCCGTTTTTGGCCTCAGAAATTGAGAACCCGTCGTCTGCCATCATCTTCATGTTAAGCGCTTCGTAGAGATCTTTCGTAAGAGCTTGATCGCGCAAAAATCGAAAGAACCGATCGTTATCACTATAAAAACTCCAGTCGCTCAGATAAGTTTTAGGATCAAAACCCTCGCGCGCCTTTTGATAAATCTCTGAGTGTTCCGTTTCGACAAGATCAAAAAACTGTCCGTAAAAATCGTCTATGTTGTTAAAACGCGTGCTGCGGAACAGGCTTAGAATTTCAAGTAGGTCTGGTTCTCCGAGGAACGGAGAGCTGTAGATGAAGAAAAACGCTTTGAGGTTACGTTTAGCAAGAATGGGAACCGCGATGTCCCATTGGCACTTGAGCGCGTCATCAAATGACAGACAGATATCCTGTTGTTGAATAACACCGCGTCGCATCTTATCCGCATAATCTTCTGAGGAAATCAGGTTGTACCGATCGCCCAGCCAATCCAGCATTCTTTCAAAATCATCGCCAGAGATAGACCCCTGCCGCTTTGGATGTTGGTCACCGTGAAAATGGTGAAACATGACTGAGTGGGTAAAGTTTCTCACAGTCAAAATCTTTCCTTTTGGAAAATATCCCAAGGCTAATATGGAGTATTCACTTACAATACAAGGCAGTGCCCTTCTCACACTTAACCTTCCCCATGCAAGATTGATAAAACGTTCCCTTTCCAACACGCGAAAACCACCCCGATTGGCGCCGCCAAAAACCCTGCTCAAAACCTACGTGGTTGATAGAGTTATTTAGTAGCACTCAGGAGCGGCCATTCAAGCAATGCGCAACAGCATGCAAGTTGGGCACAAAGTCGAGGTTCGCATTGCTCTCAAATTTCCGCGCTCCTGCGAAAACACTTCTATTCAAAGCAACCCTCACCCGCGAAAATGCTTCGACAGTTTCAACCCTTGCCCTTGGTAGTTCGATTTAATCTCGCGTCCGTAAAGTGCGGCTGGCATTGCGGCCATGTGTTCATACACCAAACGTCCGACAACTTGCCCGTGCTCTAACACAAATGGCGCTTCGTGGCACCGCACTTCCAACACCCCGCGTGATCCTGACCCGCCTGCGTCGGCGTACCCGAACCCCGGATCAAAGAAGCCTGCGTAATGCACACGAAATTCGCCAACCATCGCAAGATAAGGCGCCATTTCTGCCGCTTGCATGGGGGGGATCACAATCGCTTCGCGGCTGACCAGAATATAGAACGCGCCGGGGTCGAGGATGATCCAGCCATCTTTTGTATGCACCTCTTCCCAGAACTCGGCCGGGTCATAGTGGTCCAGTTTCGACAGGTCCACGACGCCTGTGTGTGGTTTGGCGCGGTAGCCAACCAATGTCCCATCCGTTGGTTCAAGATCGACCGAAAAGCCCAAGCCGTCTGAGATCACAGGATCACCTGACACGATGGGTGTTTGCGCATGTAAGCTGCGCAGATCATCGTCTGACATCAAGGTCTTGCCTTGGCGAAAGATAATTTGGTTCAGCATCTGACCGGGCTTGGCCACGACCGAGAAGGAACGGGGGCAAATCTCAACATAGAGCGGACCGTCGTAGCCTTCTGGTACGCGGTCAAACTCAACCCCTTGGTCGGTGATGATGCGGGTCAGTAGGTCAAGCCGTCCGATGGATGACTTAGCGCTGGCGGCAGCGGTCATGCCTTGGGGCAGGGTGAGCCGTTCCATCAATGGCACGACATAGACGCAGCCTTTTTCAAGTACAGCGCCTCCTTCCAATTCAACGGCATGCATTTGAAAGTCTGCAAGACGCTCTTTGACGGTGCGCTGACGACCAGCCAAGAAGGATGCGCGGACGCGGTAGGCCGTCTGCCCAAGGCGCAGATCAAGCGAGGCTGGCTGGATTTGACCATCCTCGATAGGGGCATCGGCGGCAATACCGCCAGACGCAATCATATCGCGGATTTGATGGTCAGCGAGGACACCGGATTTTGTCATTTGATCCCCCATTCGGATGTCAAAACGCCCGCCGAGCTATCGCTGCGACGGGCGGTTATGATTGGTCGGGCTAGCAGGACTCGAACCTGCGACCTTCCGTCCCCCAGACGGACGCGCTACCAGGCTGCGCCATAGCCCGACTGTGGGCGTTCATACCCCAAAACCGTGTAAGGGCAAGCCCGAAAAACATGTGTTAGCCACGCATCCGGTCGCGAACGGCCTCTAGTCGGGCGACCAATGGCGCGATCTTGGCAGCGTTCGCTTTGAGCGCGGATGGGTCAGCAGGCATGCGCCCGATCAAGCGAGGCGGAACCATAGGTAACTCTTGCGGTGGCACGGGCAGATCGATGGCTATGTCAGCCGGTGTTTCAACGGCTGGTACATCAAAAGAAAACGCGTCTTGCATGCCTTCGGATTTGGGTGCTGCAGGTGCCGGATCAACTGGCTGAGGTGCAGGTTTCGGTGCGGCCACCACAGGCGTTGGTTTGGGTGGCATAGGTTCTGCCGTCTCATGCGACATCGACGCGCCAAGGCCTGCAACGTGTTTGACGCCTTTTTCACGCAGTAACTTTTGGGTGCCTTTGATCGTCAAACCGTCTTCGTGGAGCAGCTTTTTGATGCCACCCAAGAGGTCCATGTCTGTGGGGCGATAATAGCGCCGTCCACCAGCGCCTTTCACGGGCTTAATTTGTGAAAATTTGCTTTCCCAAAACCGCAACACATGTGTGGGCGTATCCAGCCATTCGGCTACTTCGCTAATGGTCCGAAAAGCGTCTTTCGCCTTGGCCATGGGTTAGCGCTTGTTTCCGACGGCCACGCGATCTTTCATCAGATGCGAGGGGCGGAATGTCAGCACGCGACGCGGGTGAATAGGCACTTCTTCCCCTGTTTTTGGATTGCGACCAACGCGTGCTGCCTTGTCGCGAATTGAGAATGTACCGAACGATGAGATTTTGACGGTTTTGCCAGCAACAAGACTGTCCGAGACGTGACCGAGAACGCTTTCAACCAAATCGGCGCTATCGTTGCGAGAGAGACCAACTTGGCTATGTACCGCATCTGCCAAATCCATTCGCGTCAAAGTCTTATCGGTCATCACATACCCTCTCACAATTTCCCAACGAGCATAGGCGCGAGGCAAATTCAGAGTCAATAACAACGGCTTGGCAAACGGGGTTAACAGTGCGTTTCCGCAGGTCAGGGCATGATTACCAGCGAATAACCACAGCACCCCAGGCCAGACCACCGCCAATTGCCTCGGTCACGACCAGATCACCTTGCTTGATTTGGCCATTTGCGACGCCAACCGACAGGGCAAGGGGAATCGATGCAGCCGACGTATTGCCGTGATCTTGGACGGTCACGACGACCCGTTCCATTTCCACACCTAGCTTCTTTGCCGTTGATTGGATGATACGAATATTGGCTTGATGCGGCACGACCCAATTCACGTCGTCGGGCCCGAGCCCGATCTTTTCAAGGGCCGTATCGGCCGTCTTCGCCAGCTTTTCGACAGCATGGCGAAAGACTTCTTTGCCCTCCATCCGCAGCATTCCAGTGTTTTGTGTGGAAACACCGCCATCGACATAAAGCAGGTCTTTGTAGCGACCGTCAGAGTTCAGATCGGTTGACAGAATACCGCGGTCACTGGTGTCGCCAGCGCCGTCCTCAGCTTCAAGAATCAACGCACCGGCACCATCGCCAAACAACACGCAGGTCGATCTGTCGGTCCAGTCCATAATGCGGCTGAATGTTTCCGCCCCAATGACCAAAACCCGGTCAGCCTGCCCAGAGACGATCAGCGCGTTCGCGTTAGACAAAGCATAAACAAAGCCAGCACAAACCGCTTGCACATCAAAGGCATAGCCGGATGTGTTGCCGATTTTCTGCTGTACCATTGTGGCGGCGGACGGGAATGTCAGATCAGCGGTCGAGGTGGCCACGACGATGGCGTCGATGTCTTCCGCGTCCATGCCCGCCATCGCCAATGCCGCTTTTGCGGCCTCGGCTGCCAAATCAGAAGTTGTTTGTCCTTCTGCAGCAAAGTGACGACGTTCAATGCCAGATCGGGCTTTGATCCATTCATCAGATGTCTCGAGGCATTCTTCGAACTCAGCGTTAGGAACCACACGTTCAGGAAGGTAGTGACCGACCCCTTTAACGACTGCGCGACGCATCATGCCTATTTGCCTGTCTTAGTATTGAGACCCAAGGTCTCACTTTCGTTTCCCGCATCTTGAGCAAGTGACGCTGCGGAAGCAACCCTTGCCGCGAGTTTATCTGAGAAACCACTTTGCGCGAGGCGATACGCCAAATGAAGCGCCGCAGCGACACCCGTGGCATCTGCGGATCCGTGGCTTTTGATCACTGTTTGGTTCAGGCCTAGAAATACGCCACCATTCACACGTCGCGGGTCAATCCGCTTGCGCAATCCGCTCAAAGATCCCCGCGCCAGCAGGGCGCCAAGTGCCGACCAAGGTGTTTTGGTCAATGCACCGCGCAGCAGCTCGCTGATCAGTGTGGCGGTGCCTTCGCCGGTTTTCAGCGCCACGTTCCCGGTAAAGCCATCGGTGACAATTACATCCACTTTGTTGGATGGCAGATCGCCGCCCTCAATAAAGCCAACATATTCAAAATCACCAATTATGGCTGCATTTCCAATAAGTTCATGGGCGACTTTCAACTCGGCGCGGCCTTTGTGTTCTTCGGTTCCGACGTTTAACAGGCCAACGCGTGGACGCGCGATGTCAAGACCATTACGGGCATAGGACGCGCCCATCAGGGCATAGGTCAGCAGATCGTCTTGGTCGGCACGGATATCTGCACCAGCGTCCAGCATCACATTGAAACCCGATGGATTACGTGACGGCCACAAACAGGCAATGGCAGGGCGGTTCACACCCTCAGCCTTGCGCAGACGCAGCATCGACATCGCCATCAGGCCGCCAGTATTGCCACAGCTGACCGCGACTGCCGCCTGACGCTCGCGCACAGCCTCAATGGCGGACCACATGGATGTTTTCTTGCCGTGGCGCAGCACATGGCTGGGCTTATCGGTCATTTTCACAACTTCGGACGCGTCGTGAATGGTGACACGTGATGCGATGCCATGTTTAGCGAGGAGCGGTTCCAGCTCGGCCTTGGGGCCGTGTAGGATGGCGCTCGCATCACTTTTGTCGGCCAGAAACTTTGAAAGGCCCGCAACAACAGTTGCAGGCCCTTGATCTCCGCCCATCGCGTCAACCGATAGCACCCTGCTTGCATCAGGCCCTGGTGTCGGCGCGGTGTCCGTCTGGGCTTGGGTCATCGGGGTGCTTTCAGGCTGGCTTATGCAGCGTCTTCGTCGAGGTCGATTTCAGTGGTGTCTGCGATCACTTCGCGTGTCGCATAGTGGCCGCATGAGGGGCACACATGGTGCGGGCGCTTCAGCTCACCACAGTTGTCACACTCGTTCGGGTTCGCAGCGACCAGTGAGTCGTGCGCACGCCGGTTGTTGCGGCGGGATTTGGATACTTTATTCTGCTGGACAGCCATGTCTCAACCCTATGTCTAAAGGGGCGCTGCCCCAGATTTCTTTCGTGTCTGGCGGGGTCCTACGCCATTGTAGAAGCCCTGTCGAGAGACGATGTAAAAGAGGCCGCGAACATACTGCGATTCCGCTGTTGTGCAACCCCTTTTCGCCCTTGTTTTAAAGGCGGTTATTTATCTTTATTTTCAAGCTGTTCGCGCAATGCACCAAGACCTGCAAACGGCTTGGCGTCATCATCGGTCATCGGCGCGCGCCCAGGCTCCGTGAAAACAGTGTTGGCAAGATCAGCGCCTTCACTGCGGGGATATGGGGGCAGGGCAAGCGAAAGCGCTTCGATCATCACTTGGGCCAGATCAAGTGTTTCGGGTAAATTCTCGATCGTCTCATCGACCTGCATTTCGATCTCGGACGCCTCAATTTCTGGGATATCCGCGACGTAGCTGCGTATAACGTCTTCATCAATGCGCGTGGTCACAGGATCGAGCGTGACGACGCAGTCTTGTACCACTGTGGCGCCCAATTCCGCCGTAAGCGTCCAATCTTTGCGGTCTTGGGGGGCCAAAGCGCCTATAAACCGCAGCTTTTTGACGCTAACGATGCCCAGTGCTGCCGCAATCGCTTTGCGCTCGTTTGCGGTTGGGATCAATTCAAATGTCGTCGGCTTGCGCGTTGCAAGGTCGGCCAAACGCAGATGTGACGTAGGTAGCTGGGACATTGCTGCTTTCGATTCTTGAACAGGGGCGGGGTGTGCTGTATCGGGGATAAAAGGCGTAACGCGCCAAAGCAAGAGGCGACGGGTATGAGTGGCATGACAGGTAAACTGCGCAATACGGTCAAAGCGTTGGGATTAGTCTCGGCGCTGGCGATTGCGGCAGGGTGTACGCAGCTTGACCGGTTCCATGGGTTCATCCCGCCCGCGGAAGAGCTGGCAACGGTGAGTGTCGGCACAACGACGAAAGACGAAGTGATCACGCTATTCGGCCCACCGATTTCGGAACGCGCTTTGCAGAATAACACGATTTACTACGCATCCAGCCAATTTCGCCGCGTCGGCCCTTTCGCCCCAGAAGAGGTCGACCGCCAAGTGCTGGCCATTGATTTCGACAGCAGCGACCGCGTGCGCAACATTTCACGCTACACATTGGACGATGGGCGTGTCGTCGTGCTTGACCGCCGCGTAACCGAGGACGGCATCGCGGATGTGACGTTCCTGAGCCAGCTGCTTGGGTCCCTGGGCCGCATTGATGCAGGGCAGTTATTGGGTGGGCAGTAGGGTCTGCTTGGGTTGACCGGTTCGGTATAGGTCGCTTTGCGGACTTAGCTGCCGTTCTTCGTGTTTAACTTGAGGTCTGCTTACAAATACTTGTCATAATAATCGGCGAAAGCGCTGACTTGGAATTCATTCGCATCCTTGGAAATCGTTGCATTTGGCACAAGCACCTCAAACGCGTGATAGCCGCCCTCATAGAGTTTGAATTTGGTTGGCACGCCTGCGCGCTCTAACGCTTCCATGTATTTGATGGTTTCGTCTTTAAAAGGCTCCATGTCGCCGACCCAACTGATCGTGGGTGGCATGCCTGTCATGTCTTTACGCAAAGCCGGTGAGGCGTAGTCTGGAACTTCGCCTTTTAAATGGCCTATATATTTCGCCCATGCGCGTGCATTTGACTGGCCGTCCCAAATCAATGACCCCTGCATCTCGCGTGCAGATGTCGTTTGGTTTCTGTGATCTAGCATTGGATAAACGGGCATCTGGAACGCGATATCGGCGACTTTAGTGTCAATTGCCTTCAGCGTGACAGCCGCTGCCATGCCGCCGCCGCCACTATGACCGGCGATGATGAATTTATCGCTGCGGATGCCAAGTGCTTCGGCGTTTTCCTTCATGTATTGCAAGGTATCAAAGCAATCGTCATGCCCGGCAGGATAGGGATGTCCCTGAAGCGAAAGACGATAGGCAGGCGCAATAATCGCGACATCTCGGCGCTTGATGATGTCGTCGTAGAACGGATGCGCTTGCTCTGGCACACCTACTTGGTAGCCGCCGCCATGTGCATAGAGCATCGCGGGTAGAGGCCCCTTAGCGCCAGCCGGTTTATAAATGCGGGTGCGGATCTTATGGCCGGGCGAGGCCTGACTTGGGATATATATTTCGTCGTTGGTCAAACCTTCGATCTGCTGACCGACGGATGGCTGCAACATGAAACGCTGCATCACCCGCAACGCCCAATCTCGGTGCGCCATCCATGTGACGATCCGGCCTGCGAGATAGCCCGACTGGAGGTCTTTGTGGTACATTGAGCGGGTGATACGGGCCATGGTGGGCACTCCTTAGAGAATTTGACTTTGATTAAACCTAAGGCGTTCATCTGCCTTCAGCACTCGCATGAAGTGCCAATCCTCTTGCTGAAAGTGCCAATCATCAATGCGGTGCGGATTGGAGTTTGTGCTCAACCCGCCACATCTCGGGCGACGTATTCTCCCAACGCTTGAACGCCCTGAAAAATGAATTCGGATCCTCATACCCCAATAGAAAGCTGACTTCCGCCGCCCCGTATTCCGTAGTTGTCAGATAGTGTTTCGCTAAGGCCTCGCGGGCGTCGCTCAAAACTTCGAGCCAGTTCGTCCCCTCATCCGCAAGGCGACGTTGCAACGTGCGTTTGCTCATCGCCAACTCTCGAGCAACATCCTCAACGGTCGCGCGGCCACTGGGCAAAAGTTCGTTCAGGCAATGCGCCACTTTGGTTTGTGTTGTCGGATCACCGCCTCTGTCCTCAATCTGACGCCGCAAATGTGGCTCAAACAATGCCCAAATCTCATCGTCATGGGTAACAAATGGCCGGGTGGCATCAACCGCTGTGAAGGTTACAGACCTATGCACACCTTGCGCGATCGGACATCCAAAATGCGCTTCATAGGCGACGCCATCTGGTGGATCAAAAGGCATAGAAACCGATTGTGGAATGATCTGGTGGCGCGTCGCGCGGCGGGCAAAGTTAACGAGGAACACTATTTCCGTCAGAGCCATTGTTGGGTGGATGGGTGCATCGGATTTACAAACGAACGCGATTTGGGTGGCATCTGATCCGATCTTCACATCAAGTATGAATGGGCTAACGAGCCGTTTGTAATCAGCTAGTCGCACTGCGGCCACGTTCATATTTGGCGAACACATCGCAGCAAAGAAGGCTGGATCGAAATAATCGATCCCTGCGGCATCGCCCAATTTCAAAGCAAGCAGCGGGTCTGCGGCCTCGTCCGTTACAGATGATAGAAGGCGATAGTAGTCAGCCAGCAAGATCTTGCTGCCATCGCCTTCTAGTAATCCTGACGGCAGACCTGCGCGCCGCAATACAACTACAGGATCAAGGCCAAGCTCAGACATCAGAATGCGCGCAGCCTTCCCGACATGCACGCAAAAGTCTTGTGGATTTGACAAAACTAGGCTCCCAACAAAGACGGTGAGGCAAGTCTAAGCTTAGGCGAGCACTTCACCAATTGCAAAAAGCGCCAAATGACTTGCAGAGGATGCCAAACAGCTAGGAAATTGGACGATAGCAGTCATTGGCGCTGTTTGCAGCATCGATGGTTATGGGCTCGTAGCAGATTTTGCGGATCACTCCTCCGGCTGGAAATCCAATGCCACACCATTAATACAGTACCGCAATCCTGTCGGCTGCGGTCCATCCGGGAACACATGTCCCAGATGCGCGTCGCATTTATTACAATGCACCTCGGTCCGTTTCATAAAGAAACTGCGGTCAGTCGTCTCACCCACCATCTCAGCATCAACAGGCTGATAGAATGACGGCCAGCCGGTGCCGCTTTCAAACTTGGCCTCTTGGTCGAACAGGGGTGCGCCACAACACACACACATGTAAGTGCCCGCATCCTTTGGGAAATCCTCATGCGTACCGGCCCGTTCTGTGCCGTGCTTACGGGTGACTTTATAGGCCATCTCAGACAATTGTGCGCGCCACTCAGCGTCTGATTTTACGATCTTATCCATGCAGGTCACCTTCGCGTTTGTTATTGCTCACCCTTATTTAGGGCGGCAGGGGCCAATCGCCAAGCCATGGCCTTGCGCTTATCACGCGACTGTCATAGCCACGCGCTCATGGCTAGAACTCCGCTCCTCCAAGTCTCTGATATCGCGCTGACCTTTGGCGGCGATCCTGTGTTTGAAGACCTGTCTTTGATCGTGCAACCTGCCGACCGTGTCGCATTGGTTGGGCGTAACGGATCGGGCAAATCGACCTTGATGAAAGTCATGGCAGGCCTTGTGCTGCCCGACAGCGGGGCCCGCGTGGCCGCCCCGGGTGTGCAGGTCGGCTATATGGAGCAAGACCCCACCATGGCCGGTTTTGCGACCTTGGGCGATTATGCGTCCAGCGGGTTGGATATCGACGAGGCCTATAAGGTCGACATGGTCGCCGAAGGGTTAAAATTCGATCCAGCTGGCGATGTGAACACGGCCTCAGGCGGGGAACGGCGTCGTGCCGCTTTGGCCAAACTGATGGCCGAAGCACCAGAGCTGATGTTGCTGGACGAGCCAACAAACCACCTTGATATCGAAGCGATCGCTTGGCTTGAGAATGAGCTGAAAACAACCCGTGCCGGATTCGTGTTGATCAGCCACGACCGTGCCTTCCTGCGGGCATTGACCCGCGCCACCCTATGGATCGACCGGGGACAAGTACGCCGCGCCGAACAAGGGTTTGAGCATTTCGAGGCATGGCGTGATAAGCTGTGGGAAGAAGAAGACCAGCAGCGCCACAAGCTGAACCGCAAGATCAAAGCCGAAGCGCGTTGGGCGGTTGAGGGTATTTCCGCGCGACGCAAACGTAACCAAGGCCGGGTAAGGGCCTTGCAAGAATTGCGGGCACAAAGAGCGGCACAGATTACGCGGCAAGGGACTGCTGCGATGGCGTTTGATGGAGGCACAGCGTCCGGCAAAAAGGTGATGGAAGCGTTTGGCCTGACCAAAGCCTTTGATGGCAAGTCTATCGTCAAGAATTTCGATATGACCGTGCAACGCGGCGACCGGATTGCCTTTGTCGGGCCGAACGGTGTGGGAAAAACCACCCTGATCAAGATGTTACTGGGGCAGGAAGCGCCGGACGAAGGATCGGTCAAACTGGGCACCAACCTTGATATCGCGGTCTTTGATCAAACGCGGGCGGCGCTGAACGAAGACATGACACTGTGGGAAAACCTCGCCAATGACCCTGAATTGGGCGTGTCCGGCAAATCCGATCAGGTCATGGTGCGGGGTAACCCCAAACACGTTGTGGGCTACCTCAAAGAGTTTCTTTTCAATGAGGCCCAAGCACGCGCACCGGTACGTTCACTGTCGGGTGGCGAAAAAGCACGGCTGCTGCTGGCGCGGCTGATGGCGCGAGAAAGTAACCTGTTGGTGCTTGATGAGCCAACCAACGATCTGGACATCGAAACGCTGGATTTGCTGCAAGACATCTTGGGCGACTATGACGGCACTGTGCTGCTGGTCAGCCACGACCGTGATTTCCTGGACCGGGTCGCAACGACGACCATCGCGATGGAAGGCAACGGTCAGGCGGTGGTCTATGCGGGTGGTTGGTCAGACTACCGTGCACAACGCGGTGGCGACTTTGTAGAGGCAAAAGAGGCCAGCAAGCCTCTGGCCAAGAAGCAGAAAACGGCGGAAAAGAAAGCCAGCGCTGGCTTGTCCTTCACAGAAAAGCACCGCTTGGAAGAACTGCCCAGCGTTATCGACAAGATCACCGATGAGATTGGAAAACTGGAACAGCTTTTGGCCGACCCAGACCTTTTCACGCAGAACCCGGTGAAATTCGAAAAAGCAACTGACGCACTGGTCGCACGGCAAAACGCACTGTCAGATGCGGAAGAAGAGTGGCTTACGTTGGAAGAAAAATCCGCAGGCTAAGGCATACGCAACGCGCCATCCAAACGAATGGTCGTGCCGTTCAAATACTCACATTCCACGATGAAACGGGCCAAAGCGGCAAACTCTGCCGGATCACCCAAACGGGCAGGGTAGACGACATCCTGCGCCAAACCGCGCATGACCTCTTGGCCAAGGCTCTCCAGCATCGGGGTGCGAAAAATCCCCGGCGCAATTGCCATGACACGAATACCATTGCGGGCCAGATCACGGGCCATCGGTAGCGACAGCCCCGCAATACCAGCCTTGGACGCGGCATAAGCGGTCTGGCCTTTCTGCCCCTCAAAGGCTGCGACAGACGCCGTGTTGATGATCACACCACCTTGGGCCATGCGCGCGGCAGCAAGGCGGGCGACATTAAACGTACCATTAAGGTTAATAGCGACGGTGCGCGCAAAGCTGTCCAAGTCATGTGGCCCGTCCCGTCCAACCGTTTTCTCGGTGGTGGCAATGCCCGCACAATTCATAACCACATTCAGTGCACCGGCGGTGTCCAAACCCGCGATCACACTGGCCTCATCCGTTACGTCCACTTCCGCAAACCCCGCGCCAATCTGCGCTGCAAAATCGGCACCCTGCGCTGCACGATCAAAGATCGTCACTCGCGCCCCGGCGTCAACAAAGGCCTGTGCGGTGGCGGCCCCCAATCCGGACGCGCCCCCGGTCACCACTGCCACGACATCTTGCATTTTCATGAGCACCCTCATCTTCTCATGTTCTAAAATACCTTCGGGGGGCCCTTTAGGGCGGGGCAGACAGCCCCCATGGACTTCGCCTTAGGTGCTTTTCTCAGCGGCTTTCACCTGATCCCACAATGCGTCCATTTCGGCCAAATCACTTTGTGCCGGGGTTTTGCCCATCGCTGCCAAGATGTCTTCAACGGCGGCGAAACGGCGCATGAATTTTGCATTGGTCCCCCGCAATGCGGCCTCTGGGTCAACCTCCAGATGGCGGGCAAGGTTGGCGACGACGAACAACAGGTCGCCGAATTCTTCTTCCACTTCGGTTTGGGTCATCGTGTCGCGCGCCTCAACCAATTCGCCCGCTTCCTCGATGATCTTGTCGATTACATGGCTGGTGTCAGGCCAATCAAACCCGACACGTGCTGCACGTTTTTGCAACTTCACCGCACGGGTCAGGGCGGGCAGGCCTGTGGCGACACCATCAAGGGTTCGCATTTGCGCTTTGACCGCGCGTTCTGCCGCTTTGATCTTCTCCCAATCAGCGGTTTGCTGTTCGGCTGATTTATCACGGGATTCGTCGCCAAAGACGTGCGGGTGGCGTGCGACCATCTTGTCGCTGATGGATTTGACGACGCTTTCAAACGTAAAATGTCCGGCCTCAGCACCCATTTGCGTGTGATAGACGGTCTGCAACAAAAGATCGCCTAACTCGCCCTCTAACTCGGCCCAATCGCTGCGGGCAATGGCGTCTGCGACCTCATAGGCCTCTTCAATTGTGTAGGGGGCGATGCTGTGAAAGTCCTGTTCTATATCCCACGGACAGCCTGTTTGCGGGTCGCGCAAGCGGCGCATAATTTCCAGCAGGCGTGGCATTCCACCGTTCGGATCGTGGATCAAGGTGTCATCAGGCATTGCGCAAGGCCTCTTGTTGCGGTCAAGTGGTACGGTAAGACGACAAAGCCCGGAGCACCAGACATGCCAGTGATTAACCGCATCGCCGATTTTGCGGATGATATGAAAACGTGGCGCAGACATTTGCATGCCCATCCAGAAATTCAGTTTGAGTGTTTTGAGACAGCAAAATTTGTCGTCGAGAAACTGCGTGATTTCGGTGTTGATGAAATCCACGAAGGGATTGCGACAACAGGCGTTGTGGCCATCATTAATGGGCGCATGGACGGCCCAACAATTGGCCTTCGCGCCGATATGGATGCGCTGCCGATGCAAGAAGAAACGGGGCTTCCATATGCCTCAACCATTCCTGGTAAGATGCATGCCTGCGGCCATGATGGACATACCACCATGTTGCTGGGTGCCGCCCGTTATCTGGCGGAAACCCGCAATTTTGCAGGCCGGGCCGCGTTCATTTTTCAACCCGCCGAAGAAGGCGGAGGCGGCGCACAAGTCATGGTGCAAGAGGGTATTCTGGACCGTTTTGACATCAAAGAGGTCTACGCTTTGCACAGCGGGCCGGGAGATGATGTCGGGACATTTTATACAACGCCGGGGCCTATTCTTGCGGCCGTCGACACGGTTCATATTCATATCACTGGCGTCGGCGGGCACGGCGCATATCCCTATGAAACGGCTGACCCTGTCGTGGCGGCCGTAGGTATGGTCAGTGCGATCCAAACAATCGTTAGCCGCAACCATGTGCCCTACGATGATCTGGTGGTGTCCGTGACGCAGGTTCATACAGGATCCGCCGATAACATCGTGCCGGAAAAAGCCTACATCAACGCCACTGTGCGGACGATGAAAAAAGAGACCCAAGCGATGGTCCGGAAACGGATGTCCGAAATCGTGGCAGGCCATGCTGCCGCTTATAATGTTGAGGCTGAGCTGACCTATGAGATTGGATACCCAGCGACCATTAATGAACCTACGAAGACAGCATTTGCCGCAGACGTCGCGCGCGAAATATCACCTGATGTCGATGACGCCCGTCAATATGAGATGGGGGGCGAGGATTTTTCCTACATGCTGAATGAGCGTCCCGGAGCCTATCTCTATGTTGGTAATGGCGACAGCGCCGGGTTGCATCATCCAAAGTATGATTTTGCGGATGGGGCGGCCCCTGCGGGGGCATCGTTTTTTGCGCGGTTGATTGAGCGTGCACTGCCTGTGGAGTGATGCACGCTTTGATGCCTCCGGCGGAAGTTTGAAGGGACATAGAAAATGAGGTGGCTTCGTGACACTCGATAAAGCGAGAGATGCTGCAGATAGAGCCTTTACAGCGACAGACAGGCGTGGGTTGGCTTATGAGAACGCCTTTGGTGGTGCGACGTCGTTTTTGCGCCGGACCTACACCAAGGATCTGGCCGGGTATGATTTGGCTGTGACAGGCGTGCCGTTTGATCAGGCCGTCACCCATCGCCCTGGCGCCCGTTTTGGTCCCCGTGCTATTCGTGAAGCGTCGAGCCTGCAGCCGTTTGATCCGCCTTATGGCTGGGACGGGTTTGATCCGCTGAGCGCGTTTGCAATTGCAGACTATGGCGATTTGGCGTTCGATTATGCCAATGTGCCGGGTGTGCCGGATCTGTTGCAGGCCCATATTGCAGGCATTTTGGCGCAAGGATGTGGGGCGATTACGCTCGGCGGTGACCACTTTATTACTCTGCCGATCTTGCGTGCTTATGCCGAAAAATATGGACCGCTGTCAGTTGTACAGTTTGACGCCCATTCCGACCTTTGGCCAGATGACGACATGACCCGCATTGATCATGGTACGATGATGTATAAGGCGGTAAAGCTGGGCATCGTTGATGTGACGCGCTCTGTTCAAATCGGTATTCGGACCGAATGTGAGGACTATCTAGGCATGCCTTACATTGATGCCCGTACTTGCCATGAAAAAGGTACCGCTTGGGTGACCGAGCAGATTAAGACGCGCGTGGGTGATCATCCGACTTATGTGACCTTTGATATTGACGCGCTTGACCCTGCTTTCGCCCCCGGAACCGGGACACCCGTGTGGGGTGGTTTAGCGTCTTGGCAGGCGGCCGCGATGTTGCGTGACATGGCAGGGATCAACATGGTGGGGGGCGATGTTGTTGAGGTATCGCCACCTTATGACACCACGGGTGCGACGGCGATTGCCGGCGCACATGTGGCAATGGAACTGTGTTGTTTAGCCCTCTGGAACAAAAGGAAAAAGTGATGCCAAACCAGCCAATAAGCGGCAATGATCTGGCCCGGTTTTCCGGACCGCAGTCTTTCATGCGTTTGCCGGAAGTGGCAAGCGCTGAGGGCCTTGATGTGGGCTTTATCGGTATCCCGATGGATATTGGCACGTCTTGGCGGTCTGGCACCCGTATGGGCCCCAAGCAGTTGCGCGAACAATCGGCCATGATCCGGCCCTATAACATCCAAACGGGGGCTGCACCATTTGATGCGTTGCAATGTGCCGATCTGGGTGACGTGCCGATCAATACATTTTCTCTGAGCGAGAGTATTCGCATAATTACAGAGACTTACGCCGCACACCTCAAGCATAATTTTATTCCGATGACCTTAGGTGGTGATCATACTTTGACGCTGCCGGTGCTGCGTGCGGTGACTGAGAAACATGGACCGGTGGCCTTGGTACATGTGGATGCTCATGCGGATGTCAACGACGAGATGTTTGGGATGCGTGAAACCCATGGCACTGTTTTCCGCCGTGCCTATGAAGAAAAGATTATCAGCCCGGACAAGGTCTTTCAGATCGGCCTGCGGGGCACAGGCTATACCGCCGATGACTTTACCGAGGCCGCGGGTTGGGGGTTCAATCAGTATCTTGCACCAGAGTTATGGCATAAGTCGCTCACACCCTTAGCAGCTGATATAAAAGCAAAAATTGGTGATCAGCCTTGTTACATTACTTATGATATCGACAGTCTGGACCCTGCCTATGCGCCCGGTACCGGCACGCCTGAGATTGGCGGCCTGACGACGCCGCAGGCGATTGAATTGATCCGTGGTTTGCGCGGTTTGAACATTGTGGGCTGTGATTTGGTCGAAGTATCGCCCCCCTATGATCCATCCGGCAATACTGCGCTTACGGGCGCAAATTTGATGTTTGAGATGCTGTCGATTTTGCCCGGCGTGCCGTACAGATAGCGTACACAACCTGTACACACCCCGTACATACAGATGTCAGGAGAATAGATTGCGGATTTTAGCCATCTTGGTGGTGCTGATCATTGGTTTGATGGCCTACGTGCGGCTGTCACCGATTGATGCGGGACGTTGGCATGTCATGCCTGATGCAGCGGCGCCTGGTGATGCGACGACCGCGGGGTCATTCAAGGCCGTGCGCCGTATCACAGCACCTGCGGCAGAGGTTCTTATGGCGGTAGAGCGTCTCGCGCTTGCCACACCGCGGACCCGCCTTTTGGTGGGGAATGTCGGTGAGGGGATGATCACATTTCAAACGCGGTCACTGATGTGGGGATTTCCCGATCACACGACCGTTGCGGTGCAAGGGGATTTGCTGGTGATTTATGGTCGCTTGCGTTTTGGCAAAGCTGATCTTGGCGTGAACAAAGCCCGCATAGAAGGTTGGTTGGAAACGCTTGGCCCCTTGACCGAGCCGCTATGATCCGCCAATCGGTACCACATGATTGCAGCTGATAAAATTGAACAACTGATTGATCGCTTCCAGTTTCTTGAGGCCAAGATGGCTGATGGCAGTGCAGGCAGTGAAATTGCCAAGTTGGGCAAGGAATACGCCGATTTGCGCCCCGTGGTAGAGACTGTCACCGCCTACAAAGACCTTGTGACCCAGATCGCCGAAGCAGAAGCGATGCTGTCTGATCCTGAGATGAAAGAACTGGCCGAGATGGAGCTGCCTGATCTTAAGGCCGCTTTGGCGACGTCCGAGCATGATGTGCAACTGGCCCTGCTGCCGAAAGATGCCGCTGACGGGCGTCCGGCGTTGTTGGAAATTCGCCCTGGAACGGGTGGGGATGAGGCCGGATTGTTCGCCGCCGATTTGCTGCGCATGTACCAGCGCTATTCCGAGGGGCAGGGATGGCGTTTTGAGATTTTGGAAGAAAGCCTGAGTGAGTTGGGCGGCGTCAAAGAGGTTGTTGCCCGGATTGTCGGCGACGGTGTCTTTGCAAAGATGAAATACGAATCTGGCGTCCACCGTGTGCAGCGTGTGCCTGAAACGGAAAGCGGGGGCCGTATTCATACCTCTGCGGCGACTGTCGCTGTCCTGCCCGAAGCCGAAGATGTGGATATTGAAATCAACGCGACTGATTTGCGGATTGATACGATGCGTGCGTCTGGGTCGGGTGGTCAGCACGTGAACACTACGGATTCGGCCGTGCGTATCTTGCACATTCCGACGGGCATGATCGTGGTCAGCTCGGAAAAATCGCAGCACCGCAACCGTGAGATTGCGATGCAGGTTCTGAAGACGCGGCTGTTTGATCTGGAACGGCAGAAGGTCGATGACGAACGCTCGGCCGATCGCAAGGCACAGGTGGGGTCGGGTGATCGCTCGGAACGCATTCGTACCTACAATTTTCCGCAAGGCCGTATGACGGATCACCGTATTAACCTGACGCTCTATTCATTGGGCCAAATCATGCAGGGCGATCTGGATGAGATAGTGAACGCGCTTGCGGCGGATGCGCAAGCGACGTTGTTGGCGGAAATGGGCGCGTGAGTGATGTCGCCTTTGGCATCAAAGCACTTCAGGATTTGCTTGCTAAAAAGGTAAGTGACAACTGGCCGAATACCATACCGGACCCCGGTCGCGAAGCACGCATTCTGCTGGCGCATACGATAGGCGTGGCGCGGCAAAACCTGACAATGATGATGCATGACCCCTTGGATAAGGACGTCCTTGATGACGCGCTTGTCCTTGCAACCGACCGTTTACGCGGTGTTCCGATGAGCCATATTTTGGGGTATCGCGAATTCTATGGACGCAGTTTCAACGTGGACAAGCGTGTGTTGGACCCGCGCCCCGAAACAGAATGTTTGATTTCGCAGGCGTTGAGAGCGGACTTTTCAGAGATACTTGACTTGGGCACCGGAAGCGGCGCGATTGCCATCACATTGATGGCGGAACGGCCTATGGCGACCGCCGTCGCGACCGACGTATCGCCCGCTGCACTCGAGGTGGCGGGGGCGAACGCTGTGGCCTTGGGTGTCACTGACCGTATCCATTTTGAATGTTCAAGCTGGTACGACGCTGTGGGTGGCACATACGATCTGATTGTGTCCAACCCACCCTATATTGCGGCGGGTGAAATGGATGATTTGCAGATTGAAGTACGACAGCATGAACCCCGTATTGCGTTGACAGATGAGAGCGATGGTTTGACGGCGTATCGCGCAATAGCCGCGGGTGCCCCAGACCACCTGACCCCGGGGGGGCGCCTTATTGTTGAGATCGGGCCCACACAGGGGGCATCAGTGGCTCAGATGATGCAAAATGCTGGTTTGCAGCAGATTCGCGTGATCCCCGACCTTGATGGGCGCGACCGGGTGGTAGAAGGCCGTAAATCGTAATTTTAGGCCATGACGCGCCGATCAGGTGCAAAATAACGCCTTTTTCGCACTTTAGTCTTGTCTTGGGCCCATCCACATGCTTATTCAAGAGCATCGGATGGGACGAGGCTCGCCACTGACCTCCCCTCGATTAGTCGCCAAACATTGCAAGGCCCTTAGATTTGAAACGCGCAAGGTAGCGCGACATGGGTCAGCGTAACGACAGCCAAAGGCTTGAAAGCACTTACATGAGATCATCGAAGTCACGGTCGCGGAATAAGAACCGCAATAACCGGCCCACGGGCGGTAACATCATTAACCGGGTGTTTGATAGCTCGGGTCCTGATGGCAAGGTCCGCGGTACGCCGCAGCAGATTATTGAGAAATACAACCAGCTTCACCGCGACGCCGTTTTGTCAGGCGACCGGGTTGATGCAGAGAACTTTGCCCAACACGCAGAGCATTACACACGTCTGTTGGCCGAAGCCCAGCGTGAGGTGGATGCCAAGCGCGAAGAGCAAGAAGAGCAAAACCGCCAACGTCAGGCCGAACGCGACCGCGAACGTCAGGATCGCCTAAAGGCCCAAGAGGCCGCAGCGAACGACCCGGCCAATGCGCCGCAGCCTGAAATGGCCGCACCTGAGGCGGATGCGTCGGGTCAGCCCGATAGCGGGTTGGTTGAGACCCCTGAAGAAAAGCCGCAGCGCCCGCGCCGTCAACGCGCCCCGCGCAAGCCCAAGCCAAGCCCTGATGAGGGGAATGCGCCAGAAGCTGCTGAGTGAATATAGAGCCCTCCGTTCCTCGGGGGGCTTTTTTTAAAGTGATCTGAATTGCCCCCATGACCGACCAACCATGCGCAATCGCAGAAGATCCGATCTACCTTAGTCTTCGCGCAGATGCCGAACGCGCATCAGGGCGCCGGTTGCGCCGTCTGAAAAGATAGATACGCAGGCTGCTTGTTGCCAAAGATGCGGATGCCTCCGGCGGAAGTTTGACGGGACATAGAAAGTCGAAGGCATTTACGTGTGATCGAGAGAGCGTGCGAGCGCGCAGAACGCCTCTAGTTCGACTTGTTCAGCCCGTTCTGTTGGTTTGATCCCGGCAGCTATCAAGTGGTCTTCGATGTCGGGGCTGACGGATTTGAGGGCTGATCGCAACATTTTGCGTCTTTGGTTGAAAGCCGCGGCGACGACTTTGTTGAGCGTGCCTGGGTTTGCAGGAAAACGCGGGGCGGGCAGGGCTGTCAGGTGAACGACTGCTGAATTGACTTTGGGTGGTGGGCTAAAGGCCTCGGGTGGGAGGTCCATGACGATTTTGGGGTCCGTGCGCCATTGCGCCAGCAGCGCCAATCGTCCGTAGGCCTTGCTGCCCGGTGTGGCCACGATCCGTTGCGCCACTTCGCGTTGGAACATCAGCGTCAGGCTGTCCCAGAATGGGGGCCATTCAGGTGGTGTGAGCCAGCGCACCAAGAGTTCTGTCCCGACGTTATAGGGCAGGTTGGCCGCGATCTTGATGGGGTGTGACAAGTGTTCCAAAGGGTTCACCGTCAGCGCATCACCATTGATCGTGTGCAACTGACCGGGATAGGCCGCCGCAATTTGGGCCAATGCGGGCATGCAGCGGGGGTCTTTTTCGATGGCAAGCACACGGCGTGCGCCCTCGGCCAGCAGTCCACGTGTCAGCCCACCGGGACCGGGCCCGATTTCAAGCACGTCTGCGCCTGACAGATCGCCTGCGAGCCTTGCGATTTTGGCAGTGAGGTTGAGGTCTAACAAGAAGTTCTGACCAAGCGACTTCTTTGCTGCCAAATCATGCGTCGCGATCACGTCGCGCAAAGGGGGCAGGTTATCAATCACGGGCATCTGCCATTTTTGCGGCCATACGGATTGCGGCGATCATGGATGTGGCATCAGCTTTGCCCGTACCTGCGATATCAAAGGCTGTACCATGGTCAGGTGATGTACGGATAAACGGCAAACCCAATGTCACATTCACGCCACCTGAGAAATCAAGCGTTTTGATCGGGATCAAGGCTTGGTCATGGTACATGCACACGGCCACGTCGTATCGCGCGCGCGCTCCGGCATGGAACATCGTATCCGCGGACATTGGGCCTGTGATATCCATGCCTTGGGCGCGTAGCGCATCCAGAACTGGGGTGATCATCTCGATCTCTTCATCGCCCATTTTGCCGTCTTCACCGGCATGTGGGTTAAGACCCGCCACCGCAATCCGCGGTTTTGCGATGCCAAAATCGCGGCGCAAGGCTGCGTGGGTGATCAGCAATGTGTCGGTCAGCAGGCTTGCCGTCAAAGTGTTGCGGACTTCGGCCAAGGCGATGTGGATGGTTGTGGGCACCACGCGCAAGGCGTCACAGGCCAGCATCATGACGACCTGATCGGTCCCGGCAAGCGATGCAAGGTATTCGGTGTGGCCGGGGTAGGCGAAATCAGCGCCGTCAATAAGGGCTGCTTTGTGGATTGGCGCGGTGCACAGCCCGCGTGCAGCACCTGCCTGTACCAAAGCCACCCCATCCGCGATAGCTGCGATCACGCCACTTGCATGGGCCGGGTTTGGGGCGCCGTGCACAGCCGGGCTGCCAAAGTCGCGGGCCAGTACGGTCATCTTGAACGGGTGGATATCGGATGGGTCAGTCGCACAGTGTACGTCCGTTCCAGCAGGCAAATGCTGTGGGTCGCCCAACCACAAAAGTGGGATTTCGTTTCGCAGCTCTTGCCACGCGGCCACTGCTATTTCCGGTCCGATCCCCGCAGGTTCGCCGCAACTGATGGCGATAGGCTGCATTAGGGGCGGATGACGGCAGAGGCACGCAGGTCCTCAAGCAAGGCATCTGCAAGCGCTGTCAGGCGTTGGCTGCGGATCTGGTTGCGCACTGCGTCGGGGTCTGTGTTGCCTGCGCCTGCGTTGTTACGCGCGCAGAGCATCAAGAAGACCAAGGTGTTACCGTTGTCTCGCGTCAAATTGTAAGACACTTCGCCGGGGTCAAGGCGGGCCAGTTCCAATGCAACGTCCGATGTGATGTCGGAGGGTGCTTCGGTCAAACGGTCAAGCGCCTCGGCTGGTTGGCTGCGTGCAACACCGTAAAGGTCATCACAGGTATCGACTTGATCGCGGACTTCTGCCGCAAGGCGCAAGCTGGCGTCGGATTGGCCGCCGGGAATGTAATAGGCGGCGTAGTCGATGCTGAGAGGGGCTTGTGCCGGACGTGCCGCTTCGCGTTTGCCGCGTAGCTGGAACAGGGCGATGCCGTTGGGAATATCGATCGGATCGGTCACCTCGCCTGGTGCGAGATCAAGAATGACCGCTCTGATTTGTGGGGGATAGTTTTCAATCGGTAGCCATCCTAAGCGGCCTCCGTTTTCGCGTGAGGGCAGGGCTGACACTTGCCGTGCTGCGGCTTCAAATTCACCGAAACTGCGGAAGCGTGAGATTTGCTCGGCTGCTGATTGTGCGCGCGCGGCGCGATCAGGTGGGGCTGCGATGATGATTTCGGATAGAAGCACTTCGAGTTGGGTCGGTGATCCGCCGCGCTGCGCGATTGCGCGTTCGATATCTGCGTCTGTGATGGTGATCTGGCGGCTAAACCGTGAACGGATGAAGTCGCGCCACAGCACGCCCACTTCCACGAAATCGCGCAGGGTGCTGATATCAATGTTGTTTTGTGCCAGAACTTGCGTGAACTGGGCAAGGTCCATGTTCGCGCGGCCAGCAAAGGCTTCAAGTTCTGCTTCGAGTGCTTCTGCGGATACCGCAGCGCCGAAGCGTTCCATCTCTTGCAGCTTGAGCCGGTCTTCGATCAGAGCATTACGAGCCGTTGCATCCAAATCACCCGGTGTGCGGAACAGTTCAAGCAGGCGGGCGCGTTGGGTCAATTCATACTGGGTGATGACCCTGTCATCGACCGTGATAACAGGCGAAAGTTGCCCTTGTGCGACCGTCGCAGAACCAGCGCCGAACCCTATGAATAGTGCAACTGCTGCCGCGACTAGCTGACCTTTACGCATCCCAAAACTCATCATTCGTTTCAATTTCCGCATCCTGTTGCGATCCCACCTGCAGCACGCCCTGTGGAAAAGCCGCCGATAGAGCCGCTTATCCCATATGTGGTTGTTGGATCAACCGTACTGGAAGACGTAAAGCGGCGCGAGGCCGAAAAGTCGACGGTCACACATTCGTTTTTCCATTGCAGTCCGAGTGCGGCCCGCGTGGGACCGCTGGCTTCGACGTCATAGCGTCCGTCAAACCCGATGGTCCATGTATCGTTGAGCGTGAATTCTGAGTTCAGCGTCCATTCGGACACGGTGTTTGTGCGCTCCTCTTCGGCGTCGGGTCCCAGCCAAACATAGTTGGCCCCGAGACTGACCCAATTATTGCGCCAGGCCACGCGGCTGTCTGCAACGGTCAATTCACCAACGTCATCCCACAGGCTGCGTGCGTCGAGCAGAAAGCCACCGGGTGCTGTAATCTGTCCGGCAATCAGCCAATCTGAATGTGTGCCGTCCAACCCAGAAGTCGCTGTAAATCCGTCTTGCGATTCTTCGCGAAAGATGCGCCCAAAGCTAAGCGATGACGTAAGGCCCTCGCTGCCATAGCGTGTCCATGTCAATCCAGCGGCCCCCTGTGCGCCGCTTTCAATCCGGTCTTCGCCAGCAAACCTTGAGATCGCCGTGAGGTTCGCGCGGTCCAGTTCTGTGCGTAGACTGTCCTCATTGGGTGGGGTGCCGCCAAAGCTTTCGGCCCAACTTAGGCTGATTGTGGGTTCCAACAAATGCGCTGTGCCGTCTGATCCAGTGCGCCCCAACGGCCACCGAAACGTGATACCGGTTGTTGGCACGACCCTGAGGTCCTGATTGGCGAATGCGGTGTCATCCGCCACACGGTAAAGGTCTGCCCGAAGTCCTGTTTGTCCATCGACCACGATACCGCCGGGCAAAACCCAGCTATTGGACCAGTCGCCTGCTACCCCGAGCCGGCTCACATCGCGGCCTGTATCACCATTGACCTCGCTATAGCGGTAGGCAAGATCAAGTCCGGCATCATATCGTAACAAACCACCAAAGGCAGGATCAAAGCTGCCCTCATAACTGAGGTCCGCAATAATTGGCGGCAACGAAGTGTTGGTCTCATCATCGCGCAGTGTTTGATAGGTGGTCAGGCGTGCATTGTAGAGTGTACTATCGGTGACGCGCAGCAATTGCAGCGCGCTATCAAGCCGATCTTTGCCTGAGTAACCGTAGTCTACAAGATAGGCTTCGTCGCTGACGGCTTCGATATCAAAATTCAATTGATAACTGTCGCCAAGATCAAAGTTGCCATTTGCAAATATGTAGGATCGCGTCCCTTCCACCAAAGTGTCGTCACTGGCAGCCGCATTCACAGTGATGTTGCCATTCACAAACGCCTGCCGATACCGCAGTTCAAGTGTTCTGGTTTCCTGAGACACATAGGGTGTCACGGTTAAATCCCGGTGGTCACCCAAGGTGATGAAATAGGGCAGCTTAAGTCCAGACCCTAACTGCGTGGTGTTGCGCTGTTCGGGGACCAGTAAACCAGTCGCCCGCTCTAGCCCTGGGTCAGGCAGGCGCATTGTTGGCAGCCACAACAAGGGTACACCGACCACGTGAAAACTTGCATTGCGAAAGTAGAGTTGTTGCTCTTTGGCGTCATGGATAACCCGTTCGGCACGGATTTCCCAAAGCGGTGGGCCATTCCCGCAGACGCGACAAGACGTGGCAGACGTTTTGTAAAGCTGTGAGTAACGACCTTCACGCCGGTCGATCTGATTGGCCGCAAGCTGTAATTGCTGATCCAGCACAAGACGCGCACCTTGCAAAATGCCATTCTCAAGACGGGGATCCATTGTCGCCCGATCTGCCGTCAACAGCGTGCCGTCGCTGGCCTTGATGAAGATTGGACCTGTGACACTGAGGCTATCACTGGCTTGGTCATAGACGATCCGGGTTGCAGTCAGGCGGCTGCCATCAAACAGGACTTCGACATTGCCCGACGCGATCAGCTGCTTTTCCTCATTCAACGTGACGTTGTCTGCGACCAATGTTGCAGCACTTTGGGCGCTGGCCATGAATGGAAAAACAATGAATAGAAGTGTCAAAAGGACGCGCATTATCCGTCCTCGTTATGTAATAGAAAGCCCATCGCCAACCCGATTGCAGCAAAGGGTGGGGCCCACGCGGATAAGATGACGGGCAGTTGCCCGTTCTCACCCAAGACCTGTGCAAAGTTGCGAATAAAGTAAATCACGAACGCCAGTAAGATCGCAAACATCACCATCATTCCGGTGCGCCCCCCACGTTGATGGCGCAGTGTAAAGCTGGCCCCGATGAGCACCATCGCGACAAAGAACAATGGTGTGGCCAGCTCTTTATGAAACCAAACCAAATGACGCTGTGCCGAAAACCCGGCTGTTTGTAACCGGTCGATAAAGGCCGGAAGTTCCCAGATCGGAATAGACGACGGGGTGCCAAAACTATCGCGAATTTGGTCCGGGGTCAGGGTCGAGCCCACCGACAACTCGACGTGCGAGGTGGCTGTGGCCTCTGCCGTTGTTTCAGCCGTGAGGTCCCAAGACTTTGCGCCCTTCAAGATCCAAGCACCTGTGATCAACTCGGCAGATGTTGCATTGATGCGGCGGTCAGGATTGCCTCTCGATGCAAATGTCAAAAAGGTCACGTTTGAAAGTTTGGTGCCATCAAGATTTGCGCGTTGTGCGCGTATGACGGTTTGGCTTTCGTCATTGCCTTGCCGCAGCCACAACCCTGATGAGCCAATCGTCAAGACTGAACTTGTGCCACGCAACGCGTCGTTACGTGTCTCAAATTCTTTCGATGTGCCTGCGACAATTGGATTGAATACGGTGACGGAAAAGATGCCAATCGCAAGGGCGACGAAGACAGGTGCCAAAAGGGCCTTTAAGGCGGATCTGCCGGCCGCACGTGTCACAACCATTTCGGACGAACGCGCCAAGCTGAGAAAGAGTGCGATCGTTGACAAGATCATGACGAGCGGCAAAATCTCATAGATTGCTTCGGGTATCCGCAGCAGGCTGAGCACCAGAAGGTCAGTGAAAGAGGCGGCCGAACTTGAAAACCGGCGCAGTTGTTCGACCAGTTCACTCGACAGCATGATCAAGAAGAATATTCCGGCCACGCCGAGGAAACTGACAAGAAATCGTCTTGCGAAATAACGGTGCAGGATCATGAGGCAGGGACCTCTTTGATGCGGCGCTTGAACAGATAGGGGCGGCTGGCCCAAAACAGAAGGCACCAAACCATGACGAGCCCAACTGCACACTGGAGATAAGTTGCAATCCATAGCTGCGCATCACTGCGGGCAAGGCGCAGTCCGTAGGTTTCAATTGCCTTGACAAGAATGATCAAAAGGATCGCACCAATGATCTGCTTCCATACGCCAAAACGGCTGAACCCGCCCACCATCAATGCAGAAAACCCAATCAGGGCGGCCACTGTGCCCAAGATTGACTGGCTGATACGGTCATGCGCCCGCGCCAATAGCTCTGCTTCTGTGTCACGCGTTTCTGACCGTAACGCAGGTGAGGCCTGTAACAGTTCCCATGTCGACACATGCGATGCGCGTCTGCCACGTCTCGGGCTTTCCCCAACAAGGAGGCCGATATTATAGGCAAAGTCTTCAAATGCCGTCGTAAACAGCCGTTGATCTAGGTTACGCAATGTTTGGACCATCCCGTCGATCATAACCAACTGGGTGGTGCCGCCATCGCGCACCAGAAAAGCCTTTTGCGCGGTGTAAGTCACCTCGGTTTCGGGATCACGGCTGTCGGATAGAAAGACGTCAAGCAGTTCGCCTGCTGGTGAAATCTCGCGGATATAAAAGGTCACACCATCGATAGGTTCTAAAAAACGGCCTTCTGTGAGTAAGCGTGCGGTGATATTTTCCGTAATCTCGGCTTCGCGTTCCGCCAATCGAGCGCTGCTTATGGGGACCAAGACATGCATCAAGAGTGACATCATCAGCGCCACGATTAGACCGAAGTATAAGACAGGGCGCGCCAATCTGAACGGCGAATACCCTGTGGCCTGCACAACCGTCAGCTCTGATTCCGTGGACATTCTGTTGGTGACGTAAACGGCCGCTGCAAATGCCGCCAATGGCAGCGCGAGCCGCATCACGGACGGCAAAGAGATGGCGGTAAATTCCAGAAAGACAGCTGCTGATTGTCCGTCTGCAATCAACTGGTCAAACAACGAGACCGCCCGGTTGATCCAATAAATCAGCACAAGGATCAGGCTGAAGAAGCCAAAGAGCATCATCAGTTGCGACAACATATATCTGTCAAATCGCGCCAAACTTGATGTCCTTTGTGGTGCCTGTCGGTTTCTTTGTCGGCAAACTAGCCTAAGGTTGCGGCGGACCCAACAGCTATCTGGTCAATAGGGTCGGCCCGGGCTACGTATCAGGTCAAAGCTATTCACCTTGAAAGGACGCCACATGACCACACCCGCCGAAATCCAGTTCAAAGACGTCGCCCTTGATGTTGTGGCAAACGCCCCCGGTAAGGTGGTGGTCTTTGTTGATGCGGACGGCAAACTGGATGCAGGTGCGCGTAAGGTGAATACGTTGACCCGCAAAGCGCTGGCACGGTTTTTGGAAAGTGCGGCCTTTGAGAAAATGACCGTCGGGGACGTCTCATCGCTGGGCTACCCAGCTGGGCTATCGGCAGAGGCTATCTGTGTTGTGAAACTCGGCCGCCGTCCTTCCAGCCAAGAGGCGCGCAAAGCAGGTGCACAACTGGCCAAAGTGCAGGGTGGCAAAGATATGTTGATCCTTGCCGGGACCATTGCGCGCGCCGATGAAATCGCCCTTGGTCTGGCGCTGCGTGGTTATAAGTTTGACGCACATAAGACTGCTGAAAGCCACCCTGCGGGTGCCGTGACTTTTATGGTGTCCAAGCCGGAAGAGGTTGCGAAATCTGCCGCACCAATGGCCGCGATCGCAGAAGGCGTGTTTTTCACCCGCGATCTGACCAATGAACCTGCCAATGTGCTGACAACAGATGATTTTGCAGCCCGGTTGGCAGCGATGCAGGAACTCGGGTTGGATGTAGAAATCCTCGAAGAGGACGAGTTGACCAAACTGGGTATGCGCACGCTGCTTTGCGTCGGTCAGGGCTCTGATAGCCCGTCAAAGGTTGTGGTGATGTCCTGGAATGGGGGAGGCGACGAAGCCCCGTTTGCATTGGTCGGTAAGGGTGTCGTTTTTGATACTGGCGGCATCAGCCTGAAACCTGCGGGTGGCATGGAAGACATGACCATGGATATGGGTGGTGCGGGCGTTGTGGCGGGCGTGATGCGCACGTTGGCGCTACGCAAAGCTAAGGCCAATGTCGTGGGACTGGTTGGGCTGGTTGAAAACATGCCTTCTGGCAATGCAACTCGGCCCGGCGATGTGGTGAAATCCATGAAGGGTGACACGGTTGAGATTATCAACACCGACGCCGAAGGCCGTTTGGTGCTGGCGGATGTGCTGTGGTACGCGCAAGAGCGGTTCAAACCTGTCGGTATGATTAACTTGGCGACCTTGACGGGTGCAATCTTGGTGGCGCTCGGCCATGAGAATGCAGGGGTGTTTTCAAATTCTGATGATCTGAGTGATGCGTTTATCAAAGCAGCCTCTGCGGAAGGCGAAGGCGCGTGGCGGATGCCGATGGCGCCGGCTTATGATGATCTGCTGAAATCACGGATTGCGGATATGAAGAACGTCGGCGGGCGTATGGCAGGCTCAATCACCGCTGCGCAGTTTTTGCAACGGTTTGTCAAAGATGATGTGCCATGGGCGCATTTGGATATCGCAGGCACGGCAAGCGTGAAGAAAGAGACCGCACTGGCCCCAGCTGGGGCGACGGGCTGGGGTGTTATGGCGCTGAACCGTTTGATTGCTGACAATTACGAAAGGTAACGCCTGCCGGGGGAAAGGGGGCTGTCTGCCCCCGCCCGTACCGGGCCCCCCGAAGGTATTTGGGAACATGAGAAGGTAAAGAGGATCAGCATGGGTGCGGTGTTTTTCTATCATCTGACCGATAGCCCGCTTGAAGCGACTTTGCCGATGTTGGTTGGTAAGGCGCGGGGCGCGGGGTGGCGCGTCTTGGTGCGGGGGCGCGATCAGACACTGTTGAAGCGGCTGGATGACGTGTTGTGGCAGGGGCCAGAGGATGGGTTTCAGCCCCATGGCATGGCCGGTGGCCCGCATGATGCAGATCAGCCTGTGCTACTGGGTGATATGCCCAGTGATGGGTTTTCTTGTGTGATGAGTGTCGCGGGTGCTGATGTGACCGCAGGCGAGGTCACCACGTTAGAGCGGACATGCATTTTGTTTGACGGCCATGATGGTGCCGCCTTGGACATCGCACGCGGTCAATGGAAGGCCCTGACAGATGCGGGATGTAGTGCCCAATATTGGGCGCAAGAGGACGGGCGCTGGACGAAGAAGGCTGAGAAGTAGGCTAGGTCTATTCAAGCCCGAATGATAGCTCTGCACTTAGTCAAATCGATCTGCATGCGTTCTCCACGAACCGATCATTCTTTCAAACTGCGACAAAATACTGCTGCGTGTACCTCTTTAGAAATGGCTGCAACAATCGTCTTAGTTCTCTTTTGTATGCACGCGATGGGTCGGCGGTACATTGAACGGTACTTGGCTTGACCCGTTCAAATCCGGCTTCCTTGGCAATCCGCTCCTGCGTTTGCGCTGTGAACGCATTAATATGGCCAAGTGGATTGATGAGTTCATAGTCATTTTGATCATGGATGCCTGTGACATCAGGGCAGTTTGGCGTCTCAAGAATAAGGATTCCATTGTCTGTCAGAAGGGGTCTAATTGATCTCAATACATCAAGTGGATCAGACAAATGCTCAAGCACTTCAAACAAGACCGCAGCATGAAAATGCCCCGCACTGGTCTCTTTCTTGACCTCATCTAGGTCAGGAAAGAAGTTTATGACCTTTGTCTTTTCACGGGCCGCCGAGAATTCCACGCCAACGCACTCAAAGCCAAAATCAGCGCAAGTCGACAGAAACCGGCCTTCGCCACAACCAAAATCCAAAACCCTGACGGCGTCGGCGCCACGGATATTTCTGGTCAGGCGCTCAATCTGCAAGATTCGCTCAACCGCATGCTTTCCTTTCCTAAAATCCGAGTGAAAACCAGTATGTCCCGATGCTTGCGCATGTGCTTCAATCGCTTCGCTTGTGATCCATCGATTGTAGTAAATGCCGTTCCACTTTTCGTTCAGGATGTTGCGATGGAACTTTTGCTGACAAACGTCACATTGGACAAATTGCCATTCGGCGTCTTTGAGGTACGGCAAAGGGTTCTCGCCGAAGGGGTCGTTGGCAAGAAAGCTATGCAGCGGTTCTTCGTCAAATCGTCCGCGTGCCAACTCTTTCAACTCTTTGGAACCGCATGTGATGCAAGACGTTCTCGTTTCAAATTCTGCGCGGTCTGAACTCATAATCAATACCTAGTCGAACATTAAAGAAACAACTTAGTATAGGACACGATCGTAGAAACAACGTCAACACCGTACCTTTCTTGCTTGGCCCTCGAGGATGGTGATGGGGATAGAAGGGAAGCAAGGCCGCAATTATTTCAGGTCACAACGAATTAGGCAGCCAACACAACTGTATGGAAGGCGCGTCTTGGCTACGATGAACTTCCCATCCGCAAGCAAGTGTAATTTGGTTATTTAGAACTCAAAACGGGGGTCAAAGCCCTCAGGAAGTTGTGGCGCTTGGGGGGTGCAGGCTGCCAAACAGAGCAAGAGAGAGATGATCCGCATCATCTGTTCAACACTAATTCGCCATTCGCGATCTCAATCCGGTCATAGAGCCCCAGATACGTCATGCCGAGCAAGGAGGCGTCCATCTCGCCGCCGTTTACTACGGCAGGGATGTTCCGGTCAGTGATGCCGCCTAAGACGACTTCGCTGAGGGTTACCGGTGCCGTGCGCACAACCCCGTTGGCGGTATTGGCGATACCTGAATAATTGAGCGTTGAAGGATCAATTCCGATCCGTGTGGCGTCCTGTTGCGACAGAACAATCTGGCTTGCACCAGTATCAACAATAAAGGCGACAGGTGCGCCGTCGATTTCCAAAGTCAGGTGGTAATGCCCATCATTGCCGCGTGGTACGGCCACTGTGCTGTCGTCGATCACTGCCTGGCGGGGGTTCACGTTTTGGCTAATATCTTCCCACAATCCGTAGCCACCAATGACGCCGATAAAGATCAGCGCCCAGATTGCGGCCTGCTGCGCCATTTTGCCCATGTTCTTGCGTCCCGCCACGATGGCAGAGCCGCCGATGGCGGCGCCCAGAAGGACAAGATAGGTCAGTTGCATGATTTGGTCTGTGCTCATGGTGTCGATATAGGCATTAACCGCCGATCCCAAAACCCTTAAGGCCATCAAGCACAAATTGCACCGCGAGTGCGGCCAGCAACATGCCAAGCACGCGCGTGACAATGTTGAGCCCGGTTTTGCCTAAAGCCCGCTCAATCGTAGGGGCCACAAGAAAGGCCAGCAGCACGATCAAGAGCACGGCGATGATAACGCCGGCAATAATGCCCATATCAGCCGCCCCCTGGGCTTCACCCGCCAACAAGATGACGGTTGTGATGGCGCCGGGGCCAACGATCAGGGGGAGCGATAGCGGAAAGACCGAAGGGTCATCCTCGTGCTCGGCTTGGCCTTCGGCGGCACTGTCTTCGCGGCGTGCTTGTCGGCGTTGAAACAGCATGTCGAGCGCTGTGAGGAAAAGGAGGATACCACCGGCGATGCGGAATGCGTCCATCGAGATGCCGATGAAGCCAAGGACGGCTTCGCCTAAGAAAAGAAACACCATCATCAAACCGCTGGCCACAAGGAAGGCGCGGATCGCGATGGCGCGTCTTTGCGCGGCGTCCATCCCTTGGGTGAGCGCGATGAACACAGGCGCCAGCCCCGGTGGATCGATGATGATGAACAGCGTGGTGAAGGCTGCGATAATGGCGGGAAGTTCGGTCATGGTGTTCTGTCTGACAGAGGCCGGCTGGGTGTGGCAAGCTTTGGATGCCTCCGGCGGGCGTTTTTAGGGCAAGATAAAGATTAGGATTTTTCGGCTTTCTCGAGCTTTTCGAGTGCGGCCATCCACATGGCCTCGGCCCGTTCCAAACCGTCCATGACTTCGGCATATTTTTTGTTCCAAGTCGCAAGCTCGCCGGCTTTTCCGTCTTCGTACAACACAGGGTCGGCCAATTTCTTGGCGAGTTTGTCGCGCATGTCGTTGATCTTTTTGACCCGTTCTTCGTTTTTCCGCACATCAGAACGCAACGCCATCATAGCTTCCCGTGACGGTCTGGCCGGTTTAACAGGTTTGGGTTTGTCTTTTTCGTTTGGCTTTTCCGGTGTCAGCAGCATTTTGCGGTAGGTTTGCAGGTCTTCGTCATAGGGTTTGACATGCCCGTCTTTGACCAGCCAAAGGCGGTCCGCCACCATCGACAGCAGATGCATGTCGTGGCTGACCAGGATCACCGCACCTGAATAGGCTGTCAGCGCTTCGACCAGCGCTTCGCGGCTTTCAATATCGAGGTGGTTTGTCGGCTCATCAAGGATCAGCAGATGCGGTGCGGGCAGGGTGGCCAGCAGCAGGGACAGCCGTGCTTTTTGTCCACCGGACAGGCGGCCCACTTCGGTATCGGCTTGGTCAGCCCCAAGACCGAAGCCGGCCAGACGTGCCCGCAGTTTGGCTTGCCCTTCATGGGCGCGTTCGCGCATCAGGTGATCAAGCGGCGTTTCATCGACATAGAGTTCATCGACCTGGTGCTGGGCGAAGAAACCGATCCGAAGCTTGTTGGATGTCACCATTTTGCCGCTGGCAATCGCCAGGCGGTCGGACAGCATTTTGGACAGGGTGGATTTACCCTCGCCGTTGCGCCCCAGCAGCGCGATCCGGTCGTCTTGGTCGATCCGTAGGTTCAGATCACGTAGGATGATGGTTTCGCCATAGCCCACAGATGCGCCTTCGGTTGCGATGATGGGGGGCGACAGTTCTTCGGGCTTGGGAAAGGTAAAGACAGTGCGTGCCGCATCTTCGGGTGCACGGATTGTTTCCATCTTCTCTAACGCTTTGACGCGTGACTGGGCTTGTTTGGCTTTCGATGCTTTGGCTTTGAAGCGATCTACAAAGGCTTGCAAATGTTCGCGTTTGGCGTCTTGTTTCTTGGCCGCTGATGCCAGCAGCGCGCGTTTTTGTGCACGCTGTTTGGCGAACATATCGTAAGTGCCGGTATAGTAGATCAGGCCTTTGTCTTCGAGGTGCAGGATGCCGCCGACCGAGCGGTTCAGCAATTCGCGGTCGTGGCTGACGATCAGCACGGTGTGGGGGTATTTGACCAGATAAGCTTCAAGCCAAAGTGCGCCTTCAAGGTCGAGGTAGTTTGTCGGCTCATCGAGCAGCAGCAGGTCGGGTTCTGAGAACAGCACGGCGGCCAAGGCCACCCGCATCCGCCAACCGCCCGAGAACGCAGAACAGGGCATTTGTTGTTCTTCGTGGGTAAAGCCAAGACCTTTGAGGATCGTCGCGGCGCGGGCCTCTGCTGACCACGCCTCGATATCGGCCAGACGCGTTTGTACTTCGGCGATACGCGCGGGGTCGGTGGCTGTTTCTGCTTCGGCCAGCAACGCTTCACGTTCAGTATCGGCGCGCAGGACGGTGTTGATCAAGGACACTTCGTTGCCCGGCACCTCTTGGCTGACACCACCGATTTTCCAACCGCGCGGGATGTTCACCGTGCCAGTGTCGAGCACCATTTCGCCGCGGATGATCCTGAACAGCGTGGTCTTGCCAGAGCCATTGCGCCCCACAAGGCCCACCTTATGGCCAGTGGGAATGGTGACTGTCGCGTGTTCGACCAAAGTGCGGCCTTCGACGGAGTATGTGATATCTGAAATCTTGAGCATGAGGGCGCTATGCTTGATCGTCGGGACGGGGTCAATCATCCGTTTACGCAAGTGCACTGTTACTTCGTGATGGTGTGCGGTTTGAGAGGTTGGTAGACATGACAAATGGAGACGAAACAAACCATCCTGTGGGCCACGCTGATCGTGATCGGCTTTGGTGTGCTTTGGGGCTTTTACTGGCTGCCATTGCGCCAAATTGATGCGCTTGGGTTGTCGGGACCTTGGGGGACAGTCGCGATTATGGTCGTTGCGGCCTTGTGTATGCTGCCATGGGGGTGGAAAGGGCGGCAGCGGCTGTTGGCCTCACATCCGATCGCGATTGCGTCGCTGATCTTGGGCGGTTGTTCGTTGATGTTTTATTCGCTTGGCCTGCTTTATGGGCGTGTCGCGATTATTGTGATCCTTTTCTACCTGACCCCGATCTGGAGCACCGTAATAGGGCGCTATTTGATGGGCTGGCCAATCACGCGGGCACGGATCGCAGCTTTGCTGGCAGGCATCGCCGGCCTTGTCTTGATGTTGGGTGCGGATGGCGAGCTGCCATTGCCGCGCGGTTTGGGCGAGTGGCTTGGGCTTGCCAGTGGTTTTGCCTGGGCCGTGGCATCAATTGGGATCAAGGTGAAAGCTACAGCAGGACCGGGCGAAAGCACGTTTCTGTTTGCGGTCGGGGCATTGCTGGGGGGTATGATCTTGGCGCCCTTGCTGGCACCGCTGCCTGATGTCGTAAACCTGCCGCACTTAGGCACTGTTTTGTTATGGGTGGTCTTCACGGGCGTGTTGTGGTGGGCGGTGTCAATTGTTGGATTGTTATGGGCGACGACGAAACTAGAACCTGCGCGAGTGGGCATTTTGCTGATGTCAGAAGTCTTGGTCAGTGTTGTATCGGCCGCTTTGATCGCAGGCGAGCTTTTCTCAGTCACAGAGTTGATAGGCGGCACGTTGGTGATGGTTGCAGGTGTGCTAGAGTTTCTGCCCAGGCGTAAACAGCGCATCGCAGGATAAATGACGGCTTTTCATGCGCAGATGTGCATGGTAGGGCGCAGCCATCAATTCACCGGGCGTATAGGCCCGATCATTCAAGAGGCTTCACATGGCTATCCAGCGTACATTCTCTATCATCAAACCAGACGCCACAAAGCGTAACCTGACAGGCAAAATTGCTGCGAAATTTGAAGACGCAGGTCTGCGTATCGTCGCATCCAAGCGTATCCAGCTGACACTGGCACAAGCCCAGCAGTTCTACGGTGTGCACTCCGAGCGTCCGTTCTTTGGCGAGCTGTGCGAATTCATGATCTCTGAGCCGATTGTTGTTCAGGTTCTCGAGGGCGAAGACGCGATTGCAAAGAACCGTGAAGTCATGGGTGCCACAAACCCAGCAGACGCAGCTGACGGCACAATCCGCAAGGAATTCGCACTGTCCATCGGTGAGAACTCGGTCCACGGGTCCGACGCACCAGAAACAGCTGCAGAAGAAATCGCGTTCTTCTTTTCCGGTCTTGAACTGGTAGGTTAAGCCAGAAGGTTGGGTTGATCCCATTCAACTGATTTTGAGGCCGTCCGCACCGTTTTGGCGTGGGCGGCTTTTTTGTTAAGATTGCGCTCTAAGGCGCGGTAATTGCGTATGTTTGCATTATAGATCACGTCAAAGATGTCACCAATGACGGGCACCATGCCAACAAAGAAGTCGAGCACCGTGTTCAGCGTCATATAGGCCAGCGTGCCGGGCGAAGCGCCCAGTTTACGCGCCTCGTTGATCAGCCACAGCGATGGCAGCGCGGTCAACGCGTCACCCACGACAGGGACCAGACCAACGATGTTATCCAGACCCACCGAAATATTGGTCCGTGGGATGTAGAATAAAGCGTCCATGCGCCACGCAACTTTGCGCAGGCGGGCGAGTTCTAAATCAATGTTCTGTTCTATGTTCATGGTATTAACATAGCAGATGATATGGGGTAATGTAAAGGGTATTTACTTTTTGGTGTGAGGGCTCGGGTTACCCAACCTATGATAATGAGGTTTCATCCTCTGAAAACCGCGCTTCATGTGCCTGAAACCCGACAACACCGTGTTCTTTCAAATCTGCGTAGAACGCATCAGAAACAACAATTGCTCTGGGAAGGTGCGGATCATTCCAAAGATGTCTGTCCCCCACCGCGCTTCTACGCCACATCAAACGGGGTCTCTGAGCCGTTGATCGATAGTGAGACACTTCTCCTCGTCGGAGAACTGCTTTGACATCTGATTCATCCACTACAATCCCATTATCGATCGGCGCAAGCGGCTCAAAGAAAAAATACCGATCTACCCAAACCTCGCCGTCTGGGCGTCGCAAGGTGACCGGAATAAAGGTGTGTTCAACCGAATCCCAAGCTTCAACACGTTCACGAAACTTTTGACTGACAAGCAGGTTACCCGTCGTCGGTCCCACTGTGAAATCGGGCAAAGTCTTATGCTTAGAGTTTTGAGTTATCCTAATCGGCAAATGCGCCTGATCTGGAATCGCCCCCCTCAACCGTAATACTACAGAGCGGTCTTGGCCTTCTTCAAAACCAAACTCTGTTGGGTTCGCGCCTTGGCCCCCAATGTGATCTAATCTCCAAGGCATCAGCTGTACGTACTAATCATCAGACAAGCCTCCAGTATTTTCCAATTGATCAATTTCAACCACGCCAATCTTATTCAGAAACTGCTCTAACTCTGACCGCGTTTCATCAAAACTCCCCGCTTTAATCTTATCAAAGCTTTTCCGTAGCGCCTTTTTCTCATCACCTTTGCAATCGTTCCATGGCCGCCCTTGTAGCGCCATGTGCAGCACGTAGTAGCCGATGAAATGGGGTTTATTGCCACCCTCAAGCAGCTTGGCGTAGGCCGCATCTGCCCCTAAATCGCGCAGCTGTTCGGCTGTGGTGATCCCCACGGATTTCAGCGAAGCCTCAAACGCGGGGCCGATGTTTTTGATGGATGTGAGCGCTGCCATACGCCGAGTTTACCGACGTGCAGAAAAAAGGCCAGTGAGGTCAGTGGCGGATCGGGGAGGGCGATCGCGCGGCAGCGGCCTCACCGGCCGATAGGCGTCTCGTCGACCTTAAATACTCGCGAAATCAGTATAGATCGGTGTCTGTGGTTTGCTTTGCATTTGCGGTGCCGGTTGCGCCGGTTTGGGTGCCGCTGGTGCGTGCGGGGTATTCGGTTTTGCTGTGGCCATTTGTCTGGTCCTTTAGCTTGCTCGTGACTTTACACTACTGAACGTAATGCACATTCAGCCAGAGGGCTGTGCCCTCAACATGCTTGTGACGTGACAAAAATGTGACCAAAGGGTCGGGTTTTAGGATTTACCCCGACGCGGTGCCGCACCGCCGCCTTTGCCTAACCCCTTGCTCGGCTTGGCTTTTCCACCCGGCGGGACGAACCGTTTCGAGGTATCTTTTGCGTTACCGGCGGGTTTTCCACCTGGCTTGCCACCACCCGGTTTGCGCGGCTTTGTGTCAGAGTTGTAACCTGATTTGCCTTTTGGGCCTGGTTTTTTCCCGTCTGATTTGCCTTTGTAAGGTGGCTTGCCACGCTTTTCGGTCAGTGCTTCGCCATGATCACGGCGCTCTGGTTTGTGGCGTGGTTTACGTGCTTTGTAGTCGTCGGCGGCTCCCGGAATAGGTTGGATCGCTGCGACATTGTCTTGTTGTGATGGGGGCGGTGGGGCAGAATCGCGCGGCGCGTGCCGTTTTGGTTTGCTGTCGCGGTTGGGTTTGTCACCATAGTCACGCTTGGGTTTGCCGCCTGACTTGGGCCGGTCATCATAGTCACGCTTGGTTTTGCGCGGGCCACGTTCGCCCAGCTGTGGTGGCCCATCCAGCGCTGTCAGCGTGCCTTGGTTTTCCAGTTTCATGTCGCTGCCGACAGATTTCAGGAAACCATCAACGGCGGGGGCCGCGATTTCGACAAAGGTTTCATTGGGTTGAATACGGATCGCACCGATTTCGTTTTTGGTGATCCCACCTGCTTTGCAGATCATGGGCAGCAGCCAACGTGCCTCGGCTTTGCCTTCGCGGCCAATATCGACGCTGAACCATTTGGATGGGCCAAAGGCCTTATGCTCGCGGGGTGGGCGATCTTCGCGTGATTTGCGGTCTTTGGCTTGCGGGCCGTCTTTGTAGTCGGACAGATGTTCGGGGGCCGATTGCTTGCCTGCGTAAAGTCGCAGATAGGCCGCAGCGATCTTTTCTGGGCTGTGTTCGGCCAAAAGACGCGTGGCGAACTCTTGTTCGGCTTCATTGAACTCTTCAGACCAAACCGCGTCTTGCAACAGCCGCTCTTCGTCTTTGGCCTTAATCTCATCCGCGGTTGGCGGCGTCGCCCAAGTTGCGTCCAGCTTGCCCCATGTCAGCAGGTTCTGCGCGCGCCGCTTCATTTTCGCAGGCGCGATCATCGCGGAAATACCCTTGCGTCCCGCACGACCTGTCCGGCCAGAGCGGTGCAGAAGCGTTTCCGCATTGGTGGGCAGCTCGGCGTGGATCACGAGCTCAAGGTTCGGCAAGTCAATGCCGCGTGCGGCAACATCCGTGGCCACACAGACCCGCGCACGTCCGTCGCGCATCGCTTGCAGCGCGTGGGACCGTTCGTTCTGCGACAGCTCGCCTGACAGCGCCACGGTGGCAAAGCCACGGTTGGTCAGGCGGGTGGTCAGGCGGGTCACAGATGCGCGGGTATTGCAGAACACGATTGCGTTGGGCGCATCGTAGAAACGCAGCAGGTTGATGATGGCTGCATCGGTATCGTGGTTTGCGACGCTGAGAGCACGGTATTCGATATCGGCGTGTTGGCTTTCTTTGGCAGTTGTCGCCACACGTACGGCGTCTTTTTGGTAGGATTTCGCAAGTTTCGCGATCGCCGCAGGCACCGTGGCTGAGAACATCAGCGTACGGCGTGTTTCAGGGGCTTCGCCAAGGATGAACTCAAGATCTTCGCGGAAACCAAGGTCGAGCATTTCATCCGCTTCGTCCAAGACGATGGCGCGGATGTCAGACATATCAAGGCTGCCGCGCATGATGTGGTCTTTCAAACGACCCGGCGTTGCGACCACGATATGTGCGCCACGATCAAGCGCGCGGCGTTCGTCGCGCATGTCCATGCCACCGACGCAGGATGCCATGGTCACGCCTGCAAATGCGTAGAGCCACTGCAACTCGCGTTTCACCTGCAAGGCCAATTCGCGGGTCGGCGCGATAACCAAAGCGAGCGGTCGCCCAGCGGGGCCGAAAGTACCGTCTTCTGCGAGAATAGTGGGGCCAATGGCCAGACCAAAACCTACCGTTTTGCCTGATCCGGTTTGCGCCGAGACCAACAAGTCTTGCCCTTCCAAGGCTGCATCTGTCACGGCCTCTTGAACGGGCGTTAGGCTGTCATAGCCTTGTTTAGCGAGGGCATCGGCGAGGGTCGTGATCATGGTTTGGTGCTTTCTGGCGTCTAAGGGTCGCGCACTACGCCTGTGTGGGGCGTTTGTATAGGGGTAAAGCGTTTCTCTGACACAGCTGGGGGTGTTGCCTCTACCCCCCTCAAAACCAGAAAACGGGATTAATTTGCTGCGTTGCGCGCGAACCAATCATCGATGCGTGCTTTAAGCGTGGACCAAATAGCCGGAGCACCGCGTTGCACCTTGGTTCCGACACGGGCCTCAACCTGTTCCCGGGTTACATTGTAATCGACCCAACTGCGGCCACCTGTCTCGAGGTTGGACACCACTGGCTGCACGCGGTCGAGGGATTTGGCAAAGATTGCGTCGTCAGTTTCGGCCGCCTCAAATTCATCCCAAAGGGCACGGAATGATTTTGTCTGATCGTCTGGCAATAAGCCGAAGATGCGGGTGGCGGCGGCCTGTTCTATGGCTTCCATCTCGGCTGGGTCATGATCGCCGTGGATCGGATTGTCGCCAGCATCTATTTCCACCAGATCGTGGATCAGCAGCATTTTGATCACGCGGTCGACGTTGACGGGGCGCACGGCATGTTCGGCCATCACCATCGCATAGAGTGCGATATGCCAGCTGTGTTCACCTGAATTCTCATGACGAGACGCGTCGCAAAGCATCGTGGCGCGAAGCGTCGACTTAAGTTTGTCGGCTTCGGTCAGAAAGGCCAGCTGATCATTCATGCGCGACATGGCAGTCACTAAGGCTTGTCGTCGGTTTGCAGAAACTCATCCAGCGTATTCAAGACGTCGTCAAATGCGGCCTCTTCTTCAGTTTTTGGCTGGGTAACCGGGGCAACTGGGGCTTCTGGCGCGGGCGCAGGCGCTTCAGTTGGGCCATTTCCAAGCTCAATCGCTTCAATGTCTTGATCGGGTTGGTCCGGGGTAGAAGGCCCATCATTGGGCAAAAGTTTTGCCGTTGTGGGGCCACGTTTTGCCGCGCGTTCCTGCAAGATTTCTCGCGCACGCGTCTCGGCACGGCGCACACGGATCGCTGTCAAATACCCTTCTTGCAGCGTTTGTGATGACGCACCCAGTATATCGCCAATCTCTTTTACAATCTTTTCGTCCTGCGTCGCGTCCTCATCTGCCAAGGCAAGATCAGCCAATTCGCCCGCAACACGTTGGAGATAGTCGTTGGCACTCATGATCAGCGGGTCGTTTCAGTGAGACGGCGGCGCACATATGTCCGGACCGTATCAATCATCGGGTCCATATGCGGGTCTTCAAAGAAGTGTCCTGCACCGTCCATTTCGTCATGTGTCACGGTGATCCCTTTTTGCTCGTGCAGCTTGTTCACAAGGCTGACAGTGTCAGCCGGCGGGGCCACACGGTCGTTAGAGCCGTTGATGATCAAGCCGGACGACGGGCAGGGTGCCAGAAAACTGAAGTCATACATATTGGCCGGTGGGCTGACCGAGATAAAACCTGTGATTTCAGGCCGGCGCATCAACAGTTGCATCCCGATCCATGCACCGAATGAGAAACCTGCAACCCAGCAATGCTTGGCGTTGTTGTTCATGGATTGCAGGTAATCGAGCGCGGATGCAGCGTCAGACAATTCACCCACACCTTGATCATATTCACCTTGGCTACGCCCGACGCCGCGAAAGTTGAAGCGCAGCACAGTAAAGCCCATGTTATAAAATGCGTAGTGCAAGTTATAGACGACCCGGTTGTTCATCGTTCCGCCGAACTGCGGATGCGGGTGCAAAACAATCGCAATCGGCGCGTCCCGGTCTTTTTGCGGGTGATAGCGCCCTTCAAGGCGACCTTCGGGACCGGGAAAAATGACTTCGGGCATAGGTGTTTCCGTTACTGCTACAGGCGGCTGCGCATTCTTGACGAAAATGCTCGGACACCTTAGAAAGATTCTAAACTAGGGCAATCGCCTTAATCGATGTGGTCACGGTGAAGTAATGATGCAGCACCGTGCCGTCAATGAAATTACGTCTGTTTTCGGGGGTCGAGCCAATGAAACTAAGCACCAAAGGCCGCTATGCGATGGTCGCCTTGGCTGACTTGGCTCTCCAAGAAGGCGATGCGCTGATTAATCTGACTGAAATTTCCAAACGCCAAGACATCTCATTGCCATATCTGGAGCAGCTTTTTGTGAAACTGCGCCGTGCCGGATTGGTAGATTCTGTGCGTGGTCCGGGCGGAGGATATCGTTTGGCGCGTCCCGCATCCGACATCCGCGTGGCCGAGATTTTGGGTGCCGTGGATGAAACCGTGTCGGCGATGCACAAAGGGGCAGGGGCATCGGGTGCTGCATCGGGATCGCGTGCGCAATCGATGACCAACCGGTTGTGGGAAGGGCTGAGTGCCCATGTTTATGTTTTTTTGCACCAAGCCCGTTTGTCCGATGTTGTGAGCAATGAACTGGCCCCGTGTCCGGCGGTGCCTGCCTTGTTCGAAGTGGTTGATGAAGCGTCATAGGGGGCCAGCCCCCGCCTGCGGCTCCCCCGAGGTATTTTTGAACATGAGAAGATATGAGAACTTATCTGGATCATAATGCGACGACGCCTCTGCGGGCTGAGGCACGTGCGGCGATGATTGCGGCGATGGATACCGTTGGCAATCCATCGTCTGTGCATGCTGAAGGGCGTGCCGCGAAGGGCATTGTAGAGGCGGCGCGTGCGCAGATTGCCGCGGCTGTGGGTGCCTCTGGTGCGGATGTGGTGTTTACGTCGGGGGCGACCGAGGCTGCGGCTTTAGCGCTTGCGGATCGTGGGCTGAAGGCCGCTCCGATTGAGCATGATGCGGTGCATGCTTGGGTGGATCCGTCTTTGGCCGTTGTAGGTGGTGCTGTGCAGGTGGTTGATCCGGCTGGATCGGTGGTGCAATTGGCGAATTCGGAAACGGGTATTGTGCAGTCCCTGCCGCAAGGATTGGCTGTCAGTGACATTACCCAAGGGTTTGGCAAAGTGCCTTTCGCATTTTCATGGTCTGGTGTTCAGATGGTGTTTCTATCTGCCCATAAGTTTGGTGGGCCGAAAGGTGTGGGTGCGCTGATCTTTCCGCAAGGCACTGATGTTGCGGCCCAAATCAAAGGCGGTGGTCAGGAAATGGGCCGCCGTTCGGGCACGGAAAACGTGATTGCGATTGCCGGTATGGGGGCAGCGGCGGTTGCCGCGCAGGCTGATTTGGCGCGTGGTGCATGGGAGCGGGTTGCGAAACTTAGAAATATTCTAGAAACAGCCATTGAGGCCGCCGAAAAGAGTACTATTTTTGTCGGGAAAGACTTAGGTCGCTTGCCGAACACCAGCTGTTTCGCCTCCCCCGGGTGGAAAGGTGAAACGCAGGTGATGGCGATGGATTTAGCGGGTTTTGCCGTGTCGGCAGGTTCTGCCTGTTCCAGCGGTAAGGTCAAGGCAAGCCGGGTGCTACAAGCACTGGACTTGAGTGATGAGGTGGCATCAAGCGCAATTCGCGTGTCACTGGGCATCGAGACGACTGAGGATGAGGTCATGCGCTTTGTGCAGGCCTGGAGCGAAAAAAGAGCGCGGCGTAGGGCCGCTTGAGAGGATGATACGATGACAGCTTTGGATGAGACCCAAGTCAAAGAAGGCGTTGATCAGGATACCGTGGATGCGGTCAAGGAACTCTCGGGTGCGTATAAATACGGCTGGGAAACCGAGATTGAGATGGAGTACGCGCCAAAGGGCGTGAACACCGATATCGTCAAGCTGATTTCCAGCAAGAACAAAGAGCCGCAATGGATGACAGATTGGCGCCTGTCGGCGTTTGAACGCTGGGAAAAGATCGAAGAGCCTACATGGGCGATGGTCAACTACCCAGACATCGATTTTCAGGACATCTACTACTATGCCCGCCCCAAGAGCATGGAAGAAAAGCCTAAGTCCCTAGATGATGTGGACCCGAAACTGCTAGCGACCTACGCCAAGCTGGGGATCCCTTTGAAAGAGCAGGCTATTTTGGCCGGTGTCGAAGGCGCAGAGGATATGCCTGCAGAAGGCCGCAAGGTTGCTGTTGATGCGGTGTTTGATTCAGTCTCAGTAGGGACGACGTTTCAGGCCGAGCTGAAAAAGGCTGGCGTGATTTTCTGTTCGATCTCCGAGGCGATTGAGAACCACCCTGAGTTGGTGAAGAAATATCTGGGCACCGTTGTTCCACCCTCTGACAACTTTTATGCGACGCTGAATTCGGCGGTCTTTTCGGATGGGTCGTTCGTTTACATCCCACCGGGTGTGCGTTGCCCGATGGAATTGAGCACATATTTCCGCATCAATGCGGAGAATACAGGCCAGTTTGAGCGCACGTTGATCATTGCCGACAAAGGATCATACGTATCCTATCTTGAGGGCTGTACGGCGCCCAAGCGCGACGTGGCCCAGCTGCACGCGGCTGTTGTTGAGATCATCATCGAAGAAGATGCTGAGGTGAAATATTCCACCGTGCAAAACTGGTATCCCGGTGATGAAGACGGCAACGGCGGTATCTATAACTTTGTGACCAAACGTGCGGATTGCCGTGGCGACCGGTCCAAGGTGATGTGGACCCAAGTTGAGACCGGCTCAGCTGTGACTTGGAAATATCCAAGCTGCATTCTGCGCGGTGACGACAGCCAAGGCGAGTTTTACTCTATCGCGATCGCCAACAACATGCAGCAGGCCGACACCGGCACAAAGATGGTGCATTTGGGCAAGAACACAAAGTCGCGGATTGTGTCCAAGGGCATTTCAGCGGGTAAGGCGCAGAATACCTATCGCGGGTTGGTGTCTATGCATCCCAAAGCCAAGGCGTCACGGAATTATACCCAATGCGACAGCCTGCTGATTGGTGACAAATGCGGGGCGCATACGGTGCCTTACATCGAGGTCAAGAATAACTCTTCCCGGGTTGAGCATGAGGCGACGACATCAAAGGTGGATGATGATCAACTGTTCTATTGCCGCTCGCGCGGGATGGACGAAGAAGAGGCGGTTGCTTTGGTCGTGAACGGGTTCTGTAAGGAAGTGCTGCAAGCGCTGCCGATGGAATTTGCGATGGAAGCGCAGGCACTTGTGGCGATTTCGTTGGAAGGCTCTGTTGGCTAATCATGTCATTGCCCCGAAATGATATTTGTCGCGCCTCTGTCACGTCGCGGCCCATTTCTTGCCCTAGTTCGATGCAATTAAGCATTGATAAGGCAATTCATGGGACCGTGACGCATGGCTGGTGCAAAACTCGATATCAACGACTTCAATGCGCGGGTAAAGCGGATCAAGAATCCGCGCAACAAGTCGTATTACGATCACGAGCTTGGCATGCATATCCCCAAGCGGGTGTCTGTCGACAGAACCAAGAAGATATCGCAGGAAGATTCCTTTCTGACGAAGTTTTTGGTGTCGATGATCATCGGCGGAATTGCTTTGATGTTCGCGCAGGTGGTGCGTATCCGGTACTTTGGACTGACCGAACAAACCGATGTGGTTCTTTATCTCGAACTGTTCGTTGCGTTTTGGGCCATGATCCTATTGGCCGCCATGATGGACCGCCGCAAGTTTTTAGAGCGTCTCGGCCAAGTTACTGGAATCGCCCTCATGCTGACCGCAGGCCACAACATCATTTGGCGGTGGCCCGATCAAATGGCGTATATCTACACGGCGGAACATGTTGCGCAGGTTCTCGAAGACACGACGCAGCATTCAATCGTCTACCGCGGGTCGGTCTACGGCCTCTAAACATCACGTCTCATCGCGACAGTTGCCCCGGCGGATCAATCCGCACCGGGGACTTTCGCGTTGTTGCCCCCATTTATCTTTAGGAGAAACTCATGTTGAAAATCAAAGGCCTAGAGGTCAAACTTGAAGAAGAAGACAAGCAAATTTTGAAGGGTGTCGACCTGAGCATCGCACCTGGCACGGTCCATGCGATCATGGGTCCGAACGGATCTGGTAAATCGACACTGTCATATGTTCTGTCCGGCAAAGATGGGTATGAAGTCACAGGCGGATCGGCTGCGCTGGAAGGCGAAGACCTGCTGGACATGGAGCCTGAAGATCGTGCCGCTGCTGGCCTTTTCTTGGCGTTCCAATACCCTGTCGAGATCCCGGGCGTTGGTAACATGACGTTCCTGCGCACAGCGGTAAACGCCCAGCGTAAATCGCGTGGCGAAGAGGAATTGAGCGCCGGTGATTTTCTGAAAGAAGTACGCGCCAAAGCCAAAGACCTGAAGATCGATGCGGATATGTTGAAGCGTCCGGTCAACGTCGGCTTCTCTGGCGGTGAGAAAAAACGTAATGAAATCCTACAGATGGCGATGCTTGAGCCAAAGATGTGCATCTTGGATGAAACGGACTCCGGTCTGGATGTCGATGCGATGAAACTGGTGTCAGAAGGCGTAAACGCGCTGCGGTCTGAGGGCCGGTCATTTCTCGTGATCACCCACTACCAGCGCCTGTTGGACCATATTAAGCCCGATATCGTACACATCATGGCCAATGGCCGCATCGTGAAATCAGGCGGTCCTGAACTGGCGCTTGAAGTCGAGAACAACGGCTACGCTGACATTCTGGCAGAGGTGGCCTAATGGCACTGGCAAAGCTGAAAATAGATACGACTGAGGCGCGATTGGCGGACGTCGTGGTGCCGCAAGGGGCCGCTTGGGGCAATGCCGCGCGTGCCGATGCGATGGCGCGTGTGCGCCAGATGGGTCTGCCGACTAAGCGTGATGAGTATTGGAAATACACTGATCCTGCGTCTTTGACGGCGGCGGAATCGCCTGAGGCAGCATTGTTCGTGAATGACGAAGGCCCGCTGTTTGAGAATGTGGACCGCGTTAAAATCGTCTTTGTCGACGGGTTTTTTGATGCGGATGCTTCCGATGATTTATCGGCGGAAGGTGTTGAAATCGAACGGCTTTCTGATGCGATGGCGACTGATATTCACTGGGCGAAAGACCTGTACGGTGTGCTGGAAACGCGTGGACAGACCCCGGTGGAGCGTCCTCTGGCCGCGCTGAATACAGCGCTTGCCACAGATGGTGTCGTGATCCGGGTGACGGGCAAAGCCGCAAAGCCGATCAACTTTATCTATCTGCATAACGATACGTCGTCAGATGCAATCTTGCACAACTTGGTCAAGGTTGAGGCGGGTGCCGAAGTGACATTGCTTGAAACAGGGCCGGCAGCGGCACGTTTTTCCAAGCAGTTGGAAGTAGAAGTTGCCGATAATGGCACCTTCCACCATGTCCGTGCGCAGGGCCGTGACCATGAGCGTCGCGCTGTAACCCATTGTTTTGCAAGGATTGCGGCAAATTCTACGTTTAAATCCTTTACGCTGACATTCAACGGCGTTCTCACCCGTAATGAATGTGTGCTGGAGATTGTAGGCGATGATGCTGTGGCCCATGTTGCGGGTGTCTGCGTTGGTGATGGTCGCGATTTTCACCACGATGACACGGTCTTTATCACCCATGACGCGTTGAACGGTGAAAGCCGTCAGGTGTTCAAAAAGGTGCTGCGCAACGGGGCCACGGGCGTTTTCCAAGGCAAGATTTTGGTGAAAGCGGGGGCGCAAAAGACCGATGGTTATCAGATCAGTCAGTCGCTTTTGTTGGACGAAGATAGCCAGTTCTTGGCAAAGCCCGAGCTTGAGATTTACGCTGATGATGTGGCCTGTTCGCATGGGTCAACATCTGGTGCGATTGATGAAACGGCTTTGTTCTATCTGCGCTCGCGTGGTGTGTCCCATGATGATGCACGTAACCTTTTGACGCTGTCGTTCTTGGCCGAAGCCTTGGACGAGATCGATGACGAGGGTTTGGCTGAAGAACTGCGGGACCGGCTGGAAGGCTGGCTTTCGCGGCACAGTTAATGCCGGTCACAAACGACATAGTGCGCACGTGGCGCAGGCCCCGGGCGGTGATCCGTGACCTGCTAGATCAAGGGCGACGCGAAGATCGGGTGATCATGTACCTCATGGTCAGTTGCCTGTTGATCTTTGTGGCCCAATGGCCGCGTTTGCGCCGCGTGTCCGAAGGGTTCGAGACATCGCCTTGGCCGCCCGAGGTGAACTTTGAAGGGATGATGACCTATACGTTCTTTAGTGCGGTTATTGTCTTGCCTTTGGTTATGTATGGCGTCGCAGCCTTGTCGCATCTGATTGCTAAGCTGTTTGGCGGCAAAGGCAGCGGATTTGGGGCACGATTGGCACTGTTCTGGACGCTTTTGGCCACGTCGCCGCTGGTCTTACTCTACGGTCTGGTACGCGGATTGATCGGGCCGGGCACGCAGGCCGGATTGGTTGGCGCCATCGGTGCGGTTGTGTTTCTTTTCATATGGGTTCAAAGCTTGCGCGAGGCGGAAAGCACACCATGACAGTCGATTTTCAAACTTGGATGCGGGCCGTTTGGACCAGCATCATGGAACCAACGGATAGTGCGCGCAAAGCGATTGCGATGAACATCCCGCGTGATGCGCTGTGGACGGCGCTTGCGCTGATTGTGGTCATGAATGTGATCATGGTGGTGCTGTTGCAAATGATTTCACCCGCACCCGTCGCCTTTCAGGAACGGGCCTTTGCAATGTCGCCCTTTGGGTTCGTCGCCATACTCAGCATCTTTTTAGTGATGTTTGTCTTTGGCCTATTTTATGCAGGTCAGATCATGGGCGGGGCAGGGACGTTACATGGCGCGTTAACCATTATCGTGTGGTTTCAGTCGATCAGCCTGACGCTTGAAGCCATTCAATTGGTGCTTGTGGTGATCAGCCCGGCAATTGCATCGATATTTGGGCTTTTGTCGCTCGGTGCGCTGATGTGGTGTTTTTTGAACTTCATTAATGTGCTGCATGAATTCAACAATCTCGGCAAAGCCTTTGTTGTGATCTTTTTGGCATTGATTGGCACGGCGCTTTTGGCAGGCATTGTGTTGGCGGTGCTGGGCATTGGTCCCGCAGGAGGCATGGCATGAGCTTTGATATCGCAAAGATCCGCGCTGATTTCCCGATTTTGTCACGGCAGGTGAATGGCAAACCACTGGTCTATCTCGACAGTGGCGCGTCCGCCCAAAAGCCGCAGGTTGTGATTGATGCGGTCACCCGTGGCTATGCCGAAGAATACGCAAACGTGCACCGCGGTTTGCATTTCCTCAGCAACCTGTCGACAGATCGGTATGAGGGCGTGCGCGGGATCATGGCACGGTTTCTGAATGCACCTTCCGAGGATGACATTATCCTGAATTCCGGCACGACCGAGGGCATCAATATGGTCGCCTATGCCTGGGCAATGCCCCGGTTTGAGGCCGGTGATGAGATCGTCTTGTCTATCATGGAGCATCACGCGAACATCGTGCCGTGGCATTTCTTGCGTGAACGTCAGGGTGTCGTGATCAAATGGGTTGATGTGGACGCGAACGGCGATCTCGACCCTCAAAAAGTCATCGATGCCATTGGGCCCAAGACAAAATTGGTCGGCGTGACGCATATGTCGAATGTGCTGGGCACGGTTGTGGATGTGAAAGCGATCACAGCAGGGGCCCACGCAAAAGGCGTGCCAGTGCTGGTTGATGGCAGCCAAGGTGCTGTGCACATGCCTGTCGATGTCGCTGACATCGGCTGTGATTTTTATGCGGTGACCGGTCATAAACTCTATGGCCCATCAGGGTCCGGTGCGATTTATGTTCGTAAAGAGCGCATGGCCGAGATGCGCCCCTTTATGGGGGGCGGTGACATGATCCGCGATGTGACCCGCGATACGGTCACATGGAACGATCCGCCAATGATGTTTGAGGCAGGCACGCCGGGGATCGTGCAAACAATCGGCCTTGGCGTGGCGCTTGAGTACATGATGGATATCGGCATGGACAATATCGCCGCTCACGAGCGCGCCTTGCGTGATTATACCCGGGACCGGTTGGACGGTTTGAATTGGCTGAATGTGCAAGGGCAGTCGGCGACCAAAGGTGCGATCTTCTCATTCACGCTTGAGGGTGCGGCGCATGCGCATGACATCTCGACAGTGTTGGACAAAAAGGGCGTGGCTGTGCGTGCGGGCACCCATTGTGCGATGCCATTGATGGAACATATGGGCGTCGGGGCGACCTGTCGCGCGTCTTTCGGCGTCTACAACAGCACTGATGATGTGGATGTGTTGGTTGATGCGCTCGAGCTGTGTCACGATCTATTTGCATAGGGCGCGCGCCGAAAGCGCACGCCCTTTGAACGCTAGTGTGGGGTTGGCCCGCAATAGAGGCTTTCACGGTTTTTGACGTGATCACGGTGCTTTTCGACAAAGGCCATCAGGTTACCCATCGTGCATGTCTTGCCAAAGCCCGGCCAAGGCTGAAAATCAGCCATGTTCAAGACGCTCTCGGCGTCTTCTTTGAGCAAACGGATAATGACCGAGGCCACGATTTTTCCGCCGACACCGCTCAGACGCTGTTTTCCGCTTTCTTGGGCTTCTTGCAGGCAATAGAACCAAAGCGGCGTTTTGGTGATGTGATGGTCCCGCAATGCCTTGGGCGCGCGCAGCGCCTTTAGCCCCAGATGCGCCGCCATTTGCTGACCTGACGGGATATGTATCGCGGATCGATCACGCAGGATGTTGCGCAATCCCAGTTTCTTGGCTTGTGCCACGGGAATTTGATGCCCGTTCCATTCAAGTCCAGAACCTACGATATTATCTGGCAACTCAAACAAAGTATCGGCCATCTTGGTGCCCACGGGCAGAGCCTTTTGCGCGTGTTTGCCAAAGAACTGATCCATATCGATGGTGGCGCCGGGATCGCGCGGACCAAACCCGCGCAGTGCAAACAGATCAAGCGGTGCTTCGTCTTTGCGCAACACATATTGTGGCTGAACTGTCGCGTGGCCAAAGCGGTAGGCCGCCACAGAAAACTCTGCCGGCATCATTGGCGCGTCTGGGAACGGATCATGCTTCAACACATGATCGATGTCATCCTGATCGACGAACGAAGGCAAATACTCGTTCAGCACGATCCATTGATAATGCAGCCTGATAAAGCGGCGTACTTCTTCGAAATTGCGTAATTTGGGGACAATATGTTTGTCGTAGACCGCATGCCGCACACCCATTTGGGCGCAATTGGCGACATCATGTGCCGTGTCACCATCCTGCGCCATATTGGTCATTAGGATGTTGTGCAGCGCGATAAATGCACCTTGGACCTGACTGATGATAATGTTCTCATCATTGCGAAAATCACCAATCAGTGCGCGCCCCTGACAATTGCGGGCCAGATCGTAAGGGTTGTCCTTGCGACCGAATAGCAGAAACCCTTCTGTTTCATGGTCCGCTGAATAAAGGTAATTAGACGCCTCTGGCCCATCACCGTAGACACAATCAAGGTCTAAGTTTGGTGTGCGGACATTGCGAATAGAACGCGGGTCAATGGCCGTGCCGATCGCACTTGTCGTATCAAGGGTGACATCATGATCAACGAATTGACCAAAGAACGTCATGCCCGCATCTGCCGGTCCATCTTCGACCTTTGAGGTGCGCATTGTTTCAACCAATGCGTCGAAGGCGTCGACGATATGTGGAATGGATAGATTGCCGGTCAGTGGATTTTCGTGCAGCAAATAGCCAAAAACCTGCGGCAAAGGGCGGGGGTCGTTTAAAGCATGTTTGGAAAGACATTCGGCCATAAATTGGTCTAGTCGGGACATGCCATGAGCAGTCGTCGTCATATCAAATCTCCTGTTTAAAATATATTTTCGTGCAAAGTAGCCCTAGCGTGCCATGTACGGGATTTCACTCAAGTCAGGTTTTCCGGACTACTTTTTGCCCATTGCGGGGGTTCTGTGGGGATGTTAATCAGCCCTAACGCACCCGTAGCTCAGCTGGATAGAGCGCTGCCCTCCGAAGGCAGAGGCCAGAGGTTCGAATCCTCTCGGGTGCGCCATTCTTTGAAAAATCTTTGTGTCCCTACAGTTCTCTGGGGCTGTCTTTCTTCAATTGAAAAGGGCAGAGTGAAAGGCATAATCGTTCCGCGCAACAAATACTTAGGATGATTTTCTTGCCTGCAAAACTGCCCTTCCGTATTTGGCATTTGTATCTCGCCGATAGGTTCTTAAAGGGCATTGGACTGAAGAATTCGGTATTTGCGCGCAAACGCTTTTGTCTGTTGGACGCGCCGCTTCCGATAGATCCCAAGACAGTTTATTTCGATAATGCTGATGGAGTGCGGGTTGATTGCGATCAATTGGCAATCTTGCGCGAATTCATAAACCGGTTTCCTGTGGGAACTTATCGGTATGTGTGGGTGCATGAAAAGAACACGTCCTTACCGCAAGACGTTTTAGACAACCCCGATATGGTTTTTGTGCGCCCTACATCATTTCAAAACCAGATTGAATTGCGTCGCGCCAACTACATTGTGCAATTCGGTAAGTTACCTAGCGATTTTGCAGCACATTCTGAGCAGATCATACTTCATACTGGGTTCGGTGTTCCAATAGAAAAGCGTGGCGCTGACCATTTCCAGAAGCTTGTGCAGTTGTATGACAGCCATCGTAGTTTAAATGTCTCAGACATTATCTTGAGCTCGGGTGAATACCATGCTGCACAAGCAATCTACAGCAATCATGCACCTATCAATCGTGACGCTATTTATCCGGTTGGGTTTCCGAGACGCGATATCCTTGCTGGTGTTCCAAGTCGTCGGACGCTTTGCGAAACTGCTAAACCGATCTTGCTATATGCACCAGCTGTGACAACAGCCGAACTGGGGACTGACGCCCATATTAAGGCTTGCCAGATGCTCGCGCATGAGCTGAGTGATGACTATGATATCTACGCGGATTTTGGTGATCTGACGTCTGAGAAAATTGACTTGGTGCAGCATGGCGCAAAGCCAGTTCCCTTGGGTGAAAACACGACCAGTTTCTTGGCGAACGTCGCCATTTTGGTGACCGATTATTCTAGCATTGCTTTGGACTTCTTAATCTTGGATCGCCCGGTGATTTTGCACGCGCATAATGTCTCAGAACATTGTGGGGAAAGCGTGTTAGATCAGCTTCCGTTTACTGTCGTGCGCCAGTCACAAGAACTGGTCTCAGCGATCAGGGCCGCAGTGAAGCCATCAAAATTTACCAATTTCACCATGGCGCGTGATAGGTTCTTGGGACCACAAGAGCAGACAGCGGCGGAAAGTGCCGTCGATTTGATGCTGAACTTCAAACGGGAGCCGATCCAATCGACCAAACACCGTGTCCTGTTATTTGGTGGTTCATTTCAGCAAAACGGTATGACGACATCGCTGATCAACCTCACAAAGATGATCGACTATGATCGCATAGAGCTGTTTATTGTCGTGTCTCCTTCAATTCTGGATAGTCACCCGGCCCAAAGAGAGCTTTTTGATAGGCTAGATCCGCGTGTGCATATCCTCATGTGGACTCCGGGGAAGTTGCCAAAGTCCGACAGGAAATGGCTTTCAAGAAAGCGCCATACTGGCAAGAAAGAAAAGCAAGACAGTATTGTCGCTGGATTGCTGGAACGCTTTAAAGTTGATGCAAAGCGTCATTGGCGCGACATCGCGTTCGATGCAACGGTGGTCTTTACGGGCTATTCCGCGCCGACTGGTCTGTTGGCGTTGTCGGCCAATGTGGGTCATAAGGCAATCTTTCTGCACAACGATATCGCTGCAGAAATTGAGTCGAAGGGCAGGATCAGTTGGATCGTGCCCTACATGTATCGGCGCTTTGACAAGGTCGCATCGGTATCGCCAGCTTTGATGGACATCAATGGCACGAAACTGCGTTCCTACATCCCGACAGAAGTTGAGACGTTTTGCCGGAACACACTGGATCACGTTGAAATGCGACGCAGGGCAAACGTTGCTTGCCCCATTGCCGACGAAATGCGGGGGTTCAGGCGAAAAGAGCTCGGTGCGAAGCTTTACATCCATGCAGGCCGCTTTTCGGAAGAGAAAAATCACCGTCTGTTATTAGAGGCTTTTCAGGAACTTCTGCATCATAGCCCAGGATCTCATCTATGGTTGGTGGGCAATGGGCGCCTTTTTGAAGAAATCGTTGCCTATTCAAAAGCCCTCGACCTAAGCGAGAATGTCCATTTCACGGGCTGGATGGACAATCCGGCCCCCGCCATGAAAGAGGCTGATGCATTTGTTCTAAGCTCAATCTACGAAGGTCAACCGATGGTCCTGCTAGAGGCGATGACGCTGGGCACACGTTGCGTCGCGGTTGACAGCCCGCAAGTGCGGTATGTTTTATCGGGCGACTTGGGGCTGGTTACAGCGCCGACAAAAGAAGGGCTGGCAGAAGGAATGATTAAGGTCACAAGTGAAACATTCGCGCCCCTGGCATTTGATCCAGTGGCCTATAATGAACTTGCGCTCAATGACTTTTATGACGTTATCGGCTTGCCCAAATGAGCATTCGAAAGCGGTGTAATTAGATCCCTAACACCTTTAATCGCGCCTCTTGTCTTCGCGTTAATTCATCGAGCTCTGCAATTGTCGCCTTACTCAGCATCCCGCCGGGTTTGCGCACTGTATCATGTGCAATAGCCCCGCGTTGTGCTAACGTATGCTTGCGGATCGCCAACCCTAGCCCCGGTTGTGCTTCGTATCGCACCATCGGCATATAGGCGTCAAAAATGTCGCGTGCGTGGTCCATGTCGCCAGACTGATACGCCGCGATGACCTGTGCCATCATTTCGGGGTAGGCAAACCCTGTCATTGCGCCGTCCGCGCCGCGCAGCATTTCTTCCAGCAGATACAGCCCACCGTTTCCGCACAGGATCGAGATACGCCGCGCACCATTGTCTGAGGCTGCACGCAAGGCGCTGATCTTTTCCAGACCTGGCCAGTCTTCGTGTTTGAGCATCACACATGTGGGGCAGTCTGCAATGATTTGCAGGATCACTTTTGTTGGGATCACGACATTGGTGACCAGCGGGAAATCTTGCAGAACAAATGGTGTCGCGCCCAGCACTTCGGCTGTGTTGTGATAGTAGTTCACAATCTGATCGTCGGTCTTAAGGCTGCCGGGTGGGGCAACCATAACGCCAGCCGCCCCAAGATCCATTGCGGCATCGGTCAGCGTTTTCATTGCGGCAAAGCCCGGCGCAGACACGCCAACCACGATTGGCACGGTGCTGCGGGCTATTACCCGTTTGACAACCGCGACGGATTCGTCTGCCGTCAATTTGCCAGCCTCGCCCATCATCCCCAGTATCGTAAGGCCGGTTGCCCCTTTTTCGATGTAGAAATCGACCATCCGGTCAATACTGTCCCAATCAATTGCGCCGTCAGGCAAGAAAGGGGTCACGGCGATGGTAAAGACCCCTTGGGCGGTTTCATCCAGCATTGGCGGCTCCTGTGTGGTTCAGTGACAGTGCGATTTGGGTCAGCGCCATTGCAGCTGCGGCTTGGCAAGGTTCCACGACTGGCAGCCCTGTTTCATGCGCGAGCGTTTCGCGGTAGTGCGCCATGCCCGCACAGCCCATGATCAAAACATCTGCGCCGTCATCGTCGCGCAAGCGTTTGCCCGTGGTGATCATCGCCTTCAGGCTTTTGTCAGGATCGGCAAGATCGGCGACTGTCAGCCCGAGGGCGCGATCGCCCGCTAACCTGTCGTGCACGCCCATCGCCCCAAACGCCCGCATGTGCCGTGGAATGGACGCGGGCAAAATGGCAATCACGCCAAAGCGTTGGCCAAGTGTCAACGCGGTCATAACAGCGGCCTCTTGTATGCCAACAACAGGCAGGGCGGTCTGGTCGCGCAACGCGTGCAGGCCGGGATCACCGAAACAGGCAATCACATAGCCAGCGGCATCCTTTTGCCGTGCTGCCATCCGCAGCATGGGGGCAATTGTTAAATCGGCTTGCCGTTGGTTTTCGATGCCCTGTGGCCCCTCTGACAGGGTCAGACACCGGATTGGTGTGCCGAACTTGCGCAGAGGATCTAGCGCCAGTTTAATCCCATTCGTCACCGTTTGCGAGGCATTGGGATTGATCACGATCAAGGTATCACCGCTCATGCGCCGGCCCGCGTGGCTGTTTGAATCTCGACCTGATAACCCTCTGGGTCGTTGAACACAAAGGCGCGAATGCCGATTTCATCGTTTATGAACAGATCGGACAGGCTGTCGAGGTTCTCTTCTTTTGCATAGGCATACCAAGCGTCCACATCGGGCACGCGGATACACAGTTGCACTGTCTTGATCGGTTGCCATTTGTTCATGCCACGGCTTTCGTCCACCAACCCGACATGCGCGCCGGGGCAAATCTCGTAAATTTTGCACCAGCCTTGGTCAATGGCCAGCGGTAGTCCAAGAATGTCCTCATAGAACCGCATCGCAGTGGGCAAATCGCGGTAATAAAGAAACGTGATCGCCAGTGAATTGGGCGTGGCAGGACGTGGCATGTTTATCCTTTGCGTTGTGGGGCTGTTGGCTGGGTGGCCAGCATTGGGCGGTTGATCCAAGCGCCACTTCCGGGGGTCGTGTTCAGGCTGCCGTCTTGCACGATGTGATGGCCGCGCAGCCATACATCCATTGGCCAGCCTTTGATCGTGCGCCCGACCCAAGGATTGTAGCCCACATTGTCATGCAGGTCATTCTCACCGTAGGTGACAGTTTTTTCTGGGTCCCACAGGGTGATATCAGCATCCATGCCCACCGCGAGTTTGCCTTTCTTGGGCAGGCCGTAGATTTCGGCAGGGGACGTGGCTGTTAATAGCGCAAATGCCTTCGGTGTGCCGCGCCCTTGGCTGATCATTGCGTCAAACATCAAGGGCAGGCGTGTCTCTAACCCCGGCAATCCATTGGAGATATCTTGGAATGCGGCGTCAGGGCCTGCGGAGAGTTTGCCCGTTTCATCATAACGGTAAGGCGCGTGGTCCGATGACACCATTTGCAAATCGCCCGCTTCCAAGGCTGACCAAAGTGCCTCTTGATCTGCCACTTCCCGTTGAGGGGGGGAACACATCCATTTGGCGCCCTCCAATCCCGGTTGGTCCAGAATGTCCTCGGTCATGAACAGGTAGTGCGGGCAGGTTTCGGCCCAGATTGGTGCACCGCGCATGCGGGCGGCACGCACGGCGGCGGCCCCTTCGGTGGTGGACACATGGAAAATCATCACCGGTTGGCCCAGATATTCGGCAAAGCGGCACATACGCTCAATCGCTTCAATTTCGGCCATGCGCGGGTGCGATGCCGCGTGATAGCGCGGGTCGGTTTTGCCAGCGGCGATGAGGGAGGCTTTCGCCTCGGCAATGATTGCGTCGGTTTCGGCATGCACGCAAACCAACGCGCCGTTTTCGCGGGCGATCTGCATGGTCTGCAGGATTTGCGCGTCGGACAGTTGGATGTTGTAGGTGGTGAAGACTTTGATTGAACGATGCCCTGCGCCGATCAATGCGGCCAGATCGGTGTCAAAGTGAGCCACTGTCGTATCGCTGACGATCATATGAAAGGCGTGGTCGATCATGGCACCGCGTTTGGCCAAAACGCTATAATCCGCGACCGTATCGGCCAGCCGCGCCCCTTTGGCTTGGGCCGCGAAAGAGATCACGCTTGTCGTGCCACCCAATGCGGCCGCGCGTGTCGCTGTTTCAAATGTATCAGCGTTCATGACGCCCATACCGGACATTTGTTCAATATGGGCGTGGGGGTCGATGCCGCCGGGCATGACGTATTTGCCAGTCGCGTCGATGGTTTGTGTGGCAGGGCCAAGATTTGTGTCGATAGCGGTAATCGTCTCACCACGCACGCCCAGGTCTGCTGTCATAACACCCGTTGGGGTGACGATTTCGCCACCGCTGATCACCAGATCAAATGGGTTAGACATGGATGCCGCTCCTAACAGGTCTACAGCATATGTTCACGCCAAAGGCTGCACTGCGCAAGCCTTTTAGATGTTGGTCGGTGGGGCTTTCGCTTCGCGCACAGATGCGCGCCCGATCATATGTGCGCCGATGGGCGAGGTCAGCATCAAGAACAATATGATTGCCACGACGCGGGCAGTGATCTCGACCTCTTGCAAGAAGACCGCGCAGCCGATCAGGATCAAGCTGCTGCCAAGAATACCTGCTTTGGTCGAGGCATGCATGCGGGTTAGCACATCGGGCAGGCGCAAGACGCCAATACCTGCGATCAGGGCAAAGAACCCGCCGAGTAACAAGAAAATTGAGATGATGATCTCAGTCATTTTCGCCCTCCTGACGACGCGCATCGCGGCGTTCGGCAAACCGCGCAAGGGCCACCGTTGCAAGAAAGCCGACAAGCGCGAGCACAAGCGCCACATCCAGCATGGCATAGACGCCCGTGGCGACGGCGACGACACCGCACACGGCGATGATTGTCACAGTCATCATATCCAGTGCGACAACACGGTCCGCAAGCGTCGGGCCTTTGGCCAGCCGTATAAAGGCCAGCGCCAAGGACAGCATGACCATCACGAAGGTCGCGTAGATCGACCAGTCTAAGAATTCAGCCGGAGTCATGTTTCAAACACCTCTTTTACCATACGCTCCATGCCGGATTTTAGGCCGCGGATCACCTCTTCGGGGTCATCTGCGAACATCGCATGCACGATCAGCGTTTTGCGATCTGGTGTGACGTCTAGGGACAGTGTGCCGGGGGTCAGTGAGATCAGGTTCGTGACCAACAGGATTTCAATATCCGATTCCACATCCAGCGGCATTTCAAGGATCGCGGGGTTGCTGCGGTTCTTGGGCGTCAGCACGTCAAAGGCCACCTGAACGCTGGACATGCAAAGGTCATAAAGGAAGAACAAGATCAACCGCACGACCCTATAGGCGCGCAGGTAATACCCGTTGGAGCCCCCGAACAATGGTTGGGTAATCCAAAGGGTGATGAACCCCATGACAAATCCAAAGGCCAGTTGGGTCAGGGTAAAACTGCCCCAAAGCCCGGCCCATGTGACGGCCAAAAACAGGTTCAGCAGAAACGGGTTCATGATGGGTCCCCCAATACGGCGGTGATATAGGCGGTTGGGTCCAACAATTGTTCGGTTGTCCGTTCTGCAAAGATGACAAAGGGTTCGGGGTTCAGACCGATGATGATCGTCAGGATTGCAAGGCCCGCAACAGGGATGATCTGCGCCGCTTTGTTGGGCAGTGTTTTTAGTTCTGGTTCAATCCCGTCAGGGTGGGGTTTCCAGAACGCCTCGGCCCAGATTTTGGTCATGGAATAGATCGTCATCAGACCCACCGCGAGGGCGATGAAGGCGACGAACCACATCTCCAAATCGAGCGTCGCTTTCACGATGATGTATTTTGCCCAAAAGCCTGACAGGGGCGGGAAACCGGCCAATGAAAACGCCGGGATCAGGAACAGGACTGCAAGGAACGGGGCCGATTTGTAAAGGCCGCCGATTTGGTAGACTTCGGTGCCGCCTGTCAGCCGTTTGGCGATGCCCGCGATTAAGAACAGGTTTGCCTTAACGATGATATGATGCACCAGATAAAACACTGCACCGACCAGCGCGAGGGGGGTCATCAGTGCCAGCCCAAGGATCATATACCCAATTTGGCTGATGATATGGAACGACAGGATTTTGCGGAAATCAGATTGTGCTGCCGCACCCAAAACGCCGATGACCATAGTAAAGCAGGCAACCCACAACAGCACCGTGTGCGTGAACCCGATGTCGTGATCAAAGACCATCGTGAACATGCGGATCAGGGCGTAGACACCCACCTTGGTCAGCAGGCCTGCAAAGACGGCTGATACCGAAAAGCTGGGCGTGTGATAGGCCGCAGGTAGCCAGAAGAAGAGCGGGAAGACAGCCGCTTTCACTCCGAAGGCCACCATGAACATCATGGCCACAACGGTCAGCAGGCCTTGGTTTTCGACCTCATCCACCTTCAAAGCGAGGTCGGCAAAGTTCAATGTGCCGGTCATGCCGTAAAGCAGGCCGATGCCTGTCAGGAATAGGATGGTTGAGATCAAGTTCAACGCCACATATTTTACGCCACCGTCGATTTGTTCTTTACCGCCATTCAGGATCAGCAGGCCGAATGACGCGATCAACATCACCTCAAACCAGACGTAAAGGTTGAAGAGATCACCCGTTAAGAACGCACCAGTCACACCGGCTAGCAAGATCTGGAATAATGCGTGATAGCCTAGCTTTGCTTGACGCTCATTGATGTCACCCAATGCGTAAATCGCAACGGCAAAACCGGTGATTGCCGTGATCAGCACCATGACCGCAGACAGCAGATCGGCTACTAACGTGATCCCGAAAGGTGCGGGCCAATTTCCCATTTGACCGGCGACAACACCTGCGTCCAGCACGACCGCCATCAACACGACAGAAGCGATCAACCCAAGGCCCGACCCGATGATCGACACCCAAGCACCTAAGGGCGAGGACCGCAGCAGATACGCGATGATCGCCGCCATAAACGGGATAATCAGCGGAAGGGTCAGATACCAACTCATGATTTGATTTCTTTAGGTTCGGCGACGCGCATGTCGTCGGTATTCAGGGTGCCTAGGCTTTGATAGGCGCGAAAGGCAAGGATCAGGGCAAAGGCGAATAGGCCAAAGCCGATCACGATGGCCGTTAGCACCAAGGCTTGGGGCAGGGCGTTTGCGACGTCACCGATAGGGGCATCCATCCCGTCAGGCACCAAAGGCGGTGCACCGGGTGTCAGACGGCCCGCGACAAAGATCGTGAGGTTTGCGGCGTTCGACAAAAGGATAAGCCCGAACAAAAAGCGGAGCAGGTTGCGTGCCAGCATCAGATAGACGGCAGAGGCAACCAGAATGCCGATGAGGATTGAAAGAAGTTGTTCCATCAGACGGCGTCCTCAAGTGCGAAGGTGATCGAGAGGATGGCCCCAAGCACGACCAGATAAACCCCGATATCAAAGACCAATACGGTCGACAGGGGGATACCCTTGCTGTCTTCGGTTGCGCCGATAAATAGCCACTGGCCAGTGAACAAGGCATCACCCCAAAACGCAGCCATGATGCCTGCGATCAATGCAATCCCAAGGCCTGCGCCTGCGATACTGCCCGGATCAAAACGCAGCGCTTTGCGGGCGTCCTCTGTGCCGCAAGCAATGGCGTAGACCACGAAAGCGGTCGCCGCGATCAAGCCGCCAATAAACCCGCCGCCAGGGGCATTGTGACCGCGCAACATCATATAAGCCGAGAAAACCAATAGCAGCACCGCTTGCAAACGCGCACCTGCGACCAGGATGACAGAGTTCATTGGTTATCCTCCTCAGGCTTACTTTTGAGCAAGGCGAAGATGCTGATCGCGGCAATCAAGACCACTGCGATTTCACCGAAAGTGTCCAGTGCACGGAAGTCGACCAAGATTACGTTCACGATGTTTTGGCCAAACGCCTCGGGCCAACTGGCCGTTTCAAAAAACGTGGTCAGTTCGCGGTCAATCGGGCCATTGGTGACCTTGAGCAAGATGATCGTCGTCACAACGCCCATGCCCACCGCTATGATCGCATCCAACCAACGCTTGCGCAGCGGCTCTGGCGTGAGATGCGGCAATTTCAGTGCAGCGGCGGCAAACAAAACCACAACAAGCGTTTCCACCAATAATTGCGTAATCGCCACGTCAGGGGCACTATAAAGGATAAAGATCATCGCCATGCCGATACCCACGACACCAAGACCTGCAATCGCGGTGATCCGTGAATTGGTAAACAGTGTCAGGATCGCGCCCAAGAGCACCAGCAAGAACACCAGCCAATCCCACAGTTCGACTTGCGGAAAGCCCATGTCAGGAATGCCCGTGCTGCGGAACCACAGCGTCACCGCAAGAACAGCGAGTGCCGTCCCAAATGTCACGACCATATAGTGGTAAAGAACGCCGGTTTGGATCATGCGCGTCAGTGCCTTGGACCCGGAGGCGATTCCCGCCATCAGTTTATCCCAGCCGTTGTCAAAGCTAGGTCCGCGTGTCGTCATCCCAATCAGAATCGTGCGTAGCTGCTGTTTGAATGCGTAGATCGTAAAGCCCAGAACAAAGGTCGCTATACTAAGGAACAGCGGCAGGTTCACGCCTGCCCAAAGTTTCAATTCCTTTGCCGGTTCCGCATTCCCAATAATGGCTGCAACCGTTGGGTTCACCAATGTGGTCGCCAGTGTTTCGGGGAAAATCCCGAAGAACGCGCCAAGAATGGCCAGAACGACGGGGCCGACAAGCATCGGCCAAGGGGCCTCTTTGACGTTAGGGATCGGTTCGCCAGATTTGCTCCAAAACGGGCGGAACGACACGATACCCGCGATTGCCACCATCAAAGCGCTCGAAATCAAGACGGCACCAGCCACAAAGATTGGCTCAGACGCGACGGCGATGGCACCTGCGTATTTAAGTTCTTTGCCAATGAAGCCAAGGAACGGGGGAAAACCCGCCATTGAGAAGGCGGCAATCGCGGCCGCCATCGCGGTGATGGGTAAGGCGCGGGCCATCCCGAACAATGAATTGGCGTCACGGGTGCCTGTCTGCGCATCCAAAATGCCGACAACCAAGAAAAGGGCCGCTTTGTAAAGCGAATGGACGATCAGGAATGTCGCGGCGGCGGTGATCGTATAGCCACTTTCATTACCCAAAAGCAGTGTCAGTGCACCAAGGGCCATCAAAGTTGTGTAGGCCAACGCCAATTTCAGATCGGTTTGGCGCAGCGCCATCACCGATGCGAACACCATTGTCACAGCACCCGCAATCGTCAGTGTCCAAAGCCAGAAATCCGTACCGGCCAAGGATGGATGCGTGCGCGCCATGAGGTAGACGCCAGCCTTTACCATTGTGGCTGAATGCAGATAGGCGCTGACCGGGGTGGGCGCCGCCATCGCGTTGGGTAGCCAAAAATGGAACGGCATTTGGGCAGATTTGGTAAACGCACCAGCCAGCACCAAAAGCACAATGGGCAAATACATCACGCTATCTTTCAGCACCCCGTCCATGGCGTTAATCTCGGACATCTCAAACGTGCCAGCGGTCGTGCCGATCAGGATGATGCCAGCAAGCAATGCAAGTCCGCCGATGCCTGTCATCATCAAGGCTTGCAAGGCGGAACGTCGTGCTTTGGCTGTGTCATGGTTAAAGCCAATCAACAGGTATGATGTAATTGTCGTCAATTCCCAAAATACAAACAATGCCAATAGGTTATCAGATGTAACTAATCCGATCATGGCGAGCATAAATAGCGTCAGATAAAGCGAAAACCGCGCCTGATGCACATGCCCTGCCAGATAACGGGCAGAATACAGCATCACCAGCGCACCAATGCCAGTGATCAACAATGCGAATGTCAGGCTGAGGCCATCGATATAGATGCTGACGTTCACGCCGAGGCTTGGCACCCATTCCCAAACATAGCGCAACGTGTCGCCGCCACCAATGACGGGGACCATCTGGGCGAACCAGACGAATAGACTGCCAGCGATAAAAACGGGAATTAAGCCAGCGGGCGTCATCCAGCGGGTAGGCGATGCAGTATCCAATTTGGTATTCCGGTCAACAAATGAAATGCGGGTAGCAAGGAGGTAGCGCTTGAACACCCTGAGGCAACTTGCCGCAGAACGTGGTTAGCAACAATTAAGAACGGCGATCTACATCGCGTTCGTGATGGTTTGTCGTTTGTGCATTTTTTGCATTCTCCCCCCGATCCGCCAAGCAACACGCAAGACGGGCAAGCCGTCACGGCATTTGCATGTTCATTTCACATCTGCGACTGGATGTAGCAGCTAAAATACTATAGTGAAGACAATGGAACAGTAAAATTTGATAGGAAATTCCTATCAGCTGAGGATTGGATGTCTAAATTACCCAGCCTGCGCCAGTTGCGCTATCTTGTGGCACTTTCAGAGGTGCGACACTTCCGCAAAGCCGCCGAGGCGATGGGGATTAGCCAGCCATCACTAAGTCTACAGATCGGTAACCTTGAAGAGCTTTTAGGAACAAGGTTGGTGGAGAGGGGACGTGGTCCGGTGACGCTGACACCTGAGGGTCGTGAAGTCGTGGCACGCGCGGCACGTATCATGGATGAGGTGCGCGGGATCACCGACTTGACGGCGTCATTGCAGGACGGGCTGACCGGCACAATCCGCCTTGGAACGACCCCGACGCTTGGACCATACCTTATGCCCTTCGTCGTCGAACGTTTGCATGCGCAATATCCCGACTTGCGCCTTTACATCCGCGAAGTTGCGCCACGCGATCTAAGGGGGGATTTGCTGGCCGGCAGTTTGGACGTGATTCTGACGCAGCTGCCAGAGGAGGGGGCGGATCTAACCACCCAGCGGCTGTTCAGAGAGCCTTTGCTATTGGCCATGCCAGAAGATCATCCACTGGCGGCGAAAGAAGAAGTCACAGAGGCTGATCTTGCGGGGCAGAACGTGCTGTCACTGGGTCCTGATTATGCAATGCACGCCCAAATTGCTGCCCTGTGCCAGCAGCATGGGGGCATCATGGCGCGCGATTATGAAGGCACCAGTCTGGATGCAATTCGGCAAATGGTTGGAATGGGAATGGGGGTGGCGCTATTGCCGCGACTTTATGCCCGGTCCGAGATTGATAGCCGGTCCAGCAATGTCATCGTGCGTCCGTTTCGGCGCAGCCCCGTGATGCGGTCAATTGGTCTTGTGTGGCGCAAGGCCGCGAATGCGGCAACGTTTGAGCGGCTGTCTGATGTCATCAAAGGTGCGACGCGTGCGCATCTGCAAACAGGTCTGTCGCCCGTCATACTCGATTAGGTTCGTTTCGGTTTAACCACGCCAGCTGCGGACTTGGCCGCAATCCATGTGGACAAAGTTCGAGCGGCTATAACGTCCAACGCCACCCGCACGACAAGCAAGTGCAGCATTGGCCATCTGTGCTGTTGTCCGGCCTGTCAAACGCAGGTCAGCAGCCTGTCCACGCATGTGCAGCGAATTCCGCGCAACACCGCGATTAGAAGAGCTGAGCATTTGGTTCGTTTGTGGGGACCGGTAGCCTGACAGCAGCAAATAAGGCTCTGATGTGTCCATCAGGTTCAGTGCCGCTGACATGATATCGATCGTGCGCAAATCCATCTGGACAGCTTCACCTGTCCGCCAGTCGCGCATGTGCATGTTAATTTCGCGGACGGCTTCGGCGATATACTCGCCCTCAATCCAGTAGATCGTTTCCAGACGTTCGCCTGTGCGGCCTGAATGCATTGCGATGCGGCGAATGTCGCCTGCGCCGCGCAAAAAGCCTGCTGCGTTTGAATATGTTGGTGTTGCCACAACTGCTGTTGCTGCAAATGCACCGAGTAATCCGCGCCTGGTTAACCCAGAGGAGTTCTTATCTGTCATGTGTTCCGCGCCTGTCCCGTCGCTCGACTTACTGTGTCATTTTGCAATGACTTCTTGCCAACATCTCCCCAGATGTGGCGGTTATATGGCACATTTCGAATCGATGACCAAGGGCTGTTTAGCCAAAAGTTTTTAACAAGTGGGAAATTGGCGATTTTTTGCGCAGTTGTTGCGATGAGGACTCTATGTCACAGGCAAAGGCTGCATAGCTGCAACACTCTTGGATCACCTGTGCTGCTCTCGGTTTTGTCAATAGACACGAATTTTGGTAAGGATAAGCATACTGCCCATGACCCGTGAGCTGCTTTACGGTCTGCCAAGAAAATTAGGGAACTTTAGCAATGTCTGCTTACTTAGTACGACCAAGCCTGTTTGTCCGGCTGTTGCCGGCGTTATTGGCTGCGTTTGTTTTGTTAACAGTTGCGCCGCAAGCGCGGGCGCAAGTCACCGAATTCCGCCAAGCGGTTGCGCAGGCTGCATCAAATGATCCGGACCTGCTGAGCTTTTACCGTGAGCGCGGTTTTGAAGGTATTTGGGCGACCAGCCGTGATCGCAACCGCCGCAATGCCTTGCTTGAGGCATTCAATGGTGCGGTTAACCACGGCCTACCTGCTGACAATTACGATGCTGCGGGTCTTATCGCACAATTGCAGGCCGCCAGTACGCCGCAGGAACAGGGGCGAATGGAGGTCGAACTTTCGCGTCAATTCCTAGACTACGCCCGCGATCTTCAGACAGGGCTGTTGACGCCGTCGCAGATCGACAGCGCTATTCACCGCCAAGTGCCATTGCGTTCTCGTGTCAGTACGCTGCGTGCCTTTACCCAATCAAACCCAACCGCCTTCATGCGGGCGCTGGCGCCAAGTGCGCCTGAGTATGCCCGCCTGATGTCCGAAAAGATGCGGATGGAACGCCTGATTGGTGCCGGTGGATGGGGCCCAACAGTGCCCGGAAATAAATACGAGCGCGGCGATAGCGGGAATGGTGTTGTCGCATTGCGCAATCGCCTCATCGCGATGGGCTTTCTGCCGCGCACGAACACGCAGACCTATGATGACGACATTTACGGCGCGATCACCCGTTTCCAGCAGGCTCATGGCTTGGCCATTGATGGCACGGCTGGCCCCGGCACGCTGACAGAAATCAATGTTCAGCCCGAGGCCCGCTTGCGGTCCATCATTGTTGCAATGGAGCGCGAGCGTTGGATCAACCGTCCACGCGGCGAACGACATGTCTTGGTCAATATCACGGACTTTACCGCCAAGATTATCGACAATGGCGTTGAGACCTTTTCAACACGTTCTGTCGTCGGTGCACGTGATCGTGACCGTGTCACGCCAGAATTTTCCGACGTCATGGAGTTCATGGTCATCAACCCAAGCTGGTACGTCCCACGCTCGATCATCACCAAGGAATATCTGCCGCGTTTGCGCCAGAACCCGAACGCGGTGCGTAATTTGCTGATCACTGACAGCCGCGGACGGGTCGTTGACCGCAGCACGGCTGACTTTAGCGGTTATACTGAGACAAACTTCCCGTATTCCATGCGCGAACCCCCAAGTCAGGGCAATGCGCTGGGTCTTGTGAAGTTCATGTTCCCGAACCGTCACAATATCTATTTGCATGACACACCGGCCAAGAGCCTGTTTGGCCGTGAAGTCCGCGCCTATAGCCATGGCTGCGTGCGTTTGGCGGATCCGTTTGACTTTGCTTATGCGCTGCTTGCCAAACAGGTGGGCAATCCTGAGGAAGTTTTCCAAGGGCATCTGCGGTCGGGCCGTGAACGCAGGGTTGATTTGGAAGCGCCGGTTCCGGTGCACCTGATCTATCGCACCGCTGTTGCGCCAGCCGACGGACAAATGCAGTACCGCCGTGACATCTATGGACGTGATGCGCGGATTTGGAATGCGCTTGCACGCGAAGGGGTGGTTCTTCGCGCCGTTCAGGGGTAAATCTGACCTCGGTATAAACACCCGGGGGCAAAATGGCACATTCGGTCAAAGACATTGCAGCGGCGCTAGGGGCAGAAGCCTTTGGCGCCGTTGATATTTTGATAGACAGCGCGTCGGAACCTGCCATGGCAGGGCCAAGTGACCTCGCGCTGGCGATGAGCCCCGCTTATGGGGATGCATTAGCCCAAGGATCTGCCCGTGCCGCCGTTGTCTGGCCGGGTGCCGATTGGCAGGCCCTCGGGCTTGAAGCTGCAATTGTTGCACCACGTGCGCGGTTGGCAATGGCCGGGCTGACGCAGATGCTGGATCAGCCTTTGTCAGGTCATGGCATCAGTCCGCATGCGGCTGTTGATCCAACTGCGCAGATTGGCAAGGACGTCACGATTGGTGCGTTTACGGTTGTTGGTGCTGGTGCCGTTGTCGGTGACAATACATGGATTGCCGATCAAGTAAGCATCGCTGAGGGGGTGCAGATTGGCACGGACTGCCAGATTCACCCGGGTGTCCGCCTCCGACGCGGTGTGCGCCTTGGGGCGCGGGTGATTTTGCAGCCGAATGCGGCCATCGGTGGGGATGGATTTTCCTTTGTAACCGCAGAACCATCGAATGTTGAAAAGGCCCGTGAAACGCTGGGTGAAGGGGATATGGCAATCCCTGATGATCCTAAGTGGCACCGTATCCATTCGCTGGGCGGTGTGCAGATCGGCGATGATGTTGAGGTGGGTGCAAATTCATGTGTCGATGCAGGCACGATCAGGGCCACGCGGGTTGGTGCCGGCACCAAGATCGATAGCCTAGTTCAGGTCGGCCATAACGTGATTGTGGGCGAGCATTGTTTGCTATGCGCCCAAGCGGGCGTTGCTGGTTCCACCGTCCTTGGCGACCGCGTTGTTGTGGGTGGCAAGGCCGGTGTCGCGGATAACTTGATTGTGGGTGATAATGTCGTGTTGGGCGGGGGCAGTGTGGTGCTGTCGAACGTCCCCAAAGGCCGCGTGATGATGGGCTATCCCGCCACGAAAATGCAGACGCACATTGAAGGCTATAAAGCACTACGTCGTTTGCCTCGGACGTTGCGTGATTTGGCCAAGCGCTAATCACCTGTTTTAAATCGCGCTCGAAGCCACTACATCCTCGGCAAGCAACATGAGTGTTTTCAGATGAGCATCAAAGATCAGGTCATCGCGATCATTGCCACGCAGGCCATGTTAGAGCCCGGCGACGTGGCGATGGATCATACGCTAGAGGACGTCGGTATCGACAGTCTTGGGTTGGTTGAGTGCATCTTTGCAATCGAAGAAGCCTTTGATCTGGATGTACCATTCAATGCCAATGACCCACAGGCTGGCGATTTTGATATCTCATCAATCGCGGCCATCGTGGATGCGGTTGAAAAGCTCAAAGCCGAGCAGGCTAGCTGAATGAACCGTGTCGTGATCACCGGGGCAGGGACGATCAATCCCTTGGGGTCTGATGTGCCTTCGACGCTGGCCGCGATGCAAGAAGGGCGTTGCGGCATTGGCCCCTTGGAGATCGACGATGTTGAGCGTCTGTCCATTCAGATCGGTGGCCAGGTCAAAGACTATGATGAAGCAACGCATTTCAACCGCCAGCAAATCGCACTCTATGACCGGTTCACGCAGTTCACGTTGTTGGCCGCGCGCGAAGCAATCACGCAGTCTGGGTTAACCTTCACAGGTGAGTTAGCGGATACATCGGGCGTTGTATTGGGTACTTCGGGTGGGGGCTTGAATACGCAAGATGAGAATTACCGCGCGGTCTATGAAGCGGGCAAGAACAGGGTACATCCGTTTATTGTGCCCAAACTGATGAATAACGCCGCTGCTAGTCATGTATCAATGGAATGGAACCTGCGGGGCCCGTCCTTCACAGTCGCCACGGCGTGCGCATCGTCCAATCACGCCATGGGGCAAGCGTTTAATATGGTGCGCTGCGGCATGGCCAAAGTCATGGTCACGGGCGGATCAGAGGCGATGTTGTGTTTTGGCGGAATCAAAGCCTGGGAAGGGCTGCGGGTGATGTCGCGCGACGCGTGCCGTCCGTTTTCGGCCACCCGCAACGGTATGGTGCAGGGCGAAGGCGCGGGCGTTTACGTTTTTGAGGACTACGACCATGCCAAGGCGCGTGGTGCTGAAATACTATGTGAAGTCGCAGGGTTCGCGATGTCGTCGGATGCATCCGATATTGTGATGCCGTCCAAACAAGGCGCTGCACGTGCAATTGCCGGCGCAATAGGTGATGCCAAACTGCCAAAAGAGGACGTGGGCTATGTCAACGCGCATGGCACAGGTACAGCAGCAAATGATAAGACAGAATGTGCCGCCGTGGCGGATGTGTTTGGCGCACATGCGGACAAACTGATGATGTCCTCGACGAAATCGATGCATGGGCATCTGATTGGCGGCACCGGCGCGGTAGAGCTGCTGGCCTGTATCATGGCGCTACGCGACGGGATCATCGCACCTACGATCGGGTATGAGGAACCAGACCCGGAATGTGCGTTAGATGTGGTGCCCAATGTCGCGCGTGATGCGGTTGTGCAGGTCGCGATCTCGAATGCCTTCGCCTTTGGTGGGCTGAATGCTGTGCTGGCTTTGCGCAAACACTAGGTGATGCGCGCGCAGTCAGGGACTGCGCGCGATCGTCTTATTCTGTGGCGTCTGTTGATGTGAAAGCAGCCGTGAAGCCTGTCAAAGACAATTGCAAGACGACTTCTTCGCCGGGGGCGGCAGCGGGAACCAACCGGACAGATGCGCTGTTACCGCGCTTGAATTCATCAACCTCGGCTTGGGTAAAGCCCAAACGTGCGACGCAGCCGGCCCGATTACAAAAAGTAAACGGATAGCGGCGGGCATTCTGACCATCAACTGCAATGGTCAATTGTTGGGTCAGGAGCGTTTCAAGCGGCACAACAATCGTCGCACCGGCGACAGCGCGTTGGCCCTCGGGTAGGCGGAAAATGCTGACCTCTGCCACGGACACGCCTTCGTCGTTGTTCAACAGTTGGTAAAGGTTGCACTGATCAGGCAAACCCTCTTCTGCTTTGACGCAACGCAAGGCCCAATCACCAAATACATCGCGGACATATGGCTCACCCACCTGTGGGCCCACAGGTTCGCCCAAGGCGAGTTCGTCATTGGTTGTGGCTTCGGTATCTTCGGTCGCTTCCTGTGCGATGGCCAATGGCGCATGGCTCAGGAGGGCTACGAGAAAGACAGATTTCAAAAGACTGCGCATCGATTTTCCTTTTGGCTTTTGCGGCGGCTTAACATGTGCGGGGCAGGGTGTCAGCGACAAATGCAGGTATAGCTTCTGTCTTTTGCTCACGTTTTCGGGGGATCAAAAATGAAGAAGGGCCCGCTGACGGACCCTTCTCGTAGTTCTCCCTGCCGGACTTGGCCGACTATTTGCACGAAAGCTACGCAAAGCAAAACGCAGCGTCAACAGCAAAAATCTAACGATGTGGTGAAAGCCCAAATCCCGCACCCAAGAAAAAAAACCGTGCCCGCAGGCACGGCAAGTCTAACAGGGAGGTCGTATGCAATTCCGTCAAATCAAAACGAAACCGCGTGCTTTAAGGTGGCATGAAATGGTTAACAATGTATTTTGCTTGGAAATGAAATGCAGGGAACGAACTGAATGTCCGAGAACATCTTTATTGGCGGCGGCGGTGCAGGTTACGCCGAGGCACAAAACCTTTTGCTGGATAAGTCCAACCGCCACGGGCTGATTGCAGGGGCCACGGGCACCGGTAAGACCGTAACATTGCAGATCATGGCCGAAGGGTTTTCAGCGGCGGGCGTTCCAGTTTTCTTGTCTGACGTCAAAGGTGACTTGTCCGGTCTTGCGGTCAGCGGCTCGCCAGATTTCAAACTGCATGAGCCCTTCATGTCACGGGCCGAGACGATCGGGCTTGACCTGCAATACGACAGTTTCCCTGTCACCTTTTGGGACCTGTTTGGCGAAAAAGGCCACCCGATCCGCGCGACCGTGGCCGAGATGGGGCCTTTGTTGCTGTCACGCTTAATGGACCTCACGGATGTGCAAGAAGGCGTGTTGAACGTCGCCTTCCGCGTGGCTGACGAAGAAGGTCTGCCGCTGCTGGACCTGAAGGATTTGCAGGCTTTGCTGGTCTGGGTCGGACAAAACGCCAAGGCGTTGTCCTTGCGATACGGCAATGTCGCGTCCTCTTCTATCGGGGCGATCCAGCGGCAGTTGCTGGTGTTGGAAAACCAAGGCGGCACAGCGCTGTTTGGTGAACCTGCGATGGACCTTGCAGACATGATGCGCACCAAGGACGGGCGGGGCGAGATCAACATTCTGGCCGCCGATCAGTTGATGGGCAGCCCAAGACTTTATGCAACCTTCCTGCTGTGGCTTTTGTCGGAATTGTTTGAAGAATTGCCAGAGGTGGGCAACCCCGACAAACCCAAGTTGGTGTTCTTCTTTGACGAAGCGCACCTGCTCTTTGATGACGCGCCCAAGGCCTTGGTTGACAAGGTCGAACAGGTTGCGCGTTTGATCCGTTCAAAAGGTGTCGGCGTTTACTTTGTTACCCAAAACCCCGGTGATATTCCTGATGATGTGCTCGGCCAATTGGGCAACCGTGTGCAGCATGCCCTGCGTGTGTTCACAGCCAAAGATCGCAAAGAACTGAAAACCGCCGCCGAAACCTACCGCGATAACCCGGCGTTTGACACCGCCGAAGCGATCCAAGAGGTCGGCACAGGTGAGGCCGTGACATCCTTCCTTGACCGCAAAGGCATCCCGCAAGTGGTGGAGCGGACATTGATCCGCCCGCCGTCATCGCAGCTGGGGCCGATTGACGACAAAACGCGCAAGGCCATCATGAACGCGTCCGATATGGCGGGCAAATACGACGAAACGCTGGACCGTGACAGCGCGTTTGAGATGCTGACCAAACGGGCCGAAGCCGCGGCGAAAGCCGCCGAAGAGGCCGAAGCCGAAGAAGAGCGGCTGGAAGAAAAAGAACGCGAATTCAAGGCGGCTCGGCGTTTTGAGGGCGGGCGCAGTTCACGCAGCACAACGCGTTCGCGCAAATCATCCGGTGGTGGTTTTGGCGGCGCATTGGCGTCGGTTGTGGTCAAAGAGCTAAAGGGCACGACAGGCCGGCGGTTGGTGCGCGGTATCTTGGGCAGCTTCTTTAAGGGGCGGTAGGTTTCACGTGACAAGCCCTTTGAGGCAATGCGAATGGCGGCAGTGAGCCCAATGTGTGAATCTATATTTTGTGCTGCGTGGGCTCGCAGCGATGGAAATGCCGCACGTTCGCCCACGTAACACGAAAATGCCGACTCTTGTTGAACGACCTTTCGACCGATAGCGTCATGTTATGAAACTCTCCGAACTACCGACCCGAGGCATACGGCCAAAGTACAGGGGCTCCAAGACCCGCAAGTTCGTAGAGCAGTTTGCGGTGAATGGTGCATGGAACCTAGACCCTTATGGCGTTCGGCTTGACGAGTTGCCTGATGAGATCTTCGAGACGATTGTTTTTTGCAATTTTCTTTTTGCGGCGTCCGGTGAATTCTCCGAAAGCAGATCAATATTCTATGCGCATTGGCGGTGGATGCCTGCGGCAGAAAGAATGGCCCGCAAAATTGGCGCGGTTGCGCTTGCAGATCAACTTGCGACGGCTTGGATCGAGGTGTGTACATTCCCTGAGCATGTTTTAGACGAATTTGATGGACGCTGTCTGATCTGGCGTCCATCTGACATCGAAAATGAGACACGATGGCCGATGCATGCACGACGAAGCACGGTTGTCTCTGAACAGTCCGGCGAACGTATATCTTATTTGTTGAACTACAAATGGCAGGACGATATTCACCAACTTCCAATTGATCAGAGCATTGATTTTCTGGGCGATTCAATTTCTAACCTTGAAAACGCGTTGGCGGCTTATGTGGGCAAAGCGAACTTACCTTTCAAAGCCTACTGGAGGCGAGCCAGATTTGATCGAGCAGTTGCTGAAATCTTAGACAGGATGGATGACTACGAAATACGAACCGGTCACGTGATGCAAAAAATGCCAATCCAAGAACTTTGGGCAGCATATCATATGCAGCGCAACAACACAGACAAACCGGAGCATCAAATCTCTTCTTTTACGAGTAGTATACGCAGCAATGTTGCCACTGTATCAGAGGACGGATTTTTAATATCTGAAGTCCGCACGTACCGGGGGAGCCATCAAGGGCAACCTATTCTGGCTGCTTATTACAAGGATAAAGCCCAATTAATTGAACCGGACACACTAGAGGAGGTTGCTGTCATTGACTTGCCCGATGATTGCGCGCGCAGACCGAAGGCCAAAGAACGTTTGACTTACGCAGAAGCGTGGCCGTGCGTGCTTGACGAAAATTTACGCCCAACTCGAAGGTAGCAGCACACCGTTGTCTTAACGACCGCTTAGAACCACCGGCCTTCACTCGATGACATCTAGTGCCTCATGTGCAAAATCATGCTGCGTCAGCAATAGCCGCAGCTGCACAAGTCTGCTTCGTCCGCAAAGCGAACATTCCACAAACTTCATTCAGGCAGCCTAAAGCTTCCTAATCTTCAACGTGGCCAACCTGTTCTCATCCTTGGTCATGACCTCAAAACGAAACCCGTGGAACGAAAAGACCTGTCCTACAACAGGGATCATCTGCGCTTCGTGGATCACCAGACCGGCGACTGTGTTTGCCTCATCATCGGGCAGGTTCCAGTCGTGGGCACGGTTCAGGTCGCGGATCGTCATGACGCCGTCGACGATGTAGGCGCCGTCTTCCGTTGCTTCGATCTGGTCTTCCTCGTGGTCGTCGAATTCGTCAGCGATCTCACCCACGATCTCTTCAAGGATATCCTCGAGCGTGATCAGACCTTGCAGCGCGCCGTATTCATCGACCACCAGTGCAAAGTGCGTCTTTCGCTTTAGAAAATTGCGCATCTGGTCATCAAGCGTCGTGGTTTCCGGCACAAAGTATGGCGGCATCGACACTTTCATCACGTCGAACGCGGCCAAACCTTGCGGGTCTTCCTTGCCGCCATCGGTCAGCTTGTGCATGGCCCGCAGCAGGTCTTTGGCATGGATCACGCCAACGATGTTTTCGGGCTCGTCGCGATAAAGTGGCAATCGGGTGCGCGGGCTTTGCAGGATTTGCGATAGAATGTCCTGCGGCGGCAGGGCCGCATCAACCATCTCAATGCCTGAGCGGTGCAACATGATTTCCTCAACCGTGCGTTCGTTCAGGTCAAGTGCACCAAGAATGCGGTCGCGGTCTTCCTTTTGTACGATCCCTTCGGAATGCCCCAAGGAAAGCGCACCGGCGATTTCTTCGCGGACGGCAAGAATGTTGCTGTCAGGGTCTGTGCGCACGCCAAAGATAAACAGCACACCGCGCACCAAATAGCGGACGGCCGCAACGATTGGTGAGAAGATAAAGACAATCAGCGCGATCGGGCGGGCAACGCGCGAGGCGACGGTTTCTGGATATGTGATCGCAAGGGTTTTGGGCAGAACTTCGGCAAAGATCAGCACCAAAAGCGTCATAATCAAAGTTGCGGCCGCAACCCCGTTTTGTCCAAAAAGCTTGGTCAGGACAGCGGTGGCCAATGACGTGGCAAGGATATTGACCACATTGTTGCCCAGCAAAACAGACCCAATCAGGCGCTCGTTGTCTTCGGTAATGATCAAGGCGCGATCCGCACCTTTTGATCCCTTATCTGCGGCGGACCGCAACTTGCCCCGAGAGGCGGCTGTCAACGCAGTTTCGGAGCCAGAAAAGAAGGCTGAGAGAACGAGAAGGATAACAATGGCGCCGGCGGTTAACCAGAATGCGGCGTCGAGGGATGCGGTTTCCATTAGGGGCTTTCAAGCAAAATCATGGGTCTTATGTAGGGTCTGTGTGTCAGCTTCAAGGTTTTGTGGCTTTCGCGAGCGGATGGTGGTCCAAAACCAGCTCCTTCAAACGCTCGTCCAGCACATGAGTGTAGATCTCGGTCGTGGCCACATCGGCGTGGCCCAGCATGGTCTGGATTGAGCGTAAATCAGCGCCACCAGCGAGCAAATGCGTCGCAAAGGCGTGGCGCAGCGTGTGGGGCGTGACCTTGGCGGGTGAGACGCCGCCTGCGACGGCAAATTCTTTGATGAGCCCAAAAAAACGGTGCCGTGTCAGGTGGCCGGATTTGCCCCGCGACGGGAAAAGGAACTTAGATGCGGGCTTGCCATCTTTGCGACCCGCATCTTCCGCTTCATCACGCGCTGCCAGATAGGTGGCAAGCGCATCGCGGGCGGGCGGCGACAGCGGCACCAATCGTTCTTTGTCGCCTTTACCGCGCACCAACAACATGCGCGGATCGCCACGGGCGGCGGACACAGGCAGGCTGACCAGCTCTGTTACACGCATTCCTGTCGCGTAGAGCAATTCCATAAGGCAGGCGTTACGCAGCGCTTCTTTGGGTGTGTTTCGCGCTGCATCAAGCAAGCGGTCGACCTCTTCAACAGACAGTGTTTTGGGCAAACGCTGTTCGCGGCCCGGCCCTTTGATCTGGATCGCGGGATTATCATCGCGCCAGCCTTCCTCAAAAGCAAAGCGGTAGATTTGTTTGATCGCAGACAGGCGGCGTGCACGTGTTGATTTCGCCAGCCCTTCGGCATCGCAGTCAATCAGATAGCTTTCCACATGGTCGCGGGTGGCATCGCTAAAATGCAGCCCCTTGGGTGCAAGCCATCCAGCAAAATCCTGCAGATCGCGGGCATATGCCAATTGGGTGTTTGTGGCTGCATCCAGTTCGGCGGCTTGCGCTTCGAGAAAAACCTGCACCCATCGGGCCATTGGTTGATCCGCGTGGGTCATGTCGCCCGGTCCAAGATCATCAGTTGCAAGGCCGCCCGACGCGCCACATCTTCAAGGCCTACGGACCGCAGCAACGATAGCGCTTCAGTAACAGACCGCAGATCGCCGTCAGAGCCTGCATCAAACAGCGCAATGGCCCGCAATAGGGCTTCGCCCAGTTTGCCGTCGTCGACGCGGCTCTGCAGTTCGGAGGGCGGCGGCGTTGTATCGAACGCTTGTTGGATCGCTTGTGTGCGCGCTGAATTTGCGGGCAGGTTTTGCGGGGTGCCGCGTGCGATCCCGATTAAGAAAGGATCAAAGCCTGCCTCTGCTTCCTCGGCTGCGATTGCAACGGACTCATAATAGGGGGACAGCAGACCGACTTCAAAGGCGATCACCGCAGCTTCGCCCGAAAGGGGCAGTTTTTGCAGGTCTTCGCCATAGAGTTTGGCAAATTGAATTTCAGCGCGGGCTTGGCGCATGGCCGCCCATGCATCCGGCAAAGTGCGCGCGACACTGACGGGATCACGGGTCGTCATAGCCACATCAAACTGCTGCATGGCCTCGGCCCGATCCCAAATACCGCCTGATGCGGCGGGGGTACGTGCTGTGTAATTGCGCAACAGGACGTTCTCTGAGACAGCGCCGTGACGGGCCAAACGCTCGGTCGCCTCTAGTTGCGATTTCCACGCAGCCGTCGTTTGCAAGTCTGCATGCGAAAACGCAAGTGGCAGGTTGGCGGTGATCAGCGGCTCGCCAATCGCGGCATGCATGCGAAAGGTCAGCGGGCTGACACGGGCAGGGGGTGTCAGAGGGGGTTCGCCCTCATATAGCTCTGGGTCCAGAAAGCGGGACACAAGCGCCTCTTCTTGTGCGGTGATATCGCCCAGAACGCGATGGGTGTTCAGGGTCAGGGCCGCAGCCGACCAGTCGCCATTGCGGGCAAGGCAAAAGATACGGGCCGAAAACGTGGGCGCAATCGACGGCGTGTCGCGCATGGCCGTGCAAGCGTCATCTTCTGTGCCTGTCAGCAAGGCGACGTCAAACCAACGCCGGAACAAAGGGCCGGTATCTGGATCGGCCTGTTCGATCAATGACTGGGCTGGTTCTAGTGCGCCGAGGTCGAGCAGCTTATCAACGCGGGCCAAGAACAACGCACCGTCGCTGGTTGCATCAAAAGGCGGATCGGCTTCGGCCAGCATCAGAACTTTCAGAAATTCCTGTAAGGCTGGCAGGGTATCCACACGCTCAGCGCGGACCAGATCGACCAGAGTAGCCTCTTCGCTGGCCGCCCAGATATCACGCGGTAATCCGGTAACCTCGGATGGCAGCAAACCAACCGGATCTTTGGACGGACGATCCAAAGGTGTGACAGTCACATCAGGTGATGTGGCATTGCCCACGGACGGGGGTTCATACAGCGGTGCGGTTTCCACGCTACGCGATAGCCAGTCAATGGCTGAAAGTGGCTCGCCTGTGGTGTCACTTTGCGCAGACACCAAAGTGCCAGTCAGACAAAGAACAGCACCAAGGGCCTTAGTTTGTGTCCAGCGTAACAGGGCGCGTTACCTCTTGTGAGGGGGCGGCAAAATCGCCGGGGAAAAACAACGGACCGATATAGGCGTAAGCGACTAAACCTACACCTGCGAGTATGATCAAAAACAATAGCGCCTTGATGAACCGCCACATGGCCTGCCCCAATCCTAACTTTCTGCCTCTATATGTGGGTTCTTGCCCACTTGTTGAAGGGATTATATATGGCCTTTCGCGCAATATCACGGCATTCATTCATTAATTTTTGCGTTCGGCGTTCGTTGGCCGAGAATAAGGGCACTTTTACATGGCCGAAGGGCAGCCATATCACCTGAAACGAACCGTTGTGCTCGTGGGCATGATGGGGTCGGGGAAAACTGCGATCGGGCGGGCGCTGGCGGCGTCGTTGGAAGTACCATTTGTCGATAGTGATGCAGCAATAGAAGAGGCAGCCGCGTCCAGCATAGCCGAGATTTTCGCCCGTGATGGCGAGAAGTTCTTTCGCAAACGCGAGGAAGAGGTGCTGCGCAGGCTGCTGTCGGGTCCCCCGGGGATCGTATCGACAGGTGGCGGCGCATTTCTGGCGCAGGCCAACCGCGAAGCGATTGAACAAATGGGCGTTGCCGTTTGGCTGGATGCCGATCTTGAGATCTTATGGGAGCGTGTACGCCACAAAGACACACGGCCATTGCTGCGCACGGCTGATCCAAAGGCAACGCTGACGGCGATCTATAAGGAACGTACACCGATCTACAGTCTTGCGGGATTGAAAATCACCGTGAAAGACAACGCAAGCATTGACCAAACGATGCGGTCGGTGCGTGACACACTTGCCAGCCGCTCTGATATTCTGGAGACCCAATAAATGACTGCCACAGTCCATGTTGATCTGCCCGGCCGCGCCTATGACATTCAAATCGGCCCCGGCGTTTTGGACCAAGCGGGCACGCGGATTGCGGCGATGGGCGGGCGACGCCATATCTGTATTTTGACTGACGAAAATGTGGCGGGTTTGCATTTAGCGACGCTGCAATCGGTGCTGTCTGACGCAGGTCTGACGTCCGAGGCATTGGCGCTGCCGGCGGGCGAAGCGACAAAATGCTGGGCCCAGTTAGAGCGTTCGGTAGAGTGGTTGTTGGCGCAAAAGGTTGAACGCGGCGATATCGTTGTGGCCTTTGGTGGCGGAGTCATTGGTGATCTGGCGGGTTTTGCCGCCGCGATCCTGCGCCGTGGTGTGCGCTTTGTGCAAATTCCGACGTCATTGCTGGCGCAGGTTGATAGCTCAGTTGGCGGCAAAACGGGCATTAATTCGCCAGCAGGCAAAAACCTGATCGGTGCATTTCATCAGCCAAGTCTTGTGCTGGCGGACACAGCATTGCTGGGCACGCTGACAACGCGGGATTTCTTGGCGGGCTACGGTGAGGTCGTGAAATACGGTCTGTTGGGGGATGCGGACTTCTTTGATTGGCTAGAGGCCGAAGGCCCCGCGTTGGCGGCAGGTGATATGAACGCGCGGGTCCGCGCGGTCACCCGCTCATGCCAGATGAAGGCCGACATTGTGCAGCGTGATGAGACCGAACAAGGCGACCGAGCGTTGCTCAACCTTGGGCATACGTTTTGTCACGCTTTAGAGGCCGCGACCGGATATTCAGATCGCTTACTGCACGGCGAAGGCGTGGCAATCGGCTGTGCACTGGCGTTTGAATTGTCGGCGCGTATGGGGTTGTGCAGTCAAGAAGACCCAAGCCGTGTGCGTGCGCATTTGCAGGACATGGGCATGAAAGTGGATATCCGCGACATTCCGGGTGATTTGCCCGATGCCACAGGCCTGCTCGATTTGATGGGGCAGGATAAAAAGGTGCTGGATGGCAAGCTGCGGTTTATCCTAGCACATGGGATTGGCGATGCGTTTATCACGTCCGATGTGCCACGCGATAAAGTCTTGGCTGTTCTTGAGGATGCTTTGCGGTAGCGTATTTTCCGTGCGTTAGAGCCTGCGCATCACCATTGCTGTTTTCCCATCCGAACGAAATCCAACGGATTCGTAAAATCCGTGCGCGGCGCGTTCTTTGCCCGTCAACAACATGATTTTAAAAACATTGTTTGCCCAAGCATGGTCGACGGCGTGTTGTAACAACTGCTTTCCAATGCCGCGATTTTGCTGAGAAGACGTCGTGATGACGTTTTCAACCAGCGCATAAGGCCGTGCACCCCAAGTGACATTTGGCAGCACATGTAAGGTCACCATCGCGATCAGACTGTCACTTTCAAAAGCACCAAAAACCTGTGTGCCTGCATGGCCCAGGACGGCGTCGAACGCCGACAGGTCTGTCGCATCGGGGCCGTAAGTGAGTTCGGTATAAAGCGCGAGGGCCGCGGAGCCGTCAGAGGAAACCAGTGGTCTGATTGAGACTGTCATCGTCATTCCGGCCCGTCATCATCGCGGCCATCCAAACGGATTCCGTGTGTTTTGGCGAACTGCAGAAACAAAGGAATTTCGATGATTGCATAGCACACAATGGTGAAGACCACCCAATTGGTCTCGTAGAACACCAGCGTGAATTGCACGCCAGTGCCCCAAAACCATGCGCCCGCGACAATGAGCGCAAGCACGTTGAGACCAAAATCAATGCCCATCAGCTTATTGAGTGTCTTTTCCTCAAGCGTGGGGAAAATACCCAAGTAAGCGACAGCTAAAATCAGGCCAACAAGAATAAGAATTTGCGCTTCGGGTGAAACGACCATCGGGCTTAGAACGGAATTTCGTCGTCCATATCGCTACCACCGCCGCCGGAAGGTGCGCCACCTCCGCTGCCGCCGCCATAGCCACCGTCATTGCCGCCATATCCGCCGCCAGAGGATGACCCACCACCGTAGCCGCCGCCACCTCCGCCACCGTAGTTGCCACCACCGCCGCCACCATTGTCGTTGCGACCATCGAGCATGGTGAGTGTGCCATCATAGCCGTTCAGCACGACTTCGGTGGAATAGCGATCTTGGCCGGACTGATCCTGCCATTTGCGTGTTTGCAGTTTGCCTTCGATATAAACCTTAGAGCCCTTTTTGAGGTATTGTTCGGCGATGCGCACAAGACCTTCCTGGAAAATCGCCACAGTGTGCCATTCAGTTTTTTCCCGACGCTCGCCCGTGTTTTTGTCTTTCCAGTTTTCGGAGGTCGCGATGCGGATGTTGCACACTTTGCCACCGTTCTGGAATGTGCGCACTTCGGGGTCTGCGCCCAGATTGCCGATAAGAATAACTTTGTTCACTGATCCGGCCATTGTGGCACCTCCGACGATTCTGCTTTGCGCTTTTGTGACAGACAGTGGATGCCGCAACAAGGTTAACGACAGGTTGATAAGGCTGCCCATTGGTTGATCAGCATAAAAGACCTAAGTTAGAGGGATCGCAAGAGAGAGGCAGTGCTGCGTGACCCGATTGATCCTGACATTTTGTTTGCTGGCGGCCCCATTGGTGGCACAAGAGCAAGTCTCGACCATGTCGCGCTCGGGGCTTTTGAAAAGCCAGACGTCTGTCCTGGACGGTCGTGCGGCAGAGCAATACCAGAACTCGGTCCGCCTGTTGCCGCCACGCGCGGAAGGGCTCGTTATTACGCCAAGTTATAACGGCGATTACCGTGGCCCGTTTATGCGCATGGCGCAAACAGCAGCAAATACGCATGGCGTTCCGGTTGGGTTGTTTCAACGGTTGGTCCAACAAGAAAGCGGTTGGGATGCATCAGCGCGGTCTGTGAAAGGTGCGATGGGCTTGGCACAATTGATGCCAGAGACGGCGCGTGAACTGGGTGTCGATCCGCTTGATCCGGTGCAGAACCTTGATGGCGGGGCGCGGTATCTGCGCGCGCAGTATGAGGCGTTTGGATCATGGCCGTTGGCGTTGGCCGCTTACAACGCGGGGCCGGGCGCTGTGTCACGATATAATGGTATTCCGCCTTTTGCAGAGACCCAGAATTATGTGCAGGTGATTTGGGGGCAATAGCTGTGCCCGCCGAAAGCTCAGGAGCCTCCGGCGGGAGTTTTTAGGGCAAGATGATGATCATTCGGCTGCGATCTGGATGACCGGTTCCATATCTGCGAGGTCCGCATCGCTGAGGTGACATTTGATCTGGTGGCCATCGGCAAGCGTGCGTACCGCCGGCACTTCTGTTTCACACAGACCGCCTGCAACCTTGGACTTCCACCCGCAGCGCGTCTGGAATGGGCAACCGCTGGGTGGGTTCATCGCTGATGGAATATCGCCTTCCAGTACGATGTGCTTTTTCTTCACACTGGTATCGGCGATTGGCACAGCTGAAAGCAGCGCTTCTGTATAAGGGTGGTAGGGTGGCGAGAAGACCTGATCGGTACTGCCCAGTTCCACAACATGCCCCAGATACATCACCATAACCCTGTCTGACAGATAGCGCACAATCGACAGGTCATGGCTGATGAACAGCAGCGTGGTCTTATGTTCGCGCTGGATTTCCATCAGCAGGTCGGTGACCGCCGCCTGGACAGATACGTCGAGCGCCGAAACGGGTTCGTCTGCCACAACGATCCGGGCGTCACCTGCAAAGGCGCGTGCGATGCCGACCCGTTGCTTTTGCCCACCAGACAGCTGCCGTGGCATCCGGTCTGCAAAGGCGCGGGGCAGTTTGACGAGGTCGAGCAGGTTGAGCATCCGTTCGCGTCGCTCGTTGTCGTTGGCGCCGATACCAAAGATTTCCAATGCCCGCATGATCTGACGGCCCACTGTCATGGACGGATTCAGCGTGTCGAACGGGTTTTGGAAGACCATTTGGATGTCGGCGACGGTCTTGGTATCGCGGTCTTCAATAGCGGTGTTGCCGATGGATTTGTTGTCGAGCAGTATTTCTCCTTCCGTCGCTGTCTCAAGTCCCATCAGGACTTTCGCGAAGGTGGACTTACCGCAACCGCTCTCGCCCACAATCGCCAGCGTTTCGCTTTCGCGGGCTTCAAAGGACAAGGTTTCATTGGCTTTCACGACCTTTTTGTCGCCACCGCCAAAGAGCGCATTTGCCGCGACTTCGTAGTACTTTTTAAGGTTATCCATTTTCAGCACGACCTGACCGGGTGCTGGTTTCTCGGTCTGGGGTCCGACGTCGATTGGGGCCTGCCAGTCAATTTCTTTGAATTTCAAACAGCGCGATTGGTGGCGGTCATTGTTTGGAACCGCCTCCATCGGGATGAAGCCCGCGTCACAGCGGCCAGCCTCAAAGTAGTCGCATCGCGGGCCAAAGTTACATCCGTGCGGGCGTTCATGCGGCAATGGAAAGTTGCCGGGGATCGCCACAAGGGGCCGAGCGTTTTTGTCGGCGCCGGGCAGCGGGATCGAGCGGAACAGCGCCTGCGTATAGGGGTGCTGCATTTCATCAAAGACGTCTTCGATGCTGCCGCGTTCCACCGCTTCACCCGAATACATCACGCAGATACGGTCGCAGGTTTCCAGAACGAGACCCAAGTTGTGGCTGATAAACAGCATGGATGTGCCGTATTTTTTGCCGAGATCTTTGACGAGTTCCACAACGGCTGCCTCTACGGTCACGTCAAGCGCGGTTGTCGGTTCATCAAGGATCAAGAGCGACGGCTTCGACATCAGCGCCATTGCGATGACGATACGCTGTTGCTGACCACCCGAAAGCTGGTGTGGATAGCTTTGCAGCATCCGTTCCGGGTCGGGCAGTTTCACGTCTGTGACAACTTCCAACGCACGGGCGTAGGCTTCTTTCTCGCCCACGCCTTCGTGGATCATCGGCACTTCCATCAACTGTTTGCCGATTTTCATCGCGGGGTTTAGCGACGCCATCGGTTCTTGATAGATCATCGCGATTTCAGACCCGCGGATGTCGCGCAGCTCTTCAGGTGTCATCTCGCACAGGTCACGGCCTTTGAACTTAATCGATCCGCCCACAATGCGGCCATTGACGCCAAGGTCTTGCATGACGCCCAAAGCGACTGTGGATTTGCCGCAACCGGATTCGCCCACAAGGCCCAAAGCCTCGCCGGGCATCACGGTGGCGGAAAAATCCATCACGGCAGGGATTTCACGTAGGCGGGTGAAGAACGAGATCGAAAGCTTGTCGATCTCAAGGATGGGTTGTTCAGTCATCAGATTAATCCTTCAAGCTTTCTTCACGCAGGCCGTCAGCCAACAGGTTGAGACCCAACACAAGGCTGAGCAGCGCGACCGCAGGCGGTAGGGCAGGGTGTACGAAGATCAGCAAGAGTTTGCGGCCTTCGTTGATGGTCGATCCCCAGTCAGGGCTTTCAGATGAAAGACCCAAACCAAAGAAGCCCAAGGTGCCGAGAAGGATCGTCGTGTAGCCAATGCGCAGGCAGAAATCGACGATCAGCGGTCCGCGCGCGTTGGGCAGGATTTCCCACAGCATGATGTACCACGCGCCTTCACCACGGGTTTGGGCGGCGGCGACATAGTCGCGTGTGCGCAAGTCTAATGTCAGGCCGCGCACAATACGGAACACAGTCGGTGCGTTGACGAAGACGACTGAGACGAAAACAACGAGGATTGAGATATCAAAGAGGTCGAGCCATTCGGGCAGGAAGTTAATGACGGTGCCTTTTTGGTTGATCACCGACAAGTAGAGCCACCCCAAAATGCCTAAGACAGGGATCATAATGGCATTCCGCTTGGCTGGTTGCGTGTAGTAGCGCGAGTTCAGCAACACGCCGAAGAAGATCAGTGGGAAGACGAACAGGAAGGCCGCCATATAGGATGGAATCCCTGTTTCAACGATCTCGGGTGTGACCAGCAGATAGAACAACAAGATCACGGGGAAGGCGAGGATCAGGTTGGCGATGAAGGACAACACCGTGTCCAGCTTGCCGCCATAGAAACCCGCAGGCAGTCCCAATGTGATCCCGACCATAAAGGCAAAGATCGTAGCCAATGGCGCAATCGCAATAACAAAGACCGACCCTGTGACCATGCGGCTAAAGATATCACGCGCAAGGTTATCACCGCCGAGCAAGTAATGGGGGATCACACCCTCGGTGCCTTCCGGAACAGGTACACCGGGTGTCTTGTTTTTCAGGCCAGAGACTTGGCTGAGGTAATCATGCGTGATGATCATATCGAAGAACCCGACATAGAACGCGGTGAACACCCAGAACATCACAAGGCCGAAACCGATCATGCCGACCATGCTGTCAAACAGCTTGCCATATAGACCCAGCTTGCGTTTGTAGACGCTTGAGATCACGAAGAGTGCGATCAGCGAGACCCATACGGGTAGGAAACGCTTGGACATTTCGCCAATAATCCCGGCCCAGCCGTAAGGCATGACCAACGGGATCACGATATAGGCGATGACCACGGCAAGGGTTGCCAGAAAGAGGTATTTGACCCCAGTTTCTGCCATACCCAATGCGCCACCGCGTGCTTGCAAGGTGCCGTCTGGGTTGGATTGCAATGTCATTGCCGGGGCAAAGAACCCCAACACAATTTGTGCCACGATCGCGACCGCCAGCAGGCTGACCAGAATTGCGAGAGCGGGGTTGAGGATGGTGCCGAGGCTACCTGTCCATGTAAGAGCTTCCATGTCCTGATCCTCCCTTTAAGAAATGCGAATGCGTGGGTTCAGGAACACATAGCCGATGTCAGATATCAGCTGTGTGATCAGGACCACGAAGACGGAAACGATTGAGACACCAAGCAGAAGTTCGATGTCGTTATTGCCAGCAGCCTGTACCAGCACCCAGCCAAAGCCTTTGTAGTTGAACAAAGTTTCGACGATGACGACGCCGTTCAACAGCCACGGGAATTGCAACATGATCACCGTGAATGGGGCGATCAGCGCATTGCGCAGCGCGTGTTTCAGGACGATCTTGGGAAAGCTGACACCTTTCAGGCGGGCGGTGCGAATGTATTGGGCGGTCATGACCTCGGTCATCGAGGCCCGCGTCATCCGGGCGATATAGCCCATGCCGTAGAGGGCGATTGTGATGACCGGCAGGAAGAAGTTTTCGAATGTCGCATCATCCATGGCACTGGTTGCTGTGCCTTTGAAGGGGATCGTATCCCAGTCGATAAAGGCTTTGGTCGCCAGCGCTGCAATCAAAATAACACCGGACACATATTCCGGCGTCGCGGTTGAAATAATAGACACAGTTGACAGGCTGCGGTCTGTCCGAGAACCTTCGCGCATGCCCGCAAGCACGCCGATAATCAACGCGCCGGGCACCATCACCATCATGACCCAGAACATCAGCTTTCCGGTCAGGCCCAAACGGGTGGCCACGATACCGGATACATCTTCTTTAAAGACTGTCGAGAACCCCCAATCACCTTGCAAGATGCCGCAAAAAGTTGACGCGTCTTCCAGCGGCTGTCCCGGTTCTTGGCAACGTGCACGCACTTCACCATCAGCGCCTTCAATCACGTAACCGGGTAAGACCCCCAGCCATTGTCCGTATTTCACAGGCAGGGCTTGGCTGTAGCCGCGATTGTCTAGCCATGATACAACAGCTTCGTCCGACATGCGGGCGTTGCCTTGGGTTTTGGCGAGCTTTTCAAGGTTTGGTGTGAGGTTCGTCAGCCAAAACACAATGAATGTCAGGCAGAGTGCCGTCAGGATCATGATCCCGAGGCGGCGTAAAATAAACAGTCCCATAAAGGAAGGCCCCTGTTGGTGAGCAGCGCCGGGTCATTGCCCGACTTGAATTTGGCGTTGCAGCCCCGGTTTTCCGGTGGTCAGCAAAAATTAGAAAAAAAGGCCGCCCAAGCGAGGGCGGCCTTTGGTTTTATCAGCTTAGGCTGCGAAGGCCACTTTGTACATCTGCGGCAGGTACGCAATGTGCATATCCCAGCCCACGATGCCCGGCTTGGAGTGGCGGTAGAGTGAGCGCCAGTATGGCTGGATCGTCACACCTTCGTCAGTCATGATCGCCTGCAGCTTGGCCATCACTTCGCGGCGTGCATCAGCATCCGCGATAGAGTTGGCTTCGGCCAGCAATGCGTCAAACTCGGCGTTCGCAAAGCCGCTTTCGTTCCATGCTTCGCCAGAACGGTACGCCAGACCCAGGATCTGAGTGTCCAGCGGACGGTGGTTCCAGTTGGTGGAAGAGAACGGATACTTCGTCCAGTCGTTCCAGAAGGTCGAGCCCGGAATGATTGTCCGCTTGATGTTAAAGCCCGCGTCACGCAACTGGGCTGCAACCGCATCTGTTGTGTTCTTGCGCCAATCGTCGTCGATGGACACAATTTCGAACTCATAGTCCTGCATGCCAGCTTCTGTCAGCAGGGCAAGTGCGCCGGCTGGATCGAATGGCATGCCAGGAACGTCTGCCCATGCAGGGTGCATTGGACCTACGTGCTGGTTGCGTGCTGTTTGACCAAGGTTTGAATACCCCAGCTCAAGACAAACGGCGTTGTCGACAGCCATTGCGATCGCCTGACGGACGCGCTTGTCTTCGTAAGGACGGATACCATCAACTTCGGCCAACTGGTTTGGACGGATAACAATCGTTGCCGCAGATGCGATCTCAGAGCGTTCCCAGCCAATACCTTCAACAACTTCAACAAAGTCGCCAACAGTTTCGTAGAACATGTCAACTTCGTCAGATGCTGCAGCAGCAACCCAAGCGGAGGGGTCTGTGCCGTAGTCGATATATTCGATACGGTCGAGGAATGCGCCTTTGCCTTCGGCATAGCCCCACCACTCAAAACCTTCGTTACGGACCAACACACCTTTGACGCCAACTTCAAGGCTCTCAGGCAAGTAAGGACCTGTGCCGACAGGGTTGCCGGTCATGTTTTCTGCGTCAAAGTCAGCAGGGACAATAGCAGCAGGATAGTCAGCCATACCTGCGATCAGCGAGATGTCAGAACCCGGCAGGTTCAGGCGCACTGTCAGATCGTCAACAACTTCGATGCCGCCTTCAACAGCGGTGCCTGTGGCTTCGTCGATAAGGATCGCGAAACGACCGGCCATCGAGTTGCCTTCGACGTTCTTGTCACACCAGCCTTCGATGTTGCGTGCAACATCAGCCGCGGTAAAGTCAGAACCATCGTTCCATTTTACACCCGGACGGACGTTCAATGTATAAACTGTCGCGTCGTCATTCACGTCCCAGCTGGTAAGCAGCATTGGCGCGAAGGAGCCGTCATTGTTGTACTCTACAAGATACTCCAGCCAACCATGAGAGAAGAACGCGATCTGCGTCCAGTCATAGGTGCGCGGGTCTTTGAGTGCGCGCACTTCCATCTGCATGCGGATTGTTCCGCCTTGCTGTGCGTGGCCACCAGCTTGCGCTGGCTGCGCTGCGCCGATCATTGCGTAAGCAGCGGTTGCTGTCACGCCAAGCGCTGTGGTGCGTGAAAGGAACTCACGGCGGTCCATTTGGCCCGCTTTGGTTTCTTCTGCATACATCACTGCTGCTGGGTGGATTGATTTGTTCTCGTGCGTCATTCGTTTCTCCCTGTGACACATTTCTTTTTTTGTGGAAGAGCAATTTCCATCGGTCGTCCGCCAACGGTTCACACACTCCTCGTCCGGTCGCCATTCGGCACAATTTTTAGGCATAGGTCAACCGGACCTTTCGCAAATCGAATGACAATTGCGACATATGACGTGGCGAAAAGCGACATTGACGCGCGTAAATTTAAAGCGCTTTGGTGCTGCGATGCAGCATGCGTCAATGGTTAAAGACGTTGGGCTGATCCGCTTGTGCGTCGGAAATCAGAAGGTGTCGCGCCAGATTTTTCTTGAAAACTTCGCGTAAAATAAGCAGGAGACCGGAATCCAAGCTGCTGTGCGATGCTTTGAATGGAAAACTTTGTTTCTTTGAGCATGACGCAAGCCTCAAAATGAATGCGATCATTCAATAATGCCAGTGCGGATCTGTCGCAGGTCTTGCGGCAACTGCGCGTCAGATGCGTCGGTGTGACACCTAATGCCGCTGCATAGTCAGATACACTGCGGTCGTTTTGAAAGTCCTTCGCGATCATTGTTGTATATTGTGCGACAAGCTTGGCCGCAGCAGTTGCCCGCCGCGTATCAATAGATGCTGGATCCCGTGAGGCAAGTTGGCGTTCCACAAAGATCGCAAGTAATCCCAGATAACACTGTGCCGCGCGCGGATCGCCCTTTGGCGCCAGCTCGCGCTCAATCGATTCCATGAGGGTCACCAGTTCTTTTTGCGGATCAACATCTAACAATCGCAAATGGAATGGGACGTCTGGCCAGTCTGTGGCGGCTGGCACAGACAGAATTTGCCCAAAAACCGACGGGCCGACCTCCATGCCATACATTGTATGGGGTGGCACAGAGATAAGGTTGTTTGGGCCGTAGCCATTGGTCAGACCTGCAACAGTGATCCGCCCTTGGCCTTTGGTGATGTGGATCAGACGTGCAGTTTCATGACTGCGCATCGCTTCTGTCCGCCAACGCGACGCAGGGCCAGCAAAGCTGATAGATGCCAGCGCAAGGGCTGGATCTGGAACTATTGTTGTGCGCATCAACTTGCCTCAATGTTGATTTTTCACAAGTTTGCGCAAAAACATGTTTGGATTCAAGCCACTGGCTATTCTGCGAATTGCAGTGTTGCAGATAAGTCAGCGCTATCTGCGGTAATATGGTGCCAGTCTTTGTGTCTGGACCGGAACCAAGTGCGCTGTCGCTTTGCGTACTGGCGTGATGCGATGACGGCGGCTTGGCGTGCATCATCTAAAGTGAGATGACCTTGCAGGTGAGCAATCATCTCGGGCGCACCGATAGCTTTCGATGATAGGTTGTTTGGGTTCCAATGCAGGAGCATCGCGCGGGCCTCTTCTAACGCACCTTGTGCCAGCATCAGATCAAACCTGCGTTCAATTCTGTCATTGAGCCAATCTTTGGGCGCATCCAGCGTAATGCATGCGGCGTCCTGCGTCGGCAAAAGGGGTGGGGGTGTTGCATCTTGCCAGGTGGCAAGGCTTTGACCTGTGGCTTGCAAAACTTCCCAAGCGCGCTGCACCCGCATCCTGTTTTGCGGATCGATCCGGTTGACCGTATCTGCATCCAACGCGCCTAACATTGCGGGCAGTGTCATCGCATTGCCCGCTTCGCGTATGGCCTCAGGTGTTGGGGGTATCTCTGCAAGCCCCTGTGTCAGAGCGTGAAAGTTCAGGCCAGTGCCGCCCACGATGATGGGACGTTCTGGGCCGCCAATGAAAGGCATGACATCACGCAGCCAGTGGCCAACAGAATAGTCGGCATCATATGGAACGTGTCCATAAAGGGCATGCTTGGCTTTGGCCAAATCCGCATCGTCAGGTCGTGCTGTCAGGATGCGCCAGCCCGCAAAGACCTGCAACGCATCTGCATTGACGATGACACCACCCTGGGTTTGTGCGATTTGCAGCGCCAAAGCCGATTTGCCAGAGGCCGTCGGCCCGGCAATCAACACGGGGGTATGCGGTTTGATCACAAGGGCCATGTCCGCAGTCCTATTGCGTGGTCTTAGCGGGTCGCGGCGAAGGCACCTTCTTCATATGTTGCCGCACCTTCACCAAGATTGACCGTCGCGTCGCCTGCAATACTCTCAATCTCATTAGCGCCGTTAAGGAAGTTACCTTCAAGGTCGATTGTCGCGGCATAGCCGCGGCCATTCTCGCTTAGCGCACCAGTGAGGGCCATGGTGAAGTGGTTTTCATCCGCATCGACATCAACGTCACGCACAAATGTTGTGTTGCCCAACAAAGTACCCGTCACGGCGCCGTCTTCACTATGAAAGAAATTACCGGCGCGTCCGTCCATTGTATTGGTGTCAAAGGCCACTTCCAATTGGAGCTGTCCAATTAAGGTGCCGCCGTCATCTTCTTCGCTGGCAATGATTGCGCCATTGTAGATCGTTGATCCTAAATCGGCCGCGGTAAAGTCCGCACTTTGGGAAATGTCATCAGTGTCGACCAGCGCGCCGTCTTCATCCACCAGTGCATCTGTTGATGCCTGAAACGCAGTTTCAATATCCGCAAAGGACGAAAATGTCGTATCGAAGGCAAAAGGCTCGCTCGGCGTCTCGCAGGCGGCAAGGCCAAGAATGGATATCAAGAGAACGCTGGTTTTGGTTACAATGTGCATCGGCTCTTCCTCTGGTCGGGTCATACGCTCTGTAAGCGCTTGTTTTCGGGTTACATTCCGGTTTGCGACAAACCATAGGTTGCGCAAACGCAGGCGGTCAACGGCGATCCGATCATTTGTGGCGATTGTGTCATTGAAACCGCTCTCATTTTCAGACATTTTGCGCGACAATCAAACATAAAAGAGGGTGCGCAATGAGCGAGACTGAGAAAACGGCATATAAACGTGTGATGCTAAAGATCTCTGGTGAGGCGCTGATGGGCGATACTGCGTTTGGATTGCACCCGCCAACCGTTCAGCGGGTCGCCAAAGAGGTGAAGTCCGTGCACGATATGGGCGTTGAGATTTGTATGGTCATCGGTGGTGGCAATATCTTTCGCGGCCTCCAAGGGTCTGCGCAGGGAATGGAGCGGACAACCGCTGACTATATGGGGATGTTGGCGACGGTCATGAACGCGCTAGCGGTGCAGTCTGCCTTGGAAGAGTTGGGCATCCACACGCGCGTAATTTCTGCCATCACAATGAACGAAGTAGCTGAGCCTTATATCCGTCGCCGTGCTGTGCGCCACCTTGAGAAAAAGCGCGTCTGTATTTTCGCAGCGGGCACGGGCAACCCTTATTTCACGACCGATACGGCCGCTACTTTGCGGGCTAGCGAGATGAATTGTGAGGCGATCTTGAAAGGCACAAAGGTTGACGGTGTCTATGATAAGGATCCTGTGAAACACGATGATGCCATCCGCTATGACACGGTGAGCTACGATGAGGTCCTGCAGAAACATCTGGGCGTCATGGATGCGAGTGCGATTGCCTTAGCCCGTGATAATGATCTGCCGATCATTGTATTCTCGCTGGATGAGCCGGGTGGCTTCAAGGGCATCTTGGCGGGTGAGGGCACCTATACAATCGTAAAGGATTAAGTGGAGCGGCTGCGCCGCACGCCATTTTTGGATGAGGGGCGCTGCCCCTCAAACACCCCGAGGTATTTCCCAACATGAGAAGATACACTGCACAGGGTCTGCACAAAAAGGTCAGATTTGCCTGACTATACATTGATAACCCTATGGCCTAAAACGTGTAAAAAGTTGCCGCGGACGTGGCCGTAAGAAAGAGCACTAAGATATGTCTGACGATTTTGAACTTGATACTGACGATCTGACCCGCCGTATGGATGGTGCGATCGCCAATTTGCGTGTTGAACTCGCGTCATTGCGCACGGGCCGTGCATCGGGCTCGATGCTGGAACCGGTGATGGTTGACGCATACGGATCAATGACACCGATCAACCAAGTGGGGACGGTCAATGTACCAGAGCCGCGGATGGTAACGATCAATGTTTGGGATAAAGGTCTTGTCGGTAAAGTTGAAAAAGCCATTCGTGAGAGTGGCTTGGGGATCAATCCTCAACTTAACGGGACGATCATCATGCTGCCAATTCCAGAACTGAACGAAGAGCGCCGCCGCGATCTGACAAAGGTTGCGGGCCAGTACGGCGAAAGTGCGCGTGTGTCGATCCGGAATTTACGCCGTGACGGTATGGATCAGATTAAGAAAGCCAAAGCAGATGGTCTGTCCGAGGATGATCAGAAGTTCTGGGAAGCTGCGGTGCAGGAAGTCACCGACGCGCATATTAAGATCGTTGACGAGACGATTGAGAGCAAACAAGCCGAGATCATGCAGGTCTAAGCCAAGCAAGAAGGGGCTATGATGCCCAAAGACGCAGACGCCAAGACCACGCCCGCCCATGTTGCCATCATTATGGATGGCAATGGCCGGTGGGCCCAACAACGTGGGCGACCACGGCTGTTTGGCCACCATGCCGGTGCCCGCCGTGTGCGTGATGTGCTGACCGCCTGTCCTGAATTGGGTGTCAAATACCTGACGATATTTGCGTTCTCGACAGAAAACTGGAAGCGGACCCAGACAGAAGTGTCTGGTTTGATGGCCTTGTTCCGTCGGTATCTGGAGCGGGAGGCGAAAGAGCTTTTTGAAAGCGGCGTTTGTGTCCGCTTTATCGGCGACCGTGTTCGGTTGGATGAAAAGCTTGTGTCGTTGATGGACGAGTTGGAGTTGCGCACGGCAGACAATGACCGGGTCCATTTGACAGTTGCCTTGAATTATGGCGGTCGTGATGAAGTGACCCGCGCCGCCAAGCGCCTTGCCTTTGAGATTGAGCAAGGACGTTTGACCCACGATGATGTCGATGCCGAAACGCTGGCTGGTTTTCTGGATACGCATGTTCTGCCGGACCCTGATTTAGTGATCCGTACCAGCGGCGAAGCCCGCATTTCAAATTTCTTGCTGTGGCAATCGGCCTATGCCGAATACGAATTTGTGGATACGCTTTGGCCGGACTTTACAGCCGAAGAGTTTGCGAAAGTGCTTGAAAGCTATGGCCAGCGCGAACGGCGTTTTGGGGCTGTGCGAGCCTGACAATGAATACACCCGTGCCACCACCTGCCAAATGGGATGACTTAACCGTGCGCCTGACGTCAAGTGCGGCGATGGTCGTCATTGGGGCATTTGGTGTGATCATGGGTGGTGTGTGGTTCCAGATGATGGTGGTGTTTGTCACCGCTGTGATGGTTTGGGAATTGTGGATGATGATCCGTCCGCAAGAGCCTACAAAAGGCATGTTATTGGCCGCACTTGTTGCATCCGTGATGTCAGGCCAATTGGCGGGTGACAGCCCCTGGGGCATGTTGCTGTTTTTGGTTGTGCCGGTTTTGGGCGTCACCCAACTCAAGACCGAGATTAAGACCTTCTTTGTATTTGCGTTGGGCATTCAGCTTGCGGGCTGGGGACTTGTGCATTTTCGAATGGACTATGGGTTCTTTTGGTTGCTGTGGTTGATGTCTGTTGTGATTGTCACTGATATTTTCGGGTATTTTGCCGGTAAGTCCTTTGGCGGACCCAAGTTCTGGCCAAAGATCAGTCCTAAGAAAACCTGGAGCGGGACCATTGCAGGCTGGCTTGGCGCGGCACTTGTCGGGTTTATTTTCACGTTGTTTACCAATGCGGGCCTCTGGATCATCGTGATTTCTATGGTGCTTAGCTTTGCGGGCCAGATGGGTGATATTGCAGAAAGCGCCTTGAAACGCCGGATGGGCGTCAAGGACAGCTCGACCCTTATTCCCGGCCACGGCGGTTTGTTTGACCGCTTTGATGCGCTTTTGGGTGCGTCGCTGTTCTTGATCTTTGTGGCTGACGTCATCGATGTCCCAGGGGTCGTTTGGTGAGACGCATTTCGGTGTTCGGGGCGACGGGATCAGTGGGGCAAAGTGCCCTTGATCTGGTAGCGCGTGATGCGGATGCCTATGATGTTGTGGCGCTGACGGGCGGACGCAATGTGACGCAATTGGCGCGTGATGCGCGGGCGTTGAGCGCTGATCTTGCAGTGACGTGTTATCCCGAATGTTATAACGAATTGAAAGACTTGCTAGCAGGTACCGATGTTGATGTTGCCGCCGGTCCTGATGCAATTGCCCAAGCAGCGGCACGCCCTGTGGATTGGGCGCTCTCTGCGATTGTGGGTGCGGCTGGATTGGTTCCGGGGTTAGAGGCCTTGTCGCATGGCACGACGCTGGCGCTGGCCAATAAGGAATCCTTGGTGACGGCAGGTCCGCTTTTATTAGGCCGCGCCAAAGCGCATGGAGCCACTGTTTTACCGGTTGATAGTGAACATTCGGCAGTGTTTCAGGCGCTGGTCGGCGAACACATGGCGGCTGTCGAGCGGGTGATTATCACCGCAAGTGGTGGTGCGTTTCGCGATTGGCCGATTGAGAAACTGGCGACCGCGACTTTGGCCGAAGCATCCAGCCATCCCAATTGGAATATGGGGCAGCGGATCACGATTGATAGCGCGTCTATGTTTAATAAGGCGATGGAACTGATTGAAACGAAAGAGTTCTTTAACGTCTCACCTGATATGATTGAAGTGTTGGTGCATCGTGAAAGCCTGATACATGCGATGGTCGGTTTTAACGATGGTGCGCTGATGGCACATGTGGGACCGCCCGATATGCGACATGCGATAGGATACGCCTTGCATTGGCCGGAACGCAAAACCTTGCCGGTTGAACGGCTTGATCTGGCCAAGATCGGCAGCCTGACCTTTGAGGCGCCTGATCATGCACGATATCCTGCCTTGGGCATCGCGACACGGGTGATGGAAGAGGGCGGTTTGACGGGCGCTGTCTTTAATGCCGCCAAGGAACAGGCCTTGGATGGTTTCATCGCAGGCGAAATCGGCTTTTTGGACATGTCCCATGTGGTATCACGGACGCTGGACAAAATGTCATCGCAGGGCGATCTACAAACCGCGCAGATCACGCTAGATAATGTATTAGAAACAGACCGGTTGGCACGCATCTATGCCGCTGAAACCTTTAGCCACGTAGGATAACGCTTTGGATCTGATGCAGTTTGTGCCGATGTTCGGCAACTTCGCCTTTATGATCGCAGCATTTGTTGTGGCGCTTTCGGTGATCGTGGCGATCCATGAATATGGCCATTACATCGTCGGGCGTTGGTGCGGCATTCATGCGGATGTTTTCTCGCTTGGGTTTGGGCCTGTGGTCTACAGCAGGGTCGATAAGCGCGGCACGAAATGGCAGGTCGCGGCCTTGCCTTTGGGCGGGTATGTCAAATTCATGGGCGATGCGAATGCTGCTAGCGTCGGCAGTGAGGGTGAGGTTGCTGAGGTCGATTTGCGCAAAACCATGCTGGGTGCGCCGCTTTGGGCACGCACGGCAACTGTAGCTGCCGGGCCTGTCTTTAACTTTGTGCTGGCGATTGCGATCTTTGCAGGCTCGATCATGTATCAAGGGCGGTCAGCCGAACCGCTAACTTTTGGCGAATTGCGCCCGCTGCCCGCAAGCTTTTCCTCAGATTTGCGCGCTGGCGATGTGATGGTGGCTGTTGAAGGCGTGCTTTTCAACGATCCTGATCGTACCGAGGCTGTCACTGAGCTGGTGCCAGTTAAGGACCGCTTGGATTATAGCATCTTGCGTGATGGCGATGAGCTAACGATCAATGGGCCATATTATTTCCCGACATCTGTGGCCAGCGTCAGCCCAAGGTCGGCAGCAGATGATGCAGATATCAAGATCAATGACGTGATAACTGCCATCAACGGCGAGCCTGTTTTTGCTTTTGTCCAGCTGCAAGAAACGGTTCTGGCCGCAGATGGGGCGCCTTTGGATTTCACGCTGTGGCGTGACGGCGAAACGATCGAGAAAACAATCGCGCCGCGCCGTGTGGATTTGCCTTTGCCTGAGGGTGGTTTTGAAACCCGTTGGCTGATTGGCATTACCGGCACGATCTTCTTTGAAGAAAAGACTGAAGCTGTGGGTGTATTTGAGGCGGTCAGCCTTGGCGCACAAGGGCTTTGGACCACAGTCACCACGTCGCTGTCTGCCATGAAGCATATCCTTGTCGGCCAGATTTCAACCTGCAATTTGTCCGGTCCTGTTGGCATCGCTGAGACAAGCGGATCTATGGCAGAGCAGGGTGCGCAAAGCTTTATCTGGTTTATTGGTGCGCTTTCGGCGGCTGTTGGCCTTATGAACCTTTTTCCGATCCCGGTTTTGGATGGCGGACATCTCGTATTTTACGCCTATGAGGCTGTGACACGCCGCAAGCCAAGCGATCGGGCCATTCAGGTCTTTATGTTTATGGGCCTGTCGCTGATCCTGTCATTGATGACATTTACCATCCTCAACGACGCGATCCTTTGCCCCTAAAATAAGTTCGCGGCGCAGGCAAAAACTATCATCTCCTGTTTTGACATCTCTACCTATTGTGGGTACTTCATTGCCTAACAATAAACTTTGTATGGGCGGTCGTGATGAAGACAGGTGTGGGGCGCGTTTTGGCGCAAGGTGTTTCAAAGCTTCGTTCAATCTGGATTGCGTCTTTTGCCGTGGTTCTCTTGGCGGGCATGGCCAATGCCCAAAACTTTGCATTCAATAGCTTCGCAATCGAAGGCAACCAAAGGGTCGCTGACGGGACAATTCTGAATTTCGGCGGTTTGCAAGCCGGTGAGGGGCTATCAACGGCCGAGCTGAATACAGCGGGTCAGAACATCCGTGCATCGGGGCTTTTTGAAAGCGTTGATCTGGTGCCGCAAGGTAGCCAACTGGTGATCCGCGTCGTTGAATATCCGACAATTAACCGCATCAATATCGAAGGCAACAACCGCTTACGCGATGCTGAGCTGCTGTCTTTGGTGCAGTCGCAACCACGTCGTGTCTTCACGCCAGCGCAAGCCGAAGCTGATACTGCGGCCATCACCGAGGCCTACGCCCGCCAAGGCCGCATCAACGCTACAGTGACGCCACGCATTATTCCCCAGTCTGACAACCGCGTTGATCTGGTTTTTGAGGTCATCGAATCCGCTGTGACCGAGATTGAGCGTATTTCTTTTGTTGGCAATCGCACTTTTTCCGAAGGCCGCCTGCGCCGTGTGCTGGAATCGAAAGAAGCAGGGTTCTTTCGCATCCTCGTGGCCCGCGACACGTATTCACCTGAACGCGTCGCCGCTGACCGTGAAGTGCTGACAGATTTCTACCGCTCACGCGGGTATATCGATTTCGTCATCCAGAACGTCGATGTCTCACTCACCCGCGAACGTGATGCGTATTTGGTGACTTACAATGTGCGCGAAGGTCAGCAGTTTACCTTTGGCAACGTATCCATCTCAAGCGAGATTAACGGCGTGAATGCCGCTGATTTTGAAGATGTGTTCCGCGTGCGTTCAGGTGCCACATATTCGCCAGTGCCCATCGACACGGACATCACGCGCATTGAACGCGAAGCCGTGTCGCGTGGCCTCAGCTTTGTTGAGGTTGAGCCGCGGTTGACCCGCAATCCACGTGATCTGTCAGTGGACCTTGAATATGTTCTGGTGTCTGGCGAGCGCGTGTTTATCGAGCGGATCGACATCGAAGGCAACGGCACAACGCTAGATCGCGTAATCCGCAACCAGTTCCGCACGGTCGAAGGTGACCCGCTGAACGCACGTGAGATTGAGGATAGCGCACGCCGCATTCGTGCGTTGGGGTTCTTCCAGGGCGTTTCTGTTGATACCCGTCCGGGTACGTCACCGAACCAACGCATCGTCGATGTAGATGTGACCGAAGGCCCAACGGGGACGCTGACCTTTGGTGCGAATTTCAACACAGACACTGGCCTTGGACTGCTGGCATCTTATCGCCAAAGCAACTTCCAAGGCCGTGGGCAGCGTTTGAATTTTGATGTCTCAACTGCTGAAAGCAACCGCCGTTTCAGTTTTGGGTTCACTGAACCACAGCTGCTTGGCCGTGATCTGCGCGGATCTTTGGATTTGTCCTACGCAACGACAGATAATGAAAACGCGCTTTATGACACCGAAACGCTGCGCTTTAGCCCGGCTTTGAGTTTCCCTGTTAGTGAAGAAGGGCGTTTGTCTGTCTTCTACGCCTTGGAATACACCGATCTGTCGGATGTGTCTTCAAGTGCAAGTGAGATCATCCGCCGCGAAGGCGAAGCGGGTGGTCTTTGGTCCAACGCGATCGGCTATTCCTATAGCTTTGACAACCGTCGCACGGGTCTGAACCCGAACGCCGGTGTCGTGCTACGCTTTGGTCAGGAATTCGGGTTTGGTGATACGCAGTTTGTGAAAACAACAGCGTTGGCCGGGGCTGAAACCAAGATATTCAACGAAGAATTGACGCTGCGTGCGACACTCGAAGCAGGCCTGCTAAGCTATCAGGATGGCACGAGCCGCGTGACGGATCGCTTCTTCCTGGGAAGCCGTTTGATGCGTGGCTTTGATGCGGGCGGTATTGGTCCGCGCGATGACGCCACTGACGATGCTTTGGGTGGAAACGCCTTTTCTGTAGTGCGGCTTGAGACCGAATTTCCACTTGGCTTGCCAAGTGAATACGGCATCTCTGGTGGTGCGTTCATCGATTACGGTTCTGTCTGGGATGTGGGAGAGACCTTCGGCGAGGATGTGATCTATAATGATTTCTTGGCGCGGTCCGTGGCTGGTTTGTCAATCTTCTGGTCAACCCCGCTGGGCCCACTACGCTTCAACTTCACCGAACCGCTTGATGTCCAAGACCGCGACAACACCCGCGAATTTGATGTGACCATCTCAACGAGCTTCTAATGGGTCTTTTGCGTGCGTTTTTTGTTTGGGTAATACTGGCGTTGCCTGCGTCAGCTCAGCAAACGTCGCCACCCATTCTGATCATTGATAGTGAACGTCTGTTCGTTGAGACGCTTTATGGGCAACGCTTGGCGACAGAGTTGGCCGCGCAAGCAGAAGAGTTGCAGACCGAGAACGACCGGATTGTTGAATCGCTGACATTGGAAGAGCGCAGTTTGACCCTGCGGCGTCCTGAGATGACTGCTGAAGCATTTCGCGAAGAGGCCGAAGCCTTTGATCGCAAAGTACAAGAGGTGCGCCGGGTGCGTGATGCAAAGAATGTTGATTTGCAGGTTGCACAGGCCGCGGCCCGGTCACGGTTTGAGCAACGCGTCCAAGGAATAGTGGCGAATATCATGCTTGAGCGGGGGTCTGTTCTTGTGATGGAACAGCGCAATGTTGTGCTGTCGGTGCGTGCTGCGAACATCACGGACGACGCGATTGTCAGGATAGATGCCGAATTGGGCGAGGGCGCCGAGTAGCAGGTGCTTGCCGCTCATGACGCGGCTTGTTAGTCATGTTCCAAAGGCGGCCGAGGTGCGCCAACATCAAATTAAGGAGCCGCCCGTTATGACCGAAGAACCCGTCACCACAGCCGATATTCAACTGATCCAAAAGATACTGCCGCATCGGTATCCGTTCTTGTTGGTCGATAAGGTCCATAGCATCAATGGCACGACCTCGGCCGTAGGTATCAAGAATGTCACCATGAACGAGCCGCATTTTCAGGGTCATTTCCCGGGCAATCCGATCATGCCGGGTGTGACAATTGTTGAGGCGATGGCCCAGACAACCGCTGTGATGGTTGGCACGTCACTGGGGCTGACAGACGGTAATCTGCTGGTTTATTTTATGGCCATTGATGGCTGCAAATTCCGCCGCAAGGTCGTGCCGGGTGATGTGCTTGAAATGCATGTTGAAACCACGCGCGGCAAACCTGGCGGTAAAGTGTGGCGCTTTAAAGGTGTCGCAACTGTCGATGGTGAAATGGCCGCAGAGGCCGAATTCACTGCCATGATGGATATGCAAGGCTGATGGCCGACATCCACCCATCTGCGGTGATCGCCGAGGGCGCACAGCTTGGGGCTGACTGCATCATTGGTCCGTTCTGTGTGATCGGACCCGATGTTGTCTTGGGCGCTCGGGTTCACCTGAAAAGCCACGTGGTGATCGATGGTGATACGCATATCGGCGATGACACAGTGGTGTTTTCATTCGCCGTCATCGGTGAAATTCCGCAAGATCTTAAATTCGACGGTGAAAAGACTCGCCTTCGGATTGGAGCCCGCAACCGCATCCGCGAACATGTGACGATGAACATTGGGACCGCCAATGGCGGTGGTGAGACCCGCGTTGGTGATGACGGGTTGTTTATGGCCGGATGCCACATTGCCCATGATGCGCAGGTCGGTAACCGTGTGATTGTGGTGAATTCTTCGGCTGTGGCCGGGCACTGCATCATTGAGGACGACGTGATCATCGGCGGTCTATGTGGCGTGCATCAGCATGTGCGGATCGGGCAGGGCGCTATAATTGGCGCCGTGACAATGGTGACCAAAGACGTTGTGCCGCATGGTTTGGTACAGGCCCCGCGCGGTGTGCTTGATGGGCTGAACCTCGTCGGGCTGAAACGCAAAGGCGTGGATCGCGGCGATATCACAGCGCTACGTGCGGCGTTCCAGATGCTAAAGGATGGTGAAGGCACGTTCCAAGATCGCGCCAATCGGCTGTCGGACGAAAGTGACAGCGCGTATGTCCAACAAATGGTTGCATTCATTCTTGGCGATACCGACCGCAATTTCCTGACACCGGGCTGATGCTGGCGCTGATCGCGGGCACCGGTGATCTCCCACCAGCGCTGATTGCGCGTCTGCCCCAGCGCCCGTTGATTTGTGGGCTGGAAGGATTTCGGCCAACCGTTACACCGGATCTGACGTTTCGGATCGAGAGGCTGGGGAGTTTCCTGAACGATCTGCGGAGCAAAGGCGTAACCGAGGTGTGTATGGCTGGTGCCGTGACACGTCCCGCCATTGATCCAAGCGCCATTGATGACGCTACCAAGCCATTGGTGCCGATCATCATGCAAGCGATTGCGCAAGGCGACGACGGTGCTTTGCGTGCAATCATCGGCATCTTTGAAGATGCGGGATTTTTGGTCAAAGCGGCACATGAGATTGCACCGGATTTATTGCCGCCAGCGGGCATTTTGGGTCAAATGCCTGTGACCATCGACCATCGTCAAGATGCGGTAACAGCGGAAAAAACCATCGCTGAAATGGGGCGAGTAGATGTGGGCCAAGCCTGTCTGGTGCGCAATGGTCGCGTTCTGGCGCGCGAAGCCCAAGCTGGAACTGACGCAATGCTTGCGCAGTTTGCACCCAGCGGTGATCCTCTTTGGGCGGCCGTTGATGGGCTGGGGTCTGTTTTAGGCGGCGCGGCCGAGTGGCTAAGTGGTGAAGGTGGTGATCCGGTTGATGCGCGCGGTGCGATCCTGTTCAAAGCACCCAAACCCGGACAAGATCGCCGCGCCGATTTACCGGTGATTGGACCGCAAACAGTGCAAGGCGCAGCGGCAGCCGGGCTTTTTGGCATCGTGATCGAAGCGGGCGGTGTCATGGTACTTGACCTTGATCAGGTCATCGCCAGCGCCGATGCCGCCGGTCTGTTTCTTTGGGTCCGACCCAAGGGGGGCGCATGAAGGTTTTTGTGATCGCTGGTGAGGCCTCTGGCGATAAACTGGGGGCCGCATTGATGGCAGGGCTAAAGACCTTTCGCCCGGACGTCACCTTTGATGGGGTTGGCGGGCCATTGATGCAGGCGGAAGGTTTAGAAAGCCGCTTTCCCATGGAAGAACTCAGCGTCATGGGGTTGGCGGAAATTCTGCCCAAGTACCGGGCCTTGAAAGCGCGCATTCGCCAGATGGCAGATGCCATCATTGCCGATCCGCCAGATGTGTTGATCACCATAGACAGTCCAGATTTCTGCCTGCGCGTCGCGCGTTTGGTTAAATCGGTAAGCGATATCCGCACGGTGCATTACGTGGCCCCCACCGTCTGGGCATGGCGGCCCAAGCGAGCGGCAAAGATGGCGCAGCATATTGATCATGTGCTGGCGCTCTTTCCGTTTGAACCACCTTTGATGCAAGCCGCAGGTATGGACTGTGATTTTGTCGGACATCCTGTGGTCGCAGAGCCGATTGCTACGCCGCAAGAGGCGGCGGCGATGGGGGAAGGGACTGTTGTTCTGGTTCTACCGGGCAGCCGCAAAGGCGAAGTGTCTCGCCTGGCCGATAGGTTTGGAGTTGCAGTGGGTGAAATAGCCGCCGCTGTTCCTGATGCGCGGATTGTTATTCCAACGACACGCGGTGTGCACACTTTGGTACAAGAAAAAGTCGCGGTTTGGGATGTGCCAGTGACCGTGCTTCCCCCGGGATCGTCTGAGAAAGCAGCGTGGTTCAAAAGGGCAGATGTCGCCCTCGCGGCGTCTGGCACGGTGTCGCTGGAGTTGGCCGCGAGTGAGACACCTATGGTCATTGCTTACGATATGGCGTGGTTAAGCCGGATGATCATTGCCCGTATGTTGATGGTGGACACTGTGACGCTTGTGAACCTTGTCAGTGAAACCCGCGTTGTCCCTGAATTTATCGGCAAAGCCTGTCAATCGGGGCCGATTGCAGATGCAGTTTTGACTGTGCTGGCAGATCCTGAGGCGCAACGTGATGCGATGCGTGTGACGATGCAGCGGCTCGGGCAGGGCGGAGAAGCACCGGGCCTACGTGCGGCGCGTGCGGTTTTGCAGCGCCTTGATCAGCCGTCCATCCAAGATCAATAGGCCAAAGGCAAGGATCGCAAAGCCAACGTAGGCGCGCAGGGGCAGATCTTCGCCCAAGACGACAGCGCCCAACACAATTGCAACTGGGGCCACCATCAAAGTGCAGAGCATCAGGTTGCCACTGCCAGCCATCGCAAGGACGCGGTAATAGAGCATATAGGCAATCGCTGTGGCCATAATGGCGTAATATGCAATTGCAGCCCATGTTTGCGGCTGCAACGAAAAGCTGATCGGCCCCTCTATCAACCACGCTGCCGGAATTGTCATGACGCTGGCCCCGGTTAACATACCGGCTGCGGCGACTTGCGGCCGGAGGTGCCCTAGTGTTTTGCGTGCCCAGACACCCGCTAATGCATAGCTGATCGTCCCGCCAATAACGGCGATCTGGCCGAGTGAGCGGATATCGAAATTCTGCAAGGCGGACAGCCCAATCGCGGTTGCGACACCGAAAAAGCCAAGCGAAACGCCGATAGCTTTGCGTGCAGTCAGGCGCTCATCCGCAAAAAAGAGCGCGGCGGCGATCACACCAAAAATAGCGGTAGATGCATTCAAGATTGAGGTGAGACCGGTTTCGATATGCAACTGGCCCCAAGCCATCAAACTGAATGGAATGACGTTGTTCAAGAACCCCATAACAAGAAACGCGGCCCAGATCCGCAGGTCAGTCGGGACAGCAAAGCGGCGCAGCAGGATATAAGCCCACAAGATCAACATCGCCCAACCGGTGCGGTGTGCCACGGCGGTCAATGGGCCTATTTCATCTAACGCGATGCGGATTGATAGAAACGATGCGCCCCAAATCAGCGAGAGAAGCAAGAGCTCGGCCCATGCACGGGGTGATATGGTTTTTTGAACGGGTGCCATGTGGGGGACATGATCTGTTTGCGCGGATTGGTGCAACCCGGATCATGCGGGAGAACAAAGAAAAAGCCCCGCCGGTTGGGGCGGGGCTTTTCAAAGGATGGTTAAGTCGCTTTAGAAGCTACGTGTGATCTTCAGACCAGCACCAATTGCGTAGTTGTCGGTGAACTCGACACCAACAGCACCCGGGATCGCAGGATGCTCAAGGTCAGCGTCGCCCAACATGATGTAGCGCAGACCACCGGTCACTTTGAAGCCGTCACCTGTGTATGTGCCGCCAAGACCAATGCTCTTGTTGCCGTCTGTAGGTGCAAGCACACCAGCAAAATCACCCGTACCTGCTTCGTAACCGAAAGACACCGCACCGGACCATTCGTCAGAGAAACGGCGGCCTACACCGATGTTATATGCAACAGTGTCATCGTCGTAGCTTTGCAGCGAACCCTGACCAAGAGCGACATGTCCCGGAGGCGCATAGTCAAATTGTGTCCACTTGGCATAACGGATGGAACCAAAGACCAAGGTGTCTTCCGCAACACCGGATTGGAAATCCAGATTGAAGGATTCTGGTGTTTCAACAGATGTTGTCTCGGATTCGCCGGAACAAAGCGGCGCGCCGCATGTTTCTACTGCATCAATGTCGTGCTCAATAGCAGAGTTATAGGTCAAAGCCACGCGCAGGGCGATTTCTGGACGCTCGTAAGCTGCACCCAAAACATAGCCAAAAGCAGTGCTTGGATCAGCATCAATCTCATAGCCAAGAACAGGCGGCTTAACGACTTTGGCTTCAACGGTCTGCATGCGAACACCGCCATGCACCGAGAAGTTTCCGTCGATTTGGTATTGTGCCAGACCAGTCAAAGAAGTGCTGCTAACATCTGCAGTCGCTTCTTGAGTGAAGAACCCGTCCTTAAGATCACCATAGTCAACGCTGGCGCCATAAGGCTGATCGAAGATCAGCGCCAAAGCGATCTCGTCTGTGTACTGATATTTTACACCACCACCGAATTGGGCGTAGCTACCGGCCATATTGCCGGATTCACCTGTTAGACCAAGACCAACTGCTTCGCCGCTGACGTTTGGTGAAATGAAGCCGAAACTCAGTTCGATCACATTGCCATCTTCGAAAAGAATGCCCACCGGTTGACCGGAACGATCAAGGCCGCCCGCGCTTGCGATGCTGGTTGAGAGCAGCAAGGCTGCCCCTGCTGTCATTACGTTTTTCATGTCCTCATCCCTGTCATGAATATTAAATGTGCACCAACCCTAAGGAGTGCCTAAGCTTTAGGTCAATTAATGACGCCGCGTCATTTGAAGACAGAGTGCGTGGCGTCACAAAATTACAATATGCTTTGGTGTCGCGCAGTCTTATGGCTTTGTCGTGCGGACCGCGTAGCTGATATTGAGATAGTTCGCAGCAAAGATCAGGGCCGCACCAACAAACACCCATATTTCCAGTGGTTCTTGGTATAAGACGACCCCAACAATCGCGATCGTCGGAAGGCGCACGAAATCGATTGGCATCACAATACTTGCAGGCGCAATACTGAGCGCCTTCGTAAGGCAAAAATGCGCGAGTAACCCTGCACAACCGATCAATATCACCCATGGCAGCGCGGCAAGAGACGGCAGTGCGATATCACCATCGTACCCGGCGCATATCAATCCAAACACAGCCTGCATGACTGTCAGGTAGAACAGGATCGTTGTGATCGTTTCGGTTTGAGTCAGTTTTCGTGTCAGTATGGCTGTGAGTGCAAAGAAAACAGCGCAACTGGCGGCAGCAATCAATCCCCAACTGATGTTGGCGGGGTCTGGCCTTGCAACAATCAAGATACCGATAAACCCGATCCCTGCGCAGAGGAGGCCCACTGACGTGATCCGTTCCTTTAGCAATAGTGGTGACAGCAAGATCACCCAAATTGGTGTCGTGAATTCGAGTGCAAAGACCTGCGCCAGGGGGATCACAGTGATCGCATAGAACCAAAGGTTTTGACCCGCAAAGTGGAAAATATTGCGTGCGCCATGCAGGCTTAGCCTGTTGCGATTGACTTGGGAAAACGTGCCAGCCGACAAAGCAACGCCAACCACAATGACGATCCCAGTCAGGCTGCGGAACAGCATAATTTCGAATGTATCCAGCTCTGCGCTGACACTTCGCCCCGCAATCGCCATAAGCGTGAAAGAGGTAATTGCGCCTATCATCCAGGCGGCTGCAGCGACGACATTGTTCATGTTCGCAGTTGTCATCTTGAGGCACGGTTTTGCAACCCCTGCAAAGATATGATTGGTTTGCGGGGAACAATAGGGATTGCTTGCGTGCTAAAATACATCCTGTCAGTGCTGCTACTGGCGCAAACTGCCTTGGCTGATCCGGTACAAGATGTCGTCGATGTTGCGCAAACGGCATTTGATGACATGCCGCAAGTTGTGCGCGTGGGGCAGATCGCTGGAAACTGCGGTGCAGATGAAGCGGTCAATCCAGTTGTGGCGTACTGCACATCTCTCAATCAGATTTTTCTGGTGAAAGATGTCGAAGTTTCCGCAATGACGGCCTATGAAGTCGCGCATCTTTATGGCCATGCAGTGCAAGTACAGCATGGTGTTGCAGACTTTGCCCTTGGTCAGATCCGTCAAAGACCCGCCGAAGAAGACATGCTGCGCGGACTTGTCACCCGACAGGTTGAATGTATCGCAGGCTTTTTCATGGCACGCGCAGGTTTGGGTACCTTTGATCTGAACCGCGCTTTTGCAGAAGAACCATTCACCCACAGCCATTGGGGGCGTAATCCTTTGCGCATTGGTCCCAAGGTGTCCATCGGGCTAGCCGCCCGCGCGGAATGGTTTACCATCGGTCTTCAAGGTAACATCGCCGTTTGCGCACCGGGTGAATTTACATCGGATCTACTGGTTGCGGCGTTGAACCCCTAGCGCAAGGCAATGACATTTCCGTCTATCTGACTTGGGTCCGTGATCGCCGCACCATCCGGTTGGCTGAGTGCAAAACCCGCGTCTTGTAGGATGCCAAAAATATCACCGTGATGGCGTGATATTTCGATCATGATAATACGCGCTGATTGTATCGCTTTTGGTCCACCGCGCAAAACGGCCTGTTCGGCACCTTCTGCATCAATTTTGATAACCTGTGGCCACGCATTGTGGGCCGTGGCATAGGCATCAAGCGTCGTCGCATTCACCTTACGCGCCTTCACAGCAAGATTGGCCCTTTGCGATTTTGCAATATCGCTTGCTGTCGCAAAATCAGCATCAAGTGAATTCATAAAACCACCCAGGTTTTCTTCATAGAACAGGGCTTTGCCAACATAGTCGCTGACCGCCGCATTGATGTGAACGCACTGTGGGCAGCGTGCGATATTTTTTAGCAGGAACTTCTGGTTCTCTTGCCCCGGTTCAAAGATATGGACCTGACCGCCGGCGCCCACATTTCGCGCAAAGAACTGCGATAGATAGCCAATGTGGCCACCAACCTCGAACACAACTTCATTGGGTCGCATGTGACGCGCCAACATTTGCATTGTCGCTTTTTCACGGTGTTTGCCGTAGAACCAATAGCCCTTGTGCGTAAAGCTAAGTAGACGAAACGGTAGACCAGAAAACGGGTTCCTGACGGTGATGGTCCAATCAAGACGCCGCAGCAGGGGCAAGACGACGGCCCGCAGAACCTTGTTTGAAGCAAGGCCATGCCGGATGGGTTGGCGCGACGTGATAGACATAGAAGGTTGCAAAACGGTGCTCATGCTTATGACTTTGAGCAACCTTCGGACAGAAGTCTTAACAGGAGGTTAAGGTGTTAAGAACGAATGATTACTCTGCTATTCCCACTCAATCGTGCCCGGAGGCTTACTGGTAATATCATAAGTCACGCGATTGATCCCTTGCACTTCGTTGATGATCCGCGTGGCGGTTTCGCCAAGGAATTCATGGCTAAAGGGATAATAGTCGGCCGTCATGCCATCGACAGATGTTACCGCACGCAGCGCACAGGCGAAATCATAGGTCCGACCGTCGCCCATGACGCCAACCGTGCGCACGGGCAAGATCGCGACGAAGGCTTGCCAGATATCATCATAAAGCCCGTGTTTGCGGATCTGGTCGATGTAGACCGCATCCGCTTTGCGCAGGATTTCCAGCTTTTCGCGTGTAATCTCACCGGGGCAGCGAATGGCAAGACCGGGGCCAGGGAAGGGGTGACGACCGATAAAGGACTTAGGCAGACCCAATTCCACACCCAAGGCGCGCACTTCGTCTTTGAACAGTTCACGGAGCGGCTCAACCAGTTTCAGGCCCATCTTTTCAGGTAAGCCGCCGACGTTATGGTGGGATTTGATCGTGACGGACGGACCGCCAGAAAAGCTCACACTTTCAATGACATCAGGGTAAAGCGTGCCTTGAGCAAGGAAGGCTGCACCTTCAATTTCATTCGCGTATTTCTGGAAAACGTCGATGAACAGCTTGCCGATGATCTTGCGTTTGGTTTCGGGGTCGGATTGCCCCTCTAACTCGCCCAAGAACAAATCGCTTTCATCGGCGTGAATAACTTTGAGGTTCATATGGTCGCGGAACATGCCGACGACTTCTTCGGCCTCATTGAGGCGCAGCAAGCCGTGATCGACAAAGACGCAGGTCAACTGATCGCCAATAGCCTCGTGCAGCAATGCAGCAGCAACGGACGAATCCACACCGCCAGAAAGCGCACAAATCACATGGGCGTCGCCCACCTGTTCTTTAATCGCGTCAATCGCCTGTTCGCGATAGGCTCCCATTGTCCAATCGCCGGTAAATCCAGCGATGCGCACAAAGTTCTCATACAATTTCGCGCCATTGGGCGTGTGATGCACCTCGGGGTGGAACTGCACGGCGTAGAAGTTGCGGACAACGTCGGCTGTCACCGCAAAAGGCGCGTTCGGCGATGTGCCGTAAACCGCAAATCCCGGAGCAATTTCAGAGACATGGTCGCCATGGCTCATCCAGACTTGCTCTTTGTCGGTCTGGAACCAACCGTCTAGCAAAGTTAGCTTGCCTTCTGGCGTCACATAGGCGCGTCCAAACTCGGCCGTGCCTTCGCCACTGACCACTTTGCCACCCAATTGGGTCATCATCGTTTGCTGGCCATAGCAGATGCCAAGGACCGGCACGCCAAGCTCAAACACAGATTGCGGAGCGCGGGGTGAGCCTTGGCGTGTTACGCTGTCGGGACCACCAGACAAGATCACCGCTTTCGGCGCAAATTCGGCCAAAAACGTGTCGGTGACGTTCTGATAAGGGTGAATTTCGCAATAGACGCTGAGTTCACGCAAACGGCGCGCGATCAGCTGCGTCACTTGGCTGCCGAAATCAATGATGAGAAGGCGTTCGTGGGTGATGTTTTCCATGGCCCCCGGCGTAATGGCAGGGCCCGATTTGTGCAAGAGGGGGGCGGGAATTCCAGACCCGTAAATGGACTAATTCTGTGTTATGGTCGCCATATTGAACGAAAAGGAGATTTCCAGATGCAGATATTCGAACACACGCTCGCGCGTGTGGCGGTGTGGAACCTTGCGGGCTTTGGCGGAATCGACATTGACCGGATGAAGCGGCAGGCCGAAGGTCTGGCTTTGTTGGATGCAGAGTTGGTGACTTTGGTTGAGGTGAACCCGGTCAGCTATATTGACGCGCTGGCCGCTGAGATCGGCACCTATGGTTTGCACTACGACACAACAATCATTCCACAACCGGGTGGTTTGCATATTGGGTTCCTCCATAAAAAAGGTGTCGAAGTTGAAAACGCCACATTGGTGCCCGGATCAGAGGGGGCCTATGCAAATGGTCGCCGCGCGATTGCTGTTGATATCAAGATGGGCAAGTTTTCGGCGCATTTACTGGGCGTTCACCTGAAATCAGGGCGCGATAAGCCAGAGCAAAAACTGCGTGACACACAGTGTGAAGCGATTGGTAAATATCTGACGAACTTAAGAGATACACCCGGTTTCAAGCGCAAGACACTGCTGCTGATGGGTGATTTCAATATGATTCCCGGACAGGACGTCAGCAACTTCCACCACTTAGGCGGCGATGATTTGATGGATTTCGTGTCCTCATGGGATTTGCAAGATCGGTTCAGCCATATCCTGGACAAAGGCCGCGCCAACCTGCTTGATGGATTTGCAGTGTCGCGGACCTATGCCACCGACTATGTCCGCGGGTCTTTACGTTTGTTCCCAATGCATTGGACGATGGATATGGGGCGTGAGCGGTTCAAAGACGAAGTGTCCGATCACCTGCCATTTGTGGCCAGTTTTAAGGTCTACTGACGACGCATGTCGTTTTCGCGTCTCAGGGGCCGCAATTTTGGTAAGGCGGCCCCGGCTAGGGTTGTATGACAAGCTCAACTAATCAGCGAACCTACCGGGAGACGGACCATGTCAGATGCACCAGCCAGAGCAGGACGTAGGGCACGTGGTGGCGGTGGTGCCGCACGCCGGGCCGAACGGACCGCGGTCAGTGTTGAAACAGCTAAATACATTGAGCGCAATGTCCCCAACTATGAGGTGCTAACCGACGAAGCCTTGGACGTGATCGAAGCCAACGCAGAAACCGTGCTGGCCGAGATCGGTGTGAATTTTGTTGATAACCCTGAGGCTTTGGAGCGCTGGAGAGCAGCGGGCGCCGAGGTTGATGGCGAGCGAGTGCGTATTCCGCGCGGTTTGGCACGCAAGCTGTGCTCTACAGCCCCGTCTGAATACACCCAACACGCCCGCAATCCTGAACGGAATGTTGTGGTGGGCGGCAAAAACCTTGTGCTTGCGCCCGTTTATGGCCCGCCATTCGTGCGCGATGCCGAGGGTGGCCGCCGTTATGCGACGATGGATGATTTCGAGAAGTTCGTAAAGCTGGGCTATATGTCCAAGTGGCTGCACCATTCGGGTGGCACGGTGTGTGAGCCGACAGATGTGGCCGTGAACAAGCGGCACCTGGATATGTTGCTGGCGCATATGGTCTATAGCGACAAGCCGTTTATGGGGTCAGTGACCGAACCTAGCCGTGCGCAAGACAGTATTGAGATGTGCGAGATCTTGTTCGGCAAAGAGTTCGTCCAAGACAACACGGTGATGACGTCACTCATCAACATCAACTCGCCCCTGACATTCGACAGCATCATGATGGGTGCGCTTGAGATCTTTGCCAAGAATAATCAGGCTTCGATCATCAGCCCATTCATCGTGGGTGGTGCGATGGCGCCTGTGTCCATTGCAGGTACGTTGACCCAAGTGATGGCCGAAGTGCTGGCAGGTGTCGCCTACAGCCAGATCATTCGCCCTGGGTCACCTGTTGTGATGGGCACATTTGTCACCTCAATCGACATGAACTCTGGTGCACCCACATTTGGCACACCAGAGGCGAGCCATATTACCTATGGGGCAGGGCAATTGGCCCGCCGTTTGGGGCTGCCTTACCGCTCTGCCGGGTCTTTCTGCGGGTCCAAACTGCCCGATGCGCAGGCCGCCTATGAAACGGCGAATTCTCTGAATATGGGTTTGCTGGCCGGTGTGAACTTTATGTTGCACAGCTGCGGCTGGCTTGAAGGCGGACTTGTTGCGTCGTTTGAGAAATTTGTCATGGACGCTGATATGCTGGGCACATTGCATCACTTTGCCCGCGGGGTGGATATGTCCGAGAACGGACAAGCCATGGGCGCGATTGCTGAGGTGGGGCCGGGCGGTCACTATCTGGGTTGCGAACATACGCAGGCCAATTTTAAGACGGCGTTCTGGCGGTCAGATCTGTTTGACTACAAACCGTTCGAGACTTGGGACGAAGAAGGTGCACGCGACACCCAAACGCTAGCGACAGCACGGGTGGCCAAGATGCTGGAGACCTACCAGCAACCCGCCCTTGATCCTGAGATCGAAGGCAGGTTGCGGGCCTATGTCGCCGAAAAAAAAGACAGCATGCCAGACGCGTTTACCTAAGCGCCATCAAACCAGCTGAGGGGACGTGGCACGCATCAGCTGTGCCTCGCCCAAAATAGCGATGAGCACCTCAACATGATGGGCCGGGCGATAGCTGGCGCTGTTACTAAGGCGCAGATCATTCATCTCTGCCTCGATATCAAACAGGCGGATGATTGCAGGGCCATGACGCGGCAGGGTGTCGCTTTGCAGTATCCTGCGTAAATGTGAATTGCGGCGGTAGTCATCGACGCCAAATCGGGCGGCACGCGCCAACAGTGGCGGACGTTTGAGAGTGGCAATGCGCGTAAATAAGTCAAGCATGTGTAAATATCCTCTGACACAGGGGTTCGTTCATGCAGCATGACACAACCTATGCGGGTGTTGCGGAATCACCATGAGATAAGAACGCAGCCGTTAGGTTTGTTTATCTTTTGGAAAGAATGGTTGACGGGCAATTTCGGCCATTAACAAAGTCGTAACCATGCACGCTCAGATAGTATCCCGTTCTGCTCTATTGCCTGTGGTGACTGTCTGATGTGTCGGTAATTTCGACAAAAGGATAGGTAATTATGACAGCACCAGAAGGGCAAGTTCACACGCCCGATCTCCCACGTTGGGTTCCGGATGCGGCCCGCCACTATCTTGTACATACAGAAACTGGCCTTTCGATCCGCGCATTGGCGCGGGCCAGTGACTGTCACCCGTCAACGGTTCTCCGGCAGGTACGCCGGTTTGAGGGGCGTCGCGATGATCCGCTGATTGATGCGGCATTGCGGGCGCTCTCATCGCAGGTTTCTGCACGCGATATCTTAGAAAAGGGGAAAGCCAATACAATGAAAATGGAGTGTTTGAAGGGTGATGCGCACCAAAAGGTAGGTCTGTCACAGGCGCGAATGGACCAAGAAGCGAAACGCATTCTGCGGCGTTTATGTGAACAGGGGGCCGTGCTCGCCGTTGCGCGTGAAATGGAGACTGCGGTCGTTGTGCGTGTGACACCCGAAGGCGAACAGGTGCGCACAGCAGTGGTTGAACGCGAAATCGCACAGGCGATGGCATTGAAGGACTGGATGACTTGTCCTGAACCCGAAGGGCGCATTGCACGGTACTTTATTACCAATACGGGCCGCGCCGCGCTGCGCCGGCTCACCGCCGAGGATGAAAACCGCGCTGGTGGTTTTGCAGATCGCAATAGCGACCCAAAGGGTGATGCCGGCTGGGACATTGCTGAAATCGAAGGCACCAATCGCCCGCCCATCCGTGGCTACCCCAATGAAAGCCCGCTTGTGGGGCTTGCACGCCGTAAAGACCGGGACGGCAAACCATTTTTGCCGCGCGAGCTGGTCGCCGTTGGTGAAAGGCTTCGCGAGGATTATGAACTTGTCGAAATCGGTATGGGCGGAAAAGAAAGCTGGGAAAGTTTCATGAACGGTGAAACCCCGGCAGATGTAACGGATGGCCCGAAGGGGGCAGTGGCCGCACATGGACGCATCAAGGATGCGTTGGCCGATCTTGGTCCGGGTCTGGGTGACGTGGTGCTGCGCTGCTGTTGCTTCCTTGAAGGGCTTGAACAAACTGAAAAGAAAATGGGTTGGTCCGCGCGGTCTGGCAAGATTGTCTTGCGGATCGCGCTACAACGTCTCAAACGCCATTATGCGGAAACGCAAGGGCGCTATGGTCCGATGATCGGTTAGGTCGCGCCATGCAGTGGGTGCAGTGCCGTCATGCGCGGCACTGTGAACATTGGACTTTTGAGTTTTGCGACGTTAGGTAACTGTCAACAAGACCGGAGCCTGATATGCCCACACGTGACCTGAAAATCCCTGCACAGCGCCACCCTGAAAAGCAGCGCCGGCCGGATGCACCGCAGCCGAAAAAGCCGGATTGGATCAGGGTTAAGGCACCTGTGTCCGAAGGGTATAAGAAGACTCGCGATATCATGCGTGAAAATAAACTGGTCACGGTATGCGAAGAAGCAGGTTGTCCCAACGTGGGCGAATGCTGGTCTCAAGGTCACGCAACCATGATGATTATGGGCGAGGTTTGTACCCGCGCGTGTACTTTCTGCAATATCGCCACAGGCAAACCGCCTGAGGCGTTGGATGTCTTTGAACCGGGTCGTGTTGCGGATGCGGTCAAGAAGCTGGGTCTGAACCACGTCGTGATCACGTCCGTTGATCGCGACGATGTCGAAGATGGTGGCGCCGAGCATTTTGCCCAGACGATCCGGGCAGTGCGCCGTCAATCGCCTGACACGACGATCGAAATTCTGACACCGGACTTTATCCGCTGTGATCCGAAGGTGCTTGAAATCGTGGTAGAAGCGCGTCCTGACGTCTTTAACCACAATCTTGAAACCGTACCTGGGCTGTATCCGCAAGTGCGCCCCGGCGCGCGGTATTTTCACTCACTGCGGTTGCTGCAGCGGGTGAAAGAACTGGATCCGACAATGTTTACCAAATCCGGTATCATGGTGGGTTTGGGCGAAGACAAGCAGGCAGTGACCCAAGTCATGGAAGATATGCGGGCCGCTGACATCGATTTTTTGACCATCGGTCAGTATTTGCAGCCAACGCCCAAGCACCACAAAGTTGACCGCTTCGTGACGCCAGAAGAGTTTAAGACTTACGAACAAGCCGCCTTTAACAAAGGTTTCTTGATGGTCTCGTCTACACCACTGACGCGGTCCTCGTACCATGCGGGCGACCACTTTGCGAAACTACGCGATGCGCGACTGGCGAAACTCGGCACGGCATAACGCACCAGTATTTGTTGTTATTGGCCCAAAAATATCCTGGGGGAGGCCGCAGGCCGGGGGCAAAGCCCCTCTTTAATCCTCGGCTTCCTCAATAAAACGCACTTTTCCAATGAAGCCTAAGTTGCGGTTGCGTTGGGCAAAATCGATGCCGTAGCCCACCACAAACTCATCGGGGATCTCAAATCCGGTCCAATCGGCCTTCAAATCAACCTCGCGGCGGGCGGGTTTATCAAGCAACGCAATGGTTTTCATCCGCGCAGGTTTGCGTGATCCTAGAAACTTGGTGACATGGGCCAGCGTGTGGCCTGTGTCGACGATGTCTTCGACGATCAGCACATCACGTGCTTCAATTTGGCCGCGTAAGTCCTTGAGAATACGAACTTCGCGGGTGCTTTCCATGCCGTCGCCATATGATGATGCTTCAAGAAAATCGACCTCAACTGGCAAGTCCAACTCGCGCACCAGATCGGCGATAAAGACAAAGGACCCGCGTAGTAGACCCACTACGACCAGCTTGTTGGTATCTGCGAACTCGGCGCTGATCTCTTTTGCGAGGTCTTCGATGCGTGCGGCGATGGATTTTGCACTGATCATTTCGTCGATCACGTAGTTGGGCTGCGACATAGGGGGCTCTATTCCGGGATATGGGTTGATTTTCACCGCGAAGAATACGACATCCTGTGCGCAAGTCACCCGCGAAAGACCCCGCATGCCACGTCATTCTGAAACAAAGTTCCTGCCATATACCGCACAGCAGATGTTTGACCTTGTCGCAGATGTGGCGAACTACCCAAAATTCCTGCCTTGGACTGCCGCCGCCCGCGTGCGCAGCGTGACTGAGCGTGGCGATCATTTGGAAATGCTGGCCGATTTGGTGATTTCGTTCAAAGTTTTTCGCGAAAAATTCGGCAGCCGGGTCTTGCTATGGTCGGATGACATGAAAATCGACACCGCATATCTGGATGGTCCGGTACGCCACCTGGAAAGCCAATGGACGTTTCAGGACGTGGCAGGGGGCTGCGAGGTGTCTTTCACGGTCGATTTTGAATTCAAGAGCCGTTTGTTGCAGGGCGCCGCTGGTGTCTTCTTTAATGAGGCAATGCAGCGTGTCGTGCGGTCTTTTGAGAGGCGTGCCGCCGAGCTCTATGCCTAGGCGCTATTTGCGAAGGCAGGTGCCTCCGGCGGGAGTTTTTAGGGCAAGATGATGCGTGTGTCCCCCGCGTAAAGCCGCGAGGGACTATGTTGTTTTAGCTGTTGAATTCGTAGGCACGTTCACCGTGCACGGCCAGATCAAGTCCGGTCGTCTCGGCCTCATCATCGACGCGCAATGGTGTGATTGCTTTGCAAATGAAGATCAGCACGACCGTCACAACGGCGGTATAGACACCAACGACGACCAGACCGCCCAGTTGTGCAGCCCATGCGCCTGCACCGAAGACCGCAATCATAATGGTGCCAAAGATGCCGCCAACACCGTGAACGGCGAACACGTCCAATGTGTCGTCGATCTTAAAGGTGTTGCGGATCAGGTTCACGGCCTCTTGGCATAGAATACCTGCAACCGAGCCGATGATAAGCGCTTCAACCGGCCCAACAAAGCCAGATGCTGGTGTGATCGATGCAAGGCCGGCAATTGTACCCGTGACCATACCAACAAGTGAGGCTTTGCCGAATTTGATCCGTTCCCACAGCGCCCATGTGAGTGATGCTGCGGCGGCAGAGATATGCGTCACTGTGATCGCCATTGCGGCCCCACCGTCAGCCGCCAGTTGCGAACCACCGTTAAAACCGAACCATCCGACCCACAGCATGGCTGCACCAATCATCACCATACCGGGGTTGTGCGGCGGTTTAGATGGATCGCGCCGCGACCCAAGAAAGACCGCCAACAATAGCGCCGCAATGCCTGCGGTTTCGTGGACCACGATACCACCTGCAAAGTCGCGCACGCCGACATCACCAAAGATGCCGCCATCAGCCAGCATGCCGCCGCCCCAGACCCAGTGCACGACTGGTGCATAGCAAAGCAGCATCCACAATGATGAGAACAGCAGCACAAACCCGAACCCGATCCGTTCGACATAGGCGCCAACGATCAGAGCAGGGGTGATGATGGCAAAGGTCATTTGGAACGCAAAGAACAGAACCTCGGGTAGGGTGCCTGACACTGTGTCAGCCGTAATCCTCGACAGGAACATCTTGTCCAAACCGCCCCAAAACCCGCTGGTCCCCGAGCCGAATGCGATGGAATAGCCAAAGGCAAACCAAAGGATGCTCATCAAGCATGCGATTGCGTAGCAATGCATAAATACGCTCAGCACATTGCGTGCACGCACCAGCCCGCCATAAAACAACGCCAGTCCCGGCAATGTCATGAATAGTACAAGCGCCGTGGCCACGATGATCCACGCTGTATCCGCTCCGTTCATAGTCCCCTCCTGAGGTCTTCTTTTGTTGGGGGCGTTAGGGCGGAAATTCTGTGCTTGTTAAATGTGCAACCGTCACGATGGTGGCTTAAAACGACAGCAATTTACGAAGTGATGAAATAATAGGCGATCATTTGGGGGCTCGACTAGGATTTGCGCAAAATTGAATCGAGCGCCTTTCCAAAGAGGTTGAGTCCATGATCCCGCGCCGCAGCACGGACTTTGTTGCGGCCCAGCGCCCCAAATTCGACCGTTTCCGTCATGAGGCCAGCCGCAGTCGCCACGCCAAAACAAACGCGTCCTTCGGGTTTGTGCTCTGATCCGCCTGGACCTGCGATCCCGGTGATTGAGACTGCGATATCGGCATGAGAATGAGCCAGCGCTCCGTTGGCCATTTCGGCGGCGACGTCCTCTGAGACGGCCCCGTTTGCATCTAAGGTCGCCTGAGACACGCCAAGCATCTGTATTTTGGCGTCATTGGTGTAGGTGACAAACGCCCGATCAAAAATCGCCGAGCTTCCCGCAATGTCTGTGATCGCCGCACTCAGCATGCCTCCGGTGCAGCTTTCGGCCGTGGCCAGCATGACACCTTGGGCTTTGGCGGCCTTTAGAAGTGCTGTTGCATTCATATCAGAACGATATGGTAGAGCGCGGCCAGGATCAAAACGCCAATTGCAGCAAAGATGCCTGCAATCACATCATCCAGCATCACACCTGTTGGTCCATGCATGCGGTCTGCCCAACCGACTGGGCCCCATTTTGTAATGTCGAACAGCCGGAATAGCGCGAATGCCGCGATCCAGCCGGGCCAAAGTGCAAGGATGCTGACGTCTTGACGGGCCGCCCCAAACGCCAGTGGCAGCAAAGCGATCCATTGGCCGCAAACCTCATCAATCACGATTTCTGATGGGTCATGGTTGTCTTTGCCTTTGGTCTCGACCCCAGTGGCCCAGACGCCCAGCGCATAAGACAAGATGACACCGGCGAGAAGGCCCCATGGGCCAGCGAGCACATAGATGCCCCACGCGGCAGGCAATGCTGCCAGTGATCCCCAAGTGCCGGGGGCAGGGCGCAGGTGGCCTGCGTAAAAGAAGGTGGCGATCAAATGGGTCATGTCTTGATCAACGTGACTGTGGCGATGGATGCGATCCCTTCTTCGCGGCCTGTAAAGCCCAGCTTTTCGGATGTCGTGGCTTTGACGCTGATCCGATCACTTTCAAGACCCATATAGGCGCCCATCACTGCTTTCATGGCGTCTTGGTGTGGTCCAACTTTGGGAAATTCACAGACCAATGTGCAATCAACATTGCCAATAGTGAACCCTTGCGATGCAGCCAGTGCAACGGCGTGCTCAAGGAAAATATGACTGGCCGCTCCTTTCCATTGTGGATCGGAGGGGGGGAAATGGACGCCGATGTCGCCTTTGCCCAGCGCGCCATAGATCGCGTCTGTCACCGCATGCATGCCGACGTCAGCATCAGAGTGCCCTTGCAGGCTGCGGGTATGTGGGATCTCGACGCCGCAAAGCCACACGTGGTCGCCTTCGCCAAAGCGGTGTACGTCGTAGCCGTTGCCGACACGTATATCCATGGATTGCCTCATCAGCTTGGCGGCCCGGTCAAAGTCCGCAGGTGTTGTGATTTTGATGTTGTCTTCATCGCCCGCAACGATGGTCACGTCCAGCCCTGCTGCACGTGCGACGGCCACATCATCGGTTTCCTGCCCAGTGCTGGCCGCAAAAGCAGCCAGAAGCGGCGCAAGGTGGAACCCTTGTGGTGTTTGGGCGCGGTACAGGCCGCCGCGGTCTTGCACACCTTGCACCTTGCCGTCTGCGCCATGCCAAAGCGTATCCGTCACGGCAACGGCAGGCGCTGCACCTTCGTTGGTCTCGAGCGCGGCCAAAACGCGGTCAATCAATGCTTCTGTGACCAGAGGCCTCGCAGCATCATGGATAAGAACTTTGGTGATGTCGTCAGTGGTTGCGTTCAAGCCAGCTAGAACAGATGCGCCACGGGTTTCGCCACCTTCAACAATCGTGGCCGTTGGGGTCCGCGGCCAAAGGTCGGTGGGAATATCATCGGGGTTGAGCACCACAATAAGCTGCGTGATGGCCGGGTGGGATGCAAAACGGTCCATCGCAAAAGCCGCAACCGGGCGGTCCACCAGTGTTTGCCACTGTTTGGGTATGTCGCCGCCAGCGCGTATGCCGCGCCCGGCTGCAACGATGATTGCCGCTGTTGTCATCTGAGGTCCGTACTTGTTTGGGCCTAGGTTTAGGGCGCAGGACCGTCCGACGCAATTCGTCTGTTTCTGGGGATATCTGCCTAATAATTAAGCAGATGCTATTTTTTCGGGAGAGAAGTGGCGCTGTTTCGTTGAGAGAAGCTGGGATTAGGCCTAAACCACCCATGACGCGCAACAGATAAGCGAACGATTATTCCTTTGGCAAATACCGAATCCTTGGTCTTGAATGATGTGGCGCTGTCGCCGCCGGTCGCACTTGCGCCGCTTGCTGGGATCACCGATTTGCCATTTCGCCAGTTGGTCGCGTCGTTCGGGGCGGGCTGGGTCGTAAGTGAAATGGTGGCAAGCCAAGAAATGGTACAAGCTAAGCCCGGTGTGCGCGAACGCGCCGAATTGGGATACGATCAAAAAGGCACCGCCGTCCAAATCGCTGGACGCGAAGCCTATTGGATGGCAGAGGCCGCACGTTTGGCCGCAGACAGCGGTGCTGCGCTCATTGATATCAATATGGGCTGTCCTGCCAAGAAGGTCACAAGCGGATACTCCGGTTCGGCTCTTTTGCGCACGCCTGACCATGCGCTCAGCCTGATTGAGGCCGTCGTCAACGCTGTTGACGTCCCCGTCACATTAAAAACCCGCCTAGGGTGGGATGATGACAGTTTGAACGCGGCGGATGTGGCCAAGCGGGCTGAAGACGCGGGAATCAAACTTGTCACGATACACGGCCGCACCCGCTGCCAGTTCTACAAAGGATCAGCCGACTGGGCGGCGATCGCGCGCATTAAGGACGCGGTATCGATCCCGGTGATCGCCAATGGCGATATCGTGGATGCCAAAACCGCACGTCAGGCGCTCGCATTGTCTGGGGCCGATGGGGTGATGATAGGACGCGGCGCACAAGGGCAGCCGTGGGTCTTGGCCCAAGTATCTGCGGCCTTACATGGCACGGATGCCCCACATGTCCCGCAAGGTGCAGACCTGATCGACATGGTAAGCGGGCACTATGAAGCGATGCTATCGTTTTATGGAGCGGATTTGGGGCGCAAAGTCGCCCGCAAACATTTGGGATGGTACATGGATGGTGCGGGCACTGGGCCAGAACTGCGCAAGGCCATTCTGACCCAAGTCGAGCCTGCGCATGTCCTGCGCGACCTGCCGGACGCCTTGGAATTGCAGGTGGCGGCATGATACTGGGGCAATCACTTTGGTCATCTTTGCCAGTGCCGTCTTTGATGCTTGACGGTGATGACATCATCACCATGAGCAATCCGGCCGCTGAAAGCTTTCTGAACATGTCGGCTAAGGCGTTGGTCGGCGAAAAGCTTTGGGAAAAGGTGATGATCGACGCGCCATTAGAGGCGCCGTTTAGCCGTGCGCGTGAAAACCGGACGTCGCTGTTCGTCAATGACGTCGATGTCGGCAGCGGTGAACGTGCGCCAATGCTGTGCAATCTACAATTTGCGCCGCTGCAAGGCAGTGACGATACCATGATTATCATGATCAGCCCGCGCGAAATCGCAAGCAGGATCAATCAAAACCATTCTTCGGGAAAGGCGGCAAAATCTGCGATCGGCATGGCTGAAATGCTGGCCCATGAGATCAAGAACCCCCTGGCCGGCATCACCGGGGCCGCGCAATTGCTGTCGATGGGTTTGTCATCGGAAGATCAGGAAATGACCGACCTGATTGTTGAAGAAAGCCGCCGCATCGTAAAGCTGCTTGAGCAGGTTGAGCAATTTGGGAACTTGCGCCCGCCAATGCTCAAACCCGTCAATATCCATGATATTCTTGATCGTGCACGCCAATCTGCCGCCGTAGGTTTTGGTGCGCATATGCTGTTCATTGAAGACTACGATCCGTCATTGCCACAAACCTTGGCGGATGGGGATCAGCTTTTGCAGGTGTTCTTGAACTTGCTTAAGAACGCGTCAGAGGCCAGCGAAGATGCGGGGTCGATCCGCCTGCACACGTTCTATGACACCTCGCTGCGTGTGCATAGGTCCGATGGCACCCATGCGCGCCTGCCGCTTCAGGTTGAGATCATCGATGATGGTCCCGGTTTGCCGCGCGAAATAGCGAACGATATATTTGAACCCTTTGTGTCGGGCAAAGAAAACGGAACCGGACTGGGCCTCGCCCTTGTGTCCAAGTTGATAGGTGACGCGGGCGGATGGATATCTGTGGACAGCGTACCCGGGCGGACCGTTTTCCGCATTTCATTGCCAGTTGTGCCGAAAGATTATGAAATAGGAGAAGAGTGATGGACGGGACAGTTCTAGTTGCCGATGACGACCGGACGATCCGTACGGTTTTGACCCAAGCGTTAACGCGGGCAGGGTGCAAAGTGCATGCGACGTCGTCACTTGTGACATTGATGCGTTGGGTGGACGAAGGCAAAGGCGACTTGGTGATCTCAGATGTCGTGATGCCGGATGGCAATGGCTTAGATCAACTTCCTAAGATCGCCGATGCTCGCCCCGGATTGCCCGTTATTGTCATTTCGGCGCAGAACACGATCATGACGGCTATTCAGGCGGCAGAGGCTGATGCTTATGACTACCTGCCGAAACCCTTTGATCTGCCAGACCTGATGAAACGCGCCGCGCGTGCACTTGAGATCAAGCGCCGCGCACCCGTCACCCGCGCACCCGATATCACCGCAACAGAGCAAGGTGGCGACCTGCCGCTGGTCGGACGTACCCCGGTGATGCAGGGTCTCTACCGTCTTGTGGCACGCGTCATGAACACACAGTTGCCCGTGTTGATCACAGGCGAAAGCGGAACAGGCAAATCGCTGATTGCGCGTGCAGTGCATGACTTTTCGGATCGGCGCAGTCTGCCTTTCGTCGTTGTGTCTGCAACCGATCTTGAAGGGATGGACGGCCCATCAACCGTGCTGAGCCGCGCTAAAGGCGGATCCATTTTGTTTGATGAGGTCAGTGATCTGTCCGAACAAGCGCAAGCGCGGATCGTGCGGATGCTAGATAGTCTCGGTGATAACGCGCCTCGGATCATGGCGACGTCACAATCTGATCTGATGCTGCGGATGGAAGACGGGTATTTCCGCGAAGATCTATTTTACCGCTTGGGGGGTGTTACCGTGGATGTGCCATCGCTGCGCGAACGTGTTGATGACATTCCGCTGTTGGCCGCGCATTTTCTGGCGCGTGCTGAACGCGAAGGTGCGCCGCTGCGCCGCTTTGGTGATGCCGCCTTGGATCTTGTTCGGGCCTACAGTTGGCCGGGCAATGTGCGGCAGTTGGAAAACGCTGTCCGCAGGTTGGTATTTACCGCCGCTGAAGAAGAAATCACCCGCAGCGAGGTTGAGATGGTTCTGGGGAACCAGCCCGCCATAGAGCCTCTGCGCTCTGGTGGAGAAGGCGAAAAGCTAAGTGCGAGCGTGGGCAAACACCTGCGGCGTTATTTCGATCTGCATGGGGGCGTTTTGCCGCCGCCGGGGCTCTATAACCGAATCCTGAAAGAGGTTGAGGGTCCATTGATCGAAATTGCACTGGATGCGACCGGGGGAAATCAGGCGAAATGCGCTGATTTACTTGGAATAAATCGCAATACACTGCGTAAGAAGATCACTGACCTCGATATCCGCGTGACACGGCGCCGTAAGTTGATGTAAAACCGCAACAGAACCGTGGCACTGTTACGTCAGCGTATCAGAAAGACCACAGCATTTGGCGGTATCGTGGGGGCGACCTCACCTCAGTAACAGGGCTTTGCGCGTGCGGCGTACCCTAATGGGCATCGATCTATCCCTCCTCAGTCGCTGGTTCCGCCAGCGGCATGTGCAGAACTCGTTCGCGATCGGATTATTCGTGGCCGGACCAGTTTTGGCGCTGCTGACCTACATCGTCGTTGGGCCATTAGACCGGGGTGCGGCATCGACATCGCTGCGTTTGGTGCTGCTACTCGATTTCATCTATGTCTTGGTCGTTGCTGCTGTAGTCATGCGACAGGTCGCACGTATGGTGGCGGCGAGGCGTGCGAAATCAGCAGGTTCACAGCTAAGCCTGCGATTGACGGGTGTTTTTGCATTATCCGCATTGGTGCCAATTGTCTTGGTGGCGGTATTTTCGGTCACTTTGATTTCTATCGCTTTGGATGGCTTGTTCTCGGAGCCAGTGGGCAACGTGTTGCGCACCTCACTTACGACAGCGCAGGCCTATGAGGATGAGCACAGCCAGGGCCTAACGCGGGATGGACGGGGCCTTGCAGCATATTTGAACCGAGAGCGTCAGGCGAACCTCTTTATGGACGACGGCGAAGTCCGCCGTGCATTGGGGGATGTGCAGGCACAGGTCGAAAGAGGCCTGACTGAGGCGTTTGTGATTGACGGCTTGGGTACGATCACGGCGCGTGGTGCACGATCATACGAATTTGGATATGAGCGCCCCTCAGCCGAGGATTTCAGACGTGCGGATGAAACCGGCCTGACCATCATCCAAGACTATGCCAACAACGAGTTTCGCGCGTTGATCCCGTTGTCTGCGTTTCGTGACCGGTATCTCTATGTCACGCGACCTGTCGACGGGGCCGTTTTGTCGTTGCTTGATGATACGACCGAAACCGTTGCGCAATACGAAGAACTCCAAAATGAGCGCGGACAACTGCTCTTTCAATTTGGCCTGTTGTACTTAGGTTTCGCGGTCATCCTGATCTTGGGCGCGATCTTGGGCGGGTTGTGGTTCGCAGAACGCCTATCAAGCCCCGTGGGTCGATTGGTGTCTGCATCGCAGCGGGTAGGTTCTGGCGATCTGGACGTCCGTGTCATCGAGGATGATGGCGAGGATGAGATTTCGCAGTTGGGACACTACTTTAACCAGATGACAAGTCGCCTGAAAGGGCAGCGTGATCAGTTGATTGAAACCAACCAACGCACGGAACGCCGTGGGCGGCTGTTTGATTCCGTGCTGAGTTCAGTGACGTCTGGTGTTGTGGGTCTTGATGCTTACGGGCGGGTGACATTCGTGAACCCTTCTGCGCGGCGGTTATTGTCCGTCAGTGATAATCCCGAAGAATCCGCGATTGCGGTGGCTGTCCCTGAGTTTGCTGACTTGTTCCTACAGGTCTGTGAGACGGAAACTGAAAGCGTACAAGAGCAGATCAATCTGGTCCGCAAAGGCCAACAAGAAAGTCTGCTGGTCCGGATGGCCCAACGCCGCAATCTTGACGGGACCCTTGAAGGATACGTTGTGGCCTTTGATGATGTGACTGATCTGGTCAGTGCGCAACGCATGGCCGCTTGGGGCGATGTGGCGCGGCGCATTGCGCATGAAATCAAGAACCCGCTGACACCGATCCAACTGTCCGCAGAACGGATCAATCGCAAATTTAATAAACAAGTCGGACATGACGCTGACAAGCTGGAACAAATGACGGATGTGATTGTGCGTCAAACCAATGATCTACGCCGCATCGTTGATGAGTTTTCAAAGTTCGCGCGCATGCCGGAACCGGAACTGCATCTGAATGATCTCACCCAATTGGTCCATGATGCGCTGTCGCTTCAGATTGTTGGCCAGCCCGAAGTGCATTTCGCGGCCAGCATTCCTGAGGAATCGGTGCTCGTTGATATGGATGACACGATGATCGGGCAGGCTTTGACCAATCTGCTTAAGAACGCTGGCGAAGCAACTGAGACCTATATCAAACGTCATGCGCCCGAGGCCTATCGCCCAGAAATTCAACTGCGCATGCTCTATGACGCCAAAAACGTCACCATCAAAATCTCAGACAACGGGATTGGCCTGCCAGAAGATCGGGCGCGACTGTTTGAGCCTTACGTAACAACACGCGGCGAAGGGACGGGCCTTGGCCTGCCTATTGTCAAAAAGATCATCGAAGAACACGGCGGTACGCTGACACTCACAGATGCCGAACCTTTTGCAGGCCACGACCACACCGGGGCCTGCGCCATCATACAACTGCCCGCTGCAGCACAAGCTGCCACGGCACCTAAAATTTCAGCATGAGGTAAACCCATGGGCGATATTCTGATCACTGATGACGAACGCGACATCCGCGAGCTCATCTCGGAAATTCTGATTGATGAAGGGTACACAACCCGTCTGGCAGGCACATCCGACGAATGCATGGCGCAAATCGCGGCCGAGCAGCCTGCGTTGATGATCCTCGATATCTGGCTGAAAGATAGCAATATGGACGGGATTGATATTCTAAAGTCCGTAAAGCGTGATCATCCGGATGTGCCAATTGTGATTATCTCTGGCCACGGCAATATTGAAATAGCGGTCGCGGCGATCAAGCAGGGTGCATATGACTTTATCGAAAAGCCGTTCAACATCGACCAGCTTTTGGTCGTGATCAGACGTGCGATGGAAACGTCGCGATTGCGTCAGGAAAATGTGCAGCTGAAACGCGGTGAAAGCCATAGTTCTGAGATGTTGGGCGACAGTGCGGCATTTCGCACGTTGAAATCGCAACTCGACAAGGTCACAAAATCCAATGGCCGCGTGATGCTGACTGGTCCTGCTGGCGCGGGTAAAGAAATCGCCGCCCGCTACATTCACGCCAATTCCAACCGTGCGTCTGCGCCTTTTGTTGTTGTGAATTCCGCATCGATTGAACCTGAACGGATGGAAGAAGTTCTGTTTGGCCGCGAAGACAGCACAAAGGGTGTTGAGCAGGGTTTGTTGGAAGAGGCGAACGGGGGTGTCGTCTACTTTGACGAGATCGCTGATATGCCGCTTGGCACCCAATCCAAGATTTTGCGTGTCTTGGTCGAGCAGCGTTTTCAGCGCGTCGGAGGCGCTGATAAAGTGCAGGTCGATTTGCGGGTCATTTCGAGCACCAACCGTGACCTCAGTGACGCCATTGAAGCAGGCACATTTCGCGAAGAGCTGTACCACCGCTTGAACGTGGTCCCGATTGCTGTGCCGTCTTTGGAAGAGCGACGTGAAGACATCCCGCTTTTGGCAGAGCATTTCATTGAAGCCTGCAACAAAGTCCAAGGTTTGCCGCTGCGCAAGATTGCCGAAGATGCCCGTGCGCTCTTGCAGACTATGCTGTGGCCGGGGAATGTCCGGCAGTTAAAGAACGTCGTTGAACGTGTTCTTATTCTTGGGGAAAATACAGGCGACATCAGTGCCAAAGAGCTACCGACCGTCGAAGAAGGCGGTGGTGAAGAAGGCCGCATTGTCTTGGCCGGTGGTCTTGCGACACTGCCTCTGCGCGAAGCCCGTGAGTTGTTTGAACGGGAATACCTGCTGACCCAGATCAACCGGTTTGGCGGCAATATTAGCCGCACAGCATCCTTCGTAGGTATGGAGCGATCTGCTTTGCACCGTAAATTGAAATCACTTGGGGTTGTCACGACGAATAAGGCCGGAGGCCGCGTGGCCTATATTGAAGGCGACGACGTATGAAAGTAATCATCTGCGGCGCCGGGCAGGTGGGCTGGCAAATTGCCCGCCATCTGTCTGGGGAAAAGAACGACGTGACTGTCGTTGATAATAACCCCGAATTGGTGCGCCGCGCCACAGATACGCTTGATGTACAGGGCATCGCTGGTTTCGCGAGTTACCCGGACGTGTTGGATCGGGCAGGAGCATCTGACGCGGATATGGTGATTGCTGCGACACATTCGGACGAGGTGAACATGGTGACCTGTCAGGTCGCGCATTCGGTCTTTTCTGTGCAGCGCAAGATCGCGCGATTGCGGGCGCAGAACTACCTTGATCCTGCCTATGCTGATCTCTACCGGCGCAATCACCTGCCAATTGATGTCATTATTTCACCTGAGAGAGAAGTCGCCGAGGCCGCATTACAGCGTCTGGCTGCACCTGCCGCATTTGACACAGAGAGCTTTCTGGAAGGGCGTGCACAGCTTCTGGGGATCACGATTGATGAAGATTGCCCTGTCATCAACACGCCGCTGCGCCAGCTGACAGACCTGTTTTCGACTTTGCGTGCCGTCGTTGTAGGTATCCGCCGCGAGGGTGCTTTGTTTGTGCCTTCCGCTGGTGATCAGATTTTCCCTAACGATGAATGCTATATCTTTACCGACACCGAAGATATGACCCGGACGCTTGAAATATTTGGTAAAACCCAATCAAAACAAGAGCGTATCGTCATCATTGGTGGTGGTAATGTAGGGCTCGGCGTGGCGCTCGCACTTGAGGCCCGGACCGAGCGTGTGCGCGTCAAAATGATCGAAGCTAATCGCGAATGTGCAGAACGGGCAGCGGATGCGCTGGACCGGACGATTGTGCTGCATGGTGATGGCCTTGATAGCGCTTTGCTGGAAGAGGCGAATATCGCGACAGCTGACGCCGTGCTGGCAGTGACAGACGACGATAAAACAAACCTGCTGGCCGCCGTGCGTGCCAAAGAGATGGGCTCGCCTATGGCGATTTCATTGGTGAATGATCCCACATTGGTGCCTTTGATGGGGCCATTGGATATTGACGCCTACATCAACCCGCGAGCCACGACCGTCAGTTCTATCTTGCGTCATATCCGCCATGGCCGTGTACGCGGCGTTTACTCGATTGGTGACGCAGAGGCCGAGGTAATCGAGGCGCAAGTGCTGGGAACCTCACCCATTGCGGGGCAGCGGGTGAAAGACATTGATTTTCCAGAAGGCACGCTGATTGGTGGTGTGATGCAGCAAGGTAAAATGGTGCGGCCAACAGGTGAAACGCGGATCGAGGAAGGCAACGTCATTGCGATCTTTGCGATGGCCGAGGATGTCCCCGAGGTAGAGCGCCTCTTACAGGTCTCGATCGACTTTTTCTAATGGACTGGATCGTGCGCCTGCCGTTCTTTGTGATCCTGATGGGTCTGGGGTCGATCGCAATGATCGTGCCGGCAGCCCACGGTGTGGTCATGGAAGACTTTGACACGATGCGGGTCTTTTTCTACGGGTTCATCCTGTTTTCCACGATTACTTTGATGATCGGTCTGGCGACGGCGGGTTATGCGCCAAAAAGCGTCGCACGTAGCCAATTGGTGGGCCTTTTGGCCGCATTCAGCGCACTGCCAATTATGTTTGCTGTGCCATTCTACGAGGCCGTCGGAAACACGACGTTCCTAAACGCATGGTTTGAGATGGTCTCGAGCTTCACGACAACGGGTGCCACGGTTTATGACACGGTAGGTCGGCTCACGCCTTCGCAGCACCTTTGGCGTGGGCTGGTGGGCTGGATGGGCGGATTGCTGGTTTGGGTGACAGCGGTTTCTATCTTTGCTCCGATGAACCTTGGTGGCTTTGAAGTGAGGGCGTCCGGCAACGCAGGAAAAGGGGCCTCTGGTGCGTTTTCTCAGATCGCGCAAATCGCGGACCCATCAGAACGCTTGGTCCGTTACACCCTTAAGCTGACACCAGTCTATGTGGCGCTTACTGGCATCTTGTGGATTGGCCTCGTCATTGCGGGTGAGTTTCCCTACATCGCGTTGATCCACGCCATGTCGACATTATCGACCTCAGGGATATCGCCCATCGGTGGGCTCTATTTCGCGGCGTCGCGGTTCTGGGGCGAGTTGTTGATTTTCTGTTTCTTCGTCTTTGCCTTGTCACGACTGACTTTTAGCAAAGGTGTGATCGGAGAAGGCGACCAAGGCCTGCGGCGCGATCCGGAATTCATCACAGCCTTGGTCTTGATCATTACCGTGACGACGTTGCTTTTCATGCGTCACTTCATCGGAGCGACAGAGCAATCAGACCCCACAAGCATCCAAGAAGTTGCATCGGCTTTGTGGGGGGCTTTGTTTACGGTGACATCATTTCTGACGACCACAGGCTTTGAATCGCATTTTTGGGACGGCGCAACGGAATGGTCAGGGCTAAGCACGCCCGGTTTGTTCCTGATCGGCATGGCATTGATCGGCGGCGGTGTGGCGACGACGGCCGGAGGGGTCAAGCTGCTGCGCATCTACGCCCTTTACCGGCATGGAGAACGCGAGCAGGAACGCCTGTTGCACCCATCGTCCATTGGGGGCGGTGGTAAGGATGCGCGGCGGATCCGCAAGCAAGGCGCTTATATTTCATGGGTCTTTTTCATGTTGTTTGCGCTCAGCATCGCCGCGGTGATGTTGATGCTGTCGCTCACCGGTGTGCAGTTTGAAACAGCGATGGTGTTGTCGGTCGCGTCTCTTTCCACAACAGGGCCATTGGCGGCCGTGGCCGCTGAAACACCGATCGCCTATTCAGGTATTCCCGATGCAGCTAAGGTGGTCCTTGCCTTTGCAATGGTGCTGGGGCGGTTGGAAGCACTGGCGATTATCGCGCTCTTTAATCCAGAAATATGGCAGCGCTAAGCACCTCTTTTGAATTGCATTTTGGGGGTGGAAAGTCCCGAAATCCCGCGACATACTGCAAGCATTACCTCGGGGGGCCGGTTCGCGGCCAAAATAATAAGAAAAAAGGGTGTCGCGATGGCTGCCGACAAAGCAAATCTGCAAGATGCATTTCTAAACCATGTTCGCAAGGTCAAGGTTCCTGTGACCATATTCTTGGTGAATGGCGTTAAGCTGCAAGGGGTCATCACATGGTTTGATAGCTTTTGTGTTCTATTGCGCCGCGATGGGCAATCGCAGCTTGTCTACAAAAGTGCCATCTCAACAATCATGCCGGCACAGCCCATCAGCCTCTATGAAGGCGAAGAGTAGCATTGCTCGAACACGACCGCCCCATCACGCGGGCTTGGGTGCTGCATCCTGATTTAAAGACCGACTACAGCCGTCGCGCGGCCGAACCTGCTTTGGAAGAAGGCGTGTCTTTGGCTGCCGCCTTGCCAGACTTGCAGGTTGTTGGTGCAGACGTCGTGCGATTGCCGCGCATTCATCCGGGCAAACTGTTCGGCAAAGGTAAGATCGAAGAACTCAAACATGTGTTCCATGATGCCGAGGTTGAGCTGGTTTTGATCGATGGACCCGTCACGCCTGTGCAACAGCGTAATCTTGAAAAAGAATGGGGCGTGAAGCTGCTGGACCGCACGGGTCTGATCCTTGAGATTTTCAGCGACCGTGCGCGCACGTCGGAAGGCGTGTTGCAGGTCGAAATGGCGGCACTATCCTATCAACGCACCAGATTGGTCCGCGCTTGGACCCACCTTGAACGTCAACGTGGCGGGCTTGGGTTTGTGGGTGGTCCTGGTGAAACCCAGATTGAGGCCGACCGCCGTGCCATTGATGATCAACTCAACCGTCTGCGCAAGCAATTGGCAAAAGTCGTCAAGACACGCGAGTTGCACCGCGCATCCCGTGCAAAGGTGCCTTTCCCGATTGTCGCATTGGTTGGCTATACCAACGCTGGCAAGTCGACACTGTTCAATCGGCTGACGGGGGCGCAGGTTTTCGCCAAAGACATGCTTTTTGCCACACTGGATCCGACGATGCGCAAGATCGTTTTGCCCACCGGCGATGAAGTGATCATGTCCGATACCGTGGGTTTTATCAGTGACCTGCCCACTGAATTGGTTGCCGCCTTTCGCGCCACATTGGAAGAAGTGCTAGATGCTGATCTGATCGTGCATGTTCGTGACATCAGCCACCCCCAAAGTGAAGAACAGGCACAAGACGTGCACGCAATCTTGCAAAGCCTTGGTGTGGCTGAGGAAGCGCCGATCATCGAGATCTGGAATAAAACTGACCTGCTTGAAGGTGACGCGCGAGACGCGATCTTGACCCAAGCAGCACGTACCGAAGACCTGTTTGCAGTGTCCGCGATTACGGGCGAGGGGATGGAGCCGTTTTTGGCGGCGATCCCTGATAAGCTCAAAGACCCACGCAGCGAAGAGACCCTAACATTGGCATTCGCAGAGGGTCGCAAACGTGCATGGCTCTTTGATGCAGGGATCGTCACGGCAGAAGTGCAGACCGAGACCGGATATAAGGTAACAGTGTTTTGGACGCAGCTCCAAAAAGAGCGATTTGTGCGTCTGTAGCCCTGTTAGACGGACTTGTTCTAGCGGTCCGCGCCCTGACGACAGCAAAATACAGACGCGATTCGTGCATAGAGCGCACTCAAGAGTTGCATTCGGGTTTCTTGATAGACCAATAGGCGGCGTGAATAATGCCAATGCAGCTACGGTTGATCCTTGGGAAAGCTATTGTGCCCAAAGAGGGAACAAAACTTCATAAACTTTGACAAGATTGTGTCAAAGCGTTAACTTAATGTTAATAACCTTAGCTGTCTTGGCGGGTTTTGTTGGTTTATTAGTTTCTGGTTGCACAAACAAATACACCGTTTTTCGGTTTGGGTCGCGATGTTTTGTTGGCGTATTGCCAACGACAACACCGCGACCTTTTTGTTTTGAGCTGATTGGGCACGCGTGACTGCCTAACAAACGCACCGATCTTGCATGTCTGCGAGAGTGTAAAGAATCCAACTGAGCATTTCGCCCTACTTTGGACATATCATCCAGAGATTGTATTCAGATACGCAGGTATTATTGGATATATGTTTTGGACGGTGCCTTTCTGATTTTCATTCTATTCGTTTTCTTGATTTGGGTATTTTGGCGGTCTGATAAGAACACTCACCCTCCTAAATTGCGTGAGGATGAACCGCTTGAACCTCTTCAGTTAGAACGGCGACGCGCGGCCGCTTACGTTCCGACAACGCCAGCAGCACCGCGCCAACAGGTTCTTGACGGTCCAGCCTATGTGATTGACGGCGATTCAATAGTGATCAAGAAAGTTGAGATCAGGTTGTTTGGTGTGGATGCGCCTGAATTCAACCACCCTTTTGGCAAGAAGGCGAAGTGGGCTTTGGTGGCGCTTTGCAAAGGCCATAAAATTAGAGCTGAGATCGTTGCGCAAGACACGCATGGACGGACCGTCGCAAAGTGTTTCCTGCCTGATGGGCGCGATTTGTCAGCGGAAATGGTAAAGCAGGGTCTCGCGATTGATTGGGCAAAGTACTCCGGCGGTGTTTATCGATCGATGGAAGTGCCGGACGCCCGCAAGAAAATGTGGCTTGCGGATGCGCGTCAAAAAGGGCGAATGCATGTTTGGAAGCAATTCGAAGCCCGTCAGAAATCGGCTGGTAAGGCCTAAGACTACTGCTCAGCAGGTCTTAGCACTGTGACACCCACAGCCGCAGCCCGTGCCAGATCAGGATCGAGCGACATCGGGATATACTCGCCCCGCCGCCATAACTCGCCCAAATTGTCATAGTGCCGTGATAGCGGGTGTCCGGACTGCCCTGTGGATGTGATGAAGACCGAACTGTCAGGGTCTGCAAAATCGTAAACACCTCGATACGCCCCGGCGTGCACATTATGGAACGGGTTGGGATCTTCGCCAGAAGTCTTGGCCCGCTGCAACGTATGATCGCCACCGCTGGTCGACTGCCGGATGTTTACGACCCATTCCAGGATGGGCGTATTCCCAAGCACAGGGTGATCATGTGTCGCGACATGGGCATCGCCCCAGCGGACGGCCTCAACCGCTTCGCCGTGGTTTTCGGCGATCCAGACCAGCGCATCGTCCAGCGATTGCCGTGCAATGTCGGTGCAGGTCTCAACCGGTGCGGACTGGATGACGTCGCACCAGACACTTGCCCCGTCGATGTCGCGAAACACGCGTTCAATGAAGACGGGTTCAACATGCGTGAACTCGGAGGCCAAAGGTCCCAACTCATCGCGTATCAGACGCTGTTGAAAGGCCCGCGCCCAGGCCGAATAGATCAATGGCTCTGGCAGGTGTTCGTTCATCTCGCCGTTCCAAGCAGACAACAGGTTCAGTGCGATCTGGCGGCGACGTTCTGGCGTACCATCAGGGGCGGCATCACCAGTGAACCAAAGATCGGCGCCCATGAGCGTTGACAGCGTGCGGGCGGTAAAGCTGACGGTATCAAGCTGCGCCTCGATGAAGCTGTCGCGCGTATGCACTTCACGCGCTTGCATCAGGCGCCGCCAACGGTTGATCCGTTGGGTATCGCCCCATTTATGGGTGACATGCTGTGGAAAGGGGCGATCGACCGTCTTGTTGTTGGTGTTCCCGATGATCCCGCCAGGCGGATCCAGAAATTCTGGGTTATCGCTGTATGGGAACCGGCCCTGCCATCGGTTCTCGGCCAGATAGCCAAAGGCAGGCAGGCGGCCTTGGCTTTGGTGATTGGCATCGCGGGCAGGGATCGCCCCCATTGTCTTCATCGCAATGCGATTTCGATCCACAAGGGTGACATTTTGTGCGGGTGCGATAGCGGATGCGCCAGCGGTTATGGCTTCTTCGACCGTGCTTGAATGGTTCAACCCCATCATAGCAGACATCGTCGGATCGCGGTCGGATAACGCGGTCCAAGAAATAGCAGTGACATGCCCCGGCGGTGTAATCGTGCCAAGGTCGTATTTATCGCGGGGCATCACAGGCCCATTCGCCGTCCAACGCAAACGCAATGTCACCGCCGGCCCATCTTTGACGTTGATGATACTATCGCGGGTCCGAAAGGGGACCCAGCCATTGGGGCTGCGGTATTCTTCGGGGTTATCTGGGTTCACCTCTTCGACCATGATATCTTGGTCATCAACCATCGCTGTCGTCAGCCCCCACCCCAAAGCGTCGCTGCGCCCGGTTAGGATGACAGGCATGCCCGGGATAGATCCGCCAATGATCCCGCCATCTTCCAGCTGTAAACGTGCCAGATACCAAATGGATGGCGCGGTTAGCCCCAGATGTGGGTCATTGGCCAACAAGGTTGATCCCGTTGTGGACCGTGACGCGTTGGCCGCCCAAGCATTGGATGCGCCAGACAGTTCTGCGGGTTTGATCGGTGACAGCGGGTCATAGGCAAGGCGCATGTTTGGCGTGAAAGGGGCGACGCCGGGCACAAGGTTTGCGTATTCAGGCAAAGCTGCGATGCCGCTTGTCGGATCATCCGGCAAGATGTCCGACAGGCGGTCGTTGTCGAGCAGCAGTGAGGTGCGCGCGCGCAGGACTTCGTTCTCGAGGTTGGAGGTCAGATCGAGCGCCATCAGCTTGAGAATGGCAATCGAGTCTGCAGGCTGCCACGGTGAAACGGGGTGATTGAACAACCACATCTCAGGCGCACCACGTCCCAACGCACCTTTGTTAATCTCGGCCAGCCAGGCATTCACGCCGCCAGCATAGGCCGTGAGATAAGTATTGGTTTCTTCGGTTTGCGCGTTCACAGAGGCCACAGCGAGCGTGTAAAGATCAAAACGACGCAGAACTTCATCGATGCCCACGGTGCGTTCGCCAAAGAGTTCCGACAGCCGCCCTTGTGCCGTGCGCCGCAGCATCGTCATTTGCCACAAACGGTCTTGGGCATGGGCGTACCCAAGCGCGAAATAGACGTCTTCGTTTGTGTCGCCAAAGATATGCGGGACGTTGGCATTGTCGCGCACGATCTCGACCGGGGCGGAAATGCCTGTGACGTCACTATTGGCGTTATAGTCGGGCAGGGACCGTGAAGCGAAGTAATAGGCCAGCGCGATGGCGGCCACGCAAAGCAAAATTAAGCCAGAGGCAAGCCGGACGAGCCAGCGAAAGATCAGCGCCATTTGGTCCTCACGGTGTTAAGTCTGCCCCGTTGTAGCAGGGCAGACAGGTAGGACAAGCTAGCGTTCGGGGATCAGGCCGCGCGGACTGAACCGTAGCACGAGCAACAGAACCAAACCCATCGTCAGCAGACGCATGTGGGCGGCAGATTGGATCATCCAATCTTTGACGGCACTGCCATCCTCAAGACCACTGCTGAGAATATTCATCAGGCCAAGACCCAGCGGTTCAACTTGTACCCAGAGCCACCAGATCAGGAGGCCACCCAAGACCGCACCAAAATTATTACCGGACCCGCCGACAATCACCATGACCCACACAAGGAAGGTAAAGCGCAGCGGTTGATAGGTACCGGGCGTCAACTGTCCATCCAGCGTGGTCATCATCGCACCCGCGATCCCGCAAATTGCAGAGCCAAGGATGAAGATTTGCAAATGGCGGGCGGTCACGTCTTTGCCCATCGCTTCGGCGGCGGTTTCATTGTCGCGGATCGCACGCATCATACGGCCCCATGGGCTGTTGAGCGCCTTTTGTGCAAGCCAAAGAAGGATCAGCAGAACGACAGTAAACAAGATGGCATAGCCCATTTTGGTGTAGAGGGTCGACGCCGTGACAGGATCAAGGCCAAGGCTGGCGGCGCGTTCAACAAAACCGGGATCTTGTTGTAGATCAATTTCGTAGGGCACGGGGCGCTCAAGGCCGATGACGTTCTTCACACCGCGCGCCAACCAGTCTTCGTTTTTTAAAACGGCGATGATGATCTCGGCGATACCAAGTGTTGCGATCGCCAGATAGTCAGAGCGCAGGCCAAGGGCTGTCTTGCCGATAATCCACGCAGCACCCGCGGCCAGCAATCCACCCACAGGCCAGCTTAGTAAGATCGGAAGGTTCAAACCGCCAAGGTTGCCACTAACAGCAGGATTGACCGCTTCAATTGCAACTTTCGCTGGATCAAAGATCGCGCGGAACAGAAAGAAACCACCGACGAGTATGATCAATGTCGCGATAACCTTGACCCGGCCCTCAAGCCGTTTTTGCGCTTGGACTGCTGCGACGACAGTCAGCGCACCAAAGACTAGACCTGCAAGAATGCGCAATCCACCGGCCTGCCATGCCTCGGGCACGGGTTCGGTTGACACCAGCACAGCGGCCAGACCGCCAAGAGCCACAAAACCCATCACACCGATGTTAAACAGGCCCGCAAAGCCCCATTGCAGGTTTACACCCAGCGCCATAATGGCCGAAATCAGGCCCATGTTCAGGATTAGCAAGGCCGAGTTCCAGCCTTGGATGATGCCGGTTCCAATCAGCAAGACGGCGACAAGCCCGAAAAGGGCGGTATCTCTGACGGTGGTGCTCATACGGATTGCCCCTTGAACAGGCCGGTCGGTTTAAACAGCAGCACGATAATCAAGATCGCAAAGCTGACGGCGAATTTGTAGTCGGTGGACAAAAGCTGGACCAATCCATCTGGCTCAAGGCTTTCGGGCATCAGATATACCAGCACTTTTTTCCATGCGTAGGTAATGGTGACTTCGCTAAAGGCGATCACAAAACCGCCTGCGATGGCGCCAAGCGGGTTCCCCAATCCACCTACGATGGCCGCAGCAAAGATCGGCAGCAGCAGCTGGAAATAGGTGAAAGCCTTGAAGGATTTGTCGAGGCCATAAAGCACGCCTGCGGTGGTGGCTAAGGCGGCGACGATCATCCACGTGACCTTGACCACCCAATCGGGGTTGATGCCCGACAGCAGGGCAAGATCTTCGTTGTCAGAGAAAGCACGCATGGACTTGCCGGTGCGCGTCTTATTTAGGAACCAGAACAACAGCGCCATCGCAATCAACGCCACGACAACCGTGATGGCTTGGGTTGTTTTGATCGCCAGACCTTCATTCAGGCCAGTCATTTCTTTGAACTCACGCGCTGTGATGATGAACCGTTCACCATCCGCAAAGCGAATATCGCGCACACCGATCAAAAAGCGCACGACGCCGTTCATCACAAACATGACGCCCATCGATACGATCACAAGGATCACTGGGGACGCCTTTTGTTCGCGATAAAACCGGTAAACCGCCCAATCGGTGCCCAGCAACAAGAGGATCGTCGCCACGATACCAAAGGGCAGGGCCAGCAAAGCTGTCGGCAGCGGGCCAAAGGAAATCCCCAAGGCCAGAAAGCCCCAAGTGATCCAAATGGTCATCGCGGTGCCAAAGGCCATTGTGTCGCCATGGGCAAAGTTGGAAAAGCGCAAGATGCCGTAGATCAGTGTGACACCCAGCGCACCAATGGCAAGTTGCGCACCATAAGCAAGGCCGGGGACAAAGACAAAGTTCGCGAAGGCGACGATGGCGTTCAGAAAATCCATTTACAGATCACCCTTGGAAATCAATTGGTTGTTCATTGCAGCACCTCGCATGTGCCCGTCAGACGTTCGCCTGCGCGGGTGTTGGCATAGACGGCTGATCCGTCACCTTGCATCACCATCATGATGTCTGAGCCACCCATGCCTTCGGCCCAGAAACCTCGCACATCGCCCATCATGATAGGTTCAGCCGGGAATTGTGCTTCGCCCATTTGCACGGTTGTAACACGGCGGCGCACGGGTTCTTGGGTGTCGATGGCGGGGGCGAATTGTGCACGGTCGATCTCAAATTGGATCGGCACGCCGGAGAGGTCGCAAGACACGGTTTCGGCCGCAGCCGACCCAGCCATAGTGGCACAAAGGAGGGCTGGCATCTTCATCCGCCCAAGAAGCTCCGGCGGACCTGTTCATCGGCCAGCAGTTCCTTGCCGGTACCGGTATGCGCGTTGCGCCCTTGCACCAGAACATAGGCTTTATCCGCGATTTCAAGTGCTTGACGGGCGTTCTGTTCGACCATCAGGATTGGAATGCCAGTGCGGGCAACCTCAATGATCCGGTCGAAGAGTTCATCCATCACGATGGGCGATACACCTGCGGTAGGCTCATCCAGCATCAAGACCTTGGGCTGTGTCATCAGCGCACGGCCAACGGCGACCTGCTGGCGCTGACCGCCGGACAATTCACCTGCAGGCTGGTTGCGTTTGTCTTTGAGGATTGGAAACAGATCATAAACCTGCGTCATCGTATCGTTGAAGTCATCGCGACGTATGAAAGCACCCATCTCTAGATTTTCCTCAACCGTCATCGACGTGAAGATGTTCGACGTTTGCGGCACAAAGCCCATACCCTTAACCACGCGTTGCTGCGGGGACAAATGGGTGATGTCTTCGCCGTCGAGCCGCACTGCGCCCTCATTGACGTTCAACATGCCAAAGACGGCTTTCATCGCCGTCGATTTACCAGCCCCGTTAGGGCCGACAATTACAGCGATCTCACCTTTTTCGGCGGCAATCGTACAAGAATGCAAGATATCAGGGCCCTTGCCATAACCACCGGTCATGGCGTCCCCGATCAGAAACGGATCGCTCACGGGTTAATATACTCTTCCAGGAATGGCGCATAGGACAGTAGCGTGTCGCGCATCAACGCTTGCTCGCCCACATCTGCGTGATTGAGATAGATGTAATAGAACGTAGCAGCAGATCCGAGGATTGCGCCGAGCAGGACAGTCAGGAGAAATTTCATGTCGCACTTACCTTATCTTTGTTTTTCAACCCGGTGCCGAGATAAGCCTCGATCACCTGTTCATTGGCCTTGATTTCATCCAAGGTCCCTTCGGCCAAGACGTGGCCTTCCGCCATACAGATAACTGGGTCACATAGGCGGCCGATAAAATCCATGTCGTGCTCAATCACGACAAACGTATAGTTTCGTTCTTTGTTCAAACGGATGATCGCATCACCGATGGTGTTCAGCAGGGTGCGGTTCACACCTGCGCCCACCTCGTCCAAAAAGACAATCTTGGCATCGACCATCATGGTCCGGCCCAATTCCAGCAGCTTTTTCTGGCCACCCGACAAGTTACCTGCTTTTTCCTCTTTCAGATGGTCGATTGTCAGGAATTCGATGACCTCATCAGCCTTGGCCTGCAACGCGCGTTCCTCGTCGGCGATCCGCTTGCGTCCAAACCATGTGTTCCAAAGCGCCTCGCCTGATTGATCACCGGGGACCATCATCAGGTTTTCGCGCACGGTCATGGATGAAAATTCATGTGCGATTTGAAAGGTCCGCAGCAACCCTTTGTGAAACAGCTCATGTGGGGGCAGGCCGGTGATGTCTTCACCTTTCATGGTGATCCGGCCAGATGTTGGCTTAAGAACACCAGCGATCACATTGAAAAGGGTGGTTTTTCCAGCACCGTTGGGGCCGATCAATCCGGTGATTGTGCCTTCCTCGATGGTCATCGTCGCACCATCTACGGCGCGGAAACCACCAAAGGTTTTGACCACATCTTCAACGACAATCATGTCTTATCCCCTTGAGCAGACCTTTTGGCCTGTCTTGTTTTGCAAAACGGCGCGGGACTAACCCGCGCCGTTTCTTATTCAAATCAACCGATTAACGGTAGTTGATTGTGGAATATACGCCGTTGGAAAACTCGATTTCCTGATAGTTACCAGCGGATTCGCCGGGACCGATCAGGTCAACTGCAGATGCACCAACATAGTCGATGTCATAGCCAGCAGCGATCAGCGCGAGACCTTCGGCCAGCTGACCCGGCATGATCTGTACGCCAGGTGCGTTTGCAACGTCAAAGACGTGGTCTTTGAAGTCTGCGCTGTCTGTGGATTCAGCCGCCTGCATCGCCAGCATGATCAACGCTGCTGCGTCATAGCTTTCTGGTGAAAACGCGCCTGTGCCGTCAAAACCAGCTGCTTCAGCCAGTTCTACGAACATACCAGCACCTGCGTTGTTTGTACCCGGATAAGCACCGTAAGAGCCGTTCAATTCTTCACCGAAGTTATCGTTCAGAACCGCACCAACCATGCCGTCTGGCAGGTAGAATGTGTCAAACGCGCCGCTGTCGAGTGAAGACCGGATGATGCCGGAACCACCTTGGTCAACGTAGCCTGCAACAACCAGAACTTCGCCACCAGCGGATGCCAATGCGCCAACTTCAGCAGAGTAGTCTGCCTTGCCGTCTTCGTGTGCGGCGGAGATTGTGACTGTGCCGCCGGCTGCTTCGAATTCAGCCTGGAACGCGTCAGCAAGACCCTTGCCGTAGTCGTTGTTTGTATATGTCAAAGCAACTTCACTGACACCACGATCCTGAAGGATGTTTGTGATAATCACGCCTTGGCGCGCGTCAGATGGTGCTGTGCGGAAGAACAGACCGTCATCGTCTGCTGTGGACAGGCCGGGGGACGTTGCGGATGGTGAAATCATCACAACACCGTTTGCGCGTGCGACGTTCTGCAGGATCGCACCAGTGACGCCGGAACAGTCAGCGCCCATGATCGCGTCGACGTTGTCGGATGTGACCAGACGTTCTGCTGCAGCTGTTGCTGCACCCGCGTCGATACATGTGCTGTCACCGCGTACGGATGTGACAGACGCGCCGCCCAGCAGGGCACCCGATTCTGTGACTTCGGCCATTGCCAATTCAGCGCCCGCACCCATGGCTGGTGTGATGGATTCAAGTGGACCCGTGAAGCCAAGGATCACGCCGATCTTCACTTCAGAGTGACCGTCAGCATATGCGCCGCCAGCCATCATTGCGACAGCAGAGGTCGCCAAAAGTAGGTTTTTCATTTCTTTCTCCCAAGTTGGATATTTTTATCCTGAGCGCCAATCTAACAGGCAGTTTCCAAAAGGAAAGTATGAACCAAAGGTCATTTTCCCTTTAGAAGGGCACTTTTAGGGGAAACGGACTGTTTCGTCGTTCAATCGCGCTGTTTGGGGTCTTGAGGCAGGGTCAATTGCCTTCAAGCGTCATTTCGACAGCATCCCAATTCTGCTGCAACATGTCGTCTTCGGTGATCCAGAACTGAACGATTCCGTTGTCGCCCCACATCCAATTCATCAATTGATCTGAATGAAGTTGAAGCAACATATGGTGGTGCGTGTGATCGGTTACAGCTGACTGAATTTCTGTGCCCAAGCCGAACATTTGATGCCAACGTCCTTTGCTGGGAATGCGGTGTTTCGTGTCGATGTCATCGCGAACATCAAATGGCAGTTGGGCATAGACTTCGGGGGGGGCGTTGGCTGCCGCAACGAGTGTCGCGACGGCAGCTTCTTGCACGCTGATCAGCTCGCCTTGGGTGAACTGATAAAAAGGTTTGTATTGGGCTACTTGCCCGCCAACTTCACGCACTTGCGCAAAATAGTCGTTCAGATCTTCGACATCTGCGACATCCATTTTTGACCATGGCTCGTTTGAAACAGCCCAGATACTAACCTCGTCAACGAATTTTGAGAACGCTTCTTGGCGATTGAGCAGGACATCCAGGTCAGGTTGATATTGATCGCCATATGTTAGAACGCGCTTCTGGGCCTTTGCGATCGTGTCTGCAATGTCGTCCCGCGCCAATCTGATCGACATCGTAAAGCGATGCGCGGTGTCCCAAAACCACGGCCGTGCAAAGTCTGGCACTGTTTGGCGGTAGTTCATTGGCGAAAGAAACCCCAAAGCGTCTGCGCGAATGAGCTCATTCATCAACTCATGTGCGTCATCGTCTTTGTTTTGGTCCGCCATCGGCAGCAAAACGAATTCGACCGGCCATCTTGGAAAGGTGTCAGGCGCATTTTCGCGGGCATAGCCTTTGACGTAATCACCCCAGTCGGGACCATCATAGATGGGGGCCAAGTCCTCGGGTGGTTCGGTGGCCGTATTGCCGATAGTGGGCAAATATACGGTTTTAGATTGATACGGCGCGTCGTTTGACGTGTTCATAAAGAACGCAAGCGCACCCGTTGTTGGCATTCCCGGTGGTAACAGAGGGTCGGGGACGGTTCCGATATCTATCTGCGCCAAGTGATGCATCGCCCGGCCCCTATCGTCGCGTGGCCATGGTATGTCGCCCAACGTAGGCAATCCGCCAAGCCAGCTGGTTCCGCCGAATTCAACATCCAAGTCAAAGCGCTGCATGCGGACAAGTGCGACCCCGGGCGAACGCACGAATGATTTTCCGCGCAGATCCCGTTTGTCGATTTCATTGGCCAGCCTATCGATTTCGTCGGGCGAGAGTGGCGCCAGACGGTTCTTGGAGGTGATTTCCTCAATATTGGCACGGAATGCATCGCCAGTTTTAAAACCTGCCAGCCTTGAAAAGACGATGTAGAGCTCATCGTCCTTAATCTCTTCCTTTTCGGTCTCTTCTTCTGGCTCTGGCGGCACAAACGTCGGCTCGACCAATTGCAAAGGTTCTGATCGGGGCCTGGCCTGTCGCGTCGCGGGCATCGGGATTGATCGTTTCATGGTACGCTTGCGGCGAAACATGCCCAATGCAAAAGCTGCGGCGCAAAGCATTGCCAAAAGGCTGAGAAACGTAAAACGCAAATCTGTGTCGCCTGACACATGCGCGTAAAGCGCAATTGCCCCTATCGGGACGGCTAGCAATAAAACAAGTTTACGAAAAAAACCAATAACCATTGGTGCCGATCATACCGACAAACGGACCGCGTGACTACCGCGTTCGCGGTAGGGCGTGGTGTCGTAGTGGGATCGATAACACTTGGAGAAATGCGACGGCGATGCAAAGCCGCAGGCCAGTGCGACGTTGATGACGGTCATATCGGTTTGCATCAAAAGGTTGCGCGCCTTTTGCAAGCGCAGTTCCATGTAATACCGCTTGGGGCTGCGTGACAGGTAGCGTCGGAACAAGCGTTCAAGCTGTCGGGTCGACATCCCGACATCCTTGGCAAGAATTGCCGGGCTGATGGGTTCTTCGATGTTTTGTTCCATCATTTGAATAACGCGGCTTAGCTTTGGATGCCGCACGCCAATCCGGGTAGGGATCGAGAGGCGCTGTGTATCTTGGTCAGTCCTGATGGACGAATAGATCAGAATATCTGCAACAGCATTGGCGAGGTCTTCACCATGATCATCCGCAATCAATTTGATCATCAAATCAATAGAAGCCGTGCCACCCGCAGTCGTGATCCGGTTGCCGTCAACGACAAACACAGATTTTGTCAAATCAACGTCTTCAAATTCTTCGGCAAAGCTATCTTGGTTTTCCCAATGGATTGTCGCTTTCTTGCCGTCGAGCAATCCGGCCTTGGCCATCGTGTATCCGGCAGTGCAAAGTCCTGCGATTGTCACACCACGGCGAGCCTCGCGGCGAATCCAATTCAGGACGCGCTTTGTCGTGGCCTTTTGCACATCTACGCCGCCGCACAGCATGATCGTGTCGTCGCGGTCCAGCTCCAGCAGCTCGCTATCCACACCGAATTTGCACCCGTTTGAGCAGATCGCCTCCTGACCATCTTCACTCACGATTTTCCACGCATAAAGGTCTTTGCCCGCCGTGCGATTGGCAATGCGCAGGCTTTCCACGGCGGCTGCAAAGCAGAGCATTGTGAAATTTTCCATCAAGACGAAAATAAACCTACGGGGTTTTCCCGCATGATCAACATCGACAATTTGAGGTTCGATTGTCATCGCATATTCCGTCGGTTCGTGGCGCAAAAAATACCTCAACAGGTTTAAAAGCTGCCGACAAGAGGAAACTGGTTAGAGCGGTACCTTGTTAACGCATGGAGGGGTGGTTATTTTTCCATTGGCGCGCCTGACACTGCACGCTATACGCAACCACTGATATCGCTAACGATCTTTCAAAATGGAGCAAGATGATGACTGACTGGCAAAAATCTGACTGGCGCAAGAAGCCCCGGATCCAGATGCCCGCGTATACTGACGCAGCCGCGTTGAACGCTGTTGAAGGTCGTCTTGCCAGCTATCCACCTTTGGTTTTCGCAGGTGAAGCACGCCGTTTGAAGGCAGAATTGGCCGCTGTGAGCCGCGGTGAAGCGTTCTTGCTGCAAGGTGGCGACTGCGCCGAAAGCTTTGCTGAGTTTAGTGCCGACGGCATTCGCGACACATTCAAAGTGATGCTACAGATGGCAATGGTCCTGACCTATGGCGCGAAAGTGCCCGTGGTAAAGGTCGGTCGCATGGCCGGTCAAATGGCCAAGCCGCGCTCTGCAGATACTGAAACGGTAGATGGCGTGGAACTGCCAAGCTACCGCGGCGATATCATCAATGGTTTTGATTTCACCGCCGACAGCCGTATTCCAGACCCAGAGCGGATGACCCAAGCCTACATGCAGGCCGCCGCGACGCTGAACTTGCTGCGTGCGTTCTCGACCGGTGGTTTTGCGAATGTGCACGAAGTCCACAAATGGACGCTGGGTTTTACTGATAGCAACGAAGTGCAGAAATATAGCGATATGGCTTCCCGTATCAGCGACACGCTGGACTTTATGGAAGCCGCTGGCTTGTCGACTGACACCAACCACGAATTGCAGACTGTTGACTTCTACACCAGCCATGAAGCTTTGCTGCTGGAATATGAAGAGGCGCTTTGCCGTTTGGATTCGACTTCTGGCAAATGGCTTGCGGGTTCCGGTCATATGATCTGGATCGGCGACCGGACGCGTCAGCCTGATGGCGCACATGTGGAATTCTGCAAAGGTGTGCAGAACCCAATCGGCCTGAAATGTGGACCGTCCATGACAAGTGGTCACCTTAAGGCGCTGATGGCGTCCTTGAACCCGGAAAATGAGGCAGGTCGTTTGACCTTGATCGCACGTTTCGGGGCAGGGTCCGTAGGCGAGCATCTGCCACGTCTGATCAAAGCGGTCGAAGAAGAAGGCGCTAATGTCGTTTGGACCTGTGATGCGATGCATGGCAACACGATCAAATCGTCTACAGGCTATAAGACACGGCCATTTGAAAGTGTGCTGCGCGAAGTGAAGGAATTCTTCGCGATCCACAACGCCGAAGGCACAGTGCCGGGCGGCGTGCACTTTGAAATGACGGGCAAAGACGTGACCGAATGCACCGGTGGTGTGCGTGCGGTCACTGACGAAGACCTATCCAGCCGCTATCACACCGCCTGTGATCCGCGTCTGAACGCTTCACAATCGCTCGAACTTGCGTTCCTTGTGGCCGAAGAACTGTCTGCACGCCGTGACACGATCGCGCAAGCCAAGGCGGGCTAATCACCCGTTATTGACGACCAATTTCAGGGCCGGGCGCAATGCGTCCGGCCTTTGCGTTGGCGCCCGCGGGATCATTTGGGTTGCTGCCAGTTGCAACCCGATCGGGTCATGCCGCACACGTGCATCAGCTGGAATTGAAAACCGTCGCGCACGCGTGCTTGCGTAATCATCGCAAACCAATGCCCCAAGCATCCGTGTTGTGCGGTCCGCATTGTCACGCATGGGCAACAGCAACATGGTGCCTTTGATCTCTGACCGTAGCATCGATCCTGCCGAAACAAGCGGGATGCTGACAATAGCAGGTGACATGTAAGCAGATTCGAGAAGCTGTTGCGCTTGTTCACGTGCGTCGGGGGTGAATAAAACGCTCAGTGGCATGCCCCGGGCATCCATTTTCAGCAGATCATGGATCTTTTGCCCGGCGACCCGGAAACGGCCAATGCCGGGGGCAACGCGTTGAAGAATAAAGGCATAGGGCAAAGCGTGATCAATTTTGCTAGGTGAAAGATCTGTCCGTGCAGGCAGGCGCTGTGCATTGCGCAGCGTTTCCCAATATTGCTCAAGACTTTGCAACAGCGGATTGTCTTGCCCGGGCATGCAGCCCTGCCGCCGTTCCTTTGAGTGATCGATCAAATCCAAACCCGCATTCCTTATTCTGATGCCTCGAAAATAGGCTACTCGTTACGTCGCATTAATAAGTTTTTAGCAAATTCTTTCACGTTAACCATTTAACAAAGTGTTAAGTGGTTAATCCCCATGCGTTTGCGCCCTCTTGCCCAGCCGCGCGGATTGGCTTTAGGTGCAGATGCAATCAATGACAGGCAGCAGACCTTATGACCCACTCCATGACAGCATTTGCAAGCCGTACCGGCACACTTGGTTCCGCGTCCTGGAGTTGGGAACTGCGCGGAGTGAACGCGCGTGGTTTGGATATGCGGTTTCGGATGCCTGATGGGATCGAAGGTTTGGAAACGGCGTTGCGTTCAGCACTGACCAAAGTGCTGGCGCGGGGCAATGTCACAGTGAACCTGCGTCTCAATCGCGAAGATACGGGTGGTGCGTTGGCCGTCGACGAGCCGTATTTGGACGAAGTCCTGAAAGCACTTGATCTGGTCCAAGAACGTGCGTTCGCGATGGGTGTAACGCTGGGTCAACCAACCGCCGCTGATGTTCTGTCGCAGCGCGGCGTTCTGGTCGCGGCCAAGACCGACGAGGATGCGCAGGCGCTCGCAGATGCGTTGATAGCGGATGTAGCGCCACTGGTGGCCGATTTTGTGAATATGCGTGTGTCGGAAGGGGCGGCTTTGGCTGCTGTTGTTGCCGCACAGCTGGATCAGATTGAAAAACTGACCCATGCAGCCGCAAAAGCAGCAGAGGCGCGGGCCCCGCAAGTCAAAGAGAGCCTGACGACGGCCTTGCGCCGCGTGATGGATGATGTGGCCGAGATTGACGAAGCACGGATAGCCCAAGAACTTGCTGTCTTGGCCGTGAAATCAGATGTGACTGAAGAGATTGATCGGTTGATGGCGCATGTTGTCGCGGCCAAAGATCTTCTGGGCCAAGACAAACCTGCGGGCCGAAAATTTGATTTTCTTGCACAAGAATTTAACCGTGAGGCGAATACGCTTTGTGCAAAAGCCCAAGCACCTGTTTTGACGGCCATCGGTCTTGACCTCAAGGCCGTGATCGACCAGATGCGCGAGCAAATTCAGAATGTGGAGTAAACGATGACGCGACGTGGCCTGTTAATTATCTTATCGTCACCTTCCGGGGCAGGGAAGTCGACGTTGGCAGGGCGCTTGCGGGCTTGGGACGCGACGCTGCAGTTTTCAGTGTCAGCGACGACAAGACCGGCACGCGACGGCGAAGTGGACGGCAAGGACTACTTTTTTGTCGAGGTCCCGGATTTCCAAGCGCAAGTTGCGGATGGCGGGATGTTGGAACATGCGCGGGTCTTTGGTAATTACTATGGGTCACCCAAAGCGCCAGTCCAGACTGCTATTGAAAGCGGCCGCGATGTGCTGTTCGATATTGATTGGCAGGGTGCGCAGCAAATAAGCAACTCTGCCTTGCAAGAACATGTTTTATCTATCTTTATTCTACCGCCCTCAATTGCGGAACTACATCGGCGGCTGGTAAACCGTGGCCAGGATGCACCTGATGTCATCGAAGGCCGGATGCAAAAAAGCTGGGATGAAATTAGTCACTGGGACGGTTACGATTATGTGATCGTTAATGATGATCTCGATGCGACTGAACAACAGCTTAAGACCATCATTAGCGCAGAGCGTTTGCGCAGATCACAGCAGCCGCAATTGATGGATCATGTGCGCGATTTACAGTCCCAGTTCGGAGAGCGCACATGAGCCTTTTTAGTTTAGGGAGCACGGCACCTTTGGTCGATGAGACAGCTTGGGTCGCACCCGGATGCTACATTGTGGGGGATGTGGCGCTCGCTGCGAAATCCTCGGTTTGGTTTGGCAGCACGTTGCGCGGCGACAATGAGCGGATCTCAATTGGCCAAGGAAGCAACGTGCAAGAAAACTGCGTGCTGCACACCGATATGGGGTTTCCATTGACGATTGGGGCTGGGTGCACAATTGGTCATAAAGCAATGCTGCATGGCTGTGTGATTGGCGAAAACACTTTGATTGGCATGGGTGCCACCGTGCTCAACGGTGCTATCATTGGCAAGAATTGCCTGATTGGGGCAGGGGCGTTGATCACCGAAGGAAAGACAATTCCAGACGGGTCATTGGTGATGGGTGTGCCGGGAAAAGTTGTGCGCGCATTGGATGACGCGGCTATCGACGGGTTGCGTTTATCAGCGCTGCACTATCAAGAGAACGCTGCGCGTTTTAAGCGCGATCTCAAAGCGCTGTAGATCAACTGTCGTTTGCGGCTGGTGGCATGACCAAAATGTCAAAGTCTAGTCCGGGGGCATGCGCGCGGACTTCACGCCGGATCATTGCCGCATTGGGCACGTCTTCGGTTATCGCGCGATAGCGACCCGCATAGCCAAATGAAACCAACTGTTCGGCAACGTCTATCACGTCAAAATCATCGCCCATGAGTGGCGATAGAACAACGGTTGGTGACAGGGCGTCAAGGACGGGACGCGTGAGCAAACCTAAGTCACTGAATTGTACGTCTTCTGAGACGTCTAGGTCTCGTCCCTCTGCATTCCAACGAGAAATATTGCCAATGACCAAGGTCTTATGCCGTGGTTCGACTTCATCATTCACGCTAAATTGCGTGTTATTTTCCTGCGCCGATAGTTTCATAATACCTTACCAGTAATTAAATTCTTGGTTGTACGACTGTGACATTGGGCCTCAATGGTTGTATGGCAACGGCTACTCTGTGACAAATTGCACAAACGCACAGGACATTTTGTCTCAGGGTTTCTTAGATCGCTGAAATCACTTAAAGAAATCTGATGAGTACAGAACGCATTGTTTCCATTATCGACGCATTGCCTCTTCCGGTCATCTTGATTGGGCCGGATGAGCGTGTGCGTGCGGCCAATGCGTTGGTTGATGCTATCTTTGGCGCTGACCTGATTGGCAAACACTATATTACGGTGTTGCGGCAGCCCGCCATTATTGCTGCCATTGCCGAAACCCGCGTTAGTCGGAAAGCCGGCTCCGCCCGCTACACTGGCCGGCAAGGTCCAAAGGATACGGTTTACCGTGTCAGTGTGGCTTTCGCGGACGGCGACGTTCTTTTGACCTTTGAAGATCAGACAACCGCGCAAGAAGCCGGGCAAATGCGGCGCGATTTTGTGGCCAACGTCAGTCATGAACTGCGCACCCCGCTGACCGCTTTGCTGGGGTTTATTGAGACTTTGAATGGTGCGGCAAAGGATGACCCGGTTGCCCGTGACAGGTTTTTGGGGATCATGGCAAATGAAGCGAACCGGATGACACGGTTGGTTGACGATCTGATGTCACTGACCCGTGTAGAAGAAGACGCGCGCGTCCGCCCGCGTGAACGGGTGGCGCTTGGTGGGTTGCTGACATCCGTGATTAAAGGGCTTGAGCCGCAGGCAAATGCTGCGGGAGTTTCGGTTAAGCTGGACCCTGTAGGGGAAGACGAAACCGTACCGGGTGACGCAGGGCAGCTGGTGCAGGTCTTTACCAACTTGATCGAAAACGGGATCAAATATGGTGTGGCCGGGGGTGAGGTGACGGTGCAGTTACAACCGCGAGCGATGAACACCCGTTTGCGTGCGCAGGTCGTGCAAGTTTGTGTCGCTGACAAAGGTGACGGCATCGCCGAACATCACATCGCGCGTTTGACCGAACGCTTCTACCGCGTCGATAATCACCGCTCGCGCGAGGTTGGGGGGACCGGTCTTGGGCTGGCAATCGTCAAGCATATTATCAATCGCCATCGTGGGCGTTTGGTGATTGAAAGCAAACTCGGGCAAGGCACGAAAGCCTCTGTTTTTCTACCAACGGACACGGTGTCATAAAACTTTTACACAACTGTCACAAAAGCTTTTTGCAGGCGGCCTAGATGTGCCGGTGATGGTAGGGCGGTTCGCGCGCTACCGATGTTTGACTGACAGGAGTAAACTGATGTCTTTCATAAAGTTGACCGCGACAACCGCGGCGATTGCCCTTACTGCCACCGCTTCTTTTGCACGCGATAACGTGCAGGTTGCTGGATCATCCACGGTGTTGCCATACGCAGCCATCGTAGCCGAAGTGTTCGGCGAAAACTTTGATTTTCCGACACCAGTTGTCGAATCGGGCGGCTCTTCTGCCGGCCTGAAGCGTTTTTGCGAAGGCATTGGCGCCAACACTTTGGATATAGCGAACGCATCCCGTGCAATTCGTCCGGCCGAAATAGCGGTCTGCGCCGAAAACGGTGTGACCGACATCATCGAAGTGCGTATCGGTTATGACGGCATCGTCTTTGCATCCGACATCAACGGCAACGCGTTCGCATTCACGCCAGTTGACTGGTACAAAGCGCTGGCCAATGAGCATTTCATTGACGGCGAACTGGTTCCAAACACGTTCGAGACGTGGGACCAAGTGAACCCCGAATTCCCTGCGCAGCCGATCCAAGCATTTATCCCCGGCACCAAGCACGGCACGCGCGAAGTGTTTGAAGAAAAAGTCATCCTCGCTGGTTGCGAAGAGGGCGGGTTCTTCGAGGCGATGATGGCCGCGGGTGTTGATGAAGACACAGCCGAAGGTAAGTGCATGGCGATCCGCACTGATGGACGGTCCGTAGACATTGACGGTGATTACACCGAGACGCTGGCCCGTATCGAAGCGGACAGCAACGGGATTGGTGTTTTTGGCCTGTCATTCTATGAGAACAACACAACCAAGTTGCAAGTGGCGACGATGAACGGTGTTGTTCCGACGGTGGAGAGTATTGCCGCAGCCGAATATCCGGTGTCGCGTCCTTTGTATTTCTACATCAAAGCAGGGCACATCGGTGTGATCCCTGGCCTGAAAGAATTCGCTGAATTCTTCATCTCCGACGATATCGCAGGGCCCGATGGCCCACTCGCGGAATACGGCCTCGTGTCTGATCCCGACCTGTGGGATGTCCAAGATGCCGTGATGAATGAGACGCTGATGGGGTCTGCTCCTGATCTTTGAAAATACTTCTCGGGGGCATCTACGGATGCCCCCGAGACAATACCCGCTGATGGAAAACACCCCATGCAAATGCTGACAACACCGCTTCTTTTGATCTTTGCGCTGGCCCTGGCCGGCTATTTTTTGGCAAAGTCGCGTGCCTTGCAGGTTGCGGGTGGTGATATCCGCACATTGGTGTCTTTGCCCAATCAGCATGCATTAAGCACCGCACTCGCTACAGCCGTTCCGCCCACCGCAGCGGTGCTTTTGTTTGCGCTTTATGCGCGTCTTTCACAGGCTGAACCGAACTGGTTTTTTGCACTGATCATTATCGGATTAGGGGTGACAGGTTTTGCCTTGTCACTGATCGGTATCAAGACAGATAGCCGCGCCCGCATCTACGCCGAACGCTGGATTTTGGGCCTTTTGATTTTCGCCTCTAGCATCGCGATCATGACGACCATCGGGATCGTCTTTTCGATGCTGTTTGAATCGCTGAACTTCTTTGGTCAATACGATTGGCGCGATTTCTTCTTTTCGACCACTTGGTCACCAAACTTCCGTGGTAACTCTGATCTGGGTATTCTGCCGCTTTTGTGGGGCACACTTTACGTCAGCTTTATCGCGCTTTTGTTTGCAGTCCCCATCGGCCTGTTCGCCGCGATATATCTGTCCGAATACGCCAGCCCGCGGATGCGTTCGGTCGCAAAGCCTGCCATCGAAGTGCTCGCCGGTATCCCCACGATCGTTTACGGCCTCTTTGCGCTGATCACTGTTGGCCCATTGCTACGTGACTATTTCGCCGAGCCTATGGGTTTCGGTCAAAGCGCGTCGTCGGTGATGACTGCTGGTTTGGTTATGGGGATCATGTTGATCCCTTTTGTCAGTTCATTGTCAGATGACATTATCAATGCGGTGCCGCAGGCGATGCGCGACGGGTCACTGGGCCTGGGTGCGACACCATCTGAAACCATCCGTCAGGTTGTCATTCCAGCAGCTTTGCCCGGCATCGTTGGCGCGGTGCTCCTCGCGGCGTCGCGTGCCATTGGCGAGACGATGATTGTGGTCTTGGGGGCAGGGGCCGCGGCCCGATTATCGCTGAACCCGTTTGAGGCCATGACGACTGTGACCGTCAAGATCGTCAGTCAGCTGACAGGTGACACGGATTTTGCCAGCCCTGAAACGCTCGTGGCCTTTGCCCTTGGCCTGACGCTCTTTGTTATCACTCTGGGCCTGAACGTGTTCGCCCTCTACATCGTGCGCAAATATCGGGAGCAGTACGAATGAAGACTTCATTGTTGGCCAGTGACGCACGCACGAAAAAGCGCAACGCGGCCGAGGCGCGTTTCAAAGCCTACGGGCTGTCGGCGATCGTCGTGGCGATGCTGGCGCTGGCGATTTTGCTGACCTCTGTGTTGACCAATGGCCTCAGCTCATTTCAGCAAACCTATATCACCTTGCCGATTGAGTTGTCCGAAGAGCGCGTCGACAAACGCGGGAACCGCGACCCTGCGGAAATGGCACGCACGACGACAATCGGCTATGCGCCTTTGCTGCGTGACGCGATTGTGGCCGAGGTTGCCCGCCAAGGTCTGACCACAGACCTGTCAGATAAAGACATTGCCGCCATGATTTCAAAGGAAGCGGCGGCAACCGTGCGCAACCGCGTGTTGGCGAGCCCTAATTTAGTCGGTGAAACGCTCACCTTTGATTTGCTTGCTTCGGGCCGGATTGACGGGTTCTTTAAGGGCCGCGTCACGTTGGAAACGGCCGCTTTGGATGGCAACACGTCGCCCGAAGCTGTGATGTTGGCGCAAGCGCTTGCTGATGCAGGCGTGATCGAGACAAAGTTCAACTGGAGCTTTTTCACTGCACCAGATGCATCCGACCAACGGCCAGAGGCGGCTGGTTTGGGCGTTGCGATCCTTGGGTCCTTGTACATGATGCTGGTGGTGTTGTTTCTCGCTTTGCCCATCGGCGTGGCATCATCCATCTATCTGGAAGAGTTCGCACCCAAGAACCGGATCACGGATATCATCGAGGTGAACATCTCGAACCTCGCGGCGGTACCGTCGATTGTTTACGGTATCTTGGGCCTTGCGATCTTTATCAACTTCATGGAATTCAACCAATCCTCACCGTTGGTAGGTGGCTTGGTGCTGACCTTGATGACCTTGCCGACGATCATCATCTCAACCCGTGCGGCGCTGAAATCAGTGCCGCCATCGATCCGCGATGCGGCTTTGGGCGTGGGTGCGTCCAAGATGCAGTCGGTGTTTCACCACGTACTGCCATTAGCGGCACCGGGCATCTTAACAGGCACAATCATTGGTCTCGCACAGGCGTTGGGCGAAACGGCTCCGCTCCTGTTGATCGGCATGGTGGCCTTCGTGCGGGAATACCCTGCGGCCTTTACGCCCGAAGCGGGTTTGTTTGGTGAGGCGTCAACAGCGCTGCCCGTGCAGGTTTATAACTGGACCCAACGCTCGGATCCGGCGTTCGTGGAACGCGCATCTGGTGCGATCATTACATTGCTGGTGTTTTTGCTTATTATGAACGCGGTCGCGATCTATCTGCGTCGCCGGTTTGAGCGGCGTTGGTAGGAAATTCGAAATGGAAGATATGACACAAATGGATCGCGCAATGAGCACGGAACAAGACATCAAGATTTCCGCCAAAGGCGTGCAGGTCTACTACGGCGACAACCATGCTATCAAGGACGTGGATGTCGAGATTGAAGACAAAACCGTGACCGCTTTTATTGGTCCGTCTGGTTGTGGTAAGTCAACTTTCTTGCGTTGTATCAACCGTATGAACGACACAATTGATGTGGCGCGCGTGATGGGTGACATTCGCATCGATGGTGAAGACATCTATGACCCAAAGGTCGATCCGGTACAGTTGCGTGCAAAGGTGGGAATGGTGTTTCAAAAGCCAAACCCATTCCCGAAATCGATTTACGACAATGTGGCATATGGCCCAAAAATCCATGGATTGGCACGGAATAAGGCCGATCTGGACGAGATTGTCGAAAAATCATTGCGCAAAGCCGCGCTCTGGAACGAAGCCAAGGATCGGTTGGATTCACCCGGTACAGGTCTTTCAGGCGGCCAACAGCAGCGCCTTTGCATCGCCCGCGCAATTGCGACAGCGCCGGAAGTGTTGTTGATGGACGAGCCGTGCTCTGCTTTGGATCCGATCGCCACGGCCCAGGTTGAGGAACTGATCGACGAGCTGCGTCAAAGCTTCTCAGTCGTGATCGTGACCCATTCGATGCAGCAGGCGGCCCGTGTCAGCCAAAAAACCGCGTTTTTCCACCTTGGTAACTTGGTAGAATATGACGATACAGACAAGATTTTCACCAACCCACAAGACCCACGCACGGAAAGCTATATTTCCGGCCGGATCGGGTAAGGAGCAGTCACAATGAATGAACATATTTCATCCGCTTACGACCGTGACCTCGAAGGCATCACAACATTGATTATGCGCATGGGCGGTCTGGTCGAAGAGGCGATCCGCAATGCAGCAAAATCCTTGGCCGAGCGCGATGTCGAATTGGCCGATGAGGTCCGGGCCGGGGATAAGTTGATCGACGCGCTTGAGATCCAAATCAATGAGGAAGCGGCACGCACGATTGCCCTTCGTGCCCCTGTTTCCAAAGACTTACGCTCCGTTCTTACGGTGCTGCGCTTGGCCGCATCGCTTGAACGCATCGGCGATTACGCCAAGAACATCGCCAAGCGGACAAGCGTCGTGGTCGAGATGAACCCAGTGAACGGATCAGACGCCGCATTGCGCCGGATGGCCCGCGAAGTTGAACAGATGTTGAAAGACACGCTGGATGCCTATGTGCGCGGTGATGCTGAATTGGCCGAAGACGTCCGGCAGCGCGACCAAGAAGTTGACCAGATGTACAACGCGCTGTTCCGCGAGTTCCTGACCTTTATGATGGAAGACCCGCGCAACATCACATCGTGTATGCATTTGCATTTCATGGCGAAGAATATTGAGCGGATGGGCGATTTGACCACCAATATGGCCGAACAGATCATCTATCTTGTGACAGGCGAGATGCCGGAAGAAGACCGTCCAAAGGGCGATAAAACCGCCTATGTGACAGACCCGAGCTGACCAATGGCCAGCCAGCCCCATGTTCTGATTGTTGAAGATGAAGCGGCGCAGCGCGAGGTGTTGGCCTATAACCTTGAGGCTGAAGGATTTCGAGTGACCCGTGCCGAGAACGGTGAGGACGCGCTGGTTTGCGTTGATGAGGATGCGCCCGATGTGATTGTGCTTGATTGGATGATGCCGCACTTGTCAGGCATAGAGGTTTGTCGCCAGCTTAAAATAAATCCAGACACCCGGGCCATTCCGATCATCATGTTGTCCGCCCGGTCCGAAGAAGTGGACAAAGTGCGTGGGTTGGAAACGGGGGCCGATGACTATGTTGTTAAGCCCTATTCTGTCTCGGAACTGATGGCGCGTGTGCGGTCGCAATTGCGCCGCGTCCGGCCGGCCACTGTTGGTCAGGTTTTGACCTACGATGACATTGTGCTGGATGCCGAAACACATCGCGTGACGCGTAATGACATGCCTCTAAAGTTGGGCCCAACCGAGTTTCGCCTGTTGTCCACTTTTATGGAAAAACCGGGGCGGGTTTGGTCGCGTGATATGCTGCTCGACCGGGTTTGGGGACGCGACATCTATGTGGATACGCGCACCGTTGACGTCCATGTCGGGCGATTGCGCAAGGTGCTTACACAGAACGGTGGCAATGATCCTGTGCGCACTGTGCGCGGTGCCGGATACGCCTTGGGTTAATCGCCCCAAGGGCCGTGCTGCCCTGTTCCACCGTCAATTCGCTCAAAGCCATGTGCACCAAAGAAATCACGCTGCCCTTGGATCATATTCGCTGTGCCGCGTGCGGTACGCATCGCATCAAAATAAGCCAGCCCAGACGATAAGGCAGGCATTGCAATACCGTGCAGTGCGCCTTGCGCTACAACCTGGCGCAATGCGCCATGTGTCTTCTTCAATGTGTCAGCAAAGCGCGGTGCCATCATCAAATTGCGCTCTGGGTTTTCGCGCAAAGCGGTCGCCATATCGTCCAGCATGTCCGAGCGAATAATGCAGCCTTGCCGCCATACTTCTGCAATGGCGGGCAGGGGCAGGGCCCAGCCGAACTCATCTGACGCTTTCTCGATCATGTCGAACCCTTGGGCGTAGGCGATGATCTTACCTGCGATCAATGCTTCTTCCAGTGTTTCCAAAGGCATAACATCATGGGCCATATGCCGCGGTGCTGCGCCAAACAGGTCTTCGCCAGCGGCGCGCGCATCGCGCTGCGACGACAGGTTGCGCGCCACGACAGCCGCCTCAATCGCGGGAATAGGTGCTGCCAGATGCTGGGCCTCAATCGCGGTCCAGCGACCAGTGCCCTTTTGCCCTGCTGCGTCGACGATAACATCCAGCATCGGTTTGCCGGTCTTGGGGTCAACAGTAGTTGCAACTTTGCCCGATATTTCAACAAGATAGCTGCGCAAAGGACCGGTATCCCATTTGGCGAATGTGTCACCAATTGCGGCACTGTCCAAGCCAAGTCCATCGCGCATGACGCCGTAGACTTCGGCGATCATCTGCATGTCTGCATATTCAATGCCGTTATGGACGGCCTTAACAAAATGGCCTGCGCCTTCTTCGCCCATCCAAGTTGCGCATGGCGCACCTTCATGCTTGGCCGAGATCGCCGTCAGAATATGTGCAACGCGGTCCCAGTATGCTTGGCTGCCACCGCCCATAATTGAGGGTCCAAAACGCGCACCTTCTTCGCCGCCAGACACGCCAATACCCAGAAATGGCAGATCACTTGCCTCTTGTGCGCGGCGGTTGGTATCATGGAAATTCGCATTGCCAGCGTCAATAATCATATCGTCGTCATCGAGCAGGGGACGCAATGCTGCGATCTGATCATCCACAGCCTGTCCTGCAGGGACCATCAGAATGATCGCCCGCGGTATCTTAATCGCCGCGACAAGCTCTTTAAGGGTTTGCGTTGGTGTAATCTTATTTGCAAGCGGGCCCGCGTCATCAACAAACGCAGTTGTTTTTTCCGTGGTGCGATTCCAAACCGCAATGCCGAACCCATTGTCCGCGATATTCAGCGCGAGTGCGGCGCCCATTGTGCCCAGACCGATCAGGCCGATTTCTGCGTTACTCATGTCTGGGGTCCTTTGTTTGGTTTTGTGTCATAGAGATAGGTGTTCTCTTGTCAGATGAAAACGTCCCGTCACAGATTAATTCCAAAGCCGCCTCTTGTAATTTCACAAAACGTGAGCAATGTTCATAAATGAGTTTGGAAAGGCGAATTAGTTGTGAACTTATGTGGTATCGGATCATATTTACCCGCAGAGTTACGCCCTTCAGAGGCCTGTGATGCCCTGTTCGGTCAGCCGCAAGGCACGGTTGAGACGTTGACTGGTGTGCGATCGCGCCATGTGTGCGCTGATGACGAAAGCCAGATTTCCATGGGCGTCGCGGCCGCAAGGGCCGCACTCTCTGCAGCAACAATGCCAGTCGAAGATATTGATTTGATCATTGGCGCATCTGCTGTGCCTTATCAGCCTATTCCGGCAACGGCACCTGCGTATCAACGAGGACTGGGAATTGCGGATGGGGCAGCTTTTGCCTTTGATGTGAATGCGACATGCCTCAGTTTCTTGACCGCGCTTGAGGTGGCTGAGAGTATGCTTGCGCGCGGGGGCTATCGCCGCGCGTTGATCATTTCATCAGAGGTTGCATCAAGGGCATTGCCTTGGGAAACTGCGCCTCAAATTGCAGGATTGTTTGGCGATGGCGCGGCAGCAGTGGTCGTCGAGCATGGCGGATCTGCGATTACATCAGCTTTTGAAACTCATGCTAGCGGGTATGACAATTGCGGGATCGGGGCAGGTGGCACCCGGTTTGATTTTCGCGCCCAGCCAGAGGCGTTCGCCGCCCACAGCCTTTATGACATGGACGGTAAAGCGTTGTTTCGACTAACCTCACAGGTGTTTGCTTCGTTCGTAGATAGGCTTCTGATGAAAGCGGGCTGGCAGAGAGATGACGTTGATTTCGTCGTGCCTCATCAGGCCAGTCCAATGGCACTGCAGCATATGATCCGGCTTTGTGGGTTCGCGCCTGAAAAGGTTTTCGATATTTCCAAGGATGTCGGCAACCAAATTGCGGCCTCTATTCCAGTGGCACTGGCCAGTATGCAAGATCAACTGCGACCTGGGGCCAAAGTTTTAATGTTGGGCACATCTGCAGGCGTGTCGCTTGGCGGCGTGGCACTGAAAATCTGATGGGTGTGTTGGTGACAGGTGCCACCGGTTTTCTGGGTTCACATATGGCGGTGGCCCTCAAAGATCATGGTGTTGTGGCCACGGGCCGCGACCAAGACAAGCTGCGCACGCTCGCGTCCTTGGGGCTGCGGACCATTGCGTTGGACATGGGCTTTCCCGTGCCTGCCGCTGATCGGGACCGGATCGGGCCAATTGATGCCGTTGTTCACTGTGCCGGCCTGTCGTCGCCGTGGGGACGTGAGGCCGATTTTGTGCACGCGAATGAAACTGCGACCGGTAATGTTCTAGAATTGGCCGCGCAATTGGGCGCGAAGCGCTTTGTCTTTATTTCCACCGCCAGCGTCTATTTTCAGTTTAAAGATCAGGACGATTTAAAGGAAGGCGATGTGGCCGGTCATTTCGTCAATGCCTATGCCAAGACCAAGTTTGCAGCTGAACAGGCCGTGCTTGCCCGTTGTGACCTGTCGCCAATTGTGATCCGGCCCCGCGGCATTTATGGGGCTGGTGATACAACACTGCTGCCACGTTTGACGCGGGTCGCCTCTCGTGGGTTGCCACGCTTTTCGCAAGATGGGGTCACGGACATTACGCATGTTGATGATGTTGTGTCGGCCTGCATGGCCGCATTGGCGATGGAACACGTAACAAAGGGCGAGGTGTATAACGTCTCTGGCGGGGTGGGCATGTCGCTCCCTGACATTATCACAGCGGCTTGCGACGCAACGGGCATCAGACCGCGCTGGCGTGAATTGCCGTTTGGTCCGGCGTGCGCCGCTGTCCGCACAATGGAATCCATTTGTCGTTTGTTGCCTGGCTACCCCGAACCACCTGTCACCGCTTACGCCTTGGGGATTATGCGGTATCGCCAAACGATGAATATTGATCATGCGCGACGTAAATTGGGTTGGGCGCCACAAGTAGATTTTGAACAAGGCTTGGCCCGCAGTTTTGCCGACGGCGCCATGCGAAAGGGCATTTTATGATCCGCCCAACCTTTGCAAACACGGCGTCTTTTACGACCCGAAAGCGATACATTCTGCGAGGCGGTAAAGGCCCGGTCACGCTGCCGGTTCGCTGTGGTTTAGTGATCCATCCAAGCCAGGGTCCAATCTTGATCGACGCTGGGTGTGGGCCGCGCTTAACACAAGGTCGTGGAAGAAGCTTTGCACTCAGGGCCTACAACTGGGCGCTACGCCCAAAAATATACACAGCAGCCAGTCCGATCGCTTTGTTGGACGCGCACGGGTTTAAGCCCGACGACGTAAACAAAATCTTGGTGACCCATCTCCATGCTGATCATGTGGGCTATTTAAACGATTTTCCGCATGCCGTGTTCATCACAGATGACGTCCTGACGGGCAGTTTGGCCGAAGGTGTTTTTGCGGAATTACTGCCCGATGATTTTGTGGAAAGACAGGTTTCATTGCGCAGATTCCCGACCGCGATGTTGCCGTTTGGTTTGGGTGATGGCTTTGATATATTGGGCGATGGTAGCATTCTGGCGCTGCCTTTGCCGGGGCATGCGCAAGGCCACTTTGGACTATGTTTCACCGGCGATACGCCTTTGCTTTATGCGGTGGACGCGCAATGGCTGTTGGCGGGTATATCAGAGGATCGCAGTCCGGGATTTCCAGCAAGCCTGATCGCACATAATGCTGAGAATTTGCGCGAAAGCATGGCATTGGTACGGCGCTTTGCCAACGAAGGCGGTGAAGTGATGTTGTGCCACGATCCAGCGCAAACCCCCTATGATTGGTCGCCACCCAATGTTTGATCTTCGGCATGCGGTTTTGGCATACTGGTCGGCGCGTTCCGTTAAGACGGATGCGCAACTCAAGGCGATAAGCCGGAAACGTCTGGACCGTTGGCTAGATCAGGCCGTACCGCGGGTGCCGTTCTATCAGAACAAGACTTATAAAGTGCTGACAGACCTGCCCATTGTCGAGAAGGCTGATCTGATGGCTGACTTTGCAGCCTTCAACACACAAGGGATCACCGCTGACATGGGGTGGAACGCCTTTGACGGCGACAAACACGTCGAAAATTACATTGTTGGCGCCAGTACGGGAACCAGCGGCAATCGGGGTTTATTTGTGATCTCACAGGCCGAGCGCTACAAATGGTTGGGCACAATCTTGGCCAAAGCGCTGCCCGGGTTTTGGCGCACACGACACAGGATCGCGGTGCTGCTGCCGATGAATACGCCGCTTTATGACAGCGCCAATCAAATGGGGCGACTAAGGTTGCAGTTCTTTGATCTCGCAAGTGATTGGGCCGATGCGCTATGTGCATTCCGACCGACAGTGATAATTGCACCACCGAAGGTCTTGCGCTTGATGGCAGAGCAAAAACTCACTTTGAACCCCAGTCATATTTTTGCGGGCGCAGAGACTTTGGATGCGCTGGATAGGAATGTCATCAGGGCATACTTTAATCAGACTGTTGGGCAGATATATATGGCCACAGAGGGACTTATGGCAGTTTCTTGTCCGCGCGGAACACTGCATTTGTGCGAAGATACAATGCATTTTGAGTTGCCTGAGATCGCACAAAGCCCCGGCCTACATGAGGTGATTGTCAGCGATTTTAGCCGTGATGTGCAGATCATGGCGCGGTACCGCATGAATGATCTCATTCGTCTTGGTCCGCCTTGTGAATGCGGGTTGCCGCACCGCACGGTGGCCGAGGTTGTCGGGCGGAAAGACGACTGTTTCATTCTTTCAGGCATTACGATTACCCCAGATATCCTGCGAAACGCTGTCGTTGATGCTGACCGAAGAATAAACGATTTTCGGGTTGTCCAAACGGGTCCCAAGACCATTGAGGCAATGATACCCATTGGCTGTGATCGAGATGCCGTGAAGTGCGCCCTTGATAGCGTTCTGAACGCGCGGCATACGCGCGCAGATGTTGTTGTCACATTTCAACAGATCACAGCCGATATGACGCGCAAACTGCGCCGTGTCGAAAACCGTTACTGCCCGCAAGCATGACCTTGCGCGTTTTGATAACCGGTGCGCGTGCGCCCGCCGCTTTGCATCTAGCGCGGCTGCTGCATGGGGCAGGGCACAGGGTGATCACAGCCGATAGTTTGCGCTGGCCCCTTGCAGCCGCATCAGATGCAAGCGCGGCATATGTGCGGTTGTCGCCCGCAAATGGACTGTGTGGCATGTATGGGACGGCGGTTCGAGAAGCGTTACTGGCCCATAACATCGATCTGGTCATCCCGACTTGCGAAGAGATCTTCTATCTTGCCGCCTTGTGGGAGAGGGACAACATGCCAGCCACGCTTTTTGCACCCAGTATGCAATTGCTGAGGTCTGCCCACAATAAGTTCGCATTTGTTGCAACCGCACAATCGTTGGGCCTGGCCGTTCCCAAGACAGTGTTATTGCAGTCCAATGATGACGTCAGCGCACTGAAGACCCCTTCGCAGGACTTGGTGTTTAAACCTGTCTGGTCGCGCTTTGCGACGGATGTATTGGTACAGCCACGCAGCGCCCGGATTACGCCAACGGCCGCCACCCCGTGGGTTGCACAAGAGTTTGTCGCGGGACAAGAGCAATGTGCCTATGCGGTCGCGGTCAAAGGGAGGCTGGTCATGCTTTCAAGCTATCAACCCACATACCGTGCCGGAAAAGGTGCAGGCATTGCGTTCAAGCCTATAGTCGATGCAGGCATTCGCGCCTTCGTTGAACGGTTCGTTGAAGGCACGGTTTGGCATGGTCAGGTTTCATTCGATTTCATCAAGCGATCTGATGGGACGGTTGTGGCGATTGAATGCAATCCAAGGGCCACAAGCGGCATTCATTTCTTTGACGCGCCAATGCCTTTCGCCAAAGCATTGCTTGAGGGTGTGATGTGTAAGCCTGAGGTGACCCAAAACTTGGGCGTAAAAGCCGCTATGTTGCTTTATGGACCATCGCAAAATCTACGCGGATGTTGGCGTGATATGAACGAGATGGCAGATGTCATTGCTTGGCCCGATGACATGCGACCTGCGCGGCGACAATTGCTTGCAACACTTGAATTTGCAGCGATCGCGCTGCGCAACAGGACAAGTTTGACACAAGCGACAACGCAGGACATCGCCTGGAATGGTGACTAAAGTTCAAAGCGTTTCATGATCGGCACACCCACGCGTGCTAGAATTGATTTCACCAACCATGTCGCGAAGCGCTTTCCTGGGTTCAGGTGGTTCACATAAACGGCGTTATACTCAATCGCAGGCTGCGCATTGCGGTGACGTTTGAACGCGGCGGCACCTGCGCTGCGATTATACAACAACCCCTCAGTGGTGGCATGGGACTGTGCGATTGCTGTTAACATGCGATACAACCCGACGCTTTGGTCGATGGACGTATCATGGCCTAAAATTGGTGCGGTCATCGTTTGCCCGTTGGCAAAGAGCCCTATGACACCATCCAACCGCTCATCTGGGCCGCGCAGGCCAATGATCTTGAGCAAGCCGACTTGATGCGCCTGAGCAAAGAACCGTGGGGTGTATTGGGGGTTCAGACCAGAATATCGGCCTATATAGAGCATGTCGTAAAGCATTGCGGTACGTGTCCAGTCATCGGCGCTAAATTCATGCGCATCAACCATGACATAATCCGATTGCGCCAGTAGCGCCGCGTCGGCTTTCATATCCCGACTAGGCTTTACGTTGTCTGTCGGATCAAACAGATAGACTTGCCGTGCGGGCAACATTTGAAAGCCGGCGGATTTCAAAGAGGCAATGCTGTCCTGATCTGCAAGATCGTTCAATGAACGAATGACGATGGCGCGTTTGGGGTGTGCTTGCACCAGTTTTGCGACAATGTCCTGGGCACAGTTTTCATCAATAATGGGGACAGGATTGGTGGAAAAAAGCCAATTGTTCAACTGAACTTGATGGTCCAATCCGGTGGCCCGGACCAAGGGCCGACAGGCTTGGATCAGTCCAATCAGTAGTGTTTGAAGTGTGGCCCGTTTGGTGAAGTGCCTCGTTTCCTCAAGTGCATAGTCGATATAGGCAGTGCTTGGGCAACATAGATAGCAGTTGGGCGGGTTGCTGACGCTGACGGGAAAGCTGATGCCACCGGCATCAAGCAATGACATTTGCGCGTCTAAGTTTCTGATTAGGTTGGTCGTCGGGCCACGGCTGGTAACGTGGACAAGCTTTTGAACCAAGCTTGGATCATTGGCGACATCACCGGCCACGGGGCTTAGGTCACCATTTGCGGTTGTAAGTACTGCACGGCAATAAACGCGACATAGGCCAACATCATAACGATCCCGACCGGTTTGGTGATCTTGCCCACGATCAGCATCCACGCAGCGAAGAGGATTGTCACTGCGACGGTCGCCCAAAGCTCAATGCCGAGCAGGACAGGGTCAACCGACAGGGGCTTGATCACGGCGGTCAGCGCAAGGATCGACATGATGTTAAACGTGTTTGATCCGATGATATTGCCAAGGATCAGGCCGACAGATTGTTTGCGTGCGGCGGCAATGCAGGTCGATAGCTCAGGCAATGAGGTTCCGAATGCCACGACGGTCATACCGATGACCGCTTCAGGTACGCCAATTGCGGTACCTGTCTGCACGGCACCTTTGACCAAAAATTCTGACCCCAAGGCAAGTGCCGCGAGACCACCCAAAAGCGTGATGATCGCGCCCTTCATTGTGGTGATGCTGGGGCTATCGTCTTCGTCATCATCTTCTTCGATGACAATGCTGTCGGTTTTGTATTGGTAGTAAACAAAGGTCGCGAGGATCGCGAACATGGCCAGACCAAAGGCTTGCGTGAAACTGTCCGAGATCATGCCATATGCCATGATGGCCGTGGCCAAAAGCATCATACCAAGATCTTTGGCCAAATGTTTGGGATTTGCTGTCACCTTAAAAACAAAGGCTGTGGCCCCCAAAACCAACAGTATATTTGCGACGTTGGAGCCCAAGACATTCCCGAGCGAGATGCCGGGATAACCTTGTAAGTTTGCATTTACGGATGTGAATAATTCGGGCACCGAAGTGCCGAATGACACGATCGTCGCGCCAATGAACAACGGCGAAAGCCCCGTCCGTTCGGCAACGAATACGGCCGCATCAACCGTCCAATCACCACCCTTGATCAATAGATAAAGGCCGAATGCCATTGCACCAGCGGCCAAAACAAAAAGCTCATAAGTCGTGAGTTCAATCAAAGCATATTTCCTGATTGGGTGTCGTTCTGGCCATAGTCTGAAGGGTGGAATAACGCATTTGGCTGCGAAGTGTAATAGCTATTGTCACACCAGAAAAATTGGCAAGGCTGCGGTGACATTGGCGCTCCGATAACATTGGTCTGTGTGGTGATGTAGAGTGTCACGCGCGCGTTTAAAGGTCGCATGTACGTAACAAAGAAAGAGCGGCGAAAAACGCCGCTCTTTCTGGTCATAAGTCTGGCTGTTGCCTTATGGCGCGACAGCTTTGGGGCGGGTGACCTGCGCTAAGAAATACAATCCAATTGCGCCACCGATCCCGATCAGATCAGAAATCCAACCGCCTTCGATCATAAAGAGTGCAACCAGCAGCAATGCAATGCGGATTGGCCAAGCAGCGCGGTCACCGACCCACCAGCCTTGAACGCCTGAGGATAGCAGGAACACCCCAAAGATGGCGGTAATGCCTGCGCGGATGACCTCAAACCATGTGCCGTCCATCAATATGGCCCCGTTGTAGAAGAACATGAACGGTACAATGAAGGCCGAGATACCGATCTTGAACGATGCCACGGACGTGGCCATCGGGTTCGACCCCGATATCCCCGCCGCCGCATAACTGGCCAAGGCCACAGGTGGCGTGATGGCTGAGACGACCGCAAAGTAGAAGACAAAGAAGTGCGCGGTCAGCATCGGGATGCCCAGCTGCACAAGACCGGGGGCAACGACCGAGGCTGCAACGGCATAAGCCGCTGTTGTCGGCATCCCCATGCCCAGCAGGATCGCGATGCACATGGCAAAGAACAGGGCCAGCAGTTGGTTTGTTTCTGCGATATTAAGCAACACGGATGAGAACCGCGCGCCAACGCCTGTCAGGGAAATCACGCCCACGATGATACCTGCGCAGGCACAGACCGCGATGATCTGGATGGACATGATGCCGGCCAACTCAAACGCTTTGGTGACCGACCGGATACCCATCCGGTAGGGCGTGAACCAACTGACGACTGCCGCGGATGCTGTTGCTAAAGTACCCGCACGGATCACAGAATAGCCCATGAACAATGCACCAATCAAAATAATGATCGGAAGGAACAGGAACACGCGGCGCACCATGTCTTTGAGCTTTGGCAGCTCATCTTCGCGCATGCCGCGCATGCCCAGTTTGGCGGCCTCAAAGTCGACCATGAAGTAGATCGACACGAAATAAAGCACCGCCGGAATGATCGCGGCAATAGCGATATCGGTGTAAGGAATACCTGTAATCTCGGCCATGATGAACGCACCAGCGCCCATGATCGGCGGCATGATTTGACCACCGGTTGAGGCGGCGGCCTCAACCGCACCGGCGGTTGTGGGTTTATAACCGACCTTCTTCATTAGCGGTATCGTTAGTGAACCAGTCGCCACTACGTTACCCGCAGACGTGCCGTTGATCATGCCCATCAGACCGGATGCAAAGATCGCAACCTTAGCAGGACCACCGCGCGCGCGACCTGCACACGCAAAGGCGAAGTTCACAAAGTAGTCGCCGACTTTGGACGCCTGTAGGAAGGCTGCAAAGATGATGAACAGGATGATGTAGGTTGAAGAAACGGCGGTCGTTGGCCCTAGGATACCCGCGTCTGTATAGACTTGGCTAAAGAAGCGCTGCCATGTGATGTCTGGCGCGTTCAGGAAGCCCGGGAGTAGGTCGCCGACAAAGACGTAAAGCAGGAATATGGCTGCGATGGTGATCAGCGCCATCCCGGTGACACGGCGTGTCATTTCCATGATCAACGCGGTTCCTGCAACAGCGGCAAGGCTCATCCCGATGGGTGCAAACGAGGTACCAGTCGAGTTGCGCATCAACGTGCCGAAGATGGTGATCAAGTACATCGCCACAGCAATCGCGCAAACGCTGAGTACCAGATCAGCCGGCGCAATCGTGCCGCGCACGCGCGGCCGCATCCAACCTAGAATGGTACCCACGATCGTGGCGGCAATCAGCGGATAACCGTAGTGGTAGATTTCAGCGTTGCGGATGCCTTCATCAATACCATTCCACATCACTCCGCCTTGGATATCCGCGGCAAAGCCAAGCGCTGTGTAACAGGCGTAAAGGGCAGGCAGCAGGGCTGCATAAGCGAGGTAGTCGAGCACGCTGTGGCTGTCAGCGTCTTTGTCAGGAAAGGCGCGCGCAGAATAAAGCATAAAGCCAAGGATCAATGCGCCGGCGATGTGGACGATGCGAAAGTTCCAGGTCTCCATCGGGAAAACCGGCAGGAACGGAATGTCGATGCCAGTCCAGCCACGAATGGACCACCCGTTCAATGCCGCCATATGGAACAGCGCGTAGAACGCCGAAACACCCGCGATGACCAGATACGTGCGCCCGGTAAAGATACGGCGGTTATTCTCAACCGGCTCTTCATCGACACCTTCGGCAAGGACAGGGCCCTCGGTCTGGTCGTCTTTTTGGGTATTGGTATTCATGGTGTGGTCCTCGCATGTGGCTAGAATGCCCTGACGGACGGCAAGCCTGCATCAAACTGTTCGAAAAAATCAAGTGGCCTGAGGCCGCACGAAACGCGCGGCCTCAGGGTGATCAAGGCTTAGTTGCCAAAAATCTGGTCCGCTGGGATGTCTGCGCCTGCGTTCTCGATGAACCACTCAGCCGCACCGGGGTGCCATGGCAGAACGCCTGCGTTCTTTGTGTAGTTCTCAGGCAGTGTAGAACGCGCAGCACGGTGGATGTTCACCATACGCTCGTTGTCGGACATAACCACGTCCACGGCTGCTTTGACGAAGGACGCTGGCAGATCACAGTTTGCAATCGCAAAGTTCCACATGGAGACCGAACGCGCGGGCGCTTCCAGTGTTGTGTATGTGTCGGCTGCGATATCGAAGGACGCCACTGGGAAGGCCGCTTGGATAGTCGCTTGCTCTTCTTCGGTGAACTCGATGATGTTCACGTCTGTCTGGACTTCCAACTGAGACACAGCAGGAACAGGCACACCAGCCGCGAATGCGATCACGTCCAACAGGCCGTCCTGCAACTGACCACCAAGATCGTTCCAGCCGCCGTTGCGACGCTCAAAGTTCACACCCAGCTCTTCCATCATACGTGGGAAGTATGTGTCGGATGTAGAACCCGCTGGGCCAAAGCCGATGCGTGCGCCATCAGGAATATCCGCGATGGATGTGATGCCGGATGAAGACAATGCAGTGACCGAGAATGGTGTTTGATACATTGGGAACATCGCACAAGCGTTGGTCATTTGTAGACCGGGCGCGATTGGGTTTGTACCTGCGATGGATTCAGCCGCTGGGCCCATTGTTGTCATGCCGAACTGTGCGTCGCCTGTGTGGACCAGCGCCATGTTCTGCATAGGACCACCGGTAACTTCGCCGCCGCCTGTCAGGCCCAACTCTTCGGCCACCAAGTTGGCCCAGCCGGAACCATAGGCGAAGTATGTGCCGCCCTGGGATGCTGTGCCCACAGTAAAGCTTTCAGGCCAATCGGCTGTGTGGCCATCGGCGAATGCTGTTGTGGCCGTGAGGGCCGTTGTCGCGATAAGTGCTGCGATTTTCATTTTTGTCTTCCTCCACTAAGAATTTCTGATCCCTCCCGGATCAGGTCGTGACGTAATGCACTATGGGTGCAGTTAGGCCGTGTGTGAGAGGTGTCCACCAAGCACGTGCGGCGAAACAACCACTGCTTAACCATGTTTGCGTTAACAGCCCGCAATTAAATTGCCATGTGGGTGGCAAAGGGGACAAGGCGTGAAATCTGTGGGTGGAAAAGGGGACAGGTTAGTCGCCAGCGTCGCCCTCGGTCTTGCCAATGCCATGTTTTTGCATTTTCTCATAAAGCGATTTTCGCGACAGGCCCAAGGCCTCATAGGTCTGTTTGAGACTGCCATCTTGGGCGGTAAGAGCCGCTTGGATCAGCGATTTCTCGTGTGCGGCCATCTTTTTTGCAAGCGTTTCTGGTGACGTGCCGTCCGGCGGTTCCATCGTCGGATCCAGCCCCAGCACAAAACGGTCTGCCGCGTTGCGCAATTCACGCACATTACCGGGCCAGTCTTGGGTGGCCATCTGCGACAGTACTTGAGCTGGGATATCACCAAGCTGCTTTGAATATCTGGCTGCGGCCTGCGCCGCGAGATTGATAAAGAGCGACGGGATATCTTCGCGGCGTGCTGACAAGGGCGGCACATGCAGCGTCACGACGTTCAGGCGGTATAGCAGATCAGCGCGGAAAGTGCCTGCCGATACAGCAGCGGCGAGATCGGTCTTGGCGGCCGCAATGATCCGGATATCAAGTGCTACAGGGTCATTCGCACCTAACCGGGTGATCTGGCGTTCTTGGATCGCGTGGAGCAGTTTTGCTTGAACCGTGACAGGCAGGCTGTCGATCTCATCCAGAAAAACCGTGCCTTGGCGCGCAAATTCAAACTTGCCAAATCGCGCACGCATCGCACCCGGGAATGCACCTGCTTCATGGCCGAAAAGTTCGCTCTCGACCAAATCGACCGGCAAGGCAGCGCAGTTGATATGTACGAACGGATGGGCGCCCCGGGCCGATAGGTCGTGCAAAGCATGCGCTGTGACGTCTTTGCCGACACCTGTATCACCCGTAATCAAGACGTCAGCATCGGTGGCAGCAATTGTCCGCACCTGTTTGCGCAAAGCGACCATGGCGTCTGAGCGGCCGATCAAACGAGCCTCAAGTTTGTCGCGTCCACCAACCTCGCGCTTTAAAGCACGGTTCTCAATCGTTAGTCGCCTTTTCTCCAAGGCACGTTTGATTGTGGTGACCAAACGGGCAGGGGCAAAGGGCTTTTCGATGAAATCATATGCCCCTTCCTGCATGGATTGGACTGCAAGGTTCACATCACCATGACCGGTGACAAGGATCACTGGAAACTCTGGATCAACCTCAAGGGCTTTGCGCATCAGCCACAACCCATCATGACCTGGCATCCGAATGTCGGTCACCAGCACACCTGGAAATCCACGGCTGATCTGGGCCAAGGCAAGTTCGGCCTTATCAAGAATTGTCGCGGGAAGATCGGCCAACATCAGCGTTTGACCGGTGGCGTGTCGCAGTTCTTCTTCGTCATCCACGAATAGGACGGTTTGTTTCATTGGGCTGCAACCTCAAGGGGGGTGGCGGGCTGCAGTGCGACTGAGAACACTGCGCCGCCATCTGGATGGTTTGCGGCCGACAACGCGCCGCCAAAGTCACTGACAATGTTGAATGAAATCGAAAGACCCAGCCCCAAACCTTTGCCGGGGGCTTTGGTGGTAAAGAATGGATCGAAAATATTGGCAACCTTCGCGGGCTCGATCCCGTGGCCCGTATCGCGCACATGCAAAGTGGTGCCTTCAACGGTCATCGTTACAACGCGGTTGGGCTGATCCTCCATTGCATCAAGCGCGTTATTGATCAGGTTGACAATGACCTGTTGTAGCCGGACATGGCCGCCGGTGACCCAAACCTCTGTTGTCGGTGATGTATAATTCACCGTCCCACCTTCAGACGCCAATCGCATGTCTATGACAGCCAGCGCGTCTTGGATCACTGTGTTGAGCAGCAATGGTCCGGTCGCTTGCTGGGGTCTGCGGGCAAAGTTACGCAGATGGGCAGAGATCGTCGCCATACGGTCCGCCATTTTGGAAATACGCGAGATATTGTCTTTTGCTTCTGGCAGTCGGTCGCGATCTAAAAACGCAGTGGCATTGTCGGCATAGGATTTGACCGCAGCAAGTGGTTGATTGAACTCATGGCTGAGCGCCGCGGACATCTGGCCGAGTGCAGACAGCTTTCCGGCTTGAATGAGGTCTGTTTGGGTTTGCCGCAAATCACCCAAGGCCGTTTGCAAATCAGCGGTGCGCTCCGCAACCGCGGCTTCCAACAGGCGTTTTGCTTCTTGTTCACGGGCCAGTGCCTCGGATTGCCGGGCTTGCTTTAAGAGATACGCCAGCAATGCGGCAAGGGCCAGTGATGCGAACAGGCCAGCGATCAACAGAGTGTTCAACGCGTTCAAGGTGGCGGGCTTGCGAGGCGATAGCGCCGACATCGTCCAATCCAGATCATTGAGGCGAAGCGAGGTGAGAACATAACTCTCACGCGGTTCACCTTCTATATAGACCTGCTGGGCATCTTCATTCAGCGGCGTCGCGGTGATGGGTAACAGGTCAATCCGGTCGATCGGGTATTGCAAGTTCTGCGCGATCAACCGCAATGTCGCATCGCTGAGCGGACGTTTGGCCCGAAAATGCCAATCGGGGCGCGATGACATAAAGACAAAATCATTGCGGTCCGCCACCATGAATTCGCTATCAGCACCCCGCCAGATGCTCTCAAAGGCCGAAATGTTGAATTTGATTGCCAGAACGCCAACGATGCGTTCACCGTCTTCAACCGGGGCCGCGTAGAAATACCCGCGTTCGCCAGTCGTTGTGCCATAGACTGAGAAGCTGGACAGATCGCCAGTTAAGGCCTGCGTAAAGTAGCTTTGATAGTTGAAATTGCGGCCCAGATAGCTGCCGGGTTCACGGTAAGATGCAGCTGCGATTGTGCGGCCTGAAATGTCCATCAGATAGACATCAGAGGCCTTCACCGTCGCGCCCGTTTGGCGCAGGTCTTCGTTCACCATGGCCAGTAGGGTGGCATCGTCAGGGTTATTCAACAAACGCGCTAGTTCCGCGCGTTCTGCGATCAAGGCGGGCAGGGGGGCGTAGCGTTCAAGGGCGGCACGTAATCCTTCGGCGGCAAGGTTCAGAGGCACCGCATCTTGCGCCGCCTGCTTGCGCATGTAGTGCCGTTCAAGTGCAGGAAAGCATAGCGCCGCACCCAGCGCGATTATCACGGCAAGGGCGGCGACCAATCCAAAGATGCGGCGGCGTGACAGCTTCATAGGGCTAAGTATGGAGCAGAGATTGGCGGAGGCACAACTTGAAAAATGCGTCTGGCTATGTGTGACAAAGATAATGCAACCGGTTGCAAAAATACGAATCGGCGTTAAGGTGTTTCTGCCTATGGGAGGGTAAAGCGCATCCAATGCTGCCAATTGGTCTAAATCACATGACTGTGCCGCACGCGTCGACACGCCAGCTGTTTGATATCGCAGCGCAGTTAGGATGCGTCGGTGTTGAGCTGCGCAACGACCTCGGAACGCCGCTCTTCGATGGTGGGCACCCCGATCAGATAAAGGCACTTGCAGCGCAAAAGAACCAACGTGTCTTGGCGCTGGCCGAAGTGAAAGACTTCAACCAGAACACTGTTAGCAAGCTGGGTGTCGCAGAGGCGCTGATTGAACAAGCACGTAGCTGTGGCGCGGAAGGTGTCGCTTTGATCCCGGCTGTTTCAGACCATGTTACACAACGGGCCGATCAGCGCGATGCGCTGGGTCAGGCTTTGCGATCTTTGCAACCGATCTTAGAAAACGCTGGTATGATCGGCCTGATTGAGCCTTTGGGCTTTTTGCATAGCACATTGCGTTTCAAGGAAGATGTCGCATTTGTCTTAGATGACATGGCACGGCCTGCCTGTTTTGGGATCGTGCATGACACGTTTCATCACCATCTTGCTGGTGAGGCAGCCATTTATGCAGACCTGACAGCGATTGTTCACATCTCAGGTGTGACAGATCCTGCGCCATCTGTGGACCAGATGACGGATAATCATCGCGTGTTGGTCAATGCTGAAGACCGGCTTGAAAACATTGATCAACTCCGGCGTTTAAATGCCGCAGGATATAGAGGGCCAGCCTCGTTTGAGGCTTTCGCCCCCGCCATTCACGACATGAAAGACCCGACCACTGCTTTGGCCGGATCAATCGCATTCATCGCGTCTCAACTTGCCGATGTGACGGCAGGGGCGACGTGATGAACCAATCGCCTCGAACAGAGGTCCCGGTTTTAACAACACGTGCGCCGGGCACATTCCTTGGGAGGAAAACCATGAAGAAGATCTTATTGGCCGCTGGCCTTTCCACGCTCATGATGGGCACGACTGCGATGGCAGAACTGCAAATCGGTGTGTCCGTTGCGCGTTTTGACGACAACGGCCTGACCGTGATGCGTAACGGCATGACTGCCTTTGACGAGGCAAGCGATGACGTCAGCCTGCAAATGGAAGACGCAACCGATGATGTGGCCAAGCAATTGGACCAGATCAACAACTTCATCGCGTCTGGCGTTGATGCGATCATCGTGAACGCTGTTGACACAAACGCAACTGAGGCGATGTCGAATGCAGCCGCTGCCGCTGGCGTGCCTTTGGTTTACGTCAACCGTCAGCCAATCAACATGGACACTTTGCCAGAAGGTCAGGCCTTCGTTGCATCCAACGAGATCGAGTCCGGTACATTGGCCGCGTTCCAAATGTGTCGTCAGCTGCGTGCTGAAGGCAAAGCGGGCGGCGCAAAGGCTTACGTTCTGGTCGGTCAGCTGTCGAACCAAGCGGCTGTGCAGCGCACCAAAGACTTCCATGATGTGATTGGCATGGACATGTGTAACTTCATCACGATCATTGATGAGCAGACAGCAAACTGGTCGCGCGATGAAGCAAACGACTTGATGACAAACTGGTTGTCCTCTGGTGATGAATTCGACGCAGTCTTTGGTAACAACGACGAAATGGCACTGGGTGCCATTCAGGCGATGAAAGCGGCTGGCATTTCCATGGACGACGTTGTTGTTGGCGGTGTTGACGCAACATCCGACGCGCTGCTGGCGATGTCGGCTGGCGACATGGACGTTACTGTGTTCCAAGACCTTGCAGGTCAAGGTGCTGGTTCGATTGAAACCGCAATGGCGCTGGTTAAGGGCGAAGAAGTCGACAAGACAGTCTTTATCCCGTTCAAGTTGGTCACGCCAGAAAACCTGGCTGACTTCCAGTAAACCATTGTTCTTAAGTTAAATTACGGGGCGGCTGTCGCTGCCCCGTAATCCTTATTGCACCAAAAGGGGGCTGGCAGATGTCAGACGCAAGCGAAGGCACAGGCGGCCTTACATTCGATAAATCAAAGCGCAGTTGGCCGAATGAACTGAACGTCTTTGGCGCGCTGATCCTGATCATCGTCATCTTTGAAATCCTCGGTGCGATCTTCATGCAGCAAAGCCTGCTGTTTGATACGCGCGACCGCTTTGACAGCATCTTTAACGAAGCACGTCTGCGGATTATTATTATTCAGGTCGCGATCATCGGCATTCTTGCCCTTGGCGTGACCCAAGTCATCATCACCGCCGGCATTGACTTATCGTCAGGATCTGTTGTGGGTGCGACCGCCATGATCGCGATGAGCTTTGCACAAGTGGCCGAAGTGAACGGCGCAATGAACCCCAAAGCAATCTTTGGCCCATCATTCCTTGATCTGCCTGTCGTGGTTCCGGTTATTGTGGGCCTCGCAGTTGGCACATTGGCGGGGTTCATTAACGGATTGCTTGTGGCCTACGCCCGCATTCCGCCGTTCATCGCGACGCTGGGAATGATGTTGTTTGCACGCGGCGTGGCTCAATGGTGGTCACTTGGCAACCCTGTGTCTTTCCCAACCGAAGGTTATGCCAAGATCGGTGCAGGGATGATGCCTGTGATCATCTTCTTATCTCTGGCCGTGCTGTTCCATTTCATCATGAATTACACGGTCTACGGCAAACACACCTACGCCATCGGATCGAATGAAGCCGCAGCACGTATGTCGGGCATCAACGTGCCGCGTCATCTCATGCTGGTTTATATGATTGCGGGTGGTCTGGCGGGGCTCGCTGCCGTGATCCTCACGTCTAAGAACCTGACCGCGCAATCCGGCATGGGACTGTCCTATGAGCTGGAAGCCATCGCGATGGCCGTCATCGGCGGTGTGTCCCTGTTCGGTGGACGCGGGTCGATTATCGGCACGGTCATCGGTGCGCTGATCATCGGTGTCATTACCTCGGGCTTTACCTTCCTGCGCCTCGGTGCATTCTATCAGGAAATGGTGCTGGGGATGATCATCGTGGGTGCGGTAGCGCTCGATCAATGGCAACAACAACGCGCCGCAGCGCGGGCATAAGGGAGGACCTGAGCAATGTCAGATATCATTCTGGAAACCAAAGGGCTGACCAAACACTACGGTGGTGTGCACGCGCTTGAAGACGCTGATTTTCAACTGAAACGCGGTGAACATGTAGCAATCATGGGCGACAACGGGGCCGGTAAATCGACTTTCGTGCGCCAGATCACCGGAGTTGAACAGCGGACACGTGGCGACGTTATTTTTGACGGTGAACATGTGTCCTTTGCGGGGCCCTTGGATGCCCGTGAAGCGGGGATTGAGACGGTGTTTCAAACATTGGCGTTGGCCGATGACCTGAACGTGCCGGACAACCTGTTTTTGGGGCGCGAAAAGACCAAGTTCGATTGGTTGGGTCCGTTTCGCCTGCTGGACTACAAAGCCATGCGCGACGACACAATGGCTGGTTTGGTGAAGACGGGCGTGAAAATTCCCAACATCAAAAACACCATCGCCAATATGTCAGGCGGTCAGCGCCAATGTGTGGCGATTGCACGGACTGCGACTTTTGCGTCGAAACTGACGATCATGGATGAACCGACCGCGGCCTTGGGTGTGCAAGAGACTGAACAGGTGGAGAACATCATCCGCACATTGAAATCGCAGGGCGAAAGCCTCATCCTTGTGTCGCACAACATGCGGCAGGTGTTTGATCTGGTGGACCGGATCATCGTGTTCCGTCGTGGTCGGATCGTGGCGAACCTGAACAAAGAGGACACCGATGGCAACGACGTGGTGTCCTATATCACCGGGGCCAAGACGGGCGCGGAGTATGAAGGTGCCGCCTAGCAAACCCCGCGCGAAACTGTTTGATCTAGAAGTGCCGTTCTTTCTGCCGGTGTACCGACGGGTTCTGGCCGTCGTAGTGCCTATTTTGTGGTCATTCTTCGAGTTCTCGAACGGTGCTGTCTTCTGGGGCTTGATCTTTGTGGGCTTGGGAGGCATCGCAGCGTATCGTTTTTATAACGCCGACTGGGACGCTGTGGCGGCACAAGCTGAGGCTGAGAAGTCAGGCAACAACTAAGGGGCAGGGCGCTTGGCGGTGACTTTGAAAGATGTGGCGGAACGTGCGGGTGTGTCCCGCTCTGCTGTGTCGCGCACCTATACCGAAGGTGCGTCTGTCTCAGACAAAACCCGTGCCAAGGTCGAAAAGGCCGCTGATGCGCTGGGGTATAGCCCTAATGCGCTGGCCTCGGCGATGACCACGGGCCGGACCAAGTTGATTGGATTAGTCTCGAACAACTTTCACAACCCGATCTTCTTGGAAGTTTTCGATCTATTTACCAAAGGGTTACAGGCCCGCGGGTTGCGCCCGTTGTTGGTAAACCTGACCGATGAAGTGAACCCCGAGAACTCAATCCGTATGCTGCGGGCCTATTCTGTTGATGGTGTAATCGTCGCGTCATCTACGTTGCCCGCGACCTTTGCGGAGGCTTTCAAAGATGCAGGCGTACCTGTGGTGCATTCCTTTGGCCGTCAATCGCCCAGCCCGAAAGTTAATGTGCTTGGCATCGACAATATTGAGGCGGGACGCTTGGCCGCGCAGACGCTGATTGATCGCGGGTACCGGCGCGTCGCGTTTCTGGGTGGTCCGAAATCAGCGACATCAACGCAGGACCGTTTTGCTGGGTTTGCCGAAGTGATTGCGGCGTCTGACATTGAGATGACAGTCAGCTATGCCAGCAATTACTCTTTCGACGCCGGCCGCAGTGAGATGCAGCGCTTGTTGCAGTCGACACCGGCAGAGGCCTATTTCTGCGGTGATGATGTGCTATCGATTGGCGCACTCTCAGCGATCAAGGACGCGGGTCTGAATGTGCCGCAAGATATTGGGATCATTGGACTAAACGATATGGAAATGGCGGGGTGGGCGAACATAAACTTGACCACAATCCATAACCCGATCAAGCAGATCATCGCCTCATCCATCGAGTTAATCGAAGCATCCCTTAAAGACGACAGCCGCTACCCTGAGGCGCGGCTGTTCGCTTGTACGATTGTTGAGCGTGGTACGCTCAGACCTTTGCCTACCTAAACATCGGCGGGCGGGCATCCAGCCATTTGCCATCGGCTTTGCCTGATTCAGCGACTGCATAAACGGCAGCCATTGACCGCAACCCGTCTTCCGCACGCGGATAAAGGTTCGCTGCTGGATCCATCGTGCGGCCTTCTTTGCGTGCGTTAATGGCCTCGGCCAAATCTGTGTAGATGTTAGCAAACGCCAGCGGCATGCCCTCAGCATGGCCGATGGTGACGCGGGTGGTGCGGTCGGCCTCGGGTGACAGGTTCGCCTCACCGCGTTCGATGATCTGCAAACGCTCGCCCAGTGGCATGTAGAACAGCTGGTTCGGCTGTTCCTGTGACCATCGCAAACCGCCTGTTTCACCAAACACCTGAATGCCCAAACCATGTTGACGCCCAATCGCAACAGAGCTTGTCCAAAGCCGCCCAACAGCGCCGCCATCCATGCGGAAATTTACCATCGCGTCGTCTTCCAGCGTGCGCACATCGATGCAAGACACTGTATCTGCTGACAATTTCGTCACTTCCTGACCTGTCACAAAGCTGGCCATATGCATTGCGTGGATACCGCAATCAGCGAACTGCGCAGACACGCCAGCCTGTGCGGGATCATAGCGCCAGCGCACGCGGGGGTTATCCGCATCGGTTGCATCTGCGTGGTGCCCATGGGCGAATTCGGCGTTGACCAAACGGACCTTACCGATGTCGCCGCGTGCAATCATCGCCTTCATGTGGCGGACCAAAGAATAGCCTGTGTAACCATAGTTTACAGCACAGATATTGCCGGTCTTCTTGGCGATTTCGACAATCTCTTCGCCTTCTTCAACGGTCATCGTCATGGGCTTTTCGCACAGCACGTGAAAGCCGTTTTCCAGAAATGCTTTAGTGATCGCAAAGTGGGTCGAATTTGGCGTCGCGACGGTCACCAAATCGACGCGATCATCGCGCTTTTTCTCGGCCTCTAGCATGTCTTCCCAGCCGCCATAAGCGCGATCACCAAGGCCCAAACGCTGGCCGTAATCGATGCCGTATTCAGGGCGGTGGTCTAGTGCACCTGCGCTGAAGTCGAACAAGCTATCCAGCCCTGCGCCCAGTCTATGTGCTGGTCCAATTTGGCTGCCTTCGCCGCCACCAATCATGCCCCATTTGAGTCTTGTCATCGTTTCTGTCTTTCGAATGGGGGCTTAAAAGCCGATTGATTCTAGGTATTTACGGTTACTTTCTGCATCTTCCAACGGGGTGCCGGGCATGGATGGGTCGCAGTCTTGTTCGACTGTGCACCAGCCTTCAAAGCCCGCGTCCAGTAGCACTTGGCGCACGGCCGGGAAATCGACATCACCTTGGCCGAGATTGCAGAAAATCCCCTGACCGCAGGCTTTGTAGAAATCAGTGCGTTTGGCGACAACATCGGCCTTCACTACAGGATCGATGTCTTTGAAATGCATATAGCTGATCCGGTCGATGTGCCGCTTCATGAATGCGACAGGGTCATAGCCAGCATAAGAATGGTGGCCTGTATCAAAGCAGATTTTCAGGATGTTTTCATCGACTTCATTCAACAGGCGTTCCAGCTCTGGCTCAAAGTCGATAAAGCCAGCCGCATGGGCGTGCATGCCCACGGTTAGGCCGTATTCCTCGGTTCCCATTTTCGCGATGGTCGCGATCCGGTCGCGAAAGGCGGTCCATTCTGCTGTGTCCATTTGTTCGGCTTCATCCGCGCGGCCTGCGGTGGGTGCACGGCGCGGTGAGATGCTGTCGATCAGCACCAGGTGCTGGGCACCATGCGCAACCAGTGCTTCGCAGGTTCGCTGAGAGGCATCGAGGACTTCGTCCCATTTTGCGCCATCGTGGAACGGGCGGAAGACAACGCCGCCGATGATGTTCAGTTCGTTTTTGGCAAGCTCATCGCGCAGGATCGCAGGGTCTTCGGGCATATAGCCGATCGGCCCCAGTTCGATGCCCTTATAGCCTGCACCCGCGCATTGGCTGAGCACCGATTGCCATGTGGGATAGGCGGGGTCGGATGCGAATTCGATGCCCCAGGAACAGGGTGCGTTGCCGATTTTGATGGTCATGGCAGAGCTTTCTTTAAAAGTCAGAGATATTGCGCCAGCTGCGCGCAGTTGATGAGGCGTGACAGGCGGCGACGATCTGGTTCACCTCCATCCCGTCGCGGAACGTGGGCCAGATGTTCTGGCCCGTGTGAATGGCGGTCAGGAAATCCTTGGCCTCAATGATGATCTGATCCTGATAACCGGTGCCGTGGCCCGGGCCGAGGCAAAATGGTTTATAATCAGGGTGTTCGGGGCCAGTCAGAATTTTGGTAAAGCCGCGATGGGCCTGCGGCCCTGCGATCTTATAAAGGTGCACCGCGTTTTGATCTTCGCCGTCGAAATAGATCGCACCCTTGGTGCCTGTAATCTCATATTTATAGCCCATCTTGCGGCCTGTCGCGACGCGGCTGACATAGATGTTGCCCAACACGCCAGATGCAAAGCGGCACATGATTTGCGCGTGGTCGTCGTTCGTCACAGTCCCGCCAGGGCGTTCTGAAATCACGGTCTCGACCTCTGCGATCAGCTCGGTCATTGGCCCCATCAGACGCAAGGCGCAGTTGATCGGGTGGGGTGCAAGATCACCCATACACCCGTTGGCTTGGCCTTGGCTGCGCCATGTGGCGGGCTCGGCAGGATCGGCCATGAAATCTTCGGTGTGTTCACCGCGAAAGCCGGTAATGTCGCCAATCTCACCTGCGTCCAGCATTTGACGCACGAACTGCGACGCGGGCGTGCGGATATAGTTGAAGCCGGACATGTTGATCTGGCCCGAGGCCTCGGCTGCGGCGACCATCGCGCGGCTGTCGTCAACATCCATACCTAATGGTTTTTCGCAGAAGACAGGTTTGTTCAGCGCAAAGGCGGCCTGCGCGATTTCGCGGTGTGTGGATTGGGGCGAGGCTATGACAATGGCCTCGACCTTTGGTTCATTCACAAGGTCTTGCCAATTGGCCGTGCCGCGTGCGAACCCATAGGCTTTGCGGTATTTTTCGGCTGAGTCCTGACTGGTCGCGCAGACCATTTCCAGCCGTGGCCGCAGGGCTGTGTCAAAAATCGCGCCCACTGCGGAATGGGCCACAGCATGCGCCTTGCCCATGTAGCCGCCGCCAACAATGCCGATGCCAATTTCCGCCACGATGATCCCCTTCAAAAACCAGTTGCAACCGGTTGCAATTTTGGTATCGTTCTTTTAGGCCGCAGGTCAATAACCAATCGTGGCCAAAGCACAATTCGTGCGTTCTGCCGGGGGAAATATCATGGGTCAAGCCACGCAAACCGTGACGCTGACAACAGCGCAGGCGATCATCAAATACCTGTCGAACCAATGGATCGTCGCCAACGGGGTTGAAACCCGTGTGTGCGGTGGTGGCTTTGGTATTTTCGGCCATGGCAATGTGACTTGCCTAGGAGAGGCGCTTTATGAGCACCGCGCGGAGTTGCCGCTTTATCGTGGCCAGAATGAGCAGGGTATGGGATTTGCCGCGGCGGCGTACGCCAAGGCGTATAAGCGCCAGCGTTTCATGCTGTGTACCGCCTCTGCGGGTCCCGGTACGGCGAACCTTTTGACGGCTGCGGCCCTTGCCCATGCCAACCGACTGCCGATGTTGATGCTATGCGGCGATGCGTTCTTGACGCGTTTACCGGACCCGGTTTTGCAACAGCTTGAGCATTTCGGGAACCCGACCTTCGGCGTGAATGACGCGTTCAAAGCGGTGAGCCGCTATTGGGACCGGATCACGCATCCGGCCCAAGTTTTGCAGTCACTGCCGGCGGCTCTGGCGACGATGCTGGACCCTGCTGATTGTGGTCCTGCGTTCATCGGTTTGCCGCAGGACGTGCAGGGCTGGACCTATGACTATCCGGTTAGCTTCTTTGAGAAACGTGTGCACCGTGTGCGCCGTCAGGCCCCTGACGAATTTGAGGTGGCGCAAGCTGTTGCTCTGTTGAGCGAGGCTAAACGCCCGATGATCATCGCAGGCGGTGGCGTTCAGTATTCTGGGGCAGTGGCGGAACTGACTGCTTTTGCTGAAAAGACCGGCATACCTGTGGTTGAGACAATCGCGGGCCGTGCCAATATGGTCCATGATCATCCGCTGAATATCGGGCCGATTGGGGTAACGGGATCGGATAGTGCCAATGCGATTGCAGAAGAGGCCGACGTTATCTTGGCTATTGGTACGCGTTTGCAGGACTTTAACACCGGGTCGTGGACGGCTTTTGCGCATGATGCCAGGATTATCGGCCTAAATGTGGCGCGTCATGATGCGGCAAAGCATCTATCGACTACTGTTGTGGGGGATGCCCGCCTCGGGTTAGTGGCGTTGGCCGAAGATTTAACCGGATACCATGCGCCAGAGGCTTGGACCGCAAAAGCCCAGGCCGAGCGTGCCAAATGGAACGATTACGTCGCTGAAAACACCCGTGTCGGCAATGGCCCGGCGTCTTATGCGCAAGCGATTGGCGAGGTGAACCGCCTGTGTGATCCGCGTGACCGTGTTGTCGCGGCGGCGGGTGGTTTGCCTGCGGAAGTGACGGCCAACTGGAAGACGCTTGATATTGGCACGGTCGATGTTGAATTCGGGTTTTCCTGCATGGGGTATGAGATCGCCGGCGGGTGGGGTGCACGCATTGCGCAAGCACAGATGGAGCCTGAGCAGGACACAATCGTCTTCACCGGCGATGGGTCGTATATGTTAATGAACTCCGATATCTATTCAGCTGTTCTCACAGAGAAAAAGCTAATTGTCCTCGTGCTAGATAACGGCGGTTTTGCCGTTATAAACAAGCTTCAGAACAACACTGGCAATGAGAGTTTCAACAATCTGATCGCTGATACACCCACCGCCACTGCCAAAGTCGGTGTGGATTTTGAAGCTCATGCTAGGTCGATGGGTGCGGATGCAGAAACTGTTAGCTCCCCTGCAGAACTTGAGGCCGCATTTGGTCGTGCCAAGGATGCGACCAATACTTACGTGATCTGCATGAAGGTCGATCCTTATGAAGGCTGGACGACGGAGGGTCACGCGTGGTGGGAAGTGGGTACACCGCATGTCACGACCTCGGACAAGGTACGCGATGCCCATGTTGATTGGGAAAGCAGCCGTGAAAAGCAAAGAAAGGGTGTATGATGCTACGTTTTACGCCTGAAACGGTTGATCCTGACAAATTCGCCCATGAACTGATGCATGGCAAAGGCGCTGTTCTGCTGTCTGGTCTGTTCACGGATGCGCAGATCGCTGAGGCGCGTGAAATCATTCACCACCACTCGGCTGACGCGGACACAGTCACCCATTTCCAAGGACAGGCCGAGGAAGATGGCGCTTTGCATTTGCAACGGCGTGTGTGGAATTTGTTGGCGAAAGGTGATGTGTTCGCCGATATGGCCGCCCATCCTGTGATTATGCAGGTCTTGCGCAAGTTTCTGGGCACCGAATTCATCATGGGTTCAATCGCAGCCAACCGCATTCTACCGGGCGGGCCGGGGCAAGAGCCGCATGTCGATTATCCGTATTGGGATATGTATAAGGCGGAAACGCATCCTATCGGGCTAAACGCGTCTTTCCCGATGAATGCGCAAGTGTCGATTTTGCTGGACCCGTTCACGGCTGAGACAGGTGCGACCGCCTATATGCCCGGATCGCAGAAAGAATTGCGCTATCCCACAGAAGCCGATGATTTCTATGGCAAATGTGAGCGCATGCTGGGGGAACCGGGCGACGTAGCCTTGTTCTTTGGGGCGGCTTGGCATTGCGCCATGCCCAATATATCGCAGATCGACCGCAGTGCTGTTTTGATCAATTATGCACCCAAGTGGCTGACGCCGATTGAGGAAATGCATGCCGCTTTGCCGGATGGGTTCTTGGACAATGCGTCCGATGATTTACGTCAGTTGCTGGGCCTCAACTATCCACATCCGCAGGCCTTTGATGAGGCCGAAGTGCAGAACACGATAGGCCGCAAATGAGCAAGTTACTGGACGGGATCAAAGCGAATAACTTTGTCGTCGTGGGGCGGGCAGGGATTGATCTTTATACGGACGCGGGCGTTGCAACAGAGGATGCAGAGACTGTAACTGTTGGCTTGGGTGGATCGTCCGCCAATATCGCGGCTGGCATTTGCAAACTGGGCGGGCAGGCGTCGTTGGTTACGCGTGTGTCTGATGACAGCATCGGCAGTTACTGCATCCAGCAATTGAAACGCTATGGCGTTGGTACGGAATACGTCACGCCGGTGGGCGGTGAGTATCGTAATTCACTCGCGTTTTATGAAAGCCGTGTTGAAGGGCATCGCAATGTGATCTATCGCAACGCAGCAGCTGATTTTCAGATGGATGCGGGCGATGTGGCATCAGTGGACTATGCCAAGTTTGGTGCGCTGATTACGGCGGGCACGGTGTTTGCAGCAGAACCGTCGCGCAGTGCGACCTTTGATGCGTTTGACCGGGCCAAGGCCGCAGGTTTGCCTATTATCTTTGATGTGGATTACCGTCCTTATTCGTGGCCATCGCCAGAAGTTGCCTCTGATGTGCTTAGCCGCGCTGCGGCGCAGTCCGACATGATCGTGGGCAATGACGAAGAGTTCGGATTTATGGCGGGTGGCATCGACAAGGGCCTTGCGAAAGCAAAAGCGCTGGCCGCAGAAACCGCAACGATTGTCGTCTATAAGATGGGCGAGAAGGGGGCTGTGACCTTTGCCGGTGGCGAAGAAATCCACACTGGCATTTGGCCGGTTACGGCGCTGAAACCCACAGGGGCAGGCGATAGCTTTATGGCGGGTATGATGACAGGATTGGCCGAAGGGCAAAGCCTGCATGATGCGATCTTGCGCGGCTCTGCCTGCGCGTCCATCACCGTTTCACGCCCCGGCTGCGCGCCCGCGATGGCCGACACGCCCACATTGACGAAATTCATGGCCGATCATCCCGGTCCGACTGACGCTTAAAGGAACAAGCCCATGCACATCGCCCCATTTGACAACCAGAATAAACCGATTGTGGATGTGGATGACCCGACCGTTCCGCTGAACTATTTCAACATCGTCAAGCTGACAAAGGGGCAGGCGTTTGAATATCAGGTGCCGGGGTATGAGACTTGCATCGCACCTGCGACAGGGACCGTTGATGTTGAGATCGAAGGGTTCAAGGCCGCTGGAATCGGCAACCGTGTTGAGGACGTCTGGGATGGCGAGCCAGAGGGCGTTTATGTGCCTGTTGGCGCCAAAGCCACGATGGTGTGCACATCAGACGAAGCGGAAGTCTTTGTGTGCGGTGCCCGTTACGACAAGGTGCTGGATGCATTTGCCGTCCGCGCGGATGAGCTGGATTTGGTGCAATACGGATCGGATGACACGAAAACGCACCGCAAGATTAAGCATATCCTCGGGACCAAATATCATGGCAAAGTGGGCCGCTTGCTGGTGTCTGAGCTGTTTACAGTGGGCGAGGGTGGTTGGTCTGGTTTCCCATCGCATAAGCACGATACTGACCGTCTGCCGCAGGAAACGCGGCATGACGAGACCTATAACTTCCGTTTCAAGCCGAACCATGGCTCTGGCGTGCAAATGTTGCAGCGCGAAGACGGAAAGGCCGGCGATGCCTATCATATCGTCGATGGCTCAACCATTTGTCTCGATAGCGGCTATCACCCTTGTGCGGTGTTGCCGGGCTATCAGATGTATTATTTCACCATTCTAGGCGGGTTGTCGCAACGGTCCTTGGTGCAGTATTTCCAGCCGTCCCATGCGTACCAGATCGAAACGATCCCTGGCATCAAAGACATGATTGCTAAGTTCAAATGACCCTTGTGACGCTGAAAGACGTGCTGCAACCGGCGTTGCAGGGAGGCTATGCCGTGGGTGGTTTGGTCTGCTTGGGCTGGGAAGATATGCGGGCCTATGTTGCGGCGGCTGAGGCAGAAGACTGCCCTGTGATCTTGCAAGCGGGGCCGGGGTGCCGGGCGCATACGCCACTGCCTGTGCTGGGTAAAATGTTCCGGCACTTAGCCGAAGAGGCATCGGTGCCTGTCGTGGCGCATTTGGATCATGGGTATACTTACGATGAGTGCTCTGAGGCATTGGACAGCGGTTTCACATCATTGATGTTTGATGGGTCGCGCAAGGCGCTTGCGGATAACATTAAAGAGACTCTGCAAATCGCTGAAATGGCGCATAATTCGGGTATCTCATGTGAAGGTGAAATCGGGTTTGTAGGCTATTCTGGCGGTGAGAATTCCGCAGGCACTGATCCGGTTGAGGCGGCGCAATTTGCGACCGAGACGGGTGTCGACGCGATGGCAATTTCGGTCGGGAACGTCCATTTACAGCAAGACAAAGAAGGCGGGTTGGATGAGCCGCGGATTGCGGCCATTCAAGCGGCAACATCCGTGCCATTGGTTATTCACGGCGGTTCTGGCGTGCCAATAGCGCAGCGTAGAGCGTTGGCGAAAGGCACAAATATCTGCAAATTCAACATCGGGACAGAGCTGCGGATGGCCTTTGGGGCCGCGATGCGCGAAGCAGTGAATAGCGATCCGGATCGGTTTGATCGGGTCAGCATCCTGAAAGAAACACATGATCCTGTGATGGCAGCGGCCCGCACGGTGCTGCACAACCTGAAAGGCTAGGGCATTGATTAATATTGGTATTTTGGGTTGTGGGCGCATCGGACAAGTGCATGGCGCAACATTGCGCGGGATGACCAACGCACGCGCCGCGGCAGTGGCAGATGCAATGCCAGCTGCGGCAGAGGCGCTAGCGGCCAGCACTGGCGCCAAAGTGATGGATGCAGACGCAATGATTAACGATCCAGGCATTGATGCGGTGATCATTGGTACGCCCACAACGACGCACTACGACCTGATCCATGCCGCGGCAGCGGCAGGCAAGGCGATCTTTTGTGAGAAACCTATCGATCTATCTGTTCAGCGGATCCAAGACTGTTTGGCCGTTGTCGAAAAAGCGGGCGTGCCGTTTATGACGGCGTTCAACCGTCGGTTTGATCCGAACTTTGCGCATTTGCAGCGACAGATTGCAGACCAAGTCATTGGAAATGTTGAACTTGTTACCATCCTGTCGCGCGATCCAGCACCGCCACCTATTGGCTACATCAAAACCTCAGGCGGGATATTCCGCGACATGATGATCCATGATCTTGATATGGCACGGTTTTTGTTGGGCGAAGAACCTGTCGAGCTGACCGCCGCTGGTTCATGTCTTGTTGATCCTGAGATCGGGCAGGCGGGTGATTTCGACACGGCTGTTGTGACGTTGAAAACGGCAAGCGGCAAACTGTGCCAAATCTCAAACTCGCGCCGTGCAACATATGGCTATGATCAAAGGATTGAGGTGCATGGCAGCACTGGGATGTTGCGTGCAGACAATATGCTAGAGAACACAGTGGAAGTATCCAATGCGGACGGCATACGCAAAGCGGCGACGCAGCCGTTCTTTCTAGAGCGTTACGCGGCCGCGTACAGTGCTGAGATGGCACATTTCGTTGCTGCGTTAGAAGCTGGACATGACGTGACACCAACAGGTCAAGACGGACTAAAGGCACAGATCTTGGCTGATGCCGCAGACGCCGCTGCACGCGACGGACTAACGAAGTCGCTGTAAGTGAGCGGTGTAGGGCTTTGAAACCATTATGGTAAATTCGTATACATTTATCGCATAATCAGTATTATGTAATATAAGTAGCCTAACAGCGGAACCTAGTCGTAACTTACCTCGCGTTTGTTTGTTGTCGGCACAGGTGCATCCTCAGGATTGATCCCGTAATCTGCCAACGCCTTGCCTACAAAACTCTTGGGTGGACAAAGCCCATCATGCCGGCTGGCGGCCAGTCGCTTGATTGGTGCCCAAAGATGAATGGCGTGGGAATTCTCGGTCAAATAATTCAACGTCATCATTGGCCTGCGCAGTAAGAAGCGACGATCTCTAAACGGCACCGGATAGAAATACTCTTCGGATTTAGCGTGCGAAATCTCACCAGTTTGACGTGCGATCGCAGTTAACCCAATGGGCCCCCAAATGCCCCACGGAAACTCACCAACATGCATTGGGTTTCCTTCTGCGGCCCGACGATCCATTTCAACCTGAACATTTGGCGCCACCCAGCGTGGCATAGGATGGGTTTCTTCCATGAAAGCGAGCATTTCCCGCAGGATCAAAGAGTCAGGGGGCAGTCGCAGAATAGCACCATTCAAGCCCCCTCGCTTTTCGTAGCCAAATAAGAATGGGTTCTGGAAATCGAACGGTTTCAGGCAATACACATCTGTATCAACGTAGATCATATCTGGGTTCTGCTTGATCATGTGAAACCGAAAAAGATCGGAAAACAAAGCAACGCTTTGCGTGCGTTCATGCAAGATAAAGTTATCGGTATCGAGGATGTCGCGACCATCGCAGATGTTCACACCATCGGGCACGTTACGCACGTCGCCATAGGTGTACAGCACCGTTTCATGACCGTGCGCCACAAAGGACTTGAGGCAAAGTTGCTCAAGCCAAGTCAGCGACCCACCGATCCAAAGGGCGCCAATCGGTGGAAGCTTAGGCATGATGATGGTCCTGTTCTTAGGAAGGTGACGCCTTGTTATGCGCCCTTCCCTATCAGATCATCGCTGGACACGTGAAGAGCAATAGATGTTGCCACAGACTTGGACTTGTTCGTATGCATGGACACAGATGATCGGAAACGAAAGCAGGGTCGAAATGAAGTTGTTGCACAAAGCACCACAACCTGTGTCGTACTGCATTTTGCCATCTCATTTCAAAGGGCGGGATGTCCCTGATTGGGCAATGGGCGACCCTGATTTAAGACAGACCATCGACACGCATACACTGTTCTATGATCTGTTTGCTGGCGAAGATCCAACCAAAGTTGTTGCCGTTGGGCCACCGCTCAGGCAGACGATGCGACGGTTTATCAAAGACGCCATCATTACTTTGGATGGAAGTGCGGTGACAGTTACAGAAGTGAGCCAAACGAAGCGTTCGTGCACGTTGGAATTTGTCAGCGAGGTACCACATCCGACCGAATTGATTATCACACACCCACAAATGAGTTTTCGTCAAACTGTAGGACCGTCGCAGCTCAAAGATTATAGCGGTAAACGCGCGCTGTTTACGCTTAGCCGAGACAACGATCTCGCGTGGATCCGCGATTGGGCTCAGTTTCATGTCGAAACGCAGGGTGTGAATGCAATTATCCTGTTTGACAACGCGTCCACAAAATACGGCACATCGGAAATTTTAGAGACCCTGGATGGTATCGCAGGCTTAGACGTTTTTGACGTTGTCTCAATGCCTTTTGCATTCGGCCCTCCGGGTGCTTCTCGTGAACATCATAGGCATCGCTATCTTCAATTTGCTGTACTCGAAATAGCCCGGCGCAGGTTTTTGCGCCAAGCGTCGGGGGTCTTGAATATGGACATCGATGAGTTGGCTTATGGGCCAACGGGGCGCACTGTCTTTGATCAACTCGCAGCGCAGAAGAAGGGCTTCCTCACTTTGAATGGTGTCTGGCGATACGCTATGACTGACACCCAAATTTGTCATGCTTCACATGTGCTGCGCAAAGCAGAAAAAGAACAGCCTATGTATCCAAAATGGTGTCTTGACCCTCAGGGGCCTGTCAAGGATTTGGCGTGGCGTATACATGGGTTGAAAGGCTTAGCCGATCATGAATGTGCAGGTTTGGGATTTCTACATTGCCGTTCAATATCCAATAATTGGAGCTATGACCGAACGCACAATTCTTCGGAAAGCTTGGTTCCAGATCCCCTCGCCCAAAGTGTGTTCGCAAGCAGTACGATCTGATTGCTTGGCGATCATGGCTGATTGGCATTGAAACACTATTTTCGCCCGAAGTTTAAGTCTTGTGTACGACCAACACCTGATCACGCCTTTGCTTTTGATACTTAACCTGAAACAGGAAGCACCCTGACATTTGCCCCCGCAGCGCATTGAACTCCGTTGCGACAGTGTCGTCAGTATGGCTGAACTCTCGATCCTGCAGATAGGTTTGAAACAAGATCGCTGTTTTTGTGGTGTTCTGCTTTTCATAGGCCGGGGGCTGCCACCGCAAATCTTCGATGATATAAAGTCCACCGGACTTCACCTTTGGAAAGAGTTCCAGAAACGCGTTTTGCTGATGATGCGAGGCATGTGATGCATCATCGATGATGATATCCATTTCAGGTAGCTTTTCTGTTGCCCTGCGGATCGCCTTTCGGGTGTCCATATCACAGCGCACGAAGGAAAAACGTTCATGTTCAAACCACGAAAAGTCCGAGATATCGAGGCCGGTTATCTGGGCTTGTGTGAAATACTCCAACCACATCCGGATCGACGGGAGATCAGTTGTCTCGCGATTGGCATCTATACCGTGTTCAGGCCCGCCAATCAGTAATCCCATCTCCATAAAGTTGATGGGCCGATCAACGTGCGGCTGAAACAACATATGATAAAGTTCGGTGTAGCGATGCTTTTTCGACCCTTTGTCGGACCCATATTTGTCCGCAAGGTCGGTCAGGTTGGTCATGGCGCGTCGCTTTCTTTTGCTCTTTCCCACGTCACTGCGTAATCGCCTTGCTGGGTCTTGGTGATTTTGTCGGCGTCATTTGCCGTCGGACCTTTGCGAATAATGTAGAACAGGTACCATCGCCCCGTCAGGCCCTTCGAGCGAAAGCGTGCCCCACCCTTCCCGGTGTCTGTGACCTCGATTGTTGGTTGAGACGGATCAATGCAGACAGCCGCACATCTCTCGACCACACAACGCCGCGTATCTTGCCAATACCGCCAAACAAGTTCGGGGCTGAACTGATAAAACCCGTGCCCGGCCCAACCAGTCATCCCGTTGATCGAGATGAAAATTCCGTCGTCCTTCAGCATATGAAATACATTATCGAGCACTTGGGGCGTGTTAAAAACATGCTCTATCGTGCCCCCGTCAATCACAACATCAAACTGACCGCGTAAATCAGCGCCTATCGGGTCATTCAGATCTTGGGCGATGTCGCAGCCTTCATACGTTGACGCATCCATAGATTTCATTTCGGGATATCCGATACGGTCAAAGAAGGTTTCAGAGAAGCCATCTTCCTGCTGGTAGAGACTATACCTGAGCGGCAGTTCCGCTTCCCGCAGTGCCTGCTTGAAAAATGGACGTTGGCCACGTCTTACTTTGAGCGATTGACGGCCCAACATCACCGCTGATGACTTACCGCTCACAAGAGATCGCGCTTTGATCAGCTGAATACCGAAGGCGCTATCTATCCCCACATCAAAGTTCCCGTTACTGCATTGTTCTAGGCTTAGCATGCCCACTCAGCATGCCCAAGTCCCCTTAACTATGTTAAGCCCACTTGCATGATCACCCCAATCAAGCCATCACAGAATGGCAAGTTAGAAAGCTGAGCGGCCCACGGGAATGACGGAACAGACCGACGATGATGACGCCAACCTGGATGCGCCGGAAGACGTGGTTCTGCCGGATATTGCGCAGCCGCTTTGGTTCTCAGAATTGGCGCCGGGCGGCACTGGCGAAGGTTTCTTTGAGAAGACGTCACGACATTCGCTGATGTACGTGAAACGGGCGCGTCCGGTCTTGTTTGTGTCCTTCGACAACTTGTCTAACGTGAACGATAATAGTACCGACCGCGTCCCTTGGGCCTACAAATTTGCGCGTGATCTTTCCGTTTCACATCTGGGCGTGATGGCGCATGGCAAAATGTGGTATCGCGATGCAGATTTGATTGCTCGCATGGAAAAGTTGCGGGATGATGGTTTCTTTGATCCGTTCGAACGCGTTGTTTTCGCGGGCTCTTCTATGGGCGCATTTGCCGCTTTGGTCTTTGCGTCTTTGGTACCCGGCGCGCATGTCTTGGCTTTTAATCCGCAATCGACGCTTGATCCAGATATTGTTCCTTGGGAAGATCGTTATTGGATCGGGCAGCGTCAGGATTGGTCCCTGCCCCTAAGTGATGCCAAAGAAACCGTGAAAGCTGCCAGCACTGTAAGTGTGTTCTATGATCCCTATTTCGCACCAGACAGGCAACATTTTGAACGCTTGGCCGGACCGAACGTCACGGGTTACAAGTGTTGGTTCTCAAATCATAAATCAGCTGTTTTTCTACGCAAAATTGACGCGTTGAAACCGATTATGATTGCGGGTGTTCTTGGTGAACTGACGCCAGACCTGTTTTATGCGCTTTACCGCAAACGCCGTGAGCTCAGGTGGTATGCGGGTGCGTTGAGCGCTTATTTTGCGGACCGCGATCGGCCAGAGATAGCCGCACGCACGATGACTACCTTTCGCCAGCTTAAGCGAACCCGATTGGCGGCTGAGGCGGCCGTTGTCCCTGACCACACATATACAATTGTGACAACGATGAAGAACGAAGGTCCGTTCATGCTTGAATGGATCGCCTATCATCGGTCTATCGGTTTCACCGATTTCACAATCTTTACGAATGACTGTGATGATGGCACCGATAAGATCGCCGAACGGCTTGATGCGCTGGGGCTGGCAAGCCACGTCGCGAACCAACTCAAGCCCGGTCAAAGCCCACAGCGCAAAGCGCTCCGGCGGTCGCAATGGCACGACAAAACACAAGAAGCCGATTGGTTGATGTGCGCGGATGTGGACGAGTTTTTGATGATCCGCACAGGTGGCGGTCATCTTAAGGATTTGATGGCCAAGGTTGGTGACGTGGATGCGATCTCGTTTTGCTGGAAGCTATTCGGACATGGGCAGGTTGAAAACTACGACCCCGGTTTCGTGACAGAACAGTTCCTTTGGGCTGCCCCTGAAAACACGTTTCCCCATTATCGGGCCTCTGGCCTCAAAACACTCACACGGAACAACGACAAGTTCAAACGCATCAAAATCCACCGCCCACTCGTTAAGCCGGACGCCAAGGATGTGCGTTGGGTCGATGCAGGCGGGCAGACGATGCCGGTGGAGTACCTGAAATCAGGCTGGTCCGCCCATGGCAATTTTTCGCATGAATACGCGCGGTTGCATCACTATGCGGTGCGGTCGATCGATAGCTTTCTTGTGAAACGTGATCGTGGGCGTACCAACCACATTAATGCGGACCAAGGGATAGACTATTGGCAGTCTATGAACACCAATCATGTCTATGACGATTCAATTCTGGCCCGCCTGCCCGCGGCACGTGAAGAATATGACAAACTGATAGCTGATCCAGAATTAGCAGCTTTGCATGTTGCCGCATGCGATTGGCATATCGCGAAAATCACCGAGCTTAAGGCCCGCGATGGTTGGCCCGCATTCCGCGACCAGATTGCGCAAATTGATAATGGTGCCGCGTGGCGCGAGAAGCAGGCCGATGGCTGAGCCTTTCACAGTGTTGCATGGCGGCTTTCACAAGACAGCCACGACGTTTCTACAAAAGTCCCTGCAGCGCAATAAGGGGCGCTTGTTGCGCGAGGGCACCTACTACGTGCCACACCGAGATCTGCGCAAGGAATTCACCGTTCCGTGTCAGCAGAACGCCTATCAAGCTATTGGTATAAAACGTAAAACGGTCATTGACGACCCAACCTTACGTGGCATGACAAAAGCATTCTTTGCACCAATCCAAGCCAAGTCACCTACCCGCATCATCCTGTCGGACGAGAATTTTGCGGGCCACTGCGGGAACTGCGTCAAAACCGGCCAGCTTTACCGCTACCGTGATCCTTTTGTGGCCTCTTTCGCAAAAGAAACCCCCTACCCCGTGCGCGAGATTTTCTTATCCGTGCGCAACTACGCTGACTTCTTTGCCGCAGCGTATGTCGAGTATTTCCGGTCTTTGCAGAGCGATAGTACAAATATCACGACATCGCGGCATATGTGTGCGCGGGTCTTCAATCACATGCCGGGCTGGAATGGCGTCATCAATGTTGTCAGCAAGCACTTTCCTCAGGCGCGGATATTCGTATGGAAGTTCGAGGATTTTGTGGCCAATGCCGACATGGCACCCAAATTACTCCAAAAGCTGGCAGGCGATGCCGTGGATGTAACGACTTTTGACGCTCCAAAGGGCAACAGTAAGCGGCAATCAGCGTCAGCGCGTGCAATGGCTGCGCTCGAATTGATGGCATTGACGGATGGCGTGCAGGCCGTGGTCGACCAGCGTCGCGATATCCAATCCCGCTATCCGCGCAACAAGACAAATGGCACTTTTGATCCTTGGAGTCCTTGGGAACGCGCCCATCTTTTGCGCCTTTATGATCGCGATATGGCGCGTCTTGCTACGAACCGGCAGGTCACACTGCTTACCCCGGACAATCTAGGGTAGTTTGTCGCGGTGATCACACGGTTTGGGGCTTTGTTTCGTAATTGGCACAAATCCATTTTGACCATATGATCAATGGTGGTACAGAAAGCGCATGACGTGCTCCATCTTAATCCTCAATGGTCCAAACCTGAACCTGCTCGGCACCCGCCAACCTGAGGTTTACGGTGCAACGACCCTTGCCGACATTGAATCGCTGTGTCAGGCAAAAGCCGATGCGCTTGGGATCAAGATCATTTTTGCGCAAAGCAACCATGAAGGTGAGCTGGTTGATCTTTTGCATGCCGCGCGTGGGGTGCATGACGGCGTTATCCTGAATGCAGGTGCCTACACGCACACATCAGTGGCGTTGATGGATGCAATTTCAAGCATTATGCTGCCAGTTGTTGAACTCCATTTGTCGAACATTCATGCGCGTGAAGTGTTTCGTCAAAAATCTTATGTTGCCCCAGTTGCCGTTGGCCAAATCTGTGGCTTTGGCGCCGCGGGCTACCCCCTCGCTCTGGATGCGATTGTGTCCTACATCGGAGAAAAGAAATGACATCTCTTGTGGTTCACCTTGAACGGCTTACCAACGCCCGGACAGTTGAAGAGCTTTGGGACGTTCATACCCGTCAAATGTCGACATATGGATTTGACCGGCTGATGTATGGTTTCACACGTTATCGCACGTCAACCGGCCTTGGTGATCCACAAGACTGGGTACTTTTGTCGACGCAAAGCCCTGAATACATGAAGGTCTTCTTTGATGAAGGTCTGTACTATCATGCGCCAATGCTGCGGTGGGCGCTGGCCAATAGCGGCGCTTGCAGCTGGCGTTGGATGATGGATATGAACCGCGTTGACAACCTGACCCCCAGTGAACTGCGGGTCATGGAATTTAACAAATCCATGGATGTCACAGCAGGCTACACAATTAGTTTTCGTTCAATCTCTGAGCGCACCAAAGGGGCAATTGCCCTAACAGCCAAACCGGGTATGAGCCAAGAAGCCGTTGAACAGACGTGGGCCAAATACGGTGAAGAAATCATTGTGATGAACAATGTCATGCATCTGAAGTTACTGACCCTGCCCTACTCTGGTGAGCGGAACCTGACCAAGCGCCAACGCGAGGTTCTGCAATGGGTCGGTGACGGCAAGACAACCCAAGATATCGCAGTTTTGCTAGAGCTAACGCCTGCAACAGTCGAAAAGCACTTGCGGCTGGCCCGCGAAGCATTGGACGTTGAAACGACAGCACAAGCTGTGTTGAAAGCGGCGTTCTATAATCAGATGTTTGTCATGGAAAATGACGCCATCTAAGCAACGTCGTTTCGTCTGACGTTAGGTTCGATTTATAAAAATTTTGCCAAATGGTCAGGTTTCCCATACTTTCTTAACGTAGGGTTAAATGACAAGATGAAGATGTTCCGTGAGTGGTGGCCTTAGGCCTGGGAACGTGGGGTTATAAACTTTGTTATTTCAAGGCTCTGTAACTCTGTTCCGGGTAACCGGATGTTGGCGTGACTGGTTTGCCAGTTCACGTCGACGCAAACGATACGTGCTGGCTCCTCGTCCCGAAATTTGGACTGGCACACCAATCGTTGCGGCGCTGATCTTCTTCCGGGATTGGTGCCGCACTTTTCTCCCCTGAAAAGGGAAAAACGGCCCGCATGTTGTGTATTGTATCGCGGGCCGTTTTTTCGTTGTAACAACCCTAAATGACAGTTGCCCGAACAAAAAAACGGCCCACCGTTTGCACGATAGGCCGTCCATTTTCTGTTTAGGCAATTTAGCCGTTCAGTTTTGCAACTTCTGCTGCGAAATCTTCTTCGACTTTCTCGATGCCTTCGCCGACTTCCAAACGTGTGAAACCTGTGATTTCGACGCCTGCTTCTGCTGCGGCAGCTGCCACAGTCAGGTCAGGGTTTACGACGAATTGTTGGTTCAACAATGTGACCTCGGCCATGTACTTTTTCATACGGCCAACGATCATTTTCTCGATCACCGCTTCAGGCTTGCCGCTTTCGCGGGCGATGTCCATCTGGACCTGCTTTTCTTTTTCCACGACGGACGCGTCAAGATCGGCTTCGGACAACGACGCTGGATTTGCGGCTGCGATGTGCATCGCAACCTGACGGCCAAACGCTTCGTTCTCGCCAGTCATAGCGACCAGAACACCGATGCTGCCCATGCCGGGTGCGGCTGCGTTGTGCACGTAGTTCACCACGGACCCGCCTTCCAGTGCAGCCATACGGCGCACGGACATGTTTTCGCCGATCACAGCAACTGCGTCTGTCACTGTCTGCTCAACGGACTTGCCGTTCATGTCTGCGGCCTTCAGCTCATCAATATCAGATGTGCCCAAAGCGACCTGCGCGATGCCGGAAACCATTTTCTGGAAGTCAGCGTTCTTTCCGACAAAGTCAGTTTCAGAGTTCACTTCAACAGCGATACCCTTGCCACCAGATACAGCAACGGCCACGAGACCCTCTGCTGCCGTGCGGCCAGATTTCTTTGCAGCTTTCGCCAGACCCTTGGTGCGCAGCCAATCAACAGCGGCTTCCATGTCGCCGTCGTTTTCTGTCAGCGCCTTTTTGGCGTCCATCATGCCTGCGCCTGTGCTGTCGCGCAGCTCTTTCACCATTGCAGCGGTGATTGCCATGTTACTTCTCCTTTGGAGGTATTTCAGGGGTGTTTGGGCGGGGCCGAAGCCCCTGCCCTAAATATTTTGGCGCTTATTCAGCAGGCGCAGCTTCGGCTGCTGCGTCTTCTGCAACAACTTCTTCTGCCAGATCTTCCATTTCGCCCATGTCGATGCCAGCGGCACCCATCTGCGCTGTCATACCGTCAAGCGCTGCGCGTGCAGCCAAGTCAGTGTACAGTGCGATGGCGCGTGCGGCGTCATCGTTGCCTGGGATGACATAGTCAACGCCAGCAGGTGAGCAGTTGGTGTCGACGATAGCCACAACTGGGATACCCAGCTTGTTAGCTTCGGCGATGGCCAGATCTTCTTTATTCACGTCGATCACGAACAGCAGATCAGGTACGCCGCCCATTTCGCGGATGCCGCCCAAAGACGCTTGCAGTTTGCCCTGCTCACGCTCCATGCCAAGACGCTCTTTCTTGGTCAGACCAGCAAAGCCGTTTGCCGATGCTTCATCGATTGCCTTCAGACGATTGATCGACTGAGACACTGTCTGCCAGTTTGTCAGCGTGCCACCCAACCAACGGTGGTTCATGTAGAACTGCGCTGATTTCTCAGCTGCTTCCATGATTGGTTTCGCTGCCTGACGCTTGGTGCCCACGAACAGAACGCGGCCGCCTTTAGCGACGGTGTCACGCACAACTTGCAGGGCCTGGTCCAGCATTGGAACAGTCTGCGTCAGGTCCATGATATGGATGCCGTTGCGTGAGCCGTAAATATATTGATCCATCTTTGGGTTCCAGCGCGCTGTCTGGTGGCCAAAGTGTACGCCTGCTTCAAGCAGCTGACGCATGGAGAACTCGGGTAGAGCCATGTGTTACTTCCTTTTCCGGTTTCAAGCCTTGGGCGGGGGATCAGCGTTTTGCCAACCGGTGGATCCTTTGGGATGTCTCCCCATCGGACCCGCCCCCGCCTGGGGGATTTCGTATGCGCCTCTTAGCGAGGGTTTGTTGGTGGTGCAAGCCTTAGGATGCCTCCGGCGGGAGTTTTTAAGGGCAAGATGATATGCAGGGGCCGATTATGCCCCCACAATGGTGCCATATGACCGCTCAATGAACCAATAAAGGCCGATCGCAGCGATCACGACTGACGCTGGTACGGCCACAAAACGACGATATGCTTCCAGCTGGTCACGCTGCGTGATTGCGATCAGACACAAGATCGCCATCACTACGACCGTCAACGCAAACAGCATTGCTGGCATATCGAGAATTTGGATTGGATCGCCCAAAACCATAGGTATGTCGCCAGCGTTCATCACCAGCAAACCAAACCCGATCACACCAAGCACCGTGTAAAGCACAAGCCCGCGGGACACTTCGTTTTCGCCACGATCAATCCGCAATGTCTGCCACACAAAGAAGAACATCGCGGCTATGACGGCCAATTGTCCGACTTCCACACCGACGTTAAAGCCGATCAATGCAGCAACGAATGTATCATCAGGTAATCCGAACTCACCCAAAACTGACGCAAAGCCTAACCCGTGAAGCAAGCCAAATACAAAGATCACAAAAGGCCGCCATGGGCTGATCCCTTTCATAAAGATGTTCTCAATTGCAACATAGGCAATCGACAAGGCAATGAGCGGTTCCACAATGTCGATGAACGCGACGCCAAGTGACCCTTGGGTAAAGTCGTCGATGAACTGCGTGTACCCAAGCGCTGCCAATGCCAAGGTGATCGTATGCGCCACGGTGAACAGCGACACTTGCAAAAGAAGCGGGCGGAACCGTGCGGCTAAAAAGAAAAGGCCCAAGACAAAGAGGATGTGGTCAAGCCCTTTGGGAACGATGTGGTCAAAGCCTACTGGAATATAGTCAATGAAGGTTTCAAGCCAGGTTGCTTGCCCTCCACCGGCAAGTGAGATGTTGTCTGATAACGCGCCCGCTTCAAGGTAGCCATCATAAGGTGCTGGCACATCCATTTGCCGCAAGACCAAGACACCAAATTCAGGTGCCCAGCCCATTTGCACAGTATCAGCGCCTTCAGGCAAAACAGCCGCAAAGCTGATGGTTGAAAAACGGACAACCTCAACATTGCCCACAGGATCAACGGCAATATTGCGCAATTCCGGGGTCAATGCTGCGCCATCGACGTTCAAAGTAATTGCGGCGGCTAAATCCGGCCAAAAGGCGTTAAACCGCGCTGTCAGCTGGTCCGGTGATAGTGCGCGTAGTTCGTCATAGGTTGCGGCCTGTGCACTTGCGTTAATGTCCGCCGTTTCGGTCAAGTTTACGCCGGCAACGAAGCTTTCGACATTGGTGCGAATGTCAAAAATAACCTCGCCGTCGACAACACGCATATCGCCTATCGATGGAATAACCTCATGCGCATGCGCTGTTGACAGGACCGTGAACCAAATCAGTACGGCGCTTGACAAGACCTGTAGAAAAGCCACCCTTACACCACTCAAAAAGGAAGTTCTCATGCGCAGTCTCGCCCTCGTTATTAGTCTACTTGCAGCACCGGTTACAGCCCATGAATTTTGGATTGAGCCGACGGCGTATCAAGTTGACGGGGACATGAACTTGGAGGCCCATATTGTCAATGGGCAGGAATTTAAGGGGGTCCGACTGTCGTACCTACCGCAACGATTTGTGAACTTTGTTCTTTTTGGCAGTGATACCTCAGCCAAAGTTGACGGTCGCCCCGGTGATCTACCCGCCCTGCAGCAAGCGCCTATTGCAGAAGGTTTGAATATCGTGGCTTATCAGGCCAAGAATGCGACGGTGGATTATGAAACTTGGGCGAAATTCCAAGGTTTTGTTGATCATAAGGACTTTGGCGACGTCTTATCTGTTCATGAGGCCCGTGAGCTGCCGTTGGATGGCTTTACTGAAGTCTACTCGCGCCATGCGAAATCCCTGATCGGTGTTGGCGATGCGACCGGCGCAGACCGACGCGTCGGGTTGGAGACTGAAATCGTGGCGTTAACAAACCCTTATACGGATGACGTGACGGCTGGCTTCACTGTGCAGGTTTATTATCGCAATGATTTGCGGGCAGACACGCAGGTTGAGGTGTTTGAACGTGCACCTGATAGCACGGTGTCTATCTCGCTGCATCGCACGAACGCTGAGGGGATCGCGACATTCCCTGTCCAGCCCGGCCATGAATATATGGTCGATGCGGTCGTCTTGCGTGAACCCAGCGATCAACTGGCCGAACGCACAGGCGCTGTCTGGGAAACGCTTTGGGCTAATCTGACCTTCGCTATACCTCAGTAAGGCTTGCTCTTGGGTCGGCTCTGCGTCAGAACGCTGAGATGACCAAGACCCCTGATATTATCTGTATCGGCTCTGTCCTGTGGGACGTTATCGGACGCGCTGCCAGTCATATGCGTGTGGGCTCGGATGTGCCCGGTCGGATCACCCGCCTGCCCGGCGGCGTCGCGATGAACATCGCTATGACTTTGCGCCGTTTTGGTATGACCCCAGCCCTGCTGACGGCCATTGGACGCGATGCGGAAGGCGAAGAACTGATCGGTGAAGCGGCCCGGATGGGTTTGTTGTGTGATTATGTTTACAGGTCCGATGATTTACCGACCGATGTTTATATGGCGATTGAAGGCGCGAATGGCTTGGTCGCCGCCATTGCTGATGCGCATTCTTTGGAAGCCGCAGGTGAAAAAATCCTGCGCCCCATGGCCAATGGGGCGTTGGGATCAGAGGCGTCGCCTTTTGCTGGTCCCGTGGCTTTGGACGGCAATTTGACCGAAGAGCTGTTGCAGTCGATTGCAGCGTCCCCTCTATTTGCCGCAGCTGATCTGCGCGTCGCCCCAGCGTCGCCGGGTAAGGCCGAACGCTTGCTGGCTTTGTTGGGGCATCCGTCTGCGACACTTTATGTGAACCTCGAAGAAGCGGGTTTGCTTTGCCAAACGACATTTGACACCTCAGCGACAGCTGCAGCGGCATTGATTGCCCGTGGTGCCTACCGTGTCTTGGTCACTGACGGTGGTAGTTCGGCGTCAGAAGGCACCGCAGGTGACATCATCACGCAAACGCCGCCCGCAGTCATGGTCACCCGTGTGACAGGCGCCGGCGATACTTTTATGGCCGCCCATATCGCGTCTGAGGCCCAAGGTCTTGGCCGTGACGCCGCCCTTACACGCGCTTTGAACGCGGCTGCAACCTATGTGTCAGGAGAGACACCCCTATGATCCCAATTACCTATAGTGCCGAAGTGGCAAAGGCCCGCGACACTGGCACGCCCATTGTCGCACTTGAAAGCACGATCATCACCCATGGGATGCCGTTTCCGCAAAACGTCGAAACCGCAAGGTTGGTCGAAGCAGATGTGCGTGAAGCGGGTGCAATCCCGGCGACCATTGCCGTGATGAGTGGCAGTTTGCATGTAGGGCTTGAGGCGGCACAATTGGATGCTTTGGGCCAGGCGCAGGACGTCGCAAAACTATCGCGTGCGGATATTGCTGCCTGTATTGCGACGGGCGGCACCGGGGCGACAACAGTGGCAGCAACAATGATTGCCGCGCATTTGGCGGGTATTCATGTCTTTGCCACAGGCGGCATTGGTGGCGTGCACCGCGGCGCGGAGAACAGCTTTGACATATCGGCCGATCTGCAAGAGTTGGCGATGACGCCCGTAACAGTGGTGGCCGCAGGCGCAAAGGCGATCCTTGATCTGCCCAAGACATTTGAGGTCCTTGAGACTTTGGGCGTGCCAGTGATTGCCTATGGACAAGACATGTTGCCTGCATTTTGGTCCGCAATGTCTGACATGCCTGCCCCGTTGCGCATGGATACAGCACAGCAGATTGCCGATGCACAAAAGGCCCGGACTGCGATGGGGCTTGCTGGTGGGCAATTGGTGACCAATCCGATCCCTGCTGATGCGCAAATCCCAGCGGCAGAGCTTTCACCGATTATTGAGACGGCCCTGGCCGAAGCTGACGCCAAGGGCATCAGCGCAAAAGCAGTTACGCCTTTCTTGCTGGGCCGCATTTTCGAGCTGACCCAAGGACGGTCTTTGACGGCCAACATCGCCCTCGTGCGGAATAATGCGCGTTTGGCTGCACAAATTGCCATCGCTATGGGGAAATAGCGCGCCCTTCTCCCCAAGACAGCTTGCTGTGCTGCATGCCAACACCTAAATGTCCTGAAAGCACATTTGAGACGTGACCCAATGATTGACCCAAAAACCGATGATACCAAGCGGCGCGGCAAGCCCGGCATCATCGCGCGTTTACGTAGCAACTTTCTAGCGGGTCTGATCATTGTCGCCCCCATCGGCATGACCATCTGGCTGATCTGGACCGTTGTAGGCTGGGTCGACAGTTGGGTCTGGCCCTTCATTCCTGATGCTTATCAACCGACTGCCATCTTGAACGGTTTATTAGGCCGTGAAGGCGAAGACCTGATCGAAGTGAACGTGCGTGGCGTGGGCGTAGTGATCTTTCTGGCATTCACCATGTTGGTCGGCTGGATCGGCAAAGGCCTGATCGGGCGATCTTTTCTCGGCATAGGCGAGCGGCTTGTTGATCGTACACCGGTGGTGCGCTCTATCTACAATGCCGTAAAGCAAATCGCCGAAACCGTGTTCTCACAGCGCGAAACGTCTTTTGATAAGGCTTGTATTGTCGAATACCCGCGCAAAGGTATCTGGGCGATCGCCTTTATCTCAACCGAAGCAAAGGGCGAAATCGACGCCAAGCTGAACGACGGCGAACCATTCGTCACCGTCTTTTTGCCCACGACCCCGAACCCTACCTCTGGTTTCTTGTTGTTCTTGCCCAAACGGGATGTGAAACCGCTTGATATGACGGTTGAAGATGCCGCGAAATTGGTGATTTCTGCTGGACTGGTCTATCCAAACGGAAAAGATGCAATCGAAGTTACCAATCCAACCGAGTAAGTCATGCTTATCCCCGCAGTCACAGGTTTTGCGACAGCGTTTACGCTGATCCTTGCGATTGGCGCACAGAACGCTTTTGTTTTACGCCAAGGCCTGATCCGCACCCATGTCTTCTGGCTGTGTCTGCTATGTGCGGTTTCAGACGCTTTGCTGATCACTGCGGGTGTCTTGGGGTTTGGCTATGTCGTGACGCTTTATCCCTTGTTGCCACAGATCATGGCTTGGGGCGGCGCAGCTTTCCTATTTGTGTACGGTGCTATGCGGCTTTGGGCGGCTTGGCGGGGCGCATACGCGATGCAGCTGGCAGGCAAAAGCGCGGGCCTGTGGGCGACATTGGCAACGGGTGCCGCGTTCACGTGGCTGAACCCACATGTGTATCTCGATACGCTTGGGCTGGTTGGAGCTGTTTCAACACAATACGTTGTTTCAGCCGAGAAGTTGGCATTTGGTCTGGGTGCGGTCACGTCGTCGTTCGTGTTCTTTTTCAGCCTTGGCTATGGCGCACGCCTATTGGCCCCTATCATGCAGTCCGCCCGGTCTTGGCGCGTCTTGGATGTGCTGATTGGCCTTGTAATGTGGGCCTTGGCGGTCAAGCTGCTTAGCTAAACATTTCGGACAGGTTCAAGGAACTGCGTTTACCCAGATCATCCTTGTGATCTCGAAGGAACGTATCCGCCGCCGCTTCGCCTGCTTCTTTCAAGCGTGACAGGATCAAGGCCGTCGGAATCGTCTTGGTGGCCACGTTCAATTCATTCATCAATGCATCATCCGCGATCATATGCACCAGTACGTTTTTCATTGTTCCGGGCTTAATCGATCCATCGGCAAGCAACCGTTTCACGAAATCAATCGCCCGCAATTCGCGTAAGAGCGAGCTGTTAAAGCTGATTTCATTGACACGGTTTTCTATCGATTGGCTATCGATCGGCAGTTCTTCGCGGTGCAACGGGTTGATATTCACAATCAGAAGATCGTCTGGCAAGTCATTGGCAAACAACGGATAAAGCGCTGGATTACCAGTATATCCGCCATCCCAGAACGCCTCGACCTTGCCTGTCTTGGGGTCCTCAAACTCAACCGCTTGGAACAGGCTGGGCAAACAGGCCGATGCCATGATCGCTTTGGCCCCGATTTCATCGCCGGTAAAAACGCGGATCTTGCCAGAGCGGACATTGGTCGCACAGATGTGCAAGTCTGGCCCTTCTGTTGCACAAACCGCATCGTAGTGGAACTTTTCCACGATGTTCGCCAATGGGTTCTGCATCGCAGGCCCGTAGACATAAGGCGAAAACATCCGTGTCGTCATGTCGAGCGCGGTATAGGCTGGCGAATACTTCAACGCCTTCGCCCAGAGTTCGGCCGTTGGCGACGCGGCCCCAATCCATGGTGCAAACATCGGGTCGGTTACCGCGCCAATCTGCCCCCAAAGCCAATCGAGATTTGCAATAGCCCCTTCACGGCCATTCGCTACCCAACCGGATTTCAACGCGGCTGCGTTCAATGCCCCCGCAGAGGTACCGGAAATCGCTGCAATCTCAAGATCATCCTCTTGCAACAAGCGGTAAAGCACGCCCCAAGTGAACGCACCGTGCGCGCCGCCGCCTTGCAATGCGAGGTTGATCTTTTTCACAGTGCTGTCCAGCCGCCATCAACACTAATTGTCGTACCCGTGATTTGGGCTGCCGCATCCGAGCACAGGAAAGCAACGGTGCCGCCAAGCTGTTCGACAGTCGCAAACTCTTTCGAGGGTTGGCGTTGCAACATCACGTTCTTGATAACATCCTCGCGGGACATGTCGTATTCTTTCATGGTGTCGGGGATTTGTGCCTCAACCAATGGCGTCAGTACATAGCCTGGGCAAACCGCATTGCAGGTGATCGGCTCTTGTGCGGTTTCAAGTCCGATTGTCTTGGTCAGTCCGACGATGCCGTGCTTGGCGGCGACATAGGCGGATTTATAGGGCGATGCGGTCAGACCATGCGCCGATGCAATGTTAACGATCCGTCCGTAACCGCGTTCGCGCATTCCTGTGACGGCGGCGGCGGTCGTATGGAAGGCGGAACTCAGGTTAATCGCGATGATCGCGTCCCATTTGCCTGACGGAAATTCCTGCACTGGGGCAACGTGTTGGATACCAGCGTTGTTTACCAAAATATCACAAACACCCGCATCAATGATCAAGCGACGACAGTCTTCGCCCTTTGACATATCAGCAGCGACATATTTGGCATCAACACCTGTCTCTTTTGCGATTTCAGCGGCCAACGCGTGGTCTTCTTCGCGGTCAGTATAGGAGTTGAGAACCACATTCGCGCCGAGCTTGGCCAATTCGCGGGCCACGCCCAGACCAATCCCTGAGTTTGATCCGGTGATAACAGCGGTTTTCCCTGCAAGTGACATAATTAAGCTCCCGATTCTCTGCGTTGAAGACACTGTATATGCTGCAACTGCGAAAGCCACGCTACGGTTCCGTGCGCCATAAAAAAAACGCCCGCACAAGGCGGGCGTAAAGTTATTGAGGCAGGTTTCATACAGGCAAGAAACCTATCGAGCAGTGCCCTCTTTATAAGCAATGACTTGCCCGCCTCCAAGCTAAAAGTTTGAAAAGACTGAAAACCCTCACTACGGTCATCAACAAAGACCAACAAATCAAACAGGGGCGCATCACAATGACGGTTAATTTTAGGTTAATGTTGACGACCATGACGGCAATTGTCGCTTTGGCGGCCAGCGTGCAAAACGTAAGCGCAGAACCGCAACATGGCATAGCTATGTATGGTGACCCTGCTCTACCACCTGATTTTGTGTCCCTTCCCTATGCGAATCGCGATGCACCAAAGGGTGGACAGATCGTCACCGCCGAGGTTGGCAGCTTTGACAGTCTTAACCCGTTCATCCGCAAGGGCTCGGTTCCGTGGCAGTTGCGGTTTTTCCTAGGCGAGAGCTTTATGGGGCGGTCATTGGACGAACCCTTCTCACTTTACGGCGTTTTGGCCGAATCGATTGAGACTGGACCGAACAGGGAGTGGGTCGAATTTACTCTGCGTGAAGGCGCACGATTCTCTGATGGCAGCCCCGTCACTATCGCTGACGTGATATGGTCCTATGAGACTCTGGGGACTGTCGGGCACCCACGCTATCTCGGGTTTTGGTCGAAAGTCGAAAGTCTAGAACAGGTTGGCGATCGCACCGTCCGTTTCACATTCAACGTAGAAGACCGCGAATTGGCCTTACTGGCTGGTTTGCGCCCGATCTTGAAAAAAGATCAATGGGATGGCGTGGATTTTGCCGAAAGCACTACAGACATCGTGCCAATTACGTCGGCCCCATATGTCATCGATGACTTTGATCCGGGCCGCTTTGTGTCCTTGCGCCGCAATCCCGATTACTGGGGCGCTGAAGTCCCTTTCCGCGTCGGCACCGCCAATCTTGACGAAGTGCGATTGGAATTCTTTGGCGATGAAACCGCTGCCTTTGAGGCGTTCAAAGTGGGCGAAGTGAATGCCACACGCGAATTCAATGTGGTGCGCTGGGACACCCGCTATGATTTCCCTGCCATCCAGAATGGTGACATCGTCAAAGAAACCATTGAACACCAGCGCCCATCGGGCATGACTGGTTTTGCGATGAACACCCGCCGCGATCATCTGGCGGATTGGCGTGTGCGCGACGGTTTGATCCAAGCGTTCAACTTTGAATTCATCAATGAAACGATGACTGGGTCGGCGCAGCCGCGCATCACGTCCTATTGGTCAAACTCACCTTTGGGGATGGAAAGTGGCCCGGCCACAGGGCGCGTTGCAGAATTTCTGGCACCATTCGCTGCTGACCTGACACCGGGTACCATCGAAGGATACGCTCTGCCTGTTAGTGACGGGTCTGAACGGAACCGCGCAGGAACCGCTGCTGCATTTGAGATGTTCGAGGCCGCCGGTTGGACCGTGCAGGACGGCGCTATGCGCGACGCTGATGGCAATGATTTTGAGCTAGAGATATTACTGGACCAAGGCGCTACGGAAATGCAGTCGGTCATTGATCTTTACATGGAATCTTTGTCGCGGATTGGGATCACACCGGTCATGACAGTGGCAGACAGTGCCCAATTCAAAGAACGCACCGATGCGTTCGATTTCGACATGGTCTACTACCGTCGCGGTGTGTCTTTGTCGCCCGGAAACGAGCAGTACAACTACTATGGGTCTGAAAAAGCAAATGAAGTCGGTGGGCGCAACCTGATGGGTGTCCAGTCTCCTGCAGTGGATGCGATGATCGGTCGATTACTAACATCTGAAAGCCAAGACGACTTTGTTGCTGCAGTTAAGGCGCTCGACCGGGTTCTGACCGCTGGCCGATACGTTATCCCGATCTATCAGTGGAACATTAGCCGCATTGCCCAAGCCAAGGAACTGAAACATCCAGAGTACATCCCGGTGTTTGGTGACTGGCCCGGTTGGCAGCCAGATGTTTGGTGGTATGAAGAATAAACCGTCGTGTTTTTGTTACATTTCAGCGCTATTCCTGACGCGTAACACTGAAGGTCTAATATGAATATTCTTGTCCTTTGCACAGGTAACTCTGCGCGCTCTATCCTGCTTGAATCGATCCTGACCCATCGTTCACAAGGACGTATCAAGGCCTGGTCAGCAGGGTCTAAGCCTGCTGGAAAAGTGCACCCACAGTCTTTGCGTTTACTCGCCGAAAAAGGGTTTCCAACCGACGGGCTGACATCGCAAAGCTGGGATGATTATGCCAAGCCAGACGCGCCTGTCATGGATGCTGTGATTACCGTTTGTGGCTCTGCCGCAGCCGAGGAATGCCCATATTGGCCCGGCGCGCCTTTGCGGGCCCATTGGGGTGTGGAAGATCCCGCTGCCGCCACCCCTGCAAATCAACCTGCCGCCTTTGAAGAAGCCTACGCGTTGCTATCGCAAAAAGCCGAAGCTTTGCTTGTGCTTCCATTTGAGGAAATGACACAAGAAGATAAGCAAGCGATCTTCAACCGCATTGGGAACTAAGATGCAAAAACTATTGGCCGAAGGTCTGGGCACAGCGTTTTTGCTGATTGGTGTGGTCGGATCAGGCATTATGGGGGCAGCACTTGCTGACGGAAACATTGCGATCGCGCTTTTGGCAAATGCCATTGCGACGGGCTGCATCCTTTACGTGATCATCACCACGCTTGGTCCAATTTCCGGCGCACATTTCAATCCCGCAGTCACTTTGGCCTTCTTGCTGCGCGGGGAAATCAGTGTGGCAGATGCGATCCCTTATGTGATCGTCCAGATCATCGGCGGTATCTTAGGTGTGTGGGCCGCGCATATGATGTTTGATCTCAGCATCCTGCAGGCATCCACCACTGACCGCACGGGTGTGTCACAGTGGTTTTCAGAGATACTTGCGACCTTTGGTCTGCTGTTTGTTATCTTCGGCGGTTTGAAAAGCCGTCCTGATGCTGTCCCGACGCTTGTCGCGCTCTACATAACTGGGGCGTATTGGTTCACGTCTTCCACCAGCTTTGCCAATCCGGCAGTGACCATTGCGCGTGGGTTCAGTGATACGTTCGCCGGGATCAATCCGGCCCATATCCCTATGTTTATCGCAATGCAGATTGTCGGCGTTGGCGTCGCAGCACTCATCTTGCCGCGCCTGTTCCCCAAAGACTAACCCAGCGACGTGACCCAAAGGATCGTCGCATCTTCGGCACTGATCGACACCACGTTGTGCCCCATCGCGGCATCATAATAGGCGCTATCGCCGCGCTTCAGCTCTACAGGTTCATAAAACTCCGTATAAAGCCTGATGTGTCCGGTCAGGACGTAGAGAAATTCTTCTCCGTCATGGCGCACCCAGCCGTCAAAATCGTCAACATGACGTGCACGAACCCGCGTGCGGTACGGCAACATCTTTTTGGTGGTCAGTGTCTCTGCCAGTAGGGCATGTTCATAAGTGGTGGTGACTTTCGCCGCCTCTTCCCCATTGCGGGTGACGGCCATGCGGCCATTGACCTGCCCCTTTGAAGGGGGCGTGAACAGTTGTGGGACTGAAATCTCTAATCCGACGGCTAGTTTTTTCAGCGCGTCATAGGTGGGCGACATCTGACCATTTTCGATCTTGGATAAGGTTGATCGCGCAAGGCCAGCTTGTTGGGCTGCTTGCTCGAGCGTCCAGCTGCGCGCTTTGCGCAATTCGCGGACGCGTGCGCCCAGATCAAGTGGTTGCGCCACGCTACTTTCACCGCTTTCGCGGGCAATGCGAATCAGGTTGGTTGGATCATTGTCTGCCATGGGCTTTTCATAAGCACCACCTGTCCATCTTGCAACCTGAGCGCCGCATAGTTAGCGGTGAGACATGCTGTCGCTTGTTCAATCAGATGGGTTTCCCCCTGCCCCAGACCCTTTCAATCTGGCGGCTTATGTTTTGGGCCATGCAGATCGGTTAGCGAATAAGACAGCTCTTCTTATCATGGACGTCGATGGCAGCGCGCACTTTGATTACCAGTTCTTGAAACGCGCGGTGCTTGGCACAGCGACTGGTCTGTTGAAACACATGAAGCCCGGCGACTACATTGTTTTGCAACTGGGAAATACGCCAGAGTTCCCTATTGCCTTCCTTGGGGCGATTGCCGCAGGCATCATTCCCGTTTCACTGTCCGATGCGCTGCCCGAGCAAGAATATGCAGATGTCGTGGCCACGATAAAACCAGCAGTGGAAGTCCGTGCTCGCGTTAACCGGCAAGGCACACTTCCCTTTGCCGCCCTGCGCCGGTTCTGGAACTTGCCACCGGCAGAGTTCAGCTATGGCGACCCCAACCGCCCCGCCTATGTGATCTATACCTCTGGGACCAGCGGTAGACCCACAGCGGTCGTTCACGCCCACCGCGCGATATGGGCGCGTCGCATGATGTGGGATGGCTGGTACGGTCTGCGCGAAGATGACCGGATGATGCATGCGGGCGCATTCAACTGGACCTACACCTTGGGGACCGGGCTGTTGGACCCTTGGTCTATCGGTGCGACAGCACTCATCCCCGGCCAAGACGTAACCCCTGATCAACTGCCCATGCTAATGGATCGCTTTGGTGCGACACTGTTTGCCGCGGCACCGGGCGTCTATCGAAAACTTTTGCGGGCCGACATGCCACAGTTGCCAAATCTACGTCATGGCCTGTCAGCCGGTGAAAAAATGTCGAAACGCGAACACGACGCTTGGGGCGCAAAAACCGGAACACGGGTGTTTGAGGCTTTTGGTATGTCCGAGTGCTCTACCTTCATCTCAAGCGGCCCGCAGACGGCGACACCCATTGAGGCGGCTGGCATAGTACAGGCCGGTCGCAGCGTCGCGATCATCGGTGATGATGGCCCACTCCCGTATGGAAGCGTTGGGCAAATTGGGATCTACAAAGATGATCCCGGTCTTATGCTTGGATACTTTGGACAACCCACCGAAACGGCTGCGCGATATCAAGGAGACTGGTTTTTGACAGGTGATCTGGCAAAGATGGATCGCATAGGTGCGATCACGTACGTCGGTCGCGCAGATGATATGATGAACGCAGGCGGCTATCGGGTCAGCCCTATCGAAGTCGAAGACGCACTGACTGCGCACCCCAAAGTCAGCGAGGCTGCAGCCTGTGCTGTGCAAGTGCGCACAGGGGTTTTCGTGATTGCGGGGTTTTACGTCGCAACAGACGTGATAGACGAAGATGAACTACATCAATTCATCGCCGCACGATTAGCCGCTTATAAGCTGCCCCGCATTTTGATCGGTCGCGACACACTCCCCCGAGGGGCCAACAACAAACTACTGCGCAAAGCATTGCGCGACGAATGGGAGACCTCACATGGTCAAACTTGATATCATCTCTGATCCAATCTGCCCTTGGTGCTACATTGGCAAGACAAACTTGGACAAAGCGCTTACGCAGTTCCCCGATCACCCGTTCACCATCGAATGGCATCCGTTTCAATTGAACCCGGATATGCCTGCGGAAGGCATGGATCGCAGGGCCTATCTGGAAGGCAAGTTCGGCGGCAAAGAAGGTGCCATAAAGGCCTATGCGCCGGTGGTGACGCAGGCCGAAAGTTCGGGCGCGCATATCAATTTCGAAGCCATCAAGAAGACACCTAACACGATTGATGCGCATCGGCTGATCCACTGGGCCGGGATTGAGCATCGTCAGTCTTTCGTCGTGGATTTGTTGTTCAAAGCCTATTTTGTGGACGGCCGTGACATTGGTGATCACGAAGTTCTGGCCGACATCGCCGACACGGCTGAAATGGATGCGGCAATGGTTACGAAACTGCTCGGCTCGGATTCAGACATCGATGACATTCGCGCTCGTGACAAACATAGCCGTGAAATGGGTATCAGTTCTGTCCCCACGTTTATCGTGGCCCAGCAACATGCGGTTCCCGGTGCACAGCCCCCCGAAATGTGGGTCAGCGTCATAGAAGACATCATGAAACAGATTGACGCCGGTGAATGAGCGATAGCGCCGCCATCTCAGACCCCAAGCGGCTACCTCAAACCGAATTCATCGCTTTGATGGCGATGCTGGCGGCAACCGTTGCGTTCTCAATTGATGCGATGCTGCCAGCATTGCCCGAGATCGGCGCGGCTTTGTCACCTCAAAACCTGAACAATGCACAGCTGATCATCACAAGCTTTGTACTGGGTATGGGGGTGGGCACTTTGTTCACCGGACCGCTGTCTGACGCGTTTGGACGCAAGCCGGTGATGATTGGTGGTGCAATCATTTATATCATCGCTTGTGCTGTAGCATGGGCGTCTTCCAGCCTCGAAGTCATGCTTGCGGCCCGTGTCGTGCAAGGCTTGGGCGCCGCAGGTCCACGGGTTGTGGCAATGGCGTTGATCCGCGATCTTTATTCGGGCCCGAATATGGCGCGGATATTGTCGTTTGTGATGGTTGTCTTCTCATTGGTGCCTGCGTTGGCACCTACTTTGGGGCACTTCATTATTCTGGGCTTTGGTTGGCGTGCTATTTTCTTGGCCTTCATACTCTTTTCGGTCCTGACGCTCTTGTGGCTGGTGATCCGGCAGCCAGAAACGCTCGCGCGTGAGAACCGGCGTCCGGTCAGCGTCTTTGCGATGGGCCGCGCTATCCAAGAGATGTTTGCTCACCGGACCGCGCGTTTGTCGATCTTGGTGCAAACGCTGACCTATGGGATGCTTTTCACCATTTTGTCGTCCACCCAGCAGGTCTTTGATATCACCTTCGGACAAGGTGACCATTTCCACTATTGGTTTGGAGGCATCGCCGTCGTTGCAGCTTCAGCCAGTGTTCTCAATGCGCGGATTGTTGTGCGCCTTGGGATGCGCGCCATCATCAAAGCCATGTTCACGGTTCAAATCGGGATAACCCTCTTAATGATCGCGATCACGTTGGCAGATGGGCCCTATTGGTTGGTGTTCGGCACATATGTCGTCTGGATCACGTCCAATTTTTTCCAAGCCGGATTGACCATAGGCAACCTTAACGCGCTCGCAATGGAAGAAATGGGACATATCGCTGGTATGGCCGCGTCAGTTATTTCCGCCTTTGCGACAATTGGCGGCGTGATCATCGCAGCGCCGGTCGGTCTAACCTTCAATGGCACGCCCATCCCTATGGCTATCGGAATACTATGCTGCGCCACCGCGGCACTGTGGCTAACGACACTGATCAAGCGGCCGGGTGAGACCTAGTCGTTATTATAGGCCGACAAATATCCCCGCCGGAGGCAAAGGCAGGTGTCAGCCTGTCTTTTTCTTTTCCTCAGCCAACTTCTGCGCCAGATCCCGTGCGATATTAAACGCGCCTTGGATTTTATCGCGTTCTTTGGCCCAGTCACGGCGCACAACAATCTTGTTGTCCTTCACTTTGGCCATGCCATTTTGGGCACCAATGAAATCAACCAACCCCTTAGGAGACGCAAATTTATCATTGTGGAACTGAAGCGTGGCCCCCTTTGGGCCAGCGTCCAATTTCGCAATGCCTGCTCGCTTACACATCGCCTTGATACGCACGACCAGCATCAGCGTGTTCACCTCGCGCGGCAGCTTTCCAAAACGGTCGATCAGCTCGGCGGCGAAACCTTCCAATTCGACTTTGGTCGTCAGTTCCGACAAACGGCGATAAAGCCCCAGGCGTACGTCCAAGTCAGGCACATAATCATCAGGGATCAGGACAGGCACGCCAAGATTGATCTGCGGTGCCCACTGGCCATCATCAATGATGCCTTCAGCCTGACCAGAGCGGATGGCAGCGATCTGGTCTTCCAGCATTTGTTGGTAAAGCTCATATCCCACTTCACGCATTTGACCCGATTGTTCTTCACCCAACAGATTACCCGCACCACGAATGTCCAAATCCTGGCTCGCCAGCGTAAAGCCAGCCCCAAGCGTATCGATCGACCCAAGAACACGTAGACGCTTTTGCGCCGTATCCGTCAGTTTCTGGCGCGGTTTGGTTGTCAGATAGGCATAGGCGCGTGTTTTTGAGCGTCCTACCCTGCCCCGGATTTGGTAAAGCTGACTAAGGCCGAACATATCTGACCGCCACACGATCATTGTATTGGCCGTTGGGATATCCAAACCGCTCTCAACAATCGTGGTCGCCAGCAAGACATCGTATTTTCCGTCATAAAAAGCGTTCATGCGGTCATCCAGCTCACCGGCAGCCATTTGTCCGGTGGCCACAACAAAGCTAACCTCAGGCACTTCGCGCTTGAGGAAATCTTCCATCTCTTCCATGTCCGAGATGCGTGGCACCACCACAAAGGACTGACCCCCGCGATAGTGCTCACGCAGCAAGGCTTCGCGTATGGTAATCGTATCAAATTCGCTCACATAAGTACGGATTGCCAAGCGGTCGATGGGCGGTGTGCCGATGATTGACAGATCGCGCACACCCGACAGCGACAGCTGCAATGTGCGCGGAATAGGCGTGGCTGTCAGCGTGAGAACATGAACGTCCGTGCGCAATTGCTTGAGCCGTTCTTTGTGCTGGACGCCAAATTTCTGTTCTTCGTCAATGACAAGCAAACCAAGGTTTTTGAACCGCACGCCTTTGGCCAAGAGCGCATGGGTGCCGACCACGATATCAACGGTGCCTTTGGACAAGCCGTCACGCGTCAAGTTTGCGTCTTTGGTCGATACAAACCGCGAGAGCGGCCGAACATTGACGGGAAATCCTCGGAACCGTTCTGCGAAATTCTGATAATGCTGCCGTGCCAGCAAAGTTGTTGGCGCAATAATTGCGACCTGCACCCCCGAAAGCGCGGCAATAAACGCCGCCCTGATTGCGACTTCGGTCTTGCCAAAACCCACATCGCCACAGATCAGACGATCCATCGGCTTACCTGACCCCAGATCGGTCAGGACATCTTCTATCGCGGCAAGCTGATCATCTGTTTCCACATATGGAAACCGCGCCAAGAACTGATCCCAAAGCCCATCAGGTGGATCAAGTGCCGGTGCAGTGCGCAATTCACGCTCTGCCGCGACCCGGATCAAGCGTTCGGCAATCTGACGAATGCGTTCTTTCAGCTTGGCTTTCTTGGCCTGCCACGCACCACCACCCAACTTGTCCAGGAGCCCTGTCTCATGGCCGTACTTTGACAGTAGTTCGATATTCTCAACTGGCAGGTAAAGCTTTGAACTTTCAGCATATTCTAGCAACAAGCATTCATGGGCGGCACCCAGTGCGGTCACAACTTCCATGCCGATATAGCGCCCAACACCGTGATCGACGTGCACGACCAAATCACCCGGCGAAAGACTGTTGGCCTCTGACAGAAAATTCTCGGCACGGCGTTTGCGCTTGGTTTGCCGGATCAGGCGGTCACCCAGCACGTCTTGTTCGGAAATCACCGTCAGACCGGGCGTCTCAAAGCCGTGATCGAGCGCCCAAACAGCCAAATGAAGGCCACGTTTGCCAACGCGACTATAATCAGTGACCGAAATCGCCTCGGCCACGCCTTCGTCTTCGATAAGACCTTCCAGACGTTCCCTTGCACCTTCCGAATAGGAGGCGACGACAACCGGACCATCATGCAATTTAGCTTTAATATGATCCGCCAAAGCACTGAAAAGGCTGATCTGTTCTTGCTGGCGTTCAGGCGAGAAGTTGCGCCCAATGCGACCGCCCGCATCGATAACGCCCGGCCCTGTTGCCTGTTTCAGAGGTGACAATTGCATAACGCGCCTGCCTGCAACGGCCGCGTCCCATGCTGCATCATCCAGATAAAGCAGCTCTGGAGGTGCAGGTTTATACACGCTATCCATACGCCCTTTTTGCGACAAAGCGTGCATGCGCGTGCCATGTTGATCCGCGATGCTATCCCAGCGTGCAATACGCATAGGTGTCATTTGATCATCAAGCGTGATCGTGGCCTTGGGAAGATAATCAAACAGCGTTTCCAGATCATCTTGGAAGAAACCCAACCAATGCTCCACGCCGGCATGTTTGCGCCCTGCCGAGACTGCCTCATAAAGCGGGTCGTCAGTGCCGGCCGCACCAAATTCCAATCGATAGCTTTGGCGGAACCGCGTGATGGCAGCCTCATCCAGAACCACCTCGGAAACCGGAGCAAGTTCGACTTCAGACAGGGTCTCTGTCGTGCGTTGGGTCGCGGGATCAAACCGGCGTGCACCGTCAAGCACATCGCCAAACAGATCAAGCCGCACCGGACCGGACTGACCGGGCGGATAAATATCGATGATACCACCGCGCACAGCATAGTCGCCGGGCTCCATCACCGTCGGGCTTTGGGTAAAGCCCATCCGCACCAGAAAATCGCGTAACCCCTTTTCGTCCATGCGTTTGCCGACCGTCGCTTTGAAGGCGGCTTCGCGCAGCAAGGTCCGCGCGGGCACCCTTTGGGTCGCAGCAGACAAAGATGTCAGCAAGATGAACTGTTCCGGCATCCCGTGCACAAGACCTGCAAGGGTCGCCATACGTGCGGCAGAAATATCGGTATTGGGCGAGACGCGATCGTAGGGCAGACAATCCCATGCAGGGAAGACAAAAACCGGTACATGAGGCGCAAAGAAAGCCAAAGCCGCCTGCATCGCAGCCAGACGTTTATCATCGCGGGCCACATGCATCACAGGTGCACCCTTGCCCATTTCAGCAAGGATCAATTGGGCATCATACCCTTCGGGAGCGCCACTGACTGTGATGTGTTTGGGATCAGACATGCCGCTGACCTACCCCGCGCGCGTTTGGTGTCAACTGCTTAGAACAGAACCTGAGCCGAAATGGCGTAGTACATGCCATAAAGTGCTGTAAAGAAAAGCGCCAGCATCGCCACGACTTGGGTCCACAATCGGACCTTAAAGAGCCGCTTTACAAGATGAATGCCAGTCAACGGTGCCTCACCAAGCTGTTGCGCCAATCGCAGGTTAACCGCAAGGATCACCGTCAAAGGTGCGGCGAGGACAAACAAGCCCTGCCCTATCTCAAGTCCATAGAAAAACCCTGCCACACCCATTGAACACAAAATAAAACCAATCAAAACGGCCATTGCTGTCCCGAATTTCTGGTCGGTCCATAAAATTCTGCGCACGTTGATATCTGTCAGGGCCTCAAGGTCCATTAGCTCTTGGGTCGCACCATTACGCGCACGGTATAACATATCAAAGGGCACCCCAATCAGCCAGTTCCCGGCGATCGACCATGTCACGATAACAACCAACCAATACCAAACGCTTGTAAACGTCTGTAGATCGATCAGGCGAGCGATAGCGAGCGTCCAGTCCAAAGGGGAAATCCAATAATGATTGCGAGCTTGGCCGGAACCTAGCGCCCCAAACCAGACTTGCCCAGCCTTGTGATGTGGCAAAATCCATGCCACCAAGAAATCATCACGAAAAAAGGCCGCAATACATGAAACCGACACTTGCCCCCTTTCCTGCCACCCGCCTGCGCCGGATGCGTCAAAGCCCGGCGCTGCGCGCTTTGGCGCGACAAAACACACTGACCGTAGATGATTTGATTTGGCCGATCTTCGTGATGGACGGTACAGATACTGAAACTCCCGTCGCCTCTATGCCCGGTGTTGTTCGGCGCACAGTTGACCGGGTCGCATTGGCCGCGAAAGAGGCGCAAGACCTTGGTATTCCCGCGATTTGCATTTTTCCCTACACTGGCATGGACGCCCGCACAGAAGATTGTGCAATGGCGTGGGACCCTGATAACCTGACAAACCAAGCCATCCGCGCGATCAAGGACGTGGCACCTGATATCGCCGTCATGACCGATATCGCGCTCGATCCATACAACATCAACGGGCACGACGGCTTTGTTGAAAACGGCGAAATCGTGAATGACCGAACTGTGGAAGCATTGGTTAAGATGGCTCTCGCGCAGGCAGAGGCAGGTGCCGATATTCTGGGCCCCTCTGATATGATGGATGGGCGCATCGGCGCGATCCGTACGGCATTAGAGGCGCATGGCCATCAGAACGTCACCATTCTCAGCTATACAGCCAAATACGCCTCAAGTTTCTATGGCCCATTCCGTGATGCAGTAGGCGCGTCATCCGCCCTGACTGGTGATAAGAACACCTACCAGATGGACCCCGGCAATAGCGATGAAGCGTTGCGGCTGGTCGAGCGTGATTTGTCTGAGGGTGCAGATATGATCATGGTCAAACCCGGCATGCCTTATCTGGATATTTGCAGGCGCGTGAAAGATACCTTTGGCGTACCAACCTACGCCTACCAGGTCAGCGGCGAATACGCGATGTTGCAGGCAGCCGCCCAGAACGGCTGGCTGGATGGCGAAAAAGTCATGATGGAGAGCCTGCTGGCGTTCAAACGTGCTGGATGCGACGGAATCTTGACCTACTTCGCGCCAGCGGCGGCCAAGGTGTTGCGTGGCGCCTCCGAATAGACCGCGTGCACAACGATGAGCACACTCTTTGACTGTGTTGGCGGAACTTGGACCCCTGCGATCGGCGACCCAAGTGTCATGGGCTGGGTTACGGTCTTTGCCTACGCAATGACGGCGGCACTTGCCGGTCTGATCGTTCACAAACGCCTGTCTACTCTGCGCATGTTCTGGTTTCTGCTCACACTGTTGCTGTGCTTTCTGACGATCAACAAACAACTGGATTTACAGTCTGCACTCACCGCGATTGGCAGATGCTCTGCCAACCAAGATGGATGGTATGATCAACGCGGGCTTGTTCAACTTGCGTTTATTGCATGCGTTTCAGCGACTTGCCTGTTGATTGGGATTTGGACTGCTTGGAGTTTACGCAGGAACCTGCAACAGGTTTGGCTTGCACTGCTTGGTGTGGTGTTTTTGTTGGCCTTCGTTGCAATCCGGGCCGCAGGTTTCCATCACGTCGACCGGTTCATTGGGTTTAACGTGGGTAGCATCCGCCTGAACTGGGTCCTTGAACTTGGCGGGATCAGTATGATTGCGCTCAATGCGCTGGTTTTGCTCTTTGTCACGAGACGCAGCAAGCATCGCTCACCCCGTTCACCTTCCTAGGTGACAGCGGGAACCGCCTCGCCTATAAACAAGGTCATAAGAGGCGAAAAACGTCTCCATCACAGGCAAATAGGCGGATCTATTATGAAAAATCTATCAAGGCGCAGTTTTGCGCTGGGTACGTTAGCGGCATCGACACTTGCAGCATGCGGAAACGGTATTGGCAGCCCCGGTGCTGCAACAATTGATGCACGCGTCGACAGCACTTTGAACGGAATGTTCAACGCATTTCCAGGCACGCAAGACTTGGCCTCTAAAGCCGCAGGCGCGTTGGTTATGCCCTTGGTGACAGAAGTGGGCCTCGGATTGGGTGGCTCTTTCGGTCGCGGCGCCTTGCGCGTTGGCTCTTCTACCGTGGACTATTATTCAGCAACATCTGGCAGCGCCGGCCTGCAAATCGGCGCACAGCAGTTCAGCCATGTGTTATTCTTTATGACCCCAGAAGCACTGCTTGATTTCCGTCAGTCCCCCGGTTGGGCTGCGGGTGCGGACGTCGAGTATGCGTTCAGCAACAACAGTGAAATGTTGCGGGCTGAAACCACCACGTCGCTATCGCCTGTCATTGCAGTTGTCTTTGGACAGACAGGATTGCGGCTTGGCGCCACACTAGAAGGCACCAAATACACGCGCATTATTCCTTAAGCGCGCAGTTTCGTTCCGGCGGGGTCAAACGGTGGCTCCGCCAGAACCACACCGCGATGCGGTTTGCCCAAGATCATGACGTCAACGGCGGTGCCGGCCACGACGTCCTTCAAATAGCCAAGCGCCAGCGATTTTTCCACGCTGTAGCCGTAAGTGCCGGATGTGACACGCCCCACAGGTGTCCCGTCTGGCAAGAATATCGGTTCACCACCTGTGGCATCCGCAGTCGTAATCTTTTGCACTTCGATCAGTGACAGCACCTCACGCGGCGCATTATCTTTGATCTTTATGTAGCTGTCTTTGTTTAAAAATTCTTTATCCGTCTTGATCAATCGATCCAGCCCCACCTCTTGCGGCCAATACTCTGGCGAATATTCGCGGCTCCAACTGCCGTAGCCCTTTTCAATGCGCAGAGACATCAAAGCACGTGACCCGACAGGGCCTGCACCAAACTCTTTTCCAGCCTCAAGAAGCGCCTCATATAGCCGCAATTGATCGCGTTCTTCGCAATGCAATTCCCACCCCAAATCACCGGTGAACGATACCCGTAACGCCACGACGTCAACGCCTGCAACCGTGATCCTCTGCGAACGCATGAATGGGAACGCTGCGCTGCTTAGGTCCGCATTTGTCAAACGCGCCAACACATCGCGCGACAATGGCCCCGCCACGTTAAAACCGCACATTGTATCAGTGCGGCTTTCAAATGTTGTACCCTCGGGCAAAGGCACCTCTTTCCAGAACCGTTGGTGATAGCGTTCCGCCGCGCCGCCACCGATGATCATGAACTCATCCTCGGCCAGCCGTGTGACGGTAAAATCACCTGCAATCCCGCCATTCACCCCTATCAAGGGGGTAAGACATGACCTGCCAACGGCTTTGGGCATATTGTTCGCAAAGACAGCGTTTAACCAATCGGCCGCTTCCGGTCCCGTCACAAAGTACTTGGCAAAGTTCGAAATATCGATGATGCCAGCCGTCTGGCGCAGCATCCGCGCTTCTTTGCCCACCGGCTCAAACCAGTTCTGACGTGTAAAACCGTTTGTGTCCTCAGTCCCGGGCGTGTCCGCAAACCACAACGGATGCTCCCACCCGTAATTCAGGCCAAAGACAGCACCCATTGCCCTTTGGTTCTCATAGGCTGGCCGGGTCCGCACTGGTCGCCCTGCTGCGCGTTCCTCATTGGGGAAATGAATGGCAAAGCGGTTTGCATATTGGTCGCCGACCCGCGCCTTCGTAAATTTCGCATCTGCCCAAGGGCCAAAACGGGCGACATCCCAAGCGAACATATCATAGTCGCTTTCGCCATTGATGATCCATTGCGCGGCCATAAGACCCATTCCGCCGGACTGACTGAACCCGGGAATTATGCCGTTACAGCAAAAATAATTCTGTAAGTCAGGATGCGGGCCGTAAAGCACGTTACTGTCCGGCGACCAGATCATCGGGCCGTTGATAACACGCTTGATGCCCGCCTCGCCCACGGCAGGCACCCGGTCAATCGCCCGCATCATGTTGTCTTCTATCCGTTCCAGATCATCTGCAAACAACTCATGCCCAAAGCCCTGCGGCGTGCCGTCTTCTGCCCAGAAACGCACGTCCTTTTCATAGGCGCCGACCAACAATCCCTGCCCCTCTTGGCGCAAATAATATTCGCCATCTCGGTCAGCCACCGATGGTAAGCGTCTGTCCATAGCTGCGATGTCCGCGATAGTTTCGGTCACGAAATACTGGTGCTCTGTTGGCAAAAGCGGCAGTTCAACACCTGCCAGCTTGCCCACTTCGCGCCCCCACAAGCCTGCTGCGTTAATGACCCATTCGGTGTGAATGTTCCCTTTTGGGGTTTCAACAATCCATGATCCATCAGGTTGCGGCACTGTCGCTGTGACCGGGGTAAAGCGGTAAATATCCGCCCCTCTTTGACGCGCACCAATCGCATAGGCGTTGGTGACGCCTGATGGATCGACGTTGCCGCCATCGGGTTCGTACATAATGCAACGAATGCCGTCATAATCGACCAATGGATGCAGGCGCTCGGCTTCAGCACGATCCACCTCATAAAAGTTCATACCGTAAAACTTGGCCTTCGCGGCCTGCAACCGTAGCTGATGTTCGCGTTCTTCGGTTTGCGCCAGATAAAGAGAACCCGGTTGGAACACACCGCAGGATTGGCCGGTTTCTTCTTCCAGCGCATTATACAGGTTCATCGTATAGTGCTGGATCCGGCTGATGTTCGTGCTGTCATGCAGGCCGTGAATGTTAGCTGCCGCGTGCCAAGTGGACCCTGACGTCAGCTCATCGCGTTCCAGCAGAACCACATCCGACCACCCTAGTTTCGCCAGATGGTACAGGATGGAACAGCCAATCACGCCACCTCCGATCACGACGGCTTGGGCATGGGTACGCATCTGAATGACCTTTCGTTTGATGTCATCTTCACCGTCTGCAATGGTGATGGCGAACGATAGCCATTCTCCGACACGCTATGTCGTTTTCTGAACCGACCGTCGTTTTTTCAACACCATATTGTTGACAACACAGACAGGAGTGCGCCCCATGAAAACGACGACCCAAGCCTTGATCATCGGTGGTGGCGTAGTCGGCGCTTCGGTGCTCTATCACCTGACGAAACTGGGCTGGTCCGACGTGATGTTGGTAGAACGCTCTGAACTAACGTCCGGGTCTACTTGGCACGCGGCAGGCGGGTTTCATACGCTCAATGGTGACACGAATATGGCCGCGTTGCAGGGCTACACCATCAAACTTTATCGCGAGTTGGAAAAGATCACAGGCATGTCGTGCGGGTTGCACCATGTGGGCGGCGTGACCCTTGCCGACAACCAAGACCGCTTTGATATGCTGGTCGCGGAACGTGCCAAGCACCGCTATATGGGGCTGGAAACCGAAATTGTCGGCCCCGAGGAGATCGCCAAGATCGCCCCCATTACCAATCTAGATGGCATTATAGGTGGGCTCTACGACCCGCTTGATGGGCATTTGGACCCATCTGGGACCACCCATGCCTACGCCAAAGCCGCGCGTCTGGGTGGGGCGACGATTGAACTGCATACCAAGGTCATTGAAACCAACCAACGGGCCGATGGCACATGGGATGTAGTCACTGACAAAGGCACAATCCGCGCTGAACATGTGGTGAACGCAGCAGGTCTTTGGGCACGCGAAGTCGCAGCGATGGCGGGGTCCTATGTGCCGCTGCACCCAATGGAGCATCAGTATATCGTCACCGATGACCTGCCAGAGATTTACGAGCGTGATGCCGAGCATCCGCATGTGATGGACCCTGCAGGCGAAAGCTATCTGCGCCAAGAAGGACGCGGCCTCTGTATCGGGTTTTACGAGCAAACATGCGCACCTTGGGCTGTGGATGGAACATCGTGGGACTTTGGGCATGAATTACTGCCGGATAACCTAGATAAAATCGCTGACTCCATTGATTTCGCGTACAACCGTTTTCCCGTGCTGGAACGTGCCGGCGTCAAATCCGTGATCCACGGCCCCTTTACCTTTGCCCCTGATGGCAATCCTTTGGTTGGTCCAGTGCCGGGTTTGCGGAACTATTGGTCAGCTTGTGGCGTCATGGCTGGCTTCAGCCAAGGGGGTGGTGTTGGCCTGATGCTGGCGCAATGGATGACAACTGGCGAATGCGAACGCGATGTGACAGCGATGGATGTGGGGCGTTATGGCAAATGGATCACGCCGGGATACACGCGGCCCAAGGTGATCGAGAACTATCAGAACCGTTTTTCTGTCAGCTATCCAAATGAGGAACTACCCGCGGCCAGGCCACACCGCACAACGCCGATGTATGATATCTTCAATGATCTTGGTGCTGTCTGGGGGCACCAATTCGGGCTGGAGGTGCCAAACTACTTTGCCCAAGACGGCGAGCCCGATTTTGAGACACCGACCTTCCGGCGCTCTAACGCATTCGCCGCGACCGCGCGTGAGGTGAAGGCAGTGCGCAGTGGTGTTGGTATCAATGAGGTCCAAAACTTTGGCAAATTCAGTGTCACAGGGACAGGCGCGCGCGCGTGGCTTGACCGGATCATGGCGGGCCGCATTCCACAACCGGGGCACATGTCACTGACACCGATGTTGTCACCCAAAGGCCGACTATGGGGTGATTTCACCGTGTCCTGTCTGAGCGAAACTGAATTCCAAATCACCGCCAGTTATGGAGCGCAGGAAATCCATCATCGCTGGTTCATCCAAAACGCCAGCACAGATGCACATGTCGAAAACATTTCAGACAGGCGGACAGGCTTCCAAATCGCAGGGCCGAATGCCCGCGATCTGTTGGCGGCTTGTACCCGTGATGACGTAGCGGCAATGAAGTTTATGGACGTGCGCCGTATGATCGTCGGTCAGGTGGCCTGTATCGTTCAACGCGTCAGCTATACAGGCGATCTGGGGTACGAGATTTACTGCGATGCGATGGACCAGCGCCAGCTGTGGTGGACGTTGTGGCAGGCTGGTCAGCCCATGGGGATCACACCGTTTGGGATGCGGGCAATGATGTCACTGCGGCTTGATCGCTTCTTTGGCTCATGGTTGTCGGAATTTTCGCCAGATTATACCGCGGCCGAAACCGGGATGGACCGTTTTATCAGCTTCAAAAAGAACACAGACTTTATTGGACGCGCAGCCGCCGAAGCAGAACGCATCACACCACCGGCACGCATGTCTGTCACATTTGAAGTTGATGCAGAGGACGCGGATGTCGTCGCCTATGAGCCGGTCTTCATCGATGGCAAAGTCCAAGGGTTCTGCACCTCAGGCGGATATTCACATCATGCGGGCAAGTCCATCGCATTGGCGCTCGTGCCGCGAGAACTAGCGACTGACAATCTAGAGGTCGAAATTGAGATCATGGGCCAATTGTGCAAAGCCAAACGCATTACGACCCCTCTTTTTGATCCGGACGGTGCCGTGATGCGCGGATGATACCGATCTTGATCATGGCGGCAGGCAGATCATCGCGGATGAGAGGCCGCGATAAGATGCTTGAAGATGTTGGCGGCATTCCACTTCTGAGACGGCAGGTCTTGACCGCGATGGAGACGGGCCAACCGGTTTTGGTCGCCCTGCCCGCGTCGGCACCCGCACGGCTGGCCGTAATTGCAGATCTTGATGCTTCTACTGTTCACGTAGCAGAGGCAGCTGAGGGGCTCTCAGGTGCGATGCGCGGTGCCGTGCGTCAATTGCCGCAAGCCGACGCATTTATGATCACTCTGGGTGATTTGGTTAGTTTGCAACCTTCTGATTTTAAGGCCGTCTTGGATGCACATACCACCCGGCCAGACTACCTTATTTGGCGGGGCGCCACCTCTGCTGGAAAACCTGGACACCCCGTTATTTTTGATGACAGTTTGCGCCCCGAATTTACAAATCTGCAGGGGGACCATGGCGGTAACGCCCTGATCAAACGGTACCCTGCACAAACACACCTTGTGCCGCTTGCAGGCAATCGCGCGCGTTTTGATTTGGATACCCCAGAAGAATGGGACGCTTGGCGTAGCGCTAGACTTTAAAAAGCAGTTTGGCTTCGCGACGCTTTAGCGTTCTCCGCGCAGCGCCATAGGCGGCCACGCCTTCTGAAGTCTCAAGTTCTGGGAACAGTCCAAATAATTCGTCACGTTGCTCGGCATCAAAGCCTTTTAACGTGTAGTCCATCGGTTGGAAACTTTCGCTCCAAGCACCGTCAGCAAGAACGATTTCATGGTTTTCACACATGATATGGATGTATGTGATATAGGGTTGATCCGACACCGACACGCCATCCATATTCATCATATGCTGTGCGGCAACCAGCATTTCAGACTGACCAAAATAAAGCTCGGCATAGTGTGACACGATCAACATACGATGGCTTGGTGACACCAGCATATCCCGTTCTGGCATACCATCACCCATCGCGCCTTTTGCGATCTTGATCGGGCGCAGCTGAGGTGCAGCTTTCAATTCCTCAAAATCCAGCCGCTTCTTCCCGATCCAGCTGATTTCCTGAATACCATTGTCACGGGTCAGGATCCGGTCACCCCGTCGCAGATTTTCAACCAACACTTCGCCCTTTGGCGTCGCGATCGCCGTGCCCGGGGTAAAGCAAGGTACAACGCGATCAATCTCGGACACATTCAAAGTATCGCCGTTATTGAAGGTCACAACACCGGCGTCAGGATCAGCGACATCAAAGCTGATATAGGCGACGTCAGCACCAATCAGATTGAGAAGCCCGTAATAGCTGTCGTCTACAGAATCAAACTCAGCGTCTGGCATAGTTTTTCCGGTCTCTCGTCTGGTGCGCCACGCGCGGCGATCCAGATTGTTTGTTTTTCTTCGCTGCCCTTCATCGCATGCATATTTTACCATCACATTCAGGGGCACGAAATATGCCTCTCAAGTGTGCATACGTAATGCAAGGTGAAAGCAATCTGACATACACTTAGGTGTAGGCTAACGCAGAAAATGCGACTTAGCACGGCAAAAATACGCTCATTTCGTGGCAAAGAAGCAGACAGACACAACGTGTGGTAGTGGTTTGCGGAAGGTTTCGCGCTGCAAAACCTTTGGTGCCGATGGAGAGACTCGAACTCTCACGATATTACTATCGGGGGATTTTGAATCCCCTGCGTCTACCATTCCGCCACATCGGCAACTGCGCTTCTCCTAATGTGCAAGCTAGGGCGCGTCAATCGGGTTTTGCTACAATCTGTTAGTGGAAAAAGTATCGCAATCCGCCAAGTTGCCGCTTTCCAGCCCTCGACGGAACCATCGCTGACGTTGTTCGCTGGTGCCATGGGTGAATGTGTGTGGCTGCACGCGTTGTCCGGCGTTGCGTTGCAGCGTATCATCGCCAATTTGGGCGGCGGCATTCATCGCCTCCGCGATGTCACCTTGCTCTAAACTGCCGAATTTTTGCTGGGCGGCACGCGCCCAAATTCCCGATAAACAATCGGCCTGCAGTTCGACACGTACCAAAATTGCATTCGAATCGACTTCGTTCATTTGCGCACGCATTTGGTTGACCTGGCCCAAGATCCCCAACTCGTTCTGCACATGGTGCGCCACTTCGTGGGCGACGACATATGCCGCAGCAAAATCACCGCCGGCACCAAGCTGGTTTTCCAAAGTCGTGAAGAATTCGGTATCCAGAAACGCTTTATTTTCTGGCGGACAATAGAACGGTCCAGTTGCAGCGCTGGCGCCACCGCATGCCGAACGGGTTTGCCCTTTGAAGAGCACAAGGGTTGGTGCCTGATAAGGCTGCCCGACTTGACGTTCAAAGATATCTGCCCAGACTTCCTCGGTATCGGCAAGGGTGACAGACACAAACTGCGCGGCGCGTTCATCTGCCGGCGTAATCTCGGCCGAGCCACTGGATTGCACGCCACCGCCCCCCAGATCGACAAATTCGCTGGTATCAACACCAAAGTAGAGCCCGGCCAGCAGCACCAACACACCCGCGATTCCACCGATGCCCCCTGCCCGGCGCGTGCCAGCGCGTCTGCGATCCTCGATATTGCTACTGCCGCGCCTACCTTGCCATTTCATTTCTCGATCCCCCACAATTGCGCGTCAGTTTAAGGGCAATGACGGATGACACAAGCTTGACGCGCGGCATTGCACATGGCCTAAGCACGTAAAACAGGCAGGCATCCGATGTTACGCAGACTCTATGACTGGACAATTTCACTGGCGCAATCGCGCCATGCCTTGTGGGCATTGGCTATTGTCGCATTTGTTGAATCGTCGTTTTTTCCAATACCGCCCGATGTCTTGATGATCCCAATGATCATTGCCCGGCCATCACGAGCGTTCCTGATCGCGGGCGTTGCAACGGCTGCCTCTGTGGCTGGTGCATTGCTAGGATATTATATCGGTGCAGCTTTGATGGAGACCGTGGGTCAACCTATTCTTGAGCTTTATGGCAAAGGCGACAGTTTTGCCGAAATGTCAGCTGTGTTTAACCAATATGGGGCTTGGGCGGTCGTGGTGGCTGGGGTGACCTTCTTGCCGTTCAAAGTCATTACCATCGCCTCAGGTGTCACTGGTTTGCCTTTGGGCGTGTTTATTGCCTCGTCGATCTTTGCCCGTGCGATCCGTTTCTTCCTCGTCGCCGCCCTCTTGTGGAAGTTTGGGGAACCTATTCGTGATTTCATTGAAAAACGCCTTGGGCTTATGTTTGTCTTAGGCTGCGTTCTTTTGATCGGCGGTTTTCTATTGATCGGTTTGATATGACACGAAACCTCTTGATAGCACTTTCGGCTGGCGGTTCCGCCGCACTGATGGCGGGTGCCTATATTTTTCAGGCCTTAGGCTATCCGCCTTGTGCGATGTGCCTTTGGCAGCGTTGGCCTCATGTTGCGGCGATTGTGATAGGCTTGATTGCATTGCGGGTGCCCGGTCGGTTCTTGCCTGCAATGGGTGCAATTGCTGCAGCAACCACGGCTGGCATAGGCATTTTTCACACTGGTGTTGAACGCGACTATTGGGAAGGCCCCAGTTCCTGCACGGGTGGTGGTGGTCTGGACGGTCTTAGCGGTGCCGATCTGCTGACCATCACAGGCCCGCGGGTGGTGATGTGCGATCAAGTCAGCTGGGAGCTGTTTTCGCTTTCGATGCCAAGCTGGAATGCGCTCTTTTCACTGTGCTTAATGGTGGGATGGATTATGGCGTACCGTCTTAGCGCCGGGTCGACAACAACAGGTTCGTCTCGGACCGGGTAACACCTTCCATGCGCCGGATCGCAAACAGCACTTGATCAAAGTGTTCCAGCGTGTCGGTCCCGATCTCGGCAATCAAATCCCAGGTGCCGTTGGTGGAATGTACCGCTTGGACCTCTGGCATGCGCTGCAATTGCTTCATGGATTTCTCAGCGCCGCGCCCGGCGATTTCAAGCATCATCAAACCGCGCACCGCATCGGGCCGGACGTCTGACCGCGTCAGAACTGTAAAGCCTGCGATCTCGCCACCTTGTACAAGCTTATCAAGACGTACGCGTACAGTGCTACGCGTGACCCCAAGCTGATCAGCCAAGTCTGACAGCGAAGCACGTCCATTGCGTTTAAGCGCCGAAATCAGGTGACCATCCATTTCGTCCATTACGATTGCTCACTTCGTATAATCTGCGATCATTTTGCACAATTTGTTGGCTTAACCCACCCCCTATTTTGTTCAACACTGCCGGTATGACACAAAAACACTGCATATTAGTTGGCGCACCCGTTGACTGTGGCAAGCGCCGCCAAGGGTGCCTGATGGGGCCTGATGCCTACCGCACTGCCGGTATCGCAGAGGCTATCAAGAGGCTTGGACACACTGTTGAGGATATGGGCAATCTTGCGCCCAAAGACGTGACAGTCGCCGCACCTCAGAACCCGATGGTCCATAAGCTGGCAGAAAACGTCGGCTGGACACATACGTTGATGGAGGCCGCCCAAGACACTGCCACGCGTGGTATGCCGATTTTTCTGGGCGGCGATCATGCATTGGCGGCAGGGACCGTTGCTGGCATGGCCGCACATGCGCAAAAACAAGGGCGACCTTTCTTCGCGCTGTGGCTGGACGCACATAGCGACATCAACACCCCCACAACGACTGACAGCGGTAATTTGCATGGTACGCCAGTGGGTTACGTCACAGGGCGCGACGGGTTTGAGGCCTATCCAGAGTTGCCAGTAAAGGTTGAAGCACAAAACATCTGCATGATTGGCTTGCGATCTGTTGACGCGCCAGAAAAGGCGATTCTATCCGAACTCGACGTCATGCTGGTTGATATGCGCCGTATTGACGAAGAAGGCATCAGCGCACCGCTCAAGACCTTCCTGGAACGTGTCGCGGCCGAAAACGGCATGCTGCATGTGTCGCTCGATGTCGACTTCCTCGACCCGTCAATCGCCCCTGCTGTCGGTACAACCGTTCCCGGTGGGGCGACGGTGCGTGAAGGCCATCTGGTGATGGAAATTCTGTCTGACAGCGATTTGGTCACGTCGCTTGATCTGGTCGAGTTGAACCCGTTTCTGGATGATCGCGGCAAGACTGCTAACCTCATGGTCGATCTGACCGCCTCACTTCTCGGTCGACGCGTCTTCGACCGCCCAACAAGGGACAAACAATGAGCCTGAAAGCATCCAAACTGGCCATGGTGCCATTCGTCAGTGTCGATAACATGATGCGTCTGGTCCACCATGTCGGGATCGAGACGTTTCTTGCTGATTTGGCGCAGGAGATCGAAGCCGATTTCACCCGTTGGGAATTGTTCGATAAAACACCGCGTGTCGGAAGCCATTCTGATGTCGGCGTCATCGAATTGATGCCAACCTCTGACGGCGAACTTTACGGGTTCAAATACGTCAACGGCCACCCCAAGAACATGAAGGAAGGCCTGCAGACAGTCACGGCCTTTGGCGTCTTATCTGACGTTGATAGCGGCTATCCAATTCTGTTCTCTGAAATGACAATCCTGACTGCCCTGCGCACAGGTGCAATGTCAGCGGTTGCAACCAAACATCTCGCGTCACCCGATGCAAAGACAATGGCGATGATTGGCAACGGCGCGCAGTCTGAATTCCAATGTTTGGCGATCAAAGCGGTCTGCGGTATCGACAACATCCGTCTGTATGACATCGACAGCGCCGCGACTGAGAAATGCATGAAGAACCTTGCGGGACTGGGCTTTCATATCACACCCTGCAAAACGCCAGAGCAAGCGATTGAAGGCGCAGATGTCATCACAGTGGCCACAGCTGATAAAGACATGCAGACAATCCTGACAGACAACATGGTTGGCGCAGGTGTGCATATCAACGCAATTGGCGGCGATTGCCCGGGCAAGACGGAATTGCACCGCGATATCGTCGCGCGGTCCTCAGTTTTTGTGGAATATCCGCCGCAAACACGGATTGAAGGCGAAATTCAACAGATGCCGGACGATCATCCTGTGACAGAACTCTGGCAGGTCATCACAGGCGCACAAACCGGTCGCAAAACCGCCAGCGAAGTTACGCTTTTTGATGGCGTTGGCTTTGCGATCGAGGACTTTAGCGCATTGCGGTATGTCCACCAGAAAATTCAGGAAACACCGTTCTACATCGACTTAGATCTCATTGCTGATCCCGATGATCCGCGTGATCTGTTTGGGATGATCAACCGGGCACGGTAAGCGGAAAGATGTCTTGAGCGTGCCGATTGCATTGAAAAGATCACCGATTTTGCTAGGCTGACCCCACCAGCAACAAGGGTAAGTTCATGCAAAACCGACGCGTCTCATTGATCGCAATTCTTGGCATTTTGGTGCTGTCCGCGTGCAATCAACCACGGGCCGACATCCCGTTGATCCCTCAGCCAACGCCGGGACAGTTCTGAGCGCCCTTTTAGGGCGCCCGCATGGGATGCTATTTTATCGAACTGTTTGTGTTTTAATATCAACGCAGTAAGCTGACTTCATGCCCGCAAGTGGGTTTGTTTTGCATCGGTCGTTGCGTGCTATATCAAGTGTCTGATAGAGTATAGACAACCAAATATAGCAGTCAAAAATCCAACAGGCGGATCACGTGAACGACACCCCAGAAACACCTGAAAACGAAGAAGAATCCCCGCCTATGCGCCCTGCGTATGACGGTCCTTCTGTCACGATCGAACACGAGCTGAAAACCAGCTACCTAGATTATGCGATGAGCGTGATTGTGTCCCGCGCCATTCCAGACTTGCGCGATGGCCTGAAACCGGTGCACCGCCGCATTCTTTTTGCGATGCATGGCACGAACAACACCCCTGACAAACCTTACCGTAAATCATCGCGTCCTGTGGCCGAAACGATGGGCAAATACCACCCGCACGGCGACAGTGCCATTTATGACGCGCTGGTGCGTATGGCTCAGGATTTTTCAATGTCGCTGGTGCTGCTGGATGGCCAAGGTAACTTTGGCTCTATGGATGGCGACCGTGCTGCGGCCTACCGATATACCGAAGTTCGCATGGACCAACCAGCGGTCTATCTGTTGGCCGATATCGACAAAGATACTGTTGATTTCCAAGACAACTACGACGGCAAAGACCGCGAACCAACAGTTCTGCCCGCCCGTTACCCCAATATGCTGGTCAATGGCGCTGGCGGTATTGCGGTTGGTATGGCCACGAACATTCCGCCCCATAACCTTGGCGAAGTGATTGATGCGACGCTTGCCCTAATCGACAGCCCCGATATGTCATCAGAAGATCTTATCGAATACATCCCCGCCCCTGATTTCCCAACCGGCGGAATCATTCTGGGGCGCTCTGGTGCACGCAAAGCCTATCTTGAGGGCCGTGGATCGGTGATTGTCCGTGCGAAAACGGCGGTCGAGGAAATTCGTAAAGATCGCTATGCAATTGTGATCAATGAAATTCCCTATCAGGTGAACAAAGCCGCGATGATCGATAAGATCGCAGAGGCAGCGCGTGATAAGAAAATCGAAGGCATTGCCCACGTGCAGGACGAATCCGACCGCAACGGTGTGCGCGTTGTCGTTGAGCTAAAGCGCGATGCCACGGCTGAAGTGGTTTTGAACCAACTCTTCCGGTTCACGCCGATGCAGACCTATTTTGGGTGTAACATGCTGGCCCTGAACGGCGGCAAGCCTGAACAGCTAACACTGCGTGCCTTCCTGACTGCGTTTGTCGATTTCCGCGAAGAGGTTGTGGCCCGTCGTACCGCGTTTGAATTGCGCAAGGCGCGTGAGCGTGCCCATGTGCTGTGTGGTTTGGCTGTTGCTGTTACAAACATCGATGAAATCGTCGCAACGATCCGGTCTTCGGCTGATGCCGCGACCGCGCGTGAAAAACTGATGACGCGGCGTTGGCCAGCCGAACAGATCCTCGAATACATCAAGCTGATCGACGACCCGACCCATACGGCCAACGATGATGGCACCTATAACCTGTCCGAGACCCAAGCCCGCGCGATCCTTGAATTGCGCCTGCAACGCCTGACCCAGATCGGCGTCAAAGAAGTCACCGATGAACTACAAGAACTAGCTGGTAAGATACGGGAATACCTCGATATTCTCAGCTCACGCGAGCGGATTATGCAGATTATTCGCGATGAGTTGCACGAAGTGCGCAATCTGTTTGCTGTGCCTCGCCGCACCGAAATTGTCGACTGGTCTGGCGACATGGAAGACGAAGACCTGATCGAAAAAGAGGACATGGTCGTGACTGTGACCTCGGGTGGCTACATCAAACGGACCGCCCTTGCAGATTTCCGCGCGCAACGGCGTGGCGGTAAGGGGCTGTCGTCCATGGCCACCAAAGAAGAGGACGTGGTCACCACCCTTTTTGTCGCCAACACACATACGCAGCTGTTGTTCTTCACAACGGACGGCATGGTCTACAAGCTAAAGACTTGGCGCCTGCCGCTGGGCAGCCGAACCGCCAAAGGCAAGGCAATTGTGAATATCCTGCCGATCCCGACAGGTGTGTCGATTGCTGCGATTATGCCTGTGGACCGACCCGAGGAAGAATGGGACGACCTGCAAGTGGTCTTTGCGACCTCAGCAGGTACCGTGCGTCGCAACAAGCTTTCGGACTTCACCAACGTCATGCGTAACGGCAAGATCGCAATGAAGTTTGAGGATGAACATGCAGAAACCACGCTGATCAACGCGCGGATTGCATCCAACGATGACGATGTCATGCTGGTAACAGATAGTGGCCGTGCCATCCGCTTCCCTGCGACAGACGTGCGTGTGTTCAATTCGCGCAGTTCTGTCGGTGTGCGCGGCATCAAATTGCAAGGCGACGACAAGGTCGTGTCTATGTCAATCATCCGCCACTTTAAGGCCGAAGCAGAAGAACGTGCCGCATACCTGAAAATGCGCCGCGCGATGGCCGGTTTGGCCGATGATGCTGAAACAGATGACGACGAAGAGGCCGTCGCAGGTGCGATCAGCCAAGAGCGTTACGCAGAAATGTCAGCCGTTGAAAACCTGATCCTGACGATCACGGCACAAGGATCTGGCAAGCTGTCATCCAGCCATGATTATCCAGTGCGCGGTCGTGGCGGCATGGGTGTGGCGGCGATGGACAAAGCAATGCGCGGCGGACCGTTGGTGACGTCCTTCCCGGTTGAGCTGTCCGACCAGATCATGCTTGTGACATCCACAGGCCAGTCGATCCGTGTGCCGATCGAAGGTATTTCCTTCCGGTCGCGTGGCGCGGGTGGCGTGAAGGTCTTTGACACAGGCAAAGGTGAAACCGTTGTCAGTGTTGCATGGATCGCCGATCAGGGTGACGATGAAGTTGAGGACGGTGAAGCCGAAACATCATAGGATGTCTCATACCTGGTGGTGCCGTGCTTATGGCCCCTAGAGCTGTGTCTTCTACGTGACATTTCAACCCTATGGTGCGCGCATATCATTGCTGCATTGCAGAACCATCCGTAGGATTAATAAGCATTAATCTTCCGCGAAAGTGATCTTATGAAAACCCAAATTATTGCAGTCCTTGCTGTTTCATCCGTCATGGCATCCCCTGCCGTGGCGCAACAACTGAACGGCGCAACAGCGTCGCTCGCATATCAGAGCATTGAAGGCGACCTTCTGACCGATTTCGATGCAACCAGCTTTGCCGGCGGTCTAGACTTTGGGATCACACCCGAGATTGCCGTTGGTGGAAGCATTGAAAGTGTCATGAGCGACGAATTTGACGACGATATCTTCATCGCAACAGTTCGTGGTATGTATACGAGCTCGGACAACACGGCATTTGGTCTGTACTACTCTCTCGACCAAAGCGGCGACTTAGAGACAACACTCTATGGAATTGAAGGCGCTTATAAATCAGGTGGCAGCGCGTTTGAGGCTTATTTCGGCGGTGGTGAAAGCGACGTATTTGGCGACAACGATTTGCTAAACACTGCAGGCTTTTCGTTTGAATTTGGCGTGGGCGCAGGTATCTCTTTGGGTCTGGATTATCAGTCATACAAGGTCGAAGACGCGCTATTTGTGATCGATACATTTGAAATTGTCGACGCAAATGTAACCGACACAGCGCTGACAGCACGCTATAGCTTTCTTGAAGGCGCATCGGTCTACACAAAGGTTGGACGCATCCGTGCATTCGGTGACAGCGATGAACCAAATACGCGTATCGAAGGCATCGATAACAGCGAATACGTCACCATTGGCGCGCAGTATGACTTTTCCGGTGGTGCCCTTTTTGATGCACGCTCCTTGTTCTCATACGGCGGCTAATTCCAATTCGTCCGATTGATGGAAAGGCCCGCACATTGTCGCGGGCCTTTTCTTTTGGGTTGGTGCAGATTAGATCACGCCCATGACACAGACACTCAATATCATCGGCGGCGGAATGGCCGGATCAGAAGCCGCTTGGCAGGCTGCAAACGCGGGCTTGCAGGTTGTAATCCATGAAATGCGACCAAAGGTTGCCACCTTTGCCCACCGGACTGGAAATCTGGGTGAAATGGTGTGTTCAAACTCATTCCGCTCTGACGACCATGAGCAAAATGCGGTTGGATTGCTGCATTGGGAAATGATGCAAGCCGATGGTTTGATCATGCAAACGGCCTACAAACACCGCTTGCCCGCCGGTGGTGCCTTGGCGGTCGACCGAGATCCTTTCGCTGAAAGCGTGACGGCAGCACTGACTGCTCACCCCAATATTTCTGTGTCTTATGAAGAGATTACCGCCCTGCCCGATGATGGTCATTGGATCATTGCAACAGGGCCTTTGACCTCTGGCAACTTGGCCGAAGCAATTCAGGCAGAAACGAGTGCAGAGGCGCTTGCCTTCTTCGATGCCATCGCCCCGATTGTCTATCATGACAGTATCAACATGGACGTCGCATGGATGCAGTCGCGCTATGACAAAGGCGAAACCGAAGCAGAACGCACTGCCTATCTGAATTGCCCCATGACCAAGGACCAATATGAGGCGTTTATTGACGCGCTCTTGGCTGCCGAGAAGACCGAATTCAAAGAAGGCGAAACCGCAGGCTATTTCGACGGCTGCCTGCCGATTGAAGTCATGGCCGAACGCGGCCGTGAGACACTCCGCTTTGGTCCGATGAAACCTGTCGGCCTGACCAATGCCAACGATCCCACGAACAAACCCTATGCGGTGGTGCAGTTGCGCCGCGATAACGCTTTGGGCACGCTTTACAACATTGTCGGCTTTCAAACAAAGATGAAGTACGGTGCACAGAAGACTGTTTTTAATAGTATTCCCGGACTTGAAAACGCCGAGTTTGCACGCTTGGGCGGCATCCACCGCAATACATTCATCAACTCACCCACGCTGCTGGATGCCGAAATGCGGCTGCGCAGTCGCCCCAACATTCGCTTTGCTGGCCAGATCACGGGCGTCGAAGGCTATGTTGAAAGTGCAGCAATGGGTCTGCTTGCGGGACGCATGGCTGTTGCCGAACTGACCGGACAAACGCTAGATCCGGTGCCAAATACGACCGCAATGGGCGCATTGGTGACCCATATCACCGGTGGCGCTGAGGCGAAGACGTTCCAGCCGATGAATGTGAACTTTGGACTGTTCCCGCCGCTGGAAGGCGCCAAAACAGGGCGTCGCAACCGCAAAGACCGCTACAAAGCCTACACCGACCGCGCCAAGGTCGATTGGCAAGCTTGGCTTGGTCAAACGGCACTGGACGCGGCCTAGAACCTCCTTCTAGACTGCGCATATGTCAGATAAAAAAGAAGTCCTGCAGCCTGCGCTTTGGACACCACGCCCTGTCAAAGAAACCATCGCAGTCTATGCGGATTGGGCAGATAATTATGATGCAGATGTATCTGCACGCGGTTACCGCACGCCAGATCGGCTTGCCGCTGCACTGGCGCTGCACACACCTACAGATGTGGCCGTTCTGGACTTTGGCTGTGGAACAGGCATCGGTGGCGCTGCCCTCAGGCGCGCTGGCTTTGGCGTGATCGATGGCACTGATGTGACTGCTGAGATGCTTGAAAAAGCCGCTGCTGGCGGCATTTACCGCAAGACCTGGCATAGCAGTCCAGATGATATGGGATTTGATGACGGGGCTTATGCAGTGATCGCAGCGATTGGTGTGGTTAGCCTCGGGGCAGCCCCACCCCAAACTCTGGCACCATTGGTTGCCAAACTGCCAGTTGGAGGTCTGCTTGCGTTGTCTTTTAATGGACCAACATTGGAAGACCAGTCATACACAGATGCCTTGGAAACCGAGATTTCCCTTGGCCATGTTGAGGTGATCTTTCGCGAACATGGCCCACACCTTGACGATGTTGATATGGGGTCAGACGTCATCATTCTTCGCCGCCTGTGATTACGCGCTTTGCACCTTCGCCGACGGGTGCGCTGCACCTCGGCCACGCCTATTCCGCATTGACCGTTTGGCAGGTGGCCAAAGACCTTGGTGGGACAGCACTCTTACGGATTGAGGATACAGACAGCACACGCGTACGGCCTGAATACGAGGCAGGCATATATGATGACCTTGCATGGCTGGGTTTGTCGTGGCCAAAACCCGTTCTGCGTCAATCTGATCACTATGACGATTATGCAGGTGCGATCAGTCAGCTTGATCACTTAGGTTTGATTTACCCGTGCAGTTGCACACGTCGCGACATTATTGCGGCTGGGGCAACGCCCGGTGCCGATGGCATGATCTATCCGGGCACCTGCCGTCACCGCGCCATGGCGGACCGCGACAAGACCGATGGCCTACGGCTTAATTTGCGCAAGGCACTATCGTTGATCGACGCGCCGCTGTCTTACCGTGAACAAGGCGAAACAGTCGCGGTTGATCCTGTGACCCTTTGTCAGAACATGGGCGATCCGATACTTCAGCGAAAAGATACGAATGACCCCGCCTATCATTTGGCGTGTGTCTATGATGACGCCCTACAAAGGGTCACACATGTCGTCCGCGGAACCGATTTACGCGACCAGACGCCCTTGCACGTCGTATTGCAGCGCCTTTTGGGGTTCCCGACGCCAATCTATCACCACCATAGCCTGATCCTTGACGACAACGGTAAGCGATTGGCCAAAATAGATAAATCAAAGGCCATCGCAAAATACCGCGCTGAGGGCCTGAACCCAGCAGATATCAAACGGATGATAGGTCTGACGGCCTAGTCGTCGGTCATGGGCGACATGATTTCGATCTCATTGTCGTCCTGCACTTCGGTGTAGAAACAAGTGCGCCGTCTGGTGTGACATGCTGCCCCTGTTTGATGAACCGTCACAAGCAGGCAATCGCGGTCACAATCCACCCGGAACGCCACCAGTTCCTGCGTATGACCGCTGGTCTCACCTTTGATCCAGTATTCTTGCCGGGACCGAGACCAGTAAGTCACTCGTCCTGTCTCAAGCGTCTTGGTCACGGCAGCCGCATTCATCCACGCCATCATCAAGACTTCACCCGTCGTCGCGTCCTGTGCAATCGCAGGGATCAGTCCGGCATCATTGTAAGTGAGCATCGCGGGGTCGAAAGACATATCAAAAACCTTTGCAAGCGTGTCGGTCGGGACTATCTAATGAGCAGCAGTCAAAAGGGCAACGCGATGTCAGCTGAAAACGATCTGATCAAACTTTACTCGGGGCGCATTTTGGCGCTGGCTGCTGATATGCCACGCACCGCCCGGCTGACAAACCCAACAGCGACAGCCAAAAAACGCGCACCACTTTGTGGATCGACGGTGACCGTTGATGTAGTCGTCCAAGACGGTTTGATTGCGGACTATGGGCAAGACGTCAAAGCCTGCGCATTGGGCCAAGCGGCAGCTGCGGTTGTGGGCGCCAATATTGTTGGCATGACAGTGGATCAGGTTCAGGCGGGGCGCGATGCGTTGAACGCCATGCTAAAATCAAACGGACCGGTGCCGCCTGCGCCATTTGGCGAATTGGAGGTGTTGCAGCCTGCCAGAGAATACAAAAATCGTCACGCGTCTATCATGCTGGCCTTTGACGCCACGCTGGATGCGCTGCACGCACAACAAGCCAGCGCATAAAAAAACCGCCGCACACCCAGGGCAGGATGGCGGCGGTCAGGTAGAAAACGAAACCGACCCGGTCCAGTGTTCCGTGGGGAGAGGCAAAACCCCCGCTTGGATACGTCAGACAGGCAGGTCATCATGCATTGCATTCTTGGGACAGGGCAATGTGATAGACCGGGTCAGGATCGTCCGGCAAGTTAGATCAGCCCGGGCAAGGCCAATCCAACAATCAGCATGACCATCAAAGCAGCTACACCCAAAGCGTCAGCAACAATCGTATCGCGTGAACGCGAGATTACGGATTTGATCTCTTCTGCCATGGTCGTGTTCCTCTAATGCTCTGTTGCCACTTTGTTCTCATATCATTAACCCGGTGTAAAGAACTTTTGTGGAACATTTGAGAACATTTTGTGAATAAGTATGCTAACCCACTGATATTAAACGAATCGCTTTGTCCTGCTCCATCAACCATAATAGCGTTCTGGCGGCCTTACCGCGCGTAGATTGCAGCTTTGGATCTTCGTTCAACAACGCGCGAGCGTCCGTTTGGGCCACAGCCATTTGCCCCGCTTGCCGTTCGAGATCGGCAATACGAAACCGCGGAATACCTGACTGGGCCGTACCAATCACATCGCCTGCACCGCGCATGGCCAGATCTTCCTCGGAGATCCGAAATCCGTCTTCGGTTTCGCGCAAAATCTCAAGACGGCGCCGCCCGGTTTCACCCAGCGGTGTCTGATAGATCAACAAACAGGTTGAGGCCGCAGAACCACGCCCGACCCTGCCCCGCAACTGATGAAGCTGTGCCAGACCAAAGCGTTCCGCGTGCTCAATCATCATGATCGATGCGTTGGGCACGTTTACGCCCACCTCGATCACCGTTGTTGCGACGAGAACCTTTGTCTCGCCTGCAATGAAACGCGCCATAGCGGCGTCTTTTTCGGCAGGCGGCATTTGCCCATGCACCAACCCAACAACACCTTCGCCAAACGTGGCTCGCAACCGCTTGAACCGCTCTTCGGCTGCGGTCATATCGACGACTTCGCTTTCCTCGACCAATGGGCAAACCCAATACGCCTGCCGGCCGTCGGCCACGGCCTTGCGGAGCTTTTCAACGACTTCATCCAAGCGTGATGCGGATACAAGCGCCGTCTGAACAGGTGTGCGGCCCGGCGGCTTTTCGTCCAAGATAGACACATCCATATCGCCATATTGGGCCAATGCCAGCGACCTAGGGATTGGCGTGGCCGTCATGACCAGCACATCAACCGCATCACCTTTTGCGCCCAATTCCATGCGTTGCGACACACCAAACCGGTGTTGTTCATCGATCACTGCCAGCCTGAGATCATTGAAAACAATGTCTTTTTGGAAAACCGCATGGGTGCCCACAAGGATATTGATCTGACCTTCTGCCAACGCTTTCAGCTTGGCTGCTCGGGCTACCCCTTTGTCACGTCCAGTCAAGATTTCCAGCACAATGCCCGCGCTTTGTGCCAAGGGCTGCAATCCATCCAAATGCTGGCGGGCCAAAATCTCGGTTGGGGCCATCATCACGCCCTGACCGCCTGCCTCAACGACGCCAAGCAACGCCATTAGGGCGACCAAAGTCTTGCCCGATCCAACATCCCCCTGCAACAGCCGGTTCATCCGAACGGGTGCCGCAAGATCACCCGCAATTTCGGATATCGCACGGGTTTGCGCATTGGTCGGTTTATAGGGCAACGCCGCGAGCACTTGATCAGACAGAACCTGTGTGGGAACCGACGCAATCCCTTTGGCCCGCCGTGTTGCCGCCCGTGCCAGAGCAAGGGTCAATTGGTGGGCCAGCAACTCATCATAGGCCAACCTTTCGCGGGCCAACGCATGAGGGGATAGATCCGAGGTAGATTGCGGACCATGAACACCTGCTAAGGCGTCGATCCAACTGGGCCATTTTTCGCGCGTTTTCAACGCAGGATCAATCCATTCAGGCAAGTCCGGCATCAACCCCAAAGCCGACCGGGTCGCTTTCCACATTGCTTTTTGTGTGATGCCAGCATGCAGCGGATAGACAGGCTCAAACGCTGGAATGTCTTCTGCCTCGGCCAATGGTAAAACGTGATCTGGGTGCACAATCTGAGCAATCCCGTCAAAAATTTCGACTTTGCCGGACACAATTCGCTTTTGCCCGGTTGGCAAGAGTTTTTGCAAATAATCGCCACGGGCATGAAAGAAAACCAATTGAAACGAAGTCTCAGCATCCTCAACATGCACGCGGTAAGGACGGCCCCGGGTGCGTGGCGGGTGATGTTCGCCAACGGTCACTTCAACGGTGGCGACTGCAGGTGCTACGATTTCGCGAATGCTGGCACGTCTGTGTCTGTCAACGCCCGACACCGGTAACGTCATCAAGATATCCAGCGGCTTTGCCACACCAACCGCGTCGAGCGTTTGCGCCGACTTCGGTCCAATTCCATCAAGTTTGGTCAGTGCGCCAAAAAGCGGAAATAAAATTTCTGGACGTCCGCTCATGCGTCGCCGATCATGGCAAGCCATGTATCTTCGTCCATGGTTTCAATGCCGAGATCCGCCGCCTTCTTTGCCTTTGAACCCGCCCCAGGCCCTGCGACCAAAATATCGGTTTTGGCGCTGACAGACCCCGACACCTTTGCGCCCAAACTCTCTGCGCGGGCCTTGGCTTCGGCCCGTGTCATCCGCTCAAGTGTGCCCGTAAAGACGACGGTCTTGCCCGCAACTGGGCTGTCGGTTGCCCTGGCCTCTGCGTCTTGGATTTGCAGCTGCGCAACCAACCGATCAATTGATGCACGCTCGGCCTCTTGGTGAAATGTTGTGACCAATGACGTCGCCATCACCGCGCCCACACCATCAATGCTGTTCAGCTCTTCCCAAGCCGCACCATCAGCGACTTGCGCGGTTGTCATCGCGTCTTCGAACGCCGCCCAAGATGTGTAATGATTAGCCAGTAACGCCGCGCTGTTTTCGCCAACGTGGCGAATGCCGAGCGAAAAGATAACGCGGGCAAGTCCAATTTCGCGTTTCTCGTCAATGGCATCAAATAAGTTGGCGGCACTTTTTTCACCCCATCCTTCACGGTTCTTTAACTGTTGCAAACCTTCGCCAAAGCGGGCGCGCAACGTGAAGATATCTGCGGGGGTGGCAATCCAGCCGTCGGCATAAAACTGTTCAACCTGCTTTGCGCCAAGACCTTCGATGTCGAAAGCGGCACGCGAGACAAAATGTTTTAGCTTTTCAACAGCTTGCGCGGGGCAAATGATGCCCCCACTACAGCGACGCACCGCATCCCCGGCTTCTCGGATCGCATCAGATCCGCATTCGGGACAGATTTTTGGCATTGCAAACGCCACGGTGTTATCGGGTCTGCGCGACAGGTCGACATCTTTGATTTTTGGAATGACGTCGCCCGCACGGTAAACTTGCACCCAATCGCCGACACGCAAATCGCGACCTTCGCGAATGGGGTCACCATTGCCGTCACGCCCTGCAATATAGTCTTCATTGTGCAAGGTCGCGTTTGAAACGACGACGCCCCCAACGGTCACAGGACGCAAGCGAGCGACAGGTGACAACGCCCCTGTGCGGCCGACCTGAATGTCGATGGCCTCCATAACCGTCCAGGCCAATTCAGCCGGGAATTTATGGGCGATGGCCCAACGTGGAGTCGTTGATCGGAACCCTAACCTGCGCTGCAGGGCCAGATCGTCAACTTTGTAGACAACACCGTCGATGTCATAGCCAAGCTCTGCGCGTTGCGCCTCGATCTTTCTGTAGTGTGCGATCATGGCCTTGGGACCATCGCAGTTCTGGGTAAGCGGATTTGTAGAGAACCCCAGCTCATTTAGTCTGTCGATTGCACCTGATTGCGTGTCAGCCAAAGGTGCTGACAAATCGCCCCAAGCGTATGCAAAGAACTTTAGCGGTCTCGCTTTGGTGATTTCAGCGTCTAATTGGCGCAATGAACCCGCAGCAGCATTGCGGGGGTTGGAAAAGGTCTTGCCGCCTGCTTCGGTTTGTCGCGCGTTTAGCGCCGCGAAATCGGCATGGCTCATGTAAACCTCGCCGCGCACTTCTAGCACTTCGGGGGCACCAGCAATCATTTGCGGAATATCGGCAATCGTGCGGGCGTTTGCCGTGACATTTTCGCCCGTCGCCCCGTCGCCACGGGTCGCTGCCTGCACCAGCTGACCGTTCTCATACCGCAAAGACAACGACAACCCATCAATCTTGGGTTCAGCCGTGAATGTGAGCGGCGCATCAACCTCCAGACCCAAATACTTACGAATCCGTTGGTCAAATTCATGCACATCGTCATCGTCGAACGCATTGCCCAACGACAGCATGCGCACCACGTGCTGAATTTTCCCAAAACCCTCGCTAATCGCCCCACCAACAACATCGCTGGGGCTATCGCTCCGCTTTTGTTTCGGAAATCGCTTCTCGATGGCAGTGTTGCGACGTTTCAGAAAATCGTAGGTCGCATCACTGATCTTTGGTGCATCGTCACGGTGATAATCTGTGTTAGCGGCGCCTAATTGTTCAGCCAGCCATGCAAGTTCAGCAACCGCCTGATCCGCGGATAGGTCGTCCACAGCGACATCTCCAGTTTGCGGATGCCCTATTTCACTGCTTTGCGCCACGCGGGCCTCCCACCATCTGACACCCCGCGCTTCGGGGATAATGTCATAATTAGGCGGGCTACCCCTTGGCGTCCAGCAGCGAGTCTAGAAATCTATGCACCTTGCGTCAAAGACAACTACGCGCTGACGGCAATAGGCTCTTGCATGGTCGCGGGTTCAGGGTCGCGCAACACATATCCACGCCCCCATACGGTTTCGATGTAATTTTCCCCTATCGTGGCCTCGCTCAATTTTTTTCGCAACTTACAGATGAAGACATCGATGATCTTGAGTTCCGGTTCATCCATACCGCCGTAAAGGTGGTTGAGGAACATTTCTTTCGTCAGCGTCGTGCCTTTGCGCAGGCTCAGCAGCTCAAGCATCTGATACTCTTTGCCGGTCAGATGCACCGTGCTGCCTTCAACCTCAACCGTTTTGGCATCGAGGTTCACGGCAATCTGTCCTGTCTTGATAATAGACTGGGCGTGCCCTTTTGAGCGGCGGATAATGGCATGGATACGCGCCACGAGTTCTTCGCGGTGGAAGGGTTTTGTCAGATAGTCATCTGCGCCAAAACCAAAGCCTTTTAGCTTGCTTTCTGTCCCATCGTCCCCTGAGAGGATCAATATAGGCGTATCAATTCGACTAAGGCGCAGCTGGCGCAGCACCTCATGCCCGTTCATATCGGGCAGGTTGAGATCAAGCAGGATCAAGTCGTAGTCATACAGTTTTGCAAGATCGATCCCCTCTTCCCCCATGTCCGTCGTATAGACATTCAGGTTGGCATGGGTCAGCATCAATTCGATGCTTTTTGATGTCGTCGGGTCGTCTTCAACTAGTAGGACTCGCATTGTCATGCTCCACTTTGAGTTCGGTGCGTTAACCTAAACCAAGAAAGGTTAATTAGCCGTTACCCCCAACGCACTCATATACACTGCAACCTATAGTTGTCTATACCGTTGTAGCGATGTTGCTTTGAGGGCACCCTCACCATGTTGGTCCACAGCTGTTTCCCATTCTGAAAATTCATCATCAGACAAAGCATAGCGTTCCAATGCCTCTTTGCGCAGGATAAGCCCTGCTGTGACGGCCCGCACGACGGCCGCTTTGCGCGACGCCACCCACCGGCGTGTTTTTTCACTCGGCAAATCTGCCCGTGTCATGATTGTTCCATCTGGTAAGGTCACCGATCTTGGTCCTTCGACTTTTCGTAAGTACATAATTGCACCCCTTTGTTTCACTCCGACCGTAAATATCGGGTGAATGACTTAACGAGTGGTGTAACTGCCCCTTGAGAATACATCGCATTTTCCTATATTTCTTGGCGAACCCTTCACGTCCGGAAATGCAAAATGTCACTTGATTCGCCGTTGAACTCGCTCGGCTTCGCCAAACCACCTGCGCAAACACGCGTTGTTGTGGCCATGTCAGGTGGCGTGGACAGCTCTGTTGTCGCCGCAAAACTGTCAGAAGAAGGCTATGATGTCGTTGGCGTTACGCTCCAACTTTACGATCATGGGGCCGCTTTGGCGAAGAAAGGTGCGTGCTGTGCAGGGCGCGATATTCACGATGCCCGCCGCGTGGCCGAAGAAATGGGTTTTCCGCATTACGTGCTGGATTACGAAAATACGTTCCGCGAAGCTGTGATGGATGAATTCGCCGACAGCTATTTGGGCGGGGCAACACCTGTTCCCTGCATTCGTTGTAACGAGCGCGTCAAATTCAAAGATCTGTTGGAAACCGCGAAAGACCTTGATGCCGACTGTATGGCGACCGGTCACTATATTCAGCGCAAGATGGGTGATGCAGGTGCTGAACTGCACTCAGCGGCCGATCCTACAAAGGATCAAAGCTATTTCCTGTTTTCCACCACACAAGACCAGTTGGACTACCTACGCTTTCCTTTGGGGCATCACGCATCCAAGGAGGAGACCCGCGCTTTGGCGGGCAAATATGGTCTGAGCGTGGCTGATAAACCTGATAGCCAAGACATCTGTTTTGTGCCCAATGGTGACTATGCCGCAGTGATCGAGAAACTACGCCCCGGTGCCGCGGCACCGGGTGATATTGTTGATACCGATGGCAATATTCTGGGCACCCACAAGGGCGTGATCCACTACACAATTGGGCAACGCCGGGGTCTTGGCATTGGTGGGCTTGCCGATCCACTTTACGTGGTCAAACTGGATGTCGATCAAAAACAAGTGGTTGTTGGCCCCAAGGACCTGTTGGCCACACGTCGCGTCCCTATCCGGGAAATCAATTGGATTGGCGGTGGCAGTCTGATGGATATGAAAGAACGCAACATTGCCGTCCGTGTCCGCTCAACCCGCCCACCAACTGATGCGGTCTTGCGCCCGATCTCAGACACAGAAGCAGAAGTTGAGCTATTGGTGGCGGAACAAGGTGTTTCCCCTGGCCAAGCCTGCGTCTTTTACGATTGCGAAAGCACCCGTGTGCTAGGCGGCGGTTGGATTTGGCGCGGCGCCTAGCCGAATTTAGAACCTATCCTTAAGGTATATGGATCAAGTCGTCGTTTTGCGTTAACCGCCTGCGACAAGTATCAGTTTAAGAGTAACAGTCGCCAGGACTCGCGATGCCAAGCACGTTTACAGTATTCAGCCTCGGTGTTCTTACGGACATCGACACCACAGATGGCAACACGCTGGCAGAAAACGCCGGTGCGTTGGTTGGTTTGTCTTTTGGGGGTGTGGGCGATGCTCTTTTGAATTCGGCTGTGACCTTTGCAGAGGGTGGCGGTCCCGGTTTTGGCAGTGGCACATCAACGGCTTACGATCAGGACAATAACCCAAACGAAGACTTCACGATCAATGGCGGACCCGAACAAACCTTTGACTCGGCAGTCATCTACAACGCGACCGTCACCTACATCGATGGAACGACAGCCAACATCACAGCCGTTATTTTCCAAGATGTCGATGGCAATACCTATTGGGCACCTGAATTTGAGGCGAATGCTGACCAAGCCGTTCTTGATGCAGCGGCCATCCGATCTCTTACCCTCGATTCGTTGGCAGGTGCCTCTTTTTCAGGTTTGTCTGGGATTCGGGAAACTTGGAACTTTGTCACCTGCTACGTCGCAGGGACATTGATTGAGACCGAAGTCGGGCCGCGCCCGATTGATGCTCTGCTTGTTGGTGAACGCGTCGTGACGCGCGATCATGGCCTCCAAGAGATTAAATGGATCGGCAAAAGCACATTGAATGCATCTGGTAAGCTGGCACCGGTTCAATTCGCCGCCGGTGCTTTGGGCAATGGCCGGCCCTCGCGTGACCTATTGGTTTCACGCCAACACAGGATGCTTGTGTCGTCGCCTGTATGCCAACGCATGTTCGATACGCCAGAAATACTGGTGCCCGCTATCCGTCTCACCGACCTGCCCGGCGTCTTTGTGCATGAAACAAATGAATCGGTCACATACTACCACCTCATGACTGACCAGCATGAGATCATCTATGCAGAAGACACCCCAAGTGAGACGCTGCTTTCGGGCCCTCAGGCGATCGAGGCCTTGCCTCGGGCTGCTTTGGAAGAACTGTTGGCGATCTTTCCTAAGATCCTGGAAGAGACCCCAAAACCCGCACGCCCAATTGAGCGGAGCAAGCGGATCAATCGTCTGATTGCGCGACACCAAAGCAATAATATGCCGCTCGTCTCAAGCGCCGCAAAGTAGCATCGCAACCTCTTTTCGGTTTTGCAACGAAAGGTCACATGTCTGTGTGACCCCTAGCTTTTGCAGGTCGCTTTGCCCCATCTGGGATCAGAACAAAGCAATTCCTGATCTCGGAGAGACACAATGAACCTGACACGTCGTAGCTTATTTAATTTTGCCCTTGCAGTTCCTGCGGTCGCAGCCTTCGCGCCATCCGCCATGGCGGCAACACCACCCGTGTATAACGAAGACGGTATCGCCGTGGACGGGTCGGACGTCGTGGCCTATTTTACCGAAGGTCGCCCTGTTTTCGGGGATGCCGCCATCACACATGACTACATGGGCGTGACATGGCGCTTTGCATCAGAAGAAAACCGCGATCTCTTTGCAGCCGACCCCGAAGCCTATGCGCCACAGTATGGCGGCTATTGCGCATTTGCCGTCAGCCGCGGCGGAACTGCGACCACTGTGCCTGAGGCATGGCGCATCGTGGATGATAAGCTTTATTTGAACTTCTCATTGAAGGTGCAAGGCTTCTGGCTGGAAGACGTGCCGGGCAACATTGCCAAAGCTGACGCTAACTGGCCCGGTGTTCTGGCCTAATCTGAGGTTCAAAGGTCGGCTGAACGCGGCCGGCTTTTGTTCAGCCCCGCATCAACGGAGTTCAACGCAATGATCCTATCACGCCGCACACTTCTAACAGCAGCAATTGCCGCTCCCGTCGTCGCAGCATTGCCCATCCGCGCTGCCGCCGCGACACCTGCTGTCTACAATAACAGTGGTATCGCCGTCGATGGCTCTGACGTTGTGGCCTATTTCACCCAAGGTGCGCCAGTCGCGGGCGACGCCGCCATAACCCATGACTATATGGGCGTGACATGGCGGTTCGCATCTTCGGAAAACCGCGATCTTTTTGCAGCGGACCCTGCCGCCTATGCACCCCAATACGGCGGCTACTGCGCCTTTGCGGTTAGTCGGAACTACACCGCTTCCACGGTCCCCGAGGCCTGGAGCATCGTTGATGGGAAACTTTATCTGAACTTTTCAACCCGTATCCGTCGCCGTTGGGAACGTGACATTCCAGGCAACATTTTGGCCGCTGACGCCAATTGGCCCAGTGTGTTGGGTTAATTAAAGGACTAGCTCGCGGATGTTGGTCGGCTTGCTGTGTCTCACAGTGATGCCTAGGGTCGTGACAGACGACCCTTGAAAGGCAAAATGATGCTGACCTCTTTTGCTGAAGACATTTGGATTGCGGATGGAAGCGATCTATCCGTTTTGGGTTTCACCTACCCGACACGTTGTGCTGTGATGCGATTGGCAGGGGATGGCTTGTTGGTTTGGTCGCCCATTGAATTGAATGACGATCTGAAAAAGCAGCTCAAGGCTTTGGGCACTGTCACACATTTGGTTGCACCCAATATGTTCCACCATATGTTTCTCAGCGAATGGCAGTTCGCATTCCCGACTGCACAGCTTTTCGGATTGCAGGCATTACACGCCAAACGGCCTGATTTGCGCTTTGATGGGGTGTTGACGGATGGCCCGGATCCGTCGTGGGATGCCCAAATTGATCAGGTTGTGATCGAGAACAAGCTGACCGACGAAGTCGTTTTCTTTCACCGTGCCAGCAAAACTGTCATCTTTACCGATCTGATCCAACAATTCCCTAGAGGTTTTCACAAAGGCTGGCGCAGCGTGGTGGCCCGCCTTGATCTGATGGTGGGTGAGACACCCAATGTGCCTCGCAAATTCCGGCTTGGGTTTTGGAACAAGGCTAAGGCCAAAACATCCATCTCGAAAGTCCTTGATTGGCCTGTTGCACGTGTTTTGCTGGCGCACGGCGCACCCGTCACAATAAACGGTCACGCGGTGCTGAAACGCAGCTTTGCTTGGTTGATCGTGTAAGCGATGTAAAAACCACTGGAAAACGTGCATTTGTCCAGCTAACCCATGCGATATGATTTACGCATCCGCATCAGAATGGCGCAACGCCCCGCAAAAACGTGTCTTGTTTTTTGCAATGTCCGGTTTGGGCAAGACCTATCTGTCGACCATGCTGCGCGAAACCGGCGACTGGTTTCACTACTCCATCGATTACCGGATCGGCACGCGCTATATGGGCGAAAAGATCGCCGACAACGCTAAGCGTGAAGCGATGAAAGTGCCGTTCTTGCGTGATCTATTGCGCTCAAACTCGATCTACATCGGGTCCAACATTTCTTTTGATGATCTCAAACCAATGTCGTCCTATCTGGGCAAGCCCGGCGACACAGCGCTGGGTGGTCTGGACTGGGGTGAATACACCCGCCGTCAGGATGAGTTCCAAGAGGCCGAAATCGCGGCGCTGCATGACACCAGCTATTTCATCGACCGCTCTGTTGATCTCTACCAATATCCGCATTTCGTTTGCGATACAGGCGGGTCAATCTGTGAATGGGTGGATGCGGATAATCCCGACGATCCGATCTTGACTGATTTGGCCTCAAAGACCCTGATGGTGTGGATTGAAGGGACTGATGCGCATACCGCCGAACTGGTGCGCCGCTTTGATAAAGAACCCAAACCAATGTCATATGATCCGGTGTTTCTGTTAGAGACATGGAATGCCTATTTGACCGAGTTCAATGTCAAACCGGCGAAAGTTGACCCTGATGATTTCATCCGCTGGGCCTTTGCCAAGGCGTTGGCCCATCGCCAACCGCGCTACAAGGCGATGGCCGATAATTGGGGTCTGACCGTGAAACAGTCAGCTGTTGAACAGGTCAAAGATACGGAGGGCTTTGTCAGCATGATCGCTGACGCCCTTGAGATGCGCGGCTAGTCCGCCTATCTCTGCCCTCTTATCTTGGATGTAAAAAATGCCCATTAAACTGCCTGCCGCCCTGCCTGCCTATGACGTTCTAAGAGACGAAGGCGTCATGGTGCTTGATGAAGATACAGCCGGCCGTCAGGATATCCGCCCGCTGCGGATTGCGTTGCTGAACCTGATGCCCAAGAAGATTCAGACCGAGAACCAGTTCGCACGTCTGATCGGGGCCACCCCCTTGCAGATTGAATTCTCGCTTATTCGGATGTCGGAACATCAGACCAAGAATACAGCCGCTGCGCATATGGAAGAGTTCTATCGCCCGTTTTCCGAGATGAAGGATCAAAAGTTCGACGGTCTCGTGATCACTGGCGCGCCGATTGAGCATCTGCCGTTTGAAGACGTGACCTACTGGCAAGAACTGACCGAGGTCTTTGAGTGGACCCAAACCCATGTGCATTCCACCTTTGGTGTGTGCTGGGGCGGCATGGCGATGATCAACTATTTCCATGGTGTCAAAAAGCACATGCTGGACCACAAGGCATTCGGCTGTTTCCGGCATCATATCACCGATGATGCATCACCATATCTGCGCGGTTTCTCAGACGACTGCGTGATCCCCGTCAGCCGCTGGACCGAAATGCGCGAAGATGAGATCGCCGCCGCCGATGGACTGACAACGCTGATCACCAGCGATGACGCAGGTCCGGCGCTTGTGGAAGATAAAGCGCATCGCGCACTCTATATCTTTAATCATTTTGAGTATGACAGCGGCACCTTAAAGCAAGAATACGACCGGGATATCGGCAATGGAACGCCAATAAACGTGCCAATGAACTACTATCCGGGTGATGACCCAACGGAACAACCGCTCAATAGGTGGCGAAGTCACGCGCACCTCCTATATGGAAACTGGATCAACGAAATATACCAGACCACCCATTTTGAGTTGGATAAAATTGGCACTTAAAGCACTCTCAGTTGTTGTTGGGATCAGCGCATTAGCCACCGGGCTTACAGCGCAATATCGTACGACTCAGGCCGAAACTGCTTATCCACCACTCGGCCAATTTGTCGACGTGGACGGCGGCAAAGTGCATTACGTTCAAGAAGGCAGTGGCCCGCATGTGATCTTGCTACATGGCGCAGGTGGGAACTTGCGTGAATTTACGTTTGATCTGATGGGCCGTTTGACCGATCGCTACACTGTGACCGCCTTTGATCGCCCAGGATTGGGCTACACAGACCGCGTACCAGGCGTACAAACCGGGTTGACCGCGACCGAAGGCGACAGCCCCCAAGCACAAGCGGCCATGCTGCGTGAAGCGGCCGAAAAGATCGGGATCAAAGACCCTATCGTGGTCGGCCACAGCTTTGGCGGGATCGTATCTTATGCTTGGGCCGTTGCAGGCTTGGACATCGACAGTCCTGTGAATGCCAAGGGGATCGTGTCTTTGGCTGGCGTAACCATGCCTTGGCCGGGTGGTTTGGACAAATACTATACCGTCAACGGAAGTGCTTTTGGCGGCGTGGTGACGATCCCGGCGATCTCTGCCTTTGTTCCGCAATCCATGATTAACAGCAGCATTGAGGCTACCTTTGCACCGCAAGCCTCACCCGATAGGTATGCTGACTATATCGGCGCGCGCCTGACGCTACGCCCTGCCAGCATGCGGGCCAACGCACGGCAAGTGAACCAATCGCGACCGCATGTGGTGGACCTGTCAAAACGATATCCTGAACTGACCCTACCGATCGAGATTGTACACGGCGAAGAAGACAAAACCGTCCCAATCCATATTCATGCCGAAGAAATTGAAAAGATCGTACCGCAAGTGAATACAACCCGCCTGCCCGGTGTCGGACATATGCCGCATCATGCTGATCCACAGGCAGCCGTTGATGCCATTGATCGGGCTGCCGCAAGCTAAGAGAATTGCGCTTTGGTACAATAGACCCCATATATAATCCGAGAAGTTCGGGAGAGTTTTCATGGATTTACCATTTGATGGCGGGATCAGTCGTTATTTCGCCGAGGACGCGCCCGCTGAAGTCCGTGCAGCGGTCAAATCCGCAGGTAAGAACAGTATCATCAACCCCGACTATCCTTATGACAGCCGTTGGAAACGCAGCGAATACGAAGACGCTCTTGCAGCCCTTCAGATCGAATTGGTCCGCATGCAGGCCTGGGCGCGTGAAACGGGGCAACGCATAGCGATTGTCTTTGAGGGTCGTGACGCCGCCGGAAAAGGCGGCACAATCAAACGGTTGCGTGAAAATCTTAATCCACGCGGTGCCAAGTTGGTGGCCCTTTCCAAGCCCACTGATGTCGAAGCCGCTCAATGGTACTTTCAACGCTACATCGCCCACCTACCTGCCAAAGGCGAAATCACGATTTTCGACCGCAGTTGGTACAACCGGGGCGTGGTCGAGCATGTATTTGGTTTCTGCAAACCCGCAGAACGCGAGCGATGGTTTGCCCAAACGCCTGAATTTGAAGACATGCTTGCCAATGAGGGGATCAAACTGATCAAGATTTGGCTCAATGTCGGACGTGCCACGCAGTTGAAACGCTTTCTTGATCGTGAAAAAGACCCGCTGAAGCAGTGGAAACTTAGCTGGATTGACGTTGAAGGCCTTGGCAAGTGGGACGCATACACCGACGCCATTGGCGAGACGCTAGAACGGACGCATACAGACCACGCCCCTTGGACTATCGTGCGGTCAGATGACAAACGCCGCGCCCGTGTGCAGGTGATCCGCCATATTCTAAGCCAATTGGACTATGCCCCTTACGACGCCGAAACGCTGACCCCGATTGATGACAAAGTGTTGGGAGGTCCAGACCTCTGGCATGCCTAAACGCGGTTATCATCACGGAAATCTGCGCGAGGCGCTGATTAGCGGCTGTTTGACGCTGATTGAGAAGCGTGGACCAACAGGATTTACCCTGTCCGAAGCGGCCCGCGAGGCAGGCGTGACCCCCGCCGCTGTATACCGCCATTTCGAAGGGCGCGAAGACCTGATCGCCGCCGCCGCCCTGCAAGGGTATGAGATGTTCGGCGATCTGATGACCCATGCTTATGGGACCGGCCAGCCCTCTGCCTTGGCCGCGTTTGAGGCAACAGGCCGTGCCTATCTGGCCTTTGCTCGCAAAAACCCCGGCCATTACATTGCGATGTTTGAATCTGGTATCTCGATCAACCGCACCCCTGAACTGCACGCTGTGGCGACGCGGGCTATGGGCGTTCTGGAAAAGGCGGCAGAAGAGCTATCGCAGCACATTCCCGCTGAAAAACGCCCGCCGCCGCAGATGTTTAGCGCCCATATTTGGGCAATGTCGCACGGCGTTGTCGAGCTTTTTGCCCGGTCCAACCCCGGCACCAAAAGCCCTTTTCCACCTGAGGACCTGCTTGAGACAGGGATTGGGATCTATCTGCGCGGGCTTGGCCTGATCGCCCCAGACAACGAAACGACGCATGACTGACAGTACTTTTGCTTGGATATTCTTCCTCGTCGGCGGAACAGACGCCTACCTCAATGATTGCCCCACAAATTGCTTTCGCCAGACCGAGGCCCCCGCCAGCATTCACTTGCAATATGGTGACACGTATTTCCAAGAAGACGTCATCGGCGACGAAGTCTTTGTGAGCTACGCGCTGCCCAAGCGGATTGGCCCCTTTCAACCAACAGTGGGCGTCAGCAAGACAAGCGATGATGACGTCTGGGTCGGGGCTGGCGCAAACTGGTCGACTGACCGCGTTGACGGTGGTCCCTTCTTTATCGAAGTGGGCCTAATGCCGGGCATCTATTTGCAAGATGATGGGCCAAATCTAGGGTTTCCGGTGCAATGGCGCGGATCACTTAGCGCTGGGTTAACAATTGCCGAAACCGCTAGTCTGTCGGTCGTCTATGATCATCGATCGAATGCGAACGCGAGCGAAACGAATCCCGGGATAGAGACGATCGGTGTGAGGCTGTCGTACAAATTTGAATGATGTTTGACGCTTAGTGCCTTCATTATCAACAACAAAGGCGCCCCAATTGGAGCGCCTTTTTCAAATTCGGAATGCAATAAGCGATTAACGCTTAGAGAACTGGAAGCTCTTACGGGCTTTTGCTTTACCGTACTTCTTACGCTCAACAACACGGCTGTCGCGTGTCAGGAAGCCAGCAGCCTTCAATGCTGCACGCAGTGTAGGGTCATAAAGCTGCAGCGCCTTAGAAACACCGTGCTTCACCGCACCAGCCTGACCAGACAGGCCCCCACCAGCAACAGTTGCCATGACGTCGAATTGATCGACAACGCCAGCAACCTGAAACGGCTGACGCAGGATCATCTGCAGAACGGGACGCGCGAAATATGTGTCCATGTCCTTGCCGTTCACTGTGACCTTACCGGAACCCGGCTTGATCCAAACGCGTGCAACAGCGTCCTTACGCTTACCAGTCGCATATGAGCGACCCAGTTCGTCACGAACAGGCTCGCGTGTGATCGCAGTTTCAACCACAGCTTCTGGTGCAGCTTCCACACCTTCGGCGACTTGGCCCAGCTCTTCGAGCGAGTTTACTTGATCGGCCATTATGAGGTCCTCGTGTTCTTTTTGTTCATCGACTTTACGTCAAGAACTTCGGGCTTCTGTGCTTCCATGCCATGCTCTGTGCCTGCGAATACACGCAGATGAGTCATTTGCTGACGGGACAGTTTGCCACCGGGCAGCATGCGCTGAACGGCTTTCATGATGACGCGCTCAGGGTGCTTACCCTCAAGAATGTCAGCTTTTGTCTTTTCTTTGATCCCACCGGGGTGACCAGTGTGCCAGTAGTATTTCTCGTCACGCTTGTTGCCGGTCATCTGCACTTTTTCGCAGTTGATCACGATTACATTGTCGCCCATGTCCATGTGCGGCGTGAAAGAAGGTTTGTGCTTGCCGCGCAAGCGCATCGCGATGATCGACGCAAGACGACCTAAAACAACGCCTTCAGCGTCGATCAGGATCCATTTCTTGTCGATATCCGCAGGAGTTGCGGTAAAGGTTTTCATATTACACCAAAAGTTAGGGGTGGTTTGCACCACGTGTCATTCGATTGGGGCTGTATAAAGACCCTATTCGCGCAGTCAACACCGATGACGCTGTATAAATTAAGCAATTTCAATGGGATACAAATTAGGTATTAATTTACCCCATCAAATCGACAAGAGCCAACCATAAAGCAGCTTGCTAACGCTCCGGTGCGGCGGCACTGTCGCTGCAACCGCGGTTCGATACCATTGGACAAGACACTGACTGCTTTGCTCGCCCCATATCACACCATTGATCCGCGACGGTATTCTCCACGACTTTGACCCAAGCAGTCTGCGCCCGTTCGAGCCTGCCTTTATGGCGGGGTTCGCAGCAGAGCGTCATCACCAATCGCTGCGCGAAGGATGGGAAGGCAACAAAGCAGACAAGGACCTGCTGATCCGCAACCGGATCCGCAGCAGGATCAACCACCGCAATATTACAAGCATCAGTTACAAAACCCATACAACGGGTATTCGATACAGGCGCATTCTACTGCCCGTATGGATTCTGCACTACACCTATGGCGGCAAAGCCAAAAAGGTTGTGGTTTGTGGCTTGCATGGGCGCTCTTTTGGGGAACGACCATTTTCAACACGCAAGCTTATGGGATACGCAGCCGCAATTTCATTAGCCACAATCATCTTTGGATGGCTGTGGGGGGCTGCGCAGTTGCCTTAACGCGCAGGCGGGATAGCGTAAGTCATATTCGCACGCGCGACAGGTGCTTGCTGCACATTGCAATGAATCAGCGCATCACAAACGGCCAAACGGCGGCCCAGTTTTAAGATACGGACGTCGCACGTCAGTTCAGAACCTGCCGCAGGCTTACGCAGGAAATCGATACTGCAATTGGTGGTTACCGCCAAAGCGACCGGACCGATCCGCGACAAAATCGCAAGATAAACCGCCACATCAGCCAACATAAACATGCTTGGTCCCGATACCGTGCCGCCGGGCCGCAGATGGCTGTCATTCACCAGCAAGCGTACAGTGAGCCCATCCTCGGACAAGCCAGTTACTTCCAGCGCGTCGGCCACTTGTGGAAATGCTTCATTCAGGAAATCCTGAAGCGCGGGAATATCCATCTGATGTTCCATATCAATTCATGCTGCATTACGGTTCGTTCCAAGCAACACTGAAAGGGCCAAGATGACAATCCTGCTGCGCGAAGATAGCGATCATATCGCAACACTGACAATGAACGCTCCGGCACGGTTGAATGCCTTGTCAGATGACATGTTGGCCGCCCTTCACAGCGCTTTTGACGATATCGCAGCCGATGAGACGGTGCGGGCTGTGATCCTGCGCGGTTCAGGCAAAGCATTCTGCGCCGGCCATGACCTCAATGAAATGCAAGCAGGCAGGCAGTCTGAGGACGGTGGTGCTGCTTACTTCAAAGACCTTTTTGATCGCTGTGCGGCGATGATGCAGCGCATCCAAACCATGCCGCAGCCTGTCATCGCCCAAGTGCACGGGATCGCAACAGCCGCAGGCTGTCAGCTGGTGGCGACGTGCGACCTTGCCATCGCAGACGACGAAACCCGCTTTGGCGTCAACGGCGTGAACATCGGGCTGTTCTGCTCAACACCCATGGTCGCCCTGACCCGCAACATTCCCCGCAAAGCCGCGTTCGAGATGCTGACCACAGGCCGCTTTATCAGCGCGCGCGAAGCGCAGGAATTGGGGCTGATCAACCGCAGTGTCCACGCAGACGCCCTGCCCCGTGAAACGGCGGAAATCGCACACAGCATCGCAAGTAAACTTGCCTCGGCCGTGAAAACGGGCAAACAAGCCTTCTACGCCCAAGCACAAATGACAACGGCCGACGCTTACGCCTACACCGGCGACGTCATGGTCCAAAACATGCTGGTGGATGACACCAACGAAGGCATCAACGCCTTCTTGGAAAAACGCGATCCCAACTGGTCATAGATTTTCTATGTCTCATCAAACTTCCGCCGGAGGCATCAGCGCCTACAACCCGTAAATACCGCCAAATTTATCCTCAAGATAATCCAAAAGCGGCCCTTCACTGGGGGCTGATCCTGTTGCATGGGCGATGGTCTCTACAGGTGTCCGCAAGCCACCAAATTGCTGCACGTTTTGACGCAACCATTCCGTTGCCTTTGACGTATCCCCACGGGCCAGATCATTGTCCAGCCCTGGCACAGCTTCACGCAACGCTACATGCAGACATCCCGCATAAACATTGCCTAAGGTATACGTCGGGAAATATCCAAATAGACCCTCAGACCAATGCACGTCCTGTAAAACGCCGTTGGATGGTTTATCAACCGAATAGCCGAAATCGCTGGCAAAGCGGTCATTCCAAGCGGCCTCTAGATCATTCACCGCCAGATCACCCGACATCAACGCGCGTTCCAGATCAAAACGCAGCAAGACATGCAGGTTATATTGGACCTCGTCGGCCTCGGTCCGAATAAAGCCATCGCTGACGCGGTTCACGGTCGCAAAAAACGCATCCTCATCGGCAATCCCAAAATCACCAAACTGATCGCGCATTTGACCATAAAGCCAGCCCGTAAATGCGCGGCTGCGTCCCAGTTGGTTTTCATAAATCCGGCTTTGGCTCTCATGCACACCCATCGACACACCAGCCCCAAGTGGGGTCAGCAAGTGCTGGGCATCAATGCCTTGCTCATAGGCTGCATGACCAACTTCGTGCACAGTGGAATAAAAGCAGTTAAACGGATCGGTGGGATTGGTCCGCGTCGTGATCCGTACGTCCAAACCTGACCCCGATGAAAACGGATGCACTGCTTTATCAATGCGGCCGTTCTCAAGCCGGTAACCAAAGGCCAACGCCAATTTTTGCGACAAAGCCAGTTGTGCAGCCTCATCAAACGCGCCCGACAAAGCAGCTGGTGCCTCTCGGTCAAGAATAGCCGCCCGCAGCGCCACCAGGCGCGGACGCAAAGCCGCAAACATCGCCCCAAGACTTTCACCAGTCGCACCCGGCTCATAGTCATCCAACAACGCGTCATAAGGGTCAGCATCACCTGCAATCGCTGCTGCCTCTTGGCGGCGCAAGTCCACGACCTTTTGCAACATCGGCAAAAACGCGGCCACATCTTCATCCGCGCGGGCTTGTGCCCAAACGCGGTGTGCAAGTGACGTGATTTTAGCCAATTCAGCGGCCAATGCAGCAGGTACTTTGGCGGTACGTTCATAACTGCGCTTGATATGACGCAGGTTGGCGGCGGCTACATCATCGGCGGCCTCTGCTGTGTCCAACCATTCGCCCACACGCGGATCAATCCGGCGGGCGTGTAGGATGTTAGCCATCGCCCCATGTTCTTCTGCACGCTGCGGTGTGGCGCCTTCAGGCATCATCGTTTCCTGATCCCAGCCAAGTCGGCCCGCGATCTGACCCAATGCCTCTGTCTCGCGCTGGAACGCCATTAATTCGGTATAAGCAGACATGGCATTACGCCCCTTTAATAGTTTGTGCGATTGGATAACTGGCCACAAAGCGACCCCGCAAAATAAGTGCCCAAAGAATGACGGCCATCAGCTGGTGCACAATCGCGATCTGCCAGGGGGCAGAGTACATGACCGTGACAATGCCAATCACGACCTGCAACGTCATGACGGCCATCACCGCGTTAAAGATGAACTTCGTGTTATCATTGGCCGAGCGACGGGCGCGGATCCACACAAAGACCGAGAATGCGAACAGGATATACCCAGCCATCCGGTGCATGAATTGCACAAGGCCCGCATCCTCAAAGAAATTCCGCCAGATAGGTGACAGCGACAGCGGCTCTGGCGGCAGGAACCCTCCCGCCATCAGTGGCCAATCAGGGAACGCGCGGCCTGCATCAATCCCCGCGACCAACGCACCAAGAATGATCTGCACGAATGCCAAACCAACCAAGATTGATCCAAGCCGCCCAAGCCCTGCATCTCCGTTGCGCCGCGCTTGCAATAGATCCGCCTGACTGCGGCCCAGTTGATAGACGTACCATGCAATGAAGCCAAAGATCACAAATGCCAGCCCAAGGTGGGTGGCCAACCGATAAGAGGCTACGTCCAGCATCCCCTCTTCCAGGCCTGATGACACCATCCACCAGCCAATGAATCCTTGCAGCCCGCCCAATGCGCCGATGAACAGCAGCTTTGGGGTCCAACCTGTCGGGATCTTGCGCGTGGCAGCAAAGGCTATAAACCCAACCGCCCAAACCAGCCCGATAAAGCGGCCCAACTGGCGATGCCCCCATTCCCACCAATAAATGACTTTGAACTCGGCCATCGTCATGCCTTTGTTCTGCAACTGGTATTCGGGAATGGCGCGATATTTGTCGAACTCTTCAACCCACGCCGCCTCGGACATTGGTGGCATCGCACCAGTCACAGGCTTCCATTCGGTGATGGACAATCCGCTGTCGGTCAGACGCGTCAGCCCACCCACGACGATCATCACAACCACAAGTGCGAACAACCCCATCAGCCAGCCGCGGATCAATCCGCGTGCGCCAGTACCCGCACGGTCGATCCCACCGGGGGCCGCGACCTGTTTGGGGGTGTCGCCTACATCTTCAAAGATACTGCGTTTGGTCGCCATCTATGGTCTCCGCTTGGTGTTCCCATTTACCTAGAACTCAAGCCTGCCAACCGCAAGCGTCACCGTGCCACAGGTCAGCGCGTTAATCGCGTTCTTTCCACCGCACCATCTGGCGCATCATGCCGTGTAGCATCTGGACGTCGGCACGGGTCATCGGCATCCGCGACCACATGTTGCGCAAGTTCAGCTTCATGCTCTCGGCTTTATGCTCAGGATAAAAGAAACCCGCTTCTTGCAGGCGCTCTTCATAATGCTCGGTCAGCTTTTCAATTTCGATCTGTTCAGCCCAATCACCGACTGCATCCACGCGAGAGGCTTCAACCTCAACTGCTTCGCGGCGCCATTCATAGCCAGTCAGCAACACGCATTGCGCCAAGTTCAAAGACGGAAATTCTGGGTTCACAGGGACCGAGATAATCGCATTCGCGCGCGCAATATCTTCGTTTTCCATGCCCGACCGTTCCGGCCCAAACAATACAGCAACCTTCTGACCCTTGGCCACCCGTTTGCGGGCATCCTGCATGGCGGCCTCAGGCGACAGTACCAGTTTGGTCAAACCACGCGGCCGCGCCGTCGTCGCATAGACGTAATCACAATCGGCCAGCGCCCCTTGGGTGTCGTCAAATATCTGTGCCTCATCCAACAAACGCCCGGCCCCGCTGGCCATCGCAACTGCCTTTTGGTTCGGCCACCCGTCACGCGGCGCGATAACCCGCATGCGGTCCAGACCAAAGTTCCACATCCCGCGGGCCGCCGCCCCGATGTTTTCGCCCATCTGTGGGCGGATAAGGACGAATGCGGGCTGTAGGTCGGCGCTGGGCATAGGTATTCCTTTGCAAGATCGCTGCCTGATACGCTTGCACGTTTGTCAAAGCAAGAACCGCAACCCCATAGCCAAGCTGGATTTTCCCAGCTAAAAGCCCTCAAACATCGCAGTAGACCGGAACGCCCCCATGTCGGACGCCCAAGACCACCCACAAATCTATCTGATCAGCCCAACTGAGTTTGATTTGTCCACTTATCCGGCACAACTAGCCGCCTGCCTTGATAGCACCGAGGTTGGCTGCGTACGCTTGGCCCTTGGGACCACCGATGAGACCCGCATTGCCAAAGCTGCAGACGCGCTGCGTGAACTCACCCACGCACGTGATGTGGCGCTGGTGATTGACAGCCATATCCAACTGGTTGAACGCCTTGGGCTTGACGGGGTGCATTTGACAGATGGTGCGCGATCCGTCCGCCAAGTCCGCAAAGACCTTGGCGATGACGCAATTGTCGGCAGCTATTGCGCAAATTCACGTCACGACGGTATGACAGCGGGCGAACTTGGAGCAGACTACGTCAGCTTTGGCCCTGTGGGGGTCACGCCGTTAGGTGATGGTCGTCAGGCTGAGCTGGACCTGTTTGAGTGGTGGTCGATGATGATAGAAGTGCCTGTTGTCGCTGAAGGTGCCCTGGATGCAAGTCTGATCCGCAGCCTAGCGCCACATACTGATTTCTTCGGGATTGGTGATGAGATTTGGTCAACCGAAAACCCAGCCATCGCGCTGGGCGCACTAAGGCAAGCGATGCTGGGTTAAACCAGAACGCACTTGGTCTTCCATTGCTTTTGCAAGTGTCTTGCGATCCGGAAAATCCGCAACATTGACGGGCGGATGATACACCACATGCACGTTGCCGGGTGACCCGGCCGCCAACGTCGAGATCAGGTGTGGCCCAAAATCCATGTCGCCCCACCAACCATAGAACCGTGCATCCATGCCCTCTGGCGCCGTATAGATCACGGACACGGCCTGCATTTGCAAGGTGGGGCGCAAATCCGGATCAAAGAAGGCCGCAAACAAGGCCGGTTTAAACGGCAAAACCTGTAGACCATCAGAGGACGTGCCTTCGGGGAAAAACAACAGCTTATGACCGGCGGCAAGCCGATTTTGAAAAACGGCGATCTGATCGCGCAACGCACTGCGGTCTCTTTTGATGAACACAGTGCCAGTCGCACGCGCCAACCACCCGATCCCGGGCCAACCCGCAACTTCGGACTTTGAGACAAAATAGATGCGCTTGCGTGCATTCAACGCAAAGATGTCCAGCCAAGATGCGTGATTTGCAACGACTGCACCGGCCCCCTGCAATGGCACCCCGTCAGTCGTGAACCGCATGCCCAAAACCACAAAAGCGGCCCGACATACGCGTTGCGTGATATGTGGGGTCATGGGGCGACGTGCACCAAACAACGGTTTTTCAATCAACCTCAGCGCCAAAAGCACGAGTAATCCACCGAAGACCAAGACGATCAAGGGAACGGCCCGCAAGATCACGCGCACCCACCCCATAGGCGTAGGACGGAGGTGTTCAGGCACCGTTTCACTGTACCATGTATCACCCACGATCCGCACCTTTCGCCATGATCGCCCTTTGCAAACCATCAATCGCATCGCTTTGCAAAATGAGGCAGATATCTACCGTGTTGAAATCGTGATCAACAAAAGCACCATCGCCCACAGTGCCACCCAAGCGCAAATACGCTTTGATGAGCGCAGGAATTGCCCGTACCGCCGCAACCCGGTCTAGTGTTTCAGCGGGCTGCATATCCATCGATAATGCGGTCGGTCCAATAGCCTTGACCCGCAATTGTTCAGGCGCGCGATGACGCTGAAACAAAAGACTGAGTGGTTGCGACAAGGACATGACATCAGTGCCATGAAACGAGGCGACGCCAAATAGCACCTTTATCTGCCGTCTCGTCGCATAGTCTGCCAAAGCTGACCAAAGATGCCACATCGCAGGACCCCCGCGATAGTCAGCGTGCAAACAGGACCGGCCTAATTCCAGCAACGGTTGGCCATGCTGTCGCAAAGGCCGCAAGTCGTATTCAGCCTCACAGTAGAAACGTCCTGCCCTCGCCGCCATGTCTTCGGTCATGACGCGGTACACGCCAATGACCTGTTCGTCAGGCGCACGTCTTTCGTCCAGCAACAAGATGTGGTCCGCAAAGGCATCAAACCGGTCGCGCTCGAGGCGCTCTTGGTGATCAACCATTGCACCGTCGCCACCCAATTCAGACACAAAGACATCATACCGCAGGCGCTGGGCCAAGCGAACGTCCGACGCATTTCTTGCGATGCGCGTTGTAAACAACGGAGGCTGTGATGAGAGCAAAGGACCTGAAGCGTTCATGACGGTGATATGTTAAGAAATTAACCTTTTGGCAACCAAATCAGGCAACCAATGAGGTAGCGCGACCAGATGCCACTTGCATTATTCCCGCATAGGTTGTAAATCATTCATTAACCAGCACGAGTAGAACGCGTTTCCCATCAATGACCACTTTCCCCATCTCTCTAAAATTCACAGTGATTTTATCACCAATGTTGGACTGTACCTGTCCCGTCCCCCATTCCGGCTGGTCAGGATGGCGCACCAGGACTCCTGGCTCCAGGATTGCATTAAAGTCTGTCATTACATTTCTCTCAAAACGGAGGCTGCATTATGCAACCTGATCTCGCAGCACTGGTCGGTTCACGGATTTGCCATGACCTTATCAGCCCAATTGGGGCAATCGGCAATGGCGTTGAACTTTTGGCTTTGACAGATGGCGACACTGGCGCCGAGATGGAGCTGATCAATGAAAGCGTACAAAACGCCAGTGCGCGGATCAGATACTTTCGCATCGCATACGGCGCCGCTGGCGAAGAGCAAATGGTCGGTCGGTCAGAGATTCTGTCGATCCTCGCAGCAACAGCGCGGGGCGGCCGGATTAACTATATTTGGAAAATAGACGGCGAACAGCCACGTCGCTTGGTCCGCGCAGCCCTTTTGATGCTGCAAGCCATTGAGGCATCCTTGCCCTTGGGCGGTGATATTCAAATCACCCAAGATGGCGACAGTTGGGTCATGCGCGGCGAAGGCCCCCGATTGGCCGTCGATGAAGAGCTTTGGAACAACCTTTTGTCACCTCAAATAGGGTTCCACTACACTGCTGCACATGTGCAATTTGCCTTGCTGCCCAGTGTGTTAGCCGAAGCAGGGCGACATATGCAGTACAAGCATGGACCCGATCATCTGGTTGTACGGTTCTAAGATCGCACGGCACCATCGCCCGTCACAAGATACTTAAAACTGGTTAATTGTGCGGCACCCACGGGACCGCGTGCATGCAACTTGCCAGTGGCAATCCCTATCTCGGCCCCCATGCCAAATTCGCCCCCATCAGCGAACTGTGTCGAGGCATTGCGCATCAAAATCGCACTGTCGAGCTCTTTAAAGAAATGTGCTGCGGCCTGATCATCGGCCGTGATAATCGCATCGGTATGGTTCGAGCCATAGGTGCGGATGTGGGCAATCGCCTCGTCCACGCCGTCGACCAGTTTGGCGGCACAGATCATATCAAGGAATTCCTTGCCAAAATCATCGGGCTGCGCAGGCGTTGCGCCATCAATTTTGGCCAATTGACCATCAGCACGAACTTCGACGCCTGCCTTGACCAACGCATCCACAAGAATTGATCCATGCTGCGTGTAGAAACGCCAATCGATCAGCAGACATTCCATCGCACCACAAATTCCTGTCCTGCGGGTTTTCGCATTCAGCACAATCTCAAGCGCCATCGCAGGATCAGCCGTCGCACCGACGTAGATGTGACAAATGCCTTCAAGGTGGGCGAACACCGGCACACGGGCTTCGCGCTGGACCAACCCAACAAGGCCTTTGCCGCCACGCGGTACAATAACATCAATATGGTCAGTGGCCGTTAGCATGGCCGAAACCGCCGCCCTGTCGCGCGTTGGCACCAGTTGAATTGCCTCAGCAGGCAGGCCCGCTTGGCGTAAGCCGGTTTGCAAACAGGCGTGGATCGCGCTGGAAGAATGGAAGCTTTCAGAACCGCCGCGCAAGATCACAGCATTGCCAGATTGCAAACAAAGTGCCCCCGCATCAGCAGTCACATTAGGACGGCTTTCATAGATCACACCAATCACGCCCAATGGCGTTCGCACCCGTTGAATGTGCAGCCCCGTTGGCATGTCCCACGCGGTTAAAACCTCGCCAACGGGATCAGCTTGGGCCGCCACATTGCGTAGACCGTCGGCCATTGCACGGATGCGCGGCTCGTCCAGCATCAAACGGTCCATCATCGCAGGGCTGAGGCCCTTTTCTTCGGCGTAAACTTGATCTTCTGCATTGGCATCGATGATCGCCATCCGGTTTTCCCAGATCGCATCTGCCGCACCGATCAAGGCTGCATATTTCCGCTCTGACCCGGCCGTGGCCAATACCGCCGCGGCCGCGCGTGCGTTTGCACCAATTTGTGCCATCATAGGCCCGATTGCATCGTGATCGTTCATGATCTTACCCTCTTACAGCACCATGTCGTCGCGGTGCACCAATGCAGCGCGACCTTCATAGCCCAAGATTTCAACAATGTCAGCGGACCGGCGGCCCATGATCTGGCGGGCCTCGGCGCTGGTATAACGGATCAGGCCTTGGCCCAACTGCACGCCATTGGCATTCGAAATGGCCACAAGATCACCGCGGCCAAAGCTTCCGTTGATCTGGACCACACCCGCAGGCAAAAGGCTCTTGCCGCGTTCAAGTGCATTACCCGCCCCCGCATCAACGATGACCGTACCGCGTGGCTTCATCGCAGAAATCCAGCGCTTACGGGCCGCTTGCGGGTCTGTTTGCGCGGTGAACCATGTTGCAGGTGCACCGTTTTCCAAGGCGCGCAGCGGGCTGTTTTCAGTGCCAAGTGCAATCGCCATCGCACAGCCTGCCTCTGTTGCAATCCGCGCGGCCATCACTTTGGTAATCATGCCGCCTTTGGATAGACCAGACCCGGCATCACCGGCCATTGATTCAATCTCTGGCGTGATTTTTTCAACAGTATCAATGTGTTTTGCTGAACTATTCATCTTTGGATTGGCGGTATAGAGCCCGTCAACATCTGACAAAAGGACCAGTTGATCTGCCCCGACCGTGACCGCCACCTGCGCGGCAAGCCGGTCATTGTCACCATATCGAATTTCATCAGTTGCGATCGTGTCATTCTCGTTCACGATGGGCGTCACACCCAAACCAAGCATCGTTTCCATCGTGGCGCGACTGTTGAGATAACGCCGCCGGTCCTGCGAATCTTCAAGGGTCACAAGCACTTGGCCTGTGACAATCCCATGGGGCGACAATGCCTCTTCATAGGCGCGCGCCAATCTGATTTGTCCCACAGCGGCCGCCGCTTGGGATTGTTCAAGCGCCAGTGACGTCAGCGGCAGGCCCAAAATACCGCGCCCCAGCGCAATCGACCCCGATGAAACGACAATCACATCTGTGCCGCGCCCCCGGATCATCGCAATGTCGTCCGCCAATGAGGTCAACCACTCTTGGCGCAGAGCACCGCTCGCCGCATCTACTAACAGAGCGGACCCGATCTTGACGACAAGGCGCTTGGCGTTGGTTAAGGCTGCCATGGTGCGTCCTCGCCCTCTTCCTCCTCCGCCGCTTTGCGGTGACGCAGACGGTTTTCATCGATCTCGGATCGCAATGCGCGCAAGACGTCTGGAATACCTTCACGGCTGACACCCGACATCATCATCACTGGACCATTGGCAACAGCCGCAATTTCATCACGCAGAAATACGCGTTCTTCGTCGTCCAGCGTGTCGATTTTGTTCAGAACGGTTATGCGTGGCTTATCGGCCAATTCACCGCCATACGCCTCAAGCTCGCCAATGATCGTTGTCAGATCGCCTGCAGGGTCGCCGGATGTCCCATCGATCAGGTGCAAAAGAACAGCACAGCGTTCAACATGACCGAGGAACATATCACCAAGGCCGCGTCCTTCGCTAGCTCCCTCGATCAGGCCGGGAATGTCGGCCACTACAAATTCAACCTCATCAATGCCAACGACGCCAAGGTTCGGGATGAGCGTTGTAAACGGATAGTCAGCCACCTTTGGACGCGCGTTTGATGTGGCAGCCAAGAACGTCGATTTACCTGCATTCGGCATGCCCAGCAGACCCACGTCAGCAATCAGCTTAAGGCGCAGCCAGATCGTGCGCTCAATCGCCTCTTGTCCGGGATTTGACCTGCGCGGCGCTTGGTTTGTCGCGGTCTTGAACCGCAGGTTACCCCAACCACCGTTGCCGCCTTTGGCGATCACGATCTTTTGGCCCACTTCGGTCAGGTCGGCGATGACAGTTTCTTCATCTTCGTCAATGATTTCAGTACCTACCGGGACGCGCAGCAGCTTGGCCTCACCATCTTTACCGGTGCGTTGACTGCCCATGCCGTGCTGGCCATTCCCTGCGAAAAAGTGCTGCTGGTAGCGAAAATCGATCAGCGTGTTCAGGCCCTCAACGGCTTCAATCACGACATCGCCTCCTTTGCCGCCATCGCCCCCATCAGGGCCGCCATATTCCATGAACTTTTCGCGGCGAAACGAGATGCAGCCACCGCCACCGGCACCGGACCGGATATAGACCTTTGCAAGATCGAGGAATTTCATGTCTTTGGCTTTCTGCGGCTGTTTATCAGCGCGATAAACTACTGTGGCACGGTTCTCAAGCGCTGCTATGTAGCGCGTGGTAGCCGGTATTGGTGCACAAGTGCTGGCAAGCGCGTCGGAGAGCGTGTGTAATAGGTTTGCCAATGTGTAAAACCTAGGCTGCGCAGCACCGTCGCAGAGGCAGGATTGTCTTCCCAAACCGAAGCCTTCAACACTGGCCACTCGTATGCGTTGAATGCGGCTTCGATTGCATCTTGCAGTGCTTTCTTTGCAATACCTTGTCCGTGCATTTCCGGCGCAAACATATAGCCAACTTCGGCCTTTGTGACGGCCATGCTACCGATCAGCTTGCCGTCCCGACAAACTGCCCAGGCAAAGCCTTCACCCTCAAACGGTTTGCATCGGGACTTGGTAAACGCCTCTTGTGGTGGCCAAGGCCAGCGGCCTAATTGACGCACAACTGACCAATGCGAAACAATCGCATGTAAGTCTGCAAAATCATCGGGGCGGAACGCACGGTACTGCAGATCAGTCATCGCGAAAGAACACTGTGTCGATCCCCAATCTAGGCAGGATCATCCGCCAAGCTTGAGCGTATATGTCCATGTCGGCACGGTTGCCCCACGCGACACAGAAAACGCCTCGGCATCGCCAAGATAGTCGAAACCACAGTTGGTCAAGACGCGGGCGGAACCCGGGTTGTCTTGAAAGACTTCGGCAAAAATGCGGTCAGACCGGTGTGGGTTGGCAGCAATCAAAGTGCGCACAGCTTCGGTTGCGAAACCTGTGTTCCAGAACGCGGGGGCGATCCAGTAAAACACTTCTGATTGCGCACGATCCATGCGTTCCAAACTGATCAGACCCAAAGCCTCTGCATGACCATGGGCTGAACCGTCGATCACCCAAACGTCTTCTGTCCGCTCGGCCTGACTGGCGCGTTCAATCATCGCCTCAACCGATCCGGGAGGCAGCGGGTGCGGCATCGCACGCGTACCACGTGCGACGCGATCATCGCTGGCGTACATGGCAATAAGGCCCGCATCAGATTTACGGCAAGGACGCAAAACAAAGCGTTCTGCCTCTATGGTGTCTTGAACTGTAATCTCTTCATGTCTCATTGCTTCCCTCCCCGAAAACAAATCCTCAGTTCCACCTCTTAGAAGGACATGGTGGCAAAACTATGAATAAAAAAGGGGGACCGGTTATTCACCGATCCCCCAAAATGTCTTTACCTTGGAATATTCGGTTTATTCAGCGGCCTCCGCCACTGGGAGAACCGAAATAAAGGTACGGCCTTTAAGGCCTTTGTGGAATTTGACGTTGCCATCAATGGTCGCAAAAATCGTGTGATCTTTGCCCATACCGACGCCCATGCCCGGCCACATCTTTGTGCCACGCTGACGCATGATGATATTGCCCGGAACGACGACTTCGCCACCGAATTTCTTTACACCAAGACGACGACCAGCTGAGTCGCGTCCGTTACGGGATGAACCGCCTGCTTTTTTATGTGCCATTTGGTCTCTCCTTAACCTTTAGCGAATTCTGCGGCTTGCTTGAGCCACTCATCGCGGTCGATACGACCTTTGAAGTTCAGTTTCTCGTCCATAGCAGCCACATCTTCTGGCGTCCATGCAGCGATTTGCGCAAATGTTGTCACGTCAAGCGCGTGCAGCTTCTTAACGATAACCGGGCCAACACCGCTGATGCGTGTCAGATCGTCACCTTCAGCTTTCGCTTTTGGTGCAGCTTTTGCTTTTGGCTCAGCTTTGGCCTTTGGCTCTGCCTTCGGCTTTGGTGCAGCTTTTGCCTTCTCAGCTTTTGGCTTTGACGCCCGCTCAGCAGCCGCAGCGGCCTTTTTAGATGTCGGTGCACCGTTTGCGCCAGTCACATAAGCAGTACCAGCACCAGACACAGCGGCCATAACGCCAGACTTGTCAGCGCCTTTTTCAAGGATCTCAGCAATACGGACCAATGTCAGTTGCTGACGGTGGCCTTTCGTACGCTGGCTGCCGTGCTTACGGCGGCGCTTGACGAAGTTGATCGTCTTTTCGCCTTTGATCTGGTCGATCACCTCAGCTTGGACGCCAGCGCCCGCAACTGTTGGCGTGCCCACTGTGGAGCCGACCATAAGAATCTCGTTGAATTGAACTTTGTCGCCAGCTTTTGCTGCCAGCTTTTCGACACGCACCACGTCGCCAGAGGCCACTTTGTACTGCTTGCCGCCGGTTTTGAGAACCGCAAACATATGTTATTCCTTTGTTTTTCGCGTCTCTGAGGCCCCGGATCGGTCCGGCGTTTGGTACCTGTGGACTGCGTGCCCGTGGGCATAATTTCGCATATCACCCTACAAGACCCTTGCAGAGATGGCGCTATATCTGACCAATGCCCTCATAAGTCAACATAAAAAGAAGGGAAAACCCATGCGCTGGCCATTGATCGCACTTATCCTCACATCCGCCTGTTCCCAAGAGGCAAACCACCTTGGCAACCCTTTACTGCTTCCTGCAACCGGTCTCAGCTCCGTTGTTGGCAATGCCGCCTATAACAAGCAGCGTGGCGAGGTCGAATTGATCGTCAAATCCAACTATGAAGAGATCAAAACAGATGTCCGTGCAGGCGGTGGACCAGTGCTTACCAAGGCGATGAACGCAGCGCGCATTCCTGATCAAGACCGCCCTGCCCGCATCATTCAGCTGCAATCTGACATGGGGCTTTATCAGGCAACACCGGGCGCACTGGTGACGGCTTTGATGGTCTACGGCCGCTAAAAACCAGCGAGCAAACTGTCACGCTTGGCCACAAGATCCCAAAAAGCTTTCGACTTTGCGATTTCATCTGCCATATCCACGGGAATGCCACGCGCGACCATCCTGTCGTACATCGTCTGCGGATAGCCCGGTGTTACAGACGGCACGCTAATCATCGCGTTGATGTCGGCTGACACGCCCGCAGCCTCGGGCGGACACCCGCGGGTTGGATCGCCATTTAATTCACGCCCTTCTGCTTCCATCTTGGTGACCGCGGCGAAATAGATCGTGCATTCTGCCGAAAGCAACTCTGCCTGCCGCGGGTCGTCCGCTGGCAAATCAGGTTGTGGGGCAATGGGGGCGGTTTGATCACAGGCAGCAAGCAATCCAAGCGCGAGAATAGCGTATTTGAAAGAAGGCAAATGAGGTGTCCTTGTAGGCTAGATTTAACCCCTAGAATACGCGCACGGCAAATATTGCCAAGGGTTGATTGTCACAGTTCTTGGCTGATCATGAACCGCGAAGACGCAAGGCCCAATCCACGTGATATATCATCGAACATGCCATCAAAGGCCGCAAACAAAGCATCACTCATGTCTTGCCCGGCCTCAGACTTTGAAAAGTCTATATAGGCCTGTAGTTCCGCATCACTGAGCGGTTGATAGGCCATCAGCAAGAAGGAATAGACCCACTCCGTCGTTTCCTCGCGCAATTCAGGTTCTTGCAACCAAACATCCCGCAATGCCGTTTCCGCGGTAACGCCCGCAGGCATCGCGCCACCATCGATCAGACCTGTGTAGAACGCATAGCTTGAATTCAACGCGCCGACGACATTGGCCTCTATCAAATCGTTGACCGCGACGAACTCTTCAACCATCTCAAAGCGCGGTGTTTTGTCCATCTTTGCGATGGCTGCGGCTTCTTTGCTGGCTTCTTCGACCGCTTCATCCAACAGAGCCTGACGGGCACTAATTTCGAGCCCAATAATCTTGACCCCGGTGTCAGTTGTGAAAAAGTCCAACATCGCATCAATGTCATCGCCAGCGATCTCTTCGATAAACGCGCCTTGCAGCTCTTCATACATGACGTCGGTGTCATAAATCGACGATACAGCCATGCTCCATTCAGCACTCGTGCCGCCGGGCAACATTTCTGTAGCAAGCGTCTCACCATAAGACAGCCCTTCTTCGCGCATGATCTCGATCATTTGCGGCATACCAAGCGCTTGCAGCAAGCGCTCGACTTTGGCCTCATCAGCGGACTGCGCCCAAACAGGTGCAACGGTTAAACTGGCGGCAAAAACAAACGATGTCGCAAAGCGGATCATAACAGCCCTCATTCATGATGTGTTGGGCTGTAGATAGGCGCTCTTGCTTATCTTTGCCAATGCCTTGCACGCAATTGTCAGAACTGCGTCAATTGTCGCTTGCGTCGCTGGACGCTGCCAAGTACCACCGCCCACGATCCCCGCGGAGAGGTGCCGGAGTGGTCGAACGGGGCGGTCTCGAAAACCGTTGTGGGTGCAAGCCTACCCAGGGTTCGAATCCCTGTCTCTCCGCCAAAATACCCCGAAGCATTTAGATGATCGGCAGCTCAGGCGCCGCGCGTTTGCTCAGCAAGCGCCCCCCGCCATCGGTAACAACGATATTCTCTTCATGCACCATCATCAGACCGGCACCATAGGACAGCGAGGGCTCTAGCGTCAGCACCATATTTTCTTGCAGAACAGTGTTGTCGAAAGCAGCATGTGAAGGCTGCTCTGTCAGTTGCAGTCCAAGGCCGTGACCAAGCCGCCCAATATCTCCGGCACTCTCATCCATCTCTGTGATGACCTGCGACATCGCCATAAACAAATCGCGGCATGTGTTGCCCGGTTTTGCCACGGCAATGCCAGCTTCGGTTGCTCGCCACAGCACGTCATAGGCGCGTTTTGCATTGTCATCGGCGTGCCCCAAAGCCCAGTTGCGGTCAAAATCGCAGTGGTAGCCATCCCAAACCAGCCCTGTATCCAGCATCAAGATGTCCCCCAAAGCCAATGGGCTGCCGTCGGGAGGCGAGATGACATCGGCGTAGCCACCCTGTGCAGACGCGCCGACAACGTAAGGTGCATTATCTGCACCCATGGCCAGGCCTTCGCGCCGAAATGCGCGGAATACATCATCTAGCGGCGTGCCGATGTGGGCGAATGTGGGCACCTGAGCAAATGTGGCCGATCCGATTGCGCAAATATGCGCAAGTTTCGTGATCTCGGCGGGTGATTTGACCATGCGCAAACCTTGGACCAAACCCGTCGCATCTTGGAACCGCACATTGGGCAAGCTTTTGTTCAGATGTTCCCAGTCAGCCAAAGGCATCCGTAACTGCGTCTCATGACCCTTCATCAGACCGATCGTTCCGTGGTCCGACAACAGATCAATTAAAAGGGTGATGCCATCATCCTGAGGTGCCGGTGCGGCCCAAGTGCGGATGTCATCCACCCAAGTTTGGCGCATCAGGCTTGCGCCAATCTCAGGGATAATCGCGATCGGCTTGCCGGATACTGGCACAAAAACAAACCATGGGCGCGTCGGGCTCTGCCAAAACAGTGTTTGAAAGCCTGTGAAATACTGCACGTCAGGCTCGGACATCAACAACAGACCGTCCAGTCCTGCCGCGACCATTCTTGTTTGCGCAGCAGACGTGCGGTTGGCAAATTCGCTTTCGGAAAAGCCACGGGAAGGCGCGGTCAAGCTCATGTCTTGGACATCACTTCGGTTCCACTATGTTTGAAAAGCTGCCCAAACCCTTTCAGTTCATCCATGACCCCTGCCCGTCGCAGGCAAGACCAGAACTGAGCTTGGTTCGATGTAATGACAGGTTTACCGATGGCTTGTTCGATTTCTTCGACCACCTCTAACGCGCGGATCCCACTGCACGACAAAAACAATGCGTCTGCCGACGGATCATCAATTTCAAGCGCAAACTTTTTCCAATAGGCAGGCGTGACCTGCCCAAAAGCGACCCCGGTGTCCAATTGCAAACCTTGCACGTCAACGATCTCAAAGCCTGCTTTCGACAGGTATTCGGCCTCTGCCACGTTGATCTCATCAAGATAAGGCGTGCCCAGAACGATTTTTTTGGCATCAATCGCACGCAACGCATCAATCACACCGGTCACGATACACATCGGCTTCGCCCACGGCGCACCGGCCCGGATTTCGCGAAACACGTTGTCTTCACCACAGATGATAGAACCAGATGTGCAGCTATAACAAATGACGTCAGGCTGTGCGTCGGGCTGCAACCGCGATGCCGCCTCAGCCATGTCATCGATATGACGGGCGAGCGTTTCATTCGTCGTGTAATCATCGGTCTTAAGCCGGGTGATATGCACGCCTACGCCTTCTGGGGCCATATCTTTGAAATCAGCCTCAGCCGCCAGATCGGTGGACATCAAGATAAAGCCCAGCTTTGCACGCCAATGACGACCAGCATCAACGTCTGCCACGCGTGGCTTGGACTGGATAATCTGACCAGATTGAAACATCGTAGCGGGCCTTCTTGACGTGTGGCGCCCTGTCTAATCTGCGATGCGCAAATCCCAAAATGAAATTTGCGCACGCATGTCAGTCACCGTCTGCGACACCCTCGGCCCGCTTGCGCGCGCGACGCGACCGATAGCTGGGCAACAAGACCAAGAATGCAGCCAAGATGAGCAAACCAAGCGTCATTGGCCGTTGCATGATGAAATCAAGACCGCGGTAAAGCTGCATGGAACGGGCAAAATTGTCCTCCAGCATGGTCCCTAGAATGAATCCGATCAACAGCGGTGCCAGTGGATAATCGGCAAAGCGAAAGATCGTGGCCATCACCCCAAGCCCGACCAGCATCAGCAGTTCGGTCGCATTGTTTTGGCCGATGTAGGCGCCCATCAACGTGAAAAATAGGATGAACGGAATCAAGTAATTGCGTGGGATCGACAAGATTTTGGCAATATAGGGGATCAACGGCAGGTTCAGCACCAACAGCACAAGGTTGCCGATGAACATCGAAATAATAACGGCCCAGAAAATCTCGGGCGTGTCAGTCATCAGACGCGGTCCGGGGGTCACGTTTAAAGCAATGAGCGCGCCGAGCAAGATAGCCGTCGTGCCGGAACCCGGAATACCAAGTGTCAGCAATGGCACAAATGACCCGGTGCAGGCGGCGTTGTTGGCCGTCTCAGGAGCGGCAAGGCCTTTGACGGACCCCTTACCAAACTCGGCCTGTTCTTCGCCTTTGGCCAAGTTGCGTTCGACCGCATAGCCAAGGAAGGACGCAATTGTCGCCCCTGCACCCGGCAAAACGCCGATGAAAAACCCTTGAATGGATTGGCGGCCAATGACGGGCATCATTGCTTTGCCCTCTTCGCGTGAAAATCGCAGGTTCGTGATTTTGCTGCTACCACCTTCGGCGTTGCTGGCGCCGCGTGCGGGATTCAGCACAAGGAACATCGCCTCAGGCAAAGCAAACATCGCCATCGCCAAGGTAATAAAGCTGATCCCAGATTGCAGGTCCAACATACCCATTGTGAAGCGGGGCATGTTGAACAAAGCACCCTCGCCTACGGTTGCCAGGATCAATCCGAGGATCGTCATCATCAGTGCCTTGGCCACTTGGCCAGTGCCGGCAAAGGCGGCAATCGCGGACAGACCGACAACCATCAAGGCAAAGTATTCAGCTGAATGAAACAGCAACGCGACCGATGACAAAGCTGGCGCAAAGATCATCAACAGGATCGCGCCGATTGTGCCACCCGCAAAGCTCGCTACCGCCGCAATCGTCAACGCCTTACCCGCCTGCCCTTTTCGGGCCATCGGATAGCCATCGAAACTGGTGGCGACTGTGCCAGCCACACCCGGCGCGTTCAGCAGAATGGATGAGGTCGAGCCCCCAAAGATAGCGCCATAGTAGACGCCCGCCAGCAGAATCAGCGCTGCCGCAGGATCACCCAAAGTGATCGCGACAGGGATCATAATCGCGATGATCGACATAGGCCCCAAACCGGGCAACATGCCAATGAACGTGCCGATCAAACAACCAGCGACAACCATGAGAATATTCTTGACCGAGAATGCAGCCTCAAGGCCGATGAAAATACCTTCAAGCATAGCCTACATCCCCATGAAGAACGGAAAAGGACGCAAGAAAATGCCAAGCACCTCTTGCACAAGATACCAGACAAAACCAGTGGCAAGCATGGCCACAGGGATCATGATATGAAACTTACGTTCGCCCAAGATCGCACTGCCCGCGACCAAAAAAACCGTCGTCGAGATTAGGAAACCTGCAGGCCGCAGCATCAGCGCATAAAGCACCATGAGGCCGAGCAGCATCAGCGCTTGGCCGGTCTTATATTCGCTCAGGTTGCGGTAGTTGATGTCGGTCGCGTCGGGCTCACCCTCTGCGTCATCGGGTTTTTCGACACCGAAGAGGACGATCAAACCAACGATCAGACCTGCAACGGCCAACACCTTGGGAAAGGTCGACGGCCAGACGGGGTTGCGTTGCATGAATGGGGGTAAAAGCTGATCCATCGTGAAAAATGCGGCATAACCGTAAACGCAGCAAAATGTGACAAAGATCAGCGCGATCCAACGATCTAGCGCCATGAACTTCCCTCCCCGAAAATTCTTATGTGGTGACCGCCCCGCAAATGCGCGGGACGGCCTTTTGACGTATGCTTACAGGAAGCCGAGTGTCTTCATCAGATCACCGATCACCTGTTCCTGCTCTTCCAGGAACGCACGGAAGTCATCGCCATTGTTGTAGATGTTGACCCAACCGTTACGGGCGCGGACTTCTTCCCACTCGGGCGTGTCGTACATCTTGGCAACTGCGTCTTGCATCATCGCCAGCTTGTCATCAGGCAAACCGGGGGCTGCAAAGAAACCGCGCCAGTTGACGAATGTTGTATCAAGACCCTGCTCAATCATCGTTGGGGCATCTGCAAATGCGTCAACGCGCTCAGGTGCAGTGACACCAAGGATGCGGACTTCACCCTGCTGGGCCAATGTCACAGCTTCTGAAAAGCCAGTGGATAATGCGCGAATTTCGCCAGACAGCAAACCCGCCATCGCAGCACCGCCTGCATCGTATGGAATGTAGTTGAACGCTGTCGGATCTTCGCCAGCGGCCTGCATTACGGATGCGGCCACAAGGTGATCAAGACCACCCGGAACCGAACCACCACCAACAGCAAAACCCATACCATCAGCGCGGTAAGCGGCCAACAGATCATCCATCGACATGATGTCGCTGTCAGTGTTCACAACGATTGCTGCATAATCACCGATTGTTCCTGCGACCAATGTCAGATCACGGAAGCTTTGCGGGAACACACCTGTCAGCGAACGGATCACAATAGGCGTAGAGTTCACCATCATGGTGTTCTGCAGTGAATCTGCGTTCTCGATCAGATGGGCAATCGCCACACCGCCGCCGCCGCCGGACATGTTTTCGTAAGATGCGTTGCCTACAAGACCGGCACCTGTCAGCGCCTCGCCTGTACCACGCGCAGTGCCGTCCCAACCACCACCAGCGCCGCCGGGGATCAGAAAGTTAATCTCGTCCATCACCTGATGGCCACCGGCGGTTGCCGGGTTCGCGAAAGCCAGCGTGACGGCAGCAGCGGCCATCACAACCCGGCGGGTTATGTTCATTGTCATATCGTTTCCTCCCATTTGACAGGCGGGGTTTCCCCGCTCATGCTGCACTACCGCATGCCAAGCTGACACAAGCCTGACACGGGGTTACGGGGGGACACCAATCAATGCGCTTTTTGCTCGTTGAGGATAATATCGAACTGGGTGAGGCGGTGATTGCACGATTGTCGCTGGACGGCCATGCCGTCGATCATGCCAAGACACTGGCTGAAGCCGATGAGTGGTTGTCGGTAGCCGACTATGATCTGATGCTGTTGGATGTGATGCTGCCAGACGGCGACGGCCGCGAATTTCTGCGCCGCACTCGCACCACCGAACGGTTGCCGGTCATTGTTTTGACCGCACGCAGCCAAGTGTCAGACCGCGTTGACACACTTGATCTAGGGGCAGACGACTATATCACAAAACCATTTGACTTCAGCGAGTTAGAGGCCAGATGTCGCGCAGTTCTACGCAGGCGCGGGACGCCAACACCCGCGCTTATTCCGTTAGGTGAAGCGCTGTTTGACCCATCAGGCGGCACGCTCAGCCATCAAGGTGAAACCAAGCCCTTGCGCAACCGCGAACTGCGTTTGCTCGAAGTGTTCGCACGCAACAAGGGCCAAATCTTGTCAAAGTCCCAGTTGCTAGATCGGCTCTTCTCGCAAGATGCCGAAGTCAGCGAAAACGCGATTGAGGTCTATGTTGGCCGTTTGCGCAAAAAACTACTGGCCGCAGGGGTCGAGATCGAGACAGTCCGTGGCGTGGGCTACCGGATGACATGGGCATGAGCGACACTGCGACTGGACCGTTTTGGTGGCGGTCAATCGGGCAACGCCTGACTATCCTTTTGGCCGGCATTGCAGCGGTCCTTGCGATCCTGTCTTGGTGGATGGTCACCAGCTTTGCGCGTGAAGCGGCAGAGCGTACGCAAGATAATGTACTCGTCGCGTCCGCCACAACAATTGCCGAAGCCTTGCGCAGCGAGCAAGGCGATATTCTGCTCGAACTGCCCTACTCTGCTTTTGCGATGTTGGACGCGATTGGCGAAGACAGGGTGTTCTACAGGGTCGCTGCGGACGGCGAAACGCTGACGGGCTATGATGACTTAATGCCCTCAGGCACCCCCGACCGTCCCGGCGATATCCGTGTGGGTACGATCTCATATAGGGGCGATCTTGTGCGGACTGTGACGGTACGCCGTACCGTGCTGGCCAACCAACAACCGGTTCCAGTGCTGGTAACTGTTGCGCAAACCCGCACCGGGGTTGAGGCGATTGGAACGGGTCTGTCACAAACGGCGGCAGTCCTTTCCGTGGCATTGTTTATCCTCGCCGTCGGGCTGGGTGCATTCGCTGCAGGCAACGCTCTGAAACCCCTCAACAGTTTTGCGCAAGCCGTGACGCGCCGTGGACCCTCAGATCTGCGACCATTGCGACGCAAAGTCCCTGATGAGCTTTCGCCCCTTCTGGTCGCACTCAACCGTTTGATGGAGCGTTTGGGGCAATCCATTCGGCGGTCGGAAGAGTTCATCGCAGAAGCCGCCCACCGCGTCCGCACCCCACTTGCAACAGTCCGTGTCCAAGCGGAACTGGCCTTGCATACCGTTGAAAAGGATGAAGAAAAGCAGATGCTGCGGCGGATCATTCGCGCGGTTGACGAAAGCTCGCGGTCCGCCAGTCAACTGCTCGATCACGCGACTGTCAGCTTTCGGGCCGACGCACTGGCCCGTGATAATATTGATCTCGCCGATTTGGCATCACGCGTGACTGACGGGTTAGCACCAACAGCAGATATGAAAGACATCTCAGTGCGATTGAACGTCGTCGCCCCCGCGACAGTGCAAGGCGATGCAATCTTGCTGGAAAGTGCGTTGCGCAACGTGTTGGATAATTCGGTGAAATACTCACCCGCTGAGACGGAAATTAATGTCACACTTGCCGCTTTGGACAAAAAGACCTGGCAAATTACCGTGCGCGATCAAGGGCGTGGCTTTGCCGCAGACAGTATTCCCGCACTCACAGAGCGTTTTAAACGCGGCGGCAACGTCGACCAGATCGTAGGCTCTGGCCTTGGACTCACAATTGCAGAGGATGTCCTGAAGGCCCATGGCGGTCGCCTTGAACTGTCCACCCCAAACGAAGGAATAGGTGCATGTGTGTCACTGATTTTACCTGCCGCCTGATCCTTGCATTTTGGTTCGTCGCAGGCCCCGCCTTTGCCTTGGAACTGGAAGACCAGAAATTCTATCCGGGCACGTCCGACACGGTGATCAAAGTGATCTCCACCGGAGACTTGGCCGTGTTCGAACCATTCATCCAGCAATTCCAATCCCAAAACCCAACAATAGGGATTGATTACTACGTGACTTCAAGCGCTGAACTTCATACCGCCCTGAAAAACGGCGGCGTCTTTGATCTGGCGATTTCATCCGCAATGGACCTTCAATTTCAATTGGCCAATGACGGTGCAGCACAGCCAGTCAACTCTGCAATGACAGACGCCCTGCCCGTTTGGGCACGTTGGCGTAACCAAGTCTTTGCCTTTACCGCAGAACCGGCGGTTGCGGTGATTTCACGCGAAAGGTTTGCCGGCTTGGAACGCCCGAAAACCCGACAAGAACTAATCGCCCTTTTGCGACAAAGCCCAGACGTCTTTGAGAACACAATCGGCACATACGATGTGCGCACAAGCGGTTTGGGCTATCTTTTTGCAACGCAAGAAGCACGCAACTCGGATACTTTTTGGCGATTATCTGAATTGATGGGGAGGCGCGGGACCGAGCTCTATTGCTGCTCGGCTCAAATGATCGACGATGTCGCATCCGGTCGGCTTACGCTGGCCTACAACGTGCTTGGGTCTTATGCCGCAGAACGGATTGCCCGCGACGATCGCTTGGAAATACTTGAATTAGAGGACTACGCCACCGTCATGTTGCGGACCGCCTTGATCCCGGCAACAGCGAAACAAACGCAAGAGGCCACGCTGTTGCTGGACGCGCTGTTGCGGGAAGGATTGCGCGAAACCCCAACCGTGTGGGCATTGCCCCCCCTTGGGGCGGCGGATACGCCCGAGGCGCGCGCTTATGGCCCCATTCGACTAGGCCCCGCCTTATTGGTATATCTTGATAAATTGAACCGAGATGCGTTTTTGCGCGCATGGAGCGATGCGATGGTGCAATGATCGCATGCGCCAGACGACAATGCGATGCGCCTATCTTGCCAAGACAACTTCGGCTTTGAGCCCACCCAGTTTCTCGCTCACACCCAAACGCAATAATCCACCATGGGTGCGTGCAATATCAGCGACAATAGAAAGCCCCAACCCAACGCCACTGCCTTTGTCCTGATTGCGTGCAGGATCAAGCCGCACAAATGGACTAAGCGCCTCTTCATAGCGCTCAGGCGGAATGCCCGGACCGTCATCTTCGACCCAAAACCGGATCGCACGCTCTGTAACTGACACGCCAACCTCGGCCTTATTGCCATAGCGCAGTGCGTTCCCAACCAAATTATCGAGAGCACGGCGAATGGCAAATGGGCGCAGGCTCACAGGATCATCGGGTCCTTCGATGGCGCCCAGTGTCACCGGCTGATCCATCCGTTTTGCATCCTCCAGCACAGCGTTCACGATGTCGGAAGGGGCAGTCGGTTCAAGCTTATCACCTGCGTCCGTTCGCGCGAAATCAAGAAAGGCATCCAAGAGCCGTTCCATATCGTCCACATCGTGCAACAATGGCTCGGCTTCTTTTTGGTCCATCATAGAAAGGCCCAAACGCATACGGGTAAGCGGCGTGCGCAGATCATGGCTCACGCCAGAAAGCATCATGGTCCGGCTCTGGGTCTGGCGTTCAAGCCGGTTGCGCATGTCAAGAAAGGCCATGCCGGCCGCGCGTACTTCGACCGCCCCCGTCGGTGTAAACGGTGTGATCCGCCCCTTACCATAATCCGTCGCTGCCTTTGCCATGCGTTTGATCGGGCGCAGTTGATTGCGTAGAAAAATATACGCAATCGCAGTCATCAACCCACCCAAAACGACCATAATAACAATCAGTTGGTGCGGATTTGATGCCGAAACACGACGGCGGCGCAAATCCATCTTGAGCGGCCCATGCCGCGTTTGTGCCCACACTACAACCCGGCTGCGCCTCTCCAATGAGATAGCCAGCACTTCGTCGACCCCTTCGCGCATTATTTCAATGACGGTAGCGCCGGTCAAATCAACCAGCGGTTTTATGTCAGCACGAATGACATCGTCCGCAGGCAATTCAGTTCTGATCTCAAGCGGCGCGTCGAGCAGCGCAATGGCTGCACGCGCCGCGTCAAGATCACTCTCAGCGTTTGCTGTATCGATCAGAAATCTCAGCTCGATGTTAACAGCACTTGTCATGAGCCGGGTCACACCTTCAAAGTGACGCTGAATAAAAACGACAGAGACAAGCAATTGCAAAAACAAGATAGGCAACATCAAAATCAGCGCCGCCCGGGCGTAAATGCCGCGCGGCATGTATTTCTTGAGCCATCCAAAGAACATATCGCTACGCTAACTGTCATTGCTGAAAACGGAAAGCAGTTGTTGTGATCAGTTTCACCCCTCAAACAGGTAAACCATTTCAGCTACGCAAAAACTTAGCCGTTGTTCTGGCGCCGAACGCATCACCAATGACGCATATGGGTACAAATACCTATATCTTAGGCGACGACATTGTCGCGATTATCGATCCAGGGCCAGACAATCGGCACCACTTAGCAGCACTTGAAACCGCAATTGCAGGACGGCAAGTGTCGCATATTTTTGTCACCCACAGCCACCTTGATCACTCACCCCTTGCAAAGGAATTGGCCATCAAAAACGGCGCAGCCGTCTACGCATTTGGGGATAGCATGGCCGGGCGAAGTGCGGTGATGCAAGAACTGGCGCAGACAGGCTTGGCTGGAGGAGGCGAAGGCATTGACCTTGATTTCACCCCAGATCACATCCTGCTTGATGGTCAAGAAATTGCCGGGCCTTGGGGCGCATTGACTGCTGTTCATACCCCAGGTCACCTTGGCAATCACCTTTGTTTTGCTTGGCGGAATGCAGTCTTTACAGGTGATCATGTTATGGGTTGGGCCAGTTCGCTTGTTTCACCGCCCGATGGTGACTTAACCGATTTCATGGCATCTTGTGAAAAACTAAGATCGTGTCAGGCCGACGTTTATTATCCTGGCCACGGCGCACCAATTGCCAATCCACATGAACGCCTCGATTGGCTGATCGCGCACCGACGGTCACGCGAAGCGCAAGTCTTGTTAACCCTTTCTGACGGTCCTATGTCGCCAAAGGAAATCACAAAAATACTCTATACCGACGTGCCATCTGCGTTGCATCCAGCAGCAGAAAGAAACGTATTCGCGCATTTGATAGACCTTCACCAAAGAGGGTGCGTTATAGCGCGGGCAAGGCTTTCGGCAGATGCATCTTTTGAACTGATATGATCGTTTCCCACCTGCGGCAGAAGTTTCTTTCAAACAGCACAAAACCCTCTGGACGTCCCGAAAACGCATTGCTATATGGGCGCAGGTATTCCGACGTAGCTCAGCGGTAGAGCAGTTGACTGTTAATCAATTGGTCGTAGGTTCGATCCCTACCGTCGGAGCCAAATCCCCCCGTATTTCGGAGGTGGGACATTGGCCAACTTACCCCCTACACAGATATATCGTCATTGCACCGGGCAAACTTAATTAAAAATCCTGCCACATGTCTTCTTTCGCTTTGAGGGCCGCATTTCCAGCACCCCTGACATTCAGGGTTGCTGACTGTGGTTCCTCAATCATCTGCTGTGCTGGTTGGGGCACAAATTCACTTATGTTGTCGTTAACTGGTGTTGTACCAATATCTGCGTCATCTAACTGGAACTGGTTTACCAATTGGGCAAGTTCAGCAGCATCGCCGTTCAAAGAATGGCTTGCTGCTGTGGCCTCTTCCACCATCGCTGCGTTTTGTTGAGTGACTTTGTCCAGTTGCGTCACGCCGATATTGATCTCACCAAGACCGATAGATTGCTCTTCTGCGCCAGAAGCGATCTCGGTAACAAGGTCAGAGATATGATTGATATGGCTTGCAATTTTAGTCAGCACTTGTCCGGCCTGCCCCACCAAACCGACCCCTCGCTCAACCTGGCCAGAGCTTTCGCTGATCAAGGATTTAATTTGTTTTGCGGCATCAGAAGATCGTTGCGCTAGAGCACGCACCTCTGATGCAACAACAGCAAAACCACGCCCAGCTTCGCCAGCGCGCGCCGCTTCGACACCGGCATTCAATGCCAGTAAATTTGTTTGGAAGGCAATATCATCGATTACACCGATAATCTGCGAAATTTCTTGCGACGATCCTTCAATTTCGGTCATGGCCCGCACAGCATCTTGCACGACGGGCTCGCTGTCATCTGCGTCTTTACGGGCTGTTGCAACAACGTCTTTGACTTGGCGCGCACCTTCTGCGGCCGAGCGCACGCTGGCTGTCATTTCATCCAATGCAGCCGCAGTTTGTTCCAATGTCGCCGCTTGGTTTTCAGTGCGACGCGACAAATCATCAGATGACTGGCTCATCTTATTGGACTGCGCCCGGATCGCCCCAGATCGGATGACGACAGAACCGACTGTCTCGTTTAGGTTCGCCATCGTTCGATTATAGTCCTGACGAAGCTGATCATATTCGCCATCAAATGGAGTCTTGATTCGATGTTGTAAATCTCTGTCTGCAAGTTTGGTCAGTGCGGTACTTAACCTTGTCACAACCTGCACCTGCTTCTCTTGTTGCAGTTGGCGGTCCGCCTCAGCCGCGTCCGAGGCACGTAGTTTTTCCCGAAAATCGCTTAGACCTGTGAATAACTTGCCAATCTCATCGCCACGTTTCTGATCGGATAGATCAACATGATAATCTTTCTCAGAAATGCGTCTCATGGCGCCACCTAACCGGTCCAAAGGCAACACAACAGACCTGGCTGTCTTCCACCCAAGGAATGCGCCAAAGCCGGCAACAAACAGCGTAACAGCGATCATCTTGTTGCGAATTTCGACAGCGGGAACCATCACTTCAGACAAAGCAACTTCCCCCACGACCGCCCATTGCAAACCAAACACGTCCAATAGCGTGCCCTTGGCAAGCACCCGGTCTCCGTTCACCCCGGTTGTTTCAGCAAGAAAGTCTTTGCCTTCTTCAAATATCACCCGGGTCTGTTCAAAATTGGACACATCAGCCAGCAATTCGTATCCATCATTTGTGCGAGATCCGCTTCGTGTCAGAAAATCAGGTCCAATCGCATAAACTTGGCCACTTTCGCCCAATCCGATCGGATTGTTAAAAATACTGTCAATCTGATCGGCTGGAACCTGGACCGCTGCGACGCCAATCGTCGTGCCGAGGTTGTCCAAGACAGGTGTAGCCAAGAATGCTGCAGCTGCCCCATCACTCGGTGCATAAGGTGAAAAATCTGCAAAATAGACGTCACCGGCCGCACCATTTAGTGCAGAACGCATCGCCTGCCCTAGTCCACTGGTAGCAAATGGCCCGTCAATAAAGTTGGTGGCAAAGTCAGCTTCTTTGGCAGCGGTGTAAATCAGATCACCATTCAGACTGAACAAGAAGATATCGTAATATCCGATCGCGTTCTTGATCTGACGGAAATAGGGGTGAAACTGGCCGTGTTGAAAGTGGTACGGAATTGTTTCGGGCGGTTGATCGAGTTTGTCACGCTCACCCAAAGGATTAGGGTTATTTGTGATATAGGCCTCTTGCAGACCAGCACTATCAATCATCAGATTGTACGAGTTAGAGAAAGAGCCTATCGCGGCTACAAAACTTGGATCCGTTCCAAAAGAACCCACATTGCGTTCCATCGTTTCGAACCATGAAAGCAGGGCATCACCGCGACTTTCGGTGAGAATGCGAAACGTTTTTCGCGCGTCCTGTGTCACACTGGATCGAAAATCAAGGTATCCGACAACGGCGATGCTGACACTTGCAGACACACAAAGTGCCGCAATGATCATAGGAAGCTTTCGCGATAACGCGATCGTTGTTCTCAGGCCCATAAGCACTTTGTCCTTCAACTCGTTTTCAGTGCTTATCGGGGAGGAAACTTAAGATCGACTTAAGTCACAAAAGTTCACTTCAACAGGACCAATACCGACTTTATACTAGGGTTTCTGAACGATAGTTGTGCCAAAATAGCAGATTATCTTGCTTTGCCAGTTCAATGTTCGGGGTCCGATGCAAAATCACGCATTCACGTATTTATGAGAGAAGAGTGGCGGACAGACAGGGATTCGAACCCTGGAGACGGTCTCCCGCCTACACACTTTCCAGGCGTGCGCCTTCGACCACTCGGCCACCTGTCCGTGAGGCGGGGTTTAGCCGCAAGTGCTGGGGCTTTGCAAGACCCAAGACATATGTTTGTGATCCCCCTTTACGTCAGCCCTACCTGCACCTTACTAATGAGGCTTCTTTGATGAGAGGCCACCCAGCACATGCTGCACGATCCGCCGAAAACCGGCAAAGCTGAAAGGCCAAGTGAAACAACACGCCTACAGACCGGCGCATTGATCATCATCGCATTTGCGGTCGTTCTTTTTTTGTTGGTTCAGGCACGGTTTGTGCTGATTTCATTGGCGACAGCAATCATTTTGTTCAGCTTAACCAGCGATGTGATCAACTTCATCGCGCGCCAAAGGGTCGGACCTTTTCGGATACCAAACACGCTAGCCAGTATTGCTGCGATGGTTCTGATCGCCGCTGCCCTGCTAACCCTAACCTCCATCTTGCTGGCCCAGATCAACACAGTCCTTGTGACCACCCTATCCTACGCTGAACAAGCGCCATCGGCCGTTGCATCGCTTTTCACATTCTTGGACGAAGACAGCCAATTGGCGGTGTTTAACACGCTTCAGTCAATTGAAATTTCCAGCTATTTGCGGGGTGCCGCCAGTCAAGCCAGCGGCATGACGCAGGGCACGGTCCTTGTGATCTTGTTTGTCGGCTTTCTCTTTGCCGAACGGATTTGGTTTGAGACAAAGCTTCTGAGCCTTGTGGGTGACACATCGCAGGCTGAACGCGTGGGCAAAATTATCCGGTCGATCATTCATCGGGTGAACTACTACCTACTGGTCAAGACCGTGATCAGCGCCATTACAGGCGCGATGATTTTTGTGCTGGCGCAGGCCTTTGGGCTTAAGCTGGCAACGTCCCTTGGGATCATCACGTTCGTTTTGAACTTCATTCCAAATATCGGCTCGATCATCGCCACAGCGCTCATCGCCCTGGTCGCACATGTCGAAATCGGCGATCCAACGACCACTTTGGCAGTCTTTGCCATTGCGGGCATGATCCAATTCATCAATGGCAGCATTATTGATCCCATGTTGATGGGCCGCGCGCTGCGGCTGTCGTCCTTTGGGATCATTCTGTCGCTGGCCTTTTGGGGGGCTGTTTGGGGCATCCCGGGGATGTTCCTGTCGGTGCCCATTATGGTCATGCTGTTGGTGGTTTGCAGTCACGTGCCCAACTTGCGCCCTTTCGCGGTGCTGTTGTCCCGCGAAGGTCTGCCGGAATCCGAGAAGATGCTGGACCAACCGATTGAGCGCGACCTATTCGGCCAAGACCTAAGACGCGACTAGCGGTTTGCACGTGGCGCCGGTGGCGGTTTGTCTGCCAAAGGCTGGCGTGCAAAATAGGTCACGTCTTCGGTAAAATACTGATAGCTATCGGCATTTTCTATTGCGCGTCGCGTATCACTTTGTGCCATGCGCGAACATTCGGTGCGCGAATAACAATGGTCTTCGGTCCCAGCCACATGCAGGAAATGTGACAACTCATGCACTATCGTGCCTTCGCGCGTGCCATTGTCTGAGCGCCTGTCACCCGGCCTAAGCACCGACAACGGGGGTAAATCAAAAAACTGAGGGCAAAGATGGATCAGATAAGGTTCATTCGCATAAACCCACGCATAGTCACCAGGATCACAACCATCAGGGCCCACGGGGTCGCATTGGGCGGTCACAGCACCGCTACGAAAGGCGGTGGCCATTGATTTCAGCGTTGCCCTGACACGCTCGGCGTTTTGTCGGGAATAGTCACCAAACCAGCGTTGATAGTCAGACGTATCTCCGACAGCGGCGGCAGCCTTTAAGGTCAGGTTCTTGGCGGTGCCAAGCGCATCGTCAATGACCTTAGACTGTTCGGCATTACAGCCAGCCCATTGTCCTTCTGCAGATGCAGGTAGGCTGATACATGTAACCGCTACCAACGGGATGATGAAGCGCCACATTGTTTACTCCAAATGCAGATAAACACGTCTGTTCTGGCGACCCTTCTTTTCGATCTTGCCAATGCGCACACGTCCAATCTCGTCGGTGTTCGCAACATGCGTGCCACCACAAGGCTGAAGGTCAGCAGTTTCAGGACCAACGCCAATGCGCACCAGACGGATTTGGCCACTGCCGCGCGGAGGCTGCACAGACATCGTCTTCACTAGATCAGGTTGCGCATCAAGTTCCGCGTCTGTGATCAATTCCTCTGTCACGTTCATATTGCAAGCAATCAAGCGGTTCAGGTCGTTTTCAAGTGCGGCCTTATCCTCGGGGGCATCGGGCATATCAAAGTCCAGACGCCCCTTCTCGGCGCCGATGGAACCACCGGAAACGGGCAGCGGGATCACGACAGATAAAAGGTGCAAGGCCGTGTGGACGCGCATATGCCGATACCGGCGGTCCCAATTCAAAACCTGTGTGACCTCTTGGCCAACGGTGGGCAGCCCTGCGGGTTCTGCTGGCACAAGGACGATCGCACCGCTTTCACCCTTAACAGTCGTCGCGATTTCGATCTCGCCACCTTTCCAGCGCAACGTCCCGCTGTCGCCGGGCTGTCCGCCGGATGTCGGATAAAACAGCGATCCGTCCAGCACAATGCCGCCTTCTGACGTGATTTCGGTTACTTTTCCGCTGGCTACACGGGCGTATGCGTCTTTGCGAAAAAGAGGTTCTGTCATGTCGTCATCGGGTCCTTAAGTACTTCGGGATTGCGCAACCAGATATCACGCTGGGCAAATGGAATCTCGATATTTGCCGCTGCAAATTCCTTTGCAATGGCGTGGTTCATTTCAGATCTGGTGGTCAATACATAGTTCACATCACGCAGGATGGCGCGAATTTCGAAATCAAGAGAGTCTGCACCGAAGCCTTGGAAAATAACGGCAGGCGGCGGCGTCATCACGACCAAAGGATGTTTTTCGGCAATCCCCTGCAAAATCTGCGTCACTTTCTCGACGTCAGTGCCGTAAGCGACGCCAACAGGCACAATCACACGGCCCACCAAATTGCCCCGAGTCCAGTTGGTGACTTGTCCGCTCACCAGATCAGCATTGGGAATAATGACGTCGGTCCGGTCAAACGTCTCAATCCGGGTCGAGCGTACAGAGATCGCACGCACATAACCCATCTGGCCGCCGACCTCGATCCAGTCACCTTCACTCACGGGGCGTTCGATCAACAAAATGATCCCAGAAACAAAGTTCGAGACGATGTTCTGCAAACCAAAGCCAATGCCTACAGACAAAGCACCTGCCACAATCGCGAGGTTCGACAAATCAATACCCGCGCTTGTGATCGCGATGATGGCGGCAAGGATAATACCTACGTACCCAAAGCCTGCCACGATGGCATTCTGCCCACCCAGATCAAGGCGTGTGCGGGGCAGAACTGATTTGCGCAAGGTTCCTTGGATAAACCGGGTCAGAATATAACCAACAGCAAAAACAGCTGCAAACATCAGAAAATCAGTTGGCGAAATTCGCGTCTCGCCAACTGCAAAACCTTCTCGGAACCGCGTCCAAATCTCGGTCAGGTCGGCCACGCGGGCGCCCCAGATCAAGGCAAAAAGCGGCAAACTAACCATAAACAAGCTGAAGCTGACAAAAACCGGGATCAATGCGTAAAGACCGCGAAAGTCTTCTTCGTTTTCTGGCTTTTGGGTCATGTCGTGCACGATGCGCTGCAAAAGGAATAAAACACCGATCAGAGCGACTGATAGGATGGATGACCCCAGTAACGAACCACCCGCCTCACCATATCCGATAGCGGCCAATAGTGGCCCGATGATCGCAACAAGTGTCGCCGCGCGCCCCACATAACCCCGCAACCGGCCAGCCGACACTGCCTCGCCATCACGGTCTTGCGGAGGTGTGGCAATGACCAAGCCCAACCGCCAGAACAAAAAGCCCAAGATGACTAAGAAAGGCATCTCAACGGCAGCATCAGCGCCCTTTGACATCTCCATTGTGCGCAAGCCAGCGGTCATCAATGTCGCTGCGGCCATGACCCATGCAATCGCACTCCCCAACCCACGGCCCTTGGCACGTGTTGCGGTGTCATAGCCCAAATAGCCATCTTTTGACCCTGCTGGGAAAATCAGCCGGGACAACCACCAGCCGATGATCACGAACGATCCCGCAAGCGGAATGACCGCAATGACATCACCACCGCGCAATCCAAAAATATCAAGTGACTGCAGGGCCTCAGATAGAAGAAAGAGCCCAACCAAAGGAACAAGAAGCTGCACAGCTGAAAAAAGGAACAGGATAGCAGGCTGCCACCGACCGGACCACTCAGCAAAGCGCGTGCGCCAGCGGGTGACCATCCGGCGCCCTGCCCCCAACAATGCAATGGCGATGATGAACAGAAGCAATGCACGTGGCAACGCCTGCCCAAGCTGGCCAGACTGCAGCTTGGTTGTGAACCCTGCACGCAGTTCCACGCCAATCACCTCCACCAACGCCCAAACCGAAGAGATCGCGCTGCCGATATGCGTCGGGTTCAATGGTGACACGCCCCTGACAGTCAGCTCATTTGTTTGCTGTTGCAGTGATTGGGCATCAAACTCACCAATCAATCCATCCGCTCGCGCATGCGCTTCTCTTGCCAGCAAACGAGGCGCAACCAATGCGTCCCGTTGTGCCAACAACTCTGCCCGGCGTGCGGCGACGCTTTCGGCTTCTTCACCGCTTTCAGGGACAGCACCTAATGCGGTCAGCTGTGCATCAACCGTTGCAATCCGTCCTGAATTGACACTCATTTCACCTAAAAACTGGTCGCGCCATACAGTCAGTTCAGCACGCAAGCGGCTGATTGCAAACAAAGATGCATCATCACGGGCCGCCAGCGCTTCTGCCCGCTGCGCCAGACGTTCAAATTCACTTGTCTCAGAGTTATCGACAACTGGCACGTCCAGTTCTTGCGCAGTGGTTGCCAGCGGCAATGCCAGCGCAAACAGGCCTGTCAAAAGGAATGCAATGAAGTGTCGGATCATACGTCCTCAAACACCGTTGGGACGTTCACATCGGCTTCCATCCAAGCGGGGATCGGCAATCCTTTTTCGCGCAAAAACGCCGGGTTAAAGATCTTTGATTGATAACGCGTCCCATAATCGCAAAGGATCGTCACAATCGTATGACCCGGCCCCATTTCACGGGCCAAGCGCATGGCCCCCGCAATATTGATGCCAGTTGACCCACCCATGCAAAGGCCTTCGTTTTGCAAAAGATCAAAGACAATTGGCAGGGCCTCGGCATCAGGTATTTTATAAGCAAAATCAGGGGTAAAGCCTTCAAGGTTGGCCGTGATACGGCCTTGTCCGATACCTTCAGTGATTGAATTGCCTGGTTCGGGAACCTGATCAGTATAAAGCTTGAACAGCCCAGATCCATCCGGGTCCGAAATACCGACCTTCACGCCTTTGGGCTGCAACACCGCACCGACCCCCGCAAGCGTCCCGCCAGAACCACAAGCGCAGGTAAAGCCATCGACCTTGCCGTCTGTTTGTTCCCAAATTTCAGGGCCCGTTGTTTCAATATGGGCCTGACGGTTGGCCGTGTTATCAAACTGGTTGGCCCAAATCGCGCCATTCGGTTCGCTCTCATTCAAGGCGGCCGCCAACCGGCCAGAATATTTCACGTAGTTGTTGGGATTGGCATAAGGCACTGCTGGCACCTCAATCAGCTGGGCGCCTGCGACACGGATCATGTCCTTCTTTTCCTGGCTCTGGGTATCTGGGATCACGATCACTGTCTTGAAACCCATTGAGGCCCCGACAAGCGCCAGACCAATGCCTGTATTGCCCGCTGTCCCTTCGACAATCGTCCCACCCGGCCTAAGATCACCACGCGCGATGGCATCCTTGATCATAAAAAGCGCAGCGCGGTCTTTTACTGATTGGCCCGGATTCAAGAACTCGGCCTTGCCTAAAATTGTGCACCCGGTCGCCTCAGAGGCCGCACGCAATTTGATCAGGGGCGTATTGCCTACGGCATCTGCAAGATCGGTCTTAATGGTCATGTCTCGGCCCTTTTGTTCTGTCCTAACTTTGTAGAACCGCACCCGCGCAACATCAAGCAGACAAAGACCTAGGCCATTGCACGCAATCGGTCTTTGTGGCGCAGAACCCAATAGAGCAAGTACAGCAAGGGTCCTGTTGCAATCTCGCCATTGTCGGCCAATGTCATCGCGTTATCGAAGGTCATGGGATGCAAACGCAGGTCTTCGGATTCATGTTCCAATCCGCCCAGATAACTTGCTGTCTGGGGCAGATCGCACAAGCCTACGAAGTTATAGAAATAGTCCGTGCTGGCACCGGGTGACACATAAAATGAACCGGCGGGCACAATGTGGTTCACCGCGATCCCTGCCTCCTCATGACACTCGCGCAGCGCCGCGGCCTGCGGTGTTTCGCGCGCGTCCACAACACCTGCTATCGGCTCTAACATCCAAGGATTGGGGTCGTGACGCAGCCGCGGTCCGAGGCGAGCTTGTTCAACAAACAAAACGCGATCGCGGACCGGATCGTAAGGAAGAACCATTGCAGCATCGACCCCCAGAAAGCCATCGCGGGCCAGGACATTAGATTGCGTGCCATCAAACCGCCGATGCGCAATATCGACACTTTGAAACCGATGGAAGTTGCCCAGTGGCGGACGCGCACTGAGGACCCGAAAATCTTGAGGTGCTGCATCATAGCGCAAATTGGATGGTCCCGCCTGTGCACGATGTTTGGACCATGCACGCGCTTCGATCATTGGCCACATAGCCCGCAAGGTTGCAAACGAAGGCAATGGATCATGGGAAAACAATTCGTGCACCGCCAGTACGGCTGGTGCGAGGTGGTCCTTTTCCCAGTCGCTGAGGGACCAGCTCCCCTCGCCCGGCGTAAATTCCTCAGGTGGCAAATAGCATTTGGCTGCCTGCACATCTGCATTTGTGCGAACGGTCGTATCAACCAGCCTATACCCGAATGCACCTTCATAGAGGTCAAGTCGGTCCATTTGCTGCTGTGAGAGGCCATGGTAAAGCACCCCCTGCGCCAGACCACCCTCTTGCGGTGCAATGAACGGCACAACATTCCCCGCAACGGGAAATACAGCATAACCTGCTAATTGGGCATTTTCAGTGACGGGCGTGTCATGCCCGGAAACGGCCGCCATAAGCTGCTGCGACCGCAAGGTTCCATATACGAAAAGATCCATGTCTTAAGGGAAACGGCGCCCAAAAAACTCAGTGACCCAAGAGCACACAACGCCACCGATCAGAAGTGATGCGATCAGTGTGACGTCAGCGAACATGATGGAAAAATCGATCATCTTGCTGAAGATGTCTGTGACGGCCTCCATCGTCCCATTGCGGTAGCGGTTACCCAATGCGTTCGACAACATCGCGTTAAATGAGACTGCAAAGACTGAGCAGAATGCAATCGCGGCACTGCAGGTTAGCCCAACACCAATCGCCGGGTTGTACCCGTGTCCCGCACGCGCGCCACAAATTTTCCAACCGATGATCAGACTAATCGCACTCACAACAGGCAGCCAAAACGTCGGTGCGTTCGATTCAGGAAAAAGCGGAATGGAAATCCCGGCAAGATACCACCCGAACAATCCAAAAATTACGGCTCCGGCAAGACGTCCAGCTGTAGGCATGACACTGCGACCTTTTGTTGACGTGCGCGGCCTTGCCTTAGCTTGGTCGCGTCACGGTAATCTGCGTTACGTCACAGTTTCTGCTATCGAAAGTCGCGGCGCAAGATGTCAGATAAAAATCCCACATCCGTTTGAACCGATCATCAAAACCCAACGCGGCGACTTGATCCCATTTTTCGTTGAAAGTCTCATGCCAACGCCGCAGTGTAAGTCCATAACTCTTGCCAAACTCGATTGAGCCATGAACATTTAATCCAGCCTTTTCAACCTCTTGGCGCAATACGGTCGGGCTAGGCAGCATCCCACCCGGAAAGATGTACTTCTGAATAAAGTCGACGCCTTTACGATAGCTTTCCCAGCGTTCATCCTTGACCGTGATAATCTGAAGTGTTGCGTGTTTGCCCGGTTTCAGACGTTCGCGCACCGTTTCAAAGTACGTGGGCCAATATTGTTCACCCACGGCCTCAAACATTTCGATGCTGGCGATCCCGTCGTAGAGCCCTTTTTCATCGCGGTAATCTTGCATCTTGATCTCAACCATATCCGACAGCCCGGCTTTGCTCATTCGTGCCACGGCAAAGTCATGTTGTTCTTGGCTGATCGTCAGCCCCGTCACTTTGATCCCCCGCTCTTTGGCGGCATATTCGGCGAACCCACCCCATCCGCAGCCGATCTCAAGCACATGGTCGCCCTCTTTGGCGCCCATTTGATCAACCATGCTGGCGTATTTTGCAGTTTGTGCCGCTTCGGTGCTTTCCTGGCCCGTTTCAAAAATCGCAGATGAATATGTCATCGTGTCATCAAGCCAAAGACCGTAGAATTCATTGCCCAGATCATAGTGATAGCTAATGTTTTTGCGGGCTTGCGTTTTGGAATTTCGCTGCATCCAAAACCGCATCCGTTCATAGAACTGGATAAGCTTTTGCGCAGGAAATCCGTCGTAAATATGATCGGCCTCATCATGCATGAAATCCATAACGGCCATCAGGTCAGGTGTCGTCCACCAGCCATCCATATAGGCCTCAGAGAATCCCATATCGCCTTCACGCACAGTGCGCGAAAACAAATCATCGTTGTGCACGTGAACCTCGGCGACAAAACCCGGTTCGGACCCTTCTGCGCGAAAGTGACGCCCATCCGGCAAAATGATATCGACCCGACCTTTTTGCAGGTCTTTGACCTGATCAAAAACACGGGCGAAATAGCGTGGTAGCCCGGTTTGGCCGTCTGTACTGGTTAAGATCATCTGAAGTCCTGTCGTCTTATCATTCTTTATGCGGTCTTTCGCCGCCGTTTCATATATCTAGTTAACCTTTGGTACGGCGAAGTCACGGAAAACGTTTAAAATGAGTTACCGTGACCCTACGGCAATCAGAACCCACGGGTCTGATAGGCATCCAAAGCGCGCTTGCGGCCAACATCTGCGGCCACGATCGGATCCGGATAACGATCATCCGGTGACATACCCCAGCTTTGCGGGATCATATCATAATACGACAATGCTGTCGCACTTGGGCTTTTGGTCCCTTGGGCGATCCACTTTTTGATGTAACTTCGGTCTTTGTCGAATTTATCTAACTGCGTCACCGGATTGAACACCCGAAAGTACGGCGTTGCATCTGGCCCCGACCCTGCCGACCACTGCCAACCCATCGCATTGCTGCAAGGGTCCCAATCGATCAGACAATCTGCAAACCAGTTCAGGCCGATCTTCCAATGACATAGCAGATGCTTGGTCAGATAAGAGGCCACAATCATGCGTCCCCGGTTGTGCATCGTGCCTGTGACGTACATTTCGCGCATCGCCGCATCGACGAACCGAATACCCGTGCGGCCTTGTTTCCAAGCCTGCACTTCAGGGTGATCTTCATCCGTATTCCAGGGAAACGCATCCCAATCTTCTTTCCAATTCCCGCTGACAATGCGGGGCGTATGAAAGGCCAGATGATACGCAAATTCGCGCCAGACGATTTCTTTGAGGAACACTTCGGCGTCCCCTTTGCCCTCATTCAACGCTTTCCATCCTGCGTGCCAACAGGTGCGCGGGCTGATTTCACCGTACGTCAGGTTTTCAGACAAACGCGACGTGCCATCCACCGCCGGCAGGTCGCGGTTGACAACATAGTTTGATACGCGGTTCGCGATAAACGCGCCAAGCCTATCCCGGGCTGCGGTTTCCCCAACCGTACAATGGCTTGCCAATATATCCCCACCGCGCCGCATGGCAGCACCCATTTGCCACCCATCCAGATCGTCAGACCGCGGCCAGACATCAGGAGCTGGAATTGCACCCGGTTCCGGCAAAGCGTGTGGGACGTCATTGCCACGGACGCTTTTCCACATGGGTGTATAGACTTTATAGAATCCACCAGTCTTGGTCTCAACCGTCCAAGGCTCAAACAGGACGTGCCCCCTAAAGCTCTCAGCGGCGACCCCATCTTCTTTGAGCGCGGCCTTTACGTCCGTATCGCGTGCTTTGCTTTCGGGATCATAGAGCCGCGACCAATAGACAGTATCCGCCCCAGTTTCTTTGACCAAATCCCGCAGGACCGTCAGTGCGTCGCCACGGCGCAAGATCAACTGGCTGGACTTGGCCGACAGCGATTTACCCAAATCCGCGACCGAAAGCCCCAAACGCATTTTCGGGGCAGCGCCCAAATCTTCGCTCAGCTCATCATAGATAAAAACCGGAATAACCGGACGGCCAGACGCACTGGCCGCCGTCAAGGCTTCGTGGTCACCAAGGCGCAAATCGCGCCGGAACCACATCAAGATAGGGGATTTGCTCATCAGACCTCCGCGCAGGGCTGCTTGGCCTGCTTACAAAACCTGATCTAGCGCGACCATCAGCGCGTCAACCTCTGCTTTGGTGGTGTAATGCACGAAACTGACGCGCAAAACGCCTTTGGACAGGTCCACGCCGACCGCAGACAATGGGCGTTGCGCATAAAAATCGCCGCCACCTGCCATAATGCCATGCGGGGCAAGTTGGGCTGCGGCCTCCTCTGCATCCGTTTCCAAGGCCATTGCAACCGTGGGCGCACGGCGCTTGGCATCTGCAGGACCGATAAGCCGGAGCGAGTTCTTCGCCGACACGTAATCCAGCAAAGGCTGTAAGACTGCCACCTCATGGTCGCGCATCAGATCGTGAGATTTCCGGGCCGCAGCGGCACCCGTCCCGCCGCCGTGATGCGCCGACATCGCATCGAAATAATCCGCCATACCAGCGCTTGCTGCCACTTGCGCATGATCCGGCCCCGCAGGTGTGAACCGATAGTAGAGTGTATCGCCATTGAAATGGTGCCCTTGGTTCGGCAGCTCCATCCCCCAGTCTTCACGGATCGCCATGATGCCTTGATGGGGACCGTAGGTCTTATAGGCGCTGAACAGGTACACATCACAGCCCAAGGCGGTCACATCTGGAAACCCATGCGGGGCATAAGACACACCATCCACGACAGTGCGCGCGCCAGCTGCCTTGGCCAGGGCGCAGATACCTGCCACATCATTGATCGCACCCACTACGTTCGAGCAATGCGGGAAGACAACAAGCGCCACATCATTTTCAAGTAGCACTGCCAGATCATCTTTATGCAGCTCACCAGTTTCGGGATTGATCTGCCATTCAATAATCGAAATGCCATCTTCCGCCAATCTGCGCCAAGGGCCGCTATTGGCCTCATGGTCTTGGTTGGTCACAACAATGCTTTGCCCCGGCTTGATCCATTTGCGGACCGCCTGTGCCAACACATAGGTGTTTTGGGTTGTTGAGGGTCCAAAAGAAAGCTCATGGGTTTTCACCCCCAGCATGTCCGCCAACCGGACGCGGGCCTCATCCATCTCCTCGCCTCCCAAACGGGATGCGTCATATGGCGCATAGGGCTGCACTTTACGTTCAGTGTAAAACCGGTGCAGGCGGTCGATCACCGGACGACATGTATAAGACCCGCCCGCATTTTCAAAAAAGGCTTGGCCATGCAAAGCAGGTTGATCAAAGGCGGGGAATTGGGCACGTACCCATGCGATATCTAAAGTCATACCATCACCCAAACGAAAAAGGCCCCGATGCGCAAGCACCGGGGCCTTTGTATTCTTAATTTAAGCGCGATTACTCGGCAGGTGTCGCCGCCGCGTTGATCTCACCATGTGTGGTTGGCACACCAGCTGCTTCACGGCGACCGTCGTTGTAGATCGCTTTAATCAAAGCAAAGCACATCAACACCATTACAACAGAGAACGGCAAAGCACCGATCACCATCGCGGTTTGAATGGCCCCCGTACCGCCAGAGATCAACAAACCGGCCACCACGAGCCCAAGGGCAGCGCCCCAGAACAGGATATGTGGACGCGCCTTCGGACCTTCGTCACCAGCTGCGTTGATCGTGTTCACAATCAGCACCGCGGAGTCAGCTGACGTCACCAAGAACGTCATCAGCAAGACAACGATCATCACAGCCATGGCCCAAGACAGCGCTTGGCTGATTGGAGACAGCATGAACTCGGTCATCGCAAAGATCTTATCACCATTCGCGGCATCCAAGATCAGACCACCTGCATTTCCGTTTAGTTCAAGGTCGACGGCCGTACCGCCAGCCCATGCAAACCAAACAAAACACATCAGCGATGGCACAATCATTGCACCCAACACAAATTCGCGGATCGTGCGGCCACGTGAAATACGCGCCAAGAAAAGACCCACAAACGGTGCAAATGCAATCCACCAAGCCCAGTAGAACACTGGCCACCAGCCTTGCCATTGTGCCAGCAAGAACGCTTCAGAACCCTCAACACCGTCTGAACGGAAGACGTTAAAGCTCAGACCTGGCAATGCGACCAGATAATCCCAGATACCAACGAAGAACGCTGTCGCGCCAAACCATGTGGCACCAAAGAGGATAAAAAAGCTCAGCAAGACAATCGACAACACCATGTTGATGTTTGAAAGCCACTTGATGCCCTTACCAACACCGGACAAAGCCGAAATTGTCGAAGCGCCCATGATGACCAACAAGGCCACAATGATACCCATTGTGGTGGCTGATCCGTCCTCCAACGCCAGTCCACCAATCCCGATCCGTGTCAGACCCGCAACGAACTGTTCCACACCAAAACCAAGGGTCTGCGCAACACCTAGAATGGTCGCAACAACAGCCACGATATCGATGATATGTCCAAGCGTACCAGAAAGCGCTTTGCCAAACAGAGGCGTGAGCGCTGACCGAATGGTCAGAGGCAATCCGCGGCGGTAGCTAAAGAATGCAAGCGACAGACCGGCAACGGCATAACAAGCCCAGGCGCCAAGACCCCAGTGCAAATACGACCACACATAAGCTGTGCGCACATTGTCTGCTTCCAATGCTGTGGTCAGACCTTGGATAACAGACGGGTTGTTCTTGAAGTGTGCGATGGGCTCGGCCACCGCCCACGTCAGCATGCCCACACCGATCCCGGCACCAAACATCATCGAGAACCATGAGAAGTTTGAAAACTCTGGCTTCTCACCCGGCTGCCCCAGGTTAAGCCGGCCAGCGGTCGGCCAAAGCGCCAGCCCCAAACAAACAAGCACAAAGAATGCGACTGTCCAAATGTACCAAGATGCAAAATTGTTTAGGATAACAGCGTTCCATGCGCCCAAAACTTCGCCAGCCCATTCAGGCCAAACGATCGCCCAGACGACCAGCACGCTGATAATGATTTTACTGATAACGGTCACGTTAACGCTGAACCCTCGATAAAAACCGACATCGGCGGTCTTAATCGGAAGTTCCGATAGAGGTGGTTTAAGTGCCATGATTGTTTCCCCATTGGCTATTATTGTCCGATCATCTTGACGGATCGGTAACCAGAGTTAACCCGATAATGCGCCACCTTGTCACGGTGAAACGACGCTGCAGGTGCGCAAAGACCTTTGCAAGCGCAGCAAAAGCAGCGATTTTGGCAATCTGGCACGCAAAAGGCCGCCCCACGCAGGACGGCCCTTTTTACGAAACAATGAAGGTGCGTTTATGCGTTTACATCAACAACAACACGACCTTTCACCTGACCTTGCAAAATACCGCTTCCCAGTTCTGGCAAATCGGACAGCGTCGCGGGCTGGATCATCGCCTCAAGCTTGTCCATCGGCAAATCCTTGGCAATCCGGTCCCAGGCCCGCACGCGGTTGTCATAGGGCTGCATCACACTGTCGATGCCCAGCAGGTTCACACCGCGCAGCAAGAACGGGATGACAGAGGCTGGCATCCCTGCCCCGCCCGCCAGACCGACGGCTGAAACAGACGCACCGTATTTCATCTGACCCAGCACACGGGCCAGCATTTCACCACCAACGGCATCAACACAACCGCCCCAGGCCTCGGCCTCCAACGGACGGCGGGTGATCGCATTGATCTCTTCGCGCGGCACAATCTGTGTGGCACCCAAAGACCTCAGATAATCAGCCGTTTCAGGACGCCCCGTCACCGCCGCAACCTGATGGCCAAGGTTGGCAAGAATAGCTGTCGCCACAGACCCGACACCACCGGCAGCACCGGTCACCAAAACAGGCGCGTCTTTGATCCCGTGATCTTCCAGTGCCATCACAGCCAACATCGCGGTAAAACCTGCCGTGCCTACAGCCATCGCTTGACGGGTGTCCAAACTGGCAGGCAACGGGACCAGCCAATCGGCTTTCACACGCGCTTTTTGGGTATAACCGCCCCAATAGGCCTCACCCACGCGCCAGCCCGTCAAGACAACTTTGTCACCCGCCTTATAGCGCGGATCATCGGATGCCTCGACCGTGCCTGCCATATCAATGCCGGGAACATGTGGGTAGTTGCGGACCAAGCCGCCACCCGGACCGATGCACAGACCGTCCTTGTAGTTCACCGTTGAATACTCAACGGCAACGGTCACATCACCGTCAGGCAACTGATCAAGTGACAACTCCTGCACCGCGGCACTGGTTTTGCCCTCTTCATCCTTCTCAACGACCAAAGCCTTAAACATGCCTATTCCTTTCATCGGGGCGCAGTGGCCCACACTTTCTATGTCTCTTCAAACTTCCGCCGGAGGCTCCGACGCTGCAACCTGAACCTAAATCCAGAAATTCTCGTGCACGGTGCCAACACGCGTGCCGTCTTGCGTGTGCACTTCCAACTCAGTGCCTTCGTCCCAGTGGGTCATACGCACCATGCCAATAGCAACATTGGTATCATAGTCGGGCGATTTCGCGGCAGAGGTTACCTGCCCGATGCGTCTTCCCTTGGCAATGATTGGCCAGACCTGGTCACAAACTGGAATGTCGCCATCAATCGCTATCGGGCGAATTTGCTGGGTCGGTCCCTCTTTGGCGACGCGCAACAGCGCATCGCGCCCCACACAACCAATCGCCGTTTGCGTCGAACAAAAGCGCCCCAAACCACATTCATGCGGTGTGTTCTCGCGGTTCATGTCATTGCCGTAAGACAGCAATCCACCTTCAATACGCTCAATCAGGTTCGGACAACCCGCATGAACATCCAAGTCCTTGCCCGCCTCAAACAAAGCATTCCAAAGCGGCATTCCGTTCTTGGTGCCATCGACATAAATCTCAAATCCACCCTGCTTGGAATAGCCAGACCGGGCCACGGCCATGCTGACACCTTGGAAATCAAACCAGCCAAAGCGGAAAAACTTGATCGCACGCACAGCATCACCAAAGACACGCGCCATCAGGTCTTCAGCCAATGGGCCCTGCACAGCCAAAGGCGAAACGTCAGGCTCATCCACCAACACGTCCAAACGATACCCATAGGCCAAAGCCTTGACCCAGAACAATAAATCACTATCGGCGATTGATATCCACCAGCGATCCTCAGACAGCTTCAGCGCCACAGGATCGTTCAACATGCCCCCCGTCTCATCCACGATGGGGACGTAATAGCATTGCCCGGGCAGCATACCGCGCAGATCACGCGGGGTCAGCATTTGCATCAAACGCGCAGCATCGGGACCGCGCAATTCCACTTGGCGTTCAACCGACACATCCCACACCTGCACGGCGTTCTTAAGGTGGTGATAGTCCTCTTCCACACTGCGAAATACAGTTGGCAAAAGCATATGGTTATAGACCGTATATCCCTTGACGCCCGCCGCTTCGACGCCGTCAGTAAAAGGGGTGCGCCGGATACGGCGGGAAGGTGCGATAACTGCCATCAGTTTACTCCGGCATAAAGGGCAAATCAGTGTCGTTTGGTTTCAACCCAAGTGCGGTCAGCATCGCATGAACCTGACCACGGTGATGGGTTTGATGGTTGAACATTTGCATGACACAAAGAGCTTTGGATTTAGTCACTTGCCGGTCCGCAGCCGCCGAGGCCCAAGACAAATCACCGACCAGATCTATGGCGTTGACTTTCTCGGCCCATAGGCTGATCCGCGCATCCATACGGAACCGATCTGCCGCCCAAACCGCAGGCGTCAATGTGAAATCGGCACTATCACGCAGATGCACATCTGTCGCCGGTCCGTCATCAAAGCGGGCAATCCAAATCATATCCCCCCACAATGCATGGTTCAAAGTTCCCATGATGGACCCAAAAAACGCCCCGCGATCTTTGGTCAGTACATCAACGTCCATGTCGGCAATCATTCTACGCAGACCGTCGTTTTGCCACGCATTATAGCGCGCCATGGTCTGGCAATATGCGGGCGTGATCACGGTTTGGGGCCTTTCCAATCAATCGCGCAGACCTCTGCCGACTTGCCGCCAAAGTCCCAAACGCGGCCATAGTCGCGCACCTTGGACCGTGTGCCGGCCGCAGCAATAATATCCGGACCCATCCAGTATTTCGAGTTTGTGACAACCACAGGCTCGCCCGGGTTTGCCCCCTTCATCAGCTCAATCTCACCTTGAATCTTGCGCCCAATATAGATGCCGCGCTTGTCGCCATCGCGGACTATCTCAACCTTTTCGCGCTCGGCCCCGATAATTTCGGAGACCAGCATGGTGAACAGGCCGGTTGTGCCGCCAGCAGCCCCGCTAAAGATCTTTAGAATGCCGTTATAGGCTTTTTGGGTCGAGCGTTCATCGACATAGGCCGCAACCTTCCAGTTGCCCTCAGCCATGCGGCCCGGAATATCGACCAATAGGCCTACGTTCAGACCTGACAGATCCTCGCCTTCAAAATGCCCCTCATCAATGGCAATCGCCATCCAAGCATGACAGTGCCCTTCTGTAGGTGGATGCGCGCCAAGGCTGACGACACAAGGACAAAACACGGTGCATGAGCAATTCAAAAAAAGCTCGCCCTTGATCGCCCAATCTGTCGGTTTCATCTTGCGACGCAGCGGATTGCTCTCCATCCGTTGGTCGATGCGTTGCGAAATCGGCAAGCGATCCGCCGGTGCGCGTTCTTTTTTAGCCATTCTTCGCCCTCTTTCCTAAAATAGCGCCAGACCAATGCCAGCGCCAATCAACGCAAACCCGGTCGGCTTGATCACACGATGCCCGATATCGGGCAGTTTTTCAAAAACCATCAACAGCGTGGCAAGACCCATCCAAGCAAGGCTCATCACCCCGCCGACAAAGCCAAGGGCCATAAAACCCCAGCAACACACCACACAAAACGCGCCCAATCCTAGGCCCATGCGCAAACCGCCAAGGAAACCCGTTTTCCAATGACCCAAGAAATAGGTCATTGGGGCGTGGCACACGCCATGACAAACCTCTTTGACTCGGGTGAATTGGAATGCGCCCACAACAATCAAAAGACCCACAGATAACCACTTTGGGCCAATCCCCAGCATATTGACCACACCGCCAAAAAGCAGCGCCAGTTGCACGGCGGTGATCAAGGCCGCAAAGCCAACCCAAACGATGAAATACCCCAGCAACACACCCGACCATCCTGCCCGCGTGCCGTCGGCGCTGACCATCAGACGTTCATAGGTGGTCAGTGTGGGCACCAGCGTCGGCAACATCATTGCCGCCATCATAATCGCCCACATTGCAAACAACGGGCCGAAACGTGCCATCGGCATATCCATCGGCATCCGTGGGTCCATATCGGCCATCGCTTGGCCCATCGGCCCCGGACGTCCCCAGAAATCGAGGTCCATGTCCATGGCCATGACATACATCATCCACCACGCGCAAAGGATCGCGGCAAAGAACGACAACCAAAGTGATGATCGAACCAGATGTGGCACAGCGTCCTCCCGAAACGGATATGCACGACTCAAGACTTGCACAATCATATGTCAGACGTTTAATTGTCTGACAAATGAAAATTGACCCCAAAGACCCAAGCGACCTTTCGGCGCAAATCGCCAAGGCCATTCGCGACGCCATCATCTGCGGTGACCTGCCAGTGGATGAGCGCTTGCCCTCTGAGGCCGAACTGGCTGACCAGTTCGAGGTCTCGCGCCCGACTGTCCGCGAAGCGCTGAAACGACTAGCTGCGCAATCGCTGATCCGCACGCAACGCGGGGCCACTGGCGGCGCCTTTGTGAACCGGCTGAAGTTTGAGGATGCCTACGGTCAGCAAATCACGACCTCTACACTACTATTGTCAATGAACGAGATCAGTTTTGCCACGGCTTGCGAGGCACGCTACGCGCTTGAACGCGCCTGTGCGCCATTATCTGCGGAACGGCGGACCGCCGATCATCTGGCCACGATGCGGGCAGAAGCACACCGCCAGTCCCAACCGGGGCTTACGGATGAGGCCTTTTGCGCATCCGACGTGGCCTTTCACCGGGCCTTGGTCGATGCCGCAGCCAATCCGGTTTTGTCGTATCAATTGGCCGGCGCGGTTGAGGCCATGCAGCCTTTGATGAACATGATTACCTTCAGTGCACGATCGCGCGAAAAGATCATCGGACTGCACAGTACAATCGCGGATGCGATTGAAGCTGGCGATGGCGCAGCGGCAGATATGCATTTGGCAGCCCTTGCCGACTATACGCAGGACTTGGCAAAAGATGTGATCGCGCAGCGACAGGCAAAGCGCGGGTAATCTAGCCCGATCAACTTCATGTGTTCGGATTGATGGTTCGTTTCAGATAAGGCATTGAGGGCCCAAGCGAAGCAACCCCGCAAAAGGAGACATCCTTGAAAGCTGTCATTTTTGGTTCAACCACTCTCGCTGCAGCCGCTGCAATTGGGATTTATGCATGGCAAACACAAAACGCGGGCCCACATCCTTGTGGTGATACCGCCGTTGCGGGTGGCGCGATCGGCGGGCCGTTTGAATTGGTTTCGGAAACAGGTGAAACAGTCACCGACGTGGACGTGATCACCAAGCCCACGCTGGTCTATTTCGGATATACGTTTTGCCCTGATGTCTGCCCACTGGACACCGCGCGCAATGCGCAGGCGGCTTACATGTTGGAAGACCAAGGACTTGACCTTGGCACGGTCTTTATCACCGTCGACCCGCCACGTGACACGGTCGAGGTCGTGCGCGATTTCACCGATAACTTCCATGAAGACATGATCGGGCTGACCGGTTCGCCCGAGCAAATCAAAGCGGCCAGCCAAGCCTATAAAACCTATTACCGCGCCCAAGATGATGATCCTGAATTTTACCTCGTCGATCACTCAACCCAGACTTATCTGATGTTCCCTGAAACCGGGTTCAAGACGTTTTTCCGGCGCGACAGCACACCCGAGCAGGTGGCTGAAATCTCGGCATGTTTTATCAACAAACTGAGCTAAAAAATTCTTGCGCCATTTGATCTGGCGCAAGAACCTGCCCGCGACATTCTGTCAAACCCGCGGCATGGAACATATTGATCAGCTTCGCAGCGCAGGCCTTTTTGATGCCCGTGTCCCCCGCTATACCAGCTATCCACCGGCAACGGCTTTTGCGCCCCAAACCGGCGGGGCATTTCAAGTCAGTTGCCTTAAGGCATTGGACCCAGCGATCCCGGTCTCGGTCTATATCCACATCCCATTTTGTGAACGCCTTTGTTGGTTCTGCGCCTGCCGCACCCAAGGCACGACAACGCTGAAGCCTGTGGAGAACTATCTGCGGGTGGTATTGGACGAATTGGAACTGCTCCGCGACACTTTGCCCAACGGTGTCACTATGGGACAAATGCATTGGGGGGGTGGCACACCAACCATTCTGCCCCCTGATATGATCCGCGCACTGGCAACAGCGGTCAAATATGTCATCCCTCCTGCCCCTGATTTCAGTTTCTCTGTCGAAATTGACCCCACCTTGGTTGACGACGACAAAATCGCGGCTTTGGCCGAAATGGGCATGACACGCGCCAGCATCGGCATTCAGGACTTTGCGACTGACGTGCAAGAGGCGATCGGACGCAAACAAAGCTATACCCAGACGAGAGCTTGCGTCCACAGTTTGCGTGCCGCTGGCATTACGTCACTCAATGCGGACCTTGTTTATGGACTACCATTCCAGACACCTGCCAAACTGGCCAACACCATCGCCAAGGTGCGTGCCCTTGATCCTGACCGCATCGCTCTGTTTGGCTATGCCCATGTGCCCACCTTTTCAAAACGGCAAAAGCTGATCCCCAATGACGCCTTGCCCGGCGAAGAGGCACGCTACCATCTTGCCCGCCAAGCCGCCCAAGCCTTTATCGGTAGTGGCTATCAAGCTATCGGGATAGATCATTTTGGCAAACCTGCTGACAGCCTGACCGTGGCTGCCAAAAGCGGTCATCTGCGGCGAAACTTCCAAGGCTATACAGATGACACCTGCCCGACACTGATCGGCATTGGCGCATCCTCTATCTCGCAATTTGGCGATGGATATGTCCAGAACGCCTCTGCCACCGCCGCATATATTGAACGTGTCGCGGCCGGCAAACTGTCCGGTCATCGCGGCTATGCAATGACGCCAGAGGACCGGCTCCGCGCGGCTGCCATCAACATGCTTATGTGTGACTTTGAAATCGACCTTGGCAAGCTGGACGCGCACCCGAATGCCCGCGATCTATTGCCGATCCACACAGCGATACTCGCGGAATTCGCGGGCTTCGTGGTGGCCACCGGTCAAGGTTTGCGGATCACACCCGCGGGCCGGCCTCTGACACGGATCATTGCCCAGCGTTATGATGGGTTTAGCAGCATCACAGCGCAGTATTCGCAAGCGTCATAGCAAAAGAGATTGATCTTCGCTGCGAATGCCCCAGTTTGCGGTGAGCAATCACAAAGGCCCTGCAATGGATATTCTCAACCTCATCTTCGCCGCCCTCAGCATCGGCTTGGGCTGTTTTGGCTGGCTTGCGCCACGCTATACGCTCGGCGCGCTCGATCTTGAGATGGGCGAGACGACCATGGGTATGTCCGAGGTGCGCGCATCCGTTGGGTGCTTGTTCGTCGGCATGGGGATCGGGGCGCTGATCCTTGGCACGCCCGAGGCCTATGTGATGCTAGGCTTTTGTTGGTGCGGTGCAGCGGCTGGCAGACTGACGTCAATTGTGATGGACGGGCAAAGTCAAAAGAAATGGGTCTATTTCATTGTAGAAGCCGTGGTGGGCGTGCCTGCAATTGTCTTGAATTTGACCTAACTTCCAGAGCCGTCTTCTAACCAAGCACGCTCATCTTTGGTCAGGTATTCATCCATCAAAGCGTCGTAGGCTTCAATTTCTTTCTCAGACAAGTTGCCAATCCATTTATCGCTTGTGCCGCTATGAAAGAACGCCGTGTCCGATTTCATAAAGCCTTTGCCACCTGCTGGTGCGTATCTGTCAGCGTTCGCCTTCATATTGTCAAAGGTGGCGACCTGCACCAGTTGGTCCATGAGATCCGCACTGTGATCAATCTCTAGCAACGCTGCGACCATGGCGAAAGTACCGGGCAAGTCCCGGATCATATCTGCGTAATGAAACATCGTCACATTGGGCAAATCTGCGACAGCTAGCGCTGACTTGTAGTGCTGAATGATATGGGCAAGCGGCATCGCGTCACCGTCAAACCCCTCTGCGCCGCCATCAAGAAAGCGTTGGAAGGTCACACCATCAGGATCGTCTTCAGGATACCAATGATCGAACCACGTCAGTGGGATGTTTCGCATGTGTTCGCGACACGAAAAATGCGCATCAAGAGGATGACGGAAAACGCAAAGATATTGTGCTTGGGCATCAAACGGCAATCCATCCATAGGCGTATGACTTTTCATGCTGCGCCGAAGGGTCATCGCTTCCAGACGTTCTGCGACCTCAGAAATATTTTGCAAGCGAATATCGACCCATGGCATCTTGATCGAAAGTTCTGTCTCAACCTCAGGGTCGCCTGACAACAGCAAAGCAACAATTGTCTGCATCCAGGTGGTTCCGCATTTAGGCGGCGTGACGACAAAGACATCATCCGGACGGATATCAATCCTGTCCCAACGTCTGTTGTCCGTCAGAGGGCCAAGGTAGAGTTTCCGTTCGTGCATCAGTTCGTCTCTCACCTCGTGCTGGTATCCTCAGGAAACGCGGAACGTGGTCGCAAGGCAATGACAATTTGAATGTGAACCGCGATATGCGCGCCCCTAAACAGGCGCTTCTACGATCTCCAGCCCCTCATCCGGAAACGGGCGTTGCAATTTCAGGGCGTCTTCGACAGGAGCATCCAGCCAATGTGCGATTGCCTCGGGACTGCGCAGTATCACCGGCATCGCTTTGGGGTGTATCGGACCAACCACACCGTTTGGCTCCACAGTTAAGAACCCAAAGAGGTTATTCGTCGTCTCGCCTTCTTTGAGTTTTCGCACAGAGGTCCATTCCGTCCAAATCCCTGCAAAAAACAACGTCTTTTGTGGGCCTGTGGGCGCAAACCAGATGGCTTTTGGTTTCTCGCCTTTCACAATCTGATACTCCGAGAAGCTGGTGAATGGCACCACGCAGCGGTTTGCGGGGCCCAACCAGCGACGCCAATGCGGCGACGTCGTGTTACGGACGTTCGTCACACCTTTGTCGGTTTTCTTGCCCTTCAACACGAAGGCAGGTGACGGCATCCCCCAACGCATCATTTGCATGACCCGACCTTCGGGCGCTTTGGTGATCACTGGCGCGGGATAGTCCGGGTAGATCGCCGTCATCGCAGGCAAGTTGCCCGTATCATCACGCCACAAATTGACCAGATCGGTAATCGCGGATTGCGCCGAAGTCAGAGAATAAAGGTTACACATGTTTTGCTGCCTTTGTCTGTACGCCATGTGTACGGGATGTGTACGCAGTGTGTACAGGCATCCGACCTTCCCCTTGCGACGGGCAGCCAGCGGGCCTATATCAAAGATGTCCTTCGGGACTATGGACATAAACGCGCTCGTAATAAGCGGATCGGACCCGGGGGCGGTACCCGGCGTCTCCACCATCACGGCTCATTTGGCCAGCGAGGGGACGAAATAGGATCGACGAACGTCTAAAGGGGTAAGCTTTGTCTCGGCGATATACCACCGTTATCGGTTCAAATTGTATAGTTGCAAATGACAACAATGCACCGATGGCAGTCGCAGCGTAAGCTGTGCCTAATATCGAACCTTAACTCCCTAGGTTTTGCGACCTAGGGCGGGGTCCGCAGGTACCTGGCAACAGAAACCTGCACTTTTCCTTCTTTCAATGCGGAAGTTTCAAGCAATTGTAGTCTTGTGACTTGCAATAATGGCAGGCTCTGCGCAAAAGTCAGACCATGATTAAGCCTATTCTTACGTCTATTGCTCTACTCGCCCCAATTTCGGCCCAAGCCTGTGACACCGCCCTTATTCTTACGATTGATGTTTCTAACTCAATCGACTCGGCCGAATACCGACTGCAGACCGATGGTTTGGCCGATGCACTGCGCGATCCTGAGATTATTGAAAACATGGTTGCTGGTGAGAATTACTTAATGGTTGTTCAATGGTCCGGCGTTGACAAGCAAACAATATCTATCCCTTGGACAAAAATGCGCACCGCCCTTGATGTGGAAGGGTTTGCGCAGAAATCGCGATTGATGGAACGGGCCTTCGTTTTGTCTGACACAGCCCCTGCAGAGGCGATCTTTTTCTCACTTCGTCAGTTCGATCAAGTGCCACAATGCACCCGCAAAGTCATTGATGTATCAGGCGATGGAACACCAAACGGAGGGTCGGATACACGCGCAGCCCGCAATGCGGCGGAACGCGCGGGTGTGACTATCAATGGCATCGCGATTGAATCGATGGGTCTGGCAATTACAAACTTTTTTCGCGGTGCCGTCATTACCCGCGATGGCTTTGTGATGACCGCGCGCACCCACCGCGAATATCCTGAAACGATCAAGGCCAAGATCCTGCGCGAGATCAGCCGCATCTTTGGATAGGCTTGACGGACGGGCACCGATCTTACATGAAGAAACTCTGGGGTCCGCGAACACCCCGTAAGGTTACGACCAAAGCATCGCATCCACTGACACATTCAGAAAGGATGCAATATGCCTGCCCTAAACGAAATTTCACCGCTTAATTTGATGCGTCTGATTGGCACGCCACAGTGCCCTGTCATTGTTGATGTTAGTACGGACGATGACTTTGATGAAAATCCGACACTGATCCCCACGGCTATACGTGATCCCCACACCCAAATTGCCGCCTTAGCTGCATCGCTCGCTGGTAAAGAGGTGGTGATCACCTGCCACAAAGGTCTGAAACTATCGCATGGTTCAGCGGCGCTCCTGCGGACCAATGCTATTGACGCGCAAGTGTTAAGCGGCGGCAATGTTGCTTGGACGACGGCAGGATTGCCGCGCGTGCCTGTTGCGCAAATCCCCGGCTCCCTTTGGGTCACACGACACCGCCCCAAGATCGACCGTATCGCGTGTCCTTGGCTGATCCGCCGCTTTGTTGACCCTAATGCGACGTTCCTTTTTGTGCCGCCCTCAACTGTGGCTGATGTCGCAGATCGGTTCAATGCCACAGCCTTTGATATTGAAGACTGCGACTGGACACACGACGGCACCGACTGCACGTTTGACATGATGGTCAAACGGTTCGCATTGCGCCACCCTGCCCTCGACACTCTTGCGACCATCGTTCGAGCGGCTGATACCGACAGGCACGCGCTTGCACCCCAAGCCGCAGGTCTGCTGGCCATATCTGTGGGTCTGTCGCGCATGTACCGGGATGATACCGCCCAATTAGAAGCAGGCATGCTGATCTACGACGCGCTTTATCGTTGGGCCCGCGATGGGCAAGATGAAGGTCACAACTGGCCTGCGGGACGCAAAGAATGACACGTGAAGATATCCGGGTCTTTGGCCGCATCGGATTGCTGTCATTTGGTGGCCCAGCAGCCCAAATCGCGCTCATGCATAAAGAACTGGTCGAAAAGCGCGATTGGCTGAGCGAAGATCAGTTCTTGCGTGCCCTGTCATTCTGCATGCTGCTACCGGGGCCAGAGGCCATGCAGCTGGCCACTTATGCAGGTTGGAAACGACAAGGTATTTTGGGTGGGCTAATTGGCGGCGGTCTTTTCGTGTTGCCCGGTGCCTTTGTGATTATGGTGCTGGCCTTGGCATATGGCACATATGGCAATCTACCGGTTGTGCAGGCTTTGTTTCTTGGTGTGAAAGCCACGGTTGTCATCATCGTAATCGAAGCTTTGATCAAAATCTCAAAGCGCGCATTGCTCAAAACGTCGCATTTAGTGCTGGCAGCAAGCGCCTTTGTGGCACTTTTCTTTTTCGCTGTGCCGTTTCCGTTTGTCGTTCTGGTGGCAGGGTTGATTGGTGCGTTGGGCCAGCCGGGCGAAGCCGTCACCTATCAACCCCAATCTGGAACGCTCATGCACAGCCTGCGGGTGATCTTAATTGGTGGCCACCTTTGGGCCGCACCTCTTGCGATGATCGCATTCTCTGGAAACACATTCCTGCAAGAAGTCGGACTTTTCTTTTCCACACTTGCCGTGGTCACCTTTGGCGGGGCCTACGCAGTGCTGGCCTATATGACCCAAGAAGTTGTGGTATCTTTTGAATGGCTCACGACGCCGCAAATGATGGATGCATTGGGATTGGCGGAAACCACGCCCGGCCCACTGATTTTGGTCACGCAGTTTGTGGGCATGATTGCGGGGCTTGCCGAAGGTGGCACGGGCATGGCTTTGACTGCCGGGGCGCTTACGCTTTGGGTGACATTTGTGCCCTGTTTCATCTGGATCTTTGCAGGTGCGCCATTGATCGATTGGCTGGATGGACGCCCGCGTTTGCGTGGTGCATTGGCCGCAATCACAGCAGCGGTTGTGGGCGTCATTGCAAACCTATCCATATGGTTCGCCATGCATGTCTTTTTTGGCGACGTCAGCCGCGTATCTTATGGCCCTGTCCAGACCATTTGGCCCAATCTATTGACGCTACAACCGCTTGCCGTTGGGTTGGCAGCAATCACTGGGGTTTTGCTGTTGTGGCGCCATTGGTCCCTACCAGTGGTTCTGCTTATTTCCGCAGCACTCAGCCTTGGGATATCTGCCGCGACTGGCATGATCTGACGCGCCCCCTTTCAACCGGCATCGAATCCCTTATGGTGGGGGCACACCACCCGGAGGGACGACACCGTGACCAGCACAATCGACTACGGAAATCTGATGCACCGGGCGATGCGCGGTCTTATTCAGGAAGTCCTGAGCGATGTGCAAAAAGACGGGCTTCCAGGCCAGCATCATTTCTTCATCACTTTCGATACGATGCACCCGGATGTTGAGATCGTGGATTGGCTGTCAGATCGCTATCCCGGTGAAATGACGGTCGTTGTGCAACATTGGTTTGATAATCTTGATGTGACGAACGACGGCTTTACCATATCGCTGAATTTCGGTGACAACCCAGAGACGCTTTATATCCCCTACGATGCGATCAAGACTTTTGTTGATCCGTCCGTCGAATTCGGCCTTCGCTTTGAAACACAAGACGAAGATGAAACCGAAGTTGACGTCACTGTAGACGAAGAAGCGCCAATGGAGGAAATGGTTGAGCCGGAAGACGACATGCCCAAAGAGGCAGAAGTCGTCAGCCTTGATAATTTCCGCAAGTAATTCCGCCACCGCCACCCCCTTTGCGATATTGCGATTCCGCCCCCTGCTGCCTATAGGTCAATGAGACTTAGCCTAAGGGGATGACCATGACCGACACACGCACAGAAACCGACAGCTTTGGCCCGCTTGAGGTCCAAGCAGACCGGTATTGGGGCGCGCAAACACAGCGCTCGATCATGAACTTCCCCATCGGTTGGGAAAAGCAGCCCGTCGCAATTGTGCGCGGTCTTGGCGTCATCAAACAAGCCTGTGCGATGGCCAACAAAGAGCGCGGAAAGCTGGATGCCGCACTTGCAGATGCCATCATCGCTGCCGCGTCTGAGGTGGTTTCAGGCAAGCTGGACGACCATTTCCCTTTGGTTGTTTGGCAAACCGGGTCAGGCACACAGTCCAACATGAACGCCAATGAAGTGATCTCAAACCGCGCGATTGAGATGATGGGCGGCACGATCGGGTCTAAAGATCCCGTGCACCCCAACGATCATTGCAACATGGGTCAGTCATCGAATGACACATTCCCAACCGCGATGCACATCGCTGTTGCAATGACAGCGCATGACGTCTTGTTGCCCGGACTTGCGAAGCTGCATGCGGCTTTAGAGCAAAAACAGGCCGAGTTCGATGACATCATCAAGATTGGCCGTACCCACACAATGGACGCGACACCGCTGACACTGGGGCAAGAATTCTCGGGCTATACCCATCAAGTTGCCATGGGCATCCGCCGCATCAAGGCCGCGCTGCCTGCGATCTATGAATTGGCGCAAGGCGGCACAGCCGTCGGCACAGGGTTGAATACACCAAAGGGCTGGGGCGAAACTGTTGCCGCAAATATGGCCGAAATCACCGGCCTGCCCTTTGTGACGGCGCCAAACAAATTTGAAGCACTCGCCGCCCATGACGCATTGGTGGAAATGTCGGGCGCGTTGAAGACAGTTGCGTCCAGCCTCTATAAGATTGCCGCTGACATCCGCATGCTGGGCTCTGGACCGCGTTGCGGCTTGGGCGAGCTGATGTTGCCAGAGAATGAGCCTGGCTCATCCATCATGCCGGGCAAAGTGAACCCCACTCAGGTAGAAGCACTGACGCAGGTCTGCGCCCATGTCATGGGTAACGATGCCGCCGTTGGCTTTGCCGGATCACAAGGGCACTTTGAATTGAACGTCATGAAGCCGATGATGGCCTATAACGTGTTACAATCTATGCAGCTATTGGGTGATGCGTCCGTCACTTTCACCGATAACTGTGTTGTTGGCATCCAAGCCGATCGTACGCGGATCGAAAAACTGATGCGCGAGTCCCTGATGCTGGTGACAGCTTTGGCACCTACAATTGGCTACGACAACGCAACGACAGTCGCAAAGACGGCGCATAAGAATGGCACAACATTGAAAGAAGAAGCCATCAAGCTTGGCTTTGTTGATGAAGCCACATTCGACAAAGTCGTGCGCCCCGAGGACATGATCGGCCCCAAATGAAGCCGATCAACCTGAACCAAGCGCGCAAGACCAAAACGCGGGCCGAAGCGAAGGCCAAAGCAGATGAGAATGCCATCCGCTTTGGGCGCACAAAGGCGCAAAAGGTGCTTGAGGCGACGCAGGATCGGCAGGCAAGTGACCGCTTAGCCCAGCTTAAGTTTGAAGACGACTGATGGCACACCGCCGCCCTGTCAAACGGTCGCTGACATTGCGGGGACACCGCACCAGCGTGTCTTTGGAAGATATCTTTTGGGATGCGTTCCGCGGTTTTGCGGAGGCAGATGGTGAAACCATCAACGGGCTTGCCGCAAAAATAGATGAAGCCCGAGGTGACCTCGGGCTTGCGTCAGCAATTCGAATTTTCGTATTAGAGCGGGCCCTCGCGGACCGCTAACTACTTTGAGTAAAGAGCACCGCGCAGGTTTGTCATCTGCTCGCTTGCATTCACTTCCTTATCGCTCAGCTTCGCGGGCTTCACAGGCTTTGTCGTCCGCATCTTCTTGTCAAAAAGACGCGCCAGATCGTTACCACCTAACTGGCGCTTAGCAGTTGGCAGCATACCTTTTTTATCTGACTTGCGCTTAAAAAGGCCTGTCAGACCTTTGCGGGAAGAACCTGGGAGAGAGATAGTCATGAAGAACAGCCCCTTAGTTACTGATAACAAAATACTCGTTAATGTAGGTATGGCACAATAGGGGCAAATTGCCAAATCCATCATTCTGCGTCATATTTTCATTAATAGATTAACATATTGATATGTATACATATTCGTGAATTTCATCACGAAATTGCGAAGACCACCCGCCACATTTCAGCGGAACTGCGCCGATCAATATATCGCTTTTGCTTCTTTTGTCAGCGTTTTAGAAACAAATCTCGGATTACCGGGAAATGATTCGCAACCAAATACCTTCCTTGGACCGCACCGTCAGATGCGCAACGGGCACTGGGTCACGCCCGACGTCGCGCTCAAAGCGGTAAGCCCCAAGTAGTCGCGCCAGCAGAACGACACCTTCGATCTGCGCAAAGCCTGCGCCGCTGCACATACGCGTGCCCGCAGAAAACGGCATATACGCATCACGCGCGGACGCCTTGCCACTTTGTGTCGCCCACCGGTTAGGATCAAATGCATCTGGATTATCCCATAACCGCGCATGGCGATGAAGATGCCAAGGCGACAGCACAATCTGCGCGCCCTTGCGCACGGCCCTGCCCCGAAAGGTCTGATTTTGCGACGCCTCACGCACCATCATCGGCACTGGCGGATAAAGCCGCAAAGTTTCGCGAAACACATCACGGGTGTGTTTCAAGCTTGATAGGGATGCGAATGCGCCATCGAAGGCGTCCGCTTCATCCGCAAGCGCCGATTGCCAATCTGGGTACAACGCCAACAGGTAGAGCGACCATGAAAGCGTTGATGCACTTGTTTCATGGCCCGCCAGAAAGAAAATTGCGACTTGATCGACCATCTCATCCAGCGTGAACGTCTGGCCGGTTTCAGGGTCCGGGGTGGTCATAATCTTGGTCGCCAAATCATCAGGCGCAGTCCCTGCCGCGATCTGAGCAAGACGCTCACGCGTCAATTTCGTGATTAACGAGCGAATTTCCTGCGCCGTCTTACGGGTTTCAGATCGCAAAAAGCGCGGCATCCATGACGGTCCACGAATGAATGCTGCAAGGTTCAAGATCGGTTGCGTGCGCTGATAGGCACGAAAAGCGCGGAAGACCTTCTGCGCGGTCTCATCCTCGATCGGAATTGAAAAGAGAGTGCGGAAAATGACATCGGCGGCAATGTGACTGGTGATTTCTTCAATCTCAACGGCATCGCCATCTGCCTTATCCCCTAACCGGGCGACGCCCGCATCTGCCGCTGCAAAAATGCCCGCATATGTGTCACGCAACCTGCCGCCTTCAAACGCAGGATCAATGATGCGGCGCTGGCGTTTCCATGTCTTACCATTTGTAAGAAAGACGCTGTTTCCCAACAATGGCCGCAAACCTGCGCCAATGCGCTCTGACTTAGGAAACGCTTGCGGGTTACGTGTCAGCACCTCTTTGACCAGCTCTGGGTCATTCACCAGATAGCTGCGAAAAAACGGCGTGCGAAATTCGGCCATCCAAGCGCGATAAAGCTTGGCGGGCTGTGCTGACAAAATGTCCTTTCGAAAAAGTCGCATATACCGCCAAAGCGACACTTTCTCTGGTCTAGAAGCAGGCTTGGGCGGCAGCGGCTTCATGGTTTCAGCGACGTGAATTTTGACACTGGAATGTCGATGCGTGACCCAGAGGGTTTTCGGTCCGCGTACCGATCAGCGAGCAAGACTGGTCCTGCCGTGATTTGGAAATAATCATAGTCTTTCGGCTGATCAAAGGCGCAAAGGTATTGGAAATGCAGTCGGAAAAACCGCCATCGCAACTCTTTCCAGCGCGCAGCAGAAAGCGACTGGGTAAAAGCCGCAGAGATCACTAAAGGCCAGCGCTTGTCCTCTAGGGCGACACCAGTGACCGCCACAGGATCGCAAAGCGCAAAACAACAGCCGTCACCTGGGGCTGAGACATCGACCCAAGTCATGTCATCGCGCGTGGATAAAAACGCCAGATCACTCCGCAAGCGCCGCGCCCGCGGCAGGAACGACACCATCGGCACCACCTGCCCCAGCGATAAAAACGCCAGTTTGGGGCCGTCCGATCGCACATGCCCTGCGCGAATAAGGTCTGCGATGATCGAAACTGCGAGATGCGCACCAGAGGAATGGCCCACGATCAAAACCTCATCGCCATCCATCGCCAATGCCTCGGCGATGATTGCAGTAAAGGATGCCATCCGCGCTTCAAGCTCGGGTGGGTTTTCACCCCGCTTGCCAGCTGAGTAAGCGTAGTCGTGCATGAGATAGTATGCGAATAATTTGTTATCATGCGCTTTGAACCACCGCAGCATCACCACGATGATGCCAATCATGAGCCCCCAACCGGTTGCCCATGCGATCCAATCGATCAGATCAAACACGGCACCTGATGTCAGACCAGTCAGCCCAAACACCGCCAAAATTGCGCCTTGCACCCAGCCACCGACAATCCCACCGACAAGTAGCGCCACCAACAACTGGCCAAGCAACATCACAACAGGATAGAGGGCCGCGATGACAGGCCCTTTGCGCATCCACATCAGCCGTCGCAATGTACCTGTGCTGATATACGTCCAAGCGGTCTGTATCAGTTGCCAGTAAGTCGCTGGGATAGATTGCGCCATGCTATCGCGCACGATGTCGGCCCAAACCAGCACGTCAACCTGCGCCAATACGGTTTGCCCATCGATACGCGCACCGACGGTCCAACGGAATGTATCGTCAGAGGTGTCTGCTTTGACGCCAATTTCATATCCGCTGATGTCAGCCTGCGCCGCAGCTTCGGTGCGGTAAAGCTCGCGGTAGCGCCTAGGCGGCATTGGGTCATAGCCGGGAATGTGAAAGACACGCCGTTTGCTGACTTGGCTGTTTTGCGTGTTCATCGCCGTCCCTTGCTGATGCTTGGGAACAGGTTAACCGATTAATGCCAGCGCTGGAAACCGCTCAAGCAGCCAATAACTGAATGCAGCGAACTGGCCTGTCATCATCATCAGGCCGACGGTCCAAAGCAAAAGGCCCGACACCTTTTCGATCCGGTCCATGTGTCGCTTCATCCAGCCCATAACACCCTTAAGGCGTGGGAAGAACGCCGCGACCAACAGAAACGGTATGCCAAGCCCAAGCGCATAGACGGCCAGCAGAACCGTACCGCGTGATACATCCCCTTCGGATGCAGCAAGGCTCAGGATGGCCCCGAGGATCGGACCCAGGCACGGTGTCCAGCCAAAGGCGAACGCAAGACCCAGAAGATATGCACCAAAGGCTGAACCACCTTTGTCACCGGCATCAACACGCAATTCACGGTCAAGGAACCCGATCCGGAAGACCCCGACGAAATGCGCACCCAAGATCATGATCAAGCCACCGGCAAAGATCACGAACCAATCCTGCACTTGCAACAACATCCGGCCCATTGTTGAAAACGCGAGACCGAGCAGCAGAAATATCGTCGATAAGCCCAGCACGAAGAACACGGCCGACACGAAGACACGCTTGCGTGCTTGACCTGTCTCTTCCATGTCGCTGACCGAAACCCCGCCCATATAGGCAAGATACGGTGGCACAACCGGCAAGACGCAGGGACTGAGGAACGACAAGATGCCCGCCAGCATTGCAATCAGCATGGCAGGCAGCAAAGCCGCGTCAAAAATAAGTGCAGTGTCCAGCATTGTCGTCTTCCTTCGCCCCCTACCTATGGCAGCCGAGGCGATACGTCACTGCCCAAGATGTCACAACTTGGTGGACAAAATGAAACATGCCACCTACCTCCAGCACATGACTTATGACGCTGAACTTGATGCAAAAGGGCTGCTGTGTCCCCTTCCCGTTCTCAAAGCACGCAAGCGGTTGCAGGCGCTTGCATCTGGCCAGGTATTGCGTGTCTTGGCGGATGACCCGGCCGCAATCATCGATATGCCGCATTTTTGCAATGAGGCCGGACATACGCTGGTCAGCACACAAGACGTGCCGGAAGGCCAGCTCTACTTCATCAAGAAGGCCTGATCGAGGATCGCGTCAAAGCTTGCGTCGCCGGTAAATCCAAGCGACTGCGCAAGGCTGGTGTCAAAAAGCGTGGGCCAAGTACCAACGATATCGATGACCCGCTGATCTCGTTTCATCTCGATCAAATCCGCTGTTCCATCACCGGCACGGGCACGCAGTGCCGCGATCATTGCAAGGACTTGCACCCGCAAACCAGGGACGTTGACCGCGCCGAAAGCTGGCCAATCGTTCTTGGCTACCGAAGGCGCGTGCCAAAGCGCATTCACGGCCGCCGCAGGTGATGCCACCCAAAGTGCCATTTCTGGATCAACGGGGCAAATTGCCGGAATACCGCCGAGCGGTTCGCGGATGATCGAAGACGCAAAAGACGACGCCGCAGCGTTCGGTTTACCGGGCCTTACGGTGACCGTTGGCAAACGCAATGTCCGCGCGTCCGCCCAATCGCGTCTGCGATAATCGGCCATCACCAACTCGGACATCGCTTTCGTCACACCATAAGAGTTCTGCGGTTGAATTTGAGTGGCTTCAGTCAATGGCTCTGTCGCGCTTCCACCATAGACGGCAAGCGACGATGTCCCGATAACTGTGACGTTGGGACCGATTGCCTTTGCCGCCTCTAAGATTGCGGTCGTCCCGCCCAGATTGACACGCATACCCAGATCATAGTCGGCTTCCGCCTGCCCGCTGACCACGGCAGCAAGATGATAGATCAACGCTACATCATCAGGCATCGCAGCACGGACTGCTGCCGTGTCCGCGATATCAATGGCGTTAAAATTGGTGTTGGAAAGAACGGGGACAACCGCGTTCGCTTGGTCCCAAAGGTGGATCTGTGGGTGTGTTAGATGTCGGCCATCTGGCAGCGTGACACCCTCACTGGCGATCCGAGTGGCGAGGGCTGCGCCTAAAAAACCGCAGCCCCCTGTGATAATAACGCTAGCCGGCATTAGCGACCAAGCGACCACCAGCCCTTGCGCTTGGGCTTGTCTGCTGCCGGTTCAGGTGCCGCTGCAGGCTCTGGTGCTGGTGTAGGCTCTGGTGCCGGTGCGGCTGGCTCTGGCGCGGGCTCAGGTGCCGCCTCTGCAACAACGTCTGCTGCCGCTTCAACAGGGGCTGCTTCAGCTTTTGGCTTTGCGCGGCTCCGGCGCTTTGGCTTTGGCTTTTCTTCTGCGACTGGTGCTTCGGCTTCTGCTGTTGGCGTTTCAGCCTCGGCAGCAGGTGCGTCTTCCACCGGATCGGCCTTTTTGCGACGAGTCCGCTTTTTGGGTGCAGGTTTTTCCTCTGCAACCTCTTCTGCGGGCTTTTCCTCTGCAGATGCCGCTTCAACAGCATCCTCTGTGACAGGCTCTGCCTTCTTGCGGCGCGTCCGTGTGCGCTTTGGCTTTTCCTCAGGCGCTGGCGCATCCTCAGTGACCTCGGCAGCAGGGGCATCTGTTGCAGCCTCTGCAGGAGCGGCATCGGCAGTCTCTGCATTCTCACCGTTCTGGTTCTCACCGTTCTGGTTCTCTGCATTGCCACCGCCGCCACCGCGACGACGCCGACGCCGACGGCGCTTGCGCTTTGGCCGGTCTTCACCGTCTGCGGTCTCGGAAGTCTCAGGTGTAGCCTGCTCAGCTTCATCATCGCTGTCGATAATCACGCCTGCATTGTCGTCCGCGTCATCATCCATCATCACAGCAGAGCTGACGAAAGGTGCCGCATCAGGCACCAGACGGGTGGCTGTCTTGAACTTTTCAATCGCATAATCTGGGGATACGAGCGTTGGATCACATTCGATACGTACGGACATGCCGTAACGTGCCTCAATATCGGCGATATGTTCACGCTTGCCATTCATCAGGAAGTTCGCAATCGAAATCGGTGCTTTGATCAGCACCTCTTTAGAGCGACCGCGCACGCCCTCTTCTTCCAAGCTACGCAGGATTGAAAGCGCGACGTTATCGTCAGAGCGCAGCAAACCCGTGCCGTGACAGTGCGAACACATCTGTGTTGTGGCCTCAAGCATACCGGGGCGCAGACGCTGGCGCGACATTTCCATCAGGCCAAAGCCGGAAATGCGACCAACCTGAATACGGGCACGATCTGTCTTCAGCTTATCCTTGAACCGTTTTTCAACGGCGACGTTGTTACGGCGCTCGTCCATATCGATGAAGTCGATGACAATCAGGCCTGCAAGGTCACGCAAGCGCAACTGGCGGGCAACTTCGTCAGCAGCTTCTAAGTTTGTCTTGGTCGCTGTTTGTTCAATCGAGCCCTCTTTGGTCGCACGACCAGAGTTCACGTCTATGGCAACCAAGGCTTCCGTGATGCCGATCACGATGTAGCCGCCAGATGGCAGTTGCACCGTCGGGTTGAACATTCCGTTCAGATAGCCTTCGACCTGAAAACGGGCGTAGAGTGGCAGCTGCTCGGCGTAGTATTTCACATTCTTAGCATGGGACGGCATGATCATCTTCATGAAGTCCTTGGCCGTGCGGTAACCCGCTTCACCGGCCACGATCACTTCGTCGATATCTTTGGAATAAAGATCACGGATCGAGCGTTTGATCAGGTCACCTTCTTCGTAGATTTTCGCAGGTGCTGTGGATTTCAGCGTGAGTTCGCGAATTTGTTCCCACATACGCTGCAAGTATTCGTAGTCGCGTTTGATCTCAGCCTTTGTGCGCTGGGATCCTGCTGTGCGAATGATCAGACCGGCGCCTTCTGGCACGGTCATGGAATTCGCAATTTCTTTTAGCTTCTTGCGGTCAGGTGCATTCGTGATCTTACGGCTGATGCCACCACCACGCGCGGTGTTTGGCATCAAAACGCAGTAACGACCGGCGAGCGACAGATAGGTTGTCAAAGCTGCGCCTTTGTTGCCGCGCTCTTCTTTCACCACTTGGATCAGTAGGATTTGACGGACGTTGATGACCTCTTGGATCTTGTACCGTTTGGGGCGTGGCTTGCGCACAGGGCGAACTTCGTCTGTGTCGTCTTCTTCTGCGACACTTTCAATGCTGTCATCTTTCGACTTGGGGTCGGCCTTTGGTTGCTCTTCCTCATCGTCGTCATCGTCTTCACCAGCTGCTGGTGTATCGACAGGTGTCTCTGAAACCAGCTCCATGGGCGAGCTGCCCTCTTCGCTCTCGTCAAGATCAATCGTTTCCATGCCTGCGATATCGCCCGAGGTCTCTTCCTCGGCCGTCTCAACCTCAGCCGTGATGACGGCATCATCACCCTCAACCTCAGCAGCTTTTGCTTTGCTGCGACGGCGACGCTTTGGCTTTGGCTTTTCTTCCTCGGCCTCCGCCTCGGCCTTCAGGCTTTCAGCATAGGCTTTTTCCTCGGCAATCAGGGCTTCACGGTCAGCGACCGGGATCTGATAGTAATCCGGGTGAATTTCTGAGAACGCAAGAAACCCATGGCGATTGCCGCCATAGTCGACAAACGCTGCCTGCAGCGAAGGTTCTACACGTGTTACCTTTGCGAGGTAGATATTGCCGGCAAGCTGACGCTTGAACTGGCTTTCAAAATCAAATTCTTCGACTTTGTTTCCGTCGACCACAACAACGCGGGTTTCTTCCGCGTGTGTGGCATCGATTAACATTTTCTTTGGCATTGTGTCCGTTCGCACATAACCCCGGCGGCGCCCCTGGAGGCGCGGTTGTCCGTGTTACATGTCTATTTAAGGCGATCTGTTGCGCGCGGACAGTGCCAGCACCCCTTGGGGCGCCTGCATCTTGCCTATATTTTTGCGCGCTTTGCATCGCGTTTCTGCTCCGACCTTGTCTGGCAAGGCCCGTTCATGGCCCGGTCGGCGGTGTCGCGCGATCCGTGGCGTTCTCCTGATCCCGAAGGATCAAATCAGCTGTTTTGCTTTGATATATGACCAAATGCGAAACAGAGAATCTCTATCGGATGTCACCGCGCAACTGCTGCGCGAGCATCCGTATCTTATACATAAGGGACGAAAGGCAGTCTGCACAAGTGGTTCCGTGCAAACTGCCTGATCTGAAAGCGATTTTATCGTGAAGGTGATCAGAGATAGTCTGACCGTTGCAATCCGTATTTCGCCATTTTCTCGTTCAAAGTACGCCGCGGCAGGCATAATTCATCCATCACCGACACGATCGACCCTTTGTGGCGGCGCATCGTGTTGTCGATCAGCATCCGTTCAAACGCTTCAACAAATTCCTTCAGCGGTTTGCCTTCGGTCGTCATTGCAGGCTTCATTTCTTCGGTGTCAGCCATCAGCAAGGAAGCAATGGACCCTGTCCCGCGACGGTTTTGCAGCACGGCGCGTTCGGCCACGTTGATCAGCTGACGTACATTCCCAGGCCAAGGCGCCTGCAGCAGCTGGGCTGCCTCTTGTGCGCTCACCTCGGGGGCATCACAGCCGTATTCATCAGCAAACTGTTCACCCAGACGGGTAAAGAGCGCCAGAATATCCTCACCGCGCTGGCGCAACGGCGGGACAGTAATACGCAATGCCGCAAGCCGGTAGAACAGATCAGAGCGCAGGACGCTTTCACAAGTCTGGTCTTGCTCTTGTAGGTTACAGATCGCGACGATGCGCGTCTCAGCAGGTGTACCTTGGTTATTGATCGCGGTCAGCAAACGGGCCTGAAGGGTATGGCTGAGCGCTTCGATATCTTCGAGCACCAGCGTGCCGCCACGAGCCTCTTCGATGGCAGGGATCGGTTCATCATCGCGGGCTGGGCCAAAGATGATGCGACCCAGTGTTTCTTCGTCATAGGCCGAACAGCTAAGCAAAACGAATTTCTTGTTCGCACGCGCACCAACCGCATGCAGCGCGTGGGCGACAAGGGTTTTGCCTGTTCCCGTCTCTCCTTCGACAAGGACATGACCGTCAGCTTGCCCCAAATCCAGAATGTCCTCTTTCAGACGTTCCATCGGAGGAGATTGCCCAATCAGTTTTTTGATCAGTGCCGAACCGTCCGAGAGCTCTTTGCGCAAAGCGCGATTGTCTAAGGTCAAACGACGCGCATTTGTGGCCTTTTTCGCAAGCTCTGTCATGCGATCAGGGTTGAATGGCTTTTCCAGAAAATCGAAAGCACCGACGCGCATCGCCTCAACCGCCATCGGCACATCGCCATGGCCGGTAATCATGATAACGGGCAAAGAGCTGTCAACACCCTTGAGTTTCTTCAAAAACTGCATGCCATCCATACCGGGCATCTTGATATCGCTGACGACGATACCTGGATAATCGTTGCCCAACCCTTTCAACGCATCTTCCGCTGATGCAAAGGTCTCTGTGTCGAACCCAGACAGTGCCAACCACTGAGAAATCGACTGACGCATATCTTTTTCGTCATCGACGATCGCGATCTTCATGGCCTTGCTCATGATCTTTTTCCTTACTCTGCCGCGGCGACATCCTGCCTTATGGTTGGCAGTTGCACCTCAAATATAGCCCCGCCATCAACCGCATTGCGTGCAGTCAGGCGCCCACCTAAATCGTTTACGATGCCGGACGAGATAGCAAGCCCAAGGCCGACGCCATCACCCGGCTGTTTGGTCGTGTAAAACGGCTCGAACAACTCATCGAGATTTTCAATGCCCTCGCCGTTATCGCGAATTTGAATGCTGACGATATCACCAGCAGCCAGCAATATCTCAACAGTTGGATTGGCCGCTGATTTGGTTGCATCCAGTGCGTTGCGCAAGAGGTTGATGATCACCTGCTCTAGCCGCAGCCGGTCGCCCATGATCATCACCGGTTCATTGGGCAATGTACGGATGATATTCACAGCACGCGTCTTTAATTGCGGCTCCATCAGCGCCAGCGCGGTTGAGACCGCAGCCCTTGTATCTACTGGCTCAAACGCTTGTGACCCCTTACGTGCATAAGACTTCAACTGCCGTGTAATTGCGCCCATGCGTTCAAGCAAATCATCGATACGCTGGAACGACGATAGCGCCTCTTCGGGCCGTTCGCGTTGCAGCAAAAGACGGGCACCAGCCAAATAGGTTTTCATCGCAGCCAAGGGTTGGTTTAATTCGTGGCTCACAGCCGCTGACATTTCGCCCAACGCAGCCAGTTTCGACGATTGCGCAATCGTTTGTTCAGCCACTTCCAGTGTCTTTTCGACCTTTTCGCGTTCGGCAATTTCTCGCTGTAGCCTGCGGTTCAATGCGCGAAGCTCTGCTGACTCACGTTGGAAAAAGACCAATCGTGATGCAGTGCGCCGTGATGCAAACCAGAACACTAGCGCCAACAGGATCGCGAATCCCATGACTTCAAGCGCTAAGATACCATTCACGCGTTCGCGCACTGACGCGTAGGTCGTATAGCTGACCATCCGCCATCCCTGATGCGGAATGCGCATTTCGCGCCGCAAGACAGCCTCGCCGCGCAAATAAGCATCTGCAGGCAAAGCAGCCCAACCTTGGGTGGCACGGATCGCCCGCTCAATAGCCGACGGCGCGGATTGCCGCGCAAGTGCTTCTTCCTCGACCAAACCACGCCAGCGCGGCTCGGTCGCCATAATGATCGTGCCTTCACTGTCCATCACCAGCACAGCATCAGACACCCCTGCCCAGCCGGATTCGAGTTTAAGGCCGTCAACCTCAACCATGATCACACCAAGCAGTTCGCCCGCCACTTCGATCTGACGAGAGTAGACATAGTCATACCCGCCGTCTTCATGCAGATAGGTTGTATAGACCGTCTGATTGTTGCGCAGCGCATCAACAAAATATGGCGTGTTGCGGTGATCTACACCAATTTGATCGCGGTCCGTCGCAGCAACCGCACGTCCATCGCGATCAAGCATCGTCAAAGACGCCGCGCCAATCTCATCGACAAATGACAAAAGCCGCGCAGTCGATTGGGAATAATCTTTGTCTTCCAATGCTTTGATCAATTCTGGATCACGCGACAACAACTGAGGCACAACCGAATTTCGCTGCAACTCATTCATCAGGTTGGTGACATAAAGTGCCAGCCGCACTTCGGATCGGTTGCTGATCGTTTCGGTAAAGCGTTGGGTCAAAAGCTGGTTTGAAACGTAAATCACGATCACGGCCAAAAGGCTGATCACAAGAACGGCCAGCCGCAGATACCATCTGCCGCGTTTCTTGCCGCCTTTTAAGCTTTTGGTTCCAAACATGTGCGCAGTTTACGGCGCTGCCTGCGTTGCGGCAAGCAGCGTAATCAGGCCTGCGCGAATTCGCCGATCAGCCCGCGGAAAAGCGCCTGTCCGTCTGTTCCACCGTGTCCCGCATCAACGGCGCGTTCTGGGTGGGGCATCATGCCAAGAACGCGGCGGTTCTTGGACAGAACACCTGCAATGTCAGCCACTGATCCGTTTGGGTTATCACCGTAAGTAAAGGCAATGCGGTCTTCGCCCTTCAAGGCCGCTAAATTTGCTTCGTCCACCGTGTAATTACCATCGTGGTGCGCCACCGGATAGCCAACCATATCACCGGCGTTGTATCCTTCTGTAAACGCGGAAGCAGATGTTTCTACTTTTAAATCAACAGCCTTGCAGATGAATTTAAGGTTTGCATTGCGCATCAAAGCGCCCGGAAGAAGCCCTGTTTCAGTCAGAACCTGAAAGCCATTGCAAACGCCCAAGACATAGCCGCCGCGTTCAGCATGGGCCACGACAGCCTTGCAAATCGGGGATTGCGCTGCGATCGCCCCACAGCGCAGGTAGTCACCAAACGAAAAACCGCCCGGAACCGCCACCAGATCAACGCCATCAGGCAAGCTGGCGTCTTTGTGCCACACCATCGAAACATCCGCACCTGCGGCCTTCAACGCGACCGCCATGTCACGATCACAGTTGGATCCGGGAAATACGATAACCGCTGCACGCATCACAGCACCTCGACGCGGTAGCTTTCGATAACAGTATTCGCGAGCAGTTTTTCACACATCTCGCCAATTGTGGCCTCAGATGTGCCATCTGCCAGATCAAGCTCAATGACCTTGCCCTGACGCACGCCTTCTACCCCATCAAATCCAAGGCTGCCAAGCGCGTGGCGCACAGCCTCGCCTTGAGGGTCCAGAACGCCATTTTTCAACATCACATGTACGCGGGCTTTCATCGGAGTGCGGTCCTTTTAGTTGATCAGTGTTGGCTTGGTGTTGGCGTGGGTCACGTTTGATGGCATGACGCCCAAACGCTTCGCGACCTCGGTATAGGCATCAGTCAGGTTGCCCAGATCGCGGCGGAAGACATCTTTGTCTAGCTTTTGACCTGTCTCAATGTCCCACAAACGGCAGCTATCTGGGCTAATCTCATCGGCAAGGATCAGGCGTTGGAAATCATTGTCCCAGACGCGGCCGATTTCGATTTTGAAATCAACAAGTTTGATCCCAACACCAAACATCACGCCAGACATCCAGTCGTTCACGCGCAAAGCAAGGCTGACGATATCGTCCATTTCCTGCTGCGAGGCCCAACCAAATGCAATGATATATTCCTCAGGCACCAGCGGGTCGCCAAGGCCGTCGTCTTTGTAAGAAAACTCGACGATGGGGCGCGGCAGGGCTGTGCCCTCTTCCATGCCCATCCGTTTGGCCATAGTGCCAGCCGCAAAATTGCGCACGATGACCTCAAGCGGAATAATCTCGGCCTGACGGATCAGCTGTTCGCGCATATTCAGGCGTTTGATGAAATGCGTAGGAATTCCAAGGTTCGCCAGACCGGTCATAAAGAACTCAGACAAGCGGTTGTTCAAAACGCCTTTGCCTTCGATGACTTCTTTCTTTTCAGCGTTGAAAGCGGTCGCATCGTCCTTGAAATACTGAACAAATGTCCCCGGCTCTGGACCCTCATAGAGAATCTTTGCTTTGCCTTCATAAACCATTTTACGGCGTGCCATGCTGACCCCTTGCCCCAAGCGCCCGGTCCGCCTTGGACCGTGTCATATGCGCGTCATAGTGCAAGCCCCCCTTGCGGGCAAGCACCCGGATGGGCATATCATGGGTAACAGTAGTTCCAATCCGGAGACCAAACCCATGAGCACCTTTGACGACCGCGAAAACGCCTTTGAAAACAAATTCGCCCATGACGCAGAAATGCAGTTCAAAGCCGAAGCCCGCCGCAACAAGTTGTTAGGCCTTTGGGCGGCTGATCTGATGGGGAAAGACGGCGATGCTGCTGCTGAATACGCCAAAGAGGTGATCAAGGCCGATTTTGAAGAAGCAGGCCACGAAGACGTTTACCGCAAAGTATCCGGCGATCTGGGCGACAAAGCCGATGAGGCAACGATCCGTGCCAAAATGGCTGCTTTGATGGCAGAGGCCAAAGCACAGTTGATGGACGAAGTCTAAACCCCCCGCTTCACCCTACCTAAGACTGCAAAACCGCGCCCGTCCGGCGCGGTTTTATCATTTTATGCATAATTAAGATGCATGCTTTGGGTTTGCAGATCGCCGCTAAACATGAAAACGGACTGCATACCTTAAAGAATGGACATCACCATGGCCGATGCACTCTCAACCCTTCTGAAAACACGCGATTGGTTGATGGCAGATGGCGCCACCGGTACGAACCTGTTCAACATGGGGTTGATGTCAGGCGACGCGCCCGAGATGTGGAATGTCGAAGAGACTGCCAAGATCACGGCGCTTTATAAAGGTGCTGCGGATGCCGGCAGCGATATCTTCCTGACAAACAGCTTTGGTGCCAATGCATCGCGATTGAAACTGCACGGCGCTGAAGGGCGCGTCTTAGAACTGAACAAAGCCGCCGCCGAACTGGGGCGCAACGTGGCAGACGCATCAGGTCGCACCATTGTGGTTGCAGGGTCCGTCGGACCCACAGGTGAGATTATGGCACCAATGGGCACCCTTACCCATGAAATCGCGGTTGAAATGTTCCATGAGCAAGCTGAAGGGCTGAAAGCCGGTGGTGCTGATGTCGCATGGGTCGAAACGATCAGCGCGCCAGAAGAATTTGCAGCCGCCGCAGAGGCCTTTGCACTGGCCGACATACCGTGGTGCGGCACGATGAGCTTTGATACCGCGGGGCGCACGATGATGGGGCTGACCTCGGCGGATATGGTCAAGAAGGTTGGCAAGCTTAGCAACCAACCCGTTGCCTTTGGCGCAAATTGCGGTGTTGGCGCATCTGATCTGTTACGCACAGTGCTTGGTTTCGCTGCTGCAGGACCGACACTTCCACTGATTGCAAAGGGAAATGCGGGGATCCCAAAGTACCATGACGGCCACATCCACTATGACGGCACCCCTGCGCTGATGGCCGACTACGCCGTTCTCGCCCGTGATTGCGGTGCGACAATCATCGGCGGGTGTTGTGGGACAACGCCCGAACACCTGCGTGCGATGCGACACGCGCTGGAAACACGCCCCAAGGGCACACGACCGAAGCTTGATGCAATTACCGCTGCACTTGGCGCGTTTTCATCGGCGTCGGATGGAACTGATGGTGCAGGTCCGGCAGCATCACCACGACGCGGGCGACGGCGGCGGGCATAAGAAAAAGGGCAAGGGGCGCTGCCCCCGGCCTGCGGCCTCCCCCGAGGTATTTAGAAACATGAGAAACATGAAAGAAAACCCCGCATCGATCCAAGGACCAAGCGGGGCTTCTCACGTTACGGCCATCGGCTCCTCAGCCTGTCCCGCGCAATCAACATCAAATACCTCGGTTAAGAAACTCTGAACATTCTTCTCATGTTCGAAAATACCTCTGCCGGAGGCTCCTTTGTCAACAACACGCGCGGCGGCTAAAAGAGTGAAAGCTGATCGCCCCTTTGTGCAGGCCTCGCAAATAGATCTGTTCTTAAAGGTGGCAGTGCGGATTCTAGGCCAAGCTTGCGTGTCGCCAGCTTAAACCTTTGCCGGATCATGGCAGCCCACGCCCCTTGGCCAACCATACGTGTCCCAAATTGCGGATCGTAGTCCTTGCCGCCATGCAACTCGCGCACCCGACCCATCACCCGTGCGGCGCGGTCTGGATAGCAGTCTTCAAGCCATTCCCGGAATAAGCCTGAGACTTCACGCGGCAATCGCAACACAATCGAAGATGCCGCGACTGCACCTGCATCCTTGGCCGCGGCCAAGATCGCTTCCAGCTCATGATCAGTCAATGCGGGCACCACCGGGGACACCATCACACGCACCGGTATGCCCGCATCTGTCAACCGTCGGATCGTGCGCAGACGGGCGGCAGGCAGTGGCACACGCGGTTCCATCGCTCGCGATGTTTTGGGATCAAGCGTGGTGATCGAAATGCCAACGCGCGTCAGCCCTTTCGCCGCCATTGGACCCAGAATATCGATATCGCGTTCTATCAGAGTACCCTTTGTGACGATTCCAACTGGATGATTGAATTCCGAAAGCACCCTCAACACATCGCGCATGATTTCGCGCGACTTTTCAATCGGTTGATACGGGTCTGTATTGGTTCCAATCGCCAGAATCTTCGGCACATATCGCGAATTGGACAGTTCTTTGCGCAGCTGTTCTGCCGCGTTAGACCGTGCAATCAGCTTGGTTTCAAAATCCAGCCCCGGGGACAGCCCCAAGAACGCATGGCTCGGACGGGCAAAGCAATAGATGCATCCATGCTCGCAGCCCCGATATGGGTTGATGGACCGATCAAAAGACAAATCCGGTGACGTATTGCGTGAAATGACCGACCGCGCCACCTCATCTGTCACTTCCGTCCGCAGAACCGGAATGTCATCATCTGTGCCCCATCCATCGTCCACCGCCGCAGAGTGCAGCTGGTCAAAACGTACGTCCGGGTTTGACCCAGCCGCCCGCCCCGGTGTGCGGTGCGATTTCTGAACAGGTAAATCTTCCATAAACTTTATTAGAACAATTCATGAACATGATCAACAACAGGTCGGTCATGTTCATGGACGTGTCGGAATTCAGCAGGTAGTCTGCGTCAAACAGGCGCACAAATGTTTTACAACAACTGCAAAGGCTTGGCCCATGTCCGACGAAGACGATGACATCATCCTGTCCGAACTGAATGACGAAGACCTCGTCGCGCAAATGTTCGATGACCTTTATGACGGCATGAAGGAAGAGATTGAGGAAGGTGTAAACATCCTTCTGAACCGCGGGTGGCAACCTTACCGCATTCTGACAGAGGCCCTTGTGGGTGGCATGACCATCGTGGGTCACGACTTCCGCGATGGTATTCTATTTGTGCCCGAGGTTCTTTTGGCCGCGAATGCAATGAAGGGTGGCATGTTCATCCTGAAACCATTGCTGGCAGAAACAGGCGCTCCGCGCGTCGGCAAGATGGTGATTGGCACCGTCAAAGGTGACATTCATGACATCGGGAAAAACCTTGTCTCGATGATGATGGAAGGCGCCGGTTTTGAGGTCGTCGATCTGGGGATCAACAACGCCGTTGAATCCTACCTCGAAGCGCTGGAAACAGAACAGCCCGATATCCTTGGGATGTCCGCACTGCTGACCACGACGATGCCTTACATGAAGGTCGTGATTGATACGATGGTCGAGAAAGGCCTGCGTGATGACTATGTCGTGCTTGTTGGTGGAGCGCCGCTGAACGAAGAGTTCGGCAAAGCCATTGGCGCTGACGCCTATTGCCGTGACGCCGCAGTCGCTGTTGAAACGGCCAAGACGTTCATGGCCCGCAAACACAACCAAGGTGCCGCAGCGGTTTGATCTTACAAAATTGGCATGGCGTTCTTATCTGATGGGTTCAGGAGGACGACATGCCAATTGAAAGACTGATCTTTATTCTCGTACTGGTTATGGCCCTAGCCGCGGCTACAATCGCGGTTGCACTTGCTGTGCTGGATACTGTTCAAACCTCTCCGATGGTGGGTCTTGCTATCTTGAGCCTGATCGCACTGTGCGTGTCTTTTGCGTGGCGATGGTTCAGTGACCGCAAAGCGCAGGAATTGGACAAGAAATGACAACAGACGCGACCCTGACACACGACGGGCTAACCCCCAAAGGAGAGGGACGCGTTTTGCTGATTGCTTGTGGTGCTTTGGCGCGTGAGGTGCTTGCGATCAAGCAAGCAAATGCGCTTGATCATATTGATCTGCAATGCCTCCCTGCAATCCTACACAATCATCCTGAACGCATTGTGCCGGCCGTCCAAGATGCCGTTTCGGCCCACCGCGATGCCTATGATCAGCTTTTTGTCGTCTATGCAGATTGCGGAACCGGCGGTCAGCTTCAGGCAGCTTGCGTCGAAATGGGTGTTGAAATGGTCGCGGGCCCGCATTGCTATTCGTTCTTTGAAGGCAATGCGGCATTCGCTGCCAGAGATGAGATGACAGCCTTTTACTTGACCGATTTTTTGGTCCGCCAGTTTGACGCTTTTGTGTGGAAACCCCTAGGGTTAGACCGCCATCCTGATCTGCGCGATATGTATTTCGGGAACTATGAAAAGCTGGTTTATCAGGCGCAAACCCAAGACCCTGCATTAACCGAAAAGGCCGAAATCTGCGCCCAAAAGCTAGGGTTGAAATTTGAGCGCAGGTTCACGGGCTATGGCGATCTGACCCCTGCACTCACCGCGATTTCCTAGGCCGCAGCTGCAGCCGTTTCGCGAATCCGGTCAACCATCGCCCGCAACCCGTTTGACCGTTGCGCCGACAGATGATCATTCAGACCCAATCGCCCCAGCTCGGCAATTGCGTCAATCTTGACGACTTCACTGACCGATTGGTTGTTATAAAGCGCCAAAAGCACCGCGATCAGTCCGCGCACAATCATCGCATCGCTTTCCCCGCGAAAAGTGAAGGTGTCGCCATCAATCTTGGGCACAAGCCAGACCTGACTGGCGCATCCATCAACCTTGGTTGCGGGCACGCGCAGCGCATCCTCAAGCGGGTCCATCGCTTTGCCCATATCGATCACATGCCGATAGCGGTCTTCCCAATCATCGAGAAATTCAAAGGTATCTACGAGATCTTCAAAGTCGGGGTTTGCCATGGATCGTCCTTGGGTATCGCGGTTGCCTTGGATGTAGGTCCCCCGCCACGTTTCGTCCAGTTCAAAGGGCGACGATAACAACCTTTTGGCCTTTCACGGCCAAACCCACCTGGCCTTCGCAAAGCTGTAGCGCATCATTGCCAAAAACTTCGCGCCGCCAGCCCTTGAGGGCTACGACATCGCGCTGACCTGCCGCCAATGCATCAAGATCAGAGGTGGTCGCAATCAGCTTGGGCGCAACTTCGGCATGGTCTGTCTTTGCTTTCAAAAGCACACGTAACATATCGGCCAATGCAGGGTTCACCTGCAGTTTCGCACGTGCGTTGTCGACTTTCGGCATATCGTCGGGCTTCACCGCCATGCCCGCCTGAATGCCCGCCAAAATACCTGCTGCGATGTCACCTTTGCGAGCCTCGCGCAGCAGCAATCGAGAACGCCCAAGGTCTTTTTCAGATTGCGGTTTTGTCGATGCAAGCTCGACCAGTGCATCGTCCTTGAACACACGGTTGCGCGGAACGTTGCGTTCTTGCGCATAGCTTTCACGGAACCGCGCCAATTCCCGCACGATGGCCAGGAATTTGCCAGACTGGGTGCGGGTCTTAACACGTTTCCACGCATTATCGGGATCGGCCTGATAGGTTGCGGGATCTTCCAACACAGCCATCTCTTCTGCAACCCACTTACTGCGGCCCGATTTTGCAAGACGTTCGGACAGGTATTCATAGATATCGCGCAGGTGTGTCACATCAGCCAAGGCATATGTTGCTTGGGCATCGGTCAACGGGCGGCGCGACCAGTCGGTAAAGCGGGACGATTTATCAAGGTCGGACTTTGTGATTTTGCGCACCAGCGTTTCATAGCCGACCTGTTCACCAAAACCGCACACCATTGCGGCCACTTGGGTATCAAACAACGGTTCAGGTATGACGCCTGCATCGACATAGAAGATCTCAAGGTCTTGACGGGCGGCATGGAATACTTTGACAACACCGTGGTCCTTGAACAGATCGTAAAGTGGCTCAAGTGACAGCCCATCAACCAAAGGGTCCACCAAAGCGGCGTCCGCTCCGTTGTCATCTTGGTAGGCTAACTGAACAAGACACAACTTGGAATAATAGGTCCGTTCACGCAAAAATTCCGTATCGACAGTGACATAGGCGCGTTTCGCAGCCTCTTGGCAGAATGCCGCCAATTCTTCGGTCGTTGTAATTTTCTTCATGTCTATCCGTCAGTCGCAGAGGCTTTTCAATTTGATAGGCGATTGAACCAAGGATGGAAAGCATAGGGTCATTCTTGCAAATATACCGGCGTCCGATCACCCGCCGCAAATCGCGCCAGAACTGCAGGGTAAAGCGCATGTTCCAGCGGCAAAAGCCGGGCTGCCAAACTGTCTGGGGTATCACCCTTTTGTACGGTCATTTGCGCCTGGCCCAAGATTGGTCCGTCGTCTAAGGCTGCTGTCACCTCGTGCACAGTGCAGCCATGGGTCGCATCACCTGCTTCAAGTGCACGCGCGTGAGTATGCAGACCCTTATATTTTGGCAGCAAAGAGGGATGGATATTCAACATCCGTCCTTCCCATTTTGTGGTGAAAACAGGGGTCAGGATGCGCATGAACCCGGCCAAGCAAATCACGTCTGGACGTGCTGTTTCTAATGTTTGATGCAATGTATCTTCAAATGCGGCACGGTCTTTGCCGTAAGGCTTGTGATCGATAGCCATGGTCGGAATGTCCATTGCACGCGCCTTAGCCAACCCACCAGCATCTGGGTCGTTTGAAAGCACCAGGACAGGGCGTGCCGGATGATCACCGCGCATCGATTGCGCCAAAGCGACCATGTTAGAGCCGCCGCCAGATATCAGGATCGCAACCCGTTTGATCACAAAAGCGCGCCTGTGTAACGAACGCCTTCGCCCTGCGTGACGACGCCAAGGCGGTGCACCGTTTCGCCTTTTGCCGCCAACAATTTAGTCAAAGCATCTGCTTGCCCCGCATCAACGGCCAGAACCATGCCAACACCTGCGTTAAAGGTCTTTAACAACTCAGCCTCGGCCATGCCGCCTGTTTCTGCCAACCAACGGAACACCGGCGGCAATTCCCAAGCGCCCAAATCAACTTGGGCTCCCATGCCATCAGGCAGCACACGCGGCAGGTTTTCAGTCAGACCGCCACCTGTGATATGGGCCAATGCATGAACACCACCTGCGCGGACTGCCGTCAAAGCCTGTTTGACATAAAGGCGGGTCGGCGCAAGCAAGGCCGCTCCTAGCGTGCCATGAGTGAAAGGGGCATCATCGCCCCACGCAAGGCCAGACACATCCACGATGCGCCGCACGAGCGAATACCCGTTTGAATGCACACCATCCGAGGCCAGTCCAAGCAAGACATCGCCTTCTTGCACATCTGCAGGTAATTCCGCACCACGTTCCATCGCGCCAACGGCAAAACCAGCCAGATCAAAATCACCTTCGTGATACATGCCCGGCATCTCAGCTGTTTCGCCACCAATCAACGCACAACCCGATGCTTCGCACCCTGCAGCGATGCCTTCGATGATACGCGTTGCCTGATCCAGTTCCAGCTTGCCGGTCGCAAAATAGTCAAGGAAAAACAATGGCTCTGCGCCCTGACACACAAGGTCATTCACGCACATCGCAACCAGATCGATCCCGATCGTATCAACATTTCCCGTATCAATCGCGATCCGCAGCTTGGTGCCGACACCGTCTGTTGCCGCAACCAGAACAGGGTCCGTGTACCCTGCCCCTTTGAGATCAAACAACGCACCAAAGCCGCCTAAGCCAGCCATAACACCGGGACGCGCGGTACGCTTGGCCGCCGGTTTGATCCGCTCAACAAGCGTATTGCCCGCATCAATATCGACCCCTGCATCAGCATAGGTCAGGCCATTTTTGTTGGTCATTGGGCAGCTCCTGTCGTGTTTGGGGTTGGTTAGCGTATCGTTTAGTCAAAGGGAACAGGAATTGGCACGCTTCTTCATTCCAGTCTTGACGCACCGTCTGCGTCTGGTAGTCCAAAACATACAAGGGGGCCTGTAGCTCAATTGGTTAGAGCAGAGCGCTCATAACGCTTTGGTTGCGGGTTCAAGTCCTGCCGGGCCTACCATTTCCCCTATTTGGTATACAAATGCATACAGGGCTTTTCGCGGCTCGTATGATAGGCTATGCCCAAATCCATGAATCCCCTCGCCAAGGAGAGACGGCATGTCCAAGATCAAGGTAGAAAACCCCATCGTTGAGCTCGACGGTGATGAAATGACCCGCATCATGTGGCACTTCATCAAAGACAAGTTAATCTTGCCCTATCTGGATCTGGACCTGCTCTACTACGATCTTGCGATGGAAGTTCGCGATGAGACCAACGACCAAATCACAATCGATGCCGCCGAGAAGATCAAAGAGATAGGTGTCGGTGTGAAATGCGCGACGATCACACCAGATGAACAGCGGGTCGAAGAGTTTGGCCTGAAAGAAATGTGGCGCTCGCCCAATGGCACGATCCGCAATATTTTGGGCGGCGTGGTGTTTCGCGCCCCGATTATCTGCAAGAACGTCCCCCGCCTTGTACCCGGTTGGACCGACCCGATTGTGATCGGGCGTCACGCGTTTGGCGACCAATATAAAGCGACTGACTTCCTGATGCCCGGCCCCGGTAAGTTGACGATGAAATTCGTTGGTGAAGACGGCACGGTCATCGAAAAAGAGGTGTTTGACAGCCCCGCTGCTGGCGTGGCCATGGGCATGTATAACCTCGATGCGTCGATCATCGACTTTGCACGAGCGTCATTTAACTATGGACTGAACCTTGGCTGGCCGGTCTACCTATCGACAAAGAACACGATCCTCAAAGCCTATGACGGCCGTTTTAAGGACCTTTTCCAAGAGATTTTTGACGCAGAGTTCAAAGACAAGTTCGATGAAGCGGGGATCGAATATCAGCACCGTTTGATTGATGACATGGTTGCATCCGCGATGAAGTGGTCGGGTAAATTCGTTTGGGCCTGTAAAAACTACGACGGTGATGTGCAGTCCGATACGGTCGCACAGGGCTTTGGCTCTCTTGGCTTGATGACCAGCCAGTTGATGACGCCCGATGGCAAGATCGTCGAGGCTGAGGCCGCGCACGGCACCGTGACCCGCCACTATCGCCAGCACCAAGAGGGGCAAGCGACCTCAACCAATTCCATCGCCTCAATCTTTGCCTGGACCGGCGGGCTTAAGCATCGCGCGAAACTGGACGACAACGCGCAGCTGATGAATTTCTCTGAGACTTTGGAGAAAGTCATCGTTGATACAGTGGAAAGCGGATTTATGACGAAAGACCTTGCCTTGCTGGTGGGCCCGGATCAGGGCTGGCTGACAACTATGGGGTTCCTTGAGAAGATCGACGAGAACCTCAACAAAGCGATGTAGCGGACAATTTTTGGACTACAGCGGCAGCCCGTCATAGGGCTGCCGCATTTCATTGTTTTGTGCGATGCAAACCGACACGCATGGAACACCACGATGAGCACCTATATCTTTACCGACCTCACAAAGCCCGGGCGACGCGCCATCTGGGCTACGGGCGCATTCGCCGTGACGCAATGCATTTATTCGGCCGTTCACATGTACCAAAACACCGTGATCCGGCAGTTCATTGATGGCAGTGCAGACCTGACTGCTTTGGAGCAAAGCGATAGTGTTGTGGCATTGACAGCGATCTGCTTTCTCATCGTTCTGGTTGTCGCCTTCGCCATCAACGGCCGCTTTCTGTATCTGGCCAGCCGGAATGCCGCCGCCATCCACTTTGACCCAGAGGCCATCCGGCCCGGTTGGGCCGTTGGGTGGTACTTTGTGCCATTTGCCAATCTCTGGATGCCATTTACCGCGATGAAACAAACTTGGGCACGGCTCATACCGTCAGATACCGGAACCCCGAATTTGTTGTCACTGTGGTGGGTCTGCTGGGTCGGGATGAATTTTTATGATGGCTTCATGACCAATCAATCTGAACCCAATAATCTGCCAGACTACATCACATATAACCAAGGCTTCATCGTGTCAGGGTTCTTGTGGTTGATCCCTTGCTACCTGTTTGCCAAGATCATTCGCAGATTAGCGACGGCAGAACATAACCCAGCCGAGGTTTTCGCCTAATCTGACGTCACGCGGTTTTTGCAATCGCAGCACGCAGATCAGATTAGGGCTAGCCATTGCAGCGCATGCGCGTTATCCGCGCGGCAACTTACCCATAAAGGCTGATCCAATGGATATCCGCAATATCGCGATCATCGCGCACGTTGACCACGGCAAGACGACACTTGTTGATGAACTCCTCAAACAATCCGGTATCTACCGCGAGAATGAGGCGACCCAAGAACGTGCCATGGACAGCAACGACATCGAGCGCGAACGCGGTATTACTATTCTGGCGAAATGTACGTCTGTTGAATGGAAAGGTACGCGTATCAACATCGTTGATACCCCCGGCCACGCCGATTTCGGAGGCGAGGTTGAACGCATCTTATCCATGGTGGACGGTGTTGTGCTGCTGGTTGATGCCGCTGAAGGTCCGATGCCGCAGACAAAATTCGTGACATCGAAAGCCTTGGCTTTGGGCCTGAACCCAATTGTCGTGGTGAACAAAGTCGACAAGCCCGATGGCGAACCTGACCGCGCGGTTGATGATTGCTTTGATTTGTTTGCAGCACTTGAAGCCAATGACGACCAGCTTGATTTTCCAACTATGTTCGCATCTGGTCGGTCTGGCTGGTGTGATGAGACATTGGATGGTCCACGCGAAAACCTTGACGCGCTGTTCGATTTGATCGTAGCGCACGTCCCTGCTCCAGCGCAGATCGCCCACAAGGATGAGCCGTTCCGCATGCTGGCGACCACTTTGTCCGCCGATCCATTCATTGGCCGCATTCTGACGGGCCGTGTTGAATCCGGCACGTTGAAAGCTGGCGATACCGTCAAAGCGCTGTCGCGCGAAGGCGACAAGATCGAACAGTTCCGCGTCTCCAAAGTATTGGCCTTTCGCGGTCTGTCCCAAACAGCCATTGATGCGGCCGAGGCAGGCGACATCGTGACACTCGCGGGCATGACCAAAGCCACTGTTGCGGACACAATCTGCGATGTGGCCGTGGACGAACCTATTCCGGCCCAGCCGATTGACCCACCAACCATCACCGTGACTTTTGGCATCAACGACAGCCCGCTGGCTGGTAAGGATGGCAAGAAGGTGCAATCCCGAGTGATCCGCGACCGCTTGATGAAAGAAGCCGAAGTGAACGTCGCGATCAAGATCGCTGACACACCCGGCGGCGACGCGTTTGAAGTGTCTGGCCGCGGCGAATTGCAAATGGGCGTTTTGATCGAAAACATGCGCCGCGAAGGGTTCGAGCTGTCAATCTCGCGCCCGCAGGTCATTTTCACCGAAGTCGACGGCGTCCGCCATGAACCTGTTGAAGAGGTCACAATCGACGTGGATGACGAATACACAGGGTCGGTTGTTGAAAAACTGACAGGCCCGCGCAAAGGCGAGCTGACCGAGATGAAACCCGCGGGTGCTGGTAAAACGCGCATCATCGCCCATGTACCGTCGCGGGGTCTGATCGGCTATCACGGTGAATTCCTGACGGATACACGCGGGTCTGGCGTGTTGAACCGTTTGTTCCACGGCACGACTCCTTACAAAGGCAAGATCGAAGGCCGCCGTCAGGGTGTTCTCATCTCGATGGAAAACGGATCCTCCGTGGCCTTTGCTCTGTGGAACCTCGAAGACCGTGGCAAGATGTTCATCGGCGCACAGGAAGCGATTTATCAAGGCATGATCATCGGCGAACATAGCCGCGAAAATGATCTTGAGGTGAACCCGCTGAAAGGGAAAAAGCTGACCAACGTCCGCGCCTCTGGCACCGACGAAGCCGTGCGTTTGACAACACCGGTGACGATGTCGCTGGAACAGGCGATTGCCTATATCGACGATGATGAGCTGGTTGAAGTCACACCAAACGCGATCCGTTTGCGTAAGCGTTACTTGGACCCGCATGAGCGGAAACGCCAGGCACGGTCCGCCTAAGCAGGCGCTACCATATCACCGACACTGATCTGCCCGGGCGTGGCAACACTGGCATACCAGCCGCCATGCCCGCGCATCGCATTATAGCCGCCAGGGCCCAGTTCCTTTTCCATACGCGAACATGGTGGGCACGGGCCGTGAATTTCCAGCACAACTTCGCCGACCCGAAGCAAACCTTTGCGCAAGGCCAGTAGATTGAGGCCAGAGATGACAAGGTTGCGGCGCAAGGCCTCGGGCGTGACAACTTCATTACCTGACAAAGCGGCAATCACAGGCAAATGTTCGGCCTGTATCAGCGTCACAGCACGTTTCCCCGCGCGACCGTGATCACCAACCAACCCAGCCTCAAGAACCTGCGCGGATTTGACAACTTCAATTGGCGCATAACGTTCCGCGCGCAACCCGATCCATTCGAGGCGACCAACCTTTGCATGGCGGGCCATCATTTCACCAAGTTGGCCTTTCAAGCGATCTCTTCAACGATGCTCAACTCACGTTGGCTGGCCCCTTTGGCAAAGCCCAACGCCTCTTGGTAAGCTTCTGAGTAATAACACTCATGGGCCGCTTGCAGGCTCGCAAACCGGGCCACCACATTGCGCGGTCGATCAGGGCCTTCCAACTGCTCGTAGGCGCCACCACGGGCCAAGAACACACCGCCATGGTCGGCAATGGCAACAGTCGCACGTTTGGCGTATTCGCCATACGCCGCTTCATCCGTCACAGTGACGTGGGCGATCCAAAGTGCACTCATTTCAACTCCTCCAAAACTGACTTAGCCGCGGCAAGTGCGGCATCCGCATTTTCAGCGGACGCACCGCCACCTTGGGCCATATCAGGGCGACCACCACCGCCCTTACCACCCAATTCAGGAGTGACGGCGCGTAAGATATCAACCGCTGATATGCGGTCTGTCAGGTCACTTGTCACACCAGCGGCCACAGCCGCCTTACCGCCCGTATCAGCAATCAACACCACCACGCCAGAGCCTACCTTTTCCTTAAACTGGTCCACCAGTGACGGCAGATCCTTACCTGAAACGCCAGTCATCACCTGCCCCATAAAGCAGATGCCGTTCACCTCAACTTGGGCCAGACTATCGCCGGTGCCGCCGCCCATGGCCAATTCGCGGCGCAACTGCGCCACTTCATTGCTCAACGCTTTGCGCTCATCCAACAGCGCTCTGACCCGCTCCGCAACTTCGCTCGCGGGCGCCTTCAACGCGGCCGCCGCTTGTCCCAATCGGGCATCCTGACCGCGCAGATAATCCAAAGCGGCCTGACCTGTCAGCGCTTCAATCCGGCGCACACCAGCGCTCGACGCGCTATCGCCCAGCGTCACAAACGCGCCAATCTCACCCAGCTGGCTGACATGCGTCCCGCCGCAAAGTTCCAGCGAATAGGTATCACCACTTGTGCCTTTACCTGAACCTGGTTGGCGGCCCATCGACACAACGCGAACCTCATCACCGTATTTCTCACCAAAGAGCGCCTGCGCACCCATCGCGCGTGCGTCATCTGGCGTCATGATCCGCGTCTCAACGGGGCTATTCTGGCGAATGATCGCGTTCACATCCCGTTCGACCCGCGCCAATTCATCCGCCGACAAGGCCTTGGTATGGCTAAAGTCAAAGCGCAACCGATCCGGCGCATTCAATGACCCCCGCTGCGCAATATGATCGCCCAGCACGTCCCGCAGCGCTTCGTTCAAAAGGTGGGTGGCCGAGTGGTTCGCCTGAATATCCCCGCGACGCCCAGCATCAACGGCCAGCTCTGCGCCCTGCCCTTTGCTGATGCTACCCTCAACGACTTTCGCGATATGCACATAGACGCCGGCCACCTTCTTGGTGTCTGTGATTTCAGCCTTACCGGTCTCTGTCATCAACATGCCAGCGTCGCCAACCTGACCGCCTGCTTCCGCATAAAACGGCGTCTGATTCAGTACGATCTGAACAGTCCCATCAGCAGTGTCAGCCACGGCCCCATCGACAACCAAGGCCGCAATCTGCCCTTCAGCCGACATCGTGTCGTAGCCCAAAAAATCAGTCGTCCCGTTTTCATCCGCGATATCGAACCAAACAGCGCTGTCCGCCGCCTCGCCCGTGCCTGACCAGGCTGCACGCGCCTTAGCTTTCTGCGCAGCCATCGCCTCATCAAAGCCATCGGTATCAACCTCACGGCCCTTCTCACGCAACGCATCCTGCGTCAGATCGAGTGGGAAGCCGTAAGTATCATAAAGCTTGAACGCAGCCGCACCGGGGAGTGCGACGCCCTCTGCCAAACCGCTCAATTCGTCATCGAGCAGTTTCAAACCGCGATCAAGAGTTTGCTTGAAACGCACTTCTTCGTTCAACAATGTCTCTTCGATCAAGCGCTGACCTTGGCCAAGTTCAGGATAAGCCGCACCCATCTGCTGGACCAAAGCAGGGACTAAACGGTGCATCACAGGGTCTTTGCCACCCAACTGGTGGGCGTGGCGCATGGCGCGGCGCATGATCCGGCGCAGCACATAACCGCGGCCCTCATTCGATGGCAACACACCTTCGGCAATTAGGAACGAGGTCGAACGCAAATGGTCCGCAATCACCCGGTGATGGGTATTGCCGGGGCCATCGGGGTCGCTGGAGGTGGCATCGGCAGATGCTTCAATCAGCGCCCGCATCAAGTCAGTGTCGTAGTTGTCGTGCTTGCCTTGCAGCAATGCACCGATACGTTCCAGGCCCATGCCGGTATCGATCGACTGCATCTCCAACGGTTTCAACGTGCCATCCGCGAACTGTTCGTTCTGCATGAAGACGATGTTCCAGATCTCAATAAAGCGATCACCATCTTCCTCGGGCGATCCCGGCGGACCACCCCAAATATGATCGCCGTGATCATAGAAAATCTCGGTACACGGACCACATGGGCCCGTCGGGCCCATCCGCCAAAAATTATCATCCGTGGCGATACGAATAATCCGATCGTCGGGCAGCCCTGCGACCTTCTTCCAAATCTCGGCTGCTTCGTCGTCGGTGTGATACACCGTCACCAACAAACGGTCCTGGTCGATGCCGAATTCTTTGGTCAGCAACTCCCATGCAAAGGCAATCGCATCAGCCTTGAAGTAGTTGCCAAAACTAAAGTTGCCCAACATTTCAAAGAACGTGTGGTGGCGGGCGGTATAACCCACATTATCAAGGTCATTATGCTTGCCGCCGGCACGGACACATTTCTGGCTGGTGGTCGCGCGGGCATAGTCGCGCGTCTCGACCCCGGTAAACAGGTTCTTAAATTGCACCATGCCTGAGTTCGCGAACATCAACGTCGGGTCATTGCGTGGGACCAGCGGGCTCGAGGCCACAACGGCGTGGCCTTGTTTTCCAAAGTAATTGAGGAAGGTAGACCGAATGTCAGCAAGACTTGTCATGGCGCGCTTTCACGAAAATTGCGTTGAACCGCAGAAATAGCTCTGCCCTAGCACACTGTCCACCAACAATGAGCCCATGACCTTTCTATGTCCTTTCAAACTTCCGCCGGAGGCATCTTCAAATTTCTGGAAATTTGAAGATAGACACGAAAAAGGGCGCCGCATTCTACGACACCCTTTCCCGGATATTCTTCACCATTGATTCACGGTGTGGGCGTTTAGACAGTCGCCTTCTGCGCCTTAAACTTCGACCAGATCATCATCGCCGTCGTCTGCAACACCTTCAGGAAGATCAAAGTCCAAGCCGTGCGCTGCACGAATTTTATCTTCAATCTCCAGCGCGATGCTTTGATTTTCTTTTAGAAAAATCTTCGAGTTCTCACGACCTTGGCCAATGCGCTCATCACCATAGCTGAACCACGCACCCGATTTCTCAACCACGCCAGCCTTCACACCTAGATCAAGCAGTTCACCCATCTTTGAGATGCCTTCACCATACATGATGTCGAATTCGACCTGTTTGAACGGCGGGGCCACTTTGTTTTTAACAACCTTCACGCGGGTCGCGTTGCCAACAACTTCGTCACGGTCCTTAATCGCGCCAATGCGGCGGATATCCAAACGGACAGAAGCATAGAATTTCAAAGCGTTACCACCTGTGGTGGTTTCAGGTGAGCCGAACATCACACCAATCTTCATCCGAATTTGGTTGATGAAGATCACCATACAGCCAGAGCGGTTGATCGAACCGGTCAATTTACGCATCGCCTGAGACATCAAACGTGCATGCACACCGACAGAGCTGTCGCCCATATCGCCCTCTAATTCGGACTTCGGCGTTAACGCGGCAACAGAATCAACGATGACCATATTCACAGCACCAGAACGGACCAGCGTATCAACGATCTCAAGCGCCTGTTCACCTGTATCAGGTTGCGAAATCAGCAACTCATCCAAGTTCACACCCAGTTTCTTGGCGTACTGCGGATCCAATGCGTGTTCAGCGTCAACAAAGGCACAAACGCCGCCTTTTTTCTGCTCTTCCGCAATCGCATGCAGGGTCAGCGTCGTTTTACCTGACGATTCCGGGCCATAAATCTCAATCACGCGGCCTTTGGGCAGGCCGCCTATCCCAAGGGCGATATCCAAACCCAGCGATCCGGTCGAGGTTGCTTCGATATCAGCCATCTGATTCTGGCCACCAAGCTTCATGATAGAGCCCTTACCGAACTGCCGTTCGATCTGCGCCAGTGCGCTTTCCAGCGCCTTTTCTTTATCCGCGGTCTTCTTATCTGTCATTTTGAGGAGTTCTGCCGTTGCCATGTTATCCTGTCCTTATTCCATGCGCCCTGCGGGGCGGCAATCACTGCTTTTGTTCTCTTTGTGTTCTCACCCTTAATGAGATCAAAAGCAGAACATTGCAACCTAAATTTTCTTAGATCACCTTCATCCAATGGTGGTTAAGGAAAGGTTTATCGCTTAGCATCGGATAGAAAATAAATGAGGCTCAGCGAACAAATGCTTGTTTTCTGGAAAGAAAATCTGGTCTTGATGTCGATACCTAAAACCGGATCGACAGCATTGGAAGGGGCTTTAGCGCCGCGTGCGTCATTGGTTCTGCGCGACCCGCCCGAACTGAAACATGCGCCGTGCTACCGCTATAAACGATTCCTCAAACCGCTTTTCAAGCAAGTCGGCGGTCAGAATCCCGAGTTAATGGCCATCGTGCGCAACCCGATTGACTGGCTGGGGAGCTGGTATCGGTATCGGACGCGCGATGATTTGATCGGACATGAAAACAGCACGCGCGACATCAGCTTTGATGATTTTGTACTGGAATATTGCAAGGGTAGCCCTGCTGCGTTCGCGAACGTTGGCTCGCAGAACAGATTTTTGCGCGTCAACGATGGCGAAATCGGCGCAGAGTACCTATTTCAATATGAACAATGGGATAAGGTCATCAGCTATCTTGAGGAACGTCTGACCATGACCATCACCCTCAAGCAAAAGAACGTGTCTCCTGGAATAAAGCTGCGACTCTCTGGCTCCGTAGAGACAAAATTGCGGGAAAAACGGGCAGAGGAATTCGAAATTTGGGAATTGGCAAAACGATGATCGGACAGACACTTCCAAAGATCCTGACTGCAATCGTTCTTTGCTGCGCCAGTCCAACTGCGTCCGTGGCCCAAGGCACCCCAAACGTAGCCGACGCCAACTTGCTGACTGAACCGTTTCTGATCCCGACCACAGATATGGTTATCGACGTGCCCATGGCATGGGATGAACTGCCAACTGGAAGCCTTGGCCCCAGCATCTTTGAAAGCGTCCTTGGTATGGACGAAGACAGCGGAAGAGAGCTTGCATCCTTTGGTGGTCAGGTCTCAGGCGCCGATGGGTTTGGGGCCATGATCATTTCCAATGCAAACCCATTTTTCCGCACACCCATGCAAGAAATCCGGACAATTGAACAAGGCATCAAGCTGTCACGCGTTGCCACTTGGATCACTGGTTCAGGCATGGCCATTGTTCGACCAAGTCACGAGATCGACGTTATTGGTGGGACAGGTGCAAGTGTCAGCTTTCTCAGCGGTCAAGAAGGCGCGCATGATATTGTGACTATCACCATTGTCCAAAGTGAAACGGGTGATCTTTTCATCGTCGACCTTGCTGACAAAGACAGCGAAGAGGCCGTCGTTTTAGATCAAATGCGCGCATCACTGCGCCCCCAATAGTCAGGTCAAAGTCCGCTTCACCGCATCCTGCCATCCCGCATACCGCCGATCCCGCGTCGCCTCATCCATCTGCGGCTCAAATCGCTGATCCAACGCCCAATTTGCAGCAAATCCAGCTTGATCGGGATAGACCCCGGCACGGCTGCCCGCCAACCACGCAACCCCCAGTGCTGTCGTCTCTAACACCGTGGGCCGGTCCACCGGTGCACCAATGATGTCGGACAGGAATTGCATCGACCAATCTGATGCGCTCATCCCACCGTCAACCCGCAAAACGCCATCTCTATCAGAGGCTTGCCAGTCACTCTTCATAGCCTCAAGCAGGTCACGCGTCTGGAACCCGACGCTTTCCAAAGCGGCACGCGCAAATTCAGCGGGGCCGGAATTGCGGGTCAGGCCATAGATCGCGCCACGCGCGTCGGCGTCCCAATATGGGGCACCCAAACCAGTAAAGGCAGGCACCATATAAAGCTCTTGCCCCGCGTCGGCAGTTAACGCCAAAGGTTGGGTTTCTTTGGCCTCACGAATGATCTTTAGACCATCGCGCAGCCATTGCACGACCGCCCCCGCGATAAAAATCGATCCTTCCAGCGCATAGGTCGGCTTGCCATCGAACTGATAGGCGATCGTACCTAGCAGACGCTTTTTGCTTTCAACCAACGTGTCGCCTGTATTGAGCAAGGCAAAGCACCCTGTACCATAGGTGGACTTTAACATCCCCGGTTCAAAACAGGCCTGACCGATAGTCGCCGCCTGTTGATCGCCAGCGACTCCAAGGATTGGCAATTCGATGCCAAAGAGATCAGCACGGGTCATGCCAAAATCAGCGGCGCAGTCCAGCACTTCGGGCAGCATTTGCATCGGAATGCCAAAGCGTTCGCAGATTGTGCTGCTCCAACGCCCTTTGCGGATGTCATAAAGCATTGTTCTTGCGGCATTTGTTGCGTCAGTGACATGACGCTTACCGCCCGTCATTTTCCAAATAAGAAAGCAATCAACAGTCCCAAAAAGCAATTCACCTGCTTCGGCACGGGCGCGTGCACCTGCAACCTTATCAAGGATGTAGTTCACCTTTGTGCCCGAAAAATACGGATCTGCCAGAAGCCCCGTTTTGGAGGTGATCGTCGCTTCAAACCCTTCGGCACGCAGTTCTTCACAAAAAGGTGCTGTGCGCCGGTCCTGCCAGACAATGGCGTTATGGATCGGCTCGCCTGTGTTCTTATCCCAGATCAGCGTGGTTTCGCGTTGGTTGGTGATACCAATTGCAGCCACGTCATGGGCAGTGATCCCGGCCTTTTCCAGCGCACCGCGGCAGGTCGCGGCAACTGTGGACCACAAATCAGAGGGATCATGTTCAACCCAACCGGATTGGGGGAAATGCTGGGTGAATTCTTCTTGTGCGGTTGCCTTGATCCGCATGTCGGCATCAAAAATGATCGCCCGGCTAGAAGTGGTGCCTTGGTCGATGGCCAGAATGTACATCATAGTATCCCCCCGTTTGTGCGATTTGTTTCAAGCCGCCATGAAAGCGTCAAGTGCCGCGATCTGTTCCTTGCTTAGACGCAGACCCAGTTTTGAACGACGCCAGACCACATCATCGGCGCTGATGGCATACTCCTTGTCCATCAGCCACTCGACCTCGGCTTGCGTCAATGTCGCGCCAAAGTCTTGACCCAGATCAGTGGCTGCCCTCGCATCCCCCAAGATCACGCGTGCCTCGGTGCCATATCCTTTGATCAGGCGCAGCGCCCAGCGGTCATCAAGGAATGGATAGTCCGCTTGCAAATCATCAACCAGTTGATCGCGCTCTTTCACCTTAAAGTCACCACCGGGCAAAGCGGCGTCCGCCGTCCAAGGATCACTGCCACCTACCAATGGTTTCAGCTTCTTCAACGCGTTCTCGGCCAGTTTGCGATAGGTCGTGATCTTACCACCAAAGATATTCAGCAAAGGTGCGCCATTCTCATCAAGCGACAGTACATAGTCGCGTGTCGCCGCCGTCGCTGATTTGGCCCCATCGTCATAAAGCGGACGTACCCCTGAATAAGTCCAAACCACATCATCACGCGTCACTGGTTTTTCGAAATATTGAGATGCAAATGCGCAGAGATAATCCTGCTCTTCATCCGTCGCATAGGGTTTCTCAGACAGGTTCTCATGTTCGGCATCGGTCGTGCCGATCAAGGTAAAATCCATCTCATAGGGAATGGCAAAGATGATGCGGCCATCTTCGCCTTGGAAGAAATAGCTTTTGTCATGATCAAAGAGTTTCTTGGTGACGATGTGACTGCCCCGCACCAAACGCACACCCTCAGAGGTATTCAAACGCGCGACATCGCGCACAATGTTTTCCACCCAAGGGCCACCCGCATTGACCAATGCGCGGGCCGTGTGGGTTTGTTGGGCACCGTCCCTTTCTGTCACGATTTCCCAAATGCCGTCCGCGCGGGCGGCACTCACCACTTTGGTACGGGTCATGATCGCAGCACCACGTTCTTCCGCGTCGCGGGCATTAAGCACCACAAGCCGCGAATCCTCGATCCAGCAGTCTGAATATTCATAGGCTGTCTTGAACTTGCCCTTAAGCGGATCACCCGTTTCACGTTTGGCCAGATCAACCACATGCGTGCCAGGCAAAATCTTACGACCGCCCAAATTATCATACATGAACAAACCCAACCGGATCAGCCACGCAGGGCGCCTGCCCTTCATCCACGGCATCACGGTCGACAGCAATTTGGATGTGGGCGTGTCATTCTCGAACCGCATATCTTTGTGATAAGGCAGCACAAAGCGCATCGGCCATGAGATATGGGGCATGTTCTTTAGCAAGACTTCACGTTCAACCAGCGCCTTTTTGACAAGGCTGAATTCAAAGAACTCCAGATAGCGCAGACCGCCATGAAACAGCTTGGTTGACGCCGATGACGTGGCCGAGCCAAGATCGTTCATCTCAGCCAAACCAACCTTCAGGCCGCGGCCTGCTGCATCACGCGCGATACCGCAGCCGTTGATCCCACCACCAATAATAAAGACGTCAAAATCCGCGTTCATGTCCGTGCCCCATAAGTTTAGGGGTGGTTTACGCCTATTGATTTGACGCGCAAGTCCCGGCCAGCCAGATGTTCGCGCAAACAAAGGCGAATGCATACCGAAAACACAAAAATGTATATTATATGTGTAATTTGGCTTATCAATGTTCGCTTATTGCAGTAAACGAACATATGGATACGCAAACACGCCACACCCTGATCAGAAATCACGCCCAAACTGATGGCAAGGTCATGGCCACTGCGCTGGCTGACACTCTTGGGGTCGCAGTGCAAACCATCCGCCGTGATTTGCGACAGCTTTGCGCTGCAGGATTGTTAGAGCGCGTTCATGGGGGTGCTGTTCTGCCGTCAGGCGTCGCCAACATCGGGTATGGCGACCGGCGATCTCTGAACCGGGATGTCAAAATCAAGATAGCCCGGCGCGCCGCCCAGTTGATCCCCGATAGTGCATCGCTTTTCCTTAATATCGGCACCACTACCGAAGCCGTGGCTCACGCATTGCAAGCCCACCGCAACCTTATGGTCGTGACCAATAACCTGAATGTAGCCAATATTCTGGCCAGCAACCCCAGTTGCGATGTGGTTGTGGCAGGTGGCAGTCTACGACGGTCGGACGGCGGATTAGTCGGCGATCTCGCCGCCCTCGCCATTGACCGTTTCAAAGTCGATTTCGCGGTGATCGGTGCGTCCACAATTGACCTGAGTGGGGACCTGCTCGACTTTGACCCCGAAGAAGTGCGTGTTAGCCAGCAGGTGATCAAAGCAGCACGGGCGACGATCCTTGTGGCAGACAGCACAAAGTTCACGCGCAAAGCCCCGGTAAAAATCGCGTCGCTTGCACAGGTGGATCATTTCGTGACGGATCGGGTGCCGTCAGAAGCTTTGATCAATCGATGTGCAGATTGGGGGACGTCAGTCAATCTCACACATCCGTAACACAAGTAGCCCAGCACAACAGACGGCTTGATGGTCGAGCCGATGACACATCAGATCGCCTGACAATTTCTTGAGGCAAACCGAAATCTTTCTGCCCCAAGCTACCTTTCTTGAACATCAGAACCAAGACCATCAAAAACGACAAGTAGAGAGTAGCGAGCAAAAGAGACCACCATGCACTCTCGTTAGTATCGTGCAATCTCTTGCCGGTGATCAAGACCGATGGCCAAGTCAAAAGCAAAGCTAGAACAAGTGCTTCAAAAACAGGATCAGAGCCCGGAAGAATTTCGATGAGGTAACCTATCAATATGAAGATAGACCATCCGAATACAAACGTCTTGCGTTTCATTCACCCTCGGACAGTTAAGCGTTCCTTAATTTGGAGAATGAAGTGTCCAGTCAATGCCATGACGCTATATCGCAGGTCAATCAGACCCCTTAAACCCTGTCGCCACGACAAACTTTTCCGAACTATCCGACCGCGACGCAGGCGGTTTTACATTTGCCACCTTCTTAAACCGCGTCTTGAGCAATTTTTGCAAGTCACCCTCAGCCCCACCTGCCAACACTTTGGCGACAAATGTCCCGCCCTCTTCCAGTACGTCAAAGGCAAAATAGGCTGCGGCTTCGCATAGCGCGATGATCCGCAAGTGATCGGTCTGTTTGTGGCCTGACGCCGACGCTGCCATATCCGACATGACCACATCGGCTTTGCCGTTCAGCCATTCGCGCACTTTGATGTCGGCGTCATCTTCCATGAAATCCAACTGATGGACCTCAGCACCGGCTACAGGTTCGACTTCTTGCAGGTCAACGCCCAAGACATAGCCTTGTGCCTTGCTGGTCCGCTCACCCAGCGTATTGGCGCGTTTGACGGCCACTTGCAGCCATCCGCCCGGCGCGCAGCCCAGATCAACGATACGTGCGCCGGGTACAAGGAAACGGTATTTATTGTCTAATTCCAGTATCTTATAGGCTGCCCTGCCCCGATACCCATCGGTTTGTGCGCGTTTGACATACGGATCATTCAACTGTCGCTGCAACCAATTGGTTGAGCTGATCTTGCGCCCTTTGGCGGTTTTCACCTTTACGGTCAGATCACGGTAGCCGCGCCCTGACGCATTCTTTGTTGGTTTTTTGCCCATAACAGCGCTCTACCCCTAAAACGGTGCGTCTTCCAAGACCCCATCTGCGGACATCTGCGCGTAAAGCAGCCCTTCGCGCAAACCACGGTCCGCCACCGACAACCGATCGGTCGGCCAAAGTCGCATCAATGCCTGCAAAATCGCGGAACCCGACATGATTAATGCCTGACGGTCCCGGCCAATCCGCGGATCGGCACGGCGCCCCGCAGGCCCAAGCGATAGGTAGTCGCGAATAACGGTATCAATCTGGTCCGACGTCATGCGCAGACCGTCGACTTTGGTACGGTCATACCGTTTGAGCCCCAGATGGCTTGCCGCAACTGTTGTCACTGTCCCACTCGTGCCGATGATCTGAAAGCCTTCGCGGGCTTGTGCAGCTGCATAGGGTGAAAATTCCTCAAGGTTTTCTTCAAAGAACCAGCTCATCAAAGCAAAGCGCGCGGCGTCGTCTTCAACATCGGAAAACTGATCTCGCAGGGTGGCCACGCCCAAAGGCACGGAAATCCAATCGACGACTTTGGCGGCAGCAAACGGCCCGGGATCGGATTTAAACCCAGCATGCAGCCGCATGATTGCGCGGGGGCGTTCGCGCTTGGGCACATGGGTCAGATCAATCCAAACCAGCTCAGTCGATCCACCGCCTATGTCCACCACAAGCAATTGTTCGGTATTTACACTGACCAATGGCGCGCAGGAAATCACCGCCAAACGCGCTTCTTCCTCTGGCTTGATGATCTCTAGGTTCAGCCCTGTTTCGCGGCGCACCTGCGCTACGAAATTCTCGCCATTCAGCGCACGTCTGCAGGCTTCGGTCGCGACAAGGCGCATGTTCTGCACCCCGTGACGTTTCAGTTTCTCGCGGCAAATGCGCATGGCCGAAATCGTCCGGTTCATCGACGAACGCGATAGCCGACCCGTGCTTTCCAAACCCGCCCCGAGCTGGACAGATTTTGAAAAGCTATCAACCACATGAAACTGGCTGCCCTTGGGTTGGGCCACCAGCATGCGACAACTATTTGTGCCCAAATCCAGTGCTGCATAAAGCTGCGCCGGATCAGGCGATTTTGGCGCGGGGGTATCGACCGCTTTAGGGAACGCGCCCGCACCTTTGGGACGCTTGGGCGCCATTACTTACGCCCTCCATTTTCGAGTTACTTTCAAGCTAGGGGTGGAATGGGCTTTGCACAAGCCTTGTGATGCTCTCGCTCAAAATCATTATGCATCGAATGGGATCGCTGACGCGTGGTCGGGGACCCGAAACTGCGCTACGCTAAGGCACGGTCGCTCACTGCATCTGCGATGTCGAAAACCGACATTGGGCCGCATATTCGAGTGATAAAACAAACAGAAGAGGAACAAGGGGAATCACTTATGGCTGATGTCACCATCGTCTACTGGCGCGATATGCCAGCCCAAGTCATCGTCGGCCGTGGCCGTCGCGGTGTGAAACTGCCCTTGCCCGAACGGTTTGAACAAGCCATTGACCGTGCTGCGATGAAATCCGGTGCCGCTGAGTCAGACGACTATATGTCCGGCTTTCGCAAGGCCGCCCCCTTTCCGGTGGATGGCAGCGATCAAGAAGCCGCAGAAGCAACAGTGGCCAAGATTGATGCTGACTATGACTTAGAGCGCATCAAAACGCTCATCGCCAACGACGGCTGGGCTTGAACACCCCGCCCTCTTCCCCTTTTCACGCCTTTCGGAGGTCGCTTATGTCCTTGCTTTCATTCCGTAAAACTAAAGATGCCACCGAGACTTCTATCAATCCTGAGCTCGAGGCATTTCTGCAGGACTATTCCATCGAAGTCATGCCGCGCACCGCTGAAAAGGTCGAAAATTTCCGCGACCTGCTACCCGCAGGAACACGCGTTTATATCGCCCACATCGAAGGCACGCCGATCGATGATATGGTCGCGACAGCCAAGCGCCTTTCTGCTGATGGTTATAAGGTGATGCCGCATTTCCCCGCGCGCATCATCAAAGATGAAGCGACACTGACCGACTGGATTGCCCGCTATCAAGGTGACGCTGGCGTTGAGCAAGCCCTGCTGCTGGCCGGTGGCGTCGCACAGCCGCATGGCGACTACCATTCCTCAATGCAGCTCTTGGAAAGCGGCCAGTTTGATAAGGCAGGTTTCAAACACCTGCATGTCGCTGGCCACCCTGAAGGCAACCGCGACATTGATAAAGACGGCACAGACGCGTTGGTCATGGAAGCGTTGCACTGGAAACAACGTTTCAATGAAACCACAGATGCCCAGATGGCCTTGGCGACACAATTCGCATTTGAGGCCAAACCGATCATTGCTTGGGCCGACGCGATCAAAGACGCAGGTGTGACGCTTCCGATCCACATCGGTATTGCTGGTCCGGCCAAATTGCAGACGATGATCAAATTTGCCATCGCATGCGGTGTAGGTCCCTCACTGAAAGTGCTGCAAAAGCGCGCCAAGGATGTCAGCAAGCTGTTGTTGCCGTTTGAGCCATTGGATGTGCTCACTGAACTCGCGGCCCACAAGGCTGCCAACCCTGATTTTAATATCACTAACGTCCACTTCTTCCCTCTTGGCGGCATCAAAACCAACGCCAATTGGGCCATCGCAAACGGCGGCGCATCTGCCGTTCCTGCCTCTCAATCCTAAGGACCGCCCCTAATGACACGCACGATTGTCGAATCCAAAACCAAGACTGCCATCATCGGGTTCGACCAGCCCTTTTGCGTGATCGGGGAACGGATCAACCCAACAGGACGCAAGATTTTGGCCGAAGAGTTGGAACGCGGTGATTTCAGCCGCGTTGAAGCGGATGCGATTGCACAAGTCGCGGCAGGTGCGAACATCCTCGACATCAACTCTGGTGCCGTGTTCTCAAACAAAATGGCCGAAGACCCGCGTTATGCCGATAACAACTTTGTTGAGCCGCCATTGATGCGCGAAATGGTCGAGCGTGTGCAGGCGATTGTGGATGTGCCGCTATGCATCGATAGCTCGGTCCCGGGCGCATTGGAAAACGGTCTGGCAGCAGCAGAAGGCCGCCCCCTTTTGAACTCTGTGACTGGCGAAGAAGAGCGTCTCGAACTGGTTCTGCCGCTGGTCAAAAAATACAACGTGCCAGTCGTGGCGATCTCAAACGATGACACGGGGATTAGCGAAGACCCGGATGTACGCTTTGCTGTTGCCAAAAAGATCGTCGAACGGGCTGCCGACTTTGGCATTCCTGCACATGACATCGTCGTTGATCCGCTTGTCATGCCAATCGGTGCGATGGGCACTGCTGGCTTGCAAGTCTTCACCCTTGTCCGCCGTTTGCGCGAAGAACTGGGCGTGAACACCACCTGCGGCGCATCCAATATCAGCTTTGGCTTGCCGAACCGTCACGGCATCAACAATGCGTTCCTGCCAATGGCGATGACCGCCGGCATGACATCGGCAATTATGAACCCGGTCGCCCTGCCGACTGGCCCCAAAAAGATTGCAGAGAAAAAGGCCGAAATTGAAGCGGCAGGCGTTATTCTACCCGAAGGTATGGACGATGAGACCTTCGTTCAGCTGTTCGGAATGGGGTCAACCAAGCCCCGCGCTGGCAAGGAAATGGAAGCGATCCGCGCGGCGAACTTTCTGACCGACAATGATGCCTCAGGCTCTGAATGGATCAAGTTCAACCGTGTCGCCCCGAAAGAAGGCGAAGGCCGTGCGCGGACAGGCCGCCGCCGCCGCGGCTAAGCTTTTGTGCGCGCGGCCAATCCGCGCAAAGCGCCGTTCAACACAGCCATATCACCACCCACGCCAAGGAAGGTCACACCTTTCTCGGCGTATTTTTTGAAACGGCTTTCGTCAAAGGTGATAATCCCTGCGATTTTGCCCGCCGCGACGATACGCGCGATCATATGATCGATCGCTTTCTCGACTTCTGGATGATCCGGTTGCCCCGGATAACCCATGTCCGCTGACAAATCCGCTGGACCAACAAACACCCCGTCAACCCCATCGGTTGCCGCAATTGCATCAATATTCTCAAGCGCTTGCGCACTCTCGGCCTGCACCAGCAGGCACATCTGCGCATTTGCGGAATGCGGGTAATCCGTAACAGCCCCCCAACTGGTTGCGCGGGCCAGGACGGCCCCCATGCCACGGTTACCATCAGGCGGATAGCGCATCGCAAGTGCCATCTCTTGGGCTTTCTTGGCATCATCAACCATCGGCACCAGAACGGTCTGACATCCCAAATCAAGCGCTTGTTTCACCATCCAAGCCTCAGCGCTCGCAATCCGAATAACGGGCTGCGTGCCGCTGATGGCCAGCGCTTGCAACTGTGGCAGCATTTCTGACACCGTATTGGGGCCATGTTCACCATCGATGAGACACCAGTCAAACCCCGCGTTCCCCGCCAGTTCAGCCAAGACAGCTGTCCCAGAAGTGAGCCAAATGCCATGCTGTACTTGGCCTGCAACCAGTGCGGTTTTCAGCGTGTTTTCCGGTGTTTGCATTGTCGCGTCCTCAAATAGAAATCGCGCCGATGCCAGCACATCGGCGCGATACACGCAACTCGTTAAGCTCGGGAGGAACCCTTTAACGGTAATAAAGCGATTTTCCGTTGTGAAAGATTTGCACTTTCTCGGGTGCTGCTGCCATACGCACCGATTTGCCACGCAGGTCTGCATGAATACCCGGCAGCTTGCCGATAATCGCATCATTGTCGCCGACCTTATCGAAATAAAGCAACGTTACTTCACCAAGCGCTTCGGTAAAGTTAACCTTACCCTCAAAGGCGTAATCATCGCTGGTCGTTTCAATCATATCCTCAGGGCGGATACCGATGTTGACCTTCAATCCCATATCTGAGGCCTCGGTTGGTGCAGCAGACTTTGCCAAACCACCGGCTGTCAGCTTTACGGTTGTTTGCGCACCCGTTTCAACAATTTCGCCTGACAGCAAGTTCATCGCAGGTGAGCCGATAAACTGGGCTACAAATTCGTTCTCTGGACGCTCATAAAGTTCAAGTGGCGATCCCACTTGTGCAATGCCTTTGTTGGCCAGCACAACGATGCGGGTTGCCAGCGTCATCGCTTCAACCTGATCGTGGGTCACGTAAATCATCGTGCTTTCCGGCATCGATTCCTTCAGCTGTGAAATCTCAATCCGCGTGGCGACACGCAAAGCCGCATCAAGGTTAGAAAGCGGTTCATCAAACAAATAGACCTTTGGGTCGCGCACAATTGAGCGGCCAATGGCAACACGCTGACGCTGGCCGCCCGACAGGGCCTTGGGCAAACGGTCAAGGTATTCGTCCAACTGCAAAATCTTGGCGGCACGGTTCACGGCCTCATCGATCTCAGCTGGTGTTTTCTTGGCGATCTTTAGGGCGAAAGACATGTTATCGCGCACGGTCATATGCGGATAGAGCGCATAGGATTGGAACACCATGGCGATGCCACGCTGTGCGGGTGGTACATCGTTGACAACCTGACCATCGATCTGCAACTCGCCGCCGGTAATCTTTTCCAGACCCGCAATCATCCGCAGCAATGTGGATTTACCGCAACCGGACGGACCAACAAAAACAATCAGTTCGCCCTTCTTAATATCCAAATTGATGTTCTTAAGCACATCAACAGTGCCACCATAGGTCTTGGCAACGTCCGTTAGTTTCAGATCAGCCATGTCTCACTCCCCTAAAATTCAAGTCTTTAGCGCAAGGCAAACCTGCCAAGGCCCAAGGTGCAGTCTTCCGTCTGCGGATGTATGTGCGCTGCCCAACTCGGCACCGATCGGTGTCCAGTTTCCTGCGGGCAGATCAAAATCAGATGGTGTTTCGCTGACGTTGAACGCGCAGAAAATTGTTTGCCCGCCATGTGTGCGGGTAAAGTGCACAACATCACCATTCGCTTTCACGCCATCATGATCACCGACGCTCAGCGACGGGTGGGAATGGCGGAACGAGATTGCCTTGCGGTAATGGTGTAAGAGGGCACCGGGCTCATCCTCTTGGGCGGCGGCCGACATATGCAGATGTTCAGTCGCGACAGGCAACCAAGGTTGTGCAGCCGTAAAGCCGCCATTTTGGTTGCTTTGTTCCCAGACCATTGGTGTCCGGCATCCATCACGGCCTTTAAACTCTGGCCAAAACTCGATCCCGTAAGGGTCTTGCAAGTCTTCAAAGGCAACGTCTGCTTCGGGCAATCCCAACTCTTCACCCTGATAAAGGCAAACCGACCCGCGTAAACACATGATCAATGTTGCAAACATGCGCTGTGCCGCTGGTGGCAAATCCCACCGCGAGGCGTGACGCATGACGTCGTGGTTTGAGAACGCCCAGCAGGCCCAGCCATCTGCGGCGACTTCGTCAACGCGGTCCATGACCTCGACAATGCGTTTGGCAGTTGGTTGATCTTTCGCCAAAAACTCAAAGGCATAGCACATCTGCATCAGATCATCGCCAGCGGTGTATTCGCCCATGATCTCAAGACCTAACTGTGCATCCCCCACCTCGCCCACGGCGGCGGCGCCATAAGGTTCCATCACGGCACGCAGCTTGCGCAGGAACTCCAAATTCTCAGGTTGGTTCTTTGAGTACAGATGTTCTTGGTGGTTATAGGGGTTCACCGACGGTGCGATGGTCGCGTTGCGCTTTTCTGGTGGCAACGGCGGATTGTCCCGCAACTGTGCGTCGTGGGTATAGAAATTGATGGTGTCCAAACGGAACCCATCGCAGCCCCGGTTCAGCCAAAAACGGGCGACATCCAACAACGCGTCCTGCACTGCAGGTTCATGGAAATTCAGGTCAGGCTGCGACACAAGGAAGTTGTGCATATAATACTGCTCGCGCCGCGCATCCCATTGCCAGGCTGAGCCACCGAAGATCGACAACCAATTGTTAGGTGGCGTGCCATCAGGCTTAGGATCAGACCAGACATACCAATCAGCTTTGTCATTCGTGCGGTTGGCACGGCTTTCGCCGAACCATGCGTGTTGGTCGCTGGTATGGCTGAGCACAAGGTCGATCATCACCCGAATGCCAAGACGATGCGCTGTTTCAACGACCGCATCGAAATCGGCCAATGTGCCAAACATCGGATCAACATCGCAATAGTCGCTGACGTCGTACCCAAAGTCCTTCATGGGCGACATGAAGAAAGGCGAAATCCAGATCGCATCAACCCCAAGCGACGCGATGTAGGGCAAGCGTTGCACGATCCCCAAAAGATCGCCAATGCCGTCGCCATTGCTGTCTTGGAAGCTGCGCGGATAGATCTGATAGATCACCGCACCGCGCCACCAGTCTTTGTCTACGGCCATCTCTTTGTTTGTGGCCAATGCCGTCGTCATCTTCGTCATTCCTACTTAGATCACGGTCCCAAAGGCGTGCCTTTGGGACCGGAGGTTTTTACTTTACAGAGCCAGCCAACAGGCCGCGCACCAGGTATTTTTGCATCGCAAAGAACACACCCAGTGGCACTGCGATTGATACAAAGGCGGATGTGGCAAGGATTTCCCAATCGCCGCCGCGTGTTCCCAGCAATTCAACAATCTGCTTGGTCATGACGGTCGTCTGACCAGAGGCATCGATCAAGAACACCAGTGCGACCAGCAGGTCATTCCACGTCCATAAGAATTGGAAGATTGCGAATGACGCCAGTGCCGGAAAGCTGAGCGGCAGGATAATTTTGGTGAAGATCTGAAAATCTGTCGCGCCATCAACTTTGGCATTTTCAATGATGTCTCGCGGCAGGCCGACCATATAGTTGCGCAGCAGGTAAATCGCCAAAGGCAGACCAAAGCCGGTATGCGCCAACCAGACCCCCAAATAGCCCTTTCCGATTCCAACAGCATTATGCAGCGTCAGCAGTGGGATGAGCGCCAGTTGCAATGGCACAACCAACAGGCCAACGATCACAGCAATTAAGATCGCACGCCCCGGAAAGTCCATCCAAGCCAGCGCATAGGCTGCGAATGCTGCAATAAGGATCGGAATGATCGTCGCCGGGATCACAACGGTCAGCGTATTGAAGAACGCTTTTGCCATGCCTTCTGAGTTATCTTCGTCAAACAGGACAAATCCATAGTTCGCTGTCGTAAACTCAGGCGGTGAGACAACCTCGATAAACAACCGTTGCGCGCGACCACTGATCTGATCATCGTCACCTTCCCAAACATATGTACCGTCTGCGTTCAGCGTGAATGTTTCACCATCGCCGAGATCGTTTGTCTCGCCCGGCGCAAAAGCGCCAAGGTTACGGCTTGAGGTCGCCCATGCGTTCATTTCGCCTTCAAACCCGGTCCCGTCAAAGATGTTGCCTTCAACCATGAACCGTCCGTTGCCCAGATCGACCCGATTATCGTCCGGGTCAGCGGCGCGGATTTGCAAAGTTTGTTCCGCGGGGAACAATGACGACCACCAACCGGATGCCGTGATTTGATCACCTGTGCGGAAGGATGAAATGAAAAGTCCAAGCGTCGGGAACAGCCAAAGGATGACCAATGCCACAACCGAGATGTTCAGAAGCCAGACGACGGCGGGCTTTCTTCCTGCAATCGCATCCATTACTGCATCTCCTTACGGGCGTTATAGACGTTCCAAACCAGGATTGGCGTCACCATCAACATGATGATCATGGCCGAAGCCGAGCCCATCCCCCAATCATTCGCACGGAACAATTTGTCGTACATGTAGTTGGCCATCACTTGGGTTTCCCATTGGCCGTTGGTCATCGCGAATACGATGTCAAAGACCTTAAGCGTGGCGATCGTGATCGTTGTCCAAACCACAACGATGGTCGACATGATCTGCGGGATTTTGATCTTAAAGAAAATCTGGAACGGATTTGCACCATCAATGATCGCAGCCTCTACCGTTTCCTCTGGGATACCGCGCAAGGCTGCGGACAAGATTACCATCGCGAAACCCGTCTGAATCCAGATTAATACCGCCATTAGGAAGAAATTGTTCCAAAACGGAATCTGCAGCCATTGCTGCGGCTCTGCCCCACCAAACAGCAGATAGAGGTGGTTCAGAATACCGATCTGCGCAACGTCTTCAGGACGGGCCTCATAAATCAGCTTAAAAATTACCGCAGCACCCACGAATGAGATCGCCATCGGCATAAAGATGATCGATTTCGCGATATTACCCCACGCCAAACGGTCGGTCAGTTGGGCCGCCAGCAAACCAAATCCGGTTGCAGCTGCAGGCACAATCACAAGCCAAAGGACGTTGTTGCGCAAAGCCTCCATGAATTTGGGCTCGGCAAACATCTTGGTGTAGTTTTCAAAACCAACAAAGGCATATTCATTGCCGGGAAGACGCTCAAGAAAACTCAGGCGCAGCGTGGCGAAGACGGGATATGCAAGGTAGATGCCCAAGGCCAGTAAGGCGGGCATGAGGAACAACCAAGGCCGGATTTGATTGGCGCGGTTGATGTTGCGGCCTGCATTCGGGCCCGTGGGTCTGAACAAAACCTTATCAAGGAACAGGTTCGCCCCGTAAAAGTAACCGACGCAGCCGCCGACCCCGATAATGATTGTAATCAATCCTTGTAGTGCCGGATTCATAGCGCCCTCCCCTTCGCGATGCATCTTGTGCGGCGTAATATGCCGCTGGTGGGTTCGGACGATTGCCCGTCCGAACCTATTTTTTGTGCAAGACGCTTACTTCAGCGCGTCCCAGCTTTGCTGGATCGCATCTGCAGTTTCTTGAGCAGACGCGCCGCCAACATAGTCAACCATGCCTGTCCAGAACGTACCGGCGCCAATCGCACCTGGCATCAGGTCGGAACCATCAAAGCGGAATGTTGTTGCGTTCTGCAGGATTTCACCCTGACCACGCAGTGTCGCATCCTTATAGGCGTCGAGGTTCACACCAGAGTGTGGTGTCAAGAAACCTGTCTGCGCCATCATGATCTCATGCGCGAGTGGCTGCTGGAGGTACTCCATGAATGCCATTGTCGCGTCAGATGCGGATGTCACAGCCATCAACGTACCACCGCCCAGAACTGGATTGCCCAGATCTTTGCTCTCGAAAGATGGGAAGTAGAAGAAGTCTGCATCTTCACCGATCACAACGTCTTCTGGCATGAATGCCGGAATAAAGGACGCTTGCTTGTGCATGTAGCACTGCGCTGGAGACGTAAACAAACCTGCAGGGCTGTCGCGGAAGTCGGTGGACCCAACTGCTGCGGCACCACCGGCAACCATGTCGTCATTCTTGGCAAACATGCCGAATGTCTCAATGGCTTCGACCACTTTTGGATCGTTGAACGCCAAATCGTTGGTGACCCATGCATCATAGTCAGCAGCAGATTGTGTGCGCAGCATGATGTCTTCGACCCAGTCAGTCGCTGGCCAACCCGTTGCAGGACCGGAACCCAGACCGATGCACCAAGGTGTCTCACCGTCTGCGATCATCTGCTCGGACAATGCGATCAGGTCTTCCATTGTTTCTGGAATGTCATAGCCAGCATCTTCAAAGTTCTCTGGCACGTACCATACAAGCGACTTGACGTTCACATTGTAGAAGAAGCCGTAGAACTGGTCGTCGCCGTTGGCGTCGCCATATGTGCCCAGATCAACCCATGAAGAACCAGCGGCATAGTTGTCACCAACCCAAGCAGCCATATCCGGGCCGAGCGGTGCCAGCAGACCCTGTGACGCCATGTTCGCGGCCAGACCTGGCTGCGGGAATACGGCGATGTTCGGTGGGCTGCCTGCTTCGGCGTCAATTACGATCTGCTGCTCAAAGCCGTCAGAACCGGTGTATGTGACATTCGCGCCAGTCGCTTCGACGAAGTAAGCAATCGCAGAGCGGAAGATATCATCTTCTGGGGACAACCAAGGTCCAAAGATTGTGACGTCCTGACCGGACAGATCGGGCGCACTTTCGGCCCATGCATTGTATTCGTCCCAGCTGAAGTCGCCCTCACCCGGAGTGAATGCAAGGTGACCACCTGCAGTGGCTGCACTCGCGGTCAAAGCAACCGCTGCCACGCTGGCATACAGTTTCATTTTCATTGAATTTCCTCCCAATCGCGCCGTTCTAGACGCGTCCCTTAATATGCACTTACGTGCTGTCAGTCCCTTACGCGCTATGGAATCAGTTTTCCAAAGCGCTTTGGATTTCACCACACTCAGCGAAGTTGGGCCATCTGTCAACAGGACTGTGCACCACGTAAAAAGAACTTGGATTTCCTTAAAACCATGGTACTCAAACAGTGTTGTGCGCAGAAAGATGTCTCTGCGATGCAGCGCAAACTGTAATTGATAGCGCTTTGGACTTTTCGCCAGCCCCATGAATCTTAAAGAACTTTCACACAATCTGGGGCTTAGCCAAACAACCGTAAGCAGGGCCTTGAACGGCTATCCAGAGGTCAGCCCCGCGACACGCCGCCGCGTAGAAGAAGCCGCAAAGACATTCAACTATAGCCCGTCGACCCGCGCGAAAGGCCTCGCCACTGGTCAAGCTCTGGCGATCGGACATGTGATTCCACTGTCCAGCAAACATGAGATGGTGAACCCAATTTTTGGCGACTTCATCGCAGGCGCCGGCGAAACCTATTCGCGGCATGGATATGAAATGATCCTATCGATCGTCGACGACGACGATGAACGCCGCATCTACGAAGGTTTGAAATCACGCCGGGCCGTTGACGGCGTTATTGTGCACGGCCCTCGCATGAATGAACCGCGCATTGGCCTGTTGCAGGACCTTGGACTGCCTTTCGCTGTGCATGGTCGCGCATCGGGATATGACAAGCCCTACGCGTGGCTTGACGTGAACAATCGCAGCGCATTTCAAAGGGCGACAGATTTCCTGTTTGATCTTGGGCATCGACGGATCGCGTTGATCAATGGCCTAGAGGTCATGGACTTTGCGCACAGGCGGCGCGAAGGTTATACCGCCTCACTTCGCGCGCACGACATCGCAGTTGACGCCGCGTTGATGCGCTCTGGCGAAATGACCGAGGTCTTCGGCTACCAATCCACCCGCGATATGTTGGCGGGCGATGACGCACCCACAGCAATCATTTCGTCGTCGTTGATTTCAGCCCTCGGGGTGCGCCGCGCCATCGAAGAAAAGGGCCTTGTGATGGGGAAAGACGTGTCGGTCGTGACCCATGACGACGCCCTGTCATACCTGCAAAACGGTGGTGACGTGCCCATTTTCACTGCAACGCGGTCATCGGTTCGCGATGCCGGTCGCAAACTTGCCGAGATGCTTTTGCATTCAATTTCGAACCCAAACTTACCACCGCAAAGCGTATTGCTTGAGGCAGAGCTGATGGTTGGATCATCGACGGGCCCTGCCCCACGAAAGGACTAACATGGATTTCAAACGATCCGATTTCCCTGATGGTTTCCTATTCGGGGCTGCAACCGCTGCATATCAAATTGAAGGGCATAGCTTTGGTGGTGCCGGCCAAACCCATTGGGATACATTTGCCAAAGGCCCCGGCAACGTCGTGCGGGCCGAAGATGGTGCGATTGCCTGCGACCACTACCACCGCTTTGCCGAAGACCTTGATCTGCTAAAAGATGCAGGCATGGACGCCTATCGGTTTTCCACATCTTGGGCGCGGGTGATGCCAGATGGGAGGACAGTAAACCCCGATGGTTTGGATTTTTATGACCGTCTGGTCGATGCAATGTTAGAGCGCGGCTTACAGCCATTTCAAACGCTTTATCACTGGGAAATGCCAAGTGCCTTGGCCGATCAAGGCGGTTGGATGAACCGCGATACATGCCAGTATTTCGGGGATTTCACCGATGTTATTACCGACCGGATCGGTGATCGGGTTAACGCGATCGCAACAATTAATGAACCTTGGTGCGTCTCGTACTTGTCGCATTTCATCGGGCATCATGCACCGGGGCTGAAAGATATTCGGGCAACCGCCCGCGCGATGCATCACATCAATTTGGCCCACGGTGTTGCGATGACGCGGCTGCGGGCGAAAGGCATGAAGAACTGCGGGATCGTTCTGAACTTTGATCACACCGAGCCCAAAGACGACACGCCCGCAGCGAGGTCTGCATTTGCAACCTGGGACGCCATCATGAACCGTTGGTTCATTGAAGCGATTGCCAAAGGCACCTACCCTGACGAAGCACTCGCAGGGCTTGATCCTCATATGCCGACCGACTGGCAAGATGACATGCAAGAGATTAGCCAACCCATCGATTTTTTGGGGGTGAACTACTATACGCGGCACAAAGTCACGACTGATGAGACCGTGGTATGGCCGCACATCGATGCCGCCGAAGGGCCCGGCGATAAGACCCAGATGGGATGGGAAATCTATCCTGACGGGCTGCGAAATTTCCTGACCCGTCTGTCAAAAGACTATGTGGGCGATATGCCGATCTATGTGACCGAGAATGGCATGGCGTGGGATGACACGTTTGAAAATGGGGCGGTTTACGATCCGGAGCGCATGAAATTCGTCTCTGACCATATGCTATCGACAAAGCAAGCCATCGCGGAAGGCGCAAATGTGCAAGGCTTTTTCTATTGGTCTTTGCTCGACAACTATGAGTGGGCCTTTGGGTACGAAAAACGCTTTGGCATGATCCATGTTGATTTTGAAACCTTGAAGCGCACACCAAAAGCGTCTTATCACGCGCTCAAAGCCGCCATCGCGCCTGAAGGAACATAATGGGACATCCTAAGAATACCTACGCTTTGGTCGCTGACATCGGCGGCACGAATACGCGCGTTGCTCTAGCAAACGGACGCAGCATCGTTGAGGGCACCATCCGGCGGTATCGCAACGCAGATTTTCCGGGGCTCGAATCCGTTCTGACACGGTACATTGACGACGAAGGGAGCGTTGACCCAATTGCTGCCTGTGTCGCTGTTGCCGGACCGGTGCGCGACGGTCGTGCGACCATGACCAACCTTGATTGGGCGATTGACAAGGACACGCTGGCGCGCGCGACGAAAGCAGAAACCGTTGCCATCTTGAACGATTTGCAGGCGCAGGGGCATGCCCTTGGCCATATCGATACTGCAAATATTCGTACCATTCTACCCGGGCCGGCAGGCCAGCCTAATGCCGCCAAGCTGGTTGTGGGCGTCGGCACTGGCTTTAATGCCGCACCCGTCTTCGACCTTGAGCATGGTCGGATTGTCACCCCGTCTGAAAGTGGACATGCCAATCTGCCAATCCGCAATGAAAAAGAACTGCGCCTTTGCCAGTTCGTCTCAACCGCACACGGGTTTCCGGCGGTTGAGGATGTCTTGTCTGGTCGTGGTCTGGAACGGGTTTACGCATTCTTGGGTCAAGAATCGGGCGACCCTCGCGAATGCGCGGCACACGACATTATGCAGGCCTGTGCCGATGGCAGTGACGTCCGTGCGACCGAAGCGGCCGAGCTCTTTACGCGCATTCTAGGAACCGTCTGTGGGAACCTTTCCCTCATTCAACTGCCTTTCGGAGGGGTTTATCTCGCTGGCGGCGTCGCACGGGCATTTGCCCCGCATCTCACGCAATTTGGCTTTGGTGACGCGTTCCGTGACAAAGGCAGATTTGCGGGCTTTATGAGCAATTTTGCAGTCCACGTGATTGAAGATGACTACGCAGCACTTACCGGGTCTGCGGCACATTTGGTCAGCCTGGGTCAGTAACGGGTCAATCAAACCGCCCAGAATATTATGCGCTCGCCAGCTCCGGCGGTGCTTGGAGTTGGTCTTGCACGGTATCCGTCAGATCCTTAAGCGAAAATGGCTTTGGCAAGAATGCCGCACCCATCACCTCAGGTTGTCCATCATCGAATGCGTCTTCGGGATAACCAGAAACGAAAACGACTTTCGTCTTGGGCCGATGTTCAAGCGCTTGCCTGACCCATGTTGGGCCATCCAAACCCGGCATAATCACATCCGTCACAAAGATATCGACATGCAGATCGTCGTTTGACAACATTTCAAGTGCGGCTTCCGCGCAATCAGCCTCAAGCACAGTGTAACCACGCAAACGCAATGCCCGTGTGGCAAATGCGCGAACCGGTGCCTCATCTTCGACCAGCAGAACGACACCATCCGCGCTTGTTTTTAGCCGTTTTTCAGGCACGATTTGCGTGATGGGCGCTTTCACGTCCTCGGCAAGATGGCGTGGGAAAAACAATGAAAACGTCGTGCCACCGCCAACTTCTGTATCAACGAAAATATAGCCACCGGTCTGTTTGACGATGCCATATGCGGTTGAGAGGCCAAGTCCGGTGCCCTCGCCTGTTTTCTTCGTCGTAAAGAAAGGTTCAAAGATTTTACCTAGCTTGTCCTGTGGAATACCGTGACCTTCATCGATTACTTTGACCAACACGTAATCCCCTGCCGGAACCGTCGCCCGGTCACGGTGCAAGGCAGACTTTAGATTTGTGTTCTTCGTGATCACGCGTATTTCACCGCCGCCCGGCATTGCATCGCGCGCGTTGACCACAAGGTTCATCAAGACCTGCTCAAGCTGTCTTTTGTCCGCCTTTATCTGCGCCAGCTGATTGTCGTGGTCCAATGTCAGGGTCACCTTTTCACCCACCAATCGGTTGAGCAAATGTGTCAGATCAGACAGGGTATCACGTAAATCAACCGTTTCAGGTTGGAGGTTTTGTTTGCGGGAAAATGCCAAAAGCTGACCAACGAGGCTGGCCGCGCGATTGGTATTCTGATGGATTTGGATCAAATCACCATAGTCTTGATCGTGCTCATCATGGTTGCAGAGCAAAAGTTCACAGTGCCCGGATATCGCGGTTAGCAAGTTGTTAAAATCATGGGCCACACCCCCTGCGAGTTGACCGATTGCTTGCATCTTTTGGCTTTGAACGAACTGCGCTTCAAGTGATCTGAGTTCAGTGACATCATTCAGGACTGCAATCAGGTGTGGGTCATTTGCGTCCCCTGCAGTGTTAAGCGTCACCTGCACAAAAGTGTTCTGCTTCACGCCGCGACCATGCAGGAATTGTGAAACATTTTCACTTTGTCCGGACAGTGCTTCTGCGAGCCAATTGTTGATCGGTCGCCCCGGCTCATCGAACACATCTGAAAGCTGCCCACCTGCCACTTCATGGATATTGAGCAGCTGACGCGCTTCTCGGTTAGATGCCAGAAGTTCGCCGTCGCGGGCTATTTTCAGCAATGGCACAGGCAGTTCTTCGATCGCGTCCCAACCGGCCCCTAATTGTGGCGGCAGTTGCGGCGCCGCAGCGCCAGGAAGCACATAGATATCACAGGTGTCATCCCTTCCTTCAATGACCGCCACCATTATATCCTGCGGTCGATGCAACCCTTGCAACGTCTGCATATGCCCGGATCGCAATGGTAACGTCTCAAAGATGTCTTCAAGTCGGTTTGGTGTTGTCCCGACCAATGTGCGAAATCCGTCATTCATCCGAAGGACACGTCCATCATGTGACGCAGTCAGCATTGGAAAGTCTTGGTAATTACGCTTGTTTTCCTGCCGCATCCCTTGGCTCAGATCGTCTAGCGACCAAAGCTGGCAGTCATCACTTATGATCAGCACACGCAACCGAAAGTGCCCGCCGCGCGTGACGATATCTTCTGTTTGCGTCCCGGTTTGCACGGCTTGCGATAAAATTTGGGACAAAACACTGGCTGGATTTGCAAGCATGATCCCAAACACCTGTGCCAGATCACGCCCCTGCGTTTCACCAAATTCATCCGTTGCACTGCTGTTGGCAAAGAGAACCCGGCCTGCGCCATTCGTCACAAATCCTGCGCCAATATCACTGGCGACCAATCGCTTAGCCGTTTCTTGCAACTGAACGTCTGTGCGATTGGCCAGATAGGTTGTGAGATGTCCCCAACCTGCGAGACACAAAAAAATCCCCCCACAAACAACAAAACCGTAACTGACAGATGCCATCGGCAGCAGCCAGGCAATCCCCAGACACACCAACCCAACCGAGAGCATACGATGCTCTGATGGTAATCCTGTGCGAACAAAGCGATGTTGTGGTTCATACGACTGATCGAAAGGCACTGCGGTCCCCTTACTTCACGCAGGCAACCATAACTGCTCATCAATTAAGTTGCCCTTAACGGACGCTAGCAAGTCTCGCGATGCAATTAAAGGTTGTATTATAGCTGCATAAGGACGCAGGTAAAAAACCCATCTCCGTCAGAATCAGGCAGACGTTGATCTTGCGCGTCAATGCGCCAGCGATCATCCTGATCTATAAACCATTGAACTAAGTCAGTATTCTCTTTCTGCAAAACCGAACAAGTGGCGTAAATCAGCATACCGCCTTCGCGCACATGTCTGGCAGCACCAAAAATGACCTCGCGCTGTAATTGTACCAGTTCATTCAACCTATCCGCCGTAAACCGCCATTTTGCATCAGGCGTGCGTCGCCAAGTGCCGCTTCCACTGCAAGGCGCGTCACAGAACACAATGTCATATTTCTGCGCTGTCAGGTCTGCGGTCTGGACGATTTCAATGTCCACCCCTGCCCGTTCAGCACGTGCAGGCAAATCGCGCATCCGTTGGGAAGCAATGTCATGCGCTGTAACGGTCGCATCAAAATGATCGGCAAAAGCCAATGACTTGCCGCCACCACCTGCACAGTAATCCAAAATCGTCGCACCGCTGTGCACCGGCACACGCCGCACCGCGGCTTGCGAGGCTGCATCCTGCAATTCGACCAATCCATTGAGATAAGCATCTGACGTCTTTACCTTTCGCGGGTTTTCTGTGACCCGCAAACAGCCTTCAACGACAGGATGGACCACGACACCCACGCCGTGCTGCTGTAGTGACGCCATCGCGGCATCCACCGATCCATTACGCCCGTTCACCCGCAAAAAAACACTGGCGCGTTCTTGCTGGATCAACGCCACAGGCTCTGCTTGATCACCGAGGCTTTCTTGCCATTGCGGCCACAGCCATTCAGGAAGATCCAAACAGGCGGCATCTGAGATATCCTTGGTCCCGGCAAGCGCGGCTTTGTCTTCGTCAGCCAATTTTGCAGGTGCGTGGCCTTCACCGGAAAACAGACTGTCGAGATCCCAATTTTCACGCTGTGCCAAGCGCAACATCAGGTCGCGCCCTGCCCCGTCACCCAAAGACCGTTTCGCCCGCAACACATCAAAGACGTGGTCACGCACCGCGGCCCGGTCCTTTGATCCGGCATAGCGGCTACCGCGTGCCCATGCAGTCAATGCCTGCTCAGCTGCGGCACCGCCTTGGATTTGGTCAAGCACCGCAATTGCGGCAGCAACGCGTGCACCGGGGGTCATAGCTTACCCGATCCGGTAATTGGGGCTTTCACGGGTGATTTGCACATCATGGACATGGCTTTCTTTCAGACCCGCGCCTGTGATCTTTACAAAGTTACAGTTCTTGCGCATCTCGTCAACGGTTGCACAGCCCGTATAACCCATTGCGGCCCGCAGACCGCCAACAAGTTGGTGGACAACCGCATGTGCAGATCCTTTGTAAGGCACTTGTCCTTCAATGCCCTCTGGCACCAGTTTATCGCTTGCCGCTTCTTTCTGAAAATAACGGTCAGCCGAACCACTGGCCATCGCGCCAAGACTGCCCATGCCACGGTAGGATTTAAACGAACGGCCTTGGTACAAGATCACTTCACCCGGGCTTTCGTCCGTGCCTGCAATCATTGATCCGACCATCGCGCAGGACGCGCCAGCGGCAATCGCCTTGGCGAAGTCACCTGAAAACTTGATGCCGCCATCGGCGATCACAGGCACATCACCGGCACCTTCGGCACAATCCATAATCGCAGTCAGCTGTGGCACACCCACGCCGGCAACCATGCGCGTGGTGCAGATAGAACCGGGGCCGATACCCACTTTGACTGCGTCTGCGCCTGCACCAATCAGGGCTTTCGCTGCCTCGCCCGTCGCGATGTTCCCGGCCACGATCTGCACTTCATTGAAAAGCTTCTTGGCACGTTCCACTGCTTTGGCCACACCTTCGGAATGGCCATGGGCGGTATCGATCACGATCATATCAACACCCGCATCCACCAATGCTTGGGTGCGCTCGAACCCAGCATCACCCACGCCAGAGGCGGCAGCGACACGGAGACGGCCCAAAGCATCTTTGCAGGCCATTGGGTTCAAGACGGCCTGTTCGCTATCTTTCAGGGTCAAAAGACCCGTTAGCTTGCCCTGCCCATCGGTGATCAACAATTTCTCGATCCGGCGCGCCTGCATCAAGGATCGGGCCTCATCCAGATCAGCGGGTTCTTGTAGCATGGCCAGATTATCAGTGGTCATCATGACACTGACTGGCGTGTTGTCATCTTGGGCAAACCGCATATCACGGTTCGTGACGATACCCACAACATGGCCATCGGGACCAACCACAGGAAAGCCCGTGATCCGGTAGCGTTCCATCAGCGCTTTGGCATCGGCCAGTGTCTGATCGGCATGCAATGTAACGGGATTGTAAACAGTGCCCGAAACAAAGCGCTTTACGCGGCGAATTTCTTTGGCCTGCTCTTCGATATTAAGGTTTTTGTGAACCACACCAATGCCGCCTGACTGCGCCATCGCTATCGCCATGCGGCCTTCGGTCACTGTGTCCATCGCGCTGGACAAGAGCGGGATGTTCATCGCGATGGATTTGGTAACCCGTGTCGCTGTGTCAGCTGTCGACGGCAGCACGCTGGATGCCCCCGGCACCAACAAAACATCATCAAAAGTGAGTGCCTCGCGAATCTCCATCATCCAGTCTCCTTGGGTGGTATCGTTGGCACGTCGCTATCGCATGGAAATGTGATGACCGAAAGGGCTAAGTGGTGCAAAACCGGACTTGTGAGTGGGCCGAAATGCGCCCAAGGTTGCGGGCATGGCCATTGATACCAACCCAGAACTAAGCAAAACGCACTATCTTGGCCGGATCGCCGGGAAACTGCTGGTCGTTTTGATATCGGTCTATCTTGCCAAATTGGGCGTTGATTTATTAATGGCCAAGATCGCACTGTTTGAAACAGATGCGGCTGCCCGCGCGATGACTGGGCTGATCGTTACTGTGCTGATCGGCTATGCGATCCTGCTGGCGATCCCGTTTATTCCCGGCGTCGAGATCGGTATCGCAATCCTTGTACTTGAAGGGGCGGATGCCGCGCCAATGGTCTATCTTGCGACAGTGATGGGTCTGCTGTTGGCATTCTCAATCGGGCAATACGCCCCGCTGAAACGACTGATACGCCTGTGCAAAGATCTGCACCTTGATCGCCTTTCTAAATTGTTCAAACGGATAGAAGAAACGCCCCGCGAAGATCGACTAGATGCGATGCACAATAAACTACCGCGGTGGTTGGTCCCTTTGCTGTGCGACTACCGCTATATTACGTTAGCGCTGGTGATAAACGCCCCCGGCAATATCGCGCTTGGCGGCGGTGGTGGCATTATGATGGCCGGTGGGTTCAGCCGCCTTTTTCAAACAAGGTTTGTCATTTTGACAGTCGTCTTGGCTACGTTACCAGTTCCACTTGCGGTTTGGCTGCTTGGGGCAGATGTTCTGCAATAAGATGCCGCTGTGCATATTCATTATGACGGATATGAGCCTTCCCATGACGCCCGCAAAAGATACATTCGAGGGAAGGCAAAATAGGCGCACACCATGTCCAACGATCCTCTCGTCATTTTCACGCCGTCCGGCAAACGCGGTCATTTTGCGGTCGGGACACCTGTCTTAACGGCGGCACGGCAATTGGGGGTTGATTTGGACAGCGTTTGTGGCGGGCGTGGCATTTGTTCAAAATGCCAAATCACCCCGTCCTATGGCGAGTTTTCCAAACATGGTGTGACCGTCGCAGATACCGCCCTTTCCGAATGGAACAGTGTGGAACAACGCTATGACGACAAACGCGGCCTGCAAAAAGGGCGCCGATTAGGATGCCAAGCCACCATCCAAAGCGACGTTGTCATCGACGTGCCTGCCGAAAGCCAGGTCCACAAACAGGTCGTGCGTAAACGGGCCGAAGCGCGTGACATCGTGATGAAGCCATCGACAAAACTTTACTATGTCGAGGTGGCAGAGCCTGACATGCACGACCCATCTGGTGATCTGGAACGGCTGGTCATGGCCCTACGGCGCGATTGGGATCTGCCTGACCTAGAGGCTGATCTGACTGTCCTGAAGACGATGCAATCAGCCCTGCGCAAAGGCGCATGGAAAGTCACCGTGGCCGTACATCTCGGCGACGCAGTATTCAGCCCACGCATCATCCATATCTGGCCGGGGTTCTATGAAGGCGCTCTCTATGGGCTTGCCGTTGATCTTGGGTCAACCACGATTGCCGCTCATCTCTGTGACCTGCACTCGGGTGAGGTTGTGGCCTCTTCCGGGATCATGAACCCCCAAATCCGCTTTGGCGAAGACCTGATGTCACGTGTCAGTTATGGCATGATGAACCCTACCGGTTCCGATGAAATGACCCAAGCGGTGCGCGAAGGCATGAATGCTCTCTTCGTTCAAATCGCGTCCGAGGCCGAAATTGACCGCAATCTGATCGTAGACGCGGTCTTTGTCTGCAACCCGGTCATGCATCACCTTTTCCTTGGCATCGACGCCTATGAGCTGGGACAAGCGCCTTTTGCCTTGGCCACCTCTGAATCTATCTCGCTGCGCGCCTCCGAACTGGACTTGAACCTTCACCCCGCATCCCGTGTTTACCTGCTGCCCTGCATCGCCGGACATGTGGGTGCCGATGCGGCCGCAGTTGCCCTCTCTGAGGCACCGGATAAGTCCGAAGACCTTGTTTTGGTCGTTGACGTGGGCACCAATGCGGAAATCCTGTTGGGCAACAAAGAAAAAGTGCTGGCCTGTTCGTCACCCACCGGACCCGCATTTGAAGGTGCACAAATCACAAGCGGTCAACGGGCGGCGCCCGGCGCTATTGAACATGTTGAAATCGACCCGACCACCAAACTGCCAAGGTTTCAGGTCATCGGGTCCGAGATCTGGTCAGATGAAGACGGTTTTGATGCGGCTATCGCACAAACGGGCATTACGGGCATCTGTGGATCGGGCATCATTGAAGTCATCGCCGAAATGCGGATGGCAGGCATTGTTGACGGCCCCGGCCTAATCGGGTCGGCCGAACAAACAGGTTCACCCAACTGTTTTCAGGACGGGCGCACTAACTCCTACCTACTATACGATGGCACAGAAAACGGCGGGCCCAAGATCACGGTGACCAACACTGATATCCGGCAAATCCAAATGGCGAAGGCAGCGCTTTATTCGGGGGCACGTTTGTTGATGGACAAATTCGGCGTAGATACAGTGGACCGTGTTGTGCTGGCAGGTGCGTTCGGTGCGCATATCAGCCCCAAACACGCGATGGTGCTGGGAATGATCCCTGATGCGCCTTTGGATAAAGTAACCAGCGCTGGTAATGCGGCAGGGACCGGTGCGCGGATTGCTTTGCTGAACACCGACGCGCGGGACGAAATCGAACAGACAGTCCACAACATCCACAAAATCGAAACCGCGATTGAGCCACGTTTCCAAGAGCATTTCGTGAACGCTTCAAACATCCCCAACGCGGTCGAGCCATTCCCTATCTTGGAAAGCATCGTGACGATCCCCCAGATCAATCACAATACTGGTGGTGGTGGTGAAGGTGGGCGCAGGCGGCGCAGATCACGCTGATTGCAGCTTGACGACAACCCACCGCACAATTACGGCTAAAGCATCGGCGCGGGTATGGTGAAAAGGTATCACGAAAGCTTCCCAAGCTTCAGTTACGGGTTCGATTCCCGTTACCCGCTCCAAAATTTTCTAGATCAAGAACATGCCGGTCAGGCCAGCGACACCGATTGAGAAACTCAACGGAAGCACCTGATTTGCCATGATATGCCAACTGCTGTCCTCTGATCCGAATGCCTTGCGGATTTGGACAAAGAAGAACGAGCTGATGAAGAAGACCAGAAAGAAGATAATCGCAGCATAGCCAGATTTTGCGAATGGCACAAAGAGCGCCGTGCCTGTCATCAGCTTAACAGCACCAGCACCGGACCCACCGATTGCGAACATCACAAGGCCAAAGACGAAGACCCCTGCTGCAAGGCCCATTTGCCAGTAAAGCGGTGTGCGATCCTCAACGACAAACAAAAGAACTGCAAACAAGACAAACGGCAAGATCGTCAACCAATTCGGAATACGTCCCGTTTTGATTTCCAACAGCATGGCGACAACGATAACGGCAGCGACGGCCAGTGGTATCATTTCAGCAATCATCATGTGGTCCTTTGTCTTTTCTAAAACGCTTATGGCAAAGCCCGCGCGTTAAGACACCCCATGCATTTGCAAAAATTCAACAAGTGCGGCAGTTGAGCCATCTTTGCCAGCCGCACTTTGCTTGCCCTCGACAACGGGTTGCAGCGCCGTGGCAAGTTCCTTGCCCAGTTCAACACCCCATTGGTCATAAGAATTGATGCCCAAGACGACACCTTCCACGAAAACACGGTGTTCGTACAATGACACGATCTGCCCCAACACCTCGGGTGTCATTTTGGGATAGGCCAAGGTCACAGATGGGCGATTGCCTTTGAAGACGCGGTGGCGGGCTTGGCGCTCAAGCTCGTCTCCGCTGAACTTATCGGCCACTTTGCTACGCGCTTCATCCAGATCGCGGCCACGCATGAGTGCCTCTGACTGTGCAAGGCAATTCGCCACCAGCAATTGGTGCTGATGATGCAAATCATCCTCATGTCCACGGGCAGCGACCAGAAACTCACACGGGATCACGCGCGTGCCTTGGTGGATCAACTGATAGAACGCATGTTGACCATTTGTGCCCGGTTCGCCCCAAACAACGGGGCCGCTGTGCACATCAAGGTCAGCGCCATCCATACTGACGCCTTTGCCGTTACTTTCCATTTCCAATTGCTGCAAATACGCAGGCAATCGGGCCAGTAGATTGTCATACGGCAGCACGGCGCGGGTTGCATAACCGCAAACCTGATTGTGCCAAATACCGACAAGCGCCAACATTGCAGGCAGATTTTCTTGCCAAGGCGCAGATTGAAAATGCCGGTCCATGGACTGTGCACCGTGTAGAAACGCACGAAAGGCGTCCGGCCCAATAGCGATCATCAGCGACAACCCAATCGGGCCCCACATTGAATAGCGCCCACCGACCCAATCCTCAAAACCAAAGACACGCGAAGGATCAATACCAAAAGCGGCAGTCTTATCTGCCGCCGTGGATAGCGCTGCGAACTGCGCCCCCGTATCGGCTACACTTTGGCCCATCCATGCCTGCGCAGTACGGGCATTTGTCATCGTTTCAATCGTGGTAAAGGTCTTGGAAGCCACAATGACCAAAGTCGTGGCCGGGTCGCACGACCGCAAAACAGCTGCGACATCCGCAGGGTCGACGTTGCTGACAAAATGGCAGCGCGGTCCATCATGGTAGGGTGCAAGGGATTGCACCGCCATGGCCGGACCCAAATCTGAACCCCCGATTCCAATATTCACCACATCCGTGATCTGACCACCCTGCCCTGTGAAACGGCCAGTACGGACATCATCCGCAAACCCGGCCATCCGGTCCAACGTGTCACGGACCTCGGGCATCACATCCTGTCCATCGACGATAACCGGATCACCATCGATGTTGCGCAAGGCTGTATGCAGAACAGCACGACCTTCAGTTTCATTGATCGCGGCACCCGCAAACATCGCGTCACGTTTGGCGGCCACGCCCGTTTGTTCAAGCAGATCAATCAAAAGTGCGCGGCCATCCGCATCAATGTTGGTCTTGGCATAGTCCAACCGCATGTCGCCAGTTTGCGCAACAAAACCGGTGGCACGATCCGCATCGACCATAGTTTCAAATCGGCGATCTTTGACCTTTGCGTGGTGGTCTTTGAGTGCTTGCCACATTGCTTAACGCTCCGCCCAATGTACGAATGACCCGTTCAAAACCGCCGCAATCGGGGCTTCTTGGGGTGATAAATGTCGCGCCTTTTCAAGGGCCTCGCGCTTTTCTTGACCCACAATAACAACATGTCGGCTAATCGCGGATTTCAAAACAGACGCCGACAATGTGATCCGTGGTTCGGGTGCGCCGGGTGCACGCATTGCGACCAGCAACTCATCACCGGTCAATGCTAAATCCAATTGATCCGCCCCGGGGAAAATTGATGCCGTGTGCATATCAGCGCCCATCCCCAACAACATAACAGAAATGGGTAGAACTGGTGCCAGATCAGCCGATAGTGCTGGCAGCTTTTCCTCAGGTGTTTCAGCCTGCGCATAAAGCGGGACATACCGCGCATTTGCAGCCCGATTGATCAGCAAACGCTCACGCAAAAGACGCGTGTTTGACCGCTCTGACGTCTCAGGCACCCAGCGTTCATCCGTCAACATGACGTCGACACGAGACCAATCCAGATCAACGGCACAAAGGCTATCAAAAATCGGCCCCGGTGTTGTGCCACCCGGTACGGCAAACGACGCCCGCTCATTCGTCAAAAGCGCATTCTCAAGTTCTCCGGCCAGCGTATTGGCCAGATCAATCATCATCATCTCCGCGTCGGGATACTCAACAAGCTTCATCAGATTTGTCCTTTAGTTGGCCATGACGCAGCACTGGGTGCTGCATCGGCTCCTAGCCTTTAATCTCGCGCCATTTGCGGTCGTCGCGGTGTAACAACATCATCGCATCCTCAGGCCCGGCGGACCCGGCATCATAAAGCTTGGGCACATCATTGCGCCCTTCCCAACCTTGGATCAACGGATCGGTCCACGCCCATGCCGCTTCAACCTCATCACCGCGCATAAAGAGGGTTTGGTTGCCGCGAATGACGTCCATTATCAGGCGCTCGTAGGCGTCAGTAACATCTTCGGCATCATCACCCAATGCATCGGCAAAAGTCATGTCTAAAGGCACATCAATCAAACGCATGCCGCCTGGACCGGGCTCTTTGATGGTGACCTGCAAATCCATGCCTTCATTCGGCTGTAAACGGATCGACAGGATATTGCGGTGACGTGCTTCATCGCCTTCAAAGATGGTATGGCCAAGGTCTTTGAAAACCACTGTAATCTCGGAAGAACGGGCCTTCATGCGTTTTCCTGTGCGCAAGTAGAATGGCACGCCGGCCCACCGCCAATTTGCGATATGGCAGCGCATGGCGATAAAGCTTTCAGTAAAGCTGCGGGGATTTTCAGCATCTTCGCGGTAGCCCGGACCGTCAGGGCCCTCATCATATTGGCCACGCACGATGTGATGGTGATCAATAGGCTGTAATGCCCTGATAACTTTAAGTTTTTCATCACGGACTGCATCTGCTTCAAACTGTCCGGGCGGTTCCATTGCAATTAAACAGAGCAGCTGCATCAGGTGGTTTTGCACCATGTCGCGCATCGCACCAGATCGGTCATAATAGGCACCTCGCCCACCGACCCCCACAGTTTCCGCAACAGTGATTTGAATATGATCAACGTAGTGGTTGTTCCAAAGTGGCTCGAACAGCATGTTACCAAAGCGCACGGCCATCAGGTTCTGTACTGTTTCTTTGCCGAGGTAATGGTCGATGCGGTAAATCTGCCTTTCGTCAAAATGCGCAGCAAGCGTTTCATTCAACGCGCGGGCTGACTCCAGGTCACGACCGAAAGGCTTTTCCACCACAATCCGGCTTTTCTTGTTTGCAATCTTGTTGGTGTGCAGTCGTTCCGCCAAATCACCAAAGAGCGACGGCGCGACCGAGAAATAGAAAGCCTGCACAACGTCATGGCGGATGATTTCGGCAAGTTGCGCCCAGCCTCCTTCGCCCTTCGCATCAATAGCTACGTATTCAAGCTGATTAAGAAAGGCCTCTAACCCTTTCTTATTACGAGATTCATCGCCGCCGAATTCGGCAACCGCACCTGCGATCATGTCGCGGTAGCCCGCACTATCAAGGCTTGACCGCGCGGCACCGATAATGCGCGACCCTGCTGGCATTTGGCCCGATAAGAACCGCCGAAAGAGGCCGGGCAGGATTTTGCGCCGGGCCAAATCGCCGGTGCCTCCGAAAATCACAAGGTCAAATTCATCGACCGGGATGACGCGAGAGACCATAGTAAACTCCCCTATGGATGGTACGTTAGCGCTAACGCGGCCTACCTACCTCGGTCGTGCGCCCAAGTCTAGCGCTGGTGTTGATTAAGCGTCGAGTTCCGCATCCCAATAGAGGAAATCAACCCAGCTTTCATGCAAATGATTTGGTGGAAACTTGCGACCGACATTATGCAGCTGTTCAGGCACAGGCTGGCGCGGTGGCTTTTGCAGGCTCATGCCGGATTGCTTTAGCGACCTTGATCCTTTGCGCAGGTTACAGGGCGAACACGCGGCAACCACGTTTTGCCAGCTTGTGATGCCCCCACTTGCGCGCGGCACAACGTGATCAAAAGTCAGATCACCTTTTGCACCGCAGTACTGACAACAAAATTCATCCCGTAGAAACAGATTGAATCGCGTGAAGGCCACCTGTTTTTGCGGTTTGATATAGTCTTTGAGAACAACGACTGATGGTATCTTGATGATCGTTGATGGGCTCCGCACAACCTCATCATATTCGCTGACAATATCGACACGATCCAACCACGCCGCTTTGACCGCCTCTTGCCACGGCCACAATGACAGCGGGTAATAAGACAATGGGCGATAGTCTGCATTCAGCACCAAAGCAGGGTAATGCCGCAAGGCCCCCGGCTCACGTACAAAGTCAGTTCTGAATTCCGTCTGCGTCATAGGTCACATCCCAGATAGGCTGTGCGGGGCAGTCAAAGCGGCAGTCCCGCATTCATCTTATCAAGAACTATATATGGCGTCGGAAATGTGACAACCCCCAGAATATGCGACAAAAACTATCGGGTCGGCTACTCCTAAGCTGCTATTTTCTCTTCAGACAGCATAACCTGCGCACGACCACGCGTCTTTGCCCGCAGCAGCGCGTCTTCGGCTTGCTTCATAAGCAAACGCAAAGGCGTGTCCCCATCGGCCATGACCACCCCCACAGAAACTGTAATTTCAATCCGGGTTGCACCCGTTGTCACTTGAATGCCATTTGCCAACCGCTCGGCCACTTGGCGTCCGGCATCAACAGGTGTGCCGGGTAGGTACATGGCAATCGTTGCCCCATCGATCCGGCCAATGACATCTGTTGCGCGTGTCACCTCGCGCAATCGAATCGCCAAAGCCATAAGGCAAAGATCACCAGCGTAGTGATCATGTTTTTCGTTGATCTGACCCAGCTCATCGATATCCAGCATCAACAGCGTACCGGTTTGGATTAACTTTCGCTCTGTTTCGCGGATGAAGGGCAATCGTTGCAAAAGCCCGGTCATTTGATCGGTTTCGCTTACCTCAATCAATTGGACACGCAAGCGGCCCATATCCGCCATGATGCCAGTCAATACGGCATAGAGCGGCAACCCTAGCATGACCATCGCCCCAAGGTAGTCCCCAATGCGGCCATGAAATGCATTGTCCGTAATCACATCATGCGCAAAGACGGTCCCGATGACCCCGAGCGCCAATATCACGTAACGAATGAACCAGCCCAACCGGTTCTTCGGACCCAGAAGTGAAACAATGGGGCTATGCATCTTTAGACCTGCGCTGGCATGGGGCAACACCGGCGCCCAAGCACCTTGTCGCATTCAAATTGTAAGGAACACTTAACGAGCAACAACACTTGTCTTGCCGCTTAGCTTAGCCCCAAACGATCACGCATGAACGCCAAAGCTACGGAAAGACCGTCAGGCGCAATGCCATGACCTGTGCCCTTCATTATATGGGCATAGACTTCTTTCCAACCCGCTTCTTGCAGCGCTTCCGCAGCGGCAGGCAAAGACTGTGGCGGAACGACATCATCGGCGTCCCCGTGGATCAGCAAAACCGGCGGTCTGCTTTGGGTTTCATCGGCCAGCAACTCAGGCTCTAGCAAACGTCCCGAAATCGCGACAATGCCTGCAATCGCGTCCTCGCGGCGCGGCACGACGTGAAGCGCCATCATCGTGCCTTGGGAAAAGCCCAAAACCATCACCTGTTCTGGTAATAAATCCTCGTCCACCATTACACCGTCCAGAAACGCATCAAGGTCAGCCGCAGCACGATCAAGGCCCAACTGGCTTTCTTCTTCGCTTGATCCATCGATCCAGGGGAGCGGAAACCACTGACGGCCCATCGGCGCGCCGATGCATTCTTCCGGGGCATCAGGTGAAATAAACAATGTATCGGGCATATGCTCACCCAAAGGGTCAGCCAACCCAATCAGATCAGCCGCATTCGCGCCATAGCCATGCAAAAACACCACGCAAGACCGTGTTTCCCCTGATACCGGTGCGCGCCGCTGGGCGTCCAAAGCTCGTGTCATCTGATGCCTTCTCTTTGTTTGTGTTGCTTGTAGTAGGCCCACATGATCCGGGCTGCAACCGACCGCCATGGCGTCCACGCCGCAGACATGACGCGAAAGTCCTTTTCTTTGGGGCGCTCTGGCATGTCGAACATCAACTTTGCAGCTTCCTGTAACGCCAAATCACCCGGTGCAAAAACATCTGCCCGACCCAGAGAAAACATCGCATAAACCTCAGCCGTCCATGCGCCGATACCCGGCACTGCGATCAGCGTCTTTATCACATCCGCTGAAGGCATCTGCCTTAAGGCGACATAGTCAATTTCAGCCAAAGCTAAAGCGTGAGCATACCGCGCTTTCTGTTTACTCAGACCTAAGGCCCTCAACGCCTCTTCACTGGTGCCCAAGACGGCGGACTCTTGGGTCATTCCAGCCTCTTGAAGGCGCCCCCAAATGGCGTTGGCCGATGCGACGCTGACCTGCTGGCTGACAATCGCGCTTAACAATTGGGCAAATCCATCCGGTTTCAATCGCAAAGGCAAAGGGGGCAACCCGACCATGGCTTGGGCAAACCGTGGATCAGCGATGCAAAGCCAAGCGGCCCCTTCTGCAACACATGCGTCGGTCTGGATAAGGCGTTCATTCAAAGCGCCTTCACCCACGCCAATGCGTCATCAACAGAGTTGACAATCGGCCAATCGCCTTGCGGCGGACGGGCGATCATCAAGACAGGGATCCCCAACTGCCTTGCGGCATTCAGTTTCGTGCGGCTTGGTGCACCGCCTGCGTTTTTCACAACCAGAAAATCAACGCCAAGTCTCACAAACAAGGCCACCTCATCAGCAACACTGAACGGCGGACGCCCTACCAAGAACCGCCCCCCTGCAAATGGAAACGGCTGCTCCGGGGGATCAATCTGACGGCAGATCACCTCGCGGCCTTCAAGATTGGCAAACCGCGACAAGGTCTGCCTGCCTGTACCTAGAAAAACCACCGCACCGTGTGGCATATGATCTGCGGCTTCACTTTCACGCGTGATGTTGATCCAATGATCACCTGGCTCTGGCTGCCATTGCGGCCGCAAAAACTGAAGATAAGGCAGGTCTTGGTCCGCGCAAACCTGTGCTGTACGCGCGGTAATCTGGCACGCAAATGGATGGGTCGCATCCAGCACCGCTGAAATCTGTTCGGCCTCAAGATAGGACCGGAACCCATCTGCCCCACCAAATCCACCAATCCGCGTGGGCAAGACTTGCGCTTCAGGGTTTCTGGTCGCCCCTGCCAGCGAAATGATAGCATCTTGCCCGCGCAGCCGCTCGGCCATCTGTCGCGCCTCGCCAGTGCCGCCCAGCAACAACAGCGTCATACGCCTGCCCTCGCGACAATGGTGCCTTGGCGGTCGATCACAACAATATCAAAAACAATATCCGGTGTTCCAAAGCGGTTCTGTACTTGGGCCAAAGCGTTTTGCGCAACTTTCTGGGCCAAGCTGGGGCCCGCTATTTCTAACGCTTCCAGCGCTGTATTCGCTTGGGCCACACGCGCATCGCCTGAGAGACCCGCAAGCTTTGCAAAATCAACTTGGCTACGCCCTGAATGCAAATCAATCGCACCCTGCGCAAGCTTTGTGATCTTGCCGATACCGCCTCCAATCGTGACGCGGGCCACAGGATGCTTGCCGAGGTACTTTAGCATCCCCCCCGCGAAATCCCCCATATCCAGCATCGCGTGATCGGGCAGATCATAAAGCGCCTGCACAGTCTTCTCAGATGTCGCCCCCGTGCATCCCGCCACATGTGGCACCCCATCCGCGCGGGCCACGTCAATGCCGCGATGGATCGAGGCGATCCAAGCCGCACAGCTAAAGGGGCGCACGACACCGGTGGTGCCAAGAATAGACAGCCCACCTTCAATCCCCAACCGGGGATTCCATGTCTTCATCGCAATCTCTGCGCCGTCTGGGATCGAAACTTCGATGGTCACATCAGGGGTCTGCGTAAACTGCGCCGCCATCTCAGCGACAACATCGGTCATCATCTGGCGCGGCACAGGGTTAATTGCAGGCTCACCTACGCCAATGGGCAATCCGGGCTTTGTGACAGTACCAACGCCCTCACCCGCCACAAAAACAACGCCATCTGCCGACTTGGACACCGTCACAATGATCAGCGCACCATGGGTCACATCCGGATCATCGCCCGCATCCTTGGTAATGCCGACACGCGCCCAACCATCACCAACCTCAGCCAAAGCCAGCGGAAAGACAGGCGTTTCGCCACGTGGCAGGGTAATTCCCACGTCTCGTTCAAACGCGCCACCCCAAAGCCGTTGTAAAGCTGCTTTGGTGGCCGCCGTCGCACATGCGCCCGTGGTCCAGCCGCGGCGCAATTCTGTTGTCGTCTCATCACTCATTGCGCGCGACGATAGGCAGGCACGCCCATGACGGCAATCACCAATACGAGGTCGTTTGTCACCTTTCCAAGCCCTGCAATCAGCGGCATAAAGAGGGCATGAGCACAGATATCCCCCTCCCGGCCCACACATGGCCCACGCTAGAACCCGGTTGGGTTTGGCTTTGTGGCGCTGGTCCGGGCGATCCGGGGCTGCTGACGCTGCATGCAGTGAACGCATTGCGGCAGGCAGATGTGGTGATCTATGACGCGCTGGTACAGGAACAAATCCTGAGCTGGGCACCGCAAGCGGAACATATCTATGCTGGCAAACGGGGCGGTAAGCCGTCTGCGAAACAACGCGATATTTCGCTGCGTTTGGTCGATCTGGCACGCGCTGGCAAACGGGTCTTGCGGCTTAAAGGCGGCGACCCATTCGTCTTTGGGCGTGGCGGCGAAGAAGCGCAAACGCTTGTGCAACATGGCATCCCGATCCGGATCATCCCCGGCATTTCAGCCGGGATCGGCGGTCTGGCCTATGCAGGCATCCCCGTCACGCACCGCGACGTAAACCAGTCCGTGACATTTGTGACCGGCCACGACCAATCGGGCAACACACCCAGCTCACTTGACTGGGCCAGCATTTCCAAAGGCAGCCAAGTCATCGTGATCTATATGGGCATGAAACACATCGCCCAAATCGCAAGGCAACTCGTGGACGCGGGTCGCAGCCTGCATGAACCCGTCGCCGTTGTAACAACAGCGACGACCGACGATCAACAGGTCTTAGAGACAACACTCGGCACCATTGTCGACGACATCGCAGCCGCAAAACTGTCACCGCCTGCCATCATCTGCATCGGACAATCCGTGCTGATGCGGCAAGTGCTGGACTGGCAAAACATGGCCGCCGGCCAAGCGCCCCGCAATCTTGACCCGCTGGGGCGCGGACGCCCTGCCGAATCTGCCTGAAACATGCACGCTCTCTTCATCTTGCCAGATAAACTCCCGCCGGAGGCACCCCAAAGCCTCCACAAAAGATGAGCTTCATTATCGCCGCACCATCTTCGGGCAGCGGCAAGACCACGTTCACACTTGGCCTGCTACGCGCATTTCAACAACGCGAAGTGCCTGTCAGGGCCGCCAAGTCAGGCCCCGACTACATTGATCCACGCTTTCACGAAGCAGCCTGCGGGCAGCCTTGCCTAAACCTCGATGCCTGGGCGATGACGAACGCAAGGATCAAGTCACTGAGCGCAGGCCCAGTGCCATTGATCATAGAAGGCGCGATGGGGCTGTTTGATGGGGCACCACCCGACGGCACGGGGGCCACCGCAGATCTCGCCCGCATTTTAGGTCTTTCCGTCATTTTAGTGATCGACGCAGGGAAAATGGCGGGATCAGTGACTGCTCTGGCCCAAGGTTTCATACACCACGACAAGGACGTGCATATCGCAGGTGTCATCCTCAATAATGTAGGGTCTGCGCGGCACGAAGCGATGCTGCGACGGGCGCTTGGTGACATTCAAGTTTTCGGGGTCATTCCACGCACATCGTCGCTGACCCAACCTTCAAGGCACCTCGGACTGGTACAAGCCCAGGAACGGCCCGACCTAGAAGCCTATCTTGAAGGCGCCGCACACTTGATCTCTGAAAACAGTGATCTGTCCGGCCTACAGCGCTTGTTAAGACCAATGCATCAACAGGCGGCACAAAGTCCAAGCAAACCACCTGCCCAAAGCATCGCAGTCGCGCAGGACGCAGCCTTTGCCTTTAGCTATCCGCATTTGATGCAAGACTGGCGCAACTCAGGTGCGCAAATCCAACTCTTTTCGCCCCTCGCGAATGATCCAGCCCCCGATGCCGATCTTATCTACCTTCCCGGCGGCTATCCGGAGCTTCACGCAGGAAAACTTGCGGCGAATACCCGATTTCTTGAATCGCTCCGAAAGAGCAAAGCCCAGATTTACGGCGAATGCGGCGGATACATGACACTGGGCGAAACACTGACGGACAAGGATGGCACCGTGCATGAAATGGCAGGGCTTTTGCCACTTGCAACGTCTTTTGCAACACGCAAACTGCACTTGGGATACCGTGATCTTTCAGCAAGCACCGGCCCTTTTCAGGGCGTATGGAAAGGGCACGAATTTCACTATGCAACCACGTTACATGCGCGAGGACAGCCACTGTTTCAGGCCAGCGACGCAGAAGGCACCGCCCTGCCCTCAATGGGTTTGATCCAAAACAATATCAGCGGCAGCTTCGCGCATATCATTGACAATGCGTAAGCAGTCCTTGCACCCCTCACAAACCGGGCGTACCGATTGAACCATGACATATGTTGACGACACACGGGCCAAACGCAATGTGGCCGTTCTGGTATTAGCCCAAGCGATTTTGGGCGCTCAACTTCCTATGCTTTTTGTTGTCGGCGGTCTCGTCGGTGGGCAATTGGCCTCAAACGTGTGTCTTGCGACATTGCCCATTTCATTCATCGTCTTTGGGTCTATGACGACAGCGCCATGGATCAGCCCGCTGATGCAACGCAACGGACGGCGGTTTGGTTTTTTCCTTGGGGCATTTGCGGGTGCGGCAGGAGCGGCTGTTTCCGCTTATGGGCTTTACACCAGTTCCTTTGTCACGCTTCTGGTAGGGTCATATCTGACGGGCATCTATATGTCTGCGCAGGGTTTTTTCAGGTTTGCCGCGACCGACACAGCATCCGAGGCCTTTCGCCCCAAAGCGATTTCTTATGTCATGGCAGGCGGCTTGCTATCAGCCATCGTCGGCCCGCAGCTGAACAAGCTGGTGCAGGACGTCTATGTCGTGCCTTTTCTTGGGACTTATATCGCAATCATCGTCCTCAACCTTGTGGGCATGTTGCTGTTTTTATGGCTCGATCTGCCCAAAGGGTCCAAGTCTGAACCACAAGCCTCTGTCGCCCCAAGTCGCAGCCGACTAGAGCTTTTGCGCGAACCGCGTGTTCTGGTCGCGATCATCTGCGCGATGGTATCTTACTCACTGATGAACCTTGTGATGACATCGACGCCGCTCGCTGTTGTCGGCTGCGGGTTCACCACAGACAATGCCAATGACATCGTTTCAGCCCACGTGCTGGCAATGTTTGGACCGTCGTTCTTTACGGGTCACTTGATTGCACGATTTGGCGTTGAACGGATCGTCTCGCTTGGGTTGATCATTCTGGCATTTGCAGGTGGGGTCGCATTGTCAGGTGTTGAGCTTGGGAATTTCTTTCTTGCTTTGATCTTGCTGGGCATCGGTTGGAACTTTGGCTTTATCGGCGCGACAACAATGCTTGCGGGCGCACATCGTCCCGAAGAACGCGGCGTCGCACAAGGCATGAACGACATGATCGTCTTTGGGATGGTCACGGTGGCATCGCTGGCCTCTGGCGGGTTGATGAACTGCTCGGGCGGGTCACCGGTTGAGGGATGGAACGCTGTGAATATCGCAATGGTGCCGTTTTTGGTGCTGGCAGGCGGATCACTCATCTGGTTGGTGCGGCAGCCCAAGATGGCAATCTAGGCCCAACAATTCTTGGCGAAAATTGTTCAGCGCCACCATCCACGCAAGGACACATTCAGAAAACGCAGACTATCGCGTGCCGGATTGGTATCAAGCGCATCGGCCGTCACCCGAGCTGGCGTATCTTGAACCATGCGCAAAACGCCCTTGGCATGATACCCTGCGACCAATGCAACACCCGAAGCCTTTGAAACAGCGCGACGCCCTCTTGCAGCCTGTGAAAGCCGTTGCAATCCGTTGTTGGCTAATGTCAAAAGACCCGCATCTGTCGTATCAATCAAAGGCTCCCTCCCTTGCGCGACAAGCGCGGGAACCGCCTGGAAGATATTCGCAACCCCGACACCGTAAGCGAAATCGCGCACGACCGCCTCATCTGCGGCGCCGAGCAATCGCGATGCCGTCCACATCAAATGGCCCGACGTAGCATCGATGTATTCGTCAAAATGCGCGGATCCTTCAAATGGGTCTTTGTAAACATCCCACCTCCGTGCAGCGACCAACCCATCCAGGCATTTCGCGGCCTCAACATCCAAAACGCCGGCCAGTGCATCAACAACTTCATGTCTGCGCGGGGTCTTGCCCTCCGCGATCTCTTCCAAAGCGTCACGCCACCATTGCAGGCGCATCTCGGCGATCATCGCCTCTTGAGTCACCCAAGGGGCGCGTGCGACCTCAACATTGAATGCATACAGCGGAAACAGAACTTTACGGGCCGCGACCGGGGCTGCCATCGCCACGCGAAACCGCATCGGATCGGCCTTTTCAACCAGTGCGGCACAGGCGTCAAAGCTCATGCGTGCGCCTTTGCACCATCACGGATCAGCTTCCAGTTGATGGCATCTATCAGCGCATCAAAAGACGCATCCACGATGTTGGCACTGACCCCAACAGTCGACCATGACCGCCCTTGACCATCTTCGCTGTCGATGATGACACGGGTCACAGCCTCGGTGCCGCCATTGGTGATCCGCACCTTGAAATCGACCAGCTGCATATCATCGATGATATCCTGATAGGGGCCCAGATCCTTGGACAGCGCACGCGACAGCGCGTTCACTGGACCCTGATCTGATCCATCCGGTCCTTGGCTTTCGCTGACATTCAGCATCTTTTTGCCGCGCACTTTGGTCACGACAACGGCTTCAGAAATCGAGACCATCTGATTGCGCTTGTTCTTGCGCCTCTCGACGGTGACACGGTAGCGTTTGACCTCAAAGAAGCGCGGCAACGTACCCAGTTCTTCGCGGGCCAGCAGCTCAAAACTAGCCTGTGCCGTATCATAGGAAAACCCTTGGGCCTCGCGTTCTTTGATCCGCTCGACAATGCGCGGCAAGGCAGGATCATCGGCAGCGACCTCTAACCCCGCATCCAGCAGACGCGCGCGCAAGTTGGATTGGCCTGCCTGATTGGACATTGGCACAATGCGGCTGTTCCCGACTGCCGCGGGGTCAATATGCTCATAGGTGCTCGGGTCTTTGGCAATCGCCGAGGCATGCAGCCCCGATTTATGCGCAAAGGCCGACGCGCCCACATAAGGAGCTTGCTTTGCAGGGACCCGGTTCAGGATGTCATCCAACAAACGCGACGCGCGGCGCAGGCCCTTTAATGCCTCTTCGGACACGCCGGTTTCAAAATTGCTTGCGTAGGGCTCTTTGAGCAGCAACGTCGGGATTAGCGTCGTCAGATTCGCATTGCCGCACCGCTCGCCCAAACCGTTCAACGTACCCTGCACCTGACGCGCACCTGCCAGAACAGCAGCCAACGTATTGGCCACAGCATTTTCGGTGTCGTTATGCGTATGTATAGCCAGATGTGTGCCCGGAATACCGCTGGCAATCACTGCCGTTACGATCTCTGACACTTCATGTGGCAGTGCGCCGCCGTTAGTATCACAGAGCACAATCCAACGCGCACCAGCATCGAAGGCAGCATGGATCGCTTGCAACGCATATTCAGGGTTCGCTTTGTAGCCGTCAAAGAAGTGTTCGGCGTCAAACAGCCCTTCGCGGCCTTGTGCCTTGATATGGGCAAAGCTGGCATGGACGTTTTCAATGTTGTCCTCAAGGCTGATGCCCAAGGCAGTTGTCACATGGAAATCATGGGCCTTGCCAACCAGACAGACGGCAGGCGTGCCTGCATTCATGACAGCAGCCAGCACATCATCATTCTCGGCCGAGCGGCCGCTACGCTTGGTCATCCCAAAGGCAGTGAATGTCGCGCGGGTCTTGGGCGGCTGCGCAAAAAACTCTGTGTCAGTCGGGTTCGCACCCGGCCAGCCGCCTTCAATGTAGTCTAGCCCAAGTTCATCCAGCACAGTGGCGATCTGATGTTTTTCACCTGCCGAAAACTGAACACCTTGGGTTTGTGCGCCATCACGCAAGGTCGTGTCGAAAAGGTAGAGGCGCTCTTTGCCCATCAGAGCCCCTCCAACTTGGCGGCATCAAAGTCAGGTCCGGGCGTCCAAGTCGCCTGCCCGCCTACGTCCGTGACCTGCACACCAGCCGCATTCAGAATGTCGCGCACTTCGTCAGCACGCCCCCAATCTTTGGCGGCCCGCGCCGCTGCACGGTCCGCAAGGAGCGCATCGACGACGGTGGCAATTGCGGGTGCTACGCCTGCCCCTGCCTCGCCGCCGTCGAACTGTGGGATCGCGGACCAATCATTGATCAGCCCCAGCATTTGCAAACCGTAAGCAAAGCCTGCCAAAGCAACAGGTGTCTTGCCTTTCGACAAAACATGCAGGCGCGACAAAGCCCCCGACGTATTCAGATCATTGGCCAACACGCCGATGAACTCTTCATCCGGTTGCCACTTACCTTCGGTGCGCAAAGCCACAACCAGATCAGGTCCAAAGCCATGGCCATGCAAGATACCAAACCACTTGCGCAACGTGCCTTCGGCCTCGGCGCGGCGCGTTTCTGTCCAGTCCATTGTCTTGCTATAGTGGGTGCCAAGCATGACCATGCGGATCACTTCGCCAGGAACGCCCTGATCCAGCAAATCGCGCACGGTAAAGAAGTTGCCCAAGGACTTGGACATCTTCTTGCCCTCGACCTGCAGCATCTCATTATGGATCCAATAGCGGGCAAATTCGCCGTCAGGATTGGCGCAGGCCGACTGTGCGATCTCGTTCTCGTGGTGGGGAAACTGCAAATCATTGCCACCGCCATGAACGTCAAAGCTTTCTCCCAGCAATTCCAGCGCCATAGCAGAACATTCAATATGCCAACCCGGACGCCCAAACCCCCAAGGGCTGTCCCATCCGGGCACGCCATCAGGCGAAGGCTTCCACAATACAAAATCCATCGGATTGCGTTTGTACGGAGCCACCTCAACACGGGCTCCAGCAATCATATCGTCGGTCGAGCGGCCGGACAGCGCACCATATTCGGCATAGCTATCGACGGCAAAAAGTGCATGACCGTCTGCTGCATAAGCATGCTCTTTCGCAATCAAGTCTTCGATCATCGCGATCATATGGGGGATGTGATCGGTCGCACGCGGCTCATGCGTGGGGCGTTGAGCGCCCAAAGCATCCATATCAGCGTGGTACCAGCCAATCGTCTCGGCGGTGATATCACCAATATCGCGGCCCGTCTCAGCAGCACGCGCGTTGATCTTGTCGTCCACGTCCGTGAAATTGCGCACATAGGTCACATGGGCGTCGCCATAGACCTCTTTCATCAAGCGAAACAGGACATCGAACAGCAACACGTTGCGCGAATTACCAAGGTGGGCACGGTCGTAGACCGTCGGACCACACAGGTACAAACGCACGTTTTGCGGATCAATAGGAACAAAGTCCTCGCGTTTGCGGGTCTTTGTGTTGTTCAGCCGGATAGTCGTCATAGGTGCCTCGCGCGAGCTTACGCCGCGGGCTTATCAAGATCAGTTCTGTTATGAAACGACAAAGAGCAACCCGCGACAGATGTCAGCAGATAATAATGCAGCAAATAGTGATGCAGGTGTTCTTCATGGAGGTTGGATAGCAGCTTGGTTTGGTTTCGTCTACAGTTCAGACTTAAATCGCAATTTTGCCGGGTGAGACGCCAAATACATGATCAAAATTGGATTATTCGGGCCTATTGCTGTGCTCTTGTTGGGGTGCAGTGCGCATATCGATCGCAAGGGAACGACCAATGCATGGTATTATGAGCGCGTGACGCCTTACTATACAAACGACCTCTATCTCAGCCCGCGTGTTCACTTGCGTGCCGTACGCGAATTGGTCGGCGAAGAGACTGTTCTTGCTGATGGGACGCCCGCACATGCGGATATTTTCCGCGACGACATTGAGCTATTCTTTGCAAGACCGATTGACGACCCCAAAGAACGCGCACGCCTTATCGATGAAGCGTTGCTAAATACCTGCCCCGATACTGATCGGAGTGATCTGCGTAGCCGGATAACCTATGCGGATCAGACGTACATTGTCTTGCAACACGTTTCCTGCATTGGGTATGCGACGCACTGGTCTTGACGCATCTGCGCTTACGTCAACATCTCAACCATTTTTCGCACTGTATTCAAATTCCGTGCGGTCGCTTCAACCCCGATCAACTTTTCCATTTTTGCGGCCAGCTTTGACCGCCCTACACCATCTGGGGCATGCAGCCACACTGTGCGGCCTACGACAGTGACGCTTTCGGAAGTAACGCGCAGTTCTTCGACATTGGCATGATCGATCTTTGGATCATCATAGCAAAGGTAAGCATGCGCGAGGTTGCCCTTTTCGTCAGGGCATGGGCATCCTGCCAGGACTGCACGCATCGCATCTTCGCCCATCACAAGCACAGGTACATCGAAGCCAAACTTAGCCTTTATGCCAGCCGCAATTTCAGCGGCGAACGTCTCTTCCCGCCCCACGGTCGCGAAGACAGCATTGCCTGAAGCGATGTAAGTCTGGACGTCAGGATCGCCGCTGATATGAGCCAAAAGCCTGCGCAAATCAGCCATCGGGACTTTCCGATGCCCGCCAACATTAATACCCCGCAGAAATGCCACCCATTTCGCCATCTTGTCAGCCCCTCATGCTTGCGTCATCCTACGCCTATGTCACGTGAACGCGTCAATCAAATCTGTGCATCTTATGCAGGTGCCACCGCCTCTGATCCGACGACTGAATTGGATAGCTGGAAGGTGGGCGGCAAGATGTTCGCCTGCTTTGGTGACCGTATCGACGGGGTTTGCCTAAAGACCGACAGCGTTGAAACCGCGCAGATGCTGATTGATGCAGGTGCAGGCACCAAGGCCCCTTATTTCCACAAAAGCTGGGTCTTGGTCAGTATGACCAGTGACGCAGAAGAACTGCGCCACCGGATTGCCGTGTCCTATGATATCATTTTTAAAAGCCTGACAAAGAAGGTTCAGGCAGCGCTTACGGGTAGCTGATTACTTCGTATTCGACGCCGTCGGTGTCTTGGAAATAGAAGCGTTTACCGGGTTCATAATCGGCGTGGCTGTGGGTTTCAAACCCCATTGATTTGACCTTCTTTTCAGTCTCATCAACATCATCCACAACGACGCCAACGTGGTTGAAACCTGCGCGCTGAAGGTAACTGTTATCCGCAGGTGTTTGATGCGCAGCACCGCCTGGCCCAGTGTAAAGCGCGATATACCCATGATCAGTCCCCACATGCACCGTATAGCCACCGTTGATCGCGGCCCCTTCCCAGCGGGTGCGCCAACCGAAAAGGTCACTTAGAAATGCCGCCGTTTTCTGCGGGTCGGCGACAGTAATATTCACATGCTCAAGATAAGCCATTCAAGTTCTCCCTTTGAAGGCTGAGACAATGCGGGCGATGCCGCTAGGTTTGGTGTTACGGCTTGCTTCATAAAAGCACCCACAGTCAAGGTCATGGCCCCAGCCTAACCCGTCTCGTTTCAGGGCCATCAATGCCTCAGGATCGGCACAATAGCGGTTTGCATGGCGTGTTGGCATGTCATTTCTCCTCTATCCAAATCAACTGTGATCTGTTTTCATTCCTCAAGTTAACTTGAGATCAAGGATTATTTTGCATGGCCCAAGGATTGACGATCGGCGACCTTGCAGCGCGGACTGGTTTGGCGGTCTCGGCGATAAGGTTTTATGAAACTCATGACATCGTCAAACCCTTGCGCAATAAGGGCGGGCATCGCCGGTACGGGCGGTCCGACATCAGGCGTTTGTCCTTCGTTATGGCCGCCCAAAAGCTGGGGTTCAGCCTGTCTGAAATCGCACCGCACTTGCGCCGCCTGCCCGATCACAAAGCCCCATCAAAGGCTGATTGGACACGTATCAGCGGCGCTTTTCGCCAAGATATTGATGCACGCATCGCCGCACTGCAGGACCTACGCGACAAATTGGATGGGTGTATCGGGTGTGGCTGTCTTAGTCTGACATCATGTGCACTCTATAATCCGGCAGACATAAAAGCGGCAGAAGGCCCCGGTCCGCGAAATCTGACGGCGACAACCACTTGACTCGGACCGCGGGAAATCGTTCCCCTGCACTTTATGGAACTTTCTCATCGCATCACACATATCAACGGCGGCGGCTCTGACGGCTGGGATGTGTTTTACCGGGCCCGCAGAATGGTTGCCGACGGAGTCGATGTGGCCGAACTGACCATTGGCGAACATGATATTCGCACCCATCCTGACATTCTGGACGCGATGCATGCTGCGGCCAAATCTGGGCACACGGGGTACGCAATGGTGCCCGGGACAGCAGCCCTGCGCGAAACTGTGGCAGCACGGATAGAAGCACGCACCGGGGTGCCAACGACAGCGGCCAACATCATGATCACACCGGGCGGTCAGTCTGCCCTTTATGCCGCGCATATCGCCGTGTGCGATCCTGGCGATACGGCCGTCTTTATTGACCCCTACTATGCCACTTACCCCGGAACCATCCGGGGTGCAGGTGCGATCCCGAAATCTATCGTCACGTCACCTGACACTGCTTTTCAGCCCACCGCTGATGCGCTGATGGCGGCGACCAAAGGTGCGACGTCACTTATGGTGAATACGCCGAACAACCCCACCGGCGTCGTCTATTCCACTGACACATTGGAAGCCATCGCCGATACCTGCCAAGACAATGACCTGTGGCTGATTTCGGATGAGGTTTACGACACGCAAATATGGGAAGGGGCACACATCAGCCCACGCAGCTTGCCGCACATGGCCGAACGCACTTTGGTTGTGGGCTCGATGTCCAAAAGCCACGCCATGACGGGCAGCCGCATTGGGTGGGTTTGCGCACCAGGTTACGTCGTGCAACAGCTGATCAATCTGGCAACCCACACGACCTACGGTGTGGCGGGCTTTGTTCAGGATGCCGCCGATTTTGCATTAAACCAAGGCGACGCTGTTGAGGAAGAAGTGGCCGCACCGTTCCGGCGCCGACGCGCACTGACACTTGCGGCATTGGCTGGGCAAAACGTGGTGCGCGCCGTTCCAGCCCAAGGTGCGATGTATGTGATGCTGGATATTCGGGCGACCGGCATGAGCGGCGATGAATTTGCAAATGCTCTGCTCGATCAGGAATTGATTGCAGTGATGCCCGGTGAAAGCTTTGGACATGCCGCCGCAGGCCATGTGCGTGTCGCGATGACAATCGCCGATGATCGCTATGTTGATGCGTTAAAACGGTTGATTTCTTTTGCAAGCGCCAAAGCATCTCAATAGACGCCCGATTTTAGGCGGCGGACCCCTTAAGGATAGGCTAGCCTTGAGTCATGATGTTTGACCTGCCAGATGATGATACACTTTATGACGCCCTGATTGCCCGCGATCCTGACTATGATGGTCGCGCATTCGTTGGTGTGTCCTCGACCGGGATCTTTTGCAGGCTGACCTGCCCTGCCCGCAAGCCCAAGCGAGAAAACTGCCATTTTTACAATGACGTAGCGACCTGTCTTCAATTAGGTTTTCGCCCCTGCAAGCGGTGTCACCCATTGGCACCAGAAGCACAAAGCGACCCTGCCGTGACGACATTGCTGAAAGAACTAGATGCACGACCGGCCTATCGGTGGTCCGAGACGGACATTGCCCGCATGGGGTTTGATCCATCGACGGTGCGGCGCACGTTCAAGCGACATTTCGGGATGACGTTCCTCGAAATGGCCCGCAGCAGACGCTTGGCGCACGGATTTACCGCCCTTAGCGCGGGATCGGTCATTGATGCACAACTTAATGCTGGTTTTGATAGCCCTGCCGCATTTCGCACAGCCTTTGCAAAGCTGATGGGTGTAGCCCCCGGCAGCCTTACCAAAGATGCGCTCTTGCGTGCTGACCACATTCAGACGCCACTGGGTGATATGATCGCGGTCTGTGATAATCGCGCTTTGCATCTACTGGAATTTGCGGATCGCAAAGCCTTGCCCAATGAGATCCAAAAGCTGCGCAAAATGGCAAAAGGCAGCATGGGGATCGGGCGATTTGCAACGCATGACCAGATCGCAGCAGAGCTGAGTGCCTACTTCACCAAAACATCCGACCAATTCGCCACGCCGCTCGCGCTGCATGGTACACCCTTTTCACGCGACGTCTGGCGGACATTGCAAGCCATCCCTGCTGGCGAAACCCGCAGTTATAGCGCGATTGCCGCCAGTATGGGTGCGCCCCAAGCCACCCGCGCCGTGGCACGCGCCAATGGTTCCAACCAGATCGCGATTGTCATTCCGTGCCACCGCGTCATCGGCGCAGACGGATCGTTGACGGGTTATGGCGGTGGGCTTTGGCGTAAACAGCAACTGATTGAACTTGAAAAACACTACGCTGAGAGGAAACAGCCATGACTGATATCGGACAGGTATTCCGCGCCCTTCACGTAAAGGGCGATCCGCTCTTAATGGTGAACGTCTGGGACCGTGGATCGGCCAAAATGATGACCGCTATGGGTGCCAAGGCTTTGGCGACTTCATCTGCGGCCCACGCGTTTACGATGGGCCGCCCTGACGGTGGCACCGTCACCCGGGACGAGGCCTTGGCCCATGCACAAGAGATCGTCAGCGTGACATCATTGCCTGTGCAGGGTGATTTTGAAAACGGCTTTGGTGATGATCCTGAAACCTGCGCGGATACGGTGCGCCTTGCCGCGGAGGTTGGATTGGCGGGGATATGCATCGAAGATATCGCCCTGCCTTCGGACGATTGTTATGATTTTGATCTGTCCGTGGAACGGATCAGGGCCGCCGCCAGCGCTGCACGTGCTTTGCCGCAGGACTTTGTGCTGACCGCCCGTGCTGATGGGATTATGACAGGGGCCTATGACACGGATGAGGCCATTCGCCGCCTGATCGCCTTTGAACAGGCCGGTGCTGATTGCCTTTATGCGCCGCTTCCCCCCGATATGGGTGCTTTGGCCAAGATATGTGTCGCAACAACAGCGCTCGTGAATGCATTGGTCGCGGGACCATTTACCAAGCAAACCCAAGCTGACTTTGCGAAGATCGGTGTCGCACGTCTGTCGCTTGGATCAGCCTTTGCGCGGGTCACACATCGCGCGATCCATGATGCGGCTTTGACGATGATTGGGGATGGTGACTTTTCCGCCTTGCAAAACGGCATAAGTGGCGATGCGGTTGATCAATTGCTGACATAAGAAGTAGGGCCTGCCAGTGCGGTGGCAGGCCCCAAGTATCCCGAGCAGTGAAATTTGGGGAAGGGACAGTGCAGTGGGATACTTATCCTTTGGCTTTGTTTAGAACCTAAACGACGCGCGCAGGGACAATGTTGTGGCATCCACGTCGACGCCGTCATTGTCTGCAAAGTCTTCAAACTGGTGCTGCAGGACTTCGCCACCCACAATCACAGTATCACTTAGCAAGTAAGACAAACCCAGACCTGCAAATCCGCCGTCTGTTTGACCGTCAAGCGCATCCGTTGTGTCAACGCGGGCCACACCAGCAGTGACGTAGGGCATAAAGAGACCCGCATCGTAACCCAATTTCGCCTTTGCGCGGGCCACTGAATCGACCTCGGTCGCTGGCGCATCCGCTTCGATGCTGGTCAGATCAAAGTCTAGCTCACCGCCCAAAACGATACTGCCAAGGTCATAGTTATAACCTGCATGCACACCGTAGATCGCACCTGATGGATCGTCGCTGTCGGTGATCGCATCAGAATCGAGCTGACCATACCCAAGCTGACCACCTGCGTAGAACCCGGTCCAGTCGGTACCGATTGCCACAGGCGCGGGGGCGACTGGAATAGGTGCAGGCGCGGGTGCTGCGATTGGCTCGGACATGCCGCCGGCCGATGCCATGCCTGTCGCAAAGGCCAAAGGTGCTGCCAACATGCTCGTGCGGGCGATTTTCAAAGTCGTTTTCATTTTCTTGTCTCCGTTAATCCGGTTGTCGTGTCCGATACACCTGACATTTCTTTGCGGTGGTTCAACGGGTCTCACGGCGCCGTGATTCTAATCGGCGGGATCGAGCGGAGAGAGCGTCGTTGCATCGGCCAATCGTTGCTCATAATTGACATAATTACATCAAATCGGCGTGATTGTGCACGTATCAGCGGGTTTTGGCGCGTATTTTGGCCAAATTAACCCGCGCTCTTGATTGGCTGCGAGACGATCCCACCGGTGATTGGACGCCCAACGCCAGTGGTTTGCGGGCTGGAAATGGGTAAACCACGCGCGGTGCGCACTGCCAAAAATGCAAAGGCTTGCGCCTCAAGCATATCACCGTCCAAACCAACGGCCTCAACAGGGACGACCTTACATGGCAAAGCTTGAGCCAGACCGCGCATGATCGCGCTGTTATGACGCCCGCCGCCAGTGACAAACACTTGGGCCGGCATCGTTGGACATGCAGCACAGGCGTGCACCACGCTTTGCACCACCGCCCGCATCAGCGTCGCAAGCGCATCTGTGTCTGACATACCGGTCACAGCATCAATGAGGGCGCTGAAAGCATCCCGGTCCAGCGATTTCGGCGGCACTTTGGCAAAATATGGATCATCCATGAACGCCATCAAAACCGTTTCATCTGCCTGTCCCATCGCCGCCAAAGCCCCATCCAGATCATAGCTTAACCCAAGGCGGGTCTGCATCAGATCGTTCATAGGCGCATTCGCCGGACCTGTATCAAAGGCCAGCAAAGCGCGTTGATCGGTTGGGTCATCGCAAGACGGATCAACCCACGTGATATTCCCCACGCCACCAAGGTTAAGGAAAGCAATGGGCGCGTCTGCTTTAACCCATTTCGCCAAAGCAAAATGATAGAACGGCGCCAATGGGGCACCCTGCCCGCCCTGCACCACGTCTTGGGTGCGGAAATCCCACGCGACCGGCACGCCAAGCGCGTGTGCCAGATGGGCCCCATCACCGCATTGATGCGTTCCGCGTCCGCCCGGATCGTGAGCAAGGGTTTGACCGTGAAAACCTGCGATATCCACGTCCTCAAAAGGCTGCATCACTGCAAGATGCGCAGCTTCGACAACTGCAGCGGCCTGCTTGCAGTCTTCGTCCTGCCAACGGCCCAGATGCGCCCTGAGAATAGTTTGCTCATCCGGGGTGTACGCCCGGTATTGCGACGGCCCAAATCCGAAAATCTGCTCACCATCCGTCAGCAGAACGGCCGCATCCACCCCATCGAGTGACGTGCCGGACATCGTTCCCAAAGCTGTGACTTTCCCAGATCGCAACATCCGCTTTCCCTAACCGCCTGTCGTGCTTATAGAGTGCACCTAAGACAACGTCAGGAACAAGCCAATGACCTACCATCCCAAATCCGAGTTCATGAACGTGATGATGACGCGCGGCTTTCTGGCCGATTGTACGGATTATCAGGGCCTTGATGAGGCGCTGAGCAAAGGGGTGGTTCCGGCCTATATCGGCTTTGATGCAACGGCCAAATCACTGCATGTGGGATCGCTGATCCAGATCATGATGATGCGCTGGCTGCAAAAAACCGGTCACAAGCCAATCACCTTGATGGGTGGCGGGACGACAAAGGTGGGCGATCCGTCATTTCGTGCGGACGAGCGGCCTATGCTGGGACCTGATCAGATTGATGATAACATTGCGGGCATCAAGCAGGTGTTCTCGGCTTACTTGACCTATGGCGATGCACCCACTGATGCGATGATGATCAACAACGCGGAATGGCTGGACGGGTTGAATTACCTCGACTTCCTGCGTGACATCGGGCGGCATTTTTCGATCAACCGGATGCTGTCATTTGAAAGCGTGAAATCACGGCTGGACCGCGAACAATCGCTGTCGTTCCTTGAATTCAACTATATGATCTTGCAGGCCTATGATTTTCTTGAGCTAAATCGCCGCTACGGTTGTTTACTGCAAATGGGCGGATCCGATCAGTGGGGCAATATCGTCAACGGTATCGATCTGACGCGCCGCGTGCTGGATCAGGAAATCTACGGTCTGACCTCGCCCCTACTGACCACCAGCGATGGCAAAAAGATGGGCAAGTCCCTGTCGGGCGCCGTTTGGCTGAACCCGGACATGTGCAGCCCATATGAGTTCTGGCAGTTCTGGCGCAACACTACGGATGCCGACACGGGCCGTTTCCTCAAGCTCTATACAGAGTTGCCGCTTGAGGAATGTGAACGCTTGGGTGCGCTGGAAGGGTCTGACATCAACGCAGCGAAGATCATTCTGGCCAACGAAGTCACCACTTTGCTGCACGGGGCTGAGGCCGCGAAGGCGGCAGAAGCAACATCGCGTGAAGTCTTTGAAAAGGGCGGCGTTGGAGATGACCTGCCTACATTGACGCTAACGGCGGATGATGTGGCCGATGGCATTTCTATCGTACAACTGATCGTCAAATCCGGCCTTGCCAAAAGCGGCAAGGAGGCCAAGCGCCTGATCGCAGAAAACGGCGCCAAGATGAATGACGCACCTTTGACCGACGCAGGCCTGATGGTTGATGCAGCCGCCCTTGCGACACCGGTCAAGCTAAGCGCTGGCAAAAAACGCCATGCCTTGGTGCAGCTGGGCTAAAGTAACAATAGATCCACAAACAGGATCGTGACCCCGACGGGAAACGTAATGATTGCGGCGATCAAGGCGGCCCCTAAGGCTGTGGGGCGGGGCGCAGGTGCGCAAACGCCGGCGATAGTTTTATTTTGCTTTTTCATACGCCCTTTAACCACGACTTAGGTTTCCAATGGCTTAAGACAGGTGATGGAAACCCAACGCGCCCTGCCCCTACAACAACACCCGCACTTCGCATCCGCGTTGAATCGCATGGGACGTGACGTACGCTATGTTGATGTCGCAGATGCGGCCCCTGTATTGACTGTGCGCGTCCTTGGGCAAAGCATGACATCGCGTGGCCCGCTTTGGCAGGGTCCGCCGCAGGCTGCTGCCTTGCGAAAGACGGGGCTGCGCATGCTTAATCTGGACCAACCGCAAGAGGCGACGGTTTCAGACGCTGGATTTCGACGCGTGATGACGAACGCACATGTGGCAGAACTTGACCTGCGCAGCACGCCGGAAACGCGCCAGAACGCGATGCATCCTAAATGGCGCAACGCATGGCGCAGAGCGCAAGATACCGCGCTCAGGCTAACAGAAGCACGGTTTGACCCTTACGCGCATGCATGGTTGCTGAAACAGGATCTTAAAAACCAGCGGGCCAAACAATTTCGCGGCATGCCACACGCGCTCGTTTGTGCCTATGCCACCAGCCAGCCGCGATCGGTGCGGGTTCTGACCGGGTATGTCAACGACGCACCCGTCGCTGCGATGCTCTTCTTGTGGCACGGGCGGGTTGCGACCTATCATATCGGATGGACCGATGCGGTTGGCCGCGCAATCAATGCACACCACCGTATGATTATCACCGCAGCTGACCTGTTTGCTGACCGGGGCTGTTGCCGGCTTGATCTTGGTTTTGTCGACACCGAAACCGCCGCCGGTCTGGCGCGGTTTAAGATCGGGACTGGCGCGTTTGTGCGCCCGCTTGGTGGGACATGGGTTCGCTTGCCGGGGCACTAGCGCTGGTCGGCACAGACACATGATGCTAAGCCCTTCGTGACATAACACGAAGGCCACCCATGACATTGCTTCAAATCACGTCGCTTCTGATCGTTCTTGCAGGAGCATTCGGAGCAATCAACTATTTGTTCCTTAAGCTTCCATCTGCCATTGGCATTCTGATCGTATCACTTTTTGCATCCTTCGGGGTGATGCTGCTTGATTTGATCCTCCCCAGCCTCGGTGTCGCCGATGTTGTGCGGAGCACCGTGCTAGAGATCGAATTCTCTGATGCGCTGCTGGAAGGCATGTTGGGTCTGCTGCTTTTTGCAGGCGCCTTGCACGTCAAACTGTCTGATCTCAAGAAAGAATGGGTCGTCGTCGCATTAATGGCGACCATCGGGATCGGCCTTTCAACAACTATCGTAGGTTACGGATTTTCTTGGCTCACAGGTATGCCGCTTATGATCGCGCTGGTCTTTGGTGCGCTGATTTCACCGACCGACCCTGTGGCGGTCTTGGGCGTTTTACGGCAAGCAAATCTAAAGAAATCTTTGGAAACCAAGATCGCAGGCGAAAGCCTGTTCAATGACGGCGTCGGCTATGTGGTTTTTCTCGTCCTTGTCGGCTTGGCCTTTCCACATGGCGATGACCACGGATCAGGTTTGGGTGGCGCGGTCCAGCTGTTCTTCCAAGAGGCCCTTGGCGGTGCTGTCTTGGGCATTGTGCTGGGCTGGTTGACGTTCCGGGTCATGCGCCGCATCGATGACTATTCACTCGAGGTGCTGATCACGCTGGGCCTTGCCTTTGGTGGCTACGAGCTGGCCGTCTATTTGCATGTTTCAGCGCCCATCATGGCCGTTTGTGCAGGGCTGTTGATTGGCGATGTAGGTGCGAAGTACGGCATGTCCGAGGAAACCCGCAAATATGTTGATGCGTTCTGGTACTTGATTGATGAAATCCTCAACGCGGTCCTGTTCCTGCTGATCGGGATTGAAGTCTTCGCCATCGCATTCGACTTTGACTATCTGGCCGCTGGCGTGGCCGCGATTGGGCTGGCACTGGTTGCACGCCTCGCGGCCGTTGCCGTGCCCATCATGATTCTGCGCCCTTTCCGTGAATTTTCAGCCGGTGTGACGCCTGTGATGACGTGGGGCGGACTAAAGGGCGGTATTTCGGTGGCGCTTGCTTTGTCGTTGCCTGAAGGTGAATGGAAACCCATTATTCTGACCGCGACTTATATGGTCGTGATTTTCTCAATCGTGGTACAGGGCTTAACCGTTGCAAAGTTGGCAGAACGGGTGACAAAAACGGAAGGTGCAGAATGACAGGCTATGTCGTCTACGATGTTTTCACAGACCAGCCGTTTGGTGGAAACCAATTGGCTGTTTTCCCCGATGCAACGACGCTTCCAGAGGAAAAGCTGCAAAAGATCGCAAGCGAATTTAACTTTTCCGAGGTGACTTTCGTTTATCCAGCACAAAACCCAGCGCACACAGCAAAGGTCCGCATCTTTACACCGACAATGGAAATCCCCTTTGCAGGGCACCCCACGATTGGCACTGCAATCGCATTGCACGATCAAGGGCATGATGGCCCCATGACGCTTGAGCTTGGGGTTGGTCCTGTTCCTTGCGTTTTTGAAGGTCGCTCTGCTGCGTTCACCATTGCGGCCCCCTTGGAACGGACTGCTATCCCTGATCCAACTTTGGTCGCCGCCGCTTTGGGCCTACCCTTAGACGCGATCAACACGGCAACCCATGCGCCCGTGCAAGCCGGCGTAGGGCTGACCTTTGTGTTGGTGGAACTGGCCAGCAAAGATCACCTGAACGCCTGCGTCCCATCCGTTGATCACATTCGTGAAGGCGCGGCAAAACATCCCGCTGGGTTGGACTTTGCGATCTTCGCTTATGTGCGCCAAGCCATGCAGATCGACGCGCGCATGTTTGCGCCGCTCGATAACATCCCCGAAGACCCCGCAACTGGCAGCGCATCTGCTGCGTTAGCCGCGTTGCTAACCGAGGTGTTGGGCCAAGACCTGACGCTGAATATTCTGCAAGGCGAAGCAATGGGACGCCCATCCCATATCAATGCCAGGACGGAACACGCAGATCCTGTTCCAGTGACCATCAGTGGCCAAGCCGTGCGCGTGATGCAAGGCACACTTCTGCTCTAACCCACTGGAAACTAGCCGCTTGCCCCGCTATCAGGGACTTACAAGAAACGAGGCCGGTATGACAAAGACCATTCTAGAGCGTTGCGAAGCGAACGGGCTGCGGATGACCGACCAGCGGCGCACGATTGCGGGTGTCTTGCAAGATGCGGTCGACCATCCTGATGTGGAAGAATTGTATAATCGCGCTGCTGCTGTTGACCCCAAGATTTCTTTGGCCACAGTTTACCGGACCGTGAAGCTCTTTGAAGAAACCGGCATTCTGGAGAAACACGAATTCGGTGACGGGCGTGCCCGGTATGAGGCGGCGGATCGTGATCATCATGATCACCTGATCAATGTAAACTCGGGCGAGGTGATTGAATTTGTCGACCCTGAAATCGAAGCACTGCAAGAACGTATTGCCGAAAAACTGGGTTACCGCCTGATGGGCCACCGGCTTGAGCTTTATGCCGTTCCCCTGACCGACAAGGACGACGAGCTTGGATAATATCCGCGGCGCGGCCTTTATGGTCTTTGCGATGTTTTGCTTTGCGGTCGAAGATGGGCTGATCAAGCTTTTGGCCGATGACATCCCTGTGGGGCAAGTCATCTCGGTCATTTGCCTGGGTGGATTAATCATCTTTTTGGGATGGGCCGCGGCAAAAGGCGAACGGCTATGGCAGCCTGATTATCTTGATAGCAAGGTGTTGATGCGTAGCTTTTGCGATGTAGCAGGGTCGATCATGTTCGTCACATCATTGACATTGATCCCCCTGACGACCGCGTCAGCGGTAATCCAAGCCACACCGCTGGTTGTAGCAATGGGGGCCGCAGTTTTCCTTGGACAAGCCGTTGGATGGCGACGGTGGCTGGCGATCATGGTGGGTTTTATCGGGGTCTTAATCATCATCCGACCGGGCATGGAAGGCTTCACGCCTGCGACGTTGCTGGCCGTTGGCGGTATGTTGGGGCTGGCCGCCCGCGATTTGTTTACACGCGGATTATCGGTCACCCTGACTGGCCCACAGTTGGCAACGCACACTTTTGCATTGATCGTCCCTGCGGGTCTTTTCTTGGCTTATTTCCAAGGTCAAAGCCTTGTTGTTCCGGACACCAGCCAATCGCTGATTTTAGGTGCTGCAATAGTGATCGGCATGATTGCCTATCTTGCGATCGTTGCCGCAACACGTGGTGGCAATGCCGGGATCATTTCTTCCTTCCGGTATAGTCGGATGATCTTTGCCCTGATCATAGGGTACTTTATGTTCTCTGAAATTCCAGATGCGCCCACGCTGATCGGCGCCGCAATCATCATCGCTTCAGGCATCTACACACTTTGGCGCGAAACCAAACTGCACCGCGCTTCACTTACACCAAAACCCGCGCTATAGAGCGCCTGATACCGCTAACATTCCGCTTAAGGAGCACCCCATGAGCACGATCATCGACATTCATGCCCGCGAAATTCTGGACAGTCGGGGCAACCCAACGGTCGAAGTCGACGTGATTTTAGAAGACGGCACAATGGGCCGCGCCGCAGTCCCATCAGGCGCATCCACAGGCGCACATGAAGCAGTCGAAAAGCGTGATGGCGACAAAGGCCGCTACATGGGCAAAGGCGTGCTGGAAGCGGTCGCTGCCGTGAACGGTGAGATTGCCCAAGCTATCCTTGGCTTTGACGCGACTGAGCAAGTCGCCATCGACATGGCAATGATCGAATTGGATGGCACACACAACAAAAGCCGCTTGGGCGCAAATGCGATCTTGGGCGTGTCTATGGCTGTGGCCAAAGCCGCCGCTGACTTCACAGCTCAACCCTTGTTCCGCTATATCGGTGGCACATCCGCGCGCACCCTGCCCGTCCCGATGATGAATATCATCAACGGTGGGGAACATGCGGATAATCCGATCGACATTCAAGAATTCATGATCATGCCCGTATCTGCGGAAAATATCCGCGAAGCGGTGCGCATGGGGTCAGAAGTGTTCCACACATTAAAAAAAGAACTCTCTGCCGCGGGCCACAACACAGGTATCGGCGATGAAGGTGGCTTTGCCCCGAACCTTGCCAGCACGCGCGACGCGCTTGATTTCATCATGACGTCGATCAAAAAGGCAGGTTACACGCCGGGTAAAGACATCTACCTTGCGCTCGATTGTGCCGCGACCGAATACTACAAAGATGGCAAGTATGAGATGGTCGGCGAAGGCGTATCCCTGACATCGGAAGAAAACGCAGCCTACCTTGCCAAGCTGGCCGAAGATTACCCAATCATCAGCATCGAAGACGGCATGTCTGAGGATGACTGGGATGGTTGGAAGACACTGACCGACATGATTGGCGACAAAATCCAACTGGTCGGCGATGATTTGTTCGTCACCAACCCGACCCGTCTGGCAGACGGCATCGCCAAAGGGTCTGCTAACTCAATGCTGGTGAAAGTGAACCAGATCGGCACATTGACAGAGACGTTGCAGGCCGTCGATATGGCCCACCGTGCACAGTTCACCAATGTGATGTCGCACCGCTCAGGCGAGACTGAGGATGCGACCATTGCTGACCTCGCGGTCGCGACCAACTGCGGGCAAATCAAGACAGGGTCCTTGTCCCGCTCTGACCGCTTGGCAAAGTACAACCAGTTGATCCGTATCGAAGAACTGCTGGGCGAAACGGCTGTCTATGCAGGGCGGAGCATCTTGAAAGGATGATGCTGAACGCGGGCAACTACGATGTGCCACAGGGTCACGTGGTTGCCATCGTCACGTATCTAGAAATGACGGCAACCGCGACGATTGCGGATAGATCGTTCCCTGATGGGGTCACCGTCAGCCAAGAGCGGATGGACAACGACAGCTATCGCAGGTTGTTTCGGGCAATCGGTGAACCGTGGCTTTGGACTTCGCGGCTGACATTGGCCGATGACGCGCTTGCGGCTATCTTATCGGAACCACATACCGAAACTTGGGTCGTGCGAAAAGCTGGACAGCCAATTGCATTGATCGAGTTGGACTTTAGCAGCGAAGGCGTCTGTGAACTGGCGTTCTTTGGGATGATCGGGTCCGCTATTGGTCACGGTCTTGGCAGTGCGATGATGGCGTTCACTCAATCCCGCGCCTTTCGCGATAATGTCACGTTGTTTACCGTTCACACATGCAGTCTAGATGATCCCCGTGCTTTGGGGTTTTACCGGAACGCAGGCTTTACGCCAATCAAGCGCAGCGTCGAAATTTTCGCTGACCCACGTTTAGACGGACCATATGACCTGACAACCGCGAGCCATATTCCATGCCTGCCTTAACCGCTGATGACATTATCGCCCAACTTGATCTGACGCCCCATCCTGAGGGTGGCTACTACCGTCAAACCTGGATCGCCGAGAATGCGGGGCGTGCGACAGGCACTTGCATCTATTTCCTGCTGAAAGCCGGACAAGAAAGCCATTGGCACGCGGTCGATGCGGTTGAAATCTGGCACTACTATGCAGGTGCGCCACTCATCCTGTCACTCGCCCCTTCTTTAGACGGACCAGCCTATGACGTCATGCTAGGCCCTGATCTTGCAAACGGTGAAATTCCCCAAAGCATCGTGTCCGAAGGGCATTGGCAAAAGGCCGCGACAACCGGTGATTGGACGCTTGTTGGCTGTACAGTCTCGCCCGGCTTTCAGTTCGAGGGTTTCATACTTGCAAGTCCGGACGTCGACATTCCGCGCTAACCACTGGGGCCATCAACAAAGGCATCCTCTTCGGGCATCTCGCCCGTTTCCAGAATATGCATCATCTCTGCATGCATCGCGGCCTCACGCGGACCCAGAATTTCCTGCACACGGGCAATATAAGGTTCGTTTTCCATGACTGGGATATTTGGATCATAAAGGCTGGCAAGATCAATCATCGATGACCGGTCCGCACGATTGAACGCATCGACCATCATCTGGGCGCGATCTTTTGGCACGTTCAATGCCTCAAGCGCCGAGCGCCCCATGCGCATCGAACTGTCGTAGTTCTCGCGGATAATGTCACGACATCCAGCCGCCCACAGTTCATAAACGTGGTGACGGTCCACAGCGCGTGCGATGATATGCACATGCGGGGCGGTCGTGTGGACGTAGTGAACCAACTCAGTCAGTTTCTCTTTGTCATCAATGGCTGCCACAAATACCTTTGCATTATGCAGACCCGCTGCATGTAGCAAATCAGGCCGCGTCGCATCGCCGTAGTAGATTCGCGCCCCGAATTGCCGCATATTTTCAAGATGTTGCGCATTATAGTCGATGACCGTGAGATTATAGCCAGCCGCACTCAAGATACGGCGCACAAGTCCACCAACACGCCCGCCACCTGCGATGATCACCTCGCCTTGCTCTTCGATGTCATCCGCTTCACCCGCCTCAGCGGCCGCGTGGCGCGGGACAATCACCCGGTCATAGAAGATAAACAACAGCGGTGTCAGCATCATCGAGATGGCAACCACCAGCAGCAGTTGATCCGCCAACATCTGCGGCAGGATCGCGTTGGTGACCGAAAAGGACAGCAGGACAAAACCAAACTCACCCGCTTGGGCAAGACTAAGCGCCAAGAGCCAACGATCCGCGCCGCGTAGTTTGAACACGACTGCCAGAAACGCCAAGACGCCTGCTTTGATCGCGATCAACACGACCGTCAGGCCAAGGATCAACATGAGGTTCTCGGACAGCAGCGTAAAATTGATCGCCGCACCAACCGTCATAAAGAACAGACCCAAGAGCAGGCCTTTGAACGGATCAATGTCTGATTCCAACTCATGGCGGTATTCGCTATTGGCCAAGACAACACCGGCAAGGAACGTCCCCAGTGCAGGCGACAAGCCAACAAGTGACATCAAGAGTGCTATTCCAATAACCATCATCAGCGCTGTGGCCGTGAACAGCTCACGCAGGTTTGCGCCTGCAATAAAACGGAAAATGGGGCGGGTCAGAAAACTGCCTGCGCCGACAACGGCAGCAATGGCCACAATGTTCACAAGTGCGGTTTGCCATCCGGTCAGACCTGCCACAAGGCTCATACCGGGCCCATGATCGCCGCCGCCGTGATCGTCGCTACCATGCCCAGCATCGCTACCATGGCTTGCATCGGTGCCATGGCTTGCGTCGGCGCCATGGGCTAGATCGCCCGCCATGTCTAACAACTCTGGCATGGCCAGCAGCGGCATGAGCGCAAGCATAGGGATCACAGCGATGTCTTGCGCCAGCAGAACAGAAAAGCTTGACTGACCGCCATCACTTTTCATCAACCCTTTTTCATTTAATGTTTGCAGCACGATAGCCGTAGAACTTAAAGCCGCGATCAGGCCAACGGCCAAGGCAACGGTCCAACCCAAACCAAAGAGCAAGCCTATCCCCATGACAACGGCGGCAGTCAGTCCAATCTGCCCACCACCTAGGCCCAGCAATCGACCACGCATGGCCCATAGGCGTTTGGGTTCCAACTCTAGACCGACCAGGAACAGCATCATCACAACGCCAAACTCGGCGAAATGCTGGATCGAGATGACATCGACATTCAAGAATGCCAGCACAGGGCTGATCACAATTCCTGCAATCAAGTAGCCCAAGACCGAGCCCAACCCTAACCGCGTGGCAATCGGTACCGCGATCACACCTGCGATCAGAAAAATGAATGCAAGCAGCAGAAAATCCGTCATGGCCGTGTCCCCTCGTTTCGAAAATCATGCACGGGCAGCGCGGTCTTTGAAAGAGCGAAACGCGCCAATCTTCCAAACAATAAAAAAGGGAGGGCAATGCCCTCCCCGAGTTTCGCTGATCAGGCTCACTCATTATGTACCGCTCGGTTTTTTTGCCTGCGGCCCAATCCGCGTCGGAGCGAGCGCACCCGCTCCGAAGCTCTTTAACTCTTAGCTACACCCAGACGTTCCACCGCAGGTGTTGCACTTCATACAAGTTCCGTTGCGGACCAGTGTGTAGTTGCCGCATTCGCCGCAAGCTTCACCCTCATAGCCCTGCATCTTTGCTTTATCGCGGGCCGAGATCGTGGTCGCTGCCCCTGTTGCCACAACGCTTTCACTGACTTCTGGCACCAATGTTTGCAAAGCTGTCGCCGCATCTGTGCCGGTGGCCAATGCTGTCGCACCTGCACCGCCCTGCAACACAACCAAGTCCTGAGGCATCCGCTTGCGCAGGTAACCTGTGGATGAGATCTGCTTGAGCACTTCCAAAGACCGTGATGCTGCATTTTCGGTGGGCGCTTGGATGTTTGACACACCCTCTTCCTCACCGCGGCCGATGCTGTCGAAGGTCGCACCCTCTGGCTTGACGTGCGCCAGATCGGTGCGGTCCAGATAAGACACAGCCAATTCGCGGAAGATATAGTCCAGCACCGATGTTGCATTCTTGATGCTATCGTTGCCTTGGACCATGCCAGCTGGCTCGAACTTGGTGAATGTGAAGGCATCCACGAACTCTTCCAGTGGTACCCCGTATTGAAGACCAACTGACACCGCGATGGCAAAGTTGTTCATCATCGCGCGGAAGCCGGCACCTTCTTTGTGCATGTCGATAAAGATTTCACCAAGCTGACCACCCTCATACTCGCCGGTGCGCAGGTAAACCTTATGACCCCCAACGATGGCTTTTTGTGTGTAGCCTTTCCGGCGCTGCGGCATCTTTTCACGCTCACGGTTGCGCACTTCCTGCACGATGATCTTTTCGACGATCTTTTCGGCCAGAACAGCCGCCTTTTCGTGGTGGTTGCCGCTTTCCAGAGTTTCTTGTGCGTCTTCGTCGTCTTCAACGAGGGCCGCCGCAAGAGGCTGGGACAGCTTGGACCCATCACGGTAAAGCGCGTTTGCCTTCACACCGAGGGACCAAGACAGCTCATACGCTTTCTGGCAGTCCTCAATTGTCGCATCATTTGGCATGTTGATCGTCTTTGAGATCGCACCAGAGATAAACGACTGTGCTGCCGCCATCATGTAGATGTGGCTATCAACACTCAGATAACGCTTACCTTTTTTGCCGCATGGGTTGGCGCAATCGAACACTGTCAGGTGCTCGTCCTGCAGGTAAGGCGCGCCTTCCAGCGTCATTGTTCCGCAAACGTGGTCGTTGGCGGCATCAATGTCTTGCTTGGAGTAGCCCAAGTGACGCAGCAAGTCGAAAGTTGGATCGTTCAGCTTCTCGGCTGGGATCCCCAGTGATTTCGTGCAGAACTCTTCGCCCAGCGTCCACTGGTTGAACACGAAACGGATGTCGAACGCAGAGGCAAGAGCCGCTTCAATCTTGTCCAGTTCCGCCTGACCAAAGCCGTGGCCGATCAGTGAGGTGTGGTTGATCGCAGGCGCCTGCCCGATGGAACCGTGACCGACAGCATAGGCGATGATCTCTTCGATCTGCGCAGAGCCATAACCCAGTTTTTCAAGGGCCGCAGGCACAGATTGGTTGATGATCTTAAAGTAACCGCCACCCGCAAGCTTCTTGAACTTAACCAATGCAAAATCAGGCTCGATTCCTGTGGTGTCGCAGTCCATCACCAGACCGATGGTGCCTGTCGGTGCAATCACAGACACCTGCGCATTGCGGTAGCCGTGCTTTTTACCAAGTGCCAGCGCTTCGTCCCAAGCACCGGTTGCCAGACCGATCAAGCTTTGATCAGGGCAGTTGGCGTGATCGAGTGGCACAGGCTTCACATCTAGGTTGTCATACCCAGTCGTCTTGCCCAACGCGGCCTGACGGTGGTTCTTGATGACGCGCAGCATGTGCTTGCTGTTTTTCTTGTAGCCCGGGAACGCACCCAATTCGCCCGCCATTTCAGCGGATGTGGCATAGGACACACCAGTCATGATTGCAGTCAAAGCAGCGCCCATCGCGCGGCCTTCATCACTGTCATAACCGTAACCCATGTTCATCAGCAGGCCACCGATGTTGGCATAACCCAGACCCAGCGTGCGGAAGTCATAAGATCGCTGCGCGATTTCCTTGGATGGGAACTGTGCCATCATCACCGAGATTTCCAATGTCACGGTCCACAGACGTGTCGCGTGCATGTAATCTTCGGCTTGGAATTTCCCGTCTTTGTAGAAGGTCAGCAGGTTCATAGAGGCCAAGTTACAGGCCGTATCATCCAAGAACATGTATTCAGAACAAGGGTTTGAGCCACGGATTGCGCCGTCTTCGGGGCATGTGTGCCATGCGTTGACAGTGTCGTGGTACTGGATACCCGGATCGGCGCAGGCCCATGCTGCATGGCCAACCTGCTCCCACAGATCGCGTGCTTTGATGATCTTGGCAACTTCACCGTTACGGCGGTTGATCAACTTCCAGTCAGCGTCGTCTTCGACGGCTTTCAAGAAAGCGTCAGTAACACGGATAGAGTTGTTGGAGTTCTGGCCGGAAACAGATGAATAAGCCTCAGAATCCCAGTCAGTGTCGTAAGTCGGGAATTCAATGCTGGAATAGCCTTGCTTTGCATAATCCAAGACGCGTTTGATGTAAGTCTCTGGGATCGCGGACTTCTTGGCGTCTTTGACGGCAGCGGCCAATGTGTCGTTGGTCTTGGGATCGTAGGCGGATACTTCTTCGCCATCCCAAGATTTGATCGCTGCAAAGATCGCGTTCAGGTAACGGGCGTGCATCTTGGAACCTGCGACGATGGACGCCACTTTCTGCTCTTCAATGACCTTCCAGTTGATAAACTCTTCGATATCGGGGTGGTCGGCGTCGACAATGACCATTTTGGCCGCACGGCGCGTTGTGCCGCCTGATTTGATCGCACCAGCAGCGCGGTCACCGATTTTCAAGAAACCCATCAGGCCAGATGACTTACCGCCACCGGACAAGGCTTCGCCGTCGCCGCGCAGAGATGAGAAGTTTGTCCCTGTGCCGGAGCCGTATTTAAACAAACGCGCTTCACGGACCCATAGATCCATGATTCCGCCTTCGTTCACCAGATCGTCACCAACGGACTGGATAAAGCAGGCGTGCGGCTGTGGGTGCTCATAAGACGATTCTGATTTGGTCAGTTCACCTGTTTGGTAATCCACATAGTGGTGCCCTTGGGCTGGGCCGTCGATGCCGTAGGCCCAGTGCAGACCAGTGTTAAACCACTGTGGGCTGTTTGGAGCGGCGCGTTGTGTGGCAAGCATATAGCGCATCTCATCGAAATAGGCTTTGGCGTCGGCTTCAGTGGTGAAGTAGCCGCCCTTCCAACCCCAATAAGTCCAAGCACCGGCGAGACGATCAAAAACTTGCTTGGCAGATGTTTCGCCGCCGAATGTCGCGTCTTTCGTGGGCTCAGAGCGCCACAAGAACGATGGTACACCCTTTTCCTTCACTGGCTTTACGTCCGACGGCACGCCAGCTTTCCGGAAATATTTCTGAGCAATGACGTCAGAGGCCACTTGGCTCCAACCTGCCGGAATTTCACAATCGTCCAGTTTAAAAACGATCGTGCCGTCGGGATTGCGAATCTCAGACGTCGTCGTCTTGAATTCCAACTCTCCGTAAGCACCTGTTTTGGCTTTTGTGAAACTGCGGTCAATTTTCATTGGTCTGCCCCATATCTTGTTTGCCGTCGTTGCGGCTTAATTCGAAACACCACCCAAAAAGGCGGAAAACTACATGGGGAAAGTCAAACTATTGGCAAAAAGCGTCCTTGCCCGATTCATGACCGGTTAAACGTCTTGCGGTGTTGGAATTGCACACCTGCCTGCTAAGCTGTCCCCGTGCCGCTACCACATTTAGTGTTGTGATCGTCGGCCCGCACAAGGTGACGCATCTAGCCCTAGTGGGTCAACGAATATTTAACACAAAATGCAGATAAATTTGGTTGACCCTGAGGCCACAGCATGGGCGTCAATGGCATTGAGTGATTCACTCACAAGTCTGTCCACAGGCCTTCGGTTTTGCATGATCAAAAGAAACTGTTTTGCTGCGCAGCTTTAGCGGGTTTGTTTCAGCTAATATCTCAACATGCCGCCTCAAAAGGTAAACGAAACATTAACGAAATTGTCTTGCAAATGATCATCACGAACGACGTGGTCTTGGTGCCACAGGTGCCACTTTCGCCAATACGCCAAGCAACAGATAACCCATCGCAACGGTCGGCCGACACAAATTGAAGCCCAGAAATTGGCGACCACGCTTGGAACCGATCACAAATCAATGGGGCAACTGTTCGGCCAGCGATCTCTAAATGATGCCAAATCATGCTAAAATAACACGGCGGGCGTCTTTCACGGTGGCCCGACAACGTTCGATATTGACGAAAATGAACGTTGCTGCTTTTGAAAGGTCGACTTACGGCAGGAATTTGCCGCGTCAAAAAGCTGAAGTAATTAAATAGGGAGAAGAGTAAATGACAAAATTTTGGATTATTCTAGGCACGCTTGTCGTCGCTGGCGCATCTGCTTACGCAGGCGGCTTGGCCGATGCGATTGTCGAAACCGTACCCACAGATGTTGAGCCTATGGCTGCAGACTCAAGCTTGCCGGGTTGGGTCATCCCAGCGGCAATCGTCGCCCTTCTGATCGGCGTCGCTGTTTTGGGCGATGACGACAACGAAGAAGAGGAAGAGGAAGAAGTAGTAGAGGAAGAAGAGGAAATGATGGAGGTCATTGAGGATCGCTAGATCGCAACATGTCGCCGCAAAGATCGTTTTGCACGACTGACCGACTGCACCTATGGCAGAGATTCCAAATCTTGTAATAGCGGTCTGCACGCGAAAGAGGCGTGAACTGTTATTACGGCTACTCAAATCGATCTGGGCGCAACCGCGCCCGGATCTCTTTAAAACTTCCGTTTTGATTATCGACAACAACGACACGCCCACGGTCACAATTGCTGATCTGGGGCTGGCAGATACCTTTCCACTCATCATCAAACATCAGCCGCAGACCGGATTGGTGCATGCGCGGAACATGGTCCTTGATGTCGCGGAAAACATGCAGGCTGAGTGGGTCATCTGTGTGGATGATGATGAGTGGGTTGCCGAGGACTGGCTGGAAAGCTTTGTTTCCGGCATTCAAACGATCGAGGCTGACATGCTGGTCGGTCGTACAAATGTAATCCATGATGACACCCAGCTATTCGTTCCGCACAAAAAGAAACGGGACATCATTCCCGGTGCGAAGAACAAACAGCTCACCAGCAGTAACCTTGCACTCCGCAACAGCGTCTTTGACAAAACCCAAGGCGCTGGCCTGCGCTTTGACACTAGATTTAATGAAAGTGGCAGCGAGGACACGGAATTTATGCTGCGCGCCAGACGTGTCCACGGGCTTTCGATCTTGAACTGGCCAAAAGCCGAGGTTTATGAAGAATGGTTCGGGTCGCGTGCCAGCCTTTGGTATCGGCTGAAACGTCGGGCGAAGTTCCAGCAAAACACCTTCCGGATCTCAGCGCTGCACCGCCAAGCCGGATATCTTAATGACAGGCATTCGCTATGGGTCAGAATCCTTCGACACGTCAACCGCAGCGCCGTCTTCGGCACAGCAAAGCTAATCAAGGGTACTTTGACGCTTTTTGCGAACCGCGCACAGGGATTGAGCGACATCGAGGCAGGTTTAAAGCACTGGGCAGATGTTGTGGCCGTCATTCCCTTTCTTTTCGGGAAGCGCCCATCCTCTTACGGCATGAATAGCGACGAGCGGCGATGAATATCCATCAGTGATCACTGGTGGCCTGAAGGTCACCCACGACCCACGTAGCCATAGCTAAGCATTCGTCGTTTGTGCCATGTCAATTCTTGCAAATTGGTCGGGGCGGAGAGATTCGAACTCCCGACCCTCTGTTCCCAAAACAGATGCGCTACCAGGCTGCGCTACGCCCCGAACCATGGCGTGTCTTTAGACAAGCAAAACTGATTTGAAAACCCCTAACTGTCAGTCTTTTCGACACAAGGCAAAATAGCGCCAGCGCCAAAGCTTGGATGCTGCATCACAGCACCCTCTTCGATGCCAAGACGCGCAGACAAGCCACCATTGATCTCAAAAACCATCTGGACACCATCCCCACCGGGGATCGGAGTCAGATCGCCGGGAATCGCATTCTCATGCACCCTGAGAATTTCGCCCTGTGGGCTGGCAAACAGAATATCCAGCGGGATCAGCGTGTTCTTCATCCAAAAACTAACGCTTTGCGGACGCTCATATACAAAAAGCATGCCAGACAATGTCGGCATCTCTTCGACAAACATCAGTCCGCGCGCGCGTTCTTCAAAGTCATCAGCGATCTTTGTATCAAAGGTCGCCTGCCCAAATTCACCCGAAATTGTCAGCTTGTTTTCTGCACACACAGCTAATGCTGGCTGTGCGAGCAGAATAACACCAATCGCAATCGCTGCCTGTTTCACTTGGCGGCGGCTTCCCAGCCAATCACCTCGATGGCCATGCGCCCACGTTCTCCGTTGACCATGCGTAATCCAACCGCTTCGCCCGATTGCAAGTCCGAAAGACCGGACCGTCGCAACACTTCCACGTGCACGAAAACATCATCGTTGTTGCCAAAAACATTGGCAAAACCAAACCCTTTCGCTTTGTCGAACCATTTCACTCTTGCAGGCTCAATCGGTTTGTTCGCGATATCTTCTGCGGTGAATTCCACCATGTCACGCAAAGGTAGTGAATCTTCGCTTTCCGGTGGTGTGATGGACAGAACCTCAATCGCCTGCAGTCCGCGCTGCGTATCTTGCACGACGATAGCAATGGCCGACCCATCCACAACCGAGCCTTGGCCAAAGTTTCGTAAAACATTGGCGTGCAGCAAGATGTCCGGCCCGCCCTCTTCCGAGACTACAAACCCAAACCCCTTTGTGGGATCAAACCACTTTACTTGTCCCAGTACCTGCCGTTGTGTACCGGTGTCCTGCGTTTCCATCTTGTCTTCCCTTTGAACAGCGACGCCAGTCGGGCCGCTATCCTTATTGTCTCATCGCTCGATCAAATCAGAAGTCCGAACTTTCTTACCAACAAACCTTCGGAACGAAGGTCTTAGGGCGAAAGACGGGCAACCTCCCAATCTTGATCAACTTCACTGCGTGACCACCGGAACCGATCATGCAAACGAAATGCGCCATCAGACCAAAACTCAATTTCCAGAGGCACAATCCGGAAACCGCCCCAAAAAGGTGGCCGTTCGGGGTCCGCACCTTTTTGTACTGTTACTCTCGCTACGTCTGCCATCAAGGTCGCACGCGACGTCAACGGCTGTGATTGTTGGGATGCCCATGCCCCAATCCGGCTCTTCAAAGACCGGGATTGATAATACGCATCAGCAACCGGACCATCCTCTTTCGAGGCAAGCCCCCGCACCCGTATCTGCCTGGCAAGCGATTTCCAATGCAAAACGAAGGCGGCTTTGCCGGATTGTGCAATCTCTTGCCCTTTCCGGCTTTCATAATTTGTGTAGAACACAAACGCATCCAATTCGATGTCCTTTAGCAGCACCATGCGCACATTGGGCATGCCGTCACTGTCCACCGAAGAAAGGGCGATTGCATTTGGGTCATTGGGTTCTGTTTCGCTCGCAGCATCCAGCCATTGCTGTGCAATCGCAAAGGGATTTGATCCCGCAAAAATGCCGACACGGTCAGACATCGCTGATCCTTAAACAAAACCCCCACGGACACGGTAAGAGCAAACGGCGACAGTAGCAAGCATTTTGCGCCATTGTTCAGATACTTGCTGGACCCGTTGCAATCGCCTAAACGAGGGGAAAGCCAATTGGCGAAAGACAAAAGGAAATTTCCGATGAAAACAGAACTGATGAAAGGCCAACGCGGCCTGATTATGGGCCTCGCCAACGATAAATCCATCGCATGGGGTATCGCCAAGGCCTGTGCAGACGCCGGTGCCGAACTTGCATTCTCTTATCAAGGCGAAGCGCTGAAAAAACGCGTTGATCCGCTGGCCGCTTCCGTGGGTTCGGACATCGTTCTGCCCTGTGATGTGGGCGACGAGGCGTCAATCGACACACTGTTTTCCGATCTCGAAGCACGTTGGGGTAAGTTGGACTTTATCGTCCATGCCATTGGTTTTTCAGACAAAGGTGAGCTGCGCGGCCGTTACGTCGACACCACACGTGGCAATTTCCTGACCTCGATGGATATCTCAGTCTATTCATTCACCGCCGTTGTCCAACGGGCGGAAAAAATGATGAAAGATGGCGGCTCTTGCCTCACGCTCACCTACTACGGCGCTGAAAAGGTCATGCCGCATTACAACGTGATGGGTGTGGCGAAAGCCGCACTTGAGGCATCTGTGCGTTATCTGGCCGAGGACCTTGGCAAAGACAACATCCGCGTCAATGCGATCAGCGCAGGAACAATCAAGACACTGGCCGCATCTGGCATTGGTGACTTCCGTCTTATCATGAAATGGAACGAATATAACTCGCCACTACGGCGCACAGTCACCCAAGAAGAGGTCGGAAAATCCGCACTTTATCTTTTGTCTGACCTTGGCAGCGCTGTGACTGGCGAAGTTTTACACGTCGATGCAGGCTACCACGTTGTGGGCATGAAAGCCGTCGATGCACCAGATATCACCAAAGAATAGGACGCCACTGCTATGACTGATCGCCTTCCACATGAGAAAGGGTTCCACATCAGCTGGGATCAAATTCACCGCGACAGCCGCGCTTTGGCATGGCGGCTTGACGGCCAAGGGCCAGACAATGGCGCATGGAAAGCTGTGGTCGCCATTACGCGCGGTGGCATGGCGCCCGCCATGATTGCTGCACGCGAGTTGGATATTCGCACGGTCGATACGATCAGCGTGAAAAGCTATGACCACCAAGATCAATCAGAGGCAAAGGTGCTCAAGGCGCCAGATGCGGACCTGATGGGCGATGGCACAGGCATTCTTGTCATCGACGATCTGGTCGACAGTGGCAAAACGCTCGAACTGGTGCGAGAACGATACCCTAACGCACATTTCGCGACCGTTTACGCAAAACCCAAAGGCCGTCCGCAGGTCGATACATTCATCACCGAAGTCAGCCAAGATACCTGGATCTTCTTTCCATGGGATATGGCGCTGCAATATGTCGAACCTTACCGGGGTAAGGACTAAGACGGCTTCTCATGTTCAAAAATACCTCCGCCGGAGGCACCTTATAATATCGTGCGGCGCAGCCGCTCCTTTTGGATGACGTTATGACCCAATCGCGCACATCAGCCACGTTTCCACCCCCTGTGATGGAGGCACGCCGTTGGCTTGAAGACGTCGCACACCCTGTGGACAGACCGCTACTCAACGTCAGCCAAGCGGCACCAGTTGATCCACCCCCTGCCCCTTTGCGCGAAGCGATGGCGCAGATTGTGATGAGCGAACCCGAGGCGCATCTTTACGGCCCCGTGCTTGGGTTGCCAGCGCTGCGCCAAGAAATCGCGACGAAATGGACGTCAAACTATGGTGGCCGCGTCAACGCTGATCAGGTGGCGATCACATCAGGTTGCAACCAGGCATTCGCCGCCGCGATTGCCACGCTTTGCAACGAGGGCGACGAAGTCATCATCCCCGTGCCCTATTACTTCAACCACCGCATGTGGCTGGATATGTCCGGCGTCAAGACAGTGCCATTGCTGGCAGGCGCAGGGATGATTCCATCAGCCACGGAGGCCGCAAAACTGATCACGGACCGGACGCGTGCCATTGCTCTGGTGTCCCCCAACAACCCCTGTGGCGTTGAATACCCGTCCCAGACCCTCACCGCGTTCCGCGATATTGCACGGGCGCATGGCATCGCGCTGATCGTGGACGAAACCTACCGCGACTTTGATAGCCGCAGTGGTGCACCACATGACCTGTTTGCCGATCCTGCTTGGGACAAAACGCTGATCCAACTCTATTCCTTTTCAAAGGCTTACCGGCTGACAGGGCACCGCATTGGCGCTGTTGTTGCTGGCACTGCACGTCTGGCTGAGATTGAAAAATTCCTCGATACCGTCACAATCTGTCCCAACCAATTAGGCCAACGCGCAGCCCTTTGGGGCATGCAAAATCTGGGCGATTGGTTGGCGGATGAACGGCTTGAAATCTTGGATCGCCGCGCAGCGATCGAAGACCATTTTCCGGTGCTCGCTGACAAAGGATGGGAACTGCTGGGCTGTGGCGCTTACTTCGCTTATGTCAAACACCCCTTCGCCATATCATCGGCCGACCTCGCACCACTCTTGGTGAAGGAGGCAGGGGTTTTACTGTTGCCGGGTACCATGTTCATGCCATCTGATTTGCCCGGCGGCGAAGCGCAATTGCGCATTGCTTTTGCCAACATTGATCGCGCTGGCGTGGCGACGCTCTTCAACAGGCTGGCATCGCTGCAACTCTAACACTTGCACCCCCGCGCCTGCCCCCTTATTCAGACGCAAACCAGCGGGCGGAGCGGTCAAAAAATGGCAGAGAAAAAGAAACCTCGTTATGGCGCATGGGTGGTCGTTGGAATCGTCCTTGTGGGCCTTGCCGGATTTGGCACTGGTGGGCTGAGCGGCAATATTCGCAGCATCGGCACGGTTGGTGAAAAAGACGTCAGTGTCGCTTCTTATCAACGTGCGCTGAACGGTCAGATTCGATCGCTTTCAGCTCAATTTGGCCAGCAGATTTCATTCCAACAAGCGCAGGCCTTTGGTTTGGACCAAGTCGCCCTCAATCAGGTTGTCCTGTTGCGCACGCTTGATAACGAAGCCAGCGAACTCGGCGTCTCAGTTGGTGACGAACGTGTCTTTGAACGCCTGCAAGCCATTCCATCATTCCAAGGCGCCAGTGGTTTTAACCGCGAAACCTACCGTTTGGCCCTGCAACAATCCGGTCAATCCGAGGCTGAGTTTGAGGCAGGCATCCGCGAAGAAACCGCACGCACCTTGCTCCAAGGGTCGGTGATCAGCGGCATCCCTGCCCCGGATGCCTATGCAGACGCATTGGTGCAATACATCAGCGAAACACGCAGCATCACGTGGGCTGTCGTTGACGCTGATGATCTGACCGCCCCGGTGCCCGGTGCGACACCCGCAGCACAGCAAGAATACTATGACGCCAACCCGGCCGAATTCACCCTGCCCGAAAGCCGCGACATTACTTATGTCTGGCTCACACCAAATATGATCATCGACGATATGGTTGTGCCAGATGAAGCCGTAGAGCGTCTCTACAATCAGCGCATCACTGAATTTGTGCAGCCCGAACGCCGCTTGGTTGAGCGTTTGGTCTACCTTGACGAAACCAAAGCAGAAGAGGCCATTGGCCGCGTCAATGCCGGTGAGGCCACTTTCGAAGAGCTTGTTGCCGAGCGTGGCCTCGCGTTAACCGACATTGACCTTGGTGATGTCAGCCAAGACGACTTGCGTGGCGCGGGCGAAGCCGTGTTTGCCGCACAAACAGGCGATGTGGTTGGCCCGTTCAATTCACCACTTGGCCCTGCGCTTTTCCGGATGAATGCGGTTTTGGCCGCACAAGAGACCACACTTGATGAGGCCAGCACGAACTTGCGTGATGAATTGGCCGCCGAGGCCGCCCGTGAATACATCAACGACAGTGCTGACCCGATCATTGACCTGTTGGCCGGTGGCGCGACGATGGCCGATCTGGCCGACCGCACCGATATGCAGCTTGGCACAATCAACTGGACGCCTGAGAATGCTGAAGGCATCGCCGCCTATGAAGCGTTCCGCCGTGAAGCGGCATCCGTACAAGAAGGCCAGTTTGCAGAGATCTTTGATCTGGCCGACGGTGGTATCTCTGCGCTGACGTTGGACGGCATTGTGCCACCGACGCTGCAGCCACTTGATGATGTCCGCGATGCAGTTTCCGCAGCTTGGCAGGCACAAGCACAGCAAGAGGCGATCATCGCGAAAGCCGAAGAAATCGCCACGGATGTGCTGCCACTGACAGGCCTGGACACGCTTGGGTTGGACCCTCTGGTCGAAGAAAACATGACACGCCGCACCTTCATCGAAGGCACGCCGCCGTCTTTCAACGAAGATGTCTTTGCGATGGCAGTCGGTGATGTCCGCGTCGTTGATGCTGAAAACCGCGCGATTATTCTGCGGTTGGACAATATCGCGGCACCCGATCTGACAGACCCCAGCGTCATTGCCCAACGCGATGCATTGGCGGAATCCGCGCGTGCAGGGATTTCGCAGGATATCTTTGATGCCTACGCGACATCCGTGCAACAACGCACCGAGCAAAGCCTGAACCAACAAACAATCAACGCGGTCAACGCACAGTTCCAATAGGCGGTCCCATGGCCCTTTTGCCCGACTACGACAGTTTCGCCAAAGGCTATGACGCAGGCGCAAACCAAGTTGTCTATACCCGCATTGCCGCCGATCTGGACACGCCAGTGTCGCTGATGCTGAAGCTGTCTGGTGCAGGAAAGAACGCCTTCATGTTGGAAAGCGTGACAGGTGGCGAAGTCCGTGGTCGCTATTCCATCGTTGGCATGAACCCTGACTTGATCTGGGAATGTCGCGGGACAGCATCGCGCGTGAACCGCACCGCCCGATTTGATGAAGCGGCATTTGAACCGATGGATGCTGATCCATTGACGGCACTACGCGCTCTGCTTGCCGAATCGCGCATTGATCTGCCCCGAGACCTGCCCGCCGCATCTGCGGGGCTTTTCGGATATTTGGGCTATGACATGATCCGCCTGATCGAACATCTGCCCGATGTGAACCCTGACCCCCTTGGCTTGCCTGATGCGATGATGCTGCGCCCATCGGTAGTCGCTGTTCTGGACGGGGTCAAAGGCGACGTGATTCTTGTAGCCCCCGCTTACGTAAATTCCGGTTTGACCGCACGGGCAGCCTATGCCCAAGCCGCAGAACGGGTAATGGATGCGCAGCGCGCGCTTGAACGTCCTATGCCAAGTGAGGCACGTGCGTTGGCTGAACCGGCTGCTGTTGCGCCGCCTGTGTCCAATTTTGCCCATGCGGCTTATTTGGATGCGGTCGAAAAGGCGAAAGACTACATCAAAGCGGGCGATATCTTTCAGGTCGTCCCATCCCAGCGCTGGACGCAAGAGTTTCGCGAACCACCCTTCGCGCTCTACCGGTCGTTGCGCCGTACGAACCCATCACCGTTCATGTTCTTTTTCAACTTCGGTGGTTTTCAGGTCATCGGCGCCAGTCCTGAAATTCTGGTCCGTGTCTTTGGCAGCGAAGTCACCATCAGGCCGATCGCAGGCACCCGCCCTCGTGGTGCAACCCCAGAAGAAGACAACGCCAATGAGGCCGATCTGATGGCCGACCAGAAAGAACTGGCCGAGCATTTGATGCTGCTTGATCTAGGCCGTAATGACACTGGCAAGGTCAGCAAGATCGGTACAGTCCGTCCAACAGAACAGTTTATTGTTGAGCGTTATAGCCATGTCATGCACATCGTCTCGAACGTGGTGGGCGAATTGGCGGATGACCAAGACGCGCTGAGCGCGTTTTTTGCAGGTATGCCTGCTGGCACTGTTTCAGGCGCCCCCAAAGTTCGCGCGATGGAGATCATCGACGAGCTTGAGCCAGAAAAGCGCGGCGTTTATGGTGGCGGATGTGGCTACTTTAGTGCCAACGGCGACATGGATATGTGTATCGCACTGCGCACGGCCGTCTTGCAGGACGAAAAACTTTATATTCAGGCGGGCGGTGGCGTGGTCTATGACAGCGACCCCGAGGGGGAATACCAAGAAACCGTCCACAAATCGAACGCAATCCGCAAAGCAGCCGCTGATGCCACAATGTTCCGTGGCAGCGGAAACGAGCGGCCTTAGGCAGACTACTCTTCGTTCAGCAAGATTGCAGAAACGGGTGCGATCGTCAAAGTATCTTGATCCAGATCAGCGGCCCAAGTTTTCAACGCTGCCAGCGTATCCGGTGCCATCCGCCCTAGCAAAACCGCAGATCCACTTTGCCGCGCACGAAATGCCGCTTGGTCAAGCGCACGCCCGATCGCACGGGCATCTTCGCCCGCGCCATCAATGTCACGCAAGACAATTGCAGCAGGTACATCGGCCAGTTCAGCGTCCCGCGCAGCATTGCTCAGGCCCCGTTGCACCGCAACAAATCCGTAACCATCAGCGGCCAGAATTTGCATGACTTGCGCTGTCACCGCGCGGTTCTGCATTGCACCCGTTTCGTCCGAAAACAGCATCGTGACTTCTGATACCAAACCGCGGGCGGCCTCAAACGCCACTTCGACATCCGTGGGCTGGGCCCCATCAGGCAATTGCGCTTGCATCGCAACCTCTACACCCGCATCGCGATAAGCCGCAGCGCGTTCAGTCGATGCAGATGACAATGCGTTGACCGCAACAGTTGGCACAAACCCAAGATCGGCAAGGGCACCCGGTCCGTCCGGCATCTGGCCGTCATCAACCAGAATGATTGAAATCAACGCTGCATCATCAACGCGTTCAAAGGGCACTGCATATCGCGCAAGCGCGGGCAATTCTTCGCCCACATCTGCTGGAGGAGGTGTCTCAGCCTCAGTTGCTGTTTCCGTTGGTCGGTTAATGCGCACTCTATTCGTTGTCTGTGGCAGAACTTCTGTAATAACAACGGGTTCATCCTGCTCAATTGGTGCTGGCGCAACGATCACCGGGGCCACTTCAGTGACAACAGGTTCAACGGCAGGCGCGTCAGGCACCTCGATCACGATCAGAGCCGTTTCGTCTGCGAGGGCCTCAGGCACGTCATCAGAAGGGTTCTCTTCCACTGCATCGGTGATGATGATCAAAGGTGCCGCCTCATCCGCGACTGGCGCCTCCGGCACTTCGATGACGATAATGTCTTGTTCAGTGGTCTCATCGTTCTCCGGCGCAAGCTCTACTGTAGCCGTGGCAAGGTCAGTGCTATCTTCTTCTTGCGGCTCTGTAATCACAATCAGCGGTGCATCGCTTTCTTCCACGACAGGCGTGTCAGGTACTTCAATGACCAGGATGTCCGGATCCGCTTGCTCTTCGTTCTGCGCGATATTCTCTTCTGCGGGCTCGGCCGCAGTCGGTTCCGGCAAGGCGGCGGCCGGGGTCGTGTCGACAATAGGTGACGTGTCTTCGACAATCGTTGGTGCTGCAAGTGCAGTTTCAACCCGCGACAGGTCTGGCGCATCTGTAATCGTTGCGACTTCTGTTGTTAACGCGGTCTCAGGCGCGGCGATCCCCGCCGCAACATCTGCCGTTTGCGGCAATGCGGCAGGGGCTGTTGAAACTGTCGGCGCGGTGACGTTTTGATCTGGTGTCACATCAAGTGGTGCGACAGGCACGAAGAGCGGCGTTTCATCCGCATTGCTTTGCAAATCAAGCGTTTCATCAGCTGCGGCAACATCAAATGCCGGCACCGTCAACTGCGGCGCTGGCGGTCCTTTGGCAAATTCCGGTTGTTCAGACACGAGCGATGCAAAGCCCAATACAGAGCCACCCAACACTAGTCCCCAAAGACTACCTTTTAAGACGCCTTTCATCTGCCCACACCCTTTTGTTCGACCTTGACGCCACCTTGCGTCCCGGCCCATGTATAGCGGGCTTATACCGCTCTCTTATGGGGGGGCGGTAGCCCTTTTTTGCCACCTACGCGGGATTTTACCATGCTGCTTCTGATCGATAACTACGACAGCTTTACATACAACCTTGTTCACTACTTAGGCGAGCTGGGCGCAGACGTGGTTGTGAAACGCAATGATGCGCTGGATGTGCAGGAAGCAATGGCAATGCGACCCGAAGCGATCATGCTTTCACCAGGCCCCTGTGAGCCGGCACAGGCAGGCATTTGCTTGGCCATGGTCCATGCCGCTGCCGAGACGAAAACGCCCCTGATCGGCGTATGTCTTGGCCATCAAGCTATTGGCGAGGCCTTCGGCGGCAAGGTCACCCGGTGTCATGAAATCGTGCACGGTAAGATGGGCAGCATGCAGCACACAGGCAAGGGCCTGTTTACTGACCTGCCAAGCCCGTTTGAGGCAACCCGCTATCATTCGCTGATCGTCGAGCGCGAAACCCTGCCCGACTGTCTAGAAATTACGGCTGAATTAGAAGATGGCACCATTATGGGCGTCCAACACCGCGAACTGCCGATCCACGGCGTCCAGTTCCACCCTGAAAGCATCCGGTCCGAGCATGGTCATCAGATGCTGGAAAACTTCCTTAAGACAACAAAGGTGCCCGCATGAGCGATGCAATGAAGCCCCTGATTTTTGCAGCCTCCGAAGGACCGCTTTCTCGCGCCCAAGCGGAAGAGGCGTTTGGCTATTTGTTTGAAGGTGCCGCCACCCCCGCGCAAATCGGTGGGTTCCTAATGGCGCTACGGGCACGTGGCGAATCCGTGTCGGAATATGCCGCTGCAGCCGCCGTGATGCGCGCCCATTGCATTCCGGTGAAAGCACCCGAAAATGCCATGGATATCGTGGGTACCGGCGGCGATGGCAAACACACACTGAATATTTCAACAGCGACTGCCTTTGTGGTGGCGGGCGCCGGCGTGCCGGTCGCCAAACACGGCAACCGCAATCTGTCGTCCAAGTCCGGGACAGCCGACGTGCAAGGCGCACTTGGCATCAACGTGATGGTTGGCCCTGACGTGGTGGAACGCGCCATTGCAGAGGCCGGTATCGGCTTCATGATGGCCCCAATGCATCATCCGGCCATGAAACATGTGGGGCCGATCCGTGTAGAGTTAGGTTCAAAAACGATCTTTAACATATTGGGACCATTGACTAACCCAGCTGGCGTCAAACGGCAGTTGACGGGCGCCTTCGCCCCTGACCTGATTTTTCCAATGGCAGAAACCCTGCAACAACTTGGCACTGAAAAAGCGTGGCTGGTCCACGGCAGCGACGGCACCGATGAGATTACGATCTGCGGACCTACCGCTGTTGCTGCCCTTGAGAATGGCAAGATCACATCACGTGAAATCCACCCCGAAGATGCCGGTCTGCCCGTCCATAATTTCCGCGATATCTTGGGCGGTACACCGGAAGAAAACGCGACGGCCATGTCTGCGTTGTTGGATGGCGCAGCGGGCGCCTACCGCGATGCTGTGCTCCTGAACGCAGCCGCTGCACTGGTCGTTGCTGACAAAGCGGCCGATCTCAAAGACGGTGTCGCGTTAGCACGCGAAAGCATCGACAGCGGCAAAGCGAAACACGCCGTGGAAACGCTGGCGCGCATTACCTCTGCTGCGTGATGTTTGATCTGTCTGGTCTGGGCGAATGGGGCAAATTGCCTTTCTTCGCCGACGACCTGCCACGCATTCAGACCCAAATCACAGGGCAAATTCTGCCCCCTCCTGCCCTCACATTTGCCGCACTCGCGCGGACGCAACCACATGACACGCACGTCGTGATCCTTGGGCAAGACCCTTATCACACACCCGCCAAGGCCGACGGATTAGCATTCTCGATCCCGGCGAATTTTGGCGGCAGACTTGATAGTCTTGGGAATATCTTCAAGGAAATTCAGTCAGATACAGGGAAATTACGCACGCTGACCGCCTTGCATGATTGGGCCGATCAAGGTGTACTGCTCTTGAATACTGCACTTACTGTGCCGCCCGGTAAACCAAAAGCGCACGCCAAATTGGGCTGGTCAAAGCTTGTCCAACAAGCGTTGGAACACCTCAACGATCGCCCTCGCGCCTTCATCCTTTGGGGTGGTCCGGCACAAGCCTACGCAAAACACCTCGCCCCCTATCACCTTGTCTTGCAATCAGCCCACCCATCCCCGCTGTCAGCCTATCGCGGTTTTTTCGGGTCGCGCCCATTTTCAAAGGCGAACCAGTGGCTTATTGAACAAGGCCAAGAGCCAATCAACTGGGCGGACCCATGAGCGATATTCTGGAAAAGATAAAAACCTACAAGTTGCAAGAGGTCGCCGACCGCAAAGCCGCTGTGCCATTGGCCGAGGTTGAAGCACGCGCCAACGATGCCCCTCCCACGCGCGGGTTTGCGGCCAAATTAGCTGATGCAGCTCGCGATGGTTACGGCCTGATCGCCGAAATTAAGAAAGCCAGCCCTTCCAAAGGTTTGATCCGCGCCGATTTCAACCCACCCGCTTTGGCGCAAGCCTATGCCGAAGGTGGTGCAACCTGCCTCTCCGTCCTGACCGATGGTCCGTCCTTCCAAGGCGACGACAGCTACCTGACAGCGGCCCGCAGCGCCGTCGATCTGCCCGCACTGCGCAAAGATTTTATGTACGACACCTACCAAGTGGCCGAGGCCCGCGCATTGCACGCCGATTGCATCCTAATCATCATGGCCAGCGTCAGCGACGCTCAAGCGCAAGAGCTTGAAGAAGCTGCTTTCTCATGGGGCATGGATGTGTTGATCGAAGTCCACGACGCGCCAGAACTGGAACGCGCGACGGCATTAAAGTCGCCATTGATGGGCATCAATAACCGCAATCTCAAGACGTTTGACACTACATTGGACACCACCCGCACCCTATCAAAGCTGGTTCCCACCGACCGCATGATCGTCTGCGAAAGCGGGCTGAACACGCCAGCTGAATTGGCCGATATGGCCCGCTACGGCGCACGCACCTTCCTCATCGGCGAAAGCCTGATGCGCCAAGACGACGTCGCCACCGCGACACGCACTCTGCTCGCCAATCCTGCCACAGGCATGATGTAATGGCTGGTCTTTCGCACTTCGACGGCGACGGCAAAGCGCATATGGTTGATGTCTCGAACAAACCTGTGACGGCCCGCACTGCGATTGCCGAAGGGCATATCAAGATGACGGCGGAAACGCTTGCGCTGATCACAGAAGGCCGTGCCGATAAAGGCGATGTGCTGGGAATCGCGCGGATCGCGGGCATCATGGGTGCCAAGAAGACCGCCGACCTGATCCCGCTCTGCCATCCGCTGCCGATCACCAAGGTCGCCCTGGACCTGACACCCGATATAGCCCTGCCCGGCATCCGCATCACAGCGACAGTCAAGACAGGCGGACAAACCGGGGTCGAGATGGAGGCATTGACCGCCGTCAGCACCGCCGCCCTTACGGTCTATGACATGGTGAAAGCCGTGCAAAAGGATATGGAAATCGGCGGCATCCGTCTGACATTCAAAGACGGAGGCAAATCCGGTCGGTTTGAAAACCCATGATCTCGGTCGAAGACGCGCTTGCGCAGCTGTTTGAGCTGGTGTCGCCATTGGCGGCCGAAGAGGTCGCTCTGACCCAAGCCAATGGCCGTGTGCTTGCCCGCAACGTTTGCGCCACGCGCAACCAACCACCCTTCGCAGCCTCTGCCATGGATGGATACGCCGTCAAAAGCACTGCGGTGAAACCCGGACAAACATTCAAGGTCATTGGCGAAGCCGCGGCAGGGCATGAATGGCAAGGCACTGTTGGGCCTTTTGAAGCCGTTCGGATTTTTACCGGCGCACCGCTCCCCGACGGCACAGACCATGTGATCATTCAAGAAAACATCACGTGCGACGGGCCGACGATCACACTTGATGACAGCGCCAATGAAACACCCTACGTGCGCCCCGCCGGGGCGGATTTTCAGGCTGGTGATATCCTTCAAGCGCCCCGAACCTTAGCCCCATCAGACATTGCCCTGCTTGCCGCCATGAACATCGCGCGCGTTCCGGTCACACGCCGCCCCGTCGTGGCCATTATCGCCACCGGTGATGAGTTGGTCCAACCGGGAGAAGCGCCCCGCAACGATCAGATCATCGCATCCAACAGCTATGGCCTCGCCGCCCTTATCCAAAATCTAGGTGCGCACCCCCGGCTTCTGCCGATTGCGCGTGATAATATCGCTGCTTTGGAACTGGCTTTTGATATGGCGTCCGGCGCAGACTTGGTTGTCACGATTGGTGGCGCATCGGTTGGTGATCATGATCTTGTCGGTCAGGTCGCCCAAACCATGGGTATGGACCGATCCTTTTACAAAGTCGCAATGCGACCCGGCAAACCTTTGATGGCCGGGCGCATGGGCAATGCTGCGATGATCGGCTTGCCGGGCAACCCCGTCTCAGCGATAGTGTGCGGACATGTTTTTCTGGCCCCCGTGATCCGCAAAATGCTTGGCCTCGGCGAAAAAAAAGCAACGCGTGAGACCGCCCTACTTGCCAAAGACCTCCCAAAAAATGGCCCACGCGAACACTATATGCGGGGACAGATCACGGCAGATGGCGTCACAATTTTTGACCGGCAAGACAGCGCCCTCTTAACCGTCTTAGCAGACGCCAATTGCTTGGCAATACGGCCAGTCAACGATCCTATGCGTCAAGCAGGCGAAGCAATCGATATTATCCGTCTTTGATTTTCTATGTCTCTTCAAACTTCCGCCGGAGGCATCCTTCGCTCTCAAAAGCGCAACCACAGTTGACACAAAACAAGAACATGCATAGAACATATGCAAAACGTGACAACGGAGTTGCCCTTATGCTGACCAAAAAACAGCTCGACCTCTTAGAGTTCATTCATGGCCGTGTGCAACGCGACGGCGTGCCCCCCAGCTTTGATGAAATGAAAGAAGCGCTTGATCTGCGATCCAAGTCCGGCATCCACCGTTTGATCACAGCCTTGGAAGAGCGCGGTTTTATCCGCAGACTGGCCCACCGCGCCCGTGCCCTTGAGATCGTGAAACTGCCTGATGCAATGCAAACCAAGACAGGTTTTACGCCGCGCATCATTGACGGTGACAAACCCGACAGCACGCCAGTTGCGGCACTGCCAGTCGATAACGGCTCAATCGATCTGCCGATGATGGGCCGTATCGCTGCGGGTGTCCCGATTGAGGCCATCAGCGAAGTATCCCGGAACGTGTCCGTGCCTCACTCTATGGTGGGTGCAGGCGATCACTATGCCCTTGAAGTCAAAGGTGATTCGATGATCGACGCAGGTATCAACGACGGTGATGTCGTGGTGATCCGCGAAACCACCGTGGCTGACAATGGCGATATCGTCGTGGCCTTGGTTGAAGGACACGAAGCCACACTCAAACGGTTCCGCCGCAATGGCAGTGCTATCGCATTAGAGGCCGCAAACCCGGCTTACGAGACGCGGGTGTTGCGCGATGATCAGGTGAAGGTCCAAGGGAAACTGGTTGGCCTGATCCGCACCTATTGATCACTTGACATAACACTGGAAAGGGTCGCTTCAGCGGCCCTTTTTCTTTGCGCAAGAGGTAGGCGAAGCGGTGCAGGAAGTGCCCCCTGACGCATGTTCCACGGACGTTGCCCCGCGCGTTGATGCGCTGTGTCAATCAACAGATCGCCGTTTTGGGCAAGGTTGAACGCCAATGCGCCGGTGTTGCGCAACCTTGCAAGATCATAGACTGCGCAAGGCCGCTCGATCTCATCTATCTGATTGCTAACCAGAATATCAGCACCATTGCAGCCGTCCAACGCCGCCAAAGCGGTTTTGCCTGTCACCTGCAAGATCCGCCAATCCCCTAATTGCGCCTCGGTCTTGCGGCCTGCAATCTGCAAACCTTGCCGCGCCGCTGCTTGCGCTTGCGCAACCGGATTGCCATCGTTCTCTAACCAGATGCCTGCAACAAATCCGTTTCCCGTCGCCTTTGACAAAATGCGCCCCTCAACACCCGCAAGTCCCAGCATTGAACCACTATCAGCGATAAGAACATCAGGCCGATCCGTTTGAAACCAGGCAACGAACGCAAACAACACGACGATAAGGCCGACAAATCTCGCCCGACCTATAACCAGCACAATCCAGAGCAATCCCAACGACAAAAGCGGCAGGACGAACCAATCTGGTGCCCAAACATGCCCCAACGCACCATCTTGTGCAGCGGCGGTCGCGGCCACGAACAATATCCAGCGCAGACCGATTTCCATAAGCCACAACCCGATCCCCCACAATCCAAACGGGGCAAGACATACCGCAAGGACTGCTGCAGGCATCACGAGCACCCCCATCAAAGGCACACTCAGAACATTGGCAATTAGGCCGTAATGGGCGATCTGATTGAAATGAGCCGCTGCAAAAGGTGCCGTTGCCAGCCCCGCGATGAACGACGACAGAACGACTGACAAAATGGGTCGTGACCACCGGGGCAAACCTGATAGATCCACCCGGCGCAACGCGCCAAAAGCCACAACCAAAGCCGTTGTTGCCGCAAATGACATCTGGAACCCCGGCCCGATCAGGGCTTCGGGCTGCCATAGCAATACGATAATTGCGGCCATCGCGACGGCCCGCAGTGTCAACGCACGCCGCCCCAGCAAAACCGCCACAAACATGACTGCAACCATGATATATGCACGTTCGGTTGAAACGCTGCCCCCTGAAAGAGCCAGATAGAACGCCCCAACGATCAACGCACAAACAGCAGCCATCTTTTTGGTCGGCCAATGCAACGCGACGCCTGGCAAGAGTGCAAGGCCATAGCGGACGAAGGCAAAGATGAACCCTGTTAGCAGTCCCATATGCAGCCCCGAAATGGCTAGCAAATGGGCAAGGTTTGATGTCCTCAAGTCCGTCAGAGTCTCTTGCCCGATGGCAGACCGGTCCCCAGTCATAATTGCAGCAGCAAAGGCCCCAGCCTCGCCGGGCATCGCCTTTTGGACTGCTTGTGAAATCGACATCCGCCATGCAAAAATACGGGTGCCCATTTGCGGACGCGGCGGGACGCTTAGCCGCAAAACAGGTGTGCGCGTGTACCCTACTGCACCCAGCTCCATGAACCATGCGTGCCTTTGGAAATCAAACCCCCCCGGTTCCGCAGGCCCTGCAGGCGGCGACAGATGCCCCGTCAGGATCAGGACATCCCCCGGCGTAAAGCTCTGCAAAGGCTGATCCCCATGCAAAGAAACGCGCACTCGCTGTGGTGTACGCGCAGGCGACATACGCGCCAAGACAACCTGATCAAGGGTCAAACGCACCGCATCGCTGGCCGAGCGGTCGATGTTGACGACACGGCCTTGGATCGCCCCGTAATAGCGGAAATTCAAGGTTGGTGCCTCGACGCTCATGACCCGATATTTGGCGATAGCGGTTCCGGCTAAAACCAACGCGAGCGCCATAAATAATGGGGCATACGCTGTAGAAACAAGCCGCGCAGAAATCACGCAGCCAAACCCCATGAGGGACAGCAACGCCATGTCCAAAAGGTCTGGTTCTGTCCCAAGGCTAAAGTAGAGGCCCACACCCACGCCCAAACACACCGGCACCCAGCCGATCAGCGCACCGCGTTGCGCCAGAAGTGCAGCTTCGATTTGCGCGCGCACTTGTCCTTCACCCCGCAGTCTTCTATCCCACGTCCAAGCCGGAACCCTACCGGAAAGTTGGTTAGCGAAAGGTTAATATCCCCATGTCAGTCGTCACACGTTTCGCCCCCTCACCCACTGGTGCATTGCATATCGGTGGTGCACGCACGGCCCTTTTTAATTGGCTCTACGCTCGTGGTCGTGGCGGTAAGTTCTTGCTGCGGATCGAAGACACAGACAAAGCGCGTTCGACCGACGAAAATCGCCAAGCCATCCTTGATGGGTTGACGTGGTTGGGTCTGGATTGGGACGGAGAGCCTTCAAGCCAAGCGGCAAATGCAGATCGTCATGCGCAGGTTGCCAACGAATTGCTTGCCAAAGGCGACGCTTACAAGTGCTTTAGCACTCAGGAAGAAATTGAAGCGTTCCGCGAAAAAGCACGTGCCGAGAAGACATCGACACTGTTCCGCTCGCCTTGGCGCGATGTGGCGGATGCTGATCACCCTGATGCCCCTTATGTGATCCGTATCAAAGCACCCCGCGACGGCCAAACGACGTTGCATGATGAGGTGCAAGGAGATGTCACGTGGTCGAATGACCAATTGGACGATATGATCCTCCTGCGCTCCGACGGCACGCCGGTCTATATGCTGGCTGTTGTGGTCGATGACCATGACATGGGTGTGACCCACGTGGTGCGCGGCGATGATCACCTTGCCAATGCGTTTCGCCAGAACCTGATCTATGACGCCATGGGGTGGGATAAGCCGACACTTGCGCATATCCCGCTGATTTTTGGCCCCGATGGCAAAAAATTGTCCAAGCGTCATGGCGCAACCGGTGCTGCGGAATACCAAGCTTTGGGCTATCCGGCGGCAGGCATGCGCAACTATCTGACCCGTCTTGGTTGGAGCCATGGTGACGACGAATTTTTCTCAGATGCCCAAGCAAAGGAATGGTTTGATCTGGGTGGAATCGGCAAATCACCTGCGCGTTTTGACTTCAAAAAGCTGGAAAACATCTGCGGTCAACATATCGCCGTCTCTGAAGATGCTGCACTGCTGCAAGAAATGCAGGGTTTCCTTGCGGCAACCGGTGCTGATCCATTGACTGACACACAGGCTGACGGAATGGTGAGGGCCATGTATTGCCTGAAAGAACGCGCAAAGACCTTCCCGGAACTTATTGATAAAGCACACTTTATTTTGAAAAATCGTCCACTGGAGATTGAAGACAAAGCGGCCAGCCATCTTACAGATGTATCCCGTGGTATACTGGCGGAATTGACGCCGCAGCTGCAAAATGCTAGCTGGTCCAGAGACGTCCTAGAAGGGATCGTCGCATCCACTGCCGAAGCTCATGACATGAAACTAGGCAAGCTGGCCGGGCCTCTACGCGCGGCTCTCGCTGGACGCGCGGTTTCCCCTAGTATGTTCGATATGATGTTGGTCCTGGGGCAAGATGAAACCATTGCTCGCATACAGGATGCCAGTGGCTGAAACCTATTCGTTACGAATAGCGGCTATCCGGATACCGACAAGAATGATGCCGCGGCGCCTCACCAGTGCCGGACCGATAGGGGAACGAAAATGGCCGAAAATACTGATACAGCAAAGCTAACGCTCAAGGGCAAAACCTACGACTTGCCTGTGCACTCTCCTACTGGTGGGCCGGATGTCATCGATATTCGCAAGCTCTATGGTCAGGCTGACGTGTTTACATATGACCCCGGCTTTACATCGACTGCCGCCTGCGACAGCACAATTACGTTTATTGATGGGGACAAGGGTATTCTGCTGCACCGTGGCTATCCAATTGATCAGCTTGCGGGCAAATCGCACTACCTCGAAGTGTGCTATCTGTTGCTTTATGGTGAGCTGCCATCTGCGGAGAAGCTGGAAGAATTCGAATCTCTTGTGACCAATCACACAATGATTCACGAGCAGATGCATAACTTTTTCCGTGGTTTCCGCCGTGATGCGCACCCTATGGCCACGATGGTCGGCGTCGTCGGCGCAATGTCTGCGTTCTACCACGATTCAACTGACATCAATGACCCGCATCAGCGTGAGGTCGCGACGATCCGCTTGATCGCCAAGATGCCAACCGTTGCTGCCATGGCCTATAAGTACTCCATCGGTCAGCCGTTTATCTATCCGCGCAATGACTTGGACTATGCGGCGAACTTTCTGCATATGTGTTTCTCGGTTCCAGCAGCCGAATATAATGTGAACCCGATCCTATCGCGTGCGATGGACCGGATTTTCACGTTGCATGCAGATCACGAACAGAACGCGTCGACCTCGACTGTGCGTTTGGCGTCTTCTTCAGGTGCAAACCCGTTCGCTTGTATCGCCGCTGGTATTGCTTGCCTTTGGGGCCCTGCTCACGGTGGCGCAAACCAAGCCTGTCTTGAGATGCTCAAGGAAATTGGCACTGTTGACCGCATTCCTGAGTTTATCGCCCGTGCAAAGGACAAAAACGACAGCTATCGCCTGATGGGCTTTGGCCACCGCGTGTACAAAAACCATGATCCGCGTGCGACAGTGATGAAAGAAAGCGCTGACGAAGTGCTGGATTTGCTGGGCGTCGAAAACAACCCGATCTTGCAGGTCGCCAAAGAGCTGGAAAAGCAAGCGCTGGCCGATCCGTATTTCGCCGAGAAAAAGCTGTTCCCGAACGTGGACTTCTATTCCGGTATCATCCTAGAGGCGATGGGCTTCCCGACATCCATGTTCACACCAATCTTTGCGCTAGCCCGCACTGTGGGTTGGATTTCGCAGTGGTCCGAACAATTGGCTGATCCACAGTTGAAGATCGGCCGCCCACGTCAGTTGTATCTGGGCGAAATGCAGCGCGACTACGTCGACATAGAAAAACGCTAAGAACGCAGGGCTGCCTTCGGGTGGCCCTTTTCGTCTATGACTATAGCAACTGAACGTCTAATCCTGCGGGCCGCAAAGCAAAATGACCTCATGGATCTCTTTGCGATCTTCAGTGACCGCCGCGCGATGCGCTATTGGTCAACTGCGCCTCACGACAGCCCTGCACGCACGCAGGAACATCTTGATCGATTAATTGCGTCTACTGCAGAACACCTAACCTATTTCGTCATCGAAAAAGATGGCCGCGCTATTGGGACGGCAGGGATGCACAAAGCAGATGAAGTTGGGTTTCTGCTGCATCCAGATTTCTGGCGACAAGGGATTGTGTCGGAGGCCATGACCGCAATCATCCCGTATCTCTTTGAGGTCACCGACCATACCCAATTGACGGCAGATGCAGACCCGCGCAATGACGCATCAGTCGGCATCCTGCAATCATTGGGGTTTGAGGAAACGCATCGGGCCGAAAAGACATTCTGCATCAACGGCGAATGGTCAGACAGCGTCTATTTCGCGCTTCAACGGCCTTCGTAGATCGCGGTGCGCTTTTCCAGGAACGCCACAACGCCTTCTTGGAAATCACGTGTCTTGCCGCATTTTCCTTGCAGCTTTGCTTCCAGCGCCAGTTGCTCATCTAGTGAATTCTCAAACGACCCACGGATCGCCGTTTTTAACTGACGATATGCCTCGGTCGGTCCTTGCGCCAAATGTGCGGCTCGGGCCTGCACGTGGTCGCGGAAAGTGTCGGCTGGTGCCGTTTCATAGATCATGCCCCAGTCACAGGCCTGCTGTGCGCTGATCTTATCTGCAAAAAGGGCAGCCCCCATGGCATTGGCGGCCCCGATCTGGCGTGGCAACCAATAGGTTCCACCTGCGTCAGGGATCAGGCCGATACGCGTGAAGGCTTGAATGAAATAGGCATCCTCTGACGCGATCACGACGTCTGCTGCGAGTGCAAGGTTCGCCCCTGCCCCTGCTGCCGGCCCGTTTACAGCGGAAATCGTTGGGACCCGGCAATCAAAGATCGCTTTCAGCATCGGCACATATTCGTCGCGCAAAGTTCGTTCGAGGTCCATAGATGCTGCATTACCCCCATCGCCAAGATCTTGTCCTGAGCAAAACGCTTTGCCAGCGCCGGTCAGAACGATCACCCTTGCATCTTGTTCGGCCGCTTTGACTGCATGGGTTATTTCGGCACGCATTTGCGTGTTCAGCGCGTTCATCATGTCGGGGCGGTTCAGCGTGATCACCGCGACCGCATTGCGAATGTTAAGTCTGATGGCCTGATAGTCCATGCGCGGGATCCTTTGTAAAGTTTCCCCTAACTTAGTGAACTGATCAGTTTAGGAAAGCCCTACGGCGCGTCATTGCCCAAGATTTTCTCTAATTCCGCTTTTTCCGCGTCGCTGAGACCTTCGGTTGCGGCTGGCTTGGTCCGAATCGTCGTCCAACCGATCCATAGCGCAATCATCAATAGCACCGGTGCCGCGAGCCATAAGATCAGGTTCGCCCCCCGTGCATCAGGCCGCAGCAGAACAAATTCGCCGTAGCGGGCGACCATAAAGTCCAACGCCTCTTGGTCCGTATCCCCCGCAACAATCCGTTCACGCAGCACGATCCGCAATTCCTGCGCCAAAGTGGCGTTGCTTTCATCAATGCTTTCATTGCGGCAAACAGGGCAGCGCAGCTCTTGCGATAACGCCCGCGCACGGTCTTCAAGCACTGGATCATCCAACATCTCATTGGGATCGACCGCCCAAAGCGGTGACGCGAGCAGCATCAGAATGATCACAAGCCGTTTCATTCCGCGGGCATCGCTTTCGCTGTTGTTTTCTTGGCCGAGGCCGCCCCCACGCGCAAACGCCGATCAGAAAGCGAGAAGCATCCACCAAGCGCCATCAAAATCGCCCCGCCCCAAATCCAGTTCGCAAAGGGTTTCAGGTAGATACGCACAGCCCAACCGCCGTTTTCCTGTGGATCACCCACGACAACGTAGATATCGCGGATTACGCCATTGATGATCGCGGCCTCCGTTGTTGGCATATTCGCCACGGGATAAAAGCGCTTTTCAGGATGCAGATCACCTACTTGGTCCTCACCCTGCCAGACCGAGATATCAGCCATTGTCGTCAGGTAATTCGGCCCTTCCAATTGGTTCACACCGTCCAAGCGGAATTCGAACTGACCGACGTCCCAACGATCACCAATCTGGGCAACGCGAATGTCTTCTTGTTCCCAAGCCAGCATTGCCGCGATCCCAAAGATCGTGACACCCATGCCGATATGTGCGGTCGCCTTGCCCCAATCGGCACGTGGCAGACGGGTCATGCGGCGCAAACGGTCCGTCAGGCTGTCACGCCCACTGCGCATCCACAAATCAGCAATCGCGCCACCGACAACCCAGACGCCCAAAGCCACACCGATCGGGCCTAGCGCGGAATTACCGCTTTGGATGGCATAGGCCAACCCGGCCATCGCAATTGCCAAAACCAGCCAACCGACGACAGACTTGGATGCACGGGCCAATGTGCCCCGCTTCCAAGCAAGGATGGACCCAAGGGGTAAAACAATCGCTAAGGCCACCATAAAGGGCGTAAAGGCCGCGTCAAAGAACGGCGGGCCCACCGACAAGGTGCGGTCGAAAAGAAGCTCGGCGACCAACGGCCAGATCGTGCCAATAAAGACCACGAAACAGCTGACCGACAGTAAGATGTTATTCAGGATCAGCGCGCTCTCACGGCTGACGGTTGAGAACACGCCCTTTGATTCCATTGATCCCGCGCGGAACGCAAACAACGTCAGCGCACCACCAAGGAAGATCGCAAGGATGATCAAGATCAGCATGCCCCGCTCTGGGTCATTCGCAAAGGCATGCACCGATGTCAGAACGCCAGAGCGCACGATGAACGCACCCAACAGCGAGAAGCCGAAGGCCATAATTGCAAGCAGGATGGTCCAACTCTTCAACGCCTCACGCTTTTCCACGACGATCGCGGAATGCAGCAAGGCCGCTGCGATCAGCCATGGCATGAATGACGCATTTTCAACCGGATCCCAGAACCAGAAACCGCCCCAACCAAGCTCGTAATAGGCCCACCAAGAGCCAAGCGCGATACCCACTGTCAGGAACATCCAAGCCGCCAACGTCCAAGGACGAACCCAGCGGCCCCAAGCGGCATCGACGCGGCCCTCGATCAAGGCGGCGATGGCGAAAGAGAATGACATGCTCAGGCCGACATAGCCGAGATACAGGAATGGGGGATGGAACGCCAAACCGGGGTCTTGCAACAGCGGGTTCAGGTCACGGCCATTGAGTGGGGGCACTTCGAGGCGCAAGAAAGGGTTCGACGTGAACAGCACGAAGGCAAAAAACGCCACCGCAATTGACGCCTGCACTGACAGCACACGCGCACGCAAACGCGCTGGCAATCCATCACCAAACCACGCAGCACAGGCCCCGAATAACGTCAAGATCACCATCCAGAGCAGCATAGACCCTTCATGGTTCCCCCAGACGCCCGTGATTTTATAGATCATCGGCTTATCAGTATGGGAATTGAGGTAGACCAGCTGCAGCGAGAAATCAGAGGTCACAAACGCCCATGTCAGCACCGCAAAGGCAAAGGCCGTCAGCAGAAACTGCACCGTCGCCGCAGGTTCGGCCATCGCCATCCAGCCTGCGTTGCCACGGTGTGCCCCAACCATAGGAACGATCATCTGGATGATGGCAATACCAAAAGCCAGAATCAAAGCGAAGTGTCCAAGTTCTATCAACATGGGGGACTACATAGCCCATTCGCAGGCGGGGCAACATCCCCGACAGCTCACTTCTGCGGTACATTTTGGCGCACCCTTAAACCGCCAAACCACCCTGAACCGCGTAAGTCACACCGGCCATCAAAAGCGCACCAATCACTAGCCGCACAAGCCATTTCAGTGTGTCTTCAATCGCACTAAGCCGGGTGGCGACATTGGCGCGGTGCACATCATCAACCGCATTGCGCATTTCAAGCGCGATGATACGGCGTTCCAGCTGTTCGCGACCTTCAGTCTGCATTGTCAGCCTGCCAATCTTGAAGAGCGGGGTTGCCTGATTCCGCCTGCACTTTGGGCGCCGTGACTTGCCCTGCTGCCAAACTCATCGCGATAGAGCGTTGAAATTCTTGCGATTTCACCTGATGCCGTGCGCCGAAATAGAAACTGACAATCGCCCCCATCAGCCACCAAAGGGGTTCGGGGACAATCGCCAAACCCTCCATCCCTTTGATAAACTGCTCGGGCTGCTGCATTGCCATCACGAACAACCAGATCGTCCCCAGCGCCAACGCCGGACGGGGCAAACGGTTCAGCCCGTCCACAATCCGGTCAAAAACTCCGCGACGTGGATGCACAAATTCAGCCGCAAATTGCGCCAAACTGTCCGACCGGGCAGACGCCGCGCGCATGGCCCCTTTTTCCGTGTTTTCGCGAAAAACTTCGGCGGTTTCGGTCACAACATTGCGTCGGTCCCCAAACAAGAAAGACATCACACCTGAAATCATACCCATTGCGACACCCGCGCTTTGTGTTGCGCCTCGGTCAAGTGATAGCGGGCGGACACAAATTCCTCGGCCCGTTTGATCCAGCCCCCTTTGCCACCATCGCGGCGGCGGGCATATTTGCGGCTGGCTGGTCGGCGATCAGCCAGTTCGTAATAATAGTTGCGTCGAGCGATCCCGTAGGCATCGGTCAGATGATCGGGTGCAGCCTCTATCGCTTGCTTGGTTGCCGCAATCGTCCGCGGCCCAATCACACCATCCACCGTGACTGAAATTCGCATTTCATTCAGCAACCGTTGCAGAATTTTTACTGCATTGGCACCGGCATTCACATACATATCAAAAACTGTGGCCTGTAGCGGCGCTGGCAAACGATCAATCCGCGGCTTGCGAAAGTAATGTTCGACAAAGATCGAAATCGCATGTGCCCGCGTCAACACACGCACATCGTTTTCATTCACCACCCCATCTTTGGTCAGATCAAGGCCCAACCGGCGCATTGTATGGATCGTCACACCATAATTCGTCGCCCCCCCGGGATCATCGGGGTCATTCACATAGCCGCCTTCACGGGCGACAATCTCTTGGGCGATTTGAGTGACAGTTTGCATCTTTGCCCCTTCCATAAGGTTGGGACAAAAATGGCGTCTTAATAGTTAATTGGTGACGATAGCACCGTCCGGGTCCACGTAAGTACCTTGTTCTTTGAGCGCGTCGATCACCTCAGACGGCATGTAGGTCTCATCATGTTTGGCAAGAATTTCAACAGCCTCAAAGCGACCATTAATGTAGTTTCCTTGCGCGACCATTCCTTCGCCTTCGTTGAACAGGTCTGGCAAAATCCCGGTGTAGACAACTGGGATGACAGCACCGCCATCGGTCACGGAAAAGCTGACCTGTTCGCCTTGACCACGCACTATGGACCCTTCGGCCACCAAGCCGCCAATGCGAAAACGCTCATTGGGTGGCGGCGGCGCTTCGGCAACCTCAGACGGCGAGCGGAAGAACTGAAAACTATCGTCAGGCAAGAACCACAGCAGCACAAGCACCAACGCAATACTGACCCCCGCCATGGAAATCACTTGAATGCGGCGACGCTTCTTCAGGCTTTTCAAACCACCCGTCATGGGAACACCGGTGCAAGCATAAGGCCCTCTGTTTCCGGCAGACCCAACATCAAATTGGCATTCTGCAGCGCCTGCCCTGACGATCCTTTGGTCAGGTTATCCAAAGCGGCAATGACAATCGCCCTGCCCGGCACACGGTCCGCGACCACGCCGATATGACAGAAATTCGACGCGCGGATATGTTTGATCGACGGATGTTGTCCCATCGGTAGCACCTCAATAAACGGCTCACCCGCGTAAGCTGCGGCCAGTGTGCCATATATAGTCGCCGGATCGCCTTGCACATAGGTGGTGGCCAAAATGCCGCGGTTGGCGGGGATCAAGTGCGGCGTAAACTGCACGTGGACAGGACGGCCAGCGATGGCACTGAATTCCTGATCAAACTCACCCAAGTGCCGGTGGGTCCCACCAACAGCATAGGCATGCGATCCTTCTGACAGCTCGGCGTGCAACAGGGTCTCCTTCAGGCTGCGTCCTGCGCCTGATACTGCACATTTCAGGTCAATAATGATCTGATCGAGATCAATAACGCCGGTTTCAATCAACGGCCGCAAGGCATACTGGCCTGTCGCCGCATTGCAGCCCGTGCCAGCAACCAAACGCGCATCCTTGATTTGATCACGGTAAAACTCGGTCAAACCATAAACAGCTTCGTTTTGCATATCGGTCGCCGCATGGCCCTTGCCATACCATTTCTCATAGTCAGCCGGATCACGCAGTCGGAAATCGGCGGACAGGTCGATAATTTTCAAGGTCTTCGGCAGCTTGGAAATAACAGCCTGCGAGGTCGCATGCGGCAAAGCACAAAACACCAGATCAACAGCGCTCAGGTCCATCTGTTCGATGGTCGTCAGCACAGGCAGGTCCAGATGGCGCAGATGCGGGAACACATCAGCCATTGCCATGCCGGCCTTAGAGTTCCCCGAAAGGCCCACGATGTTCAGGCTGGGGTGTGTTGCAATCAGGCGCACAAGTTCGGCACCAGTGTAACCAGAAGCGCCAAGAATGGCGACGTTATAGGTCATTTGAATATCCCTTGGGATGAAAGGTCGTAAATTGGTTCAGGCGGCGTCAAAGATGATTTGTCGTCGCAAAAACTGGGTCGCTCTGTTGGACACCTGCACGGGATCGCCAGTGGTCAGGAACTGTGTCTCGACACCGGGACCAACCATCTGTGGACGACGCTGCAAATAATCAGCAAGGCTTTCTGCCACCAATTCGGCTTGGCTAAAGACTTTTACATCCGGACCAAGAGCCTTTTGAAACGCAGCCGCCATCAGCGGGTAATGCGTGCAGCCCAAGACGGCCGCATCCGGTTCCGGCATCTTACGCTTTAGCGCGTCAACATGGCTGTTCACCAGGGCCTCGGCCAAGATCATATCGCCGTCTTCGATGGCATCCACCACACCACCACAAGCCTGCGCCTCAACATCAACTCCAATGGCCCGAAACGCCAATTCGCGCTGGAACGCACGGCTGGAAACGGTAGCAGGCGTGGCAAACAGGGCCACATGCTTGGTGTTCACTTCACGGGGCGGCGAATTATCACCCCATTGGCGCTCGGTCAGCGCCTCAATCAGTGGCACAAATACGCCCAAGACGCGCTTGCCTTCCGGGATCCAGCCTTCTTGCATGCGGCGCAAAGCGGCAGCAGAGGCAGTATTGCAGGCCAAAATCACCAAATCACATCCCGCTTCAAACAGGCGCTGTGTCGATTTCGTTGTCAGGTCATAAATGTCTTCTGGATCGCGCACACCATAAGGCGCATGCGCGCTGTCGCCCATGTAGACCAATGGCAGATCAGGCAAGCGCTTAGCCACGGCGTCCAACACCGTCAGCCCCCCTAGCCCACTATCGAATATGCCCACTGCCATGTCGTGCCTTGTACTTTTCTTCAAATTCATGGCCCAGAGACGTTGGATCAACCGGGCTTACGCTCAACTCATACGTCGCTTTGCGTAAGAAATCCATGCACGCTTTGGGGTCTTTTTGAAATTGGGCCAAGGTCTGTGTCGGGATGGGCTCTCCGATCACGACGCGGACCGGTTTGTTGATCTTTGCTTTGAATTCGCGAATGAACATGCCGGTGCGTAATGTGCTGTGCAGATGGCTAGCCCATTGAAACAAGCGGCTGTTATGACCTTCAAAGAACACCGGCACGACAGTCGCCCCTGACTTTGCAATCATCTTGGCCGTAAAGGTGCGCCAACTGGGGTCCATTGGTTTTGAAAACGGCGTTGCCGAGGTCGAAACTGTACCCCCCGGGAAGATGCCAATTGCACCTCCTCCTTTGAGATAGGAAACCGCGCTTGCACGAGTTTCCAGGTTCAGCTTGGCAGCCTCTTTTGTTTGATCAAAGGAAATCGGCAGAATGATTTTTTCAATATCCGGTGCACGCCGAAAAATGCGGTGCGCCAACACGCGAAAGTCACCATCGCGCCGCTCAGACAGGATACGCCCCATCATAAGGCCATCCAGAATGCCATATGGATGGTTAGAGACCACAATCAGCGGCCCTTCGCGCGGGATACTGTCAAGCGATCCACCAACAACATTGAGACTGATACCGTACCGCTCAGACATCACCTGCCAAAAGTCAGCACCGGCAGCGACCTGCGCATCATATCCACGCGCCTTGCGGATCAGACGCAGGCGACCCGTGGAGTTTTCCATAACCCGGATCATCGCACGACCACTGCGGCCCTTTGCCGACGAAGCATAGGTGATATCACGGGCAACTTGGCGATCGGTTGCAGGCATTCAAGAAACCTTCGTGGGTCAAATCTGCGAACGGCTTAGCATGCGAAGACGACAATCCTATGACAAACAATTGTTACTCAGCGGCCTGTTGCATCGGCGCTGCACGCAAGTTCGCCAACAACTCTTCACGGCGTTTTGCCGCTTTGCGTACATGCGCCTCTTTAACCGGACCAAATCCGCGAATGTCGCGGGGCAAACCCGCCAAAGCAATCGCAGCATCACGCGTATTGGGGCGCATGATCTGCAGTACTTCGGCCATATCTGCCTCATATTCCTTGATCAACGCCCGTTCCATCCTGCGTTCATCTGTGCGCCCAAACGGGTCAAACGGTGTGCCCCGCAAGCGTTTCATCTTGGCGAGCTTCGGAAAAGCCTTTGCCATACGCGCACCGAATTCCTTCTTTACAGGCCGCCCATCGGGACCCGTCTTGGACAACATCGGAGGGGCCAGATGATAAGTCAGCTTTAAATCACCACCAAACGCGGCTTCTGCCTTGGCTTTGGTTTGCGCAAGCAAGCGTGCGACCTCGTATTCGTCTTTGTAGGTCAGTAACTTATGATACCCCACAGCGACTGCTTCACGCAGCGCATCATCGTCAAACTTATCAACCAACTTGCGGTAGCGTTTGGCCAATCGTTTACTTTGATATGCAATCAGATGGTCTTCGCGAAACGCTATCTTCTCAGCGGTTGATTTAGGCAAAGTGACAACATTTGAGGCGAGGATATCTTTTGCGTCCTTTGGGTGCAGGTAGGCCCAACGCCCCAATTCAAACGCGCGCATGTTCCGCTCAACAGCGGCACCATTCAATTCAATCGCTTTGAGGATAGACGCATAAGTCACTGGAATTGCGCCCATTTGCCAAACAGCACCAAACACCATCATGTTCGAATAAATGCTATCGCCCAGCAAGGCCTTGGCCAGATCAGAGGCATCAAACATTGCCAACCCATCCCAAATGCGGGCCTGCAACGCCATCTCAAGCCGTTCGGTTGGCAGCGTGAATTCCGTATCACGGGTAAAATCGCCGGTCACAATCTCATGACTGTTCACGACACCTTTTGTGCGGCCTGTTTTCATCAACCCAAGCGTTTTGGCACCAGCCGACACCACCAAATCACCACCGATCAAGGCGTCACACTCACCCGTCGCAACGCGGATCGCGCTGATATCGCTTGGTTTTTCACCAATACGGCAATGAATATGCACAGCGCCACCCTTTTGGGCCAGCCCCGCCATTTCCATCATGCCCGCACCTTTGCCATCGATATGGGCCGCCATCGCAAGCACCGCGCCAATGGTGACAACGCCTGTACCACCCACACCAGTAATAACCACGTTATGGGTACCTTTGATCTGTGGTAGCTCCGGCTCAGACAGATCAGGTAAATCGACTTCAGCGGTTGCTTCTTTGCGAATTTGCGCACCTTCGATGGTCACAAAGGACGGGCAAAACCCCTTTACACAGGAAAAGTCCTTGTTGCAGGAAGACTGATCAATAGCCCGCTTGCGCCCCAGTTCCGTCTCAACCGGCACGATGGACACACAGTTCGATTGCACACCGCAATCACCACAGCCTTCACAAATATCGGTATTGATAAACACCCGCTTATCAGGATCAGGAAACTGTCCACGTTTGCGACGGCGGCGTTTTTCAGCGGCACAGGTCTGCACATACACAATGGCTGACACACCTTTGTATTTACTGAACTTCTCTTGTACCATCGGCATGTCTGCACGTTCATGCACGTCCAAGCCTTTGGGGAATACGCTCAGATCAACGTCTTCTTTTTCATCATAAACCAACGCGATGTTACGCACGCCCATCGCCTGCACTTCGCGACAAATCTGATCGGCGGTCAGCCCGCCATCATTGCCTTGGCCACCCGTCATCGCAACCGCATCATTGTACAGGATTTTATAGGTAATATTGGTCCCTGCCATCACCGCAAAGCGCATAGCCTGCAGGCCTGAATGGTTATAAGTGCCGTCGCCGATATTCTGAAACACATGATCCCGGTTTGAGAACGGGGCCTCGCCAACCCAATTGGCCCCTTCGCCGCCCATCTGCGTAAAACCAACCGTATCGCGGTCCATCCACTGCACCATATAGTGGCACCCAATGCCCGCATAGGCACGCGACCCTTCGGGCACTTTCGTCGATGAATTATGCGGACAGCCTGAACAGAAATAAGGCAAGCGCTGCGCGATCTCTGGTGCATTATCTGCGCGGCGTGCCTCGGCCAGCGCAACCAACCCCGCCTCAACCCCGTCCGAGCCCAGGCCCTCTTCCACCAAGATACCACCCAACTTTTCAGCCACCACAATCGGGTTGATATCTGCCTTGGTCTGGAAAACCTCTTCGCGGCGCCCCTCAGACACTTCATCACCTTTGTGCCAGCCGTAAACACGGCGCCCGCCGCGGTTATCAAAAAGGGCCTCTTTGACCTGAACCTCAATCAACTTGCGTTTTTCCTCAACGACGACGATCAGATCAAGGCCCTCGGCCCATTCATCAAACGACGCCATATCAAGCGGCCAAACCTGGCCGACCTTGTAGGTGGTAATGCCCAACTGTTCGGCCTCGGCCTCATCAATGTTGAGCAATGACAACGCATGTTGCAGATCAAGCCAGTTCTTGCCTGCGGCCACAAAGCCAACCTTCGCCCCCGGCTTACCCCATTTGCGCTGGTCCATTTTATTGGCTCGGCTGAACGCCTCAGCGGCAAAGCGCTTATGGTCAATCATCCGCGCTTCTTGCAACTGCGGTGTGTCCACAAGACGAATGTTCAAACCATCCTCGGGCATGTCAAATTCCGGATGCACAAAAGACACGCGGTCCGGGCTGCCATCAACCACTGACGTGACTTCAATCGTGTCCTTCATGGTCTTCAGACCAACCCAGACACCCGCGAAGCGCGACAACTCATATGCATAAAGCCCGTAGTCCAGAATTTCCTGCACCCCCGCGGGCGACACGATCGGCATATAGGCATCCACCATCGCCCAATCCGATTGATGCAAGGTGGTCGAGCTTTCGCCAGTATGATCATCGCCCATCGCCATGATCACACCGCCCTTGGGAGACGTGCCAGCCATATTGGCGTGGCGCATCACATCACCAGAACGGTCAACACCGGGGCCTTTGCCATACCAAAGGCCAAAGACACCTTCATATTTGCCCTCACCGCGCAATTCAGCCTGCTGACTCCCCCAAAGGGCGGTCGCAGCAAGGTCTTCGTTCAATCCGGGTTGAAAGGTAATCTGCGCAGGCTCCAACACATCTTTGGCGCGGGTCATTTGCATGTCGACAGCGCCAAGCGGCGATCCACGATACCCCGTGACATATCCGGCGGTGTTCAGGCCAGCGGCCTCATCACGGGCACGCTGCATCAACATCAAGCGGACCAAAGCCTGCGTGCCATTAAGCAAAATCTGACGCTTTGTCAGATCGTAGCGATCATTTAAGGACACATCCTGATGGCTCATCCCGCATCTCCCCGCGCGTCAAAGGTCATGCCGAAAATCATAGGTCAAAAAGACTGACCTACAAAGAACAAAATAAATACCATCGGCGTTTGCATCAATCGGGCATCTGCGGGTAATGTTCATCAATTGATAGCGATAACAACAGGCGCGGCAGACATTTATGGACTGGGACAAACTAAGAATATTTCACGCCGTCGCTGACGCCGGGTCCCTGACCCACGCAGGCGACACGCTGCATTTGTCGCAATCAGCGGTCAGCCGGCAAATTCGCGCCCTCGAAGAATCGCTTAACACGACGCTGTTTCACCGGCATGCCCGCGGGCTGATCCTGACCGAACAAGGTGAACTGCTATTTGACGCCACCAAATCCATGAACAAACGGCTAGAGGCGGCCTCGGCACGTATTCGCGACAGCGAAGAAGAAGTGTTTGGCGAATTGCGCGTTACGACAACCACTGGGTTTGGTACGCTGTGGCTGGCGCCGCGTCTGCCTAAGCTCTATGAGCTCTACCCCGATCTAAAAATCGACCTGATGCTCGAAGAACGGGTGCTTGACCTACCCATGCGCGAAGCCGACGTGGCGATCCGCATGAAAGAACCGTCACAGGCTGACCTTATCCGCAAACGCCTGATGTCCGTGCGCATGCGTCTTTATGCGACGCAGTCCTACCTCGAAAGGAACGGCACGCCGACCGAATTGTCTGATATGAGCCCACACCGGTTGATCTGCCAAAGCCTGAACTCCATCCAGGTCGCCGCAGGCGCTACGCTGCTGCAGCACTTGATGACCGCCGACATCGAAAACACGTTTACGGTGAACAACTACTTCGGTGTGCTTCAAGGTGTCCTCAACAACATCGGCATCGGTGTCTTGCCGGACTACGTGACCGAGGATTTTCCGGACCTCGTGCGCGTCCTTCCTGATCTGGAAAGCGGCGAAGTCCCTGTGTTTCTCGCTTATCCAGAAGAACTGCGGCAATCCAAACGGATCAGCGCCTTTCGCGATTTTGTGCAGGACGAAATCTTTGCGCACCGCCGCAAAATGCGCGAAGCTGCGGTCAGCTAGCACACGGAATTCATTAAAGAAACGACGTCAGTGGGCCTAGCTATGCACCAAAAGCATAGCGGCTTTGCGCTTTTTCTACCCTGTTTTTTCTTGATTGGTCAAAAAACGCGCCCTATCTGAACTCTCGAAGGCGATGATGCTCAAACGCTCATCACTTTCACCTCCCTGTTGGACTACGCCGGGCCTCGCGCCCGGCATTTTTTTTGCCCAGAGCGCATGGCGTTGACGACATCTTTCTATGTCTCTTCAAACTTCCGCCGGAGGCATCTACGCATGCAATCGAACACCTCCCTTTCCCTCTAGCACACAACCCCGTAAAACACGCGCGACTCGCAGCGGGGGACCAAGATGCAAGAGCCAGCCATCACCGAAGACCTGATCGCAGCCCACGGGCTATCGCCCGACGAATACGCGCGCATCCTAGAGATCATCGGACGCACCCCCAGCTTCACCGAACTGGGTATCTTTTCGGCAATGTGGAACGAACACTGTTCTTACAAATCCTCCAAAAAATGGCTGCGCACCTTACCCACCGAAGGTCCCCAAGTGATCTGCGGCCCCGGCGAAAACGCAGGCGTGGTCGACATTGGCGACGGCCAGGCTGTGGTCTTCAAAATGGAAAGCCACAACCACCCCAGCTATATTGAACCCTATCAAGGGGCCGCAACTGGCGTCGGTGGTATCCTCCGAGATGTCTTCACAATGGGCGCACGCCCGATTGCGGCCATGAACTCGCTCAGCTTCGGCGAACCCTCACACCCCAAAACCCGCCAACTTGTGAACGGCGTCGTCGCAGGCGTCGGCGGTTACGGCAACTGCTTTGGCGTGCCGACAGTGGGTGGCGAAGTCCGCTTTGATCCTGCCTACAATGGCAACTGCCTTGTCAACGCCTTTGCAGCAGGTCTCGCAGACGCCGACAAGATCTTCTACTCTGCGGCTTCCGGCATCGGCATGCCCGTCGTCTATCTTGGTGCCAAAACTGGCCGTGACGGTGTGGGTGGGGCAACAATGGCCTCGGCTGAATTTGACGACACGATTGAGGAAAAGCGGCCCACGGTGCAGGTTGGCGACCCCTTCACTGAAAAACGCCTGATGGAAGCCACACTGGAACTGATGGCCACAGGTGCGGTCATCTCCATCCAAGACATGGGGGCCGCGGGCCTCACCTGTTCGGCCGTGGAAATGGGCGATAAAGGCGGGCTTGGTGTCAAACTGAACCTCAACGCTGTGCCCCAGCGCGAAGACAATATGACCGCTTACGAGATGATGCTCTCTGAGTCCCAGGAACGCATGCTTATGGTCCTTAAACCCGAACTTGAGGCAGAAGCACGCGCCGTCTTTGAGAAATGGGACCTCGACTTCGCTATCGTTGGCGAAACCATCGCCGAAGACCGTTTTCTTGTGGAACACAACGGTGAGGTCATGGCTGACCTGCCACTCGCCACCCTTTCCGGCTCTGCCCCCGAATACGACCGCCCATGGGAACCAACGCCAGCGGCCGAACCCCTGGGCGACATCGCAGGCGTGCACCCCATCGATGGGTTGCGCGCCCTGATCACCAGCCCCAACTACGCGGGCAAGCAATGGGTTTATGAACAATACGACCAACAGGTCATGGGCGACACGGCCCGCACACCGGGTGCTGGCTCCGGCATCGTCCGCGTGCACGGCACCGACAAATCCCTTGCGTTCACCAGCGACGTGACTCCCCGTTACGTCAAAGCCAACCCTGTTGAAGGCGGCAAACAAGCGGTGGCCGAGGCTTACCGCAACCTCACCTCCGTCGGCGCCACACCACTGGCGACAACTGACAACATGAACTTCGGCAACCCCGAAAAGCCACGTATCATGGGGCAATTCGTAGGTGCGATCCAAGGGATCGGCGAAGCGGTCAAAGCACTGGATATGCCGATCGTCTCAGGCAACGTCTCACTCTATAATGAAACCGACGGCACAGGCATCTTGCCCACGCCCACCATCGGTGCGGTGGGCATCATCAATCACCCTGATCACATGATCACAGGCGAGGTCCGCGAAGGGCACCTACTGCTGCTTTTGGGCGAAACGTCAGGTCACCTCGGGCAATCCGCCCTGCTGGCCGAAGTCTATGACCGCGCCGAGGGCGACGCACCATCCGTTAATCTGGCCGCAGAAAAAGCCAACGGCGACTTCATCCGCGCCAACCACGCCTACATCAAAGCCTGCACCGATCTCAGCGACGGCGGCCTCGCACTTGCTGCGTTCGAGATGGCGGAAACAGCCAACATCGGCATCACACTCGATGCGGAAGACACGCCAACACTCTTCGGCGAAGATCAGGCCCGCTATTTGATCGCGTGTAACTTCGACCAAGCCGAAGCACTGATGATCGCGGCCAATCAAGCGGGCGTAACACTGGCCACAGTCGGCAAAGTTGGCGGCGACCACATCACCTTCGGCAGCCAAAGCGCGCCATTGTCAGAGCTCAGCCAAACCTTCCGTTCTGCCTTTGAAGCTGCCGTCGCTTGAATATCATCTTGCCTTAAAAACTCCCGCCGGAGGCATCCCCACTTGTCCACCGGCGGCACGGACCCTAACTTAAGCAAAAGCGCCAGCCAGAGGAACCCGCATGCCTATCACAGCCCACGCCATTGAAACCCTTTTGCGCGACAGCTTCCCTGACGCTACGATCAACGTCCAAGGCGATGACGGTGCACATTTCGCAGCCGAGGTGATCGACGAGAGCTTTCGGGGCAAGAACCGCGTGCAACAACAACGCGCGGTTTACGCAGCGTTGAAAGGCAAGATGGACGGAAACAACGGTGAATTACATGCGCTTGCGTTAACAACTAAGGCACCTGAATAATGCTTGAGTTGTTCCTTTACGTCGCTATCGGCGTAATTGGGGCAGTCGTTGTATTCATAATGGTAATATTGCCTAAGAAGCGTCTTGAACGTCATGACCCAAACAAGGAATGGGCCCCAACCAACAAACGCGGAGTTGAGCTTGGCATGGAGGAGACTGACATGGACCTTGTCTCGAAGGTCGAAGCAAAAAATCGCGAACTCACTCGGAAGAACTCAAAGAGCAGATCTCGCTCAGTGAATAGATTTCGTGGTTCCCTCGGAAAATAGGAAAAACAATGACAACCGAAGATCAAATCAAAGAAACCGTCACCACCAATGACGTCGTCCTTTTCATGAAAGGCACCAAAAGCATGCCGCAGTGCGGGTTCTCATCCCGTGTCGCTGGCGTGCTCAACTTCATGGGCGTTGAGTTTAACGACGTGAACGTGCTGGCTGATGATGCCATGCGTCAGGGGATCAAGGATTACTCTGACTGGCCAACAGTCCCTCAGCTCTACGTCAAAGGCGAATTCGTCGGTGGCTGCGACATCATCACAGAGATGACGCTGTCCGGCGAACTGGACACCCTCTTCGCTGAAAACGGTGTAACATTCGACCAAGACGCCGCAGACAAAATCCGCGAAGCAAACGCCTAGGCTTAGTGGCGGGCACCCTGCCCGCCTTTCGCTTTAACGCGCTTCGACCTGCTCAGCGAGGGCTTCGGCCCTTGCAGCAATCTCAGCCAAAGCATCTGTGATAGCCGTAGGCACGACAGGGACTTCCACACGTGCCGGGTGGGCTTGAATTGTTTCAAGATCGCCGCGCAGCTTCGCTGCCTCGGCCTCAAGTTCACGTACCTTGTCACCCAGACTTGCGGTCTTATCTGCGAGCATCAAACCCGCCATTAGCAACATCCGCGCCTCTGGCATGCGGCCAACCTGTTCCGCGATATGTGACGCCTCCGTATCAAGCATAGCAGCCGCTGAATGCAGAAAATTCTCTTCACCTTCCTGACACGCCACTTCAAACGTCCGTCCACCAATCGCAATCTCAACCTGCGGCATGGGGTGTCTCCTCGATCAATGGTGTCAGCTCGGCCAGGATGGCATCGACCTCGGCGGCGTCAGCCGTGCGTTGTGCGCTCAGCGCTTCAATTTCTGCGGTGACTGCCGCGTCAAGCAACTCAGGCGCTAGCCCGGTCGTTACGGCGTCACGCAACTTGGTATTCATATCACGCAACTGCACGTTTGATGCTCGCAGTTGCTGAAGCTCCGCATCCAGTTGCATCAGTTGTTTGCTCTGGCTTTCCGCCCGCGCTGTTAAATGAGCCACTTGGGTGTCCTGACGGTCTTTTAACACGCGCACGCGTTCTATCAATTCAGCGTTTTGCGCACGTTCTACCTCAAGGGCCGCTTGCAACGCGGGGTCAGCTGCGGTTTGCCCAGTGGGCACATCTAACCCTTGCCGGATCCTGTCCAAAGCCGCCGTGATCCGGCTTTCTAATATGCTGATATCACTCATACGCCCGTCCTTTCGTGGTAAAGGGGTTCGCCCATCACCACCATTTCTCTTACGCGACATCCGTATTTTTCGACCATCTTGGGCCCCGTGACATCGCGAATCGTGCCTCTTACCTCACAGCGTATGCCATCGGACCCGCGCTCGCAAACCACCGCGTCCCAAGAATATGAGTAACTTAGCCGTCACGCTTGATCTTGGGGGCCTGCCTGATATGACGCTGCCAAGCTTGTCTTTCACCTTTCGTAAATAGGACCTGAACACTTTGGATATTGCAGCCCTGCGCACCGCCCACCCTGACCACTGGATGAAAGCGACAGCCATCCGCACTTTGACATTGGATGCGGTTGCCGCGGCCAACTCTGGCCACTCTGGTATGCCCATGGGCATGGCCGACGTCGCTACGGTCCTGTTTGAAAAGCACCTCAAGTTTGATCCCAAGGCACCTGATTGGGCGGACCGTGACCGTTTCATTCTATCGGCAGGCCACGGCTCTATGCTGCTTTATTCCCTGATGTACCTCACCGGCTATGAAGATATGCCGCTTGAGCAGATCAAGAATTTCCGCCAATGGGGTGCACGCACGGCGGGCCACCCAGAGTTCGGCCATGCCCGCGGCATTGAGACGACAACAGGTCCTTTGGGCCAAGGCATCGCAAACTCTGTTGGTTTCGCCATCGCCGAAGAAATCCAGCGCGCCACATGGGGCAAAAAGATCGTTGATCACCACACCTATGTGATGGCCGGCGACGGTTGCCTGATGGAGGGTGTCAGCCAAGAGGCCATCGCCCTTGCTGGTATGCAAAAACTGTCCAACCTGATCGTGTTCTGGGACAACAACAACATCACCATCGACGGCACGGTCGATATTGCCGACATCACAGATCAGCCGATGCGCTTTAAAGCATCCGGCTGGCATGTGCAGGAAATTGACGGTCACGATCCAGAGGCCATCGATGCCGCGATCACAGCCGCCAAGAAAGCAGGCAAGCCATCGATGATTGCCTGCAAAACCCACATTGCGTTGGGTCACGCCGCACAAGACACATCCAAAGGCCACGGCGCTTTGACCGATGCAGAGCAGCTGAAAGCCGCCAAAGAAGCCTACGGAGCACCGCTTGGTGACTTTGAGGTCTCAGCCGAATGTCTGGAACAATGGGCTGCCATCGGCGCACGTGGCGCTGCCGCGCACAAAGAATGGCATGACCGTTTCAACACGCTTTCAGCCAGCAAACAGGCCGAATTCAAGCGCATCTATGCAGGCGACCCGCCCAAGCGTTTGTCCGCCACCATCCGTGCGTTGAAAAAGCAAATCAGCGAAGGTGCGCCCAAGGTGGCCACGCGCAAATCGTCTGAGATGACACTTGAGGTGATCAACCCGATCATGCAGGAAACCATCGGCGGTTCTGCTGACCTAACAGGCTCAAACAACACGTTGACCAAGGATATGGGCACGTTCCACCCAGACACGCGCAAAGGCCGCTACATCTATTACGGTGTCCGCGAACATGGCATGGCATCGGCGATGAACGGCATGGCGCTGCACGGCGGCGCTCGCGCCTACGGCGGTACGTTTATGTGTTTCACCGACTACGCTCGCGGTGCGATGCGTCTGTCTGCACTGATGGGTGTACCCACGACCTACGTGATGACCCACGACAGTATCGGCCTTGGCGAAGATGGCCCGACACACCAACCTGTCGAACACTTGGCAATGCTGCGGGCGACACCAAACATGAACGTCTTCCGCCCTGCAGATACGGTTGAAACAGCCGAGGCATGGGAAATCGCACTGACATCGCAGAAAACACCCAGTGTGCTGGCACTGACCCGTCAAGTGCTGCCCACGGTGCGGACAGAGCATAAAAACAAGAATATGGTGGCCCATGGCGGCTATGTCCTGGCAGACGCGGAAGGTAAACGTCAGGCAATCTTGATGGCCACCGGTTCCGAAGTCAGCATCGCAATGGAAGCCCGCGAATTGCTACAAGCCGAAGGGATCGGCACACGCGTTGTGTCCATGCCATGCTGGGAATTGTTCGAAGAGCAGGAAGAAAGCTACCGCAAGCGCGTCTTGCCCGGCGGCCCTGTGCGGGTGGCGATTGAGGCGGGTATCCGCTTTGGTTGGGACCGCTGGTTGTTCGGTGAGCGCGGCAAGCGTGAAAAATCCGGCTTTATCGGCATGCACGGCTTTGGCGCGTCGGCCCCTGCGGATCGGCTCTACAAAGAGTTCGGGATCACGGCACAGGACACCGCTGACAAAGTCAAATCCCTGATCAAGTAAGACATGAAGGCCACGACGATGACATATCTCAAAATCGGCACCGTCGTGGCCGCAATCGGCCTTGTGGCACTGGTCAGCTGTTCAGAGGAAACCTCTGAGCAGTTCACCGATGCCCCTACATTTGCGACGACAGGTGATATTGATACTTTTGCAAAAACCATCCTTGATGACTTGCAGCCGGTATCGATATCTGAAAGCCGCGAATATTGCGGCTATATCTATGAAACCGACAATGGCGGGCTGGCGGCAACACCCATTATCCGTGGTGGCGAAGATTTCTGCGATTTGCCGGACCCCGACGATAGCACATTGGCGTCCTTCCACACGCACGGCGGCTTTTCCGACCGCTACGACAACGAAGTACCTTCGGTTGATGATGTCTTAGGCGACTTTGAGGCGATGATTGACGGCTATATCGGCACACCATCCGGGCGCGTCTGGCTGGTCGATTACGACGCGCAAATCGCACGACAACTATGTAGTTCGACCTGCATCACTTCCGATCCGAATGATGACCCAGAGGATGCAGGTTTCATCCCCCAGAGCTTTACTTTGGAAGAGCTACGCGAGCGGTTTGAGTAACAGCTATCTCTGGTAAACCACCGGAAACCAATCTTCCCGCAGCTTCTGCCCTGCCACCATGCCATGCCCCGGAAACGGCGGTGACGTCGGCCCCGGTCGCTCCACATACCGCGCATCATCCCCTAGCAAACGCAGTGAAAACGCGCGACGGCGGGCGGTTGCGTCATTCCCACGGGCGCCATGCAGAATACGGTAGTGGAAAGCAACGGCGTCACCCGGCTCCATTTCATATTCCACGATCTCCATCCCTTCCGCATCCGGGTCAGGCACGGGCATGAAATCCTTATCATCAGGGTAAAAATCCGTCTCAGACAACCAGCGCGTCGGCAGGACCGCGCGTGGCCATTTGTGCGACCCTTTCACACAGCGCAAAGACGCTGCCCGCACCGGATCAAGCGGCGACCAGAAACTCACCGTCTGCGCGCCCTCAACAAAGTAATAGGGACTGTCCTGATGCCACGGTGTGGGCTTTGATGTGCCCGGTTCTTTGACCAACACATGATCATGAAACAACTGCGTGGTCTGCGACCCCATCAAATCCGCCGCAACCTCGGCTGCGGGTGAGTTGCGGGCCGCATCCTCAAACGGCGCGATGCGGTTCCAATTGCAGTAATCATCAAAGAACCGCCCTGCTTCGCCATCATGTAAATTCTCAGCCGCATAAGGGCCCGGTTCAGCCATATTTGTCGCGATCCCATCGCGCAGGGCATCGACCCAATCAGCAAACAAGCCTTTGACCAAAACAACGCCATCGCGCTGATAGGTATCAATATGGTCTTGGGTGATCAGAGAATGCATTTTGAGGACCTTTCATTTGTGAAAACCCTACAAACTCTGCGCTCGATTCGACAGACATGAAAACTGTTTGCGATAACAACGCAAAACGGGTCGTTCGCGTTAACGCTAACAGGGCATGTTAACGATAACATATTGAACGATAACGCTTTTTCCTTTTGCCAGCCACGCATACCCCCGTATACCGACCTTAACACGATTGCGCACCAAAGGACGGGCACCATGACAGTCACCATCGGGATCAACGGCTTTGGGCGCATCGGACGCTGTACCTTGGCGCATATCACCGAGGCCGCACGCAACGACGTCCAAGTGGTCAAAATCAACGCCACTGGGCCAATAGAGACCAACGCGCATTTGCTGAAATACGATAGCGTCCATGGCCGCTTTGGCAGCCCGGTCACCGTCAAAGACAACACCCTTGATCTGGGGCGCGGCCCCATCGATGTTATGTCGACCTATGAACCGCAAGAACTGGATTGGGACGGCGTCGATGTCGTGCTGGAATGCACGGGCAAATTCAACGATGGGCTGGAGTCGGACGTGCACCTGAAACGCGGCGCAAAGAAAGTCCTGATCTCTGCCCCCGCCAGCAACGTCGATCGCACAGTCGTCTACGGCGTGAACCACCGCGACTTGATCCCGACAGAACGGATGGTCTCAAACGGATCATGCACGACGAACTGCCTTGCCCCGCTTGCAAAGGTACTGAACGATGCCATCGGGATCGAGCGCGGCATCATGACGACGATCCACAGCTATACCGGCGACCAACCCACATTGGACCGCCGCCATAACGATCTGTACCGCGCCCGCGCCGCCGCCATGGCGATGATCCCGACATCAACGGGTGCGGCCAAAGCCTTGGGCGAAGTGCTGCCAGAGCTTTCCGGAAAATTGGACGGCACATCAATGCGGGTCCCGACCCCCAATGTCAGCGCCGTTGACCTGACCTTTGAAGCAGGCAAATCCGTCACCGTCGCAGACGTCAACGCGATTGTGGCCGAAGCTGCGGGCGGATACATGGGCATGGTCATGTCTTATGACGCCGAGGCAAAAGTAAGCATCGATTTCAACCACACCACCGAAAGCTGCATTTTTGCACCCGACCAAACCAAAGTCGTCGGCGGGAAAACCGTCCGCGTCTTGGCATGGTATGACAACGAATGGGGCTTCTCGGCACGTATGGCCGATGTCGCGGCGACCATGGGGCGCCTGCACTAAGCGGGGGCTTTGCCATTTACGACCCTGCCCGCTAGACCTCTGGCATGACGAATACGCTTGCTTTGATCTTTGCATTCATCATCGCAGCCCTCTTGGGCTTCGATTATTACCAGTATGACTGGGCCAACACAGTATTCTTGCTGCGCAAGCTCACAGCGCTGATTGAATGGATGGCCTTCTGGCGATAGGTGCTATCAAAGGTTGACCTTTCTGCATAAATCGCAATGTTAGCGCCAACATTGCCCCTGAGGAGACCATCATGGCCGTCAAAGTAGCTATCAACGGATTTGGCCGCATCGGCCGTAACGTCTTGCGCGCGATTATCGAAAGCGGACGCACCGATATCGAAGTCATCGCGATCAACGATCTGGGACCGGTTGAAACCAATGCGCACCTGCTGCGTTTTGACAGTGTGCACGGGCGTTTCCCGGCGACTGTGACCACAACTGAAACCACGATCGATGTCGGCCGTGGTCCGATGCAAGTGACGGCGATCCGCAACCCTGCCGACCTGCCGTGGTCGGATGTTGATGTGGTTTTGGAATGCACAGGCATCTTCACCAGCAAAGAGGCCTGCCAAGCGCACCTTGATAACGGGTCAAGCCGCGTGTTGATCTCGGCCCCAGGTAAAGACGCAGATAAAACAATCGTTTACGGTGTGAACGACAGCGTGCTGACCAGCAATGATATCGTTGTGTCGAATGCATCTTGCACCACGAACTGCTTGTCCCCTGTTGCCAAAGTCCTCAACGATGCAGTTGGCATCACCAAAGGCTTTATGACCACGATCCACAGCTATACAGGCGACCAGCCCACGCTGGATACAATGCATAAAGACCTCTACCGCGCCCGCGCGGCAGCCTTGTCCATGATCCCGACATCGACAGGCGCGGCGAAGGCTGTTGGCCTTGTTCTGCCCGAGCTGAACGGCAAACTGGACGGCGTTGCGATCCGCGTACCTACACCGAACGTATCGGTCGTTGATCTGACATTTGAGGCATCCCGCGCGACAACAGTCGAAGAAGTGAACAACGCGATTATCGCCGCCGCTGATGGTCCGCTGAAAGGCGTTTTAGCCTACACAGACCTGCCGATGGTCAGCTCAGACTTTAACCACGACCCACACTCCTCCATCTTCCATCTCGATCAAACCAAAGTGCTGGACGGCAATATGGTGCGTATCCTGACGTGGTATGACAACGAATGGGGTTTCTCAAACCGCATGGGCGACACCGCCGTTGCGATGGGCAAACTGATCTAAGCCTCCTTACATCACACATTTCAAAAAGCCGGTTTTTGGGATCGGCTTTTTTATTGGCAGAATGCAAACTTCGCCATGCAATCTCGACATACCTGCTAGCGCTAACTGTCAGTTGTTATGCACTGCCGCATGGCTAAATGTGAATCACGAAACACAAATGCGATGACTTAAAAGGAGCACGCACATGACCGTATTGAACACAGTTCGCACCGCCGTCCAGAAACGTGTGGCCTACAGCCGCCTCAAGTATGAACTTGAAACTATGTCACTGGAAACAGCCATCGACCTTGGTATGTTCCGCGAAGACGCAGGCAAGATCGCATCCAAGGTGGTCTACGGCTAAACTATTGTTTTAGTTTGAAAACCAGCCGCGCTTTCGGGGGCGGCTTTGTTATTGCTGCACCTTAGACAGGAAGCGATCGATGCGGTCCTGATACCCCGCCTGCCCGGGCAAATTGTTATGGGTGGCGTCCTCCACCGCTTCAAACGTCACGGCCAAACCCGCCTCTTCCATTACGGAGGCAAGCCGCATGCCATAGTTGATCGGGATCAATTGATCAGCGGTGCCATGCTGGATCAACACAGGTGCCGCCAATGCAGGCACATCATCAACAGACCGCCATTTCTGCACACCGGGCATAAAGCAAGCGGGCAAATACGACCCCTTCGTCATCAGTTCGCACAAGGTTGTATACGGCGCATCCAGCAAAATCGCCTCAACATCGCGCGATGCAGCAACATGGATCGCTAGACCCGTCCCCAGTGAAAACCCATGCACCGCAATCGGCCCATCATGCCGTGTCGCTAACCAATCATAGGCCGCCAAAGCATCCGCCTTTAGACCCGCCTCGGACGGTTTGCCCACAATGCCTGCACCACCGGGATACTCCATACCCACAACGGTACGTCCTGCATTCTGATGAGCGTCCAGCGAAAAGGTGAAATAGGCCAGCGACCCACCATTCCCCATAAAGAAAAGCACAGCCAGATCGTCGTCGCCTTCGTGAATAGCCAGTGCAACTTTGCGATCTGTCACAGTTTTTTGGCGAAACGCAGGGTCGTCAAATAAATCAGCCCCAAAAGGATAAATAACCCGCGGATGGGCAGCGACCATCACTGCAGCATAAAGCAAATAGGTTCCAACCAGCATCCAGAGCCAGTTCAACCGGCGAACCGCTCTTTCAAAGCGGTATTGACGGCGGGGGTTACGAATTTGGACACATCACCACTCAAACGGGCAATCTCTTTCACGAGTTTCGACGCAATCGCCTGATGCTCGGCCTCAGCCATCAAAAACACGGTCTCAATCGTATCATCCAACACACGGTTCATGCCAACCATCTGATATTCATACTCAAAATCAGCGACAGCCCGCAGACCACGAATAATGACAGACGCACCCACATCACGGGCGCAATCGATTAGCAAATTCTCAAATGGATGCGCCTCAATCTTACAGCCCGTCTCGGCCCCCAGATGCGCGGTCTCAGCCTCAATCATCGCGACGCGCTCTTCCAGCGTGAACATCGGGCCTTTATCGCGGTTAATGGCGACACCAATCACCAAACGATCCACCAAGGAACAGGCACGCCGGATGATATCCAAATGCCCATGCGTGACCGGATCAAATGTACCGGGATAAAGTCCTACGCGCATGGCAAACCTCGTGGTGTCTTAAGTCACTGCCAAGCAACAATATTCTGGGCAGAAATGCAAGAAAGGCTTAGTGCCCCATAATCATCCCTTCGAGGGATTCCTTTTCCATCGCCAATTGCGCCAAGCGGCCTTTGACGGCATCGCCAATTGAGATCAGACCAATCATTTTGCCATCATCCATCACCGGCAAGTGGCGAAAGCGACCAGCAGTCATCATTTCCAACACCTCTAGGGCGTTGTTGGACGGGCTGCATGTGGTCAACTTTGAAGTCATCAAAGCACTGACCGGATCGCTCAGACACCCAGTTCCACGCTTTCCCAATTCACGGACAATATCGCGTTCTGACAAGATCCCATCAAGCGTTACACCATCAGTAGACACCACAACCGTACCAATGCGATGCTCCGATAAAAGCTTGGCTGCATCGGTCACAGTGGACGTGGGCGAAACAGAAATCACACCGACATCAGCCTTTGATTTCAATATTTGGGATACAAGCATTTGCGGGCTCCTTGATGATGCTCCGGGCCTGTAGCGTCTCAAATGCGGGGGCTAGCTGTCAAGCATGCCGTAAAAACGATAAAATTTTGATCAAATGTAATCCTCAGTTTCGACATAATTTCAATTTAAACAAAGAGCTAGATCAAATTCAGGGCTCTCATTATGTCTTTCTCAACTACAAAATTTCTTTGCGGTGCAGCTTTTATAGGACTGAGTGCGTGTGGCGGCAGTGGTGGCGGCACAAGTGGTGCATCCGGCGCAGCAGGGGCAGCTGACGCTCTAGACTATGATCCGGTTTTTGCGACTTCGGGAAACCCGACAATTGGCGCGTCCAAGGCAAACACTGGAGTGACAGGTCTCGCTATCTTGACGGACGGCTTCAATGATCGGCTAACTTTTGAAAGCGTGCGAATTCGTACGTCAAGCGATGGTGAGACCCTATTTCTAACGCTGAATGGTAAAAGCTATACACTGACAGAACAGTCTAGCTCCCCGGGTATCTACTCGGACGGTCAATTGGTGTTGCCTTTCAACCCTGACGACAACGATTTCGTTTTCGAGTTTGGCAGCAGCGGAATTACTGGCAATGCATTTGGCTTGCGCAGTGGTTTTGTTGGAGTCGAAACACCAACCGCCAACCTAACCGGTGGAAGCACGCTTTATCGCGGCGGTTTGGTCATTAATTTGGATGCTACGGGTGACGTATTTGATATCGACCAAATTGCAGGCACTCTTGAAATAACAACAAACTTTGACAACGACACAATGAGCGGAGCGTTTCTCTTGGGCTTATCAACCTCGCTTGGGACTGTAAGCGGAAGTACGCAAGGCAACGGAATCCTAGGTACGCTCACGTTACAAGATGCATCAGGCTACTCAGGCAACCTTGAGGTCATCGCCAAGGCGTTTGGCCAAGACGGCGACACACTTGCTGGGATCACTGGTGGTACCGGCATCGTCAACGACACAACTGACGTTGACTACAACGGCGAGGGTGTCTTCAAACTAGAGGAAGTACCATTCTGATTGCCGTCAGACTGGCTTTTTGAAAATTCTCGCTTTTGCCTGTTGGACGCCGCACCTATAGTCCACACAAGCATATCTGCGGAGGATTCCATGCAAGAACTGACCCATTACATCGGCGGCGCACACGTCAAAGGTACGTCTGGCCGTTTCGCTGACGTCTTTAACCCCGCCACAGGCGAAGTGCAGGCTAAAGTCCCACTCGCCAATGCCGAGGAAATGGCCAAGGCCGTTGAAATCGCAGCCAAGGCCCAACCCGCATGGGCCGCTGTAAACCCTCAGCGCCGCGCCCGCGTGATGATGGCCTTCGTGGGTCTGCTAAACCGCGACATGGACAAACTGGCCGAAGCTCTCAGCCGTGAACACGGCAAAACGCTGCCCGACGCGAAAGGCGATGTGATCCGCGGCCTTGAAGTAGTCGAATACTGCATCGGCGCACCACAACTGCTGAAAGGTGAATTCACCGACAGTGCGGGCCCTGGCATCGATATGTATTCCATGAAACAGCCATTGGGCGTCACGGCAGGCATCACACCGTTCAACTTCCCCGCCATGATCCCAATGTGGATGTTCGCCCCGGCCATCGCCTGCGGCAACGCATTTATCCTCAAACCATCCGAACGTGACCCCTCCGTGCCGCTGATGTTGGCAGAGCTGATGGAAGAAGCAGGGCTACCAAAAGGCATCTTGCAGGTCGTCAACGGCGACAAAGAGGCGGTTGATGCAATCCTGTATGACGATACGATCCAATCCGTTGGTTTCGTGGGGTCCACCCCAATTGCGGAATACATCTACGGCACAGGCTGTGCGCGGGGTAAACGCGTGCAGTGCTTTGGCGGCGCAAAAAACCACATGATCATCATGCCTGACGCAGACATGGACCAAGCCGCTGACGCGCTTGTGGGTGCAGGTTACGGTGCGGCTGGTGAGCGTTGCATGGCGATCTCGGTCGCTGTTGCCGTTGGCGATGATACCGCAGACCGTTTGTTGGAAAAACTGGTGCCTAAGGTCGAAGCGCTCAAGGTTGGCCCTTACACATCAGGCAACGACGTGGACTATGGCCCTGTGGTGACAGCCGCTGCCAAAGAAAACATCGGTCGTCTTGTACAAACTGGTATCGACCAAGGGGCAAAACTGGTCGTGGACGGGCGGAATTTTAACCTGCAAGGCTATGAAGATGGATTCTTTGTCGGCGCGCACCTGTTCGACAATGTGACCAAAGACATGGATATCTACAAAACCGAGATTTTCGGTCCGGTCCTGTCCACGATGCGGGCGCAAACCTATGAAGAGGCGATCGGCCTTGCCATGGACCACGAATACGGGAACGGCACCGCGATCTTTACGCGCGACGGCGACACGGCACGTGATTTCGCGGCGCGGATCAACATCGGCATGGTCGGAATAAATGTCCCGATCCCCGTGCCGTTGGCCTATCACACCTTTGGTGGCTGGAAGAAATCCATGTTCGGCGACCTGAACCAACACGGACCAGACGCGTTCAAGTTCTACACACGGACTAAAACGATCACATCGCGCTGGCCATCGGGCATCAAAGAAGGCGGCGAGTTTTCTATTCCATTGATGGAGTAACCTGCAAAAGGCCCACCAGACGCGGTGGGCCTTTTCTTTTGCGATTGCGGACTTGCCATTCAAATGCGGTCGTCTCACTCTATGAACAAGCGTTCAATTCCGTGACGGGGGGTAAGAATGGACTTTGCACTAACAGAAGAACAGTCCGCCATCTTTGATATGGCGCGGGACTTCGGTGCAGAACACATCGCACCCAACGCCCGCGCATGGGACGCCGCGGGGACAATCCCCAAAGAGCTGTGGACACAGCTTGCCGATCTCGGCTTTGGCGGGCTTTATGTGACAGAAGAAAGCGGCGGTGCCGGGCTTTCCCGACTGGACGCAACGCTGGTGTTCGAAGCATTATCGCAATCCTGCGCGTCCGTGGCTGCGTTTCTATCGATCCACAACATGTGCGTCAAAATGATTGACATCTACGGTACTGTTGCGCTCAAAGACCGCATCCTTCCTAAAGCGCTAACAATGGAGACACTGATCTCGTATTGCCTGACCGAACCGGGGTCTGGATCAGACGCAGCAGCGCTTAAGACTAAAGCGACCCGCAGCAACATAGGTTTTGAACTGACAGGGACTAAGGCCTTCATTTCCGGTGGTGGTTACTCTGACGCCTATATTGTCATGGCACGCACTGGCGAAAGCGGCCCGAAAGGGATCAGCGCAATCGTCATTGATGATGGCGTAACAGGCCTGTCTTTTGGTGCGCTCGAGGACAAGATGGGATGGCGGTCACAACCCACACGGGCTGTGCAATTAGACAGCTGCCCTGCCCCGGCCGAGAACCTGTTGGGCGAAGAAGGCCAAGGGTTTTCATATGCGATGGCCGGGCTGGATGGCGGGCGCCTGAATATCGCGGCCTGTTCGATAGGAGCCGCACAATCCGCATTGGACCATACGGTCGCCTATATGGCCGAGCGCAAAGCGTTCGGGAAATCCATCGACCAATTCCAAGGGCTGCAGTTCCGGCTGGCTGATATGGAAATAGCACTGCAATCGGCACGGACGTTCCTGCGACAAGCGGCGTGGAAGCTGGACCAAGATGCGCCCGACGCCAGCAAGTTCTGCGCAATGGCCAAGAAGCTCTGCACCGAAACCGGCAGCGAGGTCGCTGACCAATGCCTGCAGCTGCATGGTGGCTACGGGTATCTGGCAGATTACGGTATCGAAAAGATCGTCCGCGATCTACGTGTCCATCAAATCCTTGAAGGCACGAATGAGATCATGCGGGTGATCACCGCAAGACAACTTCTACAATGACAGAAGTAATCATTCGGCAATCAGGGCATGCAGGCCATATCACACTGAACCGACCCAAGGCGCTGAACGCCCTGACATGGGACATGCTGCTTGCGATTGAACAGGCATTGGATAGCTGGCGTGACAATAATGCGATTGCACTCATCATCGTTGACGGCGCCGGTGACCGGGCATTTTGTTCGGGTGGTGACATTGCGGAGATGTACGCTTCGGGACAGCGGGGCGATTATGATTACGGTCGCCGATTCTGGCGGGATGAATATCAGCTGAATGCGAAACTGTTTAACTACCCCAAGCCCATCGTCACCTTTCTACATGGGTTCACGATGGGCGGTGGCGTTGGTGTCGGCTGCCATGCATCCCACCGGATCGTCTGCACCGATAGCCAAATTGCGATGCCCGAATGCACGATAGGTTTGGTGCCAGACGTAGGCGGCTCATTGATCCTCGCAAGAGCACCCGGTCACTGTGGGGAATATCTGGGACTAACCGGAGACCGCATGGATGCCGGCGACGCGATCTATGCAGGCTTTGCTGATCATTTTATTCCGCAGGAAAACTGGGCTGACCTGAAAGCCGAACTCATGGCAGATGGCGCTGCCAAAGCAGTGACTGACGCCCGCACGACGGAGCCGACGGCACGACTTGCCGCTTGGCAAGACGAGATTGATTTGTCGTTCGGTGCTGACAGGCTCACAGATATTGGCCATGGCTTAGAAAAAGCGACCGGGCCGGTCTCTGCGCAGGCTCTCAAACTGATGCGCCGCAATGCGCCGCTGGCAATGGCAACGGCAATCCAGATCATCCGCGCGGCCCGCACCGATGATGGCATCGAACACGCGCTTGATCGCGAGTTTCGCTTTACCTATCGCTGCGTCGCACAAGGTGACTTTATCGAAGGCATACGCGCGGCAATCATCGACCGAGACCGTGCGCCGAAATGGCAACACCAAAGTTGGGACTGTGTTCAAGATACACAGGTGGCACAAATGACCAGCAACTTGGGGAAAGACGCGCTAGAATGGAAGGACACCACATGAGAATTGGTTTTATTGGGCTGGGGAATATGGGCGGACCGATGGCTGCCAATCTGGCCAAGATACATGATGTCATAGGGTTCGACACTATCGCAACACCAGCATCGTTGTCCCTTACCACGAGTGCAGCTGAGGCCGCAAAAGACGCCGATGTGGTTATCACAATGCTGCCAAACGGCGACATTCTGCGCGCGGTCGCCCAAGATATTCACCCCGCAATGAAAGCCGGTGCTATCCACTTGGACTGCTCAACCGTTGACGTCGAAAGCGCACGCGCTGTGGCGGCGCAAGCCAAAGCAGCAGGTCTCGCTGCCGTCGACGCGCCTGTGTCTGGCGGTATCGGAGGGGCCACAAACGGGACGCTTACCTTCATGGCAGGCGGCACACCCGAGGCTTTCACAGCCGTACAGCCGCTGTTCGATATCATGGGTCAGAAGGCAGTGCATTGTGGTGATGCGGGCAATGGTCAGGCCGCCAAAATCTGCAACAATATGATCCTTGGGGTCACGATGATTGCCACATCAGAGGCTTTCGTTCTGGCAGACAAACTCGGGTTGGACCGACAGGCGATGTTCGATGTGGTGAGCACATCATCGGGCTATTCCTGGTCGATGAACGCCTATTGCCCCGCCCCCGGCGTAGGACCACAAAGCCCCGCCGACAACGGCTATCAACCCGGTTTTGCGGCCGAACTGATGCTCAAAGACTTGAACCTTAGCCAAATGGCGGCAGAGGCTGCAGACGCAGATACGCCAATGGGGCAAGCCGCACGCGACCTTTACGCTGAATTTGTGGAACGGGAAAACGGCACCGGAAAGGACTTCTCAGCCATGCTGCCGCGGTTTGAAAAACGCACCCGCCCCTGATTTTCTATGTCCACTCAAACTTCCGCCGGAGGCGGCTGCAAAATTCTGGCATTTTGCAGCCCTACTCCGCCGCGACGGACCGCGCGTTCAACATCTCTTTCAGATACCGCCCCGTATGACTGTCTTCCGCTTCAGCCACCTGCTCTGGCGTACCAGTGGCGACAATCCGGCCGCCGCCATCACCGCCTTCAGGACCAATATCGATAATATGATCGGCGGTTTTGACAACGTCCAAGTTATGCTCGATCACAATGACCGAGTTCCCTTGATCTACCAATTCATGCAGTACTTCCAACAGCTTACGCACATCTTCAAAATGCAGACCCGTCGTTGGCTCATCAAGAATGTACAAAGTCCGCCCGGTAGATTGCCGCGCAAGTTCTTTACTCAGTTTCACCCGCTGGGCCTCGCCACCGGATAATGTCGTCGCCTGCTGGCCAACCTTGATATAACCCAAACCGACCCGCATCAGCGCATCCATTTTGGACCGGATTGACGGCACAGCCGTAAAAAACGTCTGCGCGTCTTCGACGGTCATATCCAGCACATCAGCGATGGATTTGCCCTTGAACTTAATCTCCAGTGTTTCGCGGTTATAACGCGCACCTTTGCAGGTCTCACAGGTCACATAGACATCGGGCAAAAAGTGCATTTCGATCTTGATCACGCCGTCACCCTGACAGGCTTCGCAGCGGCCGCCTTTGACGTTGAAACTAAAGCGACCGGGCTTATAACCCCGCGCCTTTGCCTCTGGCATGCCTGCAAACCATTCGCGGATCGGGGTAAAGGCGCCCGTATAGGTCGCGGGGTTCGACCGCGGCGTGCGCCCAATGGGGCGTTGATCGATATCAATCACCTTATCAAGATGCTCGAACCCTTTGATCGTCTCACAAGGGCCCGGCGTTTGCCGGGCGCCGTTCAGCTTCATTGAAGCGTTCTTGAACAACGTCTCAATTGTCAGTGTAGATTTACCACCACCCGAGACACCCGTGACACAAACAAATTTCTGCAAAGGAAAATCTGCCGTTACGTTCTGCAGATTATTCCCTGTAGCCTTGACCACAGTCAGCTTCTTGCCTTTGCCCTTACGACGTTTGGCAGGCACCTCGATTTCGCGCGTGCCCGTCAGATACTCACCAGTGATCGACCCTTTGGTCGCCATAATCTCTTGGGGGGTACCTTTGGCCACCACCTGGCCACCATGCACGCCAGCACCCGGTCCAATATCAAAGACATAATCGGCCTCGCGGATCGCCTCTTCATCATGCTCGACCACAATCACGGTATTCCCCTGATCACGCAGGTTCTTCAGCGTTGTCAGCAAACGGTCGTTATCGCGCTGGTGCAAACCGATTGATGGTTCATCCAGCACGTAAAGAACCCCCTGTAGGCCCGATCCAATCTGACTGGCGAGCCTGATCCGTTGGCTTTCACCACCTGACAATGTGCCGGAGTTGCGGGACAATGTCAGATACTCAAGACCAACATTGTTTAGAAACCCCAACCGTTCGCGGATCTCTTTCAAGATCGCTTGGGCAATCTCATTCTTCTGTTTTGTTAAGCTTTCGGGCACCTCTGTGCACCAATCATATGCTTCTTTGATCGACATCTGCACGATCTGACCGACATGCAAGCCCCCGATCTTGACCGCCAATGCTTCTTCGCGCAGGCGATAGCCGCCACAGGTGCCGCAGTTGCGGTTGTTCTGATAATTCTCAAACTCTTCGCGGATCCAGTTGCTGTCGGTTTCGCGATAGCGGCGTTCCATATTCGGGATCACGCCTTCAAAAGCGCGTTCAACCTGATAGACACGCCCACCTTCGTCATAGCGGAACTTGATCTCTTCTTTGCCAGAACCGCGCAGGAATACCTGCTGCACCTTTGGATCAAGGTCTTTCCAGCGGGCGTTTTTATTAAAGCCATAGTGCTTGGCAATCGCCTCAATCGTTTGCAGGAAATACGGGGATTTGCCTTTGCGCCATGGGGCCAACGCACCATCAGCGATCTTCAGCGTGACATCCGGGACGACCAGTTGTTCGTCAAAGAACAACTCAACCCCCAAACCGTCGCAAGATGGGCACGCACCAAAGGGCGCGTTGAAGGAAAACAGACGCGGTTCAATTTCAGGGATCGTAAAGCCTGACACGGGACAGGCGAAATTCTCAGAAAATGTCAGGCGCTCAGGGTCACCCTCAGCCGGGGCTGTCTCTAAGATCGCAATGCCGTCAGCCAAATCCAATGCCGTACGGAAACTATCTGCAAGCCGTGTCTCAAGCCCTTCGCGCACGACAATCCGGTCGACGACCACATCAATGTCGTGGCGAAATTTCTTGTCCAGCGTCGGTGGTTCATCCAGCTCATAGAATTCGCCATCAACCTTCACCCGTTGAAAGCCTTGCTTGCGCAGTTCCAAAAACTCTTTGCGGTACTCACCCTTACGGTCGCGAATAATCGGGGCGAGCAGATAGCCGCGCGTCCCCTCTTCCAGCGTCATAGCGCGGTCAACCATGTCCTGCACTTGCTGGGCCTCAATCGGCAAACCAGTCGCTGGGCTATATGGTGTTCCTGCGCGGGCGAACAGCAAACGCATATAGTCGTAAATCTCGGTAATTGTGCCAACGGTTGAGCGAGGGTTCTTGGAAGTCGTCTTTTGCTCAATCGAGATCGCTGGCGACAGACCGGAAATATGGTCGACGTCAGGCTTTTCCATCATATCCAAAAACTGTCGCGCATAGGCCGACAGCGATTCCACATAGCGGCGCTGCCCTTCGGCATAGATCGTATCAAAGGCCAGCGAAGACTTGCCGGACCCTGAAAGCCCAGTGATAACCACCAATTGATCGCGCGGAATATCCACATCGATGTTCTTGAGGTTATGCTCACGCGCGCCGCGCACTTCGATGTTCTTCAGCTCAGCCATGATCAATCCTTTGGTCTGTCACAGCACATAAGCCACGGCAGAGGTGGGTCCAATGGATTAATAGAACATTTAAGGAACATATGGAAAATAAATTTTGTTTTGCGACCAAACGCAAAGGGCCCACCAAAAAGGCAGGCCCAAGCAGTCAATCCGATGAAATTAATCCACCTTACATATGAATAACGCGGTCATAGGCATCGAGCACGCTTTCATGCATCATTTCTGACAGTGTTGGGTGCGGGAAGACTGTGTTCATCAAATCTTCTTCTGTTGTTTCCAACTGACGCCCGACGACATAGCCTTGGATCAGTTCCGTCACTTCCGCGCCCACCATATGTGCACCCAAAAGCTCGCCGGTTTTGGCGTCAAAGACCGTTTTGATCATGCCCTCAGGTTCGCCCAATGCGATTGCCTTACCATTACCGATAAAGGGAAAGCGACCAACCTTGATGTCATAGCCCAGCTCTTTGGCCTTCGCTTCGGAATAACCAACGGACGCCACTTGCGGGTGGCAATAAGTGCAACCGGCAATCGTCTCGGGCTTGACCGGATGTGCATGCTTGCCAGCGATCAGGTCAGCGACCATCACGCCTTCGTGGCTGGCTTTGTGGGCCAACCAAGGCGCACCTGCGATGTCACCGATGGCATAAAGCCCCTCGACACCCGTACGGCAGAATTCGTCAGTGACCACATGTGTGCGGTCAATCTTGACGCCCAGTTCTTCCAGACCAAGGCCTTCGACGTTACCCACAATACCGACAGCAGAGATGACAGTATCAAACTCCATCTTCTCGGTCTTGCCGCCTGTCTCGATATGCGCGGTGACTTTGCCTTTGCCGCGATCAAGCTGCTTGACCATGGATTTCTCCATGATCTTCATACCTTGCTTCACGAATTGCTTCTTGGCAAAGGCCGATATTTCAGCGTCTTCAACCGGCAGCACGCGGTCCATGACCTCGACTACAGTCGTGTCAGCGCCAAGCGTGTTATAGAAGCTCGCAAATTCGATCCCAATCGCGCCCGAGCCGATCACCAGAAGTTTCTTTGGCATCTTCTTGGGCTCTAGTGCGTGCTTATATGTCCATACCAAATCACCATCAGCCTCAAGTCCCGGCAATTCACGTGCCCGAGCACCTGTGGCCAGCACGATGTTCTTGGCTGTTAGATCGTCGGTGCCTTTGTCGCCTTTGACGGCAACTTTACCTTTGGCAGGGATCGTGGCTTCGCCCATAAAGACAGTTACTTTGTTCTTCTTCATCAGGTGCCCAATACCACCCGAAAGTTGGCCAGCAACACCGCGGCTGCGTTTTACAACGGCGTCCAGATCATAATCAACACCGGTTGCCTTGAGGCCGAATTCCTTGGCGCGTTGCATCAGGTGGAATACTTCAGATGACCGCAGCATCGCTTTCGTAGGGATACAGCCCCAGTTTAGGCAGATGCCCCCCAGATGCTCGCGCTCAACGATCGCGACCTTCATGCCAAGCTGGGCACCGCGGATTGCGGCGACGTAACCGCCCGGTCCAGCACCGATTACAACAAGATCAAAGTTATGCGCAGCCATGCGGTGGCCCTCCAGTTCTTAATTTAGTTGAACACTAAACTACTTTTGAAGCGATCTCTAGTGACCTTAGGTCATATCAGCTACCCGATAGACGCAAACGCCCTTATTTTGCTGCCGATTGTTGCGCGCGAATTGCCGCACCATAGCCGCCAGCGTCCAAAAAAGCCTGTTCAGCGGTTGTCGTTTTCCGCCCCAAAGCATCATTACGGTAAGGAAAGCGTCCAAAATCACGGATGACCGCACGGTGCGCACAGGCGTGATCCCGGTTGCTGTCGCCATCTTTTGGCATCCGGGTATGGATCAACCGCACAGCCCGATCTTGATCACACAGGTTTTCGGCATGCATCAGCGGCAGATAGAAAAACTGCCGCGCTGGTTCATCAATTTTGAGATCCCATTTGCGATCAACGGCCATCTTGGCTGCTGCCAGTGCCAAACTGTCGGTTGAGAACGCCTTGCCGCTCTCACGGAACATGTTGCGCGGAAATTGGTCGGTCAGGATAATATAAGCCAAAGTACCCGAAGGATATGTCAGCCAAAGCCCAAGGGCGCCCTCGGTCGCATCTTGCCACGTCGCTTCAAACCGATCCCTGATCGTTGCATCGAATGCAGGGTCGGACTTGTACCAATCAGCTGGCGTAGATTCATCCAGCCAGAACGCTAAAACCTCATCAGGGGTGACCACTGCACTGCTCCTTGGTCGGATACCTCTTGTGCTATTGCAACCAGACAAATTCATGTCTGACAAGTGCTTAGATTGCCTTGCAGGTCACTTGATCCTTCCAAATGACATTTGCAGTGACCCTAGGGCGGGAACTAGCTTGCTGCCCCTTCTTCTTCCATGGCTGCTTCTTCTTCTATGTAGACCTCTTGTGCTAGTTCTGCTGCAATAGGTGTCGAGGCGGCCGAGACTGGCGCATATGGCACTGCATCGCCCTCAAGCAAGTCATCACGACTACGCTGGGTCGCGCGGTACATACCGTAAAAACCAACTGCAGCCATCAGAACGGCCGTGAATAACCAAAAGCCGTTATTGCCGATCACATCCATCATAAAGCCAACGATCAACGGACCCATGATTGCGCCAATGCCGTTGATAAAGAGCAGCCCGCCAGATGCAGCTGCCATGTCTTCTTTTTCAAGATAGTCGTTGAGATAGGCGATCAACAGCGCATAAAGCGGGTTCGATGTACCGCCAACAATCGCCCCGCTTAGCAGGATAAGGAAGAAATAGCCGGGCAACAGAAAAGCGATCATTGATCCCGCCGCACCCAACAGCGAAACCCAAACGATGAGGACACGCCGGTCCATCCGGTCTGACAGCCACCCGATCGGATATTGCAGCACCAACGCCGCCACATAAATCGCAGATACAAATAGTGAGATTTCACCAACAGTCAGCCCGACCCGGCTGCCATAAACCGCAGACATACCGAACTGTGCCGAGAACACGCCGCCCAGCATAAACATCCCCACACAAGCCAAAGGCGATGCTTTGACAACATCGCGCAGTTTCATGGGCTTTGAGGTTTCAAATGCCGGCATCGGTTTGACGGACAGCAGTACAGGGGCAAAGGCCAATGACACCAAAATCGAAGGGATGATGAACAGGATGTAGCCAGAGACATCACCCTGGCTGACAATCCACTGGGCAAAGACGATCCCCGCCATTTGCACGATCATATAAAGCGAGAGGGACTTACCGCGGTTTTCATTGCTAGACGCATCATTCAACCAGCTTTCCGCGGTGATGTAGACGCCACAAAAGCAAAACCCGATAATGACACGGCCAACGGTCCACGCCCATGGATCAACCAAGACCGGATAAGCGATCAGAACCGCCGAAACCATAGACCCAAGGGCTGCGAAAACCCGCACATGGCCAACTCTGCGGATCAGCTCGGGGGTGTAGCGCGAACTGAACAGGAACCCTAGGAAATAGGCTGACATCACGATGGACAACGCGAATGTGCTAAACCCTTCGGCCTCGCCCCGCAGACCCAGCAAGGTGCCTTGCAGACCGTTGCCAACCATCAGCATGAACATGCCAACAAACAAAGCCCAAGAGCCCGCAAATACCTGGAACATGACGCGCCCTTTCAGCCCGAAACAGAAACGTGCAATGGCACGATTCTGTTTAGATTTCATCACACATTAGCGACCACGTCTCGCGCGTTTGCGCCCTATTGATCGGGCAACAAAAGCGAGCTGTCTCCGTATGAAAAAAAACGGTATTTTCCCGCGATCGCGTGATCATAAATCGCGCGTATTTGATCCGTTCCCATCAACGCAGAGACCAGCATCATCAAGGTAGACTTTGGCAGGTGAAAATTCGTCATCAAGCCGTCTGCAATCTGAAACGCAAACCCTGGCGTGATGAATATATCTGTGGGCCCTTTCCAAGGCTGCATTATTCCATTTTGTGCGGCACTCTCGATCAATCGCAACGCGGTGGTGCCTACCGGGATCACGCGGTTCCCCGCAGCTTTGGTCGCGTTCATCTCTGCGGCGGCTTGCGCCGTAACTTCACCCCACTCGGCATGCATTTTGTGATCGCGCACATCATCAACTTTGACGGGTAGGAATGTTCCGGCACCGACATGTAAAGTGACATGGGTAAACTGCACACCACGCGCAGCCAGCGCCTCTAACAGCGGGCCATCGAAATGCAACGATGCGGTCGGTGCAGCCACAGCACCGGTGTTACGCGCCCAATAGGTTTGGTAGTCTTGTTTGTCAGCTTCATCTGCAGGCCTCTTGCCTGCGATATAAGGCGGCAATGGCATCGCGCCCACAGCATTCAGTGCGGCGTCAAAATCATCGCCTTGTAGATTGAACGCCAGATACCCTTGCCCATCGCCACGACCAACCACCTCCGCACTGAGCGCATCAGAAAAAACGATCACTTCGCCGTCTCGAACTTTTTTCAACGGCTTGATCAGCGCAGACCAACTGCCATCAGCACGCGGTTCCAGCAGGGTGACATCCATCTTGGCGGCCGTATCACCTGCGTCACCGGACCGATGTCGCAAACCAAATAGCCGCGCGGGGATCACCTTTGTATCATTCAGGATCAAACGGTCGCCCGGTTGCAGAATATCAGGCAGTTGATTGACGATCCGATCAGCAATTGCGGCACCTTGCGCCAACAACAACCGCGCCGAAGATCGCGGACGCGCGGGCCGTGTTGCAATCAGCTGCTCGGGCAGATCAAAATCAAAATCGCTTAGTTTCATTGGGATATTTCCGGTGCTGGTCTGCGAAAGATCTCGCGGAACATGCCCGGTGTCAGCGCCGAAAGCGGGTTCACAGCGACCTGTGGCGCATCAGACGTGCCCCCAATCGTGTAGTTGAACCCAATCAGCCCCTCACCACGGCGGGTCAGAAAAGACCCAATACTGTTAACCAAGAAAAATGGTGACACGACGCCCTGCAGATCAATCTGTTTGCTGGCGAGCGTGTAGATGCCATCCACCGAAATGCCAAGCCCCGGACCAACCGCACTTGCCTCTGACACAATGACCCGGTCGGGTGTTAGCAAGAAACGGGCATTGACCTCTTCAAATGCCAAACCTTGACCGTCTAATTGCTGCAACAAACCGACAACGCTGATTGCATCCAAAAGTGCCGCGATAGCCGGTGCATCGCGCACCCGAATATCGCGCACCCGTAGTGTCCCTTCAAAGGTCCCCGCTCCACCAGCAGGCAACAAGGTCAGATCAGCAGACCCACCAACCGCATTACGCATAAGACCGGTTGCACGCAAAATGCCCCCGGCATCTTCGCTTCGCAACTGCACAGCAGATCGGCCTTCGCGCGGCGCTACTGTTCCTGCTACATCAGAAGCGCCGTTCAGCTGGCCGGTGAATTGCCCGCGAAACCCTTGCTGGCTGCGGAAATCACCACGGAAATTCGTCAGCGCGATCCCTTCTGTGACCTGCAGCCGGTCCAAAGCAATTGTGACAGGCCCGCCGTTGCCTTGGCCTGCACCAAACTGCGCATTGCGGAGATCAAGTGACCCGCCCGATATTTCAACCGCCAACGGTGCGCCCGCGCCCTGCCCGCGCAGGGTAATCGGCGCATTGAACCAATTACCGACACGTAGCTGCGAAAACCGGGCCGCCTGCAACTGACCGTCCGCATTCAGATCAATCTGACCTGCCGCCTGCAACCCCCCACCCCCAATCTCTAAGGTCTCGATTGAGGGCACATCACCCAAGGTGCCCGATACCAAAAGATTTCCCGCTGTCCTTGCAGGCTTTGACCATCCCACGGCAGGAATCCCGACTGTGACCCCAACGAGGTCTGAACTCAGACGAAAGGCCGGTGCCACATCTGCCTGAAAATCAACAGAAAGTTGCCCGGTTCCATTCCCGCCTATTGTCCCCGGAGGCAAAGCGATCCCAAACTCGTCCAAGAATGCCTGCGACAACGCCACATCGGCTTCAACCCGGCTGCCGGGGCGCGACGGATCGCCGAAACGCTGGTCCCATGCCCCAATAGCCGCCACGTCACCGACCCTTACCGGACCCGCGATATTGATGCCTTGTTTGTCGACAATCACCTGCAACCGTGGCGCCGCAAAGCTACGATCTGCGAGCAAGGTGTTGCTGCGAACATTGCGCAGCTCCGAGCGCATATCAAACGTAATGCTGTCAGGTGGCGGTGCAGGCTCTAACGGCCACGTAATCTGGCCTTGTGTAAGCGCTCGACCATCACCAAGCGTCACTGGCAGATTTGCCTTGTCCATATATTCAAACGGCTTTTGGTTCAGGATCGACAAAGCCGCCGTCAATGTGCTGTCGATCTTTAGATTTAAGATCGCAGGTGACGGATCAAGGGCAAGATCCACAATTGTGAAATCCGATCCCGCTAACTGCATTGGCCCACCTTGTGGCGCATTGACGACGCCCGAATCCAAACTGACAACAAAACGACTGTCTTCGATACTTGCAGCCCCTTTGGCTTGTGTAATCGGGGGGATATCGCGCAGAAACTTTATAGTGTTGTCAGCGAATTCAAAACCCAATGCGAATTGGCCCGCGCGCTCAGGTGCGATGCGGAAACCGGCATCGACGTTGATCAAGCGTCCCTGGGTCATATTATTTGCAAACCACGCGCGTGTGCGTGGCTTCATAGACAACGGCCAAAAGGAAACGAACTGTTCAGGTGCAATGCTGTCGATATGTGTATCAAGCGACACCTGCCATCCAGCGTCAGTCGCAGCAATTATGCCGTCAGCACTTAGCCGGGTATCACCGTCAATCATCACAGCCTGCCCGATTTCAACCGAGAACGGGTCGAACCGTAGTCGTATGTCGACAGCCGCCTGCGGTACCTGAGGAGGTGTATCAAAGAAACCCGGCGGGTTCAGGGCGACATCGCGGAACTGAAATTGGGCCAGTAGGGCATTCGGCAATCCATCCCTGAACTCGCGCAGATATGCATCCCCATCGGCGCGGAGACTGCCCCATTCCGTAGCCAAACTCAGCTCGCTAAAGCTGATACTGTCGCGCTGCGGATCATAGGTGAAATAGGCCTTTGCATCATCAAAAGCGATTGGTTGTGTCCCCGGATTGGGCTGCAAAACGCCCTGCCCGATTTCCAAAGTTGCATTTAAGGGCCCCAATGCGCCTGTATCATCCAATTGCGTGCGCAAAGACGCCGTGATTGGCGCATCGACCCCTTGCAACCACCTGAGCGCTGCCGATTGTGCCGCAATGTCCCGCGCCTGCGCATTGCCGAGGTTCAGGCCAACCTCAGCTGCACGGCTTCCTCTGGGACTTGCATAAGTCAGGCTGACATTCGTGACATCCGCCCCTCCGGACAAAAGCGAAAAGTTACCCCGAATTGCGGTCTCATCGCCGCGCAGATCAAGCGACACGGCGCCACCATCCACAATCCAGCTGCGTCCCGCGCGGGCGTCATCAAAGTTCACGATCAACCCGTCCGCGCGAACGGTTTCCAATGCCTCAAGTGCGGGTCGTTCAAAAACTTGGTCAAACTGCTCCAGCAGTTCGGGCAACGACCGTGCCTGCCCCAAATCATTCCCGCCTGTGGTTAATGCAAAAGACACCGATCCATCGCGTGCGCGACGCAGATTAATCTGCGCACCAATCAATCGGACGTTCTGCATCAGGACATCTTGCTGCAAGATCAATCCACGCGGGGACATGACACCTTCTACGATCGGAACACGGCTGAGTGTCAAACCGCCCGCATCGATCAGTCTTGTATCAACAAGACGCACTGTCGGATGTAAATCGCGGCCAATCCGTACTGTGATCGCGCCAAATTCAAGGGTCGCCCCCTCGAGGACATCGCCAGCGCGATCTTCAATACGTTCGGTGATCCAGCTGGGGGCCGTGATGTCGCGATCAATGATCATCACTGCCGCTGCTGCCAAAAAGACCAAAGGCAGCAAACACACCACAAAAGCCGCACGCAGCCAAAACACCCAAGGGCGCATGCCGGGCTTGCGCTCGGGTGTTTGTTCCGGGGGATCGGTCTCTTCGGTCATCTTGGCCTATGCCTACGCGCATTCGCGCCTTAGGTCTTTATCTTTGCCTTTTGCGAACTAAAACAAAACCAAGAAATGAATTCTCACGAAGGACCATATCATGACCCAACCAGCCGTAGGCGACAAAGCCCCAGACATCAGCTTGCCCCGTGATGGTGGCGAAATGGTGAACCTGTCTGATTTTGCGGGCAAGAAGGTCGTCCTTTATTTCTACCCCAAAGATGACACCCCCGGTTGCACAAAAGAAGCGATCGGTTTCACCGAAAGTGTCGCAGAGTTTGCGGCTTTAGATACCGTGATCCTCGGGGTGTCTAAGGATAGCATTAGGAAGCACGATAAATTTGTAGCCAAACATGAGCTGAAGATCGCTCTTTTGTCTGACGAGGATGGCGACGTCTGCGAACGCTATGGCACTTGGGTGGAAAAAAGCATGTATGGCAAAACCTACATGGGGATCGAACGCGCAACCTATCTGATCGGTGCTGACGGCAAAATCGCGCAGGCTTGGCGCAAGGTCCGCGTGCCCGGCCACGTCGAAGCGGTCCTTGAAGCGGTGCGTGACCTGTGACCCTGACAGAAATGGCCGTCGCGGTGCTGGCAACTGCTGACGGTCGTGAAAAGACAGCGCTCTCGCGCAAATACGCAGCCCAATGGCAGGTCGCCCGACTGGCTGGAGAGACGGTTGAGATAGGCAGGTCCAAACCACCTATCCGGCCCGCGCGTCCGGAAAAGCCCGAACTGCTGCATCCGCGGGATGTGCCACACCGCAAGCCCGGCACGACCGCGGGACAGATCGCCTTGCTGCACGCCGTTGCCCATATCGAATTGAACGCCGTTGATCTGCATTGGGACATCATTGCGCGGTTTTCCGACACGAAATTGCCACTGGGTTATTATGATGATTGGGTCAAATCGGCCGACGAAGAATCTAAACATTTCAACCTGATGTGCGACTGCCTTGAAGCGATGGATAGCTACTATGGCGCTCTTCCAGCCCATGCTGGCATGTGGCGTGCCGCAGAAGATACCGCGGATGACCTGATGGGGCGATTGGCCGTTGTGCCAATGGTGCTTGAGGCCCGCGGCCTTGATGTCACACCGGGCATGATCAAGATTTTCAAACAAGCCAAACTGCCTCAGGCCGTCGAAGCACTTGAGGTGATCTATGCGGAAGAGGTGCATCACGTCGCCTATGGTTCAAAATGGTTCCACTTCTTGTGCGGGCGACACGACCTAGACCCCACTGGCGTGTTCCATGATCTGGTCCGCAAATATTTCCATGGTAACCTCAAGCCACCCTTTAACGAAGAAAAGCGCGCCGAGGCAGGGATACCGCCAGATTTCTATTGGCCTTTGGCAGGTACGACGCAGGCGGCAGCCGGGGCATCCACCAAATAGGCAATTCCCCGCCCAGCAGCCAATAAACGCAGGATCTTTGCACAAAAAACCCGCAAATTTCTTGCAGGCAGGCGCTGGGGCACTTAAACGGGACCAAGACAAATCCGGGTGGGCACCGGCGACAGGCAACGGGACAGGACATTCGCACTGTGAGATCACGACTGACAGCACGTATTCATGCGGTATTGGAACGGTTCTTTCCCGAAAGACGTCTGTTCCTGCGCTCGGACAGCGAAACCCGTTTTATTCGCCTGACGTCCGAAACCCAGCTTGTGGGTTGGACAGGCAGTATTATCGTTGTGGCTTGGACCATCATCGCCACCGCGATCTTGTTGATGGACAGCATCGGCGCCGGTAACTTCCGCGCCCAAGCGCAGCGCGATCAGCTGACCTATGAGCAAAGGCTGAATGCCCTTTCTTCGGAACGCGATGCCCGTGCGGTTGAGGCATTGGCCGCACAAGAACGATTTAATTCTGCGCTACAACAGATCTCGATCATGCAAACCGAACTGCTACGGACCGAGGAAAAGCGCCGCGAACTGGAAACCGGACTGGAGGTCGTCCAAGCAACTTTGCGTGACACCATGCGTGCCCGCGAAGAGGCACGCCGCCAGGTCGCAGTGCTATCTTCTGAGAACGTCGATGAAGGGTCAGCGTCAATTAGCGATGATGCAGCAGGCACGGTTGGACTGCTGGCGACGGCCCTTGCGGACACCGCATCTGAACGCGACCAAATCGCAGCCGATGCTGAATTTGCCATCGATCAAGCGCAGGAAATGCAGCTAGAGCTGCGCCTCTTGCAAGAACGCAACGATCAGATTTTCCGCCAACTCGAAGAGGCCATGCTTGTCTCGGTCGAACCACTGGATGAGATGTTTCGCGCCGCAGGCATGAACCCCGACAATCTGATCAGTCAGGTACGGCGCGGGTATTCTGGCACTGGCGGTCCGCTGACCCCTATCCAGTTCTCAACACGCGGTGGCGATCCTGACCCGGATGCCTTGCGTGCAAATGCGATCCTAACGGCAATGGATCGTATCAACCTTTACCGGATCGCCGCAGAAAAGGCGCCCTTCTCAATTCCGGTGAAAGCAAACTTTCGTTATACCTCTGGCTTTGGACCACGCTGGGGACGGTTACATGCAGGTACTGATTTTGCTGGTCCAATCGGCACACCAATTTATGCCACCGCCGATGGTGTCATCAGCCACGCGGGCTGGTCCTCGGGCTATGGACGCTTGATAAAGATCCGCCACGACTTTGGCATTGAAACACGTTATGCGCATCTTAACTCTATGGATGTACGTGTTGGCCAAAGGGTCTCGCGTGGCGAACGAATTGGTGCTATGGGTAACTCTGGTCGTTCGACCGGGCCCCACCTTCACTACGAGGTCCGTGTAAACGGCAACCCCGTTAATCCCATGATTTATATAAGAGCTGGACAAGATGTTTTCTAAATCCAAGATCAACGAACCCGGACCAAATGCGTCCGATACTGACACGGCCAAAGGCACAGACGCTGCAAAGCCCGCAGGTTCTGATTTCAAGGCATCTGCAACGCCCAAAGCAAAGCCAGCGCCGTCAATGCTATCCTCTGATCTGCTGATCACTGGCAACCTTAAGACATCAGGCGACATCCAAGTCGAAGGTCAGGTTGAGGGTGATATCCGTGCGCATCTGCTGACCGTTGGCGAAGGTGCTACCGTAAAGGGCGAAGTCGTAGCAGACGACGTTGTTGTAAACGGCCGCATCGTGGGCCGTGTACGCGGCCTTAAGGTACGCCTCACATCCACTGCACGTGTTGAGGGTGATATCATCCATAAGACAATCGCGATCGAAAGCGGCGCGCATTTTGAGGGCTCGGTTCAGCGTCAAGACGACCCGCTGGCAACAGGCTCTAAGAAGATGCCAACAGACACGAAGTCTTAAGCTCTTCGGACACATTGCGTGGGGCGTCCTTTGGGGCGCCCTTTTTGCATTCAGGCTAATGCCCGCCGGTACAAATGCCATGTCGCATGCCCCAAGATGGGCAAGACCACCATAAGCCCCAAGAACCATGGTAGCAGCGCAAGCAGTGACATCACTGCGATGAAACTCGCCCAAATCAGCATGACAAACAGATTTTCGCGCACGACCTTGATGCTGGTCAGCATGGCGGTCACGAAATCAACTTCGCGGTGCAGGACCAAAGGCAGACTGACAACCGTCATCGAGAAAAGAACAAAGGCCAACACAGCCCCTACCCCAAGTTCAACAGCGATCATTGTCAGGCCATTCGGGGTCAAAAACACATCATAGCTTTCGCTGACATTCGTCATCGTTGAAAGCCCCATGAACAGCGCAAAGATCATATGGGCCAAGAACGTCCAGAACAGAAAATAGATGACAATAATGGCCCCCAGCCAAGGCAACTGGCGCGTCCGTTCATTCCAAACGATACCCAAGACGCTGCGCCATTCCAACGGTTCGCCCTGCTCTAACCGTCGACTAACCTCATAAAGCCCCGCCGCGGCGAAAGGTGCCAACAAGGGAAATCCCAAAGACGTCGCCAAGGTCCATGTGACATGACCTGCCCCAACCCATAACATCAGGAACCCGCCGATGACGTATACCGCACTAAAGAATAGCCCAAACTGAGGTGCACGGCGAAAATCACGCAGGCCCGCACGCAGGCTCGCGGAAATATCTGACAGGCCTAGATGCAAAACATCCAGCTTTTCAGCACCACCACTCATCGTGTTGTCAGTCACAGCCATAGGGTATCATCGCCCTAAGATCGCGTCTTTGGCAAGGGTCGTGATTAGTCTGCGTTTGCCGCGTCGCGCCCTTTGCCGGACATATCCATCGCCAGCGTTGCCGCCATCAATCCGTCCAGATCGCCATCCAAGACACCCTTGGTGTCGGAGGTTTCAAAACTTGTCCGCAAGTCTTTGACCATCTGGTAAGGCTGCAAGACATAAGATCTGATTTGATTGCCCCAACCGGCATCGCCCGCGTTCTCATGCGCCTCGTTGACAAGCGTGGATCGTTTGTCCAGTTCCATCTGATATAGCCGCGACTTGAGTGCTTTCATCGCGATATCGCGGTTCTGGTGTTGGGATTTTTCAGAACTGGTCACCACAATGCCCGTAGGATGGTGCGTAATCCTGACTGCGGAATCCGTGGTGTTCACGTGCTGACCACCGGCACCAGACGACCGGTAGGTATCAAGGCGAATATCAGAAGGGTTCACTTCAATTTCGATATTATCGTCCACGACTGGATATACCTTCACAGACGTAAAGGACGTATGGCGCTTGGCGGCGCTGTCAAAAGGCGAAATGCGCACCAAACGATGCACGCCACTTTCAGACTTTAGCCAGCCATAGGCATTATGTCCGCTGATCTTGTAAGAGGCAGATTTGATGCCGGCCTCATCGCCGGACTGTTCGGATTGCAGTTCAACCTTATAGCCCTTCTTTTCGGCCCAACGGACATACATCCGCGCCAGCATATTGGCCCAATCACATGATTCAGTGCCGCCAGCACCCGCGTTGATCTCTAAGAAGGTATCATTGCCGTCGGCCTCGCCATCTAGCAATGCCTCGAGTTCTTTCTTAGCGGCTTTCGCAGCTAATGTTGTCAGCGCCGCTTCGGCCTCGGCAACGACCTCAGCGTCGTCTTCCATCTCGCCCAACTCGATCAACTCAATATTGTCCGATAGCTCTTGCTGGATGCTGTCGTAGCTGGCCATGGCATCAACCAATAGCTGGCGGTCGCGCATCAATTTCTGCGCAGCCTCAGGATCATCCCAAAGGGTGGGGTCTTCGACGCGTGCATTGAATTCTTCCAGGCGATGCGGCGCTGTTTCACGGTCCATGCGTTGCGCCAGCAAGCCAAGCGACTTTTCAATCGCTTCTATCGTGTTTTGCATTTCCGCGCGCATGGTGCACCTGTCTTTGGTCGAGGGTAAATCGTGGATTGGTCTTAACGCGCCCGCAGACGCGCCACAAGCGCAAGCACCTAGTAAAGACCACCCGTCGAAAGCGTGCCAAATGTCGCTTTGTCACCAACCGTTGCGGTCTCGCCGGTTGACGTAGTGACCTGTCGCTGCGCACCGCGGGCTTCTTCAAACAATGGCAAATCGGCAGCCATCGCGAAACCACCATCGAACATAATGCCAAAGATTGGTTCTTCGCCCGGGCGGAAACACTCGCGGACGACATTGTCGCCCGACGCATCTGCGGGCAAACGCGACCCGCTGAAGCGGTCAATGTTGATGAACTGACATTCAGACGGGACACGAAATGACCCTGATCCGTACTTATCAATCGCTTCTGTCATAAAGCTGTTGAAGACAGGGCCACAAAAACCGCCACCAGAAGCACCGCGACCCAACCCGCGGGGTGTGTCGTAGCCGATATAACAGCCCGCTACGATGTTGGAGGAAAAACCAACAAACCAAACGTCTTTGGCGTCGTTCGTCGTACCCGTCTTCCCGGCAATCGGCACAGACAGGTTCACTGTGCTGCTGGCCGTGCCGCGCTCAACCACGCCCTGCATCATGGATGTTAGCTGATAAGCGGTGATTTCATTCATGACACGGTCGCGGTTGGTCATAATGCGGGGTGCGTCGCCCTCTGGCAGATTTGTTTGGTCACAATCGAGGCAGGTGCGCTGATCATGACGATAAACCGTGTGCCCGTAGCGATCTTGCACCCGGTCCACCAAAGTTGGCTCAACCCGCTCGCCCCCGTTGGCAAACATCGCATAAGCAGCAACCATCTTGAACAATGTCGTCTCGTCCGACCCAAGCGAGGCTGCAAGAACGCGGTTCATATCTTCATAAACACCAAAGCGTTCCGCGTAGCGACCGACCGTATCAATGCTGATCTCTTGCGCCAAACGGATCGTCATCAGGTTCCGCGACCGCTCAATCCCGGTGCGCATCGGTGTGGGGCCGTAGAACTGGTTCGAAGAGTTGCGCGGACGCCATGTACCCTGCGGCGTGTTGATCGTGATTGGCGCATCCACAATGATCGTGGCCGGTGAATACCCACTGTCCAAAGCAGCCGCATAAACAAATGGCTTGAACGAAGACCCCGGCTGGCGTTGTGCCTGTGTGGCGCGGTTAAATACCGAATGCTGGTAACTGAAGCCACCCTGCATGGCGATCACACGGCCTGTGTTGACGTCCATCGCCATAAAGCCGCCCTGCACTTCTGGCACTTGGCGCAAGGACCAACGCTCAAAATTGCCATCACCATCCAAAAGACGGCGCACATGGACCACGTCACCGGCTGTGTAGTTGTCAAAGAAGTCACCGACCAGCCAGCGAATATCAACGCGCGGCACGACAAAAGGTTCGGCTTCGGTTTCCTGAACGCCTTCGATACCGATGGTCAGGGTATTTTCGGCCACATCAAGAATGACAGCAGGATACCATTGCCCGTCCAAATCGACATCGCGTGGCACTTTCGTGCTGGCCAAGGCCGCACGCCAGGCTTCCGCATTACCCAACGCATCTTCGGGGATGACTTCACCAGTACCACGCCAGATCCCTTGTTCGCGGTCGTATTGCTCTAACTGGCGCTGCAACGCGTGACGCGCAGTAACCTGCAATTCGGGATCAACCGTAGCACGAATAGACAGACCACCTGAGAAAAACTCTTCTTCACCAAAGTTTTGGCTCAGCTGACGGCGGATTTCATCAGTAAAGTAATCACGATCCGGTAGGCTTTCTCGGAAACTATCAAAGTCGCCACCTTGGACCGACAACAATGGCGCTTCGCGCTCAATGTCATAGGTCACTTGATCGATATAACCGTTCTCAAACATCTCGCGCAGCGTGTTGTTGCGCCAAAAGACAGCCGTTTCGCGATCACGGACCGGGTGGCGGTTGCTGGGTGATTTTGGCAAAGACGCCAGATAGGCCGCCTCGCCCGCGCTTAGCTCGGTCAGTGGTTTGTTAAAATAGGTCAGCGCGGCAGCCGTCACGCCAAAGCTGTTCTGGCCTAGAAAAATCTCATTGAGGTAAAGCTCGAGGATACGCTCTTTCGGCATCGCGCCTTCGATACGCACAGCCAAGATAATCTCTTTGATCTTACGCTCGGCAGACCGGGATCCATCCAGCAGAAAGTTCTTCATCACCTGCTGTGTGATCGTCGACGCACCACGCACATTTTCGCCGCGTGATTGCACAGCATCAACAAAAGCGGATGCCATACCAACCGCATCAAAGCCCGCGTGTTCGTAAAAATTCTTGTCCTCAGCCGAAATAAACGCCTGTTTGACGATGTCCGGGATTTCCTCAGCCGGCGTGAACAAACGACGTTCAACAGCGAATTCGTCAATGATCTGACCTTCACCTGAGTAAATTCGGCTAATCGTCTTAGGGGTATACTGCGAAAGCGTTTCATAACTGGGCAAGTCACGCCCATACAAATAAAGCACGCCACCAATGGCGAGGGCGCCCATAACGGCGCCAAGCGTCAGCAGCGTAAAAAGACCACCAAGAAGCGATAGAAGAAAGCGTAACACGGGATTTGGACCCAGTCCTGTTTGTTTGACCTTCTTATACGTGTCCATGCGACTTTGGTCAAAAGGCCAAATGCCACGTTCGGCCAGATGCTGCCCGGTATTTGATCACTTTTTCAGCAGACTGCGATACTAACGCGCCAACAAGACCACAGTATCACGGATCGCAAGCGCTATCCGCTCGCGGCCCCTTGCGGTTGCCAAAATTGCGCGGTCTTCCGCGCTCGACAAAAACCCAACCTCAATTAGGACGGACGGGAAATCCGCTGCTGTCAGCACCGAAAACTGGCCTTCTCTGCGGGGGCGGACGTTCATCACAACGCCTTGCATGTTCATTGATGCGACCAAAGCATCAGCGATCCTGCGCCCCTCTGGGCCAGTTTCAGCACGAGCCAAGTCCATCAAGACTGTCGCGATGCGATCCTCAGTCGCGCTTAGATCCACCCCAGCTAACAAATCACCGCGTTCATGCCGCTCGACCACCCGCGCATCAGCCTTCTCGCCACCGTCTTCGGTCAGCGTGTAAATAGAAGCACCACGCGCTTGATCTTCTTCCAGCGCATCCGCATGCAACGATAGGAACAAGTCCGCACCCACCTGGCGTGCGAAAGTTACGCGGGTCGACAAGGGCACAAAAACATCAGCATCACGGCTTAGAACTGCCCGCACACCGTCTTGTGCATTCAGCAGCAATGCCAGCTCTTCAGCCAAGATCAGCATCAGATCAGATTCCTTGATGCCACCTTGATTGGCACCGGAATCGATGCCGCCATGTCCGGGGTCCAACACGACAACAAAATCTTCGCTTTGGGCCAGTTCAGCCGCCACTTTGGGATCAAACCCAGTGACAATATCCCAACCCGGATCGGGCGGCGCGCCCGCATTCGCAGCAAAGGTCTCAACGGTGGCAGGTTCCAGCACGATCTTGAGAGCAGCCCCGACATTCACACCGGTCATCCCCGCCTCAGCAATAATCATTGGTTCTGCCAAATCAACGACCATGCGCGACCAGCCAGGGCGCAACGGCCCCACCCGCACCGCGGCTGCACGATTGCCGGACAGCATATCTTGGGGGTTCAATTCGGCGAATGACGCATCCGCCACATCAAGCACCAAACGGCGAGGTTCATCGAGTGTGAATACCCGGTATGGCGTGATCTGGTCCAACCCCATTGTCACTTCCAGCGTGCCCCATCCATCCGCGACTGCTGTGCGGTCCGGATCAACCAACACTTGGGCAATTGCCAGATTTGCGCTGAACACCAGTGCAAGAATCCATCTGATCATGTGTCACGCCCCTGCATATACTGCGCCAATCGCTCTAACCCTTCCGCAATGTCCGCGGTTGACCGCGCATAAGAAAAGCGCAGCCAGTGGTGGCCACGCGCTGCATCAAAATCAAGCCCCGGTGTCACTGCAACGCCCGCATGCTCAAGAATATCGGCTGCAAATGACAACGCATCATCCGTATATTCCGACACATCAGCATAGACATAGAATGCGCCATCTGGCGGGGCAAATCGCGTGAACCCCGCACTTTGAAGTCCCGCAATCATCAGATCACGATTGGCCTTATAGACCGCCTTATTGGTCTGTAACTCATCCGTACAATCCATCGCATGCAAGGCAAGTCGCTGGGCCGCATGCGGAGCACAAATGAACATATTTTGGGCCAACCGCTCGACCTGACGCACGTGATCTTCTGGGACGATCATCCAACCGACACGCCAGCCCGTCATCGAGAAATACTTGGAAAAGGAATTCACGACATAGACATCATCGGTCACTTGCAAAGCGCTAACAGGTGCCGTGTCATAGTCGATCCCGTGATAAATCTCATCCGAGATAAAAGCTGCGTTTTGCGCCTGACAGGCATCTGCCAAAGCAGCCAGCCCATCACGGTCCAACATTGTACCAGTTGGGTTCGCAGGTGAGGCGACGATCAATCCATCCAGATTATGATCAGCCACATCAGATGGCCGTGGTTGAAAACGCTGGGCCATTGTTGTGGGGATATCAATTGGTGAGAGTCCAACCGCCTTTAGAATTTGACGGTAAGACGGATAGCACGGCGTGCCCAAACCGACCCGCGCATCATTGTCAAAAAGCGCCGAGAACGCCAAAAGGAACGCGCCTGAAGCCCCACTGGTGATCACAACGCGGGCAGGATCAAGCGACACGCCATACCAATCCGCGTAATGCTGCGCGATCCTGTCTTTCAGTTCCGGCAAACCAAGGGCCACCGTATACCCCAAAGGATCTGCCATATCGGCAATCAACTTTGCCTTCGCAGCCTCTGGAGCACCTGTGCCGGGTTGGCCGACCTCCATGTGAATAATGTGGCGCCCTGCCGCCTCTGCTCTACGCGCGGCTTCCATCACGTCCATGACGATGAACGGGTCAACATTACCTCGGGAAGAGCGTCTCATGGGCTGCCTCAACTGTTTTGTGCTCTGTTTGCCTGCGTATGCTGGGTGGCGTCAATGGGTTAGCCAATAGTCTGAGGTCGAGACTGAATTGCGTCCACTTATTTCTTGTCAGAAACAGGACTGCGACACTTTGACAAGAGGCGGAACATCTGCGACGTTAACAATGTGTTAACAAGTACTGGAATCGTAACAATGAAAAAAATCATGGCAATTGCGGCTGCCGCCGCATTCACCGCCTCCCCAATGTTGGCCTCAACCTACTCGGCCACGTCGGCGATCAACGGCAATTCAGATCATAGTGTATGGCTGAGCTACCTTGGCGACGATAGCGACTTTAGCTTTGATCCTGCTGGGATCTTTATGCTGGACGAAGGTACAGGTCTCGGATCACTGAAGGGCAACGCCAAGTCACAAACACAATCGGGTGGCTTTGCAGTCAATTTCAACTACAGCACCGATCTCAGCGCATACGACAACAACCCTAAGTTCAAGTCTGAGAATGGTTCATCCAAAATGGATGACACGTTCTATCTGACCATGACCGGTGGTACGTTGACTGGCTTCGGCTACTATGCCGGCATTGACTTTAGCACATCGACAATGCCCGTTCCCGGCGACAACACTTTTGCTACGCAAGTTGGCACGACAGCAAATAACAAAAACGGTGAGTTTGGTCTAGCCAACTGGTTCTTCGTGAATGCTTCAGTTGAGGGCAATTGCGCAAATGAAGCCATTGACCTGTGTAACGCCATCGGCACTCAGGGCGATATCAATATTGATCTTGCACCCGTACCGCTGCCGGCAGCAGGGGTACTTTTGCTTGCTGCCATTGGGGGTTTTGGCGCATTCGGTCGCCGCAAAGCCTAGGCGATCTACATTCTTAACGACAAAAGGATGCCTCTTGGCATCCTTTTTTATTGCCTTGAATTGATAGGGCTTACTCTGCCGCCACATCCTTTTGGGCATCAATCTCAGCGGCCTTCTTTTCAACCTGCTCAACAATATGCTCAATCATATCATCGTTCGATTGCTTATGGCTTTGCTTGCCTGCCAGATACACCATCCCGGACCCTGCTCCACCACCGGTAAAGCCAACATCGGTCATCAGCGCCTCGCCCGGTCCATTCACAACACAACCAATAATCGACAACGACATCGGTGTTTTGATGTGCTCAAGCCGCTTCTCCAGCGCCTCAACCGTCTTGATCACATCAAAGCCCTGACGCGCACAAGACGGGCACGAGATGATATTCACACCGCGGTGACGCAGGCCAAGAGATTTCAAAATCTCAAAACCCATTTTGACTTCTTCGACGGGATCGGCAGACAAAGACACACGGATTGTGTCGCCAATCCCCATCCACAACAGATTGCCCATACCAATCGCAGATTTCACCGTGCCACTGATCAAACCACCCGCTTCGGTGATCCCCAGATGGATCGGCGCATCCGTGGCCTCGGCCAGCTGCTGATAGGCGGCAGCGGCCATAAACACATCAGACGCTTTGCAGGAAATCTTGAATTCGTGGAAATCATTGTCCTGCAAAATCTTGATATGATCCATGCCGCTTTCGACCATCGCGTCCGGGCAAGGCTCACCGTATTTGTCCAAAAGGTGCTTTTCCAACGACCCCGCGTTCACCCCAATGCGGATAGAGCAGTTATGATCGCGCGCGGCTTTGATCACCTCTTTGACCCGCTTTTCATCACCAATATTGCCGGGGTTGATGCGCAAGCAAGCTGCACCTGCCTCCGCGGCCTCAATACCGCGCTTATAGTGAAAATGAATGTCCGCCACGATGGGCACCGACACCTCAGGGACAATATGTTTTAGCGCGGCGCTGGACGCTTCATCCGGAACAGAGACACGCACGATATCAGCCCCTGCGTCGGCGGCAGCTTGGATTTGCGCAATGGTCCCTTTGATATCGGTCGTCAGCGTATTCGTCATCGTTTGCACCGAAATCGGTGCATCACCACCAACTGGCACATTGCCGACCATGATCTGACGCGATTTGCGGCGATAGATGTTTCGCCATGGACGGATATGGTTCATAGACATGCGGTTTCGGCTTTCGACTGAATGTTGTTGGTATGAACCTAAGCCGCGCGTGTCACATCATCAAGCAAAGGGTGGTGCGATTATTCGTCCGCAATCACTTGCGCAACATTGACGATTTCCGCAAGGTCATTGTCAGCCGAAAGATCAGCCACCTCATAGGTTTCTGTCAGGCTTTGTGTGCTTAGGGCGACATTTGATGTCACGACGCCAGAAGGCCCAACAGGGCCATAATGCACACCATTCACCGCGAAATACATCGCACCGCTTTCACCAACGCGCAGGGTTGCCGGTTCTTCCGTGGAGGGAACAACAAAGTTCTGTCCCGGCTCCATCACACCTTCAAAGATCACAGTGCCATCGGCAGACCGGATCCGGACCCAAGCAGGACGCACAGCAACCAACTGCAGCTCTGGCACATCTGGTTCCACAACTTGAATGCTGGGCGGTGTCGGCAAGTCTACACCTGCCACAGCCAAATCTGTCTGAGGAGCCGTATCAATGGTTGGCACGAATGACCCGATTGATCCCGGCGACAGTGTTGAGATCGGCGCGTCGCGTGCAACAAGAACTGGAACGTCCAGTGCTTGCGGGCGGTAAAGGCGATCGAGTGATTGCGCAGATGGTGCTTGAAATCCAGCCAAAGCATCTGTCGGCTGGATCGCGTTCGTGGCCCCTGCTAAAGGATCAAGATCGGACAGCACGACTGGTGTTTGTTCTACTGGCGCAAACTGGACCTTCTGCACTTCTTGCAACACGGTCCAACCGCCATAACCCAGACCACTTATCAACGCGACCAAGACCATGACCGATCCAATGGCGCGTGGCTCAACGCCTGACAGCACAGCTTCACCCGCAGGGATAAACGGCGTCGCGGAGCCGGAAAAAATATCTTTGCCCATCTGGGCCGCGCCGGGATCAAAGGTCTTACCCTTCAGCGATGACGCCTCGGCCGACATGCCGTGGGCTGTCGCAAACCCGCTTTCATCGCAAAACGCCTCAAAAGCATCGTCTGGGTTCATGCCAAGATAACGGGCGTAAGACCGCACATAGCCTGCAATAAAACCGGGAGTGTCAAATGAAGATGGATCAGCATTCTCAATTGCGGCAATGTACGCCGCCTTGATCTTCAGCTCGCGCTGCACGTCCAACAGGCTTTTGCCCATTGTCGCGCGCTCGCCGCGCATCAAATCGCCCAAACGCAATTCGTAGGCGTCAAAACCTTTCGTTTCAACGTCCTCCGATGCGTCCACACGCTTGAAGGTCTTCCCGATCATCGACTGTCCCGTCGCTTAATGCCCCTAAGCGCGCGTTGTCCAACGAATCGAAACAGTACGTACGCCTAGGACCTAAATAACACGTCCTGCAAAGTTATGCACAGGTGTATCTGAGGTTATCCGGCCAGTTCAGCGCGATTCAGCGCACAATGCGACCAAAGATTGTCCAAAGCGCCCACCAAAGCATCCATTTCACGCGGTCCGTGAACAGGTGACGGTGTAAAGCGCAAACGCTCTGTGCCACGTGGTACCGTAGGGTAGTTAATGGGTTGTACGTAGATGCCAAACTCAGACAACAGCATGTCTGATAATTTCTTAGTATGAACCGGATCACCTACGATCAGCGGCACGATGTGGCTGCCGTGATCAATGATTGGCAGCCCCATCCCCTTCAGACGCAGTTTCAAAATCTTGGCTTGGGTTTGGTGCTGTTCGCGCAGCGCCTGATCGGTCTTCAAATGTGCAACTGACGCTGCTGCACCGGCTGCCACTGCAGGCGGCAAGGATGTCGTAAAGATAAAGCCGGGTGCATAAGACCGGATTGCATCACACATCTTGGCGCTTGCGGCGATATAGCCACCCATCACACCGTATGCTTTTGCCAAAGTGCCGTTGATAACGTCGATACGGCCCATCAAACCGTCACGCTCAGCCACACCTGCGCCGCGCGGGCCGTACATGCCCACGGCGTGGACTTCGTCGATGTAGGTCAGCGCACCAAATTCATCGGCAAGATCACAAAGCGCTTCAATCGGTCCGAAATCGCCGTCCATTGAATAAATCGATTCAAAAGCGATAACCTTTGGAGTATCGGGATCATCCGCCTCTAAAAGTTCGCGCAAGTGGGCCACGTCATTATGACGGAAAATCCGTTTTGCACCGCCATTACGGCGCACACCCTCAATCATCGACGCATGGTTCAGCGCGTCCGAATAAATGATCAGGCCTGGGAACAGCTTTGGCAACGTACTCAGTGTCGCGTCATTCGCAATATAAGCCGAGGTAAACAGCAATGCGGCTTCTTTGCGGTGCAAATCAGCGAGCTCTGCTTCTAGGCGCTTGTGGTAGACCGTGGTGCCTGAAATATTGCGTGTCCCGCCAGAGCCCGCACCTGTGGCGTCAATCGCCTCATGCATGGCAGCCAAAACGGCTGGATGTTGCCCCATACCCAAGTAGTCGTTGCCACACCAAACAGTCACCGGGGCTGACGACCCATCTTCCTTACGCCACGTCGCATGCGGGAACTGACCGCGCTGACGCTCGATATCAATAAAGGTACGATAGCGGCCTTCGTCATGCAGGCGTTCAATCGCTGTGTCGAGCTTGGCGTTATAGTCCACGTCTTTCGTCCTTATTATCGGTACAAAAACAGCGGTAAGCCACCGTCTTTGAATCGTTCTAAGCCTCATATAGGGCGCTTTAGCGTCGGGCAAGACGTTACAAAATGTCACCCCCGTTGTTGTTATTGATGCAAAGCCTGCGGACCGACCACATTGATCTGCATCAATCCGTTCAAACAAATTAATGTCTTTCTATGTCCGATCAAACTTCGGGGTGAGCGCCAAAGGCGCGAGGGGCAGCGCCCCTTTTGCCCGCCACCATTGACCTTACCGTCGTTTCCGACAACCTTGCACCAAACCAGCTAGATAGGCCGCACATATGACCCTTGATCCCGTCCTCGCCCGCATCGACGCCGACTTGCCAAAAGCCACCGAACGGCTGCTTGAATTGCTGCGCATCCCGTCCATCTCAACTGACCCAGCCTATAAGGGCGATTGTGACACGGCGGCGGACTGGCTGGTGGCAGACCTGCAATCGATCGGTTTTGAGGCATCTAAACGGCCAACGCCGGGGCATCCTATGGTCGTGGCACACACTGGCGGCGACGGGCCGCATATCCTTTTCTACGGGCACTACGACGTACAACCCGTTGACCCGCTTGAACTTTGGGACCGCGACCCCTTCGATCCACAGATTGAGGATACCGCGAAGGGCCAGGTCATCCGTGGCCGCGGATCGTCCGACGACAAAGGGCAGTTGATGACATTTGTCGAGGCTTGCCGCGCATGGAAGGCCGAACACGGGTCGCTGCCCGCCAACATTACGATCTTCTTTGAAGGCGAAGAGGAATCAGGCTCGCCGTCCCTGACCCCTTTCATGGAAGAGAACCGTGACGAGTTGACCGCTGATATTGCGCTGATCTGCGACACCGGACTTTATGGCGACAGCAAGCCCGCGATCATCACACAACTGCGTGGTCTCTTGGGCGAAGAGCTGACAATCACAGGACCTGATAAAGACCTGCATTCGGGCATGTACGGCGGACTGGCGATGAACCCGGCGCGGGTGTTGGCCAAGGTGATTGCGGCCCTGCATGATGAGAACGGCCATATCACCGTGCCGGGGTTCTACGACGGTGTGCCAGAGCTCTCAAACGAACTGGCTGCCGCATGGGATGACCTGAAATTCGACCACAAAGAATTCTTGGGCGAAGTCGGTCTTTCAGAGCCTGCAGGCGAAGTCGGACGACGCCCTTTGGAAATGATCTGGTCACGCCCCACGTGCGAGGTCAACGGCATGTGGTCTGGCTACACCGGCGATGGTTTCAAAACGGTTCTGCCGTCTGAAGCCTCTGCCAAAATCAGTTTCCGGCTTGTGGGCACGCAAGACCCACTGAAAATCCGCGAGGCGTTCCGCAAAATGGTGCAAGATATGCTACCCGCCGATTGCACCGTCAGCTTCAGCGACCATGGGGCAAGTGCGGCTGGACAAATGACAACAACACATCCTGCATTCGACCAAGCGCGCAAAGCGCTGTCAGACGAATGGCCCAATGCTGCGGCCTATGTAGGCTGCGGCGGGTCGATCCCGATTGCAGGGCATTTCAAAGACATCCTTGATATGGACGCTATGCTGATTGGCTTTGGCAAAGACGACGATGCGATCCACTCACCCAATGAAAAATACGACCTTTCGTCATTCCACAAAGGGATCAGAAGCTGGGCACGTATTTTGGACGCGATGACGTCGTAGGCGGCAGGTGGGTCTCGGTCCGCCCGCATTTTTGGAAAACTTATCATGCAGTGGATTCTTCAACAGTTCGAAGACACCGAACGGCTCGCTCAAGCGCTAGAGAAGCTAGGCATCGCTTACAGCATGCACAAAGTTGTGCCGTTCGTCGGCGAACTCTACCCTGAGCCCACTATCGCAGATAAAAATCGCGTCGTTCTTTTCGGCTCTTACACACTCTGGCGTTATGCACAGGCAAAGAACCTGTCTCCCGGTGTCTTTAAGATACGGCCCTTTGTACATGAAGCCGCATGGCACCCTTACCTGCTTAACGGCGCGGATGCGTTGTTTATGACGCTCAAAAACATACCCAATGATCTGCCCCCGGAAGGGCCTGACCTGTTCTTCAGACCCGTCAGCGACAGCAAAGAAGTTGCGGGTTCAGTCAAATCGCGCCCCGAAATTATAGCAATGGCTGAAAAGGTCTTGTCGATTGACCCCGCCGAGATTCCGGGTGGCTCGCTTGAGCATGAGACAGACCTGATGTTGACCCAGCCTGTCAAAATTCAAAAGGAATGGCGGCTGTGGGTCGTTGACGGCAGGATCGTCACCTATTCAATGTACAAAGAAGGGCGACGCGTTGTTTATCGCCCCGAAATTGACGAGGATGCGCTGGCTTTCGCCCAACACCTTGTTAATGCGAACCCGGGCTATGCACGTGCTTTTGTGATTGATGTGTGCCGAACTGCCGACGGCCTAAAGATGATTGAGACCAACTGCATCAACGCGGCAGGTTTCTATGCAGCCGATTTGCTGAAGATTGCGGATGCAATTGACCGGTTGAAAGAATGAAAGTGGCGCGGTTGACGGGGCTCGAACCCGCGACCCCCGGCGTGACAGGCCGGTACTCTAACCAGCTGAGCTACAACCGCGCGTGTCAGGCGGGATAATAGCGGATGCGCAGGGCGTCAACGTCAAAACTGCGCTGCGCCAAAACTTTTGCAATGAGAGCCAAAGAAGGTTCATGTCTAAGGGAGAAAGTGCAGTGGCGCGGTTGACGGGGCTCGAACCCGCGACCCCCGGCGTGACAGGCCGGTACTCTAACCAGCTGAGCTACAACCGCGCATCTACATGTTCAGTATCGCTACCGAACGTGCGCTGCTTCTAAGTGTGGGAACGCCCCCCGTCAAGCGCCCTTAGCGCGTTGGCAGCGGAATAAATTCAGCGTCATCATCAGGCGGCAATTGAAAGCGTCCATTTTGCCAATCGCCAGCGCGCCAAGCTTCCTTAGCCTCCTCAATCCGTTCTTTGCTTGAGGCCACGAAATTCCACCAAATATAGCGCTCGCCCTCCATCGTCGCACCGCCCAACAGCATCACACGCGCGCCTTGCGGCCCGGCCTTCATGCTGACCCGGTCACCTGGCCGAAAGACCATCATGCGGCCTTGGTCAAAGCTCTGCCCTGCGATTTCAACTTCACCCTCAAGCACATAAGCACCACGATCTTCGTGGTTATCTGGCAATGGCAAAGTTGCGCCCGGTTCCAGCACTGCATCCAAGTAGAACATCTCTGACGGGGTCTCGACAGGGGCACGCTCACCGTAAGCATCACCCATAATCAAACGCACCTGCTTGCCCTCACCTTCCATCATCGGCAAATCAGCTTTGGGCGCGTGAATGAAAGCCGCTTCGCGGTCTTCTGCGCCTTTAGGCAATGCGATCCATGACTGAATCCCAAAGAGGCTTTGTGGTTTCTTAAGCGCTTCGCCGTCCATGCGTTCCGAATGGGTGATCCCATGCCCTGCGATCATCAGATTCATTGCACCCGGCTCAATCCACTGATCCGTGCCCAAACTGTCGCGATGATGAATTGAGCCGCGATGCAGATAGGTGACCGTCGCAAGTCCAATGTGGGGGTGCGGGCGCACGTCAATACCTGTGCCTGTTACAAACTCTGCCGGTCCCATTTGATCAAAGAAAATAAAAGGTCCAACCATTTGCCGGCGCGGGGCAGGCAAAGCACGACGGACCTCAAACCCACCAATATCGCGGGCACGCGGCACAATAACGGTTTCGATTGCATCGACGGCATCACCCGTTGGGCAATCTGGGTCAAGTGCGGGGTTCCAGCTCATCTGCATTCTCCTTCGTCAGTTCTGAACTGAAACTAAACTGTGCAGGAATAGAAGATAGACATCTGAGCGAATAGAATATGTGCATTTTTGCAAAGGGTGCCGTTCGACACGTTCATATCGAACGTTCATCTTTGCAATTCTATAGGAAAGTGGTGGGTGATGAGAGGCTCGAACTCCCGGCATCTTGAGTAAAAAGATCAGGACGTCCGTTTGGATACTTTGGCAAAGCCTTAGAGAAGGCACCGTTTGGTGCGGCGGTCGTTTAACCTAAAGCGCAAAGGCGGCAGCTCGATAATTATGTAGCTTAGATATGCAAACGGTACGAACAAAAGAAAACATACCGTAGCTGATAACAACATTGAAACTGAGCTAGTCAAATCAACGATATTGTCGTGGATCCACTGCGCTGCCCAGAACACGACGAACGAATGCAACAGATAGATCGAATAAGAGCAAGCACCTATTCTAGCGATTAGGCCCGAGATGCCTTTGTTTGGCATGGTGAACGATGTATCATACCAAGCCACAAGATAAGCAAAGCCAAGGCCGAGGATCGTGGGGTCAATGATCCAGACTGGATGTGGAGATGGATATCTGGTGTTGGAATAGAACCCTCCTAAGTGGTCAAAAAATGCAATGTACGTGAGGAGAGTGAAAAATATTAGCAAGGCTCTGACATGCTTGTTTTTCACTAGATCTGCGGTGACAAAAGCAAGAAGACCAAGAATAAATTGATCTATCCGGCCTACGATCGTCCAGTAGGATAGAGTCTGAACAGTGCCCTCGGTCGACCAAACGGCCCACCTGCCCAATAGGCAACAAGCAATCAAACATAAGCAAATGTACTTTGATTTTCGTGTTATCCAAAGGAGAACAGGCAACAGAAAATAGAAATGGAGTTCTACGGCAACAGACCAACCGCCATTGGGCCATTCCGGAAACACAAATCCTCGCACAAAGGTCTTGAGAAAGGCGATAACAGCATCAGGCCGATCTTTTCTCAGCATTACTATTGCGGTGACCAAAATCAGTAAGGGCAACAGTCTTAAGAACCTGTTATAGAGAAACGCGGGGTAGAAGAACCGTGCGTCGAATAAGATTTTTGCGAAAAGGTATCCGCTTAGGGTCATGAAAATAGCAACGCCGACATGCCCTTCCATCAATATCGCCAGAAACGGGTACTCGGAGGTCGCGAGGTGCCCGTCGGACACATGGTTGAAATGCCAGACAAAAACAGTGAACGCAGCGAGTGCGCGGATATGATCTAAGCCAACAAAATAACTGCCTTGGGATGGTTTCATTCTTAGAGTGTTTGACCGTTGAAAACTTCAATGTTTTCAGGCTATAGGAAAGAGACCTTCAATGTAAGGCACTGAATTTGAGCATTCTTACAATTGCTGGAATTTGGCTGATCAGATTTGTTAGCTGTGCCACTCTCCATGAATTGGAGCTGGTGTCCCATTACAGAAAATTAAGGGGAATTCCTTATGAGTGAAAAAACTGCGGCATTCGAATGGCGGGGAATTGCGATACCAAATTCGCATTTTTTGGGTACGGAGATTGTGGCGAAGCTCCAAGCTGATGAATACGAAAAAGAAGAGCTCGAAGGCGCTCTAGCCGTTGTGAAAGATGGGGACAGAATTTTAGAGGTTGGTGCCGGTCTGGGCATTGTAGGCACCTTTATTGGATCGCGAAAAAAAATTTCGAAACATCTAGCTTTTGAAGCAAACCCTGAACTTATCCCTTCCATCAATTCAATTTATCATTTGAATGGCTTAGATCAGACACATGAGGTTCGAAACGCGCTGCTGATGAGCGAACCCAATCCGCCAGACGTATTGCAGTTTCACGTACACAAGAGTTTCCTTGGGTCATCCATGTCAAAGAGCGAAGCCCATACAAAATACAGTGTAGATATCCCGACCGAAGATTTAGTTGATGTTCAAAAGGACTTTCAAGCTGATATCCTGCTGATGGATATCGAAGGTGCCGAACGCATTTTCTTAAAACACGCAAACCTTGCAGATGTAAGAGCCATTATCGTCGAATTTCACCCAGAACATTATGGCATAGTTGGGAGCTGGGTATGTAAATATCGATTGCTGAAAGCAGGATTTAGGCCAATACCCTCGGTCTCTACTGGCAATGTTTGGACATGCGAACGTCGATAAATCTTCGCTGTTAAGCCACGTCTAAAGGCTTCTTTTTAGGATTTGCGTATGGCTCATGTAGCAATCTGTTTTTATGGTGTCCCTCGGTCTTTGAAGCACACCCATAAATCTATATTCCGGCGTGTTATCGGACCCGCCAAGTCCCTTGCTGAGATACGGGTGATCGCTCATTTTTTTGATGAGAGAACAGTCTTATCGGTAAATGGTGCACCAGACGGGTCGATTGACGCACGCGAAGCCCAATTGTTGCGACCAGACCATCTAGAAATAGAAGAGCCTAACCTGTGCTTGGCACATCGAAACTTTGAGGACATCATTGCGTTTGGCGATGCGTGGAAAAATGAAAATATTTCAACGCGTAATTTGGTACACCAACTTCATTCTATAAACGCGACAACTGTGCAGGCACTGCGAGATGGAGCAGAGATAGTCGTATTTGTACGACCTGATCTGAAGTATTGGGATAGTCTCAAACCTGTTCTGCAGAATGCACTAGAGGATGGTCCAGATCGCGTCTATTTGCCTGCCTGGCAATCTTGGGGTGGTTACAATGATCGTTTCGCAGTTGCTGTCGGACCCAAAGCCATTGAGGCATATGGACAACGAGTTACCCAAATGCTGAACTTTTGTCAGGATACGGATGCGCCGCTGCATTCGGAGCTCTTACTTAAGTACTGTTTGGACAAATCAGGGCTTCCAGTTGAATTCATTCCAAACCGTGCCAGCCGCATGCGTGCGTCTGGTATTCGTGTTTGGGAGAGTTTTGGCGATGATGAGGCGACAATTCGTCATCAAGTAAGGAAAGCCTTCTTGTGGAACTTACTTGATCGATCAGGTCTAAAACCGCTTGCTAAGAAAGGCTTCCGGTTCTGGAAATCGCTTCGGCAGTAGCTTTTCACACGCTAGTTTTTAGACTTTGTCGAACAGATCATTGAGATATACCGCTTCATTGCATGGGTCAGCTCTTACACGCAACGGATTGCAACCCTGAAATTCGCAAGCAACAAGACATGCAAGACCAAAAAGCTATATACAAAAGACACCAGCTTTATGGTGGGTGATGAGAGGCTCGAACTCCCGACATCTTCCGTGTAAAGGAAGCGCTCTACCAACTGAGCTAATCACCCGACGACGCATCATTTAGACCAGCCGTGCAGACAGTGCAAGCCTCATTCCAACAGGAATTGATCACCATCTTTCAGATGGTAGACACACCCCTGCCCGCCATGGGTCGTACGGACAGCATGTGCCTTTTCGCCGACCACCAATCCGCGAATGATGCTGCTTGTGATTCCATGGGTCACAAGGACCGACGGGCCTTTCAAGTCTTCTAGGAAAGCACGGCAACGCAGTTTCACCGCAGCGAACCCCTCACCATTCGGTGCGATTTCATACTGCGCCATAAATGGGTCTTTGCCCTTGGGCATTGGCAACTCATCGCGCAGGCGCCCTGACCAATCACCGACACCAATCTCGCGCAAGCGGTCGTCGGTACGGATGTGGTCTGCGATACCTGCCAAAGCGATGCCCGCTGTTTGAAAAGCACGGCCCTGCGGGCTTGAGAAAAAGACAAAGTCATCTAGGTCCAGATCCGCAAGGATGTCCTGCTGGCGGGCAGCGTCGCGTAAACCTTTCTCGGTCAATGGCGAGTTCAACTCGCCTTGCATGCGGTTCTCTGCGTTCCACGTCGTCTCGCCATGGCGCAGGATGTATAGCTCTGGGAAAATCATGCGTACTTCGGCTACTTACGCATCACTGTCATGTGCGACAGCTTTCATCGCATTCTTGGGGGTGCGCAGCTTCAAGGTCATAACCGCCGCGCCATTCTCTAACGTCTTTGACTTCACAACACGTAGCTTGCCCAAAGGCGGGATATTCACCTCTGACCCGTCACGCAATGCGTCGCCAAGCACTGCCAGCGCTGCCTCGACTGCAGGCTTAACATCGCGCTTCTTAAGGTTCGTGCGCAAGACGACCTCATCCAGCAATTCTGGTTTTTTGATCAGGTTGGTCTCGGCATCAGTCGGCAAAACAGCCATTTCTTTAGTCCTTTAATGAGCTTCGCGCATTACCGCGCGTGTGGGGCGGAACGTCAAGCGGATAGAGGCGCAAAAGAAAAGGCGCCCAAGCTTTCGCAAGAGCGCCTTTCATGCATTGAGCGGGGACAATCAGTGCGGGCGCACACCCTCGCCCCCCGCTTGCGCTTTGAGTGCCGCCGCTGCCGCTTCTTCTGCGGCTTCGTCCCACTCAATCGCTTCTGGCTTACTGACCAGCGCATGTTCCAGCACCTCCGATACGTGGGTCACAGGGATGATCGTCAGCCCCTCTTTCACGTTGTCAGGGATTTCCGGCAAGTCCTTGGCGTTATCCTGTGGGATCAGAACGGTCGTGATTCCACCGCGCAAGGCAGCCAGCAGTTTCTCTTTCAAACCACCGATAGGCATCGCATTACCGCGCAAAGAGACCTCGCCCGTCATCGCGATATCTTTGCGCACGGGAATACCCGTCAGGACCGACACGATGGACGTGACCATCGCCAGACCAGCACTTGGACCATCCTTTGGTGTCGCCCCGTCAGGCACATGGACGTGAATGTCGATCGTGTCGAACTTAGGCGGCTTCACACCGATCTCAGGTGCAATTGAGCGCACGTATGAGGATGCCGCATCAATCGACTCTTTCATCACATCGCCCAGTTTACCGGTTGTCTTCATCCGGCCTTTGCCTGGCAGACGCAGCGCTTCGATATTGAGCAATTCGCCACCAACAGACGTCCACGCCAGACCGGTGACAACACCAACCTGATCTTCTTCCTCGGCCAATCCAAAGCGATGCTTTTCGACGCCCAAGAAATCATTGAGGTTGGCAGCATTCACTTCGATCACCTCTGCCTCTTTCTTGACGATCATGGTCACGGCTTTGCGGGCCACCTTGGCCAGCTCGCGCTCCATATTCCGCACGCCGGCTTCGCGGGTATAGACCCGTACCATCGCCAGCAACGCGTCATCGGCGACTGAAAACTCTTTGTCTTTCAACCCATGGTTTTTCATGACCTTCGGCAGCAGGTGCTGCTTTGCAATCTCAACCTTTTCGTCCTCGGTGTAGCCAGAGAGCGAAATAATCTCCATCCGGTCCAATAAGGGACCCGGCATGTTGTAAGAGTTTGCAGTGGTCAGGAACATCACGTTCGAGAGGTCGTATTCAACCTCCAAATAGTGATCGACGAAGGTTGAATTCTGTTCCGGATCAAGGACTTCCAACATCGCAGACGCGGGATCGCCGCGGAAATCCTGCCCCATCTTGTCAATTTCATCGAGCAAGATCAGCGGGTTGGTGGTCTTTGCCTTTTTCAGTGCCTGAATAATTTTACCGGGCATAGACCCGATATAAGTCCGGCGGTGACCCCGGATCTCGCTCTCGTCACGCACACCCCCCAAGGAGATGCGAATAAACTCGCGCCCTGTGGCTTTCGCAACGGACTTACCCAAGCTGGTCTTACCCACGCCCGGAGGACCGACCAAACACATGATCGGGCCTTTGAGCTTCTTTGAGCGCTGCTGGACTGCGAGATACTCAACAATCCGTTCTTTGACCTTCTCAAGGCCATAGTGGTCATTGTCCAGCACCTCTTGGGCCTTGTGCAGGTCTTTCTTGGTGCGTGACTTCACGCCCCAAGGCACACCCAAAATCCAGTCCATATAGTTGCGCACAACAGTGGCTTCCGCAGACATCGGCGACATGTTCTTGAGCTTTTTCAGCTCAGCATCAACCTTTTCACGGGCCTCTTTGGACAGCTTGGTCTCGTTGATTTTGCTTTCCAGCTCCTCAACTTCGTTTTGGCCTTCTTCGCCATCGCCAAGTTCCTTCTGAATGGCCTTCATTTGCTCATTCAAATAATACTCGCGCTGGGTCCGCTCCATTTGGGTTTTCACACGGGTTTTGATCTTTTTCTCAACCTGCAAAACGGACATTTCGCCCTGCATCATGCCAAAGACCTTTTCCAGCCGCTCTGACACAGACAGCGTCTCCAAAAGCCCCTGCTTTTGGTCCACTTCAATTCCCAAATGACCCGCAACCAAATCAGCCAGTTTTGCAGGTTCAGTTGCATCACCAACGGCCGCCATCGCCTCTTCTGGGATATTCTTTTTCACCTTGGCATAACGCTCAAACTCGGCCGAGACATTGCGGACAAGCGCTTCGATCTCAGCGGGGTCGCCCTCGGTCTCGGACAAGTATGTACAAGACGCCTCAAAGAAGCTGTCGTTCTCAACAAAATCGGTGATCTGGACGCGCGCGCGGCCCTCAACCAACACTTTCACGGTGCCATCGGGCAACTTGAGCAACTGTAGCACATTCGCCAAAACGCCAGCGCGGTAAATGCCATCCTCTTTCGGATCATCCTCACCGGGGTCGACTTGGCTGGATAGCAAAATCTGCTTGTCGTCCTGCATCACCTCTTCAAGGGCGCGGACGGATTTATCACGGCCCACAAAAAGCGGCACGATCATATGCGGAAACACCACAATGTCGCGCAACGGCAGGACGGGGTAGGATGAACTCAACGGTTCTTGCATGCTCTTTTTCCTTTTTTGGCAAGACGCGCCTGTCCCGCTCTGCGGCAACATGGTGCGTCTCCTCTCGGCATCAATATGTGGGGTCGCGCGAAAGGCGTTTCAACCAAACATATTCATCCAATTGCAGCAAAGTGCCTGTGTCAGCCAGCAGGCGCAAGCCATCACACGGCGAAAAAGCAATCAGATTGCAGAAAGCGTGCTTTGGCTTTCTATGTCCAATCAAACTTTCGCCGAAGGCAATCCTGCAGCACCGAACTATTACAACGGTTCGATATCACCCATTGCCCGCGTCGCATGGAATTCGGCTTCCCAACCGGCGAACCGCCCTTCAGCAATCGCGTTACGCATTCCTTGCATAATTTCTTGGAAGTAATGCAGGTTATGCCACGTCAGCAGCATACCAGAGATCATCTCTTGGGCGCGGAACACATGATGCAGATAAGCCCGTGAATAGTTTGAGCAGGCCGGGCATGTGCAATGTTCATCCAAAGGCCGCGGATCATCCGCATGACGCGCGTTCTTGATGTTGATCACGCCGCGCCGCGTAAACAGCTGCCCTGTGCGCCCCGAGCGGCTGGGTAACACGCAATCCATCATGTCGATACCGCGTTTGACGGCCCCAACAATGTCATCAGGTTTGCCCACACCCATCAAATAGCGGGGTTTATCGACCGGCAGCTGATCGGGCGCAAAGTCCAGCACGCTGAACATAGCCTCCTGCCCTTCACCGACGGCCAGCCCACCAACAGCGTAGCCGTCAAATTCTACGGCTTTCAGCGCCTCGGCACTCTGCGCGCGCAAATCTTCTTCTAAACCACCTTGCTGGATACCAAAAAGCGCGTGACCGGGTCTGTCTCCAAAAGCATCGCGAGACCGCTGCGCCCAGCGCATCGACAACTCCATACTTTGTGCAATGCGCCTGCGGTCGGCTGGCAGCGCGGGACATTCATCAAAACACATCACAATGTCTGACCCGAGCAACTTTTGGATTTCCATCGACCGTTCCGGCGTCAGCTCATGCTTGGACCCGTCAATATGACTTTTGAAGGTGACACCTTTCTCGGTCATCTTGCGCAGATCCGCGAGGCTCATGACCTGAAAACCGCCGCTATCCGTCAGGATCGGCTTATCCCAGTTCATGAATTTATGCAGGCCACCCAGACGATCAATGCGTTCTGCAGTCGGGCGCAGCATCAGGTGATAGGTATTGCCCAGCAAGATATCAGCACCAGTGGCCGCCACACTTTCAGGCATCATGGCTTTCACAGTGGCGGCGGTACCCACAGGCATAAAGGCCGGCGTACGAATATCGCCGCGCGGGGTGGAGATCACACCCGTGCGGGCTTTGCCATCAGTGGCGTTCAGGGCGAAGGAAAAGCGTTGTGTCATGGCCCCTCATCCCCGATCCGGATGGATTTGCCAAGGACCGTTCTCAGCACAGAAAGGGTCTGAAACGATAATAGGCTGCCCGTTGGGGCAGCCTATTAGAATTCATGAGGTCAGATTTAAGCAGACTGACGACGGCGTGCCATGCCAAATGCACCAAGTCCGGCCAACAGCAGCAATGCGCTTGCCGGAAGTGGAACAGCGGCGACTGTTACGAGGTTTTGACGACGAACACCTTCACCCGGCGTGCTTTCGAGGAATAAGACGTCCCAGATGACGTCGCCATCAAATCCGCTCGCAGCGGCAAGGTAGTCAGTTGCGTACCCTGTTACACCAGCGTTTGATGTCGCAGCGAAAGTGCCAGTGGTCAGGCTGAAGTCATCGTCATAGACGCTTTCCCAGATTGCCAACTGGAAGCCGGCAGACTTCTCTGAGTCAGTTGTAATATCCTCGGAGTAGTTCGCGTTAAACAAGTTCGCGATACGGTCGATCGTATCTGCACCGAAATCAAACGTGCTTGCGAACGGTGTATCAGTAATTGTGTACTCGTTGGCTTCACCTTGTCCGCCCAAGAACGCCGTCAGATCAACACACCAAGCAAAAAAGTCACCAAGTCCACCGTCCGCTGAGTCGGTCATCTTGAATGTGCTTGCAGAAGTGACATTGTCGCTGCCTGCAATTGCAGCTGTTCCACCGGGGAACGATGTCACTGTGACACTTTCCGATCCAGAAGCTGTGCCATTGTATGTAAGGCTGACTGGCGTTGCAAACGCCGCTGATGCTGACAGAACTGTTGCTGCAGCAAGTGCTAGTTTGAGTTTCATCTACTCAATTCCTTTACGAGGTTACTATTTACCAAAGGCAGCCCAGCGCGAGCTAGAATCCACCTATTAACTCTACGTTAACTTCTTGATGTCTTAAAGTCACGCAAAAAGTCTCATATTTGCCTTATTTTAAGGGACTTCGTAGCATGAGGAATGACTAAGCGGGATATAACATCGTCTGTAACTTGGTCTTTCATTGCCTTCTCAATCACTTAACTGTGATTGCATTTCCCATCTTACGGCGCACACCTCTGGAAACAATCCACTATCTTCGCGCTTGATTTTCGCGCGGCTCACCTCTTTACGCCCCACCATGCAAACCCTATATGTTTGGTCAGGAATTGCGGGAACGGATACAATGACCGACAACAACGCTCAGCTTGAAGGCGCACCTATGATCGCGCCATCGACAACAGATCATCCGATGTATGAAGATATCGTCTTGGCGTGTAAGTCTGTCTACGACCCTGAGATTCCTGTGAACATCTATGATCTTGGTTTGATCTACACGATCGACATCAAAGAGGATAATGCCGTCAGCGTGATTATGACGCTAACCGCGCCCGGCTGCCCTGTCGCGGGCGAAATGCCTGGTTGGGTTGCTGATGCCATTGAACCCCTGCCCGGCGTGAAACAAGTCGACGTTGAAATGACGTTTGAGCCGCAGTGGGGCATGGATATGATGTCGGATGAAGCGCGGCTAGAGCTGGGCTTTATGTAAAAGCACTGCGAAAAAAGCAAATTAATTTATTTGCTTACTGAAATAGCAAATAAAAATTATTGCTTTTATCGATAGCAACCATTATTCATTGCTTATGACCACTCATGTGCCATGCGCCGTTCTGACAGGCGACTTAATCAAGTCACGTCATTCAAAAACAGCCGCAATTGAGCAGACATTTAGCATTCTACACAATGCGGCCCACCAGTTTGGATGGGCCTGGGATCAGGATGTCCGCTTCACCCGCTACCGCGGTGATGGTTGGCAAATTGTTCTTACGAACCCCGGTCTGCTATTGGACGCGGCACTCTATATCATAGCTTCCCTCAAAGCTGGCCAAACCAATATAGCAACGCGTATTTCGATTGGTGTGGGTGCCGTAGAGACACTCGGGACCAGCGATCTCACAGATGCCACCGGACCCGCCTTCTTTGTTTCCGGCGACCAACTTAACGCAATGAAACGTGGCCGCATGCTGGCTCTTGCTGGTCAGGGTGTTGCCGCCGAGCAGACTGCGATCCTTGATCTGGCTGAATGGACCGCTTCAGGATGGACGGCCTCGCAAGCTGAGGCCATAGCGATCCATCTCGTTGAAAAGTTCTTGCGCCACGAAGACATTGCCGAACGGCTTGGCGTCACACGACAGGCTGTCCAGAACCGCCTTGCTGGTGCGGGACTATCCTATTTCGACAATGCGCTTTACGCTATGCGCAATCATACCTTTCACACTGATGATGCTGCTGAATGCTGACAACTGCCCTCGCCCTCTTCCTTGCGCATCTATTGGCAGACTATCCGCTGCAGAACAGTTGGATCATTGCCAACAAGAAAAAGCCTCTTGCGATGGCAGCCCATATTGGCGTGGTCTTTCTGCTGACCTTGCTGGCACTGCGTGGTGAGGTCTTACCGGCAGTGATCATTGCCGTACTGCATTTGGGTATTGATCTGATCAAAACGCATTTCGCGCCTGAGACGCTTTGGGCCTACGTCACTGATCAGCTCGCACATATGACGACGATCGTTGCTGTGCTTTGGTTCTGGCCTACACTAGGTGGGCTTTGGCCTGATGCGACACCGTTTGCCAACTATCTGCTGACCATCACAGCCGGTTTGATCTTATGTGTCTATGCAGGTGGCCCCGCCATCGGCCTCTTGATGAAAGACTTCGAAGACGTCCAACCACAAGGTCTCCCCCAAGCTGGACGGATGATTGGCCTGCTGGAACGTGCTTTGATCTTTCTGATGGTTCTTGCAGGCCAGCCTGCCGGGATCGGCTTTCTGATCGCAGCTAAATCGGTCTTACGCTTTGACACTGCATCCAAAGATCAACGCGCCAGTGAGTACGTGATCATCGGTACACTGGCATCATTCGGGTGGGCCTTATTGATCAGCTTTGCGACACTGTCACTGATCACATTCTACGGCATGGACCCTACCCCATCTTGAGTGAGACAATCATCTGCCCTACATAGGGATCAAAGGAGCCCCACATGTTCGGCATTCCAGGCAAACAAGCAGTCAGCATCACTGACAAAGCAGCAGCGCAGATTGCAAAGCTGATGGACAAAGATGGCCATCAGGGGTTGCGCATTGGCGTCAAAAAAGGCGGCTGCGCAGGCATGGAATACACAATGGACTATGTGACCGAGGTTGACCCGCTGGATGAGGTTGTCGAACAAGACGGCGCCCGGGTGATGATCGCTCCGATGGCGCAAATGTTCCTGTTCGGAACCGAGATCGATTACGAAGTGTCTTTGCTTGAGGCCGGGTTCAAATTCCGCAATCCCAATGTGGTTGATGCTTGTGGCTGCGGCGAGTCGATCAAGTTTGACGAAAATATCTCGGCCACCTGATGGCCCTTGCGGACGCAGATATTGCCTTCGCAACCGATCTATTCTCTGAGCTAGGCCACGTTACAACACGCAAGATGTTTGGCGGCATGTGCCTGTACCTTGAGGGTGACGTTTTCGCACTCATGAGCAGTGACGGCCAGCTTTACCTCAAGTCCAAAGGCGACATTGTCACCGAACTGGCGGATGCTGGGGCCACCCAGTTTCACAACATGCCTTATTGGTCCATTCCAGATGCAGCCCTTGACGATCCTTCCGATGCCTGCACATTAGCAAGACGCACAATTGCTTCTCTGACGTAAGGACCTGCCATGCCTCGCAAGATCGCCGCCGGAAACTGGAAAATGAACGGGCTGCAAAGCACTTTATCAGAACTGCGTACGTTAGAGGACAAACACGGTGATGCAGATATCGCGATCTTAATCTGTCCCCCCGCCACATTGATCAGTGCTTGCGAAGACACCCCCTTTGATATTGGCGGCCAAGATTGCCACACAGGCGAATTCGGGGCGCATACTGGCGACATAAGCGCCGAGATGCTTGCTGATGTCGGCGCAAGCTACGTCTTGGTGGGCCATTCAGAACGCCGCACCGATCACGCCGAAACAGACGCGTTGATTGCGGCCAAATCAGAGGCCGCCTATGACGCAGGGCTGATTGCTGTCATCTGTATTGGCGAAACACTGGAAGAGCGCGAAAGCGGCACAACGCTTGATGTGATTGATGCGCAACTGGCTGGCTCTGTACCTGATACCGCAGACGCGCAAACCACAGTGATCGCATATGAGCCTGTCTGGGCGATTGGCACTGGCAAGGTCCCCACGACCGATCAAATTGCCGAAGTTCATGGGCATATCCGTGCGCGGCTAAGTGAACGCTTTGACGATGGTGCAGAGTTTTCCCTGCTTTATGGTGGTTCTGTCAAAGGCAGCAACGCGGCTGATATTTTTGCTGTCGCAAACGTCGACGGTGCGCTTGTCGGCGGCGCCAGCCTGACGGCTGACGCGTTTTCACCGATTATCGCAGCTTTGGAAGAAGCCTAGGTTTCCGGCTCATTTATAACATCTCGCAGCGTTTTCACTGCCGTCTTGATGTCTTTGATCATCGCATCCGCACCCACCAACTCCAAAATGTTTGGGTGATGGTCCAGGATGTTCCCTGCAACAACAAGATGCGCCAATGGATGTGAAATCCTGATTGCCAGCGCCAGACGTGTCAGAGGCTCAAGCATCACATCAGAGTTCGCGACAAGAACAACCGCGCGGTAATTGCGGCTATCTGACTGTTCAACCAATGTGTCGTGGTCCAACCCGACCATCATGTCCACATCCCACCCCTCTCGGCGGAAGATATCAGTCGCGATCTCAATACCCAGAGTATGTGTCTCACCGGGAACAAGGGCAAACATCGCAGGCCAATCGTCGCGTTCGGCAACGATGCCGGGCGCAATCACATGACGCAGGCCACGGATAATCCGATAAAGTTTGCCGCAGGCCAAGGTGACATCGATGAACGAAATCTCGTCTTTGTCCCACATTTCACCCAGACGGCGCGCGGCCCCTGCCACATAACCCAGATAAATCACGTCGGTTTGCACACCATCTCGGCGTGCAGCCAAAATGAATGCATCTGCTGCGTCTTCTTTCTTGGACAATAAAGCTGCACACAACAGATCAATGTCTGAGGCGGTCGGCAAATCTTCTTTTTTCACAGCCCGTGGCATTTTGAATGCAAGACGCCTCACAACTTCGCGCGCCAGAGCAGAGACTGCTTCTTGCGGCAATTCTTGTTCCACCAACCGAAACTGTCGGTCGGCTTTAAAGTACTCTGAGCGATCAAACGCATCATCGTCCATAGGCGCATTGGCCATGAACGCCCCTCCCTTGTGTTGGCTAGTGATTAGGTCACTTCGTCCGCGAGTTAGACGATTTTTGTATCCAACTGCATACATATTATCATATAAATAAGGTCAAATGTGCGCGTCAGAACGTCGCGGCGGCACTTACGGCATCTTCCCGCCAAGGAACGGCCTCAGCCCCTTGTCTTTGCGTCTTTTTTCGCCGTTCAAACAGTGGGTAGGCCACTTGCAATCGCTTTCATGCTGCGACAAACCTGTCGTTATGCAAGAACTCAACCAGTCCCCGACCGCCCCCGACTTTGTCCAAGACCCCTACCCGTTTTATGATCAGGCCCGCGCATGTGGTGACTTCGTATGGTGGACCGAATATGACATGGCCTGCGCTGTCTCACACAAGATGGTTCACACCGTTTTGCGTGATCGCCGCATGGGGCGCGAGTGCCCGCCTGAGCTGGCCCCCAAAATCCCTGACCATCTGGTGCCTTTCTATAACGTCGAAGCCCACTCCATGTTGGAACTGGAGCCACCCCGCCACACCGGTTTGCGTGCTTTGGTCTTGCGTGCCTTTACCAGCCGCACAATTGCTGGCCTTGCGCCCGACATCCGCACTTTGTGTCACGCATTGGTCGATCAGTTCCCCGACACGCCATTTGATCTGCTAACCCAATACGCCCAGCCCGTCCCAGTTGTGATCATCTCGCGCCTATTGGGTGTCCCAGAGGACCGCGCCGATGATCTGGTCCGCTGGTCCAATGCGATGGTCGCAATGTATCAGGCCCGGCGCACACCGCAGATTGAGGCAGATGCGATTGCTGCGACCAATGATTTTGTGGCCTTCATGCGCAGCTATATTGCTAAACGCCGCAAGACCCCCACCGATGATTTGATCTCGACCCTCATTGCCGCTGAAGAAGACGGCGAAAAACTGAGCGAAGATGAACTGATCACGACCTGCATCTTGTTGTTGAACGCAGGCCATGAGGCAACGGTTCACACCTTAGGCAACGGCACCAAGACACTGTTGGAACATGCTGTGAAGGACATCACGGATGCCTGCGTTGAAGAGGTCATCCGCTTTGATCCCCCGCTGCATATGTTTACCCGCTGGGTGTATGAGGATGTGACGCTGGGCGATCAGACGTTTAAACGTGGCGACCAAATCGCCTGTCTTTTGGCCGCTGCGAACCGAGACCCTTTGGTCTATGAAGACCCCGATGTTTTTGACCCCACACGCAAGGGCCCACAGAACACAAGCTTCGGTGGCGGCATCCACTTTTGCGTGGGCGCACCATTGGCGCGGTTAGAACTAAAGATCGCGTTAGAGGTGCTCTTTGAGCGATGCCCCGACCTGAAACTGGCCGAAGCACCTGTTTATGGCGACGTCTATCATTTTCACGGGCTCGAGCGGCTGATGGTTTCTACCTAGAAACGAACGACTTGCATTGGTGTGATCCGGTAGATTTCGTCATGCAGGTTATTCGCTTCCATAAACCGCGCGATGGATCCAAAGGTCGCGGTCCCCACATCTGATCCATGATCAATAGTCGTCAATGCCTGCGACGCCGCTGGCGCAAGTAACCGTTGCAATGCACCCAATTGGACGGGCTGTGGCGCAAAATAAGCCGCGATGTTGGCTTTGATTTGCGCAGGATCTTGCGTGTCATAAAGGGCCGCCATCAACACATCGAGCGTATGTTCAGTACAATTTTGAAACTGGCCAGAGCGCGGGTTCGCCAAAACCGAATAGCGAGGATTGTGCAGCTCCGTATAAGTGGAACTGTTGATCACTTCTAGCAACTGCCGTTGCAAACGCGGATCAGGAATGATGATCCCCGCGTCCAGACTATGGGCACCTGCAAAGAAATCGCCCGGGCTGTCCTGCACCAGATCGCTTTGGGTCAGGTCCCCTTCCCGCTGGTACAGATTGTAGACACGATAGCCCATGCCAGTGCTGCCATCGGCCTTGGTAATGCGGGCATAAACCCAGAACGCGACATGGGTATAGTTAATCCCATCGGGTAACACCGCAGGGTCTCTGCCCACACGCGAAACGATCGCAACATTGGCGCCCCGTGCCGCAAGATCGCGTTGCACCTTGTTTGAAAACGCAGCGACCTCGTCGGTTGGCAAAACCGGGTGACTGGCTGCACTGCTGCCAGCCAGTGATGGGATCGGCAAAAGTGTGACGACCAACAGAACAATTGCAAAAAAGATACGTGACATTGCCCGCCCCCTTTAATTCAAACGCGGTGGGCCATCCGGCGCCACGCATGTCAGTGATTGGCCTGCTTGGCAGTGCTGTGTCTTCGCGCCAAGCGTTTCATCCAAAACGGCACCACCAGCTGTCACAGAGGCCTCACCAAATGCTTCGATCGCAGCCCCAGTGACAGACAGCACCGCCCCTGTCGCGACAATGGGCACGGCGGAAACAGTCGCAGCGCTGGAGGCAACAGCGCTTGCACCATGACTTGCAGCTTGCACGCTATGATCGGCCGACTGTGCGGCATGTTGGACGCTGGGTGACGCGCAGGCAGCTGCTAACGCGAGGGTCACACCAATGAATGGTATTTTGAAAGATTGCATATCGGCACTCCATTTATGAACATTGTTCATATACTTAGATGCCCGGAACGCGTGCGTCAATCGCAAAATTGAACTTTGTTCATGTATGTAGAGTTAGAGGGGCAATGCCACCGTCGACTTGATCTCTTCCATCGACAAGAGCGCAGTCACATTGTGCACCTTCACCTCTGAGATCAGCGCCTGATAAAACGTGTCATAGGCCCGCGCATTCTGAACGCGTACCTTCAAAATATAATCAATGTCGCCCGCAAGCCGGTGCGCCTCTTGCACCTCGGGTCGGGCGTTCAGCGCCTTTAGGAACCGTCCCTGCCATTCTGCATCATGCTCTGACGTGCGGATCAGTACAAAGAAACAGGCCTCAAAACCCAACGCCTCGGCATCCAACAGGACGGTGTGCTGTCCGATCACCCCTGCCTCGCGCATTTTGCGAATGCGATTCCAAACAGGTGTCTTTGAAGATCCAACAGTTTTGGCGATTTCATCCAAAGATTGCGCGGCATCCGCTTGCAAGGCTGCCAAAATTTTCCGGTCTGTAGCGTCAATCCGTACCGACATTCTCAATTCTCCGATTTTGCAGAACACATGGTCCTAACTCAGCCAACAGCAGAACAATCGTCCTTAACCAGCCCATTGGGGAAGCAAATATCAGAACATTATTCTATATTGAACCCAAGAAATCAAAGGTTCGCCCCATGAAGCACTTTCCAATCTTCCTTGCCGTCGAAGGCCGCCGCATTGTTTTGTCCGGTGGTGGCGATGCCGCAATGGCCAAACTGCGCCTGCTGATGAAGACCGAAGCGCATCTGACAGTGATCGCCGCTGATATTGCCGGCGACATCCACAAATGGGCAGACCAAGGCAAGCTGCGGATCATCGCACGCGCAATGGAACCGGGTGATGCGCTTTGCGCTGCCCTCTTCTATGCCGCCAACGAAGATGACGCCGAAGATGCCCGCGTGTCGGCCATCGCCCATGCTGAGGGCGCTTTGGTGAACATCGTCGATAACCTTGCAGACAGCCAGTTCATCACCCCTGCCATTGTCGACCGTGACCCAGTGACTGTTGCGATCGGCACCGAAGGGGCTGCCCCCGTTCTGGCCCGTGCGATCAAAGCAGATCTGGAGGAGCGCCTGCCAACGTCATTGGGCGTCCTCGCGCGCATCGGCAAAACCTTTCGCCACGCGGTTGATATTCTGCCCATGGGCCGCAAGCGCCGCGATTTTTGGACCTCTTTCTATTTCGGCACCGGCCCAAAGGCATTGGCGGACAATGGCGAATTTGGCGTGATCCCTGCCCTTGAAACCCTGCTCGACACCCATGTAATGACAACGGCCAAAGAAGGCACTGTCGATCTGGTCGGTGCAGGCCCCGGTGACCCGGAGCTGCTGACCCTGAAAGCCCGCAACGCGTTGGATAAGGCCGATGTTGTGATCCATGACCGCTTGGTTACTGGTGAAATCCTTGAACTGGCCCGCCGCGAAGCGATCATCATTGATGCGGGCAAAGAGGGTTTTGGCAAATCCATGGCCCAATCCGATATCGACGCGTTGATCGTGAGCCACGCGCTGGACGGCCGCCATGTTGTTCGCCTGAAAGCAGGCGATCCAACGGTCTTTGGCCGCTTGGACGAAGAGATTGAGGCGATTGAAGCCCATGACATTCCCTACCGCATCATCCCCGGCATCACCGCCGCCTCTGCTGCTGTCGCCAATATCGGGCAAAGTCTGACAAAACGCGGCCGCAATTCTGCGGTGCGCCTGATTACGGGTCACGACACCAAAGGCTACGCCGATCACGATTGGAAAGCGCTTGCTGCCCCCGGCGAAGTTGCCGCGATTTATATGGGCAAGAAATCCGCCCGCTTTATCCAAGGTCGTTTGCTGATGCATGGCGCCGATCCGGCAACGCCTGTGACCATTATCGAAAACGTCAGCCGTGCTGATCAACAAATCATCGCGACCACGCTGGCCGAACTGGAACCAACCCTCTCCAAAGCGGACCTGAAAGGTCCTGCTATCACCTTCTACGGCCTCGCCCCGCGCGATGCCGCAGCCCAAGCCCGCCAACTCAAGGAGTTTGCATAATGCCCAGGACGTTTTCTCCCAAAGTCGTCACCGCCAATGCGTTGCTGGAAGGCGACGCCGTTTGGTTGACCGAAGCCAACACATGGACCCGCGATATCAGCGAGGCCGAGTTGATGACCGATGAAGCACACGCTGACTTGCGCCTGTTGGAAGCGCAATCACGGGTCGATGAAATCGCTGGTGCCTATCTGGCGGACGCCAAAGCAGGCGAAGCCGGCCCCGAGCCCACGCATTTTCGCGAAACCTTTCGCACACGCGGTCCATCCAATTATGCCCATGGCAAACAAGTGGAGCTTTCATAATGTACAGCTACAACGATTTTGACGAAGCTTTCGTCCGTTCCCGTGTTGCCCAATTCCGTGGGCAGGTGGAGCGCCGCATCGATGGCTCTCTCACCGAGGACGAATTCAAGCCATTGCGCCTGATGAACGGCCTCTATCTGCAACTGCACGCCTATATGCTGCGGGTTGCGGTGCCTTATGGCACGCTGAGCGCGGACCAGATGCGCAAGCTGGCCTATATCGCGGACCGTTGGGATAAAGGCTATGGCCACTTCACCACGCGCCAGAATATCCAGTACAACTGGCCAAAACTGCAAGACGTGCCTGATATGCTGGACGCGCTGGCCGATGTCGGCATGCACGCGATCCAGACGTCTGGGAACACGATCCGCAACGTCACGGCGGACCATTTCGCTGGTGCTGCTGCAGATGAAATCGAAGACCCTCGCGCGATCGCAGAATTGCTGCGCCAATGGTCCACCGACCACCCTGAATTCCAGTTTCTGCCACGCAAGTTCAAAATTGCCGTGACTGGTGCCGCCCATGACCGCGCTGTGACCAAAGCCCACGACATCGGCCTGCGCATGGTGCGCAATGACGCGGGCGAACCGGGTTTTGAGGTGATCGTCGGTGGTGGCCTGGGCCGCACGCCAATGGTGGGTAAGGTATTGCGCGCGTTCTTGCCAAAGGCGGATTTGCTCCCCTATTGCGAGGCGATTGTCAGCGTCTACAACCTGCTGGGCCGTCGCGATAACAAGTATAAGGCACGGATAAAGATTACCGTGCATGAAAACGGGTTGGAGAAAATCCAAGAGCTCGTAGAAGAGCGTTTCGCGGCGATCCGTGAAGGGTTCTCTGGTCACGATCAAGAACTGCTGGCCGAGATCGAAAGCGCGTTCGCGCCACCCGCTTTCACCACAAAATCAACCGACGGGTTCGAGGCCGCGCGCCTTGCCAACCCTGCGTTCCGGTCATGGACCGACACAAACCTCGCCGACCACAAGGCCGACGGTTACGCCATCGTGTCCATCAGCATCAAGAAACATGGCGCTACGCCGGGCGATGCCACATCTGACCAGATGCGCGTGATGGCTGATCTGGCCGAACAATATGGGCATGGTGAGCTGCGCATCAGCCACGAGCAGAACGTGATCTTGCCACATGTGCACAAGGCCGACTTGGCAGCGGTCTATGCTGCGTTGCGCGAAGCGGACCTTGCAACCGCGAACATCGGTCTTGCGTCCGACATCATCGCCTGCCCTGGCATGGATTACTGTGCCTTGGCGACTGCCCGTTCGATCCCGATCGCACAGGAAATCGCAACGCGGTTTGATAAGCTGAAGATCGAACATGAGATCGGCCAACTAAAGATCAAAATCTCTGGCTGCATCAATGCCTGCGGACACCACCATGTTGGTCACATCGGTATTCTTGGCCTCGACCGCGCCGGCGTCGAAAACTACCAGATCACGCTTGGCGGTGACGGTACCGAGACAACAACCATTGGTGAACGCGCCGGCCCCGGCTTTAGCGCCGAAGAAATCGTGCCTGCGATCGAGCGGTTGGTAACAGGTTATCTGGGTCTGCGTTCAGATGCGGATGAGACTTTTCTGCAAACTTATCGCCGTTTGGGGATGGAGCCATTCAAGGCGATTCTCTACCCAGCAGAGGAAAAAGCCAATGCCGCTTAAGGAGTTAGCCGAACGCCGCAATATTCTGCACCGCAAATCTGACGCACAGACCGTCCTGCGGCACGTGCTAAGTGATGTGCAGATTGGCAAAATGGCTTTAGTGTCTTCATTCGGGGCCGAAAGCGTCGTTCTGCTGCATATGGTGGCGCAGATCGACAAAGCGACGCCGGTGATCTTTCTAGATACCGAAATGCTGTTTCCCGAAACGCTGACTTATCAGCGTGAGGTGGCCACAAAGCTGGGTCTGACAGATGTGCGCATCATCGGCCCGAACCGCGACGATGTCCTAAAGGAAGATGTGGATGGGTTGTTGCATCAGGCTGACACCGACGCCTGCTGCGATCTGCGCAAGACACGGCCCTTAGCCGAAGCGCTGGTCGCATTTGACGGCTGGATTACAGGGCGCAAGCAGTTTCAAGGCGGCAAACGCGCTGACCTCCCGCTGTTCGAGAAAGAGGGCCGTAAGATCAAGGTCAATCCGCTGAACAAGTGGTCTGCTCAGGACTTGCGGGATTATATCTCCAAACACGATCTGCCACGGCATCCACTGGTCGCCAAAGGCTATCCCTCCGTCGGCTGTATGCCTTGTACAACGCGCGTAAGTGATCATGAAGATCAACGTGCAGGTCGTTGGCGTGACAGTGAAAAAACAGAATGCGGTATTCATTTTTCCAAACCACAGGCCTCTTTGCCAATGGCAGCGACAGAATGAGTTTTTTGGCTAAAATGAACACAGAGCTTTGGCTCTTAAGGATGATATGATGAGCGTTATTGTGACCGACAAAGGCTTTGCCGCCGATGATTTTGCCTGCGGGTTTGTGACTTTGGATGAGGTTGCTGCCAACGATTGCGACTATGGCATCGACCTGCCCTCTGATACTGCGCCCGACGCATTGATTGGCTTGGACAACGCCGCGATGATCCGCATCGACTTTCCGTCGTCCGCTGATGGGCGTGGATTTACTCTGGCGGCTATGTTGCGCCGTGCGGGGTACAAAGGCCGTTTGCGGGCGCGTGGCCATGTGCTGGCAGACCAATACGCGATGGCGCGTCGGTCCGGCTTTGATGAAATTGAAATCGACGATGCCTTGGCCGCCCGCCAGCCCGAAGATCAATGGCAATTCCGCGCAGATTGGCAAAATCACAACTATCAGGCGCGTTTGCGCGGTTAAGCCCCCTTTCCCTGACACAGATCAATGACTAGACCGGAGGGCGGCCCTATCAGGGCTGCCATGATACTTATGACCGAGCAAACACCCGTGACAACAGATACCGCCAAAGCCGTCCCGACCTTGCCTGATGCGCAAACCATCACCGACGTGAAGCATTACACCGACAGGCTGTTTTCCTTCCGCGTGACCCGCCCCGCTTCCTTGCGGTTCCGGTCGGGCGAGTTCGTGATGATCGGCCTTATGGGCGATCCACACCCCGAAACCGGCAAGCAAAAGCCGCTCTTGCGTGCGTATTCCATCGCGTCGCCGTCATGGGATGAAGAGCTGGAATTCTATTCCATCAAGGTCCAAGACGGCCCGCTGACATCTAAGCTGCAACATATCCAAGTCGGTGATGAGCTGATTTTGCGCCCCAAACCTGTTGGCACATTGGTCCATGATGCCCTTCTGCCCGGCAAGCGCATCTGGTTCTTTGCCACGGGCACTGGCTTTGCGCCTTTCGCATCCTTGCTGCGGGAACCCCAGACCTATGAAGACTATGATGAGATCATCATCACGCACACTTGCCGCGAAGTGGGTGAGCTGACTTACGGCCGTGACCTAATCGCAGGGCTAAAAGAAGATGAACTGCTCAATGAGGTGATCGGCGACGGGTTCTGGAAGAAGATCAAATATTACCCAACCACAACACGTGAGCAGAGCCCAAAGATGGGTCGGATCACAGATCTGATGCGGTCGGGTGAGGCCTTTACCGATCTAGGCGTGCCGCCTTTGTCACCGGAAACAGACCGGGCGATGATCTGTGGGAACATGGCGTTCAACCTTGAACTGAAAGACATGTTTGAGGACTACGGGCTGGTAGAAGGCGCGAACTCTAACCCGCAGCATTACGTGGTTGAAAAAGCGTTCCTCGACTAAAACAAATCTGAGATTGTAAAGAAAAAGGCCACGTCATGTCTGACGTGGCCTTTTTCGTTTTCGGTTGGAAGGCTGGGTCAGTTACTGGCCCAACACATCCTTGATGCTGTCCAAGACTGGCTGCAACAACAGCGGGTTGTCTTTGGCTTGGTCGACGGCAGATGTCATCAGTGACTTCATGTCATCTGAAATGTCTGCGCCGTCCAGCAGCTGCGTCACCTTGTCAGCGTCAAAGCCGTCAACAGTTAGCAGCTCTCCAGCCATGGACATCAGATCGTCACCTGTTTCACCAGTGACGCCTTCAAGGGCTGCTGCAGCTTCCTCTGCGGCAGCGGTCGCGGCTTCTTCAACAGCGGCAGCAGCTTCCGCAGCGGCGGCTTCTGCAGCGGCGGCAGCCTCTTCAGCAGCGGCGGTTGCAGCAGCTTCTGCTTCAGCCAGTGCGGCAGCGGCGGCTTCTTCTGCGGCAGCCGCAGCGGCCTCAGCTTCTGCAGCAGCAGCGGCGGCGGCTTCTTCTGCAGCGGCGGCAGCCTCAGCGGCAGCAGCTTCTGCAGCGGCAGCTTCTTCGGCAGCGGCAGCGGCAGCAGCGGCCTCATCAGCAAGGCGCTGCTCTTCTGCAGCTTGTGCTTCGGCGGCCTCAGCGGCTAGACGCTCGGCTTCTTGTGTCGCACCGGTCAAAACGCCTACAGCTTCACCCGGGCTGCGACCTTCCGCAGCGTATTGGTAGCCAAAGAAGCCAACGATCGCCACGACGACGAGAATGATTATTGCACGCATGGGAAATCTCCTTCCAAATTTGTTATTTGGGCCCCCATCGGACCTTGTGCTGGGATATGTCAGATGGCTCGCAAAAGGGAAAGTCCAAACGCAGGGGAAAATTCGGCACAAAACCGCATCTTTTGCGGGTTGAAGCTGCCAGTCTGCGTGGTTAGTTTGCACATCACCGATACGGAAACGATACAAAGGATAAAGACTATAGGACGCAGACCCCATAACGCCCCACCACAACGTGACACTGGACCCCGGATCAATGACCGTATCAGGTCAGATGAAATCCGCCTGATTGGTGCCGAAGGCGAAAACGTCGGAGTAGTCACTCCTGCACGTGCGATGGAAATGGCAGATGAAGCTGGCCTCGACTTGGTAGAAATCTCTCCCAACGCCAATCCACCGGTTTGTAAGATCATGGACTATGGCAAGTTCAAATACGAGACTCAGAAGAAAGAAGCTGAGGCCCGGAAAAAGCAAAAGATCATCGAAATCAAAGAAGTGAAGTTCCGTCCAAACACGGACAACCACGACTATGAAGTGAAGATGCGCAATGTGTTCAAGTTTCTTGAGAACGGCGACAAGGTGAAAATCACGCTGCGTTTCCGTGGTCGTGAGATGGCGCACCAACAGCTGGGCCGTGAATTGCTGGAACGTGTGGCCGAGGACACCAAAGAAGCCGGTAAGGTCGAGAACTTTCCAAAGATGGAAGGCCGCCAGATGGTTATGCTGATCGGGCCTATGCCGAAGTAAACCGGCTGAAGTTTTCAGACAAAAGCCCTCACATCCTGTGAGGGCTTTTTTGTTGCCCCTATTTTAAGTTTGCTTACGAAGCGTTGCGGTGACTTGCGCCATGATGCTGACAGCAATTTCAGCAGGCTGTCGTCCACCAATATCGAGGCCGACCGGCCCGTGGATCCGGGCGATGTCAGCCTCTTCAAAATCGACTTCTCTTAGTCTTTCGGCCCGTTTGGCATGGGTCCGCTTGGATCCAAGGCAGCCAATATAGAACGCATCCGACTCCAATGCTGTCACAATAGCCGGATCATCAAGTTTGGGATCATGGGTCAGTGTCACGATGGCCGTGCGCGGATCGATCTTCAGGTCGCGCAAGGCTTCATCAGGCCAATCGGCGATAATGGTTTCACCGGGAAAGCGCGCTTCAGATGCGAAGGCAGGACGGGGATCGACCAAAATCGGATGGTAGCCACAGGCCCGCGCCATCGCCACCAAATGCTGGGCGATATGGACGGCACCAACGATGATCATCCGAAGCGGTGGATTATGGATACCAACAAAGGTTTTACCATCATCTTCGATGCCTGAGATGTCTGTGCGTTGTCTGTCGGGATAACGCGTCGCTGCACTCAGTCTTGCGCCACCCTTTTCTAGATCTGTGACATAGGCTACCGGCTGTGACTGGTCGTGCGCGTCGGAAAGACGCTCCAATATCTCTACTGAAATCACAGGCCCCACAGGTTCGATCAAGACCTTTATCTCTCCACCGCACGCTAAACCGACAGCAAAAGCTTCATCATCGCTGACGCCAAAGGTCAGCAAGGCTTGTTTGCCGGTAGAAACCGTATCAATCGCGGCGGTGACCACCGCCCCTTCGACACAGCCGCCCGAAACTGAGCCTTCCATCGCGCCATCGGCATCAACCACCAGTTGGCTACCGGCGGGGCGCGGCGCAGAACCCCAAGTTTGCACAACTGTCGCAATCGCGACACCCCGCCCTGCGCGATGCCACGCGAGGGCAAGTTTGGGAAGATATGTTGCAGCTACGGTCATGGTGCGTCTCTCGTTTAGGCTGTGCGTCAGGTACCACAAAGACGAAGAGGTTGCATCAAGATCGTGGGAATCGTTTCGAAAAAGCAGCGGATTGGTAAACGCTTTGTTGGACTGGGGATTTCACATCCCCAGACCCCTGTGAGGTATTTTCGAACATGAGAAGGATGAGGCCCGCCTCTCCATTGCCCCCTCGCGACAGAAAGCATAGCTTGCGCAGCACAAGATGGGAGCATGCGCCATGAACGATTCCTCACCAATAAAAGCGACCGGTTTTGGACCAGACCTTGGCCCGTTCGACTGGGCCGACCCTTTGCGGCTGGAAGACCAACTGTCCGAAGACGAGCGGATGTTGCGCGATGCCGCACATACGTTTGCGCAAGATACACTTCAACCACGTGTGACAGAGGCGTACCGCGAGGCAACAGTCGATCCTGACGTATTTCATCAGATGGGTACCGCGGGATTGCTGGGTCTGACAATTCCCGAGGAATACGGTGGTTTGGGTGCGGGTTATGTGACCTACGGCCTTGTTGCACGCGAGATTGAGCGCGTGGACAGCGGGTACCGGTCTATGATGTCGGTACAATCGTCTTTGGTGATGTACCCCATTCACGCCTATGGCAGTGACGTGCAAAAACAAAAGTATCTCCCAGGTTTAGCTGCCGGTACTTTGATCGGCTGCTTTGGATTAACAGAACCGGATGCAGGCAGTGACCCCGCAGGCATGAAGACCACTGCGAAGAAGACCGCGGACGGTTACGTGCTCGACGGCTCTAAGATGTGGATCAGTAACGCTCCCATCGCAGATGTATTCGTCATTTGGGCTAAGTCAGATGCACATGACGGCAAGATCCGTGGATTTGTATTGGAAAAGGGAATGAAAGGGCTGTCTGCCCCCAATGTGGGTGGCAAACTCAGCCTGCGGGCGTCGGTGACGGGCGAAATTGTCATGGATGACGTCGCAGTGAGCGAAGATGCCCTACTCCCCGGCGTCCAAGGCCTGAAAGGACCGTTTGGTTGCCTGAACCGTGCGCGTTACGGCATCGCATGGGGGGTGATGGGGGCCGCCGAAGCCTGTTGGCACGCGGCACGTCAATACGGGCTTGATCGCAAGCAATTTGGCAAACCTTTGGCGCAAACCCAGCTTTTCCAGAAGAAACTTGCTGATATGCAGACTGAAATCGCACTTGGCACACAGTCCGCGCTACAACTTGGACGCTTGATGGAAAGTGGCAAAGCCGCCCCCGAAATGATCAGCCTGATGAAACGAAATAACTGCGGCAAGGCACTGGATATCGCACGGGCGTCACGGGACATGCATGGTGGAAATGGAATCAGTGAGGATTTCCAAATCATGCGCCACATGGTGAATCTTGAGACCGTGAATACCTATGAAGGGACCCATGATGTGCATGCATTGATCCTTGGTCGTGCACAAACAGGGCTTCAGGCGTTCTTTTAGCGACATTAGGCAACATTAAAGAGGGGGGCCGTGCCTAGTTACTGCCGCAAAAGGCATGTATCTCTTCACGGCGGTCGGAGTGACATCCGATTTCGGAGTATGTGTGTATGGAAGACCGGCAAATTGCCATCGAACTCAATCTAAACGACCTCAGTTTCAACAACTGGCTGGGGACGCTTGACGAGTTCTGTGAGGACCATGGTTTCTTTGAGCAGCTTGGTCGCGGTCATTGCGCAGGCTTTCTTGAGGCCGGAAACACATTGCTTGTGACCTTTGAAAATGCCCAGTCAGCGCGTGAAAACAATATGGACGCTGAGCCGCGCGGTTTTTCCTACGTGCGCCAAGACGGTTGGTCACATCTGTCACTGCTGTCTTTCAAGGAAAGCTGGTTTCGTGACCATCATGTCTACGCGTTCTTTGACCGCCTTGTCGACGATGGCTTTTTTGATGATTTTGAAAGAATCGTCTTTCATGGCGCGGGTGGCGGTGCATCCTACGCGGCTGCGGCTTTTTCTGTTGTCGCCCCCGGCGCAACAGTCATTGCATTACGCCCGCAGGCCACGCTTGATGCGCAGATGGCTGGCTGGGATTCGCGCTATAAACGCGGACGCAAACAGAACTTTAATGACCGCTATGGCTATGCCCCTGAGATGATTGATGGTGCGGCCAAAGTCTTTGTTGCCTTTGACCCGATCCAACGTCTGGATGCTTGCCATGCCGCGATGTTCCGCAAACCGCATGTGACGGCCCTGCCCTGCATGTTGTTGGGCGATGATTTGGATCAGGCGTTTGACCGGATGGGCATTCATGATGTGCTGATCAAACTGGCCGTGGATGGCATGTTAGACCGGCGCCGTTTCCTGCAGCTGCTGCGGGCCCGGCGTTACGATCCGACCTATGTCCGTGCTTTGGTCCGCAGACTGGTTGTCACAGGCCACCCCGGCCTCGCGCGGATTATTTGCGATTATATGATCAGACGCGGCCACAAGGCGTTCTTTATCGACAAGCGTGAAGAACTGACACCGACAGAAGATATCCAAGCATAGGGTTCACCTTGGTTATTACTGGTCGGTGCGGCCTTCGATCACCTTTTTCAGAACCGCGAAGATGCGTGTGCCGAAATAGCCCAAGATTGCCCCGACAAGAATGCCAAAGACCGATCCGGTGTTAAATACGGCAGCCAAAACCGCTGCCCCAAGAATGGCAGCCATAAAAGCGATGAGCCGCTTTTCGGCATCTGTTACAGGAAAATACTGTCCAAGAGCTTTAGCAACCGGTCCTGCAACAGGGCCCTCCAGATGTGGCGTCAAATATCCCGCCGCGGCAGCAATCAGAAATCCAAGCATTGTGTCTCTCTTTCTCTGAACATCGGATTAGACATAAATATCCAAAAATGCCGTGTGATCTGCAAGGACAATCGCAAAGCCCTATGGCGTCCGTGTGCGCAACGGTGTAATCGGTTAGCATGCCCGATAGAGATCTGACCAGCCTGACACTGCGCCGACCCGACGATTGGCATTTGCACCTGCGTGATGGTGAAATGCTCAAAGCGGTGTTGCCGGAAACCACCCGCCATTTTGCCCGAGCGATCATCATGCCCAATTTGGTGCCACCCGTGGTGACATCGGAACAGGCGGTGGCTTACCGCAATCGGATTTTGGCAGCCATGCCTGCTGGCGCACAATTCACGCCGCTGATGACACTTTACCTGACCGAAGCGACCGATCCCGAAGATGTACGCGCTGCCTATGCAGCAGGCATTGCGACGGCGGTCAAACTATATCCTGCGGGTGCGACGACAAATTCGGCCTCAGGCGTGCGTGATTTTGAAAAGGTCCGCCCCGTGCTTGAGGTGATGGCCGAAATCGGCATGCCGCTCTGTGTCCACGGCGAGGTCACTGACAATGATATCGACATCTTTGACCGCGAAGCTGTGTTTATTGACAAGATCCTTAAGCCGCTGCGCAAGAAGGTCCCAGATCTGAAAGTCGTGATGGAACATGTCACGACCCAAGATGCTGTCGACTACGTCCGCGATAGTGTGAAAAACCTCGCCGCGACGATCACAACCCATCACCTGATCATCAATCGCAATCACATTCTGGCTGGCGGTATCAAACCGCACTTTTACTGCTTGCCCGTGGCCAAGCGCGAGGCACATCGCATCGCGCTTGTTCAGGCGGCCGTCTCAGGTGACAAACGATTTTTCCTTGGCACAGATAGTGCGCCGCATACAGACCCACTGAAACTACAGGCTTGCGGATGTGCCGGTATATTCACCGCCCCAAATACGATGTCATGTCTGGCCGAGGTTTTTGACGCAGCAGGCCGGATCACAAAGCTTGAGGACTTTGCCTCGCTGAATGGTCCACGCTTTTATGGGTTGCCCGCCAATGAGGCGACAATCACCCTCACGAAGGGTGAGCCTGTCCAATATCCCGCAAAGATCGAGACCCCAGATGGCCCTGTCACTGTGTTTGATCCCGGGTTTGATTTGCACTGGCGTGTGTCCGCGGATTAACTTTTTGGGCCTCCGGCAGAGGGTGGGTTGCGTCTTGCAAACACTCCGGGGGAGTGTTTGAGAAACGAATGGGCAAAGCCCCGATGATGAACATGAGAAGATGAAGGTTTGACGATGATCCCCACCTCCTTTCCTGCGAAAGACGAAATTGCCCGATTGACCGCAGGTATGTTGCTTGAAATTGGCGCGATTGATTTTAACGCGACAGAACCGTTTACACATGCCTCTGGCAAGCAGGCCCCGACCTATGTGGATTGTCGCAAGTTGATTTCCTTTCCACGCATTCGCGCCACGTTGATGGATTTCTTGGCAGTGTCGATCATGCGTGAAGCAGGCTTTGAGGCATTCGATAACGTCGCCGGTGGCGAAACTGCGGGCATTCCATTCGGCGCGATGATCGCTGAGCGTTTGGCCCTCCCGATGACCTATGTCCGCAAGAAGCCGAAGGGTTATGGCCGTAATGCCCGCATTGAGGGTGTAATGACAGAAGGCCAGCGCGTGATTTTGGTAGAGGACCTGACCACAGACGGTGGTTCAAAGCTGTCCTTCGTCGATGCGATCCGCGAAACTGGCGCGACCTGTTCTGCCACTGCGGTGATTTTCTACTACGGCATCTTTGACGGCGTGGAAGAAATGCTGGGCGAACACGGCGTTCAATTGATCAGCCTTTGTACCTGGTGGGATGTGCTCTCGGAGGCCAAAGCGCGCGGGGCTTATGACGCGACGACTTTGGATGCTGTTGAAGCGTATCTGAACGATCCCGCTGGTTGGACGCCAGCCTAAAAAACTTATCCACTCCCTTTTGAAGTCATCCGCACCAGAATCAATTGACTGCTCTGCATCTAGTGATTTCTTTGCGTCGTGCTACCAATTGAGGTAGGGTGGCAGTGTATCAGAGGTTGTCCACAGGTTTATCCCGCAGGATATCCCCGATCATTTCCAGATGGTCATTTGCCTACGACGACTGGTAGGACAGCCTCGGGGAACAGGTGAGCAAAAATGAACGAACTGACAGCATTTAACGCAACCGGCATCGAAGAAGCCGACGCCGATTTGATGCCGCATTCGATTGAGGCAGAGCAGCAGCTTTTGGGTGCTATTTTGACCAATAACGATGTGTTCGATCGTGTGGCGTCGATCATCGGACCCAAGCACTTTTACGACCCAGTTCATGCCCGCATTTTTGAAACAGCCGCCAGTCGCATCGGCCGCAACATGCTGGCAAGCCCTGTCACGCTCAAGACCTTTATGGAAGACGACGAAGGCCTCAAAGAACTTGGCGGCCCACCTTATTTGGCCCGCCTTGCTGGGGCCGCTATTTCCGCCTTTGCCGCCCGTGATTATGCTCAGATGATCTATGATCTGGCGACCCGCCGCGAATTGATCAAGCTGGGGCGCGACATTACCGACAAAGCCGGAAAGGTCGATGTCGAGCACGAACCCAAAGAGCAGATCGTTGAGGCAGAACAGGCGCTTTACACGCTGGCTGAACAAGGTGTGTCTGAAAAGGGCTTTCAGTCATTTCTTGCTGCCGTCACCGAGGCCGTTAATGTCGCCAACACTGCATATCAACGCGATGGCGGGCTGGCGGGTATCTCAACCGGCCTGACCGATATGGATAAGAAACTGGGCGGGCTACACAAGTCCGACTTGTTGATTATCGCGGGCCGTCCTTCAATGGGTAAGACTTCGCTTGCGACCAATATCGCGTTCAACATCGCGAAAGCTTACCGCAAAGGCCAGTTGCAAGACGGCAGCGAGGGTGCAGTGGATGGCGGTGTCGTTGGCTTCTTCTCGCTTGAGATGAGCGCCGAGCAACTTGCGGGTCGTGTTCTGGCCGAAGCGTCTGAGATTTCATCCCATAAAATTCGCCAAGGCGATATGACCGAAAGCGAATTTCGCCGTTTTGTGGACGCTGCCAAACAGCTTGAGTCGTGCCCGCTTTATATCGACGATACTGCAGCGATCCCGATTTCGCAGTTGGCCGCCCGTGCCCGTCGCCTGAAGCGAACGCATGGTTTGGATGTGCTAATTGTTGACTATTTGCAGCTCGTGCGAGGCCAATCTGAAAACCGCGTCCAGGAAATTGGCGAAATTTCGATGGGCCTCAAAGCCATCGCCAAAGAGTTGAATATCCCTGTGATCGCGCTGTCGCAGCTGTCACGTCAGGTTGAAAACCGCGAAGATAAGCGCCCGCAACTGTCAGACTTGCGCGAATCTGGATCGATCGAGCAGGACGCCGACGTTGTGATGTTCGTCTATCGCGGCGAATATTATGCGGAACGCGAAAAGCCCGAAGATCACAACATGGAGGCGATTGCCGCTTGGCAGGAAAAGATGTCAAACCTGCATGGCAAGGCCGAAGTGATTGTTGGCAAACAGCGTCACGGCCCTATTGGAACAGTCGAGCTTTCTTTCACCGCAGAATTCACACGATTCGGAAACCTTGCAAAATCTTGGCAACAAGGCGATGATCAGGAATTCTAGAAAGGATCCTGTCATCAATAAGCTTCTCCCACTTGTTATCTTGCTGGCCAGCCCTGCTTTTGCGCAATCGGCTGCAGAGCCCGTCGTTCGGTTCACAGGGTTCCTTGGGGACCTGCGGTTTATGCCGACTGATGTGCGGGCTGACTTGGTTGGTTCAGATGACGACACCCGTCAAATCGCGATTGCGATGGGCGAGGAGGCAACCCAAGCCTTCACGCAATTCACCACAACGCATGTCAATCAATCTGTGAACCTCTTTGTCTGTAGCGAACAGGTACTTTCAGTGACCATTCAGGCACCGATTGATACCGGATTTGCCATCACAGGCCCGATTGATGCAGACCTCGCAATTGAAATGGTGGACGCGTTGAACGGTTTGCAGGAATGCCCCAACTAAGCCTTTTGTTCCGCAAAACGCTTGCTCCGTCGGACCCTGACTGACAAAAGGTCGGTATGAGCACTGGACGCCTGATAATTGATCTCGACGCTGTCGTCGCCAACTGGCGCGCATTGGATGCGATGACCAATTGTAAGACGGCGGCAGTCGTAAAGGCAGATGGATATGGGCTGGGGTCTGCGAATGTGGCCAAGGCCCTGTTTAAAGCAGGCGTGCGTCAGTTTTTTGTCGCTGTTGCCGAAGAAGCCGCCCCTATCCGCGAAGAGCTTGGACCCAAACCTGAAATCTGCGTCTTTTCTGGCCATATGGCTGGCGACACCGATGTGATCCGCGAGTTAGGGCTCACACCGATGCTGAACTCGGTTGAACAACTGACGCACCATCTTGAAACACTGCCAGAGCACCCTTTTGGAATTCAGCTTGATACCGGCATGAACCGTTTAGGTATGGAAATGCAGGAATGGGCAGCTGTCGCTGAACTGGCACTGTCCCAAAAACCACGCCTCGTGATGTCCCATTTGGCTTGTGCCGATGAGCCCGATCATCCAATGAACCCTTATCAATTGGCCCAATTCAAAAAGATGACCGATGGCATTCAGGCTCCGCGGTCACTTGCGGCAACAGGTGGCATTTTGTTGGGCCCCGAATATCATTTTGATCTGACACGCCCCGGCATTGGCATGTACGGCGGATTGCCCTTTGCGCAGGCGACCCCTGTGATCGAACTTGAATTTCCGGTCATCCAAATCCGCGATGTCGCTGAGGGCGAAGTCGTGGGCTACGGCAACGCCTGGCAGGCCGCGCGTCCGTCACGGATCGCAACGGTATCGGCAGGATACGCCGACGGCATCATGCGGATCCTGTCGGACAAGGCCACACTTTATCATGGCGACACGCCCTGCCCGCTGGTCGGCCGCGTCTCTATGGACCTTCTGACCATTGATGTAACTGACCTGCCAGAGCCCCCCAAGAAGCTGACCCTGATAGGACCACAGCAAAATGTGGATGACCTCGCGCGGGCGGCCAATACCATCGGATACGAGGTGCTGACCCAGCTTGGTGCGCGTTACAATCGCAAGACGTTTGGCAAATAGACTTGTTTGAACGCCTCAGCTTCACTATCTAAGCATCAGAGTTTACTTAGGTTTCTTATGCTGAACATTCTGCGCTTTGCCAATCTTGCCCTATTGATCCTTTTTCCCATTGCATGGTTTGCCCCATTGATGCGCGCCGGATTGCTGCCAATTTTCGGGCTGAGCGAGATCAGTGTGATCTCAGGCATGCAAGCTTTGTGGAAAAGTGACGTGGCTTTGGCTCTGCTCGTAACCGCCTTCGCGCTTTTTGCACCTTACCTCAAAACAATTGGCATCGCGCTTGTGCACTTCAATCTGCTCAAAGACAAAACGCTGCCGGCCCTGTCGTGGATTGGCAAACTCGCCATGGCCGACGTGTTCCTGATCGCCCTCTATATCGTTGTTTTCAAAGGCGTTGGCATCGGCAAAGTTGAAACCGGCTGGGGGCTCTACATGTTCTCCGCCTGTATCATCGCGTCGATCATCATCTCGGCCCTGACGCCCCAAGCCAAGGCAACTGTAAAGGCAAACTGACGCGAGCAGTCCTTTTTTCCCCTTGTTCCAGATCACACCAGACCGCCTAGTCGCGCCATGTTTGTGAGGGAGAACAACAATGAAAAAAGAAATAGCTGAATTTATTGGTACATTCACTTTGGTCCTGTTGGGCTGTGGGTCTGCGGTGATCGCTGGTGGCGACATCGGTTTGATGGGCATCAGCTTTGCCTTCGGCTTGGCGCTGATCGGTATGGCATACGGCATTGGACCAGTTTCTGGCTGCCATATTAACCCAGCCGTGTCCTTAGGCGCTGTTGCAGCAGGGCGTATGCAGATGGGCGAAGCAATCCGCTATATCGTGGCGCAAACGGCTGGCGCGATTGTCGCCGCTGGTGTGTTGATGATTATTGCAAGCGGCAAAGCAGACTACTCCGTCGCTGAGAACGGCTTGGGTCAAAACGGTTGGGGCGCAGGATATTTGGGTGAATACAACGTCATGGCCGCTTTCGTGTTTGAGGTCGTCGCGACATTCCTGTTCATGGTCGTGATCCTTGGTGCGACCGGCGCAGGTGCTCCGGCACAATTCGCAGGCCTTGCAATTGGTCTGGCGCTGGTTGTCATCCACTTGGTCGGTATCAACGTCACAGGCGTATCAGTGAACCCTGCCCGTTCGGTCGGCCCTGCCTTGTTTGCTGGTGGCACGGCGATTGGTCAGCTCTGGTTGTTCATCGTGGCCCCGGTCATTGGTGCCGTTGCCGCGGGCCTGCTGTTTAAGACAGGCCAGCTCGACGCTGAATAAGAACGCTGGGCCACGGATGATGTCCGTGGCCCGCACATCTTGCCATTGCCGTGTGGATCATTTTGGTCCAAAAGGTGAACATGGCAAAAGATCTCAACTTTTCATGCAATGAATGCGGCGCTGCTTTTCGTAAATGGTCAGGGCAATGCGATGCCTGTCAGGCATGGAACAGCATCACCGAGTCAAAAGCGCTGTCCAGCGGGCCAAAAGGTAAGTCACTGGGTGCCCTGCGCGGAAAACCCATTCCGCTGACCGACTTAGAGACACAAGAGAAAGAACCGCCCCGCACCCAAGCGGGCGTCGGCGAGTTAGACCGCGTCTTGGGTGGTGGATTGGTCAAAGCATCCGCCCTTTTGGTGGGCGGTGATCCCGGTATTGGCAAGTCCACATTGCTACTGCAAGCTGCTGCAAGATTTGCCCGTAATGGCCTGAAAGTCATATATATTTCAGGTGAGGAATCTAACGCACAAGTCCAAATGCGGGCTCGTCGTTTAGGACTAGAGCAAAGCCCGGTGCTATTGGCCTCTGAGACAAACCTACGCGACATACTGACGACGCTAGAGGCCGAAAAACCCGACCTCGCTATCATCGATTCCATCCAAACTATGTGGGCTGACAACGTCGACAGCGCACCCGGCAGTGTCAGCCAAGTCCGATCGTCGGCGCATGAACTGACAACATTTGCCAAACGCAACGGTATGGCGGTCGTCATGGTGGGGCATGTTACCAAAGAAGGCGCAATTGCGGGTCCTCGCGTTGTCGAACATATGGTCGACACGGTGCTTTATTTCGAAGGCGAGCGCGGACATCAGTTCCGTATTCTGCGATCCGTTAAGAACCGTTTCGGACCCGCAGATGAAATCGGTATCTTTGAAATGACCGGCAAAGGGCTGTCGGAAGTCAAGAATCCCTCTGCCCTGTTTTTATCAGAACGCGGTGCACCTGCCCCCGGATCTGTGGTGTTTGCAGGCATAGAAGGGTCGCGGCCTGTGCTATGCGAGATCCAGGCACTTGTGGCACCTTCGCCACACAGCCAACCCCGCAGATCAGTCGTCGGATGGGACGGTGGGCGGCTTGCTATGATCCTTGCGGTACTTGAATCGCGGTGTGGTGTGCCCTTCACCGGATTGGACGTATACCTCAACGTAGCAGGGGGTTTGCGCATCTCTGAACCTGGTGCAGACTTGGCTGTGGCAGCCGCTTTGGTGTCCGCCCGCGAAGACGCAGCCTTGCCCGCAGAGGCAGTTGTATTCGGTGAAATCAGTTTGTCTGGTGCGCTGCGTCCTGTCGTCCAGACCGAAAATAGATTGAAAGAGGCGCAAAAACTTGGTTTTACAACTGCGATACTCCCGCAACAGGCAAAACAGCCCAGCGTGGAGGGCCTAAGTCAGCGGCATGCCACCGATTTGGCCGGTTTTGTAGAAGAGGTATTCGGCGCAAGGTAGCGTCAATCGCAGGAGACGGACCATGGAAGGTTTCACACTCGTAGACGCTGGCGTCGCGATCATTGTTTTGCTGTCAGGTGTATTGGCCTACAGCCGCGGCTTTGTGCGCGAGGCCATGGCCATCGTCGGCTGGATCGGTGCCACAATCGTGGCCTTCATCTTTGCCGATCAGGTCGAACCGCTTGTGCGCCAGATCCCAATCATCGGCGACTTTATTGGCGATAGCTGCGAATTGGCCATCATTGCGGCCTTTGCTGCGGTGTTTGCGGTCGCCCTTGTGGTCGTATCGATTTTCACCCCCCTGTTTTCTAGCGTTATTCAACGGTCCGCCCTTGGCGGCGTCGATCAGGCGCTTGGCTTCTTCTTTGGTGTCCTGCGCGGCATCTTGTTGGTTGCCGTCGCGTTCTTTGTTTACGACACAATCTTTGCGACACAACAGTTTGCGATGATCGACGAAAGCCGCGCAGCCGAGGTCTTTGCCCAACTGGCTGGTCGCATCGAAGAGCAAAACCCAGAGCAAGCTCTTGGTTGGATCACCGAGCAGTACCAGCAGCTGGTTGGCAATTGTGGCGCCCCTGCTGAATAAACGCGACCCGATCCATGAATATCAAAGGCCACCAGATTTCTGGTGGCCTTTTTTATTTCAAGAATAGATGCGGAAAGCCCTTTTCCTAAAGATTGTCCTGTTCTTCAATTTGCGCCTTTTTGCGATCTGCGCGCCACTGCTCTTGGACCGCGACGTCGATATCTTCATCAAAGCGTGACGGGCCCTTTTTGCGGGTCGCGACGACGACAAAAACCACAGCAAGTAGTAACACGACACCAACCGCTACAAGATAAACCCCTGTGCTAACGAACATCATGATGGTGCTCCCTTTGGCAATACGCTCAATCTGGCGCCGGAATGAGCCGATCGTTCATTTCTCACGCTTTTCACTGCGGACACGGCCCGGGTTGATAGCGGCAACCATAAAAACCCAATCCATAACCAAGACATGGGGGATAGCTGCCTGCTTTACAACTTTTTCACCGGCAAGCCACATGACCTGACCTCCACTGAAACAGTCTTTCCGCATATCTAAGCAGATCGTTTGGTGACAGACCAGTCTGGACCCTCTAAGAGGGTGACACACTTGTTGTTCACGGATTCGGAGCTGCCCCTTGTCCAAGCCGATGCCCCCCGCTGACCCTTTTGATGACGATAAACTGCGGGAGGAATGTGGCGTCTTTGGCGTTGTCGGTGTGACCGATGCATCCAACTTTGTCGCCCTCGGCCTGCACGCCCTGCAACACCGCGGGCAAGAGGCAGGCGGTATCGTCACCCACGATCCCGAGACTGGCTTTAACCAGCAGCGCCGCATGGGATTGGTCCGCGATAACTTCACCTCTGCATCTATGATGGAACGCCTGCCCGGAACGATTGGGATCGGCCACGTCCGCTATTCCACCGCTGGGTCCAAAGGCCAGACAGCGATGCGCGATGTGCAGCCGTTCTTTGGCGAGTTCGCGATGGGTGGAGCGGCAATTGCCCATAACGGCAACATTACAAACGCCCTGTCTTTGCGCAAAGAACTGATCGAGCGCGGCTCAATTTTTCAAAGCTCATCCGACAGCGAATGCATTGTACACCTGATGGCGCGTTCGATGGGCCGCAACATTCCTGACCGTATGGAAGAGGCGCTTCGCAAAGTCGAAGGTGCGTTTTCCATTGTCGCGATGACCCGCACGAAACTGATTGGCTGTCGTGACCCCTTGGGTGTGCGCCCACTCGTGCTGGGCAAAATCGGCGATGGCTGGGCGCTGGCGTCTGAAACCTGTGCGCTCGACATCATCGGCGCTGACTTCGTGCGCGAGATTGAACCTGGCGAGATGGTCGTTGTGACCGAAAAGGGCGTGGCCAGCCACTTCCCCTTCCGTCCGAACCGTGCGCGTTTTTGTATCTTTGAACATGTCTATTTCAGCCGCCCTGACAGCATTCTGGGTGGGCGTTCGGTCTATGAGACCCGCGAAAACATTGGTCGCGAACTGGCAAAAGAAAACCCAGTTGAGGCTGATCTGGTCTGCCCTGTCCCCGATAGCGGCACACCTGCGGCCATCGGCTATTCACTGCAATCCGGCATTCCTTACGCCATGGGCATCATTCGCAACCAATATATGGGCCGCACCTTTATTGAGCCGACGGAAAGCATCCGCAACATGGGTGTGCGTCTGAAACTGAACGTCAACCGTGCGCTGATCAAAGGTAAGCGGGTGATTTTGGTGGATGATAGCGTTGTGCGTGGCACGACCAGCCGCAAGATCAAGGAAATGATCCTTGATGCGGGTGCGGCCGAGGTGCATTTCCGCATCGCATCACCCCCGACCCAATGGCCGTGCTTCTACGGTGTCGACACCCCGCAACGCGAAAAGCTGCTGGCAGCGACCATGACCGAGGACGAGATGCGCGATCACTTGGGCGTTGATAGTCTAAAGTTCATCTCACTTGATGGGCTCTATCGTGCGGTCGGCGAAGAAAAAGGGCGCGATCCCAAAGCGCCTGCTTATTGCGATGCCTGTTTCTCGGGCGAATATCCTGTTGCACCGTCAGACATGATCGAACAAGGGTTTCAGGCCAAAACAGCGGCTGAATAGCCCTGTCCACGTCCTCACACGTATGTGACCTTATTTGAGCAGGCGACGCGACGTCAGACCGCCGCCTGCCCTTTCGCTTATTCAATTTTTATGACATCTGCCCGCCAAACAAAAAGCGACGCAGTATTTACCATGTCAAATGACACGACCACCTCGGCATTGGCTGGGGTCAAAGCCACCGTGCCTGAAGCCCTCGACCTCAACACCCTTGCCGTGATTGGGGTGATGGATGCGCACGATGGCATGGCGGCATTGCTGCGATCCTCAAACGGGCAAATTGCACGTGTGTCGGTGGGCGACGAAGCCTTTGGTGTTCAGATCACAGCCATTGGCGACACACAAGTTCTGTTGACGAACCGCTGGGGTCGCACGCAGTCGTTGGCTTTGCCAAGCAGCTAACGCTTGACCTTCGGCGCGGTTCGGCACATCACGCAGCCCATGACAAAAACAGTTCTTATCACCGGCGCATCACGCGGCCTTGGCGCGGCTTTAGCACAGGCACTTGCCCCGACCCACCACGTCATCGCCGTCGGCAAAACCGTCGGCGCGTTAGAAGAACTGGATGATGCGATCCAAGCGGCAGGCGGCCAAGCCACACTTGCCCCCATGGATATCAGCGTCGATGCAGCCATGCAGCAGCTGTGCCGTGGCATCTATGATCGTTGGGGCAGCCTTGATCTGTGGCTGCATACCGCGATCCATGCAGCACCCCTTGCCCCTGCCGGACACATTGGGCCCAAGGACCTTGCCAAGTCTATGACGATCAATATCGAGGCGACATCGCGCCTTATATCATACGTCAGCCCTCTGCTGGGCCAATCCGGCAAAGCCGTGTTCTTTGACGATCCACGTGGCGGCGATCAGTTCTTTGGCGCCTATGGGGCCACTAAAGGTGCCCAAATCGCCCTTGCCCGTAGTTGGGCCGCTGAAAGCGCAAAAACCGGACCCACAGTGCAAATCCTGACACCGGCACCTATGCCCACAGCAACACGCGCACGGTTTTATCCTGGCGAAGATCGCACTGGCCTGTCTGACCCAGCGACCGAAGCCGCACGACTGTTGCCAATGATCCTCGGCTAAGCGCTTGAACGCCGTGGCAGACTTGCCGCCCATCCATTCTACGCATAGGAACGATTTGCAAAGCAGAGGGGCGGCTTGATGCGTATTTTGATCACCAATGACGACGGCATCAACGCGCCGGGCCTAAAGATTTTGACCGACATCGCACATGATGTGGCAGGCCCCGAAGGAGAGGTTTGGACCGTTGCACCCGCATTTGAACAATCCGGTGTTGGTCACTGCATCAGCTACACCCACCCCACAATGATTGCCGAACTTGGCCCACGTCGTTTCGCGGCCGAAGGGTCACCTGCGGATTGTGTGATAGCGGGCCTTTATGATGTGCTGAAGGACAACCCGCCCGATCTGATCCTTTCTGGTGTGAACCGGGGCAATAACGCGGCCGAAAACACGCTCTATTCGGGCACCATTGGTGCGTGCATCGAAGGGGCGCTGCAAGGTGTGCGCTCCATCGCGATGTCGCAGTTCTATGGACCAGATAACAAAGACCTTGATGACCCATTTGAAGCTGCTGCCGAGCATGGTGCGGACACTGTGCGGGCACTCTTGAAGAAAGAGCTTTGGGACGATGCGGATTACAAAGTCTTCTATAATGTCAATTTCCCCCCTGTCCCGGCATCCGCCGTCAAAGGCATGGCGGCCACAACCCAAGGCTTCCGCCTGAACACACGGTTCAGGGCAGAGGCGCAAACATCCCCTACGGGGCGCAAGTTCCTATGGGTGCGCGGTGGCCCGCAGCACGAACCCACCGCCCCCGGTACGGATGCTGCTGCAAACCTCGACGGCTATATCTCAATCACACCCATGCGGGCTGACCTGACGGACTATGCGCTCGTGGATACGCTCAAGGACGCCCTCAAGTGACCTTTGACGCACCCACCAAGATGCAGTTCCTCTATGCCTTACGCAGTAAAGGCGTGACCGACGCGCGTGTCTTAACCGCGATGGAGCAAGTGGACCGCGCCGACTATGTCAAAGGCACGTTCGCGGATCGCGTTTACGAAGACATGCCACTGCCGATTTCTTGCGGGCAAACAATCAGCCAACCGTCTGTGGTCGGATTGATGACGCAAGCCTTGCAGATCAGCCCACGCGATAAGGTTCTCGAAATTGGCACCGGGTCAGGCTATCAGGCGGCCATTCTCAGCAAGCTTGCCCGCAGAGTTTACACCGTTGATCGCTATCGGCGCCTGGTGCAGGCCGCACGGGCCGTGTTTGAAGCCAATGACATCACCAATATCACCACTTTTACCGCCGATGGCAGTCATGGGTTCGCCGAGCAGGCCCCCTTTGACCGTATCTTGCTGACAGCGGCGGCAGAAGACCCCCCCGGGCCATTGTTGGCACAGCTGCGTGTTGGTGGAATCATGGTTCTTCCGGTCGGGCAATCCGACGCCGTGCAAAGTCTGATCCGTGTAACACGCACAGAAACGGGTCTGGAATACGATGAATTACGCGCTGTGCGCTTTGTCCCCTTGCTAGAAGGGCTCGGACAAGAGTAAACTACCCCAAAATATAGTACGACCCCATAGATAAGGGGCGACTTGGCAAAGGAGCGGTAGGATGGCGAACGGGCAAATCCGGGTAAGGCGTGTGATGATGACAGGTGTGGCCTTGGCTACACTTGGCGCATGTAGCGATTTTGATTTCGATCTGCGGGATATTGGCAACGGATTTGACACAACATCCGCCGTGCAGTCCCTCCCGGGACGTCCCAGCCCCGATGATCGCGGTGTGATTTCCTACCCCAACTATCAAGTTGTTGTGGCCCGCAGAGATGACACAATCCGCGGCATCGCAATCCGGCTTGGTCTGGATGCCAACGAGCTCGCGGAATTTAACGGCATCGCCCCTGACGTGATCTTGCGCCGGGACGAAATCATCGCCCTGCCAACCCGCGTGGCCGAGCCTTCACCCGCAACTGGTGCTGTCGCGACCGGACCAATCCAACCCCTTGATGTGTCGGCCGTTGCAACGACAGCGCTGGACCGCGCGGATGCATCCGGAACACCCGTTGCCACGGCACCACTTGAGCCGGTGGTCACACCCGCTCCTACAGCACCCGTTGTCCGCGGTGACGAGCCCATTCGCCACCAGGTGAAACGCGGTGAGACGGCGTTCTCGATCTCACGGCTTTATAACGTGCCAGTCGCCAGCATCTCTGAATGGAACGGGTTGGATGCGGCGTTCACCATCCGCGAAGGACAGTTCTTGCTGATCCCACAAGGCGGCACAGCCCCTACCCCTGCCGCCGTGGTCACAGCGCCCGGTGACGGCACTGTAACGCCTTTGCCGCCAAGTGCAGCATCACCATTGCCAAGTGAAACGCCTGCGGCACCTCTTGCCGCCGCGGTTGTCCCTGCTGCCCCCGATCTTGGGTCATCAGCGACACAGCCTGCCAGCAGCGGTGCACGGTTCTTGATGCCGATCCAAGGGTCCATCATCCGCGCCTATGCGCCCGGCACCAACGAAGGCATCGATATCGGCGCACCGGCGGGCACATCCGTTAAAGCGGCAGGTTCAGGTACTGTGGCTGCGGTCACCACCGATACAAGTGGTGGTGCAATCGTCGTGATCAAACACAGCGATGGCTTGCTGACCGTCTATACGCAGATGGAAGGGCTGACCGTCGAGAAGAACGACAGTATCGCTCGTGGGCAATCCATCGGTCGGGTGCGTACGGCTGATCCGAGCTTCTTACACTTTGAAGTCCGGCGCGGCCTGCAAAGCCTCGATCCAGGTGATTTTCTGCCCTAATGGCGGATAGAGTAACGTGGATTCCGGTTCACCTTACGACAGCGTCACACCGCGCCTGCCAGCCAAATCTGTAAAATACTGCCAAGCGACCCGGCCTGACCGACTGCCGCGTGTGGCTTGCCATTCAATCGCTTCTGCCCGCAATGTCGCGTCATCAATGGCGACGCCATAAGCATCGCAATAGCCGCGGATCATCGCCAGATATTCATCCTGATCGCACGGATGAAAGCCCAGCCACAGACCAAACCGATCAGACAGCGACACCTTCTCTTCCACTGCCTCTGACGGTGAAATCGCGGTCGAGCGTTCGTTCTCAATCATATCACGGGGCATCAGATGGCGCCGGTTTGACGTGGCATAAAGGACAACATTCTCAGGCCGCCCTTCAATCCCGCCATCCAACACAGCTTTCAGCGACTTGTAATGCGCATCATCATGGCCGAAGGATAGATCATCGCAGAACATGATGAACCGCTCTTTTGCGCCACGCAAAAGGTTCAAACAACGGCCAATCGTGGGCAGGTCTTCGCGCTGCACTTCGACGATCTTTAATCCCGGATGATCAGCATTCACCGCGCCATGTACTGCTTTGACAAGGCTTGATTTTCCCATGCCCCGCGCACCCCATAACAGGGCATTGTTCGCAGGCAGACCTGCCGCGAACTGAGCAGTATTCGCAATGAGTGTATCGCGTGATCTGTCGACGCCGACCAACAGCTCAACCCCCACACGGTTCACCCGCGCAACGGGCTCAAGCCGATCAGGATCAGCATGCCACACAAAGGCCGAGGCCGAGCTGAAATCAGGCACATCCCCCGGCGCGGGGCTCAAGCGCTCCAAGGCCGCCGCAATCCGCTGCAAGGTCTTCTTGCTCACGGTTTGGGGTCCTCATCAGGATGCGCATCTGCCGCCGCTTCGCCTTCGCTGACGTCAATGTCGTCATCGTCCTCAGGAATATCGAACAGGCTTTCATCTTCGCCAATCACGCCTTCAGCACGGGCCACGCGGTCTTTTTTGCGCTCGACCGCTGCGACCAGATGAATCGAGATTTCATAAAGGCCGTAAACCACCACGAACAGGATCAACTGCGTTGTGACATCCGGCGGCGTTACAAGGGCTGCCACAACCAAAATACCCACAACAGCGTATTTACGTGTGCCACGCAGACCGCGCGAACTGGCTAGCCCCGCAGAGCCCATCAAAGTCAAAAGGACAGGCAGTTGGAAACACACTCCAAAGGCCACAATCATTTTCAGGGTAATATCCAGCGTCTCATTCACCTTGCCGTTAAAGACAATCGACACACCACTTTCTGACGCACCTGCAAGGGGTGGCAAAGCAAGGCCACCGGCCCCGCCGGGCAGCAGATCCGATCCGGGAGGAGGCTGTATCGCACCCGCCATGATCGCTGACACGAAAGACGGAAGATCAGCAAACCCAAGGAAAAACGCCATTGCCAGTGGGACCACAATATAGTGGGCAAAGGCGGCACCGATCAGAAACAGAATGGGTGACGCGACAATGAACGGCAGAAACGCGTTTTTTTCATTGCGATAAAGGCCCGGCGCCACAAACCGCCACAACTGATACGCAATGATCGGGAATGAAATCGTCAGGCCGCCCACGACCGAGATGCGGATCAAGGTAAAGAAATATTCTTGCGGGGCCGTGTACTGCATCACCGGGTTTGGATTACCCAGATTGCGCATGGTTTTCTCAATGGGGCCAAGCAGGAAATCCAAGAGCATCCCACCAAACGAAAAGCAGATGATCATACCGACCAAAAACGCCATAACCGAATAGATCAGGCGCGAGCGCAGCTCTGTCAGATGTTCTAACAGGGGGGCCGCACTATCTTCGATGTCGTCTTGGGTGCTCATGATTTGGCCTCAGGTGCGGGGCTATCGGCGACGGCCTTGGCGGCTTTGGCTGCAGCTTCTTCCGCCTCTTTCGCTTTACGTGCGATTGCAGCATCACCCATTGCTTTACTCATCTTTTCTTTCGCAGCCTGACGTTCGGCCGAAAGCTCAGCTGTCGCAGGCCCCTTGGTCATGCCAGTGGCTTCTTTCAGCTTATCAGCACCAAATTTCTTGGGGTTGGCGGCGGCATTCAAGGTGTTCTTGACGTCTTTCATGCCAGACTGATCGGCCGCTTGGTTCATCGCGTTTGAGAACTCACGCGCCATCCTGCGGGCCTTGCCTGACATTTCACCCATTGTCCGGAACAACCCCGGCAAATCTTTGGGGCCGATCACAATCAGCGCCACGATGCCGACAACCAGCATTTCGCTCCAACCAAGGCCAAACATCAGGCGCGGTCCTTTCCGTCAGACACCAAGATCAGACTTTGTCTTTTTCTTCTTCAGGGGTCACATCTTTGGCTTCTGCCATGCTATCTTCGATTTCCTGTTTGCCATCATCGACGCCCTTTTTGAACGCAGTGATGCCTTTGCCGACTTCGCCCATCAGGCTGGAAATCTTGCCGCGGCCAAATAGCACCAGAACCACAACGGCGATCAGTAGAAGACCGGGAAGGCCAATATTGTTGAGCATGTCTTTTCTCCTCTGGCGGGCCTGCGGCCTCGCGTCGTTTGATCTCTCTGCTTTGACAAATAGGGCTCAAGAGCAGGCAAGGAAAGCATCATTTGTGTGATTTTGGTGTTCTAACCCCCTTTTTTGCAAGGGTTTTCCAGTTTTAGTGACAAAAACTTGTCAGTTGCCAGAAAAATGACAAAACTGACACGAATCGAAAGGAAAACAAATGCGCCGTGCCGACCGATTGATGCAGCTTGTGCAGATACTGCGTGATGGCACACTGCACCGTGCCACTGATTTGGCCGCGGCCACGCAAGTGTCGCTGCGCACAATCTACCGCGACATGGAAACCTTGGCCGCGTCCGGCATCCCGATTGAGGGCGAGCGCGGCATAGGCTACCGTGTGATCGCCGCCGTCACCCTGCCCCCGCTCAACCTGACCATGACCGAAATGGAGGCCCTGCATCTGGGCTTGAACGCTGTCACACACAGTGACGATGCAGAATTGTCCGCCGCCGCCCGCGCCCTGTCAGACAAGCTTGACGCCGTAATGCCCGAAGACCGCAGCCGCGCACCCAGCGGGTCCGGTTTTGCGATCTATCCTTTTGCAGACGCCGCGCGTGGTTTCCAGCATTTGCCGATGTTGCGCCAGGCTGTGCGCACCCGACAAAAGCTAGAGCTGATGATGCACGACCAGACGCGCATCGTCCGTCCGCTGCAATTGGACTATTGGGGCCGGCTGTGGACCTGCGTTGTCTGGTGTGAGTCCACAGGTCAGTTCGATGACATCAGGGTCGACCAGATTACCAGCCAACGCATCCTACCCAGTCTGTTTGTGGACGAGCCGGGCAAAGGGCTTGCGGACTACAACAAACAAAGGCCCTAGAGCCACGCAGCAGGCGAAACCAGCGGCCGGAAATATGCCATCATACGCAGGTCCCCTACTGCACTTGGCGCCCATGGGGCGACCCCATGCAGTATATGTCGATCAAGCAAGATTGCCTGCCCCGGTTCTGCCAATACCTCGACCCGTTTGCAGCTTTCAAATATCTTGCGACGCGTCGCTTGGTAGACATCCGTCACATCCATATCACCCCAAGTCTCTGGGGCGCTATCAGAAAACACCTGTTGGAAGGCCGACTTCATCAGCTTGTGGCTGCCAGACCAAACCACTAGTGGACTGGCGCGGATCGTATCGAGAGGCAATCCCAAGATGAACCCATGAGGCTCTCTTAGATGTCGCCTTTTGTACGGTCCTTCGGGCAACAACCCATCGACATGGGCGGCATCCCTGTTTTTGCGAAATGCATGGGCTGCGTCACTTTCGCCTGCGTCTTGCATCGGGTATCCGGGAAAAACGACGGAAAGCTGGGCGCGATGCCATGTCGCCGGCGCATCAACGAAGCGTTGCCAAGCACCTGACAAAGGGACGCCATCCACACTGCCATCTGGCGCATTCGGCAAGGCGTCTACGCCAACAAACCAGGTGTTCCCATGCCGACGGTCTCCACCCTGCTTCAATACGGCGCGGCCAATGCGGCCAGCGGCCTCTGCCCATCGTGCGGTCGCAGGATCATGCGCAAAAACGGTGAAACCGTCCTGTGCAAGATCACCATTTACCATCCCAATGCTTTGCGCAGCATGTTAAGCGCCACCAAAATCAAGAAAACGCCGAAAACGCGCTTGAGGGGTTTTGGATCCATCCGGTGGGCCAATGCAGCGCCCCATGGGGCTGTGATCAGCGTCATCGCTACGATCAGACCGAAGGCCAGGAAATTCACGGCACCAACAGTAAATGGCGGTGCCACGCTGATATCCACAAACAAGAACCCAATCACCGATGGGACCGCAATGATCACCCCAAATCCGGCAGCGGTTGCAACCGCGCGGTGAATTGGCACACCAAACAGCGTCATCGTTGGCACGCCAAACGATCCACCTCCAATACCCATCAAGACCGATAGAAAACCTAATACCGGGGACAAGACAGCACGCAAAATCCCTTCGGGCATTTGCGGCGCCAGCCGCCAATGATCGCGCCCAAATGCCATGTAGACGCCAACAATGATCGCCAAAACGCCAAAGATGGCCTGAAGCATCTCAGAGCGCAGCGACGAGGCAACCAAAACGCCAACAGTCGCACCAATTGCGATACCAACAACCCAGCCTTTCAGGATTGCCCATGCGACCGCCTCTTTTTTGTTGTGCGCCGCCAAAGAACGCAAAGACGTCACAACGATTGTCGCCAGTGATGTACCAAGGCACAATTGCATCAGCTGCGGACTATCAAAGCCAAGTGCGCTGAAGACATAAAAGAACGCAGGCACCAAAACGATGCCACCGCCAACCCCTAAAAGACCTGCAAGCACGCCCGCGAATGCACCCAGCGCCAGCAACAAGGCGGCCATTGTGGCCAGCAGCATCATGTCATCCATTCTTGATAGTCCTTAGGCCGCAAGCTGCGTGATGTGGTCCATAGCGGCAAGCACGACCTCTGGCCCCGCGCCATCAGCGTGAACATTTTCAGAAAGATGCCTGCGCCACCCCCGCGCACCCGGACGCCCCTGAAACAGACCCAGCATATGGCGCGTGACTTGCCCCAAACGGCCGCCTTGCGCCAAGTGGTCCGCAATATAGGGCAGCATCAAGTGAACAACCTCCTCGGCCGTACGCCCGGTTGGGTCGTCAAAGATACGAGCATCGGCATCCAACAGAACATCAGCGGGCGTATGATAGGCCGCACGGCCAATCATAACACCATCAAGGCCACGCTCAAGAAAGCTGATAGCTTCGTCCAAAGTCCCTATACCACCGTTTATTGAAAGATGAAGATGGGGGAACAAACCCTTCATCTGAAACACTAAATCGTAATCCAATGGCGGAATATCGCGGTTCTCTTTTGGGGACAGACCCTGCAGCCATGCTTTGCGCGCATGAACTGAAAAACGATCAACACCAGCCGCCGATACCTGTGCCAAGAATTCTGGCAAGATGACATGTGGGTCCTGATCATCAACGCCAATCCGGCATTTGACAGTCACAGGGATACGCACGGCATCTTTCATTGCTGATGTGCATGCAGCGACAAGTGTGGGTTTCTCCATCAACACCGCGCCAAAACTGCCCGACTGGACCCTATCCGATGGGCAACCGCAATTAAGGTTAACCTCAGCGTACCCGTAGTCCTCTGCAATGCGCGCGGCCTCGGCCAATTGCGCAGGGTCAGATCCGCCGACCTGCAACGCAACAGGCTGTTCATCATCATGAAAGGACAGCAAGCGGTCACGGTCACCATGCACAATCGCAGGTGCGGTCACCATCTCGGTATAAAGCAACGTGTGCCGCGACATCAGGCGGTGCAGATACCGACAATGCCGATCCGTCCAATCCATCATCGGGGCGACAGACAGGCGGGGTGCGCGATAGGTATCCGCTTTCATTTCACTTTCACCCTTTCTCGCACGCTTCAGATTGCAGTTTCATCATACATCATTCTGTCATCGATCAAGATCAAAGATGCATATGCATCGGCACGATCTGACACTAGCGACAGCAGACTGGAGCCACCTCATACACTGCACAGATCGTGCCGTGCAAGTTTGACCAGACACACACCCGCCACATCCACACACGCCTGTATTTCCATCAGCCATCAGTGCATTATCAAAACAAACCGATAGGTCCTGTCGGGCTTTCGTGGGTGGTCTCGTTCGGCGTGGCATCTCATATTCGTGAGGTATTTCTCACAATAGGATCCGTGATGTCTGGCAATTACTTCGCGCCAACAGGTGGTCACCCGCCGCAAACGCAGCTTTTGACGGATCGTGCCATCTTTACAGATGCTTATGCGGTGATCCCCAAAGGAACGATGCGGGATATCACGACAAGTTTCCTGCCGTTTTGGGACAAATCGCGGCTTTGGGTCATTGCCCGGCCCATGACAGGTTTTGCCGAAACATTTTCTCAATACATCATGGAAGTCGCACCGGGTGGTGGGTCTGACAATCCCGAAACGGATGCCGGCGCCGAGGGCGTGTTGTTCGTTGTCGAAGGCAATGCCACGCTTCACGTCAACGGCGAAACACATGTGCTCGCACCCGGCGGTTATGCATTCCTGCCGCCCGGCATTGCATGGACGCTGCATAACAAATCAGATGACATGTTGCGCTTTCATTGGATCCGCAAAGCATATGAGGCCGTACCGGGGCTTGCGCTGCCCGAGGTGGTTATCGCCAACGACAAGGATGTCGCGCCGACTGTGATGCCTGATACCGATGGCAAATGGGCAACCACACGTTTTGTCGACCCCTCTGACCTGCGCCACGACATGCATGTCACCGTTGTGACGTTTGAACCCGGCGCGGTGATCCCATTTCTGGAAACCCATGTCATGGAACACGGGCTTTATGTTCTTGAAGGCAAGGCTGTTTACCGGCTCAATAATGACTGGGTCGAAGTAGAAGCAGGCGATTACATGTGGCTCCGCGCGTTTTGCCCGCAAGCTTGCTATGCAGGTGGGCCCGGCAAGTTCCGCTATCTGCTGTACAAAGACGTTAACCGCCACATGGGACTAAGCACTGGCGCAGGTGCGCAGGCACGGACCTTCCCGCAAAAGCTTGCTGCCGAATAGCCACGAGGCGCTTTGTCCCTTGCCGTTCGGGAACTAAGAGCTCAGCAAATATCACTGCAAAGCAAAAGGCCCGGTCTCATGACCGGGCCTTTTGTTTGTTTGCAAGCTCACGCTTATTCCTTGGGCAATGATCCATCACCGTGACCGGCCATACCGCCAGACACCTCTTCTGTGGATTCATCGGCCAGTTCTTCTGGCAGAACCAAGTTCAGTACAATCGCGATGAATGCGGCTGGCAACAGACCTGATGTCATCAGAATACGCATTGTGTCAGGAAAACCCGCAACGGCGCCAGGCTCAAGCTGAAGACCAAGGCCGATGGATAGCGCGATCGCAAAGATCACCATGTTGCGACGGTTCCAGTTCACATCTGACAGCATCGAGATACCGGCAGCCACGACCATGCCAAACATCACGATCACACCGCCGCCCAACACCTCGATTGGTACAGTGCGGATGATGCCACCCACTTTGGGCACCAGACCACAAATGATCAGGAAGATCGCGCCACAGGTCACAACGTGGCGGGACATAACACCCGTCATCGCGATCAGGCCAACGTTCTGACTAAAGGATGTGTTCGGGAAACCGCCAAAGATACCGGCAAACGCTGTGCCAACACCGTCAGCATAGGTCGCACCTTCGATCTCTTTGTCTGTCGCTTCGCGGCCTGCACCACCTTTGGTAATGCCGGACACGTCACCCACAGTTTCGATCGCTGAGATGAACGCCATCAGGCAGAAGCCGATGATCGCCGCAGCTGAGAACTCAAAGCCATACTTGAACGGTTGTGGCAATGCGAATGCAGCAGAGCGTTCCCATGATCCAGTCACAGCAGCCCAGTCCAGAATGCCTACACCAAGGGCGTAGAAATAGCCCACGACCAAACCGATCAAAACGGCGGAAACGGACAACATGCCAGTGGTAAAGAACTTCAAACCCAAGGTCACAAAGATCACAACCAATGCGGCAGACCAGTTCAACAAGCTGCCGTACTCAGGTGTGCCAATAGCGGGCACACCACCAGCAGCATATTGAATGCCGACCTTGACCAACGCCAGACCGATCATTGTTACAACAAGGCCTGTCACCAGCGGTGGTAATGCAAAGCGGATTCTGCCGATGAAAAGACCAAGGAATGCGTGGAACAAACCACCAATGATCACACCACCGAACAAGGCGGCCAGACCGTCAACGCCCTTACCAGCGACAAGCGGGATCATGATTGGAATAAAGGCAAAGGATGTCCCTTGTACGATTGGCAGCTTTGCACCGACCGGGCCAAGCGTGACCGTCTGCAAGAGTGTCGCGACACCCGCAAACAGCATGGACATTTGAATAAGGTATAACAGCTCAGGAAAATCAGGGCTGTTGGACCCGAACCCGAAACCAGCAGCACCTGCGACGATGATTGCAGGCGTCACGTTCGACACAAACATCGCCAGCACGTGCTGGATTCCCAGTGGAATGGCGCGTTGTAGCGCCGGTGTGTAGTTGGGATCACGGAGTTGCTCCGGGGTCCCGATTGAATTGTCAGCCATAGTGCGTCCCTCCCCTTGGACGTTTTTATTACCAGCTTCTCCGAGCTGGCCATTTTGAAATCACCGCTCGATTGTGAACGGCGTTTCAAACCAGTGCTCTTGCAGGTTCGGACCTTCCCCGATCCGGTCTACAACAGCGAATAATCCGGGCGCATGAATGGGGGTAAGCACCCCATGCCATGTGCCACGGCCGAAATTGATCCCTTGGCCTGCCGTGGTGATAAACGCACGCGGCTGGCCGGGTGTGCCGCCCTGATCGGGGGCCACGACGACAACAAAAGGATGATGGCTCATCGGCAAGAAAGCCTGGCTGCCTTGCGGGTGCCGCTCGACCATATCTAATGTGATTGGAAACGGGCGCGGTTCAGCATTGAACAGGCTGATGCCCGCTTTGCCATCCTCAATGTCGATATTTGCAAGATCATGATAGCGTCCGCATAACCCTTGATTGATCACCTTGTCCGGATCACCAGCGACCTCAAGCACGTCACCGAATGGCGCGAAAGCCTCTTGCGTCAGTGGTTCAAGATGCAGCGTTGTCTTCATCAGCCCAGCTTCTCGATCAAACGTAATTCGGCAATGCGTTCGACCTGCCGACAAGCTTCGGCGAATTCAGTGTCACGGTCGTTGCCAATCCGGCGGTGGAACGCTTCAAGGATCGACGCCTTGTCGTTGTCTTTCACTGCAATAATGAACGGAAAGCCGTGACTTGCGACATATTGGGCGTTGAGCGCCTGAAACATCTCGCGTTCCGCATCAGTCAACAGATCCAGCCCAGCGCCCGCTTGTTCAGCTGTGCTTTCAGCGGTCAACTTGCCGGCAGAGGCCAGTTTACCCGCCAAATCAGGGTGTGCCGTCAGCACCCCAAGGCGCTGCTCTTCGGTGGCAGAACGGAACACACGCGCCAAAGCGTTATGAATGCCCTGTGCTGTGTCATGGGTTGGACCCAGCTCAAGCGCGAATGCACCTTCCGCGATCCAAGGGCTATGCTCAAAGATGCCGCCGAATTCGGTGACAAACGTATCGCGGTCCATCGCAGATGGACGCGTCTTGTGCATGGGCGGATGCTCTTTTGTCCAATGTTCAGCGATCTCTAACCGGGTCGCAAACCAGACATCTTCATGAGACTTCATATAATCGATGACCCGCTGTAGAGCCGCAGCGCGGCCGGGACGGCCCATCAGGCGGCAATGCAAGCCAATCGACAACATTTTGGGCGCCCCTGCGCCACCTTCGGCATAGAGCACATCAAAACTGTCTTTGAGATAGCTTTCAAACTGATCGCCATTCGTAAAGCCCGCCTGAATGGCAAACCGCATATCGTTGCAATCCATCGTGTAAGGCACGATCAACTGATCATCGCGGCCAAACTGCATCCAGTACGGCAGATCGTCGGCGTAGCTGTCAGCGACATAGGCAAACTGACCGGTCTCAGCAGCAAGGCGGACGGTGTTGTTGGAACAACGTCCGGTATACCATCCGCGTGGTGCGTGCCCTGTGACCTCAGTATGCAACCGGATTGCCTCGGCAATTTGCGCGCGCTCTTCATCCTCCGGCATATCCTTGTGCTCAACCCACTTCAGACCATGGCTGGCAATTTCCCAGCCCAACGATTTCATCGCAGCGACCTGTTCAGGCGCACGTGCTAATGCAGATGCGACGCCATACACCGTGATCGGCGTTTCACCCAAAAGGCGATGAATGCGCCAAAAACCAGCGCGCGCGCCGTATTCATAGATCGATTCCATGTTCCAGTGACGCATGTTGGGCCAAGCGGCAGCGCCTGTGATCTCGGACAAGAACGCCTCGGAAGCGGGATCACCATGCAGGATGTTGTTCTCGCCACCTTCTTCGTAATTCAGCACGATCTGCACAGCGATCTTCGCACCGTTCGGCCAATTGGCCGCAGGTGGGGTCGCGCCATATCCGGTCATGTCACGTGGGTAGCGGGTCAACAGATGGATTCCTTCTTCATGCTTTAATCTTCCCTAAACCAATTCAATGGAATTGGTTTTCAAATAAATCCTGAAGGACCCTCTTGAATGCGAAGCTTTGCGGTTCGTCGCATGCTCTGTCAAAAGCAGATGACACATCAAGGAGAGATTGCATGGCTGGCTATCTGACGACGCATGTTCTGGACACCGCACGCGGTTGCCCAGCGCAAGGGCTAAAAATTGAGCTCTTTAAGATCGACGGCGATGTCCGGACACATCTGAAATCACTGGTCACCAATGATGACGGGCGCACGGACGAACAGATCCTGCCAGCCGACAGATTTGAGACAGGCATATATGAATTGGTGTTCCACGCAGGGGCATATCTTGACGCAACCGGCACACCACCCGAGGAGCCACGTTTCTTAGATGTGATCCCACTGCGGTTTGGGATGTCCGAAGCGTCGCATTATCATGTGCCGCTTCTTTTATCGCCATTTGGGTATTCAACCTATCGCGGCAGCTAAACTGACGCTTAGGCCACCCCTGCCCCGTCACGCACCACGGCGCTGATCCGGTCAATCATGAAATCCATGAACAACCGCGATTTAGGGTCCTGCCCGCGCCGGTGCGTAAACAAGCAAGCCATTTGAATTGGCTCTGGCGGTGTTTGCACAGCCACAGGCACAAGACGGCCAGCCTTGATATGGTCCGCAACCTCAAACAGCGGCTTCATCGCGATCCCGTTGCCGCTCAGCGCCCAATCCGTCAGCACATCGCCATCATCGGATTCAAATCGACCCATGACGCGAAACCGCTTTGGGCCGTCCTCTGTCATCAAGCGCCATTGGAATTCGGTCGCACCGGGATAGCGCAAATTCAGACATTCGTGGTTTTCTGCAATCAGCGCATCACCGCTTGCGGGATTGCCGTGTACCTGAATGTAATCGGGTGAGGCGCAAAGGATACGTTGGACATCAGCAATCTTACGAATGCGCAGATTACTGTCCTCGGGCTGGCCCAGAAAAAATGCCAGATCAAGACCCTCGGTTGTGAGGTCAACCTTGCGGTCTGTCAGGCGCAGACGCATGCTGATATCGGGATACAGCTGCAAGAATTCAGGCACATGGGGCGCAATCAACCGACGACCAACGCCCAAAGGCGCCGCCACATAGAGCGAGCCTTTTGGATTGTCAGTGATGTCCACAATCTGCGTTTCCGCATTTGCCACGGCCTCAAGCACCTCGCATGCACCTCCATAAAACGCTTGGCCTTGCTCGGTCGCCGTGAGGCTGCGGGTGGTGCGTTGAAACAGGCGCACGCCAAGGTGCTGCTCAAGCTGTGAAATTCGGGCCGACGTCACGGCAGCAGATATCCGCATGTCACGCGCGGCAGCGGACATACTGCCCAGCTCGTATACGCGGACAAAAGTCTGGATATTATCAAGGTAAGACATTTACTTGTTTTTTTTGATGCTGTTTGCCGTAAGCACGAGATACCAGAATAATATCGGATGCGATAGTCTGGCCATGAATCGCGCCAACGGAGGACGCATCATGTATGATCTGGCAATTTTCTGGGACTGGATCGCCTTTTCGGTCCGCTGGCTGCACGTTATCACCGCCATGGCGTGGATTGGTGCATCGTTCTATTTCATTGCACTTGATCTGATGCTGAAACCGGCACCGAACATGCCCGAAGGCGCGTCTGGTGAAGAATGGGAAGTGCACGGTGGCGGCTTTTACCACACCACCAAATATCTAGTGGCCCCTGCCGAGATGCCAGAGTATTTGACCTGGCATAAATGGCAAAGCTACGCAACATGGCTGTCTGGCGCGGCCCTTTTGATGATTGTCTACTGGGTCGGCGGCGAGTTGTTCTTGCTTGATCCAACCAAGGCAGACATCACCCTCTTTCAGGGCATCCTGATCTCTGGCGGATCGCTGACAATCGGCTGGTTGCTTTATGATGCTATGTGCAAATCTAAGCTAAGCGAGAACCCGACGCTGCTTATGCTTTTGCTGTTTGTGATCCTAGTCATCATGTCGTGGGGCTATAATCAGGTATTCACCGGTCGCGCGGCCTTGCTGCATCTTGGTGCGTTCACGGCAACGATCATGACCGCAAACGTATTCTTTCAGATCATGCCAAACCAGCGGATCGTTGTCGAAGACCTGAAGGCTGGACGTACACCTGATGCAAAATACGGCAAGATTGCCAAGGTGCGGTCGACCCATAACAACTATCTGACGCTGCCTGTCGTGTTCTTGATGCTATCGAACCACTACCCGCTTGCATTCGGGACTGAATACTCATGGATCATCGCAAGTCTGATTTTCCTAACGGGCGTCACGATCCGGCACTACTTTAACACAATGCATAAGACCGGAACGGGTCCGCATTGGACATGGGCGGTGACGGTCCTTTTGATGATCATCATCGCGTGGCTGTCCACTGTGCGCACAGGCGACACATGGCAGGAAGCAGAGGCGCGGGAATTGACCCCTTACGAGCAGAAATTCGCATCCGCTGATGGTTTTGACGAAGCGTTCAATACAGTGATTGGCAATTGTTCCATGTGCCATGCACGAGAACCCGTTTGGGGAAACATGCAATGGGCACCCAAAGGCGTCTATTTAGAAACCCCAAGCGATGTGGCTCGCCATGCCAGCGAGATTTATCTCCAAGCTGGCGTCAGCCACGCAATGCCACCCCCAAATGCGGTCCAGATGGACCTAGAAGCACGCGAAACACTGATCGCGTGGGTGCAAGAGGTGCGTGCGGGCGATTAGGCAACATGAGTTGGCTTTGCGTTCATAATGGCAAAGTCGCTAAAGGGCATAGGTGGGTCCCTTTGCCAAATTCTCTTACCAACCGCCGAAACGTTGCCAGACCTGTAAAGGTCCATCAGACGCATCTGGGATGACGTGATAGCGTTGATGCTGGGCCGCTGTCGCACAAGCGTGGTTTGGCAAAATGCGCAAACGCGTACCGACTTGCATCACTGGAAGTTCACCTTGAAAACCCGGACGCCGCCCAATAACGCCGTGTTCTTGGTTCGCTTGCCTCACGATCAAGCCGGGAATGACAACGCCGTCTTCATCGCACACGATGCCATACCCTTGATCAACCGTCTGGTTCGCTGTCCCCCGATCGCGGGACATAGCCATCCAACCAGCATCACAGATTGTCCAATCTCGCGCGGTCTGGTGCCCGATCACAGTAGTTAGAACACTCAGCGCGATATCATCGATCTGGCAAACCTCAATGCCAGCCATCACCAGATCAAAGAAGACAAAAACGCCAGCACGCAACTCTGTCACACCAGTCAAATCTTGCGCAGCATGTGCCGTTGGGGTGGAGCCCACGCTGACCACCGGACAAGGCAGTCCTGCCGCCCTCAGCGCAGTCGCCGCATCAACGACGGCGCAGCGTTCTTGTTCGGCACAGCGCGCATGGGCTTCCAGACCAACACTGTCATAACTCCCGCCTGCGTGGCACAAAACGCCGCACAGCACCGCATCACTGGCATCGACAATACGTCCAACCTCAAGCAAAGCCGGATCGCCCGAAGTCAGACCGCTTCTGTGTCCGTCGCTGTCAATTTCGATCATTACCGGAATCGCAATACCAAAGGCCTGTGACGCCTGCGCAACTGCCTGCGCCTGAACCGCATTGTCTAACACGACCGTCACATTGCATCCTGCACGGTGAAGTGTCGCCACCCGCTCAAGTTTATCGGCTGTGATCCCCACGGCATAAAGTATGTCCGTGATCCCGGCCCCCGCAAAGGCTTCTGCCTCTGCAAGGGTTGAGACAGTCGCAGGTCCGTCCCCATCCGCCAGCACATAGCGGGCAGCCTCAATGCTTTTGGTAGTCTTCAGATGCGGTCGCAGCGAAACACCAAGACGCATCGCCCTATCAGACAGCCGCTTGATATTGCGCTTCATCCGCATTTCATCAACCAAAAGGCACGGCGTTTGCAAAGCAGACAGACGAGGATCGGACATATGGTTTAACCTACGACGTTGAAATCAGGACCATAAGGATAGCCCGTGATGTTTTCATTTCCTGCCTCATTGATAATCAGAATATCATGCTCGCGATACCCGCCGGCGCCTGGTTTTCCATCTGCGATCGTCAACATTGGCTCCATTGAGATAACCATACCCGGTTCGAGAACTGTATCGATGTCTTCACGCAGCTCCAGTCCCGCTTCGCGGCCATAGTAATGCGAAAGCACACCGAAAGAGTGACCATAGCCAAACGTGCGGTATTGCAACAAATCGCGTTCCGCAAAGAAGTCGTTAATCTTATGGGTGATCTCGGCACAGCTTGCGCCGGGGACCAGCAGGCTCATGCCATATTCGTGAGCTGCGACGTTTGCTTCCCAGATTTTACGGCTGGCATCGTCCACCTCGGCCACAAACATCGTCCGCTCAAGTGCTGTGTAATACCCTGAAATCATGGGAAACGTATTGAGACTGAGGATGTCACCGCGTTCTAACTTGCGGCTGGTGACGGGGTTGTGGGCGCCGTCAGTGTTAATGCCTGATTGGAACCAAACCCATGTGTCGCGATACTCGGCATCGGGAAAACGCTTGGCGATTTCCAACTCCATCGCATCTCGGCCAGCCATCGCAACATCGATCTCGCGGGTCCCCTCTTTGACCGCATCTTTGATCGCAAAACCGCCGACATCGGCAACCGCTGCCCCCGCGCGGATCAGTTCGATTTCGGCCTCAGATTTGTGCATGCGCTGACGCATGGTGACAGGTGCGACATCGACGCATCTGCTCGGCGTTAGAAATTCATCAAGCAGCGCCTTTTGCGCAATGCTCAGGTGATCACCCTCATACCCAATTGTCTTGCCTGATCCGGCAACCAATTGGATCGCACGCCAATAGTTATTCCGCTGCCAATCGGTGTAGGTAATACTGTCACCATGACTACGACGCCAAGGCTGTGCAGCATCGATGCCCGCGCTCATGGTGACACTGTCCGTGGGCGTGACAACCAAGGCATAGGGCCTGCCAAAGGCACAATAGAGGAAACCTGAATAATACGCGACATTATGCATTGAAGTGAAAACGCAGGCATCAACGCCAGCGGCGGCCATATCAGCGCGTAGCTTGGTAAGACGTGCATCATATTCGCTGCCAGCGAATGGCAAGATACGATCCCCTTGGTGAAAACGGTAGTGTTGTGGACGGTCCATCATAGGCTCCTTCAAATGCGCAAACCGTATGCGGCATGAAGGGCGTTGACCTTCCTTACCACGCAAACGGCAAAGCAAGATCCCGGCGTTCAGGAAGGTGAATAAGGTCGTGCACACTGTGCTGGCGACGCCATCGCCGACCTATAGCATTCAAATGACTCAGGTCAGCGCTATTTGGCAAGTGTTTTATATTTGGAATAGGCCTGACAGCCGCACCCATTCGCGCCCTTATACGGCATCCGAATTGTAGCGTCCCCGCCTTTCGGCGGGAACCGCGTTAGAACTTAGCGACCAGATTGATAAAGATACCCTGATCATCAAGGCTGAGATCAGTCAGATCGTCCGAGAAGTTGCTGAAGTTATAACCAACGCCGACTTTCGCGTTGTCGCCAAAGTGACGATACACAGCAGCCAGTGCGCCCGTTTCAGCAAAATCTGCGTCGGTCGCCTCAAAATAGCGCCCTTCAACAACAGCGTCCCAATTGTGCACTACATTGTAACGCACGTTTGCAATCGCCAGCCATGCATCATTGCTGGTCAGCGGATCACCGGCTTGGGCTGCACTGTCAGTCCAACGACCGCCCAGCTTACCGCCGAGTGTCCATTGCTGGTTCAGATCATAGCTGACCTCGATGTTGGCGACATGGCTTTCCTGCACAGAGCCCTGCCCTGCAACACCGTCAATTTCTTGACCGAACATGTCATAAAGATAGCGGTACTCGGCCAGCAGGTTCAGCCGTTCATCTGCGATCGGCCGCAAAGCATAACCAATCTTTGCATCGACAATCGTCCCATTCAGCAACGCGTTCTCAACGGTCTGGGTTTCTGCCGCATCAAGGCTGAACAACAAACGCTGTGTTTCATCAATCTGATAGCGCGCATCAGCAATAAAGAAGATCGCGTCCAAATCATCGCGGGGTGATCCATTGCTGGCCCGCTCTTGGCGATACTCAATCCGGGCACGCCCGGTCAGGTCGGCTTTGTCGAACCGGACACCGAACGACAGCGCTTGACGGTCAAAATCACCGTTCACGTCGTCTTCTACCTGACCAAGCTCAAAGGCTGCACTGTAAGTCAGAAAATCACTGCGTACGTATTCGACGCCATACATACCGGTCAGCGTCCGTGCAGAACCGAAGATATCATAGGTATTCTCGGCCACCGCTGACACATCACCGTTCAACTGACGGCGGGCACCCAGAATATACTTGCCGCCATTGTCGCCACGCGCCACGCCTGCAGCGATGGCGCGACCGGCATCAAGTTCATATCCGAAATACGTGCTTTCATTGGCCGCACCTTGGCGGGTGGCAATCAAACGCGCACCCAGACCACCGGTGCCATCTGATACCTCTGCATCGACACGCCAGTTTTGACCAAGATCAGCGGCAACACCCAAACCAAGACGGTCGTAGTCAGACAAACCATCCGTTTGCACGGCGTTCTGTCCAAAGACACTATAGGTCAGGCCTTCGCGCGGCGTGAATTCAAGGCGTCCGGCCAAATCTAGACGCGTGCCGTCTGTCGTGGATGTCACTTCATCAAGATACTCTGCCCCGACAACATAGCGAAGGCGCGGTCCGATCTGATTTGAAAGCTCAATACCGCTTTCAGTCTTCTCGGCCCCAGCATCGTTTTCATAGCGATCCACATAGGCCTTATAGCCAAGTCCCTCAGCGGGATCGTTGCTGACAAATGCACCGAACAATGTCTCGTCACCTGTCGCTGCCGTCACCTCATAATCAAGGGTTGAGAAACCCTCAGACCGTTGCTCGGCATAACCGCCAACCACCAAAGAGCGGACAGCACCAAAGTCAGCCAAATCCGCCTGTGCTTCAATCTTGAAAGCCGTGCCCGCGCCATCGGTTGGCGCCGTATTGTCAATGATGACACCGCCATCTGCGGTAAATGATGACCCATATCCGGGGCCATCCGTCTTGGCGACATCAAGCTGGATAAAGCTGTTCGCACCCGCTTCATAACGCGCATCAGCACTGACGGCATTTTGCTCGGCCACACCGGTGTCATCCTGCATCGCAGTGACACCCAAGCGCAGCTGGTCGGTGGCCCATGCCTCGGCCCGACCGCCCAGCGCAAAGCCATCAACATCTGTGGAAAGCGGGGTATATTCGTATTGGGACACAAGACGGACATCGACATCGCCGCCTGGGTTCGTTTGGATCAGGTTCGGATTAGATGACGCGGTCAGCGGTGTGTTGAGCGTGATCAAACCTTGCAAGTAGTTGATCCCATAATCGCGGCCCAAAACCAGATTGCGCCGGTTGATCACACGGCCCGTATCGGCATCGCGAAGCTCAACAGTCAGAGTCTCAGACCCAATTGTGATGTCCTGCCGCTGCAAGAAATAAACCGAACCACCAGTGCCTTGGAACACTTCACGGCCCACCAGTTGATCGGGCTGGGCCGCATATAGATCAAGCGATGCACGTGCCTCGCCTTCCGTTGTGCGGCTGCGCGTCTCATAGGACGCTTGCGCACCATAAAGCGAACGCTCATTGCGCAAATAAGCTGACCCCGCGACAGAGGCTTTATAGTCACCCCAAAGAGCAAAGTTACCATCCTGCTCAACGCGCAAGTAGAACTTGCCAGAGGTCGGCGTGTTGTCGACAATCTGACTGTCGTCACCAAAGGTCAGAAAGCTATCCTCTGCGCCCATCCGCCGAAGAACGGCACGCGGGTCTTTCTCATCAAGGCGATCAAAGATCTTATCCAAATCCTCTTCGCCCGTATCAACAGAGGCCGTTACCTGCAAACCGCTTGCGGTGCGCCCATCAACATAACCAGCCAAACGTCCGGTTGAACGTGTCTCAATGTCATCCGCACTGTCGCTTTCATAGCGGCCGACTGTCAGGTCTGCGATCGCGGTATAGAACCACTCAGACTGTGGGATCGTGACAGGACGCTGCAACTGGGTGCGTTGGCCATTGGCACGCACAGCAACATCCACATCATAGTCGCCGGGTGGCAAGATACGTTGGATCACCAAACGCCCTTGGCTATCGGCACGCACATCTTCACCCAAAGTCGTCAGCACCGCACCCGGCGCACCACCTGTGGCCGAAACGGTGACAGCGCCGCCCGTGACGGGAATATTACGCACGGCCGTAAAATCAGCGCCATCCTCGGCATCCGACAGAGCACGGTCATCGCGCAGGTTAAGCGGCAATGGCTCGGTCTCATCATAGCGACCGTTCGCGTCATAAACGCGGTGGACAGCTACGATGTCACGGCCATCCGGCATCTCAAGCGAAACGGCACCGTTTGGCGCAACAGGCACGACCCCGATCAGTCGCGTGCCGCCAGCGGCGCCACGATCAAACAAACGCATTTCAGCACGATCGATGAAGGCCGGATAGTTCGTCTCACTTTGCAACGTAACCGTCGCACCGCCTGCACCAATAGTTTCGAGGTTCAGGCGCGGGACAGCACCCAATCCATCAAATGTGACCTGCACATTAGCATCAGCCAAAGCAATGTCAGTGCGGCGCACGCGGTCTTCCATTGTGGGGTCACCGGCGATCTGTACACCATCCAGCGAAATCGCAAATCCAGTAGGAGCCGTGATCCCCGCCTCGGCTTCGGTATTCTCACCCACGGCCACCACAACAGAAGAACCAGCATTTGGCTGTTCCTGCGCATTTGCAAGGGTCGCCATGACCAAACCCACAGCCGTGGCATTCAGCAAGAGCGCGCGTGTCTTATTCAACATTGGCGTTTTCATTTTCACTAACTCTCTTACTGCAACTGATTAAGTGTTTTTTCGATTAACAAACGGTAGGCGCCGATGTCTGACCAAGCGTCCTGAACGGCTTCTTCCACAGCATCCAAGCGTGCACGCGCAAGCTCTGGGGCTTCGCCACCACGGTAGTATGAAACCCGAATGATCGTCGGCGTATCAGCGATCTGGCGCAAGACCTGATCAATACTGTCTTGCATCATGTCTGGAACATTCGCATCACCCGCCACAAAGGCAGCATCGCTTAGATCAACATCCAAAACACGGCCAATGGCGGCACCAAAGTTCATTTCCGTCATAATGCCAGACGTCAGACGCATGACCCGTGGGTTCTCGGTCGTGACACGGTAGCCAGTCGGCAATGAGCGCGTATCCAGCTTCAACATGAAGTTGCTGCCAATACCGGCGGGCATCTCTGCACATGGCACAGAATACCGACCATGCGCATCCGTTGTGATGACCGTACCCGTAGGGGTTACAAGACGCACACCGGGGATACCAATCTCAGGACGCGGTTCAGCCGCCGTTGGGGAAAGCTTACCAACAAAGATGTCCTGATCGGTGATCTGCGCTGCAAGGTCCGCTGGACCATCTTGATACCCATTCATGTTGATATCATCAAACACCTTGCCAATCACATGGCTGCATTCAAACACAGCCTCTGGCCTGCGGGTTACAGTTGCCGAGGCAACCGCCGCCAAGGGTGTACCGCTTGATCCATCCAACACCTGCGCGATGTTCGTCAAATCACCCGCAGGTGCTGACGCCGTGACGCGGGCGGAAAGACTGATGCTGATTGGTGTACCAGCCGGCAACGTGAGACCCTCAAAAGATAGGGACTGCCCTGCAATAACAGGCTCGACAAATGTGCCATCAATGCTGGCTGTGCCGGGGGTGTAGACCAAACCAACTGGTAACGTATCCACGATGGTCACATCCGCCAATGGGACAGCCTGTGTGCTGCTGACAGTAATCACGTAAGGCACCGACTGACCGACAATCACCGTACTTGCAGTCGTTGTCTTCGTCACACTCAGGCTAGGGATCAGGAAAAGAACCGTAGGCTCGCTGCCATCGTCGCCCGCAATACCGTTCGAGTCCGTGGTCGCAGGAGACACAACAGGTGTCACACTGCCATCAGCGTTCAGCAAAGGGTCAGACGCCGTATCACTATCATCACCGACTGGTGGCAAACCTGCGATCGTCGCATTCGGGTCTGGGTTACCTGCCCCGTCAACGTCAACCGGCTGTGCCGTGACAGAGGCCGAGTTCACAACCTGACCAAGGGCAACATCGGCTTGCGATAAGACATATGTGGCCGTGGCAACAGTGACACCTGTTGCATCGCGCGGCAAAGTCACATCAAGCTGCGTCAAGGTAGATACACCCGTCAAAGCCGCAAGATCGGCATCAGTCACAACGATTTCGGCGAGTGCTGCGTTACCGGTGTTCGTCGCCTTGAAGATGAAGTTAACCGTGTCACCGACGTCACCATATAGACCGCTGTTGTTGGTGTCCTCAACTGATGACACTGCTTTTTCAAGGGTAATGCCGGGTGTCAGCACACCTGTTTCTACGACTGAAGGCGTAACAGGCGCCAAGACGCCCGATGCCGGGGTTCCCGTTGCTGTGGCCGCGTTATCAATCGCTGTTGTCGGCGCATCCGCATCGCGCATGGCGGCGATATCGGCAGAGGTCAACGTATAGGTCGCGGTAAACTTGGCCACCTCGTTGCGGGCCAGTGCATCGACGCGGTCGTTGCCATCAATATCGTCTGAGACAAAGCCAGCCTCGGTCACAAGTGTAAAGTCGGACAGTGTCCCAGTACCCGCTGTGCCATCGATCACGACGCCTTGCTCAACAGGGGTCACGTCATTGACCGTGATAAAGCCGGGGTTTGTCACTTCGAAAGTATAAGTCAGCTGATCGCCTGCCTGCACATTTGCCGCGATATCGGATACTGTCTTTTCAATCTCCAAGGCGGCGTCATTGTCAAAGATCGTAAAAGAGGCTGGACCGCTTGCCGGTGTTGTACATCCGATGTCGCCGAACTGAACACCTGTGCTGACTGCTCCATTCGCAGTAGAGGTGATCGCACCAGTGGTCAGCGTCAGTGTTTCGTCGTCTTCCGGGATAGCATCATCGACAATCGTGATCGGTAACGGGAAACGTGACGCGTCGGAAACGCCATCATAAACGCCCATCGGGATCGTCACGACCGTACTAGTGAAAACAAAGTCATCACCAAGCGTGGCCGTTGAAGACGGCGCGACTAGGATTTCAACGTCCGTATCTTCTTCAACATTGCCTGAGACAGCCAAAACCGGAATGCCGCCACTGCTCGCGCCTTCGGTGCTTTGGCCAGCAGTGCCAAGAAACTGCACTTGGGCGATAGTACTGGCGTTGATGTTATCCATCAGATTGCCAAAACTGCCGTTGTTGGTTGACCGGAACCCGAGGCGATAGCTACCGGTCGCACCGGTAAAGACACTTGAACCTGACGTCTCACGCCAAACACCAGCGGCATTGTTTGTTGGCACGGGCAAAGATGAGCTGCCCAGCATCTGCACGACATCGTTGTCCGCATCCGCCACCATGAATTCTACACCCTGCACTGCAGGACCACCCGCGCGGGCGCGGTGCCAGAACGACCAGTTCAAACGGGCGTTCTCAACCAAACAAACATCCTGGTACAAAAAGTTCGGTCGGCTGGGGTTAAGTTCAATAAAGTAGCGCCCTTCCTGAGCTGGCACCCCCAAGAAGTTGTCGCGCCAATGCTCGATCCGGTCGATTGTACCGTTGGATGTACGCACGGAATTCCAACCGACGACGTTGCTGGGATTTGTAATCCGATAATTCACATTTGGATTATAGCCCGGCGCAAACTCTTCAAAGCTGGGATTTTCAAACTGGGCTTGCTGCGCAAGAGCGGTCCCGCCCAAAAACAAAGATGCAACAAGAGCCACGTGCCCCCAAAAACCACGACGCCGCGATTTACCGCGCGCAAGGACGCTTACGGCGCATGCGCCACTGACAATTGAACTTATTAACATTAACAGAACCTAAACAACTAAGTCAGGAGCTAGATCGGTAAATGTGATGCAAAGGTCAACCACAACCTATGAGAATTGCACTTTTGGCTAGCCAGTACATTATTACGACGCATAGTTGACATATTTTCGACCCGATTGTGCACCGAAAGACGACACTTAACCCTTTAACCATTGGGTTTTCGGGCATGCAGACGAGATCGGCAACGGCCCACCGCTCGATGCTGAACCACCGATTCGATTTCCCGCTCACGATCATCGAAAATGCATCATGCGATCATACGCCTCCAATTAAGCCCTCAACAATGCGCCAAAATTAACCCAATTGTGCCGGGAAACTCCACCAACTATGGCGAGTGTATGGCGACCTCAAGCCGCAACTAAGACGGGCATATCTTTAAGGACAGGTACTGTAGTTTTTTGGCGCAAGTTCATTGACGCACGTAAAATTCGGACCTAGCTGACTAATGCGTAAAGCGTTTAACGAGTAAAAATAATGGTGAGTAAAATGGTAAAATCAGTAAACGGTATCCTTGGTACAGCGATGTTAAGTGCAGTCGCACTTATCTCCCCTTCGATTGTCAGTGCAGACGAAGTCGCACTGACGTTCGAAGAGAATGGGTTCACAGTTGTCGGGGAACTGCAGGCGCTGACAGACGTCGCTTACGTCGTCATGACAGAGAATGGCGAATTCACAATCCCCTTCAGCTTTGTGACCTGCGACGGCACGGCCTGCCCACAAATGGAACAGGCAGTTCTCGCGGAAAGCTAAAGCGCGACCGCTTGACCAGTGCGCGCACTTTCCTGCGCGGCCAACCCCATAGCAATTGCCTTGGCCCCGTCGGCCAAGGTCACTTCGACCTCACCTTCTCCGCGCACCACCGCGTTAAAGCGCTGATGCTGATAGAAGGTTGATCCGTTGTGATCGCCTGCCTCAAGTAGCGTGGGGTCCACAGGAATTTCCGACACATACGGGCCCTTAGGTGCACGTGGACTGATGATCATCTGCGGCACAGGCGGTGCACCCAGCAGTTTTGGCCAAAAACGCCCCGGCCCCGGCACAAGCGCCTCGATCTTGCCCTTTGGGCCAACAGCGCTGATTTCCTCTTGATACTTGGACCCTTCGGCAAACATGCAAAGCTCCAACATCGCGCGGCTGCCTTTGGCGAAATCCAAAATGACATAGCCATTGTCCCAGATATCCGGTGCCTGACCATCGTAGCGTTCATCAATATGGTTCAGAGATTGCCCCGCACTGGCCATCACCCGCACCGGTTCGTCATCCAAAATCAAGCGCATCAGATCAAAGAAGTGGCAGCATTTCTCAACCAATGTACCGCCTGTTTTCGCATTGAAGCGGTTCCAATCGCCGATCTTGGGCAGGAACGGAAAGCGGTGCTCGCGGATCGACAACATCTTGATGCCGCCTGTCGCCTGCTGCGCCTGTGCCACCAACGCAGCAACAGGCGGCATATAGCGGTATTCCATCGCAATCCAGACAGGGTGCGGATACCCTTCAAAAAGGGCATCCAGAACAGCGGCATCAGCCGAATCGGTATAAAGCGGCTTTTCGCACAAAATAGGCATCGGGCGTTTCGCCACGATCCGCTGCAACTGTTCCACATGCAGATAGTTAGGGCTGACAATCACCACCGCATCCAAATTCTCAAACGCCAGCAAATCATCCAACGTGTCGGCGACATGCGCATCCTCGGCCAAGGTCGCACATGCCTGCGCGAGTTCCGGCACCGGATCATAGACGACAGACACCCGGCCTTGCGGCAAAAGGTTGATGTTTTGAATATGTTCGCGACCCATCATGCCGCAGCCAATCAGGCCATAGTTTACCGTATCCACGTTATTCAACCCTTGCCCATACGAGAGATGTAGTTAGCGCGCCCGGCATCATACCAAGTGCGCGAAAATTCTGCTGGCTCTTTGCTGGCGGTCCAGCTGACCCGTTCGATATATCCTGCCGTTTCACCTAGGCTGAGGTGATACCCCTCTGGTGTCCAGCTCGGCATCGCATCAACCCCGATCCGATCTTCGACCGAAGCAATCACAATGCCCAATTCATGGCGGTAAAAATGATAGAGCGAGTCCGACAAGTCCTGCATCGCGATCACGTCACGCGACGCGCCATCCAGCCAAATCTCTTCCAGCGCGATCACAGTTCCATCCAACGACCTGACGCGCCTGATACGGTGTCCTTCCGCGTCACCGCCCAAACGCGCAAACCCCTCAGGCTTGGCCAAGCGATCAACCGACAAAACCTGTGCCGTTGGTAAACCGCCACCTTTCAACAGTTCCAACCGAAAAAACGCATAAACAGAATCCACCGCCGGACGGTGCCGCACATAGTTGCCTGATCCTTGCACGCGGACCAGCAACCCTTTGGCTTCCACATCCGCCAACGCCTTGCGCAGCGTGCCGACAGCGACTCCCAAATCATCCGCCATATCGCGTTCTGGCGGCAATCGTGCGCCATCTGCCAAATGCCCCGCCGCAATCTCGCGGATCAGCATTTCGCTCAGCTGGATGAACTTTGGTAAGGCAGAGGTTTGCGCCACGATGGCACCTCCCCGAGCCTGCGTGATGAATTGATACACTATTGTTACACAGCAATTTGCATGCTAGGCAAGTGGAAAGAACTGCTTCTGGGGAGGAGAATCAATGACCATCGTGCCTGTCACCAGCGCCGATCTTGATGCAGCAGAAGTATCCTGGTTTTCCGCACTTTGTTCAGACGATTACCAATTCTTGGGTGTACCAGATGGCGATCTGCGGTCGTCTTGGGAACACTGTCGCGACATCGCATTGACGGCAGAAAAGCAAGGGTTCCGTAACATCCTCGCGCCCTCATCCTACCAAGTCGGCCAAGACACGTTGTCGTTTGTGTCCGGCATGGCACCGTTGACCGACAAGATCAATTTCCTCGCGGCCATCCGCTGTGGCGAAGTACAACCGATTATGCTGGCACGCACCATTGCGACGCTCGACCACATGCTCAAAGGCCGCTTGACCCTGAATGTCATCAGCTCGGACTTCCCCGGCGAAGTTGCCGAAAGCGCCTTCCGCTACAAACGGTCTCATGAGGTCGTCGAAATCCTGCGCAAATGCTGGACACAAGACGAAGTCAGCTATGACGGCGACATCTACCAGATTTCCAATCTGTCGACCGACCCGGCCCGCCCCTATCAGACAAACGGCGGACCGCTACTATACTTCGGTGGCTACTCGCCCGCCGCGTTAGAACTTTGTGGCGCACAATGTGACGTCTACCTGATGTGGCCCGAACCGATGGAACAACTGGCACAGCGCATGAAAGACGTGAACGCCCGCGCCGCGGCCCACAACCGCACGCTCGACTACGGTCTGCGCGTCCACATGATCGTGCGCGATACAGAAGTCGAAGCCAAAGAATACGCCGACTACATCGCCTCCAAACTTGACGACGAATACGGCAAACTGATCCGCGACCGCGCCCATGACAGCATTTCACTGGGCGTCGCGCACCAAGCCAAAGCACGCGAATTGGCCGATAAATTCGGCTACGTCGAACCCGGTCTTTGGACCGGCGTCGGGCGCGCGCGTTCTGGCTGCGGGGCGGCATTGGTCGGATCAACCGACCAGATCATGTCCAAAATTGAAGCCTATCAAAAGATGGGCATCCGTGCTTTCATCTTCTCAGGCTATCCGCATATCGACGAGGCCGAACATTTTGGCGCCCGCGTCATGCCGCACCTGAAAACATGCTCATTGCCCCATGAATACGGGCGTGTGCCATCTGAAACACCAGCGACCCCATTGGGCACAGGACCACGCCGTTGAACCGCATTGATATCACCAACGACCTTTCTTTCAGCCGCATCGTCTATGGCATGTGGCGCTTGGGCGACGACAGCGACACCTCCGTCGGCCACGTCCAAGCCAAGATCGAGGCTTGCCTCGCGCAAGGCATTACCACAATGGACCAGGCCGACATCTACGGCGGTTATGAAGCGGAAGAAGTGCTGGGGAATGCCCTCAAAGCCGCCCCTGCGCTGAAGGACCAGATCGAGATCGTGACCAAATGCGATATCGTGGCCCCTGCCGGACGCTATAGCGACGCGCGTGTCAAATACTACGACACTAGCCGTGCGCATATCCTGGCATCCGTCGATCACTCGCTGCGTTTGATGAACATCGACAAAATCGACACGCTGCTGATCCATAGGCCCGATCCGATGATGGACCACCATGAAACGGGCGCGGCACTGGACGAAGTCGTAGCCTCGGGCAAAGTTCGCACCGTCGGGGTGTCCAACTTTAAACTGCACGATTGGACGCTGCTGCAATCGGCGATGAAGACGCCGCTGATCACCAACCAGATCGAAGCGTCATTGACCGCACATGAAGCCTTCACAAATGGTGATGTCGGCTATCTGCAAGAACGCAATGTGCCGATCATGGCATGGTCGCCCCTTGGCGGTGGCAGCTTGATGACCGGCACAGGTGCGGTACAAGACGCGCTGGCCAAGGTCGCGGCAGACACTGGTGTCGATAATGCAGCCGTCGCAGTGGCGTGGCTCTTGGCGCATCCCGCAAAAATCATGCCCGTAATGGGCACCAATAATATCAATCGTATCAAAGCGCTATCAGACGCTTTGAAAGTCAACATGGACCGCCAAACGTGGTTTGAACTTTACACAGCCGCACTCGGCACGGAGGTCCCATAATGGACGCAGGCACTATCGCGACATTCGACCCCAGCACTGATGCTGACAGCTTTCGCGGCGCACTCGGGACATTCGTCACCGGCGTTACAGTCATCACAACAGATAGCCCCGAAGGGCCCGTTGCGATTGTTGCAAACAGCTTTGCCAGCGTGTCACTCGACCCGCCATTGGTGTTGTGGTCACCTGCCAAATCATCCAAACGGTTTGAACATTTCGCCGGATCCCGGCGCTTTGCGGTGCATGTGCTTGGCGCGGACCAGCGTGATATCTGTGCGGCCATTATCAAGTCCAAGACGGCGATCAGCGAAGTGCCAACACATCTATCGCACTGTGGCATGCCAATCATCGAAGGGGCGCTTGCGACATTCGAGTGTAATCTCGAAGCCACCCACGACGCAGGCGACCATGTCATTATCGTAGGCCGTGTCACCAAAGCGCATCATCAAGGCGGCGACCCGCTGGTCTTTCACGGTGGACAATACCGCACGCTCACAAAAGAAGACTAACCCCCGTCTTCTCATGTTCTGAAATACCTTGGGGGAGCCGCAAAGCGGCGGGGGCAAAGCCCCAACAACATGGGCAAAACGCCCGGACATAAACAGGGGAGGAGCCGATGTCGGTCCTGTTTGGCCTTTTGTGGCCACTAGAACGGTTCAATACCGTGGTGCTTGCCATTGGCAAAGTCATCGCGGTGATCGCCCTTGCCATCATGGTCACTTTGATCTTGGGGCAGGTTTTCTTCCGCTATGTCCTGAGTGATGCCCCCAATTGGACCGAAGAAGGTGCGCGCTTTGGGATGCTCTGGATGACAGGGCTGATGGCGCCGCTGGCGTTTCGCATGGGTGGGTTTGTTTCGATCGATATGTTGGAACGCGCCCTGCCCCGCGTGATCTCGGGCATCTTAACGCTGCTCTTGCTCGGCATTGCCCTTTGGGTGCTGGTTGTCGCATGGGATCGCGGCCTGAATAACCACGTCGACACATTGTCCGGCCGCGGCTGTTCCTCATCGCTGAAATGGCCGTTTGGGTTTGAATACGGCAAATGCGGGAACAAGTTTCAGAACAACTTCCAATATGCCTCGCTTTGGGTTGGGGTGAACTTGCTGATCCTCGTGAATGTTGAACTCATCATCCGTCAAACCATCAAGCTGCTTGGCCAAGGCGACCGCCTGAAACCGCTCAGCGCTGATGATTTTCAGGGGGCTGACTAATGTTACTGTGGTTTCTCCCCCTCTTCCTCATTTTGATCATGATCGGCCTACCGGTGGTCTTTGCATTGCTGGCATCGCCCTTCGCACTGATCATGCTCGAAGGCGATAACCGCAATGTCGTCGCAGGCCTGTACCGCAACCTTTACAACGGCATGGACAGCTTTCCACTGATGGCGCTGCCTTTCTTTATGCTCGCGGGCGAGATCATGAACCGGGGCGGCATCACCTTGCGCCTTGTTGAGTTTTCCCAAGCCTTCATGGGTCACCTGCGTGGCGGCCTGGCACATGTGAATATTCTGTCATCAATGCTTTTTGCAGGCCTCTCGGGTTCCGCGGTTGCAGATACCTCGGCCCTTGGATCCACTTTGATCCCTGCGATGGAAAAGAACGGCTATTCGCGCAAATTCGCCGCGGCCATTACGGCCGCCTCTTCTGTGATCGGGCCGATCATTCCACCGTCTGGTATCATGATCATCTACGCTTATGTCATGGGCGAAAGCGTCGCGTCGCTCTTTCTGGCAGGCATCGTTCCGGGCATCATGGTTGGTGCGGGTCTGATGCTGATGGTCCGCCTCATGGCAGACCGCTATGACCTGCCCAAGGCCGAACGGATCGTCACCAAAAACCAAGAAATCACCACCGTCGAATATTGGGTCAGCTTCGTCTTGCTGCGTATCAACGTAGGTGGGCTCCTGCTGGCGATCTATAGCGGTTTGTCAACAAGCGTCGGTCTGGCGACGATAGATGAAGCCGGCGACAAAGTGCACAACCTCAACATCTGGGTTGTGTTCGTGGCAATGCTGATCGCGGCGCATTTCTTGTTGATGGGGTACCGCGGGCGCGTCAGCCATGACTTCCGCATGATCTGTAAAAAAGCGATCGCACCATTGCAAACGCCGATCATCATTCTGGGCGGTATCCTTGTAGGTGTCTTCACCCCAACCGAAGCCTCGGCCATCGCGGTAGCCTACGCGCTGATCGTCAGCTTCTTTGTGCTGCGGTCCATGAAATTGCGTGACCTTGGCGAAGTGCTCACCAAATCCGCACTTGCGACATCTGCCGTCTTGCTGCTTGTCGGCGCAGCGGTGGCGTTCAAAACGGTTGTTAGTCTCAGCTATGCGCCGCAGATCCTGAGTGACTATATCCTGTCGCTGTCGGAAAACCCGCTGATGTTGCTGTTCCTCATCAACATTTTGTTGTTCGTCGTGGGCATGTTTCTTGATGCGGGGCCCGCAATCATCATCCTTGGGCCCATCCTTGGGCCGATCTTCGTCGATCTTGGCGTGCACCCTGTGCACTTCGCGATCATCATGTCGGTCAACCTGACCGTGGGGCTGGCAACGCCGCCCATGGGACTTGTCTTATTTGTCGCCAGTACCGTGTCTGGTGAAAAGGTTGAAACGATCTCAAAGGCGATCCTGCCATTCCTCGCGGTAGAGGTGCTGGTGATCTTCCTGATCACCTACATCCCCGCCATTTCCATGACAGTGCCATACCTGACTGGTTTCTTGGGCTGCGCCCCAGAAATCGGGTTTAGCGCTTGCATTAGCCCGGCACCGGGCATCAACTAACAGCATCAATAGGGAGAAGATAATGCTGAAACAGTTCACGAAAATCGCGGCAACCGCCGCACTGCTGACGACACCGTTTGCAGCTTGGGCGGGTGGACATCAAGAGTTCACAATCCGCGCAACAGCCAACTCAAATGAAAACGACGAAGACTATGACGGTCTGGTTGTGTTCAAGAACTACGTCGAAGCAGCCTCGAACGGCCGCATCGGTGTTGAGCTGTTCATCGGCACGCAGCTTTGTGCAACAGGTGCAGAATGCCTTGAAGGTGTGTCTGAAGGCTCCATCGATGTCTACATCTCAACATCCGGCGGTGCCGCAGGCATCTTCCCATATGTGCAAGTGCTAGACCTGCCCTACCTGATGTCCTCTGACCGCGTGGCCGAAGAAGTGCTATCGGGTGATTTCGTCCGCACGATGCGCGCCAAAGCGCTGGAAGACAGCGACAACACAATCCGCCTGATGACCATCGGTAACACTGGCGGCTGGCGCAACTTTGCCAACACCGAACGCCGCGTGACAGGCCCAGACGATATGGCTGGCCTGAAACTGCGTACGGTTGTGGCTGACCTGCCAGTGCAGTTGGTCGAAGCCATGGGTGCGTCTGCGACACCGATCCCGTGGCCAGAGCTGTTCACATCGCTGCAAACCGGCGTTGTTGAAGGCACCGCAAACGGCATCACCGACATCATGGGCATGAAATTCCCAGATGCGGGCCTGCAGTACCTGACACTTGACGGCCACTCTTACATGGGTGCGATGTGGTGGATGAACAACGACAACTTCCTTGCGATGCCAGAAGATCTGCGCCGCGTTGTGGTCGATGGTTTCTCTGCCTTGCAGCAAGCAACTTTCGCGTCACCTAAGCGCAAGTCTATTGAGGCATATGAGGCCTTCGTTGAAGGTGGCGGCGACATCTATGTGCCGTCCCCAGAAGAGAAAGCGGCATTCGCAGCGGCAGCCGCACCCGTGAACGCATGGTTCCGCGAAAACGTAGACGGCGGCGGTGACATGCTGGACGCACTACAAGCAGCCGTTGCCGAAGTTGAAGCCGAGCTTGAAGGCGCTTATGCAAGCGACCTGAACTAAGCAAATTCGCTTTGCTGACAAACGGGGCCGCTCCTTTTGGGGTGGCCCTTTTGCTTGTCTAACGCCTCGCATTCGCATTTAAACCTGCCAAGGTAAACGACAGGACACGCGATGCAGATTTCTGATATCATTGACCAAGATACACATCCCATCAGCTCTGATGATTTCATGGCCAATTGCAGTGATACGCTGTTCCAGACAGGTGTCTTGGTCTTGTCCGATTTCATCCGCCCGACGGCCCTTGATGCAATGCGCCGCGAAGGCGAAGCAGGTCAATCCAAGGCGTATTTCTGCACACAAAACCATTCGGTCTATTTGACACCGCACAACCCCGCCTTCCCCGCCGATCACGCCGCAAACCGGCAGGTTGTATCATCCAAAGGGTGCATCTGCGACGATGACATTGGCGCTGCATCGCCACTGCGCAGTCTCTATGACAGCCCTGATTTCCATGCGTTCATTGCAAAAGTCACTGGGCAATCCGCGCTCCACCCCTACGCCGATCCGCTGTCGTCCATAAACCTGCACTACGCAAACCGCGGGCAAGAGCTGGGCTGGCACTTCGACAATTCATCCTTCGCGATCACCCTGCTGATCCAGAAACCGGACGCAGGCAGCCGCTTTGAATACATCAAAGATCTACGTGATGCGGACGCTGGTGAAATGAACTACGCGGGCGTGGCAGCTTTGCTTGACGGGACAGCACAGCCCGATGTGCTCACAATGAACCCCGGCGATTTGGTGTTGTTCCGCGGGCGCAATTCCATCCACCGCGTGTCACCAAACGAAAGCGACAAAACACGCATGTTGGCAGTGCTCGCCTATAACGCGGAACCCGGCGTATCCTTATCCGAAAGCGCCCGGATGACGTTCTATGGGCGGTTGGGTTGAACGGATATTAGGTCATGAATATGGTCGATGAAATGGCATGCAAAATGCCTGACTTAGCTATCACTTTGGAGACAGAACTCCTTTTTCGTTATCATCTCGAAACTCTTATATACTGATCTGTATAGTCAAAGTACGGCTGGCAGGCCGTCGTACAGGCTTTGAGGCTTAACTCTCCATCTTCTTGTTGCTGCAGAACTTTGCCACTAGGGAACAGAACGATTCTGGGGCCCACAGAAAACAGGCTTGCGGCATAGGATCTGTCAGCGCCGGGGACATCAAATGCGTCAAGAAGAGTGGGGAAAAAATCAATTGTAGAGCCCAAATTCGCAACTTGTGTTCCGGAGAATGCACTGTGACATATCAAAGTTGGAATCCGGCTTCGGCTGAGAAGCGTGCTATCTGAATGTAAATAACTCGGATGATCTGAAGTTACGATAAACAGGCTATTCCCTTGTTGAAAATCCTCCGCCTGTAGTGTGAACAGGTCTGCGATCATCTGGTCAACGTCATACATCGTGGCCAAGTAATGATCTTTGATACTCGCATTTAACGAGACCGTGAACCGCTCACCCGCGGATTGGCTATAACCACGATATGGGCCATGCGACTGAAAGTTGAAGAAGTAATAGAATAAGCGATCCGAAGCAGATAAGGCGGATTCTAAGCCTTGAACAGCAAATGCTTGTTCTGTGATGTCTTGTTCTGGTGACAGAAATGTAGTGTCCAAGTGCGGCATTTGCGCATACGCGTGGTTCCGACCATAAAAGCCTATGTTGTTATTGTGCGCAAAGTACGAGTCGATTCCAGCTGCCGCGAGTAGCTCGTATAAGGTTTGAATATCGCCAAAGTTAGCATTCCGAAGCGACTGCCGCTTTGATGATGGTAACAAACCGGTTGCCACGGAAAACTCAGAGTCCGAAGAACCTCCAACGCTTTTGACGGTGTGGAAATTCGTAAATTCCAGGCAAGAGTCATTCCGCAAAGCCGACACAAATGGCATTACAGCATTTCCATTCAAAGTGGAATCTATTGCTTCATTATCCAACGATTCAATCTGAACGAGGACGACCTTGTCTACAGGAGCTAGATCAATTTTGGTCGTCGACGCATCCGCGGAAGCAATCAACAACACATCATCTCTTAAATTGCCGGGAAAGGCCGTTTCCTCAGTCAGGTATTCTGAGGTGCGTTGCAAATCTTCTTTCAAAGAAAGATAGAAAAACACAGGTAGGCCAAATCGCCTTATGACCGTTTCATTGCCAAAGGATTTCGATTGCAGCGGTGCTCCATATTGAACCCAATTCACACTGAACAGCAAGCAGGGTAAGAAAAGGACAAGAAGCGATTTCGCCGGAAGAGTATGTTTCGAGAGCAAGAACAGAATTAAAGCGGCTACAGCAATCAACACGATTTCCCGAATTCCAAAGATCTGAGCCCAGTAGTGATCAAGCACACCCGCAACATCGGCGACATTCCCAGTCCCAAGCGCGGTGATCTCCGGAACAAACCCAAAATACCTAAAGTACCCCACTAGGAAAAATATATAACCAAAACAGATAATTAAGATCGCGTAGCCTATTATGCGTAAGACGATGTTCCTTTTTTGCGCAATCATCGCAGGCAAAATAAGGAACAACGAATAAACAGATGCCACAAAAATCTTGAGAACCTGAGCCCAAGCAGCCTGATTTGCAGAAAAAATAAAGAGGCTAGAATAAAGAACCAGCCCAGAAATATAGAGACATGTAATCACCAAGCCTGCACGGATAATAGTCACTGGTGCCCTCAAAACAAAATACACATTGTGCAGAGCAAGCCGCTCAAACAAAGAAATAATTAACCGATATTCTCGCCAGCTGAACGTTGCCCCATTTTTTCCACAACCACAAGGTACAGGTCGCCTGCTCCCCAATCATAAATGGTCTTGGCCAGAGGCAATCGCTTCACCGAAACGGATACATCCATCCCTTATAGTCATCGACCAAAAGCTCAGCGCGTGCGCGCTCTTCGGCCGTCAGCCGGGGCGTAATCAGCTCCAGCGAATCCAATGCATCCGGGTCGCCCCCTATTGCCGATAACGCATACCAAAGGTAGGCTCGGACCATATCAGGGGCCGGAATCCCGCGCCCCACTTCATAATACCACCCTAGCCCCGATTGCGCCCCTGGATGCCCTTTCAACGATGCCCGCAAATACCAGTCGAACGCCCGCTCATCGTCGCGGTCGACCCCAAGGCCGAGCGCGTACATCACACCAATCAGTTCTTCGGCTTCCGCGTTACCAGATCGTGCGTATACCTCAAAAAGCGCACGCGCCTCGGCATAGTCGCCCGCTTCCATCAGATCGCGGGCTTCTTCCATATCGGCACGCACAGGCGTCGCCAAAAGCAGCCAAGCCATACAAACGTATGCACAGGTTGTGTACGCCTTATGTACGGATTGCATACAGGTCTCCTAGGGCTGGTTTTGGGCGCTGGCATAGCGACAGCAGAGGGGATTTCAGCAGATGATTACATCCCAACCGACCCGGATCAAGCCCGCATCGGGCAGTTGTTATTCTACGATAAGATACTGTCAGGGAACAAGAATATCTCATGCGGGACCTGCCACCACCATGATCACGCAGGTGGCGACGGGCTGTCGCTAGGCATCGGCGAAGGTGGCGTTGGCGTAGGTCCTGAACGCACCGCTGGCACAGGGGCCGACGCGATCCGAAAGCGCATCCCCCGCAACGCGCCAAGCCTTTGGAATCTGGGGCATAATGACATCGATGTTCTGTTCCACGACGGGCGCCTGACGCGCTCTGATATCTACGGGAACGGCTTTGATAGCCCCGCCGAAGAATGGCTACCCAAAGGCCTTGAGAACCTCGTCGCAGCCCAAGCGCTCTTTCCGATGATCGCGCAGTTTGAAATGGCAGGTAACCCCCGCGAAAATGAAATCGCAGGCGCCACACATGACCGCATTGATGTGGCTTGGCCAATCATCGCAAAACGCGTGCGGACGATCCCCGCCTATGGTGAGGCCTTCGTGCAAGCCTTTGATCATATTGATGAACCCAGCGATGTGACGATCGTCGACATTGGCAACGCGCTGGGTGCGTTCATCATCAGCGAATGGCAATCCTATGACAGCCCATACGACAAATGGTTGACCGGCACACCGCTGCCCGCAGATGCGGAACGTGGTCGTAACCTTTTCTTCACCGGTCGCTGCGCATCTTGCCACGCGGGGGATTTGTTCACCGATCAAAGCTTCCATGCACTCGGCCTGCCTGCCTTCGGACCAGGGCGCACACGGCAATGGGATCAGATTTCGCGTGATGTCGGGCGGATGGCAGAAACCAATTTGATCGAAGACGCCTATAAATTCAGAACACCTTCCTTGCGTAACGTCGCCCTCACAGCACCTTACGGACACAATGGCGCCTATTCCACACTGGCAGATATGATCCGCCACCACGCTGATCCACAAAGCGCGCGGGATGCGTGGACACCAGCCAAAGCACAATTGCCGGATGTTCCTTGGTTGGCCGCTGTTGATTTCGCCATCAGACAAGACAGCCGCGAAATGGCCCGCCAAACTGCGACTATCGATATGCGTCCTACCGCGCTAAACGAACAAGACGTGCAAGACTTGGTCGCGTTCCTGAATGCCCTGACGGGTGAAACCGCATTGACCCGACCTTTGGGTCGCCCCGCCACAGTTCCCAGCGGGTTGGACGTCGACTAAGCCCTGCCATCATCTTGCCAAGTAAACTCCCGCCGGAGGCTCCTGCCTTTATAAGATGCTCATCGGGTGCGGATCATCACGCCAAGATCGGCCACATTGGTCCCGGTGGCATCCGTCATCAAGAGACCATCAGCTTGTGAAAGAGCCGCGTAGCTATCATTATTCGCCAGAAGCGCGTCGAGATTTGCAATCTTGGCCAGCGTATCTTGGTCCACCAAACCGCCAGCCGCATCTGTTGGGCCGTCACGACCATCGCTACCACCTTGCAAGCACGTCCATTGCGCCCAGCCACGCGTCGCCGCTTCTTGTGCAATCAGCAAAGCAAGCTCTTGGTTGCGACCTCCACGACCGTTGCCTTTCAAGACAACAGTCGTCTCGCCGCCCCAAACTGTTGTGCCAATCACAGCTTGGTCGCAAATCTGGCGTGCAGCTGCGGCGACATCTCCCTCAATCGCTGTGGCAATGACATGCGCGTCCGGCGCTGCCTTTTTCATCGCAGCGACACTCTTGCTGTTTGACCCAACCAACACATTGCGGGCATCTGGCAGGGTTTCTGGCGGTTTTGTTGCCTCTAAATGCTGACGCACGGCAGGTGGCAAATCATTCCAAATACCCGCATCTCGCAGCCGCTTGATCGCTTGCGCTGCTGTGCCAATAGGTCCGACGGTGGGTCCACTGGCAATCGCTGACAGATCGTCACCGATCACGTCAGACAGAACCAATGCTGTCACAGGCTGCGGCGCTGCCTGGCGAAGCAAACCCCCGCCTTTCAAATCCGACAATTGCTGGCGGATCATGTTCATCGCCACAATATCAAGGCCTGATCGTAACAGCAGCTCATTCACTTGGGCCTTATCCGCGAGGGTCAAATCACCCGCAGGTGCTGGAAGCAACGCCGAGCCACCACCCGATATCAAGGCCAAGACAGGACCATCAGCGGCCTGCAAAGCTGCGATCACGGCTTTGGCTGCGTCAGCGCCATTTTGGTCGGGCACAGGATGCCCCGCCGCCATAATGGCGGCGCCCTCCAATGCAGTAGCATTCTCATAGTTGGTCACAACCAAACACGGCACGCCCGTAAACCGCGCGATGGTGGCTTTGGCCATCAAACGCGCCGCTTTGCCGACGGCCACGATCAATGCAGGCGCCGCGACATCGCCCAAAGCCTGCGCCACCGCCGCATAAGGGTCAGCCGCCGCAACCCCCGCTTGGAAAATTCGCATCACTTCGGCGCGTTGATCCAACATGTTAGTTCTTCCTTTGGTTCGCCATCAGCATGGCCATGCGTTGCACAACCTGTAGCTCTAATTCGGCAGAGGGTGAAGCGCTGAGAGAGGGCATCGAAAGCGCGACCAGCACCCGCGGTTGCGGCATTGCCAACATGACATGGGTCGCTGTGTATCGTTCAAACAAATAGGCAATATGATCATCAGCAGTCGCACCCAATTGCGGTGGATCAGATTTTCGCAAGACCGGTGCCGCTTGAAATATCTTTGCCAATGTATCGTCTTGCAGGCCGTCCAGACTTTCTTGGCTGACCACAACAGCACCTTCGACCAAAGGATGGTCCTGCAGGTCCTGCAAGAAAGCCATCGTATCATCCATCTGCGATGTGGCCAATTGGTGCAACAGTCCAAAACTCTGCTCTTCTAAGCGCAAAGCGCGGGCATCGGTCAAGATCGCCACAACAAAGAGCGTCGTCATGATGGCCGCTATTGTCAGCAGATACCCATCGCGCCCTAGCATTGCAAAGCTGGCGATCATCGCCCCAACCGTGATCGCGGCAGTGACCATTACACCCAGATTGACCAAAGTCGCGCGGTGCCCCAGATGCGTCCGCCCCAAGCCAATCGCCAGCCAACACAGGATCAAGACACCCAAAGCTGAAAACTGAATGGGCAGTCCAATGTAGAGCAGCAGAAAATCACCGGCAGCCAATGGAATAAACAAGATCAACGACAGTCCTAAACGCACAACCATCGCGTTTTCACTTGCGGACAATGATGCTTTGTCCCGGCTAACAATCAGCCAACCTGACAGGATAAACCCCAACAGTTGAAACCCCAGCAATGCGAACAAACGCATAGGATCAATGCTGGCGGAATACCAAACAGACGAGACTGCAAAAGCAATCGCACCACAACCGACCACAGCCTTGATCGCAGCGGGCGCATGACGGCGCAGCAAACCCTCTGTCAGAATGAGCACCGCCAACGGGATAATGGCCGCCGCAAAAAGAACGAGGATACGAAAGGCTTCGATCCCAGTCAGGATCATCAGAACCCGTCCCGTGAACAGCACCATCGTAATGCGCACCCCAAACAAGAAGCGTCGGTTTATCGGCTCCCAAGGATCACGCCGCACCAATACGGATTGCAGCACAAATAGCCCAACAAGTGCCGCGCAGGATAAGAAAAGCTGGGTTATAAGCGTGGCCGCAGCGATCATTCCTTACGCGCCTTATAGGGGCGGAGAATTGACCAATGACGCGAGGTGTCCGCCCAATAGATTGCGGGCAACACAATACGGCGCAGCGCGACAAGCCCCCCGGTCAAAAGCAAGCCAATGATCGCCGATTTTGGCACTTCACGGGTCAGAAAAGTCCGCATTGATGTAATATCCATGCGCCCCAGTTGCAGCACATCATCACCGCGCCCATAGTCCAATGCGTCTTGGCAAAAGTCATTGAAACGCGCGTCGCGGTGCTTGGGCGCGGTGTCCCACGATTTTTTAAGATCATCCGACCCGCCCGTGTAGGCATCGGTGATAACGAACCGGTCTTCATCAAAACCAGCCTCATCACCCACACCAAACACATGCCGTTGTGTGCTCATGATTTCACGCGCAAGCAAGACATGGTTCAACGTCCGCCGCCTTTGGATCGGGCTGGGCCATACATCCGAAAACATCTCAGACACCATGCCAACAACGGCTGGCACTTGGGTCACGTTCGACACCCAGACAGGCCGGAACTGACGTCGGAAGAAAATCAAGAAACAGGTCAGGCCGTAAAGCACCCAAGACAGGTTCTTGGACCGCTCATCCGGGTCGACCATCACAAGGCCAAGATGCAGCACTTCGGTGGGGCGTGGGGTGGTGTCCAGCTCCATGATTGCAAGCGCATTGAAAGCAATGGGCGTCCCATCGCGGCGCGACACCGAGGTAATGATGACCGCACCCATCCGTTCTTTTTCGCCAGAGAATACACCGTATGTCAGGCTGCCTGCATCCAAAGTACGTCCCGCCACGCGGCGCAAGTCCGCACTCAGGGCGGAAAGGGCTGCGTCATTCATCCACAGGCCCGGACGTTCAATAATACGCACCACATATCCCGCACCTGTGCGCAGTGTGACGTCCATGTATTGCCGCCCAAAGGTCTTAATGACTGTGCCGATCACTGTATCACGCCTATCCCTACCGCGCACACGTTAGGGGCGGTAGGGAAGAGGCACAAGGCGCATACCCTAGAGGTAGCGGTTCACCAGGTTTTCCAAGCGTTCCTGACGACCGGAACGCGGTTCGGGGTTCGTGTTGTCTGCCAGAACTTTGGCCATGATGCTATCAAGGTCGGTGCTCAGCAGCGCTTTGCCATCTGCTGTGTCCCAGCCTGCGTAGCGGTCATTTCGCGCAGCTTCCAACTTGCCATCTCGCAGCATTGCCGCAGCTGCTTTCAAACCTGACGCGCAGGCATCCATTCCGCCAACATGTGCAAGGATCAAATCCTCTGCGTCCAACGACTGGCGGCGCAGTTTGGCATCGAAATTCGTGCCGCCCGTTGTGAAACCACCGGCGCGTAGCACTTCGTAATAGGCCAATGCCATCTCAGGTACGTTGTTGGGAAACTGGTCAGTGTCCCAGCCGGATTGATAGTCATTCCGGTTCATATCAATCGACCCAAAGATGCCCAGTTCACGCGCCATCGCCAGTTCATGCTCGAACGAATGGCCCGCCAAGATCGCGTGGCCTTGTTCGATATTCATCTGCACTTCGTCTTCCAGACCAAAGTCCTTGAGGAAGCCGTAGACAGTCGCCACGTCGTAATCATATTGGTGCTTGGTCGGTTCCTGCGGCTTAGGCTCAATCAAGATCGCGCCTTTGAAACCCATCTTATGTTTGTAGTCGACAACCATCTGCAGCATCGCACCCGCCTGCTGGCGTTCGCGCCCCATGTCGGTGTTCAATAGGGTCTCGTAGCCTTCGCGACCACCCCAAAGGACATAGTTTTCGCCACCCAGTTTCATGGTCGCATCCATGCAGGTTTTGATCGTCGCCGCCGAATAGGCAAATACATCCGGGTCAGGGTTTGTCGCAGCACCCGACATAAAGCGTTTGTGCGAAAACAGGTTCGCGGTGCCCCAAAGCAGTTTGATGCCAGTCTGGTCCATCTTTTCGGCAAAATAATCGACGATCGCCTCTAGGTTGGCGGTACTTTCTGCAAAGGTCGCCCCTTCAGGCCGCACATCGGCGTCGTGGAAACAAAAGTATGGCACGCCCAGAATTTGGAACATCTCAAACGCCACGTCCGCTTTCATCCGGGCGGCATCCATGCTGTCGCCGAACCATGGGCGGTCAAATGTTTGTCCGCCAAACGGATCACCGCCCGGCCATGCAAACGAATGCCAATAGGCGGCAGCAAAGCGCAAATGATCTTTCATCGGCTTGCCCATCACCACTTCGTCTGGGTTGTAGTGCCGAAATGCGAAATCATTGTCACTGGCTGGGCCCTCATATTTGATGGCGGGAATACCTTTGAAAAAGTCGGTCATGTCAGTCCTTTCAACGCGTCATAGCTGGCGCGGTATCTTGCGTGCGCCTCGGAAAAGGCGGTGGTGAGGGATGTATCGGGGTCAATGGTGCGGGCGATCTGAGGAACGGTCGCGATCTCGACCCCTGCCCCGGTCGCGGCCATCATGCCAAGGCGAGCGGCCCCAAATGCGCCGCCAAAGTCACCTGCGACAGGCAATTCAATGGGTATGTCGAGAGAGGTAGCAATCGCCTGAACCCAATAGTCGGATTTGGATCCTCCACCCACCGCGATCAAGCGGTTGATTTGCGTGCCAGTAGCCGACAAAGCGTCATAGCTGTCGCGGATGGCATGTGTGACGCCTTCAAGAACAGCGCGGGTCATCGCGGCTTGGTCGGTCGCGTGGTCGAGATGCAGGAAAGATCCACGGATATCGGCATCATTGTGCGGGGTACGTTCACCGCCAAGATACGGCAGGAACAATGGACGGCCGGGGGCTTGCAGATGACCAAGAACGCCGGTCAGCGATGCGGCTGGTTTGTCAGTGATCTTAGCAAACCAATTCAATGCATCCGCTGCCGCCAAGATCACACCCATCTGATGCCAAGTCTCTGGCAACGCATGACAAAACGTATGCACCGCTGTCGCCGCATCAGGTTGATAGGCATCCGAGGCCGCGAACAGTACGCCAGAGGTACCAAGCGACACAAAGGCATCGCCTGCCTTCACGACGCCTACGCCAACGGCGCTGGCTGCATTGTCGCCGCCCCCACCAGCAACCACGACGCCTTTGGAAAGTCCCCAACGGGCAGCCAATTCGGCGCGGATTTCGCCTGAAACTTCTGACCCTTCAACAAGCCGTGGCATTTGGGCACGGGTCATGCCAGTCGCCGCCAGCAAATCATCAGACCAATCACGTCTGCCAACATCCAGCCAGCTTGTGCCTGCGGCATCGGACATCTCGGCCACAGCGTCGCCTGTTAGCCACAAACGTAGATAGTCTTTGGGCAGCAAAACACGCGCCACTTTGGCGAATACTTCCGGCTCATGCTGGGCCACCCACATCAGTTTTGGGGCAGTAAAGCCGGGAAATACAATGTTGCCAGTGAGCCTGCGAAACTGCGGATCGCCATCCAGCTCTGCGGCTTGCACTGCCGAGCGTGTATCGTTCCATAAAATGCAAGGACGCAGAATCTGATCATCTGCATCAAGCAACGTCGCCCCATGCATCTGGCCGGATAGGCCGATCCCGCGCACAGACGCCAATGACGTCTGCGCCCCCAGCGCCTGCATTACTGCGTCCGCTGCATCTAACCAATCTGCGGGGGCTTGCTCTGACCAACCGGGTGCCGGACGTGTGGCATCCAAAGGCGCAGTCGCTTCTGCGACAATCGCCTGATTTTCGTCAATCAAAACAGCCTTGAGACCAGAGGTTCCCAGATCAAGACCGATATACATTTATGCTGCCTTTTTAGGATTCTTACCCATGATGATCATGGAAAGGATGTCATCTTCGGTGACATCCTCGACCTTCTCGGTTCCGATCAATTGTCCGTTTTTCATCACAGAAACGCGGTCACACAGGTCCATCATTTCCCGGGTGTCGTGGCTAATCAGGAAGATGCCAAGGCCTTGGGCCTTCAGCTCTTTGATCAGGTCTGCGACCATGGCTGTTTCATGCACACCCAACGCCGCTGTCGGTTCATCCATGATCAGAATGCGGGCATTGAAATAGACCGCGCGGGCAATCGCGACGGACTGGCGTTGACCACCAGAGAGTGAGCGTACCGGTTCCGAGAAGCGTTGGAAGTTAGGGTTCAGCCGCGCCATGATCTTGCGCGATTCCGCTTCCATCGCCGTGTCATCGACCAAACCGAATTTTGTGGTGATCTCACGCCCCAAGAACAGGTTCGAGGCCGCATCAAGGTTATCGGACAAAGCAAGTGTTTGATAAATCGTCTCGATGTTATGTGCGCGGGCATCAATCGGGCTATTAATCTCAACCTTCTTGCCGTCCACATAAATCTCGCCTGCGTCCTTTTTATAGGCGCCCGACAGGATCTTGATCAGTGTCGATTTACCAGCACCATTGTGGCCCAACAGGCCCACAACTTCGCCTGGCATCACGTCGATGGATACATCGTCGACCGCTTTGATCCCGCCAAAATGGATCGAGATATTGCGCATTTCCAAAAGTGGGGTGCTCATTATGCGTCTCCTGTTTTACGGCGGTAGATGATGTCGATCCAGACGGCGATGATCAGCACGCCACCCACGATCATGTTTTGCAGCGGGCTGTCGACGCCCACCATGCCCATGCCGGATACCAGTGCCTGCATGATCAAGGCGCCAAGGATCGCGCCATAGATCGTGCCAACACCACCCGCCAACGCGGTGCCGCCGATAACGGCCGCCGCAATGACGCGCAGTTCGTCGAGTTCACCCAATGATGAACCGGCTGAGCCTAAGCGGGCCGAGGCGATCACAGCAGCAATTGCTGTCAGTGCACCCATCAAGGCGAAGACCTTGACGGTTAGCATGCGTGTGTTGATGCCAGAGAGTTCAGCCGCATCTGGGTTGCCGCCCATTGCAAAGATGTAGCGTCCAAAGCGGGTTTTCTTTGCCACAATTGTCATTGCGATCGTAACAAACAGGACGATCAGAACCGAAATCGGGAAACCGTAGGCTTCAGTATAGCCTTCGGGCATTTCCAGCCCTTCAGCGGCAAAGCGGCGCTCAAGAATACGGGTTGGTACAAGATACGCGTTTAACACAGCCGTGATGCCACAGATCGCACTAACAAGGATCGCACCCAGTGCATATTCCGCCCACAATGGCTTAACCGCAAAGTTGTGGCTGACATGCTTGCGACGGGTGTTGATCAAGAAAAGAATGGTCAGGACAGAGCCGACAATGGCCAGCGCCCAGCTTGCTGTGACACCGATTGTACCAGACGCGCCGCCCAGCATGACAAAGTTCGGATCAAGCGGGGAAATGGTTGTGCCTTTGGAAACCCACCAAGCACCACCGCGCCAGATCAGCAGGCCGCCAAGTGTCACGATAAAGGATGGGATCACCAGATAGCCGATCAACCACCCCTGAAAAGCGCCAATCGCGGCCCCCAACAGAATGCCGATGGTGACGGTGATGATCCAGATAGAGGGGCTGCCGAAACCAACGATATCAGGCAGAATTTGCACCTGGATAACGCCCATCAGCATGCCGACAATGCCCAGCAGGGAACCGATAGACAGATCAATGTTGCGGGTGACGATGACAAACACCATGCCGGTGGCCATCACAGCGACCGAGGCTGTTTGCAGCGTCAGTGTAAATAAGTTGCGTGGGGTCAGGAATGTGCCCCCGGTGGCTACGTGAAACACCAAAGAGATGACGATGAAGGCACCGATCATGCCCAAAAGTCGCGTATCGATCTGCAGTGTTTTGATTAAATTCCCAAGTCCGCCAGACATTGGTTCCCTCCCCTATGGCCCGTGGCAGAGCCCTCTTAAAAGAAAGCCCCACCCGCGCGATGGCGGATGGGGCTTATGTCTTAACGCGTCTGCTTATTCGCAGACTGCGAGGCCGGAGACACCCTGGCAAAGGACGTCCTTAGCGATCCAACCAGCATCCAGAACAAGGTTCAGGTTGTCTTGTGTGATCGGCTGTGGGGCCAGCAAGATTGAGTTCACAGTCACGCCACCGGGGGATGTGAATTCAGCTGCACCACTGACCTCTTTCATCATGGAACCGCCAGCCAATGCGACAGCGATTTCGCCGGCATTGCGGCCTAGCTCACGGCTGTCTTTCCATACGGAAACAGTCTGCGTGCCAAGGGCAACACGGTTCAAAGCAGCATGGTCGCCGTCCTGACCAGACACTGGGATACCGTCCATGCCCTGAGAGGCAAGAGCCGCCACAACACCGCCGGCTGTGCCGTCGTTGGATGCAACAACCGCATCAACTTCGTTGTTGGTCTGTGTCAGGATCTGCTCCATGTTGCGCTGTGCGTTGGATGGCTGCCAGCCGTCTGTATACGCTTCGCCAACAACAGTGATCGCACCGCTGTCGATCGCCGCTTGCAGAACCTCTTGCTGACCGCCGCGCAGGAAGTCAGAGTTCGGGTCTGTCGGAGAGCCCTTGATGAAGACATAGTTGCCTTCTGGCTGCTCAGCAAAAACAGCCGCGGCCTGCATACGACCAACTTCAACATTGTCGAATGTCAGGTAAAATGCACGCTCGTCTTCGATCAAACGGTCGTAACCGATGACAGGGATACCTGCAGCTTCTGCGGCATCAAGTGCTGGACCGATGGACGCGCCGTCTTGGGCGAGAATGATTAGCGCATCAACGCCTTGTGTGATCAGGCTTTCAACGTCTGCCAATTGCTTAGTTGCAGAAGACTGCGCATCTGCCGACAGATACTTGGCACCGGCAGCGTCAAGCGCTTCAAGCATAGCAGCTTCGTCAGTTTTCCAACGCTCTTCCTGAAAATCAGACCAGCTTACGCCAACAGTGACGCCGTGACCGTCTGCAAATGCAGCAGAGCTGAAACCAGCGACAACAACGGCCGCTGCGATAATGGATTTATGCATATTTTCCTCCCATAGTGTGCCCCATGCATTGGGACGTGGGCCATTTGACCCTACGTTCGCCAGCATGACTTATTAATTTCAGTTGTCAAAATAAAAATTGCTGCAAATAGCAAAAATAATGCTTTTCACGTGATGCATTATTGGGCAGTCTGTAAAAAAGGGGTGGATTTGACCACGTCTTACGGCAAATTATTTCAGGCTCTGAATTATGTATGACGAGATCGCCGCGCAAAACAACGAATCGGATGGACCGTCCGGTTGCGGCCCGTTGTTGTCGACTGATACTCCTGACGCCAAGCCTCTGCGTCAACAAGTCTTTGAACATGTCCGTGCCAATGGCCGCGCTGCGCGGGCAGATGTTACCCGCGCCATCGGCATTAGTCCCGGATCGGCCACAACCTTGACCGCTGACCTGATTGCGGCAGGCCTACTGCGAGAAGTCGAAGGTTTACCGCGTGAAACAGGGCGAGGACGCCCGCCTGTTGCATTAGAAGTCGTGCCAGAAGCGCGTCATGTGATTGGCATCAAACTCTCAGACGAAGTCCATTCTGCGGTACTGACCGATTTTGCCGGGCACATTTTGACAAGCGCCACCCTGCCCTCTGCACCGGGACTTAAATCACTTGATGCACTTCTTGAAGAGGTCGACCAGCTGATGGATTTGGTTTTGCAAAAGGGCGATAAACCACTTTCTGACATTTCCGCAGTTGGCATTGGCATGCCCGGGATCGTAGATCACGACAGTGGCAAAGTGTCATGGTCTCCATTCCTGAATGAATCCGACCTTGATCTGAGTACCGCGTTCCTTGCGCGTTTTGGTGTGCCCGTTCACGTCGACAACGATACCAACGTCCTCAGCTTAGCTGAGCTTTGGTTTGGTGCTGGACGGTCCATCTCTGATTTTGCAGTCGTCACAATCGAGAATGGTGTCGGTATGGGCCTTGTTCTCGACAACCGCCTGTTTCGGGGTGCACGTGGCATGGGTTTGGAACTTGGCCACACAAAAGTGCAACTTGATGGCGCCCTTTGTCGCTGCGGCCAGCGTGGCTGTTTAGAGGCCTATTTGGCCGACTACGCCTTGGCCCGCGAGGCCGCGACGGCATTGCATCGCAATCCACGTATGTTGCAAAGCCCCAGCGAGATGCTTGAGACGTTGTTTGCGCAGGCCAAGTCCGGCAACGAGGCCGCGCGTACCATTTTCCGCAGGGCGGGCCGTTATCTATCTGCTGGTCTATCGAATGTGATCCAATTGTTTGACCCCGGCCTGATTATCTTGTCGGGCGAACGTATGCAGTATGATTTTCTCTATTCCGAGGAAGTGTTGGCCGAAATGCAGAAACTAACGCTCAGCGATGGCCGCACGCCGTGCAAAGTGGAAATCCACGCGTGGGGCGGCATGATCTGGGCGCGCGGCGCGACCGCTTTGGCACTAGAGGCCGTCACCGATGCCGCCTTGGGTGAAGCCCGCGCATGATCCGTGTCCTCGCCTTTTTGGTTGTCGCCGGTCCCGTTGTGGCGGATCCGTTGTTTGAAGACCGCTCTTCTGGTTTGCCTACGCATACTTATGGTGGCGGGTGGGAACATTTCGTGGGTGGTGGCGTCGCTGTTTTTGATTGTAACGGTGATGCTCTGCCTGACATGTTTGCAGCTGGCGGTGCGAACCCGGCAAGCCTGTTGATCAATGACGGTAGGTTCATGTTCTCACCCGGCGACATGCCAGTCATGACAGGTACGACAGGCGCATACCCTCTCGACGTAAATGCAGACGGTCATATGGATTTGTTTGTGCTGCGGGTTGGCCAGAACCGTCTTTTGATGGGCACAGGGAATTGTGGATTTACCGAAAGCGATCAGCTGCCTGCCGACAAGGCTTGGTCCACAGCATTTTCAGCGTGGTGGCAAGATGATGGGCAGCCTGTGATGGCTGTCGGCAACTACGTCGACCGCGATGATCCCGAAGGGCCTTTTGGCGCTTGTGACGACAATGCCATTCTGCGCCCAAGTGCTTCTGGATATGAAAGCACGTCGCTTTCGCCCGGATTTTGCCCGCTTTCGATCCTTGCCGCCAATGATGCCCGTGGCCGCCCTACCCTGCGCATTTCTAACGACCGTCATTACTATGTGCGCGGCGGGTATGAGCAGATGTGGGACATCGCTGACCGGCGGTTTTTGGGTGAAGACGATGGTTGGCAGAACGTGTCACTATGGGGCATGGGCATTGCCAGCCGTGATCTGAATGGCGATGGGCGTGATGAGGTGATGCTGACCTCAATGGGCGATCAATTGATGCAAATTGCAGGCGAAGACGGCACCTATGCCGCTGCACCCTTTTCCATCGGCACATACGCACAGCGTCCGCATACGGGTGATGATGGCCGCCCTTCTACCGGATGGCACGCGGAATTTGCAGATGTAGACAACGACGGCTTGGCCGATCTGTTTATCGCAAAAGGCAATGTCGATCAGATGCCAGGGTTGGCAATCAAAGATCCGAATAATTTGTTGATGCAAAACTCAGATGGTACGTTTCGCGAAACAGCGGCCACTGCGGGTGTGGCGACCAAGGGAAGATCGCGCGGTGCGGCCTTGGCCGATTTCGACGGGGATGGCCGCCTCGATCTTGTGGTGATGAACCGGCGTGCGCCGATGGAGCTTTACCGCAATGTGACGCAAGAAACTGGCAACTGGATCAGTGTCTCGCTGTCGCAGCCGGGTGGCAACGTGAATGCGGTAGGCGCCGTGGTAGTCGTAGCCGACCAAAGCCAACAACTGACCGTTGGCGGTGGTCATGCAGGCGGCAAAGCCTTGCCACTGCATTTCGGGCTAGGTGATGCTTCAGAGGTCACAATTAAAGTGACGTGGCCGGGTGGCCAGATCACAACACATCAAGCCGCTGCAAATCAAACGATTGAGATCAGCCGCTAGCGCGGCATATCGACAGGCAAACCGCTTGGAACCGTTTTGGGAATGCCCAAGCGCCCTTCGATTGCGGCGGGGTCTGTCAGTGCATCCAAGAATGCGACAAGGGCCGTTATATCCGCTTCAGTCACATTGCGCGGTTGATATGACACCGCATGTGCAATGGCGTTACGATCCGCAAGTCCGCGGGAATCATCGACGGCCAGTTCGGGCAGGGCCGCTTCATCCAAATTATAGGTCTTGAGAGCCGTCACCGGGTCAAGATGCGCCGCAACAAAACGACGAAGGTCGGCTTGCGCACCGGCATGGCCATAGGGTGCAGTCAAAGCGACATTGCGCAAAGATGGCGTGCGAAAGGCGTAGAGGTCAGCCGCGTCGCCTGTGACGCGAAACCGCCCTTCGTCGCGGGCATGGCTTTCGAAACGGGCGGCTTTTCCGGGTCCGATTTGAGGGGCTGCCATCGCATGAAAATCATGGTCCGTTAAGAAGGGCCCGTTATGACAGCTAGCGCACCCCGCTTCGCCATAAAACAAATCCATGCCGGTGGCAGCAGGCTCGGGCAATGTCGCCTCGCCACGCAAAACCGCATCAAATGGCGCATTGTCTGAGCGCCACTCAAAGGCCATGAACGCGGCAATCGCGTTTGATATATCGGCAAATGTGATCTGATCGGGCGTCTCAATATGATCGTAAGTTGCGATGAAGCTGTCACTATAGGCGGGAATGTCAGAGACCCGCCGCGCGATAATATCCCACGCCCCACCCGTTCCCGTGATCACGCCGCGACGCACGGCCTGAGACACATCGTTTTCGCTGTAGTGGCCTGCCATTTCATCCGCACTTAAGACGGGAAACATGGTTTGGGCAGAGAGTAATGACGCAAACCCCGTCACCATATCGGCATCTAATGGTGTGCGCAGACCACCCGGACGATCAGGATCAACCTCGATCCGTCCATCATGGAACAGCACGGTGAATTCATGCGCTCCAAGGTTAAAAAGCGCAGGCGCATTTCGCGGGATACGCTGTTCGGGCATATTGTCGGGGTCTGCGACACGCTTTGGTCCCAGACCAATTCCCCCATCGCCAATGCCAAGCGACAGCCCGTCACCTGTTCCAAAGGCGGGATGGTGGCATGTCCCGCAAGACACATTGCGATTGCCGGACAGGATCGGATCATAAAACAGAAGCTGACCCAACCGGGCCTCTTTTTCATCGATGGGGGCGAATGCATCATCGGTCAAAGGCGCAGGCAATCCTTCAGCCGAAGCCAAACTTGCACTCATCACCGCCATCAACCCGAATAAAATCCGCATCACATACCTAACCTTGCTTTGGGCAATGGTTAGCATGGATCACCGCCTGCACAAGTGCGACGGATTACTCCATGTGTTTGCGGATACGGTTGACCATGTACCAGACGAGGCCCAGCACAATCGGTGTCGCAATAGCGGCCATTGTGACCTTGCCGATGCCAAAGGAGTCCTCTAGCGGGCCAGTCATGTTCAGCACCAGATTGACGGCGTAATAGCTGATTGCCACGACTGACAAACCTTCGACCGTGCGTTGCAATCGCAGCTGCAGGTCAGCGCGCTTGTCCATACTGGTCAGCAGTTCTTGGTTCTGTGCAGACCGTTCAACATCTACCCGTGTCCGCAGCAAATCGCCCGCCCGTAGTGCGCGATCAGACATCGCCTGCAAGCGTTCTTGGGTCGACTTTACCGTGCGCATCGCAGGATCAAAACGGCGCATCATAAATTCACCAAAGGTTTGTCTTCCAGCGAACCGTTCTTCGCGCAATACCGCGATGCGTTGGTTTACAATCGTCTCGTAAGCCCCTGTTGCGCCAAAGCGAAATGACGACAGAGCAATCGTGTTTTCAATCTCAGCCGAGACTTCCAACAAAGATTGCAGCACATGGGCTGGATCTGCCGTGGCCCCCCGCATGTCCTCTAACAAACCCGTCAGCTGTTTGTCGAATGCAGCCATCTTGGGGCCCAGATCACGGGCGCGGTATAGACCCAGCATCGACATCGCTTTATACGTCTCAATCTCGCAAAGGCGCTGCACAACACGTCCGACACGACGGTTCCCGACATGGGGCCGCGCGAACGCCGCAAAACGCATATGACCCGCTGGATCGATGCGGAAATCACCTGCAACGACCAAATCATTTCCAACCACCCGGCTGATGGCCAGACTTTCGGGCACAAACCAATCACGTGCCTTCTCAATGATGCCGTCATCGCCGTCAGCAACTTCGATACGGATCAGCGCCGATGTGACCCGCGCGCCCGGCGCCGCAGCAAGCCAGTCTTCGGGAAAGACGGCGAAAGTTGCTGCATCAAACGGGCGTTCTGCCAGCCCTTCACCAAAGATCGTGTAGGTCACGAACTCTGTGTGGCTTTCCCATTTTAACTGATGTTTGCCGATTGTGCCAAAGTAGTGGGTCGCGTCGGGTTGCGGATGTTGCACACCGAAACGATCAAGCAAATCAATCAGATGCGCACGATCTGCCGCGCGATCACGTCCGGCGGCATTGCTGGCAGGCTTTAACGCCAAATATGCCGCACGGCTGGGTGAGTCGACCGCTGGAAACGGGCGGGCGTGCAGTTCATTCGCCATTGCATAACGTAGCGGGTGATCTTGAATTGGCGGCATAGCCTGCACCTTTGAATCTTTAGCTCAATCGCAAACTAGCGTCATTTCGTCGCGTGTAAACAAAAAATGTGTTAATTATTAAATACTTACTAGCGTACAACAGTATACCGAACGGGACCAGCAACCGCCCTAGACGGGGACCCCGCCCCTACGCTAGGCAAGACGCATGTCCCAAGTGATCCTATTGAACAAACCGTTCGGCGTGTTGTCGCAATTCACAGACGCCAAGAGCCCCTCACCACGCCCAACACTGTCGCAATACGTCGATGTCCACGGTGTCTATCCCGCAGGGCGGCTTGACCGCGATAGCGAGGGTTTGTTGGTGCTGACTGATGACGGCAAACTGCAAGCCAGGATCGCTGACCCCAAGAACAAAATGAGCAAAACTTATTTGGTGCAAGTGGAAGGCGCGCCGACGGACACAGACCTGCAAGACCTGCGCGACGGTGTAACCCTCAAAGACGGCCCGACACGTCCCGCGAAGGTCAAATTGATCGACCCACCCCAACTTTGGGAACGCGATCCACCCGTGCGCTTTCGCAAATCAGTGCCCGATACGTGGATTGAAGTGACAATCAGCGAGGGCCGCAATCGTCAGGTGCGGCGCATGACGGCACATATCGGTTTTCCAACCTTGCGTTTGGTACGATGGCGCGTAGGCAATTGGACACTTGATGGGATCAAAAGCGGTCAGTGGATCACAGGCTAGGGCTGGTTCCAAAAGATGGTGCTGGTGCGGTCGGGGGGCCGTGAACTACAATTCTACCCTACCCCATCCTGTGTCATTTAGCCCTTTCATTTAGGAGGAAAGCCCATCAAACCCCATATTTGCTGCGCCAAACTGTTTCATCCTATCCCAAGTTGATCTATATTTAGAGGGTGGATCAAAGGGTGGTTAGATATGCCAACGATGAACAAACTCACATCTGCTTCGTTGCGCGGGTTTGAGCCCGGAAAGTACAATGATGGCGGTGGGCTCTGGTTTCATAAGCGCGAGCAAGGCCGTGATGGCGGCGCACAGTGGTTTCTCAGAGTGACCATTCATGGCAAGCGCAGGGAGATGGGTTTGGGACGCTTCCCCGATGTCAGTCTGAAGGAAGCACGAGAGTATGCGGAACTTCAAAGAACCCTCGTCAGGTCTGGCATAGATCCAATCAAGCAGCGTGAACGCGACCGGCGAGATGCAGCAAGCAGGCTGCATGTCCTGCGTGATATTGCATTGGATGCTTTTGAAAGCCGTAAAGCAGAATTGCGCGACGATGGCTCAGCAGGCCGTTGGTTCAGTCCATTGGAATTGTACGTGCTGCCACGTTTGGGCAAGACGCCCGTGTCTGAGATAGATCAGCGGGACATCCGAGACACTCTTGCCCCCATCTGGCACACGAAAGCTGACACGGCGAAGAAGGCGCTCAATCGCCTGAGCATCTGCATTCGGCATGCCGCAGCACTTGGTTTGGATGTAGACTTGCAAGCCACAGAGAAAGCTAAGGCACTTCTCGGCAAGCAGCGCCACAAGGTCAAGAATATCCCATCTATGCCGTGGCAGGACGTACCAACCTTCTATAAGTCCTTAGATGACAGTATCTGCCAGCTCGCATTGCGTCTGTTAATCCTGACTGCAGTGAGGTCAAAACCAATCCGGTTCCTGCGCCTTGATCAGATAGACGGCAACATCTGGACGATACCTGAAGAACTGGTGAAGGGGCGCAAAGACGCAACAAGTGAATTTCGTGTGCCGCTTTCGACTGAGGCCATGCGTGTTGTCGAGGCGGCAACGAAATTTGAGCGTGATGGCTTCCTTTTTCCAAGCGTTCGTAAGGGTGTCATTTCTGATGCCACGATGAGCCGGTTCATGGAACGCAAGGGTTTGGACACGCGGCCTCATGGTTTCCGATCCAGCTTTAGGACGTGGTGTGCAGAGACGACAGAAACCCCCTACGAGATTGCTGAGACATGCTTGGGTCATGTTGTCGGCACTGGTGTTGAACGCTCTTATAAGCGGACGGACTTCATTGAAAAGCGAGCTGTATTGATGGAGCGCTGGGCTGAGCACCTGAACAAAGGTTTAGGCGACTTGGTAAGGTTGACTGGATGAGGATCAAGGATATTTTCGAGGCCTATCCTGAATTGTGTCCGCCTGATGACCCTCATGATTTAGTCCGCTGGTGCTTTAAGAATGCACTAGACGAAAACGGGAAAATTAAGCAGAAGCGGCAGAATTTTGAGCGGGATTTTCTGCGCACTACTCTTGGAATTAGCTCCCTACGACAGCTAGATGATCGCGAAGCGCAGTTGCTTGCTGGAGCGGCTCTTGAAGATCCAGATGTCTGGGACGACGCAGTCTTTGCATTTCGATATCATGTTTCTCAGCAACTTAGTTTGCCGCGCCCTCTTGTGGAATTCGCGGCCCTAGCATTAGCAAATGGCCGCCCAAAACGCGCAGGTCGGCATAAGGGAGATCAGGCCGCCCGCAATGGATACGTCCGAATGGCGGCTGATCTACTTAGAATACGAGGGGTGCAAGAAGGAAAGAACGCGACTACTGGCGATATCATTACGATTCAGAGCGTAATATGCGACGTATTGAACGAAATTGGCGAGTCTCTAGACAATGACGCCGTCAGGAAAATCATTGCCAAAGAGCCTGACGAATATGAGAAATTTCTGATCCAGACAGCGTATGCAAGAGCGAGACATCTGCTTTACTAGAGAAGGAAACTAATAGGCCTCCTTTGTTTCCTGCGACATTTGGGCGACCGATGAGCACCTTGGGTCATATCAGAAAACACCTGACCCAAAGGAAACGCCAGTATGAAATACCTTAGCCTTGAACAGCTACGCCAAAAGCTCGGCAAGTGCGGTCGCACCACCATTTATCGTTACGTAGACTCACAACTTTTGCCCGAACCAATCAAACTTGGCGGCCGCTTGTTCTGGGTGGAGAGCGAAGTTGATGAAGCCATGACCGCTCTTCGTGAAGCCGCATAAGCAAAACCCTCGCCATTCAATCAAGAAGGCGAAGGCTATATGCGGTATTCAAAGCGGCTAGACACCCAAGATATCGCATAAAGCTGGTGCCTTTTCAACAGAAAAGGAACTGCACAATGCAGTCAATCGAGCAGAAAAACAACGAAAATCCGCCCGCAAATACAAAGCGTATTTATCGCTGGGCAGACCTTCCAAATACGACTGAAAACCAAACGTATTGGGTGACCAACACCGGACAGGACCCCCGGAAAGTCATTCTCGCGAAGCGCACACGCCAAGTTCTTGAGGGCCTGATGCGGAGCCCAATTCACTCGGCCAGCTACTGTCGCTTGTCTGACCACGTCCTGCCTCTGCGCCGCGATCATGGCATCGACATCCGTTGCGATATGTTCGCCAACGACGTGGAGACCGGACGCACACGTTACGGCGTCTATGTTCTCGTTTCTCAGGTGCAGCCTGTCCTTGACAAGGTGGCAGCATGAGTATTCGCACCACACCTCCCGCTTACATCCTTCAGCAGCGCCGCATCCGTTGGGTTCATGGCCTCTCACAGTCACATGCGGCACTGATTGCCCGCCTTCACTACGGGGAGGTGGCGCAATGACTGAAGCGAAAAAACGAACCCCAAACAACTTCATCCCATTACATGTAAAGCGCGCATCACGCATGATTGGCTACTGCCTAGTGCTAGACACTCAAGACGCTTGGTGGGGCCTTGTGCCGGTTCTGTCAGCTCGCCTGACCGTCTCACAGCGCGCTAGCCTTGCCTTCATGGCCCTAAAGGCACTGAGTAAAGACGTCGCCCTAGCAACGGCAAAAGCCGCGACTGGCAAAAATCAAGGTGCGGGTGCACCCGGAGCACCATTTCTCAGTTTCATGGATGAAGCGGCTTTCTGGACTGACCTCGCAGTCCCGGAAGAAATCGAGGCGTATTGCCTGACAACTTTCAATGCCATGCCCCCGGCGCGCCAATGCGCTTTCCTTGAGTTCACCCAAGGGAGGGCAGCTGCTTGATGCGTGATTTTTCTGAAATGGCAGGCGAGCTTGATTCACATCGTAACAGTATTGGCGCAATCCCAACTCTTAAAACTGGTGCAGACGTCACTTCGCCGAAAGGCGCGGGAATCGGTATCATCAGCTCTAGAGGGGTAGAAACCGATCAATGGTGCGTTTCATGGGCAGACGGGTCCAGAAAGGACCATCCAAGCCATGAGCTAACACCTTGCTCGCCACGAACGGTGCAGAGGCCAAAGCCACCCCTCAAGTTCCTATCCTATGAGGACATGGAGAACCTCTCTGAACCGGATTGGCTCATTGACGGTCTAATCATGGAGCAAACCTCAGCTTTGCTGTTTGGCAAGAGCAACAGTTTCAAGTCGTTCCTCGCAATTGATATGGCCTGCTCAATAGCAACGGGCGACATTAGGGACGGCTGGCACGGCCACGACATTACAGACGGCTGGCCAGTACTCTACGTTGCGACTGAGGGCGCGCTCGGCGTGGCAAAGCAACGGATCCCCGGGTGGTATGATGCGCACGATGTATCGCGCAATAGGCGCAATGACGTAGTGCTTTATCCTCAAGAAATCGCGCTTGATGATGAAAATGCAGTAAATGACCTAGTCAGGTCATGTGCGATCAATTGCTCCGAGCGTGAAGAAACCACCGAATGGGAGGACCCGGCTCATTCATTCAAACTTGTTGTGATCGACATTTTTGGCGCATCGATGATGGGACCAGAGACTTCGGACGAAACCGCACGCGCTTGGGTTCGCAACATTAACCATATCATGCGCACGATGAAATGCGCGGTATTGACGGTTGCACACACAGGCTGGGCAGACAGCACAAGGGCGCGCATGCATACCCACTTCTGGGGAAGCTTTGACACGCGTTTGATCGCTGAAGGTGACAAGGGCAGCCTAACCACAGTCTTAAAGGTAGACCGCCACAAAGACGCAGACAGCAGCGGTGAATGGGGCTTTAGGCTTGATCCGATAACACTGGCTGATGGTCAAAAAACAACACTAGTGCCTCGCCTTTGCGAGGACGTAGAGACAAAGCAAAAGCGTCGTGTGAGCGGAAAACCTGCCATAGCTTTGCAAGCTCTTTCAGAGGCTTTGATACAAGATGGCAGGACAATATCAGGGCCAAATTACCCAAACCGTCCAATTGTGTCTCTAAACCAGTGGCGAATCATGTGCGACCGCCACGGATTGTCCGATAGCGAGAACGCGGAAGCCCAACGAAAAGCTTTCGGACGGGCCAAGAATACCCTTTTAGACAAGGGACTTATCAAACAATTCGACGACAACGTATGGAAAGTTTCTGACGATGACTAGTGGTGGGACAAATAGGGACATGTCCCGGACAAGTCCGGTCGGTCCCGGGCGGGACGGACAGGGACAACCCCCTATAAGGGTTGTCCCCTGTCCCAGTGTTCTTTGCGCTCGTCGTGTTGGGCAAAAACAGGGACCCAAAAATGACCAATGAAAACCGTAACAGCGGAAACAAATCGGATGGTCGCAATTCCGACGGCACGTTCGCTCCGGGCAATCCCGGCAAGCCCAAAGGAAGCCGTCACAGAGCAACACAAGCTACGTTGCAGCTCTTAGATGGCCAAGCGGAGCAGATCACCCAGAAGGCGCTGGATATGGCGCTAGCGGGCGATGGCACAGCATTGCGTCTTTGCCTTGAGCGGATCGCACCACCACGTCGGGATGCGCCGGTTCAATTCGACATGCCAATGATGAAGACGGCGGATGACGCAGCCAACGGTGCTGCCTCAGTTCTCTTGGCAGTATCGCAAGGCGAACTGACACCAACGGAGGGTGCACATGTCATGGCCCTGATTGAAACCTATCGCCGCACATTGGAGACAACGGAAATCGAGAAGCGCCTCACTGAATTGGAGCGAGCGAAATGAACCTGAGAGGCCGCTTAGCGAAACTCGTGCCACATGAGCCACACAGCGAAAGGGTCACGCTGATCACTGTTCGCACAGTCGGCGTCGGTGGAACGGACAACCCGGTCAGCGTTAGTGGCCAAAAAGCAGGCATCCAAAAAGGGCGCATACATCATGCAACTGTCTTGGCCCGTCTTGGCGCAACCAATGTTTCGCTGACTTGCAGGACTGATGAGACAGAAGGGCAGTTCATTGAGCGCATCCAAGAAGCCCACACATCCATTCATGGCCACCCATTTAGCTAGGAAAGACAATATGAGCCAATCAATCAAACGCCGTTTACGCGCCTTAGATCCCGCGAGCGGCCCAACCCCCGAAAAGTTTAGTCATATCTTCTTGGTGCCTTTGCGGGGCAAGCACGACACCTCGCCACCAAGTGATCCGCGTTACGGATGCATCGTTCCCGGGAGAATTTCCGGGGCGATCAGCAGCAATCCGGGCGAAAGCTACGAGGCATTCCAAGCCCGCATGCAAGAGGAGCACCCAGTCGATGCGGCGCAATAGTCCACAAGACCGCGCCACAGCCCAACGATTGGCAAAAACTCTGGCGACACATTGCTATGGAATGGCTGCCGATGGTTCTGAGGTCTTGATCGATGACCCTGAAGCGACGAGTGCTTTAGAACGGGCTTTCAATCACTTTCTACTCAACGGACCTGACCCTCATGTGATCAAGCTCTCAGTGGGTGTTGCCGAAGGTTTTCTGGTTTCCGAGATACTGCCAGACGCGGATTGGTATCTAAGTGTTTGGATCGATGAAAGGCACCAGCTCCGCTTTCATGTCCGGCAAGCAGACAGCGCAATAGGTCACGGTCTAGACCACGAAATGCAATGTCGGAATGCTGCCTATAAAGCGGCTCAAAACACTGCGGTTCAGCCTTAATTTCATGGCAATTTTCCATGATTTGAGATATAGTTCAGGCAATTCATAGAGGGGCAAAGCCCCCAGAAAGCAGACAGGTAAAATGGAAATTATAGACGCCCAAACACAACCCAAAAGCCTTCAGTATTCCGAGCAAGAGCTGAAGGCAGCGGCAGTTCGTGCACATGGTGCTGGTGATATTCCAGCAGCACAGCGGTTGATAGCCGCCGCACGAGCAGCAGGACGGCAGCAACCCGCCCCACGTCCAGAAGCAACGCTAACACCATCACAGGTCAGCATGCCTTCAATGGAACAGCAAGCAACACGACCGGTCAACGCGAGCACGTCTTTGCCGTCGCTAACACCAAATGTCCGAGCAAATGGTCAAGGTGCTGGTATGAATTTGGGTTCAGCGGGTCGTCGCGCTAGTCGTGCTGACACATCTGCGGTCAGCCGTCGCGGTATGTTGCAGGCGCTTCGCGACAACATCATCGGTGATGATGACGACACCACAATGAACTATGGTGAAAGACTAGGCGCTGCTCTCAACAAGGGCGGTGAGAGCATGACCATGGGCCTTGTCGGTGATGAGATGGCCGGGCGCGCAGATGCACTGATTGGGCGCGGCAATGCTGAAGACCGCACTCAGTTCTACCGCGATCAGGAAAACCAGTTAGACGAACAGCACCCCGTTCTTTCAACAACGGCAGCGATCACCGGTGCAATCATTGGACCCGGCAAAGGCGCTACGGGCTTTGTGAACGCTGGACGCAACGCAGGGACCAGAATAGGTCGGGGCGCAACTGTTGGTGCTGGAGCTGGGGCAACCTATGGCGCGATGGAAGGTGAAACCGCAGAGCAACGTATAACCGGGAGCCTCTTAGGTGGGACTATGGGCGCTGCTACAGGTGGAGCGCTTACAGGTGTAGGTCAAGGATTCAGCGCAGCGGCTCAGCGGCTCTCTGGCAAGCCACAGGCGCAAGAGGTACTACCGACACTCCAAAGCCTTACAGATGAAGCTCAGGGCCTCTACGCTGCTGCTGAGCGGGCTGGCGGGGTAATCCCCCAGCAATCAATCGCAGGGCTCGCCAAGAGCACGCAAAGCGCTTTACGTGAGGCAGGCTATAACCCTCGATTGCATCCTCGGATGGGCGCGGTACTAGACGAAATGCAAGAGCTAAGCGCTGGACCGGCAACCTTGCGGTCGATGGACCAACTTCGCCGAGTTGCAGGGAACGCAGCCGACTCTTTGCAAAGAGATGAGCGCCGTTTAGGCGGCCTTGTGATCAGGCGCATCGATGAAGCCATTGAACAGATGGACGGTGGTGCGGAGGTCGCAGCGGCACGGGAAGTATGGGGCCGCTTGCAACGAATGGGAACGATTGAGGGCGTTATAGAGAAGGCCAGCAATTCGCCCAACTTTGAGACCGCCCTAGCTAGCGGCTTCAGATCATTGTTGAACCGGAAAGGCGCATTGCGTGGGTTCAGAGACGAAGAGATTCAAACAATGCGGCAAATAGCTAGTAGTGGCGGAACTGCTGGTGCACTTAGAGGCCTTGGTAATATCTTGGCTCCTGATCGTTTCTCTGGCCAAATGCTAACTGGAGGGGCTTTCCTAGGCGGTGGTGGTGTCGGGGCCTTGGCTATCCCGGCAGCGGGCGCAACAATGCGTGGCGCAGGTAATCGTCTGCAGCGGCGATCAGCAGATGGGTTACGCATCTCAGTAGGTCAAAGTGATGCTAGCCGTGCTTTGATGGACGCAATTGTTGCGCCGTCAAATGGGCTTGCAGGCGCTAGCGGTGCGGTCCCGGTTGCTGGTCCAGCAACTACGGAGAACCTGATGCGTGCAATCAAGGGCCGGTAATCATTGTTTCCTATCGTGGGATGACATTCATTCTTTTGCAGCGCAATTTGATCTTACCAATGATGTCTATCCTTACGTAAAGCACTGAATCTTCAGGTTGGTCGATGGCTATCGCGGTATTGGGCGAACCGTATTTCTGTCAGAAATTATCGATGATGCAATTGTTGCGATTGAAGGAGAGCTTTCAGAGGTTTGATTCTGGGCTCGCCGTAGACGAGAGATGGTGCTGCTTGTCTTTTCGGTGACTTAACATCGTTCTAGTCTTACGCCGCCAACTTGTCACCTTGAAAGTGCAATAATTTCGCCTCAATCATTCTTAGGTTGAACATCTGCTACGATTAGATTTGTTCCAGTTTGTTATTTCTCACCCAATTTCATTTGGCCTCAGCTTTTGTTGTGATTGAGGCCGTAGAACCTAAGGAAACAACCATGAAACTTTTCGGCTTAGTTCTAGGAACTGTATTAACCATTGCGGCCCAATGCGCTCATGCCGAGGGCAAGAACGTTACACTTGTATCTCGAGACGGAAGCCTCACGCTTCAGGTGACTTTGATATCATACGAACATCAAGCGTTCTTTGTTGATACCGCAGTAGGGGAGCTCGTGTTTCTTGAACGGGAGATGATTTGTTTTGGTGACGCCTGCCCAAAAGATCAAGACTCAACGAATGCAGTCCTCCTCCAAGCAAAACAATAATTTCGCTTTCGCCAAGGTAATCGAGTTACAATAGATCATCAGGGGATTTTTCCACGAAATTGCCTAAGTTGATTTAACTCTCATTAACATTACTTATGGTAGTATCTCGGAGTGAGAGATAGTGCCTTGTCTTGGAGCTAGTTCTCTCTTTGGTTGCGCCGCCTCCGGGTCCTCCAGCTTGCCGTTGAAGGCGGCGCAATTTATGAGTTATGCAATAGGATAGCTACAACCTAACAACAGTCGCCTGAGGGACTGACTCATCTGAACTATTGGCGAGGATTGCGTTAATCATCGTCCTTTTTGAATTCATTTGTCCAGATTGTCGCCCCACACCGCACGTGCAATCGTCAAGCGACTGATCGCCTTTTTTGCCTGCCGAGTCGCACCATACTTTTCAATGTATGTAACCAAGGCAGCTTCCATTTCATTGAGGCAACGCTGAAGCGCTTTTTCTTTCATTCCATATCTCCGTTTACTCCAATCTAGTTTAGTCCCGAACAAGTTAACAAATTGCTAACAATGTGATGTTTAGGAGAAGAAAATGAGCTACGCATATGACCGTCAAGCACAACGAACCGAGCTCTTGAATGAGCTCTCAAGGCTACCAGACAACCAGCGCTCGAAGCTGATAGAGGAATATAGACAGCGTTCTGAGGCGGCGTTTGCACCAACGACGCTAAGGCACTACCGGATGATCCTGAGACATTTCGGAGAATGGTGCGGCAAGAGAGGGCTTGAAGCAGAACCTCCTATTTCACCTTCTACGGTGGCGGCATGGGTTGACGACATGGGAGGTAGGCTTGCGGCGACAACTATTGAGACAAGACTTTGGGGCATAGCTGAACTTCATCGCTCACATTTCCTTCCTACTCCGACAACCCATCGTTTAGTTGAGCTGGCTTTGAAGTCCGTTAAACGTAAGTACGGCTCAGCGACCAAACAAGCTCCTCCTTTGGGGAAGAAAGAAGTACTTGATGCAATTGCGCGGTTAGGTAACTCTAGAATAGAGAAGCGAGATAAGGCTTTGCTGTGGATTGCCACTGACAGTTGGTGCCGCGCTTCAGAAATCTGCAATTTTCGTGTTAAAGACTTGCAGCGCCAAGATGACGGAAGCAGTTTGCTCTATGTCACCCGATCCAAGACAGATCAAAACGGTCAAGGCGCTTATGCCTATCTGTCTGCTAAGGGAACTGAAGCCGTTATCGACTGGATTGATGAGGCTGGCATGAAGGCAGATCAACCAATTCTTACGAAATCGCAAAAGGGTGGCAACAAGACACCAATCGACCCTGCCACGCTATCGAGGATTATTAGACGATGTACTGGAAGAACTGATGTCTCTGCGCACAGTACGCGCGTTGGCGGTGTCCAAGATGCTTTTCGCTTGGGTTGCGATTTGTCTTCCATAATGGTGGCTGGACGGTGGACTTCACCTGAAATGCCTGCGCGATATGCGCGAAGGTTGCTCGCCTCGCAGTCCGCTGCGGCAAAGGTCTCAGATGCCTTCAATGAAACTCCGATTAGTCCACATTAGGATTGGCTCGGCTTCAAATCAGCTAGAATTGCACCATCAAATCGTGAGTAATTGGACCTTGGCCAAGAGCTCGGATCTTGGTGTCGAAACTTGGGCAAGGACAGTTCGTTTTGTTCGATTTTTGCCTCAACCGGCACCGTTAACTCTGCTTCATTGAGAGGGAGAATGGCCTCGAAGTTCTGATTAACATCTTCGAGCCTCCCCCTTAGTGTTAAGTGACCATAGGTTGATGTGACCGTTTGGGTGTCGGTATGCCCAAACTGGTCAGCAACGCTAAGGAGTGACGCGCCACTCTGGATTAATTGACTCGCATAAGTGTGTCGAAGGCCATGAAAAGTCAGGTGATCTGGTAGTCTAGCTTTTGTTCTAGCCTGTTGGAAATACGACTTGTATTCAGCGCCCCATACTCGTCCGTTCCTTTTGCGAAAGAGTCTGTCACTAGCGCCACGTTCCGCTGTAATTCTGCTGAAGAACGCTACTCCTTCGTCAGGCAGAAGCACATAACGCGTTCTCCTACCCTTTGGACTAGCGATAAAAAGTGATTTGGTGTGCGCTGAGAAATCACCAACAAGTGCGGCCCGCAATTCACCGGCTCTGCAGCCAGTATAGAGAGCTCCCAAGATCAGGTTCTTCAGGTCTGGGTGGCTTGCTTCAATCAGTTGACGGCATTCATTCCGGTCCAAAAAAACAACTCTGGGCCTATCAATATTGGGGAGCCGATGAATTGAACGAAGTGGTTTCTCGTTCTCGATATTACCGCGCTCCCAAGCGAGCGAAATCGCTCCTCGAAGTATTCCCACAAGGGTGTTGAAAGTCTTCTTCCGTTTACGCAACTGATCTTCAGACATTTGACGGATATTGTAGCGATGGGACGGTGTTACCTTTCCAGTCTTGGGAGGAGTCTCAAGAACGTCGTAAGCGAGTTTGTGAAAGGCCTTACCATCAAATTCTTCTAGGGGGATGTGAGCCAGCCGGGGGACTAGATGGTAGTTGACTAGGCTGACAAGTACGGTGAAGTGCGAGGTAGTTGCCGCTAGAAGCTTCCATTCCAAATAGTCTTTCAGCGCATGCCCCATCGAGAATACATCTCCTATCGGAGTGATACAAATGGCCGACTTGGAGCCACGCGGATATGGTTCAGACGCTAATTTTGCGACCGACTCCGAATTGAACCAAGTATCTGCTCTCCTACACGCCTCTTCAAAGTCGACTTCAAAGACCCCGCCGTGAAAAGCAAGGCAAAGCCGTTGTTGGGTGTAAGCGCCATCTTTACGTCGAACTCTGGCTACCCAATATCCTGTTCCATCGTCATAGATGTTGATTCCAATGTGCCGACAAAACTGGATGAGGTTAAAATATGCAGCCTTTCTTGGCTTTAGTCGCAGTACTGCAGTTTCGCTCGATAGGTCAGGCCGCCATTCGTCGTGCATCTTACTCGCTCTCCACAGCTCACAGGGGTTTATTCGCCGTTGATCGAGTCGGCTTTCCGTTCAATAGCTACACCAAAACTCTTTGCAACATCTCCGCTTTCAAGGAATTGAATGCCCGCAGCTTCTAGAGCAAGACGGACGTGTTGCACGGTCGAAACCTTGCCTTCACCTTTGTCCAATTTGTTCAATGTATTGCGATGAAGCCCTGTCTTTTCTGCTAGCTCGGGGTTGCTGACCCCCAAAGCCGCCTTTGCCATTTTGAATTGCTCTGGTGTCATATTGCCTCGTTATGTGCTAGTAGCATAAATTTTGTGTTGACAGCATATGCTATCAGCCCTATTTATATGCTAACAGCACATGAAAGGGCATGCAATGACTACCTCGACTATCAACAAAGACGTAATGACCCGCGCATGGGAATTAGCCGGACAAATGGACGCTGCCTTAGTCCGAATGTGTGGCGGCATTCGCAAGTTGTTTGGTGACCTACTTCGCAAGGCTTGGGCCGAAATCAAGGCAACCACGGCGCGGCCCGTATTGAAGCCTGACGAGGCCCGCGACGCCTTGAACATGCTGCGCAACAAAGACCGCTGGACTGACGCCGACTACGCAGAAGCCGACCGGCTCGCTGCGATAGTTCGCGATTCCAATACAGAAGAGGCTGCTGACTTTGCCGAGAAGCGCGACCTGATCAATGCTGCAGGCGGTCGCTTTGCATCTGTCACCTTCACAAGGAAGGACGGTTCCGAGCGCACCATGAAGGTGCAACCTGCGGCATTGAAGTTCCACATTAAGGGCTCTGCAGCAGCACAGACCGCACAGCGCGGGGCAATCTCCCGCAAGGCCAACAATCCGCACCTGATGAACGTCTGGGACGTAGAGGCCAAAGCGCCCCGTTCCATCAACCTCGCCACAGTCAGCACCATAGCCGTTGATGGCACGGCCTACGCGTATCAGTGACATCGCACTCTGCTCAGCCAAACTTTCGCCAGAATGCCACAGGCGAAACAACTTCATAATCAGAGGGAAATTTCATGATCAACACCACAGCAAATCTATCACGCCGCAACATCCTCATGGGCATTGCCGCCGCATCAACAGCAGCGACAGCGACCCACTCAGCACCAACTGAAGTCCCCGCGCTGGTGGAGTTGGCAGATGCTTTACCTGCCCTTGCCAAGGCGCATACTGATGCCTGTGAGAGCGTTGAGTGGATCCTCGCAGAATGGCAACCACAAGTGCCCGATCCGGACCTTGATCTGATACGGTATTCCGAAAGCAGTAGGCGCTACACAAAGATTGATGGTCACGGGATTGAGGTCGCGCCATATCCGAATGCAGACATCAAAGTCTTTCCAAGTATCGGCACTGCTGAGACCTTCCAGAACAGTGCTGAACGTAGCTTTGCCGAGGCGGAACGAAAGGCGCGGACGCCGTCAAAGCGTGGTGCAAAGCACATGTTCGATTGGGCCGAGAAAGAACGGGCGTTGATCGAACCGGCGCGCGATTATTGGGCTGAGTTTGACCGCATCGTTGAGGCATCCGGGATTGAAGGCGCGAAAGACCGCGTCAGCGAAACCCGCGACGCTTTGCACGCCGCAGTATCAGCTATTATGGCCACAGAGGAGCGCTCTATGGCCGGTGTTGTCATCAAGGCGGAAGCCCTGCATGCGTGGTCCTGCGTTGAGTACTTCCACAAGGCGCTCAATCCCGATGCATGCAAGTGGTCTGACCAGATGGCAGCGGCCATCATGCGCCAAGCTAGCATTAGCTGAATACGAAATGATCACCTACCAAACCAACCGGACTTGGTCCGATCAATTCCTGCCGGAGGTTAAGAGGCAGATAGGGGCGCACCTGTTAAAGGTCGCCCCTGATGAGTTGGACCAGAAGCAAGCAACCGACCTGATGATGCTGGATGCCCGCGATACCCGCGTCGCTGTGCGCATCCGCCGTCCCGGCTATCACAGCCGCTATCCTAATCAGTTCACCATCCGCTCTAAGGTGGCCTCAGGGGCTCAAACAGAGCTGTCTAAGGTGGTGAACGGTCATGGCGACTGGATGTTCTACGGCCATGCTAGTGAGGACGGGCGCAGCGTCGAGCATTGGCAGTTGCTGGATCTACGTGCCTTCCGTGCGGGGCTTATACGGCATGTTCAGAACGGCTACCCTATCGTGCATGGCGATCAAGAGAACCACGACGGATCCGCGTTTAAGTGGTTTGATGCAAGTTCGTTTCCGAATGAGCCGCCTTTGGTTGTGGCGAGTTCATCGTAGGCGGCAATATCGTTCGCAAATTCAAGTTTTGCCAATGATTTGACCTATGCAGCCGATTGGGTGAATAACAGAAGTATGGACCTCGCGCTGGAGTTGTGTCAATTTTCAGACAATTCTCATGACGCGACTGTTGGTACACCTAATTGAATAACTATTATTTTCCTAACGTAGACAAAATCCTGACTTTAGATGGCGTTAGCAGTTGGTCTGAATTTGAGGGCCTTGACGAACTTCAATCTGCTCGGTTGAGAGCGCACATTTTCCGAAAAAGAAACCGTGTGCCACTTGAAGGACTAAGCGGCGAAGCTAGGTCATCCGCGCAAGCCGTAAATCAGAAGGTGAGTTCAATCGCGCGACGTATGATTGTTGCTGCAAAACGCGCAGAAGGCAGTATTCAGTTCAACAATATCGAAACAGAGGTGTTGATCGCCAAATTCAAGGCCTCTGTCATTATGGATGGCTTCCTTCATAATCGTCATCAGCTATGGCAACCAATGGCTAGACGACTTCGCTCTCGAAAAACCACCAATATCACTGTCGAAGATTTCTCATTTCTTCATAATCCCGTTGCCACAGCTAATGTCTTGGCAAAGATAGCAAGAGCGGAGGCTGAGTGCCTGAGCGTAGATGTAGATTATGAAGACCCTTACTGCATGGATCTTGGTCCATGGTTGGTCTTGGCAGCCATGCGGCCAGACATGGCCCCAGTATTCGATGGTGGGAAGATCAGCAACCCAATGTCAAAAATCGTTCAAGCGCTCAAACTGAATGAAGCCTTGCGGATTGACGTTGAGCCCGTTTGGTCAAAGGAAAAAGACATCTGGGCGCTTCCTCTTCGCATGAGGAGGCCTGCTGGAAAAACTGATTCCCCCACCGTACAGCTTGATCCTCAAACCAAAGAAAAAGTTGGGACAGAATTATGTGAATTGATCTCTCAATGGCTTGGAGAGGTTTCGGAACAGCGACTGACGCGCGGTGGCAGAAAGCTAGTTATGACCATCGTGGGCGAGTGCTGTGACAACGCTGAACGCTACAGTGACCCTACATTGCCCGATGACGGCGACTGGATTATTTCTGGATTCATGGCAAAACGTGGAGATTCTCTGAATCCAACGTTCCGTTGCCATTTGGCGTTGTTAAGTATAGGTTCATCAATCTCTGAGACAATGCTCAACGCAAAAGGTCCGATAAAGGTAGGCATGGAAGAATACGTATCACGGCATCGGCATTCACTTGCCGGTTGTGACGTGCCTGATGCTCACCTACGTACCATCTACGCCCTACAAGACACTGTAACGTCTGATGATACAGCATATGAGGAGAATAGAGGTGGAACTGGTTTTGGCGAGATTATATTCTTTTTCGGCGACTTAGCAGGGATTGAAGACGATCAAAGTGAAGCGAAGATGGCCGTCATATCTGGTAGAACATGCCTGCACATAGGGTTTCCGGACTGTAGGAGCGGGGTGCCGCATTCTGGTCAAAAAAGAACGATATGGCTAAATGACAACGACTCAGAGTATGATCCGCCCAGAAGTTTAAACCTTTTTGAGCTCGAAAACGACTTTCGTGGTACACTAGTAACTATGGGTTTCACTTTGGACAAAGATTATTTGGAGAACTCTATCAATGGCTGATATTGACCTCGAACTCTTGACACAAGGCAAAGTACGGATGGTTGCTGGCCATCCGCGCGGCCTAGCTGCGCGCGATTTCTTTGCGCTCGGAGAAAAAGATAAAGACGGCGAGGTTCACTTTTTGATTGGGCCTGCTGACATTGATACCATTGCACCATCGTTTGTTCAGGGATTCTTTGGCCGGTCTGCAGATGTCATCGGATTTGATAGCTTTGAGCAACATTATAATCTGAGCAAGTTACCACTGCATCTGGCAGAAGATATCCGTATCGGCTTAGCGCGGTTGAAGTTAGACCGATCCGTTGGGTTGCATCCGGAAGCAGCTTAACATTGGCAACTGCTACCGAAATCGCGGCGTGGTCAGGCGTGATTGCGGCGGTCGCGGCATGGGTTGGCATATGTATAAATTTTTCATGGTCTCGAAAGCAATTCTCTGCTTCACAACGAATGTCGTTGCACCAAGCCAACGTTCGGCAACCAATGGCCGTGGTAGTAAATAACTTGGATCAATTACACACACGTGCTGGCGACTGGTGCCACAGCAGAGTCGGAGCAACCTTGGATATGGTGATTTCCGACGCATGCTATGTCAGCCGTCAACTCAACTCAGTTCTTCTCGCTGTACGCGCAGAAGATGGCGATCAGGTTCCTGGATGGCATCAACTCTCTACTGATGATTTCGATGTCTTGGTCGGTGATCTCAACGAAGAGACGAAAGACCTCAATCACACCACAATTACTCGCGAAATTGATCGACTTAAGAGAGAAATTCAACGCCTCCTATCGCAAAGTCTTTCTAAGGCTAAACTTGCGTAAGGCCCAAGTAAGCGTGTCATCCACCCAAAGTCCTAGACCGGAAAACTGATTTTGTTGAACTACCGAAATAGTCGCAAAATGCATAACTCCGACAGCTTCACGGTGGATTAAAAGGTGGTTTGAAATCTTCAAAATGCCATAGGTATATGTTTTTAAACATTAAATTATAAAAATTTGGTGCGGTCGGGGGGACTCGAACCCCCACGAGTGTTACCTCACAGCGACCTCAACGCTGCGCGTCTACCAATTCCGCCACGACCGCAAGATCTTAGGCAAGGCAGCTTCTAGTGTGTGTCCCCTATCTTGCCAAGAGGCAAAACGCGTTTGCGGTAAACTGTCACCAAAAGAACTGTAATCACTATCAGCGGCACAACAATGCCCAACACATTCGAGCCGCCCAGTAACGCCTCGTTCAATCGACGCCCCGGTGTCAACGTGATCATGCCAGTGATACATAAGGCCCAGAAATAAAGGCCTACCATCGTTGTCCGATGTGTCACGGTATCGCCGCGGCGGGCCGCGTTTATGCCCTCCCATAGTGACCAAAGGACATACACTGACAAGATATGGATCGGACCAAACGGGCCGACGATCTGCAAACTATTGATCCAGAATGAGCTGATTGATGCAGCCAGCATCGCAAGCACCCACAGATAGCCAAGTACTTTGTGCCACCTATCGCGTGACCGCCGCAACACTGCGACCGGTCCCAAGATTAAAGCCAAGGTCGCGGCCAAGGCGTGAAACTGAATGATAGGAGGGCTTAAAAAGAGGGGTTCAAAAGTCATCGCGGCTTCCATAGTTTTACGGTTATGCAAGCCGTGACACTGCCATTCGCGCCCGCCAAGCATCGATACGCCAACGCAGGCCTGACTTCGTGAACAGTGGGATGATGTCATCCGCGCTTCGCGAATTGCGTGCCGATATTCTGCGCCGGCCGGTGCTGATTGGCATGATCGGTGCTGGGATTGTGCTGGGGATTTCGGGGCCATTTGACACATTGCGCCAACTGACACTCATACCGCGCGTTCTTTATTGGGTGTTTGTGGCCTGTGCGACGTTCAGCCTTGGCAATCTGATTATCATTCTGATCTCAAACCGCCTGCCAAAAAGCAAAACATGGGCGCGGCTTGTCTATACCATTCCTGCCATCGGTATCGCTGTGACGCTTTTGTTATTTGTAACCAATGCGTTGGTTTTTGATGTTTGGCCAGAGACCATGGGCGAGGCTGTCACGCTTTTGCTGATCGTGACGGCAATATCAGCAGTCATCGAAGTGGCGACAGTCTTGCTGCAAACCCAGCCGATCAATCAACCACCAGAAATCATGGCGCGCCTACCATTGGAAAAACGCGGCGCTTTGGTCGCGCTGTCTGCGACAGACCATTATGTTGATGTGGCGACTTCAAAAGGCAATACGTTGATCCTGCTACGTTTAGCCGACGCCATCAAAGAAGCGGGTGAAGACGGCCTGCAAGTGCACCGATCCCATTGGATTGCTTTGGCGCAGGTTAAGGCCGCAAGGCGTGACGCAGGGCGAGTGATCTTGACCATGTCGAACGACGCAGAGATACCTGTCAGCCGAAGCTACCTTCCCGCCGTCAAAGACGCAGGTCTTTTGCCGAACTCACGCATGGATGCATCTTGAATGGTTGAGTGGATCACAACAGACGGTTTGACCGACTATCAAGAGGCGTTGACCTTTATGGAAACCCGCGTCGCCGGGATTATTGATGGTTCTGCAGAAGAATGCATTTGGCTTTTAGAGCATCCGCCGCTCTACACCTCTGGCACATCCGCCAAACCTCAGGATCTTGTCGATCCTGATCGCTTTCCCGTTTATGACGCACGGCGGGGAGGGGAATACACCTATCATGGTCCTGGGCAGCGGATCGCCTATGTCATGTTGGATGTGGGCAAGCGCGGGCATGATGTCCGTCAGTTTGTGAAAGACCTTGAGAATTGGGTGATTGCCACGCTCGACACTTTTAATGTTAAAGGTGAGATTCGTGAGGGTCGTGTGGGCGTTTGGGTTGAGCGTCCGGATAAGCCATTGAATGTGGATGGATCACAGGCTGAGGACAAAATAGCCGCCCTTGGTATCCGTCTGCGTAAATGGGTGTCGTTTCACGGGCTGTCGATCAATGTGGAACCTGATCTTAGCCATTTTGACGGCATCGTGCCCTGCGGCATCCGCGACCACGGTGTGACATCGCTGGTTGATCTTGGGCTACCGGTGACAATGGCTGATCTGGATGTGGCACTGCGCAGCAGTTTTGAAGAACGGTTTGTGCTATAACCGACAGTCCGTCCTGCTATGGCTGACTGTTCCAGTGCCTTGGTATGGCACGACGAACCGAAGCATATGTCTGGCGACCATCTGACGCGTGCGACACATGCTGTGTACGAAAATTCACTAAATTCTCCGAAAGTATGCTATTATATGGCTCAGTCGCTTTTTCTTAAGACTTTATTTTGCCACCAGCCATTTTTTTCAAGGCTGCAAGACGTATTCGAATAATAGTATTTAAGGAGCATCCAATGAGCCATAAAACCACGCAACTTTCGCGACTTCATTCACTTTTCAAGAACCTGACCACCGATATCGGGCATCTGGAACGCCCACTCGATAGGTTTGATGATCTTCTCAAGGAGATTGACGGGACCTTGCATATTCCCAAACGCGCGGCAGATGATATCAAATCGATCCGCACGAAACTGCAGGTCATCGAAAGTTTGGTAGAGGCTGGAGCAGAAATACCGATCATTGGCAGCAGTTGCCACGCCGTAGTATCAGTTTTGAAACCTATGGTGAAAACACCAAAACCCCATGGGATGCTGGGCAAAGCCGAAACAATCCTGCGCGACATCGATAAGGACGTTCTTTCGGAGTTGAAGAAACTTGTAACGGGTTTGAAATCGCTTGTTGATGACACGCGCAATGCCGTGGACTCAATTCACGTCAAAGCGGTCTTTATCGAAGTGCAACTTGCAGGCCTGGTCAAGAAACATGGCCATCACGTTCCCAAAGATATTGAAGAATGCGCACGTGGGATCGCTGATTTAATCGAGAAGCCGATCAATACGCTGGATGACATTAACGACTACGTGAAGGATGAGTTGGGCACGCTAGATGATGCACTTCAACCGGTTCAATCAGCCTTGGGTTCAGTTGCGCATATTTTTGATACCGTCGACAGTGTTATCCAGAAAATATCGAACAAATCTGTAGATCATGTCTTGGCAGAACTTGATAAGTTCGTGCGCAAGTTTGTGAACAGCTCCAAAGCTTATATTAATGCGATGGCAAGTATTTTTGGATTTAATCCAAAGGCAATTGCAGCAAATGTCGATAAACTCGAGAGCAAAATTGCCAGTTTCTTTACATCGGCGTTGGACAAAGAAGTAGGCAAACTCAAGCAACAACTACAGGACGGTGTCAGTAAGGTGCCTGGCGTTGATAAGCTTGAGGCGAGTGTGAATGATGCAAAGCAGGCCTTTGCGAAGCTTGAAGCTGAGATTGCGAAGATGACAGCGAGCGCTTGTGCAAAAACGCTCAACATATCGCAATAGGTGGATGTGAGTGTGGTTAGCTGGTCAGAGACCACAGCCTCTGACCGGCCACTTCGATCCGCGTAAATGGTATCGCGAAGTGCATCTCGATTATCGTTGTTTCAAACATTAAGTATTTATAGATCAGCCTGAAAATCTGCGACCAGTGATGCAACGACTGCTTTCAGTGCTTCTTGCTGGCTCGCACCTGCCTGAACAGATGCGGCAAAGACCTTGCGTTGCTGGTCAGCACTTGTACCCGTTTTCAGAATATCACGGGCCGCATGTACCTCTGCCACGCAATCAAGAGCCACCGCATCGTCCTCAATCAGTTCCAAAATCTCATCCACCGCCTGTGAAAACGGAATCAGCGTCTTGCGTCCAAAGTCGATCAGCCCTTCCGACACCCCATAGCGTTGTGCCCGCCAGCGGTTTTCACCGACCATAAAGTTCTGCACGACGCGCCACCCGTCACCGTCTATGGATTTGCGCCATAGCATCCGGGTCAGGCATTGGGTCAGAGCCGCCAAGGTCAATGTCACTTCCATACGCGGAGCCACATCGCAGATGCGCGATTCAATCGTTGGGAACTTTGAGGATGGCCGCAGGTCCCACCAGATCTTTGACGCGTCCTCGATCAGGTCCAAATCTATCAGCGTCTTGACCGTGGTTGAGAATTGCGCCCAGTCCTTCATGTATGGCGGCAGGCCCGTGCGCGGTAGATTGTCAAAGACGGTCAGTCGGTAGGAATTCATGCCCGTATCATCGCCCTGCCAATACGGGGAAGATGTCGAAAGCGCATGAAGATGTGGCAAGAAGTATTTGAGTTGATTTACTAATTTTACCCGCATTTCTTCATCCGGGATGCCTACATGGACATGCATTCCGCAGATTAACATCCGTCGCGCAACCCCAGCCAGATCCCGGCGCAGTTTATTGTAGCGCGCTTTGTCGGTGTGGTGCTGGTCTTTCCAATCAGCGAACGGATGGCAGGATGCCGCGATCGGGGCCAATCCATATTCCCCAGCATGGCGGGCAACAGTACGGCGCAAATGGGCAAGGTCGGTACGCGCCTGCCCAATCGTGTGACAGACGCCCGTCCCGATCTCAATCTGGCATTGCAGGAACTCAGGGCTGACTTTATCGGCAAGGTCTTTCTTGCAGGCGTCAATCAAACTGTCTGGCGCATGGGCCAGCGCATACGTGTGTTGATCGACAAGAAGATACTCTTCCTCGATCCCGATGGTGAAGGGTGGTGTGTCGTGACCCATGATGACCCTCTGTGCGTTCACCACAGCTTAGAGCCTTTTGATCCCCCTGTCAGTGCGCCAGATCAAACAAGCCCCTGCGCCAAATTAACCCAGCCAAACATGTGCTTCCTTTGTTGCTCCTTAAGCATCTACGCTTTAGAACGATCCCAAATCACAGCCTTGCAACGACTCGGACGTGATCAAAGTAGCCAATACGAGGAGAGCCAAATGGCAGACGCAGCCATCCACGGCGACGCACACGAAGACGAGCGCGGTTTCTTTACCCGCTGGTTTATGTCCACAAACCACAAAGATATCGGCATTCTGTACCTGTTTACCGCAGGTCTGCTTGGCTTTATCTCGGTCGCCTTCACCGTCTACATGCGCATGGAGCTGATGGAGCCCGGTGTGCAATACATGTGCCTTGAAGGTGCACGTCTGACAGCCGCAGCTGCGGGTGATTGTACGCCTAATGGCCACCTCTGGAACGTGTTGATCACCTACCACGGTGTGTTGATGATGTTCTTTGTGGTTATTCCCGCCCTCTTTGGTGGCTTTGGTAACTACTTTATGCCGTTGCAAATCGGTGCTCCGGATATGGCGTTCCCACGCCTAAACAACCTGTCTTATTGGATGTTTGTAGCTGGTGCGTCCCTTGGTGTCGCATCCATGCTAGCCCCCGGTGGTAACGGCCAAGCCGGCTCCGGCGTTGGTTGGGTTATGTACGCCCCGCTGTCGACATCCGAGGCAGGCATGTCGATGGATCTTGCGATCTTTGCGGTCCACTTATCAGGTGCCTCATCGATCCTTGGCGCGATCAACATGATCACCACCTTCCTGAACATGCGTGCGCCGGGCATGACGCTGCACAAGGTGCCGCTGTTTGCTTGGTCGATCTTTGTGACTGCGTGGTTGATCCTTCTGGCCCTGCCCGTTCTGGCTGGCGCTATCACAATGCTGCTGACAGACCGGAACTTTGGCACGACCTTCTTCCAACCCGAAGGAGGCGGCGATCCGATCTTGTATCAGCACATCCTGTGGTTCTTTGGTCACCCTGAGGTGTACATCATTGTCATCCCTGGCTTTGGTATTATCAGCCACATCATCGCAACCTTCAGCCGCAAGCCGATCTTTGGCTACCTGCCAATGGTCTATGCGATGGTCGCAATCGGTGTTCTGGGCTTCGTCGTTTGGGCGCACCACATGTACACGGTGGGTATGTCGCTGACACAGCAGTCCTACTTTATGCTGGCCACCATGGTCATCGCGGTGCCGACGGGTGTGAAAATCTTTAGCTGGATCGCCACCATGTGGGGCGGATCGGTTGAGTTTAAGACACCAATGCTTTGGGCGATGGGCTTCTTGTTCCTGTTCACCTTGGGCGGTGTGACTGGCATCGTGCTGTCACAAGCTGGTGTGGACCGGGTGTATCACGACACTTACTACGTCGTAGCCCACTTCCACTATGTGATGAGCCTTGGAGCTGTGTTCTCGATCTTCGCGGGTATCTACTTCTACCTGCCGAAAATGTCAGGCCGCATGTATCCTGAATGGGCAGGTAAGCTGCACTTCTGGGCGATGTTCATCGGTGCGAACCTGACATTCTTCCCACAGCACTTTTTGGGTCGTCAGGGTATGCCACGTCGTTACATCGACTACCCCGAGGCATTTGCCTACTGGAACTACATCTCAAGCTGGGGCGCGTTCCTGTCATTCGCATCTTTCTTGTTCTTCATCGGCGTGATGGTCTGGACCCTGACAAAGGGTAAGCGCGTCACCGAGAACAATCCATGGAACGAGTATGCAGATACACTGGAGTGGACATTGCCAAGCCCACCACCAGAGCACACGTTCGAGACGCTGCCAAAGCAGTCTGACTGGGATAAGAAACACGCGCATTAGGCGCTAGCGAACCTCTGATGACGAAGGCCCCGCCAATTTGGTGGGGCCTTTTTAGTTGTGCCTATGTTTCGACGCCAACCTCATACTCACAGAACTGAGTATATTGCAGCACGACACTTTCGTTCTCAATCTGGATGACACCCAGCTGCGGGGCCTCTTTGGCCGTCACAAAACTATCCCAACGCCAAGCAGGCTTTGGTGCAGGCGCTTGGAATGAAAGCGCCCCGATAGTTGCGAATGGGATGCCCCTCACCGTCCCTGCTGTTGGTCGATGGACATGACCCATGAACAGATGTTTGACGTTATCATGTGCACTGACGACATCCAGAAACGTGTCACTATCCTCAAGCATAATTTCATCTTGTGGTGGCAGCCCTAAAGCAAGCGGTGGATGGTGCATGAATATATAGGCGGGCTTTGCGGGCTCTCTGGCCAGCACTTGATTGAGCCAGGCTTGGCGCGTGCTACAAAACTGCCCCGCGTGTGACCCCACTTTATGCGTATCGAGGCAAATGAAGGTCTGATCTGGGGTATCAACGACGTATTGAATGAAGTCTGGCATCCCATCAACGGGCAGTGGCAAATGCGCACGGAAGTTCTCGCGCTCATCGTTGTTGCCCATCAGTGGATAGATCGGGATATCGGATTTCGCCAAATATGTGGCAATGCCAGTATAGTCCTCAACAATGTCATCTCCAACCAAGTCACCCGTTAAGACCGCAAAATCGGCATCGGCATGGTGATCATTGAGATACGCAATTGCGGCTTCTAATCGGACACGTGGGTCCAACCCGTCAATGGTTCCGGCTATTTGGAAATGCGGGTCTGACATCCAGATTATCTTTGTCATTGCAGTCCTTCTTTCCTGATTGCTTAACTTGGTTAGATCTTGAAGCACGACCAACAAGATCACAATCCAGCGTAGAAGCGACTGTCTGCCACGGTTGATCCTGCCGCAGACCACGATAAAACCAAAATATGCCTTACGAATGGACCCCAGAACCCCCATACGAAAACGCCAAATGGCAACTTAGCCTTTGGCCCTATCGGTCATTGCTACGTAAGGATTTTGTGCTGTTCATCGGTGGCACCGCAGCGCTGGTATCTTTGCCCCTGCTAACGCTGATCGGACAGGCTGTGATGTGGGGCCTGTTGCCGTTCTTTGGCTTGATGATCGCAGGCGTTTGGTACGCGCTGCATGTCAGTTACCGCCGCGGTGAGGTGCTCGAGGAGTTTACCGTCGATGATGCCCGCGCGCACTTGATCCGCCACAACCCCAAAGGCGATACGCAAGAATGGCAAGCGAACCGGTATTGGGTCACCGTGCATCTGCATCCCAAGGGTGGCCCGGTTGAGAACTACCTCACCCTGCGCGGCGGTGACCGTGAGGTTGAGATCGGGGCATTCTTGGATGCGGAAGAAAGGCTTGCGCTGCACGAAGAGTTGCAGCGTGCGCTCCGCTCAGCCTAGGCGGTCTTTGACCATCGGGCCAGCTTTGCCGAAATCCATACGGCCTGTGAACTTGCCCTTCAGGACGCCCATGACCTTACCCATGTCGCGAATGCTTTCCGCACCCACTTCGGCAATGGCTGCGTCAACAGCCGTGGTGGCTTCATCTTCGCTCAACTGCTTGGGCAGAAACTCTTCGATGATCTTGATCTCTGAAAGCTCTTTTTCAGCCAGCTCAAGCCGCCCGCCCTCTTCATAGGCGCGCGCGCTTTCCTGGCGTTGTTTGACCATACGGCCCATGATCGCAAGGATATCATCATTGCTGACGCCTGCCTCATCATCACCCTTTCCCCGTGCGGCGATGTCTTTGTCCTTGATGGCCGCATTGATCAGCCGCAGCGTTGAAAGGCGATCTGCTTCTTTCGAACGCATCGCATCCTTAAGGGCCGCATTGACCCTGTCGCGCATGTCCATAAATGTGTCCCGTACATTTGTTGTCAAACGAGCGCCCAACATACTGCGCAAGCGCCCAAGTGACAAGCGCCCTCATCCCTTGTTTGCAAGGGTGCAATCCGGCCTTGACCCGGCCCGCTGCCCTGCGTAAACCCGGCCCAATTTGACATATGGGAGATCGGTTATGACGCAGAAACCAACGGCCTGCTTGGCCCTTGCGGATGGTACGATTTTCTATGGTGTGGGCTTTGGTGCCACTGGCGAAACCGTGGCCGAGCTTTGCTTTAACACCGCGATGACCGGCTATCAGGAAATCATGACGGACCCGTCCTATGCGGGTCAGGTCGTGACCTTTACGTTCCCCCATATCGGCAACACGGGCGTGAACCCTGAGGATGACGAAACCGCTGACCCCGTCGCTGAAGGCATGGTCGTTAAGTGGGACCCGACCCAGTCCTCCAATTGGCGTGCGACTGAGGAGCTGACCGCGTGGTTGGCCAAGCGCAACCGCATCGGTATGGGCGGCATTGATACACGGCGTCTAACACGGGCTATCCGCCAACAAGGTGCGCCGCATGTGGCACTTGCCCATGACCCTGATGGAAATTTTGACATCGCGGCACTGGTCCAGAAAGCGCGGGCATTCCAAGGGCTTGAGGGTCTCGACCTTGCTAAGAAGGTGACCTGTGCACAGTCTTACAACTGGAACGAAATGCGGTGGGCTTGGCCTGAAGGGTATAAGCCGCAAACAAATGCAAAGCACAAAGTGGTCGCGATTGATTTCGGTGCAAAGCGCAACATCCTGCGGTGCCTTGCCAGTGCAGGATGCGATGTCACTGTCCTGCCCGCCATGGCCACAGCAGAAGAGGTTCTGGCGCTGAACCCAGATGGTGTTTTCCTGTCTAACGGCCCCGGTGATCCGGCAGCGACGGGCGCATATGCGGTGCCTATGATCAAAGGCATACTAGAAGCTGACCTGCCCGTCTTTGGCATTTGCCTTGGTCACCAGATGCTTGCACTGGCGGTGGGTGCTAAGACGATCAAGATGAACCACGGCCACCACGGCGCAAACCACCCGGTCAAGGATATGGAAACCGGCAAGGTTGAAATTACATCGATGAACCATGGCTTTACCGTCGACAGCCAAACGCTGCCTGAGGGAGTCGAGGAAACGCATGTGTCGCTGTTTGATGGCAGCAACTGTGGGATCAGAATCGCTAACCGTCCCGTTTTCAGCGTGCAGTATCACCCAGAAGCCAGCCCCGGCCCACAAGACAGCTATTATTTGTTCGAAAGATTTGCAGAAGCGATGAGCGCTTAACCATCGCTTAACCTGTTTCGGTCAAATTGCACCTACGAGGCCGTCAGTTGTTCGTTGACGTGTTTTAGGTTGGCTTCGTCACTTATCCTAAGTGGGCTGCAGTTGGGCTATTCTGCAGCTTCCACCGCTTCCGCATCTAATTTCAAGCGCGTGACGAACGCCTCTGAAATATGATCGCGCAACGCCTTATAGGCCGCATCACCATCACCTGCTTCAATTGCTGTTACGATCGCGGCATGTTCTTGCAGCGTTTCAGCACCGCGCCCTTCAGCCGCGATTGATGTGGTCGCCAGCAATGCCATCGAGCGGTGCACCAAGTCCAACTGCTGCACCAGAAAGCGATTGTGTGATGCAAGGTGGATCTGCTTATGGAACCGGCGGTTCGCGCGGCTGAGTGCTTTTGGATCACCGGCTAGTTTCTGGTCATCGTCCAACATATCGCGCAGCACTTTGACTTCTTCGGGCGTCGCATGACGGGCGGCCAACCGTGCGGCCAGCCCTTCCAATTCACCGCGAACCACGTAAAGCTCAGACAATTGCGAATGATCCAATGACGCAACAATCAGCGAACGCCCATCACGCGTCAAAAGCGATTGTGTCTCAAGTCGTTGCAATGCTTCACGAATTGGCGTGCGCGATACACCAAATCTCTCTGCCAGCTCGCTCTCGACCAGACGGTCGCCCGGCTTATAGATATGACTATCGATTGCTTCGAGAATAAGCGCATAGGCGTCTTTTTGGGACGCGCGTTGGTCGTGCATAGGATGGTACCTTTCGTGCTAGAACCACCATAGGCCCCTGCCCGCCCTGCAATCAAGCCAAAGCGATTGCGTCGCAAAGGCGCCGCCACTAGTTTGCCTTTATGGTAGCCCAACATTTTACCCATGTAGACACTTGGGTCTTTGATCTCGACAATACGCTTTATCCGCCATCAGCCGATCTTTTTGGGCAGATGGACGGGCGCTTTTCGGCATATGTGGAACGGTTGACGGGGTTAGACCGGGCAGATGCGCTCAGTCTCTGCCACGATTATTGGGATGTTTACGGGTCCACTTTGTCTGGTTTGATGGCACATCATGATGTCGACCCACACCATTTTTTGGCGGATGTGCATGATATCGACATTTCGCATCTGAACGAAGATCATGCCCTTGGGTGTGCAATTGGGGCTCTGCCAGGACGCAAAATAGTCTATACCAACGGGTCACAGAACCATGCGAAACGCGTGTTGGCTGCACGCGGTCTTACCCAGCAGTTTGATGCGGTTTACGGTGTTGAACACGCTGATTTCAAACCAAAACCAACCCAAGATGCATTTTCGGCTGTCTTTGCGAAAGATGGGATGACACCCGAAAACGCCGCCATGTTTGAGGATGAATCCCGCAATCTGGCAGTTCCACATGCATTGGGGATGCGCACCGTTCATGTGCACCCACTCCCCGATGATGCGGACTACATCCATCATCACACTGACCATTTGACGGATTTCTTGTCGCAGCTTGTCCGCTGACCCTTTCCGCCCCACCGCCAGAGGCCTATGTCATTCATATGGAACGCAGCAAGACTGATATCGTAATCGCCGGTGGCGGGGTCGCAGGACTGACAGCTGCGGCTGCCTTTGGTGCGGCCGGGTTTGATGTTACGATTGTTGACCCAACACCGCCGGTGACATCCCACGATGCAGCAGGTGCAGACTTGCGGACCACGGCGTTTCTGCAACCCGCGCAACAGTTCTTACAGGCGGCGGGACTTTGGACGCGGCTTGCCCCGTTTGCGACACCGCTGCAGATCATGCGAATTGTTGATATCGGGACCGACGCTCAAGTCGCCCGCGAATTTAATGCGGCTGATATTTCGGATCGCCCATTTGGATGGAACTTGCCCAACTGGCTACTGCGCCGCGAAATGGTGGCGCGCCTGTCAGAGCTGCCAAATGTCGATTTTCGCGCAGGCACTGGGTTTGCGCAGATGCTGCCGCGTCGTGATGAAGCCATCGTCATGCTGTCGAACCAGACCCAGCTTGCCGCAAAGCTGGTTATCGGTGCTGATGGTCGCAATTCTGCCGTGCGTCACGCCTCTGGAATTGGCGTGAAAACAATGCGCTACGGGCAAAAAGCGCTGACTTTCGCGGTGACCCATGACGCCCCGCACGACAATGTCTCAACCGAAATTCACCGATCTGGCGGGCCATTTACACTGGTCCCTTTGCCTGATCACGACGGCAAACCATGCTCAGCTGTGGTGTGGATGGAGGGCGGTGCCGAGGCCACAAGGTTGGCCGCATTGGACGACGCCGCATTCGAGGCGGCGGCAAACGACCGTTCCGATTTCCTATACGGGCCACTTAAACTGGCCAGCCGCCGCAGTGTCTGGCCGATTATCAGCCAGATCGCGCATGCACTGACCGCACCGCGCGCAGCCCTCGTGGCCGAAGCGGCGCATGTCATGCCACCGATTGGTGCACAGGGATTGAATATGTCGTTGCGTGATCTGTCGTGCTTGCTTGAGCTTGCTAAGGCACAGCCAGATCAACTGGGCGCACCGGTAATGTTGGACAGCTATGCGCGCCAACGCCACGCGGACATCAAGCTGCGGGTCACAGGTATTGATGCCCTGAACCGCGCGTCAATTGCTGGAAGCCCGACGATGCAAGCCTTGCGCACCAAAGGGATTGAAGCGCTTTATGGCGTCGCCCCAGTTCGCAAGACGTTGATGCAGATGGGGCTTGGTGCCAGCTAAAGCACTTTGTCCAAGACAGGCACCAGTCGGCCAAGTGTGCCATCCACATCATAAAGTTTGTCCAAACCAAACAACCCCAAACGGAAGGTGCGAAAATCATCAGGCTCGTCACATTGCAGCGGCACACCGGCAGCAATTTGCATACCCGCAGCCGCAAACTTTGACCCGTTCTGAATGTTTGGATCATCAGTATAACTGACCACAACGCCCGGTGCGCCGAACCCATCAGCCGCAACCGAGCGAATGCCCTTGTCCGCCAAGACCTTGCGCACACCGTTCCCCAACGCCCATTGCGCATCTTTCAGTTTCTCAAATCCAAAGTCGCGGGTTTCCAGCATCGTATCGCGGAAGGCGCGCAAACCATCCGTAGGCATCGTGGCGTGATAGGCATGCCCGCCATTCAAATAGGCCTGCATGATGCTGTGCCATTTTTTCAGATCAACAGTGAACGAATTTGACGTCGTGTCCGCCATGCGGGCCACAGCGCGATCAGACATCATCACCAAGCCAGCGCAAGGTGTCGAAGACCAACCCTTTTGCGGAGCGGAGATCAGCACATCGACGCCTGTCGCTTTCATATCAACCCAAGCACAGCCCGAAGCGATGCAATCCAGCACCATCAGCGCACCTACTTCGTGGGCCGCGTCGGCAAGAGCGGTAATGTAGCCATCAGGCAGAATGATTCCAGCAGACGTTTCAACATGCGGGGCGAAAACAACGTCAGGTTTGGCATCACGGATCGCGGCGGTGACGTCTTCAATTGGCGCAGGTGCGAATGGCGCACGGGTATCATTGCCCGCTTGGCGTGCCTTCATCACGGTTGTCTTAGCCGTAAAGTTACCTGCTTCAAAAATCTGGCTCCAGCGGTAGGAAAACCAACCGTTGCGCACGACAAACGCATGGGCGTCGGCACCAAATTGACGGGCAACCGCTTCCATGCCGTAAGTGCCCCCACCAGGGATCAATGCGACGTGATCGGCGTTATAGACCTCGCACAACATGGATGAGATATCGGTCATCACGCCTTGAAAGGCTTTCGACATTGAATTGAGCGAGCGGTCGGTGAAAACCACCGAAAATTCCAAAAGCCCGTCAGGGTCAACAGGTGTTTGTGCGCCGTCCATGAAATATCCTCCAACTTTTGTATGATGGCTAAAGCGGCAGGCCAATGAACGCAAAGCCTATCTTGGTATACATTGGGCTATTTGGTGGTCGCAAATTTCCGATATGCGGCGTAGCGGCGACTAAATCGGCCCCGGTCTGCGTTCTTCCGACAAAAGCACATTTGCTTCCACATCCCCTACCCCCGGCATCGTCATAATGCGGCGACGCAAGACACGTTCAAAGTCCGCCAAATCGCGCGCAACGACGCGCAAACGATAATCATAAAGACCCAAGACATGGTCAACTGTCTGTACTTCGGGAATAGCACCAATCGCGCGTTCAAAGTCTTCAAGACTGACACGGCCTTTGGTCGCCAACTTGACACCCAAAAACACGGTGACCCCAAACCCGACCTTTTCGGCATCCAAATCCAACCTGCGCCCCGCAATCACACCTGCATCCTGCAAGCGTTTGATCCGCCGCCACGTGGCAGGCTGGCTCAGTCCCAGTTTTTGGGCGAGCCGTGTTGTGGACTGATCAGCATTTGCTGTCAGTGCACGCAAAATCTGCCGGTCAAGCGCATCAAGCATCATAGCGGCAGGCTTTCATCCGATTTGACTGTCGCCACAGTCATCAGCGCTTCAATGTCGGCAATATGGGGCAGCGTCAGAACCTGTTCGCGGTAGATCCGCTGGTAGTCAGGCAGGTCTTTCGCGATCAGTGACAGGCGTACATCAACACGGCCCAGAAAAGTCTGAATTTCAATCACCTCAGATACGCGGCGCGCTGCTTCCAAAAAGTCATCAAAGGCGCGTGACACGGTCTTATCCAAAGTTATGCGCAAACTGACCGAAACAGCATAACCCAAAGCGACCCAATTGATGACAGCGTGGCTCCCTAATATCACCCCATCTTCGCGCATCCGATCCAAACGGCGTGTCACCTTAGCGGGTGTCAGCCCGATTGCATCCGCCATGTCCGGCACACCCCTTGCGGGGTCTTCTTGCAACAAGCGTAAAATTCGGCGATCTACATCATCAAGCATAAATTTTCTGCTATATTATAATTTTACACATAACAATCTTCATCTTGGCAGGAAAACTCATATTACAAATCACACATTTTGATCAGACGTCGTTATAACGCCTTCAGAAACCAACCAAAGGAATGCCAACATGCGCGTTTATTACGATCGCGATTGCGATGTGAACCTGATCAAAGACAAAAAAGTCGCCATCCTCGGCTACGGCAGCCAAGGCCACGCCCACGCGCTGAACCTGCGCGACAGTGGTGCCAAGAACCTTGTTGTGGCGCTGCGCGAAGGCTCACCAAGCCAAGCAAAGGCCGAAGGCGAAGGCCTGACGGTTATGGGTATCGCCGAAGCTGCGGCATGGTGCGATGTGATCATGTTCACAATGCCCGACGAATTGCAGGCGGAAACATATAAGAAATACGTCCACGACAACCTGCGCCCCGGCTCGGCCATGGCATTTGCCCACGGCCTGAACGTGCACTTTGGCTTGATCGAGCCGAAAGAAGGCGTTGACGTCATCATGATGGCACCAAAGGGCCCCGGCCACACTGTGCGCGGCGAATACACCAAAGGCGGCGGCGTACCATGCTTGGTCGCTGTGGACCGTGACGCATCCGGTAAGGCTATGGAAATCGGCCTGTCCTATTGTTCTGCCATCGGTGGCGGTCGCTCCGGCATCATTGAAACAAACTTCCGTCAGGAATGCGAAACTGACCTCTTTGGTGAGCAGGCCGTGCTTTGCGGCGGCATCGTTGAGCTGATCCGCATGGGTTTCGAGACATTGGTCGAGGCTGGCTATGAACCCGAGATGGCGTACTTTGAGTGCCTGCATGAGACAAAACTGATTGTCGACCTGATCTATGAAGGCGGCATCGCGAACATGAACTACTCTATCTCGAACACTGCCGAGTATGGTGAGTATGTATCTGGCCCACGCATCTTGCCATATGACGAGACAAAGAAGCGCATGAAAGACGTGCTGTCCGACATCCAGTCCGGCAAATTCGTCCGTGACTTTATGCTGGAAAACGCTGTTGCTCAGCCAACACTGAAAGCGTCACGTCGTGCCAATGACGAACACGAGATCGAAATCGTCGGCGGCAAGCTGCGCGACATGATGCCCTGGATTTCTGCAGGTAAGATGGTCGACAAAGCCAAGAACTAAGCGTCTTAGAACACTGTTCCCAAGGGGCCGCGCGGCAATGCGCGGCCCCTTTTGGGTTCAAAGCCGGACTATTTTGTGAAAGATCTTCGTCACTCGCCGGGTCATTTTTGTGTAAGGCGGGAACGCGATGTGGAATGGAAAAAATCGTGCGCGCAGAACTTGCCGCATGTGGCTGAATGCAGCAAAGCCGGCATAGCCATGTGCACCGCCATTACCCGACCGACCCACACCACCAAACGGGGCTGATGGATGAGCAAAGACCATGACACTCATGTTCACACCAACATTTCCCGATGTCGTCTGCGATATAACGTCGCCCGCTAACTTATTACTTCCAAATATATAAAGCGCTAGTGGGTGCGGTGCCGCGTTAATCTTGGCAATCACCTCGCCAAGATCGCCATATTGCATAATCGGTAGGATCGGCCCGAAAATCTCGGTTTGCTGCACTTCCATATCATCGTGCACATCTAGCAAAATAGTCGGCGCGACCTTACGCGTCACTTCGTCTGTCTGACCCCCTATAAGTACAGTCGCACCCTTTTCGCGCGCGTCAGAAATGAGGTCAGCAATGCGAGACCACTGACCTGAATGCGCCATCTGCGCAAGGTCCTTGGAACTCAGCGGATTGCGCCCATACATCTTCTCAACTTGTGCAGTCAGTGCTGTCACGAATGCATCCCGCACGCTTTCATGCACGAAAACATGGTCAGTCGCGACGCAAGTTTGCCCTCCGTTCACGAACCGGCCCCACGCAATCCAACGCGCTGCATTCTTTATGTTCGCATCTGGCCCTACAATGACGGGCGACTTACCGCCCAGCTCTAACGTCACTGTGGCCAAGGTTTTGGACGCCGCCTTCATCACGATCTGTCCAACCTCGGGGCTGCCCGTGAAGAAAATATGATCGAAAGGCAGCGCCAAAAGCTGCGTTGCAACATCGACACCACCTTCGACCACAGTCACCAGATCAGGCGGATAGATATCGCTGATCATACGGTTGATCAGCTTCGTCGTCGCAGGCGTTAATTCCGAAGGTTTAAGGATCACTGAACACCCAGCCGCCAAGGCAGAAACGACCGGGCCAATCGCCAGATTGAATGGAAAATTCCACGGTGCGATGACCAAAGCCACACCTTTTGACGTTGGATGCACCTTCGTTGAAGTTCCCAGAAATGCGAGCCCAGATGCCGCCCTTTTGGGGCGCATCCAGCGCTTGAGGTGCTTTCGCGCATGCGTAATCTCGACCAGGACAGGCATGATTTCTGTCAGCATCACCTCACTACGGTGCTTGCCAAAATCTGCGGCAAGTGCGGCGCATATCGCGTCCTCTTCTGCCAGTATCTTGGCTTGAAGCGCGTCGAGTGCGGTTCTACGCGCTGCATAATCAAAAAACCTACGCCGGGAGACGACAGCGTTCTTTTGTGCATCGAAGAGTGTTTGGATCGAAGTGTCAGGTTTTTCCATGGCGTCCTGATCACTGCGGGTCGCAGCAAATGCAAGGCAAACATAACGTCATAATGCTTGCCGCCGCCGCGCAAACCAATCAGACAACAAAACGGTACAACGTTGAAAGATCCCGGCATGAGCGTCCCCACCCCCACACTGTGGAATTGGTTATCCATTGCCGCTCTTGGACTGATTTGGGGGGCGACATTCATGGTCGTCGCCATTGCGTTGGAAGGGTACGGACCGCTGACTGTGGCATGCGCCCGCACCACCTTAGGCGCAGTTGCATTGCTGGTGCTGATGGCCGTGCTCAAACGCCCGATGCCAGAATTTACACCGACCATGGCCCGCTATCTGATCGCTATTGGCTTGCTAAACACAGCCCTGCCCTTTGCATTGCTCAGCTGGGGTCAACAATATGTCCCATCGGCCTTTGCAGGTATTTCAATGGCAGCATTGCCACTGTTCGTCTTGCCGCTGGCACATGTCTTCACCGACGAAAAGATGAGCACGCGCAACACCTTAGGCGTAATCATGGGGTTCATCGGTGCTGCAGTGCTGATCGGCCCTGGCGTCATGCGGTTGGGCACTGGATGGGAACCCTTGGGCCAATTGGCCTGTATCGCGGCTTCAATTTCTTACGCTGTTTCAAGCATTATGACACGGCGCTGCCCACCCATCGACCCGATTACAATGGCTGCACTCTTGCTGACTGTCGGTACTGTCCCTTTGATCCCAGCGATGTTGATCTTTGAAGGTGTTCCAACCATGGGCGACAGCCGCCCCACAATCGCGATCATCATTCTGGGGTTCATTCCAACGGCACTTGCCGCCCTCATCCGCGTAGCAACGATCCGATCAGCGGGGGCTATCTTCATGACATTGGTGAACTATCAGGTGCCACTGTGGTCAATGATCTTTGGCGCTTGGGTCCTGAGCGAAGTTCTACCACTACGATTTTTCGTAGCTCTCGGGCTGATCCTGTTTGGGTTGGCGATCAGCCAATGGAGCAATCTCAAGCGGCTGTCAGGGCGCTAAACAGCAGCTTCAACCTCGGCCACGATTCCGTCGACCACTTGGGCCAAAAGAACGTCGTCTTCACATTCAGCCATAACCCGGATCAGCGGCTCGGTGCCTGATTTACGGATTAACAAGCGGCCTTTGCCGACCAATTTGGCTTCAGCATCAGCAATCGACTTTTTGACCAAATCGGAGCTCAAAGGGTCCTGCCCAGCCGCATAGCGCACATTCTTAAGCATTTGCGGCACAGTTTCGAAGCTTGTCGTCAGCGCACTCGCGGGTTGACCCGTTTCGATCATTGCTGTCAAAAACTGCAGCCCCGCCAACAGCCCATCGCCTGTGGTTGCATAGTCGGTCATCACGATATGGCCGGACTGTTCCCCACCAAGGTTCCAGCCATGCGTGCGCATCGCCTCAACAACATAGCGGTCGCCGACGGCCGTACGTTCAAGACGCAGTCCGCGCCCGTCAAGGTAACGCTCTAACCCTAGGTTGGACATCACCGTCGCGACAAGTGTGCCGCCATTCAACCGGTCTTGATCCGCCCAACGCCCTGCCATAAGCGCCATCAGCTGATCACCATCAGCGACCTGCCCGTTCTCATCCAAGATCATCACGCGGTCCGCGTCACCATCAAGACAGATGCCGACGTGCGCACCCTCGCGCAAAATTGCCTCGGCCGCGGCAGACGGGTTTGTTGAACCGCAGCCATCATTGATGTTAAAGCCATCGGGGCTGACGCCGACCGGGATCACCGTCGCACCCAATTCCCAAAGCACCTCCGGCGCGACGCGGTGAGCGGCCCCATTAGCACAATCAATCACGACTTTCAGGCCATCAAGACGCATGCCCGCCGGAAACGTCGCTTTGATGCGCTCGGCGTAGCGAAAGCGCCCATCATCAATGCGCTTGGCCCGGCCGATGTTCTGCGCTTGAGCCGGCTCAATTTCACTGCCGATCAGCGCCTCAATTTCAGTTTCGGCTTCATCAGACAGCTTGAAACCGTCAGGGCCGAAGAATTTAATGCCATTGTCATGGTGTGGATTGTGGCTGGCTGAAATCATAATCCCAACATCGGCCCGCATCGATGTGGTCAGCAGACCGACAGCGGGTGTCGGCACAGGACCCAGCAAGAGGACGTTCATACCGGTACTGGTCAGGCCCGCAGTCAGCGCGTTTTCAAACATATACCCTGACAAACGTGTATCTTTGCCGATGACAACACGGTGCCCATTGGACCCATCGTTACGAAAATACCGCCCAGCGGCTGCTCCGATTTTCAGCGCCATATCGGCCGTCATCGGATAGGTGTTGGCTTTGCCGCGCACACCGTCTGTGCCAAAGAATTTCCGTGTCATGTCATTGCTGCCCCGCCGATTGCCCATTCCAAGTCTAATGCTTGTTTGGTGGCGAATATATCGTGAACCCGCAGGATTTGCACCCCTCGGCGTGCTGCAAAGAGTGCGACAGCCACAGAACCGCCGACACGGTCGCTTGCGTCAGTTCCACCACCGATCGTTCCTATGAACCGTTTGCGCGATGCGCCCAACAAAACTGGGCACCCAAGTGCGTGAAAAATCGCAATGCCGCGCAGCAAGATCAGATTGTGTTCCAGAGTTTTGCCAAAGCCAATACCCGGATCAACAACGATCTGATCACGGGAAATACCAGCACCGACTGCCGCGTCGATCCGCTCATTCAGAAAATCATAAACATCTAACAGAACATCATCATATGTGGGGTCTTGTTGCATTGTCTCGGGTGAACCCTGCGCATGCATGACGCAAACGGGTGCAGCAGCATCGGCGGCAATCTTGGCCAACGCGGGATCAAATGTGAAAGCGGCTACATCATTGACCAAACTCGCACCCGCTTCCAAGGCAGCTGCCCCCACAGTGGATTTGCGTGTATCAATTGAGATTGGAATATCGCTTTGCGCACGGATCGCAGCAATGACCGGGGCTGTGCGTGCTATTTCTTCATCGCACTGCACCTCAGCCGCACCAGGGCGCGTACTTTCGCCGCCCACATCAATAATCGCGGCACCCTCGGCCTGCATGGCCTGCGCGTGTGCCAGTGCCTGCGCTGGTGCATTGAATTGTCCGCCGTCTGAAAAACTATCAGGCGTCACATTCAATATACCCATGATGTTGGGTCTGCTCATCGTCATGCCTGCAATCGTGGGGCGTGCGCACGTCAGCTTATCAAGCACATCGGTTGGTATTTCATTCGCGGGCATCGTCATCACCCCACCACCGCGCTCGTGGACGGCGACTGTGTCAAACCAGCACAAGCCGCCAGCAAGCGGGAAACTGTGACGGGTTGGCAGCTCGCCAAAGCGTGCAACGGGACGGTAGTAACCTGTCATGACAAGTTGATCGTGTCAGCAGTGACGGCCCAGTTTGGCACTTGCGTGTCGGGCGCATCAGCACCTATGACAAGCAGTTCTTTTGCTGCAAGATCATTCGCGAACCAAGCAATGAGTGCGACCGCATCACGTGGATTGGCCGAAGGGCCGTCGACTGCATCAAGAACAATCTTGGAGGGCGCCCAAATGCAGATTTGGTCATTCTTCATCGCCCAATCAAGCTCGGTTCTGGTGCCGACAACCATGCATCGGCGGTCATGTGCGGCAAGCGCCCAGGCGTTCTGCTCAATCGCTAAAAGATCAATCCGACGCTGGGCCATGGCGTTGGCAGCCTTTGGGGCCGACACATCTGAGGCGCCCACACAAATGATCAATGGCGCATCCATTGCTGCAAGCTGATCAATCCATCCCCCCAAATGCGGGCTTTGGATTGCTTCGTTCGATAGATAAACCATGCGTGGATGCGGTGCTTCGACATGTTCTTGCCCGGCAAGATCTACGCCATCACGCGACCGCACAATTTCAACCCCAAGCGAGAAGGGACCGCGATCCAGTTTTTCGATGCGGACGAAAACACGCTCTGCTTGCGGCTCTAGCAAAATGCGCTCAGCTACCCTTGCCGCAAGCGTTTCAAGCAGGTTGATGCGTTCGGCTTCCAACTCAATGCTGATGGCCTCAGTCACTTTGTCATAGGATAGAATGCGGTCCACATCATCATCAATAGGGCCGCTGAGTGGCAGCACCTCGACCACGACATTAAAACGGACGCGTTGCAAGGTTCCGCGCTCTTGCTGGAAAGCACCAATCTCAACTTCGACAGTGTAGTCACGCAACGAAATGCGATCACAAGGCGTTTGGCTGCTGGCCTCTGCTCGTTCGCTTGGGTGTGCAAAGGCAAGGCGGATATCATCTGTCATTGGCGCGTCCATCGCAAATTATTCACCCCGCGTGATACAAGGGGTGTCAGAAAGCGGCAAGCGTCAGCACGACGCCTACCCGCATTCAAGCGACGTTAGTTTGAAGCGGTACGGACAGGCTGACGGTAGAAATAGTGAAAACCAATTTCAGCTGTGCGCGGATAACGCTGCGCCCAAGACGGGTTTACGGCCTTCGTATGATAGTGTGTCGCACCGCCTGTCAAAACGCGGGGGGCGCCGTCAATCAAGATGCGGGCTACCTTACCGACACGTTCCCACGAACGCGGCTCACCGATCGTCTCGGGCTTACCATCACAGGTATAGGTGAACTGGCAGGCATACTTGCGGCCGGTGCCTTGGTTGATCACGCCACACAGGCTATCAGGGTAGTTATTGCTGTCGACACGGTTCAGGATCACTTCACCAACGGCGAACATGCCACGGACGCTTTCGCCGCGTGCCTCGAAATAGAGTGCCTCTGACAAACATTGCCATTGCGCGCCACCTTCAGCGACAGGCTTGGCAGCCAAAAAATCACGATCATAAACGATGCCATCATTCATCGCTACTCCGCGCTCTTGCGCAGGTGGCAGGCTGGTCAGCATGCTCATCCGGCTGTCAGGCACGACGGACAGCGCTTCACGCTCTTGTCCAAGGATGGCGCCCAAACGGCTAGCCATCACTTCGTCAGCCGCAGCGGAGGTTGCCCCAACACAAATAAGAGCCGCAGAAACTGCGGCAGCAATCGTCTTAATTACAGTCATTTTTCCCACCCAGGAAACGACGCAGAAAAGCTCTGCGCTAGCGACGGTGTCCTTAAGGGAAAGCACTCAAAAGGTCTACCCCCCGCCCCGGATTGTCCCTGATCGGGCAACACAGGCAGGGCAAAGACAGGAACTATTTCGCAATATACAGCATTTCGAGGCAAATATGCCACAATATACGGTATTGCATCAGGGTGACACCTGCTCGCCCAAAGCGAGTTGAGCCGCGGTAAGTCGCGCAACTGGCACACGAAACGGCGAGCATGAGATATAATCAAACTGCTGCGCACGACAGAATGCAATGGCAGTTCTATCACCGCCATGTTCCCCACAAAGCGACAGCACCAGATTGGGGCGCCCTAGCCGGCCACGCTCTGCACCAAGTGAGATCAACTCGCCAACACCTTCGATATCGAGCGTATGGAAAGGGTCTTCTGCGTAAACACCTTGCTGGACATAAGACGACATAAAACGGCCAGCATCATCGCGCGATAAACCGTATGTCATTTGGGTCAGATCGTTCGTTCCAAAAGAGATAAACTCAGCATGCCCAGCGATATCTTGGGCACGCAATGCAGCACGGGGCGTCTCGACCATAACGCCAAGCCGGTACTCAAACTGCGCATTGTTCTTCGCACGCACCCCATTTGCCACACCATCAATGCGGGCTTTCATAAGTTCAACTTCGCGCACGGCGCTGACAAGCGGGATCATGATTTCGACATTGATCGAAATGCCTTTCTCACCCACTGCAACCATCGCCTCAAAGATAGCGCGGGCCTGCATGTCATAAATCTCGGGGATCGCAATGCCCAGACGGACCCCACGCATACCCAACATCGGGTTGTATTCGGCCATCGCTTCAACCCGTTCTGTCACGTCAGAGATAGGGAGGGCGACCTGCTCGGCGAGGTCTCGCAAGCCGTGCTTGTCGGATGGCAAAAATTCATGCAACGGCGGGTCAAACAAACGGACGCAAACCGTTTTTCCAGCCATAATCTCAAACAAAGCTTGAAAATCGGCACGTTGCATCGGGAGCAACCTATCCAACACGGAACTGCGGTCTTCACTCTCTTCTGCAAAAATCATCTCGCGCATGACGCCAAGTCGATCACCATCAAAGAACATGTGTTCTGTCCGACAAAGGCCGATCCCTTCGGCTGCAAAATTCTGAGCAGTCTGCGCATCGGCTGGTGTGTCGGCATTGGCGCGGACGCCAATATCGCGGAATTCGTCCGCCCATTCCAGCAATGTGCGAAATGCCCCATCAAGAGCCGCTTCCAGCATGGGCGGCTGGCCAGCCAGAACCTGACCTGTGCTGCCGTCTACGGTAATCACATCGCCTGCTTTGAAAGTCCGCCCATCTGGTGCCATGATAACGCTCTTTTTGCGATCAATCGTCAGATCCGAAGCGCCCACGACACAAGGCAGGCCAATGCCCCGCCCAATGACGGCGGCATGGCTGGTGACGCCACCGCGCATGGTCAGGACCGCGCTGGCTGCATGCATGCCGCGAATGTCCTCTGGCGTCGTTTCGCGTCGTACCAAAACACAAGCTTCACCACGGGCAGCACTGGCTTGTGCTTCGTTGGCTGTTAAGACAATGCGGCCAGATGCAGCGCCCGGGCTGGCGGCGATCCCGCCAACGATCACATCACGCGGTGCGCTGGGATCAATCTGACGGTGCAGCAGTTCTGACAAAGCCGAAGGTTTCACCCGCATCACAGCTTCTTCGCGGGGGATCACGTTGTCTTCGGCCAAAGCGACTGCGATTTTCACCGACGCACGCGCCGTCCGTTGAACCCGGACAGCATCAAGGACCTGCACGACACCGTCCTGCAACGTGAACTTGACTTCCATCTCTTCGCGCAGCCGCCTGCGGCAAATGTCACCGTAAGATACCAGTTGCGCATATTGATCTGGACAAATGGCTTCAAGCGCGGGACCGCGCGTGTCACGTGTCAGATAGAATGCGCCTTCGGTGTCAGATGATACTTCACGCCCCACACTTTTGATCTCGCTCAGGTATCTGCCGATAATTTTGGGTTGCCCAGTGGCTGATTCAACGAATTGAATAACGCCCTGACCACATTCACCCTGCCCTGCACCCAACGCCATCGCTTGCACGACAAGCCCAAGTCCTGCATTTTCGGGCGCACCTTTGGCCTGCCGTAACAGCCGGGCGGTTGTGCCATCCCAAGCGCGTGCCATAGACCGCAATACCTCGGCCAATTGCACGGCGGGGTCTTGGGGAAAGGTCTCATCTGTCTCGAACTCATAGGTGTCCAGCATGGCTTTCAGGCTGGCTGCGTTGGCTACATCGGGCAGATAGAACTCATCGGGGTCCAATCGCGCCACATGGATCGCGTAGGATTGGACAAACCGCAGATAAAGACGCGTTGCGGCTTCTGCCCCCATCCGGTCGGTCAATTCTGCCAAGCGTGCGTCATTCATACCTACGTTCAGGATAGCGCTTGGGCCGCCCCAATCGGGGTCTTGGCTAGATGGACGCACGGACAAAAGCGGTGCATCACCGAAAGGCGCCAACAGCGCTGGCATATCCGGCAAATTACCCAATGCCGCCGCATGCACCGCGTCAAATGACAGCGCCACCGTCAACGGCACTGGCATTTCCAAACGGATCAGGCGCTGCAGGCATTTCGCACGCCCACCATGCACCGCCGCAGACATCGCAGCGGTCGGTGTGATCAGCGTCAAAGGCCCAAATGTTGTTTGTTGCTGCACTGCGGCATCCATCCATGTTCAGGTGCAGCATAGAAGACTAGACAGTGATCTGTATACCTAAGTTTACAGTTTTTTCCTTAACCTTCGATTTTGGTCAAATCGGCCACGCTCAGGCAGATATTTCTGATCCGTGACAATAGGTTAAGGCGGTTACGGCGCAGAATTTCACTGTCAGCGTTCACCTGCACATCGGTGAAAAATGCATCAATCGGCGCACGAAGTGCTGCCATAGCAGTCATTGCAGCGCTGAAATCTTCAGCTTTCATGGCAGGTGCAATCTTTGCATTCGCAGCATCAAGAGCGGCAAAAAGCGCCCTTTCAGCGTCGTCTTCGGCGAATTTGATGTCAGCCCCGTAAGAGTATTCCACCCCATCCTTGGCTTCCGCTTGGGTCAGGATATTGTTGGCACGCTTGAAGCCTTGGATCAGGTTTTCGCCGTCGTCGGTGGCAAGGGTTTCAGCCAAAGCCTCGGCCCGTTTGACCAACAAGGTCAGGTCGTCGTTGCCGGGCATCGCGATGCAGGCGTCAATGATGTCGTGACGGATGCCTTTGTCACGCAGGAAGACTTTGAGGCGGTCGTGGAAGAAGGAGAGGAGGTTGTTGGCCTCAATTTCTGAAGTTGCAAGAATGCGTCTACCCAACTCTGTTTTCGACTTTATCTCGCTGATGTTCAAATCAGCGGTAAGCTTCTGCGCTTTAACGATTGCGACTTTTTGTAACGGCGGTAGATCGCTAGCACTTATGGCTGCCAAACTTGCAGCGCCATTGTTAATTTCCGCTATGATTGGATTGATGGATGAGAGGATAGCCTCCCCGTCCATATGACCATATATCCATCGGCGGAACAATGAATCCAAGTTCCCTACGTTACCATTCTCCAACACCAACCGAATAACCCCCAGCGCAGCTCTCCGCAGCGCAAACGGGTCTTTGCTTCCGGTTGGTTTCTCATCAATCGCCCAGAACCCGGTCAGCGTGTCGATCTTGTCGGCCAGTGCGACGGCCACCGATACAGGCGCTGTTGGCACATCATCCGATGGGCCAAGCGGGGAATAGTGTTCTTCGCAGGCCGCGGCAACCTCGCTGGGCAAGCCCGCCTCAGTCGCATAATACCGCCCCATCAGCCCCTGCAATTCAGGGAACTCATAGACCATTTCCGACGATAGATCGGCCTTGGCGACCTTTGCCGCCTGCGCGGCCAGATCAGGATCAGCACCCACGCTTGGCGCGATCTCACGGGCAAGCGCAGCGATCCGCTCAATGCGGTCTTTCTGGCTGCCCAGTTTGTTATGGAACGTCACGTTGGACAGGCTGTCCAACCATGGCTGCATGCCCGCTTTCGCGACCCGCAGATCGTTTTCCCAAAAGAACTTTGCATCTGCCAAACGCGCCGACAGGACCTTTTGGTTGCCCGCCAGAATGGTAGCACCTTGATCGGCTGTTTCCATGTTGGCGACGGTCACGAAACGCTCAATCCGGCCGGTCTTGGGGTTGCGCACGGAAAAGAATTTCTGGTGCTCTTTCATCGAGGTTTGCAGCACCTCGGGTGGCAGTCCCAGAAAGTCATCGTCAATCTTGCCCAGCAAGACAACTGGCCATTCGACCAGCCCAGCGACTTCGGCCAGCAAACCACGATCCTCAACCACTTCGAGACCCAGCGCAAAGGCTTGTGTCGTTGCTTCATTCCAGATCGCTTCAGCGCGTTCATCGGCACGCAAAACGACATTGGCGCGCTTTAATTTCGTCTCGTAATCATCTAAATTTGTGATAGAAAAAGCATCTGGAGCTAAAAAACGGTGCCCCTGTGTCGTGTTACCAGACGCGATCCCATCGACATCCAAAGGCACTACTTCCGTCCCGGCTTCATCCGTCAGAATACATAGAATGGAGTGCAGCGGGCGCACCCATTTCAGACTACCTTCACCCCAGCGCATCGCCTTGGGCCAAGGAAAGTTCCGCACGGTTTTTTCCAGCACTTCCGCGATGATTTCCGCGGCCAAACGCCCCGGTTTTTCGATGACTGCAAAGTACACCTGACCCTTTTTGTCGTCGCGCACTTCAAGATCTTCGCGGGCCACACCGGCACCGCGTAAGAACCCGTCAATTGCTTGATCAGGGGCACCCACTTTGGGACCTTTACGCTCTTCACGCACAGCTTGGCTTTCGCCCGTCAGCCCATCAATAGACAGCGTCAAACGGCGCGGCGTCGAAAAGGCGGCGGCACTGGCATAGGTTAACCCCGCCTCAACCAAGCCGTCTGTCACCAGTTTGCGCAGGTCATCGGCCGCACGGGTTTGCATCCGCGCGGGGATTTCTTCGGAGAAAAGTTCAATCAGAAGATCAGGCATCACTGGTTGCTTTCTGGAATAGGAGGGCAGTCTTCGGGAGGGCGGTTGCCGTCAAAAACAACTTCGCCGCATTCATTGATTTGGTGCCATGCATAGCCGCGCCCGTCAGGGTAGATCGCGACGATCCGGTCGATGCCGTATTCGACGTTTTCGATGCCCATAAAGGCGACAGCTTCGGTTTGCAGATCGGCCCCGATTTGGGCTGCATTAAAGCAGTCAAACCAGTTTGGTGCGACACGCGGTTCGGCATTGTCGACGATCACAAAGGTCTCTGTCAGCATCGCAAGGCTAAGTGTCGTCTCAAAACACGCACGGTAGCGCAGCGGGCTGCTGACGGCGTCGATCCCTTCAAAGCTTTGCACAATGATCGGTTCGATATCGCCAAGGCTGACCGTGGTCAGGCGCACGGCATCGTCGGTTGCTTGCACCTCTTCATAGTACGCGTAAACCTGTTGGTAGTAGAGCACCCCACCCAAGGTCGCTGCCATCAAAAGCATTGCCACAATAATTACCCTCGCAACCATTCTTAGCGCCAGTATAAGTTAATAATTGGATACTTAAGATCCAGGCAAGCATCTCTGAGTTCAGCTATTCTACTTTGCGTTTCCGGTGCGAAACGCTCGTGCGTCTCAACGAACAGAGCGTCGAATCCTGCAATCTCTGGCTTTGAGAAAATGTCATCCAAGATCGCATATTCCGCGCCTTCGATATCCATCTTGATCAGCCGCGGCGCCGCAGATGCGCGTGCCAAAGCTGTTTCGAATGCGGTCACTGTAATTTCAATGCCACCATCAGTTTTCATCTTTTCGTCGTGACGGACAAAGGACGACCCCACAGATCCACCTATCGGGTCTTTGTCATAGCGATGCTCACGGAAGAGTGTTGCCGTCTCAGCAACAAGCCCAACGGCCTCTTGGTAAAGTGTCACGTTGTCGTACTCCGCGACGTTCTGTTTTAGCAGCGCAAAAGTGTCTGGATCAGGTTCAAATGCATGAACTTCGGCACCAGTATCAGCCAAAATTTTGGTATAGACACCCATATTTGCGCCAAAATCGAATGCTACTTTACCTGGACCAAGATCAGCCACGTGCTGCATGAAGTAATCTTCACAACGTGCGCGACACCGGCGAAAAATCTTACGCTTTGCCGACCGCCCGATTGCTCCGGGAACTTTCCTTGCAAAGGGAAGGAATTTCTCAAAATTATCTTCAGGCACATAAACGGGCATTATGCTGCCCCGCCCGCTTCGGTTTGCACGAACGCATCTGCGCAGGCCTTAGCCAGTGTGCGTACGCGCCCGATATATGCTTGGCGTTCGGTTACTGAAATCACGCCGCGCGCGTCCAGCAGGTTAAAGACGTGGCTTGCTTTGATGCATTGGTCATAGGCGGGGTGCGCCATGATGATTTTGCGCCCTGTTTTAGGGTCGTCGGCAGGTGCATCCAGAATGCGTTGGCATTCGGCCTCAGCGTCAACAAAGTGTTGCAACAACACATCCGTATCCGCGATATCAAAGTTCCAACGCGCATATTCCTGTTCGGTCTGCAAAAACACATCCCCGTAAGTCAGTGCAATCGGCGCATCAGGGTCGTTGAACGGCATGTCCATGACGTGATCCACATCCAACACATACATCGCCAGACGCTCTAACCCGTAGGTCAGCTCGCCCGAAACTGGCTTGCAATCATGCCCGCCGACCTGTTGGAAATAGGTGAACTGGCTGACTTCCATGCCGTCACACCAAACCTCCCAGCCTAGCCCCCAGGCGCCCAGTGTCGGGCTTTCCCAGTCGTCTTCGACAAAGCGGATGTCATGCATCGATGCGTCAATACCAATAGCTTTGAGCGACCCCAAATACAGGTCCTGCATGTCCGGCGGCGACGGTTTGATCAGGACTTGGTACTGATAGTAGTGCTGCAAACGGTTCGGGTTTTCACCGTAGCGCCCATCGGTTGGTCGGCGTGAGGGCTGCACATAGGCAGCTGCCCAAGGCTTGGTGCCTAGCGCCCGCAGGGTAGTTGCAGGGTGAAACGTACCAGCGCCCACTTCCATGTCGTAAGGTTGCAGGATCGCGCAACCTTTGGCCGCCCAGTAGGTCTGAAGCCGCAGGATGATTTCCTGAAAACTGCGTGGTTTATCCGCCATGATACGCCCTCGAATGCTTTGCACCTGCAATAGGGTGCTGGGCGGACAGGGTCAATTGGGCAACGGGTGACGATTTTCTGGGGTTTGCCGCGGCGTTTCACACCAGTTTGACTTGCGCAGCGCCGCTGCTGTCGCCAACAAAAGCCAAATGTCTGCCGCTATACCGAGGTTTACGATGCTCAGGGCTTTTGTCGCCGGTCTATTTCTATGTCTTTCTGTGCTCCAAGCGAATGCGCAGGATCGTTTCTGGGTGCAGATCGAAGCACGCCAAACGCTGAGTGAAGCAACCGAGCGCGCCCGCGTGTATGCCCGCCGCTTTGATGATGTCGAAGGGTATTATCTCGGACGTGGTTTTTACGGCATCGTCCTTGGTCCCTACAATGAAACACTTGCCCGTCAAGAATTGCGCCAGCTTTTGCGTGACGGGCAAATTCCATCCGATAGTTATCTGCAGAATGGCCGTCAGTTTGAGCAGCAGTTTTGGCCTATTGGTGGCAGCCGACCAGCCACGACGGTTGAGGAAGATACGACACCTGAACTTGCCACTCTGCCAACTGGGACGCTGACAGCCCCGGTTGAGACGTTGCGCGAAGCCCGCGCATCAGAAGCTGCATTGCTGCGCAACGAGCGCGAAGAGTTGCAAAAGGCCCTTCAGTGGGCAGGATTTTATGATGCCGCCATTGATGGTGCGTTCGGTCGCGGCACGCGGCGTGCAATGGAAGCATGGCAAGTGGCCTATGCGCAGGAACCGACGGGGGTCTTAACAGCCCGCCAGCGCGAGCAGTTGTTGTTGCAGTATAACGCAGTGTTAACTGAGGTCGGCATGCGCTTTGTCCGTGATGATGCCGCCGGTATTCGCATGCAGATCCCAACCGCTGCCGTCGCATTTTCGGACTATCAGCCGCCATTTGCAAAGTTTATCGGTCAAGACCCTGTGGCCGACGCACAGGTGCTTTTGATCTCTCAGCCCGGCGATACCGGCAAACTGACCGGGCTTTTCGAAGTACTGCAAGTGTTGGACTTGATGCCGCCTGAAGGGCCACGTGTTTTGCGCGGATCCAGCTTTTCCATTGAAGGCGTCGATGAAGATACACATGCGTTTGCCACCGCAAGTTTGCAGAGCGGCGAAATCAAAGGTTTTGTTTTGGTCTGGCCAGCAGGCGACAATCAGCGCCGCAGCCGCATCTTGGACGTCATGCAATCCAGCTTTGAACCCATTGATGGCACGCTTGATCCCAACCTTGTGCCCCCAAGCGAAGATCAGGCGATTGATATGGTCGCGGGATTGGCCGTGCGCCAACCCAAGCTGTCGCGTTCTGGTTTTTACGTCACGGGCGACGGCATCGTTGTGACCACGCCCGAGGTCACGGCAGGATGCAGTCGCATTACCTTTGATCGCGAAACGAACGCCGAAGTCATTGGGACAAACCTTGATCTGGGTATCGCGGTATTGCGCCCAATCTCGCCGCTGACACCCATCGGTGTGGCCACCTTCCAGTCGGACATTCCCCGCCTGAAAGATCCGGTCGCCGTTGCGGGCTATCCTTTTAACGGCGTCCTGACAGCCCCCACGCTGACCTTTGGCACACTTGAGGACATTCGTGATCTACAAGGCGATGACCGTCTCAAGCGTCTCACGTTGAATGCACAAGCCAGTAATGCAGGTGGCCCGGTGTTAGACGCAAGCGGTGCCGTTTTGGGTATGTTGCTGCCGCGCCAAGACGCCACGGCCCAGGCATTGCCGGGCGATGTGCAGTTCTCGCTTGATGCGGCCCTTATCACCGCACTGCTGGAAGAGCAGGGAATTGCGCCAGCCCAAACGAACGCAAGCCCAGCGCTTTCCTCAGTCGCTTTGTCACGTAGAGCCGCTGATGTGGCGGTCTTGGTTAGCTGCTGGTAAGTGCGATATCTGATTTGACGCGAATGACCGTCGGGCCTTTGGCTTGAAGGGCCGTTTGGACGGCAGTCTTGAACCGGTCTAGGTTTTCTGGCTCCGCTGACGCGGCTCCGTAAGCCTCGGCGAGTTTCAGGAAATCAGGATTGCGCTGGACCACCGCGTTAGGGGCGATTTGGGCGCGGACCATACTATCCTCGATCTCGCCCAACTTACCATTGTCCCAAATGATGATGGGCAAGCTCAGTTCCAATTCAACAGCGACCGCAAGTTCTTGAACGGTGTATTGAAATCCATAGTCCCCAAGGATCGCGATCACTGGCTGATCCCCTACCCCGATCTTGCCACCAATCGCGGCAGGCAGCGCATAACCCAGCGTGCCAAAGCCGTAAGGGTGGTGCCAATGGCCAGGGCGGTCCATCGGGTAGAATTCTTTCGCGGCATAGGCGAATTGTGTCATGTCGGAGTAGAACATTGTGTTAGCCGGGGCGACAGCCTTGAGCGCGTCAGCAACAGGCATGATGCCAGGGCGCTCGGAATTGATCTCTGCACACCAGCGTGCCCGCGTCTCGGCAACCTCTTTCGCAGACCATGTGGTTTGTTTTTCGCCTACAATCGCACCCAGACTGTCAGCCAAATGCGCGCTCGCATCCGCAAGAATGCGGGTTTCGGCGCGGTGCCTGTCTGAGAGACTTTCGTGATCAAGATCAATGCGGATCATGGGTGCCGTATGCCCCAGATGGTCGCGCCACAGATCCACCTCGCTGAGCCTTGTCCCAACGGCAACGATCAGGTCTGCGGATGCGATGACATCTGCGCTGCTTGCCCGGGCAAGGGTCGCGCCAAAGTGCAGCGGGCTGTCGTCAGGGATGATCCCACGTCCTGCATAGGTCGTGAACGAAGCCGCATTCATGCGCAGGAAATCCGGCAGCCATCGCGATACATTGCGCGAAGCACCTCCGCCAAAGATAAACAAAGGCCGCTTTGATGCATGAAGTTGCTCTGTCAAAGTCGCACATTCTAGTGGAGCGGGCTCTGGGCACATAGGCCAATCCACGGGCCGCGATGGTGCGGCCTCTGCCCGCGCTTCTAGTTGTGCGATGGGGACTTGGATGTGCTTTGGCGATGGCACGCCTGTTTGCATTTGCATCAAAGCCCGATCAATCAACTGATAGCTCGCCTCGGCCGTCCGCGCCGTCACGGACCAATCGCAAACAGCCGCAGCCGCCCCTTCCTGATCTTTCATCTGGTGCAACTGCCCGCGCTTGGCCTCAGTTTCGTCCAATACGGACGAGATCACCAGCATCGGCACACTATCCGAATAGGCCTGCCCCATCGGCGTCATAATATTGCACAGACCAGGCCCCGAAATCACATAAGCCACCCCCGGCTTGCCAGTCGCGCGGGCATAGCCGTCGGCCATGAACCCCGCCCCTTGTTCGTGACGCGCCAGCACATGGGTGATCCCGGCCTCCTCGATCCCGCGGTACATTTCCTGATTATGGACGCCGGGGATGCCAAAAATCACATCCACCCCGCGGTCTTTCAACATATGCGAGATTTGGGCACCAAGGGGGCGGGTCGTCATCGTTAGTTTCTCCAGAATTTGATGGATAGGATCGTCAGCACGACCATGATTTCCAAGCGCCCCACGAACATAGCAATCGCTAAAATCCATTTCGCGGTGTCGTTGATATTGGCGTAGTTTCCTGCAGGGCCGATCTCGAGCCCCAATCCGGGACCGATATTGGCCAATGCAGCAGCGGCGCCAGAAACGGATGTGATAAAGTCCAAACCCGTCAGGCCCAACAAAATCGCGGTTCCACCAAGCGAAAGGATGAACGCCACAAGAAAGGCGATGACAGAGTTCAAAACATCTTCGCTAATGGGCCGTCCATCATAGCTGGGCGTGAACACCCCGTGCGGAGAATGGATCTGGCGGATTTGGCTTTTGATCGCGGCAAAAACCAACTGATAGCGGAACACTTTGACCGAACAAGATGTCGAGCCCGCGCAGCCACCAATCAGGCCGATCAGAAAGAACAAAACCACCGGGAACGTGCCCCACGTCATGTAGTCCGCGTTCGCGTATCCTGTTCCGGTCATAATGGACGTCACGTTAAACAGAGCGTTACGGAACCCTTCCTCGGTCATCGTGCCGCCCCGCCCCCACAGCCATGAGGTCATCAACAGCACGCAGAAGATCACGATCATCAGAAAGACTTGGATTTGGCGATCTTTGAATAGGGGCTGCGCTGTCCCCGCCAATAGCTGCACGAAACGCACGAAAGGGAGTGCAGCCAAGATCATGAAAATGACCGCCACATAATGAACCCCCGCCCCAAAGGTGGCGAATGACGCGTCATAATTGGCCATTCCACCGGTTGAGACAGTCGTCATTGCATGCACGATGGCGTCAAAACCCACCATGCCCGTTGCAGAATATGCAACCACACATGCGATCGTCAGACCGATATAGATGAATGAGATACGTGTCGCGATCTCACCGGCGCGAGGAAGGATTTTCCCACTGGTATCAAACCCTTCGGATCGGAAAATCTGCATACCACCGACCCGCAGTTCCGGCAGAAAAACCATCGCAACAACGATGATACCCACACCGCCAAGCCATTGCAGCATGCCGCGCCATAGCTTTAGGCCGTCTGGCAGGCTCTCTAAATCGCCAAATGCCGTGGCCCCGGTTGTGGTCAGTCCCGACATCGCTTCAAAGAATGCATCGGTAAAATTAGCCCCCGTGGCACCAAGAACAAACGGGATCGCGCCAAAGACCGGTAGCGTCAGCCAAACCAGGGATGTCAGCAAAAAGGTCTGACGTAACGACAGCCCTTGGGTCACGCCATTCGCACATGCCAGCGCAATCAGCCCACCTGTCAGAATGGTGACGACAGCGCTTTCAAAGAAGACAAACCAGTGCCCGTTGCCCGCCAGATAGTCGGCCGCCATCGGGCCGAGCATGGTAATTCCAAGCGACGCCACGAGCAGACCGATGACATATCCCACTGGGCGTAAATCAAGCATGGCGTAGCGTTGTCCTGACCACCCGCCAGTGTCAAGAACGCGGGGTCTAGATTTGCATAGCGGTGTCGCTTGAAAGCACAGGTGAACGGGTTAGGTCCGGCCTATGTTTGATGCTACTTATACCGCGGGGCTTTCACGCCTGAACGACTTTGTCCCAGACGCTGGCAGCACCTATGCCCGCAAACGCAACTACGATGATGTGGCACATGTGTCAGCATTATCGCCCTATATCCGCCACCGGATCATCACCGAAGCAGACGTGCTGAAGGCCACACTTGCCCGTCACAGCCCCCAAGCCGCAGAAAAGTTCATTCAAGAGGTTTATTGGCGGACCTATTGGAAAGGTTGGTTGGAAATGCGCCCGGGTGTTTGGGCTGCATACCGCGCCGATTTACAAGCCGCTTTGAACCGTGTGCAAACGCAAAGCGGGCTGCGGCAAGAATGGGAAGCCGCTTGCAAGGGCGAAACTGGCATTGATTGCTTTGATCACTGGGCCAAACAATTGGCCGAAACCGGTTATCTGCACAATCACGCAAGGATGTGGTTTGCGTCGATCTGGATATTCACTTTACGCCTGCCATGGACCTTGGGGGCTGATTTTTTCATGCGGCATCTGTTGGATGGCGACCCTGCATCCAATACGCTGTCATGGCGTTGGGTGGGTGGATTGCAGACCATTGGCAAAACCTACCTTGCCCGCCCTGACAATATTGAAAAATACACCGAAGGGCGATTTCGCCCAACAGGGCTGGCGACATTTGCCGCACCACTGGAAGGCACCCCACATCCTGCGCGTAGCCCGGTACCGATTTCGGACAACATCGACCCAAACCTGCGCACCGGCGTTTTGATCACGGAAGAAGATATGTCGCCGGGCTGGGTTCTTAAACAAACCAAACCCGTCGCAACTGCCATTATTCAAACAACGACTGCGCGCAGCCCTTTGGCCGTCAGCCCTTTGGTCGCCAATTTCATTAGTGATGGGCTAGACGACAGTGCGGCACGGTTTGGGGAGCGCTTGGGGACGGTGACAAAGGTCACCTCGGATACGCTGCGCGATTGGATGCGAACGCACGATATTGAGCAGGTTGTCACGCCATACTTACCTACCGGCCCGGCGCGTGATGCGCTGCGCGATGCAAAGCTGATACAGCTTATCCGCCCTTACGATGCCTCTGCATGGCCCCATGCCACACATGGGTTCTTTCGCTTCAAAGACAAAATACCACAGCTATTAGGGGAATTACGAAACCCTAAGTCTATCTAGCAACCGACTGTGAATTAGTCAGGACGCTCAGACGTAACCTAATCGCCGCGTATTTTCAGCCGACCGCGCGCAGACCGCCAGCTGACCATAGACGGCACGCATCGCCAAATGCCTGAAACAAGGGACGTGAGACAGGGTCTGCACCCGCATTCCACTCTGGGTGCCATTGCACAGACATCGTAAACCCAGGCGCATCTTTGACGTATATTGCTTCGGGTGTACCATCTGGTGCGTGGCCATCGATAACAATCCGCGGACCAGGTTGTTTGATCCCCTGTCCATGCAGCGTATTCGTCATCACCTTATGATTGCCAAACAGACGGTGGAATGGACCACCTTCGGTCAGTGTCACCTCATGGCGCAGTTCAAATTTCTCTTCCAACGTGCCATTAGGCGGCATGCGGTGGTTATCGCGCCCCGGCAGATCACGGATTTCTGGATAAAGCGTTCCACCCATTGCGACATTCAGTTCCTGAAATCCAAGGCAGACACCCATCACAGGTTGACCATGCGCAACACATGCACGGATTAAAGGCAATGTGATACGGTCGCGATCACGCTCGAACGTGCCATGTGCGTCAGTTTCTTCTTCGCCGTATTCTTCTGGGTGCACATTGGGCCGCCCGCCGGGGAAAAAGAAGCCATCACAGATCGCCATCAGTTCAGCCACACTGTGGATGTCGGGATTGGCGGGGATAATCAGTGGGGCGACGCCTGACACATCGGAAAGCGCCTGCACGTTCATCGCACCAGCGGCTTGGACGAGGTATTCGTCGTTGATCAGATGCGAGTTTGAGATAATGCCAACAACTGGACGCGCCATCAGTGATCCTTTCACGGTTTCACCTTAATTAGCGCCCAACGTGGGTGTTTAAAAGGCACAAGCCCGCACAGCCCCGATGATAAAAGTGCACATGCCGCAATATTAGGCGACATGTGCATCGTTTCTTTAGGCTTCGCCGGTCAATCCGGCAGCCTCAATCCCGGCCATTGCTGCAATGACGTCATTGTCGGATGTATCGCCGGTCACGCCAACGGCACCAATCACATTGCCGCGCTTGTCATGGACCAAGACGCCACCCGGCACGGGAACCACCTGACCACCGTAGACACCATTCACTGCCGCCATAAAATACGCTTGTTGCTCTGCGCGTGCCATTTGTGCTGTGCCCGCCATGCCCAACATGATTGAGCCGTAGGCTTTACCATGCGCGATCCCGAACCGCCCGGGCGCTGCACCGTCGGACCGCTCAAACGCTTTGACGTGCCCGCCCGCGTCAAGGATCACCACGGACAATGGTTTAAACCCCATCTCATCGCCCTTCGCGAGCGTTTTGCGGATAATCGTGCGGGCTTTGTTTGCTGAGATTTCAGCCATAGTTCATCTCCCTTTTAAAACTAGTGATTGCGCTGCGCCTTTAGCTCTAAACGGCGCTGATGCAGGACGGGTTCGGTATAGCCAGACGGCTGAATGCGGCCTTTAAAGACCAGATCGCATGCCGCTTGAAACGCAATGCCCGTAAATTCCGGCGCCATGGGCCGGTAAGACGGATCATTTGCGTTTTGACCATCCACAACAGCGGCCATTTTGCGCATCGCGTCCATGACTTGGTCTTCGCTGACGATTTCGTGGTGCAGCCAGTTGGCCAATGCTTGGCTGGATATCCGGCAAGTGGCGCGGTCTTCCATCAGGCCCACGTCATTGATGTCTGGGACCTTTGAGCAGCCCACACCTTGGTCGATCCAACGCACAACATAGCCAAGGATGCCTTGGGCGTTGTTTTCGACCTCTTTGATTTTCTGAGCGTCCGTCCAGCGTTGATATTGCGCCAATGGGATGTCCAAGATCGAGGATACATAGGCACGTCGTCCGCCCTTCAACAGCTTGGCTTGAACGGCCATCACATCCACTTTGTGGTAATGCAGCGCATGCAATGTGGCTGCGGTCGGGCTTGGCACCCAAGCGCAGTTCGCACCTGATTGGGGATGACCGATCTTTTGTTCCAACATCGCCGCCATCATATCCGGCATCGCCCACATGCCTTTGCCGATCTGGGCTTTGCCAGAAAAACCACACTCTAAGCCTATATCCACATTCTGGTCTTCATAAGCGCCAATCCATTGTTTGCGCTTGATAAAGTCTTTACGACTAAAAGGCCCTGCCTCCATTGAGGTGTGGATTTCATCACCTGTGCGGTCCAAGAAGCCGGTGTTGATAAACGCCACCCGCGATTTCGCCGCACGGATACATTCCTTGAGGTTGACAGTCGTGCGGCGTTCTTCGTCCATGATCCCGATCTTGACCGTGTGACGCGGCAAGCCCAGCGCATCTTCGACCATGCCAAAGATGTCGTCGGTCAGCGCAACCTCATCGGGGCCATGCATCTTGGGCTTTACGACATAGACAGACCCAAGGGCCGAGTTCCCGCCATCACGCTGCAAATCATGCTTTGCGATCATCACAGTGATCATTGCGTCCATCAGGCCTTCGAACACTTCGTCGCCATTTGCATCAAGAATCGCAGGATTCGTCATCAGGTGACCCACATTGCGGATCCACAGCAGCGCACGGCCTTTGACGGTCATGTCGCTGCCATCTGCTGACGTATAGACCTGATCGTCGGCCAAACGACGGGTCATCGTCTCTCCACCCTTTTGGAACTCCGCTGCCAAGTCGCCTTTCATCAGGCCAAGCCAGTTGGTGTAGGCCTCAACCTTATCCTCGGCATCGACACAAGCCACGCTGTCTTCGCAGTCCATAATCGCGGAAACGGCGCTCTCCAAACGCACATCAGCCAACAACGCCTGATCACGGCTACCAATGGGGTGCGCACGGTCAAAGACCAATTCCACATGCAGTCCATTGTTGCGCAGCAAGACGGCATCGGGCGCTTTGGGATTGCCGCGATAGCCTACAAATTTCTCAGGCTGCCGGAGCGGGTTATCGTCAATCATCAAGGCACCATCGCGGACGCAGTAACGCGACACATCTGCATGGCTTGTCCCTTGAATCGGGAAAGCCTCGTCCAAAAATACGCGTGCACGTGCCACAACACGGGACCCGTGGCCGCGATCATAGCCACCCTTAGGGGGCAATTCGCCCATCGCGTCCGTGCCATAGAACGCATCATAAAGGCTGCCCCAACGGGCGTTGGCGGCGTTCAATGCAAAACGGGCGTTGGTGATCGGCACGACGAGTTGTGGGCCGGGAATTGTCGCAATTTCAGGGTCAACATTCGTGGTCTCAATCGCAAATTCGACGCCTTCAGGGACCAGATAACCGATCTCGTGCAGGAACGCCTCATAGGCTGTGCGATCAAGCGCTTGCCCGCGCCGTTCCACATGCCAGGCATCTACTTGTGCCTGAATATGTTCACGCTTGGCCAAAGCCGCGCGATTGCGGGGTGTCATTTGTGCGACAAGATCGGCGAAACCTTTCCAGAACGCATCGCTGCTGATGCCTGTGCCATCAAGTGCGCTGGTATCAATGAACGTAGCCAGTTCGGTTGCGACCTTCAGGCCATGCTTTTCAATACGATCTGTCATGACAACTCCCTATCAATTGCTTTGCATACAGCGGCACACAAAACCGCGTGGCAAGGGAGGTAGTGTGAAAGTTTCCGATAGGCAACTCAGGTTCAGGTGTTTTTGTGGGTCCGCTGTCAATCCCCGGCAGATTTACGCGTCGATTTACAACGGTCCGAACAATAACGCACCTCGTCCCAAACCTTGGCCCATTTTTTGCGCCATGCAAACGGGCGACCACATGTGGCGCATGTTTTCTGGGGCAGATCTGCTTTGCGACGCATTTTAGGCATGCAATAGCAAATATCGCGTACGCCCTAAATTTCAATGCAGTTCTCAGTGGCGCATCACGGTACAGCGCCCTACCTTGATCGGAACCTCACAAGGATGACACGATGAAAGATGCAGCACCCCAAACGATCTACCTATCCGATTACACACCGCCTGCATATTTGATCGACAGTGTGCACCTGACGTTTCGCCTGCATCCTACAAAGACGCGGGTGATCTCGCGCATCGCGTTTCGTAAGAATCCCGACGCGCCTGACGGGCGTTTTGAGCTGTATGGCGAAGACATGACCCTGATCAGGGCCAGCATCGACGGGCAAGACTGGAAACCGCATCAAAGCGGCGGTATTCTAACTGCAACACCACCCAAAGACGCGTTTATTTGGGAGGCAGAGGTTGAGATAGATCCTTCCGCAAACACGTCCCTTGAAGGGCTTTATATGTCGAACGGCATGTATTGCACGCAGTGTGAGGCCGAAGGGTTTCGCAAGATCACCTTCTACCCTGACCGCCCTGATGTGATGTCTGTCTTTACCGTGCGGATCGAGGGCGATTTGCCGATCATGTTGTCCAATGGCAATCCGACAGACGCTGGCGATGGCTGGGCGGAATGGCATGACCCCTGGCCCAAGCCTTCTTATCTCTTTGCACTGGTCGCTGGCGATTTGGTTGCACATTCCGATACCTTCATCACCCGCTCTGACCGCAAGGTTGACCTGAATATCTGGGTGCGTCCGGGCGGGGATGAGGCGAAATGCGCCTTCGGTATGGAGGCGCTTAAGAAATCAATGACGTGGGACGAACAGGTGTATGGCCGTGAATACGACCTTGATTTGTTTAACATAGTGGCCGTCGATGATTTCAACGCAGGCGCAATGGAGAATAAGGGGCTGAATATCTTTAACGCTTCTGCGGTGCTTGCGTCCCCTGAAACGGCCACTGATGCCGATTTCGAACGGATTGAAGCAATCATCGCGCATGAATACTTCCACAATTGGACGGGCAACCGGATTACCTGCCGCGATTGGTTTCAGCTGTGCCTCAAAGAGGGGCTAACCGTCTTTCGCGACCAGCAGTTCACTGGTGATATGCGCAGCCATGCGGTGAAACGGATCGACGATGCGATGGTCCTGCGCGCCTATCAATTCCGCGAAGACAACGGGCCGCTGGCCCACCCTGTGCGGCCTGCCAGCTTTGTCGAGATAAACAATTTTTACACCGCCACGGTCTATGAAAAAGGCGCTGAGGTCATTGGTATGCTCAAGCTTTTGGTGGGTGATGCGGCCTATGCCAAAGCGCTCGACCTTTATTTTGACCGGCACGATGGCGATGCGGCCACGATTGAGGATTGGTTGCAAGTATTTGAAGACACCACAGGGCGTGACCTGACCCAATTTGCAAAATGGTACAGTCAGGCAGGCACCCCACGTTTGACCGTGACGGATAGTTTCGAAAATAGCACCTACAGCCTGCATTTGCAGCAGGATACGCCCGCAACGCCCGGTCAGGAGGTCAAAGACCCATTGGTGCTGCCAATCGCCGTGGGTTTGCTAGATGAAAGCAGTGCAGAGGTTGTTCCGACAACAGTCTTAGAAATGACCAAGGCAACACAGACCTTTACCTTTGAAGGGTTGTCCGCCAAGCCGATCCCTTCCATCCTACGCAATTTTTCAGCCCCTGTGATCGTAACGCACGACATATCTATGGCCGAACGCGCGTTCTTGTTGGCTCATGACACCGACCCATTCAACAGATGGGACGCGGGGCGCACCCTTGCCCAAGACGTATTGGTACGCATGGTGCAAGACGATGCAACGCCAGATACGGCTTTCCTAGATGGGTTGGCTGCCGTTCTGCGCGACGACACGCTTGATCCAGCGTTCCGCGCCTTGGTCATGCGCCTGCCCAGCGAAGAAGATACCGCACTGGCGTTATTCAACGCAGGGCATACCCCTGATCCGACCGCGATCAATCAAGCGCATGAGACGCTCAAACTGCATATGGCACAACACTTGCAAGATACCTTGCCGCGTATCTATGCCGATATGATGGTCACTGACCCCTATACGCCTGATGCGGAGCCTGCGGGCAAACGCGCGCTTGGAAATGCTGTGTTAGCTTTGATCAGCAAACTGGATGGCGGCAAGCAAGCGGCGCAGCAATACGACAGTGCCGACAACATGACCCAGCAGTTGGGTGCATTGCGAGCCTTATTGCAGATTTCCAAAGGGTCCGATGCGCTCGCGGCGTTTGAGGCGCAATGGCAACATGACCGTCTGGTCATGGACAAATGGTTCGGCCTACAGGTCGGTCTTGCCGCCCCTCAAGACGCAGCCGCCACCGCGCAACGCCTGACCGAACACCCCGCGTTTGACCTTAAGAACCCGAACCGGTTCCGGTCGGTCTTTGGCGGGTTGCGGTCAAACACGGCAGGGTTCCATCATCCGAGTGGTGACAGCTATGCGCTTTTGGCCGATTGGCTGATCAAACTTGATCCACTGAACCCGCAGACTGCTGCGCGGATGGCATCGTCATACGACACATGGAAACGCTATGATCCTGATCGGCAACGCAAAATGCGTGCGGCATTGTCACGCATCGCGCAAATGCCCGATCTTTCACCCGACAGCACGGAAATGATCACCCGGATCTTGGGCTAGTGTATGACTGTGCGCTTGATCCCTTGAAGCTGCCCCCGCCTTCTTTTAAACGAACACCAACACAGTCAAAGGAAGCGCCCCATGCTCGACCTCCAGTATACAGCACCTGTCCCTAAAACCATTGCTGGTGCGACCAGTGATTGGGAACTGGTGATCGGCCTAGAGGTCCACGCGCAGGTCGCGACCAGTGCCAAACTGTTCTCTGGCGCATCGACCCTGTTCGGGGCCGAGCCGAATAGCAACGTCGCATTTGTCGATTCCGGCATGCCGGGCATGCTGCCAGTCATCAATGAAGGCTGCGTCGCCCAGGCGGTAAAAACCGGGCTGGGCCTGAACGCCGAGATTAACCTGTTTTCAGCTTTTGACCGCAAAAACTATTTTTACCCTGACCTGCCGCAGGGCTATCAGATTTCCCAGCTTTACCACCCGATTGTGGGCGAAGGCGAAGTCCTGGTTGAGATGGGTAACGGCGAAGCACGCAATGTGCGGATCGAACGCATCCACCTTGAGCAGGATGCAGGTAAATCCATTCACGATATGGACCCGACGATGTCTTTTGTCGATCTGAACCGCACAGGAGTCGCGCTGATGGAGATCGTCAGCCGCCCTGATATTCGCGGACCAGAGGAAGCAGCGGCCTATGTGCTGAAGCTACGACAGATCCTGCGCTATTTGGGCACCTGCGACGGCAACATGCAAAACGGCAACCTGCGTGCAGATGTGAACGTATCTGTCTGCCAGCCAGGCCAGTATGAGAAATACCAAGCGACCCAAGACTTTGGTGAGTTGGGCACACGGTGCGAGATTAAGAACATGAACTCGATGCGGTTCATTCAAATGGCCATTGATTATGAAGCCCGCCGCCAGATTGCGCTGATCGAGGATGGCCAAGAAGTGGTGCAGGAAACCCGTCTTTATGATCCCGACAAGAACGAGACCCGTTCGATGCGGTCAAAGGAAGAAGCGCATGATTATCGTTACTTTCCTGATCCTGACCTGCTGCCATTGGAAATCGAACAGTCTTGGGTGGATGACATCAAAGCGACCTTGCCTGAGCTGCCGGACCAAAAGAAAGCACGCTTTATCAGTGACTTTGGACTGTCCGACTATGATGCGTCTGTGCTGACCGCTGAAGTTGTGAATGCGGAATACTTTGAAAAGGTCGCTGAAGGCCGTGATGGCAAACTAGCCGCGAACTGGGTGATCAATGAACTGTTTGGGCGCCTGAAAAAGGAAGATCACAGCATTGAAGATAGCCCTGTGTCCGCCAGCCAATTGGGCGAGCTGATCGGGCTGATCAAAGCAGGTGACATTAACGGTAAGATCGCGAAAGACGTCTTCGAAATAAGCTATACGACAGGCCGCGATCCAGCTGAAATTGTTGAAACCGAAGGCATGAAGCAAGTCACAGATACAGGTGCGATTGAAACGGCTGTCGATGAAATCATCGCTGCCAACCCCGCACAGGTGGAAAAGGCCAAAGCCAATCCCAAACTGGTTGGTTGGTTTGTGGGTCAGGTGATGAAATCGACGGGCGGCAAAGCCAATCCTGCGGCAGTCAACCAGATCGTTTCCGCGAAATTGGGTCTTTGACGCAGTTTCAACACGTTCTTGTGGAAAGCATTGGCACACCCGCACCGGTTTGATAGACCCGCGCGGGTGGAAGAATGGGTAAAGTAATGAGCTACGAATACAAAGTCGTTCCTGCGCCGGCGCGTGGACTGAAAGCCAAAGGCGTAAAAACGTCCGAGGATCGCTTTGCCAATGCGCTGGAAACAGCGATGAATGAACTGGCCGCTGATGGTTGGGAGTACCTTCGCGCGGACACCCTGCCTTGCGAACAACGCGAAGGGTTGATGAGCAAGAAGAGCACCGTTTTTCAAAACATGTTGGTATTTCGACGTGCAAAAGCTGCGGCAAGACCTGCGCCACGGCCAGCGGTCACTGCACCACCTGTGAAGGCAAGCACGCCACCCAACCCGCCCAAAGCGCCCGAGGTTGTGGCCCCTAAGCCTGCGGAAAACCCTGATGTTCCGCCGCGCGATTCTGCGGCTAAATAATTACTGGATATCGATAGCAAGGGCGTGGATGCGCCCAATAATGCCTTTGCCCAACGCGGAATGAACCGCGCGATGGCGAGCAATGCGCGACATATCGTCCAAAGATGCCGCCTTGATGACGACCCGCCAATGGCTTTCGCCAGATCCGTCATCCCCCGCATGCCCACTGTGCAAGGCGCTTTCGTTGATGACCTCAAGATGTTGTGGCGAAAGACTGCCCAATGCATCACGAATTTCTGTTTCAAGTGTCATTATTTTGCGCCTGCCCTCTTCTATCTCTCGCTCCAAGGTCTATTGTATCTTCTCCAACTCGGAAAGGTAACGCACCCCATGAAGAAAGATGATCCCTTTGGTTTCGACATGTCTGTGTCGAGTTCGAAGAAAAAGAACCCACGCGGACGGCGTGGCATGTCTGGCGCATCTGAAACGTCGCGCCGGGTCTGCGATCATGAAGGCTGTGAAGAAGCGGGCCAATACCGTGCGCCGAAATCACCCGACATTTTGGATGATTTCTTTTGGTTCTGTCAGCAGCATGTGCGCGAATACAATCTGAAATGGAATTTCTTTGACAGCACATCTGAGGCCGAGTTGGCGGCGCAGATGGATAGCGACCGTGTATGGGATCGTCCAACCAAACCGTTCAAGCGCACAGTCGAAGAAGCCGCATGGGCACGCTTGGGCGTTGATGACGCGCATCAGGTGTTGGGTGAAAATGCGACCCGCAATCCCGGTCGCGGTGCCGCGTCTGGTCGCAAGCTGCCCCCGACCGAGCGGCGTGCAGTTGAGATTCTGGAAGCCAAGGACAACATGTCAAAGCAAGAAATCCGCAAGGCCTACAAAGCCTTGATCAAGGTTTTGCACCCAGACATGAACGGCGGCGACCGTAGCCAGGAAGAACAATTGTCAGAAGTTGTATGGGCCTGGGATCAAATCAAAGTCAGCCGGAACTTCCGCGACAAAGATTAAAGGCGCCAGAAGGCGCCTTTAATTATCATTCTATTGTCAGCAGATCTTAGTCGCGGTGGTAAAGCTGCGCGCGCGACAATGTGCTAAGTTGCGATGTCGCACTACGGTGTGCTTCGCGGCCGATACCAAATGCACGCTCCTCTTCAAGGATCGACATAAAGTAGTGTGCGCCGAAAGTTGCCGCAAACCAGATTGCCGCAATCCACGGTTTTGCAATGAAAGCTGACAAAACCACAAGCGGGCCGTAGAGCGTGCCATCGAAAGGAACGGTCAACGTCCCGGTCAGAACTGATGCCATGACTGTGATTGCAACGCTGCCGACAATCGCCCGGGCAATACCCAGCATGCCGGCGTTGCCCATCCAGCCGTTCGCAAAATAAAGCGAAACACCACCACTGATCGCACCGGCAATTGCGACCCAGTACACAAAACTACTGGCTTCGATGGCAAGTGTGTAAGGTGCCTGAAGCCCTGACATGATCACAACCGCCAAAACAGCCGCCGCAATCACAATGACAACGTATCCAAGTAGGTAGGACTTTTCGCCCTTCGTAAGATAGAATTTTTCTGCCAAACGCATCAACATCGCGTCTACCCCCAAGTTACTCTTTATTCGAAGCGCATTTACACAAAAGGTTCGGGATTCTTCTGTGCCAAATGCCACAACCGTTTTTTTCGTCTATAGGCAAGAAATTGCCACAAATTTTGCGCAATCTCAAGACAAAATCGGCGAATAATCGCTCACTATTGGGCAACCCTAGGAAATACTTGATACTTTTCTCGGGTGTAAAACTTGCAATTATGGCAAGCGGACCGGGATAAATCGCTACACACGCCGTAATGCGCCATTTTTTAACGCTTTATTAGTAACTGGAATCAGCTAATTCGCATGTCGTGCGCCCTGCAATTAGGCGCGAAACACTAAACTGACACCATTCAAACAGTGGCGTTTTCCAGTCGGCTGTGGGCCATCGTCAAAGATATGGCCCAAATGGCTCCCGCAGCGGCGACAATGTACTTCTGTACGGACCCGAAAGAGTTTGCGGTCAGGTTTTGTGCCGACCGCATTCGGCAAACTTGCATAAAAGCTCGGCCAGCCTGTTCCACTGTCATACTTTGTAGACGACGGATAAAGTGCCAGGTCGCAACCACGGCAATAATACGTGCCGTCCGCATAATTCTTGTCGAGAGCTGAGCTACCAGGCCGCTCAGTGCCCTCTTGGCGCATCACGTTATACTGGGCATTTGTCAGCAAAGCACGCCACTCTGCATCGGTGCGTGTGACTTCGAAATCTTGCGCGTGCAGGGCCATAGGTGCCGTGGCGCTGGCAAGTGCTGCGAATGTAAAAATGCGGCGGTTCATCATGACATATTCCTTTTGTATTGGTGGGAATATAGGCACCCATGCACCCGGCGGCCTAGCAAAATTGGGCAAAACCACGGTCATGTGATCGGTTGTCATAACTTGCGCGATGTCGCGAATTACCCCCTTTCCCTTGCAGCGCGGCGGTTTATGTTGCATCTCCGAAACAACGTAGAACGATACTAATTGAAAGCACCAAAGATGGCGGACGGGATGACTGATATGCAAGCAAAACCAACCGAAGAGATTTCGGTCCGCGAAGTGTTTGGTATCGACAGCGATATGAAGATCAAAGGTTTTGCAGATCGTTCGGATCGCGTGCCCGAAATCGACAGCACCTATAAGTTTGACCCCGATACGACTTTGGCGATCCTTGCAGGCTTTGGCTATAACCGCCGCGTCATGATCCAAGGGTATCATGGCACAGGCAAATCGACGCACATTGAACAGGTTGCGGCCCGGCTGAATTGGCCAGCAGTACGTGTAAACCTTGATAGCCACATCAGCCGGATCGATTTGATCGGTAAAGATGCGATCAAGCTGCGCGACGGCGTGCAGGTCACTGAATTCCACGAAGGCATTTTGCCTTGGGCTCTGCGCAACCCTGTTGCGATCGTGTTCGACGAATACGACGCCGGCCGCGCCGACGTCATGTTTGTCATCCAGCGCGTGCTCGAAACTGACGGCAAACTGACGCTGATGGACCAGAACGAGATCATTACGCCAAACCCCTATTTCCGCCTGTTTGCGACGGCGAACACAGTGGGCTTGGGCGACACAACCGGCCTTTACCACGGAACCCAGCAGATTAACCAAGCGCAAATGGACCGTTGGTCGTTGGTTGCGACGTTGAACTACCTTAGCCATGATGCGGAAGCTGCGATCATTCTGTCGAAGTCACCACACTTCAATACAGAGTCTGGTCGCAAACAAATTAGCCAGATGGTGACAGTGGCCGATCTGACCCGCACCGCGTTTATGAATGGTGATTTATCGACTGTTATGTCGCCCCGGACGGTTCTGGCTTGGGCAGAAAACGCGCGGATTTTCCAGGATGTGGGCTATGCCTTCCGTCTGTCGTTCCTCAACAAATGTGATGAACTTGAACGTCAAACTGTTGCAGAGTTCTATCAGCGTTGTTTCGACGAAGAACTGCCAGAAAGTGCGGCTAGCCTAAGCTTGGGTTAAGGGAGGGTGGATTGAAACCCACCTTGCGAAAACAAAAAGTTTCCAATTTGCCCGATTGATAGGCAGAAAATTTACCTTCATGCTTGATGTATGAGCGGTATGAAAACGATTGCCACACTCTTGGCCTTTGGCTTTGCTTCAGTTGACGGGTCCGTCGCTGATGCGCATCCCCTTGATCCTGAACAACAATTGCGGACTTTTGCCACCTGCGCTGGCCGACTTTCGGCAGTGATGGAATATCAATGGATGTTTGATGGGGCCGCGTCTGAGCAAACCAAAGCACAGCGGGCGGCGGTCATAGATCTGGTTCACGCCATCATGCCACCCGAGCGCGGGCGCGATGTGTTGCATTGGCGCATCTCGGCAAAGCAAGCACAATCGGCACTTTTGACCCGTGCCACATTCAACGAAAATGCAGACGATGCCACATGGGCACGCCGCCAGGCAGACCGATTTGCAAGAGAATGCACCGGGCTCTTGCTAAGCTAATTTCAACAGGTTTGTGGAAAACATAGGGTTGTCTTAATGCGGCCCGTTTTCTACCCATAGTACAGCAAAATATTTACCAAACCGGAGCAGACCCATGAAAATGAAGATTGGAACCCCCCTGCCTGATGATTACGTGGTCAGCCACGAAGACTTGGCCGAAACAGCCTCGACTTTGATTGCCCACGCCTTGTTACCGATTTTTGCAGAAAACATGACCGAAGAGGTCGCAAAGGCCAATGTCGAAGGCATAGTGACCGAACTGGCGTACCTTTTTGATGAAGGCGAAATTGAATTGGGCGGAAAGGTATTTCGCCCGCGGCTTGCATTTGTAGATGAAAACGGAGCGGTCCTGCCCGGTGTGGCCCAACTAACAACACTGCACCAATTGGCCGAGGACCCTTTTGAGATCGCACCTGAGGCAGGCATTACCTTCGTCGAACCTGAATTCGCGGAAGAGTAGGTTTTTGCCTGTTCAAGGACTGGTCTTTACCCTTTGTGAGTTCTAGTTTGTGGCGGAGTGAAGGACGCCGCCATGAACAAACCATCCGATAACCCAGCCGATCCTTTCAAAAAGGCATTGGCCGAAGCCACCAAGGTTATGGCGGACGACCCCGAATTGGCGGTCACCTATTCGGTGGATCCTGCCGGGCAGACATCCGATACAATCCGCCTGCCGCAAGTGTCGCGGCGGATGACACGCGACGAAGTTCTGTTGGCCCGCGGCACGGCAGATGCCTTTGCATTGCGCCACAAATTTCACGACCCCAAAGTGTCGGCCCGCTATATGCCGCAGGGTCAGATGGCCCAAGACCTTTATGAGGCAATGGAAACCGCCCGCATTGAAGCCGTAGGTGCAGAATACATGCCCGGTACAGCCGGTAACATCGATGCCAAAATCGGCTCTGAAGCGATGCGCAAGGGCTACGAGCAGATCAATCAAGCCTCAGACGCGCCACTGGCGGTGGCTGCGGGCTATTTGATCCGCCACCTCGCGACAGGTCGTGACCTTCCCAAGGGTGCTGAAAACGTCATGGAATTGTGGCGTGGTTTTATCGAGGACCATTGCGGCGGGACCCTCGAAAGCCTGACAGACACTTTGAATGACCAACAGGCCTTTGCAAAATTTGCCCGCCAGCTGATCAGTGACATGGGCTATGGCGACCAATTGGGCGACGATCCAGATACGCTGGACGATGATCAGGATGACGAGGCCGAAGACGGCAGCGACGATGATCAGGATGAGCCCGATAGCACTGGTGAGGACGATAGCGAAGGCGATGAGGCCGAAGGTACGCCAGAGCAGTCTCAGGAAGATCAACAGGATGCCAGCCAAGCTCAGGTGAGCATGGATGACCAAGCCGATGCAGAGATGGGCGAAGAGGCTGAAATGCCGGAAGGCGAAGCGCCGCTTGAGCCACCTGCCCCGCAACCTGTGTCGGATGCGGATCCTGACTATAAAGTGTCGACCATTGAGTTTGACGAAGAGATTTCAGCCGAGGATTTGGCAGAGCCTGTCGAATTGGAACGCCTGCGCGCCTATTTGGATCAGCAGCTGGAACCCCTGAAAGGGGCAGTGTCCCGCTTGGCAAACAAATTGCAGCGTCGCCTACAAGCGCAGCAAAACCGATCTTGGGAGTTTGACCGCGAAGAAGGTATTCTTGATGCAGGTCGTCTGGCCCGCGTTGTGGCGTCGCCTACAACGCCACTGTCGTTCAAAGTCGAGAAAGACACCGATTTCCGCGATACTGTTGTGACGCTTTTGTTGGATAACTCCGGCTCTATGCGGGGCCGTCCGATTTCTATTGCTGCAATTTGTGCCGATGTGATGGCACGTACGTTGGAGCGTTGCGACGTAAAGGTCGAGATTCTGGGCTTTACCACGAAGGCGTGGAAAGGTGGCCAAAGCCGCGAGAAATGGTTGGCAGATGGGCGCGAGGCAACACCGGGTCGCCTGAACGATCTGCGTCACATCATCTATAAGTCAGCGGACGCGCCTTGGCGCCGAACCCGCCCCAATTTGGGGCTGATGATGAAAGAAGGCCTGCTGAAGGAAAACATTGATGGTGAGGCACTGGAATGGGCACACCGCCGGATTTCTGGCCGCCAAGAGCAGCGCAAGATTTTGATGGTGATCTCAGATGGCGCACCTGTGGACGATTCAACTTTGTCCGTTAATCCCGCGAATTATCTTGAGAAACACCTGCGTGACGTGATCGCAATGGTCGAAAAGCGCAAAGCGGTTGAATTGGTAGCGATCGGCATTGGCCATGATGTCACCCGCTATTACGAACGCGCTGTGACAATTACAGATGTTGAACAATTGGCCGGTGCAATGACCGAGCAATTGGCGAGCCTTTTTGATAGCGACCCACGAAAACGCGCCCGTGTTATGGGTATGCGCAAGGCAGGCTAGCGCACTGCGCGGAAGTTTGAATGGACATAGAAAGTAGATTAGGTTTCACTTATGTTTCAGACGTTTGAGGCGCAGTCTTCACCTGATCAAGGTCCACCTCGGCTCGCTGCATTGCGGACAGAGATGGCCCAAAGAGGGTTTGATGCATTTCTTGTCCCCCGTGCCGATGCCCATCAAGGCGAGTATGTCGCCCCGCGCGATGCACGGCTGGAATGGTTGACAGGATTTTCTGGGTCCGCGGGGTTTTGTGCAGTACTGGCAAAGAACGCCGGTGTTTTCATTGACGGCCGTTACCGCGTGCAGGTCCGTGCGCAAGTAGCAGATGTTTATACACCCGTTCATTGGCCCGAAACGCAACTGGCAGACTGGTTAACAGAGCAGATGCCGGACGGCGGCAAGCTTGCCTATGATCCATGGCTGCACACGGTCGCTGAGATAGCTGGCTTGCGAAAGGCACTGCCCCAGTTTGAACTGATCGCAACTGAAAACCTGGTTGATGCAGTGTGGCACGATCAGCCTGCCCCGCCTGATGCACCTTTCACCGCACATGCATTAGAGCATGCCGGTGAAACACATGACGACAAGCGGGCACGTCTTGCCGCCATGATGAAAGAGGACGCCGCGGTTCTGACACTGCCAGATAGCATCGCTTGGCTGTTGAATATCCGTGGCACTGATATTGCCCGTAATCCTGTACCACAGGCGTTTGCGATCCTTCATAAGACCGGCAAAGTTGATCTATTCGCAGGGACAGGCAAGACCGATGGCATCAGCGACCATTTGGGCCCTTCTGTTGCCATTCACGACGCCCATGATTTTCTAGGCGCACTTAAAGGCCTGCAGGGCAAGGTGCTGATCGATAAGCGGTCTTGCCCAGATCAGGTCGCAACGACATTGAAAGTTGCCGGATGTGATATCGTCCAAGGCCAAGACCCCTGCATCCTGCCCAAAGCTTGCAAGAACGCTGCTGAGATTACGGGCGCGAAATCCGCCCATGAACGTGATGCTTTGGCGATGGTCAGGTTTCTTGCTTGGCTGGATGAAAAAGCGCCAACGGGTGGGTTAACTGAAATTGACGTGGTGAAAGCGTTAGAAGCGTTCCGCGCCCAAACCAACGCCCTGCGCGATATTAGCTTTGAAACGATCTGTGGTGCGGGACCAAACGGGGCAATTGTCCACTACCGTGTGACCGAAGCTACCAACCGGCCCGTTGCCCAAGGTGATCTGCTGTTAGTTGATAGTGGTGGGCAATATGTTGACGGCACGACCGACATCACCCGCACAATTGCGGTGGGCGCCCCCACGGCTGAACACAGAGCCTGCTACACACGCGTCTTGCAAGGTATGGTCGCCGTGAGCCGTGTCCAGTTTCCGAAAGGTGTGGGCGGCCAGCATTTGGATGCTTTGGCGCGGGCGCCTTTGTGGATGGCAGGCCAAGACTATGACCACGGCACCGGCCACGGTGTTGGCAGTTATCTCAGCGTCCATGAAGGTCCACAAAGCATATCACGGCGTTCCGATGTTGCGTTGCAGACAGGAATGATCCTGTCAAATGAGCCGGGGTACTACCGTGAAGGTGCCTTTGGCATTCGTATTGAGAACCTAATCGTTGTGCAGAGTGCCCCTGCTGTTGCCGGCGGTGACGATCGGGACATGCTGTCCTTCGAGACACTGACCTATGTGCCTTTCGACCGCACATTGATCGACACCGATATCCTGACAAATGCAGAACGGGACTGGATTGATCGGTATCATGCGGATACATTGACGCTTCTTGCTCCCCGACTGGATGCAGATGTACGCGAATGGCTGACCAAAGCTTGTGCGCCACTCTGACATTAGACCGTCACCAAGCATTCAAACTTAGGCCCGGCACGCCGGTCCCTGCTCCATTTTGACGAAGAGGAAATTACCATGGCTGATCACATCAAAATCCGCCCAGCTACGGGTACTTGGGTTGTCCGCGCCGCAGGCGCCGTCATTGGAGAAAGCAAGAATGCGTTGGAACTGGTTGAGGGTGATTATCCGCCAGTCATCTATTTTCCACGCGGCGACCTTGCGATGGCCTTTCTTGAGCCAACAGAGCTGGCGTCAACGTGCCCGTTCAAGGGCGACGCAAGCTATTTCACGATCGAAGCGAAAAGCGGGCCTATTGTGAATGCGGCCTGGTCCTATGAAACACCCAAAGATGCGGTCGCAGCCATTAAAGATCACATTGCATTCTTTTCCGAAAAGATTGCCGTCGAGCAAGTCTAGGAATGCTCTTCTGCCGCGGTTTCTGACAAAGCCCGGTTCATTGCCCGTAATGCATCGACCTGAAAGAGCGCACCCCACAACTCAGGCGGGGAATCTTCGCCACCTAAGGTCACAACGGGAATAAACCGGTGCCCGCCGCCTTCAAACATTGGCATCGCTTGTTCCAGCGTGGCATTGCCGTCCACATAGACCCCATCACGCACAAGGTCCCAACACGCCTCTTCTGATGCAGCGTTATGGGTGTCCATGTCGCGCATGATGCTTGAGACCTTAAACGTGGCCAGTAGATAGGCCTGCGGACCAGCGGCAAGGTGCACATTGCGCCGCTCAAGCTGGGTTAGAAAGAACGACCGGTCCACCAACCGTGAGGAGAGCGCGGTTGACAGCGACACGGCAACCATCACTGCAAGGCCAGTTTGCCAGTCCCCTGTCAGCTCAAACACAATCAAAGTCGTCGATATAGGGGCGCCCAAAACAGCCGCGGAAACAGCACCCATTCCCGCAAGCGCATAAAGGGTCCCACTACCAGACACCGTTGGGAAAACGGCCGTTGAGATGATACCGAAGGCCAGACCTGTCAGTGCCCCGACCATTAACGAGGGCGAAAAGACCCCGCCACCCATACGCCCACCCATCGTGATCGCCACAGCAATCACTTTGAGGACCACAAAGACAATCGCCTCATGCAGCAGCAACTCGCCCGTCAGCGCGGCGGATGTCGTCTCATATCCCACACCAATGATATGCGGCCACCAGATGGCAATGCAGCCCAGCATCGCGCCGGCAATCGCGGGTCGCAGGTAGCGTGGGATACCTGTTTCGCGTTGCACGTAATTGCCAAAATCTTCGGCCCAAAAGATCGCTTTCATCAACGCAACGGCCACAAGTCCACACACAAGCCCTAGGATCAAGAAGGCAGGCAGTTCGACATAAAAACCCAATGCGTTTTGAACGGGCAGTGCAAACTCAGTCACATCGCCAAAAATCAATCGGTTAATCACGGTGCCAACGGCGGAGGCAATCACAATTGGTGCAAAGGCATGAACGGCAAAGTGGCGCAAGACCACTTCGAGCGCGAAAAGAGCGCCCGCAATTGGTGCGTTAAAGCTGGCTGAGACAGCTGCCGCTACCGCACAACCCAGCAGATCGCGCCCGGTGATCCCATTGGCATTGATCCACCGACAAATTCCTGTTGAGATCACAGCAGCGAGGTGGACAACGGGTCCTTCGCGGCCAGAAGAGCCTCCTGTGGAAAGTGTGATCATCGACGCGGCAGCAGAAGCCAATCCGCGCCGCACTTCGACGCGACCTTCGGACAATGCAGCACCTTCAATAACGTCTGCAACCGAGCGCACGCGCCCATCATCCGTAAAACGGTCAAGGATCAGACCCACAATCAAACCGCCACAGATGGGGATCAACAAGATCTGATACCAAGCCAAGCCAGCCGCAAAGGAATGCAAGGTCAGCACGTCATCAGTGCCGTAGGCCGTGGTCTGAATTGCATAAATACCAAGCCGGAACAGCACAGCAGCAAACCCTGCGGCTATCCCGATGGCAAGGGCGATAAACCAGAACTGAATTTGGTTTGGACCATGGGTTTTCATCACCCGCGCCGCGTCGCGGCACGTCGATGTTGCATCAGCAATCCCTTGCTGCAGCAACACTTTGACTGGCTTGCCCATACATTTGGCTTTCTTGCGAGCGACTGGCGCTATCGAATTTTATACACCAACCAAAGACGTTGGAGTTAATTTAGGTCTATTTCATGCCAATGATGCTTCCAAGTGATAAATCATAGGGGCACTTACACCCTGAAAAGACGGGACGCACTTGCGGGCGAGAAGACATGAATCGGTAGATAAGATAACATCTGATTGATTCAGGATGAACGATAGTTAAATGGGTAGATCTGCTATTTATAGTTGCATCCACACACGTCGAAGCGCTTGAAAAGTGTCAGACTGGATTTACATCTCACCGCGTAAGAAATCCTTCTGGGGCAGCGCTCTTCCTTATTTTTTTGACCATACCGCTACTCAAGCAATTGTAAGCATTACAGGTTCTGGCATAGGCTGAAACAACCCTTGATAGTTATGGCAATAATACTGACATACTTTGGTATAGGTTGCTGGCCCCGCAAAGGGCCTGTTACCTTAGCGTCAAGAGGCGTGTATAGCCTCCGTGTTTGGTGAGTTTATTAGTGCTGACCCGCAACTTCGCAAAAAGCGCTAACTGTTATAGAGGGTCCGCTGACCCTCATTAAATGAACGATGTGTATCCCGGAGGTGAGTGGCCGAGATACGCAAGTATGAGTGGGAATGGTAACCGGTAAAAGTTCAGGGCGTCGCACTATTGCGGCGCCCACTCTGTTTACACATCAATCAAAGCGCGTGCTGCTTGGCGTGCAGCCTCAGTGATCGTATCGCCTGATAACATGCGCGCAATTTCATCAACCCTAGCTGTCGCATCCAAGGCCACGACAGTTGAACGTGTCTCATCATGCGTTTGCTGCTTTTCGACACGCCAATGATGACCGCCCAATGCCGCGACCTGCGGCGAATGGGTTACAACAAGGACCTGACCGTCCGCTGCTAATTCGGCCAATCGACGGCCAACCGCATTCGCAGTCGCACCACCAACCCCACGGTCGATTTCATCAAAAATCATGGTCAGCCCATTGGCGTCTTGTGTCAGGCAAACCTTCAAAGCCAAAAGGAACCTGCTTAATTCCCCCCCTGACGCGATCTTATTGAGCGGCCCAGCCGGCGCGCCGGGATTTGTGGCAACTGTGAAAGCCACAATATCTTTGCCCTCGGGCCCGGGTTGATCCGCGTCAGATATTTGGGTCGCAAACACGGCCCGCTCCATCTTAAGAGGTGCGAGTTCTTTCGCCATAGCTTGGTCAAGTCGTTTGGCCGATTTACGGCGCTTCTGACGCAGTGTTTCTGCCGCCGCATCATACGTCACCTGTGCAGTAGTGACTGCATCGGTCAAGACGGCCAAGTCTCGCTCACCACCATCCAATACAGTCAGACGACTCCGCAAATCGTCGGCAAAACTGCATAGGTCATCTGGCAGGACATTGTGTTTTCGGGCTAATCCGCGAATGGCAAACAAACGCTCTTCGGCATCCTCCAGATCAGAGGTATTGAAACTTAGCGCGTCAAGGCATCTGCTCACACCGTCTTGGGCCTCGTCCAATCCCAAGAGTACACGTTCGATTGCGGCAAGCGGGTCATCGAGACGGCCCTCTGCATCACCTGCGACCCCTTGCAACCAACGCGACGCATCACCGATCAGACCCTCTGCACCTTGTAACCCGAGCGCGTCTGACGCTTTGGCGATATCGGCGCGTATCTTTTCGGCCGCCTGCATAAGTCGGCGTTGGGTATCAAGGGTCGCTTCTTCGCCGGGCTCAGGTGAGAGAGCGTCCAACTCAGCGACCGCATGGCGTAAGAAATCTTCTTCTGCGCGAGCCTCGGCGATTTTAACCTCTGCCGCCGATAAAGCGTTCTTGGCTGTAGCCAACGCACGCCACGCAAGCCGGGTCTTCTCTAACGCGGCATCCAATCCCGCATAGGTATCCAGCATTTGCCGGTGGCCCCGCGGGTTTAGCAAACCTCTGTCATCGTGTTGACCGTGCAATTCGACCAAAGTCTCTGATAGATTGCGCAGCACTTCTCCACTGACACGGCGATCATTGATCCATGCGGTCTTGCGGCCATCACGCGCGTTAATGCGACGGAGGATCAATTCATCTTCAACACTGATCCCTGCTTCATCAAGAACGGCGAATGCCGGGTGTCCGGCAGGTAGGTCAAACCAAGCGGTGACTTCGCCTTGCTCAGCACCTTGACGCACAAGTTCGGCACGCCCACGCCAACCCAGGACAAAACCCAGCGCATCAAGTAAGATTGATTTACCTGCACCTGTTTCACCGGTCAGCACATTCAGACCTGGCTGAAATGCAAGTTCCAGCCGGTCAATAATCAGCATGTCCCTGATATCTAATCCACGGAGCATCAAATTACCCCTAGGGCGGGGGCGCCCCCGCGATGTTTACAGCCACTCACCGCGCAAGACCTGACGATAAATCGAAGACAACCAGTTGTTACCAGCCGCTTCCGCAGACAAGCCTTGGCCGGTCAGCAATGCAAAGCTGGCTTCGTACCATTCGCTCGACTGATAGTTATAGCCCAAGATCGCACCCGCCGTTTGGGCCTCTTCGACCAGACCTAAGGACAAGTAGCTTTCAACAAGCCGATGCAAAGCTTCGGGTGTGTGTGTCGTTGTTTGGAAATCTTCGACCACTGTCCGGAACCGGTTTGAGGCAGCAACATAGTTACCACGCTTCAAGTAATAGCGCCCGATCTCCATTTCCTTCGCAGCCAAGTGGTTGAATGCAAGGTCAAATTTTTGAACAGACGCGCTGGCATATTCACTGTCAGGATATTGTTCGATCACACGGCGCAAGGACTGCAGTGCTTGGAAAGTCAGGCCCTGATCGCGGCCGACTTCATCAATCTGGTCATAGTAAGACAGCGCCAGCAAATAGGCCGCATACGCGGCATCTTCCTCGGCCGGATAGAAATCAAGATAGCGTTGGGCCGACGCACGACTATTTGGATAGTCTTCGTCCCGGTGATACGAAAACGCCTGCATGATCAACGCGCGTTGTGCAAATTCAGAATAGGGGTAAAGCCGCTCGATTTCGCCAAAGGTGTAAGCCGCATCATCGGGATTGCCGTTCGCAATCTGTCGTTCACCGCGCTCAAAAATCTCTTGTGCGGGGACACCATCAAGGGGAACGCCCCCCCTGTCCGCACTACTGCACGCACCCAGTACGGCCAAGCTGACAGCTGCGCCAAAATGGAACATCCAACGGTTCGCGCCGTCCTTTTTGACTGACATTTTCGCGTCCTCACTCACACTTGACTGCTTGCCCAAACGGTTTGACCGCGGGCGGCTTTGGCATGGTCTAACATAGAAAAATGAGGTGCAAAATGCCTTTTGAGCGCTCGAGGATCAACTGTCGGTGGGTGCAGCTTAAGCGACAGCTTCTAGATCGGCCATGCTGACGCCAACACCTGGCAAGCGGGCGGCGATTTTCGCGTCACATTGTACATATCGCCAAGCATCTGGCTGGTCGAACAACACGCGTAGCAACTTGTTCGTCATGGCGTGTCCTGCACGAAAACCTGTGTAGCGGCCAAGGATTGGCGCACCGGCGGTATAGAGATCGCCAAGTGCATCCAACATCTTGTGGCGCACAGCTTCATCCGCGTGACGCAAGCCGCCGGGTGTCAGCACCTTGTCGCCATCAACAACAACCGCGTTATTCACAGAACCACCCAAAGCCAGCCCATTGGCATGCATCGCATCAACATCCGCAGACCGGCAGAACGTGCGGCTATCGCAAAGTTCACGCACAAACGCACCATTGGCCATGTTCAGCGTCTTCTTCTGACGGCCAATCGCGGCGTCGGCGAATTCAATCTCAAAATCAATTTGCAGCGTCGTTGCAGGCGAAAGCATGGCAGTCACTTCACCGTCTGAAACTTTAACCTCACGCAGAATCTCGATTGCTTGCAAGGGGGCAGAAAGACGTGTCAGGCCAGCCTCCACAATCCCACGAACAAAGCTAACTGCACTGCCATCAAGAATTGGCACTTCAGGACCATCAACATCAACGATCACATTGTGAACGCCACACCCTGCAAGGGCGGCCATCAAATGCTCAATCGTCGAAATTGTCACGCCGTCAGCGTTACTTAGACGCGTATTCAGAGGCGATACGATCACATCGCGAAAATCCGCCAGCAACTCAGGACGGCCAGTGACGTCGGTCCGACGAAACACAATCCCCGTATCAGCAGCTGCAGGATGCAATACAACACGCACAGCTTCACCTGAGTGCAAACCTGTGCCCTCAAATATGACTTCTGTTTTCAATGTTGTTTGCACGGTTACTTCGCTCTTGCAGCATTTGGGTATGAATAACCAACTAGGCTGCATCTGCAGCAGCCTCAACTCACTCTTTGCGACGGTCTGAAACAGTTTTGTAACAAATCATGGCAAGACTAGGGCAGTATTTTTAAGCTGTTGAATTCAATAAGAAAAGGCCGCTCAATTGCGGCCCTTCCAGTTCATTTCATGTTACAGCTATATGTCAGTTTGTGACAAATTAGTTCGCTTGACGGCGTAGGAATGCAGGAATCTCAATCTTGTCCTGATCTTCACTTTGCGCTTCTTCTTGGTGAAGCGACGTCACTTGCGGTTGCGCACGCGCCGGTTGCTGCGGTGCACCATCTGCTTGTGCACCGGTCATCCGGTTGATCAGAGAATTAATCCCAAAGCGCGGTTTATCTGCCTCGGACGGTGCCTCTGCGGGTGCCGCTGCTGCTTGTTGAGGTGCATTCCCAGGCACACGGCTCACCGCGGCTTGCAGCCGCGCAAGTGCCTCGGGTGAAGGTGTGCCCGGCGTCGCAGAACGTGGCGCGACAAAGTTGTCAGCTTCTGTCATCGCAGGCTCTGCGCGTGGCGTGTAAGCTGGCGGTGGCAGATCATCCATCGCAGCAGGTGCTGGTGCAGGAGCAGGTTCTGGCTGATAAGCCGCTGCAGGCTGTGCTGCCGGTGCATCCAGATTTTCAAACAATGTACGCTCTTGTGCGACAGGCTCAGCAATCGGCTCTGCCACAGCTGCAACTGCGGCGGGCGCTTCCTGCATCGGCTGCTCGACCGGCGCTGCAACTTCTGCAATAGGTGCCAAAGGTGCGGCCATTGAACGGCGCGGTACGGGTGTTTCCAACTCTTTGGCCAATGCGTCGATGCCTGTTGCGACAACAGAGACGCGCATTTTGCCTTCCATGCCGGTGTCCAAAGTTGAACCAACGATGATATTCGCCTCGCCATCGACCTTTTCACGGATCTTGTTGGCGGCTTCATCAAGCTCAAAGAGTGTTAGGTCATAGCCACCGGTGATGTTGATCAGAACGCCCTTGGCGCCTTCCAACGAAATCTCGTCCAGCAGTGGGTTTGCGATCGCTTTCTCGGCAGCCTGAATAGCGCGGTTTTCGCCTTCGGCTTCGCCTGTGCCCATCATCGCTTTGCCCATTTCGTCCATGACAGCACGGACATCTGCAAAGTCGAGGTTGATCAGACCAGGACGCACCATCAGGTCGGTCACGCCTTTGACGCCCTGATACAAGACATCATCAGCAAGCGAAAACGCCTCGGTGAATGTTGTGTTTTCATTGGCCAAACGGAACAAGTTCTGGTTCGGGATAATGATCAGCGTATCGACAACTTTCTGAAGGGCTTCAACGCCTTCCTCAGCTTGCTTCATGCGCTTTGCACCTTCAAACTGGAAGGGCTTAGTGACAACACCAACGGTCAGAACACCCAACTCACGGGCGGCTTGCGCGATGATCGGCGCAGCACCCGTTCCAGTGCCCCCGCCCATGCCCGCAGTGATGAAACACATATGTGCGCCGGCAAGGTGATCGACTATCTGCTCGATGCTTTCTTCAGCGGCTGCGGCGCCAACAGTTGCCCTTGCGCCCGCACCCAAACCTTCGGTTACTTTCAAACCCATCTGGATTTTCGCCGAAGCGCGTGATTGTTGCAGCGCTTGCGCGTCAGTGTTCGCAACAACGAACTCTGTGCCATCAAGCTCTTGCTCGATCATGTTGTTCACAGCATTGCCGCCAGCACCGCCGACACCAAAAACGGTGATACGTGGTTTCAGTTCGTCTTGCCCCGGGAGGGATAGATTCAAAGTCATAACTCGATCCGCCTGTTTTTTTATTTGCCCGTGCCCCCGGGCGTTTACTGCTTATTAGGACTCACATTAACGAAGTGATGCTCAAAGGTCACGTCAAAAACACAAAATTCACACCAAATATGGACAAAAACCTTTACTTTTCCGCGCTATCTCGCACGGCAAGCAAGATATTGCGCATTACCAGTTGTCTTTAAACCATTTTACCGCGCGTTTTAGCGATCTTGCCGGGTAATTGTCGGCTGGAATTTCAAAGTCCCACCATTCGTCTTGTGGGTTTGCAGCAAACAATGTCAGGCCAACGGCGCTGGAAAATGCCGGGCCAATTGCTGCTTGTGGCAGGCCTTGTACGCGCAATGGACGGCCCAAGCGCACTTGCTGCCCCAAGATTTTGCTTGCCAATCCATCCAGTCCGGGAATTTGGCTGCCGCCGCCTGTCAGCACGATTTGCTGACCCGGCAGATGTTCAAATCCGGCAGCGTCCAAACGCTCGCGGACCTCTTCCAAGATTTCTTCAACACGCGGGCGCATGATGCCAATCAACTCAGCCCGGCTAACAGTGCGACGATCGTGTTCCCAATCACCGGTATCGCCACCAATCTCAATCATCTCGCGGTCATCCATGCCTGTGGCCATGACACCGCCATAGAATGTCTTGATCCGCTCGGCGACAGGCATCGGAATCTGCAAGCCCATCGAGATGTCAGAGGTGACGTGTTCGCCCCCCATGCGCACAGAATCCGCGTAGATCATGTGCTTTTTCATAAAGACCGAAAGGCCTGTCGTGCCACCACCAAGGTCAATGCACGCGGCACCCAATTCCTGCTCGTCTTCGACCAGTGAAGACATGCCCGACACGTAAGCCGAAGATGCGATACCTGCCAATTCCAGATCGCAGCGTTTGATGCAGTAAAAGATATTGTGGATCGCTGTCGCATCGACCGTCAGCATATGCATATCGGTCTTAAGCTCATTGCCAATCTGACCACGCGGGTCAGCAAGACCAGAACGATGATCCAGCGCGAAATTGACTGGCTGGGCGTGTAAAACATCACGGTCCGCGCCGTAGTCTGGCACATCACAAGACGCCATGACTTGGCTGATGTCCTGTTCGGTCACCGTGCCACCCGATACATTCAACGTGCCATCGAGCCCGTAGGACCGTGGCCGCGCACCCGAAAGACAGGCAATCACATGATCGACCCGGACGTTGGCCATTTTCTGTGCGGCTTGAACGGCTGTGCGAATGGCCCGTTCCGTTTCTTGCATTGCATCAACTTCACCGAAACGCACGCCGCGCGACCGTGTTGTTGCGGCCCCTATCACGCGAAACTGCGATTGGCCCGCGAGTGATCCAACACCGTCAGTGCGGAACTGTTCAGGGCCATCAAAGCGCAGCACCAAGCACGCGATCTTGGATGTGCCGATGTCTAAAATAGCGACAACACCACGCTGCATCGCTGCTTTACGCATTTGCCGCATCGCCCGTTGGCTGTCGTACAGATCGCCCATTTAGTTGCCCGCCCCATTTTCATCTATTGTTGTATTGACCCGGCGCAGAGCATCTGCCGCCTCTTCATTCATTCGCAGTGTCGGCCTGTCCGTGTTGCGCATATCCACGACCGCAACGTCACGGTTCAGCATGTCTTGCGCTTGGTTCAAAGCGATCACGCGATCCAAAGCAGACACGGGCTGATCACCCGGCAACAGAATGCGCTGGTCGCGATCAAGCACCATATCCCAACGCCGCTCGCCCATCCGCACCAACCCGCGCACGCGCTTGATCAACGGACCCGCCGCATCAAAAAGCGCCAAAGCTTCTGCTATATTCTCTTCTGCCCCGTCGCCCGCGATCAGCGGCAAATCAAGCCTATCTGCACGTGCCAAAATCTGACCGGATTGCACGCCATCGGCGTCAATCAAGCGCAGCGTTGCACCATCACGCCAAAGGGCAACAGGCACGCGCGGGTTCAGGCGCACTTCCAATGCACCCGCTTGGCCAACGCGAACACTCGCGGATTTGATCGGATCAAGCGCTTCGATATCAGCCCGTATTTTTTCCAGATCAAGATCGAAAGACGAGAACGGAAATTCAGTCGGCAGTAAGGCAGAGACTTCGGTCATTGCGGCCAAATCACCGCCTGTGACGTTCATCGTTTGCACCATGAATTGCGGGCGCTGCTGAAAACTTTGTTTCGACTGTGCGATTGAAGCTGTAAGATTTGCGCGGTTCTCCGGTTGCGAATACCAAGAGCCCGCAATTGTCGCGATCAGTATGATAGGCACGCCAATGCGCACTGTGGCGCGAAAACCCGGTGTCAGCATCAGGCGCTGATACCGATAACCCAACTTTGACGGCGCAGGATCGCGCGGCGCATCCTCGGCCACAGGGCGGCGGATCAACGATCGCATGATGCGTCCTCCACCATCCAGCGACACAGTTCAGGGAACGACATGCCAACATGGGCCGCTTGTTCGGGCGTTAGGGATGTTGGCGTCATACCGGGTTGCGTGTTGGTTTCGAGCAGGATCAAACCATCAAGGCCACGCGCCTCATCCCAGCGAAAATCTGTGCGGCTGACACCGCGACACCCCAACGCCTGATGCGCACGCAAGGCGTATTCCATGCAGGTATCGAATATCTCAGACGGGATGTCGGCGGGCAATTCATGCCGCGACCCACCCGGTGCATATTTGGCATGATAGTCGTACCAACCATCGGTGATGATATCGGTCACTGTCAGCGCACGATCACCCACAACAGTTGTTGTTAGTTCACGACCGGGGGCGAAGGCTTCAACCATCACCTCATCCGGCATATCATCGGCCAATTGCGGTGGGCCGTTTGCGTCTTCGTTGACGATGTAAATGCCGACGCTGGAGCCTTCGTTATAGGGCTTCACCACATAGGGCGGCGGCATCACGTGCGCTGTGCGCACAGCATCAGAACTTGCAAGAACGCTCTCCACGACAGGCAATCCGACTTTGCGGTAGACATCCTTGGTCCGTTGCTTGTCGAGGGTCAAGGCCGAGGCCAGGATACCAGAATGCGTGTAAGGAATTCGTAGCCACTCAAGCAGACCTTGGATGGCACCATCTTCACCCCAGCGACCGTGGAGTGCGTTAAAGACGACATCAGGAGAAATCTCAATAAGACGCGCAGCAACGTCGGGGCCCGCATCGACCTCGATCACATCACAGTTTGCTTCCCGCAAAGCCGCTGCACATTCACGCCCTGAACTCAGCGAAACTTCGCGTTCCGCAGATGGGCCGCCCATGAGGACAACAACTTTCGGGTTTGTCCTGCTCGACATACCCACTACCGCCTTTACGCGGGTCTTTTGCGACCCGTCATTTATTGCGACCTTTGCCTAAGGTCATAGCCATTTTGGCCCGTTATTTCGCGGTGTCTTCATCCAAACGATGACCAACCCGCATAATTTCCCATTGTAGCGTGATCCCTTGGGAATCGTAAACCTTTTTCCGCACCTGTTCGCCCAAATCCTCAAGGTCAGCAGCGGTTGCGCCGCCAGCATTTGTCAGAAAGTTGGAATGCATCATGTTCATCACGGCACCACCAATACGCGCACCGCGCATGCCTGCGTCATCAATGACTTTCCACGCCTTTAGATCATGTACATCATCCGCCTGCCCGGTTGAGGAAAACCCTGCTGGATTGCGAAAGGTCGACCCGGCCGTGCGATCCTTGGTAGGCTGGGTTTCGTCACGTTTAGCCAGTTGATCAGTCATACGTTGCACAAGGCTTTCAGAATTACCCTTCGGCGCATTCAGCTTGGCCGCAACAATGACCGCGCCTTTTGGTAGATCGCTTTGACGGTAGCCTAATTGCAGCGCATCTGCAGACAGGTCTTTGATTGTACCATCGCGCATGACCACCGTGACTGAGGCCAAAACGTCGGCCATATACGTGCCATAGCAACCAGCATTCATGCGCACGGCTCCGCCTATGGTCCCAGGAATTGTGCGCAGGAATGTCAAATCAAGTCCCGCATCTGCTGCCTTGCGTGCAACATGGGCGTCCAATGCAGCGGCCCCGGCGGTGATACCGTCATTCCCAACCTCAATCCCATTGAAACCACGGCCCAAGCGGATCACAACACCACTGATCCCGCCATCGCGCACGATCAGATTGCTGCCCACCCCCATCGGGAAAACCGGTACAGCCGGATCAAGCGCTGCTAGGAAGGTCGACAGGTCTTGCACATCGGCGGGCTGAAAAAAGACTTCAGCCGGGCCGCCGACACGCATCCATGTCAAATCAGCGAGTGGGCGCGCTGGGGTCAGTGTACCCCGCACCTGTGGAAGTTTCAATTTGAGTGCCATGTGCTTTTCGCGTTCCACCAATCCATCCGCCGATCAGACCACCTACACCGGCAGGTGCCATGATGCCAATTAAAGCGGCCACAAAGAATAATCCATCCCAACCTTCAGCGGTAAAAAGGCCAATAGATAATAAGATGGAAATTGCCAGCCATACAAAGCCAAAAAACTTAAGCCCTGCAGGGATCGAATGCCGGCTGAATGAATAGGTGGCAAAGCCGGAAATAAGGAAACTTACCGCCGGAATTCCGTAGATCATCAGTGTATCGCTATCCATGATTCTTCTCCATAAATGAACATTGTTCAATTACTTGACATAAAAATGAACATCGTTCAAGTTTTTTCTTGAAAAAGAATTCAGACGCGCCTGTCGTCCTGCCGCCGCAACAGCCAGCCCAGAAAGGCCCCTGCTGTACAACCCAACAGCGCAGGCACACAGGCCAGCATTGCAACAGTCATTGCAAATATCGGATCGATGCCGAAAGGCCGCCCGCTTGCATAGATGAAGATAACAAAGGTGGCCCCGATCACCGACCCGATCGTCAAAGCCAGCCCTGACTGGCCTTCGCGCATCAATTTGGTCAGCAACATGAACGGCAAACCGGCACAGGTCAGCATGACCCCCAAGACCAATAGCTGTGTCATCTTACCCTCTTCCGAACCTGCGTTTTAGTTTCTGCCAAAGCCAGTAAACCGGCCACCGCAAGACAAGGCCACCGACCACAAGCGCAAGCGCTCCCATCAACAGACCATCGTGCCAAGTAATCCAAATCACAAGTGGCACACCAATCGCTATCAACACGTAGGCACGCCGCCAATGTTTGTTCGTTGATGGAAAGGCCACCATGACGAAGGCTAAAACAACCCAAAGCCCAATCAGAATGAACGGGTCGTTCACGCTTTCAAACGGTCGGGCAGTTCATTTGCCCAAGCGCTGATCGTACCCGCACCAAGACAAACCACCATATCGCCAGATTTTGCCTGCTCGCGCACGAGACGCTCAAGATCGTCCTGCGATTCAACCGTGCGGGCATGTCGATGCCCATGACGGATCAGTCCGGCCACAAGATCACGGTGGCTTGCGCCTTCAATCGGATCTTCACCAGCCGAGAACACCTCAGAGATACCAACGACATCTGCATCGTTAAAACACGCGCAGAATTCATCAAAGTGATGCGACAAACGGCTAAACCTATGCGGCTGATGCACGGCAATAACGCGGCCTTCGGTTGCTTGCCGGGCGGCTTTCAACACTGCCGCTATTTCAACCGGGTGGTGGCCATAATCATCAATGATCGTCACACCATCCACTTCACCCACTTTGGTAAAGCGACGGTTCACGCCTTTGAACCCTTTCAAAGCCGCACGGATTTCATCCTTTTTCATGCCAAGGTGACGGGCAACCGCAACCGCAGACAGCGCATTTGATACGTTGTGATCGCCTGGCATCGGCAGCTCACAACCTTCAATCACAGCATCCTCTGCCTGCAGGCCAATATCGAAATGCGCGACACCCGCCTTATAGGTCAGGTTCAACGCGCGGATATCAGCTTGGGCATTAAACCCATAAGTTACCACACGGCGGTCGGTGATCTTGCCGACCAGCGATTGCACATCCGGATCATCGGTACAGCAGACCGCCAGACCGTAAAACGGAATGTTGGACACAAAATCATAGAAGCCCTGATGCAGCGCCGCCTCAGTGCCCCAGTGCTCCATATGCTCGGGGTCGATATTCGTCACGATAGCAATGGTCGCGGGTAGTCGATTAAAGGTGCCGTCACTCTCATCGGCCTCAACCACCATCCACTCGCCCTGCCCCATGCGGGCGTTTGATCCGTAAGCGTGAATAATACCGCCGTTGATGACCGTCGGATCAATCCCGCCTTCATCAAGCAAAGCTGCAACCATCGTGGTTGTGGTTGTTTTGCCGTGCGTTCCAGCAACAGCAACATTCGATTTGAGACGCATCAACTCGGCCAACATCTCGGCGCGACGTACGACAGGCATCCCTTTGGCGCGTGCTTCATCTAATTCGGGGTTACCCGGTTTGATGGCCGACGAAATCACGATGACTTCGGCGCCTTCAAGGTTCTCTGCGCGCTGGCCTTCAAAAATGATTGCGCCCAGCGACTTAAGGCGATCTGTGATTTTCGTTGCCTTCAGATCAGACCCTTGCACCGTATAGCCATGATTCAAAAGCACCTCGGCGATGCCGGACATGCCAATGCCGCCAATACCGACAAAGTGGATTGGGCCCACATCAAGGGGTAGTTTTGTTGCTGCATTCATTCTAAGATCCCCATCCATCATTTCTTGCCCGCCTCTGCCAAATTATCAACCAATTGCACAAGACGCGTCGTTGCATCCGGCACACCACAAGCCAAGGCAGCTTGCGCCATTTTCAACATCCCCTGCTCGTCCGACAGCAATTGAGTCAGTTTCGCGGTCAGCGGTGCCACCTCAAATTCAGCCTCTTGCATCAGCGTGGCGGCGCCCGCCTCAACCAACTGACGCGCATTCGCTGTCTGCTCATCTCGAATGGCACCCGCATATGGCACCCAAATTGCAGGACGCCCAATGATACTGACATCCGCGACAGTCGATGCACCCGAACGGGAAATGACCAATTGCGCATCCGCCATCTGGCGGGGCACATCGTCAAAAAACGTCTGCACATCGGCCTTGATCAACTCACTCTCATAGTAATTTTTGACACGCTCCAGATCTTCAGGGCGGGCCTGATGGCTAACACGAATGTTCCGGCGCAACTCTTCTGGCAAAGCCGCAATTGCAGGCGGCACAATATCTGACATCACGCGCGCGCCTTGCGACCCGCCCATGACGAGCACAGACATCGGATAATCGCCCGGTGGAATATAGGGCGAACCGGCATGTTCCAAGATCGCGGCCCGTACAGGATTGCCCGTATGCTGGCCTTTTACTTTACCGGGCAATTGCGTCGGCCAGGTCCCGCATGCAATTTGGTCAACACGCTTTGCAAATAATTGGTTCACGCGACCTAACACACCGTTTTGCTCATGGATCATCCGCGGAATTCGCAAGGCCCAGGCTGCCGCCATCGCTGGGATGGCCGGATAGCCACCAAAGCCTACGACAACAGTAGGACGTTCCCGAAACATGCGCCATTTGGCAGCACCAATGCCGCCCATGATACGAAACGGCACCATCAGTTTTTGCGCAACGCCGCCACGGGCAAAGGTCGCACTGCCGACAACATTGACCTCAACCGCATCAGGAAAGCCGCCGGTATAGCGGGCTCCACGTGCATCGGTCGACAGCTTGACACGCCAACCTTTTGCCAACATCGCTTCGGCCAAGGCTTGGGCGGGAAACATGTGCCCCCCTGTGCCACCAGCGGCAATAATCAAAAGGGGTGCTGTCATCGGTTCGCCCGGCGCATCAAAATATCTTCCATCGCCCCTTGTGGCCGGCTGCGGGTGAACGCCAAGAGCATGCCGACAGCGATCCCGCCAGCGATTAATGACGATCCGCCATAGGACACAAACGGCAGCGTCATGCCCTTCGCAGGCAAAAGACGCACAGCGACGCCCATGTTAATCATCGCCTGCACCCCAAAGATGCAAACCAAGCCGGTACCGGCAAGGCGAATGAAGATGTCACGTTCCTTCATCAAACGCAGCAGTGAGCGTACGACGATCACTGCATAAAGCGCGATGATCACAAGAACACAAATCAGCCCATACTCTTCAGCAGCCACTGCGATAATGAAATCCGTATGCGCATCAGGCAGCGACCATTTGACTTGGCCTTCACCGACACCAACACCAAAGAAACCACCCTCACGGATCGCATTGGTGGCATAACCAAGCTGGGTATTAGGATCCAGATCAGGGGACAAAAAGCCATCGATGCGGCGTGCAAAGTGTTCCGAGTTCGCATAGGCAATTGTGCCACCAAAGACGACCAGCCCGGCCAAAATGATCAGCAACAGCATGGGCGCACCAGCCACAAAATACATGACACCCCATGCAAATAGGATCAGTGCAGCTTGGCCAAAATCGGGCTGCATTGCCAACATCAAAACGATGATCATCGTCAGCACAAAGGAATAGACCTTGCCCGGCGGACCACCCAATTGTTGGGACGCCGCCAAGAGCCAGGCAGCCATCACCACAAAACCAGGCTTCAAAAATTCAGAAGGCTGCACAGATGCAAAGCCGAGCGAATACCAACGCGTGGCACCTTTGCCAAAATCCGTGCCCAACACAGGCAAGAACGCAAGGGCCACAAAGGCACAAAAGAACCCCAGAACGGCCAAGCGGCGCACCAGCGTCGGCGACATCATGGAAACCACAAACATCACCATCATCGCCATGCCACCAAAGATCGCCTGACGGGTCACATAGTGAAACGGCTCCAGCCCGTTCTTGGCCGCCAACGGAGGCGAAGAGGCCAAGCCCAACAGCAAGCCGATCCCGAATAACATCAGGATGCAAGACATCGTCCACTTATCAATTGTCCGCCACCAACGTGGCAGCACCGGGTCGCCGGATTGCACCGGGACCGTCCCATAGACCATTTCCGTCATGGATCACCGCTCTTTGCCTATCATCGCCCGTTTCCCGGGTCTAAGGGTACCTTAACCGTCAATTGACCACGATTCCACTGAAAAACCGCACATTGGACTTTCTATGTCCGATCAAACTTCCGCCGGAGGCCGCATCAAATTTGCAAAATTTGATCTCCCCTACAGCATGAGCCATATGACCCGACATGTATGTTGAAACTCTGATCATCGGCGCAGGTGCCGCAGGCATGATGTGCGCAGCCCACGCAGGGCCCGGCGTTTTGCTCGTCGATCACGCGAAAGCACCGGGTGAAAAGATCAGGATTTCGGGTGGGGGCCGGTGTAACTTCACCAATCTCCATGCCAGCCCACAGAATTTCATCAGCCAGAACAAACACTTCTGCAAATCTGCGCTCGGTCGCTACACGCAATGGGATTTTATCGATCTGATCGATCAATATGGGATTGCTTGGCACGAAAAGACGCTTGGACAGTTGTTTTGTGACAACACGGCCAAAGACGTCATTGCGATGCTGCGGTCAGAGATGGACAAGGCAGGCGCGCAACTTTGGCTTCAAACAAGTGTGGAAAACTTTGCGCATGATGGCAGCCATTTTACGGCGACATTGCAGCGCGAAGGACACGCGCATCAGGTCAAAGCACGTAACTTAGTTATGGCGAGTGGGGGTAAATCGATCCCTAAAATGGGCGCAACTGGCCTTGGCTATCATATCGCCCAGCAATTTGGACTGCCTATCATCACGCCGCGCCCCGGCCTTGTCCCGCTGACATTCTCGGATGAGCGGTTCAAGCCGCTTGCGGGCGTTGCAACGCCTGCACGGGTATCTGCGGGTGCAGCCAGCTTTGACGAGGCAATCCTCTTTACACATCGCGGGCTATCGGGCCCGGCCGTCTTGCAAGCATCGTCTTATTGGCAAGAAGGCGAGACTGTCAGCCTTAACCTTGTCCCCCAAGGTGATCTGCTGTCCAAGTTACGGCACCAAAGACAAAGCGATGGGCGCAAAGCCCTCACGACGGTTTTGTCCCAGCATCTTCCAGGTCGCTTGGTTGAGCATCTCGGCACAGAACTAAAACTAGACGGCAATATTGCCGATCAAAGCGATGCTCGGCTGACGCAATTGTGCGACAACCTCGCGCAGTGGACCGTGACCCCCGCAGGTTCCGAAGGATACAGGACAGCAGAAGTGACCCTTGGTGGCGTCGATACGGACGCTTTGTCATCAAAGACAATGGGGGCCAAGGCTGTACCGGGTCTCTATTTCATTGGCGAATGTGTCGATGTCACAGGCTGGCTAGGGGGCTATAACTTCCAATGGGCGTGGTCATCGGGTTGGGCTGCAGGGCAAGCCATTGCCAATCAGTAAGGTGGATCTTGATCCACCTTACCTTCACAACGCCTTCACTTGCGCGATAAAGTCCTCACCACGCTTCTCAAAGCTATCGTATTGATCAAACGACGCAGCCGCAGGTGCCAACAAAACCACGTCACCATCTTCTGCATCGGCTACTGCTTGTGCGACAGCCTGCGCCATCGTCCCACAAACCACAGCATCCGCACCTTCCAATTGACGCGCGAAATCTGCTGCTTCGCGCCCTATTACATAAGCCTTCGCGACATGGCCCAGATGCGACAGCAGGCCATCCAACCCGCCCTCTTTCTGCAGACCACCGCAAATCCAGCGAATTCTTGGAAACGCCTGCAAAGCCTTTGCGGCACTGTCAACATTCGTGGCCTTGCTATCATTCACAAAGGTCACGCCATCACGTTCAGCGACGACCTGACTGCGATGCGGAAGTCCCGGATAGCTTTGCATCGCGGCCTCAATGCCTTTTGGGCCTAATCCTAACGTCCGGCACGCTGCGTAAGCCGCGCAGGCATTCTGATGATTATGCGCACCGGGCAAGCCGGCAATCCTGCGCAAATCAATTGATCCAACTTGCCGCCCTTTGCGGTGCTCGGCCAAAAACCCTTTACGCGCAAAGACGTTCCACCCCTGCCCTGTCAGCTTTTGTCCCGAAGAGATGCGCAGCACACGGTCATCACCTGCCCCTTCGATCAATTGATTGGCGATATAACGCCCCTCCGGCTCATCCACCCCGATCACCGCGCGGTCCGGACCACCTTCTGCGAAAAGCCGGCGCTTGGCGGCGAAATACCCACCCAACCCCGCATGACGATCTAAATGGTCTGGGCTAAGATTGGTAAACACGGCAACATCGGGCGTCATGCTGCGTGCAAGGTCGGTCTGGTAAGACGACAGCTCAAGCACCACAACTTCACCGTCATGGGCGGGTTCAATGTCCAGCACGCCGCGCCCGATATTGCCAGCAAGCTGCGCCGGGCGGCCATTCTCAACCAAGATATGATGGATCAAGGCCGCGGTGGTCGATTTGCCGTTCGACCCTGTTACCGCGATCACACGCGGGGTCGTGTCAAAGTCATTCCATTCCGCAGTCGCAAATGACTGGAAAAATAGTCCAATGTCATTGTCGACAGGCACATCGGCATCCCAAGCGGCTGCGATGATCGGATTGGGCTTTGGATAAAGATGCGGAATACCCGGGCTAACGATCAGGCAGGCAACGTGATCTAACGCGCCCTGCTTGCCCAGATCGCGCAGTTCAAGTCCTGCATCATCTGCTGCTTCGCGTGCCGCAGCACTGTCATCCCAAACGACAGGTCTTGCACCACCTTCGGCAAGCGCCACTGCGGCAGCACGCCCTGTGCGTCCCAAGCCAAGGACAGCAACGGTCTGCCCAGCATATCCTTGGACTGGGATCATTACCGCACCTTCAAAGTAGCAAGACCGATCATCGCAAGGATCAGCGAGATGATCCAAAACCGGATGACGATCTGCGGCTCGGCCCAGCCTTTTTTCTCATAATGATGATGGATTGGGGCCATCAGGAAAACGCGCTTTCCCGTGCGTTTGAAATACAAGACTTGGATGATGACCGACAAAGCCTCGACCACGAACAATCCGCCAACGATCGCCAAAACAATCTCATGCTTGGTGGCCACTGCAATCGCGCCCAATGCCCCGCCTAAAGCCAGTGATCCTGTGTCACCCATAAACACAGCCGCGGGTGGCGCGTTATACCATAGAAAGCCCAAACCCCCGCCGATCAATCCCATCGTGAAGATCAGGATTTCACCGGTTTGCGGCACATAGTGCACGTCCAGATATTCGGTAAAGTCGGTGCGTCCAACGGCATAAGCGATCACGCCAAAGGTGCCCGCCGCGATCATCACCGGCATAATAGCAAGCCCATCAAGACCGTCGGTCAGGTTCACAGCATTCGCTGCCCCCACAATCACGATGATCGCAAACGGAATGAACAAGATGCCAAGATTGATCAGCGTATCTTTGAAGATCGGCAAAGCCAGTTGGTTTGTCAGGTCATCGGGATGATAGGCAGCAGCCCAATATCCGGCGATGCCAGCGATCAAAATGCCTAACAAAATGCGGACTTTGCCCGATACTCCCGACGTATTCTGCTTTGACACTTTGGCATAATCATCGGCAAAACCAATCGCTGCAAAAGATAGGGTTACGAACAGCACCATCCAGACGAATGGGTTGTCCAACCGTGCCCAAAGCAGCGTCGAGAACGTCAGTGCGCCAACGATCAGCAACCCGCCCATTGTCGGTGTACCCGCTTTGGCAAAATGCCCCTCGGGTCCGTCATCGCGGATGGGCTGGCCTTTTCCTTGTTTGCGTCGCAACACGTTGATCAACGGTGGTCCAAAAATGAACCCGAACAACAGCGCAGTCATAAAGGCCCCGCCGGCTCGAAACGTGATGTAGCGGAACAAGTTGAAAAAGTCGCCACCGTCCGAGAGTGCTGTAAGCCAATATAACATGACAGATACCTTATTGTTGTTGCGGGCGGCGATGCCCGAGTTTTCGGATGGCGTCAACGACAAGACTGACCTTGCTACCCTTTGAGCCTTTGACCAAAACCACGTCACCTGCATCCACAAGCCTAGATGCCATTGGCACCAATTCCGCTGCGGTCTCAACCCAACGTCCGCGTTTCTCTTCGGGAAGTGCATCCCAAAGGTGACGCATCAAAGGGCCAGAACAGTGAATGACATCAAGCGTTTGTAGATGTGTGTTATCAGCCATGTCGCGGTGCATCTCAGCCTCAGATGGGCCTAATTCAAGCATATCACCCAGAATGGCGACGCGACGCCCTTTCACGAGCCGGCCTACGTTGTCTGTGGGCGTCGATGCGGCAAGAACTTCAAGTGAAGCAATCAGCGATGTTGGGTTTGCGTTAAATGCATCGTCCAGCAACTCAAGACTTTCACCGTCATTGGCTATATCGGTTACGATCACTTCCCGCGTGCCACGCCCTGCAGGTGGCACCCAAGACGCGATATCCAGCGACGCCGCAACAGGATCAGCCCCTAACGCTGACGCTACGGCCAAGACACCGACCGCGTTCATAGCAAAATGACGGCCCGGCACAGACAGCTTAAAGAGATACTCGTTTCCACCATTGTCCGCAGAAATGACCGTCACATCCCCACTCAGCCGGACATCTTTGACAGTCCAGTCCGGACCGGTGGCCCCGAACAACACTTGTTTGGCACCAACAGACCTGGCGTGGTCCTGCAAAACTTGTGTCGTCTCGATATCGCCGTTCAGCACGGCCACACCGCCCGGTTCCAAACCATCCATGATGCAGGCCTTCTCAACCGCGATCCCGGCAAGGTTATCGAATGACGCCAGATGTGCTGCGGCCACTGTCGTGACCATCGCCACATGCGGGCGGGTCATCTGTGAAAGCGGCGTGATCTCACCGGGGTTGCTCATCCCGATTTCAATGACAGCATAGTCGGTGTCCGCTGGCATCCGCGCGAGTGTCAGTGGCACGCCCCAATGGTTGTTATAGGACGCCTCGGCCGCATGGCATTTGCCTTGCTTCTCCAGAACTGCACGCAACATTTCTTTGGTGGATGTCTTGCCCACTGATCCCGTAATCGCCGCGATTTTAGCATGTGTCCTTGCCCGGGCAGCACGCGCCAAGGCGCCCAGCGCGTCAAGCACATCTTCAACGATCAGCAGCGGAGCATCTTCCGCCACACCATCGGGCCGATGCGTGACAAGTGCGGCCGCGGCACCTTTTTCCAAAGCCTGTGCAACAAACTCATGGCCGTCGCGAATATCTTTTAGCGCCACGAACAAATCACCTTTTTGGATAGTCCGTGTATCGATTGAGACACCAAAGGCTTGCCACTCTTGAGCCGACTTGCCACCAGTTGCGGCCACGCACTGTGCAGATGTCCAAAGCGGCGTCATATCCAACCCTCAAGTGCGGCGACAGCAACACTTGCTTGCTCAACATCATCGAAGGGAAGGACCGTATCACCAACAACTTGGCCTGTTTCATGGCCTTTGCCCGCTATCAACAACGCATCGCCAGCACCTAACATATCGATGCCGCGTAAAATCGCTTCGGCTCGATCACCGACTTCGGTGATGCTGTCAGACCCGTTTGCATTCACGGCACCTGCCATCACAGCAGCCCGAATTGCAGCGGGATCTTCGGACCGCGGGTTATCATCCGTGACAATCACAATATCCGCGTTTTGTGCTGCAGCAGCCCCCATTAATGGGCGCTTGCCTGCATCGCGGTCACCGCCAGCGCCAACGATCACAATGATCCGGCCCATGACATGCGGGCGCATTGCCCTCAGCGCCGTTTCAACGGCATCAGGTGTGTGCGCATAGTCGACAAAAACAGCGGCCCCGCTTTGACGTGTTGCGGCCAATTCCATGCGACCACGCACGGTTGTCAGATATTGCAAAGTATCGAACACGCCTTCAGGGTCGGCACCACCTGCGATCACAAGGGCTGCGGCCAGCAAAACATTCTCGGCCTGAAAGCCACCGATCAGTTCAAGCCGGGCTTGTCGCGCTTTCCCCTGCCATTCAAACAAAAGGTCTTGGCCGGTCGCATCAAAGCGCTGGCCCGTCAGGCGCAATCGCGCATCAACATGACGACCAACGCCAATGATCTCTTGTCCGCGCGCCTCGCATATTTCAGCAACTTCGGCGCCTGCGGGATCATCAAGATTGATCACAGCAACACCATCTTCAGTTAAGACACGCTGAAACAAGCCCATCTTGGCATCAAAATAAGCCTCAAAGGTCTCGTGGTAATCCAGATGATCTTGGCTAAAGTTCGTGAACCCTGCGGCCGCCAACACAACCCCATCCAAGCGACGCTGGTCCAGCCCGTGCGAAGAGGCTTCCATCGCCACATGGGTAATGCCGTTCTGTGCGGCCTCGGCCATCACGCGGTGCAGCGTGATCGGTTCGGGCGTTGTGTGTTTCAGCGGATGGTTCCATGCACCTTCCACTCCGGTTGTACCAAGATTGACGCCGGGCAAGTCCAGTTCTTCCCAAATCTGGCGACAAAAGGTGGAAACGGATGTTTTGCCGTTTGTGCCCGTGACAGCTACGACAGTCTTGGGGTGTGCCCCAAACCAAAGCGACGCCGTCTGTGCGAGCGCCTGACGCGGGTCTTGGGCCACAATCACAGCAGCATCCGAGGCGGCCAATTCAGCGGCAGCAATCGCTGCACCTGCTGCATCAGTCAGGATCGCACCCGCCTGCATCCGCAGCGCATATTGAATAAACTCACCGCCATGCATCTGCGCGCCGGGCAAGGCTGCAAATAAAAAACCCGGCTTCACATCGCGGCTATCCACAGCCAACCCGGTGATCTGCGCTTCGCGCCCGCCCCGTGCCGTTAGCCCTAGTTCCGCCAGTGATTTCATTGCCCGCCCTCGCTTAGTTTGAGGTCAGTGTTACACCGACCTGTTGAGGCGTGTCCACTTGCGGACGCAAGCCCAAAAGCGGTGCTGTGCGGCGGATCATCTCAGCCGCAACAGGGACCGCTGTCCAACCTGCTGTGCGACGAGGTTCATCGCCTGAATTCTCGGAAGGTTCATCCAAAGTGACGATCAAGACATATTGCGGATCATTGGCGGGAAAGACCGTCGCAAAGGTCGATATGACCTTGTCCTCATAATATCCACCGCCAGCCGCACGTGGTTTATCGGCCGTACCTGTCTTGCCGCCAACTTCATACCCCGGCACTTCGCCAAAGGATGCCGTGCCGCGCACAACAACCTGCCTTAGCATCTCGCGTGATCGGGCACTGACAGCTTCGCTGACAATGCGTGGGCCCTGCTCGACATGGTCTTGCCGCAGCAAAGTCGGCTCAACCCGCGTGCCGCCATTAAGCAACGAGGCGTACCCAGCAGCCAAATGAACCGGCGAAGATGATAGCCCATGGCCATAAGAAATCGTCATTGTTGAAATCTCAGACCAATTGCGCGGCAAAAGCGGTTTGCCGGTTGGCGCTTCGACCATCTCAAGAGGGGTCGCTTCCAGAAAACCAAGTGAATCGAGGAACTGCCGCTGACGCTCGCCGCCAATCTGCATCGCAATCCGCGCGGTGCCAATGTTTGATGATTTGACGATCACATCTGTTGTGCTCAGTTCCGGCCCATAATCGCGGAAATCGCGAATGCGGAAACGGCCCCACGTTAGCGGCCCTTGCGTGTCGATCAACGTGTTGGGGTTCACCAGCCCAAGCTCCATCGCTTGTGCAGTGGTGAAAATCTTGAACACCGATCCTAGCTCATACACACCCTGCACCGCACGGTTGAACAGTGGGCTGTCGGATTGATCGCCCGTTGTTTGCACACGGGGGCGATTGTTGGGATCAAAGTCGGGCAAAGACACCATCGACACGATCTCGCCGGTGTGGATGTCCATCAAAACAGACGTCGCACCTTTGGCGTTCATGATAGACATGCCGCCCGCCAAAACCTGCTCGGCCGCGGCTTGCACTGTCAAATCAATCGACAATTCTAGCGGCGCACCTTCATTTGCCGGATCACGCAGAAATCCGTCAAACTGACGCTCGACACCGGCCACACCGATCACCTCAGCGCTGGCCACGCCTTCGCGGCCATAGCTGGCACCACCAAGGATATGCGCCGCAATTGGACCGTTAGGATAAAGGCGCATCTCGCGCGGACCAAACAGCAGGCCGGGCGAGCCGATGTCATGGACGGCTTGCATTTGTTCAGGGCTAATCTGGCGACGAATCCATAGAAAACGACGCTCGCCCTCAAAATCTTTCAGCAGCTCTGCCGCGTCCAACTCTGGAAAAATTTCGGCTAGTTCTTTGGCGGCATAGGCCGGGTCAATCATGTCGCGCGGGTGCGCATAGAGCGAATGGGTCGCAAGATTTGTCGCCAATATGCGCCCGTTTCGGTCAACGATATCAGAGCGTTGGCCAATGATTGGATTACCAACAGCGGACGCTCGCGGCTCTTCTGGAACAGAGGACGCAAGGGCACCCATGCGCATCCCGATCAAGCCAAAGGCGCAAAAGAACGCAAGCCCCAGCACCAGCAATCGCCCCTCTGCGCGTTGGCGTTGTTTGTCAGCCATTGCATCGTTGCGGCGTGCACGGGCCTCTGCCTCAATCGCATCTGGGTTTTCACCGCGCGCACGGGCTTTGAGGATACGGGCAAGAGGGCGAAGAGGCGTGCGGCTCATAGGTCGTTCTCCAATTGCTCAAACGACAGCTCAATCGGGTTTGTAATCGGCAAGATGGGGGGCAACGGATAAATGATCTGGTCCACTGCGCCAAAGGCGTCAGGCATCAACGGTAACAGGCCAAGGCGGTCAAAATTGAGGTCAGCAAGGTCTGCCAATCGGTCAGGGCGGTTCAGGTAGGCCCATTCCGCACGCAACATGCCAAGACGTTCGTGCGCTGCTCCGATTTCACCGTGCAACCCGCGTACTTCAGCTATCGCTGACTGTGTTTTGTAGTTTTCCTGATAGGCCCAAAACGCGAGCCCCATGACGGCCATAGCCGTCAGTACATAAAACAGACCACGCACCTTACCGGCCTCCCTTTTTCTTTTTCATCGGCATGCCGAGTTTCGCCGGATCAATCGCCTCAGCGGGCGCATCAGTGCGGATCGCGACCCGCAGTTTGGCTGACCGCGAACGCGGGTTTTCGGCGAGTTCGCCCTCATCCGGTCCAATCGCCTTGCGTTTTTCAATGCGCCACGCGGGTGTTACCTGTTCAATCTCGGGCGCATAACGGTTCGCATTCGCCGTCTTGCCCGACCGTGCTTGCAAGAAACGCTTCACCATGCGGTCTTCGACCGAATGGAAGGTCACAACGGCCAGCTGACCGCCAGGCTTCAGCGCACGTTCAGCGGCCATCAACCCTTCGGCCAATTCGCCATATTCATTATTCACCGCGATACGTAGCGCCTGGAATGTGCGTGTTGCAGGATGCGATTGACCAGGTTTTGACCGCGGCAGACACCCCTCTACAATCTTCGCTAGCTGCAAAGTTGTCGTCAGTGGACGTGCTGCAACAATCGCCTTAGCGATCCTGCGCGATGCACGCTCTTCGCCGTAAAGGTAAATAATATCAGCCAGTTCCGCTTCATCCGCGTCATTGCACAGATCGGCTGCGGAAGGCCCATCTTGGCTCATCCGCATATCCAGCGGACCATCACGCATGAACGAAAAACCACGCTCGGCGATATCAAGCTGCATGGAACTGACGCCGAGGTCTAAAACCACGCCATCCAGATCAGAGCCATATTCATCCAGCTTGGAAAACACACCGGCCACCGTTTCAATCCGGTCGCCAAAGCCGTCAATCCAATCAGATGCCATTTCAAACGCCAGCGGATCACGGTCAACGCCAATCACTTTCTCCGCACCAGCGGTCAGCAATTCACGGGTGTATCCGCCATTGCCAAACGTCCCATCCAACCAGACCCCAGAAACGGGCGAGACCGCTGCGATGAGCGGTCTAATCAGTACAGGAATATGGGGTGAGGTTTCAACGGCAGCAGACATCGTTTAACCATCCAACAGGATGAGTGGATCATACCCATCCTCCTGTTCTTCCAACCAACCCGACAGATCTTCAGCGACCTCTTTGCTGAATGTTTCGGCCTTCCAAATCTCGAAATGATCACCCAGGCCACTAAAGATCAGCTCACCATCCGTCAGCCCCAGCTTTTGGCGCTGCTTGATCGGCATGACGGTGCGGCCATCCTTATCGACGTCCAACTTAATGGATTGACCAATAATCAAACGAGACAGTTTTTTCTTATCCGCAGAGCCACGCGGCATTGCATTGATCTGCTCAACCACCGCATTGAATTCATCAACCGTATATCCATGCAGTTGGTTTTTCAGATGGTCACCATATAGAAGGTACATGCGCGGGGATAGGCCGGTGGTCCATTCAGGATCGCCCGCTTCGAGCACACGACGAAAATCGGCAGGGATCGACATGCGCCCCTTACCGTCCACCTTTTGGGTGTGTTCGCCTGTAAAACTCAGAACCACTGTCCCTCGGTCCTCACCACTTGCCCCCGAAAATTCGCCTTAGATGTGAGAACGGCGGATTGATCTGCTGCCACTGATCAATCCGCCGTCTCGTCCCGTAAAGGGAAGTCCGACTGCGCGTGCCACCTGGGGGGATGTCTGCTCGCTCACGCGCCGGATCTATTGGGTAATGGCGAAGCCTGTATGAAACCTGCTTATGCCGGTTGGGGTTCTTAATTTGCCCCTTTTAAAGTCGTGTTCGTCATTACCGTGAGACAGTTGTGACACCACATTGATCACCAAGCAACAACTTTTTGGGAATTCATGGTACTACATGGTGTTTTCGGGAGTGCTCGCGAACAACATATTGATGAATTGATCGCAGCCATGTAATAATTGTAGGGGTATTAGAAAGATACAGCACTACATGTAGTGAGGAAAATGGATTGAGATTAATTCCACAAAATTCCCAATTAATTTCGATTGAGGTGATTGAAATTGACCTCAAGAGCCTTCTAACGGCAAAAATAGGAAGTGAGCACCCGAATCTTAGACCGATTCCATGAAATCCCAAGACTGTGGCGATTTTAACCCAAAAGCCGCTTGTGCATGACAAAGGCGTCCACCAAACCCAGCCGCGGATGCGTGAATGCGTCAGGAATCTTGCCAACCGTCGCAAAGCCTAGTCGATGCCACAGGCGCACGGCCCCTGTATTGCTTGCGAGCACAAAGTTGAACTGCATTGCTTGATAGCCCAACAGCCGTGCTTCATCTTGGCTATGTGCGCAAAGGGCTGCCGCAATCCCCTGCCCGCGCGCGGCCGGACTGACTATGTATCCGCAGTTACAAATATGCGCCCCGCCGCCGGGTTGGTTAGTCTTTATATAGTATGTGCCGACGATGCCCGCGTCGGTTTCCACAACATAAGTCGCACGGGCCTGCGTCATCCAATAGGCATGGGCCTCTGCTTTGCTAATCGCAGGATCAACCGCGTAAGTATCGCCTGCCCGAAAGACATCGCGCAGCAATGGCCAGATCACATCGAAATCATCTGGTTGTGCTGCGCGTATCTTCATCAGGCAATGCCACCGTCAATAAAGCGACGCGCCATCGCGCGGTAGGCATCAGCCATCGGACCCTCGCCCGCCGCAATGGGTGTGCCCGCATCACCGGCAAGACGCGTATCCAGATCAATCGGCAAAGCGCCCAAGAATGGCACGCCAATCTTTTCCGCCTCAGCCGCAACACCGCCTTGCCCAAAGATATGGGACTCGGTCCCGCAAGAGGGGCAAACAAAAGTCGACATATTCTCGATCATACCCAAGACCGGGGTGCGGAGTGAGCTGAACATATCCAACGCTTTGCGTGCATCCAGTAAAGCCACATCTTGCGGTGTGCTGACAATCACAGCACCCGTCAGTTCTGTTTTCTGACAAAGCGTCAGTTGCACATCGCCTGTCCCCGGCGGCAAATCTACGATCAGGACATCCAGCTCGCCCCATTGGACTTGCCCCAGCATCTGCTGCAGCGCTCCCATCAACATTGGGCCACGCCAGACGACAGCTTTACCTTCTTCCATCATCAGGCCAATCGACATCATCGTGACGCCGTGCGCTTGCAACGGAATGATCGTTTTGCCATCCGGGCTGCCGGGGCGTTTGTTCACACCCATCATGCGGGGCTGGGACGGGCCATAGATATCTGCATCCAACAAACCGACGCGGCGACCTTCACGGGCCAATGCGACGGCAAGGTTCGAAGACACTGTTGATTTGCCAACACCGCCCTTGCCGGACCCAATTGCTAGAATGCGGTCAACGCCAGACACCTTTGCGGGGCCCGCCTGCGGCGTGGGGTGGCGGCCAACCTTTAACGATGGCGGCTCTGGCGCCTTTGGGGCCGGTCCATGTGCCGTTAAGACAACCGTCGCACTTTCGACACCCGGCAAGCGGCGAACGATGTCTTCGGCGGCACGGCGCACACCATCCATCTTGGCGGCCTCACCCGGATCTGCAGCCTCAATCACAAACCGCACGACACCACCCTCGATATTCAAGGCACGGATCATGTCCTCCGACACCAGATCGGTGCCACCGGGCAAAGTGAGTCGCGACAGAGCGCCAAGGATTTCATCACGCGTAACAGTCATATTGAGACCTCAAGTTTCAAAAGTGTCTAAATTCCACCCATCATCTGGCACGTTTTGGGCAAAGCGCAAGGGGTTGGAAACAGATGCTCAAAATTGCGACGGATTGATGACAATAGGTCAGCAATATTCATGCATTTTCTGCATAGCAGCATTGTTGAAACGATCATTGTGCAACTGCAGCATAATCATACATCCTTATCACAACAGCGGGACATACACCGCACTGACACACAAATTGAGTTCGAGACAAAAGATGACCGTTCTAACAGAAACATTCTCCGCAAGCACCTCTTTGACCGAGCGTTTTGCAGCGATCCGCGCGCAAATTGCGGACCACGTCGCCAAGCGTAAGATTTACAAGACAACAATTTCCGAGCTTGAGAGCCTCTCATCTCGTGACCTTGCTGATCTTGGTATCGCAGCAACGATGATCAAAGAAATCGCCTACGAGGCCGCATACGGCAAGTAATTCAAGCATTCGGATCTGTCGCCTCCTCCCCCTGAGGCAGATCTGGACCAAGTCCGAAACCTCACCTCCTCCCGAGGTTTTGGGCCTTCAATAAGGTGGCGGCATCCACCTCCTCCCGGATGCCGCCACTTTATGACACCAGTTTCGGAACCGCCCACCTCCTCCCGGGTTGGAACCGATTATACCGCCGGCCACGCTCACCTCCTCCCGAGCAAAGCTGGCGAGGACGCGCCTTGCTTCTTCTCCTCCCGAGACGCAAGGAGGCGCTGATAAATAAAGACGGTCATGCCCACCTCCTCCCGGGCATGACCGTTTTTTTGTCAAAATGAAAGCATTTAGCCAGAACGCAGATGAGCCCTTTTTGCCAAGGTCCTCGGGGCACAAATGGTGCTGTGACGGCCCGAAAGCTCCAATCTTACTGAAAACCTTTACGCCAGATTAGAAGGTTTTCGTTAGGTCTAGCGAAAAGCAGCATCCGGTTCTTCGACGGTGCGCTGCAACAGAGTGGTACAAACTAGGAAGGTAGGGCCCGTGTATACTGATACTGACACCACCAATCATGCCCATTACTGCAGCTGTTCTACCTGTGCACCACAATCCCAAAATGACGGTAGCGGCACAACAACGGCTGCCCCTTTTACAATTGAATACACATATTCAATGGACCTCAGCGAAACACAATTTCGCGGCTCAACACTGACCATCGCAGATTTCGAAGAGGTCGTCCGCGATGCGTTTCAAACATGGTCTGCCGTCGCAAACATCAATTTCCGAGAGGTCGAAGTCGGCGAAGCGTCAGGTTTTTCTCATATCGGTGTCAGAACGACATCTGATCCCGTGCCCGGCGCGAATTCAACGTGGGGCAGCCCCGGTGGGATCATTGGATATGGTGGCATCCTCAATTCCGAAAGGTTTGCTTGGATGGATGCAGCCGAAACCTGGCACCCTACAGGGGCAGGTGCGATGAATTATTGGGTCGTTGCCGCCCATGAGATTGGCCATGCTATCGGGTTAGGTCACGATTCCGACGGCTTACAATTGATGAATCCGCGGCTTGGGTCGCAACAAGGCATTTATGATGGCGATATCGCCGCAGTCATAGACACTTACGGCGCCCGCGAATGGACCGCCGCAGATGAAAATATCTATCTTGAATACGTCACGGTTGGTCAAACGGTCGAGGCAAAAGGTGGCAATGACACTATTGTTGCAACCACTAAAGCAGACATTATTCATGGCGGCGCAGGCGATGACGACATCGCAGCCCGCGATGGCAATGACAAGATTTACGATACGTTGGGCGACAACATTGTTGATGGCGGCCAAGACAACGACTTGATTGTTGGCGGTTCCGGTCAAACCGATGCAGCGGGCGGGACTGGAAACGACATTTTGATTGGCGGAAAGGGTGACGACATCCTTGATGGGGGTAGCGGAAACGACACGATCCGTGGCGACGCGCAAAGCAGTTTTTTCCACGGTGATGACGTGATCACCGCAGGCCAAGGCACAGACTATCTTGAGGGTGGTGGTGGCGCTGATACGTTCGTGTTCCGCCCCGGTGATGGCACCAATACGATTGCAGAACTTGGTATTTCCGGCACCAGTGTCAGTAGCACAGGTGCACTCGGAGCTGATTTCGAAAGTGGGATCGACCTGATAGACCTTAGTTCCTTTGGGTATGATAATACAGCAGAGGCACTAGGCAAAGTTACCGATACCGGCGGCCACGCCCGCTTTTCCGATCAAGGCACCGTGATTGTCTTTCACGATCTGGATCTCAGCGACCTCTCCCAAAATAACTTTCTGGTGTGAGTATGATGTCTTATTCAAATTGCCCCCCGATCAAATCTATCGGTTCGCTGATCACATGCACGTTTCTTGCCGCCTGCGGAGGTGCGGGGGACGGCGGTGGTGGCGCCGCGCAAAACCAAGTTGAAGATGTGGTGTTGCCTCCTGCAGAACCATCTAGACCGACAATACCATCGGTCAGGTTCATGAGCACAGGCACAAGTGACACCACCCCACTCGGGGTGATCGCAATCAACGTGTCAAACAACACAACACGCGGGTTTGTTGGCAACCTGAACCAAAATCAAGAAACTATCGAAGGGGGATTGCTAGCAGGAACCTTCGATCAAGACCGCACCCACGTTAACCTAACAAATGGCGGATCCGTCGCGCTGATTGCTCTAACCAGCAACACTTACGCACGCAGTTTTGCCACCAGCGGGCTCTCCGATGACCTCTTTGGCGTGGTGGGACAAGCCACGAACCTGTCGGAAATGCCAGACATGGGGTCATCGACCTATAATGGCCGGGTCAGCCTTCAGGCGGACAACGGCGATGCAACTTTTGCCCTGTCAGGGCAGGCCGTCGTATCCGTTGGGTGGGGGCCTGCCAATGACGTCGATACCGTCTTTCGTGATTTGGATGGACGAAAGAATGATACGCAAAATGTGACTGATATCGGCACCGTGACAATTAGCAATGCAACAATAAGCGGAACCGGCTTCTCTGGCGGTATATTAACCACGACTGGGTCTGACCTTGCCTATGCAGGCGGCGGGCAACGCGTTCATGAAGGTCAGTTCTTTGGCCCCAACGCATCAGAGGTTGGCGGCGTTGTTGGCCTGATATCAAGTGAGCTGGAACTATCGGCAGTGTTCAGCGCAAGCAGGTAATACACGCTAACACCCTTAACCACGCGTATCCTTTGGCGACCCCATAACCATATAACTGGTGATCGATCGCACATGCGGTACGGTCCCCAGCGTTTCGGTATGAAACGCTTTGTATGCTGGCAAGTCAGCCACTTCCACGCGCAGCATATATTCAAATGCACCAGCCACGTTGTGGCACTCAGTCACTTCATCGGCCCGTTGCATCGCGATCTCAAATCCCGTCTGTGCGGCCTTGGTGTGCTCAGCCAAGCCAACGGCGACATAGACCACATAAGCCCGCCCAGTCTGCACCGGATCCAACCGTGCGCGGTATCCTTTGATCACACCGCTGCGTTCCAATTCCTGCACACGGCGCAGGCAGGCAGAGGGCGACAGCCCCACCGCTTCGGCCAGTTGTAGATTGCTGATGCGACCGTCTTTTGCCAGCGCTCGCAATATTTTGTCGTTTATTGGATCATGCTTCATCATAAATTGTGCAGCTTCCCTGTCTCGCCGCACTTTAGCAATTTCATTGCGGGTATGACAACGTATCGTTGCGTTATGACATATGAAATCCTGATCGCCCTCGCAGGCTTTGCATTTGCAAGTTCTGTCACCCCCGGCCCCAATAACCTGATGTTGATGGCATCAGGCGCGAATTACGGGTTGCGACGCACCCTACCCCATATGCTGGGCATATCGATTGGGCACGCGTTTATGGTCACGATGGTTGGTGTCCTATTATTACAGGTGTTTGAGACCTTTCCCGTGCTCAACATTGTTCTGAAAGTCATGAGCGCGGCATATATGTTTTGGCTGGCTTGGAAGATCGCCAATGCGGTACCGCCAGAAGCAAAAGAAGTGACGGGCAGGCCGTTTACGTTCCTACAGGCCGCTGCATTTCAATGGGTGAACCCCAAAGCATGGTTTATGGCGATCACTGCGATCAGCGCATATGCACCACAAGATCGCGGAATTCTAATAGGATCATTGATGGTTGCGCTGATCTTTGCAGCTGTCAATTTACCGTCCGTGACTATCTGGGCGTGGATGGGGGTTCAGGTGCGACGTTGGCTTGGCACGGCCAAAAGATTGCGGATATTCAACGTCTCAATGGCGATCTTGCTGGTTGTGTCACTGTATCCTTTGCTCACGCATTAACGCTTTAATCCACCCATTTTCGTGACGAAATCGACGACGGCATCGACACCCTGGCCCTGCCGCAAGGCGCAAAAAGCGAATGGTAGCGCGCCGCGCATTTTCAGACTGTCGCGCTGCATCACCTCCAGTGACGCGCCAACATGCGGGGCAAGATCAGTCTTATTGATCACCAGCAGATCAGACCGCGTAATGGCAGGGCCACCTTTGCGCGGAATTTCCTCTCCAGCTGCGACATCAATCACATAGATCGTCAGGTCTGCCAGTTCAGGACTAAACGTCGCAGACAGATTGTCGCCGCCGCTTTCAATCAACACCAGATCGAGATCGTCATGCCGTTTTTGCATTTCAGCGACGGCAGCCAAATTGATCGATGCATCCTCGCGGATCGCCGTGTGCGGGCATCCACCAGTTTCCACCCCTATCACGCGGTCCTGAGGTAGGATTTGCATGCGCATCAAGGCTTCCGCGTCTTCTTGCGTATAAATATCATTTGTGATCACCCCAAGCGATACTTGCGGATGCAGCGCCTTTGCCAGCGCCGCGGTCAATGTCGTTTTCCCAGCCCCAACTGGCCCGCCAATACCCACGCGCAATGGCCCATTCATCTTCATGTCCGGAATATCCTTGGTTGCTGTGTCTCGTGTCGCATCGCCGCTACATCGACCATGAATGCCGTGCTTTGCAGGTCGCCCAATGACGCGCCGGCCGTAGCTTTCGCGGTTTCATCGCAGAGCGGGGTTAAGGCCGCGAGCATGGCTTGCCCTTCGGTTTGCCCCATTGCCATCAACCGCATTGCCGCAGAGATCAGGTTGCTGATCACGGCTTGCAGATACATCGCCGCTGTCAGCGAAACGTCAATCCTCAGTTTGCCTGCCGCAGCCCCGACTGCAACGGGGTAGACGTAAGCCGCCTCCGTCCCGCCCCAGATCGCCGCCGTCGTTTTGCAAAAAGCGGCCCCTTGCAACCGTTGCTCTAATTGCCGTTCGGAGGATGCGGCAAAGGCAAGGGCAGTGTCGTTGACATCATCCAAAGCGGCAGGACTATCGCAGCCATATGCCAACCGCAGCAGGATACAGTCGTTGCGCCCGCTGCCGTGACTGATGATGTCGGTCAGCCAATCGGATAGATCATCTGCCGTGCTGATCATCCCTGAATGGATTGCCGCCTCTATCCCGTGTGAATAGGCGAAAGCGCCCACCGGATAGGCGGGCGACAACCATTGCGCCAAGGTCAGGATGTCCCTGTCAGTGCTCATGCGCGGTTGCCCCGTGTTCGTGGCTATGGGTGCGTCCATGACCGTATGCACCGCCTTCAGGGGTGAAAGGGGCGGTGATCGCGGTCACGGTCGCGCCCAGATGTTCCAGCATATGCCCAATGACTGCGTCCTGTTGGATCAACAGCTGGTCGGCGTTGATCTGGCAGGGTGTATGACGGTTGCCAACGTGCCAGGCAAGCCGCACCATATCGGGGCCAGTTACCTGATAAAGCGCTTCATCGGCAGCTTGGATTTCGACCAGACTGCCGTCACTCAACACCAATGCATCACCGTGGTTCAGCGACGTGGTATGCGCCAGATCAACAAGGAAAGGTCTGCCTTGCGCTGTTTCTAGCCGTTTGCGGCGCAAGAAACGCGCGGCATAATCCAAAGCGCACACCTCGGCAGCGCCGGTCCATTCCCCTGCGGGGATCACGTTTTGGGCGATTGGAAGGGATGACATCATAGCACCTCAGAACATGAAATAGCGTTGCGCCATCGGCAGTGTTTCAGCGGGTTCGCAGGTCAATAACACCCCATCAGCACGTACTTCGTAGGTTTCGGGATGCACCTCGATTTCGGGCAGTGCTGCGTTCAATACCATGTTAGCTTTGCTGATCTTGCGGGTATTCTTGATAGCAACTGTTTGCTTGGCCAACCCTAGATCATCGCGAAGCCCAGCAGCCTGTGCAGCACCCGACACAAAGCTGATCGATGAGTTGGTCAGCGACGTGCCATAGGCCGCAAACATAGGCCGTGAGTAGACAGGTTGCGGTGTCGGGATGGATGCATTGGGATCACCCATCTGTGCGACGACGATTGAGCCGCCCATCAAGACCATCTCTGGCTTTACGCCAAAGAACGCCGGGCTCCATAGCGCCAGATCAGCGCGTTTGCCGACGCTGATATCGCCGATCACATGACTGACACCTTGTGCAATGGCTGGGTTGATCGTGTATTTGGCGATGTAGCGGCGGACGCGCATGTTGTCGTTTTCGCCGGTCTCGATGTCCAGACGCCCGCGTTGTTTCTTCATCTTATCGGCTGTTTGCCATGTCCGGATGATCACTTCGCCCACGCGTCCCATGGCCTGACTGTCAGACGCGATAATCGAAAATGCGCCCATGTCATGTAAAATATCCTCGGCTGCAATCGTCTCGCGGCGGATGCGGCTTTCGGCAAAGGCGATATCTTCAGGGATTGATTTATCGAGGTGGTGACAGACCATCAGCATATCCAGATGCTCTTCCAGCGTGTTCACCGTGAAGGGGCGCGTTGGGTTGGTGGAGGACGGCAGGACGTTCGCATCGCCACAGATTTTGATGATATCGGGGGCGTGCCCACCGCCTGCACCCTCAGTATGGAACGCATGGATGGTGCGGCCTTTCATGGCCCCAACGGTGTGTTCGACAAAGCCGGATTCGTTTAGCGTGTCGGTGTGAATCATTACCTGCACGTCCATGTCATCCGCCACGGACAGGCAGCAATCAATCGCACCGGGCGTTGTCCCCCAGTCTTCATGGAGTTTCAGCGAGCAGGCGCCCGCATTGACCATTTCGATCAGCGCATCGGGTTGGCTCGCGTTGCCTTTCCCCGACAAACCGATGTTCATCGCGATACCGTCGAAAGACTGCAACATGCGCCCGATATGCCAGGGGCCGGGTGTGCATGTCGTGGCAAGCGTGCCATGCGCGGGGCCGGTGCCGCCGCCAAAACATGTCGTAACGCCAGAATGCAATGAATCTTCCATCTGTTGCGGGCAAATAAAGTGGATATGGCTGTCCATGCCACCTGCGGTCAGGATACGGCCTTCGCCGGCGATCACCTCTGTCCCCGGGCCGACAATGATATCGACGCCCGATTGCGTGTCAGGGTTGCCCGCTTTGCCGATGGCGTGGATCAGCCCGTCTTTCAAAGCGACATCCGCTTTGTAGATGCCCGCATGATCAACAATCAGCGCATTTGTGATGACTGTATCGACGGCTCCGCCTGCGCGGGTGACTTGGGATTGGCCCATACCGTCACGGATCACTTTGCCGCCGCCGAATTTGACCTCTTCGCCGTAAGTGGTCAGGTCGCGCTCGACCTCGATAATCAGATCAGTGTCGGCGAGGCGTAATTTGTCGCCCGTTGTGGGGCCGTACATCGCCGCATAATGGGGACGGGAAATTTCGCGGGGCATCAGAGGTCTCCCATAACTTGTTGGTTAAAGCCGAAGATGCGGCGCGCGCCGCCGATGGGGATCAGCTGCACCTTGCGGCGTTGGCCCGGCTCGAACCGGACCGCTGTCCCGGATGCGATATCAAGGCGCATGCCACGTGCGGTGGTGCGGTCAAAATCAAGCGCGGGGTTTGTTTCGGCGAAGTGGTAGTGGCTGCCGACCTGCACGGGGCGGTCACCGGTGTTGGCGACCATAAGGGTGATGGCTTCGACACCTGCGTTCAGCGTCAGGTTGCCATCAGCGGGAAAGAGTTCTCCGGGGATCATGCGCTTTCTCCTACCTAATCGGGTTGTGGACGGTGACGAGTTTTGTGCCATCAGGGAACGTGGCCTCGACCTGTACTTCGTGGATCATCTCGGCGATGCCATCCATGCATTGATCGCGGGTGATGACGTGACCACCCGCCTCCATCATATCCGCGACCGACCGTCCGTCGCGTGCGCCCTCAACGACGGCATCAGTGATCAGGGCAATCGCCTCGGGGTGGTTCAGTTTGACGCCGCGGGCCAGCCGTTTGCGGGCCACTTCGGCGGCCATCGCAATCAGCAGTTTGTCTTTTTCACGCGGGGTTAGTTGCATCGGTCAAAGCCTCCAAGAAATGGGCAGGGAATTGTGTGTCAGATGGTCGAGTACCGGGATCAGATCGCGACGCAGCGAAAAGCTGTCAGCGGCAAGTTGGCGGATGACAAGGACATCATCGGCAATCATGCTTGCACCCGCGGTCTTGGGCAAAAGGGCGCGAAGGGCGTCAAGGTGAACGGCAGCGTCCGGCGCGACCAGCACGAGACAAGCCATTGCCCCTGCACCGCCTGCAATACCGCTACGTGCTAGGTGTCTGCTGGCATCACCTATGAATTCGGCGCCATCAATATAGAGCGGACGACCATCGCGGGTGACCTTGATCCGGTCCTGAAAAAAAATACTGTACAATTGTTCATCCATTGCCGCACGACCGAACACCACAGGTTCAACCATCAAAAGCTGGGCTTCTGCAGCCAATTCGATGTGCAAGCGACGGCGTAGCGCACAAGCCTCAAACAAAATCAACTCTTGCGGCAACCAATTCAGCCGCGCCTGCGAGCCAACAGTGACCTGCGTGCTCAACTGCCCAACTTCGCCCGGTTGCGCGCGGTATGCACGCTCTGCCGCTTGCGTTGTGACTGTCAGGGCAGCGCTGTCTTCAACGCAAAAATTTAGTTTATAGTCGTCACCGCCGGTAATCCCGCCCGCGGTATTCACCACAATAGCTTCGATGCCATGCTCACCACCTCGCGGCAAAACCAGCTTACTCGACCCCAACTGGCGAAGGTCTTTCAGGCGTGTTTGCCCAACTTCATCTGCAAATACGGTCAGCGCCGCCGCACCGATGGCGCGGGGCTGCGCTGGACGCGCGTCATCAAGGTTAATTTGGTGTGGGATGTTAATCGTCGGCTCCGGCGCTTGCGGTCTTCGTGATAGGTTGATCACAGACCATGCAGAACCGGCAGTCCGTCGCCTTGCAATACGCCAATACCCGCAATTTTCGCCCGAAAAATAGACGGCTATAACGTAAAACGCACAATTCATGCGCAGTTTATGAAAACGGCAGATACTGGGGCGCCGTTCTCCCCTTTTTGATGTCCGTCAACGCAGGAACCAAAGAACGCACCTTGACCTCGCGGCGTTTTGTCCCACTCTGTGCCATCTAGTCTGGCTCTGGAGGGATAGATCATGACGAAACGAAACCTACGCAATTCCACCCTATTGGGTGGTGCGCTTTTATTCTGCGCGATGGGCGCGTCAGCTGAAACGCTTCGCTGGGCCTCAACCACCGATCCGCAAACGATGGACCCGCATGCAGTCAACTCTGCCCCCGTTCTGTCTTTCCTCAACAACGTCTACGAAGGTCTGGTCCGTCGTGGGCAAGACATGTCGATTGAGCCATCTTTGGCCGCATCATGGGAGCCGCTAACGGGCGAGAACGGCTGGCGCTTTAACTTGCGCGAAGGTGTGACGTTCCAAGATGGTGCTGCCTTCACGGCTGAAGATGTGATGTTTTCATATGAACGCGCCTCAAACGAGGCCGCAGATGTGCGGTCCTGGTTTGCGCCTGTATCCGAGGTCCGTGTTGTCGATGATTTCACTATTGATTTCGTCACGACAGCACCAAACCCACTGTTCCCGGATTCAATCGCGAACTTTATGATCCTTGATAAAGACTGGGCCGAAAGCAATGACGCCGCCCTGCCTGCACGCGATGCGGAAAACTTTGCCACGATGAACGTAAACGGCACAGGCCCATTCACAGTAGCAAGCCGTGATCCCGGTGTCCGCACCACATTGGTGCCAAACGCAAATTGGTGGGATGAAGTCGGCCATAACGTGACCGAGGCCGTCTTTACACCAATCGGCAACTCAGCCACCGGACTGGCCGCTTTGCTGTCGGGTGAAATCGACTTTATCCAGCCGATCCCATTGCAGGACGTCGCCCAAGTTGAAGGTCGTGACGGTTTCAAAGTGCTTGAGGGCGAAGAAACCCGCGTGATCATGTTTGGGTTTGGCCATGAGCATGAAACGCTGTTGTACTCCTCGGATGTCACAGATGCGAACCCCTTCTCTGATCCGCGTGTGCGTCTTGCTGCAGCCCATGCGATTGATATCGCTTCTATCGACCGCGTGCTGTTTCGCGGCAAGATTGAACCGGCAAGCCAGTTGGTGCCAGCAGGCATTTCGGGCTATTCAGAAGCCAATGAAGGACGCCCAGAATACAACCCTGACCGCGCCCGCGCATTGCTGGCAGAGGCCGGATATGCTGATGGGTTCTCTTTCGGCCTGAAGTGCCCCAATGACCGCTATATCAACGATGAAGCCTTGTGCCGTGCTGCTGCATCAATGTTCGCAGCTGTCGGTTTAAACGCAGAAATATCCACTGGTCCGGTGCGTGATTACTGGCCGCAGCTGCGCGAAGACGACTTTGATATGTACCTTTTGGGCTGGTCCCCGGGCACATTCGATATGGAGCACCCGATCCGTTTCCTGATGCACAGCCAAGATGATGAGAAGAAGCTGGGATCATGGAACTTTGGTAATTATTCAAACGCGCGTGTCGATGAATTGCTGCCAATGATCCAGCAGGAAATTGACCCCGCTGCACGCCAGACAATGGTCGACGAAGTTGTAGCTATCACCCAAGAAGAGGTCGCGTATATTCCGCTCTATACACAACCGCTGATCTGGGCTGCAAAGGACAATGTAGATCTGACACAGCGTGCGGATAACTTCTTTATGCTGCGTTGGGTGACTGTGAACTAATCACCCATAGATAAGCAAAAAGGCGATGGTTTACTTTATTCTCAAGCGGCTGGTGCAATCAGTCTTTGTGATGCTAGCCGTCGCCTTTTTGGCCTTTTCCCTGTTCCGGTTTGTGGGTGATCCCATCACCCAGATGACCGGCGTTGAAACGTCGGTTCAGGACCAAGAACGCCTGCGCGAAGACCTTGGTTTGAACGATCCGTTCATTTTCCAATTTGGTCGGTTTACCGGCGATATGCTGCAAGGTGATTTCGGGTTTTCTTACCGGACCCGCCAACCTGTGGCCGAAATGATCGCGACCCGTATACCGGCCACCCTTGAATTGGGTGTTGTCGCGCTGATTATCTCGCTTCTCGTTGGTATTCCGGCGGGAGTTTACACAGCGCTAAGGCCAAGAGGCATTGCGACCCAAGCAATTCTAATGACCACCCTTGTTGGCGTCTCAATCCCAACCTTTGTGATTGGGATCATGTTGATCTTCATTTTCGGTGTGCAGCTTGGCTGGCTGCCAACCTTCGGGCGTGGTGGCACAGTGCAAATCGGCGGCTGGGAAAGTTCGCTTTTCACGTTTGAAGGATGGCGTGCCCTGCTGCTGCCCGCGATCACCTTGGGCGTCTATCAACTCACCCTGACCATGCGCCTTGTCCGAGCTGAGATGATGGAAGTCATGCGGTCTGACTACATCCGCTTTGCCATGGCGCGTGGCGTGCCGATGCATAAACTGCATTACAAACATGCGCTGGCCAATACGATGGTCCCTGTCATTACGATCATCGGGCTGCAATTTGGTGGCGTCATTGCCTTTTCCATCGTGACAGAAAGCGTTTTTCAATGGCCCGGCATGGGGCTGTTGTTTCTGGAATCGATCCGTTTTGTCGATATCCCAGTGATGGGTGTCTACCTTGTGGTCATCGCGTTCTTCTTTGTGCTCGTGAACCTTGTGGTCGATCTGCTCTATGTCGCGATTGACCCCCGACTGCGGGTGAAAGACGTCTGATGGTGGACTTCCTCAAAAAATATGAGGGCCTTTGGCTTTTCGTGCATTCACCCGCAGCCATTGTCGCGGCAATCGTTGCTGTGCTGATTATTTTGGGCGCTGTGTTCGCACCGTGGCTAGCACTGGTGAACCCTTACGATCTGTCTTCGTTCAGCTTGTTTGACGGGCTATTACCCCCGGCTTGGCAAGATGGCGCGAACCCCAAATATCTGCTCGGCACCGACGACCAAGGCCGCGATATGATCTCGTCGATCCTCTATGGGGCGCGATTGTCATTGGTGATTGGCCTGTCAGCACTGACGATTGCCGCCGTGATTGGTGTCGGCTTAGGGCTTGCAGCTGGGTTTTACGGGGGGCGTTTCGATGCCATCGTGATGCGGATTGCTGATGTTCAACTGGCCCTGCCTGCGATCCTGACCGCACTGCTCATTGACGGCATTGCACGAGGCATTCTGCCCACGGCTATTCAACAGGATTTACGGGTTGCCGTCCTTACCTTGGCCATTGCGCTTTCGCTTTGGGTGAACTTTGCCCGCACCGCGCGGGCATCAACTTTTGTGCAGATGAACAAGGAATACGTACAAGCCGCAATCATGATGGGCCAACGCCCTATTCGGATTATGTTTGTGCATATCTTGCCCAATATCCTAGGGCCACTCCTGGTAATCATGACGGTCGATCTGGCCTCGGCAATCCTACTTGAGGCAACCTTGTCTTTCCTTGGCATTGGCCTCCCCGCTGACAGCCCAAGCTTGGGCACATTGATCCGCATCGGGATGCAGTTCCTGCTATCGGGTGAGTGGTGGATCCTATGGATCCCTACACTGTTTTTGGTCGCTCTCGTCGTGTCCATCAACATTCTTGGCGACTTCCTGCGCGACGTCTTTAATCCGAGGTTGCGCTGATGCTGACCATCAAAGACCTCGCCGTCAAATTTCCGTCGCGCTTTGGCGATTTCACCGCGATTGCGGATGTTGATATGACAATCGCACCGGGTGAAATTCACGGGCTTGTCGGCGAAAGCGGCGCGGGCAAATCGACGGTGGGTGCCGCCGTGATCGGCTTGCTGCAATCGCCAGGGTTTATTGCCAACGGCGAACTGTCACTGGGCGACACAGATCTGCGCGACTTGACCGAGGCTGAGGCGCACGCCATACGCGGTGATCGTATTTCGATGATTTTTCAGGATCCCCAAACCAGCCTCAATCCGTTGATGACCATCGAAGACCAATTGATAGAAACGATCCAAGCTCACTCTGACGTCAGCCACGCCGCAGCCCACAAACGGGCCGTAGATTTGTTAGAAGAGATCGGGATCAAGGACGCGGCACAGCGGATCAAGGCCTACCCCCACCAATTTTCTGGCGGCATGCGGCAGCGCGTGGTGATTGCCTTAGCGATCTGCACGGACCCTGAATTGATCATCGCAGACGAACCGACAACCGCGCTTGATGTGGCGGTACAATCACAAGTGCTTGACCTGATCCGGCGGCTGGCCAAGGACCGTAAAATCGCGTTCATGCTGATCACCCATGATATCGGTGTGATCGCCCAGATCGCCGACCGTGTGACGGTAATGCGCAAAGGTCGTGTGATGGAAACGGGTGAAACAGCCCAAGTGCTGGGCGCGCCGACGCATCCTTACACGCAAGCTTTGATGGATTCCGTGCCACCCTTGGATCGCCGGATTGATCGCTTTCGTGTGCCAGATGATGAGCCCATAGCAGGTGCAAAAGGCCCGACTGACAACGCGGCTGAGAAATGGCTGCTCGAAGGGCAACGCCATGATCTGACCGGACTGACACTGCAAAACCTGACGGTACGTTTTGCCGGGCCACGCACATCTTTGTTCCGCAAGCCGGACCCTTATGTGGCATTGGACAACGTCAACCTTGAGGTCAAACCCGGGTCAATCATGGGGCTCGTCGGTGAAAGCGGATCAGGCAAGTCAACACTGGCGAAAGCCATCACTGGTTTGGTCACACCAACCGGCGGGCAGATGATGTTGGGTGACGCGGAATTGCCCTATGGCAAAGCCAGAGATCGCCATCACCCGTCAAGACAGCTGATCCAGATGGTATTCCAAGACCCCTACTCTAGCCTCAACTCACGGCATCGGATCGGTGACATTTTATCCGAGCCGTTGTGGTTCTACGGATTTGTCAAAGACGCTGATGAACGGGCAAAACTTGCAGCTGCGATGTTGACCCTGGTAGGCATGCAGCCCGACGCATTGGAAAAATACCCGCACCAATTTTCAGGCGGGCAAAGGCAACGTATTGCCGTAGCGCGGGCACTGTTGGCGCGTCCAAGGTTCTTGATTTGTGACGAACCGACATCGGCTTTGGATGTTTCTATTCAGGCCGAAATTCTGAATCTCTTAAAAGACCTACAATCCGTCTTTGGCCTTACGATCCTTTTCATCAGCCATAACTTAGCCGTTGTGAGACAGATGGCGGATGAGACAGCCGTGCTGCGTAATGGGACCATCCAAGAGGTTGGCGAGACCGAACAGCTTTATGCAGCCCCGACTGCGGCATACACCAAGTCATTGTTGGATTTGACGCCGGTGATGCCGAAAGCGTGGCAATCAACCAGCTAGATAGTGCGCTATTGCGGGCTCTGTGCCGTCTTGCCAGATCATGTTCAGCCACCCCGCAAACTGTGCGACAAATTCTGCATTGTCAGCCAAGGCCCCATAGTAAGGACGTTGCTCTAACCATACAGGTGCATGAACCTTAGCGGCAATCGCAGTTTGTTGAAGCGTGCCCCAAAACGGGTCGTTTGCTTCAATCTCGCTGCCATCTTCGCGGCGACCTGCGCACATCCGCGCCCAAAGCGCCTCAACCAATGCCAACCCGGAAGTGGGCGTTCCTCTTGTGATCCCGTCTTGGATCGAAGGCACCAAAAACCCCGGATGCCGTGATGACCCGTCAAAGGCCACCCGGCGCGTGGTATCGACGATCAAGGGATTTGAGAAACGCTCGGAAATCAACGTGACATAGCTAACCGGATCCATCCCGGGCACAGCTTTGACATGCGGTAGAATTTCCTGAGTTGCGACTCTTTCAAACAACCCACGAATTCTTTCATTTGCCATGCAGCCGGCAATTGTCTCAATCGACAATAGTTCGCCCGCATTCGCAATAATCTGGTGACCACCGTTCAAAACCCTGATCTTCATCGCCTCAAAGTCATGCACGTCGTCTGTGAAGGTTGCCCCAACTTTGTCCCAGTCAGGTCGGCCTGCACAAAAATCATCTTCAATGACCCATTGGCGAAAGTTCTCGTGGGTGACTGGCGATGCATCTTCGATACCCAAACTGCGCACCAGCTCAAGCTCTTTGGGGCCGGTCGCGGGAACAATGCAATCGACCATCGAGTTAGGAAAACTACAGTGCGTATCGATCCAATCTGCCAATGCAGGGTCAGACAAGCGGGCGAGTGATACGACCGTTTGGCGCAAAACGGCGCCGTTGCCCTGCAAATTGTCGCACGACATGCAGGTAAACGGCCCAACGCCTGTGTCACGCCGCACTTTAAGTGCAGCAATCATAGCACCAAACGCAGTGATCGGCGTTTGGGGGGATTTTGCGTCATTCTGAATATCAGGATGTGCCCCATCAAAACCTTTGGTCGCAGGATCAATAAAATATCCGCCTTCGGTCACGGTCAAAGACACAATGCGCGTGGCCGGATCGGCCATTTGCGCGATGAGAGCGGCATTATTTTCTTCGACGGGCACAAAGCCGATCATGGATCCGATTACTTCGGCTGTCGTCTGTTTTGGATCAAGCTGGATTAGCGTTGTTAGATAGTCTTGGGCCGCGAGGCGGGCGCGTTGGGCCGCGTCCCCTGCCCGGACACCGGCACCGATAATTGCCCAGTCATGGGCCAACCCATCTTGCATTAAGCGATGCAAGTACCAAGCCTGATGTCCGCGGTGAAAATTACCCAATCCGATATGTACAATGCCAGCCGACAAGGACCCACGGTCATACGAAGGGCGCGCCACCGATGAAGGCAAATGGGTCAGGTTTTTCAGGCTCAACGGCAGAACCGCTTCTTGTTGTTTCTGGATATTCATCAACTTAACCAATTCCCGCCGTCAACATTGTAGGTTTGTGCGACAACATAATCTGCATCCGAAGATGCCAGAAAAACGGCCATCCCTGTCAGATCATCCGCTGTCCCCATCCTGCCGAAGGGGACAGCCTCGCCGACTTCTGTTTTCTTTTGACCAGGTGCTTTGCCTTCGTATTTGGCAAAAAATGCATCAACCCCGTCCCAATGTTCACCATCAACCACCCCCGGCGCAATGGCATTTACATTGATGCCATGCTTAATCAGGTTCAGCCCCGCCGATTGCGTCAATGAAATGATCGCCGCCTTACTGGCGCAATAGACCGCAACAAGGCTTTCACCGCGCCGCCCGGCCTGTGACGCCATATTGATCATCTTGCCTTTGATCCCACGATCAATCATGTGCTTTGCGACAGCTTGCATTGTGAAAAGCGCACCGCTGACGTTGATATCAAAAACGCGGGCATAGTCTTCGCGGGTTATTTCGGTGATCGGGGCAGCACTAAAGATGGCAGCATTATTGATCAAGATATCAATCTGCCCAAAGACCGAAACGGTCTTTTCTACACCAGCATCGATACTCGCCTGATCGGTAACATCGAACGGGACAGCGATTGCATAGTCGCCGATCTCTTTGTTGATCTCATAGGCCGCAGTATTAGCCCGCTCAAAATCAATATCGGCAATAGCAACACGCGCACCCTCACGTGCGTAGGCGCGGGCAAAGGCCAAGCCGATGCCCCGCGCGCCCCCTGTAATCAGGGCCGTCTTGCCGTCAAGCCGCTTCATCCAATCCGCAGACCGTCTGCGCCAAAGCGGTGCAGCTCGTCCATGCGTGGCGAAAGTTGGATCGTATCACCATGGGTCAGGTTCACATCACCGATTGCACGCACAGTGATCGTTTCGGCCAATCCAGTGTTATGGATGTGGAAGAACGTATCCGATCCAAGGTGCTCTGCGACGCCAACAGTGCCAGTCCATGTTCCGCCACTTTCGACGACGTCAATGTGTTCTGGACGAATACCAATGGTGGTTGCGTCATGCTTGCTGGCCTCTTCACCAGTAATCAGGTTCATCTTTGGGGAGCCGATGAAACCGGCAACAAAGGTGTTGCGCGGTGCACGGTAAAGCTCAAGTGGTGAGCCAACCTGCTCAATCACGCCTGCTTGCAACACCACAATCTTGTCTGCCATTGTCATCGCCTCGACCTGATCGTGCGTCACATAGACCATCGTTGTGTCCAGCTTTTTGTGCAGCTCCGAGATTTCCATCCGCATGCCGACACGCAGTGCCGCGTCAAGGTTTGACAGCGGTTCGTCAAACAGGAAGGCAGAGGGTTCACGTACAATCGCACGGCCAATGGCAACACGTTGTCGCTGACCACCTGACAACTGACCAGGTTTACGGTCAATATAGTCGGCAAGGTTCAGCACAGATGCCGCAGCATTTACACGCTTGTCGATTTCAGCCTGATTCATCTTGGCCATCCGCAGTGGAAAAGCGATGTTCTTGCGCACCGACATATGCGGGTAAAGCGCATAAGACTGGAACACCATCGCAAGGCCGCGCTTGGCGGGCACAAGATCCGTGGCGTCTGTGCCGTCGATCTCGATATGCCCTGTCGTGATGTCCTCAAGCCCTGCGATCAGGCGCAGTAGCGTTGATTTACCGCAACCTGACGGGCCGACGAAGACGGTGAATTCACCGTCATGGATTGTCAGGTCTAGGGGTGGAATGACCTGCACATCGCCGAACGACTTGGTCACCTGTTTAAGTTGGATCTGTCCCATGTGTCAGGTTCCTTATTTAACCGCGCCAAATGTCAGGCCGCGTACAAGTTGTTTCTGGCTGAACCAGCCAAGGATGAGGATCGGTGCAATTGCCATAGTTGAGGCCGCACTGAGTTTCGCAAAGAACAGACCTTCGGGGCTGGAATAGCTCGCGATAAAGGCCGTGAGTGGTGCGGCATTGACCGCCGTGAGGTTAAGCGTCCAGAAGGCTTCGTTCCACGCAAGGATGAAGTTCAACAGCAAAGTGGACGCGATGCCGGGGATCGCCATGGGTGTCAGCACATACAGCAGTTCTTGCCGCAATGTAGCGCCATCCATTCGGGCCGCTTCGAGAATTTCACCGGGGATCTCTTTGAAGTAGGTGTAAAGCATCCAAACGATGATCGGCAGGTTGATCAGCATCAGCACGACGACCAGTCCAGCGCGGCTATCCAGCAAACCCAACTCAATAAAGATCAGGTAGATCGGATAAAGCACACCAACCGCAGGCAGCATCTTGGTTGAGAGCATCCAAAGTAGGATGTCTTTGGTGCGCTTGGATGGCACGAATGCCATCGACCAAGCGGCTGGGATCGCAATCATACAGCCCAGAACTGTGGACAGGCCGGCAATGATGATCGAGTTCCACAAGAACCGGCCATAGTCAGAGCGTTCAAGCACGGTGCGGTAGTTCTCAAGCGTCCATTCGAAGCCCACAAAGATCGGAGGAGCAGCGATTGCGTCGCCTTCCGTCTTAAAGCTGGTCAGGATCGTCCAGAGGATAGGGAAGAAGATCAACAAACCAATCGCCCAGGCGACAGTGGTGTTCAGAAGCTTCCGGCGGGGTGTAACAGAACGTGCCATGTTATTAATCCAGGTTCTTACCAACGATCCGCATAAGGAAGATCGCGATAATGTTTGCAAGGATGATGGCGTAGACACCACCGGCGGAGCCGAGCCCAACATTCTGGCTTTCCAGAACCCGTTGGAAGATCAGATAAGACAGCGTACGCGTTCCAAATGCACCACCTGTGGTCACGAAAATCTCGGCGAAGATCGCAAGCAGGAAAATGGTTTGGATCAAGATCACAATCGTGATCGCGCGGCTGAGGTGCGGCAGAACGATGAACCAAAAGCGTTTGATCCAAGGTGCACCATCCATTTCGGCGGCTTCCAACTGTTCGCTATCAAGTGATTGCACGGCTGTCAGCAAAATCAGGGTCGCGAAGGGCAGCCACTGCCAGCTGACGATCATGATGATCGAGGGCATGGATGCGTCGGAAAGCCAACTGACCGGTTCCGCGCCAAAGAACCGCCAAAGATGTGAAAAGAGACCGTTCACAGGGTCCATGAACATGTTCTTCCAAACCAGTGCTGATACCGTCGGCATCACAAAGAAAGGAGCAATCACGAGGATACGGACAACGCCTTGGCCCCAGATTGGTTGGTCAAGTAGCAGAGCGATTAAGATGCCAAAGATTACTGTAATGGCCAAAACGCCGAGAACAATAATGAGGGTGGTTTGGACCGAAGGCCAAAAGGCGCTCGAAGTGACAAAACGGGTGTAGTTATCAAATCCGGCCCAGCCTTGGTCGCCGCCACGTAGGGGCAAGTAGACGCGGAATGAGAACCACAAAGTCATGATGAGAGGAACCAGCATCCAGCCCAAGAGCAGGATCACAGCGGGTGCCATCATAATACGGGCAGCGGATCGGGAAGCTTTGGTAGCCATTTGGATGTACCTCCTCTGGACACAGGCGGAGCATTCTCACGCGCTGTATTAAGGCAACTTTACATTAGGAAAGGGGAGAAAACCAAGGGGCGGCAAATCGGACCGCCCCTTAGTCAGGAGGAGTGCTTAGCGGTAGCCAGCAGCTTCCATTGCTTCGTTTGTGATGGCCTGGGCCTTCTCAAGCGCTTCTTCGATAGACTGCTGACCAGCGTAAGCGGCGGAGAATTCCTGGCTCACTTCAGTCGCAATGCCTGCAAACTCTGGGATCGCAGCGAACTGGACGCCAACGTATGGGCTTGGATCAACTGTGCTGTCGTTCGGGTTAGCTGACAGGATTGAGTCCAATGTCATCTGTGCGAAAGGAACAGCTTGGTAGTTCGGGTTCTCGTACAGGGATGTACGTGCACCTGGAGGTACGTTCGCCCAACCTTCATTCGCAGCAACCTGCTCAATGTAGCCTTTGCCTGTTGCCCACTCAATGAACTGCTTGGCTTCGTCTACCTGCTGTGTACCGGCAGGAATTGCCAACGCCCATGCCCAGAGCCAGTTAGAGCGCTTGCCCATACCGTTGTCTGGTGCCAGTGCGAAACCAACAGAGTCAGCAACTGTAGAGTCGTCGCCAGTTACGAAAGAAGCCGCAACAGTCGCGTCAATCCACATACCGCACTTGCCTTGGTTAAACAGGGACAGGTTTTCGTTGAAACCGTTTGTTGCAAAACCAGCAGGACCAGCGTCGTCCATCATGTTCTTGTAGAAGTTCAGCGTGTCAGACCACTCACGTGTGTCGAACTGTGCGTTCCACTCTTCGTCGAACCAGCGTGCGCCGAATGAGTTGGACATTGCTGTGATGAACGCGCCGCCTTCACCCCAACCAGCTTTACCGCGCAGGCAAATGCCGTTGATGTCGTTTTCACGGTCAGTCATTTCACGTGCCGCTTTGGCGATGAATGACCAGCTTGGTGCCTCAGGCATCTCAAGACCGGCAGCTTCCATCAGGTCAGTGCGGTACATGATCATCGATGATTCACCATAGAATGGTGCAGCATAAAGTGTGCCATCGTGGGACAGACCGCCTGCCATTGCTGGCAAAATGTCAGCTGCGTCATACTCGGCAGACAGGTCGTTCAATGGGACGAGCCAGTCGTTGGCACCCCAGATTGGCGTCTCGTACATGCCGATTGTCATGATGTCGAACTGTCCACCGTTTGTGGTGATGTCAGTTGTCACACGCTGGCGCAGTACGTTCTCTTCGAGCGTGACCCACTCAACAGCGATACCTGTTTCAGCTGTAAAGCCGTCAGTGTAGCCCTGCATACGGATCATGTCGCCGTTGTTTACAGTTGCGATTGTGATTGTTGCGGAGTGGCCGTCAGCAAATGCGCTACCGGCAGTGATTAGCGACAACGCTGTCGCGGCACGAAGTGTGCTCTTCAAAGACATCCGATTCCTCCCTGGATTTCGATGTGGTAGAACTACGCTAGTGGAATACAAGACGCGGCGTCAACAAAAAATTTACGCGCGTAAAGAAATTACGCTTCAGGCAGAATCGCGGAGGATCAATTTGCCTTCTAATCTTGTGCTTTTCCAAGGCTCTACGTGGCCATCAATTGCTAGAAACAACGCCTCAGCAGCATGCATGGAAACAGCATCATAATCGTGTGAAATGGTCGTCAGTGGCGGACAAGTGTAGCGCGAATGCGGATGACCGTCCTGTCCTGCGACGCGAATCGCAGCCTCTGGTCCGCGGCCAACTTTGATGCCTTGTTCGTAACAAGCAGTCAGCAGACCAATCGCCAAACGGTCGTTGCTGCACAAAATGGTGTTGGTTGAAAACTGCTTGTTGGATAAGGCTTCATGCCCCCCCAAACGTCCAATTTCCTCGAAGGACCACCCTTCACCATCAACCGAGATCACCTGAGGCTCATGCCCAAACGCCTCCATTGCATTCAGATAGCTCTGGCGACGACGATGCGCATTCGGGTTGGCCGGTGTTTTCATTTCAAAAAAACAAGGTGGTTCGCCTGTGCGACACAGATAATCTGTGATGTGCGAGGTAAACTGGAAATTGTCTGAACCGACAAATGCGATGCCAAATTCTTCGACGCTACTGTCAAAGATAAGTGTTGGCACATCTTCTACGAACTTTTCCAGCGATCGCCGATCTGATGCGCGGCCCAACGGTGCAAGAAGAACCCCCGCTGGCTTCATAGATCGTAGGTTTTCCAGAACTTCCGTCTCAAGCGCAGGATCACCATGTGCGCTGAATAGCGTTGGTCGATACCCTGCATCAATGCATCGCTGTTCAAGATTGCGGGCAATCTCTGCAAAATATGGATCAGCTAAAAGCGGAACAACGATGCCAACATTCTTGGTCATCTTTCGGTTTTGGTTCATCGCGAAAATATTCGGGCGATAGTCGTATTTCTCAATCGCCGCTTCAATCTTTTCACGCGTGGTGTGACGCACGCTGTCAGGATCGTTGAAATACTTGGAGACAGTAGGCCTAGAAATCCCGCTTACAGCCGAGAATTCTTCCATATTTTTGATCTGCGTTTCAGCCACGGCAGCTAACGTCCTCCCAAAGCCCCGCTTTACATGGAAAACAATTTCTTATCGCGCGTCAAGAATGAAATTATTGCGGAATTATTTGCGTGCCGTGACGCAACAAAAAGGCGCCACCAATGTGACGCCTTTCCTAGTTCATTTCGCAGGTTCGCGCGTTATTCCCAGCCAACTTGATTAAAGATCTCCTGCGCCTGCCCTACATTCTGGGCAACTGCGGTCAAATCTACAGCATCAGGGCGAAACAGCCCCAACGCAGCGACAGATGGAGAAAGACCAACACCCGGCACGGCTGGATACTCATCGTTGCCAGCACTAAAGTACTGTTGGGCCTGATCCGACGCCAGATATTCCATGAACTTGATCGCATTGTCCAAATTCGGTGCATTAGCAGCAACGCCACCACCCGACAGGTTCATGTGCGCACCTTCTGCGTTCTGGGCTGGGAAGATCCAACCGATGTTGGCCAGCGCTTCGGCGTTCAACCCATCGACATCCTTACGCAAAGCACGGGCAAAGTAGTAGGTATTCGAGATTGAGATGTCACACTCGCCCGAAACCAAACCGCGCAACTGATCTGTATCGCCACCTTGTGGATCACGGGCGAAGTTGTTTACGAAACCTTGCGCCCATTCGGTTGCCGCTTCGACACCGTGGTTTTCAATGACGGCAGACAACAATGTCTGTGAGTAGACATTTGTCGACGACCGGTGGCACACCATGCCTTCATATGCGGGATCAGCAAGCGACACATAATCCATCGGCGGGTTTGTCACTTCTGTCTTGTCATAAAAGATGATGCGCGCACGTTGACTAAAGCCAAACCATTGATTGTCAGCATCTTGCAGACTGGAAGGGATACGCGCTTCAAGCACTTCGCTATCGATAGATTGCAGCACACCGGCATTCTTGGCCCGCTCTAGACGGGATGTATCCACGGTCAGCAAGATATCAGCAGGCGAGTTGGCACCCTCTGCCTGCATTCTGGCGATCAGCTCGTCCGCATTGGCTTCGATCCGGTTGATCGTAATGCCCGTCAGATCGGTAAAGTCGGAATAGAGTCGCTCATCCGTGTCGTAGTGACGTGAAGAATAGAGGTTTAGCTCACCTTCGGCGATCGCCGAGGAAGCAATTGCTGAGGCTGCAGTTGCACAAATCAACAGAGTTTTGGTTGTGTTTCTCATGATCAGATCCCTTTGACTGAGTCTTTTACTCGGGAACACTTTTAGCGACAGATTCGAGGATGTCTAGTACCCGATTAAAATAGTCGGGTAAAAAATTACCAAAGCATTGATCACTACTTTTTCGTGGGCCTATTGGGAAATATACGGGACTTACGGCAAAGCGACTTTATGCATCCGCGAGAATGACATCGAAGTTTACGGTGAGAAACGGCGCATCAACTTTGCCTGACAATGCCATCCCGTCGGGAAAATCGCTGGCTGGCTTTTCTTGATAGGTCATCACCAAGTCATCACGAACGCCAAAAACGGTGTCCTGATCAAGATATGGATCATCGTCAGGGAATACTTCCGTCACAAGCGTGCGATAGCCCGGTGCCTTTACGATGTAGTGCAGATGCGATGGGCGCCATGGGTGGCGTCCACAAGCCCGCAGGATATCACCGACAGGGCCGTCAGATGGCACAGTGTACTCGACAGGTTTTACCGTTGTGAACGCATACCGCCCGTCGTCCCCAACGGTCATCAAACCATGGAAAGAGAACGTATCTTGTGCGTCGTCTTGGCTGGCATAGAGCCCGTTGGGCGCGGTCTGCCAAATATCGATCTCGGCGCCTGCGATCGGGTTTCCGGCAGTGTCGCGAATAACCCCCTCAGCCAGCAAGACGGGTCCACCAAAATCACGCTTCATGTCGCCGCCAACTGGCAAGGGTGGTGCGCCAGAGACGTGAAACGGTCCAAGTACCGACGAAGACGTCGCATCAGAGCTAGAGTGCAGCATGTCCACCAGCGACGACACCCCCAGCACATCAGAAGCAAGCACAAATTCATGGCGGTCCTCGGATTCAATGGCCGCGCACCCTTCAAGAAAGGCAATCCCCTGCCGCCATTCATCATGTGTCAGGTTTGTCTCGCGCGCAAAGTCATGCAGGTGCTGCACCAATGCGCTCATGATCTCGCGGGTACGCGGGGGCATATCGTCGGCCATGTAGCCTTTGAACACATCCGTAATGTTATCTTTGGTCACGTTGCGCATGGGCTTTCCTTACAAAAGAGCGAGGCTAAGGATCGGGAATTCGATCAGAATGAAGAGAACGATCAGCATGACAAACGCGAAAGGCAGCGCCCCCATGAAGACGTCTTTGAGCGAAATACTGTCATCGTTGAGCGTCGATTTGATCACAAAACACGATATGCCCAGCGGCGGGGTTAACAACCCGATCTCGGCACCAACAACAGTAATAATGCCAAACCAGACCAGTGACATATCCAATGCTTCGACCAATGGCAGGAACAAAGGCACGACGATCAGAATGATCGATGCAGTATCAAGGATCGTACCAAGGAAGATCATCAACAAAACGTAGAGCAACATGATCGTCCAGAACGTGGCCGAGCTGCCTGCAAGCAAGTCCTGCAATTGGTTAGGTAATCCGGCAAGACCCAGCATCCGACTGTAGATAGAGGCGGCGGTTATCAGGAATAGGATGGCCGCTGTGATATGGCCAGTTTCCAGCAAAGCCTCCCAGAAACCCTTGAGTGACATCGACCGGCGAGTAACCGCAATGATCAGCGCCACCAGCGAACCGGTTGCCCCCGCTTCAACCGCAGTCATCCAGCCGGTGTAGATTCCGCCAAGGACGATAGTGATGATGGCAATAGTTGGTAGCGTCTTAGAAGCAATCTCGCGCTTGGACATCCACTCGGTGTCTTTAACGATGCGACCACCAACAAAGTTGGGTGTAAAGCGCCCCATGAACCAAATCGCGCCAACATATGCGATGGCCAACATGATACCGGGGATGACACCGGCAAGGAACATATCACCAACGGATTGTTCGGCGACAAAGCTATAGATGATCAGCATCGCGGATGGCGGGATGATCATGCCCAAGACAGAAGAACCTGCCACCACACCAACAGCAAAACGCGGGTTGTAGTCTTGGGCGATCATTTGGGGCACAGAGACTTTGGTAAAGACAGACGCGGATGCGATGGATGAACCGGTGACGGCAGCAAACACCGCGTTGGCCCCTACCGTCGCCATACCGATCCCGCCCTTTGTCTTGCGAAACCGCATCGTCATGACTTCATAGATGTCCCTGCCCAACCCCGCTTTGGACACGATTAATCCCATAAAAGTAAAAAGCGGTATGGTCGCAAAGCTATAGACCATGGCGCTGTCACCTACTGCGATCTTCAGCAGGTTCAACGAAAGGGTGAAATTGTCGCGCATCAACCAGATCGACACCAGCGACACCATCCCCAAGGCGATCGGAATATAGACGCCGGAATAGATCAAAAAGACAATTGCAACGACCGAGATCAGGCCAATCTCAATCGGGGTCATGATGTCGTCCCGCCCGCATTCCTGTCGTCATGTTCAGGGACGCGGATAAGTTGGGGTCTGTCTTGCGCGGTGATCACTTTGAGGACGAAAATCAAGCATGCCAAAGCGCTTCCGCTGGCGATCACCAGTTTGATCGGCCACCAAGGGACGGTAAAGACACCGGGGATGCCAAAGAAATCTTGGGTCCCCCACATCTTGATAAATTCAGGGAACATAATGTACGCGATCAAACCCATAAAAATCGCAGATATCGCATTGATCATGCGGCGTAGGTTTGCCGTCAGGCCCGGCCTGCGGCTGTGCAGTAAGTTCAAAAAACCATCTGACCGCGTCAGCCGGTCAACGCGCACCACGTCGGCAAGCTGTAAGAAGACAATGAAGACGACCGCAAGTTGGACGATCTCGTAGGTGCCCTTAAGCGGCGCATTGAAAAAGCCGCGCGCGACCACATCGACGTTCAGAATGACGACCAACATCAGGACCGTGAGTGTCCCCGCGACGTTGGCCGCAATCGCAAGAGAGTTCGCGACCCGAGAAAGACCGCTGATTGCAGACTTGAGCATAAGCTTGGCCCCTTCTCGGGTCGTTTCAGAGTTTACGGTTGTGCCCAGTCACGGACGCCAACAAAGCCAGCCGCTTCCAGCTTGCCCAGATAAGCGGCAAGCATTTCTGTGCCCGGCTCACCATTGTCATTGAGCGTCGCGGCCCATTCTTGCGCGATGTTTGGCATTGCGGCAGCCCAAGCGGCACGGTCTGCGTCTGACACGTCAACAATCGTGCCACCCGCTGCGACATATGCTTCTTCAGCAGCGGTTGCGCGATCCATAGCGATACCAGCAAGATGATCGCGATAATCGATTGCCACGGCTTGTAGCACGTCTTTGACCTCATCAGGCAGGTTATCCCAATAGTCTTGGTTCACCGTCACAGTCTTAGAGTTCACAGCACCCAGGTCTGCACGCAGCATGTAGGGCGCGACTTCAGAAATCTTGAATGTTGCCGCAGCTTCTGGCCACAACATGCCCGCATCGGCCAAACCTGTCTGCATCATGTTGTAGAAATCTGTCAGGCCACCGCGCACACCGGCGGCGTCCTGAATGCCTTCAAGATAGCGCAGGTTCATGCCTGCACCGGCAACCTTGAAACCTTCCAGGTCAGATACGCTTGCAACTTCCTGCGTTGAGAACATCTGATAGCTGTTCAGAACAACACCTGTCGCAAGATAGACTTGGTTCTGCGCTGCAAATTCGTTCTGCATTGCAGGGAATTCACGTGCAATCTCATCAACCGCTTGCGCAACAGCCCGTGCGTCTGAGGAGACGAAAGGTGTAACCGCGGACAAACCTTGGCTGGGCAGTTTCGACGAATGGAAAATCGTGGTGACGATACCGATATCACCAAGTCCAAGTTCGATACCTTCCAATACGCCCTTCGGCTTCACAATCGAACCGCCATAGTTTTCCTGCCAGTCCATCACGTAATTGCCGGTTTCTGCCAGACGGCGGTCGACCTCAGGAATGAAGAAATTCGTGAATTCCTTTACCCAAAGGGCGCGGTCTGGATAGCCATCGATAACAACCGCTGAAATTGTCTCTTGGGCCGCTGCCGGAATGGTTGTCATGGTCGCCAGAGCGGCGCCCATCAGTGTGCGTCTTGTCCAATTTTTCATGTGTTTTTCCTCCCAGAAAAGCGGGCTCCTCCGCCCCGTTTGTATCAGTTGGCTTTGCGCCAGTTTACCGTCAGATCAGTACCCGCTGCCGCAAAAAGCTTTGCGATCGCACAGTATTTTGCAGTTTCCAACCCAACCAAATCCAACTCCTCTTGACTGGCGGGGGTGGTGCATTTCACCGTGAGTGTGATTTCAGGAAACGGCACGTCGATTTCTTCCTCCATGAGAACGCCGCGCCGGTCGAATTTGCAGTTCGCGTCAATGCTGATCTCGCCCAAGTCGATGCCAAGGCGATGCGCATTTTTGTGACCGATAACATTGGTACAAGCGATCAATGCTGTCATCGCCGCCTCGGTCGGCGTCGGGCCAAGATTGGTCCCTCCCCTCTCAATCGGTTCGTCAATCACGACATTCAGATCACGCACAGGAATTTCAGTACGGGCATGGGTCGGACAGGCGGCGGTGGCGCGGTAAGTCACGACTGTTTTCATCTTGACGGCCATCGCTTCCCCCTCAGATCACGCTGCAGACTTGGTCGAACGCAAACCGCGGTAGTTTTTGAAACAGCGCCGTTTCATCCGCATACCCGATGTTACACAGGAAATTGGATTTCAAGCTGGTGCCCGCAAAGAACTCTTCATCCACAATCGCATTCGAGAAACCCGACATCGCCCCCACATCCAGACCAACAGCACGCGCTGCAATCATGAAATATGCGCCTTGCAACGTGGCATTTCGGTCCGCGGTATCCTTGCAGTAGGCCTCTTTGCCATCAAACAGGTGGCGGCGGTCTTCATGGGGAAAGAGGAACGGCAGTTCGCGCCAAAAATCCATCTCTTGCGCGATGATCGCGGTGACAGGCGCACCCATCATCTTGGCCACATTCTGCGGTTTCAGCGACTTGGCCAGCCGATCTTTCGCTTCAGGTGATTTCACAAAGATAAACCGCGCAGGCAGCGTGTTCATCGACGTCGGCCCGTTAATTGTTATCTCATAGATTTCTTCCAGTAGCCCGTCAGGGATCGGCTTGTCAGTCCAGGCATAATGGGACCGTGCATCACGCAGGATCAGATCAATCGCGTCGTCCGACAAACGGCTGATGCGGCTGCGCAATGCGCGGTGATCTGCTTGCGCTTTCGCGCGCAAAGCGTCCAGTTCTTTGCCGGTTGGCGCGTTCATTCAGCCGCCGCCATGGTCTTGTGATCTTTTTCGTCCACAATCGGGTTTGAGCAGATGCCGATACCTTCAATCTCAATATCAACGACTTCTCCGGGCACAAGCCAGCGGGGATTTGGTTTCTTCGCATGGCCCACACCCGGCGGGGTGCCCATGGCGATCAAATCACCGGGTTCTAATGTCGTATATTCAGAGATTGTCGCAATGGTCTGTGCAACTGACCATATCATGTTGCCTGTGTTGGACGACTGCAAAACTTCAGACCCGACACGGCTTTCAATCTTCAGGCCTGCAGCACCTGCTGGCACCTCATCCGGGGTGACAACGATCGGACCAATGGCGCCGGTGTTGTCAAAATTCTTACCGGGCGTCCATTGATGCGTCTTGCGCTGATAATCACGCACGGACCCGTCATTAAAGACAGTGTAACCGAACACGTGATCCAAAGCTCTCGCTTCCGAAATATGCCGGCCACCTTTGCCGATGATGAACATCAACTCAGCCTCATAGTCCAGTTTTTCCGAACATGTCGGACGCACCAAAGGCGCACCTGCGGCCATGATCGAGTTCTTTCCGCGCATAAAAAGTGCGGGGTAGTCGGGGATGTCGTAACCCCCTTCTTTGATGTGATCGGTGTAGTTCAAACCGAGACAAATAATCGTGCCCGGCGACGCGACAGGCAATGCCGGTGTGATGGAGGCTACCGCGACTTGCGCCGCGCCCTGGGCCTTGATCGCGACTGATTCTGCCAAGGCTGGATCGGAAATAAGCGCCATCAAGTCCTGACCAACCGCTGCATCAATAGCCGTAAGATTAACGGCTTTGTCACCGTGAACGGCAAAAACCGCAGTCCCGCCGTTTGTTTCTCCGACCAGATATTTCATGCGTTCAATCCTTGTAAGTACACATAATTTCTGCCTACAATATCAACACATGTCAATAAATATCGATATTTTTGGATTTGAGGAGAAAATGTCATGGTTGCTTGGGTGGACTATAAAGCAGAGGCAAAATCGCGCGGCGCACTTGCATTGGAACTCTATGTTGCGACCTCGACCCCGGCAAAAGAACCACAGGATGTTAAGGCGTCATTGCCAGATCATTTAGCCTATCAGGCCGAACTAGAGCGCACAGGCGCCTTGGCCTTTGCAGGGCCTATGTCCGATGAAACGGGTGTGCATATGCAAGGCATGGGCATGATCGTCTACCGCGCTGAAAGCCTTGATGCCGCCCGCGCACTTGCCGATAACGACCCGATGCACCAAAGCGGGGCGCGGAGTTACGTTTTGCGCCGATGGATGATCAACGAGGGATCGCTGAACCTGACTGTTGGGCTATCCACCAAACATGTGACGCTGACCTAGAAAGAGGATTCCGGCATGAATATGATGGACGACACTGGCAGCCGGGAAACCTCTGCGACACGCGCGGCCTATCTATCTTTGCGCGAAATGATATTGGTGGGCGACCTGGCAGCCGGAAAAAAGCTCAAGATTGAGCAACTGCGCAGCATGTTGGACGTAGGGGCATCACCGGTGCGCGAAGCACTCAGCCTTTTGACCTCGGACATGTTGGTCGAGCGCATCGATCAACGCGGGTTTCGCGCCGCACCTGTCAGCCTTGCCAACTTTGAAGAAATTCTGAATTTGCGCTGCACCCTAGAAGATATGGCTTTGCGCCAATCCATCGCACGCCGCACGTCTGACTGGGAAGAGCATCTGGTATTGTCGCACCACCGCATGAAGCGGGTTGTTGGCACCGACACCTTTGAGGATGCCCACAAGACCTTCCATATGACGCTGTTAGGCAATTCAGAATCGCCAATGCTGGAGCGGTATTGCAGCCAGCTCTATGATCTCAATATCCGGTACCGGTATCTGGCAGCTGGGGGCGCGCGCTATCAAAGCCGTGATATTGCCGCCGAGCACGAAGATATTCTAGACGCTGCCGTCAAAGGTGACGCCGATGCTGCCTCTGTTGCCTTGCTCAGCCACTACCGATTGACCGGCGAATACCTTACATCGCAGCTTGGCGGCCTGTAGGGCAGGACGGCGTTGTGACGGTACAGTGCAATCAATGCAGCGCTTCGCTGTCATCCGAAGATAAGATCGCAATTCCTAAAACTACCCTTGCTCTCTTAACCACTACTCTTCTTGTTAAACCCTAGGAAACTTCATCGTGACCAATACACTCTACGATGCGCTTATCGCACCACATGCCGAAAACAACGCGATATTCCTGACGTTGGATGACGGCACAATGGTCAGCTACGCGGCCTTTGTCGGACGCGTGGCCCAGTTGGCACATGTTTTGGCTAACGCAGGTGTGCAGCCGGGTGATCGGGTCGTCGTGCAAGCACCCAAACTAGTGGACACCATCGCGCTTTATGGCGCTGCGGTTCAGACCGGGGCGATCTATCTGCCGCTTAACACGGCATATACCCAAAGTGAGCTGCGCTATTTCATTGAAGACGCGACCCCAAAGCTGGTTGTTTGTGACGCAAGAGACATGACCGATCTATCCGGGATTTGCGGCAATGATACCCAAGTGATGACACTGGCCAAAGACGGCACTGGTTCGCTCTCAACCGGTGCAAATGCCTGCGATACCAGCTTTCCAACCGTTTCGCGTGATCCCGATGATCTTGCCGCGCTCCTCTACACTTCAGGTACAACAGGCCGGTCCAAAGGTGCGATGCTTTCGCATAAAAACCTATTGTCGAACGCTCAAAGCCTGACTGATCTTTGGCAAATTAGCAGCAATGACCGCCTGATCCACGCGCTGCCGATTTTCCACACACATGGCCTGTTTGTGGCGTTGAACACGTCGCTGTTGGCTGGTGCACAGGTGCGGTTCATGGCGGCATTTGATCTGGACATCGTCATTGATGAAATCCCGTCATCGACACTGCTAATGGGCGTGCCAACCTTTTATACGCGACTGTTAAGTGACAGCCGGTTAACCAACGATCTGGTCGCAAACATGCGGCTGTTCGTTTCCGGCTCTGCCCCACTATTGGCCGAAACCCATACGGAATTCGAAGGTCGAACGGGGCAGCGCATACTTGAGCGCTACGGGATGACAGAGACCAACATGATCACGTCAAATCCATATGACGGCGACCGCGTGGCCGGTACTGTCGGCTATGCTTTGCCGGGTACGGAGGTTGAGATCACGGCCGAAGGAAAGCCTGTTGCAGCCGGAGAAGTGGGCATGATCGAAGTGCGCGGCGAGAATGTATTCAAAGGCTATTGGAATATGCCTGAAAAGACCGCAGAGGAATTACGTGATACAGGTTTCTTTATCACCGGCGATTTGGGTGTGCAGGCAAAAGACGGACGTATTTCCATTGTTGGCCGTCAAAAAGACCTCATTATTTCAGGCGGTTACAATATCTACCCCAAGGAGATTGAGGACGTCATCAACGACATCTCGGGGGTCGTTGAGAGTGCCGTGTTTGGCGTGCCGCATCCTGATTTTGGCGAGACTGTTCTGGCAGTGGTCGTGTCGGACGACCCTAAACTAAACGCAGAACAGATCGCCCAGTTTGTTGAGCCAGAACTAGCGCGTTTCAAGCACCCCAGAAGATACTTCATCACAGACGCCCTGCCCCGCAATACAATGGGAAAGGTGCAAAAGAACATTCTGCGCCAAGAATACGCAAGTCTAGGATCACCTACCTAAAGGTCGATCCAAGAGCCTTGGGCAAGTGATGAACGCTGGCACGCATCCACGAAACGTACGCCATCAAGGCCGTCTTGGATGCCAATGGTCGTCGCTGATGTGTCTTGCGACGCGATCATTTGGGCCGCTTCGCGGTAAAGGGTAGCGAAAGCCTCTAGATATCCTTCGGGATGGCCTGCGGGAATGCGCGTGACAGCCGCGGCCGCACTGTTCGCGGCACCACCGCCGCGGGTGATCATCTGCGGTGCTTTGCCTAATTCAGTGAACCACAAGATGTTCGGGTTTTCCTGACTCCAACGCAGTGATCCTTTGGTGCCATATATGGCCAGCGTTAGATTATTCTCATTGCCGACAGCGACTTGGCTTGCCCAAACATAACCGCGGGCGCCACCGTCGAATTTCAAAGATATCCGCGCATCGTCATCAACCAATCGGCCAGCAACATGAGAGGTAAGCGTGGCACTCAATGATGTGTTGCGCAGACCTGATACAAAGCACGCCAGATTATAGGCATGAGTGCCAATGTCACCAATAGCGCCGCCACCAGACTGGGCGGGATCCGTGCGCCATTTCGCCTGCTTGTTGTCCTCGGCGGGGGCCTCACTTAGCCAATCCTGAAGATAGTTTGCCTCTACGATCCGGATCTCACCAAGGTCTCCGTCGGCCACCATTTGGCGTGCCTGTCGGATCATCGGATAACCGGTATAATTGTGCGTTAGAAAGAAGTGTCCCTTTGATGTCTTGGCTGCTGACATAAGGCTTTCCGCCTGCGCCAAGGTCGCTGTCATCGGTTTGTCGCAGATCACCGAAATATCATGCGCCAGAAACGCCTCAGCTATCGGTCCGTGCAGGTGATTTGGCGTGACAATAGACACCGCATCAATCCCATCAGAACGCGCTGCTTCTGCGGCGGCCATATCCTTGAAATCGGCATAAGACCGATCCTGATCAATCCCAAGTTCGACTGCAGAGGCAAGTGCGCGCGTGGGATCGGACGAAAATGCACCCGCCACCAGATCAAAGCATCCGTCCAGACGGGACGCCATGCGGTGCACCCCACCAATGAACGCCCCTTGTCCGCCGCCAACCATGCCAAGCTTGAGAGGTGTCATGTTAGAATCCCATCATTTTGCGCAGGGCATCTTTGTCGGAAGAACCCCCTGCGAAATCATCAAATGCCTTGTCGGTTTTTCGGATTAGGTGGTCCGCGATAAAAGGTGCACCTTCTGCCGCTCCTTGTTCAGGATGCTTCAGACAACATTCCCATTCAAGCACAGCCCAGCCATCAAAACCGTATTGGGTCAGCTTGGAAAAGATGCCTTTGAAATCGACCTGTCCGTCACCCAAAGATCGAAACCGCCCTGCCCGCTCGGTCCAGTCGGCATAACCGGAATAGACACCCTGACGCCCACTCGGGTTGAACTCGGCATCTTTGACGTGAAACGCGCTGATCCGATCATGATAGATGTCGATGAACGATAAATAATCGAGCTGCTGCAAAAGAAAATGTGACGGGTCGTAGGTGATCATGCAGCGCGGATGACCGTCCAAGGCGTCCAAGAAACGCTCAAACGTGCTTCCGTCAAACACATCCTCGCCGGGGTGGATTTCAAAGCCGAAGTCCACACCAGCCGTTTCATAAACATCCAACAGCGGCCGCCAACGGCGGGCTAATTCGCCGAAGGCCTCGTCGATTAATCCAGCCGGGCGCTGTGGCCACGGATAGAGATAGGGGAACGCCAGCGACCCTGTAAATCCAACAGCACCTTTTAACCCAAGATGCTCGGACGCTTTGGCAACTTTGGTCACTTGATCAACAGCCCAGGCCTGTCGCGCGTTTGGGTTGCCATGCAGATGCGCGGGCGCAAACGCATCGAACGCAGTGTCATAGGCTGGATGAACAGCCACCAATTGGCTTTGCAAATGGCACGACAGCTCGGTAATCGTGACGCCATGGGCAGCACAGACCCCTGCAATTTCATCGCAATAAGTCTTGCTGCTGGCGGCTTTGTCCAGATCGAAAACGCGCGTGTCCCAGGTAGGAATTTGCACGCCTTTGTACCCAAGACCCGCAGCCCATGCGACAATGGCATCCAACGAATTGAACGGAGCCTCATCACCCAGAAACTGGGCAAGAAAAAGTGCAGGTCCTTTGATTGCGCTCGTCATATGAGCACTCCTTTTTCTAACGGCTTATGCCAGTAATGCACGTGCCTGTTCAGGGTCCAAGACCTCGGGGCGTTCGCAATGCGTCGTCATTTGCATGACTTTGCCTGTTTCACCAGCTTCCAAGATCGCGGTCATGACTTCAACCACATGCGTTGCAAAGGCATCATTGCAACGGTGCGTGCGGCCATCGGCAATAGCAAGCGCCATATCAGCAAGACCCGCACCGCGGTAGTTTGCGTGCACCTCTTCAAAGTTTGGAATATTGAAAGGGTGATCCCATGATTTCTCAACAGGCGCGCTCTTGCGGTCAGTGATGGTAAGAGTGCCCCCAAAGAAGTTGGGATCAGGGACGTTCATCGTCCCTTCTGTGCCATAAAGCTCCATGATCGGATGGTTGCTGTCCCAGACATCCCAGCTGGCCAACAGCGTGATGATGGCGCCATTCGTAAATGACAGGACTGCATGAATTGTGGTCGGCGTTTCAACCGGCACAGTTTCCCCGTCGCGCGGTCCGTTTTGAATAGTGCGCGTGTCATGGGCAGACCCTGTGAAGCTTGTGACTTTTGCAACAGGCCCAAGCATTTGGACAAGGTTGCAGATGTAGTAAGGCCCAAGATCAAGGATTGGACCGCCACCTTTTTGGAAAAAGAAATCAGGGTTTGGGTGCCAGTCTTCCATCCCGCTCGACATCACAACAGCGGCACCGGACGTCACTTTGCCAATGTCGCCAGCATCAATGATGTTGCGGGCCAACTGATGGCTGCCACCCATGAATGTGTCGGGCGCAGAGCCGATACGCAAACCTTTTGATTGCGCAATTGCACCAAGTTCCTGCGCTTCTCTGAGACTAAGCACAAAGGGTTTTTCTGAGTACACATGCTTGCCCGCGTTCAAGATGGCTTTTGACACAGCCACATGTGCAGCCGGGATTGTCAGGTTAATCACCAGATCAATGTCAGATGCGGTAAGCAGGTCCTCGACAGTATGCGCACGCAAGCCGAACTCGGCGGCGCGGGCATGTGCATTGTCCATATTGATGTCTGCGACTGCCAGAATTTCGTAACCGCGAAACATCGGTGCCAGTTGCAGGTAAGCTGCCGAAATATTGCCGCATCCAATAATGCCGACGCCCAATAGTTTAGCCATGTGTACTCTCCCAAAGTGTTTGGAATGCCGCGGCAGAGCGCTTGGCATATCCAACCGGATCGCTTGGTTTGTCGTGCTCAAGTGCGTAGATCAAATCATTGGATTGGCTGCGGCAAGCCTGCAGCAATGTGGCCCAATCCATCGTGCCGTCACCGAGATCACACCAACCATCTTCATCGAGGTTCAAACCTTCAGCTGCAATATCTTTCACATGAATTGCCGACAGGCGGTTGCCATAGCGTTGGACATAAGCCAGTGGGTCTGCCCCACCGCGCACAATCCACGCAAGGTCGGCTTCCCATGCCATGTCCGGCGCTGTGTCCAGCAATATGTCCATCGGGATACTGCCATCGGCGAGGGCCACAAATTCAAAGTCATGGTTGTGCCAGCCAAAGAAAATCCCGTGCTCTGCATATTGCTTGGCCGCTTTGTTCAATCGCTGCGCCAAATCGGCATAGCCTGCAGCGGTCTGTGGACGGTCTTTTTCTTCCAGATAGGGTGCAAAGACGCGGGTGATCCCCAAAGTCCGAATTATGCGCAGCGTCGCATTAAAATCACCTTCGATGTCCGCCAAACCCATATGGCCCGACGGCATCGAAACGCCATTCGCATCCATCGCTGCGCGGTAAGCCGTGGGGTCAGCATAGACACCGCCATAGCCTTCGACTTTGCTGATACCCATTGCAGGCAACTGCGCCAGGAGTGCTATTTGATCTGCGCAGTCACGCATAGAATACAGTTGAAGTGCTACTGTCATGTTATTGCTTTCTCGTAGTTAAAGACGAAGTTCTGATGCCGCGTCAAAAAGATGAAGACGTGCGGCATCAAAGCCGATGGTCAGCATATCGCCTGATTTCAATCCTGATTGGCCTTCGGTGCGAACACGGACCGACTGACCCGCGAAATTCACCCAGACCAGCGTGTCAGAGCCCATTGGTTCCACGATGTCGATCTCGGCTGTGCCGGTATAGGACGCGCCCTCTACCGCAGCACCGGTTAGAATATGCTCTGGCCGGATACCCAGCCATGCGCCGCCATTGCCCTGTCCTTCTGAGGCAAATTCGTATCCCGTGACGTCCATAGTGAACCCGTCGCAAGCGAACTGAGTTCCGTTCATTTCACCCGAAAACAAGTTCATCGCAGGCGAACCGATAAAGTCGGCGACATACTTGTTGCAGGGTTTGGCATAGATCACTTCGGGGCTGTCCAGCTGCTGGATCATCCCGTCCTTCATGATCGAGATGCGATCTGCCAAAGTCATGGCTTCAACCTGATCATGTGTTACGTAGATCATCGTGTTCTTAAGCTGCTTGTGCAGGCGCTTCAGCTCGACACGTAGATCGGTTCGAAGCTTGGCATCAAGGTTGGACAGCGGCTCATCAAACAGGAAGACATCGACATCGCGCACCAAAGCACGGCCAATCGCGACCCGCTGCCGTTGGCCACCAGACAAGGCGCCGGGTTTGCGGTCCAATAGCGGTTCGATTTGCAGAATCTCGGCTGCGCGAGCGACGCGCTTTTCGATCTCGGGCTTGGGGATTTTGGCGTTCTTTAATCCAAATGACAGATTTCCACGCACGGACATTTGGGGGTACAGCGCATAGGATTGGAACACCATCCCGATGCCGCGTTCTGATGGTTCGGCCCAGGTGACGTTTTCGCCCTTGATAAAAATCTGACCGTCAGAGACATCCAACAGGCCCGCGATACAATTCAAAAGCGTTGATTTCCCGCAACCCGATGACCCGAGCAGTACCAGAAACTCGCCTTCGGCAATATCGAGGTTCAGCTGCTTGAGAACCTTTACAGCCCCAAAATTCAGATCCAGATCTTTGATTTCTACAGAGTTTGCCATGATGTAATCAGCCTTTGACTGCGCCGGCGGCAATGCCGCGGACAAAGAGTTTGCCAGAGGCAAAGTAAATGACGAGTGGGACAAGACCGGTCAGCAAGGTCGCCGCCATGTTGACGTTGTATTCCTTGATCCCCTGCACCGAGTTGACGATGTTATTGAGTTGCACCGTCATCGGATAGGTCGCGGGTTTTGTGTAGATAACCCCAAACAAGAAGTCGTTCCAGATGCCGGTGACTTGCAAGATGATGGCGACCACAAAGATCGGCAATGCCATTGGCAACATGATCTGAAAGTAGATCTGCCAGAAACCTGCTCCGTCAACACGGGCGGCTTTGAATAACTCTTCTGGGATAGACGCAAAGTAGTTGCGGAACAGCAGTGTCAGGATCGGCATACCAAAGACCGTGTGCACCAGCACCAAGCCACCAATCGACCCCATGAGACCAATTTCACGCAGCATGATTACAATTGGGTAAAGCATCGTCTGATAAGGGATAAATGCACCGATGATAAGGATCGTGAAGAACACCTCGGACCCTTTGAACTTCCAATTCGACAGGGCGTAGCCATTGATGGATGCGATCCCGATGGACAGCAGGATCGACGGAATAAGAATGCGTACCGAATTGCCAAACCCACGCGAAAGTCCGTCGCAATTGATCCCAGTGCAGGCCTCAGACCATGCCTTGACCCAAGGTTCAAACGTGACCTCCATGGGCGGCGAAAATACATTGCCCATGCGAATTTCAGGCATGCCCTTCAGCGATGTCACGACCATCACATAGAGTGGCAGCAGGTAGTACATCGAGACCATGATCAATGTGCCATAGAGAAAGATATTTGCACGTGAGAACGATTTTTTTGGCTTAGGACCGCGTGGTCCTGTCATTGTGCTATTTGTCATATCAGGCACGCTTCCGCCCTCCAAATTCGAGGTAGGCCCATGGGATCAAAATAATCACAACCGAACACAGCATCATGGTAGACGCGGCAAAACCTTGCCCCAAGTTCTGCGCGCGGAACATGAACTCAATCACGTATTTTGCAGGCACCTCTGATGCGAGCCCTGGACCACCGCCGGTCTGCGCCACGACCAAATCATAAAGCTTGATTATTCCAGAGGCGATCAGCACCAGCGACGTGACGAAGACAGGGCGCATCATTGGGATAATGACAAAAACATAGGTCTTCACTGTGCCGATCCCATCAACACGTGCCGCTTTCCAGATGTCCTCATCAATACCGCGCAAGCCTGCAAGCATGATGCACATTATCAGCCCGGTTCCTTGCCACAGCCCGGCAATCAGAAGGCCAAAGATGACGGTGTCAGGATCGTTGATAGGATTAAAGTTAAAGGTCTCCCATCCCCAACCGCGGACAACATTTTGCAGACCAAAGTCAGGGTTCAAAATCCACTGCCACGCAAGACCCGTCACAACGAACGACAAGGCAAACGGATATAAAAAGATCGTGCGGAACGCACTTTCAAATCTAATTTTGCGGTCAAGGCAGGCCGCGAGGGTGAACCCAATCACAAGCGTCAAGATCATCGAACAAGAACCGTAGATGCCGAGGTTCTTTATTGAAATGATCCACCGATCTGAATCCCAAAGCCGCTCATATTGGTCGAACCCAACCCAGTTTGTCTTGGGCAGCATCCGCGAACCGGTGAATGAATAAACGACTGTCCACGTCGTGCCGCCAACAAAAACAACCAGCGCTGTCAGGATCATCGGGATCGAAGCAAGCTTGGCCATTAAATTCTTGAAAAGACGGCTTGGGCGCTTGGCGTGTTGAACGGGGGGGTCCGAAGTCACGGTCATCGTGTCGGCTCCAAATGAAGTGAAATGGGAATGTCAGGTTGGCCCGACGGCGAACCGCCGGACCAGTCTGCGGGAGGTATCTTAGTCAGCGTTCTCGATCAGATCAGCGTAGCTTGCCTGCGCTTCTGCGGCTGACATGTCACTGGTCCAAAACTGTGCCATCAGATCTTCGATCTGTGTCTGTGTATCAGCAGAGAACGAAATATCAGCAGATGGCAGAACACCGCCGCTTGCTAGAATTTCGAGACCTTTCTGCATGCAGCCGTTGGCCGCCGACATATCGATGTCGCCGCGCACTGGCAAAGAGCCTTTGGCGAGGTTGAATGACACTTGTGCTTCAGGTGAAATCAATAGCGCCGCCAACTCTTTTTGCGTGGCAGTGATCTCAGGATCGTCGTTCACTGGGAAGTAGAAAGCGTCACCACCAGTGTCCAACACAGCATTCAGACCCAGCCCCGGCAGGCAAGAGTAATCTTCGCCCTCGACCTGTTCGGCAACAGCAAATTCACCCTGCGCCCAGTCACCCATGATCTGTGCGCCAGCTTGGCCCGTGATGACCATGTTGGTTGCTAGGTTCCAGTCTTGGACCGCAGATTCACTGGCAAGTGCTCGTGCACTGGCAACCGCTTCGAACGCAGCCGTGTACTCAGGACCGCGTGCGACATCGGCGTTCTTGTCCACATTCACGCCCTTCCAAGCGTCCAAACCGGCTACCGCAAGTGTGATGGCGCCGAACGCAATGCTTTGCTGCCAGCCTTGCTGACCCATCGCCAATGGCAGAGTACCTGCAGCCTCAAGATCGCCAGCGGATGCAACGAATTCGTTCCAATCAGAAGGAACTTCGAGGCCCGCATTTTCATAAGCATCGTGTGACAACCAGATCCACTGTGCTGAGTGAATGTTGATCGGCACACAGAAGATTTTTCCGTCCAGCGTACATGCATCCAGCAGCGAGGACGGGTTAACGATGTCGGTCCAGCCGCCTGCTTCGGCGACGTCGGTCAGATCAAGAAGCAGTCCTGCTTCGATCAGCTCTTGGGCTTGGCGTCCGTGGTTCAGCTGTGTCGCTGCCATAGGGTCGCCGCCTAGAATACGAGAAATAATAATGGGGCGCGCTGTTCCGCCAGAACCGGCGATTGCGCCATCGACCCATGTGTTGCCTGTCGCGTTCCACGCTTCAGCGAATTTTGAAACAGCCGCGGCTTCGCCGCCGGATGTCCACCAATGTGTCACTTCCAATTCGACACCGTCAGCCATAGCAGTTGTCGCAGTCACGGCAGTAAGCGCCGTCCCCACCAAAAGGGACTTCATCAAGTTTGTCATTTTTTCCTCCCAGAAATGCGGATTCCCGCTTTTGCTTTCCCGATCACAAACGCTTGCAATCGATTACATGTTGGATTGCTGTTGATTGTTGTGTCAAGACATTATGTAATCGATTGCAAGAAGAGACACCAAAAAGTAGAGCAGAATGACTAGTAAAACCGCGACACTTCAAGACGTTGCACGTGTTGCAAGTGTGTCAACGGCGACGGTCTCACGCACCCTGTCTCACCCCGATGTTGTATCCGAATCGACCCGAATCCGTGTGGCCGAGGCAGTCAGGGCAACCGGATATCGGATCAATCGCGCCGCAAGAAACCTACGGACCAAACGTGCGCATTCTGTTTTGGTCTTGCTGCCTGATCTGGCCAATCCGTTCTTTTCGACTATCCTTGAAGGAATCTCTCGCAACTTGTCACAGCGGGGATATTCGATGCTGATCGCCAGCACCAAACAGGTGCATGACAGCGGTGAACGCTTGATAGACTATCTAGATGATGTGCGGGCCGATGGCATGATCATTTTGGACGGCGGTCTAGATGCGGACGTCCTGAAATCACTTGAAGACGCGTCGCAAGCTGACCGCGTGCTTTTTGCTTGTGAGTGGGTCGATGGTACCAGTTTTCCATCTGTCCGGTGCGAGAACCGTAAAGGCACGCAAGCGGCAGTGACTTATCTACATGATCTTGGGCATCGAAAGATCGCCCATGTGACGGGCCCCGAAGGCAATGTGCTGATGCATTCTCGTAAGGACGCGTTCATTGCAGAAATGACAAGGTTAGAGCTCGCGCTAAAACCGGAATGGATCATCGCAGGCGACTTTTCCCTCGCTGCTGGTTGTCTTGCAGCGCAAACGTGGATCGCCATGGAAGATCGGCCCACAGCGGTGTTCTGTGCCTCTGATCAGTTGGCGATGGGCTTTATTGCAGAACTATCGCGTCACGGGTTTAGCGTGCCAGACGATGTCTCTGTGATGGGATTTGACGATATTGACTTGGCCGCGCAATTTATTCCCGCGCTCACGTCCATCAGGCAAGATCGCTTGATGATCGGCGAAACGGCTGCGGAAATGCTCATGGCGCGGATCATGACGCCGGATGGGGACCATCTGGAAAGCGCGGCCGTTCTGCCGGTTTCACTTGTTATTCGTGAAAGCACATCTTCGCCAAGTTAATGTCCGGTCCGCGAGGGACCTACGCACGCGTGCTATCCGCCAAATGATGCATCGCAAACGCCCTAAAGGCATCCAACACTTCGAAAGACGGAACTTGCCGTGTAAATCCCTCTAAATACCCCGGTAGCCGCGTCATACGCACCTCAGCCGTCTCTTGTACTTCAAGCGCATGATAACCCAGCTGCATGAAATAGATCATCCGGGCACGCCAATCGGCCTCTGCGGTGTCACACCCGTGGCGGCCAAACATCGCTTCGAGCGCTTGCAGGCGTGTCGCATCCGCCGCCGCAATACGCGGGCGCACCTTTGCGTCCTGACGCGCCCAGGCACGCACAGCAAAATCCAAGCCCCTGTCAAACAATGCAGGATCGATAAAGCATCGAAAAAAATTGCAAGCGGCCTCATTGATACACGCGGCCTGTAGATTGCACTGGTGGACAACTGCGTAGATATCGGTATCGTGCTGGGGTGAGAAAACCGGTCATTCATACATCGTTCAGCAAGACCAAAAGAACGAAGGATCAAGTCGCGGGATAACGCTAGCTTTCGGCTTAGACGCGTCTACGGAAGCGTCCATAGAAATTCGACCTATCGGCAAGAACATTTATCGGACAATGTGGGCTTCCGACAAGCATGCACGAATAGCCAATGCATCAAAGTGCCGGACTTTGGTATGTCTCAACTCTCACGATTTTGACGGGCGCATGTCATATAGCGTCTATTGAACTACCAATCAGAAAAGCAATCAGTCGAAACAGAACTTTGGAATACCAAGCAAAGTTCAAGTGAAGTCATGGCCAGACAGGAATCTTCAATATGGGCTGACGAAACCACTTTCGAGCAGGTTCTGGCTAAGTTCTAAGTCAAGGCTCGCTGGCTCTTCGCTTGCCCGATCAACGACATCTGAACTGCGCGCAGCCAGTACGATATCGCGAAATGCTGTGTTGGCTTCCTCAGACAATGGGTATTGCGCGATGAAGGCTTCCAGCGCCTCAACTGTGCCGATCTCAAGTGCTGCCTGATAGGCCGCGGCCGCCTCAGTGTGTGCTTCCGCGTTCACCGGCCCGGCGGCTGAAAACGTCAGAACCGACGCCAAAGCGGTGCGCATCAAAAAGACGATCCGAGAAACGCGGGGCATGGAAATACTTTCTAAATCAACAAATACCAGTTTAGAATTATCCTATTCGAGCCAAATTGCATAGCATAAAGGATAAATAAGCCATGAAGACGTTTGTATACGGCTGCGCGATCGCTTGCATGTTGGCCGCTTGCACGGGCGGTGGCACCGGATCGGATTTGAGGTTTGGTGCGCAAACAGTAGAACGGGCCCAGACCGCAATTGATCAGGTTCCGGCGCGTGCGGAGTCAATTGATGCGCAGGGCCAAGCCACTGGTGGCACGGCTGCGGTTGTGACCTATAGCGGCTCGCTGGATGATTTTGTGGCCTGTGAAACACGCGACAGTGACTTGCAGGGAAGGCTCAGCCTAGACCTACGATCTACCTTGACCGCCGAAGCGACTGATATCGTCGTGTCGAGCCTTTATATCGTGACGCTGGAACGCCCTGCATTCGCACCTGTTTCGACCAGTTTTAACCAATCTGGCACGGGTACTTTTCCGAATGGTCTGCGCTGCAAGGCCACAAACGGCTTTGAGAATGCGCTACTGGGGCAATAGCTGTGCTGGACGCCAAAGACAGCATTGCCGAGCATTGGCGCACGGCGTTTGATGCGATCATGGCGCGGTGGGGGCGTTGGTCATATACCCGACGCCTGACGCGATCCCACGACGACTATGTTGCGCCAGAGGCATTTTGCGATGACGTGCTGTCTTATGCTTTGGCAGACCGGCGTTTCCTGAGCGTTGCAGAACGGCGAAGCTTTTTCGCATGGGGCTGTGCGCAGCCCAGGATCAAGGGTTTTGTGCCGGTGCTGGCCGCGCATGACTTGCTCAAACGCGGGGACAAGGCCAGTGCGCTGCGTCACCTTGATCTTGCTTTGGTTCTGGATCAAGAGGACCTTTATGCGCAGGAAATGTGGTTCGCTGCGCGCGGTCAACCGATCCAACCGATTGATCCTGATCGGTTCTTTTGCACCAACCCTTTTGAACACCTTGAAAGCGCATCGCGCAATCGGTTGATGTTTTGTTGCCCCGCCTGGCTGCCAACCCACGCTGGATCGCTTGAAGACAGCACAGCCGAGGATGTGTGGAATTCGCCCGCTGCACGCGATATCCGAGCCTCAATCCATGATGGGTCCTACCGCTATTGTTCGCGCATGCATTGTCCAAAGTTGGTGGACAAGACAATCACAAAAACCCGCGATCTTACGGACCCGGAGATGCGCAAAGTATGGCAAAACAAATTGACCGTTCACCCCACAAAGATCAAGCGCATCGCCTTGGCCCATGACCGGTCCTGCAACCTGAGTTGTCCATCCTGCCGCACAGAACTTCTGATCGCGAACAAGGCAGAGAATACCCGGCTTGACCAGTTGATCGACAATGCCCTGCTACCTTTGATCCTTGCGTCGCGGCGCATCAGCATGACCGGTTCGGGCGATCCGTTTTCGAGCAATCATTTCCGCTCTGTGATCCGCAGATTGACGGCTTTGCCTGACGGGCCGATCATCGATTTGCAGACCAATGGGTTGTTGCTGGCCCGGTCGTGGTCTGAGTTGGGGTTGCCCGGACGCGTGGGCAATGTGCTGGTCTCAATCGACGCGGCCAAGTCTGAAACCTATGCAATCATTCGACGCGGTGGAACGCTTGAAGACCTGATGGAAAATCTGGCCTTCCTGAGCGATCTGCGTCGCACCGGTCAGGTCGATTTTGTTCGCCTCGATTTTGTTGTCCAAGCGCTCAACTATCGTGAGATGCCAGCAGCGGCACAGATCATGCGGGACTTTGGCTTTGACCGGATCAAGTTTCAGATGCTGCGTTCATGGGACACATGGGACGCGGCCGCTTTTCGTAAAAACCACGTAGGCCATCCTGACCACCGTGAATTTAATCTTTTCGCGCAGGTGCTGCAGGACCCCGGCCTTGCACAGGATGATGTCGAGTGGTCGGGCTTTTACACGCTCACACCCAAAAGATCGCCGCCAGCGGCAAGATCGGAGCCCATCACATTGGCCTCAAACGGTGAGGCGCGCCACGCTGCCAGCCGTGGTTGAGCGGCTGCGCCTAAGGCAAGGATACGCATCGGGGCCCATTTTCGTCGCAGGATCGACAGCCGTCTTGCGATGACCAATTCGGGGTCGCGACCCGACGGCAAGCCCGACGCGTAGACGGTCGGCGACGGAACATATTCAAAAGCAAGGCCCGCAGCGCGCAATGCCGGCACATATGTCATGTCATCGAGCAAGACGATTGGCGCAACCTCACCTTCCTCTTTTTGCGTGCTTAACAGCTGAATAAAGGCGTCTGCCTCTGTCGTATCGGCGGGCCCAAAAATAACAATGGCGCGGGGCACAGAGCCTGGTTTCGCCGCATAAGGCTGAAGCGTTGCAGGCGGGAACTTGCATGGCCTTCTTTCAGGTTTATAGGTTGCAACGGGTCGCAGCGCTTCTGGCGCATAGTCCTGCCATTTCCAACGGTAGATGTTATTGTTCTTCTTGGCCTGCTCGAAGAATAGCTTCGACATGCCAATTTCGCTATCGGTTGTGTCTTGGATCGCGATGTTGGGATAGACCGTAAAACAGCGGTCGCGAAACAGTCTTTTCGCCTCTTGCAGGGGACCAATGTCAAAGGGCAGATCAGGTACTTTCGAGCGTGCAAGGATGGCCAGCATCGCATCCCGTTTCAGTGCAACCGCATGCGCCGCAAGGGACGATCCCTGGCATTGATACAGGTGTTGCGCATGCCATTTGATCCAGTTGTCTTCCCAGTGTAGCTGCATCGCGCCAAGCTGAAGCACCTGCCAGTCTTTGGGCAACTCCGCCGAAATCTTGGGCCATAAATCAACCGTATCACGATGAAACCGCACGTCATCTTCGAGGATCAAAAGACTTTCGACCTTGGCGATCGCTGCCTTTTCGATCACGCGCCTCATCGACCGAAAAAGGGCCCAAGCGCCAGCCGTCGCAATCGGCAGACCGCGTTCTTTATTGAAAAAGGCGACCCTTTCTTCGTGGGGCTTGTCACCAAGGTAGAAGTCGCGCCAATCCGCAACCGGGCGAAACCCATCGCTAACAGAACGCATCCGCGCCTGATATTTTCGCCAATCCGCCGCGATTTCTGGCGATTTCCCATCAGATGCAGGGTGGCGTTCGTAGGCTACGCCCAGCTTTGCCAGCTGGGTGCGCACAGTTGACATTCGATCAGGCCTACGGTCCAAATTGATGACGACAACCCGGTCGAAGGTGTCTTGAAAGACAGATTTTGCCAACATGAACCTTTCTTGAATCGAAGACTTTTTATTTAATCACAAGTGGATAACAGTATTACGCATTCTCAGTTCTTCGACATTATTGTCGTGACAGACCCCCGATTTCAAGGCGGAACAAGTACAGCAATCGCGGCTGAGGTCGCGGCATCGGTACAGGCGGGTTATACGGTGGGGCTGGTTTGTTTGGAGGCCGGCAACATTCGCCAGCCGCTTCCGTTCAACCCGAAACTGTCCCAACTGATCGACGCAGGCAAGCTGACACTGGTGTGGCCCGGCAGCCCGGTGCAATGCACCTTGGGACTTTTGCACAATCCGTACACCGCCGCGCTGATCCCGGTTCAGCCGGTCCAGATCGCCGCCAAAAACCGGTTGCTGGTCGTGCATCACCCACCCTTCGACGCCAATGGGATGGCCTATTACGACACCGCAATTGTTGATCGCAATGCGCAGGACATTTTGGGCGGGCCAGTCACATGGGTGCCGGTTGGTCCCAATGCACGGTGCGGTTTCGACGACCTTGCAGATGCGCCAACACTAGCGCCCTATGATTGGCCAAATGTCATCGATGCTGCGGCTTGGCGGCGGTCCGCGCCTTTGACCCCGCGTGAGAAGCTGACCATCGGTCGCCACTCGCGTCCAGACATGCGTAAATTCCCTGATGATCGCGAAAGCTTTGTCACGATCTATGGCGAGGACACGGATGTTCACGTCGATCTTATGGGCTGTCCCGCCGAATTGCGTGATCATCTGTCGCCGCTTTTGCCCAGTTGGGCCTGCCGCCCCTTTGGCGCGCTGGATGTGGCTGACTACCTCGATCAGCTGGATGTCTTCGTCTACTTTCACCGGAGCGATTGGGTCGAAGCATTTGGCTATACAGTGCTTGAGGCGATGGCCCGCGGCGTGCCCTGCGTGCTGGACGCGACGATGGCGCCTAGTTTTGAAGGCGCATGCGTGATCGCAGCGCCCGAAGACGCACTTTCTGCGGCCCGTTCTTTGGCGAAAGACCCAGAGCCTACGCGCCAAGCCGCCTTTGCATTGATCGCGGCGCGTCACAGCTTTGAAGCGGTCGCAAAGCGCCTGAAGGACCTGATCGGGCCACCCGCCTTGAAGAGCCAACCAGCACCGGCGCACATACCGGCTGAGCTGGCCGTTCTCTTTGTGTCAACCAACGGCATTGGGATGGGCCATATCGCACGCTGCATCGCGATGGCACGGCGGCTGCAAGCGCCTATTCGCCCCGTGATGGTGACCATGTCACAGGGGGCACCGGTTGCTGCAGAATTTGGTTATCATTTTGAATTCATTCCCTATCACACCTACTTGGGCGTCGATCAAAAGGCCTGGAACCGCAGCCTGCGTGAAGAAATAATCGCGCTGGTCGACGCATTTGATGCACGCGCCCTCGTCTTTGACGGCAACAGCCCCTTTCAGGGTTTGATCGATGCGCTGCAAACCCGTCCACAAGTATGGTCGGTTTGGAGCAGACGGGGCATGTGGGCCAAAGGCGCGGGCGCGGAGTTCATCGCGCGTGAAGGTCATTTCGACTTGGTACTGGAACCGCAAGACCTGGCTGAAGACTATGACGAAGGGCTGACCCGCCACAGTACAAGCCGGACACGCAAGGTGCCGCCAGTCCTGATGCTTGACGGGTCGGAGCATCTGCCGCGCTCGATAGCGCGAGCTGAGCTAGGGATTGACGCAGGCAAAGTCGCGGTTCTTGTGCAACTTGGGGGTGGGCAGAATTTTGATTTGCGGCTGTGTCGTGATCTTGTCTTTCGCCACCTTGGACAACTGGACGAGGTGCAGATCGTCGTTGTCGATTGGAAGATCGCTCCGACAGCCTTGGATGGGAATATGCCGCCCAATTTATCGCGGATTTCGACATTTCCGGTTGCCCGCTATCTTAAAGCTTTTGACGCCACGGTGTCAGTGGTTGGGTACAACAGCTTTCATGAAACAACGGCAGCGGCACTGCCTGCGATCTACATCCCCAACGAGAACCCTGCCCAAGACAACCAATTGGCGCGAGCAGCCTTTGCAGCAAGACGCGGCGCAGCTAGGCTGGTGCGGCACAACCAGCCGGAACAGCTGATCGCTGCCTTGGATCATGTTCTAGTTGCGGAGAACCGAGCCAAAATGTCGGCCGCAGCACAGAATCTACCAGTGGAGAACGGTGCCATTCATGCTGCGAATATCATAAGCCAACTTGTTCAATGTCGGCGTGGCGACGGGTAAGAGTTTGAAGAGATAATGCAGTGATCGCACTCTAGTCTAATTGACGCGCCTTTCTATCGACTCCCAAGACCAGCCATTTGCCGCGGGCCAAGGAATGGTCAAGATGGGCTCGAAGCAGCCCACTGAACTTGCAGAAACCACGGGTGCTGGTTCCTTCTGAAAGCGATCATTCAACCCGATGCTATGCTCCAGACGTCAGCGCGGTGCAGACGTCTGGGTTTGGCCGGAGGATTGGAGGGCATATTTTGCCAAGAGTCCAACTTCCCGCAGTCACCCAAAGCACAAAGCATGGAACAAAGGGAGGTTCATCGGCCAGAAACGACCGCTGCTTCCTAAACAGGTGTGGGCAATCCGTGCGCGGCTCGAACTTGCAGGCTAATTGATCGGGCCGCGTGCGCCGAAAGGATGGTTTCCTAGTGCCCAATTTTGCCCCTCCCAATGGCCACTCTGGTGAAATCCACCGGGCTGCAAGATGCCTGCCGCTGCACACACGAGGAAATACTGCGTGAGCAATAGCCGCAGCCGCACAAGTCTGGTTTGTCCCGCATAGCGGTCAGCAGTGCAAACCGTAGCGTAGGTCCACTTCGAGCCCAAAAGAACCGATGCTGCCGGTGGCACGAATGCCTGGTTGCGGGAGACGGACGAAATCAGTCTTAGTGCCGTCGGCATTGTGGGCATCGGTCAATGAGTGGGGTTCTTAGGTATAATACGGCCCATGCACTTTCTATTGGAGGGTGACGCCCGTGGCGGCGTGAGCCTTAAAAACTACAGTTCGCCACCGGCTTGGCGTTCCTGCCATTTGAGAAACAAACTTGCGCCGATACTCGACAATGGAGCAGGCGGAAGACGTGACGGTAAGTCTGCAGCGAGTGCGCGGCTGAGACTGTCGGAGGACCTTCCCAATGCCAGATCCACTGCGAGGCCACCAGCCAGTGTGCCTTTGGTCGTGCCCAACCCGTTCTGACAGCAGGCGGAAAATAGTCCCTCATCCAGCTCGCTAATGACCTGCACATTGTTTCGGCTTACGCACAATCTACCGCCCCAGCGAAAGTCCATACCGACATCGGACAGACTTGGAAATCGCGCTGCGAATGCTTGATCATGATCGCGGGCGACGTTGTTGATGCGCTTTTGCCCCACTTCCATCGATGGATCGAAGGTAAATCGATTGCGGATGATGATCCTGTCGCCGCCAATCCCAGAGATACGCCGGACCGTTGTGCCCATAGGGTCTGCGGGTGTGAGGCCCCAAACTGAATGACCGCCCAAACGCGCGCGCTCTTCGGTGCTAAGGGCGCGGGTCATTGACGCGTAGGTAAAGACATGCATCAAGCGGTTCGGCAGGTATCCAAAACTGTTCAGATGCCCGTTGACAGCGAGAATGACCCGCGGTGCGGTCACTTGGCCTTTGGGGGTCTTTGCAATCCAATCCGTTTGGCGTTCTAGGCTGGTAACAGGACTCATCTCATGTATGGAGACACGGTTGGATCGCAATCCCGACGCGACCCCACGCACGAACATCGCGGGCTGGATCATGGCGCAGCCGGGCGAAAACAACCCGCTTTGATAGTAGTCGCTACCGGTGATGTCACGCATTTGGGCCGCGTTCAACATGTCGTGGGGTTCGCCTAATGCGGTCAGATGTTTGGCAAAGCGCAGGTTGTTCGCCTGGCCTTTGCGAGTCGCGGCACCGTTGATTTTACCCGAAATGTTGAAGGCTTCGTTGCTTAGCCCATATTCCTGCGCCATCTCGCATGCATGTGCGATGCCCAGTCGGTTCTCGAGCGTTTGCGCCCTATCGGCCTCAAGCGCACCACCATAGTCGGCAGAGGTCAGATCGTGCGGCAGATCAATCATAAACCCCGAATTGCGCCCCGCTGGTCCGTCCCCGACCCGAACAGCATCCAGCACCACGATCCGGTCACCTGGGGCCTGCTTTGACAAACGGTGCGCTGCGGCAAGCCCCGCAAACCCCGCGCCGATAATCAGCCAATCGGCGGTGATGTTCGCCTCTAACGGGGTCGCTGGGTCCGCATCCGGCAAAAGACGGTTCCATGCCGCCGGCCCGGGGTCTTTGGGCAGTCGGGTGACGTCCACTTTAGTGGTCCTGATTGAGCGCGTCGACGGCCGGAATCTCTCGCTCACGGCGCGCAATGTAATCCAGCAACGCCTCGTTCACACCAGCATCCAATTTCGGTTCTTCGTATTCGTTCAGCATGGCACGTGCTTTCTTCAGGGCACGCTCGTTGATCTCGACCCCACCTTCGGACTGCCATTGTTCGATTGAATTGTTGTCGAACATCTCGGGCATAAAAAACGCCTTTTGAAAATTCTCCAGTGTGTGCGGATGTCCGAGATAATGCCCGCCTGGGCCGACATCAGGTACAGCGGCCATCGCGGCATCGAAATCTGTCCAATTCACACCTTCGGCCATGCGGTAGCCCATTTCGCACATCTCGGCATCCACGACGAACTTGGCCGTGGAACAATGCATCCCCGCCTCGTTCCATCCGGCGGAGTGCCACATGTAATGCGCCCCCGCCATTAGCACGGCGTTCATGGTCATCGCGCTTTCGTAGCCCGCTTGGGCGTCGAACGTCTTGGCACCGCCAAGTGTGTTTGAGGTTCGCCACGGCACACCGTAGAACCGCGCCATCTGTCCGATCATAAAGTTCATCAAGCTGATCTCTGGCGTGCCAGCCATCGGCGCGCCGGATTTCATGCTGACTGTTGACAGGTAATGACCGTAAATCGCGGGACACCCCTTGCGCACGACTTGCGTGTAGGCCAGCGCGCTCAGCGCCTCGGCGTTCAGTTGCGCCACGGTCGCGGGTACGCTCGCCGGGGTGTTGGCGCCGCCCAATACAAAGGGCGAACACAGAATGGGCTGGTTGCGTTTGCAGAACGCACGCAAAGCCCCAAGCATCGTTTCGTCCCACACCAACGGTGAATTCCCGTTACAATTGCCGGTCACAACAGGATGCGTGTCGATGTAGTCATCCCCAAACAGGATTGCGCACATCTCGATCACGTCTTCGGCGTTCTTGGGGCTAGTGGTCATGCCCATGAACGTCTTGTCGGAATGTTTCATCGAACTGTAAGTAATGCGCAGATGCCGTTGGCTGATCGGGTGATCATAGGGTTCGACAATGTGGTGCGCCGATGAATGGATCGCCGGCAGCATGTGGGACAGTTTGTGAAAATTCGCCAGATCATCGAGCGTCGGGTTGCGGCGCACGTCATCCAGATCGCGCAGGAATGGTGCGCCCGTCATTGGAATGAACATCCCATGGTCGCGCCCGAAAGGCAGGCTCTTTGATGGGTCGCGCGCGTGGTAGGTGAATGTTTCGGGAATAGTCGCGATCAATTCGCGCACCAGATGGCGGTCCAGATAGACCATTTCGCCGACGACCTTGGCGCCCGCGCGTTTCCAATCGGCAAGGGCGATGTCGTCCCGAAACTGGACACCGACATTTTCGAGAATATCCATGCTCGCCGCGTCGATCTTCTCGATCTGATCGGGCGTCATAGGTTCGGTCAACGGCAGCTTGCGTTTTAGCGCGGGCAGCATGGTGATATTGCGGGTTTGGCGTAGCGCCTTACGTGCGCCGCGTCCTCGGCGGACAGTTCCGACGGCATCCACACTCATCCGACGTTGTCCCCATCAGACGGATCGTTCAGGTCTATCCAGATGGTTTTGACTTCGGTGTATTGGTCATGGGCGTGGATGCCATTGTCGCGCCCACCAAAACCCGATTGTTTGTAGCCGCCAAACGGCGTGGCGATGTTGCCCTCGCCGTAGCAGTTCACCGTGACCGTGCCTGCCTTTATGTCGCGCGCCGCCCGAATGGCGCTGCGCCCACCTGCGGAAAAGACTGATGCGGCAAGCCCGTAATCGGTATCATTGGCAACCTGCACGGCTTCGTCGTTGCTGGCCACTTCGATCACACTCAGCACAGGGCCGAAGATTTCGTCGAGTGCCCGGGCGTCATTTGCTTTGACCTCGACAACGACAGGGGCCACGAACGGGCCGTCCTCTTCGGAATCCAGAAAGCCGCGCACCTTGGCGCAATGATCAGCATCAATCAGCGCCCCGATGTGGGTGTTTGGATCCAGCGGATCGCCCACCTTCCAATCGCGAAGCCGCGCGTCGATCTTTTGCATCAATGCAGGTTTAACAGATGTGTGGACAATCAACCGCGAGGTCGCAGAACAGTTTTGTCCGGCATTCCAGAACGCGGCATTGACCACATGTTCGGCCACATGATCCAGGTTTTCCGCATCATCAAACACCACCGCGGGGTTCTTGCCACCACATTCCAACACGACCTTCTTAAGATTGCTGTCCGCCGCATAGCGCAGGAACCGCCGCCCTGTTTCGGTTGACCCTGTGAATGTCACCAGATCGACATCCATGTGGCACCCCAAAGGTTCGCCGACAGATGGCCCATCGCCCGGGAGAACTTGCAGCACGCCGCGCGGCACGCCTGCTTCATGGGCCAGTTCGGCGACGCGCAAAGCCGTCAGGCTGGTTTGCTCGGCTGGTTTCACGATGACAGAACAGCCCGCCGCGAGCGCGGGTCCGATCTTCCACGCCAACATCATCAGCGGAAAATTCCACGGCAGAATGGCCGCAACCACGCCGATGGGTTCGCGCAGGATCACGGCCAACGCCCCGTCGCCGGTTGGGGCGGTCTGGTCATAAATTTTATCGATCGCTTCCGCGTGCCATTTGATGCAGTGGATGGTTTCGGGCAGATCAATCGTCTCGCAATCAAGGATCGGCTTGCCGCTTTCGACGCTTTCCATAACGGCCAATTCGCGCTTGTTTCGCGTCAGAAGTTTGCAAAGCCGGATTAGCACGTCCTTGCGCGCTTCGGGGTCCATTTTGGACCAACGACCCTGATCGAAGGCCTCGCGCGCCTTGGTCACGGCAAGATCAATGTCGTCTGCATCCGCTGTCGAAATCTGTGTGATTTCTTCTCCCGTTGCGGGGTTGGTTGTCGCCATCATTGGACCACTACCGCGTTGGTATTTGCCATCAATAAACGGGCTACGGGGCAAATCAAGCGTGCCTGCAAAGGCTGCGTATTCGGCTTTGGTCAGCAGATCGGTCATATCTTTGCCCCTGTGATATTTGAAATGGCGGTGTTCATGGTGCGGATCACCTCGGCCAATTCGCGTTTGTCGTCTTTGTTTAATGGTTGCAGCGGCTTGCGCGGTGGTCCCGCATCAATACCGCGCAGCGTTAGCCCGTATTTGATGCACTGGACAAACTTGCCGCCTTGCTCAAGCACCCGCATCAAAGGCAGCATTGCCGACATGATGGCGCGACCTTTAGTGAAATCCCCCTCGACCGCGCAGGCTTGATAGAGCGCGATATGGGCTTCGGGCGCAAAATTCGACCCCGCACAAACCCAAGACCGTGCACCCCATGCAAAAAACTCTAACGCCTGATCATCCATGCCACACGACAAGGCGATATGCGGATAATCGCGGGCAAGCATATGCAGACGGTTCACATCGCCAGAACTTTCCTTAATCGCGCAGAAGTTGGGCGAACGGCCCAAACGGTCTAAGCAGTCTTCGTCCATGTTTACGGACATCCGGCCCGGGTAGTTATACAGCATCACCGGCAGGTTTGCGGCGCGATCAACCGTTAGCGCATGCAGCGCAATTTCGCGGCCAGTCGGATAGGCATAGGGCGGCGTGGCCACTAAAAGAGCATCGGCCCCTGCAGCCTTGGCGGCGGACGCAAACATCACGCTGTCCTCGGTTCGGATCGCGCCTGTGCCGACAATCATTGGAACACGCCCGTCAATCAACGCGGCGCATCGGGTCATCATATCCAGCCGTTCTTCGGTTGTCTGGGCGTAGTATTCACCCGTGGATCCGGCGACGATGATGCCGTGCACACCAGCGGCCACCAGATGGTTTACCGTTTCCGCCAGCGCGTTCTCATTCAGCGAAAAATCGTCGTGATACGGCGTCACAATCGGTGTGTAGATGCCTTCAAAGTGCATTGGTGTGGTCCTTAAATGAGATGACATCGACTGGCAGCGGATCGGGGCGTACAAAGCGTTCCATCCGGTCACGGCTGAGGTCCCAGTGTTGCAGTGTGAGATCGATCGCCAACGCGCCCTCGCGGGCTTCGATAGCGGCGATCATCGCGTCATGTTGTTCGATTGCTTTTAGGACGAGCATCGCCTCAGACGGGGCCGCAGGGCGATAGAATGTCTGGCTCATCCGCGTGTGATCTATCTGAAGCCGCGCGAGCGATGCGACCAGATACGTGTTATGCGCCATTTCACCGATAATTGCGTGGAACTGATGGTTAGCCAGCGCGGCTGCCGCTGCATTGGAGGCTTTTGCGGCCTTGGTAAACGTCAATTGCGCCGTCTTCAATGCATCAATCTGACGGCCGGTCCGGTTCTCGCACGCGAGCCGCGCAATATTGGCGTAGATCATGGGGGCAGTTTGAAAAAACGTCCGCAAAACGGCGATATCCATCGACGCGACTTTCGCACCGCGGTTCTCGCTCATCACGACAAAGCCTTCGCCTTGCAGCCTTTGAAGAACCTCGCGCAGAGGTGTGCGCGACATCTCGTAATGTTGCGATAGACCCGCTTCATCGAGATCAGTCCCGGGTTCAAGCTCCGTCGACAAAATGCGACGACGCAGGTCCTCTAGACAGTCCGATTTTGAGAAGCGACTCATCAATTTCTCCACCAATGTATACAATTTGCATACATTCAATATGATTGGTCAAGCGGGTTAAATCTGAGTGGTTTATCTTGTGAAAGTTAACTGAGTTGATCAGCCCCCGCATGCAGAATAACTACTCGACAACTCCCTACTGAACGGGTCTGCATGCCATTGCGCTAGGAGTGCGATCATTGTCTCACGTGTTTCTTTTGGAGATTCGTGGGTAATCCCTTGCTTCGCCAGACGGATAAGCCGTTCGATAGGATCGTGGGTAGCAGCGTAACTCGCGAGTGCATCGCTTTGGGTTGGACCCAATACCATTAGGAACTCAGTCTTACCAACCATTTCTTTCAGTGCCTCAGGCATCCGCCGCCTGTATTGCCAATGACCCGTTTTCTTCTCTTGTGAGAGACATTTCACGACAATCCAGCCCATGCTTATTTACCTTATGTGTAGGAAAACGTGTAGGAAGATCGTAGCAATTGCCTCAATACAGCAAGGTTTTATGAGGATATATGCAGATAAATGGTGCCCCCACACGGACTCGAACCGCGGACCTACTGATTACAAATCAGTTGCTCTACCAGCTGAGCTATAGGGGCACTGGTACATCGATAAGACCCGCGGGTGTTTCCGAATGCGCGGCGTATAGCAGGGGAAAACGCGGGTGTGCAATGGTGATTTCACATTGGTGGCAGAAAAAATACACCTGCTTTTTGCTGAACTGAGTTGTGGAGTGCCGATCTAGCTTTCGTGTGATGCAAATCAGCCTATGATGCGCACAAAGAATGCACCCCAAAGGACCCTTCATGCAGATCGCATTTCATATTGGCGCGAATTGTACGGATGAAGATCGCCTTTTGAAATCTACGCTCAAAAACGCGGATATCTTATTGCAGCAAGGGGTCGCCGTGCCCGGGCCGGGCAAATACCGCAAATTGATCCGCGAAGCGATTGAAAGCCTTGATGGAGGCTCACCCACCGATGCCGCCCGCGATGTGTTACTCGACGCGATCATCGAAGATGACGACATCCGGCGTTTGGCGCTGAGCAATGACAACTTTATCACGATACCCAAGCGCATCTTCGATCACAGCGTCTTTTACCATCAGGCCGAAAAGAAAGTTCGCGGCTTGCACAGTCTCTTCCCTCAGGATGACATTTCGCTTTTCCTTGGCATGCGAAACCCTGCAGGTTTCTTACAAGAAACGGCCACACGTGCAGAAGTGGGCAGTCTGACGCAATATCTTGGCGTGATGTCACCAAATGAGGTGCAATGGTCTGATGTGATCCGCAGGATCAAACGCGCCGCACCGCACACCCCTCTTTACGTTTGGTGTAACGAAGACACGCCCTTGATCTGGGAAGACCTGATCCGTCTTTTTGCGGGTATTTCAGATGACGTCCCGATCAGCGGCCAGTTTGATGTCTTGGCAAATATTATCAGCCCTGTTGGTATGCAGGCGCTGAACGCTCAGATGAAAGGCATTGCACAAACTGATATTGATGCACGGCAAACATTGATCGCAGATATTATGGAAGAACACGCCTTACCCGGCCTAACCGATGATAGCATTGAATTGCCCGAACTAGACGACACGTTTGTCGCTGCATTGTCTGAAGCCTATGAGGCAGACATCGACGTTATCGCCAAAATGGAAGGGGTGGAGCTCATCCTTCCCTTCGACTGACCACTACATGCCAAGGGCAGCCATGTACATTTCCATGACGGCTTCTTCTTCGGCCAGATCGCTAGCATCACGCTTGCGCAACGCCACAATCTTACGCAAAACTTTGGTGTCATAGCCGCGCCCTTTTGCTTCGGCCATCACCTCTTTTTGTCCGTCAGCGATGTCTTTTTTTTCAGCTTCCAGCCGCTCATAGCGTTCAACGAACTGGCGCAGCTCTTCGCCTGCAACGGTGCTCACGGTGTCGGTCACGGAATCGTTCATTCATGCTCTCCTGAAAGGTTGTCACTGACTAGCCCTTGACCCCATGTCCTGCAACCCTTGCGAAGCGCTACACAGCGCGGTAGGTCGGCGCAAAGCAGGAGTGATCATGGAAATCATCGTCTGGAGTGGGGCGGCACTGTCGGTCGTCGGAATTTGTGGCATCGTCTACAGCATCGTTGCTGTCACGCGTGCCAAACGCGCCAATCTGCCTGACGACGAATTGCGCGCACGCATTTCGAAAATTCTGCCGGTTAATCTGGGCGCGCTTTTCGTATCAATGATCGGTTTGATGGCCGTGATCATTGGCGTCATGTTCGGCTAACGCTGCCCCTTTTCAGCGGGACAGAAAAGCTCATAGATTCGTTCTAGTAACGGTCGGACCCGCGGATCAGACAAGCTGTAACGCATGCTACGTCCATTGCGTTCACAGGAAACCAACCCCTCGCTACGCAATTTCAACAACTGACCAGAAACGTAGGATTGGCTCACGCCCAGCGCCCGCTCAAGCTCGCCCACCGTCAAATCACCGGGCACCAACGCGCATAATATCCGCAACCTGCCTGCGTTTGACAACGACTTAAGCAATCCTGCAGCCTCAGCTGCCGCTTGATCCATCGGATCCACTAATTCTTGCATCGGACTATTCATGCCAAAACCCTACCCTTTAGATTAATACATTTCAATATTGAAATGTATTGAATAAACACTATTGTTGTCCTTGATAGGAGATTCGCGATGACCCCTGACGTAAAAGCTTTCTTTGATGATGCGACGAACACCGTATCCTATGTGGTCCGAGAACCCGAAGGCCGCAGCTGCGCCATTATCGACAGTGTGCTTGACTATGACCAAGCGGCAGGTCGCACAAACACACAATCGGCCGATGATATCATCGCATGGATCAAATCAGAAGAATTACAGGTGGCATGGATTCTTGAAAGCCACGTCCACGCCGATCACTTGTCAGCAGCACCTTACCTACAGGAATATCTCGGTGGACAGATCGGGATTGGCGCAAATATTACGTTGATCCAGAATACCTTTGGTAAGATTTTCAACGAAGGCACAGCATTTCAACGCGACGGATCACAGTTCGATGCATTGTTCGAGGACGGTGACAGCCTGCACATTGGCCAAATGCGGGCCGATGTCATGCACACACCGGGCCATACACCCGCCTGCCTGACATACGTTATAGGGGATGCAGCCTTTGTTGGTGATACGCTGTTCATGCCCGACTTTGGGACAGCACGTTGTGATTTCCCGGGTGGGTCAGCTGAGGATCTGTATGCGTCGATCCAGAAGATTCTGACTTTGCCAGATGAAACCCGTATTTTTGTGGGCCACGATTACAAAGCACCTGGCCGTGATGAATTCGCTTGGGAAACTACCGTGGGAGAGCAAAAGGCGCTCAATGTCCACATTGGCGAAGGTCGCCCGATGGAAGACTTCGTCGCAATGCGCGAAGAACGGGATGCAAAGCTGGGAATGCCACGTTTGATCCTGCCGTCTTTGCAAACCAACATGCGTGCAGGGCATATGCCCGAACCGGAAGAGAACGGACAGCGGTATTTCAAAGTGCCGATCAACACGCTTTAATACAAAACGAGCAGGAAAAATCATGCCATTTGATTGGATTATGGGGCTCGCCGGTGGCGCGCTTATTGGAACGGCTGCGGCCCTCTATTTACTTGTGAACGGGCGGATTATGGGAGCGTCAGGCATTATCGGCGGCCTGGTTGATGGCAGCGGCCGTCACAATTGGATTGAACGTGCGGCGCTTGTCGCGGGGCTCTTAATTGTTCCTATGATTGCAGCAATCGCAATGGGTGGAGCGCAGACCCATTTGACAGGCAATTGGGCGGTGATCATTGCGGCTGGCCTGTTGGTCGGCGTCGGCACAAGGTTGGCCAATGGATGCACGTCGGGTCACGGCGTGTGCGGCATTTCGCGGCTTTCATTGCGGGGGATTGTTGCGACGGTCTTCTACATCGGTGCTGGCGGCCTGACGGTGGTGCTCTTCAAACATATCCTGGGGGTGATCTGATGCGTATACTCGTTTCTTTCACGGTCGGGTCGCTCTTTGGTCTCGGCCTTTTGATTTCAGGCATGACTGATACAACCAAAGTGCAGGGATGGCTTGATGTTTTCGGGAATTGGGATCCAACATTGGCATTTGTCATGGGTGGCGCGATCGTCCCGATGGCCGTCGCGTGGCGGCTGACCGTTGGCCGAAAGCCCGTATTGGCCGCAAGTTTTCCAACGCCACCAGAGCCAAAGCTAGGCCGAAACCTTGTCTTAGGGTCCACCTTCTTTGGAATGGGTTGGGGACTCTCTGGTCTTTGCCCTGGCCCGGCAATCGCGTCACTTGGATTTGGTGGCGCAGGTGGTTTTGTCTTTGTCGCAGCGATGCTGGCCGGCATGGCAATCACACCTTTCCTGCGCGCCCGGCTGGACCACCGAGGCGTCACGGTCTAGACAAACGCATGGATATTCGACACCTCAGCCCGACCTATGCCGTCTCGCCTCAAATCGCGGAAGAAGATATTGCCGCGATTGTGCAGGCAGGCTTTACAACTATCATCTGCAACAGACCCGACGAAGAAATCCCGCCGAGCCATCACGCGAGCATCATTCAAGCGGCAGCGGTCGATTCTGGCCTTGCCTTTGTGATCATCCCAGTAACCCACCATGGATTGAACATGGATATGATCGCCGAGCAAAAAGAAGCATTGGACGCTTCATCTGGTCCAACCTTGGCGTATTGCGCATCCGGAACAAGATCATCAATCGTTTGGGCACTGGGGCAAGCAAGTGACATGAGCGCAGATGAAATCTTAACGGCTACAGCAAATGCCGGATATGATTTGGCTGGGATGCGTCCACAGCTGAATGCTTTGGCAAAAGACTAAATTCCAAACATTAGGGAAGCTCAGCCTCAAGCGATTGGGCATCCAAATCAGGCATTTCTTCGGGCATAGCAAACGGGACAGTTTCTTCTGCTAATGGTGCCATCGCATTTGAAACTGCGTCATTCGCATCAGGGAGTTTAGCGATCTCAGGCGACAAAATGGGATCAATCAAAGGACTTGCCGGTTCATTTGCCTGCGTCGCGAGATCGGCCAGCTGCGGCGCCGGCGCCGCCTCTAACCGAACAGCACGGTATCCGCCCGCTTGACCCAATTTGGCTTGCGCAACTTGCTGTCCATCTGGGGCCAAAAGCAGCACAGAATTCACGGTACATCCCGTCAGCGGCAGAACCGACCCCACCTCTAGCGATTGCGCCGTCGCAAGCGAAATATGGAAACGATGCAGTTGCGCGTTCAACGCAGCCGGTGCATCTTCAACCACCCCACGAAAATCGGCCTGCCAATCGACAATCGGGGGTGGGGCCGTTTCAATTGGACCGTCCTCTTGCAACAATGGCAGGGCAATCACAAGTTCCCCCTGCCGCTCTGCGACACCCAGATCAACGGTCATCCTGACAATGCGGTAATCACCTTCTGACAGAACTAAGCCGGCTGCCCGCGTACTCTCGACCTGGGCGGCGGGCCTACAGCCGTCTAACCATTCTTCAAGGGGTGTGCCGACGACCGAGAAAGGAAATGCCGTTAGAAAGGCGTCGATCAAAGGATCACAAAGTGTCTTATCGGTCCGTGTCGGTGCGCGCACTTCAGCGGTTTGCGCCAAAAGAGCCCCGATCGTTTCCATCTCAAGGACAGCGGCCCGCATTTCCATATTGACCGCAATAAGTCCTGTGAGTTGATCTTCATTTTCCAAACCGATCAGCATCAGTTCGTCACCAAAGGATTCCAACATGTCGTCGAGACTGGCGACTTCTTCTGCGACGCCCTGCACCGTGATAACAAGACCCACCGTGTCATTCGCAGCTTTCGTAAGAGCAAGCCGCACAGCACGCGACGAGGTCAACGGATTCTCCGCAACGTCAGGCCCATGCGGACGGGTTTTCCGCCGCAGCAATGTCACTTGTGTGCTTTCGGTCATGTTCCTGCCGCAGGTGGTGTGAGGTCTACATAGGCAAAAGTCGTTACGTTTGTTCTAACGCCACTGCAGTTTTTGCCTTGGGCAAAGTGACCCGAAACGCGGCACCCTTGTTCGAAGCGACATAATTTACTTCGCCCCCCAGTCGGTTCATAATCTCGCGACAAATCGCAAGACCAAGGCCCGCACCACCGGCCTTAGAACCATCAGCAACCCGCGAGAATTTCTCAAAGATCAGGTCTTCGTTTTCGGGGGCAATGCCGCTTCCGTTGTCGATGAAATCAACGACATGGTCGCCTGCAATCTGATGAATCTTGATTTCCAGATGCGGGTCTTGTGCGTCACAATACTTGCCCGCGTTTGAAATCAAGTTGATGAAGACTTGGCCCAAGCGGTCCATATCCGTCGTCAACACGACATCTTCATTCGCGTGCTCTCGGCTGATCTTTAACGCGCCTTCTTGCAAACCAGCGGCCCGCACAGCCCGATCCAGCAATGTCGACACCGCACCCGTTTGCGCATGCAGTTCGACCTGACCATTCTCTAAAACAGACAAATCAAGCAGATCATCCAACAATCGCGTCAAACGCACGGCCTCGTCATAAATGATGCCTGCATAACGTGAATGGTCGTCTTCACTCATCTCATTGTCGCGCAAAATATCCGAGAAAGACCGGATCGACGTCATTGGTGTCCGTAGTTCATGGCTGATTTGGCTAAGGAACGCGTCCTTTTGGATCGACAGCGCCGTCAATTTGTCATTTGCCGTCCGCAACGCACGTGCTGTGCGCTCTTGTTCTTGTGACTTTGCCTCGAGCTTATTCGAGTATTCAAGAATTTGCGCAGCTTCATCCGCAACGGCAATCAAGTCTTCGACCGATACATTGCTGCCACCTGTCAACTGACCAATCATCGCATGCGCGGTTGCGGCACCAACAGAACCTGCCAATTCCCGTTCTAAACGCTCCAGAAACGCAGGGGTCGCTTCAGGCAGATATCCCGGTTTGTTTTGCCTGATGGCTTCTTGCTGGAACAACGCCTGCGCTTGGGCACTGCCCATAATGCGCTGAGACATAATCAAAAGATCTTCTGCATCCGTCGCAGCAGCACTCCATGCCGGGGCCGCCGATGAGTGGTCGTACACATTCACAAACTGCGCACCTTGCAAGCGTTCAAGCGGTCCGGGGAAGGTCATCAAAGAGCACACAATAAAGGCCGCCGTATTCAAAAGCATTGACCACATGATGCCGTGTACCAATGGATCCAGCTCCGTGACGCCGAACAAAGCCTGAGGTCTGAGCCACGACACACCGAATAGCCCGATGTCCATGACAGACTGACCAATAATTGCATCAACCCCAAAGCTGGGGAGGAACAAAGTCCACATCCAAACAATCAGACCTGTGATTAGTCCTGCTGCAGCACCAATGCCTGTGGCCCCGCGCCAGAAAATACCACCAATCATCGCAGGTAGGATTTGCACAGCCCCCGTGAATGAGATGAGGCCGATGGCCGCCAACGCCGTTCCGCCACCGGACATCCGGTAGTACAAAAAACCTAACGCGAGGATGCCAGCCACCGAAAGACGTCGCGACAGCAAGATGACACGACGCACGTCTCCTGACATGACCGCCTGTTGATTGGCCTGTAAGCTCAGCCAAATCGGCGTGACAATGTGGTTTGACACCATCGTTGCCAAGGCAATGACGGCGACGATGACCATTGACGTCGCTGACGAAAACCCACCCAAGAAAGACAAAATCGCCAATCCGCCCTGCCCTTCGTAAAGAGGAACAGTCAAAACGAACAAATCCGGATTGCTGCCAGCGGGCAAAAGATCAAGACCGACCACCGCAATGGGCACCACGAAGAGGCTCATGAAGAACAGGTAGAGCGGAAACGCCCAGCTCGCGACTTGCAGGTGCCGCTCGTCCGAATTTTCAACGACAAGCACCTGAAACATGCGCGGCAAGCACAAGAATGCCGCGCCGGACAAAAAGATAAGGCTGATCCATCGACTGCTGTCTTGCGTCCATAACTCAATCTCAGATTGGTCGATCCGCGTCATCATTTCGGCCGGGCCGCCTGCAACACCCCAGACCACAAACACGCCCACTGCGACCAGCGCGAGCAATTTGACCACCGCCTCAACCGCAATAGCAATCACGACCCCGTGGTGGCGCTCGTTCGCATCAAGGTTCCGGGTCCCGAAGATGACCGTAAACACGGCCAAACCAACGGCGACCCACATTGCGGTCGCGTTGAAATCTGTTTGCCCCCAGCGCCCACCTTCAATTTGGGCAAAGACTGCAAAAGATAATGTCACTGATTGCAATTGCAGTGCGATGTAAGGTGTCGCTGCGATAACAGAGATGACGGTGACGATCATACCCAATTGTGTGGACTTACCAAACCGCGATGACACAAGGTCAGCGATCGAAGTGATCCTTTGTGCCCGCCCGATCCTTACCAAACGGCGCAAAACCCACCACCAGCCCACCATAACAAGGGTAGGTCCAAGGTAGATGGTAACAAACTCTAACCCAGACCGCGCAGCATATCCGACCGCGCCGTAAAAAGTCCACGCGGTGCAATAAATGCTAAGTGATAGCGTATAAATCCAAGGAGAGCTGAGCCAGTTGGAATGCCCCCTCGCCGCGCGTCGCTCGGCGATAAATGCCACCACAAAGAGCAAAAGAACATAGCCCAAAGCAATTGCGATGAGGGCATTAAACGACATCATCGCGCGATGTTGTCCGTCTCTGTGTCAGTTGGCTCTTCGCGCAAACGAGAGGACAGGATGGCCGTCAGGATAATGAGTACGACCCACACTCCGAAAATGTAAAGCACACCTGAAGCGCCAACCTTGTCACCAACTTCGTCGCTGGACCACGCCAAGGGAATGGCCAAAAGAATAATACCAAGAAAAGGCACAAGTTTTGCCCCATCGCGCAGGCGTCGCTGTCGATAGTTTGCGCGTTGCAGAAACACCGATTGTGTCGTGCGGCGGTTCATCCGCCAATCAAGTCGCGCACATGGTCGCGGACTTCCGCATTTGAAAACGGTTTGGTCATAAAGAGGTTTGCACCCAACCGCATCGCCAAATCGCGATCTTTGTCCTGACCTCGGGCAGTCAACATCATCACGGGAGTTTGCTCTGTTACCTCGTTGTCACGCAAATCACGCAAAATATCAAAGCCACTGCGCCCCGGCAGCATGACATCAAGAATGATCATATCAGGCGGCAGCCCCAACACCTTATCCATGGCGGTTGTGCCATCTTCGTGGGTGTGCACAGTCCATCCATCGCGGGACAGAATAAAACTGATCGCCTCAATGATGTTCGGCTCATCTTCGATCAAAAGGACGCGTTTGCCCATTTCACCGCCTCCCCCGCGATGTGCCCGTCAAGACGACTGGGTCTTTGTTAAGATTAACTATCACGACAAAAACAAGCACTGTCAAAGTCCAGATTTCACGGACATTCCGGTAAGCGCTGGCTCGCGCCGACTTGCGCAATCAATCCGCGGGCAGATACGACATGAAAGACCTACTGGATAAGGGGCCGTAGCAGGCTCAGGGGGGTCAGGCATGGCAAGCATGATGCTTTGCATCGCGGGCGGTGCATCAAAACCAGATGGACCTTTTGGTTCTGCAACAGCAAAACACAGAAAACGGGTCGCATGGGGCGCAGGCAAAGCGACATGCATGCGGATCGGCTGGTTAGGGCGGCTTAGCGCACCATACAAAGGCCAAAGGGGGCATGCGCCGCCAGATCGTGGCATGCTAAAGCCGGGTACAGACTTCAGAAACGTAAGAGTGCCAGCTGCATCACATACGACCAAGCCAATTGGTGGATGCCCATTTTCAGGCGGTAATTGTGCCATGCGGCGGAGCACTGAAGACAATGGCGCGCCATATTCCAATGCAATCGCGTCAGGTTCATAGTTATGTTTGCGGCAAGATTTTTCAAAACCGGAAAGCGGCAGCAATGCGACGTCTGACGCATAAGACTGTAAGACATCCCAAAGAATAGTTGCCCCAGAACCTTCCAGTCCCGCCTCCTTAATGATGGCCGAAGGTGCGATGCCATTCTCCATCGCTTCGAGATGGAACCCTGTCTTAGCTAAAAAAGCTTCAACTTTCTCAAAAGGCGATCCCGCTTGCGCTAGCGATGTCTGCGGTGCCTCAAGATATGCGATCAAAGACTCGCTGCTTTCCGCAAGGCGCACACTGTCGGTATGGATATTCTGGTGAAAGCGTTTTTGCCAATCCTGATCAAGATCTTCGGGTCCAACCAAAATAGAGGCCGACGAGTGAATGGCACTGACAGCAGAAATGACCTCATGCAACGCTTCCGCCAGCTTTGGATCAGAGGACATACGATCGGTCAAAACGCGGCTCTGTTCTTCAAGGGCCACAACTTTTTGGGCTTGTGTCGCAATCAAAGCTGCCCACCCCGGATATCGCGCAGCAAGTTCTTCGGTGCGATCGACTTCAACTTTGCCTTTAAGGGTCGCCGCAGCCGCGCGCATCTCATCCAAGGTTTCGCTGTCGACACCATCTGCCAAGAGTGTCGTGTCGACATCAAGCACGCGTGCGAGGTCAGCCAAGAGCTTACCCCCGATTCTACGCCGGTTGTGTTCGATCAAGTTCAAGTAAGAAGGCGAAATACCCACCAATTCCGCAACAGCGGCTTGCTGTAAGCCACGATCAAGTCGCTTCTCTCGGATGCGCGACCCAACCAGTCGTTGTGCTGACAAAGTAAAATCCCTCAATGGTTTCAGTGGCTTTCTGCGGGTGCGAGAAAACCGATTTACACAGAAGACTAGTTAACTGTGTATGAATTTACAAATTAGTTCAGCTTCGTCAATGGCTTGTTGCCCAAACCGCCCTAGGTCACAAAAATGACATGGTGTAGTAAAAGCACTTGTTGCAGGGCCAACAGGCCCAAACAACGATAACCATAAGGGAGGATAATAATGTCCAAATCAAATTTCTCGCGTCGTGGCGTACTTAAGACTGGCATGGTTGCCAGTGCTGGTCTCGCTCTGCCGCAGTACTTGCGCGCTGATGGCCACACAGGCTTTACCAACGCCCCAGGTGACAGCGAAGTCATTCTTGGCTTCAACGTACCGCAGACTGGTCCGTACGCGGACGAGGGTGCAGACGAACTGCGCGCTTACGAGTTGGCTGTTGAGCACCTGAACGGTGGTGGCGACGGCGGCATGATGTCGACGTTCTCCTCACAAGCTCTGGACGGCACAGGTATTTTGGGTCGCGAAGTAAAATACGTGACTGGTGATACACAGACAAAGTCCGACGCAGCACGTGCATCTGCGCGTTCGATGATCGAAAAAGACGGCGCAGTGATGATCACTGGTGGTTCTTCTTCCGGGGTTGCTGTTGCGGTTCAGGCACTTTGCCAAGAAGCTGGCATCATCTTCATGGCTGGTCTGACACACTCCAACGACACAACAGGTAAAGATAAGCGGGCCAATGGCTTCCGTCACTTCTTTAACTCCTACATGTCTGGTGCGGCTTTGGCCCCTGTTCTTGAGGCAGCTTACGGCAACAACCGTAAAGCATATCACCTGACAGCGGACTACAACTGGGGCTACACAACACAAGAAGCTGTGCAGTCATCAACAGAAGCTATGGGTTGGGAAACTGTCAACACGGTGCTGACACCGCTGACACAGACTGACTTCTCGTCCTACATCGCACCTGTTCTGAACTCTGGTGCTGACGTTCTGGTTCTGAACCACTACGGCGGTAACATGGTGAACTCGCTGACCAACGCTGTTCAGTTCGGCCTGCGTGAAGCACAAGCCAACGGCCAAAACTTTGAAATCGTTGTTCCACTGTACTCTCGCCTGATGGCGAAAGGTGCTGGCGCAAACGTTAAAGGCATCTTTGGTTCAACAAACTGGCACTGGTCCTTGCAGGATGCAGGTTCACAAGCCTTCGTTCGTTCGTTCGGTACAAAGTACGGCTTCCCACCATCACAGGCTGCGCACACATGCTACGTGCAGACGCTTCTGTATGCGGATGCGGTCACACGCGCCGGTTCGTTCAACCCATGTGCGGTTGGCGAAGCTCTCGAAGATTTCGAGTTCGACGGTCTGGGCAACGGCCCAACACTGTACCGTGGCGAAGACCACCAGTGCTTCAAAGACGTGCTGGTTGTGAAGGGTAAAGAGAACCCAGAAAACGAATTCGACCTTCTCGAAATCGTTGAAGTTACGCCTGCGGCACAAGTTACATACCCTGCAGATCACCCACAGTTCGCTGGTGGTGCTCTGGGTACATGTAACCCGGGCGCATAAGCCTAAAATTATCAGGTCACCCCTTCTGGGTGGCCTGAACCCCTAGGGTCATGCAGCGCCGGCCTTCGGCTGTGGCATGACATAGAGCACCCGCAGCTCACTCCCACAACGGATCAGAGGTCATCACATGGACCAGTTCATTCTTCAAATTCTTAATGGGCTTGATAAGGGCTCGGCCTATGCGCTTATCGCGCTTGGTCTGACACTCATTTTCGGCACGCTAGGTGTTGTGAACTTTGCCCACGGCGCATTGTTCATGCTCGGCGCGTTTGTCGCCGTGACAGTCAGCAACCTGCTGACACTCAGCCACAAGGTTGTGGATAACACGCGGACAGATTTCTTGGGCAATCCGCTGCAAGTGGATGTGCCTTACCTATACGACTTGTTTGGGCAAACGACCGGTGATGCAATCATCGACTGGGCCGTCCCAATTTCAATCGTTATCGCTATTCCAATCATGGTCAGCATCGGCTTCATCATGGAGCGTGGCCTGATCAAGCACTTCTACAAGCGCCCACACGCCGACCAGATCCTTGTGACCTTTGGCCTTGCCATCGTGATCCAAGAAATCGTCAAGTATTTCTATGGCGCGAACCCAATCCCAACGCCTGCACCAGAGGCATTCGTTGGGAGCTTTGATTTCGGCGTGATCCTTGGATTTGATCCAAATGCGATCATCTATCCATACTGGCGTCTTGTGTATTTCTTCTTCTCGATCATCATTATCGGCGCTGTTTTTGCGTTCTTGCAATTCACCACCTTCGGGATGGTTGTGCGGGCTGGTATGGCCGACCGCGAAACGGTTGGTATCCTCGGCATCGACATCGACAAGCGCTTTACAATCATGTTCGGGATAGCCGCCGCTGTCGCGGGACTGGCGGGCGTGATGTACGCGCCCATCAACTCTCCGAACTATCATATGGGAATGGATTTCCTCGTCCTTAGCTTTGTGGTCGTTGTTGTCGGCGGCATGGGATCATTGCCCGGTGCGGTCGCGGCAGGCTTCTTGCTGGGTATTTTGGAGAGCTTCGCCTCTATGTCTCAGGTCATCGACATCCTGCCAGGCATCAACCAGATCATCATCTACCTTGTCGCAATTATCATTTTGTTGACGCGTCCACGTGGCCTGATGGGTCGCAAAGGCGTAATGGAGGAATAAGCCAATGCTCGGACTAGAAAAGAAAGACTTCCGTCTGCTGCTCATCGTCATTGGTTTGACCATGTTTGCACCATTCATCCTCAACCCCTTCCCTGAAGGGTCAGAGATGGCACAGTTCAACGCAGGCTACCCTGACTTGATGCAGCGTTTCGTGATCTTTGGCATCTTCGCCATTGGTTTCAACATCCTGTTCGGCCTGACCGGCTACCTCTCGTTTGGTCACGCAGCCTTCTTGGGCGCAGGGTCTTACGGTGCGGTTTGGATGTTTAAGCTGCTCAGTATGAACGTACTGCCGGCTATTGCGATCAGTGTCGTCATTGCGGGTCTGTTCTCGCTGATCATTGGGTTCATCTCGTTGCGGCGGTCAGGCATCTACTTCTCGATCCTGACACTGGCCTTTGCGCAAATGTCCTTTGCTCTGGCCTATTCGGTTCTGACACCGATCACAGGCGGTGAAACCGGTTTGCAACTGGCACTCGATGACCCGCGTATCTTTGGCGTTTCGCAGACTGCAACGGGCAACATTCCTGTTCCTGCCCTCTTCGGTCTTGAGATGCGATCCAGCTTTGAATGGGAAGTTGGTGCTTGGTTGTTTACGTTCAACACCGGCTATTATCTGGCCGCGGCGTTTATGATCTTTGCCTTCTATATGTCGATCCGTATCTTCCGGTCACCTTTCGGGATGATGTTGCGCGCGATCAAATCCAACCAAACACGGATGAGCTATACAGGCCTTAACGCACGGCCCTATACGTTAGCGGCCTTTGTGATCTCTGGCATGTACGCTGGTCTGGCAGGCGGTCTGATGGCCTCGATGGACCCACTCGCAGGTGCAGAGCGTATGCAATGGACCGCATCGGGTGAAGTTGTTCTGATGACCATCTTGGGTGGTGCAGGGACGCTGATCGGTCCGGTCCTTGGCGCGGGTATGATCAAGTACTTTGAGAATATCTTCTCTAAGATCAACGAGACGATCCTGCACACATGGTTTTCCTTCCTGCCTGATGGGCTCGAAGACATCGTTGTTGCGATGATCTATCCGTTCATCGGTAAAGGCTGGCACCTGACACTTGGTATCGTGTTCATGCTTGTTGTTATCTTCCTGCCTGGTGGCCTTGTCCAAGGTGGTCAGAAAGTCGCCGGACTCTTCAGCCGTAAGAAGCCAGAAGATGCGAAGCCAAACGCCACTGAACCGGCCGAATAAGGAGACAAACAGATGGGTTTGTTAGAAGTAAAAGGCATCAACAAGCGGTTCGGTGGATTGCAAGCGCTGGGTGACGTGAACCTCAGCGTGGCCGAAGGATCGCTTCATGCCATCATCGGGCCGAACGGTGCAGGCAAGTCAACCTTGCTAAACGTGCTGGTAGGCAAACTGATCCCTGACAGCGGATCGGTGATGTTTGATGGGCAATCGGTGCTAGGGCGCAAGCCGCATGAGATCAATCAGATGGGGATCAGCCGAGTGTTTCAAACACCTGAAATTTTCAGCGACCTCACGGTTTATGAAAACGTCATGATCCCCTGCTTTGCGAAACGCGACGGCGCATTCAGAATGCATGCAATTGAGAGCATTCGGGCCGAAAGCGATATCCAAGACCAAGCATCTGCAATGTTGTCGGATGTAAATATGCTTGAGAAACGCGACATGCTGGCATCCAGCCTGTCACGTGGTGACAAGCGGCGTTTGGAAATGGCGATGTGCTTGGTTCAGGACCCGAAACTGTTGCTATTGGATGAACCAACAGCTGGTATGGCCCGCGCAGATACGGAAAATACGATCAGCTTGTTGAAGGAAATCCGTACCAAACGCGGGATCACGATGGCCATCATTGAGCATGACATGAATGTTGTCTTCTCTCTGGCTGAACGGATCACAGTGCTTGCACAAGGGACACCGCTGGTCGAAGACACGCCTGATAACATCAAAGGCCACCCAAAGGTGCGTGAAGCCTATCTTGGCGAAGCGCAGGTTTAACCACTCCGAATTGCTAGAAATTCGGATAGCCCATCACTTTTCTCGAAAAGTGATTTGGTAGGAGACGAAGAAATGAACGCACCATTCAACAAGAACGCCAATAACGCGGCAACCCACCCGGCCTATCTGAGTGTTTGGGAAATCGAAGCGTATTACGGCGAAAGCTATATCGTCCAAAACGTCAGCTTTAACATCCACGAAGGTGAAATCCTTGCCTTGTTGGGGCGCAACGGTGCAGGCAAGACATCGACGCTGCGCACAATTGCGCGGCTTGATGACCCTGCTTTGACGCACGGTGAGATTTGGCTTGATCACAAGCCCTTGCATGAAATGAAAAGCCATGAAGCGGCAGCCAACGGGATTTCTTTGGTTCCAGAGGACCGCCGCATCATTCCTGGCCTGACTGTTGAGGAAAACCTGCAGCTGGCCCAGATCGCCCCGCCGAAAGGCTGGTCCTTGGATCGCATTTACGACCTCTTCCCGCGCCTAAAGGAACGTCGCAAGCAAGATGGCGTAACATTGTCTGGCGGCGAACAGCAGATGTTGTCGATCGCGCGCGCACTCGCCCGCGACATCAAAGTTCTGTTGCTCGATGAGCCATATGAAGGTCTGGCGCCTGTCATCGTGCAAGAGATCGCCAAGACCCTTGGCGTCATCCGTGACCAAGGCATTACGACTGTGATCGTTGAACAAAACGCGGTAGCCGCGCTTAAGCTGGCGGACCGTGCTGTGATCTTGGATATCGGCAAAGTGGTCTTTGACGGCTCTGCTAAGGAAGTGCTTGAGAACGAACAATTGCGTGCGCAATACCTCGCGATCTAAGGTTCCTTTAACCTATTAAGATAAAATCGCAGGGAATACCTTCTCTGCGATTAATCATTTGGTAAGTTGAAAAGACGAATCTGTGATGGCAACGCCCTCGCTTTTCGGAGCCTTATCAATGGATATCTCACTTAACATACCCTCACCTGCAGCCGCTGCTACAACCGCCGCAACTGTCTTGCCCCGTGCGATCACGACAAAGGTCCAAGCTGTCGAGGGTGGGGAAACCAGTGCCACCTTGCCGTCAGACAAGCCCTTCGTTGCACAAGTGGTCACAGCACGGCTTTCGGGAACAGAATACCCCGAGAACCCAACAGAAATTGCGCCGCCAGACCGCACTCTACGCCCTTATGATGTGCCAATGTTGCCCTATGATAGTGATGCAACAGCGAACGAAAGCGCAGCGACAGCACCCATGGATGTCTCGTCAGAAGACGCCTAGGTGTTTTTCGCACGCCCAATGCTTTCCACCTTCGCTAGCTTGCCCTATAAGCAGTGAGATGGTTCGTGACGTAACGTCGCGAACACAATAAATATGAGCAACGGGCCGAGGAAAATATGGGCAACAAAACCTCTCATGATAGCGACGTCAGCTTTATTGCGGCTTTGGCCGAATTGCTGCGCGACAATGATCTGACCGAACTGCAAGTCAAGCGCGACTATGGCGAAAACGACAGCCTGAATGTGCGCGTAAGCCGCCAGACGCAAACTGTGGTGCAAGCAAGTGTTCCTGCCCCTGCACCTGTTGCAGCGCCTTCAGCACCAAGCGCACCCACGGCCCCTGCGGCACCAGCTTCAGATGCTGCTGATCCTGCCAGCCATCCTGGCGCTGTCACGTCACCAATGGTGGGCACGGTCTATATGGCCGCCGAACCGGGTGCGGCACCGTTCAGCACAGTCGGTGCGACCGTTAAAGAGGGTGATACGATCCTGATCATCGAAGCTATGAAAACGATGAACCACATTCCTGCACCACGCGCAGGCACGATCAAGCGCATCTTGGTGGAAGACGGCGGACCTGTCGAATTCGGCGCACCTCTTGTGATCATCGAATAAGGGCTGACCCATGTTCGATAAAATCCTTATCGCGAACCGCGGCGAGATTGCCCTTCGTGTTGTGCGTGCCTGCCGCGAAATGGGCGTGAAATCAGTAGCCGTCCATTCGACAGCTGATTCAGACGCAATGCATGTGCGCATGGCAGACGAAGCGATCTGCATCGGCCCGCCATCATCAGCGCAAAGCTATTTGTCGTTCCCGGCGATCATCTCTGCGTGTGAGATCACGGGCGCACAGGCCATTCACCCAGGCTATGGCTTTCTGTCTGAAAACGCGGCCTTTGTGCAAGCAGTCGAAGATCACGATCTGACATTCATCGGCCCCACAGCGGAACATATCCGGGTCATGGGCGATAAAATCACCGCCAAGGACACCATGAAGGCGCTCGGCGTGCCTTGCGTGCCCGGATCAGACGGCGGCGTGCCAACTTTGGCCGACGCGCAGCGGATTGGCGAAGAAGTCGGCTATCCGGTTATCATCAAAGCGACGGCAGGTGGCGGCGGACGCGGCATGAAAGTGGCCCAAACCGCCGCTGACATGGAGAAAGCGTTCTTGTCCGCACGTGCCGAAGGCAAAGCCGCCTTTGGCAATGACGAAGTCTATATTGAGAAATACCTGACAACCCCGCGCCACATCGAAATTCAGGTATTTGGCGACGGTAAGGGCAATGCAGTGCACCTTGGCGAACGCGATTGTTCGCTACAGCGTCGCCACCAGAAAGTGTTCGAAGAGGCGCCAGGCCCGTGCATCACACCAGAGCTACGCGCGCGGATCGGCAAGGTCTGCGCAGACGCTGTCGCAAAGATCAACTACATCGGCGCGGGCACTATCGAATTTCTGTTCGAGAACGATGAATTCTATTTCATTGAAATGAACACACGGCTGCAAGTCGAACACCCTGTGACAGAAGGTATCTTTGGCGTCGATCTGGTGCGCGAACAATTGCGCGTGGCATCCGGTATGCCAATGTCGTTCGGTCAAGATGACCTTGAAATCAATGGCCACGCCATCGAGGTCCGGATCAACGCCGAGAAACTGCCAAACTTTGCCCCCTGCCCCGGCACGATCACCCAATATCATGCACCGGGTGGTTTGGGCGTGCGGATGGATTCCGCACTTTATGACGGTTACCGGATCCCACCTTACTACGACAGTTTGATCGGCAAACTGATCGTACACGGACGTGACCGACCAGAGGCGCTTGCGCGATTGGAACGCGCTTTGGGTGAACTGATCGTCGATGGTGTTGATACAACCATTCCACTGTTCCATGCACTACTGGCCGAAGAAGCTGTGCAAACCGGTGAATACAACATTCACTGGCTGGAACACTGGCTTGAAGAAAACCTGAACTAACGGTGAAAGATAGCGCACCCACCCTGACCGCGGATCTGCTTTTGCAGGCCTATCAGGTGGGTGTCTTTCCAATGTCCGAAGGCCGCGACGATCCCGAGGTGTTCTGGGTCGATCCGCGCATGCGCGGTGTGTTCCCTCTCGACGGTTTCAACATTTCCCGCAGCCTTGCACAGACTATGCGGCGTGGTCACTTTCAAGTGACATATGACACCGCATTCGAAGCTGTTGTTGAGGGCTGTGCGGACCGGGATGAGACATGGATCAACGACACAATCTTTGCGCTATACCGCCAACTGCATAAAGGCGGTTTTGCCCATTCCATCGAAGTATGGGACGACGAACATTTGGTCGGTGGCGTTTACGGTGTTGCCATTGGAGCCGCATTCTTCGGGGAAAGCATGTTTAGCCGCGCGACAGATGCCTCAAAGGTAGCACTTGCTTATTTGGTCGATCGCTTGCGTTTAGGGGGTTATGCGCTTTTTGATACGCAGTTTACGACTCCGCATTTAGAAAGCCTTGGCGCAGTCGAGATTTCACGAGATCATTATCGGGCAATGCTGGTTGAGGCATTGGCAAAAGAGGCATCATTCAAGACTCCAGGCGCTATTCCACCTGCTCAGGAGGTGCTGCACCGCAACGCCCAGACATCATAACGCGGGTGATCCATCGCGTTCAGTGCGGGCGCTGTCGCCAGCATCCATCCGGAAAACAAGGTGCCTTCATTATTGCGCACAATGATTTGCGCGAAAGCATCACCTGACGGGTTATCAATCGGATAACGGCATTCATTTAGCTTCACAGATAAAAACCCAAGCGTCGCAGTTTGCCCGCTTTCAAGCGAGACATCGCTAACTTGCCCTGTCAACTTATCAAGGATTCGCAGTTCACCACCAGAGGCGGTCGCAACCTGCTGCCTGACAGCTTCTGTTGACGTCGTCACAAACTCTTCGGTCTCTTCAATGGGCGTCGTGGTAAGCTGTCCAATCAACTCATCCAACGGAATTTCTTCGATTGGCGTCGTTACAATCTCTTGTGCAACAACTGGAGCTGCAAGCAATGCGCCGCCCATAATCGTCGATAGAAAAATTGACCGCATCGCTGCCCCTATTCTGGCGTCCATGCCTCATAGTCTGAACGGTCTGCAGGTGCCGCGCGGCGAATTGAACCCGCGGGCGCATAGGCATCCATCGTTCCTGAAAGGTTGGTCTGATGCGGCTTTTCCCAATCCTTACGGGGCACTGCAACCTCGGTCGGTGGCTCGTCCCATGTGCGGTGCAACCAGCCGTGCCATTCAGGTGCGACGCGCGTCGCCTCATTCTGACCGTTGTAGATCACCCAGCGGCGGCTGTCGTCGCTGTTGCGATAGAACACATTGCCTTCAGCATCTTCGCCCACTTTGGTGCCATTCCGGCTGGTCCAAAGTTGGGTGCCAAATGACTGACCATCCCACCAAGTGAAAATACGTTTGAAATTGTGAGCAAAGCCCATGTCGCGTCTCCGGTTGCGTGCCCCATCCATGCACGAATGAGGCCGCAAGGTCCAGTGGGTTCAGGCGGAGATCCGCGCTGTGACCTCAATTTCAATCTTCATCTCGGCGTTCTGCAGGTCTGCAGAAATCATCGTTGCAGCGGGTTTTGCAACGGCAAACGCTTTGGATGTAATCGGCCAGCATTTTGGCCATTCCGCCTTATCAGGCACGATGTAATTCACCCGAACCACATGATCGAGCCCGCTACCGGCTTCTTTCAGCGCTTCCTGAATCGTTGCGAGTGCATTTTCACACTGGGCTTCGATACTGTAGGGCATCGCCATATTCGCATAGTCATAGCCCGTCGTACCGGCCACAAAGACCCATCCATCTGCGACAACGGCACGGCTATAGCCAATCTGTGCCTCGAACGGTGATCCGGTTGATATGTGACGGATAGCCATAGACCTAGCTCGCGGTTGCAGGCTCTTTCTTTTTGCCTTCATCGTGGATCATCAAAGGTGCCACGTCAGAATTGACGGCTTCTTCGTTCACCACCACTTCGGTCACAGTATCCATGCCTGGCAGATCGAACATCGTATCCAGCAGGATGTCTTCCATGATCGACCGCAATCCACGGGCACCTGTTTTGCGTTCAATCGCCCGTTTAGCGATGGCAGCAAGCGCATCTTCGGTGAATGTCAGTTTTGTGTCTTCCAGATCGAACAGGCGTTGATACTGCTTCACAAGCGCATTTTTGGGCTTGGTCAGGATCGTGATCAGCGCGTCTTCGTCCAGATCGGTCAATGTCGCGATGACAGGCAAGCGACCGACAAATTCCGGGATCAAACCAAACTTCAACAGATCTTCTGGTTCCAAATCCGTAAATATCTCGCCAATGCCACGGTCATCGTCTTCGCGCACATCTGCACCAAAGCCCATGGCAGAGCCTTTGCCGCGTTGGGCAATGATCTTATCAAGGCCGGCAAATGCACCACCGCAGATGAACAGAATGTTGGTCGTATCCACCTGCAGGAATTCCTGCTGAGGATGCTTGCGCCCACCTTGTGGCGGAACAGAGGCCACGGTGCCTTCCATAATCTTCAATAGCGCCTGCTGCACGCCTTCGCCCGATACGTCACGGGTGATGGATGGGTTGTCAGACTTGCGCGTAATCTTATCGACCTCATCGATGTAGACGATGCCGCGTTGGGCACGTTCGACATTGTATTCAGAGGCTTGCAACAGCTTGAGGATGATGTTTTCGACATCTTCGCCAACATAGCCCGCTTCGGTCAGGGTCGTTGCATCGGCCATCGTAAACGGCACATCCAGAATGCGTGCCAACGTTTGCGCCAACAGCGTCTTACCGCAACCGGTTGGTCCGATCAGCATGATGTTGGACTTCGCCAACTCAATATCTGATTTTTCAGCATGGTTTAGGCGTTTGTAGTGATTGTGCACGGCCACAGACAACACGCGCTTGGCATGCAACTGGCCGATCACATAGTCATCCAAGACGCCGCAAATTTCAGATGGAGTTGGTACCCCATCGCCTGCTTTCAAGCCTGCGGATTTCGTCTCTTCACGGATAATATCCATGCAAAGTTCGACACATTCATCGCAGATGAAAACGGTTGGCCCGGCGATCAGTTTACGCACTTCATGCTGGCTTTTGCCGCAAAAGCTGCAGTAAAGCGTATTCTTGCTGTCAGTGCCTGTTGTATTCGCCATCTCAAACCTCTTGGCCCGTGGGCCGATCAAACATAAATCGGGCTGCCGTATCTCTAACACTAGGACAGCCCGCCAAGGTCCACAATGTCAAAATGAGCATAAGCAAATTGTCGTTAACAACCCGCTAATGGCCCTGCACGAAGGTTATGAAACGATAATTGGGCATTAAAATGACAAACGCGGCCGAAGCCGCGTTTGTGCATCATAACGCCGCAGTAAACTTTAGTCGTCAGCCTTGTTCCGGTTCTCAACAATCTCGTCGATGAGACCCCATTCTTTGGCTTCTTCAGGCGACATAAAGTTGTCACGCTCAAGAGCGGCTTCGACCTTTTTCAGGGTGTTGCCCGTGTGCTTGACGTAAATTTCATTCAAGCGAGTCTTCAGTTTCTGTGTCTCGGCTGCGTGGATCATAATGTCCGTCGCCTGCCCCTGATACCCACCAGACGGCTGATGCACCATCACGCGGCTGTTTGGGAGGGAGAAACGCATGCCTTCATGACCGGCTGTCAGCAACAGCGATCCCATCGATGCCGCCTGTCCAATGACCAGTGTGCTGACCTTGGGACGGATGTATTGCATCGTGTCGTAGATCGACAAACCAGATGTGACCACGCCACCCGGGCTGTTGATATACATGCTGATCTCTTTTTTCGGGTTCTCGGATTCGAGGTGCAGCAGCTGGGCGACAATCAGCTGGCTCATACCGTCGTGCACTGGACCATTCACAAAAATGATCCGCTCTTTCAACAAACGAGAGAAAATATCGTAAGCGCGCTCACCCCGTGCGGTCTGTTCGACCACCATTGGGACAAGGTTCATATAAGTCTCGACGGGGTCTTGCATATTTACTGCCTCATATTCGGACGAGTCCGTCCGCGTTTCACGTTCCTGACAGAGTCTAGTGTTCGGTGTCAGGGGCTTCAAGGGCTGGTAAGAAACGTTTGACGAATCGTAAGCCACGACTTACGGTAAGTCATGAATTACGAAGATGCAATCACTGCCCTTGCCGATCCAACACGTCGTGTAATTATTGACCGATTAAGATCTGGTGCACTGCCTGTCGGCGCCATTGCTGAGGGCATGACGATCAGCAGACCTGCAGTCAGCCAGCACCTGCGTGTGCTTTCTGATGCGGGGCTTTTGACGGTCACACCACAAGGCAATCGCAGGCTTTATGCGATCGCACCTGAAGGCGTAGACACCCTGCGCCGTTACCTTGATACCCTTTGGGACGATGCACTTGCTGCCTTTGCCCAAGCTGCCACTGACCAAGCCAAGGAGAAAGACAATGCATGACCCCATCAACAAAAGTCTGGTCGTTCCACTGACACCGACCGAGGCCTTCACCTTGTTCACAGATAATATGGACACTTGGTGGCCGACTGAAACGCATTCTGTTTTCGGAGAAAAAGCAAAGATCACATTTCCTGGTCATAAGGACGGCGACATCATCGAGAAGAGCGAAGAAGGTGCGACTGATATCTGGGGAACACTGATTGCCTATGATCCCGGTGTTTTCTTATCCTTCACTTGGCATCCCGGTCGGCCTGCATCTGAGGCAACCGTGGTGACCGTAACATTCACCGAAACCAAAGATGGCACGCGTTGCGATTTGGCGCACGGCGGTTTTGACATCCTTGGCGATACGGCTGATGCGGTCAGTACAAGTTATCTGACCGGATGGGATATGGTGCTAGGTTGCTATGCGAGCGCTGCAATGACGCCAGTGCTTGCTTAAATCAGCCCACGTGGAACAGCGACGCAAACAGCCGCGGATCAATGCTCTCTGCTGCGAACGTCTCGCCTTCGGTTAATACCGACACCGCATCATGGCTGTGCAGGCTTTCCTGGTGGCTCGCAATCACGCGAAAATCAGAGACACGCGTATCTGTCTGAAGCTGCTCAGTAAACAGGCGTGCCGCGTCTTCGACAAAAATTGGATTTGCGGCGTTCAGTTCAGCAAAAGCCTGCTCATCTTCGCGCTTGACCATGACTTGCGTTTCCGTAGGCACGGCCGCACGGGCGCGATCAATCAGGTCCTCAAACCACAGCACATCGCCGCCATCTTCCAGCAACACCGATATCCGCGCGACAGATCGTTGCGAATGCGGTGTCGCCAGCTGTCCACGGAATTGGCGGGCATGTTCAGACAGTTCAAGCGAACACGGGCAAGTGGATGAATACACATAATCAAGATGTACGATCTTTTTGCGTACGCCCGCGCTCTCAACCAATTCCAGCGCGATGTCGTAATATTGATACCCTTCCAGACCAGACCGCAGGCTTTCCACCTTCATTGGAAAGCTAAAACGCATCTGAATGCGGGCGTCAAAGCTGTCTAGATCAGATTTATAAGCATCCAAGGCACGCTCAATTACCTCAAAGCTAAAGGTTTCTTCCGCATGTTTATAGAATGTCCGCATGATGCGGGACATGTTGATGCCCTTCTTTTCAGCCTCTAGTGAAACTGTACCAGTGACAGAGGTTTCAAGCGTCAGATCACCATTGTCACGGGTCCTAAAACGGATGGGCAGGCGAAAGTTGGAAATGCCAACATGCTGGATTTGCTGCTGGGCACCCCGGATCAGGCTGGAAGGCCCGTTCTGCAAGTCAGGCATTGATGCTTTGTAGGCATCGTCCACCTCAAAATCTTCAGGATAGGCACGGGCCAAGGCGGGATAGTTGGACACCTCTTGTCCGGGGATCAGTCGCGAGACCAACGGATCAAGCGTCGCCACCTCTTCAGCTGTGACATCTCCAGCCCAGCGGCGCAGCAGTGCCAAAGCGGCTTCCGCCTCTTCACGTGTCGGTTCACGGTTCATATCGGGTGAGTGGATATTCATATCTGAGCCCCCCATCGGTGCGTTAGACACCCCAAGATGGGGCCGCTCATCGGAATTTCCAATGATTTCTTTATAGATACGCTGTAGCTCCGCGCGCGGATCAGTCATGGAAAGGGCCTCTCATAGGGCGTAACCCTCGCTAACTTAACCCTATTTTCATCCTGACGTCACCCATTCACATCACCGCGATTGCAGCGCGTAAATCCGCCAATAGATCGCCCGAATCTTCCAGACCGACACTCAGTCTAATCAATCCCGGCGTAATCCCCAGCATCGCTTTGGTGTCGTCTGACAATCGCTGATGGGTTGTCGTTGCCGGATGGGTTGCAATCGATTTTGCATCCCCCAGATTGTTTGAAATCGTCCAAATCTCTAGCGCGTTCAGCAACTTGAACGCGGCGGCCTGCGATCCTGCGTCAATCGACAGAACGGTTCCGCCGGCTTCCATTTGGGCAGTCGTCAATGCGTTCTGCGCATGACTTGGCAAACCAGGAAAAATCACTTGCGCCAGCTTGCCATCAGCCTCAAGGTTTTCCGCCAAATACTGGGCCGTTGTCGCCTGCGCGCGCACGCGCAGATCCATGGTTTCAAGCCCTTTCAGCATGACCCAGGCGGTGAAAGGTGACATCGAACCACCCGTGTGCTTCATGTAAGGTTCGACCGTGCCGCGAATGAATTCGCGCGACCCCAAGATCACGCCGCCCAGCGCACGCCCCTGCCCGTCGATGTGTTTCGTGGCTGAGTAAACGACGACGTCCGCACCCTGTGCTATGGCATCCGAATAGACAGGCGTGGCAAAGACGTTGTCAATAATCACTGTTGCATCAACCGCGTGGGCCAGCTTGGAAACAGCCTCAATATCAATGACTTCCAATGTCGGATTTGAGATGCTTTCAAAAAAGACAACTTTGGTATCGGGGCGGATCGCAGTCTTCCATGCGGCAAGGTCGGTGCCATCCACAAAGGTCACTTCGACGCCATAACGGGTCAGGATTTCCTCAAGAATATAGAGGCAGGACCCAAAAAGGGCCCGCGCAGAAACCACATGATCGCCAGCACGCAGCATTGAGGACAGCGCACCATTGACCGCAGCCATACCAGATGCCGTCGCAAACCCGGCTTCGGCACCCTCTAAGGCGGCAATACGATCTTCGAACATCGCAACTGTTGGGTTTCCGTAACGGGCATAGATGAATTCATCATCGCCCGATTTGATGAACCGCGCTTCTGCATCTTCGGCGGTGTCGTAGACGAAACCTTGGGTCATAAAGATCGCTTCACTGACCTCGTTATATTGGCTGCGTCTTGTCCCTGTGTGCACCGCTTTGGTGCGTTTCTTCCACGTCTTCATTGTCCGTCCTCGTGCGCAATTTGCGCAATAAAAAACCCCGACACCGGGAAAAGGTATCGGGGCATGAAAACCCGCAATCCTCTTTAGCAGCATATTTAACGTGGCCCGCAATCCGGTAACAAATCGCCACGTGCCAACGCATACGCCTGTGCCAACGCTGCGTCAAGCCAGTGTAACTTGCCCTTTGCGCCCATCATGCGATGGTGGTGCAACGCGTGAGAAGGACTGCAATATGACCCAACCGATTGATCTTTATTTTTGGCCAACGCCGAACGGCTGGAAAGCCTCAATCGTGCTTGAAGAACTGGCATTGCCCTACAATTTGCATCTGATCGACATCGGTGCTGGTGATCAATTCAAGCCAGAGTTTCTTGCAATTTCGCCAAACAACCGGATGCCTGCGATTGTGGACCATGATGGGCCAGATGGCGCACCTATATCCGTTTTCGAATCCGGGGCGATCCTGCAATACCTCGCACGCAAGACAGGCAAGCTTTATGGTGAAACAACGCGTGACCGCGTCAACGTCGACCAATGGCTGATGTGGCAAATGGGCGGCCTTGGACCGATGGCAGGGCAAGCACACCATTTCCTCAAGTATGCGCCTGCGATGGACCCTCCCAATGACTTGCCCTACGCAAAAGACCGTTATCGCAAGGAAACAGGACGCTTATATGGTGTGCTTGACCGTCAATTGGCCAAGCACGCGTATGTCGCTGGGGATTTCTTCTCAATCGCCGATATCTCAATCTGGGGCTGGGCTTCTTTGTGGGAAGGACAACAGCAAACGCTGGACGACAAGCCGCATATGGCCCGCTGGCTTGAGATGATGGGCGCCCGGCCCGGGGTACAACGCGGACGGGCGGTTGCTGCCGAAAAGCGAGGTGATTTCCGCAAAGATAGTCAGGCCCAGTCTGTGCTTTTTACCAAACCAACGTAACGAATTGTTAGGTTAAGCGCCGTAATCTAAGTGCCACCACAAAAAATGGCACCGCTATGCAGTATCGTTCCCATCGTTACCAAACCCAGTATCCGATTCAGTTGTCTACGCCGACGGGACGGCAGCAATGTCGTATCACCGACGTGAACAATACAGGCGCCCAGATTATGGGATCGCGGGGGTTACGACGTGGGGACAAAATCCGATTTAGAGTCCTCAACAATGATCTATCTGCTGTTGTCTGTTGGGCTGTCGGTGAAAGAATTGGAATCGTGTTCAGACCGCAGTTAACAGGGGTTCAAGTGGATACGTTGCGTTACAGGCGCGACGGGGCGCGCAATCAAATGCGCGGGGCTGTCGGATTTATACACGCGAATTACTAAGCGTCGTCGCAACCTAGCTTTCGGTCTCTTCTTCCGGTTCGATAAAATACTTTTGCAATCTGAATATCTGCACCCACAAAAAGACCATCAGGACAGCAGGAAACGCAAAGGTCTCTAGCTTGACCCACAAATCAGTCGACTGTGTGCGCCAGATGATCTCGTTTGCAATGCCAAGGGCCGCAAACATATAGCAAAGACGACGTGTGAAGATCATCCAGCCCTCGTGTTCCATTGGCAGAAATTCTTCCATCACGTACTTCAGATAGCTTTGACCGCGCAGCAGTCCGATACCCAGTATGCCGGCCATGAAACCATAGACAATCGTTGTCTTCATTTTGAAGAAGCGCTCATCATTAAAATACGCGGTGAGGCCACCAAAAAAGATCACCATGAAGGCCGTAAAAACCTGCATCCGGCTTAACTTGCCCGTCAAAGCCCATAAGATTCCCATTGCGATCAACAAGATCGGAACAAAGACCAAGGCCGCAACAATGAACCCAGTGTAGTCTGTACCACCGAACGTGAATGTCTCGTCCCGCCAACGCAGATAGAGCAAAAAGAACGCAAGCGTCGGTCCAAGCTCTAGAACTTGTTTCAGTATCGGATTGATCGCTTTTTCGGCCATAGAGGTCTCCCTTATCCACCCATTTCTACGATGACAGCGCCAAGCGCAACCAAACACATCAAGAACAGACGGCGAGGCCCAACTTTCTCGCCCAAGATAAACCAGCCGATCAAGGCCGCAAAGACGACCGAGGTTTCGCGCAAGACAGCTGCTTCGCCCACTTTATCCAAGCGCGTGGCCAGCAAAACGCCACCGAAACTGATCCATGCAATGATCGCCCCGACAAAGCCACGCCAGACCAATGGACCCAGCACTGGTTGCACTTTCAAACGTCGGTAATGCCAAATAGCCAACAACGGGAAATCGATGGCCGTCACAAAGAAGAACCATGCCAAAAACGTGAAAGGATCAGGTGTTTGGCGAATGCCAAACGCATCATAAGTCGTGTATATCGCCACAAGGCACCCCCCGACGAGTGCCCATAACAACCCGATTTTCAGCGTGCGCGGATCAATCACTTCGTCAACGATATTGCGCACTGCCAGCAAGAGAATACCACCCGACAGGCAGGCCACACCAATCCATTGAACGAAGGTAAAATGCTCTCCAAAAAACAGTGACGCAGCGATAACCGTGACCAATGGCCCGGTCCCGCGCACGACTGGATAGACCACAGTGTAGGCAGCCCTCTCATAGGCCAAGGCCATTGTGACCTTATAGGCGAAATGAACAATAATCGCCCCGACCAGAATGACCGCAGTGGTGAAATTAGGCCAAGGGACCACGAACAATGCAATTGGGGCAGACAACACACAAAGCCAGGCATCAATCGCTCCGCGCGTCAGCCAGGGATCGTAGCGCCCTTTTTGCATCGCGCCGAAAATTGCGTGGGCCAGCGCCGACACCAAAGCAAGGATCGTGGCAAGCCGGGCACCCTCTGGCGTGCCCGCCTGCGCGACCAGCCATGCGCCCAGATCATTCACATGCGCCCCGGCTTCCAAGTCAGATCAAGGGTGACACCCTCCAGTGCCATATTAAACGCCGCAGAAATGGCAGCATCCGATGGGTTTCGGCCCAACGCAAGGAACGGACGCAATATCTGAAAAATCGTAACGTCACCTGCACCTTCGCCTGCGACGCTCAGCGTACCACGTGCATTTAAAGCGGCTCCAATGAAACGCAAAAATTCGCGCTGCGATTTGGCGCTAATCTGGGCATCACTTATACCGCGCAGTGCATTGTCGACAGCTGTGCGGGTCACTTCGGAAAAATCAATGCTGGTCGCGGCAGTGAATTCTGGCGTTACAACAAGATCGACACTCACTCTGTTTGTTTCCGTTTCGGGGCTGCCGCCAATCCCAGTCAACGCTGCGATCCTTAAATCCGCTGTCGCACGCAAACCGCGTCCGTCAGGTGCATGCAATTCCAATTGCTGCAAACGCACCGCACCGTTTTCGACATCCAATCCGAGCGCTGCAGTGCCGTCAAACGTACCGACAGGCGTCCTTAGCCCAGACAACGCGACCTCAATGGCGCGCCCACCTGCAACAGGTTCTGGCATCTGATCTAGACGAAACTGTGCTTCGTCCAGCGACATTCCAAGGCTTGCCAGATTGTCGACCGCAATTTCACACCATCCATTCTTGCCGGCGGTGATACCGGTCACTGGGATAACCTGTCCAAGCGGCCCAACAGCCTCGGTAATCTCGGCCCAATGCGCCTGACATTCTGATGTGTTCTGACTAATTGCTGGCATTGGCAAAATTGCCAAAAACAGAGCAGACAGAAGCCGTTTCACCTGTCCAACCCAACAAGTGCCGCCGCGAAATCTTCGGGATCAAATGGTGCCAGATCATCAATCTGCTCACCAACCCCGATCGCATGAATGGGCAGACCAAATTTGTCGGCCAATGCGACCAGCACACCGCCTTTGGCGGTTCCGTCCAACTTCGTCATCACAAGGCCCGACACATCTGCCAACTCTTGGAATACTTTCACTTGCTGAACGGCGTTCTGACCCGTTGTTGCGTCCAGTACCAGCAACGTATTATGCGGCGCATCAGGATCTTTCTTGCGAATGACCCGCACGATTTTGGACAACTCTTCCATCAAATCAGCACGGTTCTGCAATCGCCCTGCCGTATCAATCATCAACAAATCAGCACCATCTGCCTGCGCCTTTGTCATCGCATCAAAGGCAAGGCTGGCAGGGTCTGATCCTTCCGGCGCTGTTAAAACGGGTACGCCCGCGCGATCACCCCAGACCTGCAACTGTTCGACTGCCGCGGCGCGAAATGTATCACCCGCCGCAATCACAACGCTTTTGCCCGCCGCTTTGAATTGGCTTGCCAGCTTGCCGATTGTCGTGGTCTTACCTGATCCATTGACCCCAACCACCAAAACCACCTGCGGTGTCTTGGCATAGAGCGGCATGGGACGCGCAACCGGGTCCATGATCCGGCTGATCTCACTTGCCATCAGTTCTTTGATTTCCTGCACCGACAGCTTACGCCCCAAGCGTCCTTCAGCCATGTTCGCCGTTACACGCAAAGCCGTATCAACACCCATATCGGCGGTAATTAACAGCTCTTCCAACTGTTCCAGCATGTCGTCATCAAGGGTACGTCTGACGACTGTTTTCGGCTCTGTCCCACCAAAAAGACGCCCCAGAAGACCCTTCTTTTCAGGCTCAGGTACCGCCTCCTCCATCAATGGTGCGGTCAGATCGACATCAAACTGAACCGGGGTAGGATCAGGTACAGAGACGGCCTCGGCAACCGGAGCGACATCTTCGTCTGGCTCATCCACAAACCGTTCATCTGCATCCGGTTCATAGACCTCAGGCTCAGGCTCAGGCTCAGGCTCAGGCTCAGGCTCAGGCTCAGGCTCAGGCTCAGGCTCAGGCTCAGGCTCAG